>NZ_QQXJ01000001.1:0-16862 GCF_004348785.1 Stenotrophomonas sp. TEPEL
CAACCCGCCCGACCCCTGTCAGGTTCCGTGCGCGGCCAGCCCACGGAGAAGAAGAAAAGAAGANCAANAGCAACAGCGGGTCGCTGCGCTCGTGGGTTCTGCGCGCATGAAAAAAAGCGGCCGATGGGTCGCTTTTGCTTTTGCTCTTCTTTTTCTCTTCCGTGGGGGAAGCCGCAGAGATCCGTCCGAGGCCGGAGGGGTGAGGCCGGGCGGGGTATCCGCGCCATGGATGGCGCGGCTAAGCCTTATCTGATTGGAATCTGGCAACGTAGGTGTCGAGAGCCGGCGTGGGCCGCCGTGTAAGCCTGGATCTCGACGATCGCCTTGTAGCTTGGCGCCCACGCCGGAATCTCCCTTGATCCGCCCGAACAGTTGCTGGAGCTGACACTACCCGGGCGTCCACACACGGTAGCGCCGGGCCATGCCCGGCGTATCCACCCGATCAACCGCGCGGGTCTTCCGGCCGGCGGAACGGGATCACCACATAGTCCTGACCTTCGCGCGGCTGCCACAGCACCGGCACGCGCTGTGGCGACGGCGGCTCGAGTTCGTCATCGGCCAGCGGCTCGACATCGTCTTCCTCGTCCTCCCAGCTGTAACGCGGGCGCGGCGGCAGCGGGTCGGCGTTGCGGAACAGCAGCGCGGCGATGATGCCGGCGAAGGCTCCGCCCATGTGCGACTGCCAGGACACACCGTCGGCATGCGGCAGCACGGTCATCAGCATGCCGCCGTAGAACAGCATGCCGATCAGCCCGGTGGCGATCGCCGCGCGGTCGCGGCGCAGCAGGCCAAGGCTGGCCAGCAGGAACATCAGGCCGTGGGTGACGCCACTGGCGCCGAGATGGAAGCTGCCGGGGTTGCCGAGCATCCACGCACCGATTCCCGAGCCCAGCCACAGCAGGGGCAGGGCACGCAGCGTGGCTTTGGGATAGACGCTGCCGGCCAGGGTGCCGAGGATCAGGATGGCGAAGCTGTTGGCGGCAATGTGTTCGACCGAGCCATGCAGCAGCGGTCCGCCGATCAGGCCAAGCAGGCCCTTGGCTTCCAGCGGTGCGACTGCCCAGGGTCGCCAGTCGAAATGGTCCTGCAGGGCGAACACGGCCACCAGCACCAGCACGGCGGCCAGGCTGGCATTGAAGGCGCGCAGGATGCGCGTGCGGTCGTTGCGGGCGGCCGGCGCGTCGCCGGCGGGCAGGGGCGCGTTCGTGTTCATACCCTCAGCAATGGCGGTGGCCGGCGCGAAACCAAGGCCACCGCTGCGGGAGAGTGGCTGCGACCGGCGGGACAATCCACCGGCCGCAGCGTTCAATCGGCCAGGGTCAGGCGCCGCCTTCCTTCGGCGGGTTCTTCAGGCTCAGCACCACCGTGGCGGCGATGATCACCGCGACCACGCCCAGCGAGATCGGGGTCGGGATCTTGAACAGGTCGATGATCATCATCTTGATGCCGATGAAGGCCAGCACCAGGGCCAGGCCGTACGGCAGCAGGTGGAAGCGGTCGGCCATGCCGGCCAGCAGGAAGAACATCGCGCGCAGGCCGAGCACCGCGAATACGTTGGAGGTCAGCACGATGAACGGGTCGGTGGTGATCGCGAAGATCGCCGGGATGCTGTCCACCGCGAAGATCACGTCGGTCACCGCGATCAGGATCAGCACCGCGAACAGCGGGGTGAACCAGCGCACGCCGTCGCGCTTGACGCTCATCGCGTTGCCTTCGTAGTCCGGCAGCAGGCGCAGGTGCTTGCGCATCCAGCGCAGTGCCGGGTTGGCTTCCAGGTCAGGCTCCTGGCCCGCGGCGAACCACATCTTCCAGCCGGTGAAGAGCAGGAAGGCGCCGAATACATAGAGCAGCCAGTGGAACTGGGTGATCAGCACGCTGCCAGCGAAGATCATGATCGTACGCAGCACGATCGCACCCAGGATGCCGATGATCAGCACCTTCTGGCGCTGTTCCTCCGGCACCGCGAAGTAGCTCATGATCATCAGGAAGACAAAGATGTTGTCCACCGCCAGCGCCTTCTCGACCAGATAGCCGGTCAGGAACTCCAGGCCGACCTTGTTGGCCACGACCTGCCCGGCGGTCTCGTTCAGGTAGAACCAGAGGCCGCCGTTGAAGGCCAGCGCCAGCGCGACCCAGCCGATGGACCACCACAGGGCTTCCTTGAAAGTGACCTTGTGCGGGCCACCGTGGCGCATCAATACGAGGTCGACCAGCAGGGCGATGACCACCACCGCTGCGAAGCCGCCCCACAACCACAAATTACCGATCGTCTGCATGGGTTTGTCCGTTGGGAAATGAAAAATGCCTCAAGCCGGACGGCGAGGATCTGCAACGGAGGATCGGGAGGGGATCCAGGGACAGAGCTTCGCCAGTACGGCGAAGGTCTCGCTCGCAGTTCCGATGGGCCGGAACTGCCGTTGCACCGGAGCCTGCGGGCTCGAATTGACGGCGACAACGTCTGGGAGCTACTCCCCTTCTGCCGCCGATTCTGCGGCCTGGCCGGGCCGGCGTCAAATTGGGGAGGCCGGGGTCCCTGCTCTGGTAGGTGCCAACCTTGGTTGGCATACCCGCCGGGGGCAGAGCCCTTGTGGGGATCTGACCCCGGCGCCCGGTTTACAATAGGTGGATGAATACCCCCCTTCCCGTTGTCCGCCTCAAGAACGCGTGGCGTTCCAGCCACCCGTGGATCTTCCAGAAACTGGTCGAGAAGCCGACCGTCCGGCCCAAGCCCGGCGCCCTCGTCGATGTCGTCGGCGTGGATGGCGAGTTCATCGGCCGTGGCTTCTACAACGGGCATTCGCGTATTGCCGTACGCATCCTCGAAACCGACCCGCAGATCCCGCTGGATGCCGGCTGGTTCTCGCGCAAGATCGCCCAGGCGGTGTCGCTGCGTCGTGAGGTGCTCAAGCTCGATGCGGTGTCCGACGCCTGGCGCGTGGTGCACAGCGAGGGCGATGGCCTGTCCGGCCTGGTGGTCGACCGCTACGGCGACCTGGTGGTGGTGGAGTTCTTCGCCGCCGGCATGTTCCGCCACCGCGAATGGATCTACGACGCCCTGCGTGAACAGTTCCCGGGTTGCCGCTTCCACAGCTTCGCCGACGAACACGTGCAGAAGCAGGAGAGCTTCGATTTCCACGGCAATACCACCACCGAAGCGTCGGTGATCACCGAGTACGGCATCAAGTTCCGCGCCGACCCGGCCGGTGCGCACAAGACCGGTTTCTTCGCCGACCAGCGCGAGAACCGTGAGTGGCTGAGCCAGCAGGTGGAAGGCAAGAGCGTGCTCGACCTGTGCTGCAACACCGGCGGTTTCGCCGTGTACGCGGCCGCGCGCGGTGCATCGGAAGTGGTCGGCATCGACATCGATGAGGACGTCATCCAGATCGCCAAGGGCAATTCACGTCTGAACAACGTGCGCCCGAAGTTCGTCCAGTCCGACATCTTCCCGTGGCTGCGCGATGCGGCCAACCGCGGTGAGCAGTACGACGTGGTGATCCTGGACCCGGCGAAGATGACCCGCGACCGCGATCAGGTGATCACCGCGCTGAAGAAGTACCTGGACATGAACAAGCTGGCGCTGGGCGTGGTCAAGCCCGGTGGCCTGTTCGCCACGTTCTCCTGCACCGGCCTGGTGGCCGAGGACCAGTTCCTGGACATGCTGCGTCGTGCGGCGTACTTCTCCGGCCGCACCATCCAGATCCTGAAGGTGGCCGGCGCCGGCCCGGACCATCCGTTCATGGCCCACGTGCAGGAATCGCGTTACCTGAAGGCCGTGTTCTGCCGCGTGGTGGACTGACCTACGGGGTGTGGAGCCGGGCGATGCCCGGCTCCCCCACACAGCGCCGAAGACTGCCCCCGCGCGCCAGCCTCAGGGCTGCGCGCGTGGCGGCGCAGGAACCGGCTGCAGCTGCTGCAGCAACCCGTTGATCACTTCGGACCTGCGGCGCAGATGGTGGCCGAGCACGATCGCCACCGCACCCAATGCAAGCAGCGCCGGTACCGCGAGCAGCGCGAGCACCCAGCCGACGTCGAACAGAAGCCAGCCCAGCAGACGCTGCTGATGCCATCGCTGCGACCGTTCAGAGCGGGGCAGCCCTGCTGCCTTCTCGAAGCGGGACTGCATTGCCGGCGATACCGGAACACCGATGTCTTCGCCATTGGCCAATGCACGGGCAGTGGCGACCACGGCCGACGAGGCGACGCCGTAGGGAAGCTCCTGCTGTGCACGCAGATAGGCCTGCCACTGGGGGCTGAAGCCGCTGAAGTCTGGACTGGCGATCAGCGCGTCCAGCTGGCGATGGTCGAGGCGATCGCCCTGGCCGATGGCGGGTGCGGTGATGCCCATGCTTCCCCAGGCACCGCACAGCAGCATCGAACCCAGCGCGAATGACCAGGCGAAGCGGCGAAGGCGATGGCGGCTGAGCAGGTCGCGCACGCCGAAGAACATCCACACCAGCAGCAAGGGGGTCATGACCAGCAGGATGAGCAACTGCCTGCCCGTGTCCTTCGATCCATAGCCGGCCGGCACTTGTGCCCACGACGGGGGGCCCAGCTCGGTGCCGGTAAATGCCAGCGCCATGCAGGACAGCGCCGTTGCCGCCAGCGGAAGGCAGGCCAGGCCGAAGACCCGCAGCAGCGAGGCCCGCCGGTAGAACGCGCGCAGGCCCGGAACAGCTTCCACCCGCGCCTGCAGATCCGGCGGGATCTGCAGCGGATCGCGTACCGGCGCGTTCATGCCGGCACCGCCGATGTGCGCAGCAACTGCTGCAGGGCCTGTTTCAGCTGGTCCTGTGCCTGGGCCGCGCTGGCGATCATCTGCGGGCTGGCGTTGTCGCTGTTGTGCAGCGCCTGGATGGTCTGGCGCCAGATCGGCAACAGGATCTGCACCGTCTCGCTGTAACGGTCCAGCAGGTCGATGGCATGGCTGCGTGCCAGCTGCACCTGCATCCGGCTCATCGAATGGCTGGCCAGCAGCGCGGTCAGGTTGGCTACGCGGCGTTGCAGCCGCTCGACCGGACGGTCGAGCACCGGCGCGCCGTCGTCGCTGTCCACGGCCGCTGGCAGCTCCTGCAGGAACTGCACGCCTGCATCGATGTACACCTGCAGTCGCACCCCCTGCACGTCATGCTCGAGCAGCTGCGCATCCAGTCGATCGACGCTGGCCCGCACGGCGATGGCTTCGCGCTCGATCCTGGCCAGGACATCGCCGTTGCTGCCCATGGCAATGCGACGGCGCAGGCGTTCTTCGATATCGGCACCGGTGAACCGCTGCCACCATCCCGCGCGCTGCAGCAGCGCATTGGGATCGTGTTCGGACAGCCGGCTGACCAGTTCGGCAAGCGCCTGGGCCAGTGCGTTGGCGCTGCCATCCTGCCAGGCCGGCTCGGCGCTGGCGCTGGCCAGGTCGGCCGGGCCATAGCGGCCGATGTCGGTACGCCCGGCAAACAACGTTGGCAGCACATCACGCTTGAGCTGTTCGACGGTGACCGTGCTGGCGGGGACGGGGGCCTGGCCCTGCACGGGCAGCGCCGGAGGCTGGGAGTTCGACATCGATGCTTCCATTCCATGGTCGACGCAGCACGCGGTGCTGCACGCTGATTTATCGGCTGCCGGCGAGTGTAATGGAGCTGGCGCATCAATACGGCACTACCGGCGTTGGCCGTCGCGGCGCTATGGTCGTGTCCTTCCCATTGCCGGTGGATGCCCATGCCGTCGTTGCGTCGCCTGTCCCTGCTGCTCGCCCTGGCGCTGAGTGCGCCGCTGTCCGCCCATGCCATCGACTTCAGCACGCAGGAGCTGGCTCGGGCCAAGGCACTGCAGCAGCGCCTGCTGACCCTGGACAGCCACTTGGATACGCCGGCCAACTTCAGCCGCAACGGCTTCGACATCGAGCAGCGGCACGACCGCAACGCGCTCTCGCAGGTGGACTACCCGCGCATGGTCGAAGGTGCGCTTGATGGCGGCTTCTGGGCGATCTATACCGACCAGGGCGACCGCACGGCCGCGGCGCATCTGGCCGAGCGCGACCACGGCCTGCAGCGGTTGCTGGAGATCCGGCAGATGCTGGCCGCCAATCCCGAGCGCTTCGCATTGGCGCTGACCGCCGATGACGCGGCGCGGATCAAGGCCGCCGGCAAGCGCGTGGTCTACATCAGCATGGAGAACGCCAGTCCGCTGGTGGCCGACCCCAGCCTGCTGTCGTTCTATCACCGTGCGGGCCTGCGCCTGCTCAGCACCGTGCACTTCGCCAACAACGAGTTCGCCGATTCGGCCACCGATCCCAAGGGGGCTGAATGGAAGGGCCTGAGCCCGGCTGGCAAGGACCTGGTGCGCGAGGCGGTGAAGCTGGGCATCGTCATCGACCAGTCGCACGCCTCCGATGCCGTGTTCGACGACCTGCTGGCGATGATGCCGGTGCCGTTCGTGCTGTCGCACAGCTCGGTCAAGGCGGTTTACGACCACCCACGCAATCTTGATGACGCGCGCCTGCGCAAGCTGGCCAAGGCTGGTGGGGTGATCCAGGTGAACGCGTATGGCGGCTACCTGATCGACACCGCCAAGTCGCCCGAGCGCAAGCAGGCCGAAGAAGCCCTGAGCAAGCAGCTGGGTGGCTGGGAAGGCATGACCATCGAACAGGGCGTGGCGCTGCAGAAGGCCGAGCAGGCACTGGACCACGAACACCCGGTGCGCCACGCCAGCCTGGACGACTTCTTCGCCCATTTCGAGCACCTCCTGAAGGTGGTCGGCCCCGAGCACGTCGGCATCGGTCTGGACTGGGATGGCGGTGGTGGCCTGAGCGACCTGCCCGATGTCAGCCAGCTGCCGAAGATCACCGCGTGGCTGCTGCGCAAGGGGTACAGCGAACAACAGATCGCCGCCATCTGGGGCGGCAACCTGTTGCGGGTGATGCGCCAGGCGCAGGACTACGCGGCAAAGCAGGGCGGTTAGCCGCCCTGCGGTAGTGCCGGCACGACCCAAAGACCGCCGGGCATGGCCCGGCGCTACCTTTACCGGCCGATCAGCGCGTTGCGACGGCTGTAGGCGAAGTACAGCACCAGGCCGACCACGTTCCACGCCAGGAAGTATAGCTGGGTGGTGTGCGGCAGGCTGATGAACAGGTAGATGCAGCCCAGCGCCGCCAGCGGGCCGACGATGAAGGCCAACGGCGTGCGGAAGGTGCGCTCGCGGTTCGGCTCACGCACGCGCAGCACCACCAGGCAGATGCCAACGGCGGTGAACGCGGCCAGAGTACCGGCATTGGCCAGTGCGGCGATCTCGTCCAGGCGTGCAACGCCGGCCAGTGCCGACACCACCAGGGCGGTGAACAGCGTGGTCGCCACCGGCGTGCCGGTACGTGCGTTGACCTTGGACAGGCCACGCGGCAGCAGTCCATCGCGGCTCATGACGAAGAAGATGCGGCTCTGGCCGTACAGGAAGGCCAGCAGCACGGTCGGCAGGGCGATGATGGCGATCACGCCGATCAGCATCGCGGCGGTGGGCTGGCCCAGCTGGCGCATGATCAATGCCAGCGGCTCGGCACTCTGGCCGAACACGGTGTAGCTCATCGCACCAATCGCGGCCAGCGCCACCAGCACGTACACGATGGTGCAGCCGACCATCGAGCCGATGATGCCGATGGACAGGTCGCGCCCGGGGTTCTTGGTTTCTTCGGCGGCGGTGGAGATCGCGTCGAAGCCGTAGAACGCGAAGAAGATGATCGCCGCTGCCGCCATCACGCCGCGCTCGACGCCATCCGGGCCCAGCGTCTTGGCGAATCCGTAAGGCATGAACGGCTGCAGGTTGTTGGCGTCGAACGCCGGCAGGGCCACCGCCACGAAGATCGCCAGCGCGATCAGCTTGAACACGACCAGGATCGCGTTGAGGGTGGCGCTCTCCTTGGTACCGGCCATCAGCATCAGGGCCACCAGCCAGGTGATGACGATGGCGGGCAGGTTGATCATGCCGCCATCGACGTGCGGGCCTGCCGCGAGCATCGCCGGCAGGCGCAGATCCCAGCCGAACTGGGTATGCACCCATTCCAGGAAGCCGACGAAGTAACCGGACCAGCCGACCGCCACGGTACTCACCACCAGCGAGTACTCCAGGATCAGGCTCCAGCCCACCACCCAGGCAAACACTTCGCCCAGGGCACTGTAGCTGTAGGTATAGGCGCTGCCGGCGGCAGGCATCATCGTGGACAGCTCTGCGTAGGCCAACGCCGCGCAGGCACACACCGCGCCAGCGATGGCGAAGGAGATCAGCACGGCCGGGCCAGCGCGGTCGGCACCCACGCCGATCAGGGTGTAGATGCCGGTGCCGACGATGGCGCCGATGCCCAGCGCGATCAGGTGCGGCCAGCTGAGGGTCGGGACCAGACGCCGGCCGGCTTCATGGACGGTGACGGAATCTAGGGACTTGCGCCGGAGCAGGGACATGCAGGCCTCGGAAGGGGTGACTGAGAACGACAAGTCCCGAGTGTGACCGAACGCAGCGCAGCATTGCCACTGACGGGGGTCATGGCCGACACAGCCCGCGCTGGACGCTGGGCACTCTGCCGGAAACGGCACAAACGGCCTCAGCGCACCGGGCTACCAGTGACAGCCGTCGTCCTGGAAGGCGTTGACGTCTTCGTCGAAGTCCGTGCGGCGACCGTCCCGGGCACGCACGTAGCTGAAGCTGTAGATCCGTGCGCCCTGCGTGCTCAGTGTGTAGTGACCGTTGATGCGACCGTCCACGCGCTCTTCCCAGACGGTATCGAACTGGTAGGGGCGGTCTTCGTCCAGCACCGTGGTCTGTTCGGAGACCCGGCGCAGTGGCAGGCGCTCGCTGTGCCCGGCATAGCGCACATCGGCGCGGCCATCGTCCAGCCAGCGCCATTCCAGGTGGATCGTGTTGTCGCGGCCACCGCTGAGGCAGCGGTGGTCCGGTGCGGCCGTGGCCGGTCCACTGGCAAGCAGCAGCACCAGGGCTGCTGCGACCGCGAGCGTTGGTGTTGCGGCCATGGCGCTTTTGTCCAACGAGGGGCGCCAGCATAGCGCGCCCCCGCTGTTACCTGCTCGGCGCGCGTGGCTGCAGACGCGTACCACCGCTCATCAGCATGCGTGGCAGCGGCATCTGCAGGAAGTCGTGCGGGAAGGCAGGCGCGACCGCGCTGATCGCATCCAGTCGTGCCAGCGCCTCTGCCGGCAGCGCCAGATCCAGCGCCGCCAGGTTGTGTTCGAACTGGTCCAGGGTGCGTGCACCGACGATCGGCATGGCCCCGGCCGCGGGTCGTTGCAGCAGCCAGGCCAGAGCGACCTGCGCAGCCGAGTGCGACAGTTCCGCCGCGACGGCAGCGACTTCCCCGGCGATGTTCAACGAACGTGGCGTCAACGCGCCATTGATGAGGGCCACGCTGCGCCGGGAACCGCCCGGCGTAGCCTCCGGCGGCTCGGCCGTGGTGAGATCAGCCGCGCTGTACTTGCCGGTCAGCACCCCGCTGCCCAGCGGCGACCACGCCACCACACCCAACCCGAGCGCCTCGGCCATCGGCAGCAGCTCCTGTTCGACGCTGCGCTGGATCAGGCTGTATTCGATCTGCAGGGCCACCAGTGGCGCCCAACCGCGCAGGTCGGCCAGGGTCTGCATGCGGGCGATCTGCCAGGCCGGCGTGTCCGAAATGCCGGCATACAGCACCTTGCCGCTGCGCACGAGATCGTCGAAACCGCGCATCACCTCGTCCACCCCGGTAGTGTCGTCCCAGGCGTGCAGGTACAGCAGATCCAGGTAGTCGGTGCCGAGCCGGCGCAGGCTGTCCTCCACCGAGCGCATCATGCTCTTGCGATGGTTGCCGGCGTTGTTCGGATCGCCGGGTAAGGTCGCCAGGGTGTACTTGCTGGCGATCACCAGCCGTTCGCGGCGGCCCCGGGCGAATTGCCCGAGCAGCGTCTCGGCGCTGCCATTGGTGTAGTTGTTTGCGGTATCAACGAAGTTGCCACCGCGTTCGACGTAGGCATCGAAGATGCGGCGGGCCTCGGCTTCGTCCGCGCCCCACCCCCAGTCGGCACCGAAGGTCATCGTGCCCAGCGCCATCGGGCTGACACGCAGGCCGGAGCGACCGAGCAGGCGGTAGTGATCAAGTGACATGTGGCATTCCATCGAAGGAGGCGGGCGTGCCGCCGGGAGGGAAAGCATCCGCCCGATGATCCTGTGGATAAACTGGATATACCCGAACTGACAATGAAGGAAGGCTTCACAATGGATCCCTCCACACCGCTGTCGGCGGTGGTCGCGTTTGTCCACGTGGCCGACCACGCCAGCTTTACCCGCGCCGCAGATGCGCTTGGTGTCTCGACCTCGGCACTGTCACAGAGCGTGCGCGCGCTGGAAGCGCGGATGGGCGTGCGCCTGTTGCAACGGACCACGCGCCGGGTGGGGCTGACCGAACACGGTGCACGCTTCCTGCAGCGCGTACGTGGCGGGCTGGCACAGATCGAATCGGCCTTCGAAGACCTGGACAGCGCGCGGACCGTGCCGGCCGGTCGGCTGCGCATCACCCTGCCACGCATCGTTGCCGAGCGCCGGGTCCTGCCGGCGCTGCCGTCCTTCCTGGCCCGGTATCCGCAGGTGGAGGTGGAATTGTGCGTGGAACCGGCGTTGACCGATCTGGTCGCCGAGGGTTTCGACGCAGGCATCCGCCTGGGTGAATCGTTGGCGCAGGGCATGATCGCGGTGCCGATCGGGCCGCCCGAGCGCCAGGTGGTGGTGGCCACGCCGGGCTACTTCGCGCGCCACGGTGTGCCGCAGAGCCCGCAGGAGCTGCAGGGCCACGACTGTATCGTCCATCGCCGCGCCAATGGCCGGCTGATGCCCTGGGAATTCAGCCGTGAGGGGCGTGACCTGGACGTAGCCGTCGAGGGCCGGCTGGTGTTCAACGATGCCGAACTGGCCTATGCGGCGGTGCTGGCTGGGCTGGGCATGGCGCAGGGGTTCGCCTCACTGGTTGCTGACGATCTGGCTGCCGGCCGCCTGCGCAGCGTGCTGGAGGACTGGCAGCCGCCGTTCCCCGGCTTTCATCTGTACTACCCGGCGCGCGAGCATATGGCGCCCAAGCTGCGGGTGTTCATCGACCACCTGCGCGCGGCCTGCCAGGCCGACGGGATCTCAGCCGTTCAGGCCCAGGCGGATGCCGAAGCCGACCAGGAACAGGCCGGCCACGCGCCGTAGCGCATCGCTGACCCGCGGGTGCTGGATCAACCGGCGGCGGGCCAGGTTGCCGACCCAGATCAGCAGCGAGCAGTAGGCGATGCTGACCACGAAGATGATCCCGGCCAGCGCGGCGAACGTGGCGATGCCCTGGTGGGCCTTCGGGTCGATGAACAACGGCAGGAAGGCCATGTAGAACAGGATCGCCTTCGGATTGAGCAGGCTGACCAGGATCGCCTGGTGGAAGTAGCGTCCGGGCTGCATGCGCACCGGGCCAACGTCGGCACCGTCACCCTTGGGCGTGCGCAGCAGGCTGATGCCGACCCACACCAGATACGCCGCGCCCAGATACTGCACGGCATGGAACACCGTCGGATTGGCCTTCAGCAGCGCGGCCACGCCGGCCAGTGCCAGCCACATCAGGATCTGGTCGCCGACCAGCAGGCCGGCCAGCGCCGTGTAGCCGCCGCGCACACCGCCGCGNCCGGNCGCGGTCAGCAGGGTGAAGGTGCCCGGCCCGGGCAGGGCCAGAAACACCAGCACAGCGAGCAGGAAGGTCCACAGGTCCTGGATGCCCATCCACGGCATGGCGCGACTCTCTTACAACGGGGGAGCGCCATTGTCGGCCAGTGCTGGCGCAGGCGACAGGGGCGTGTCGCCGTTGCCGGGCATGGCGGACAGCAGCGGTTGCAGATGCTGGCGCAGCTGCGCGTGCAGTTGCCGCACCGCCGGCGAGAACTGCTTGCGATGGGGGCAGACCAGTTGCAGGGGAATGTGGCTGCCGATGCCATCCAGCAGCACCTGCAGGCGCCCTTCCAGCACGTCGTCGCGGACGTCCAGCCAGGACTTGTAGGTGATGCCCTCGCCGGCGACCGCCCAGCGCCGCACCACGTCGGCGTCGTCGCAGACCAGTGGCCCGCGCACCGGGATCACCACGCGGCGCCCCTCAATCTCGAACGACCAGCGATCGTAGGCGCGGCCGCCGAGCTGGTAGACAAGGCAATCATGCTCGCGCAGATCTTCCAGGCGGCTGGGCGTGCCACGCCGCCGCAGGTACCCGGGCGACGCAGCCAGCACCCGCCGGTTCTGTTCCAGCAAGGGCAGGGCGACGTAGCTGGCGTCGTCGAAGTGGCCGATGCGGATGGCCACGTCGACCGGGTCGCGGAACACATCGGCCACTTCGTCGGACAAGCGCAGGTGCAGGCGCAGCCGTGGATGCGCCGCGCGGAACGCGGTCAGCCACGGCAGCAGCAGGTTGCGGCCGAAGTCCGACGGCGCCGACAACTGCAGGGTGCCGTGCAGTTCGGCGTCCTCGCCCTGCACCCGCGCCTGGCCTTCGCGCAGGGTGCTCAGAACCTCCTGTGCGTAGGGCAGATACAGCGCGCCTTCGGCGGTCAGCCGCAGGCTGCGGGTGGTGCGCACGAACAGGCGCAGGTCCAGCTCGCGTTCCAGTCGCGCCACCGCCGCGGCAACCTGGCCCGGCAGCAGGTCGGCCTCGCGCGCGGCCTGGGAGAAGCTGCCCAGCGCGGCGGTACGGACGAACAGCTGCAGATCGTCGAAGCGGACCATTTTCATTGCTGCAGTGAAAGTGTTGACCGATTCTGCGCCTTTCCGCTCCCCTGCGCACGGCGCACGCTGTGGTCTCTCCTCCCTGGATATCCCCATGCGTGCCATTGCCTACACCCAAGCCGGCCTGCCGATCGACGACCCGCAGGCCCTGATCGATCTCGACCTGCCCCTGCCCCAGCCGGGCCCGCGCGACCTGCGGGTGGCGGTGCGCGCGGTGGCGGTGAATCCGGTCGACACCAAGGTGCGGCGCGGCGCCGCCACCGACGGCCCGCGCGTGCTGGGGTGGGATGCGGTCGGCGTGGTCGATGCGGTCGGCAGCGAGGTGACCCTGTTCCAGCCCGGCGATGCGGTGTACTACGCCGGTATGATCGATCGCCCGGGCAGCAATGCCGAGTACCAGCTGGTGGACGAGCGCAGCGTTGGCCGCAAGCCGGCCAGCCTGGACGATGCCGCCGCTGCGGCGCTGCCGTTGACCGCGATCACCGCATGGGAACTGCTGTTCGACCGCCTGCGTATTGCCGAAGGCGGCGGCGAGGGCCAGACCCTGCTGGTGATCGGGGCAGCGGGTGGCGTGGGTTCGATCCTGGTGCAGTTGGCGCGCCGGCTGACGAAGCTGACGGTGATCGGCACCGCCTCCCGGCCGGAGACCCAGGACTGGGTGCAGGCGATGGGCGCGCACCATGTGATCGACCATAGTCGGCCGCTGGCCGAAGGCCTGGCCCGGCTGGGCATCACCCAGGTGGACCATGTGGCCAGCCTGACCCACACCGACCAGCACTACGCACAGCTCGTCGAGCTGCTGGCGCCGCAGGGGCAGCTGGGGCTGATCGATGATCCGGGCCAGATCGATGTGATGGCGCTCAAGCGCAAGGCGCTGTCGCTGCACTGGGAATCCATGTTCACCCGACCGCTGTACAGGACCGCGGACATGCAGCGCCAGCACGAACTGCTGAACCGGGTGGCCGATCTGGTCGATGCCGGCGTGCTGCAGACCACGCTGGGCGAGCACTTCGGGCGCATCGACGCGGCCAACCTGCGGCGCGCGCATGCGCTGCTGGAGAGCCACCGGGCCAAGGGCAAGATCGTGCTGGAAGGCTGGTAACGCCGGGCTGCGCCCGGCACCCGCAGAGGCGACAGCAACAGCCAAAGCCAAAGCGGGGCTCCTGCGGGTTGGCGGGACGGTGTGGGCAGGCAGGACACGCCGTAAACCCGTCCATGGGGGCTCGATGGCGCCATCCATGGCGCCAACGGTCCTGCCAACCCACACCGCCCCGCCTTCGACGGTTTCCCGCCGCTGTTGGTAGGTGTCGACCTTGGTCGACACAGTAGCTCCACGCCATGCGTGGATGAAGCCAAGCAAGCGTGCTACGCCACGCCGTTGTCCACATGCTCGGTGAAGCCTGGCCGGGCGCGCAGGCGTTCGAACCAGGCGTCTACGTGGCGCAGCGCCGGTTTGTTGCCGGGGGTGCTGCGCCAGCGCTGCGTCGACAGGCCCAGGACGATGTCGGCCAGGCTGAAGTCGGTGCCCGCCACGTAGGCATTGCTGGCGGCAAGCTGGTGGTCGAGCACGGTCATCAGGCGGTTCCATTGTTCCAGGCTTGCCTCGGCGCGTGCGTCGTCCGCGAAGTCGGGGTGCTGGCGCACGCGGGCCATGAACACGTGGCGCCAGGCGCTGTTGAGGTCGCTGGCCTGCCAGTCCATCCACTGCTCGACTTGGGCACGGGCTTGGGCAGCGGCCGGCAGCAGATCGTCTCGTCCCTGCCGGGCGGCCAGGTAGCGGCAGATGCTGTTGGACTCCCACAGCACGAAGTCGCCATCGCGCAGCACCGGTACCTGCCGGTTCGGATTCAGCGTGGACAGCACGTCCGGCGCAGGTGCCGGATCATGGGAGAACGGCAGATCGAGTTCGGCGCACAGCCACAGCACTTTGCGCACGTTGATCGAGGTGGGCTTTCCGTACAGTACAAACATGGGCTCGTTTCAGCACGTGAGACCGGGCCAGCCTACACTTGCCACATGCAAACCGAATTCCTCCTCGTCGCCGGCCTGCTGCTGGTCGTGCTGATCCTGCAACTGGTGGCGCTGCTGCGGCGCCCGCCCCACGATCGCCTGGAACAGGCCGTGCGCGATGAAGCACGCGCCGGCCGCAGCGAGTTGCGCGAGCAGCTCGATGGGTTCGCGCGCGCGCTCACCGATCTGTCCACCCGCACCGACCAGCGCCTGGACCTGCTGCGTGAAGCGCTGAGCGAAGACGCACGCAAGGCCCGCGCCGAGGCGGCCGACAGCCAGCAGCGCAGTGCCGCCTCACTGGGCGAACGCCTGCAGGAACTGCGCGTGCAGTTGGATGTATTCGGCCAGCAGCAGGAGGCACGTATCCATGCCTTCGGCCAGCAGCTGCAGGAACTGACCGCCCGTACCGACACCCAGTTCGGTGCGCTGCGGCAGGCACTGGTGGAGGATGCCCGCAAGGGCCGCGAAGAGGGTGCGCAGTCGCAGCAGCGCCTGACCGAGAGCCTGGGCCTGCGCCTGCAGGAGCTGACCCAGCGCAACGAACAGCGCATCTCGGAAATGCGTGCCACCCTGGAAGAACAGCTGCGCGCGCTGCAGGCCGACAACGCGCAGAAGCTCGAGCAGATGCGCCACACCGTCGACGAGAAGCTGCAGTCCACGCTGGAAACGCGGCTGGGCAATTCGTTCAAGCTGGTGTCCGAACGGCTGGAGCAGGTGCAGCGCGGGCTGGGTGAAATGCAGCAGTTGGCGACCGGCGTGGGCGATCTGAAGCGGGTACTGACCAACGTCAAGAACCGCGGCAGCTGGGGCGAAGTGCAGCTGGAGAACATCCTCGAGCAGACCCTTACCCAGGAACAGTACGCACGCGGGGTGAAAGTACGTCCTGACGGCAACGAGATGGTCGACATCGCCGTGCGCCTGCCGGGCCGTCGCGACGACGACACGCCGGTCTGGCTGCCGATCGATTCCAAGTTCCCGCGGGAAGACTATGAGCGCCTGCTCGATGCGCAGGAACAGGGCGATGCCGAGGGTGTGCGCCTGCAGGGCATCCAGCTGGAACGCGCGATCCGGGTGCAGGCCAAGTCGATCTGCGACAAGTACATCGTGCCTCCGCACACCACTGATTTCGCGGTGATGTTCGTGCCGACCGAAGGACTGTATGCCGAGGTGATCCGGCGCCCGGGCCTGGTCGACCTGCTGCAGCGCGAGCACCGCGTGGTGGTGGCCGGGCCGACCACCGTCACGGCTTTGCTCAACAGCCTGCAGATGGGTTTCCGTACCCTCGCCATCGAGCAGCGATCGAGCGAAGTATGGGGTCTGCTGGGGGCTGTGAAGAGCGAGTTCGGCAAGTTCGCCGGCATCCTTGAGAAGGCCGAGAAGCAGATCACCACGGTGGGCCGCAGCATTGGCGAGGCCAGCCGCAAGACGCGCACCATCGAACGCCGCCTGCGCGGCGTGGAATCACTGGCGACCGAACAGGCGCAAGGCCTGCTGGGCGACCTGGGCGAAGCGTCCAGCGACGAAGAGGCGGCAGAAGGCGAGGGTGAGGAGGCCTGAAGCCGGCTGACACGCCATCTGCATGGGCGGATGCGTATGCTGGCGCCGTCCTTCCTGAACAGGTACCGCCATGCGCCTCCGATTCCTTGCCAGCGTTGCCTTTGGCGCGCTGCTTGCCGCCTGCAGCAGTGCACCCCCGGCTAGTGACGATGCGGGCGCGGCAGCCAAAGCGGCCGACAGCCCGGAAGCCGCTGCAGCCTATGAAGAGGCTCGCGATGTGGACTGCCGTGCAGCTGGCGGTACCCTGCAGCCGTTGGGTCGCCTTCAGCGGGTGCAGTGCGTGATTCCCTATGCCGACGCCGGCAAGTCCTGCAGCAGCAAGAGCGACTGCAGCGGCCGGTGCCTGGCGTCCGCCGAAGTGACCGCAGGCGCGGTGGCAACCGGCACCTGCCAGCGTGATGTCAGCCAGAACTTCGGTTGCCGGCAACGCATCGACGGTGGCAAGGCACAAGGCACCCTCTGCGTGGATTGAAGGTAGTGCCGGCCGCTGGCCGGCAGCCTCAAGAATCTTCGGGAACGTTCATGAGGTTGCCGGCCAGCGG
>NZ_QQXJ01000001.1:16962-53724 GCF_004348785.1 Stenotrophomonas sp. TEPEL
GCGTGATTCCCAATGCCGACGCCGGCAAGTCCTGCAGCAGCAAGAGCGACTCCAGCGGCCGGCACTACCAGTGACGTCGGCGGTATGCTGGTGGGCCTTTCCCCGTTGTAGCCGGAGCCCCGCGTGAGCACCTCGATCCAGGATATTTCCCTCACCACCATCGACGGCCAGCCGTCCTCTCTTGCCGACTACCAGGGCAAGGTGCTGCTGCTGGTCAACGTGGCGTCCAAGTGCGGGCTGACCCCGCAGTACGAAGGCCTGCAGGCGCTGTATGCGGAAAAGCACGCGCAGGGGCTGGAAGTACTGGGCTTCCCGGCCAACAACTTCCTCGGCCAGGAGCCGGGCAGCGAGGCGGAGATCCAGCAGTTCTGCCAGCTGACCTACGATGTGAGCTTCCCGATGTTCGCCAAGATCAGCGTGGCCGGTGAAGACACCCACCCGCTGTACCAGCAGCTGACCGCCGCGCAGCCGCAGGCGATCGGTGAAGGCCCGCTGCGCGAGCGCCTGGCCAGCAAGGAGATTCCGATCCACCCGGCACCGGCGGTGCTGTGGAACTTCGAGAAGTTCCTGGTTGGCCGCGATGGCAAGGTCATCGCCCGCTTTGCCCCGGACGTTGCCGCCGATGACGCGCGCCTGCGCGAAGCGGTCGAGGCGGCGCTGGCGGCCTGAAGACGACGTGCCAACCAAGGTTGGCACCTGCCGGTAAAACAAAAAACCCCGCCGAGGCGGGGTTTTTTCATGCGTTGCCGGCAGCGGTCAATTGGTCCACTGCGGCATCGGCATCGCATCGACCGGGATCGGCGAGTTCGCATCGTCGCTGCCACGCTCGCGCTTGCCACGCAGGTCGTTCTCGATCTGGTAGTTGCGGCGCTGCATCCAGGCATCGCGGACCAGGGCGTATTCGTCCACCGCGGTATCGCGCAGGTCGTCGATCGCCAGCAGCTGCGCGCGGGTATCGACCAGCTGCAGGCCCTGCAGACCGATGCGGTACTTGTCGCTTTCGATGCGGCGGATCGGCGACAGCGGGATATCACCGGCCAGGCCGAACACATCACGCACGGTACGCGGGCCGAAGAACGGCAGTTCCACGTAGCGCGAACGACGCCAACCCCAGGCTCCCAGGGTCTGCCCGAAGTCCTCGTTGCGTCGCGGCACCATCGCCTTGCTGGCCGGGTCGAACAGGCCACCGATGCCCAGCGTGCTGTTCATCAGGAACCGGCCCAGGCTGTCCCAGGCGTCGGCCGGGCGGCCCTGCAGCAGCTGGTTGGTGATGGTCAGCGGCGCACGCAGGTTGCTGAAGAAGTTGCTCACGCCGGTACGGGCAAAGCGCGGCACCACGTGGGTATAGGCGGTTGCCAGCGGGCGAGCGATACCGCGGTCGACCGCGTTGTTGAACCCGTGCACCTTGCGGTTGAACGGTTCCCACGGGTCGTAGGCGGTAGTGCTGGTGGTGCTGCCATTGGCGCCGTACAGCGCGTCGAAGTCGTCATCGCCGCCCGGTGCGGCGGCGGTGGCCTCACTGCCGGTTGTACCCTGCGAGGCGGTAGCCGGTGCCGGCGCGGCCGCAGCAGGTACGGGGGCGTCGGCTGCGACGCTCGCAGCAGGCGCATCCGCACCAGCAGTGTTGTCGACCGTGGTGGTGTTCGTCGCCGGCACCACGGTGTCGGCGGTTGGCGCGTCGCTGCGCGCCGGCTTGCCGGCACAGGCGCTGAGCGCGGCGGCCAGGAGGATCAGAGGGAAAACGCGCACGACGTTCATGTCAGCTCGCAGCAGAAGTAGCGTTGAAGTCCAGGTCGGGCGACAGCCGGTAGGCCGCGCTCAGCTCGTTGTAGCCGGCGGGGGCGCCGGAGATTGTCAGCGGATGGCCGCCCTGGCGCGCGCGTGCGGCCAGCTCGGCCAACAACGCCAGGCCGGCGCTGTCCACGCGCTCGACCTCCGCCAGTTCCAGCCGCGACAGCTGCGCCGGCAGGGCCTGCAGTTGCGGCCACAGCGCGATCACCGCTGCACGGTCGAGCATCCCGCGCAGGCGCAGGGTGTCACCTTCCAGCAGCGCCAGCGCCTTATTTGCCATTGCCGGCCGGCCCAGCCTGCATGCTGCCGCTGCGCAGTTCGGTGGCCACCTGCTTGATGCCCTTCTGTCGCAGCGGGGCATCGAACTGGTTGCGGAAGGTCTGCACGTAGGAGATGCCTTCGATGTTCACGTCGAAGATCTTCCACTGGCCGCCTTCGTTGCGCATCCAGTACTCCACCGGCGTCGGCTCGCTGCCGGCACGCACCAGCTCGGTGCTCACGCGCACGCCGCGGTTGCCCGGCAGCGGGCTTTCGCCCTTCAGGCGGAAGCTCGGCTTGCCCTGGATGTTGAGCAGGGTCGAGCCATAGCGCTGCATCAGGTTGTCGGCCATCGCATTGGCGAACAGCTTGATGTCAGCGTCCGCAGCGCCGCGGGCGTGCGTGCCCAGCACCAGGCGCGCGGCATAGTCGCGGTCGAAGGTGCGGTTGAGCTCGCTGTCGATATAGCTGCGCAGGCTGGCCGGGTTGCCGCTGAATTCGGCACGGCGCTGCTGCAGGGTGGTGAGGATGCGCGTGCTGGCGTCGATCACCACCTTGCCGGCCTGGCCCTGGGGGGCGGCAGCAGCGGGGGCGGCAGCCTGTGCCTGGGCCAGGAACGGAGTGGCCAGCAGCAGCGACGAGGCGAGCAGGGCCGGGATCAGTTTCATCTTCATGGTTGCGGTTCCGTTGCAGGCGCCTGCGCGCCATCGTTGGGCTTCGGAGCAGCGCCGCCACCGGCGCCGCCACTGAACATGTATTTGCCGACCAGCTGGATCAGGTCCACGGCCGGCTGGGTGAAGACGATCTCTTCGCCGGGCTTGAGCACGTCCGGATCGCCGCCGGGCTGCAGACCGATATAGCTCTCGCCGAGCAAACCACTGGTGAAGATGCCCGCCGAGGTATCGGCCGGCAGATCCTTGACCTTGCTGTCCATGCGCAGGGTCACGATCGATTCGAACTTCACCGGGTCCAGATCGATCGCTGCGACCTGGCCGACGGTGACACCACCGATCTTCACCGGCGCCTGCTTGCGCAGCTGGCCGACCTGGGAGAAGCGTGCCTTGAGTTCATAGCCTTCGCCACCCCAGCTCCAGCGCTGGTTGGTCGAGGCGACGGCCAGCACCATCAGCGAGGCCAGGGCCAGCAGCAGGAAGGCGCCGACGGAGAATTCGAGTCTGGGACCGCGGATGGCCATGTGGATTACCTGATCAGTCGTGGTGGCCGCGCGCCGATGCGCACCGCCGATGGAGGGGTTAGGTGAACAACATTGCCGACAGTACGAAGTTGAACATCAGCACCAGCAGCGAGGCGTTGACCACCGCACGGGTGGTGGCGACGGACGTGCCTTCGATGGTCGGTTCGGCGTGGAAACCGACATAGGCGGCCACCAGGGCCGCGGTACCACCGAAGATCGCCGACTTCAGCATCGCCACGCCGAAGTCGTCCCAGAAGTCCACGCTGCCACGCAGCGCCGACCAGAACACGCCGTTGTCCAGGCCCAGCACGTGCACGGCTTCGAAGTAGCTGGCACTGATCGCCAGCGAACAGAAGATGCCGGTCAGCAGCGGCACGGTCAGTACCGCCGCCCAGAAGCGCGGTGCCACGGCCTTGGCCACCGGGTCGATGGCCATCAGTTCCAGCGCCTTGATCTGGTCGGTGGCGCGCATCAGGCCCAGCTCGGCGGCGATCGAACTGCCGGCGCGGCCGATGAACAACAACGCGGTCAGCACCGGTGCCAGTTCGCGGTACAGCGACAGGCCGAGCAGGGTGGACAGCGCGTCGGCCGCGCCGAAGGTGGTCAGCGTGCGGTAGCCCTGCAGGGTCAGCACCAGACCGACGAAGGCACCGCCCACGGCGATGATCGGCAGCGAGCGCGCACCGATCTTGTAGATCTCGCGGGTCAGCTCGGCCAGGAAATCACGGGTCGGCAGCGAACCGCGCAGCACGGTCAGCGAGAACAGGCCGGCACGACCCAGCGAGCGGGTGGCTTGCACGAACGGCATCAGGCAACCCTCGCGCGCGGTGCGGCATCAAACGGGATGGGACCATCGGGCTGGCCATGCAGGAACTGCTGCAGCAGCGGGTCCTGGCTGGACTGCAGCGCCTCCGGCGTGCCCTGGAACACGATGCCGCCATTGGCGATCGCGATTACCTGGTCGCAGATCGGCAGGGTCTCGTGCACGTGGTGGCTGACGATGATGCTGGTCAGGCCCAGGCTGTGGTTGAGGCGCTGGATCAGGCTCATGATCACCCCCGAGGCGATCGGGTCCAGCCCGGTCAGCGGCTCGTCGTAGATCATCAGCGGCGGGTCCAGGGCCAACGCGCGGGCCAGTGCCACGCGCCGGGCCATGCCACCGGACAGCTCACGCGGCCAGGCATCGGCGGCGGCCAGCAGGCCGACCGAATGCAGCTTCATCTGCACCAGCCGGCGCAGCACCGGTGCCGGCAGGCGGGTGTGGGTGCGCAGCGGCAGGGCGACGTTCTCGGCCACGGTCAGGTCGGTCAGCAGGCCATTGCCCTGCAGCAGTACGCCGACGCTCTTGCGCATCTCCAGAAGCTCGGCGGTACGCTGCGGGATGGGTTTGCCGAACAGGGTGACGTCGCCTGCAACCGGACGCAGTTCGCCGGTCAGCGCCGCCAGCAGGGTCGACTTGCCGCTGCCGGACGGACCGAGCACCGCGGTGATGCTGCCCTTGGGCACCTGCAGCGAAACGTCGCGCAGGATCGTGCGCCCGCTCCGGTCGATGCGGACGTTGGACAACTGCACCAGACTGGGAGTGGAAGCCGACATGGGCACCCTTAACGTTTTTTCGACATTGAAGCATCGGGTCAGACTGCTGAACATAAGCAGACTGGACGGTGCAGTATTGTTGCACGGTCGGACCGTCGCCAGACCGGGACAATTCCGAAAACGACCGGAACAATCCGTCGCGATCACCGTACCCCGGGATTGAATACGGGCGGGTGTGCTGCACACTGTGCACGATGAGTGACCCGGGCAGCGACTTCCGCCTCTACCATTCCAATTCGCTGGACGTGCTGGCTGCCCTGCTGGCGCGCAACGTGCGTGTGCCGGTGCCGGGACAGCCGCTGCTGGCGCCGGAGGTGGTGCTGATCCCGCAGGTGGCGATGCGGCGCTGGCTGCAGGCGACACTGGCTGCCGAGTATGGCGTGGCCGCCAACCTGGAATTCCTGACCCCCGGTGAGTTCGTCGCCCGTGCCTTGAACGCCAATGTCGAGGGCGAAGCCGACGACCTGGACGCGGCCGCCCTGCGCTGGCGCCTGTACCAGGCCCTGCGCGATCCGCAGCTGCTGGCACAGCCACCGATGCGCGCGCTGCAGTCCTATCTTGCCGGGGGCGACGCGCTCAAACCCTGGGCCCTGGCCGGCGAACTGGCCTCGGTGTTCGAGAAGTACCAGGCCTGGCGCCGCGACTGGCTGCTGCGCTGGGAAGCCGGCGCCGACGCGGCCGATCCGCAGGCCATCCTGTGGCGCAGCATCGCCGCCGGCCATGGTTACCGCGCGCGCCGCATCCAGGCGTACCTGGACCGCTTCGAGGGCGCCGGCCAACCGCTGCCGCAGGGCCTGCCGGCGCGGATGTCGGCGTTCGCCACCCTCAACATCTCGCCCGACGTACTGCGGGTGATGGCCACCCAGTCGCGGGTGGGCGAACTGCATTTCTATCTGCCCACGCCGGTGCAGTCCTACTGGGGCGACCTGCAGACCTTGGCAGAGCGCCTGCGCAGCGGTGCGCCGGACCCGTTCGGCGAGGCCGCCGGCGAGAACCGCCTGCTGGAAGCGTGGGGTGCGGCCGGCCGCGATTTCATGGCGGTGCTGGGCAGCTATGAAGTGGTGCATCCGGCCGGCGAGATCGCGGCCTATTCCGACCCCGAGCAAGACACGCGGCCGACGATGGACCAGGGCGGGCTGTCCGACAGCCTGCTGCATCGTCTGCAGCGCGACCTGTTCCACCGTCGTTCCTTGCCTTCCGGTGAACTGCGCGATGGCCTGCGCAGCGACGACCCGAGCCTGCAGGTGCACGCCTGCCACACCCGCCTGCGCGAGCTGCAGGTGCTGCACGACCAGCTGCGCAGCCTGCTGCAGGACCCGCGCTTCGACCCACCGTTGCAGGCGCGCGAGATCGCCGTGCTGGCGCCGGACATCGATCCGTATGTGCCCTATCTGGAAGCGGTGTTCGGCGGACGGGGGGGCGAGGACGAACACATTCCCTACGCGCTGGCCGACAGCAGTCCATTGGCCGGCGAGCCGCTGGCCGATGTGTTCGTGCACCTGCTTGGCCTGCCGATTTCGCGCTTCGGCCTGAACGAGGTACTGGATCTGCTGGCCAGTGCCCCGCTGGCCGAGGCCGCCGGCCTGGAAGCGGTGGACTTCGACCGACTGCATGGCTGGCTGCAGCAGGCAGGCGCACGCTGGGGCCTGGATGCCCAGCATCGCGACCAGCTGCAGGCCCCCAGCGATGACGCCTACACCTGGCAGTTCGCGCTGGACCGCCTGCTGCTGGGCCACGCCACCGGCAGCGAGGTGGACCTGGCCGGGGTGGCGCCGTGGATCGAACTGGAAGGCGGGGCGCTGGATGCGCTGGACCGGCTGCTGCGCCTGCTGCGCGTGCTGGCCGTCTACCAGCGCCGGCTGGGCGAGTTGTTGACCCCGGCACAGTGGCGGCAGCGCCTGCTGTCGCTGCTCGATGCCCTGCTGCCGACACCACCCAGCTCGCCCAACAGCCAGCGCGCGCTGGAGCGCCTGCGCAAGCTGCTCAACCAGTTCGCCGAGGATGCGCACAAGGCCGGGTTCGTCGATGGCGTGCCGCCGGAGGTGGTGCGTGCGCACTTCGCCGGTGCGCTTGCCGAGGCCGATACGCGCGCGCCGCTGCTGACCGGTGGCATCAGCTTCGGGCGCATGGTGCCGATGCGCCTGCTGCCGTTCCGGGTGATCTGCGTGCTTGGCCTCAACGATGGTGATTTCCCGCGTCGCGACCCGGCCGCTGGCCTCAACCAGCTAACCGCCGAGCTGGATACGCCGCGCCGCCGTCCCGGCGACCGCTCCACCCGCGAAGACGATCGTTTCCTGTTCCTGCAGCTGTTTGCTGCTGCGCAGGACGTGTTCTACCTCAGCTATCTCGGCGCGGACCCGCGCGATGGCAGCGTGCGCGAACCCTCGGTGCTGGTCAGCGAACTGATCGATGCCGCCGCGGCCTATCACCTCGATCCGTCGACCGCCACGCGGGACTTCACCGTGCGCCACGCGCTGCAGCCGTTCTCGCCGGCCGCCTTCGGTGACGGCGATCCACGCCGCTTCAGCTACCGCCGGCAGTGGCACCCGGCCGCCGGTCGACTGGGCGGGCAGCGCGGCGGCCTGCTGCCGTGGTTCGACGCCGCACTGCCGCCGCCGATGGACGACGCGGTGGAAGAAGAGGTCTCGCTGGAGAGCCTGCGGCGTTTCCTGTGTGATCCGGCCGGGCAGTTCCTCGCACAGTCGCTGGGCCTGCGCCTGGCCGACGACGTCGAGGACGTCGACGACCTGGAGCCGCTGGTGCTGTCCTCGCGCGGGCCGGAGAAGCGCAGTGTGCAGCTGGCCGTGGTGCAGGCCACGCTGGCCGGCGACAGCGAGCCGCTGTACCCGCGGCTGCGCGCACGCGGGCTGTTGCCGTCGGGCATCCTCGGCGAACGCCAGTTTGAAGTGGAGCGGCTCAAGACCCGCCCGTACGCCACGGCCATGCTGGGCTGGTTGCAGGGCACGCCGCTGGAGAGCCGCCGCTATGAAGTGGAGATCGACGGCGTGCGCCTGCATGGCCGGGTCGGTGATCGCCATCCCGAGGGCCTGGTGCGCCTGCGCGCCGGCGCCCTCAATGGCAACGCGGTGATCCGCCAGGGGCTGGACTGGCTGCTGGCCAACGCCGCCGGCGATGCCTTGCCGCTGGTGCAGTTCTACGACGGCGGTGATGCCGGCCCCGGTCCGCATGCATTGCCTGCCCTGACCGAGCCCGCAGCACGCGGGGCATTGCGCGCGCTGCTGCAGCTGCGCCAGCGTGGCCTGCGCGAACCACTGCGGTTCGCGCCCTACACCGGCTGGGTTCTGTTCAACGCGCCGGTGGAAAAGCAGCGCAGCGAAGGCTGGAAACAATGGCATGGCAGCGACCGCAGCTGGGGTGAAGCCAACAGTGATGCCTGGCAGCTGCTGCTGCGTGGCGCCGACCCGTTCGCCGACGACGCCAGTTACGCCGACCTGCTGCGCAACAGCCAGGTGGTCTTCAGCGCCGTGCGCGAAGGGCGCAGCTTCGGCAATGATCCACAGGCGGGCCACGCATGAGCAGCGGTGCCGAGGACGCTTCCATCAACACGCATTACCCCGACCCTTACCTGGCGTTGCCCCTGCACGGCACGCGACTGATCGAAGCCAGCGCCGGCACCGGCAAGACCTTTACCCTGGCCACGCTGTTCACCCGTCTGGTGGTCGAGCAGGGCCTGCGCATCGGCCAGATCCTGGCGGTGACCTTCACTGACGCCGCCACCCAGGAACTGCGCAAGCGCATCCGCGAGCGCCTGGCCCTGGCTGCGCGCCTGGTCGATCTGCCGCCCGGCGACGATGAAACCCCCGATGCGCTGCTGACCCGGCAGGTGCTGCAACGTCATCTGCAGGATGGCACGGAAACCGCAAAAGCGTTGAAGCGGCGCCTGCAGGTAGCCGCCGACGAGATCGACCTGGCTGCGATCTTCACCATCCACGGCTTCTGCACCCGCGTGCTGCGCGAACATGCGCTCGAAAGCGGGCATACCTTCGACCCGCCCGAGCTGTTGGCCAGCGATCGTGAGCTGCTGGAAGAGCTGGCGGCCGATCTCTGGCGTGTGCATGCCAACGACCCGGCAACGCTGGAACCGCTGACCTGGTTGTGGTCCCACCCGGAGGCGCTGGCGGCTGACCTGCGCGCGCTGCTGGCATCGCCACCGCTGCACCCGCCACTGCAGCCGCTGGCCGTGGACGATCCGCGCCCGGCGCTGCTGGGCGCGGCGGCGGAACTGTCGATGGCCGTGCGCGAGCACGGTGAGCGCTTCTTCCTGGACCTGTGCGAGGCGGTCGACAACAAGTGGATCAACGGCGTTTCCTACAAGCTGGGCTGGTTGCACGCGCTGGGCCGGCAGCTGTTGGGCTGGGCCGAGCGCGGCGACGCAGCCGAACTGCTGTCCAGCGACCGCTTGCCGGCGCTGCTGCCCGACGCGCTGTTGGCCAAGACCAACAAGAAGTTCGCCGACCGCACACCGTCCTCGCCGCTGCAGGCACCGCTTGAGCGCTACGTGGCACTGCTGGCCCAGCGCGAACAATGGCTGCGTGCCACGGCACTGAACTTCCTGCACGCCCTGCGCGAGGAAGCCACCCAGCGCCTGTCGGCGCTGAAGCGCGTGCGCCGCGTGCAGACCTACGACGATCTGATCGACGGCGTCGCCCGCGCGCTGGAAGGCCCGCAGCGGCTGGCCCTGGTCAAGCAGCTGCGGGCGCAGTACCGCATCGCCCTGGTCGATGAATTCCAGGATACCGATGACCGTCAGTGGGGCATCTTCCATACCGTGTTCGGTGCCTCGCCGGAGGTGGACGAGCTGGGGCTGCAGCCGGCGCTGTTCCTGATCGGTGACCCCAAACAGGCCATCTATGGCTTCCGCGGCGGCGACATCCATACCTACCTGAAAGCCAAGCAGGTGGCCGAGCAGGCACCGGCGCTGGACCAGAACTTCCGTTCGCGCCCGGCCGTGCTGCGCGCGCTGCAGGCGCTGTACGACAACGCTGGCGAAGATGCCTTCCTCGAACGCGACATCCGGTTCGAGCCGGTGCGGCCCGGTGGCGTGCGTGTCGATGAGGACTACCTGCGCGATGGCCGGGCCGCACCAGCGCTGACCCTGCGCCTGCTGCGCAGCGACGGTGAAAAGGCCCTTGGCGCCGATGCGTCGCGCGACGCGGCAACCCAGGCCTGCGTGGCAGCGATCCACCAGATCCTGCTGGAGGCGCGTGCCGGCACCGCGCTGCTGCGTGGGCGCCCGGTGCAACCCGGCGATATCGCCGTGCTGGTGCGCTCGCATCGCGAAGCCACGCTGGTACAGCGTGCGCTGGCCGCAGTCGGCATTCCCGCGGTGGCGGCCGGCAAGCAGAGTCTGTTTGCCACCAGCGAGGCCCGTGACCTGCGTGCGTTGCTGCTGGCGTTGCTGCAACCGGCCGACGAAGGGCGATTGCGTACTGCATTGGCAACGGTGCTGCTGGGGCAGCGCGCAAGCGCGATTGCCAGCATGGAGCGTGAGGGGGACCTGCAGCGCGGGTTCCAGGCACAGCTGCTGCACTGGCGCGAGCGTTGGCAGCGTGGCGGCCCGTTCGCGGTAGTGGCCGATGTCTGCGCCGCCCAAGGCGAGCGCCTGCTGGCGCTGATCGATGGCGAGCGGCGCCTGACCAATTACCTGCAGCTGGGCGAACTGCTGCAGGAAGCCTCCGCACAGGCACTGGGCATGCACGGCCTGCTGGACTGGCTGCAGGGGCAGATGGCCAACGCCGACCAGGATGACGAGCAGCAGCTGCTGCGGCTGGAGTCCGACGCGCGACGGGTGCAGATCATCACCCTGCACAAGAGCAAGGGCCTGGAATACCCGCTGGTGTTCCTGCCGTTCGTGGGCATCGATGGCGGCGCGCCAAACACCGCCACGCACTGCACCGTGCACCTGCAGGGTGAGCGCCAGCTGCATTGGAAGCTGGACAGGGACGATGCCTGGGACGCGGCCAGCAGCCAGCGCGAGCGCGAACAGCGTGCAGAAGACGCGCGCCTGCTGTACGTGGGCCTGACCCGCGCCGAGCATGCCTTGTGGATCGCCACCGGCGATCTGGCAGGCCATGCGAAGACCCGCCTGGCGCCGTTGCTGGGCGACCTGCAGGCGCTGCGAGCGCACGCGGACGTGGACCTGGATGACAGTGCGCCGCCGGGCCGCCTGCCGCAACTGCTGGCCGAAACCGAAGGTGAGCTGCCTGCGGTGCGTGCCTTGACCCGACGGGTGCCACATGACTGGTGGGTCTACAGCTTCACCCAGCTGGCGCATGCCGACGCTGGCAACGGCGACGATATCGAAGCGGCGGCCACCGAACTGCCGGCACCGGCTGCCGACGAACCTGCCGGTGCCGAGCTGCCGCTGGAGCCGGCGTTGCCGGACGCTGCCGCAGAAGACACAGTACCGCCGGATCCGCGCTTCATGGGCAGCCGCTTCGGCAATGTGCTGCACGATGCGCTGGAGAACGTCGACTTCGCACTGTGGTCGCACTGGCAGCCGCAGCAACCGGCACCGGAGGGACAGGCCGACGTGCTGCGCCGCTCGCTGCACGACGAAGGCTATGCCGACGAGGATCTGGACGATGGCGTGGCGGTGCTGGTGCCGCTGGTCGGCCACACCCTCACCGTACCGCTGCCCGAAGGCGGTGCGCTGTGCAGCGTGCCCGAGCATGAGCGCCGGGCCGAAATCGAGTTCCACTTCGCCATCGAGCCGACCGCAGTACCGGTGCTGCTGCAGCTGCTGCACGAGCACGGTATCTCCAGCGCACGGCGCGGTTTCGGCCTGCGCAGAAGGCTGGAAGGCCTGATGACCGGCAAGATCGATCTGACCTACGTGCGTGATGGCCGCTGGTATGTGCTGGACTACAAATCCAACCGGTTGCCGGGTTACAGCCCGGACCTGCTGGAGATCGCGATGCGCCACAGCGAGTACGACCTGCAGGCGCTGATCTATACCGTGGCCCTGCATCGCTGGCTGCGGTTCCGCCTGGGCGCGGCATACGACTACGGGCGCGACATGGGCGGTATCCGCTATCTGTTCTGCCGGGGTCTGGATATTGCCGGCAATGGCGTGCACGTGCAGCGCTTCGCGCCTGAGCTGGTGGATGCGCTGGATGCCTTGTTTGCGGGCGGCGAAGCAGCCCAGGCCGAGATGGCGGCGCGCGCGCGCGGAGAAACCGCATGAACCTGCTGCGCGATCTGCATCGCAGTGGCCAGCTGCGCACCCTGGACCACGCCCTGGCCATCAGCCTCAAGCGCCTGCGCGAAGACACGCCGGACGACGTGGCACTGGCCGCCGCACTGGCCTCGCTGGCCGTGGCGCAGGGGCACGCTGGTTTCGATCCGCGCCAGCCCCAGCGCGTGATCGATGGCATTCCGGCATGGCCCGAACCTGCGCAGTGGCTGGCGCAGCTGCAGGCCTCGCCCTGGGTGGCGACCCCGCAGGATGCCAGCGCCGCCGCCGCGGAAGCGCCGCTGGTGCTCGAGAACGGTCTGCTGTACCTGCGCCGCTACCGCGAATACGAGCGGCAGTTGGCTGTCGGCCTGCAACGCATCGGCCGTCATCCGCTGCCTGCACCGGACATGGCCGCCGTGGCGCCCCTGTTCGCGCGTCTGTTTCCGCACGCCGCGACGAGTGAGGACCACCAGGCCCGTGCGGCTGGCGTAACCCTGCGCCACCCGCTGGCCCTGGTCACCGGTGGTCCCGGTACCGGCAAGACCACCACCATCGCCCGCCTGCTGCTGCTGTTGGCGGCACAGGCGCAGCAGCAGGGCCTGCCTGTGCCGAAGGTGGCGTTGGCTGCACCCACCGGCCGCGCCGCCGAGCGCATGGCCGAAAGCCTGCGCCTGGCCGTCCAGCGGCTGCAGGAGCAGGGGCTGGAGCCGGCGCTGTGCACCGCGCTGCCCAGCACAGGCACCACCCTGCATCGCCTGCTCGGGGTGATTCCTGATTCACCGCGCTTCCGCCATCACGCCGACAACCCGTTGCCGGTGGACGTGGTGGTGGTCGACGAAGCTTCGATGATCGACCTGCCGCTGATGGCCAAGCTGGTCGACGCGATTGCCAGCGGCACCCGCTTGATCCTGCTCGGCGATCCCGACCAGTTGCCGTCGGTGGAAGCCGGTGATGTGCTCAGTGCCATCCTGCGCGCCAGCGGCGATGGCATCGGCACCGGTGCCGACGATGCGCAGGCGCTGCATGGACTGCTGGCAGCGGCGACGCTGCAGCCGCAGGCACCGCCGCGCGCGTTCGCAGGCCGACGCGTCCAGTTGCAGCGTGGCTACCGGCAGAGTGATGCGCTGGACCTGGCGCCGCTGGCGCAGGCCGTGCGTGGCGGTGACAGTAATACCGCCCTGCGCCTGCTGCGCAGTGGCGGGCTGGCTGGTGTCCGTTTCCATGAAGGCGAGGCGGACCCGTTGCGTGGCCAGCGCGAGCATCTGCTCGACCACTGGCGCGCACTGGCCGACGCAGTGGACCCGGCGCAGGCACTGCAGCAGGCCAGCCGCCTGCGCGTGTTGACCGCACTGCGCGAAGGCCCGCAGGGCGCGCGTGGCCTCAACAGCCGCATTGAACAGCTGCTGGCTGGCAACACCCCGGGCTACTTCCAGGGCCGGCTGCTGCTGATCACCGAAAACAGCTACCGTCACCGCCTGTTCAACGGCGATATCGGCATCTGCCTGCGCGATGGCAGCGGTGCGATGGTGGCCTGGTTCCCCGGCGAGACCGCCGACCAGCCGCGCGCCTTCCACCCGGCAGCGTTGCCCGCACACGAGAGCGCGTTCGCGATGACCGTGCACAAGGCGCAGGGTTCGGAGTTCGATGAAGTGTGGTTGCAGCTGCCGAGGCAGGACAGCCGCGTGCTGTCGCGCGAACTGGTCTACACCGGCCTGACCCGCGCCCGCCAGCGCCTGCAGGTGGCCGGCAGCGCCGAGGTGCTGGAGGCGGCATTGAAACGACATGCCAGCCGCCTTGGTGGCCTGGCGTGGCGGCTGGGTGCGGAAGAGGTGACCGAGGAACCGGCGCGCGGCGAAGAACCCACCGTGCAGGGCACGTTGTTCTAAACGCCAGCCTCGCCATCACGTCGGTCACCTTCATCCACGCACGGCGTGGATCTACCGTGTCGACCAAGGTCGACACCCACCAAGGGCAGGCCTTGCCGTTCCAACAGATCGCAGAAAACTGTCGAAGGCGGGGTGGGNCCGGTTGCGGGGGCGTGAGCGCCATGGATGGCGCGACCGAGCCTCCATGGACGGATTTACGGCGTCCCCCGCAACCGGACCCACTCCGCCATCCCAAGGATCGCTCGCTTTTGCCGTTGCCGTTGACGTTGATTCGGCAGGTGCAGGGCGCAGCCCTGCCGCCAAATCTATTCCGGCATCAACCCATCCGGATACACGATCGCCGCTTCATCCGCACTGACATCGAAGAACCCCACGCCGTGCTTCTCGGCCAGGTCCTGCACCCGCCCATGCGCGCGCTCGGCCACCGAGTACGCGAACGCGCCATAGATCACATGGCGGCCGATGCTGTACTCGGTCACCTCGGCGCGATCATCATCGTCATTGCTCAGTGGGCCGTTCATCGGCGGAAATTCCTGCGCCATCTCCGCGAACCATGCCTGCAGCGCCGGGCTGCTGACCGCCGGGTCGTCGTACTCGTGGCTCTCGCCCCACTGCGCCTGCTTCTCGAACCAGGCGATGAACGCCGCCGCTTCACGCGGGGCGACGCTGGCCTCGAACACCATCATGTCGTAACTCATTGAACCGTCCTGTTGCCGTGGCGTAAGGACGCCGGGCATGGCCCGGCGCTACCGGATGACGATGGTAGCGCCGGGCCATGCCCGGTGGATCGCATCAGACGGACGGCGCTGCGGCGTCCGCCAATCCCGGCGCCAACGCCTTCGCGTCCGGGAACAGCGCAAACCGCAGGCCGACCAGGCCCATCAGCGCCTCGTCGCGCGCCTTGCAGGCGGCCACGCTGCCGACCCGGCCCAACGAGGTGTCCAGCCGCTCGCGCAGCGCCTCGGCGGCCACAATCGGCTTGCGTGCGGCGATCTGCCGCCGATAGTGCACGGCCACTTCCTCCAGGATGTGCTCGACCGCCTCGCGGCTGCGCTCCGGCAGCTCAAGGCGCGCGCGGCGCAGCTGCAGGATGTTCAGGCCGATGCGCGCCTCGTTGAGCATGTCCACCGACGCGATGTCGCTGCCTTCCGGGGTCGCTGCCAGGCGCGGTGCCAGCAGGCCGAGCAGATCCAGCATGCGCGCGGCGAAGCGCTGGCGATCCTGCTGGCCACGGCCTTCGGCCGCTTCGGCCAGGGTGGTCCAGCCCTGCCGTACCAGCCGGCGCGCGGTCCATTCGGCACCCACCGAGCGGAACAGCCGGGTCATCACCACCGCAAAGCCAATGCCGATGAACATCGCGATCGACGAGTTGGCGAAGGTCTGCACGTTGGCACTGTAGGTGTTCTGCAGGCTGAGCAGCGCAGCCAGGTTGACCGTCAGCGGCAGCGCGAACAGCGCGCTCTTCGGGTGGTGCAGCAGCAGGCCCAACGGCAGGAACACCACCGCCAGCACCAGCGCCAGCAGGCCGAAGTCGTGCACGGCGGGGAACACGCCGAACAGGTACACGCCGGCGACCAGCGAAGCCACCATCGCCCACACCAGGAACGAGACCATGCTCGGCGCCGGGTCGTCCTGTGCCGCGAAGAACGCGGCGGTCACCGCGGCCATCATCGCGCCGTTGCCACCGCCCTCCCAGCCCAGGCCGATCCACAGTACGCAGTAGCTCATCAGCGCCACGCCGGCGCTGAGCGCGGAGAACAGTGCCATGCCGTAGTCGACGTGCTTGTCGGTGGCGGCGCGTTCGGTGCGGATGCGGTAGTGCGCACGGTCCAGCGGCGCGGTGCCCTGGTCGATCGCGTGCTGCAGGGTGCGGCAGTCCTGCCACAGGTCCACCAGCTCCTCCAGGCGCAGCAGCAGGCTGGCCAGCTGCAGGTGCTGCAGATCGCGGTCCACCTGTGGCTTCAGCGCACTGATGCGTGCGCGCAGGCGCGCGTAGTCGCTGGCACTGGACGGCGTGTCGATCCAGTCGTGGATGTCATCGACCAGCGTCGGCAAGCCCTCGGGCAGGGTCTGTCCATCGCTGCGCAGCGCACTCAGGCGGTCGGCGATCGATGACAGCACCGGCAGCAGCAACAGCATGCGTTCGCGCAGGCGCTCCATCGATACGGCCGCGCCGGCATGGCGTGGGTCATCGCGGCGCAGGAACTCGATCAGCGCCTCGAACTGCACCAGGTCGGCGGCCAGCCGGTTGCGTGGGGCATGCGCGCGGCCGCGCTCGAGGATCTGCCTGCACCACTGCGCCGCGTCCTCCATCCAGTTGCCGATGCGCGCGCCGAGCATCGGCCGCACCGAGGCCGGGAACAGCAGCGAGGCGAACAGCACCGCTACCACCGTACCGAGGATGATCTCCTCGCTGCGCGCCACCACGGTGTCGAAGATGGTCTCCGGCGAGGTCACCGCCGGGAAACCGATGAATGCAGTGGTGTAGCCGGCCAGCAGGAACGCGTAGCCACGCGGACCACGGTTGAGCAGGGCCAGGAACAGGCAGCCGGCCAGCCAGATCGACATCGCTGCGCTCAGCACCAGCGGCGTTTCCACCAGGGCGGGCAACATCAGCAGGGTGGCCAGGCCGGCGGCAAGGGTGCCGAGGATGCGGTACACGCCCTTGGCCCGGGTAGGGCCCAGCAGCGGCTGGCTGACGATGTACACCGTGCCCATCGCCCAGTACGGGCGCGACAGGTTGCCGGCCATGGCGATATACAGCGCGACGATCGCTGCCAGGTAGGTCTTGATCGAGAACAGCCAGGCCTGGCGGTCGGTCAGCCCGTTCATCGCTTACCTCGCCGCCGTCGGCGCAGACGCGGCACTGTCCTGCCAGCCACCGCCCAGTACCAGGAACAGGTGGATCTGGTCGCGCGAAACCTGGGCCTCTGCCGCGGCCAGGGTGGCATCGCTGCTGGCCAGGCTGCGGTCGGCATCCAGGCTGGACAGGTACGGCGTGCGGCCACCCTGGTACAGCCGGCGGTTCTGCTCTGCGGCCATCGCAGCCTGCTCCTGCGCCACGCGCAACGACTGCAGGCGGCGCAGATCCTGCGCATAGCGGTCCAGCGCGGTCTGTGTTTCGCGCAGTGCCTGCAGCACGGCATGGTCGAACTCGGCCAGCGCGGCATCGGCGCCAGCCTCGGCGGCGTGGATGCGTGCATGCGTGCCCGAGGACGGCAGCGTCCACGAGATCAGCGGGCCGAACGACCACTGCTGGGTCATCGGCTGGCCGAAGTCTTCCAGCAGGCCGGCGGCGCCGACCGAAGCGCCCAGGCGGATGTCCGGGTACAGCTCGGCAGTGGCGACACCAATCCGCGCGGTGGCCGAGGCCAGCTTGCGTTCGGCCTGGCGGATGTCGGGACGGCGCTGCAGCAGCGCGCGGCCATCACCGACCGGCAGCGGCTGGGCAAGGGTGGGTGCGTGCGCGCAGTCGATCACCCCGGCCGGCAGCTGGCCCGGGGTCTGCCCAAGCAGTGCCGCCAGCGAATAGGCGGCGGCCGAACGCTGCGCCTGCAGCGGGGGCAATGCGGCTTCCAGCAGCGCGACCTGGGCATTGGCGCGCGCCAGTTCCGGCGGCGTGCCGCGGCCTGCGCTGATCAACCGCTGGGTGACCGAACGGCTGCGCTGCTGCAGCTGCAGGGAATGCTCGGCGACGTGCAGTTCGTGGTTGGCGTGGCAGATCTCCAGGTAGCTGTCGACCACCTCGGCCACCACGCTCACCTGGGCCAGGTCACGTGCAGCGGCCACCGACTGTTCGTCGGCGCGGGCTGCTTCGGCACCGCGCTTGAGCTTGCCGAACAGGTCGAACTGGTAGCTCACCGCGAACTTGCCGTCGGCCAGGTTGATCACCGGCAGCTCGTGCTCCTGCAGGAACGACTCGGCCGACAACTGTGCGCGGCTGACGCCGGCTTCGGCCTCGTACTCGAAGCCACCGGCGTCCATCGCCTGCTCGTACACCGCAGCAGCGCGGCGCAGATGCGCGTCGGCGGCCTTCAGTTCGACGTTGTCGCGCAGCGCCTGGGTGATCAGCCCATCCAGCACCGGGTCGTTGTACAGCGACCACCAGCGTGCCGGCAGTGCCTGGTTGGCAGCCACTTCGGGGTTGTGGGTATCGATGAACGCGGCATTCGCTTGCGGCCGCTTGAACGCCGAGCCCTCGGGCAATGCGTAATCCGGGCCGACGGTTCTGCACGCGGCCAGGCTGGCCAGGGCGACGATCAGGCCAAGACGGGGCAGGGCGGCGTTCACAGGCCCGCCTGTGTCGGCGCAGCGCCGGCCTTCTTGTTCTGCATGTGGCGGCCGGTATCCACGGTCACCGTGGCGGTGCGCCCGGCGATCAGCTCCACGCCGGCAGGCACCTCGTCGATGGCGATGCGCACCGGGATGCGCTGCGCCAGCCGCACCCAGTCGAAGGCCGGGGTCACGTTCGGCAGCAGCGTGCTGCCATTGCTGCGGTAGCGATCCTCGATGCCGGCGGCGATGCTCTCGACATGGCCGTGCAGAGGGGTGTCTTCGCCCATCAGGCGGATGTCCACGCGCTGCCCCGGGGAAACGCCGCGCAGGCGGGTTTCCTCGAAGTAGCCATCGATGCGGAACGAACCGGTATCCAGCAGCGCCAGCACCGGCTTGCCGGCCACCACGTAGTCGCCCACGCGCATGGTGCGGTCGTTGACCCGGCCATTGGCCGGTGCACGCACTTCGGTGCGGGCCAGGTTGAGTTCGGCCAGGTCGACCGCGGCCTGTGCGGTGGCCAATGCGGCCTGTGCGGCCTGCAGCTTGGCCCGGCGCACTTCGGCGTCCTCGGCGGCGACCAGATCCTGCAGGCTGCGATCGCGTCCGATCTCGCGGCGCAGCTGCGCGACCGATGCTTGGCGCTCGGCCAGGCTGGCGCGGCTCTGCTCCAGCGCGATGCGGTAGCGCGCGCGATCGATCACGAACAGCAGGTCGCCCTTTTTCACCGCCTGGTTGTCGGCTACCTGCACCGTTTCGACCAGGCCGGACACATCCGGCGCCACCTGCACCACGTCGGCGCCGACGTGGGCGTCGCGGGTCCACGGCTCATCCATGTAGTAGACCCACAGCTGGCGCAGCACCAGCAGGGCGACGATCACGGCTGCGCAGGTAAGCAGCACCGGCAGGGTCTTCTTCACGATCTTGTTCACGATTGCATCCAACGCAGGAGGTGGAACAGCAGGCCCAGCACGATCCCGTACAAGGCCAGGTTGAACAGCGCCGGGTGCCATACGTGGCGATAGGCACCGGCACGCTGCAGCAGCGCGTGCAGGCCGCTGTTGACCAGGTAGGCCAACACCATCAACCCGAGCAGGGTCGGGACGAACACTCCGTGGAGACTGAATTCACCGGGCATCGGTAGGGGCGGGGACGGTAGGGGAAGGGGAGGTGGAACAGGACAACGGCAACGGGCAAAAGCCGCTGGCGCATGCACGGCAGCGGCGGTATTCACCGACAACGGGCTTACGTGATGCGGTCGGCAGCCTCGGCCAGCAGGCGCCATGCCTTCAGCACGGCATGCAGTTCATCCATGGAAAGCTCGCCGAACACGTCCTGGCGCAGGCCGATCAACTCGTCTTCCAGTTCGCGCACCAACGCCTGGCCTTCCTCGGTCAGCCACAGCAGGTTGGCGCGACGGTCGCTGGTGTCGCTTTCGCGGCGGACCAGTTCACTGGCGCACAGCTTGTCCAGCAGGCGCACCAGGGAAGGCCCCTCCATGCCCAGCTGCTGGGCCAGGGCCACCTGGCGGATGCCACCGCCGGAGCGGCCGATCATCAGCAGGGGCATGGTGCAGGCGGTGGAGATGCCGTAGCTGCCCAACCGGCTGTCGGCCAGGCGCTGCCACTGCCGCCCTGCGTACAGCAGGCCGGAGCTGAGCTGCATCTGCAGCACGGTGCGCTCGTCGAGGGGTCGGTCCATAAGTAATAGATAGGATACTACTAATTTCATTCCTATCAATAGGTTTTGCTGAATGGGTGAGGTGTATTGAGGAAAGCGTTGCGCCACGTTGTTACAGCAGGGGCAGCGNGGGTCGGGCGNTGCAGGACACGCCGCAAGTACGTCCCTGTAGGCTCGGCCGCGGCATCCACGCCGCGGACGGTCCTGCACCGCCCGACCCCCGCTGCCCATCCATCACCCCGCGAGCGCGGAGGGTTGGCTCTTCAAGAACAAGAGCGCTAGCGCCGGGCCATGCCCGGCGGCTCCTGGTGGCACCGCTCCGCTCGCCGGGCATGGCCCGGCGCTACCAGAGCACTCTCCGAAGCCATGAACCCCAGCTTTTGACCCCCGCTTTCGGGCGGACCGGCCCGCGCCCGCAGGAAACCGTCGGAGAGGCGGAGGGGCAGGCAGGGCAGGACCGTCCACGGCATGGATGCCGTGGCCGAGCCTACAAGGACGTACTTGCGGCGTGTCCTGCCCTGCCTGCCCCTCCACCTCTCGCCCAGCAGCCACCATGAGGCGCCGGGCGGCCACCCCGATGAACCGTCCCCAGAGGACGACCCACCCCCCGGTCGGGTACGATGCTCGCCCCCCGTTCGGGCGCTGTATGCAATGAGCAAGAACAACGAAAAGGCCGCCCCGCAGGGCGAAGTGACCCAGGTCCAGGCCGAGGATGCCGTGCGCACCCTGCTGCGTTGGGCCGGTGAGGACCCGACCCGCGAAGGCCTGCTGGATACCCCGCGCCGCGTGGCCGAAGCCTATGGCGACTGGTTCAGCGGCTACCGCGACGACCCGCGCGCCTACATGGAACGCACCTTCGAGGAAGTGGCCGGCTACGACGAACTGATCGTCCTGCGCGACATCGAATACGAAAGCCACTGCGAGCACCACATGGCGCCGATCATCGGCCGCGTGCACGTCGGCTACCTGCCGGCCGGCAAGGTGGTGGGCATCAGCAAGCTGGCACGCGTGGTCGAAGCCTACGCACGCCGCTTCCAGGTGCAGGAAAAGATGACCGCGCAGATCGCCCAGTGCATCCAGGACGTGCTGCAGCCGATCGGTGTCGGCGTCGTTGTCGAAGGCGCCCATGAGTGCATGACCACCCGCGGCATCCACAAGCGCGGCGTCAGCATGGTCACCTCGAAGATGCTGGGCAGCTTCCGCGAGGACGCCCGCACCCGCGCCGAGTTCCTGCGCTTCATCGAAGTGGGCGGCAAGCGCTGAGCGCCGTCGCCTCCCGGTGGCGGCCGCGCCCGGCCGCCGCTTTCGCCGTGCCTGCGACGCGCCTTTGCGCGCGCGTTGGCCGCTGCGCCCTTCCGACCGATCTCGCTGCATGAAGCACCGCGAACGCATCACCCGTTACCGCCACCTGCGCGAACAGCCGCAATGGAAGCTGCTCGCCGCCGACCACGCACCGGAAATCATCGGCCTGCTTCAGGGCCTGCTGATGGAGGGCGATCGCACGTTGCCGGCATCGGTCCTCAACGAGCGCCTGCAGCGTGCGCTGGACCAGCTCAACGGCGACGAGTTGTCGCGCGAGCTGCCGCGGACCGCGCAGGCCTACATCGCCCATTGGCTCGCGCAGGGCTGGCTGGAACGCCGGCTGCCTGAAGGCGCCGATCAGGAGCAGTACGAGCTCTCGACCCAGGCGCTGCAGGCGATCCGCTTCGCCGACAGCATGGAGCAGGCCCGCGTGGCCGCCACCGAGAGCCGTCTGGCACTGGTGATCGAACAGCTGTCGCAGCTGGCCGCGCAGACCGAGGCCGACCCGGACGCACGCCTGTCCGCATTGCGCGATGAGCGCGACCGCATCGATGCCGAGATCGCCCGTGTCAGCGCTGGCCGCGTGACGGCCTTGGACGGCAAGCGCGCGCTGGAACGCACGCGGCAGATCATCGGCCTGGCCGACGAGTTGACCGAAGACTTCCGCCGCGTGCGCGACGACTTCGAACAGCTCAACCGTGATTTCCGCGAACGCATCATCGATGACGAAGGCGAGCGCGGCGACGTGCTGTCCAAGCTGTTCGAAGGCGTGGACGTGATCGGCGAGAGCGACGCGGGCCGTAGTTTCCAGGCGTTCTGGCGCCTGCTCAACGACGCCGAACAGAGCGCCCAGCTCGATGCCGCGCTGGAGACGCTGCTGGCGCGTGGCTTCGCCCGGCGGCTGGATCGCAACGAGCGCAACTTCCTGCGCGGCTTCACCAGCACCATGCTCGAACGTGGTGGCCAGGTGCATGACGTGCTGCAGAACTTCGCGCGCAGCCTGCGTGGTTTCGTGCAGAGCCGTGGCTACCTGGAACAGCGCCGCCTCAACCAGCTGTTGAAGCAGGCGCAGTCCGAAGCACTGGCACTGCGCGATGACTTCCCGGCGCAGCGCGCCATTGGCCGCGACCTGCAGCTGACCACCAGCCGCCTGCGTTCGTGGTCGCAGTGGAAGCTGCACGACCCGCGCAGCGCGCAGGTCGATGGCAACGTCGAATACAACGATGCGGCCAGCATCAGCCTGGAAAGCGTCGGCGATCTGGTGGCGTCGTCGGAAATCGATTTCCGCACCCTGCGCCGCGACCTGCACGACCTGCTCGACAGGCAGCCGAAACTCAGCATCGCCCAGGCCCTGTCGCAGCGCGAAGCGCCGCAGGGGTTGGGCAGTGTCATCGGCTACCTCTCGCTGGGCACGCGCTTTGGCAGCGTGATCGCCGGCGAACAGGAGCTTGCCGAATGGCGAGGTGGCGACGGACAGATCCGTCGTGCCCGCATCCCGCTGGTTTGGTTTACCCAGGAGAGACGCCATGAGCTGGCATGAAGACCCCATCGACGCACCGCATGCCGACCAGGCCGAAGACGCTTACCTGGTCGAACCGGTGGCGACCGTGGCCCAGCCCCGGCGCGGCAACGACGTCTACTACATGGGCGATACCGGCCGCCTGCCGCTGGATGCGCGCCGCGCGCTGTGCCAGCTGCTGATCGGCCCCAGCATCGACCAGCTGCGTCACGCCAAGCTGTGGCCGGCACTGATCCGCAGCGAAGCCGGTATCCGTTCGGCGCTGTCGGACCTGTTCCTGGAACTTGTGCTCGACCGTGACAGTGGCGTGGCGTTCACCCGCCAGGCCGACACTGAAGATGTGGATGCACCGGTACTGCTGCGCACCTCGCCGTTGACCTTCATCGATTCGGTGCTGCTGCTGTACCTGCGCCAGCAGCTGGGCGAAGCCGATGCGCGTGGCAACCGCGCCGTGGTCGCCGATGCTGAAATGGCCGAAGCACTGGCCATCTACGAAAAGAACCTGTCCACCGACCGCGCCGGCTTCAACCGCCGTGTCGCCTCGGCGGTGCAGAAGATGAAGGACAACCACATCCTGACCCGCCTCGGCGGCCAGGAAGACCGCCACGAAGTCTCGCCGGCGTTGAAGCTGCTGTTCTCCGCCGAAGACGTATCCCAGCTGTCGGCGGTTTACCGCCAGCTGCGCGAAACCCCGGCCGCTGAAGCCTGAGAGACCCGAGCACCGCATGGCCATTTCCAAGCACACTCCCGCCCTGTTCAACGAAGGCCTGCCGGACCCGCGCCTGCAGCAGTTCCGCATGCGCCGCCTGCAGGTGCACAACTGGGGCACCTTCAACGGCCTGACCGAAGTGCCGATCGCCGAGCGCGGCTTCCTGTTCGTCGGCCGCTCCGGTTCGGGCAAGTCGACCCTGCTCGATGCCATGTCCGCCCTGCTGACGCCACCGGCCATCGTCGACTTCAACGCCGCAGCGCGTGAAGCCGAACGCAGCGGCCGCGACCGCAACCTGGTGTCCTACGTGCGCGGCGCGTGGGCCGACCAGCAGGACAGTGGCACCGGTGAAATCGCCACCCAGTACCTGCGCAAGGGCGCGACCTGGACCGCGCTGGTGCTGGAGTACCGCGCCGGTGATGGCCGCGTGGTCAGCCTGGTACGCCTGCTGTGGATCGCCGGCAGCAGCACCTCCGCCGGTGACGTGCGCAAGCACTACATGATCGCCGAGCGCCCGTTCGACATCGCCAAGGATCTGGGCGGCTTCGATCTGGACCTGCGCAAGCTCAAGCAGAAGCTGGCCGACGTCCATCACTTCGACACGTTCTCCGGCTATGCCGAACGCTTCCGCCACCTGCTCGGCATCGACAACGAGATGGCGCTGCGCCTGCTGCACAAGACGCAGTCGGCGAAGAACCTGGGTGACCTGAACGTCTTCCTGCGCGACTTCATGCTCGACACGCCGAAGACCTTCGACGCGGCCGAACGACTGGTCAGCGATTTCGCCGAACTCGATGGCGCGCACCAGGCCGTGGTCACAGCGCGGCGCCAGGTCGAAACCCTGCAGCCGGCGCGCGACCACTACCGTGACCTGCAGGCGATGAGCCGCCGTCGCGGCGACGACGAAGCGCTCAAGCTCGGCATCGACAGCTTCCGCGAAAGCCGCCGCCAGCTGTTGATCGAAGCGCGCCTGCGCGAGATGGATACGCGCGACCGCGGCCTGCTGGGCGAAGAAGCGCAGCGTCGCGCGGCGCTGGACAACCACACCGAGCGCCTGGCCGAGCTGGAACTGCAGCGCCGCCAGCAGGGTGGAGAGCGCATCGAGGAACTGGAACGCGAGCAGGGCCGCGCCGAAGCCGAACGCGACCGCCGCCTGGCCAAGCAGGCGCAGGCACGTGACGCCGCACAGAAACTGCAGGCCACGCTGCCCGAGGATGCACATGGCTTCGCCGAGCTGCTCGAGCAGGCGCAGTCCGAACTGGAAGACCGTCAGCGCGCGTCGAGCGCCCTGGACGATGCCATCAGCGAACGGCTGGGCGGCAAGCGCGACGACGAGCGCCGCTTCTCCGAAGTGCGTAGCGAACTGGAGGCGATGCAGCGCACGCCCTCCAGCATTCCGGCACCGATGCAGAAGCTGCGTGCGCGCCTGGCCGAAGAAACCGGCATTTCCGAAGCGGCCCTGCCGTTCGTCGGCGAACTGATCCAGGTCCGCTCGGAAGAGCAGAGCTGGCAGGGCGCGATCGAGCGCGTGCTCGGTGGTTTCGCGCAGTCGCTGCTGGTCGATGACAAGCACTACAACGACGTCGCCGAGTGGGTGAACCGCACCCACCTGGGCATGCGTTTCACCTACTACCGCGTGCGTCGCAACGACGAGGCGTTCGCCCGCGAGCCCTCCGCCAAATCGCTGCTGCACAAGCTGGAACTGCGCGATCACGTGTTCGAAAGCTGGCTGCGCCGCGAGCTGGGCAAGCGCTTCGACTACGAATGCGTGGACGCCAAGCAGCTGCGCAACGTCGACCGCGGCATTACCCGCGAAGGCCAGGTCAAGCACCCGGGCGATCGCTTCGAGAAGGACGACCGCAGTGCGGTCAATGATCGCCGCCGCTGGCTGCTGGGCTTCAGCAACCGCGACAAGCTGGCCGTCTTCGAGAAGGAAGCCCAGGAGCTGGCCGCCCGTATCGCCAGCTGCGATACCGACATCGCGCGCCTGCGCAGCCAGCGTGACCGCGACAACGAACGTCGCCTGGCCTGCCACCAGCTGGTCGGCATCAGCTGGAACGAAATCGACGTCGCCGCGCCGCAGCAGCGCCTGGCCGACATCGAGGCCAGCCTGCACTCCCTGCGCGAAGGCAATGCCGACCTGGCCAGGATCGCCCAGCAGATCGACGCCACCCGCGCCGACATCGAGCAGGCCCGCCGCACTTACGAAGACACCCGCGTCGAGCGCGGCCAGCTGGTGCGCGAACGCGACCGCCTGGACCGTGCCCGCCAGCAGAGCCGTGCACTGGTCCTGCCGGCGCTGGCCGAGGACCAGGAAGCCGGCCTGGCCGAGCGCCTGCAGGAACAGGGCCCGCTCAGCCTGGAAACGCTGGAAGCGCACATGCGCCAGGTCAGCAACGCGCTGAACGAACAGCTGTCGTCATCGCAGCAGGAGGTCAACCGCGTCGAGAACCTGCTGCTGGGCTGCTTCCGTCGCTTCATCCAGCAGTGGCCGGAAGAATCGGGCGACTTCACCGTGTCGGTGGCCTCGGCCGAGGATTTCCTCGCGCGCCTCGAACGCCTTGAACGCGATGGCCTGCCGCAGCACGAAGAACGCTTCTTCGACCTGCTGCAGAACCAGAGCAAGAACAACCTGCTCGCGCTGCAGCGGCACAGCGCCGAAGCCCGCAAGTCGATCGGCCAGCGCCTGGACGAAGTCAACGCCAGCCTGGAGCAGGTGCCCTTCAACCGTGGCACCCTGCTGACCATCGAACTGAACGACCGGCGCCTGCCGGAAGTGCAGGAGTTCCACCAGCAGCTGCGCGAGGTGTTGTCGCAGCAGCAGACCGAGCAGCGCGACCTGGCTGAAACCCAGTTCACCGTACTGCGCCAGCTGGTCAACCGACTGGGCTCGCAGGAAGGCGAAGACAAGCGCTGGCGCGAAGTGGTGCTGGACGTGCGCCTGCACGTGGAGTTCATCGGCGTGGAACTGGATGTGGAAACGCGCCAGCAGGTCGAGATCTACCGCAGCGGCGCCGGCAAATCCGGCGGCCAGCGGCAGAAGCTGGCCACCACCTGCCTGGCCGCGGCACTGCGCTACCAGCTCGGCGGCGCCGACAGCCAGCTGCCCAGCTACGCTGCAGTCGTGCTCGACGAAGCCTTCGACAAGGCCGACAACGAGTTCACCGCGCTGGCGATGAACATCTTCGACAACTTCGGTTTCCAGATGGTGGTGGCCACCCCGCTGAAATCGGTGATGACGCTGGAACCGTTCATCGGTGGCGCCTGCTTCGTCGAGATCAGCGGCCGCCACGATTCGGGCGTGCTGCTCATCGAGTACGACGAAGAAGGCAAGCGCCTGAAGCTGCCGGAGCGCAGCCGCCAGCAGGCCGACGAACCGGAAGAAGCCGAAGCCTGACCGCTCTGGAAACGCCGTGCCAACCAAGGTTGGCACCTACCGGGTAATGAACCCCGATAGTGGTAGTGCCGGCCGCTGGCCGGCAACCGCATTCACGCACTGCGGAACGTATCCCACGCCATCCGCGCGATCAGCACCACCACCAGGCCCACGAACAGTTTGCGGATGAACGGCGTGCCGCCCTTCAGCGCCAACCGCGTGCCCACCACCGAACCGATGATGTTGGCCGCCGCCATCGGCAGCGCGAACAGCCACAGGATGTTGCCGGTCGGTACGAAGAACGAGATCGCCGCCACGTTCGTCGCCAGGTTCACCACCTTCGACGCGGCCGACGCGCGCAGGAAGTCCAGCCCGAAGAAGCGCACGAACAGGAAGATCAGGAAGCTGCCGGTGCCGGGCCCGAAGAAGCCATCGTAGAAGCCGATCGCCGCACCGATCGCCAGCGCGATCACCAGCTCGCGGCGGCCGATGTCCTGCGGCCGGTGCAGCGCGCCGAAGTCCTTCTTCCACAGCGTGTAGGCCAGCATCGCCACCAGCAGCACCAGCACCAGTGGCCGCACTGCGTCCTTGGGCAACAGGCTGACCGCCGTAGCGCCAAGGAAGGAGAACACGAAGGCCGTACCGGCGGCGAACAGCACCGGCTTCCACGGGAAGCGCACGTTGCGCGCATAGCGCCATGCCGCTGCGCCGGTGCCGAACATCGAGCTGAACTTGTTGGTGCCAAACAGCATCGCCGGGGTCTGCTGCGGCAGTACCGTGAACAGGCCGGGCAGCTGCACCAGTCCGCCGCCGCCCACGGCCGCATCGACCAGGCCGGCAATGAAGGCGATCACCACCAGCCACCACAACTCAGGAGGAATCAGTTCCAGCACGGCGATCGATCGAAGTGGGGGCGCGACAGCATACGCCTGTCACATTGCCGCCGCCCACGCGACAATACCCGCATGAGCCGAACCGCCCCCGATCCCTGTCCCTGTGGCCTGGCCGCCGACTACGCTGCCTGCTGCGGTCGCTTCCATGCCGGCGACGCCGCGCCGGATGCCGAGCGTCTGATGCGCTCGCGTTACAGCGCCTATGTGCGCCACCTGCCGGACTACCTGCGTGCCACCTGGCACCCGGACACCCGTCCGGCAGAACTGTCGCTCGATGATGCCCCCGGCCAGCGCACCCAATGGCTGGGCCTGACCGTGCAGGACCACCAGGTGACCGGCAGCGACAGTGCCGAGGTCCGCTTCACCGCCCGTTACCGCGTCGGTGGCGGCAGCGCGGTGAAAATGACCGAGCACAGCCGCTTCCTGCGGGTCGAGGGTCGCTGGTACTACCTCGACGCCGTCTGAGCCTGGCTGCCGCGCACGGCCAGCACGCGCTGGCCGCCATGCGCGCACACGCGGTTGCGGCCTTCCTCCTTGGCCGCATACAGCGCCTGGTCGGCCGCTTTGACCACCCCGGCAGGGCGCCGATCGACCCGGCTGTCGGCCAGGCCGATGCTGACGGTTACCTGCACCACCGCACCGCCACCGCCGCGCCCGCGCTGCTGCTGGCCGAGCGTATCGTCGCGGGTACGCGTGCTGCGGTCGCGCAGTTGCATGCGGCTCTGCTCGATGCCCTGTCGCAGCGCCTCCACCGCGTCCACGCACGCCGATGCCGGGCGGTCGAGGAAAACCACGGCGAATTCCTCGCCGCCATAACGGAACGCACGGCCGCCGTCGCCCACCCGCGACAACCGTGAGGCCACCAGTTTCAGCACGTCATCGCCGGTGTCGTGGCCGTGGGTGTCATTGAATTTCTTGAAATGATCCACGTCGATCATCGCGATGCTGTAAGTGCCGGTGGCGCGCTTGAGGGTCTCGTTGAACGCACGGCGACCGGGCAGGCCGGTCAGCTCGTCGCCGAAGGCCATGTGGAAGGATTCCTGCAGGGTCGCGCCCAGCATCAGCAGCAGTGCCGCTACGCTCAGCGCCGGCAGCAGTGCCGGCTGCAGGAAGATCCGCGGCAGCATCCACCACAGGCACAGCAGGGCCAGCAGCATCGCCGTATGCAGCGGCCGCGGCTGGCGCCACGCCTGCCATCCCAGCGCCGCGGTGGCCAGCAGGAACAGCACGGCTGGCAGCTGCGCCAGCGCGTTCCAGTCGCTCGGAATCCAGGGGAAGTGCCGGTTCGACAGCAGGTCGTGCATGCCCTGTGGCTGCTGTGCAGCAAGCAGGATGAAGATCGCCACCGCAACACCAGTGGTCGTGGCCCTCAGCAGCAGGTCCTGGCGGCGGCGGCCACGTTCGGGCCACAACGCATGGACGGCGAACAGCAACGGCAGCCAGGTCGAGATCGCGTGGAAGCGCAGTGGTGTCAACGCCGTCACCCGGCCCTCGCGCAGGTAGTGCCCGAGGTCCTGGTGCAGCACCGCGAAGGCCAGCGCCACCAGCAGCAACAGGCACAGCGTGCGCACCTGGTTGTACAGCAGCGCCAGCCCTGCGCCCAGGCAGGCCAGCAACCACGGCAGGATGCGCTGCCCGGCGCGGCCGACATCATCGCTTTCCAGGCTCGCCCACAGCACCAGCGCGACCAGCACGGCGGGCAGCACGAACAGATAGTGCACAGGCTGTCGAAGCGGATGATGGGACACACGGAATTCCAGCGCGGTCACGACGCGGCCGCAGCACTGCCGTTAGCGGCGCAACGGTGCCCTTCTTGAATGCGCGCGCCCTGATGTGAACACCGCGGCACCGGGCCATGACATTGCGCTCACCGGCCGCGGTCGAAGCTGGTCGCATGGACAGCGTACCCGCCGCCGTCGCTGCCCCGCAGCGTGACCTCGCCCGCCACTTCACCCATGTGCGGGGGCGCAGCGTGCAGCTGGCCGCACCCCTCAGCCCGGAAGACGCCCTGCTGCAGAGCATGGCCGATGCCAGCCCGGCCAAGTGGCACCTGGCCCACACCACCTGGTTCTTCGAACGCTTCGTGCTGGCCAGCCAGCCCGGCTACACACCCTGGGATCCGGCCTGGGACTATCTGTTCAACAGTTACTACAAGAGTCTCGGCCCCGCCCACGCACGGCCTCAGCGCGGGTTGCTGTCGCGCCCCTCGCTGCAGCAGGTCCACGCCTACCGCCAACACGTGGATGAACAGGTGCTGGCAGGACTGCGCGATGGTGATCTGGGCAGCGACGCCCTGCAGCACCTGCAGCTTGGGTTGCAGCACGAACAACAGCACCAGGAGCTGCTGCTCACCGACATCAAGCACGCCTTCTGGTGCAATCCGCTGCAGCCGCCGTACCGCGAAGACCTGCCCATCCCCGTCAGCGCCCTCGGCACGCAGGGTTGGGTCGAACAGGGCGAGCGCATCGTCAGTATCGGTGCGTCCGCCTGGCCGCAGCACGCGGCCTTCGCCTATGACAATGAATCGCCCGTGCATCGCGTGCTGCTTCCCGCGCATGCCATCGCCGAACGCCCGCTCAGCAACGCCGAGTACCGCGCCTTCATCGACGCCGGCGGCTACCGCGATCCGCGCTGGTGGCTGAGCGAAGGCTGGGCGCTGCGCGAGGCCGAGCAGTGGCAGCATCCGCTGTACTGGGATGACGACCTGCTGCGCGAGTTCACCCTCGGTGGCTGGCACGACCTCGATCCGCATGCGCCGGTCTGTCACCTCAGTTACTACGAAGCCGATGCCTGCGCACGCTGGGCCGGTGCCCGCCTGCCCACCGAATTCGAATGGGAAGCGGCCGCCGCCACGCAGCCGGTCGAAGGCCACTTCGCCGATGACGACCATCTGCACCCGAGGGCAGGGCAGGGCGACGGACTGCGCCAGTTGTTCGGCGACGTGTGGGAATGGACCAGCAGCGCCTATGGCGCCTATCCCGGCTTCCGTCCCTTCGCCGGCAACCTCGGCGAATACAACGGCAAATTCATGTGTGGCCAGTGGGTCCTGCGCGGAGGCAGCTGCGCCACGCCGCGCGGCCATGTACGGGCCAGCTACCGCAACTTCTTCATGCCACCGGCGCGTTGGCAGTTCTCAGGCCTGCGCCTGGCAAGGGATCTTTCATGAGTACCGTCCAGGATGCGCTGCAGGCGCTGACCGACCTTACCCCCGGCCGCCAGCAGATTCTTGCCGACGTCGTAGCGGGGCTGTCGCAGGCCTCACGTCAGCTGCCTTCCAAGTATTTCTACGACGCGCGCGGCTCGCGCCTGTTCGAACAGATCACCCACACGCGGGAGTACTACCCCACACGCACCGAGCTGGCCCTGCTGGACCGGGTGCTGCCGGAGATCGCGCAGGCGGTGGGGCCGCGCGTGCATGTGGTCGAACTGGGCAGCGGCAGCGGCCGCAAGACCACGCGCCTGCTGGCTGCCCTGCAGGATCCGGTGGCCTATACGCCCATCGAGATCTCGCGCGCGGCGTTGCTGTCCAGCATCGACCACCTCGCCCCGGCGCTGCCGGAGGTGGAAATGCTGCCGGTGTGTGCCGACTTCACCCGCCCTGTGCAGGTCCCTGCGCCGGAGCGGCCCGCCGCGCGCCGGCTGCTGTTCTTCCCCGGCTCCACACTGGGCAACTTCGCCGATGAGGACGCGATCGCGCTGCTGCGCGCGATGCGCCAGACCATGGGCAAGGACGGCCTGGCCCTCGTCGGCATCGACCTGCACAAGGACCCTGCACTGATCGAAGCCGCCTACAACGACGCCGATGGCATCACCGCCGCCTTCACCCTGAACCTGCTGGCGCGCCTGAACCGCGAGGTCGGCAGCGATTTCGATCTTGACGGTTTCCGTCACCGGGCCCGTTACAGCACCGCACGACTGCGCATCGAAACCGATCTGGTCAGCCAGCGCGAGCAGGACGTGCATCTCGACGGCCGTACCTTCCACTTCAGCGCAGGCGAACCGATCCGCGTGGAGTACAGCCACAAGTACACCGACGCCAGCTTCGGCCACCTGCTGCAGCAGGCAGGGCTGAAGGTGGCGGCATCCTGGAACGCGGACGATCCCGCCTATGGCCTGCGCCTCCTGCGCCCCTCACCCTAGGCACAGGTAGTACCGGCCGCTGGCCGGCAATCTCGACCAACCTTGTCGCCCCTCCGCGTTACCATGGCTGCAGCACCGGCAACACGGAGGACGCCATGCCCATTCTGACCACGCTCGGCCTGGCCGCCGCGCTTGCCATGCCAGCGGCCGCGCCGCCGGCAGCAGCGGCAACCGCTGATCCCGCGTTTGCCCGCTGCATGGCGGGCCTGCAGGCGACGGCCGCCAGCCAGGGCATTGCCGCTGACCGCTTCAACGCGATCACCGCCGGACTGCAGCCCGACCCTACCGTGCTGCCGCTGCTCGATGCGCAGCCGGAGTTCACCACGCCGATATGGGACTACCTGGCCGCACTGGTCGATCGCCAGCGCGTGGACGACGGTCGCGCCATGCTGCAGCAGCACCGTGACCTGCTTCAGCGCGTATCGGCGCAGTACGGCGTCGATCCAGTCACCATCGTCGCCGTATGGGGTGTAGAGAGCGACTACGGCCGCGTGTTCGGCAAACGCCCGCTGCTGCAGTCGCTGGCCACGCTGTCCTGTGCCGGCCGCCGGCAACCCTTCTTCCGCGGCGAACTGCTGGCGCTGATCAAGCTCATCGACCAGGGCGACCTGCAGGCGCAGGGCCTGACCGGTTCCTGGGCCGGTGCCTTCGGCCACACCCAGTTCATGCCCAGCACCTACGCACGCATTGCCGTTGATGGTGATGGCGATGGTCGCCGCGATCTGGTCGGCAGCATTCCCGATGCATTGGCTTCCACCGCCAACTATCTGAAGCGCGCCGGCTGGCGCACCGGCGAACCCTGGGGCATGGAAGTCCGTGTCCCGGCCGGATTCAATGCCAACCAGGCGGGACGCACCCAGCGCCGGTCGCTGGCCGACTGGCGCGCACTGGGCGTGACCGGCCTGGACGGCAGCGCGCTGGCACCGTCCGGCCTGCCCGCCGATGCCCGCGCTGCACTGTTGCTGCCGGCCGGGACAAAAGGCCCGGCGCTGCTGGTATTCCGCAATTACGACGCGATCTACAGTTACAACGCGGCCGAGAGCTATGCGTTGGCCATCGCCACCCTGGCCGACCGCCTGCGTGGCAGCAACGGCCTGGTCACCGCCTGGCCAACCGATGATCCTGGCCTTGGCCGCGACGAGCGCCGCCAGCTGCAGACCCTGCTGCTCGCGCGCGGCCATGACATCGGCGCCGCCGATGGCATGATCGGTACCGCCAGTCGTCGCGCCATCCAGGTCGAGCAGCGTCGGCTCGGGTGGGCCGACGCCGACGGTCGCGCCGGCCAGCGCATCCTGCGCGCGCTGCAGGCACAACCGCAGGCACAGGCGCCAGCCACGCCGACCCGCTTCAGCCTTCCCAACAACTACAGTGTCGTGCAGTCGCCGGCCATCCGGAGTCGATCCAACGTGCAACAGATCCAGGGTGTCAGCAGTGGCCAGTTCCAGGGACTCGACGCCTGGCTGGTGGAAACTCCCCAGGCCACCGCCGCGATCAGCGTGTTCGGCGGTCAACTCCTCTCGTTCGTGCCCAAGGGCCAGCCCGATCTGATGTGGCTCTCGCCCAAGCGTGCTGCGCTGCCCACGCCGATCCGTGGCGGCAGCCCGGTGTGCTGGCCCTACTTCGGCCGGCAGGGGCAGGGCGATGACGTGCCCGCCCACGGTTTCGTGCGCACCTTGCCCTGGGAACTGCAGCAGGCGCGCCGGCTCGACGATGGCAGCATCGAGCTGACCCTGGCCCCGCCGGCGTTGGACAACCTCGGCCTGCGCCTGACCATGACCGTCCGTGTCGGCCGTGAACTGCGCCAGCAGCTGGTCACGGAGAACACCGGCAAGGCTCCGGCCACCATCACCCAGGCGCTGCACAACTACTTCCGTGTCGGTGACGCCAGCAAGGTCGATGTCGACGGCGTCGACGGCCTGGACTACCTCGACAAGTTCGAGAACTACGCCCAGCCGCGCCGCCAGCAGGGTCCCTGGTCGCTGCGCGATCCGCGTGACCCGGGCCGCAGCGACCGCATCTACACCCAGGCCGGCGGACACTATGTGCTGCGCGATCCGGTGCTCAAGCGCCGCATCGACATCCGCACCGAAGGCAGCCGCTCGCTGGTGGCATGGAATCCTGGCGCCGAAGGTGCCGCCAGGATGGCCGATGTCGGCGACGGCTGGCGCGACTATGTCTGCCTGGAAGCGGCCAACGCCGGCCCCGATGTGGTCACCGTGGCACCGGGCGGTCGCCACACGCTGGTGCAGACACTGTCCAGCGCATCGCTGTAAACCCGCATAACGCCGACACAGGACGATCTTCAATGCAGGAAGCACAGTGGTACTACGCTCGAAATGGCAGCAGTGAAGGTCCAGTGGACCTGGCCGGTCTGCAGAAGCTGCAGCAGGACGGTGTCATCGCCGGTCACACCCTGATCTGGTGCGAGGGGATGGCTGGCTGGCAGTCATTGCAGGCGTTGCAGACTGCAACGCCTGCGTCGGACGCCAACGGTATCGCCGATGGCTGGGCAGCACCGCCTGTCGGTGAGGCTGCCGTTGCCATAGCGGCCAGCGATGATCCTTACCGCGCACCGGCTGCGCCCGCCACGGCCGATGCCGTTCCACTGGGTGCCGGACTGACTGGCCGGATGGCGCTGTATGCAGCCGTTGTCGGCGGCAACTTCCCGATCTACCGCAAGCGCTGGCGCCTGGACCAGGGCACCGCGAACGCGGCAGGCACCTGGCACTGGCCGGGCTTCCTGTTCGGCGTGATCTGGATGATGTACCGGAAGATGTATCGCATGGCCGCCATCTGGGTCGGCGTACTGCTGGCTTCCAGCGTGATCGAGGCGTTGCTCGATGTGCCTGATGCCCTGTCACTGGTGATCAACCTGGGTATGAGCATCGCCGTGGGTGTCCTCGCCAACAGCTGGTACCTGCAGCACTGCCAGCGGGAGATCGCGCGCGCCGAGGCGCTCAACCGCGACGATGTAGCTGCGGTGCGCAGTACGCTGGCGGCACGTGGCGACACCAGCGTGGTCGGCGCGGTGATCGCCATTGCCGTTTCCGTAGGCCTGGGCATCCTCGGCGCCGTGTTGACCGGCTGATCCCTTCAGCCAGCCCCCCGCGGCCGCAGCACCCACAGGCAGAGCGTTCCGGCCACCAGGCCCCAGAACGCAGAACCGACACCGGCCAGCGTCATGCCCGAGGCGGTCACCAGGAAAGTGACCAGCGCGGCCTCGCGGTCGCGCTCCACGGCCAATGCGTTGGCCAGGCTGTTGCCGATGGTGCCGAACAGGGCGATCCCGGCCACACAGGCCACCAGTTCCTTGGGAAAGGCAGCGAACAGGGCCGCTACGGTGGCCCCGAACAGGCCGATGACGATGTAGAAGGCGCCGGCCGCCATCGCCGCCGTGTAGCGCCGTGCCGGGTCTTCGTGGGCATCACGGCCCATGCAGATCGCCGCGGTGATGGCCGCCAGGTTCAATGCATAGGCACCGAAGGGCGCCAGCAGCGTGTTGACCACGCCGATCCAGCCGATCACCGGTGACACCGGCGCGTCGTAGCCGGAGGCGCGCATCACCGCCACACCTGGAATGTTCTGCGACGCCATGGTGACCACGAACAGGGGCAGGGCAATCCCGACCATCGCCGTCCACGACAGCGAGGGGGTGACCCATTGCGGCACGGCCAGTTGCAGGTGCACCTGATGTGCATGCAGCAGACCCTGGCTGGCAGCGATGCCGATGCCGACCAGCAGGGTGGCGATCACCGCGTAGCGGGGGAACAGGCGGCGGCCCAGCAGCCACGTAGCGAACATGGCCAACGCCAGCACGCGCTGGGTGTTCATCGCCACGAACACGTCCAGCCCGAAGCGCAGCAGGACACCGGCCAGCATGCCGGCGGCCAGGGCCATGGGCACGCGTTTCATCAACCGGGCGAACACGCCCGAGAAGCCGGCGAGCATGCCCAGCACGGCCGCAAGCAGGAACGCACCGGTGGCCTCGGACAGAGAGGCGCCACCCGCACCGACGACCAGCATCGCCGCCCCGGGCGTCGACCATGCGGTGACCACCGGCACCCGGTAGCGTAGTGACAGGCCGATGCAGGTCACGCCCATGCCCAGCCCCAGCGCCCACATCCACGAGGCGATGTGGGCCTGGTCGGCACCCACGGCCTGAACGGCCTGGAACACGATCACCGCCGAGCTGGCGAAGCCGACCAGCACGGTGATGAAGCCGGCGACGATCGCCGGCATCGAAAGATCGCGCCACCATCCCTGCCGTACCGTCGTGTCCATCGTCTTCCTTCCTGTATGCATCCGGCTATAGATAGCGCCTGCGGCGTTGACTTCCTGTATGCATCCGGCTATAGATAGCGCCTGCGGCGTTGACCGCGCAACGCGCGGGCAACGCCGCCGTGATCGTTGCATGCCCGTTGTGCATGCAGCAGCCGACGCGTTGTCATGCTCCTGAAAAAAATGTGTTGACGAATTCTGCAGGATCTCTAGAATTCGCTCCCTTGCTGCAGCGCGGCGACTTCTTAGGAAGCCGGCAACGCGAACAGCAACGCCACCACCGCCGTACGAGATCATCGAACGAAGGTGTTGACGGACTCGAAAAGTCCGGCATAATAGGCGGCTCGCAACGACGAAAGGCCCTCGGGTCCAACGACGAAGCAGCATCGGCAACAACGTCCACCTCGGTGAGATGGCCTTGAAAAAAGGTGTTGACGAAGCGGAAAAGCCGGCTATAATGGGCGGCTCGCTGCGAAGGAAACTTCGCAGCACACGGGAACGGCGCTGAGGCCACTTCCCCGATCTTTGAAAGTATGCGCAGGTATCTTGTGAAGGCGCCTGCAGGAAGGATGATTGTCCATCTTGCAGACGTTTGATCAAGCAACTATTAATTGTTTTAAAGCAAGCGATACGTTGCCAGAATCATTCATCTGCAGCTTTAAATTTTTG
>NZ_QQXJ01000001.1:53824-177568 GCF_004348785.1 Stenotrophomonas sp. TEPEL
CACATTCAGCTGCGTGATGTTCATGAGGTTGCCGGCCAGCGGCCGGCACTACCGGAACTCAATACCCACGCGTAGATGCGGCGCCCAGGCGGTGCCGCATTCTTTGGAGCACCGCAGCTGGCGGAGATGCTTCGCCGCAGCGGCAGGTGCTCTGGCCTTCTTACTTATCATCGTGTCGCATGCAGCCTTGAACGGATTGCGTTCGTACCCGTTGAGCCAACGAACACTGCCGCTAACCACGCCCAACAAAAAGGCGGCGCCCTGCGGGCGCCGCCTTTCTTCAAGGGAGCACGCCTGCGGATCAGTCGATCAACGCGGCCTCGCGCCGACGGAACACCGATACCGCCTGGTTCAGTGCACCGGCCTGCGACTGCAGTTCACGTGCCGCCGCAGTGGCTTCTTCCACCAGCGCCGCGTTCTGCTGCGTGGCCTGGTCCATCTGCACCACCGTCTGGTTGATCTGCTCGATACCGGATGACTGCTCCTGTGACGCCGCCGAGATCTCGCGCATCAGGTGGCTTACGTTCTCAACGCCGCCGACGATGCGCTGCATGCGCTGTCCGGCATCGGCCACCAACTGGGCGCCCTCGCCGACCTGACGTCCTGCCTCGTCGATGAGGACCTTGATCTCCTGGGCCGCCGCCGCCGATCGCTGCGCGAGCACACGGACCTCGCTGGCGACGACCGCGAACCCGCGTCCCTGTTCGCCGGCGCGTGCCGCTTCAACCGCTGCGTTGAGCGCGAGGATGTTGGTCTGGAAGGCAATGCCGTCGATCACGCCGGTAATGTCGCCGATCCGCTTCGACGCGCCTTCGATGGCCTGCATGGTGTCGACCACCCGCTGCATGGCGTGGTTGCCATCACTTGCTGCGCCCTGGGTGGAGGCGGCCAGCTCGCTGGCCTGGCGCGCATGCGCTGCGTTCTGGCGCACGGTGGCGGTCAGCTCCTCCATCGAGGCGGCCGTTTCCTGTAGATGAGCGGCCTGTCGCTCGCTGCGCTCGGACAGCGCGCCGTTGCCGGCGGCGATTTCGCTGGCGGCCGTGCTGATGGTGGTGGCGCAGTGCTGGATGTGGCCGACCATGCGCGCCAGCTGGCCGGCGGTGGCGTTGGCATCGCGCTGGATGGCGGCGAACGCGCCGTGGTACTCGCCCTGCATGCGACGGTCGAGATCGCCGCTGGCCATAGCTGAAAGCATCTGCCGCACTTCGTCGACCGTGCTGCCCAGTGTATCCAGCAGCTGGTTGATGCCCCCGGTCAGGCCGTCGAGGAAGCTGGCGCCTTCGCTGGCCTGCAGGCGCTGTTCCAGATCACCCTGCGCGGCGGCATCGACAATCCCGGCGACGGCATTCTCCAGCGTCAGTTCGTGGGTACGGTCATGCCATTCCACCGCAAAACCCAGGCGCGCGCCCTGTGCGTCGAACACCGGGGTGACGACCTGGGCGAAGTGCACCGGCCCGATCCGCACCTTGCCGTTGTGTGTCGCCTGCAGCCCATTGAGGATGCCGCGGATGCGGTCAGGGTTGGCATGGAAGCGATGGATGCTGCTGCCGACCAGCCGCTCGGCGTCGAAATCGGGGAAGGCCTGGCGCAGCGTGGCCTGCTGGTTGCGCAGCAGCGCCACCACCGAGCGGTTGACGTAGCGGATGACGTGATCGTTGTCGGCGATCATCATCGCCGTGCGCGAGGCATCCAGTGCCTGGCGGATCTGCGCGTTCTCGGCATGTGCTTCGGCCTCGCGGCCGCGCTGCGCCTGCACATGGCGTGCGGTATCGGCCAGCGCGTGGGCCAGTGAACCGGGTGCGTAGTTGCGTGCATCGCTGTGTGCGCCGAGGTCCGCGCCGGTGGCAATGTCGCGGGCCAATGCCGCCAAGCGGTGCGGTCCGTGACCCAGCGCTTCGCTCTGTTGGCGCAGGCGCGCGGCGGTCTGGCCCAGCACCAGCGTCAGCACCGCCAGGGCCATGGCATTCAACAGCGGCGGCAGGACGGCCGCCCCATCAAGCAACGGCGCCAGCACCGCACCGACACCCACCGCGCCGGCCAGCCACAACGGCAGGCGGTCACGCTGGATGAGCAGCACGCCCAGCAGCAGCGCGATGGGCAATGCGGCATTCAATCCGCTGATATGACAGAACAAGCTCAACTGCAGTGAAAGCACCACGGCCAGCCCGTTGCGCGCGAGCGCCTGGCCGGCCTGGCGCCAGCCCAGCCAGGCGGCTGGCAGCACCGCGGCGGCAACGGCGCTCGCAGCGGGCACCGACGTGCCACGCACGGCCAGTACAAGGCCGATCGCTGCCAATACGACGCTGCCCAGCAGCAGGCGACGATCGCCTCGCTGGGCCAGCTGTTGCAGATAAGGGACACGGCCCTGGTCGGGCGGGCGGGAGGACGCAATGGACATCGGCAACTCCTGGATCAACGGACGGCAGCGACCCTGCAACGCCCTGCGCGGATGAGCGCAACGACGGCACGGACGGGGAATTCGGGGAATGCGGCGCAGGCAGCGACGCGGAGGACGGACACCGTGGCCACATCCTGTGGATGACGGTGCAGCAGACGGGACATGCGGTCTTCCTTGCAGAACCAGGAACGAGCCGCAGGCACAAAGGGCCTGCGTGCTGTGGACGCAGGGGCCCACTACCGTTCTATCGGCCGCACTGGCGCAGAGTGAAGTGCGCGCGGCCGACGTGGTCAGCTTGCGTTGGCGTTTTCGCTCAGGAACGCATCGATGACGGCGGCAATACGCGCCGGGTGTTCCATGTGCAGGTGATGGTTGCCGGGGAATACCGCCAGGCGGCCATCACGCAGATGCTGCAGGCGCTCGCTGCGCATCGGCTCGGGATAATACGACTGTGCAGGCGTGGCATAGATCACCTGGGTAGGACAAGTGATGGCCTGCAGCAGGTTGTCGATCTGGCCTTCGCTCAGGCGGATCGCGGTGGGCAGCATCAGGCGCGGATCGCTGCACCAGCGATAGCCGCCTTCGACCGGCTCGACACCGCGTTCGACCAGCAGGCGTGCGCAGCCTTCGCTGAGCTGGTTGGTCATCATCCGCGCCCGGATCGGTGCAGCCAGGTCCGGGAACACGCGCAGCTGCTTGCGTGCCAGTGCCCGGCTGGCGTCGACGTGCTCGCGCAGGCGGCTGGCGGTTTCTTCTTCCGGCCCGCGCAGGCCGCCGAGTGCCTCGATGGCGACCAGCCGTTCGATGCGATCACTGACCGCTGCGGTGAGGCTGGCGATGCCGGCACCCATCGAATGGCCGATCAGGGTGAACCGGTCCCAGCCCAGTGCATCGGCGACATCGAGGACATGGGTGATCGCCGCCGGCGTGGTGTACACCGCCCCGAGCGGCAGATGCGCGCTGTGGCCGTGCCCGGGCAGATCGATCGCGACCAGGTCCAGGTGCGGCAGATGCGGCGCAAGCGGTACGAAGCTGGCCGCATTGTCGAGCCAACCGTGCAGGGCCAGCACGCGCGGTCCGTCGCCCGCACGGCGCAGGCCAGCAACGCGGACGCCCGCGACCTGCAGCTCAAACGGCTGCAGGCTCATGCCAGCGAGGCCACGGCCAGCCGAGCCAGGGCGCGGGCGTGTTCCGGTGCGGCGTTGAGGCAGGGTATGTAACGCATCTGTGCGCCGCGCTCGGCCAGTGTTTCGGTAAAGCCCATGGCGACTTCTTCCAGCGTTTCCAGACAGTCGGTGGCAAACCCGGGGCAGACCACGTCGATCTGTTTCACCCCCGCTTCGGCCAGCTCCCACAGGCTGGGCTCGGCGTACGGCTGCAGCCAGCGTTCGCGGCCGAAGCGCGACTGGTAACCCATCTGCCAGTCGTCCGCGCCCAGGCCCAGTGCTGCGGCGATCGCGCGCGCACTGGCCTCGCAGCGCTGCGGATAGGGATCGCCGGCATCGGCAAGGCGCTGCGGAATGCCATGGAAGGAGAACATCAGCTTCTGGCCGCGACCCTGCTGCTGCCAATAGCGCTGGATTGAGCCGGCGACGGCGGCAACCCAGTCCGGATCGATCGAATAGTCCTGCACCAGGCTGACGGTGACCTGTGGGTTCCTGCGCTGCCAGGCATCCACGCGATCCTCGACCGAGGCCGTGGTGGTGGTCGAATACTGCGGATACAGCGGCAACACCACGATGCGGCGCACGCCCTCGGTGGCCAGCCGATCCAGTTCGGTGGTCAGCGCGGGTTCGCCGTAGCGCATCGCGTGGCGTACGCGCAGCGTCGGCAGCAATGCCTGCATCGCCTGCGCCAACTGGCGGGTATGGACCATCAGCGGCGAGCCTTCCGGCAGCCACACCTGGGCGTACTTGGCGGCTGAACGGCTGCTGCGCAGCGGCAGTATCAGACCGCGCAGCAAGGGCTGCCACAGCAGTGCCGGCAGCGAGACCACGCGCCGGTCGGACAGGAATTCGGCCAGATAACGGCGAACGGCGGGAGCCGTCGGCGTCTCGGGCGTGCCTAGGTTGACCGCCAGTACAGCGGTATCGGGTGCGTCGAGCATGGGCGGTATTGTCGCCGATTCCAGCGTCACGTCGGCATGCAGGGTTCGGATGGATGTCATCGACAAGGCCAATATGAGCAGGCAACGCTCATTGGGGATTCATCACAACACTACTAATTTCAGTCACTTGCTATATCTTCCTATGGACTGACTTCTGGAGCCTGCCATGCGTCGCCCGATCCAAGCCCTGCTGATCGCCGCCAGCCTGCTGTCCAGCCAGGCCATGGCCGGGCCGCAGGAAGACCAGCGCGCCCGCAACGCGGTGCGTGTACTGGCTGAAATCCAGGGAATCCCTGAACAGGGCATTCCGGACAAATTGCTCGACGAAGGCCGCGCGGTCATCGTCATTCCCGACACGATCAAGGCCGGCCTGGTGATCGGCGGCCGTCGTGGCCACGGCCTGATGTCGGTGCGCATGCCCAACGGCGCATGGTCCAACCCGGTATTCATCAAGCTCACCGGCGGCAGCATCGGCTTCCAGGCCGGTGTGCAGTCCTCCGACGTGGTGCTGGTGTTCCGCAACGACCGCAGCCTGGACAATCTGGTCAACGGCAAGTTCACCCTTGGCGCCGATGCTGGCGTGGCCGCAGGCCCGGTCGGCCGCAATGCCGCCGCCGCCACCGATGGTCAGCTGAAGGCCGAGATCTGGTCGTGGTCGCGCGCCCGTGGCCTGTTCGCCGGCGTCGCCTTGGACGGTGCGATCCTGCAGATCGACGATGCCGCCAACCTCGACGCGTACGGCAGCAACACCACCCCGCGGATGATCTTCGAGGGCCGCGCGGCTGGCTCGCCGTCAATGGATGTGGTCGCTTTCCGTGATCGTCTGGAAGAGGCCACCTACGCGGCGCGCAACAACCGCAGTGGTGGCAATGACGCACCGCGTCCGGCGGCCGCTGCAGCGCCGGCCCCGCAGCCTGTTCAGGCAGCGCCGGCGGCACCTGCTGAAGCGACCACGGCGCCGTTGCAGGCCGTGCCGCAGACCCCGCCGCCGGCCCAGCAGGGTTTCCAGCCGGTCAACGACGGTGAAATCCGCACTGAAACACTGGGCAACAACTGACTTTCGTCACGCGCGCCGGCTGACAGCCGGTGCGCTATGCTCGGCAATCTGATCACTAACGTAACGAGCGACTCATGGGCAGTTTCAGCATCTGGCATTGGTTGGTCGTGCTCGCCATCGTCCTGCTGGTGTTCGGCACCAAGCGCCTGACCAGTGGTGCCAAGGACCTCGGCTCGGCGGTCAAGGAATTCAAGAAGGGCATGCACGACGACGACAAGCCGAACGCGCAGTTGGGCGACGAGTCGCGCAGCCAGGACGCCTCGCGCACCGCGCAGGACGAGCACGACCGCAAGCCGCGTTGATCCGGAGCGGTTGCGGTGTTTGATATCGGCTTCAGCGAACTGCTGGTGATCGCGGTTGTCGCCCTGGTGGTGCTCGGGCCTGAGCGCCTGCCCAAGGCGGCCCGCTTCGCCGGGCTGTGGGTACGCCGCGCGCGCAATCAATGGGATTCGGTCAAGCAGGAACTGGAACGCGAACTGCAGGCCGAAGACATCAAGCGGCAGATGCAGGACGTGCGCCAGGGCATGCAGGACACCGAGAACCAGCTGCGTGCCAGCGGCGAAGCCATGCGCCGCCAAGCCGAGCAGATGCAACAGCACGGCGACACGCTGGCGCAGCAGGTGCGTGCACCGGCCCCGGCCGAACAGCCCCCCCATCTGGCGGATGCGCCCGAGCCGGGGGTGGCGTCGACTGAAGGTGCGGCCATTGCGCCCGCCACCGCTGACGCTGCGGGCGATGCCGTTGCTGATACCGCGACCGAAACGCCCGCGCGCACGGAGCGCCGGTCATGAGCGAACACGACTTCGGCGAAAGTTCGCTGGTGGAACACCTTGTTGAACTGCGCTCGCGCCTGGTGCGTGCGCTGCTGGGGCTGGGCGTGGTGCTGCTGGGCCTGCTGCCGTTCACCCAGAAGCTCTACAACGCACTGGCCGAGCCGCTGATCTCGCAGTTGCCCAATGGGCAGACGATGATCGCCACCAACCCGGCCGGTGCCTTCTTCGCGCCGTTGAAGCTGACGTTCTTCGTGGCCCTGTTCGTGGCCGTGCCGTGGCTGCTGTACCAGCTGTGGGCCTTCGTCGCGCCGGGCCTGTATGCACGTGAGAAGCGCCTGGCGATGCCGTTGCTGGTCTCCTCGGTGCTGCTGTTCTACACCGGCTGTGCCTTTGCCTATTTCCTGGTGCTGCCGGCGGTCTTCCACTTCCTCACCACCTTCAGCCCGGAAGTGATCGCGATCACGCCGGATGCGAATGCCTACCTGGACTTCGTGCTGGCGATCTTCTTCGCCTTCGGCGGCAGCTTCGAGCTGCCGGTGGCGATGGTGATCCTGGTGCTGCTGGGCTGGATCACGCCGCAGCAGTTCAAGGAAGGACGCGGCTACGCGATCGTCGGCATCTTCGTGCTCGCTGCGATCCTGACGCCGCCGGACGTGGTGTCGCAGCTGATGCTGGCGATCCCGATGTGCCTGCTGTACGAGCTGGGCATCCACGCCGCGCGCTGGCTGGTGCCGTCTTCGGTGGTCAAGAAGCCTGCGGCCTGATCCCCGGTAGCGCCGGGCCATGCCCGGCGTTCGTGNGCCGAGGTGACACCCATCCGCCGGGCACGGCCCGGCGCTGCCGTTGAGCCCCGCTCAAGCGTGGAAGACGTCGTTGGCAGGCGGCGACTGCGGTACCGGCGGTGCGCCGCGGCTGCCGCGATGCACGAACATCTGCTTCCAGGCCGCATAGACCGCGCCGACATACAGCGGCATCAGCACCGTGGTGAACACCAGCTGCGCGATGAAGGCCGCCGCCAGCGGGCCGCCCAGCAGCATGCCGAGCTGGACCACGATCACGAACAGCACATAGACGCAGAACGCGGCGATCAGGCCGAGCACGGTGAACACGGCGGTGGCGCCGATGTTCTCGATGCAGCCCTGCAGGCTCAGGCGCAGCGCGTGCATGCCGCTCTGGCGGTCGAACACCACCAGTGCCGGCTGGGTGAACATCGCCAGGGTCAGCGCCACGGCGGTGCAGAACACCAGCAGCATCCACAGCGCGATGCGCTGCGCGGGCAGGTTGGCGACCAGTTCGGCGGCGGTTTCCGGGCTGATCTGCTGCCCGCTGCGGCCGAGTTCCTGCATCTTGGTCATGGTGTCGCTGAAGGCGGTGAAGCCCTCGCGGCCGATCATCAGGTACAGCAGCGCGCCCAGCAGCAGCACGGCCAGCACCTGGATCGCCAGCGGCACCAGCAGGTGGCTGACACGGCGGTCGCGGATCGGCTGCAGCAGATGGGTGGCCAGGCCGGGACGGCCCTGGTCGATCTCACCCATGGCGTACAGCATGCCGCCGAACATCACCGGTGAAATCACCAGCGTCATCATCTGCAGGGCCAGGCCGGCGGTACCGGGCAGCATCGTTCCCAGCAGGGTGACCACCCAGTTCACCAGCAGCCAGGTCAGGCCGATCCGGGCCAGCTGCAGCGGCGCACGCCGATACAGCGAGAACGTATCCAGCAACCACTGGGCGCCCGCCGAGGCTGGCAGCTTGCGAATCTCTTTCATGGACATCCGGGGAGGGACAGGAGGGGCCGGGCGGTATGCCCGTGCCGCCGATTATCCCTGTTTTGCCACCGGCTGGGCGGAAGACAGCCGGGCCTGGCGGACAAAGCGCCGCAACAGCTGGCGCGCCAGCGGCGCGGCGCTGACCGCGCGCTCGATGCTGCGTGCGCAACCGCCGTGACGGCCGATGCAGTCGGCGCGTGCGCGCACGTAGCCACGCATGTGGTGGGTGGCAAATTCCGGATGGAACTGCACGCCCCAGGCCTGGCGGCCCCAGCGGAAGGCATGGCAGCCATCCAGCGGCGAGCGCGCCAGCACGGCGGCACCTTCGGGCACGCGCAGCACGGTCTGCAGGTGGGTGGCGTGGGCCGCGAAGTGGCTCGGCAGGCCGTGGAACAACGGGTCCTGCGCAGCCTGCGGGTCCAGTGCCAGCTCAATCGTTCCCGATTCGCGCCCGGCGGGGTTGTAAGCCACTTCGCCGCCCAGCGCGTGGGCCAGCAGCTGGTGGCCGTAGCAGATGCCGAACACCGGCACGTCGTCGTGCGCGGTCTGCCGCAGCCAGGCGGCACTGCGTTCGCTCCATTCGGCGTGGTCGGTGACGAAGGCGGCCGAGCCGGTTACCAGCACGCCGGCGAACTGGCGTGGATCGGGCAGGTCGGCGCCGTGCTCGACGTCGACCACGACGGTCTCGTGTTCTTCCAGGCCGGCGGCGACCCGGATCCAGTGCGGAAAGCGCCCGTAGCGGCGCAGCGACGGCACAGGGCGGCCGGTTTCAAGGATCAGGAAGGGCGCTGGATTCATCCGGGGGAGGCAGTACGGACAGGACTTCCTCGATTGTAGTCAGCCCCTGTGCCACCTTTTCAAGCCCGGCCTGGCGCAGGGTTCGCAGTCCTTCAGCACGCGCGGCACGGTTGAAACCGGCCAGATCCATGTCCGCGCGGATCAGCCCGCGCAGGCGCGAGCCCAATGGCAGCAGCTCATACAGCCCGATGCGGCCGAGGAATCCGGTGCGTCGGCACTCCAGGCAACCGACCGGCCGACAGGGCGTGGCGGCATCTGGATATGCAGCTTCGCTATCAGCCAGCACTGCCCAATCGGCCTTGCCGAGCGTGTGCGGCTGCTTGCAGTGCGGGCACAGGGTGCGCACCAGGCGCTGGGCGAGGATGCCGTTGACGGTGGATGACAGCAGGTAATGCGGTACGCCCAGGTCGAGCAGGCGGGTGATGGCCGAGGGCGCGTCGTTGGTGTGCAGGGTGGACAGCACCAGGTGGCCGGTCAGCGAGGCCTGCACGGCCATCTGCGCGGTTTCCAGGTCGCGGATCTCGCCGATCATGATGATGTCCGGGTCCTGCCGCAGCAGGGTGCGCACACCGCTGGCGAAATCCAGGTCGATGTTGGTCTGCACCTGCATCTGGTTGAATTCCGGCGCGATCATCTCGATCGGGTCTTCCACCGTGCATACGTTGACGTCCGGCGTGGCCAGCCGCTTCAGGGTGGAATACAGGGTGGTGGTCTTGCCCGAACCGGTCGGGCCGGTGACCAGCACGATGCCGTGCGGGCGCTCGACCAGGGCGGTCCAGCCGGCCGCTTCCTGCGGGCTGAAGCCGAGCTGGTCGATGCTCTTGAAGGCCGCTTCCGGGTCGAAGATGCGCATCACGCATTTCTCGCCAAAGGCGGTCGGCATGGTCGACAGGCGCATTTCCACTTCACGGCCGCCGGGCGAGCGGGTCTTGATGCGACCATCCTGCGGGCGCCGGCGCTCGGCCAGGTCCATGCGTCCGAGCACCTTGATACGGCTGACCACGGCGGTCATCACCGCCGGCGGCACTTCGAACACCTTGTGCAGCACGCCGTCGATGCGGAAGCGCATGCGGCCCATGTCGCGGCGGGGCTCCAGGTGGATGTCCGAGGCGCGCTGCTCGTAGGCGTACTGCAGCAGCCAGTCGACGATGTGCACGATGTGCTGGTCGTCGGCATTGACGTCGCCGGTGCGGCCCAGTTCCACCAGCTGCTCGAAGCTGGGCAGGGTGGTGTTGGCCTCACCCCGCACGTCGCCACGGGCACCGCGCACCGAGCGGGTGACGCCGAAGAACTCCATGGTGTAGCGGTGCAGGTCCAGCGGGTTGACCACGGCAAGCTCGATGCGGCGGCGGGTCAGGTGCTGGAGGTCGCGCAGCCATTCCTGTGCCAGCGGCTCGCTGGTGGCCACCAGCACGCGCTCGCCATCCACCGCCAGCGGCAGGAAGCGATGGCGGCGCGCGTAGGCGTGCGAGGCCACGGCGGTGACCGCGGCGACGTCGACCCGGGTCGGATCGATGCGCAGGTAGCGGCTGCCGGTACGCTGGGCCAGCCACTCGGTGAGGCGTTCCAGATTGAGGTCGCCGCCGTCGCTGGCGGCCAGCTTGAGGTTGGACAGCAGCACCAGTGGATGCACTTCACTGGCGTTGCGGGCGCCCTGTGCGGAAAAACGGATGCGCTCGCGCTCGTGCGCCGCCACCACGCCGTCGGCCAGCAGGGCCGCCGCAACCTGTTCGAACTGCAGGCGACCGGGCGGCAACGGTGCCGCGCCAGGCTCGCCGGGCGTGCCCGTGGGCAGCCGATGTTCCATCCACCTGCTCCTTCCGGGTACGGAATGCCCCGCAGGTCGGCCGTTATACTAGCGCACCCCTTTGCCGGCCAAGACTCGTCCGCATGTCCGCGACCCCGACCGTTCCGATCACCTTCCAGGGCCTGATCCAGACCCTGAACCAGTTCTGGGCCCAGCAGGGCTGCGTGCTCATCCAGCCGCTCGACCTGGAGGTGGGCGCCGGTACCTTCCACCCGGCCACCTTCCTGCGTGCGATCGGTCCGGAAACCTGGAACGCGGCGTACGTGCAGCCGTCGCGGCGCCCGACCGATGGCCGCTACGGCGAGAACCCGAACCGCCTGCAGCGCTACTACCAGTACCAGGTGGCGATGAAGCCGGCACCGGACAACATCCAGCAGCTGTACCTGGATTCGCTGAAGGCGGTGGGCATCGATCCGCTGGTGCACGACCTGCGTTTTGTCGAGGACAACTGGGAATCGCCGACCCTGGGCGCCTGGGGCCTGGGCTGGGAAGTCTGGCTCAACGGCATGGAGGTGACCCAGTTCACCTACTTCCAGCAGGCCGGTGGCCTGGAGTGCCGGCCGGTGCTGGGCGAGATCACCTACGGTCTCGAGCGCCTGTGCATGTACCTGCAGAACTGCGACAACGTCTACGACCTGGTCTGGACCTACGGCCCGGATGGGCAGCCGGTGACCTACGGCGACGTCTACCACCAGAACGAGGTGGAGCAGAGCACCTACAACTTCGAATACGCCGACGTGGAAGAAATGTTCCACCGCTTCGATGCCTGCGAGCGCGAAGCGCAGAAGCTGGTGGAAGTGAACCTGCCGCTGCCGGCCTACGAACAGGTGATGAAGGCCAGCCACACCTTCAACCTGCTCGATGCGCGCCGTGCGATCAGCGTGACCGAACGCCAGCGCTACATCCTGCGCGTGCGCGCGCTGGCCCAGGCGGTGGCCAAGGCCTACTACGAGCAGCGCGAGAAGCTGGGCTTCCCGGGCGCGAAGAAGGCCTGACGGCCCGTTCTCCCATCACGCGTTTCACCTACTACCCCAGGGGCGCCGGCCGCGTCGCGCGCTGCGCCCCCACCACAGGATCGAACCGATGAGCCACTTGTCTCCCCTGCTGATTGAACTGGGCACCGAAGAGCTGCCGGTCAAGGCACTGCCGGGCCTGGCCCAGGCCTTCTTCGACGGTGTTGTCGACGGCCTGCGCAAGCGCGGCGTGGAACTGGAGCTGGGCGATGCACGCCCGCTGTCGACCCCGCGCCGCCTGGCCGTGCTGCTGCCGGGCGTTGGCCTGGAGCAGCCGGAACAGCACAGCGAAGTGCTGGGCCCGTACCTGAACATCGCGCTGGACGCCGAAGGCCAGCCGACCAAGGCGCTGCAGGGGTTCGCGGCCAAGGCCGGGATCGACTGGACCGCGCTGGAAAAGACCACCGACAACAAGGGTGAGCGCTTCGTACACCGTGCGGTGACCCCGGGCGCGCGCACCGCTGCGCTGCTGCCGGAGATCCTGCGCGAGGCCATCGCCGGCATGCCCATTCCCAAGCCGATGCGCTGGGGCGACCACAGCTGGGGCTTCGCGCGCCCGGTGCACTGGCTGGTGCTGCTGCACGGCGGTGACGTGGTCGAGGCCGAACTGTTCGGCCTGAAGGCCGACCGCATGAGCCGCGGCCACCGCTTCCTGCACGACAAGACCGTGTGGCTGACCCAGCCGCAGGACTATGTGGAATCGCTGCGCGCCGCGTTCGTGCTGGTTGACCCGGTAGAGCGTCGCCAGCGCATCGTCGCCGAGGTGGAAGCCGCTGCAGCCACCGCCGGTGGCAGCGCACGCATCACCGAAGACAACCTGGAGCAGGTGGTGAACCTGGTCGAGTGGCCGTCGGCGGTGCTGTGCAGCTTCGAACGCGCGTTCCTGGCGGTGCCGCAGGAAGCGCTGATCGAGACGATGGAGATCAACCAGAAGTTCTTCCCGGTGCTGGATGACGGCGGCACGCTGACCGAGAAGTTCATCGGCATCGCCAACATCGAGTCCAGGGACGTGGCCGAAGTGGCCAAGGGCTACGAGCGCGTCATCCGCCCGCGCTTCGCCGATGCCAAGTTCTTCTTCGACGAAGACCTGAAGCAGGGCCTGCAGGCGATGGGCGAGGGCCTGAAGACGGTGACCTACCAGGCCAAGCTGGGCAGCGTGGCCGACAAGGTCGCGCGCGTGGTGGCGCTGGCCGAGGTGATCGCGCCGCAGGTCGGCGCCGATCCGCTGCTGGCCAAGCGAGCCGCGCAGCTGGCCAAGAACGACCTGCAGTCGCGCATGGTCAACGAATTCCCGGAACTGCAGGGCATCGCCGGCCGCCACTACGCGGTGGCCGGTGGCGAATCGCCGGAGGTGGCGCTGGCCATCGACGAGGCCTACCAGCCGCGCTTCGGTGGTGATGACATCGCGCTGTCGCCGCTGGGCAAGGTGCTGGCGATCGCCGAGCGCGTGGACACCCTGGCCGGCGGTTTCGCCGCAGGCCTGAAGCCGACCGGCAACAAGGACCCGTTCGCCCTGCGCCGCAACGCGCTGGGCCTGGCCCGCACGATCATCGAGAGCGGCTTCGAGCTGGACCTGCGCGCGCTGCTGGCCAGCGCCAACGCCGGGCTGGCCGCGCGCAACGTGCAGGCCGACGTGGCCGAGCTGTACGACTTCATCCTCGACCGCCTGAAGGGCTATTACAGCGACAAGGGCGTGCCGGCCAGCCACTTCAACGCGGTGGCCGAGCTGAAGCCGGCCTCGCTGTACGACTTCGACCGCCGCCTGGATGCGATCGGAACCTTCGCGGCGCTGCCGGAAGCCGAGGCACTGGCCGCGGCCAACAAGCGCATCCGCAACATCCTGCGCAAGGCCGACGGCGATGTTCCGGGCCAGATCGATGCGGCCCTGCTGCAGGAAGATGCCGAGCGCGCGCTGGCCGAAGCTGTGACTGCCGCCATCGACGATACCGGCGCCAGCCTGCACCAGAAGGACTATGTGGCCGTGCTGGCGCGCCTGGCCCGCCTGCGTCCGCAGGTCGATGCGTTCTTCGACGGGGTGATGGTCAATGCCGAGGATCCGGCACTGCGCGGCAACCGCCTGGCGCTGCTGACGATGCTGGGCGAGCGCCTGGGCAAGGTCGCGGCGATCGAGCACCTGTCCAGCTGATCGCCCACGATGGGGAGCGCCGGGCCACGCCCGGCGGTTTTTCTGCAGGCCACGCTGCGCGCTCGCCATGAATCAGACCGCATCCACGCATGGCGTGGATCTACTGGGTAGTGCCGGCCGCTGGCCGGCAGCGACGCGATGCCGATATTTCCGCATGTGGCCGCGATGATCGCCACAAACGCGCGTATTTTGACCGCCACTTAACAACCGATCCGGATTGGCGTGATGCATTTCGCATCGTCACCTCCGGTCGGTATGCTGTGCCGCATGCAGCCAACGAAATACGCCCTGCCGCTGATGGTCCTCTCGCTTTGCGCCACCTCCGTGGCCCATGCGCGCGGCACCATCGACAAGGTGGACATCAAGGGATTGGACAAGGGCGACGACGCCGCGATCATCGAGAACATCCAGGAATCGCTGACGCTGTTCGACACGATCGGCAAGGAGCAGGGCGAGTCGCGCCTGGAATACCTGCTGTCGCAGGCCGAGAGGCAGACCCGCCAGGCGCTGGAACCGTTCGGGTACTACAACCCGGTGATCAAGGTCGAGGCGCCACGCCAGGACGAGCACGTCACCGTGCTGATCCATGTCGACAAGGGCCCGCCGGTGCTGGTGCGCCGCGAGCATATCGACATCACCGGTCCTGCGATGTACGACCAGTACCTGCAGGACGACCTGGCCGCGTTCAAGCCGCGCAAGGGCCAGCGCTTCGAACACAGCCAGTACGAAGCCAGCAAGATCACCGTGACCCGGCGCTTGGCCGAGCGCGGCTACTTCGACGCCGACTACACCCAGCGCCAGGTGCAGATCACCCGCGCGGACAACGCTGCCGACATCGACCTGACCTGGGACAGCGGCCGCCGCTACAACATGGGCCCGGTGACCTTCGAGCAGAACTATTTCGACGACAAGCTGTTCGATCCGCTGGTGTACTGGGACCAGGGCAGCTACTTCCACGAAGGCAAGCTGGACCGCCTGCGCGAGTCGCTGACCAAGCTCGATTACTTCAGCGTGATCGACATCCAGCCGCGCCCGGACCAGGCCGATGAAAACGGCGAGGTACCGGTCGATGTGAAGCTGACGCGGGCCAAGCGCAGCATCTATTCCTACGGCCTGAGCTACGGCAGCGAAAGTGGCGCCGGTGTGCGTGGTGGCCTTGAACGGCGCTACCTGAACAGCCGCGGCCACAAGATGAACACCCAGCTGGACTATGCGCAGAAGCGCAAGAGCCTGATCACCAGCTACCGCATCCCGGCGTTCAACTGGCTGGATGGTTGGTACACCTTCGCCGCCAGTGCCTATGACGAACAGACCGACTACATCGATCTGCGCAACTTCAAGCTGATCGCCAGCCGCAGCGGCGAGATCAACGAGAACTGGACCGCCATCGCCTCGATCAACGCGCTGCGCGAGCGCTGGCGCTATGCCTCGGGCACCGAGTTCACCGATGCGGTCTACAACACGTCCACGCTGGTCTACCCGCAGATCGTGGCCGACTACGTGAAGGTGGACGACGAGCTGTTCCCGCGCAGCGGCATCAGTGGCACCGCGACGGTGCGTGCCGGTGTCGAAGGCGCCGGTTCGGACACCAGCTTCGTGCAGGCCAATGCCGTGCTGCGCTGGTACATCCCGATGGGGCCGACCAATCGCCTGATCCTGCGCGGCGAAGGCGGCACCACCTGGACCAGCGACCTGGTGGCGATGCCGCCCAGCCTGCGCTACTTCGCCGGTGGCGACCGCAGCATCCGCGGCTATGCCTACCGTGAGGTCGGCCCGCGCACGCCGAAACCGGACAAGTACGCGCTTGGTGCCAAGCACCTGGTGGTCGGCTCGGCCGAGTACGAGCATTACTTCAATGGCGGTCCGTGGGGTGCGGCGGTCTTCGTCGATACCGGCAGTGCCTTCGATACCAACATCGATCTGCATACCGGCGTCGGCTTCGGCGTGCGCTGGAAATCGCCGGTGGGCCCGGTGCGGGTGGATATCGCGCACGGCCTGAACAACCCTGATTCGCAGTTCCAGCTGTACCTCAACATCGGAGCGGACCTGTGAGCACGCCCGCACCGACTCCCTCGCCGGACACGCCGCCGCGGCGCGTGCGCTTCTACCGTCGTCGCCGCTTCTGGGCATGGTCCGGCGCGGGCGTGGTCGGCCTGGTGCTGGTCGCCCTGCTGGCCGTGTACTGGTTGCTGCAGACCGTGGCCGGCCGCGATGTGCTGCTGGCCCAGGTGGTGGCGCGCCTGCCGGTGGGTGCCAGCTTCACCTGGGACAAGGTCGATGGCCCGGTGGCCGGACCACTGACCCTGTACAACGTCGACTTCCGCTACGACGACATCCATTTCCACGCCGAGCGCGCGCACCTGGAGCCGGACCTGCGCCCGCTGCTGGGCCGCAAGCTGCTGCTGGACAAGCTGGAGCTGACCAACGCCACGCTCAACCTGGCCAAGAGCGATGAGCCGTTCAAGCTGCCGTCGTGGCCCGATTCGCTGCCGCAGATCGAAATGCCGCTGGCGATCCAGGCCGATGTGATCACCATCGACGGTTTCCGCATCAGCCAGGCAAACGAGCCGGTGATCGACATCAGCCGCGTGCGCGGTGGCATCGAGATCGCCAATGGCGAGTTCCAGGCGCGCAAGCTGGTGGTGGACAGCGACATGGGCAATTTCACTGCCCAGGGCCGCTACATCCCGGCCAAGGACTACGACACCGACATCACCGTCACCGCGGTGCTGCCGGCACCGCGCGGGCGTACCGCGGCCACGGTCGGCCTGGTCGCGCGCGGTGACCTGGCGCATATGGAAGTGGCGCTGGCCGGCCGCGCACCGAAGCCGCTGCACGCGATGCTGGTGTTCGATGGCCGCACCGATCCGACCTGGAACGCGACCGTACGCAGCGACGAGCTGGACCTGGCGCTGTTGTCGCCGGCATTGGCCAGCTCGGCCATCGCGCCGCTGGCATTGGACTTCACCGCCTCCGGCAAGGGCGGCAACGCCAACCTGCATGGCCGGGTGAAGCAGGGTGAGCAGGAACTGGAGCTGGCGCCCTCGGTGGTTTCGCTGCAGGACCAGGTGCTGAAGGTCTCGCCGCTGGTGGTCAAGGGCCTGGGCGGCGAAGCACGCCTGGAAGGTACCGCCGATTTCAGCCAGGAAGACCAGCAGAAGCTGAACTTCTCGGTGATCGCGCAGGACCTGACCTGGGTGCCGGCACCGGACCCGAACACCGCCGGCAGTTCGCCGGTGCCGGTGACGCTGAAGGAAGCGCGCTTCGGCCTGGCCGGTACCTTGAAGGCGTGGGCAGCGATCGGCCGCGCAGATGTCGAGCGCGAAAAGCAGAAGGCGCAGCTGCGCTTCGATGTGCGTGGCAACGATCAGGCTGCGGAGATCCGCGAACTGCAGGCGCAGACCCCGGGTGGCCAGCTGCAGGTGGAAGGCAAAGTGGCCTGGGCACCGCAGCTGGACTGGGATGCCAAGGCCACGCTGAAGGATTTCGACCCGGGTTACTTCGCACCGGGCTGGGATGGCCGTCTGTCCGGCAATCTCGCGTCCAAGGGACGTCAGTTGCCGCCGCCGGCCAACGCGCCGCCGGGCACTGCGGGCACGCTGGAGGCCACGGTGGACCTGCCGTCGCTGAAGGGCATCCTGCGCCAGCGCAATGTGGATGCCCAAGGCAAGTTCGCCCTGCAGGGTGAACAGGGCCAGGGTGAATTGAAACTGGCCGTCGGCAGCAGCCGGGTGACCGCCTCGGGCAAGGTCGGCGACCGCCTGGACATCGATGCGCGCTTCGAGCCGTTGCAGCTGAGCGATCTGCTGCCCGGCGCCGATGGTGGCCTGCGTGGCCAGGTGCAGGTGAAAGGCCCGCGCGATGCACCAGACATCACTGCAGATCTGGTCGGCAACAATCTCAACTGGGACGGCTATGGCGCTGAAAGCCTGAGCATCAAGGGCCGCCTGCCGTGGCGTGGCGACAGTGGCACGCTGGCGATACAGGGCCAGCAGGTCAATGCCGGCATGCTGCTGGAACGCTTGAACATCGATGCACAGGGCAGCGTCTCCAACCTGCGCCTGGCCGCACAGACCCGCAACGAACTGGGCGCGATCGACTTGCAGGGCAGCGTGCGCCAACAGGGCGAACAATGGCGTGGCGAACTGGCCGCGCTGCGCATCGCACCGGTGAAGGGCGATGCGTGGGCACTGCGTGCGCCTGCGGCATTCGCCATCAACGGCAGCAACTACACACTGGGCGAAACCTGCCTGGGTGCTGCGACCGGTGGCGCCCTGTGCGCACATGCCAACTGGCCGCGCGAAGGCCTGGTGGTGCGCGGCGATGCGTTGCCGTTGGCGCTGGTGCAGCCGTGGTTGCCGCCACAGTCCGGCCGGCGCATCTACCTGCGTGGCGAACTCAACCTGGACGCGCAGATCCGTCCGCGTGGCAACGCATGGGAAGGTCATGTGGAAGTGCGTTCGGCCGAAGGTGGCGTACGCCTGGGCGAGAACCGCAACACCGGCGTCGGCGATGCCAACCGTGGCGAGCTGGTGCGTTATGACCAGTTCTCGCTGAAGCTGGACATGACCCCGGCCAGCATCAAGGGCTACCTGGGCATGGGCTTCCAGGGCAACGGCTTCGTTGATGCGAAGATGCAGACCGGTTGGGAACCGAGTGCGCCGCTCAACGGCGAGCTCTACCTCAACATGTCGCGCCTGTACTGGCTGGAACTGTTCTCGCCGGATGTGGTGCGCCCGACCGGGCTGATTGAAGGCCACGTGAGCCTGCGTGGCACGCGCGGCCAACCCTCGCTGGGCGGTGATGCACAGCTGAGCAACTTCAAGGGCGAGTTCCCGGCGCTGGGCCTGACCTTCGACCAGGGCAAGGGCAGCTTCGTCGCCCAGCCCGATGGGTCGGCCAAGATCACCGCACAGGCCAATTCGGGCAAGGGCACGCTGTATGTCGACGGCGGCCTGTCCTGGTTCGGCGATGCACAGCCGCTGCAGCTGAAGATCCACGGCGAGAATGTGCTGCTGTCCAACACCAGCGAGCTGCGCATCATCGCCAATCCCAACCTGGACTTCACCCTGGCCAAGGCCGCGATGGAGCTGCGCGGAACGGTGCACGTGCCCGAGGCCGACATCGATCTGGAGCGCCTGGACCGTGGCACCTCGGTGTCCGAGGACGTGGTGGTGCTGGACCCGGCCGATCCGGAAGAGTCGCGCACCTCGCCGCTGGACATGGAGCTGGCCGTCAGCCTGGGCGACAAGGTCAAGATGAGCGGCTTCGGCCTGAAGGGCGCGCTGACCGGCAAGATGCAGGTCTGGGCCAAGCCCGGCCGCGAGATGACCGCCAACGGTGGCCTGGAAGTCAGTGGCCGCTACAAGGCCTATGGCCAGGACCTGACCATCACCCGCGGCAACCTCAACTGGAACTACAACGCGGTGTCCGACCCGCGCATCAACATCCGCGCCGAGCGCCGGATCGGTGATGTCACTGCCGGCATCGACGTGACCGGGCGCGCGCAGCAGCCACGCGCCGATGTCTGGTCCGACCCGGCCATGTCGCAGTCCGAAGCACTGGGTTACCTGGTGCTGGGGCGCAGCCTGACCGGTGCCAGCAGCGACCAGACCCAGCAGGTGAACGCCGCATCGGCCGCGCTGTCGGCCGGCAGTGGGCTGCTGGCTTCGCAGCTGGGTGCCAAGCTGGGCCTGGACGATGCCGGCGTCAGCCAGTCGCGCGCGCTGGGCGGCTCGGTGATCGGTGTGGGCAAGTACATTTCGCCCAAGCTGTACGTGGGCTACGGCGTGTCGCTGGTGGGTGCCGGTTCGGTGATCACCCTGAAGTACCTGCTGCGCCGCGGCTTCGACGTGGAAGTGGAATCGAGCACGGTGGAAAACCGTGGCTCGTTGAACTGGCGGCGGGAAAAATAACGATGTGGTCGTGCCGGCCGCTGGCCGGTCCTACCGTACGCATACCCAACCATCGGCCGTTGCCCCATCCGGCCCCAGCGGCTATGGTCCCGGGCTGTTCTGTCGTACCGGATTGCCTCATGTCGCCACGCAAAGCCCTCCCCACCGCCCTGGCCCTGGGCCTGACCCTCGCCGCTGGCGCCCACGCCGATGAAGGCATGTGGATGCCGACGCAGCTGCCGGAGCTGGCCAAGCCGCTGCAGGCGGCTGGCTTCAAGGGCAACCCGGCCGATCTGGCCAACGTGACCGCGCCGCCGCTGAGTGCGGTCGTGCGTGCCGGCGGTGGCACCGGCGCGTTCGTGTCGGCCGATGGCCTGCTGCTGACCAACCACCACGTGGCGATGGGCGTGATCCAGTACAACAGCTCGCCCGAGCACAACTTCATCAACGATGGCTTCATCGCCAAGGGTCGCGCCGACGAGCGTCCGGCCAATCCGGACTTCCGCGTGCTGGTGACCGTCGGCTTCGACAAGGTGACCGACCAGGTGCTGGCACAGGCCAAGGGCAAGACCGGCCGCGCGTACTTCGACGCGGTGGATGCAGCCAGCAAGCAGATCGTGGCCGAGTGCGAGAAGGACGGCAGCGTGCGCTGCTCGGTGGCCAACATGTATTACGGCACCGACTTCTACCGCATCGCCCAGCTTGAGCTGAGCGACGTGCGCCTGGTCTATGCGCCGCCGCGCGCGATCGGCAACTACGGCGATGAGATCGACAACTTCATGTGGCCGCGCCACACCGGCGACTTCACCCTGCTGCGTGCCTATGTGGGCAAGGACGGCAAGCCGGCCGCCTACAGCAAGGACAACGTGCCCTACCAGGCCCCGGCGCACCTGCAGATGTCGGTGGAAGGTCCGAAGGAAGGCGACTACGCGATGCTGGCCGGTTACCCGGGCATCACCTACCGCCATCGCACCGCCGCCGAATTCGCTGGCCAGATCGATACCGTGCTGCCGCGCCGGGTGTCGGTGTTCCAGCAGATGATCGACACCATCGAAGCGGCCAGTGCCAAGGATGCGCAGGCACGTACCCGTTATGCCTCACAGCTGCAGTCGCTGAAGAACAACCGCAAGCGCGCTGCCGGTGAGCTGGAAGGGCTGCTGCGCAGCGATGCCAAGGCCCAGCGTGCGGCCGACGAGCAGGCGATGCTGGCCGCCACCGACCGCAAGTACCAGGGCGACATCAAGGCGCTGCTGGCCAACCTGTCGCAGGGCGCGGCGGTGGGTGAGCGCGACCTGCTGCTGGAGCAGATGGCCGCCCAGAGCCAGCTGCTGCGCTCGGCGCTGCTGCTGGAACGCCTGCGCATTGAATCGGCCAAGCCGGATGCGCAGCGCGAGACCGGCTACCAGCAGCGCGACCAGGCGATGATCGAGGGCGTGCTGAAGCAGGTGCAGCGCCGCTACGCGCCGGAAGTCGAGAAGGCGCTGCTGACCACCCTGCTGACCCGCTACCAGCAGCTGCCGGACGCGCAGCGCGTGGCCGAGTTCGACACGGCCTTCGGGCGTACCCCGCAGCAGCTGGCCAAGGCACTGGACACCCTGTATGCAGGCACCCAGTTGGGTGACGAAGCGCAGCGCCTGTCCCGCTTCGCCGCTGCCCGCGAAGGCAAGGCGCTGGCCGCCGATCCGCTGATTGCCGTGGCCGGCCCGCTGGTGGCCGCGCAGCTGCGCATCGAAAACGAGAGCAAGACCCGCGAAGGCGAACAGCTGCGCCTGCGCCCGGCCTACATGCAGGCTTTGTTCGCCTGGCGTGCCAAGCAGGGCAGAGCGGTATACCCGGATGCCAACCGCACCCTGCGTATCAGCTACGGCAAGGTCGAGGCGCTGCACCCGCGTGATGGTGTGACCTATTCGCCGGTGACCACCGTGGCCGGCATCGTCGAAAAGAACACCAACGCCTATCCGTTCGATGCCCCCAAGCCGCTGCTGGCTGCGATTGCCAAGGGCGACTTCGGCAGCACCGCCGACCCCGCGCTGAAGACCCAGACGGTCAACTTCCTGACCAACCTGGACACCACCGGCGGCAACTCCGGCTCGCCGGTGCTCAACGCCAAGGGCGAACTGATCGGCCTGAACTTCGACAGCAACTGGGAGTCGGTCAGTGCCAGCTGGTGGTTCGACCCCCGCTACAAGCGCGCCGTGCACGTGGACATGCGCTACCTGCGCTGGCTGCTGGCCAAGGTCTACCCGGCACCTGAACTGCTGAAGGAAATGGGCGTTCCGGCGGAATAACGCCGGTTCCCGGTAGGTCCCGACCGTTTCCTGGTGGGTACCCACCTTTCCCTCTGGTGGGTGCCCACCGTTGGTGGGCACGGACGCCTCTGTCACGACCAACGGTCGTGACCCACCTTTGCGCCCCCCCGTCGTGACCTACCATCACGATCAACGGTCGTGATCTACTGGCCCCTCCTCCGACGGAAACACGCGCTTGGTCTCCAGCTGGATCCTGCTGCTGGTCTCGGTTGCCTACGCTGCGCTGCTGTTCGGCGTGGCGTGGTGGGGCGACCGTCGGCCGATGTACCCGGACCGGCCGTGGCTGCGGCCGGTCGTCTACAGCCTGGCGCTGGCGGTGTACTGCTCGTCGTGGACCTTCTACGGCGCAGTCGGTACCGCCGTGCGCAATGGCGTGGGCTACCTGCCGATCTACATCGGTCCGTTGCTGCTGCTGCTGTTCGGCTGGCGCATCATCGAGCGCCTGGCGCTGATCGCGCGCAGCCAGAACGTGGTCTCCATCGCTGATTTCATTTCCTCGCGCTTCGGCCGCTCGCGGCGGCTGGCGGCACTGGTGGCGATCATCGCGCTGATCGGCATCATTCCCTACCTCGCCCTGCAGTACAAAGCGGTGGCGATGAGCCTGCAGGTACTGACCGGCAACACCGGCCCAACCGGATTCTTCAGCGATCCGGCCCTGTACGTGGCATTGCTGATGGCGCTGTTCGCCACCCTGTTCGGTACCCGCCAGGTGGACGCCACCGAACACCACCACGGCATGATGCTGGCCATCGCGCTGGAGTCGGTGATCAAGCTGGTGGCGATGGTGGCGGTGGGCGTGTTCGCCTATGTCTGGCTCAGCGACCGCAACGAGGCGGTGGTGGAGTCGGTGCATACGCTGTTCACCGGGCTTCCGCCGGTGGGGTTCCTCTCGCAGACGCTGCTCAGTTTCCTGGCCATCATCTGCCTGCCGCGCCAGTTCCATGTGGCGGTGGTGGAGTGCGGCGATGTGCGCGATGTGCGCCGCGCGCGCTGGATGTTCGGCGGCTACCTGGTGCTGATCTCGGCGATGGTGCTGCCGATCGCCACGGCCGGCATCAGCCTGTTCGGGACCGGAAGCGGCGTGGCCGACGACTCGATGGTGCTGGCGTTGCCGCTGGCCGAGGGCCGCAACGCGCTGGCACTGATCGCCTATATCGGCGGGTTCTCTGCCGCCACCGGCATGGTCATCGTGTCCTCGATCGCGTTGGCGACGATGGTCAGCAACGATCTGGTGATGCCGGTGCTGCTGCGTCGCAGTGGCGACCACCAGGAAGCGGCCGATGTCGCTTCGCGGGTGCTGTGGATCCGCCGGCTGGCGATCCTGCTGCTGGCACTGATGGCCTACAGCTACTACCGCAGCAGCAGCAACGACAGCACGCTGGCCTCGTACGGACTGATGGCGTTCGCCGCGGTGGCGCAGTTCGCGCCAGGCCTGATCGGTGGCCTGTACTGGCGCGGCGCCAGCCGTCGTGGCGTCGAGACCGGCATGCTGCTCGGCTTCGCCACCTGGCTGTACACCCTGCTGCTGCCGGCGATGACCATGGCCGGCTGGATGGATGCAGGCTGGGTGCAGCATGGTCCGTTCGGCATCGATTGGCTGCGGCCGCAACAGCTGTTCGGCATGACCGGCTGGGACCCGCTGACCCATGGCACGTTCTGGTCGCTGCTGGTCAACGCGGCAACGATGATGCTGGTATCGGCGCGTTGGCGTCCGGGCGTGGATGAGCGCCTGCGCGCTGCGCCCTTCCTCGATCCCTATGCCGAGCGGCCTTCAGTGGCCGGTGGTTGGCCGGGCCACGTGCACGTGGGCGACCTGCTGGCACTGGCCTCGCGCGTGGTCGGCGAGCGCCATGCGCGGCGCTCGTTCTTCGAACAGGCGCAGTCGCTGGGGCGCGAGCTGCAGTCCTCGGCACCGGCGGACCGGCCGTGGGTGCAGTTCACCGAGCGCCTGCTGGCCGCATCGATCGGTGCGGCGTCCGCGCGCCTGCTGCTGACCAGCCTGCTGCGTGGCTCCGGCATGGACCTGGGCGAAGTGGTGGCGGTGCTGGACGAAGCCGGGCAGGAGCTGCGCTTCAACCGCGAGATCCTGTCGACCACCCTGGAGAACATCAGCGCCGGCGTCAGCGTAGTCGACCCGGACATGCGCCTGACCGCGTGGAACCGGCGCTACCAGGACATGTTCGGCTACCCCGACGGCATGCTCTACGTGGGCCGCCCGGTGGCGGACCTGATCCGCTACAACGCCGAGCGTGGCGAGCTGGGCGAGGGCGACATCGAAGTGCAGATCAATCGGCGCATCGGCTACATGCGCGCCGGTTCGCCGCACGTGTTCGAGCGTACCCGCAGCGATGGCAAGGTGATCGAAATGCGTGGCCAGGCACTGCCCGGCGGCGGCTACGTCACCAGCTACAACGACATCACCGACTACAAGCACGCCGAACGGGCGCTGCTGGAAGCCAACGAAACACTGGAACAGCGCGTGGCCGAGCGCTCGCACGAAGCGGAAGTCGCGCAGCAATCGAAGACCCGCTTCCTGGCGGCGATCAGCCATGACGTGCTGCAACCGTTGAATGCGGCCCGGCTGTTCGCTTCGGCGCTGCGCGACAGCGACCATGTCAGTGATGAGCAGCGGCACCTGGCCGAACGCGTGGATGCGTCGCTGCGTGCGGCCGAAGAGCTGCTGGATGGGCTGCTGGACGTGTCGCGGCTGGATGCGGGCGGCCTGCATCCGGTGATCGGCGAATTCGATGTCAGTGCGTTGATGCGCGAGCTGGCCGCGCAGTACACGCCGGTTGCGGCCGGGCGTGGGCTGCGGCTGGATCTGTTCGCGCGTACCACCTGGGTGCGCAGTGACCGCCGCCTGCTGCGCCGCGTGCTGCAGAATTTCCTGGCCAATGCGTTGCGCTACACGCGGCAGGGGCGCATCGTGCTGGCCGTGCGCCAGCGCGGCGACGAAGTGGAGCTGCAGGTGTGGGATACCGGCCCCGGCATTCCCGAACACCACATGCGACAGATCTTCGATGAGTTCCACCGCTACCAGCAGCCGTTCGACTGGGGCGAGCAGGGCCTGGGGCTGGGCCTGTCGATCTGCCAGCGCATCTCGCGCCTGCTTGACCATCGCTTGAATGCCCGCAGCCGGGTTGGCAGTGGATCGATGTTCTCGATCATCCTGCCGCGGGTAGCGCCGTTGCCGGGATATGCCGAAGCGCTCACCGTGGCGCAGGCCGCACCGCCGATCCGCAGCGATTCGCTGGCCGGCCTGCGCGTGTTGTGCGTGGACAACGACGAGGAGATCCTCGATGGCATGCGCGCGCTGCTGGGGCGCTGGCAGGTGCAGGTGATCACCGCATCGACGGTGGACCAGGCGTTGCAGAAGATCGCCGAGCGTCCGCAGGTGATGCTGGTGGATTACCACCTGCACGATCGCATGGATGGCCTGGATGCACTGGTGGCACTGCGCGAAGCGGCGGGCTATCCATTGCCCGGCGCGCTGCTTACCGCCGATGGCCGCGATGAACTGAAGCGGATGGCACGCGAGCGCGGCTATCGCCTGTTGACCAAGCCGATCAAGCCAGCCTCGCTGCGGGCATTCCTGGGCGCGTTGCGCGACGCCCGGTAGTGCCGGCCGCTGGCCGGCAACCTCGCAATCGCCGGCAGGTTACGCCACGCCGTGCAGGTGTTCGTACAGGATCGTCGCACCGATGATCACCAGGATCACGCCACCGATGATTTCGGCGCGCTTGCCGACCATGCTGCCGAGTGCGCGGCCAAGCATGATGCCGGCGGTGACCATGGTCAGCGTGCACAGGCCGATGACCGCCGCCATCACGCCGATATGCACGTCCATGAAGGCCAGGCCGATGCCCACTGCCATCGCATCGATGCTGGTGGCGAAACCGGTCAGTGCGAGCTTCCAGAAGCCGTGGTGCTGCGACGGATCTTCATCGTCCTCGCCGCTGTCAGCGCGCAGGCCGTTGTAGATCATGTGGATGCCCAGCGCGCCGAGCAGGCCGAAGGCGATCCAGTGGTCGAACGCTTCCACGTACTGCAGAGCGGCACGACCGAGCAGCCAGCCGATGATGGGCGTGATCGCCTCGATGACGCCGAAGATGATGCCGGCGCGCAGCGCATCACGGAACACCGGCCTGCGCATGGCGGCACCCTTGCCGATCGCCGCGGCGAAGGCATCGGTGGACATGGCAAAGCCGATCAGGAGGATCGAAACAGGAGACATGGGCGGCAGCAGAAGGTCGGGCAAGGACGGACGCACGGCTCGCGCTCGCGCCCAACCTGACGTTGCGCGCGCGGGCCGCTGGTCTCGCCAACCATCATGGTTGTCCACGCCACGGCGCACTGGCCGAGTATGTTGACGTGGACGATTCCTGCGTAGGAATCCGGCTACTCCCCAAGGGGACGCGAAGCTTAGCACCGCGATCCGCGCGTGGCGCATTTCGTGCGAAACGCGCAGGCACGGCTGGTTTGTATAGCGATGGCTATACCACGGGCGATACGGTAGCGCCGGGCCATGCCCGGCGGGGCGCAGCGGTGATACAGGTACAGGCGATTGCCGGCCAGCCGCCGGCACGAACTTTCAGTCTTCTTCCGGCGGCAGCACGATGGCGTCGTCGTCGATCGCCAGTTTGCCGGCCATCAGCACCGCCTGGGTGCGGTTGGTCACGCCCAGCTTGCGCAGGATCGCGGTCACGTGCGCCTTGATCGTCGCTTCGGAGACATTGAGGTCGTAGGCGATCTGCTTGTTCAAGCGGCCCGCGCCGAGCATCTGCAGCACGCGGAACTGCTGCGGGGTCAGCTCGCGCAGACGCTGGCCGACTTCGCGTTCTTCGCTGCCGGTCGGCGGCACGTTGTGTGCTTCGGGCGGCGCCCAGGTCTCGCCATCGAGGATGGTGCCGAGCGCATGGCCGATCGTGTCCGAATCAGCGGACTTCGGAATGAAACCCAGCGCGCCGTGGTCGAGTGCGCGACGCATCACCGTGGCTTCTTCGCGTGCGGACACCACCACCACCGGCAGGTGCGGATGCAGCGAGCGCATGTGCACCAGTGCGTTGAAGCCCTGTGCGCCGGGCATGTTGAGATCCATCAGGACCAGGTCGGCGTCATTGTGCTGGTCGGCCAGCGCATACAACGCTTCCACGCTGTCGGCCTCGAACAGTTGAACGCCCGGAATGACCCGCTGCACGGCTCCCCGCAGGGCTTCGCGGAACAACGGATGGTCATCGGCAATCAGGAGGGTGGTCATGGTCGGGGGGAACCGTGGGGGAAAGCAGAGGGGGTCAGAGCCCGTTCCTTGCGGAAAGGGATCCGACCCCGGGTCGTACGTCAGCGCACCTTGCGCTCGTCCACCAGCGACGCCACCACCGACGGATCGGCCAGGGTCGAGGTGTCGCCGAGCTGGTCCGGTGCGTTCTCGGCGATCTTGCGCAGAATGCGGCGCATGATCTTGCCCGAACGGGTCTTCGGCAGGCCCGGCGCCCACTGCAGGTGGTCGGGCGTGGCGATCGGCCCGATCTCCTTGCGCACCCAGGCGACCAGCTCCTTCTGCAGCTCGTCGCTGGGCGCCTCCTCGGCCACCAGGGTGACGTAGGCATAGATGCCCTGGCCCTTCACGTCGTGCGGGAAGCCGACCACGGCGGCTTCGGCCACCTTCGGGTGCGAGACCAGCGCGCTTTCCACTTCGGCGGTGCCGATGCGGTGGCCGGACACGTTGATCACATCGTCCACGCGGCCGGTGATCCAGTAGTAGCCGTCTTCGTCGCGGCGGCAGCCGTCACCGGTGAAGTAGCTGCCCGGGTAGGTGCGGAAGTAGGTGTCGATGAAGCGCTGGTGGTCGCCGTACACCGTGCGCATCTGGCCCGGCCAGGAGTCACGGATGATCAGGTTGCCTTCGGTCGGGCCGTCCTTGATCTCGCCATCGGCATTGACCAAGGCCGGCTGCACGGCGAAGAAGGGCAGGGTGGCCGAACCCGGTTTCAGATCCATCGCACCGGCCAGCGGCGAGATCAGGATGCCGCCGGTCTCGGTCTGCCACCAGGTATCGACGATCGGGCAACGGCTGTCGCCGACCACGTCGTAGTACCAGCGCCAGGCTTCGGGATTGATCGGTTCGCCGACGCTGCCAAGCAGGCGCAGCGAGGCGCGCGAGGTCTTCTTCACCGGCTCCTCGCCTTCGCGCATCAGCGCACGGATGGCGGTGGGGGCGGTGTAGAAGATCGACACCTTGTGCTTGTCGATCACGTTCCAGAAGCGCGAGGTGTCCGGATAGTTCGGCACGCCTTCGAACATCAGCGAGGTCGCGCCGTTGGCCAGCGGGCCGTACACGATGTAGCTGTGGCCGGTGACCCAGCCGACGTCGGCGGTGCACCAGTAGATGTCGTCCTCGCGCAGGTCGAACACCGCTTCATGGGTGTACGCCGCGTACAGCAGGTAGCCGGCGGTGGTGTGCAGCACGCCCTTCGGCTTGCCGGTGGAACCGGAGGTGTAGAGGATGAACAGCGGATCCTCGGCGTTCATCGGTTCCGGCTCGCAGCTGGCCGGCTGGCTGTCGACCACATCATGGAACCAGCGGTCGCGCGGGGCCTGCATGTCCACCGCACCGCCGGTGTGGCGCACCACCAGCACGGTTTCCACGGTATTGGTGCCGGGCAGCTTCAGCGCCGCATCGACGTTGGCCTTCAGCGGAATCTTCCGGCCACCGCGCAGGCCTTCGTCGGCGGTGATGATCAGCTTGCTCTGGCAGTCGCTGACACGGTCGGCGATCGAATTCGGGGCGAAGCCACCGAACACCACCGAGTGGATCGCACCGATGCGCGCGCAGGCCAGCATGGCCACGGCAGCGTCGACGATCATCGGCAGGTAGATGGTGACCCGGTCGCCCTTCTTGACGCCCAGGTTGCGCAGCGCGTTGCCGAGACGGCAGGTGCGCTCGTACAGCTCGCGATAGGTCACGTGCTGGGCCGGCGCGTCCGGGCTGTCCGGCTCGAACAGCAGGGCCGTCTTGTCGCCGCGCTTTTCCAGCTGGCGGTCCAGGCAGTTCACGCTGGCGTTGAGCTCGCCATCTTCGAACCACTTGATGTGGAAGTCGGACAGGTCGTAGCTGACGTTCTTGATCTTCGTCGGCTTGCGCGACCAGTCCAGCCGCTCGGCGGCCTTGCCCCAGAACGCATCCGGATCGGACACCGAGGCCTGGTACTGCTGTTCATAGGTGTTCTTGTCGATACGCGCCTTGGCGGCGAACTGCGGATCGACAGGGTAGAGATCAGCCATGGCACCCTCACTTGCACGTTGACTTTGTGTGTGCAGCCGCAGCATTGCAGCAGCCGTTCCCCCTCAGTTTGCCCCATCCACCCCCGGTCGCGTCACCACTTCGGTTAGACCTTGGTCGAAAGTCGGGCCCCTGCAGGCCCGGGTTCGACCAATGGCCAATAGCCGGTGCGTGCAAACGCCCCGCAGTCTCGGCTCGACCGTGCCCCACGCGCGGCATCACCTTGCCACTTGGGAGAGAGGGCAACATGAGCCACCGTACGTTGAAAGCCGTGCGCACACCTTTGGCGGCCTGCCTGTTGGTCGCCCTGGTCGCACCGGGCATGGCGTTCGCCGAGACCGCCAAAGAGAAGGCACTGGAGTCACGCGTCGCCGAACTGGAGCGGCAGGTGCAGGCGCTGCTGGCGTCGCAGCAGCAGCAACAGACCCAGATCGTGCAGACCCAGCAGGCGGTCACCGACGTCCGCACGCTGCAGGCCGAACAGAAGCCGGCGGTGCCTGCGGGCAAGCAGCCGATCCAGGTCACCACCATCACCCCCGGCGCGGCGCCGGGCACCACGGTCAAGATCGGCGGTTTCATCAAGGCCGATTTCCTGGCCACCCAGACCAGCGATGGCCAGCTGGCCGACGATGCCACCGGCCGCTCGCTGTACCTGCCCGGGCAGACCCCGGTGGAAGGCGCCGGCGGCAGCGGCAAGCGCTCGGACGTGGACTACAACGCCCACGCCAAGTTCTCGCGCTTCAACCTGGGCATCGACAACGTCAGCGAGTCGGGCAACAAGGCCGGCGCGTTCTTCGAGATGGATTTCTTCGGCAACTCGCTGGGCAACCAGACCGCCACCAACACCTATGGCGTGACCCTGCGCCATGCGTACATGTACTGGAACAACTGGATGGCCGGCCAGACCTGGTCGAACTTCATGGATGCGGCGTCGTTGCCGGAAGCGGTCGACTTCGTCGGCCCCACCGATGGCGTGATCTTCGTGCGCCAGGCGCAGGTGCGTTACACCCAGGGCGGCTTCAGCGTCGCGCTGGAGAATCCGGAAACGACCACCCTCACCGGTACGCGCAATCCGGTCACCGGCGCCTGGACCAATGCCAGCGCCAATTCCGATCGCGGCAGCCTGCCGGACCTGACCCTGCGTTATGGCTGGAAGGGTGACTGGGGCACGTTCGGTGTTGGCGGTATCGTCCGTCAGCTGAAGGTCGACAACCAGGCCACCGGCGCAAAGGCCGACAAGGTGGCCGGTGGCTTGACCCTGGGCGGCAAGTGGGTGATGGGTGACAGCGATTCGCTGCACTACCAGTTCACCGGTGGCGAGGGCATCGCCCGTTACATCGGCCTGGGCATCACCGCCGATTCGGCCTATGACGTGGCCCGTGACGAGCTCAACCCGACCGGTGTGATCGCCGGCTATGTCGGTTGGCGCCATGCGTTCTCGCCGAAGCTGCGCACCAACCTGATCTATGCGCGCAGCGACTACGACAACGACAGCATCCTCGGCCCGCTGGTGACCAAGAGCGTGCAGAGCATCCGCGGCAACATCTTCTACTCGCCGCTGCCCAAGGTCGATGTCGGTGCCGAGCTGATGTACGGCAAGCGCGAGATCGAGAACGGCAACAAGGGCGATATCACCCGTCTGCAGTTCACTACGAAGTACAGCTTCTAAAGGAGTGCCGACCAAGGTCGGCACCTACCAAGAATGAGTGCCGACCAATGGTGTCGGCACCTACCTAGACTGCGTGCCGACCGAGGTCGGCACCTACAGAGGGAAAGCTTCCCATGTCCACAACACCTGCACCGGCGAAAGCCCAACTGACCCAGGGACACAAGAAGGTCATCTTCGCGTCCAGCCTGGGCACCGTCTTCGAGTGGTACGACTTCTTCCTGTATGGCTCGCTTGCGGCGATCATCGCCAAGCAGTTCTTCAGTGGCGTCAATGAAACCACGGGCATGATCTTCGCCCTGCTGGCCTTCGCGGCCGGCTTCTTCGTGCGCCCGTTCGGTGCGGCCTTCTTCGGCAGCCTCGGCGACCGCATCGGCCGCAAGTACACCTTCCTGGTCACCATCCTGATCATGGGCATCTCGACCTTCCTGGTCGGCGTGCTGCCCAACTACGCCTCGATCGGCTTCGCCGCGCCGGTGATCCTGATCATCCTGCGCCTGGCCCAGGGCCTGGCCATGGGCGGCGAGTACGGTGGTGCGGCGACCTACGTGGCCGAACACGCGCCGGACGACAAGCGTGGCCTGTACACCAGCTTCATCCAGTGCACGGCCACCCTCGGCCTGTTCATGTCGCTGCTGATCATCCTCGCCTGCCGCTACTTCCTCGGCAACGAAGCGTTCGAAGCCTGGGGCTGGCGCATTCCGTTCCTGGTCTCGATCGTGCTGCTGGGCGTGTCGGTGTGGATCCGCCTGCAGCTGAGCGAGTCGCCGCTGTTCCAGCAGATGAAGTCGGAGGGCAAGGGTTCCAAGACGCCGTTCCGTGACAGCCTGAAGGGCGGCAACCTGAAGCTGATGCTGCTGGTGCTGCTCGGCGCCGCAGCGGGCCAGGCGGTGGTCTGGTATGGCGGCCAGTTCTACGCGCTGTTCTTCCTCAGCAGCATGCTGAAGGTCGACGCCACCACCTCCTACCTGCTGATCGCCGCCGCGCTGGCGCTGGGCGTGCCGTTCTTCATCTTCTTCGGCTGGCTGTCCGACCGTATCGGCCGCAAGAAGATCATCCTGGCCGGCTGCCTGCTGGCCGCCGTCACCTACATCCCGATCTTCAAGGGCCTGACCCACTTCGCCAACCCGGCCATCGAAGAAGCCCGCAGCAGTTCGCCGGCCCTGGTCGTGGCCGACCCGACCACCTGCTCCTTCCAGTTCGATCCGGTGGGCCTGCGCAAGTTCACCAGCTCCTGCGACGTCGCCACCGCTGCGCTGACCAAGGCCGGTGTGCCGTATGACGTGCAGCCGGCCGCAGCCGGTTCGCTGGCGATGGTCAACGTCGGCAGCGCCAGCGTCACCTCGTACGAGGCCGCCGGCCTGACCAAGGAAGAAGGCAAGGCCAAGGCCGATGCATTCGGTGCCGAGCTGAAGACTGCGCTGACCGGTGCCGGCTATCCCGCCAAGGCCGATGGTTCGCGCATCAACTACGCCGGCACGATCCTGATGCTGTGGCTGCTGGTGCTGTATGTGACCATGGTCTACGGCCCGATCGCCGCCTACCTGGTCGAACTGTTCCCGACCCGCATCCGCTACACCTCGATGTCACTGCCGTACCACATCGGCAACGGCTGGTTCGGTGGCTTCCTGCCGGCGATCTCGTTCGCGCTGGTGGCCGGTACCGGCAACCTGTACTACGGGTTGTGGTACCCGATCATCATCGCGCTGATGTCGGTGGTGATTGGCGGCCTGTTCCTGCGCGAGACGAAGAACGTGGACATCACCAAGTAAGAATGATGTTCATCGAATGAAGGAGAGGCCGTGGTGCAGACCACGGCCTTTCTGTTTGTGGGGGCGCTTATCCGGCCCGCACCCTGGTAGTGCCGGCCGCTGGCCGGCAACTGCACGATGTCTGCCGGAGANNCATGAGGCCTGCACGATGTCTGCCGGAGATCCATGAGGCTGCCGGCCAGCGGCCGGCACTACCATTACATTGCACAGCACGCCGTATAGTCGGCCCATGACCACCACCGCCCCAGCCGACCTCCCCGCCGTTCTGCATACCCTGCGCAGTGCCTGGCAGGCCCAGCGCCCCACGCTCGACCAGCGCGAAGCCGACCTGCGTCGCCTGCGCGCGGCGTTGAAGGACCGAATGGACGAAATGGCTGCGGCCATCGCCGAGGACTTCGGCCATCGTGCCCACGTCGAATCCAAGCTGGCCGATGGCATGAGCGTGCTGTCAGCCATCGACCACCTGCGTCGCCACCTGCGGCGCTGGTCGAAGCCGCAGCGGGTGGGCGCCGGCTGGCGACTATGGCCGGCGCGCGCGCAGCTGCGGCCGATGCCGCTGGGTGTGGTCGGGGTGATCTCGCCGTGGAATTATCCGGTCACGCTGGCGTTGGTGCCGCTGGCCACCGCGATTGCCGCTGGCAACCATGTGCTGTTGAAGCCTTCGGAGCACACCCCGCGCACCAGCGCGTTCCTGGCCGATCTGCTGGCCAGCGTGTTCCCGCCCGATCGTGTGTCGGTGGTGCAGGGTGACGCGGACGTGGCCGCGGCGGTGTCTTCGCTACCGCTGGACCACCTCGTGTTCACCGGTTCCACCGCGGTCGGCCGGAAGGTGATGGCGGCGGCGGCGGAGCATCTGGTGCCGCTGACGCTGGAACTGGGCGGCAAGTCGCCGGCGATCGTCTGCCGCGATTTCCCGTTGGACAAAGCCGCCGCACGTCTGGCCACCGGCAAGTGGTTCAACGCCGGCCAGACCTGCATCGCGCCGGATTACGTGCTGATCGACAGCGTGCGCCAGCGTGAGTTCGTGCAGGCGCTGCAGCAGCAGGTGCGCGAGCGCTATGGCGATTTCAGCGATGCCGACGACTACACGCGGATCATCAATGAGGCCCAGTACCGGCGCCTGCAGGGCTATCTGGCGCAGGCCCGCGAACGCGGGGTGCCGGTGATTCCGCTGGCGCAGGTGGATGACGCGCGCGCCGATCGCGAGCGGCTGCTGGTGCCGACCGTGGTGCTGGACCCGCCGGATGACCTGGACCTGATGCGCGATGAGATCTTCGGCCCGATCCTGCCGGTGCGCGCCTATCCGGACCTGGATACAGCGCTGGCCGACATTGTGGCCCGCGACCGGCCACTGGCGCTGTATCCCTTCAGCCATGACACGGCCACGGTGGAGCGCATTCTCGGCCAGGTGCTGGCCGGCGGGGTTACGGTCAACGACACCCTGCTGCACTTCGCCGCCGACGGTTTGCCGTTTGGTGGGGTGGGCGCCAGTGGCATGGGGGCGTACCACGGGCGGGCCGGGTTTGATGCGATGAGCAAGCTGTTGCCGGTGCTGTGGCAGTCGCGCTGGGCGGCCAGTGATCGGCTGCGGCCGCCGTATTCGAAGATTGCGGGGTTGTTGCGGTTTCTGCTGCGGTGAAGCCATGCATGGCGTGCATCCAGTGGTAGTGCCGGCCGCTGGCCGGCAACCTCGTGACCCTTCGGCGGGGACCTGCACCTGCCGGCCAGCGGCCGGCACTACCGGTAGGGGCCAACCCGCGCGATCCGTTCCGGTAGGTGCCAACCTTGGTTGGCACGCGTGAACCCCAAGCGCCGACCAAGGTCGGCCTCTACCAAAGCCCACCCGGGTAGAATGCCCGCATGAAAATCGCCTCGTGGAACGTCAATTCGCTCAATGTCCGCCTGCCGCACCTGGAGCAGTGGCTCAAGGATTTCGGCCCGGACATCGTGGGCATCCAGGAAACCAAGCTGGAGGACCACAAGTTCCCGGACTCGGCGCTGGTCGCCGCCGGTTACCGCAGCGTGTTCGCCGGGCAGAAGACCTACAACGGCGTGGCGCTGGTGTCGCGCGAGCCGGCGCAGGACGTGCAGATCGGCATTCCCGGCTTCGAGGACGAGCAGAAGCGGGTCATCGCCGGTACCTTCGGCGACCTGCGGGTGATCAACCTGTACGTGGTCAACGGTCAGGACATCGGCACCGACAAGTACGAATACAAGCTGCGCTGGCTGGAAGCGGTGCATGCGTGGATCGCCGAAGAGCTGCAGCGGCATCCGAAGCTGATCGTGATGGGCGACTTCAACATCGCCCCCGACGCGCGCGACGTGCATGACCCGGAGGTGTGGAACGACAACCACATCCTGACCTCCACCGCCGAGCGCGGCGCACTGAACAAGCTGCTGCAGCTGGGCCTGCACGATGGCTTCCGCCTGCACAACGATGAGGCCGGCACCTTCAGCTGGTGGGACTACCGCGCAGCGGGTTTCCGCCGCAACCTCGGGCTGCGCATCGACCTCACCCTGGTCTCCGATGCGCTGAAGGGCAGTGCGGTGGCCTCGGGCATCGACCGCGAGCCGCGCACCTGGGAACGTCCCAGCGATCATGCGCCGGCGTGGGTGGAATTGGGTTGAACGAACGGGGCCCGGCGATTGCCGGGCCCGTTGCGATGCATCTGCCGGCCAGCGGCCGGCACTACCGCCGCGTCAGCGTATGCTCTTGCGGGTGAACAGGTTGACGATGGCCAGCAGAATCACCGCGCCGATCAGCGAGAACAGGAACGTGCGCAGGGTGATCGCTTCATTGATGCCGCCGCCGAACAGCCAGCCGGAAATCAGTGCGCCGACGATGCCCACCACGATGTTGAGGATGATGCCCTGCTGGCCATCGCGCTTCATGATGATGCTTGCCAGCCAGCCGACGATGCCGCCGACGATCAGCCAGATGATGATGCCCATGATCGACTCTCCGGTGGATAACCGCGTCCAGTTGACGCGCAATGCCGTGAACCCGCTGTGCAATCCTGTGACGGGCGCGTGCGGATGAGCCTGCCAGCCACCCTTGAGGGCCCCTGGCGGTTTGGTCCGGTTACCGTCTGGCGCTGCCCGCACGTCCCTGGCCAGCGCGGTGAGCCGCAGGCCCGGCAGGTGCTGGCACAGGCCCTGGGCGGCGAGCCGGACGCGCTGCCGCTGGTGCGCGACGACAAGGGCCGGCCGGAGCTGAGCGGCGCGCTGGCCCACTACGGCACTGGCTGGAGCCACAGTGGCGAGGTGCTGCTTGTGGCACTGGGCGAGGGCGTGCGGTTGGGCGTCGACCTGGAGCTGCTGCGGCCGCGGGCCCGCCTGCTGGAGATCGTGCAGCGCTTCTTCCACCCCGAGGAAGTGGCCTGGCTGGAAAGCCTGGACGAGGCCGGGCGCGAGCACTGGTTCTTCCGCGTGTGGTGCGCCAAGGAAGCCATGCTGAAGGCACACGGGCAGGGCATCTCGTTCGGCCTGCACCGCCTGCAGCTGGCCCCGGGGGCCGATGGCGCCCTGCACCTGCGCTGGTGTGACCCGGAACTGGGCGTGGCCGCGCGCTGGCATCTGCACGAATGGCAGGCCACCGGGCAATTCCGCGCTGCTCTGGCCTGGTATCCGCACTGAAGCGGGGAATCAGCGCGCAAAACCGGCGATAATGTCGGCATGAGCGAACACGATCTTCCCGCCGGCGTAGCGAACACGCTGCAGCAGGGCCTGGCCAGCATGGGCCTGGCCGCCGAGCTGGCGCCGCCGCTGCTGCGCTACCTGGCGCTGCTGCACCGCTGGAACGGCACCTACAACCTCACCGCCATCCGCGATCCGCAGGAAATGGTCACCCGCCATCTGCTCGATTCGCTGGCGATGCAGCCGTTCGTGGCCGATGGCAGCTTGGCCGACCTCGGTACCGGCCCCGGGTTGCCGGGCATCCCGCTGGCGATCGCCTGCCCGGGCCTGCAGGTCACCCTGGTGGAAAGCAACGGCAAGAAGGCCCGCTTCATGCGCGAGGCCGTGCGCCAGCTGGGCCTGGGCAATGCCCGCGTGGCCGAATCGCGCGCCGAAGCGCTGGCCGAGCCGGGCAGCTACGACCAGCTGACGGCGCGCGCGATGGACACCCTGGCCGGCATCGTCCGCGTCGGTGGCCACCTGCTGCGCCCCGGCGGCGTGTTGCTGGCCATGAAAGGCGTCTACCCGCATGAGGAGATCGCAGCGCTGCCGGCCGGTTGGCAGGTGCGCGAGGTGGTCCCGCTGAGCGTGCCCGGCTTGGCCGGTGAACGCCATCTGGTCACCGTCACAGGTCCCTGAACCCCGCCGCCCGCCCCTTGTGGAACAAGCGGTTGGCGATCCACGATTTCCGCACGGGCCCGGTTGTACGCATAATGACCGGTCCCAGCACACGTCGACGAGGCACACCCGCATGGCCCGCATCATCGCCATCGCCAACCAGAAGGGTGGCGTCGGCAAGACCACGACCGCCGTCAACCTGGCTGCTTCCCTGGCCAACGCACCCAAGCGCGTGCTGTTGGTCGACCTGGATTCCCAGGGCAACGCGACCATGGGCAGTGGCGTGGACAAGCGCGAGCTGGTCTCCTCCACCTACGACCTGCTGCTGGGCGAGTCCAGCGCCGCCGACGTGCGCGTGCAGACCGCCGAAGGCTACGACCTGCTGCCGGGCAACATCGACCTGACCGCGGCCGAGATCCAGCTGATGGCGCAGAGCGAGCGCGAGCAGCGCCTGAAGCGCGCACTGGCACCGATCCGCGATGAGTACGACTACATCCTGATCGACTGCCCGCCGGCGCTCTCGCTGCTGACCCTCAACGCACTGGCCGCCGCCGATTCGGTGATCGTGCCGATGCAGTGCGAGTACTACGCACTGGAAGGCCTGAGCGCGCTGGTGGAAACCATCGAAGCGCTGCGTGCCAACCTCAACCCGGCTCTGGAGATCGAAGGCGTGCTGCGCACCATGTTCGACGTGCGCAACAACCTGGCCAATGCCGTGTCGGCCGAGCTCACCGAGCACTTCGGCGACCGGGTGTTCCGCACCATCGTGCCGCGCAACGTGCGCCTGGCCGAGGCGCCCAGCCATGGCCAGAGCATCGTCGGCTACGATCGTGCTTCGCGCGGCGGCGTGGCCTACCTCGGCCTGGCCGGCGAGATCATCCGTCGCAACAACGAACGCAACAAGGCCACCAAGGCCGTGGAGACCGTCTGATGACCAGCAGCAAGCCTGCAGCCAAGAAGCGAGGCCTCGGCCGCGGCCTGGACGCACTGCTCGGTCCGAAGGGCGCGGTCAGCCAGGTGCAGGCCAGTACGGCGGTGATCGAGCCGCTGCCCGGTGAAGTGCTGCGCAAGCTGCCGGTAGGCCAGCTGCAGCCGGGCAAGTACCAGCCGCGTCGCGAGATGGACCAGGGCAAGCTGTCCGAACTGGCCGACTCGATCAAGTCGCAGGGCGTGATCCAGCCGATCCTGGTGCGCCAGCTGCCGGCAGGCAACTTCGAGATCGTCGCCGGTGAACGTCGCTGGCGCGCTTCGCAGCTGGCCGGCCTGGACGAAGTGCCGGTGGTGGTGCGCGAGCTGGAAGACCGCACCGTCATCGCGATGGCGCTGATCGAGAACATCCAGCGCGAAGACCTCAACCCGCTGGAAGAAGCCGAAGCGCTGCAGCGCCTCATCAGCGAATTCACCCTGACCCATGCCGAGGCGGCCGAGGCCGTCGGCCGCTCGCGCGCGGCGGTGTCCAACCTGCTGCGCCTGCTGGAGCTGCCGATCGCCATCCGCCTGCTGCTGGAAACGCGCCGGCTGGAGATGGGGCACGCCCGCGCGCTGCTGACGCTGGCCCCGGAACTGGCCAGCAAGCTGGCCCAGGAAGCGGCCGATGAAGGCTGGTCGGTGCGCGAGGTCGAGCGCCGTGCGCAGGCATTTGCCGCCGGCAAGGTGCCGAGCAATCGTCCGCAGCCGGTGGCCAAGGTGCAGCAGGCCGATATCGCCTCGCTGGAGACCGAGCTGTCCGAAGTGCTGGGGACTTCCGTTGCGATCAACCATGGCCGCGGCGGCAAGGGCAAGCTGATCATCCATTACGCCAACCTGGACACGCTCGATGGCGTGCTGGAGCGGCTGCGCACGCGCCAGGGCTGACCCCGGCGCATCTACATGGGCGCACGGCCTGTTCCTGCCGTGTGCCGTCGATGCAGGGAACGCACCGCCGCGCGTGCCGGAGGCCGCGTCGTCCACCGCAGGTGGGCCGCTCCGCCCCGTGGCTCATCCAGGGAGCAGGACATGACCATTGAAGTAGACGACGTCAGCCCGGGCGGCAGCCCGATCCTCGTGCACAGCCGCGAGAAGGACTTCACCCCGGCCCAGGGCGAGTCGCACATCGAGGAGATCAGCGCGCACATCGAGCGCCATCTTGGCCCGATCTCCGGCGTCTTCCATGAAATCATCTCCGATATCGTGCACATCGACGTGCATGTGGTGCCCGCCACCGACGAGTGCCCGTACCTGCGGCTGGTGACCTCGGGCATGAGCGACCTGCCGATGTCCGTGCCCGACGAGGTGGGCGCCCCCCGGCACATGGAACTGATGGTGACCCTGCCGGCGGATTGGCCGATCACCCAGGATGCCTTCGAGGATGAGCGCAACTACTGGCCGGTGCGCCTGCTGAAGACCCTGGCGCGGCTGCCGCACGAGTACGACACCTGGCTGGGCTTCGGCCACACCATTCCCAACGGCCATCCGTCCGAGCCCTATGCACCGGGCGTGGGGTTCGATGGGGCCATCGTGCTGCCGCCGGTCACGACCCCGGACGACTTCGGCACGCTGGCGCTGGAAGACGGCACCACCATCGAGTTCATGGCGATCGTGCCGCTGTACCCGGAAGAGATGGACCTGAAGCTGAAAAAGGACTCGGAAACCCTGCTGGATCGCTTCGATGCGAAGAACATCCAGGATGTCATCCAGCCGGGGCGCACCAATGTGGCCAAGAAGCGTTTCGGCCTGTTCTAGGCCCTGCGCGTACCATCAGACGCCATCACCACTGAATTGACCGTTGAATTCCAGGCTCACCGCAATGACCATCCTGCTCACCGGCGCAGCCGGCTTCATCGGTGCCTACACCGCCCGTGCCCTGCTTGATGCGGGCCAGTCGGTGGTCGGCCTGGACAACTTCAACGATTACTACGACCCGCAGATCAAGCGCGACCGCGTGGCCGCGCTGTGCCCGACGCTGGATCTGCGCACGCTGGACCTGACCGACCGCGACGGCCTGGCCGCGCTGCTCGAGGAAATACAGCCGACCGCGGTGATCCACCTGGCCGCGCAGGCCGGCGTGCGCTACTCGCTGGAAAACCCGCACGCCTACGTCGACAGCAACCTGGTCGGCTTCGTCAACATGCTCGAGCTGTGCCGCCACCGTGGCGTGCAGCATCTGGTGTATGCGTCCAGCAGTTCGGTGTACGGCGATTCGGCCACGCCGCCGTTTTCCGAAGACCAGCGCGTGGACCAGCCGCGCTCGCTGTACGCCGCCACCAAGGCCGCCAATGAACTGATGGCCTACACCTACGCACAGCTGTATGGCCTGCGTGCCACCGGCCTGCGCTTCTTCACCGTGTATGGCCCGTGGGGCCGGCCGGACATGGCGCCGCTGCTGTTCTCGCGCGCGGTGCTGGCCGGTCGTTCGATCGATGTGTTCAACGAAGGCCGCATGCAGCGCGATTTCACACATGTCTCCGACATCGTGGCCGGTATTCTCGGCGCCCTCGCGCATCCGGCTGATGGTCCGGTGCCGCACCGGGTGTTCAACCTCGGCAACCACACGCCGGTCGAGCTGGAGCGCTTCATCGGCGTGATCGAGCAGGCCGCCGGTCGCCCCGCGCAGAAGGTCTACAAGCCGATGCAGCCGGGCGACATGGTGCGCACGATGGCCGATACCCGGCGCGCACATGACGCATTTGGCTACGAACCGGTCATGCCGATCGAACAGGGCCTGCCGCCGGTGGTGCAGTGGTGCCGCGAGTATTTCGCTGATCGCGCCTGAAAACCGATCCTCACGCCGCCGGATTCATCTTCGGATAACCTCGGCTTCGGAAAATGCGCGGTCTTTGTCCCTCCTTGGCCGAGTCCCCCCATGAGCCAACCCGTTCTGTCCGTCGTTGTCCCTGTATTCAACGAGCGCGACAACGTCGCGCCCCTGGTGGCCGAAATCACCGCTGCGCTGCGCGGACGGCTGCCGTTCGAGATCGTCTACATCGACGATCATTCGCGCGATGACACCTTGGCCGTGCTGCAGGGCCTGAAGGCCACCACGCCGGAGCTGCGCGTGCTGCACCACATCACGCAGAGCGGGCAGAGCACCGCAGTACGTACCGGCGTCAAGCACGCGCGTGCGCCGTGGATCGCCACCCTCGACGGTGATGGCCAGAACGACCCGGCCGATATCCCCAGGCTGCTGGAGGCCCGTGATGCGGCCGACGCCCAGGTGAAGCTGTTCGCCGGCTGGCGCGTCAACCGCCAGGACAGCGGCAGCAAGCGCTGGGCCAGCAAGTGGGCCAATGCCATCCGCGCGCGCATGCTGCGCGATGACACTCCCGATACCGGCTGCGGCATCAAGCTGTTCGAGCGCAGCGCCTTCCTCGATCTGCCGTACTTCGACCACATGCATCGTTACCTGCCGGCGCTGATGCAGCGCGCCGGCTGGAAGACCACCAGCGTGCCGGTCAACCATCGCCATCGCACGGCCGGCGTGTCCAAGTACAACAACCTGGGCCGCGCGCTGGTCGGTATACGTGACCTGCGTGGCGTGGCCTGGCTGATCACCCGCAGCAAGCGCACCGCGGTGGAGGAGCGTTGATGGACCTGGAGCTGCACTGGCTGGATCAGCCGCTGACCTGGTTGTACTGGACCGGCCTGCATGTGACCGGCTGGAAGCTGATCGGCTACACCGGCGCGTTGATGTTCGGTGGCCGCTGGCTGGTCCAGTTCGTCGCCTCCAAGCGCGCCGGCAAGCCGGTGATCCCGCGCCTGTTCTGGTACATGAGCGTGGTCGGCAGCCTGATGACGCTGAGCTACTTCCTGTTCTCGGCCAAGCAGGACTCGGTGGGCGTGCTGCAGAACCTGTTCCCGGCGTTCACCGCCTTGTACAGCCTGCAGCTGGACATCAAGCATCGCGGCTGGAAGCGGGACAAGGCCAGTCACTGACGCCCCGGTAGAGGCCGACCTTGGTCGGCACCGCTGTGGTAGCGCCGGGCCATGCCCGGCGGCTGGGGGATGGCGGCCAACATCGGCCGCGCTGCGCGCTCGCGGGGCGTGGCCCCGCGCTACCACGCGCCTTCGGCACTGGCTCTCCCCGCCTGCCAACCAAGGTTGGCAGCTACCAGGGCTAGGCCCAGGCAGGACCTTCGTCCCATGCCATGGGCGATGCGGGGTGCCATGATCGGGGCCTGCCTTCCCGGGAACCTGTGCTTGTGAAAACCCGTCTTGCCGTTGCCCTGCTGATTGCCCTGTCTGCCCCTGCCGTGGCCCTGGCCGCACCGCCCACCGTCACCGCGCCGGCCAGCGTGGCTACCGAGTCGCCCGCCGATGCCGCCTTCCGCGCGCTGTACGAGAAGGAATGGAAGTGGCGCCAGCAAGGCGGCGGCGAGGCCAGCGAGGACGAAGACGCGCCGGCCAATGCCACCCGCATGCCCGACGTCGGCCCGGCCGCGCAGCAGGCACGCCTGGAGGTATGGGACCAGACCCTGGCCGCGCTGAAGAAGATCGACCCGAAGACCCTTTCGCCCGACAACCAGGTCAACTACGCGATCTACCGCGACCAGGTGTTCAACCTGGCCGAAGAAGTGCGCCTGCGCGGCTACGAGATGCCGTTCAACGCCGATTCCTCGTTCTGGTCCAACCTGTCCTTCATGGCCCGGCGCGAAATGAAGACCGTGCAGGACTACCAGAACTACATCGCGCGCCTGAATGATGTGCCGCGCTACTTCGACCAGCAGACCGGGAACATGCGTGCCGGCCTGAAGCGCGGCTTCAGCGTGCCGCGTGCGGTGCTCGATGGCCGCGAGGTGTCCATCGCCACTGTCGCCGAACTGAAGGACCCGACCGAATCGCCGTTGTACGCGCCGTTCAAGAAGCTGCCCAACAGCATTCCGGCCGCCGAGCAGACCAGGCTGCAGGCGCAGGCGCGTGAAGCGATCAGCGGCAAGGTGGTGCCGGCGTTCCAGCAACTGCGCACCTTCTTCGTCAACGAATACGTGCCACAGGCGCGCACCACCCTGGCCGCCGAAGCGATGCCTGACGGCAAGGCGTACTACAAGCAGCAGATCCATGAATACACCACGCTGGACCTGTCGCCGGACGAGATCCACCGCATCGGCCTGGAGGAAGTCGCACGCATCCAGGGCGAGATGAACGACATCATCAAGCAGGTGAAGTTCAAGGGCAGCTTTGCCGAGTTCCTGACCTTCCTGCGTACCGACCCGCAGTTCTATGCGAAGACGCCGGAAGAGCTGCTGTCGCGCGCGGCGTGGATCTCCAAGCGCGCCGATGGCCAGCTGGGCAAGTACATGACGCTGCCGCGCGCACGCTTCACCATCGTACCGGTGCCGCCGGACATCGCCCCGTTCTGGACCGCCGGCCGTGGTGGCATGGGTACCTACTGGCTCAACACCTACAACCTGCCGTCGCGCCCGCTGTACAACCTGCCGGCGTTGACCCTGCACGAATCCGACCCGGGCCATGCACTGCAGGGTGCCATCGCTGCCGAGCAGAAGAACCTGCCGGAGTTCCGCCGCAACGCCTACATCTCCGCCTATGGCGAAGGTTGGGCGCTGTACTGCGAGAAGCTGGGCGTGGAAATGGGCATCTACGAAACCCCGTACGAGGATTTCGGTCGCCTGACCTACGAGATGTGGCGCGCCGCGCGGCTGGTGATCGACACCGGCGTGCACAGCAAGGGCTGGAGCCGCGAGCAGGCGCTGGCCTACCTGCGTGACCACACGGCGCTGAGTGAGCACGAAGTGACCACCGAAGTGGACCGCTACATTTCCTGGCCGGGGCAGGCGTTGAGCTACAAGCTCGGCGAGATCGCCATCGTGCGCCTGCGTGCGCAGGCCGAGAAGGAGCTGGGCGACAAGTTCGACGTCAAGGGCTTCCACGACACCCTGCTGAAGCAGGGTTCGGTGCCGTTGCCGGTGCTGGAGCAGCAGATCCAGGCGTACATTGCCGAGCGCAAGAAGGCCTGATCGCCGCGCCGCCGGGCAGGGCTCGGCGCTACCGGAACGTGCGGTGGTAGCGCCGGGCCCTGCCCGGCGAGCGCGAAGCGCGGTGGACGGGGTCGGATCACAGGATCCGACCCCGTGAACTTTCAGCCCGCCGTCCGCACCTTGGCCACGCGCGCGGCGAAGGCCGGCAGCACCAGCAGGGTCAGCACCGTGGCGGTGATCAGGCCACCGATCACCACCGTCGCCAGCGGTTTCTGCACTTCCGCACCGGAGCCACTGGCGATCGCCATCGGAATGAAGCCGACGATGGCCACCAGTGCGGTGGTCAGCACTGCGCGGATACGGCTGGATGCACCGTTGATCGCGGCCATCATCGGCACGTCACCGGCGTCCAGGCGCTCGCGGATCGCCTGCATCAGCACCAGGCCGTTGAGCGTGGCCACGCCGGACACGGCGATGAAGCCCACTGCGGCCGACACCGAGAACGGCATGCCGCGCAGCAGCAGGGCGAGGATGCCGCCGACCAGCGCCAGCGGTACGCAGCTGAACACCAGCACCGCTTCCTTGCCGCTGCGCAGGGCGATGAACAGCAGGCTGCCGATCAGCAGGAATACCACCGGCACCACCGTGGCCAGGCGCTTTTCCGCGCGCTGCAGGTTCTCGAACTGGCCACCCCAGGTCAGGTACGCACCGGGCGGCAGTGTCACGTCGGCCACGGCGGCCTGTGCTTGGCCAACGAAGCCGCCGAGGTCGCGGCCGCGCACGTTGGCCTGTACCACCACCCGGCGGCTGCCGTTGTTGCGGCTGATCTGGTTCGGCCCTTCGCTGACGCTGATGCGTGCCACCGAGGACAGCGGAATCACCACGCCGGCGGGCGTGGCGATCGGCAGCGAGGCCAGCTGATCCGGGTCGTTGCGTGCGCTGTCATCCAGACGCACCACCACATCGAAGCGACGGTCGGCCTCGAAGATCTTGCCGGCTGCCGCGCCGCCGATGCCGGTGGACAGCGCATCGCTGACGTCGGCGGCGGTCAGCCCGTACTGCGCTGCCGCTACATGGTCGATCTTGACGTTGAGCGTGGGCAGGCCGGAAATCTGCTCCACCCGCACATCGGCCGCGCCCTGCACCGCGCGCAGCTTCAGCGCCACCTGGTCGGCCACCTTCTGCAGCTGGCTGAAGTCATCGCCGAAGATCATCACCGCCAGATCGGTGCGCACGCCGGAAATCAGCTCGTTGAAGCGCAGCTCGATCGGCTGGCTGAACTCGAAGCTGTTGCCCAGCTGCTGGCCGGCCAGTGCTTCGAAGCGGCCCACCAGCGCCTCCTTGCCCAGCGTCGGATCGGGCCAGTCCGCACGCGGCTTGAGCACGATCACGCTGTCGGAAATGTTGGTCGGCATCGGGTCGATGGCCGCTTCGGCGGTACCGGTACGCGAGAACACCGTTTCCACTTCCGGTTGCTGGGCGATGGCCCTCTCCAGTGCCAGCTGCATCGCCAGCGACTGCTCCAGCGAAGTAGACGGGACGCGCAGTGCCTGCATCGCCACGTTGCCTTCATCCAGGGTAGGCATGAACTCGCGGCCGAGCAGGCCGAACGAACCAATGCCCACCAGCAGCATCAACGCTGCACCGGCGATCACTGCGCGCGGCCGCGCGACGGCCTGGCGGATGATCGGCTCGATGCGTGCACGCAGCACGCGGATCAGCTTCGTCTCGTGCTGGCCATCATCACTGTGTGCCTCGCCTTCCTTCGGCTTCGGCTCGCGCACCATCAGCGCGGCCATCGCCGGCACGAAGGTGAAGGAGAAGATGAAGGCACCCACCAGGGCCAGCATGAACGTGGCGGCCATCGGGTGGAACGTCTTGCCCTCCACGCCTTCCAGGGTGAGGATCGGTGCGAACACCAGCAGGATGATCAGCTGGCCGAACGCGGCCGGGCGTGCCATCTTCCGCGCCGAATCGGCCGCTACGCGCAGGCGTTCCATCGCGGTCAACGCACGGCCCAGTTCGGCACGGCGCTGGCCCAGCATCAGCAGCGTCGACTCGATCACGATCACCGCGCCGTCCACCAGGATGCCGAAGTCCAGCGCACCCAGGCTCATCAGGTTGCCACTGATGCCGAAGCGGTTCATGCCGATCACCGCGAACAGGAACGACAGCGGGATCACCAGTGCGGTGATCGTCGCCGCGCGCAGGTTGCCGAGCAGCAGGAACAGCACCACCACCACCAGCAGCGCGCCCTCGGTGAGGTTCCTGGCCACGGTCTTGATGGTGGAATTGACCAGCACGCTGCGGTCCAGCACCGGCGCGGCCACGATGTCCGCCGGCAGCGAAGCATTGACCTGCTGCAGTCGTGTGGCGGCCGCCTGGGCCACGGTGCGGCTGTTGCCGCCGGCGATCATCAGCGCGGTACCGAGCACGGCTTCATGGCCGTTGCGGCTGGCCGCACCCAGGCGCGGTGCGCGGCTGAGGTCGACATCGGCCACATCGGCCACCCGCACCACCACGCCGTTGCGGGTGGCTACCGGCGCCTGTGCCAGATCGTCGGTGGTCAGTGCCAGACCGTCGGCACGCACCACCAGGCCTTCGCCGGCGCGCTGCACGAAGCCGGCACCGGCCTGCACGTTGGAACGCTGCAGGGCCGTCACCAGATCGGCCAGGCCCAGGCCATGCGCGGCCAACCGCGCGCTGTCCGGATGCACGCCATATTCCTTCACGTAGCCACCGACGGTGTCCACGCCCGCCAGCCCGGGGCTGGAGCGCATCTGTGGCGCGATGATCCAGTCCTGCACGGTGCGCAGGTAGGTGGCGCGTTCTTCCGGCGTACGCAGCAGGTTGCCTTCCGGCGTGCGGTAGACCTCGCCGGCCTGCCAGCCGGCTTCACCGGGCTTGGCCAGCTTGGCAGGGTCGAACGCGGTGAAGTCCACCGTCCACATCAACACCTCGCCGAGGCCGGTGGTGACCGGCGACAGCATCGGCGAGGCACCCTCGGGCAGCGCTTCGGCGGCCTCGCGCATGCGTTCGGCCACCTGCTGGCGGGCGAAGTAGATGTCGGTGGCGTCGGTGAAGATCGCGGTGACCTGCGAGAAACCATTGCGCGACAGCGAACGGGTGGTGCTCAGGCCGGGGATGCCGGCCAGCGCGGTTTCCAGCGGATAGGTCACCTGCCGCTCGATCTGCTCGGGCGTCAGTGCCGGTGCCACCGTGTTGATCTGCACCTGGCGGTTGGTGATGTCCGGTACCGCATCGATCGGCAGCTTGCCGAGCTGGAACAGGCCCACGGCGGCAACGAGTGCAGCCAAGGCCACGACCAGCCAGCGGTGGCGTACCGCGGTTTCAATGATGAGCTTGAACATGGAAGGTCCTCAGTGCCCGTGCTCGGCTTCGCCCTTGGCCAGTTCGGCCTTGAGCAGGAACGCGTTGGCGCCGACGATGCGTTCGTCGCCGTTCAAGCCGCCGAGAATCTCGATGCGGTCACCGGCACGTCGGCCGGCCAGTACCGGCTGCACCTTGAAGCCGCCCTCGACGGCGACGAATACTGCGCTGCTGCCGCCGACGTTCTGTACCGCATCAGCCGGCACGCTCAACGCGCCGTCCTTGCCGTCGGTGACCACCACCGCCGACACCGGCGAACCGGCCGGCGGCAATGCGGCATCCACCGGCATGGCACGGATCACCGCCACGCCACCCTGCTGGCGCACATCGGCGGCCGAACCGGTGACGGTGGCACTGAAGCTGCCGCCCGGCACGGTCACTTCCAGCGTCATGCCCGGCGTGACCTGCGCGGCCAGCGCCGGCGGCGCGGTGAACACCAGCTCGTTCATCGACGGATCGGCGACGTCGGCCACCGGGCTGCCGGCCGCCACCACGCCGCCGGGCGTGACCTGCACGTTGCCGACGATGCCGGCCACCGGGCTGGTGATGCGCACGCGGCCGCTGCTGTCGGGCGAACCGTTGGCGGCGGCCTGTGCCTGCGCGGCGGCGGCCTGCGCCTGCGCCGCCAGCGATCGCGCACGCGACGTTTCCAGTTCCTGGCGAGCGACCACGCCCTGTTCGACCAGCGCCCTGTCGCGGCCGTGGGCCAGGCGCGCGGCCTCGGCCTCGGCGGCGGCGGCAACCGCATTGGCGCGGAACACCGCCGCCTCGCCACTGACCACGATCGCCAGCGCCTGGTTCTGCTTCACTGCCGTGCCCGGTGCGACCAGCACGCGCTCCACGCGACCGGTCACGGTGGAAGCGACCGAGGCACGTGCACCGATCGACGGTTCCACCCGGCCGGACAGCCGCGTCGAACCACCGCCGCCGCGGCCGACGGCCACCACGTCGATGCCGGATGCCTTGATCTGCTCTGGCGTCAGCTGCACCACGCCTTCATCGGCATCTGCCGCGTTGCCGGTTCCGGCCTTGGCGTCGGTGCTGTCGGCGGCGTGGCCATGGCCACCGTCGGCCGTTGCCTTGCCGGCGGGCTCCGAAGTGTTCGGGGCCTCTGCGTTGCCGGAACAACCGGCCAGCAATGCAGTCAGCAGCAGGCCGCCAACCAGCGGGAAAGTACGGGACAGGTTCATCGGGCCTCCACAAAGGGTGCGCGCCCTTCGAGGCCGGCGAGATCGATTTCCGCGCCGACGCGCGACAGGCGCGCGTCCACAGCGGTGCTGCGGGCGGCGATGAGGGCACTGCGGGTGCTGCGCAGTTCCAGCTGCGAGATGCGCCCGGCGTCGAAGCCGATGCGCGCCAGCCGATAGGCTTCCTCGGCGGCGACCACACTTTCGTCGGCGGCGCGGGTGCGGCTGCCGGCGGCCTTCAGGCCCGCTACCGCCGACAAGCGTTCGGCTTCGCTGTCGCGCCGCTGCTGGTCCAAGCGCGCTTCGGCCGCGCGCTGTTCGGCACTGGCGGCGCGGATGCCACCACGATTGCGGTCGAACAACGGGATCGAGAGACTGACGCCGAGCGTGTAGGCCTGTTCGCGGTCCTCGCGGAAACGCGTCTGCGCGGCGGTAACGCTGAGGTCGGGCAGGGCGCGCTTGCGCTCGACGTCGACCAGACGACCGGCCGCATCAACTTCGGCTTCGGCCACACGCACGGCCAGCGCCACATCGTTGGCGCCACGCGGTGCTGGCGGTGCGCGATCGAGCAGACTGTTGTCGATGGTCTGCACCGGTGCATCCAGCAGGGCCGCACCGGCCAGGCGGGCCAGCGCGGCGTCGCGGAAGGCCTGCGCCTCATCCAGCGCGGCGCTGGCGTTGGCCACTTCACTCTGTGCCTGCACGGCACGCAACTGCGGCTCGCGGCCATGCTTGACCATGGCGGTGACCGCCGCCGCATCGTCGCGGGTGAGGCTCAGCGCTTCTTCGGCCAGGGTGTAGCGACGCAGGGCGCTTTCCGCCTGTGCGTAGATCGCCGCCAACTGGCTGGCGACATCGCTGCGGCTCTGCGAACCGCGCAGGGCAGCGGCCTGTGCCTCGGCGCGGGCGGCGCGGACGCGCGCGCCGCGCTGGCCCCATACCTCCAGAGGCTGGGACAGGGTGAGCACGGTGTTGGCCCTGCCCATGCCGCCGTAGGAGCCTGTGCCCCAGGCGTTTTCGGCGGACCAGGAAAGAGATGGATTGGGCAGCGCCCGCGCCTGGTCGGCGCGGGCGTCGGCCGCCTCGGCCAATGCCGCGCCGACGCGGGCGCCGGGCAGCTGGTCGAGGCGTTCCAGCAGGGTGTCATACGAAGGTGCGGCTTGTGCGGCGACCTGTGCGACGGGGATCAGGCCCAGCAGCACGGCGACGACCAGCCCGGCCGCGCGCGGCGACCGACGTGTCAGGATCGACATAGGGGGATTCCGGTTGTGAGTGAAACGGGAGCCCGCGATTGCGGGACGCGCTCAACTCACGCCCGGGGAGGACGTGCCAGTTCGTCCTGGGCGACCGCATAGGTCGCCGCATCGCCTGCCTTCATCCAGCGCGCTGGTTGCGGCGTGCCAAAGGCGGCGAAGGTGCTCGCCGGCAGGCTCAGGTTGGAGTGGTGGCAGTGGTTGTGGCTGCAGGCAGCGGCGTGCTTGCCGTCGTTGTCAGTGTCACCGTCGGCATCTTCGGCACCGGATTGCACATGCACCACCGTGCTGTCGTGCGGTTCCACCGCACACGCCAGCACATCAGCCACCGGCACGACCACGAATGCCGCCATCAGCAGCATCAGCAGGGTCGAACGAAGATGGCGGGCGATCCGGCGCATGGAGGGGAGGCTAGCAAGCGGTTTTCGGTGGATACAATATCAATGGCCACCTCGGGAATTTGTCGGCGTGTTCCGTTCAGGCGGGCCGGGCGCGGGGTCGGATCGCGTTCCTCCGGAACCGGCTCTGACCCCGACACATCGTTCGGGTGCGCCGCGCACGTGTGCTCCGGTAGGTGTCGACCTTGGTCGACACGCTTTTCGGCCCGTGGGGTCGCATCGCATTCCTCCGGAAAGGGCTCTGATCCCCGAAACATTGCCGGCCAGCGGCCGGCACTACCCGTGTCACGGCAGCTTGGCGATCACCTTGATCTCGAACTGGAACCCATACAGCCATGTCACGCCGATGCCGGTCAGGGTCGGGTGCGGCGCTTGGCCCCAGTACTCGGGCACGATCGCCCAGGCCTTCTCGAAGTTCGTTTCCGGATCGACCAGGAACACGGTCACGTCGATCACGTCATCGAACGTGCAGCCGGCCGCGGCCAGCACTGCGTTGAGATTGTCGAAGGCGCGGCGGACCTGGGTCTCGAAGTCCGGTTCGGGCGAGCCATCCTCGCGGCTGCCGACCTGGCCGGAAACGAACAGGAGGCCATTGGATCGGATCGCCGGCGAATAGCGGTTGCGCTCGTACAGCGCCTGCCGGCCGGCGGGAAAGACAACATCACGGTGGGACATGGGACGGATTCCAGACGGGAGCGGACCATCCTCCCCGCGCCCGCTGTCTGGATAAACCGTGATGATCGGTCTAGATTGATTGCACATTCCAAACAATAACAGCCACGGCCATGGACCGTTTCGAAGCGATGCGCGCGTTCGCCCGGGTGGTGGAGACCGGCAGCTTCACCCGCGCCGCGCACACCCTGAAGCTCAGCCGCACCACGGTCACCCAGCTGGTGCAGCAGCTGGAAGCGCATCTGCGGTTGCGGCTGCTCAACCGCACCACGCGCCGGGTCAGCGTCACTGCCGATGGCGCGGCGTATTACCCGCGCATCGTTCGCCTGCTGGCTGAGCTGGAAGAGGTTGAAGGGGGGCTGGGCGAGGCCGCCGCACAACCGCGCGGGCGCCTGCGCGTCGACGTGCCGGGGCCGTATGCGCGCCTGCGGCTGGTGCCGGCATTGCCGGATTTCCAGGCGCGCTATCCGGAGATCCAGCTGGACATCGGCGTCAGCGACCGCGAGGTCGATGTCATCGCCGACAACGTCGATTGCGTGATCCGTGGTGGCGCGCCTGCCGATCCCGCGCTGGTGGCACGACCGCTGGCGCGCCTGCCGATCGGCTTCCATGCCAGCCCGGGCTATGTGCAGCGGTTCGGTGTGCCGGAACACCCGCGCGCGCTGGAAGGGCCGGACCACCACACGGTCGGTTTTCTAAGCCCGCGCAGCGGCCGCGCACGCGTGTTCACCGCGCAGCGCGGCGCCGAGCGCATCGAGGTGCAGGTGCGCTATTCAATCGGTTTCGATGATGGCAATGCCTATCTGGCGGCGGGTCTGGCCGGCCTCGGCGTGGTCGCGTTGCCCAGCTACATGGCCGAACCGCATGTGGCGCGCGGCGAGCTGCTGCCGGTGCTGCACGATTGGCAGCTGCCGCCGATGCCGATGCACGTGATGTTCCCGCCGAACCGGCACATGAGCCAGCGGCTGCGGGTGTTCATTGATTGGGTGGTGGAGACGTTGGGCTGAGCCAGCGCTCGAGTGCGGCCACGCCGCATGCCACTCCATCCTCGTTCGCCATTGCAGCGCCCAGCGCGACCGCACGTGCGCGTGTATCGGCATGCTCGGCGAACGCCAGTGCATCGGCCAACACCTTCGGCTGCAACCGCTTGGGTGACAGTGGCGCCGGTGCCACGCCCAGGTGCTGCAGTCGATCGGCCCAGAAGAACTGGTCGGCGGCGAACGGCATCACCATCGACGGTATGCCGGCGCGGCATGCCGAATGCGTGGTGCCGCTGCCGCCGTGGTGGATCGCCAGTGCGCAGCGCGGCAACAACGCTTCATGCGGGGTCGGGCCGATCATCCGTACCGAGTCGGGCAGCGTCATGTCGGGCACGCCAACCCAACCGGGAAACAGCAGCACGCGGCGTGGCGCCAGCGCCGACAGCAGCGCCGGCAGCACACGCTCGCGGTCGAAGCCGGTCATGCTGCCGAAGCCCAGATAGACCGGCGGCGGTCCTGCATCGAGGAAAGCCTGCAGTTCGCACGACGGTTGCCACGGCGCAGCAGGGGCCGACCATTGGCCGCACACGAGGTGGTCGGCCGGCCAGTCCGAAGGCGGTGGCAGCAGCTGTGGCGAGATGCCATACAGCATCGGCAGGCCAGCCCAGAGGGAACGTCGTGGTGGCTGCCCGGCGTGCTGGCGGGCCGTGTTGATCGGGCCGCGGAACTGTCGCCAGATCAGGCCGTTGACCAGGCCATAACTGGCCCGGTTCAACCAGCCCGGCGAGCGTCCGGGCGGCAGGAAGGGCGAGCGGAACGCGCGCGTCGGCGTCAGCGGGATCATGCCGGCGCCGATCACCGGAAGGCCGCGACGCTCGCCGACGCTCATGCCGACGAACGCAGCCAGGCCACCGGTCAGGATCGCATCGCAGCCGTCGGCTGCAGCATCGGCCTGGCGCATCCAACCGGCGACGTGTTGCAGCGCCATCCGTGCCAGCCCGGTGCTGGCGGCGGCAACGCCATTGCCGCGTGAGACCAGCGCCACCACTTCGTCGTGGATGTCGCCTTCCAGCGCGGCGTGCGGAACGCCCAAGGCCTTCGCGCTGTCGAGGGTGCCGCCGTCGGCCAGCAGCATGACCTCGTGACCGGCCGCGATCAGCCCATGGCAGAGCATGGCCAGCGGGCGCGTATCGCCTTCGGTGCCGTAGGTGAGGGCCAGCAGTCGCATTGGAGCCTCCGCAGTGAATCACCAGTATGCCGACATCGCTGTGTTCGTCCGCGCTCCTGCCGACGCACCGCGTGGGACAATCCCGCCTCATCTGCCCCCGCCGCACGGGGCGCGCGCAACAGGATCCAGCACCGCATGACCGCACTGCCATCCCTACCGTCCCTTGTCTGCCGCGTGCCGGCCGCTGCATACCGGCGTGCGCCGTGAGCCGCGTCGTCGCACTGGACACCGAAACCACCGGCATCTCGCATCGCCTGGGCCATCGGGTGATTGAAATCGGGGCGGTGGAACTGGTCGATGGACAACTCAGCGGCCGCCAGTTCCACACCTACCTGCAGCCGCAGCGGAAGGTGGACTGGGGCGCGCAGCGCGTGCACGGCATCAGCGATGCCATGCTGGTGGGCAAGCCGCTGTTTGCGAGCAAGGCCGCCGAACTGCTGGCGTTCCTGCGTGGCAGCGAGATGGTCGCGCACAACGCCACCTTTGACGTCGGCTTCCTCGACAACGAGCTGCGCCTGGCCGGCATCGCCGAAGGGCTGGCCCAGCACTGCCGCGTGACCTGCAGCCTGAAGCTGGCCCGCAAGCGCTGGCCGGGCATGCCCAACAAGCTCGACGATGTGCTGCAGCGCCTGCGCATTCCCGGCACCCGCGGCCTGCATGGCGCACTGAAGGATGCCCACCTGCTGGCCCAGGTGGTGCCGCACCTGCGCTGAGGGCAGGGCGCCGCCATCGTGTTCAGGCGTGGCCTGTGGGTAAGTTGCGCAAGGTCTTGATTGCGTGCATAATGCGCGGCTCGCTGTGTCCGGTTTCGTGCCGGGCGGCGCCCCCGGGAGCACGTCCTCGGCCGCCCAACGCCAGCGTAACCCTTTGATTCTCTTGACGTGTGGTGGGCAACCACCGAGGCCGCCGTCCCCCGGGCTACGGGGAGACACAACTTACTATCGAGGTGCGCCATGTCCCGCGTATGCCAGGTTTCCGGCAAGCGAGTGCAGACGGGTAACAACGTCTCGCACGCCAACAACAAGACCCGTCGTCGTTTCCTGCCGAATCTGCACGAGCGCCGCTTCTGGGTTGCCAGCGAGAACCGCTGGGTGAAGCTTCGTGTTTCCGCGCATGCACTGCGCACCATCGACAAGAACGGTATCGATTCCGTTCTGGCTGAGCTGCGTGCGCGCGGCGAAAAGGTCTGAGGAGTAGACGATCATGGCAGGCAAGCGCGATAAGGTCCGTATGATTTCGACCGCTGGTACCGGTCACTTCTACACGACCGACAAGAACAAGAAGAACACCCCGGGGAAGATGGAATTCTCCAAGTACGATCCGGTCGTGCGCAAGCACGTCCCGTACAAGGAAGGCAAGATCAAGTAATCCGCAAGGATTGCGGGTCGCTTCCGAAAAAACCCGCCCTCGTGGCGGGTTTTTTTGTGCCCCCCGCCCCCCGGTAGGTGTCGACCTTGGTCGACACGTTCCGACCCCGGTGGGTGCCGACCGTTGGTCGGCACGCTGTCCCCAGCGCTGCTCGACTCTGCACACCCCGCTGGGCAGAATGGCCCCACACCTCCCCACGGGCGACGCGATGCTGTTCGAGTGGCTGCTGGGCTCGTACCTGCTGTTGATCGACTGGCTGATCCGGCTGGTGGCGCTGTGCTGGATCCCCACCCGCACTACGCCGGGCGCGGCGCGCAGCTGGCTGCTGCTGGTCGGCTTCGTGCCGCTGCTGGGCCTGCCGCTGTACCTGCTGTTCGGACATCCGTGGCTGTCGCGCGAGCGCATCCGCCGGCAGGCCGAGGCCTCGCAGGTCATCCGTGAAGAACAGGCGCTGCAGCGCCGCCTGCGCTGGACGCCGCATGCCGATACCGCCAGCGCCGAAGTGGTGCCGTTGGTGCAGCGCCAGGGCGATTTCATGCCGGTGCACGGCAACGCGGTCGACCTGCTGACCGACTACAACGAATCGCTGCACACCCTGATCGCCGACATCGACCAGGCCCAGGACCGGGTGCACCTGCTGTACTACCTGATGTTCGATGACACGGTGGGCGAGGCCATCGTCGAAGCCCTGCAGCGTGCCGCAGCGCGTGGCGTGCAGTGCCGCGTGCTGCTGGATGCGGTCGGCGCCAAGCGGGGCCTGCGCGCGTACAGCAAGCGGCTGCGGTCACGTGACATCGAAGTGCGCGCGATGCTGCCCGGCGGCTTGCGCTGGCGCCGCAGCGGGCGCATGGACCTGCGCAACCATCGCAAGATCGCGGTGATCGACAACGAAGTGGGCTATGTCGGTTCGCAGAACCTGGCGCGCCCTGAATTCGTTGCCGGCCACCCCAACCGCGAGCTGGTGGCGCGCGTGCGTGGGCCTGCGGTGGCGCACCTTGAAGCGGTGTTCGCCAGCGACTGGTACATCGAAACCGGGCAGCGCCTGGAGGTCATCGCCGACGTGCCGGTGTGCAGCGAGGACATCGCCACCCAGCTGCTGCCCAGCGGCCCGGCATACCCCTACAGCAACGCGCGCGATGCGGTGGCCGCGCTGATCCATCTTGCCCGGCGCCGGCTGGTGATGGTCACGCCCTACTTCGTGCCCGACGAAGCAACGCTGAGTGCACTGCGCATCGCCGCGCTGTCCGGCGTGCAGGTGCAGCTGATCCTGTCGGCCAGCAACAACCAGCGGCTGACCTCGTGGGCGCAGGAGGCCTACTACGACGAGCTGCTGCGCTGCGGGGTGCAGATCGCGCTGTACGAGCCGCAGTTCCTGCATGCCAAGCACATGAGCGTGGATGAGGACATCGCTGTGCTCGGGTCGATCAACATGGATATCCGTTCGTTCGCGCTGAATGCCGAGATCGGCCTGATCTGCTACAACCGTCAGCTGGTCACGCAATTGCGCGTCATCGAAGACGACTACCTGCGCCAGTCGCGCCTGCTGGACCTGGCGCAGTGGCGCAAGCGTCCCGCGTGGCTGCGCAGCCGCGAGGGCATCGCGCGCCTGGCCGATGCCTTGATGTAGGCCAGCGCCAGCCGGGCAGGGCCGATGGCCTACAATCGGCGCATGACTGATTCACCGCGTAGTGGCGAACTGGACCTGGCGATCATCGGCGGTGGTGCGGCCGGGGTGCTGGTGGCGATCCAGGTGTTGCGCCAGGCCCGAGCGCCGCTGGCGTTGGCCATCTTCGAGCCGGCCTCGCAGCTGGCACAGGGCATTGCCTATGCCACGCCGTGGCCGGAGCACCTGCTGAACGTGCCGGCGGCGAAGATGAGCGCCTTGGCCGACGAGCCCGGCGACTTCCTCGATTTCCTGCAGGCCGCCAACGCCTACCCGGGCGAGGCGCGCGAAGTGCTGGGCGAGCGTTATGTGTGTCGCCACTACTTCGCTGCCTACCTGCAGCAGCGCCTGCGCGAGGCCGAAGCGGCCAGTGCGGCGCGATTGCAGATGGTGGTCCAGCCGGTGTTGGCGTTGCATCCGGATGACCACGGTTACCAGTTGCAGCTGGGCGATGGCCAAACATTGCATGCAGCGCAGGTGGTGATCGCCACCGGCAACAGCATGCGGCCGCTGCCGGTGGACGGCGCCGATGCGCTATCTGCCGATGACGTGGTCGAGGCCTGGGATTACGACGGCGTACGCACGCTGGCCAGTGACCATGCCCTGGCCATCGTCGGCTCCGGGCTGAGCATGGCCGACACCGTGCTGGCGTTGGTGGCCGGCGGCCATAGAGGGCCGCTGCACGTGATCTCGCGCCACGGCCTGCTGCCATTGCCGCACGCCCACGGCGGCCTGCCGGCGTTCGACCCGCAGGAGCTGCTGCCGATGACCCTGCGCCAGCGCCTGCGCGTACTGCGCCAGCACGCGCGCAAGGCGCAGGCCGACGGCATGCCCTGGCAGGGCGTGATGGATCGCATCCGCCCGCATGGGCAAGCGCTCTGGTGCAGCCTGGACGCCGCCGACCAGCGCCGCTTCCTGCGCCACGTGGTGCGCTACTGGGACGTGCACCGCCATCGCATTGCTGAACCGGTTGCCGAGCAGTTGCAGGCGCTGCAGACCAGCGGCCAGCTGCGCGTTCACCGCGCGCGCCTGCAGCGCGTGTGGCGCGACGGTGATGCCCTGCGGCTGTCGGGCCGCGAGGCGGGCGGCGGCAACGTGCAGTGGACGATCGCTGCGGTGGTCAATGCCACCGGTGTGGAGACCCGCGCCTCGGCACTGCGCAATCCCCTGTTGCAACAGCTGCAGGCCGATGGGCTGGCCCGCCCCGGCCCGCATGGGCTGGGCCTGGACAGCAGCGTGCCGGGCGACCGGCTGTGTGCAGCGGGTGGCCAGCCACAGGCGCGCCTGGGGGTACTCGGCAGCCTGCGCATCGGCAGCCTGTGGGAAAGCCTGGCGGTGCCTGAACTGCGTCAGCAGGCGCAGGCACTTGCCACGCAGGTGGTCGCAGGAGCTGCGACGTCGATGCCGTAAAATGGAGGCATGGATGTCTCCCACTTGCTTGATGGCCTGAACCCGGCCCAGCGCGAAGCCGTCTCCGCTCCCCTCGGTCACCACCTGGTGCTGGCCGGTGCCGGGTCGGGCAAGACGCGCGTACTCACCCACCGCATTGCCTGGCTGCATGAAGTCGAAGGCGTGCCGACCCACGGCATTTTCGCGGTGACCTTCACCAACAAGGCCGCCGGCGAGATGCGCCATCGCATCGACGCGCAGCTGCCGCATGGCAGCCGCGGCATGTGGATCGGCACCTTCCACGGCCTGGCCAACCGCCTGCTGCGCCTGCACTGGCAGGATGCGAAGCTGCCTGAAGGCTTCCAGGTGATGGATTCGGACGACCAGCTGCGGCTGGTCAAGCGCGTGGTGCAGGCGCTGGAGCTGGATGACGGCAAGTACCCGCCCAAGCAGATTGCCTGGTGGATCAACGCGCAGAAGGATGAGGGCCGCCGCCCGCAGCACATCCAGCCCGAGCCGAACGATGCGTGGCTGGAAACCATGCGCCAAGCTTACGCCGAGTACCAGGCGCGGTGTGACCGTGCCGGCCTGGTCGATTTCGCCGAGCTGCTGCTGCGCGCGCACGAACTGCTGCGCGACAATCCGCCGTTGCTGTCGCACTACCGCGCGCGGTTCCGCGAGATCCTGGTGGACGAATTCCAGGATACCAACGCCATCCAGTACGCCTTCGTGCGCGTGCTGGCCGGGCACGAGGGCCACGTGTTCGTGGTCGGTGATGATGACCAGGCCATCTACGGCTGGCGCGGTGCCAAGGTCGAGAACGTGCAGGGCTTCCTGCGCGATTTCCCGGGCGCGCAGACCATCCGCCTGGAGCAGAACTACCGTTCCACCGCCAACATCCTCAACGCCGCCAACGCGGTGATCGCGCACAACCCGGACCGCATCGGCAAGCAGCTGTGGACCGACAGTGGTGATGGCGAGCCGATCGACCTGTACGCGGCGTACAACGAGATGGACGAGGCGCGCTACATCGTCGAGCGTGCACGGCAGTGGGTGCGCGATGGTGGCAGCTACACCGAAGTGGCCGTGCTCTACCGCAGCAACGCGCAGTCGCGCGCGCTGGAAGAAGCGCTGCTGAGCGAGCAAGTGCCGTATCGCGTGTATGGCGGCATGCGCTTCTTCGAGCGCGCCGAAGTGAAGGATGCGCTGGCCTACCTGCGCCTGCTGTCCAACCGCAACGACGACGCTGCATTCGAGCGCGCGGTGAATACGCCCACGCGTGGCATCGGTGACCGCACGCTGGACGAAGTGCGCCGCGAAGCGCGCGCCCAGGGCATCTCGCTGTGGGAAGCCACCATGCTGGTGACCCAGGGCAGCGCACTGGCGGCACGAGCCCGCAATGCGCTGGCCGGCTTCCTGGTGCTGGTCAACGAGCTGCAGGCGCAGACTGTGCACATGACCCTGGCCGAGCGCGTGGACCACGTGCTGGCCCGCTCGCAGCTGCGCGAGCACTGGAGCAAGGAAAGCCGCAACGCGCTGGATTCGGAATCGCGCACCGACAACCTCGACGAACTGGTGTCGGTGGCCTCGCGCTTCGTGCGCCGTGCCGACGACATCGAGGAAGTGGGCGAGGACATGGACGAGCTGGTCGCGTTCCTGGCCTACGCGGCGCTGGAGGCCGGTGAAGGCCAGGCGCAGGCCGGCGAGGAAGGCGTGCAGCTGATGACGCTGCACTCGGCCAAGGGCCTGGAATTTCCGCTGGTGTTCCTGGCCGGCGTGGAAGAGGGGCTGTTCCCCAGTGCACGGTCGCTGGAGGAAAGCGGGCGGCTGGAGGAAGAGCGCCGGCTGGCCTACGTCGGCATCACCCGCGCGCGGCAGAAGCTGGTGCTCAGCTACGCCGAATCGCGGCGCATCCACGGCCAGGACAACTACAGCCTGCCTTCGCGTTTCCTGCGCGAGATCCCGCGCGAGCTGCTGCACGAAGTGCGGCCGAAGGTGCAGGTGTCGCGGCCGGCGTCGATGGGCGCAAGCCGGGTGATGGGACACGCCGCCATCGAAACGCCGCCGATCAAGCTGGGTGCGCTGGTCAACCATCCCAAGTTCGGCGAAGGCATGGTGACCGACTACGAAGGCAACGGTGCCCACGCGCGCGTGCAGATCGAGTTCGCCGACGCCGGCAGCAAGTGGCTGGTGATGGCGTATGCCAACCTGACGGTGATCTGATCAACGCCGGGGTCGGATCCCTCCCGTAGGAGGGCTCTGACCCCAACGCGATGGAAAGCAGCCGAGCACGGGCTCGGCTCTACAAAGGCGAGTGCTCATGACCCGCAACGTGCTCTTCCTCTGCAGCCAGAACCGCCTGCGCAGCCCGACGGTCGAGCAGGTGTTCGCCGATTGGCCGGGCGTCGAAACCGCCTCGGCCGGGCTGCTCGCCGACGCCGAGGAAGTGCTCAGCCCCGAGCTGCTGCAATGGGCCGATCTGGTGTTCGTGATGGAGCGGGCGCACCGCAACCGGCTTTCCAGCCGCTACAAGGCATGGTTGAACGGCAAGCGGGTGATCTGCCTGGATATTCCCGATGACTACGAGTACATGGGCCCGGTGCTGGTGGAACTGCTCAAGCGCAAAGTGATCCCGTTCCTGCGCTGATCGCAGTGATTGCAGGGCCGAGCCCACGCTCGGCTGATTCTGCGGGGAAAGGCAGCCGAGCACGGCTCGACTCTACAAAAGGCAGCCGAGCATGGGCTATGCCGCTCGTGCTGACTGTCACCCTTCAGGCCGTCGCAAGCGACGTTGGCAGCGGCTCCTGTCGCTACCTTCGGCTCTACAATGGCGGCCACATCTCCCAAGAACGCCCTCATGACCGAACCCACGCTGCATGTCACCGTGAAGTTGAACGCCAGGCTGCAGCCCGAGCATCGACATGAGCTGTTCGAGGATCCGCTGGATGCGCTGCTGCAGGCGGCCGAGCTGGGCGGGATCACCGGTGGCGGTACCGCGATGTCCGACGAGGGCGAAGTCGAGTACGGCGATATCGAAGTGGCACTGGTCGATGCCGCAGGCGTGCCCAAGCTGGTCGACCTGCTGGAGCAGCTGGGGGCACCGAAGGGTTCGCAGGTTCAGGGTGCAGGCGAGGCCGACCGCAGCTTCGGCGTGACCGAAGGCCTGGGCATCTACCTGGATGGCCTGACCCTGCCGGACGAGGTGTACGAGCAGTGCGATTCGAACCACGTGTTCGAGCAGCTGTCCGAGCGCATCGATGGCCTGGGCGAGATCTGCAGCTGGTGGCAGGGCCCGAGCGAGACCGCGCTGTACATGTACGGCCAGTCGTTCGAGACGATGCGTGATGCGATCGCTGAATTCGTCGGCAGCTACCCGCTGTGCCAGAACGCACGCGTGGTGCAGATCGCCTGAGGGCTGGGCCTCATGACCATGGAGGACGCGGATCCGGCCTGCGGTGGGACACCCGTAGTCGTGACCCATTTCGAGGAGATGCTGACGGCACTGCTGCCGGCGGTGCCGGCCGAGCTGCTGGAGGAGGATCCGGATCTGGCCGATCTCTTCGCCTTCCAACGGCACCCACTGGAGACCCTGCCGGCGTGGCTGGGCCCGGATGCACGGCGGCTGCTCAGCGAGCAGGGTCTGCCGCGCCAGGCGGCACCGTTTCTCTCGTTCTTCGATGCCGAGCGTGCGGTCGAGGTCTCTGCCCTGCTGCCGGAGCCCGGCAGGGCGCTCGGCCATGATGGCGGCGGCAACCTGCTGGCCATCGACGCGGCCAGTGGCGAAGTGGTGCTGTGGGATCACGACAACGGCGACGCGCGCATGTTCGTCAACCGGGATCTGCTTCGCTTTGCCGAATGCCTGTGCGAGTTTGCCTACGGCGTGGAAAGCAAGCAGGCCTTCCTGCAGGCGGTTGCGCAGATCGATCCGGAGGCCGTGGCGGAAGGAGCCTTCTGGTCTTCCGGATATTGAGTCTGCGCAGCGCTCATGACGGATCCGGGTAGCGTCGAGAGCAGCCGAGCGTGGGCTCGCCTCTACAGGCGCGTGTCAGCGGCCCGCTGACTGCCGGGCGTTGTCGCGCAGCGCCATGTCCTTGCCGACGTGATAGGCGCCGAACAGCACCGCCAACGCGATGATCGCGGCGATCAGGATGGACTTCCCGGAGCTCCAGACGGGTGGTCTGTCGTTCTGCATGTCTGTCGTCCCTGAAGGCGGCGCGGTGCCGCCCGCCCAGCATGCGCCGCAGTGGTCAGGATGAGCAAGCTGGTGGCGCCTGCGCCGATCATGCCCGGCCGCGCAGGCATCGCTGCGCGCTGCCGGATTGATCCTGCGCAAGGCACGATCTCCACACAGGCTGTGTAATGGTGTCGTTCCCACTGGCTGGATCACCGCGGAGCCCCACCATGTACAAGCGCATCCTGATCGCCACCGACGGTTCCGAGCTGGCCGACAAGGGCCTGGCCAAGGGCCTGGAGCTGGCCAAGGACCTCAACGCCGAGGTCGACATCGTCACCGTCTCCGAGCCTTGGGCCGTCGGCATGTACGACGCCATGGGCTGGAGCGTGGGCTACATGAACAGTCCGGAGTACAAGGCCGACCGCGAGGAAGGCGCGCAGAAGGTGCTGCAGCCGGCCCTGGCCAAGGCGGCCGAGCAGGGCATCACCGCCAATCCGGTGCATGTGCTGGACCGCTACGCGGCCGACGGCATCATCGAGACGGCGGGGCAGCGCAACAGCGATCTGATCGTAATGACCTCGCACGGCCGCCGCGGCGTCACCCGCGTGCTGCTGGGCAGCCAGACCGCGGAGGTGCTGGCGCGCAGCACGCTGCCGGTGCTGGTCATCCGCTGATACGGAAGCGTTCCCGGGGAGGGGACCCGACGCCGGCCGCAGGATGCGCGCCGGCGTTGTTTTTTCCGGCGGCCCGAAGAGCATCCACGCATGGCGTGGATCTACTCCAGTTCACCGTCAAAGGTCCACGCCATGCGTGGATGGGGCCACCGCAATGCCCGGTAGATCCACGCCATGCGTGGATGGCGCGCACCTACCGCAACCACATCACCAGCTGTACAGCTTCCAGTACACCGGCGACACGCCATCCTTGTCATTGTCGAAGCGGCCATCGCCGTTCTTGTCATACATGTAGAACGGGGCGCCACGTGCCGGCGTCACCTTGACCATGCGCAACTGGCCGGACACCCGGTATTCCTCGATGGTGTCGCCGTTGTCCATCGTGCGCTTGGAAACATCGGCGCCCTTGACGTCCACCGGGGGAGCGCCCGCGCCGCCCATGCTGGCACAGCCAGCAAGCAGGAGCAGGGAAGCCAGCATCAGGGTCTTCATCGGCGGGGCCTTTGCCTGGAAAGAGCCTTGATTATGCCCCAACGCCGCGTCGCTGCCGTGTCGCCGCGATGCAGGAACAGGCGCGTAGAATCGACACATGAGCAGATTAGTCCTGATCGACGGGTCCAGTTACCTGTACCGCGCGTTCCACGCGCTGCCGCCCCTGTCCAATGCACAGGGTGAGCCCACCGGCGCGCTGTTCGGCGTGGTCAACATGCTGCGCTCGACGCTGAAGGAGCGCCCGGCCTACGTCGCCTTCGTCGTCGATGCCCCCGGCAAGACCTTCCGCGATGCCCTGTACGACCAGTACAAGGCCAACCGCCCGCCGATGCCCGATGAACTGCGCAGCCAGGTCGAGCCGATGTGCCGCATCGTCGAAGCGCTGGGCATCAGCATCCTGCGCATCGATGGCGTGGAGGCCGACGATGTGATCGGCACCCTGGCCCTGCAGGGCGTGGCACAGGACCTGAAGGTCACCATTTCCACCGGCGACAAGGATTTCGCCCAGCTGGTCCGCCCGGGCATCGAGCTGGTCAACACCATGACCGGCAGCCGCATGGATTCGGACGCGGCGGTGATGGACAAGTTCGGCGTGCACGCCGACCAGATCGTCGACCTGCTGGCGCTGATGGGCGATGCCGTGGACAACGTGCCCGGCGTGGAGAAGTGCGGACCGAAGACCGCTGCCAAGTGGCTGGCCGAATACCAGCATCTGGACGGGGTGATGGCAGCAGCGCCGACCATGAAGGGCAAGATCGGCGAGAACCTGCGCGCCGCGCTGGAGCGCTTGCCGCTGAACAAGGAGCTGGTGACCATCCGCACCGACGTCGCGCTGGACGCCAGCCCGACCACGCTGGCCCTGCGCGATCCGGATGTGCCCACCCTGGGCGAGCTGTACCTGCGTTACGGCTTCACCCAGGCATTGAAGGAACTGGGCGGGCCGGTACCGGCGCCTGCAGTGGCCAACGACGCGACGCCGAGCCTGCGTGGCACCGCGGCCGGCTTTGCCCGTGGCAGCGCCGAAGCGCCGCCCGCCAGCGAGCTCGATCCGGCGCTGTCGGCGCCCGGCGAGTACGAGACCGTGCTGACCACCGAGCAGCTGCAGGCCTGGGTTGCGCGCGTGCAGCAGGCTGACCTGATCAGCTTCGACACCGAAACCGACGCACTGGATGCGATGCGCGCGCGCCTGGTCGGCATCAGCCTGGCGGTGGAGCCGGGCAGGGCCGCCTACATCCCGGTCGGCCACGACTATCCCGGCGCGCCGGCACAGTTGCCATTGGCGCAGGTGCTCGATGCGCTGCGGCCGGTGCTGCAGGACCCGGCGAAGAAGAAGCTGGGCCAGCATGGCAAGTACGACCTGCACGTGCTGCGCCGCCATGGCGTGGACGTGCAGGGCTACCACGACGACACCATGCTTGAGAGCTTCGTGCTCAATTCCACCGCCACCCGCCACGACATGGATTCGCTGGCCCTGCGTTACCTGGGCTACAGCACCATCAAGTTCGAGGACGTGGCAGGCAAGGGCGCCAAGCAGATTTCGTTCTCGCAGGTGGGCATCGACGAGGCCGGCCGCTACGCCGCCGAAGACGCCGACATCACCCTGCGCCTGCACCACGCGCTGCAGCCGCAGCTGCTGGCCGAACCGACCCTGGACAGCGTGTACCGCAGCATCGAGATGCCGCTGGTGCCGGTGCTGGCCAGCATCGAAGCCAATGGCGTGCGGATCGACACCGACGAACTGCGCCGGCAGAGCCAGGACCTGTCCTCGCGCATGCTGGCCGCGCAGCAGAAGGCCACCGAACTGGCCGGGCGCAGCTTCAACCTGGATTCGCCCAAGCAGTTGCAGGCGGTGCTGTTCGACGAGCTGAAGCTGCCGGCGGTGGTGAAGACCCCCAAGGGCCAGCCCAGCACCAACGAAGAGGCGCTGGAGGCGATTGCCGAACAGCATGAGCTGCCCCGGGTGATCCTCGAGTACCGTGGCCTGGCCAAACTGCGCAGCACCTATACCGACAAGCTGCCGGAGATGGTCAACCCCGAAACCGGCCGGGTGCACACCAGCTACCACCAGTCCGGTGCCGCCACCGGCCGCCTGTCCTCGTCCGATCCGAACCTGCAGAACATCCCGATCCGCACCGAGGATGGCCGCCGCATCCGCCGCGCGTTCATCGCCCCGGAAGGCTTCCAGCTGCTGGCGGCCGACTATTCGCAGATCGAGCTGCGGATCATGGCCCACCTGTCCGGAGATCCGGGCCTGGTGCGTGCCTTCGAGCAGGGCGCCGACGTGCACCGCGCCACCGCCGCCGAGGTGTTCGGCCGCACCCTGGAAGAAGTGACCAGCAACGAGCGTCGCGCGGCCAAAGCGATCAACTTCGGCCTGATGTACGGCATGAGCGCGTTTGGACTGGCCCGCAACCTCGGCATCGACCGTGGCCAGGCGCAGGATTACGTGGCGCTGTACTTCAGCCGCTATCCGGGCGTGCGTGACTTCATGGAGCGCATGCGCGAGCAGGCCCGCGAGCAGGGCTACGTGGAGACCCTGTTCGGTCGTCGCCTGTACCTGAACGACATTCATGCACGTAACCAGGGCCTGCGTGCGGGCGCTGAACGTGCGGCGATCAACGCACCGATGCAGGGCACCGCCGCCGACATCATCAAGCGCGCCATGGTCGATGTAGACCAGTGGCTGCGCGACAGCGGCGCCCCGGCGCGGATGATCCTGCAGGTGCACGATGAACTGGTGTTCGAAGCCGAGGCCGGTTTCATCGAAGAACTGCGTAGCAATGTCGTGCAGCGCATGTCGCAAGCGGCACAGTTGCGAGTGCCGTTGGTGGTTGATACCGGTACCGGCAGCAATTGGGATGAGGCGCACTGAGTCGCGTTCAGGCCGAAAACGCCGTGAATTCGTTCATTTGCATGATATTTCTGACTCGAACATGAATGTTCCCCTGAGGGTCGCTTATTAAATTGGGCCCCTTCACGAACCGTTAGTGTTCGGAGTGCTTCTATAACTCCCGACAGGCGCAATGCCTGTCGTGGATCTCTCCCATCCCCTGGAGCAGATCTCGGAACGGGGGCTCCTCCCCAAGCGCCCGTTCCCCGGCCCCGTTGACCTCCCCCTGGTCAGCGGGGCTTTTTATTTGTGCGCTGCTGCGCCACGCTGGGCCACCGCCAAGCAGGGAACCCGCAATGCCCGATCTGTTCGCCTTGGCGATGCCGTGGTGGGAATTCATCCTGCGCGCCGTGGTGGTCTATGCAGTAGTACTGGGCATGGTGCGGCTCAGCGGCAAGCGCGCGCTGGGGCAGGTCACCCCGTTCGACGTGCTGCTGATCGTGCTGCTGGGCAACGCGGTGCAGAACGCATTGCTGGGCACCGATACCTCGCTGGCCGGCGGCCTGCTGCTGGCCGCCACGCTGATCCTGCTGAACTATGGCGTAGGCTGGATCACCGCCCGCAGCCGCCGCATGGAACGGCTGATCGAGGGCGAACCGGTGGTGATCGCGCGCAACGGCAAGCTGTTCGACAGTGTGCTGCGGCGCGAGCTGGTCAGCCGCGCCGACTTTGAGGTCGCCATGCGCCAGCAGAGCTGCATTGGCGTGGAAGAGGTGGAACTGGCACTGCTGGAAACCAACGGCCACATCACCATCATTCCCAAGCGCAAGGACGAGTGAGCGGGCGCGGTGGGCCTTCGTGGCGCTGCGCTTGCCGCTATTGCTCCGCGGCCTGCGCCTTCATGCCGGCCCAGTCACGTGTGGCGTCCACATCGCAGGCTACATGGGTGCCCTTGCCGTCCTTGGCGCAGATCGCCGCCATCGTCTGCGGTACCTTGGGGTCGGCAGTATGTGCATAGCCTGCGGCGAGCCCCAGGCAGCCATCGCGCACGCCGGCGCTGCACAGCTTGATGAAATAGGGCTGGGCCTGCGCCCACTTCTCCGCGCTGTGCAGTTCCTCACCCGCGACCTTGCAGCCGAGCAGCTTGCCGTCGTTGCAGCATGACGCGGCACCGCCCTTGCGGGCCAGGATCGGGCAGTCCAGCGGCTGCGGAATCTCCACGAATGCCGGCGGCGGCTGGCAGCTCGTCGCGGACTTGTCCATGCGCTGGTAGTAGCCGTAGCGGTTGTCCTTGTCCATCCCGGCCAGGGTTCCGTTGCTCAGTGGCTGCAGTACGAAATCGCTGCCGACGTCACGACTGATCAGGATCCTGCCGTCCTGCACGCGTGCGCGCAGGCGGGTGCCGACACCCTCCACTTCGACCAGGCCGGCATCCAGGAACCGCAGCGGCGACAGCAGGCCAAGCTCGGCCTCGAAGCGGCCGCAGGGAAGCGCGGTAGCCGCGACCGGGGTCAGCGCCGCCGGCGCCAGCGGGGTCAGCATCGCCAGGCCCTTGGCCGGGCCGCAGGCGTAACTGCCCTCGCGCTGCGTGCAGGAGCGCTGCAGGGCCTGCTGCGCCTGCTGCAGGCGTCCGCCGTTCCACAGCGCCTCGGCCACGTTGCTGCAGAACGACTCGCCCTGCTGCTGCGCGCACAGCGCCGCCAGTTCGTCCAGCTGCGCTGCGGGCAGCGGTGCGTCCAGCGTCCGCTCCAGGCCCATCACCGCCCTGCCCATCAGTTCGCCGGCCATGGCCTTCATGACGGCCATGCAGGCTTCTCCCTCCTCGGGCGATGCGTCTTCGCGGCAGTAGGGCGGCATCTGCGGTTCGGCCTGGGCACGCTGCGGCTGCGCCTCCTCGGCCTGGCGCTGGTAGGTCTCCTGGAGCTGGGTGCAGGCCGCCTCCACGCCCTCGCTGCACCAAGCGTGCAGCTGCGTGGGCGCGGCCTCGGGCAGTGCCTCCAGGCAGTCGCTGGTGTCGGCCATGCAGCTGCCTTCGACCATCTCCGGTACCGGCTTGCAGGCGGCCGCTGCTTTCAGGTGGAACGTGTGGTATCCGCCGGTGACCGTGCGGTCGTTGTCGCTGAACTCCCAGTTCTCCAGGCGGCCGGTGGACAGGTTGCCGGTGCCCAGCAGGTTGTCCTGGCGTACCAGCCGCAGCCGTTCCGTGGCCTGGTAGGGGCCCGAAAGGAAGCCGTGGGCCTCGCTTTCGATGGTCAGGCTGGCGTTGCCATCGTCCTGCAGGTAAGTGCCGCAGGCCATCGACTGCGCAGCCACCGGCAGGCTGGGCACGGCCAGCGCGAGCAGCAGCATGGCGCGCCAGGTGGTCATCCGGCGTGGGGAAACAACAACGGGCATCACGGTCTTCCTTGATTCAAAACAAGAGGGGGAATGAAGCGGCGCACGCCGCAGTCGAGCACGCCGCAGCGGGGCCACCGCCACGCGGGCGGCGGTGCCGGGATTGCGCAGCGGCAACGCGTGCAGCGTCCTGTGCCCGAAGCGCCTACAGCCAGTCGCGGGGCACCAGGTAATCGGCCAGGCGCGCTTCGGCGCTGCCGTCTTCCGGGCTGAAGCCGTACTCCCAGCGCACGCGCGGGGGCAGGCTCATCAGGATGCTCTCGCTGCGGCCGCCGCTCTGCAGGCCGAACAGCGTGCCGCGGTCGTAGACCAGGTTGAACTCCACGTAGCGGCCACGGCGGTACAGCTGGAACTCGCGCTCGCGTTCGCCGTAGGGCGTGTCCTTGCGCTGCTGCACGATCGGCAGGTAGGCATCGAGGAAGCCATCGCCGACCGCGCGCAGGTAGGCGAAATCGTGTTCGAAATCGCCGTGCAGATCATCGAAGAACAGACCGCCCACGCCGCGCGTCTCATTGCGGTGGCGCAGGAAGAAATACTCGTCGCACCAGCGCTTGTGCGACGCGTAGCGCTCTTCACCGAACGGTGCACACAGATCGCGTGCCACCCGATGCCAGTGCTGCACGTCCTCGTCGAACGGGTAGAACGGGGTCAGGTCGAAGCCACCGCCGAACCAGCTGGCCACCACTTCGCCATCGCGCTGGGCCTGGAAGAAGCGCACGTTGGCGTGGGTGGTCGGCACGTAGGGGTTGAGTGGGTGGAACACCAGCGACACACCGGTGGCGCGCCACGAGGCGCCGGCCAGTTCCGGCCGGTTGGCCGAGGCCGACGGCGGCAGGCGGCTGCCCGCCACATCGGAAAAGCCGATACCGGCCTGCTCGAACACCGCGCCATCGCGCAGTACGCGGGTGCGACCGCCGCCGCCCTCGGCACGCTGCCACAGGTCTTCCTGGAAGCGTGCCCGGCCATCGGCGGACTCGATCGCCGCACAGATGCGGTCCTGCAGGTCGGTGAGGTAGGCGCGAACGCGCTCGAATTCGTTCATGGCGCGTACTTTACCGCAGGGACGTGCGCGGGCCCTCGCTGGCTGCGCATTGCGTCGTGCCCGGCTGCCGCTGGTAACGCTGGTAGCCGGTCCAGGCATCCATGCCCAGCAGGTCGCCATTGGCCAGCAGGCGCAGCACATGATCGCTGCCGTGGTCATTGCGCAGGTGGATGGCACCGTCCAGCAGTCGCACCTGCGAGCGCTGGCTACCGATCGTCGCGTGGCCATCGTCGCCGAACACAACCGCATCGATCGTGCCGCCGTCGGCCCGGTACAGGCCACAGGGCGGCTCGGTCGCATCGACCAGGCGCAGCGCGGCACCGAGTGCCTGCAGGGGCTCGACCCGTTCGCATGCGCTGTAGCGACCGCTGTCGCAGACCACCTGCAACGCCTGCACGGCCGCCCGTGGATCGCGCGCGTTCAACTGCTGCTCGGCCACTTCGGTGCAGAAGCGGCCAGCGCGCTGCTGCAGGCACAGCTGCTGCAACTGGTCGCGCTGCGCCGCCGGCAGTTCCACCCACGCTGGATCGATGCCACGGGCGAACGCCTGGCCGCTGGCCTGTGCCACGGCGGCGGCCAACGCGTCACGACGGGCATCACGGCAGGTCAGTACCTCCTCGCGCTCCGCATCGGTGGTGCAGGGCGCCGGTGCGGCGGTAGCCAGCGCTACGCCCTTGGCAGACGCGGCAGCGAGGAGCGCATCGTCCACGTAGCTCAACAACAGGCCGCTGCAGGCCGCGCCCACGCCCTGTTGGCAGGCGGTCAGCAGCTGCGGCGGCGTCGCCGCGTGCAGGCGAGCCATGCAGCGGTTCGCATCGGCCAGGCAGCTGCCGGCGGCGTTCACGGCTACCGGCTGGCAGTCCGCCGGTGCACGCAGCTGGTAGTCCTGCAGCGTGTCGTTGATGCGTCTGCCATCAGCACTGGCAGTGAGCGCTGTTGCCACGCCGTCATCCAGGTTGACCAGCACCAGGCCGTTGCCATCGCGTTGGATCTGCAGCGATTCGGGATCAAAGCCCGTCGCCAGGCGGCGGCCCCGGCTCTGTGAGTCGATCACCAGTGCGGTGTCATTCTGCGCATTGACGTACCGGCCACATCGCAGCGGCGCGGGCGTGGCAGCGGAGGTTGCGGCCGGCGCCGGCGGGGTGGCCAGCAGCAGCGCAGTGACGGTCAGCAACATCCGGAGCAGGGCGGGCATGCGGCATCCTTGTCGTGCGGAAGGCGGGGAGAGGTTCAGCGGAAGCGCGCGCGGATGTCCGGTCGCAGCAGGCGCCAGCCGAGCCAGCCCTGCAGCCCTGCGAACAGCACCGAGGTACCGACCAGGGTCAGCGTGAACAGCACACGCTGCACCTGCAGCTCATGCTGTGCCGTGGGGTCGCTGGCGAGCAGCGCGATCAACACCAGCAGCAGGCGGTCCATCCACCAGGCGATCACGAAGTTGGTCAGCGCGCTCAGGCCCAGCATCCACACATAGGCCCACAGGCCCCAGCGTCGCTCGCGCCACAGGCCCCAGCTGGCCAGGGTCGAGAACAGGCAGAGCAGGGCAACCAGCAGCGAGGTGGCCGCCGGGTGCTTCAGCATCCACCACAGGCTGCCGTCGAGCTGCTGTTCCCATGCCAGTGTCACCAGCGTGGTCCAGAACCCGGTGCGGGCCAGTGCCGCGGCCATCAGCGCCTGCGCGAGGAAATAGAGGGTGACCAGCAGGCTCAGCCAGAACGAGCCCTGCGCCACCGCGCCGACCCAGTTGCTGGGTGGTGGTGGGGCGGGTGCTGGAATCGAGGGAATCGAGGATGACATCCGTTGTCCGGGTGAGCGATGCCCGCCGGGTCAGCGGGCGGTCGCCAAGGCAGCGGCCGCCGGCAGGATATGGTGTTCACTCAAGGGTGCCAAGGGCTGGCCGTGCGGCGGCTGCAGCGGCACCCAGGCCAGTTCGGCGATCTCCGCACGCGCGCACGGCTCACCTTCGATCCACACCCGCCAGGCCTGCGCCTGCACGCGATGGCCGGGCTCGTTCACCGCCCAGTCCTCGAAACTCCCCAGCGCGATGGCCGAAGCGGTGTGCAGCCGTACGCCCAGTTCCTCGTCCAGTTCGCGTGCCAGTGCCTGCAGGGGGCCTCGCCCGGGTCGGGCTTGCCGCCTGGCTGGATGAAGCGGCTGGCACCGTGCTTGCGCACCACCAGTGCCCGGCCACGGTCATCGAGGATGACCGCGGCCACGATGTGGATCGTGGCCGCGGCAGCACTCACTTCAGGTTCTGCTCGAACAGCTTGAGGATGCGCTTGTACTGGTCCAGCCAGGAATCGGCACGCACGTAGCCATGGCGCTCCAGCGGGTACGGCGCGATCGACCAGTTGTCCTTGTGCAGCTCGATCAGGCGCTGGGTCAGGTTCACCGAATCCTGGAAGAACACGTTGTCGTCCATCATGCCGTGGGCGATCAGCAGGTTGTCCTGCAGGTTCTGTGCGTACTCGATCGGCGAGGACACGCGGTAGGCCTCCGGATCGATGTCCGGGGTGTTGAGGATGTTGCTGGTGTAGCCGTGGTTGTACTGGTGCCAGTCGACCACCGGGCGCAGTGCGGCGCCGGCCTTGAACGTGCCCGGCGAGCGGAACAGGGCCATGAAGGTCATGAAGCCGCCGTAGGAGCCGCCGTAGATGCCGGCGTGGTCACGGTCACCCTGCTGGGTGTCGACCAGCCAGTCCAGGCCGTCCTTGTAGTCTTCCAGCTCCGGGTGGCCCATGTTGCGGTAGATCGCCGTGCGCCAGTCGCGGCCATAGCCTTCGCTGCCGCGGTAGTCCATGTCCAGCACGATGTAGCCCTTCTGCACCAGCAGGTTGTGGAACATCTGCTCGCGGAAGTAGGCCGGGTAGCGCTGGTGCACGTTCTGCAGGTAGCCGGCACCATGCACGAACATCACGACCGGGTACTTCTTGCCGGGTTCCTTGTTTTCCGGCGCGTAGTACTTGGCCCAGACCACGCCGGCGCCATGCTTGGACGGCACCGCCACCAGCTTCGGCTGGATCCACTGGCGCGCCTTGTACTCGGCGGTACGGGTATCGGTCAGCACGCGCGCCTGGCCGGCGCCGGTACTCGGCACCACCGCCAGCTGCGCCGGCAGGTAGGCGCTGGAATAGCGCACCAGCAGCTGCTGGCCGTCCGGCGACAGCGAGAAATCTTCCACGCCATTGAGGTTGGTCAGCTCGCGCACCTGGCGGGCAGCGGTATCGACCGCGCAGACTTCGTAGTCATGCGGGGCCTGCTGGTTGCACAGGAAGTAGAAGCGCTTGCCGTCGGCCGACAGCACCGGCGCCGAGGTTTCCCACTTGCCGCTGGTCAACGCCTGCGGCTTGCCGCCACCCGCCTGGGTGTACAGGTGCGAGAAGCCGGATTCCTCGGACAGCAGCCACAGCGTGCGGCCATCGGCCATCCAGCCGAAATCGTTGAAGCCCCAGTTGATCCAGGCGTTGTCGGTCAGCCGGTGGCGGTTCTGCACGCGGCCGTCGGCGGCAGCAACGCTGACGATCCAGCGGTCCTTGTTGTCGTTGGCGCGCAGCATCACCGCGGCCTGCTGGCCGTCGGCGCTCCAGCGGATGCCACCGCCCATGAAGTCGCTCATCACCTGCACGCTGCGGTCGCCCTTCAGTGCGTCCTTGCCGGCCTTGCGGCGCAGCTCGGCCAGCGGATCGGTGCCGATGCCGGGCAGGCTGGACAGCGACAGCTTATCGGCCTTGCCGCTGCGTACATCCACGAACCACAGGGTGTGCGGCTCGAAGCCGTTGCGGCCGACGCGCTGACGGGTGTCCTCGGTTTCCTCATAGCCCGACTCGGTCACGTACAGCGGCATCTTGCCGCCGCGGCCGTCATCGAAGTCCTTCGGCTTGGTGGTCACGATCAGGTGGCCCAGGTCCGGCGACAGCACGCTGTCGACGATCTCCACGTCGGCACCCAGGAACACCGGACCCGGTGCGCGGGTCGGGTCGGCCTGGCGCCAGCGCTGGTCCTGGTCCTTCAGCGCCTCGCGCTGTTCGCGGTCGCGGCGCAGGGTTTCCAGCGTGCGCAGCTGCTGGTCGCGCAGCACGTCGGCCTTCGGCGGCGTACTGGGATCCTTGTCGGCCTTCAGGCTGGCCACCTGCTGCACGCCGCTGGCGGCGGTCCAGTGGAACCAGTTCTGGCCCACGCGCCAGATCACGCCGTTGTCGGCGGCGAAGTTCACGCCGCTGGCGCGCTCGTTGCTGCGGGTCAGCTGGGTCAGTACGCCGCTGCGCAGGTCGCGCACGAACACGTCGCCATTGCGCACGAACGCGCTGCGCGTGCGGCTGCGGTCGTACACCGGATCGGCCACGTCCAGGCTGCCACGCTGGTCATCGGCCACCTGCGCGGCCACGCCGCCGGCGATCGGCTGGCGGAAGGTGTCGCGCACCAGGCTGCCGTTGCGCTTGAGCTGGTACTCCACCTGCTGGCTGTTCCACGACCACCAGGCCTTCTCCACCGGGGGACCGATCCAGTCCGGGTCGGCCATGGCCTGTTCGATGGTGATCGGTGTCGGCGCAGCCTGCGCGGCCGGAGCGGCCAGCACGGCAGACAGCAGGAGGGACAGGGGCAGCACTCGGGACATGGGCGGACGGCACCAGAAGAGGAAACCGGGCAAGCGTAGCAGCCGTCCCGGCCCCGGGCAGGGGCCACAGGTCATGGCAGCGGAATCGGCAAAAGGCCCGCGCACGCCGCAATCAGGATCGGCCGGCTGGAGCGGTTCGCCTCACGGACAGCCATGCAGGCCATCCGGCACCGCCGCAGGCCTGCGACAAAGTGAAGCAGCGCGTCACCCGGTCGCATCCCGGCTTAACGATATCCCCCTAAAGTGGTCTGGTATCCCACCGGCACCTGGCAGGAGGCGTCCCTTGGACGCGTTGTTGTTGTCGCGGATCCAGTTCGGATTCGTCATCAGTTTCCACGTACTGTTCCCGGCCTTCACCATCGGTACGGCCAGCTGGCTGGCCTTCATCGAGTGGCGGTGGCTGCGCACGAAATTGCCCGTATGGCGCGAGCTGTATTTCTTCTGGCAGAAGATCTTCGCGGTGTCCTTCGGCATGGGCGTGGTCAGCGGCATCGTCATGGCCTTCCAGTTCGGCACCAACTGGCCGCGGCTGAGCGAAGTGGCCGGTACGGTCATCGGACCGCTGCTGACCTACGAAGTGCTGACCGCGTTCTTCCTGGAAGCCAGCTTCCTCGGCGTGATGATGTTCGGCTGGGGCCGGGTGTCGCCGCGCCTGCATTTCCTGTCCACCTGCATGGTCGCGCTGGGCACGCTGTTCTCTACCTTCTGGATCCTCTCGTCCAACAGCTGGCTGCATACGCCGGCCGGCTACGAGATGGTCAACGGCATCGTGCACCCCGTTGACTGGTGGCAGGTGGTGTTCAACCCGTCCTTCCCGTACCGGCTGGCGCACATGGCGCTGGGTTCGTTCATCACCACCTGTTTCGTGATCGGTGGTGTGGGCGCGTGGTATCTGCGCAGGGGAACGCACGTGGAAGCGGGGCGGCGGATGCTGATCGCGGCGGTGGCGTTCGCGGCGCTGACCGTGCCGGTGCAGATCTTCGTCGGCGACATGCATGGCCTGAACACGCTCAAGCACCAGCCGATGAAGATCGCGGCGATGGAAGCGCACTGGCATGAGACCAAGAAAGGCGAGGGCGTGCCGCTGGTGGTGTTCGCGCTGCCCAACGAGAAGGAGGAGCGCAACGATTTCGAGGTGGCCATTCCCAAGCTCGGCAGCGTGATCCTCACCCACACCCTGGACGGTACGTTCGATCCGCTGACGTCGGTGCCGGCCAGCGAGCGGCCGCCGGTGACGCCGGTGTTCTTCGCCTTCCGCATCATGGTCGGGCTGGGCACGCTGATGCTGGTGCTGGCCTGGGTCTCGGCCTTCCAGCTGTGGCGGAAGAAGCTGCTGGCCTCGCCGTGGCTGCTGCGTGGCTGGAACTGGATGCTGCCCAGCGGCTTCATCGCGCTGCTGTCGGGCTGGTTCGTCACCGAGATGGGGCGGCAGCCGTGGGTGGTCTATGGCGTGCTGCGCACCGCCGATGCCGTTGGCCCGCAGAGTGCATGGATGACCGCGCTGTCGTTGGGTGTCTATGTGATCGGCTATGCCTTCGTGTTCGGCTGGGGCATCTGGTACCTGGTGAAGATCCTGCGCCACGGCCCGCAGCCGTACGACGAAGGCCCGTCGCTGGACCATGGCAGCCACACCCCGGCGCGGCCGCTGTCGGCCGCCGACGAACCGCTGGAGGAGCGCTGACATGGACCTGGTGACCTGGCTGCCGGTGGCATGGTTCGCGGTGATCGGCTTCGGCGTGCTGATGTACGTGGTGCTGGACGGTTTCGTGCTCGGCATCGGCATCCTCGCCCCGTTCGCCGAGGACGAGGAACAGCTGGACCTGATGATGAATACCGCCGCGCCGATCTGGGACGGCAACGAGACCTGGCTGGTGCTCGGCGGTGCTGGCCTGATGGCCGCCTTTCCGAAGGCGTATGCCGTACTGCTGTCGGCGCTGTACCTGCCGGTGCTGCTGCTGGTGGTGGCGCTGGTGTTCCGTGGCGTGGCCTTCGAGTTCCGCTTCAAGGCGCACCGTTCACGGCGGCTGTGGAGCGTGGCGTTCGGCCTCGGTTCGCTGCTGGCCACGTTCGCCCAGGGCGTTATCCTCGGCACGCTGGTACAGGGCCTGCCGCTGGTCGATGGCGTGTACCAGGGCGGCGCGTTCGGCTGGTTCAGCCCGTTCGCGATGCTGACCGGCGCCGCGCTGGTGGCCGGCTATGCACTGCTGGGCAGTACCTGGTTGATCCTGAAGACCGAAGGCCGCGTGCAGGCGCTGGCCCGGCAGATGACCCGCCCGCTGGTGGTAACGGTGATCGCGGCAATGGGCCTGGTCAGCAGCTGGTTGCCGTTCCTGCAGTCGCGGCTGATGGACCGCTGGTTCAGCGACGGCAACTTCTGGTGGCTGTCACCGGTGCCGCTGCTGACCTTGGCGGTGGCCATCGCGCTGTGGCGCAGCGCCACCCATCCGCGTCGCGACCTGCCGCCGTTCCTGCTTAGCCTGGCCTTGTTCGTGCTTGGCTTCGCTGGCTTGGTGCTGGGCATGTGGCCGTACCTGCTGCCGCCGTCGATGACGCTGTGGCAGGCTGCCGCGCCGGCCTCGTCGCTGGGCTTCACCCTGGTGGGGCTGGTGGTGCTGCTGCCGGTGATCCTGGGCTACACGGCATGGTCCTACCGGGTGTTCCGCGGCAAGGTACGCGCCGACGCCGGCTACCACTGAACCGGCTCGCTGGATCGGTCCATGCGGGGGGCGGTCGCTGACCGCTCCCCGTTGTGCTTTGTGAAACATGTCATCCCTGTGTCGGACGTGCTAGCGTGCGCTCCTTTCCGGCAGCCAGGGGGGCAGCCGGCGACGTCCTGGACGGATGCATGGCTGCAGGAATGGGGGGCAGCCGCGTGTCGCCGTAATGGCTCGAGACTCTCGTTCGCCCATCGAAACATCACCGGTAATGATCGAATTTTCCGTTGTCGACTGGGCCGCCTGGGCGCCTGGCCTGACCGAGCGTAGCCAATGGATGGGCTGGGCCGGAGCACCGTTCCTGCCGCAGGGCGAGGACACGCCGGCGCTGGCCGAGATTCCGGCCATGCAGCGCCGCCGTATCGAGCGCCTGGGCCGCATGGCGATCCAGGCCGCGTGCTGGTGCGAGGACGGGCAGGGCGCTGACAGCCAGGTGCCGCTGGTGTTCGCCAGCCGCCATGGCGATGTCGCCCGTTCGATGGACCTGCTGGGCTCGCTGGTGGCCGATCAGCCGCTGTCGCCCACCGGCTTCGGCCTGTCGGTGCACAACGCGATCGCCGCGCTGTATTCGATCGCCCGCGGCCACCGGGGCAACTACCTGGCGTTGTCCGCCGGCCAGTCGACGGTGGAAGCGGCGTGCCTGGAGGCCGTCGGCCTGCTTGGTGATGGTGCCAGTGAAGTGCGGATCGTGGTCTATGAGTCGCCGTTGCCCGACGTTTACGCTGAATTCGCCGACGAACCCGACCCGTTCTTCGCCTGGTGCTGGCGCCTGGCACCCGCCGGTACTGCCGGCGGCACCGATCTTTCGCTGTCTTGGCAGGTCGCCGGCGACGCCGGGCCGACCGCGCCGGGCGTGCTGCCGCATGCGCTGGACCTGCACCGCTTCCTGCTGGCCGGGGATCTGCAGCTGCAGCACGTGACCCAAGGCCAACGCTGGTCCTGGCGCCGCCGTGGCTGAGGCGCTGCGCCGCCTTGATCATGCCTGGCGGGTGCTCGGCACCGGCCTCAGCTTCGCCGCGTTTGGCGTCGGCGGTCTGTTGCTGGGCGTGCTGGTGATGCCGGTGCTGCTGCTGATGCGCGACCCGGTGGCCCGCCGCCGCCGGGCCCGCCGGCTGGTCCAGCGCGCCTTCGCCAGCCATGTGTGGCTGATGTGCCGGCTGGGCGTGATGACCCTGCAGGTCGACGGGCGCGAACGCCTGCAGCGCGACGGCCTGCTGGTGCTGGCCAACCACCCGACCCTGATCGACGTGGTCTGCCTGATCGCCCTGCTGCCCAATGCCGACTGCGTGGTCAAGCGGGCGGTGGCCTGCAACCCGTTCATGCGCGGCCCGGTGCGTGCCGCCGGCTACATCTCCAATGACGACGGCGCTGGGCTGGTCGATGACTGCGCGGCGGCGGTGCACGCCGGCGGCACCCTGGTGATCTTCCCGGAAGGCACCCGCAGCGTGCCGGGGCAGCCGCTGCGGCTGCAGCGCGGCGCGGCCAACATCGCAGTGCGCGGGCGCCTGGACATCACCCCGGTGCGCATCACCTGCACCCCGCCGACGTTGACCAAGGGCCAGAAGTGGTATCGTGTACCCTCACGTCGTTTTCACGTTCAGCTGCAGATCGGCGAAGATATCCCGATCGCGCCGTTCCTGGCCGAAGATGACTCGCCAAGGGGGGATGCCCTGGCGGCCCGTCGCGTCACCGACCACCTCACTCGTTATTTCGACCTGTCTGGAGATCCGACCCGTGCAAGCACTTGAGCACGAGATCAAGGAATTGATCATTTCCTCGCTTTCACTGGAGGACATCACCCCGGAGGACATCGATCCGACCGCGCCTCTGTTCGTGGAAGGCCTCGGCCTGGACTCGATCGATGCACTGGAACTGGGCCTGGCGCTGCAGAAGAAGTACGGTGTCAGCCTCTCGGCCGACTCGGAAGAAACCCGTCGCCATTTCTCCAGCGTGCGTGCGCTCGGCGAGTTCGTCGCCGCCCGCCAGTCGTAAGGCGCCAGGAACTGCCATGACCAAGAATGAACTGTTCGAGCGCATCGTCCGCATCCTGACCGACAGCTTCGAGATCGAGCCGGCGCGGATCAGCCCGGAATCGCGCCTGTACGACGACCTGGACATCGACAGCATCGATGCCGTGGACCTGATCGTGCAGCTCAAGCCGCTGCTCGGCCGCAATCTGCAGCCTGAAGCGTTCAAGGCCGTGCGCACCGTGCAGGACATCGTTGATGTCGTGCATGGCCTGCTGCCCGGTCAGGCCGCTGCCTGACAGCAGCACGGACGCCGCGACCATGGCACGGGCACGCATGGTCGTGGTGGCAGCGATTTCGCTTGCCTATCCGGTGCTGGTCTACTTGGCGATGGGCCGCTTCGAGCCACGCTGGCTGTCGCTGCTGCTGTTCGCGCTGGCCCTGCTGCGCGCGCTGAGCACGCGCCAGCCCTTGTGGTGGGCTGCCGCCGCCGGCGCGGGCCTGCTGGCCGGGCTGGCCACCGTGCTCAACCAGGCCCTGCCGCTGAAGCTGTACCCGGCGCTGGTGAACGTGGTGATGCTGACGGTGTTCGCCACCAGCCTGCGCTTCGGTCCGCCGCTGGTGGAACGCCTGGCGCGCCTGCAGGAGCCGGACCTCCCACCGTTCGCGGTGGTCTATACCCGCCGCGTCACCCAGGTGTGGTGTGGCTTTTTCGTTCTCAATGGTGGTCTCGCCCTGTTCACCGCGCTGTATGCGTCGGACCGGGTCTGGATGCTCTACAACGGAATGTTGGCGTACGTGATGATGGGATTGTTGTTCGGGGGCGAATGGCTGGTACGGCGTCGGGTCAAGGCAGCGCACGCGCATGGCTGACTGGATTGCCCTGGACCGGCTGCTGATCGCGGCGCAGCCCGGTCGTGACATCGGTATCTGCGATGGCACTGCCCTCGACCACGTCGCCTTCCGCCTGCGCGTACTTGCCTGGAATGACGCTTTCAGTGCTGCCGAGGGTCGTGACTGGGCGCTCTACTTCGATGACACCGTGGCCTTCGCTGCGGCGTTGTTCGGTGCCTGGCATGCCGGCAAGCGGGTGTTCCTGGCCGCCGACAACCTGCCCGCGACCTTGCAGGCGCTGCAGCCGCAGGTGAGTGGCTTCGCAGGTGACCTGTCGGCGGATTACCAGCCGTTGCAGGCCACCGACAGCGTCGCAGAAGGCGTGGCGCTGCTGCCGTTGGACGAGCGCGCCTGCGAACTGTGCGTGTTCACCTCCGGCAGCACCGGCCAACCCAGCGCGATCAGCAAGCGGTTGGACCAGCTGGCGAGCGAAGTCGATGCGCTGCAGGCTGCCTTCGGCGCCCAGCTCGACGGGGCCCAGGTGCACGGCACCGTGTCCCACCAGCATATCTACGGCCTGCTGTTCCGCGTGCTGTGGCCGCTGGCTGCCGGCCGTGCGATCCAGCCGCGGCGCTTCTTCCACGAAGACCTGGTGGGCGCGCTGGCCGGTACCGACACGGTGCTGGTGGCGACCCCGGCCCATCTCAAGCGCCTGCCCGAGCAGCTCGACTGGGCCAGCCTGCACGGCCGCCTGCGTGCGGTGTTCTCCTCCGGCGGCCCGCTGCCCGAGGACGCTGCGCGCCAGGTCCGCCAGTGGTTGGGCGTGGCGCCCACCGAGGTTTACGGCAGCAGTGAAACCGGTGGCATCGCCTGGCGCCGCTGGGACACCGATGCACCGCCGTGGCAGCCGTTGCCGGGCGTGCAGTGGCGGATCGAGGAGGACTGCCTGGCGGTGGCCTCGCCGCACCTGGAGACGTTGGACTGGTGGCGCACCCAGGATCGCGTGGAAGCACTGGCCGATGGCCGCTTCCGCCTGCTGGGCCGTGCCGACCGCATCGTCAAGATCGAAGAACGCCGCGTTTCGCTGGATGCACTGGAGCGCGCGCTGCGCGAGGATCCGGAAGTCGAGGACGTGCGCGTGCTGGTGCTGCAGGGCCAGCGCGAGCAGCTGGCGGCCGTGGTGGTGCCGGCCGATCCGGCGTTGGCACGTGCCGGTGACGGCGCACGGCGTGCGCTGGGACAGCGGCTGGGTGCGCGGTTGGCGCAGGGCCACGATGCGGTCACCCGGCCGCGGCGCTGGCGCCTGGTCGAATCGCTGCCGATCAATGCCCAGGGCAAGGTCACCCAGGCCGCGCTGGTGGCGCTGTTCCAGCCGATGATGCCGGTGCCGGTCTGGGACTGTCGCGACGAGGCGACGGCCACCCTGCGGATGACGCTGGACCCCGCGCTGCGCGCGTTCCAGGGCCACTTCCCGCAGGCGGCGATCCTGCCCGGCGTGGCCCAGCTGGACTGGGCGGTGCGCTTCGGCCGCCAGGCCTTCGTGTTGCCGGTTGGTTTCCAGCGCATGGATGCAGTGAAGTTCCAGCGCGTGGCCCGCCCCGGCGACGAGCTGACCCTGCACCTGGAGTGGGACACCGGGCGCGGCGTGCTGACGTTCCGCTACACCTCGGTGCATGGCGTGCACGCCAGCGGCAGGGTGGTGTTCGCCGATGCGCATTGAGCCGGCCACTGCTGGCGGCGCGTTCGCGCCGCTGGTGGTCATTCCCGTGTACGACCACGAACACGCCATCGGCGCGGTCGTCGATGGCGTGCAGGCTGCGGGCCTGCCCTGCCTGCTGGTCGACGATGGCTCGCAGCCGTCCTGCGCGCTGGTGCTGCGGGAACTGGCACAGCGAGCGGGGGTCGACCTGCTGCGGCTGGACGCGAACCAGGGCAAGGGCGGTGCGATGCTGGCCGGTTTCGCCGAAGCGCAGCGTGGTGGGTATACCCATGTGCTGCAGATCGATGCCGACGGCCAGCACGACACCGGCGACCTGCCGCGCTTCATCGACGCCGCCCGCGCGCGGCCGGACGCTGTGATCTGCGGCATTCCCGCCTACGATGCCAGTGTGCCGAAGGCGCGCCTGTATGGTCGCTACGCCACCCACATCTGGGTGTGGATCAACACGCTGTCACTGCACCTGCGCGACACCATGTGTGGATTCCGCGTGTATCCGCTGCCGCCGGTGCTGCGCCTGGTCGGCGAGGAAACCATCGGCCGGCGCATGGATTTCGACACCGAAGTGATGGTGCGCCTGTACTGGCGGCAGGTACCGGTCGACCACCTGGCTACGCGGGTGACCTATCCCGCCGACGGTGTATCGCATTTCGATGTGTGGCGCGACAACGTGCGCATCAGCCGCATGCATACCCGGCTGTTCTTCGGCATGCTCTGGCGCGCGCCGCGCCTGCTGTGGCGCCGCCTGCAGGGGCAGGGCTGAGATGAGCCACGCGCACGACGCCCCGCATTGGGCCGACATCGGCGAGTCCACGTCGGTGGCCGGCGTGCTGTTGCTGTGCTGGGTGCACCGCTGGTTCGGGCGCTGGCCGTTCCACCTCTGCGTGTGGCCGGTGGTGGCCTGCCACTGGCTGGGCAACCGCGTCGGGCGCCAGGCCTCGATGCAGTACCTGCAGCGGCTGCAGGCCCATGCCGGTGCGCTGGGCCATGCGCCCACCCGGCGCGACAGCCTGCGCCACTTCTTCAGCTTCGCCGACACGATGCTGGACAAGATTCTCGGCCTCGGCGGCCGCTATCCGCCCGAGCGCATCCGCCTGCAACGCGACCTGGTACTGGGCCGGATCGCGCGCCGCGAAGGCGGCCTCATCCTGACCGCGCACATCGGCTGCCTGGAACTGTGCCAGGTGCTGGCCGAGCAGGTGCCGGGCTTCCGCATCACCGTGCTGGTGCATACCGCGCACGCGCAGCGCTTCAACCGGCTGTTGCAGCGGCTGGACCCGCTGGCCGCAGTGGAGCTGGTGCAGGTTACCGAGATGGGCCCGGCCACGGCGATGATGCTGGCCGACAAGGTCGCCTCGGGTGGCTTCGTCGCCATCGTTGGCGACCGCGTGCCGGTGCAGGGCGGGCGCAGCGTGATGGCTGATTTCCTCGGCCACCGCGCGCCGTTCCCGATCGGCGCCTACGTGCTGGCGGCCGCGCTCGGCTGCCCGGTCTACACGATGTCGTGCCTGCACCAGGGCGACGGCTATCGGGTGGCATTCGAACAGTTCGCCGACCGCGTGGTGCTGCCGCGCGGTTCACGCGATGCCGCACTGGCCGAACAGGCGCAGCGCTTCGCGCGCTGGCTGGAACTCCAGGTCATCCAGTCCCCGCTGGACTGGTTCAATTTCTTCCCCTTCTGGGATCAGGCTCCTCATGACGATTGACGCCGTACCCGTGTGCCGTTTCGGCGATGCACCGCTGACCATCGAAGACGTGGTCGCCCTGGCCCAGCGCAAGTGCGAGGCCGCGCTGAGCGATGTGCCGGCGTTCCGCGCACATATCCAGCGGGGTGCCGACTTCCTCGACCGGCTGTTGCGCGAGGATGGCGTCATCTATGGCGTGACCACCGGCTACGGCGATTCGTGCACGGTGAACATTCCGCCGGCACTGGTCGCCGAGCTGCCGCACCACCTGTACACCTACCATGGCTGCGGCCTGGGCCGTTACCTGGACCCGGCCGAGACCCGCGCCGTGCTGGCCGCGCGTCTGGCCTCGCTGGTGCGTGGCATGTCCGGCGTCAGCGTGCCGTTGCTGGAAGGCCTGGCCACGCTGCTGCAGCACGATGTGCTGCCGTTGATTCCGGCCGAAGGCTCGGTGGGCGCCAGTGGCGACCTGACCCCGCTGTCGTACGTGGCGGCCGTGCTGTGCGGCGAACGCGAGGTGCTGCACGACGGCCGCGTGCAGCCGGCTGCCGACGTGCTGGCGAAGATTGGCATGACGCCGCTGAAGCTGCGGCCGAAGGAAGGCCTGGCGATCATGAACGGCACGGCGGTGATGACCGGCCTGGCCTGCCTGGCCTGGCAGCGCGCCGATTACCTGGCGCGTATGGCCACGCGCCTGACCGCGTTCAACGTGCTGTCCAGCGATGGCAACGCGCACCATTTCGATGAAACCCTGTTCGCCGCCAAGCCGCACCCGGGGCAGTCTCGCATTGCCGCACGCCTGCGCAGCGACCTGCACAGCGAGCGTCCGCCGCGCAACGAGCAGCGCCTGCAGGACCGCTACTCGCTGCGCTGCGCGCCGCACGTGATCGGCGTGCTGGAAGACACCCTGCCGTTCCTGCGCCAGTTGATCGAAACCGAACTGAACAGCGCCAACGACAACCCGCTGATCGATGCCGACGGCGAGCGCATCCTGCACGGTGGCCACTTCTACGGCGGCCATATCGCACTGGCGATGGACACGCTGAAGAATACGGTTGCCAACATCGCCGACCTGCTCGACCGGCAGCTGGCGCTGGTGGTTGACGCCCGCTACAACCACGGCCTGCCGGCCAACCTGTCGGCGGCCAGCGGCCCGCGCGCGGCGATCAACCATGGCCTGAAGGCGCTGCAGATCAGCGTTTCGGCGTGGACGGCCGAGGCCCTGAAGCAGACCATGCCGGCCTCGGTGTTCTCACGGTCCACCGAATGCCACAACCAGGACAAGGTCAGCATGGGTACCATCGCCGCGCGCGACTGCCTGCGCGTGATCGAACTGACTGAACAGGTGGTGGCGGCCATGCTGATTGCCGCCCGCCAGGGCCTGGCGCTGCGCGAACGGGTTGGCATGAACGCGCAGCTGCATGGCAGTCTGGCCGACATGTACGCCGACCTGGGGCAGCGCATCGCCCTGGTCGAAGAAGACCGCGCGCTGGATCGCGAACTGCGGGAACTGCTGGTGGAGATCCGCGCGCAACGCTGGGAGCTGTATGTCGGTGAATGAAGGTAACGAGCTGGTCGGTGAGGTCGAGCTGGCCCCCGCTTTCCATGACTGCGATCCGATGAACGTGGTCTGGCATGGCAACTACTTCAAGTACTTCGAGATCGCGCGCTGCGCGTTGCTGAAGCGCTATGACTACGACTATCCGCAGATGCTCGAATCGGGCTACCTGTGGCCGGTGGTCGATGCGCGGGTGAAGTACGTGCGGCCGCTGCTGTTCGGCCAGGCGCTGCGGGTGCGCTCGCGCATCGTCGAGTGGGAGAACCGGCTGAAGATCGAATACGAGATCCTCGATGCGCAAAGCGGCCAGGTGCTGACCCGCGCAATGACCATCCAGGTCGCGGTCGACGCGGCCAGCAAGGAAATGCTGTACCAGTGCCCGCCGGTGCTGTGGCAGCGTCTTGGAGTGCCTGCCCCGTGAACCGATCCCTTCGTCTTCCGCGCATGCTGCTGTGCGCGCTGCTGCTGGTGGCCGCACCGCTGGCGCAGGCGGCTGATGCCGCCGTCGATGCCATCACCCAGGCCGTCGCCCGACCGGACGTGCTGCGCGGGCAGTTCACCCAGGAAAAGCAGGTCAGCGGTTTCAAGAACCCGCTGCGTTCGCAGGGCCAGTTCGTGGTCGCGCGCAAGCACGGCGTGATCTGGTCCACGCTCAAGCCGTTCCCGTCGGAGGTGGTGGTCACTGCCGACCGCATCCTCAGCCGCCAGCGCGATGGCAGCACCCGCGTCGAACTGGACGCGCGCCAGCAGCCGGCGATGCGCTCGGTCAACGCGATCATGTTCGCGTTGATGAGCGGTGACGTGCAGGCACTGTCCAGCCAGTTCAACGTCGAGGCCAGCCGTGAAGGGCAGGGCTGGCGCCTGAAGCTGACGCCGAAGTCGGCGATGCTGGCCAAGGCCTTCCAGTCGCTGACGCTGCAGGGCGACCGTTACGTGCGCCAGGTCGAGATCATCGAAGCCAACCAGGATCGCACCCGCATCCAGTTCACTGCGCTGAGCGAAGCGCCGGCCACGCTGAACGCCGACGAGGCGCGCCGCTTTGAGTGACAGCACCGCACCGGATCGCCTGCGCCGCTGGTGGCACTGGCTGGGCATCGCCTGGCTGCTGCTGTTGCTGGTGCTGGGTGTGCAGCAGTGGCGCTTGTGGAGCCAGGAGTCGCGGATCGACACCGACATCCTCGCCCTGCTGCCGCAGGACGCGCACGACCGCCTGCTCAGCGACGTCACCCGGCGCATCGCCGATGGCAGCTCGCGGCAGGTGGTGGTGCTGCTCGGCAGTACCGACGGTGCCGCTGCCAAGCGCGCGCAGGCCGCGTTCGCCGCGGCGATGGCCCGTGATGCCGACAGCGCGCTGCTGGTGCCCAGTGGTTCGATCGAAGGCTGGTTCGATGAGGCGCGTGCGTTCTACGCACCGTACCGCGATCGCCTGCTGACCCCGGCCCAGCGCGAACAACTGCAACAGGCCGAACCGGGCGCGCTGGCCGAACAGGCGTTGGGCGCGCTGTATGGCCCGATGGGTGCGCCGCGGTTGACCGAGTGGCGGCAGGATCCGTTGTCGCTGTGGCCGCAGTGGTGGCAGCAGCAGGCCCAGGGCTCCGGCCTGCGCCTGGGCGATGACGGCCTGCTCGAGGCCGAAGGCAAGCACTGGGCGGCACTGCAGTTCGATACGCCGGGCTCGGCCTTCAGGCTCGATGGCGAGCGTCATCTCGATGGCCTGCTCGAACGCGCCGGACAGGCGGCCAAGGCCGCTGCGCCGGATCTGGAGATCCTGCATGCCGGCGTGCCGTTGCATGCCGAAGCGGCTGCCGTGCAGGCCAACCAGGAGATCAACACCATCGGCTGGGGTTCGCTGGCGGCGGTGCTGCTGCTGGTGTGGCTGGCGTTCCGCTCGCTGCGGCCGATCCTGCTGGTTGCCGCCTCGCTGCTGATCGGTTGTGGCGTAGCGCTGGCGGTGACCGTGCTGGTGTTCGACAAGGTGCATGTGCTGACCCTGGTGTTCGGTGCCTCGCTGGTCGGCGTAGCCGAGGACTACGGCATCCACTGGTTCGCGTCGCGCCAAGCCGAGCCGGCCGACCGCCGCTGGAAGCTGCTGCGGCATCTGCTGCCGGGCCTGTGGCTGGCGCTGCTGACCAGTGCGCTGGCGTACCTGGCGTTGGGCCTGGCGCCGTTCCCCGGCCTGCGGCAGATGGCGCTGTTCTCGGTGGTGGGGCTGGCTGCTGCCTTCCTCACGGTGATCTTCTGGTTCCCGTGGCTGGACGGCGGCGAGATCCGTACCACCCGCTTCGCGCAGTGGCTGGGCAATACGCTGGAGCGTTTCCCGCGCCTGCACGGGCGTCGCCCGGTGGCGATCTTCCTCGGCGTGGCCGCACTGGTGTCGGCCATCGGCATCGCCCGCCTGCAGAGCAACGACGACCTGCGCAGCCTGCAGTCCTCGCCGCCGGCGCTGATGGCCCAGCAGATCCGTCTCAGCCAGTTGCTGGGCATGCCCAGCCCGGCGCAGTTCTACCTGGTGCAGGGCAGCGATGCCGCACAACTGCTGCAGCGCGAAGAAGCGCTGACCACGCGCCTGCGTGAACTGACCCACGACAAGCGCATCGGCGGTTACCGCGCAATCAGTGACTGGTTGCCATCGCCCGCGCGGCAGCAGGCCGATGCGGCGTTGACCGCCAGGGTGGAACCCGGCGTGCTGGCCGCCGTGGGCGAAGCGGTGGGCGAGCCCCTGCAGCGCCCCGCATTCGCAGCGGCGCCGCTGAGCGCCGAGGCCTTCCTCGCCTCGCCGGCGTCGCAGCCGTTCCGCCACCTGTGGGTCGGCGACGTGGGCGGACAGATGATCAGCGTGGTGATGGTCGATGACCTGTCGCGTGCCGATGCACTGGCCACCCTGCGCGGTGCTGCCGAAGGCCTGGACGGCGTGCGCTGGGTCGACCGTACGGCCGATTTCTCGCAGCTGCTGGGCCACTACCGCAAGCTGATGGGCGGCCTGCTGCTGGTCGGCATCGTGCTGGTGTTCGGCGCCCTGTGGCTGCGCTACCGGCGCCAGGCCTGGCGCGTATTCGCGCCGACCCTGGTGGCCGGGGCGCTTACCCTTGGCTTGCTCGGCCTGTTCGGCCAGCCGCTGCAGCTGTTCAACGTGCTGGCACTGATGCTGCTGCTGGGCATGGGCATCGACTACGGCATCTTCCTGATCGAGCACCGCGGCGATGCCAGCGCCTGGCTGGCGGTATGCGTGGGTGCGGCCAGCACCTGGCTGTCGTTCGGCCTGCTGGGTCTTTCGCAGACGCCGGCGCTGCGTGCGTTCGGGCTCACCCTGCTGTTCGGCATCGGCCTGGTCTGGCTGATCTCGCCGCTGTTCCGGCCGCCACCGCATGACGTTGCGCCGGCCTGACCGGGCACGCTTCATTCCCATTCCTCCGCTTTTCCACCTGATCGAGCAACAAGGACGCACCGATGACTACTGTTGTGGATGCCGCTGATTCTTCCCGCCACGAAGACGTGGAACGTACCGAGATCCTGATCATCGGCGCCGGCCCGGCCGGTTCGGTGGCCGCGGCGATGCTGCGCCAGCAGGGCCGCAAGGTGCTGATGCTGGAGCGCCAGCAGTTCCCGCGCTTCTCCATCGGCGAGAGCCTGCTGCCGCAGAGCATGGAATACATCGAAGCGGCGGGCCTGCTGCAGGACGTGGTCGAGGCGGGCTTCCAGTACAAGAACGGCGCGGCCTTCGTGCACGTGGAAGCGCGCACCGCGTTCGACTTCAGGAAGAAGTTCTCGCCGGGCTGGGGCACTACCTACCAGGTGCAGCGCGCCGACTTCGACAACGTGCTGGCGCGTGGCGCCGAGCGCATGGGCGCGACCCTGCGCTTCGGTGACGAAGTGCTGTCCGTCGAGCCGGGCGAGCAGCCGCTGGTGAGCGTGCGCCGCCCCGACGGCAGCGAGTACCGCATCGAAGCCGATTTCATCCTTGACGCCTCCGGCTTCGCGCGCCTGCTGCCACGCCTGCTGGACCTGGAAACACCGTCCAACTTCCCGGTGCGCGGTGCGATCTTCTGCCACGTGCGCGACAACATCCCGGCCGAAGCGGATTTCGACCGCAACAAGATCCTGATCACCACCCATCCCGAGCACATCGACGTCTGGTACTGGACGATCCCGTTCTCCAACGGCTGCTGCTCGCTGGGCGTGGTCGCCGAGCCATCGTTCTTCGAGCGCTACGAAGGCGACGACCTGCAGAAGCTGCAGGCCATCGTCGGCGAGGATCCGAACCTGACCTCGCTGCTGGCCAATGCCGAATGGGCGGTGCTGCCGGTGCGCCGCATCACCGGCTATTCGGCCAATGTCAGCTCGCTGTGGGGCCCGGGCTATGCGCTGCTGGGCAACGCCGGTGAGTTCCTCGACCCGGTGTTCTCCTCCGGCGTCACCATCGCGTTCAAGTCGGCGCAGCTGGCCAGCGAATGCCTCAAGCGCCGTTACGCGGGCGAGACCGTGGACTGGGAAAGCGAATTCTCGATTCCGCTGCGCGCCGGCGTGAAGACCTTCCGCCGCTTCGTCGAAAGCTGGTACCAGGGCGGCTTCCAGAAGATCATCTACCACCCCGACCAGCAGCCGCAGGTACGCGACATGATCAGCTCCATCCTGGCCGGCTACGCCTGGGACACCAACAATCCGTATGTGGCCGACGACACTGGCCGTCGCATGCGCGTGCTGGAGGAACTGTGCAGCGCCTGATCGTCCGCCTCTCCGCGGTCCTGCTGTGCCTGCTGCTGGCCGCCTGTGCCAGCCGCATGCCGCGGCCGCTGGCCGACCTGCCGCCGTTGCGGCTGGCCCCGTCCAGCCTGCCGGCGCCGTTGGCCCTGCAGCAGCAGCTGCACTTCCGCTTCGGCAGCCACGAGCGTGATCTGGATGCGCTGCTGGAGGCCGACGCTCAGCAGGTGCGGCTGGCCGTGCAGGCGATGGGCCAGACCGGCGTTCGCCTGCAGTGGGACGGCCAGCAGCTGACCCAGCAGCGTGCACTGTGGCTGCCGCCACAGGTGCGTGCCGAACGTGTACTGGATGACCTGCAGTTCGCGCTGTGGCCGACGGACGCCATTGCCGCCGCGCTGCCTGCCGGCTGGCAGGTGAGCGACGACGGCCGCCAACGCAGCCTGTCCCGCGACGGCACCGTGTGGCTGCAGCTGCAGCGCCTGGGCGATGGCAGCGTGCAGCTGGACAACCGCGCCGAGGGCTACACCCTGCGCATCGAATCGATCGACATGGCCGGCCAGGAATGAAGAGCGCGCCCATTTTCCTGAACGACCTCGGCGTGGTCTGCGCGTTGGGCGAGGGCCGCGCCGCGGTGGCCGCTGCGCTGTTTGCCGATGCGCCCGGCGGCCTGAGCGACAACGCCAGCCTGCTGCCGGGTCGCACGCTCGCGCTGGGCGAAGTGCACAGCCCACTGCCGACGCTGGAAGAACTGCCGGTGTCCCTGCGTGGCCGCAACAATGCTCTGCTGGACGTGGCAATGGCGCAGATCGCGCCGGCCGTTGCCGATGCCATCAACCGTTACGGCGCCGAGCGTGTGGCGGTGGTGCTGGGCACCAGCACCTCGGGCATCGGCGAATCCGAGCAGGCGCTGCGTACCCGCGCCGAGCACGGCCATTGGCCCGAAGGCTTCGACTACGCACAGCAGGAAATGGGCACCGCCGCGCAGTTCGTGCGTGAGCGCAGCGGTGCGCTGGGCCCGGCCTGGACGCTGTCCACGGCCTGTTCGTCCAGCGCCAAGGCGTTGATGTCGGCCGCGCGCATGCTGCGTTCCGGCATCGTCGATGCGGTCATCGCCGGTGGTGCCGATTCCCTGTGCCGGTTCACCGTCGCCGGGTTCAGCGCGCTGGAATCGGTCTCCGCAGTGCGCTGCAATCCGTTCTCGCAGCATCGCTGCGGGATCAACATCGGCGAGGGCGCCGCGCTGTTCCTGCTGACCCGCGATGCAGGCCCGGTCAGCTTGGCGGGGTGGGGTGAGTCGGCCGACGCGCACCATATGTCGGCACCGGACCCTCAGGGGCTGGGTGCCATCGATGCCCTGCAGCAGGCGTTGCAGCGTGCGGGCTGGGCACCTTCGGAAGTGGATTACGTGAATCTGCACGGCACTGCCACCGGCCACAACGACGCCATGGAAAGCCACGCCGTGGCGCAGGTGCTGGGCACCGCCGTGCCGGCCAGTTCGACCAAGCCACTGACCGGCCACACGCTGGGTGCGTCCGGTGCGATCGAAGCGGCGCTGTGCTGGATCCTGCTGGCCGAGAATCCGCAGCAGCAGCTGCCGCCGCACTGGTGGGACGGCGTGGCCGATCCGGCGCTGCCGGCGTTGCCGCTGGTAGCCCCGGCGACCTTCCTGCAGCAGCTGCCGCGGCGGGTGCTGAGCAGTTCGTTCGCCTTCGGCGGCAGCAATGCCGTGCTGGCACTGGAGCGCCGATGAACATGCCGCTGTATGCCATCGAAGAGGTGGTGCCGCACCGCCAGGACATGTGCCTGCTGGACCGCATCCTGCGCTGGGACCAGGACGGCATCGAGGCGGAACTGGTGGTGCCCGAGGCCGGCCTGTTCATCGAAGACGGTGCGGTCCCGGCATGGGTCGGCATCGAATACATGGCCCAGGCCATCGCTGCCTGGGCCGGCTGCCGCGCACGCACGGCCGGCAACCCGCCGCAGCTGGGCTTCCTGCTTGGCAGCCGGCGCTATACCAGCACGCGCAGCAGTTTCCCCAGTGGCACCCGCCTGCAGGTACAGGCGCGTTGCGAGCTGTTGGGCGACAATGGATTAGGGATGTTCGCCTGCCGCATCCTGGCAGGCGAAGAAGAATGGGCGGTTGCCAACGTGTCGGTGTTCGAACCGGCCGACTCGATGGCCTATCTGGAGAGTGGACAGGCATGACAGGGAATCCAAGCGTGCTGGTGACCGGCGCGAGCCGGGGCATCGGCCGGGCCATTGCGCTGCGTATCGCGCGCGATGGCTTCGACGTGGTGGTGCATTGCCGCAGCCGTGTGGAAGAAGCACAGGCGGTGGCCGACGAGATCCAGGCGCTGGGCCGGCAGGCGCGCGTGCTGGCCTTCGACGTGGCCGACCGTGCTGCCGCGCGTGCTGCGCTGGAGGCCGACGTGGACGCACATGGCGCCTATTACGGCGTGGTATGCAATGCCGGCATCGCCCGTGATGGCGTGTTCCCGGCATTGTCCGAGGACGACTGGGACCAGGTGATCCACACCAACCTGGACGGTTTCTACAACGTGCTGCATCCGCTGATCATGCCGATGGTGCGGCGGCGCAAGCCGGGCCGCATCGTCACCCTGTCCTCGGTGTCGGGCGTGGCCGGCAACCGTGGCCAGGTCAATTACAGTGCGGCCAAGGCCGGCATCATCGGTGCCAGCAAGGCATTGGCGCTGGAACTGGCCAGCCGCCAGATCACCGTCAACTGCGTGGCCCCGGGCCTGATCGAGACCGACATGCTCAACGAAGAAGTGGTCGAACACGCATTGAAGCTGATCCCGGCCGGCCGCGTCGGCCGTCCCGAGGAAGTGGCGGCGACGGTCGCGTTCCTGCTGTCCGAGCCGGCCGGCTACATCACCCGCCAGGTGATCTCGGTCAACGGAGGGATGATCTGATGGCCGCCGATCGTCGCGTGGTGGTCACCGGTGCTGCCGCCATCAGTCCGCTCGGCCACGACTGGCCGACCATCCAGGCCCATCTGCGCAGCTGCCGCAATGCGGTGCGTTCGATGCCGGAATGGGATGTGTATGCGGGCCTGAACACCAAGCTTGCCGCGCCGGCGCAGGACTACGAGCTGCCGCCGAACTACAACCGCAAGACCACCCGCTCGATGGGCAAGGTCGCGATCATGTCGGTGCGCGCCACCGAGGTCGCCCTGCGTGAGGCGGGCCTGTTCGAGCACCCGGTGCTGCGCAGTGGCCGTACCGGCGTGGCCTATGGCTCGTCGTCGGGCAGCCACGAAGCCACCGGCGAATTCGGCCGCATGCTGCATGAGTTCACCACCGACGGCATCAGCGCCACTACCTACCTGAAGATGATGAGCCACACCGCGCCGGTCAACATCGGTGTGTTCTTCGGCTTGTCCGGGCGTGTCTACACCACTTCCAGCGCCTGTACGTCGGGCAGCCAGGGCGTGGGCGCCGGCTATGAAGCGATCCGCAGCGGCAAGCAGACGGTGATGGTGGCCGGTGGTGCCGAACAGCTCGACGCCACCGCTGCGGCGGTGTTCGACACCCTGTTTGCCACCAGCACGCGCAACGACGCACCGCACACCACTCCGCGTCCGTTCGATGCCGGCCGCGATGGCCTGGTGCTGGGCGAGGGCGCCTGCACGCTGATCCTGGAGGATCTGGAACACGCGCAGGCACGCGGCGCGACCATCCTCGCCGAGATCGTCGGTTACGGCACCAACAGCGACGGCCAGCACGTCACCCAGCCCAGCGCCGATACCATGGCCCAGGCCATGCGCCTGGCGCTGGAAGACGCCGGTCTGCAGCCGGCGCAGATCGACTACGTGAACGCCCATGGCACCGCCACCGACCACGGCGACATCGCCGAAACCCAGGCCACCGCCCAGGTGTTCGGCAGCCGCGTGCCGATCAGCTCGTTGAAGAGCTATGTCGGCCACATGCTGGGCGGTTGCGGCGCGTTCGAAGCCTGGATGAGCATCGAAATGATGCGCGCCGGCTGGTTCGCGCCCACCCTGAACCTGGTCGAGGTGGACCCGCGTTGCGGCCAGCTCGACTTCATCACCGGGCAAGGCCGCGAGCTGCAGGCCGAGTACGTGATGAGCAACAACTTCGCCTTCGGCGGCATCAACACCTCGCTGGTGTTCCGCCGCTGGAGCGCGTGATCCCGCCGTACCCGCACCCCAACAAGGAGACGTTCCGATGCGCCGCACCCTGCTGATCGCCACTGCCACCGCGCTGCTGGCCCTGACTTCCACCGCTTCGGCGCGCGATACCCGCGTCGAACAGTCCCTGCGCGAGCTGATCAGTTCGCAGGCCGCCAAAGATGCCGGTATCGACGGCAGCGTGCGCTTCTACCTGGCCGGCCAGCCGGTCAGCGTGCAGCAGCGCCTGGGCGAAGACGTGACCAACAAGAAGACCAACGCCGCCAACAAGAGCGACGTCGAGGCCTGCAACTGGGTCGCGCTGTCGGCACTGCTGGCCCTGCAGGACGGTGCCAAGTCGCGCGGCGCCAACGCCGTGGTCGACATCGTCAGCTACTACAAGAAGAACGAGTTCAAGAGCGCGACCAACTACGAGTGCTGGGCCGGCACCTTCGTCGCCGGCGTGGCCCTGAAGGGCACCTACGCCAAGGTCAAGTAAGCGCTGCCGACCGGTGGCGCTGCCTGAACGGCGCCGCCACATTGCTGAACCTCAACGGGGAAACGCCGTCGATCGCGCCGCCATCGTCGCGTGACGGCTTTCCCCGGTGTCGGCTTTCCGACACAATCACGGCTCTTCCCGGGTTATCGTCCCGTGGACATGCACGCCTACGTCTATAAAAGCCAACTCAAGCCGGACACCTACGTCTATCTCGCCCGACGCGATGACTTCAGCGCTTTGCCTGCGCCGCTGTCGGCGTCGTTGGGTTCGCTCGTCTTCGTGCTGGACGTGACCCTGGACGCGGAGCGCCGGCTTGCCCAGGCCGACCCGGCCAAGGTGCGCAGCGAACTGACCGAGCGCGGGTTCTACCTGCAGGTGCCGCCGTCGGTGAGCAGCATGATGCTGCGCCACTATGACTGAGCTTTCCCGATCCCGCGCCCTGTCGCTGGCCTTCACCCTGGGTGCCTTGCTGGCACTGGGTTCGGCGCTGGGCGGCCTGCCCGGTGCGGTGCTGGCGGCACTGGCACAGCCGGTGTTCGCACTGGGAATCTCGTGGTGGCGGCGCAGCCGTGCGCTGCTGCCGCCCAAGGTGATGGCCCGCCAGGACCTGCCGGCGCTGCTGGCACTGTGGACCGCCGCGCCGTTGCTGCTGGCCCTGTTGCTGGCTTGGCCCTTGGCCGCGCTGCGCGACAGCGGCAGCCTGGCTGCGGTGCTCGGCCTGAGCGTGCTGGTCAGCGCGGGCCTGCTGGCGGCTTGGCGCACCTGGCCGCTGTGGAACGATGTCGAGCGTCTCGATGGTGGCCTGGCCCAGCATTGGCAGGCGCTGGCCGGCCGCGACCTCAGCGCCTGGCGTGGCCTGGGCGTGGCCGCACTGGTGATGGCCCTGGCCGCACTGGTGGTACTGCCGACCTGGCCGGGCCTGCTGCCGGAAAGCGCGCGTTGGCCGTCGGCACTGGCGGTGCTGCTGCTGTCGCCGCTGCTGCACCTGCTGCTGCAGCGCATCGCACCGGCGCCGCTGGTCTCGCTGCGCGGCCCGGTTGGCGCTGAACTGCCGGTCGATCGCGAAACGCTGTTCAGCGCTGCGGTGGACACCACGCCGCTGGAAGCCTTGGCGCCGCAGGAGCTGACCCCGGCCCTGTACGAAGCCGCACGCCACGGCCGCGTCGACCGCGCGCTGCAGTTGCTGCAGGCCGGCGCCGATCCGCATTCATTGCCTGACCCGAACTGGCGCGACCAGCGCAGCCTGGCGGTACTGGCCGCGGTGTTGCCGGACCTGCGCCTGCTGCGCGAGCTGATCGGCCGCGGTGTCGATGTGAACGCGCCGCACCGCGGCATGACCCCGCTGCTGGCCGCGACCCGCGACAGCTGGCATGGGCGTCCGGAAGCGGTGATGACCCTGCTGGCCAACGGTGCCGATTCGCGCGCCACCGACAGCGAGGGCAACACCCCCCTGCACCACGCAGCGCGCAGTTCCGACCCGGGCGTGGCCGCGCTGCTGCGCGATGCGGCGGCTGAAGTGGACGCACTGAACCGTGATGGCTGGTCACCGCTGGCGGTGGCCTGCCAGGTCGGCAACTGGCGCCTGGCGCGCTTCCTGCTGGAGCGCGGCGCGCGCAGCGAACCGGCTGACGGCACCCCGGTGCTGCTGGCCGCGGCCGCCACCGAGGACGACGATCCGGCCGGCGTGCAACTGCTGCTCAAGCACAAGGCACGTGCCGACGCGCGTGACCGCCAGCGCCGCAGCGCGCTGCATGAAGCCGCACTGGCCGGCCATGTGGACATCATCGGCGTGCTGTTGGCCGCCGGTGCCAACCTGGAAGCGCGCGATGCGCTGGGCCGCACCCCGTGGCTGGAAGCCGCACGCGCCGGCCGCGCCGCCGTGGTCGAGCACCTGCTGCCGCACAAACCCGACCTGGTTGCGGTCGATGCCGATGGCCGCAACGCGGTGCTGCTGGCCACGATGGCCGAGGACGTTTCGCCGCTGTTGATCAAGCGCCTGCTGGAACTGGGCATCGCCGCCGACGGCAGCGATCCGGCCGGCCGGCGCGCGGTGGACTATGCCGCCGAAGCCGGTCGCTGGGCGATCGTGGCCCTGCTGGACCCGTCCTACCCGCTGCCTGCCGCCGTCAGCGATGGCCTGGCCGAACGCGGTGAGACGGCCAGCGCCAGCGGCCTGTTGCCCGACCGCCCGCCGTTGACCCTGCTGCGCGAAGCACTGGGGTTCGGCAATACCGATGGCATGGCCGCACTGGCCAGGCTGTGCCAGCCCGAAGAACTGGGTGGCCTGCTGCTCGATCCGGAGCTGGCGCTGGAACCGCGCGCGGTTGACTGGCTGCTCGCCCATGGTGCCGATCCGTACGTGCGCGACGCCTGCGCGGATACGCCGATGTTCGCGCTGCTTTCGCGTGGCATCGATGCCGTGCCAGCCCTGCAGGTGATGCTGCAGCACGGCCTGTCGCCGGCCGGGCGTGGTGGCCTGGCGCGTTTCCTGGCCGCCTGTGCGCAGCACGATCAGGCGGCGCGTGGCCTTGAGCAGCTGGCGCTGGAACTGCTGGAGCGCGGCGCCGATCCGTTTGCCGCCTCGCCAGCCGGTGATCCGCCGTTGTCGCTGGCGGTGCGCCTGGGCTGGCTGCGCCTGCAGCAGGCCCTGCTCACCACCGGCGTGGACCGCGAAGCACGCGACAGCCACGGCATGACCGCGCTGCATCTGGCCACCGCACTGGCCCGCGAAAGCGCCTTGAAGCTGCTGGTGCAGCACGGCGCCTCGCCGGAAGCGCGTGCTGCCGATGGGCAGACACCGCTGGGCGTGGCGCTGTCGATCGGTCGTCGTGATCTGGCTGATTGGCTGGACTGGCGCGTCTGGCCGCTGCCGCGCCGGACCCTGCGCGAAGGCGATCTGCCGGCCGCCGCGATGGCCGGTGATGTCGACGCCGTGCGTCGTCTGAATGATCTGGGCTTTGCCATCGACGCCGTCGATGCGCAGGGCTGCACCGCGCTGCTGCGTGCTGCCGGCGGTGGCCACCTGGCCGTGGTCGACCTGCTGCTGGCGCGCGGCGCTGATCCGCAGCATGCCGCTGCCAGTGGCGCCACGCCGTTGTCGGCGGCGGTCAGCATGCGCCAGGTCGAGATCGTCTCGGCCCTGCTCGACGCTGGTGCGCAGCTCGAACACCGCCTGCCGGGCGGGGTCACCGTGCTGATGCTGGCCTCGGCGCTGGGGCTGCCGGACATCGTGGCGCGCCTGCTCACCGCCGGTGCCGACGTGCATGCCGGCGATGCCCAGCAGCTGGCGCCGCTGCACTGCGCAGCCCTGTATGGCTTCAGTGCGCGCGACCGTTCGCGCCTGCTGGCGCTGCTCGATACCCTGCTGCTGGCTGGTGCAGAGCCGGATCAGGCCGCCGCCGGTGCGGTCACGCCGTTGCTGCTGCTGCTGGGCGCGCGCGCCGAACCGGGCACTGCCTGCGACGAGCAGGTGGTGATGGCCGCCGTCGAGCGCCTGCTGGATGAAGACGTCAGCCTGGACGTGCGCGATCCGCGCGGCTTCGGCCCGCTGCACCTGGCCGCCCTGCACGGATTGCCGCTGCTGGTGCAGCGCCTGCTGCGCGCCGGTGCCGACCCGGAAGCGCGCGATGGCTTGAACCGCAGCCCGCGCGAGATCGCGGTGATGCGCGGCTTCATCGACGTCGCCGCCGAGTTCGAGCCGCGCGTGCCGGGCGTATCGTCGATGGCCAGGTTCCTGCGCGACAACGGCTGATCAGCCGCGGGGTCGGATCCCTTTCCGACGGAAAGGGCTCTGACCCCTGACACTGCACCATCCACGCATGGCGTGGATCTACTGTGGAACACTGCTCTGGGTGGGTGCCGACCGTTGGTCGGCACGCCTATTTGCCGTCGCTTTCCGCGTCCGCTTCGAACAGGTGCATCAGGTCGTTGCGGGCATCGCGCGAGGTCTGGATCACGGCGGCCTCGTCGTCGTAGACCAGGTACTGGTCGCGCAGCAGCTTCTCGTCGTGCTCGCGGAACTGCTGCACGTGGCGCTCGGCCACGTTTGGTGCCACGCCCAGCGCGGTCAGCACGCGCCCGCTCATTTCCAGGCTGGTACCGAATACTTCGCGGAACGGTTCGGCCGACATGTCCATCAACCGCCAGGCATGCTGGCGGTTGCGCGCACGCGCCAGCACCGTCGCGTCCGGGTACAGGCGGCGCACCATGCGCACCGCCCGCAGGTTGGTTTCCGGGTCGTCCACGGTGATCACGAACACGTCGATGTGCTCGCCACCGGCGGCGCGCAGCATCTCCGGCCGGGTAGGGTCGCCGTAGTACAGCTGGTTGCCGAAGCGGCGCAGGTCGGCCACCGTGTCCGGGTTCGCCTCCAGTGCCACGAACGGCACCTTCTGCGCGGTGAGCAGGCGCGCGATCACCTGGCCGAAGCGGCCCATGCCGGCAATCAGCACCTTCGGGCGATTGTCCGGCGCCACCTTGTCGGCCTCCGCCGCCTGGCGGGGCGCGACCTTCTCCTCGCCGAGCAGGCGCATCAGGGCGATCATCAGCAACGGGGTGATCGCCATCGACAGGCCGACGATCGCCACCAGCCGGTCATGGTTGGCATTGCCCAGCAGATGCGCACGCTGGGCTTCGTTGAACACCACGAAGGCGAATTCGCCGCCCAGCCACAACACGCTGCCCAGCAGCAACGACTGCCGCGAGCTGAGTCTGGCGATGCGGCCGATGGCGTACAGCAGGCTGAACTTCACCACCAGCAGGATCGCTACGCCTGCAGCGATCATCCACGGTTCGGCGGCGATGCGGTCCAGGTCGATGCCCATGCCCACGGCAATGAAGAACAGGCCCAGCAGCAGGCCCTTGAACGGCTCGATCTGTGATTCCAGCTCATGCCGGAATTCCGAATCGGACAGCAGCACGCCGGCCAGGAATGCCCCCAGGCTGGGGCTCAGGCCGGCTTCCTGCATGAACCAGGCGGTGCCCAGCACCACCAGCAGTGCGGTGGCGGTGAACACCTCCGGGCTGCGGGTGCGGGCGATGATGCCGAATACCCGGCGCAGCACCGGTCGTCCGCACAGGATCACCACGGCCAGCGCGCCCAGCGCGACGGCCGCATCTTCCCAGCGCAGTGTCTCGTTCTTGACCCCGCCCAGCAGCGGAATCGCGGCCAGCAGCGGAATGGCGATCAGGTCCTGGAACAGCAGGATGGCAAACCCCAGCCGGCCATGGTCGCTGTTGATCGCCTTGTGTTCGGACAGCAGCTGCAGGCCGACCGCAGTCGACGACAGCGCCAGCGCCACGCCCACCACCAGCGCGCTCTTCCACTGGAAGTGATCGAGCAGCAGCAGGCCGCCCAGCACCAGCCCGGACAGCGCCACCTGCGCCGCGCCCGCACCGAACACCGATCGCCGCATCACCTTCAGCCGGGCCGGGGACAGCTCCAGCCCGATCACGAACAGCAGCATGACCACGCCGATCTCGGCCGCGCCGAGGATGCGGTCGGCGTCCTGTACGAAGCCCAGACCGTCCGGCCCCAGCACCACGCCGGCCGCCAGGTAGCCCAGCACCGCGCCGAAGCCGAACTTCTTGAACACCGGCACCGCGATCACCGCGGCCAGCAGCAGCACCAGTGCCAGTTCCAGACCACCGCTATGCATGGGAATACCTGGTCATCGGGAGGCCGGCTGTGCGTCGGTTCGGCGGGGAAGGGAAGCGCGGCGGATGCCACCTGGGCATTATGCGCGCGCCGCTGTGTACGCACGAGAACGGCAGCGGGCCCATTGTCCGGTCAGCGCGGCGGGTTGACCTGCACCGACCGCAGGTCCAGACTGCCCGCCGCTGCCGGCGTGTCCGGCAGTACACCCCTCCGGAGTCCCCAACCCATGTCCAGCGACAGTAGAAGTCGACCTCGATCGACGCCAGCGATGGCCACCGCCTGACACCGGGACGGTTTGCCTGCGTTGGCGTTGCGCGAAGTCGCACCCCATGAAGGCGAATCACCATGAACCAGAAGCAATTGCTGCGTCCGGTGGCCGATGCCGCAGCATTGTCGGCACCGCTGGCGAACTACAACACCGCCGACGCGGTGGAATTCCTCAACACGCTCGAACTGCAGCGCGCCGCCGAGACGCTGGCCTCGCTGTCGCTGCCGCGTGCAGTGAAGATGCTCGAGGCGCCGGAGCTGCACCGCAGTGGCGAGCTGGTTGCCGCACTGCCGCCGGCACGCGCCGCCGCGCTGCTGGGGTTGATGGCCGACGACCGTGCCACCGATATCGTCCACGAGCTGGATGAAGAAGAACGCGCGCGGCTGATTCCGCTGCTGGGCAACGAAGCCCGGCAGACCATCCAGAAGCTGCTGAGCTACCCGCCGAACACCGCCGGTGCGCTGATGACCACCGAGTTCGTCGCCGTGCCCGCCACCTGGACCGTGGCCCAGACCCTGCAGCACATCCGCCAGGTCGAACGCACGCGCGAGACCGTGTATGCGATCTACGTGCTCGACCCGGCCAACCAGCAGCTGCAGCAGGTGGTGACCATGCGCCGGCTGATCACCGGGCTGCCGGAGGAATCGATCCTGGAGGTGGCCCAGGTCAATCCGCCGGTGATGGTGGATGCGCAGATGGACCAGGAAGACGTGGCGCGGCTGATCCGCCGCCACGATCTGCTGGCCATTCCGGTGGTGGACGCGCAGCAGCACATGCTCGGCATCGTCACCGTCGATGACATCCTCGATGCGCTGATCGAAGAATCCACCGAGGACGCGCACAAGTTCGGCGGCATGGAAGCGCTGGACAAGCCGTACATGCAGATCGGCTTCTTCGAGATGCTGCGCAAGCGCGCCGGCTGGCTGAGCGTTCTGTTCGTTGGCGAGATGCTGACCGCCAGCGCGATGCAGCACTACGAGGACGAACTGGCGCGCGCGGTGGTGCTGACCCTGTTCATTCCGTTGATCATGAGCTCGGGTGGCAACTCCGGTTCGCAGGCGACCTCGCTGTTGATCCGCAGCCTGGCGCTGCGCGACTGGTGGAAGGTGGCCCTGCGCGAAGTGCCCACCGGCATGGTGCTCGGCGCCATCCTCGGTTGCCTGGCCATCGTACGCATCGTGATCTGGCAGCTCGGTGGCTTCCATGACTACGGCGAGCACTGGATCCTGCTGGCGATCACCATCGGTGCCGCACTGGTGGGCATCGTCACGTTCGGCTCGCTGTCCGGGTCGATGCTGCCCTTCATCCTCAAGCGGCTGGGCTTCGACCCGGCCAGCGCCTCGGCCCCGTTCGTGGCCACCCTGGTGGATGTGACCGGCCTGGTCATCTACTTCAGCATCGCCGCGATGATCCTGCACGGGACGCTGCTGTAACGGGGGGCGTCATCCACGCATGGCGTGGATCTACTGTAAGGGGTGCTTCATCCACGCATGGCGTGGATCCACTGGTCCTGGCCTGCGTAGTAGATCCACGCCCTGCGTGGATGCGATGCCAGGTTCCTGCGCACGATCATGCCGCCGCAGCGCCGGTCCGTGTAACGTAGGCACATGAGTACCTACCACCTGCAGTCCGTGTTCCGTCCGCAGTCGGTCGCGGTGATCGGCGGCAGCCCGCGTGAGCGCTCGGCGGGCCGCGCAGTGATGCGCAACCTGCGCGGCACCGGCTTCCCCGGCAAAGTGGCATGGATCAACCCGCGCCATGCCGAGATCGATGGCATCCGCACGGTGAAGCGGCTGAAGGACCTGGACTGGGTGCCGGAACTGGTGGTGATCACCGCACCGGCCGCCATCGTGCCGCAGGTGGTACGCACCGCTGCCGAACGTGGCGTGCAGGCCGCGATCATCCTCACCGCGCACCTGGGAGAAGGCCCGGGCTCGCCATGGGCACAGGTGGAGGCCGCCGCGCGCGCGCATGGCCTGCGCATCCTTGGCCCGCACTGCCTGGGCGTGATCGCGCCACATGCACGGCTCAATGCCAGCATCGCCGCGCATTTCCCACAGGCCGGCGACCTCGCGCTGATCTCCGAATCCTCGGCGATTGCCGCCGCCCTGGTGGAATGGGGCGTGGCGCGCTCGGTAGGGTTCTCCGCCGTGGTTTCGCTGGGCGACACCATGGACGTGGACTTCGGCGATCTGCTGGATTATTTCGCCACCGACTACCGTACCCGCGCCATCCTGCTCTATGTCGAGCAGATCAAGGACGCGCGCAAGTTCATGTCGGCCGCGCGCGCCGCTGCGCGTGCCAAACCCGTGGTGGTGGTGAAGTCCGGGCGCGCCGAACGGGTACAGCCGGGCAGCGCCGATACCCACGTGCAGGCACTGGCGCGCGCCGATGATGTGTACGGCGCGGCATTCAACCGTGCCGGCCTGCTGCGGGTGAGCGCGCTGGACGAACTGTTCACCGCGGCCGAGTCGCTGGGCCGGCTTGGCACCTTCCCCGGTCGTCGCCTGGCCATCCTCAGCAACGGCGGTGGCGTCGGCCACCTGGCGGTGGACCAGCTGATCGCCCTGCAGGGCACGCTGGCGCAACTGTCCGACAGCACCGTGCAGAAGCTGGATGCGGTACTGCCGCAGGGCTGGACGCGCAGCAACCCGGTCGACATCGTGGTCGACGCCGATGGTGATCGCTATGCCACTGCCATCGAAGCGTTGCTGGCCGACAGCGAGAACGATGCGGTGCTGGTGGTCAACGTGCCTACCGCGTTCACCTCGTCGGCCGATGCGGCGCAGGCGCTGACCCGCACGCTCGGCCTGCGCCCGCGCCATCACCGCGACAAGCCGGTATTCGCGGTGTGGCTGGGCAACGACGACCAGGCCACCGCCACCCTCAATGCCGCACGCGTGCCGACCTATCCCACCGAAGCGGAGGCCGTGCGCGGCTTCCAGCATCTGGTGCGTTACCGGGAGGCACAGAGTGCGTTGATGGAAACGCCGCCGAGCCTGCCGCAGGATTTCAGCGTGGATACCGCGCGTGCGCGCGCGCTGGTCGAAGCCGCGCTGGCCAACGGCCAGGGCTGGCTGGACCCATTGGCCACCCATGAACTGCTGAAGGCCTACGGCATCCCCTCTGCACCGGTGATGCATGCGCGCGATGCGCACGAGGCGATGGACCTGGCGCAACCCTTGCTGGAGCGTGGCGCGACCGTCGCGCTGAAGATCCTGTCGCCGGATATTCCGCACAAATCCGAAGTGGATGGCGTGCGCCTGAATCTGGCGACCCTGCCGGCGGTGCAGAGCGCGGCGAAGGCGATCCTTGCCCGTGCACGCCAGCTACGGCCGGACGCGCGCATCGACGGCCTGCTGGTGCAGCCGACCATCGTCCGCCCGAAGGCGCGCGAGCTCATCGTCGGCATCGCCGACGACGCCACGTTCGGCCCGGTGATCGTGGTCGGGCGCGGTGGCACGGCGGTGGAAGTGATCAACGACAAGGCGCTGGCGCTGCCGCCGCTTGACCTGCGCCTGGCCCACGAGCTGATCGGCCAGACCCGGGCCTCGCGCATCCTCAAGGCCTATGGCGATGTGCCCGCCGCCGATGAGCGCGCACTGGCACTGGCGCTGGTAAAACTGGCGCAGCTGGCGGCGGACATTCCCGAAGTGCGCACGCTGGACATCAATCCCCTGCTGGTGGACAGCAAGGGCATCCTCGCGCTGGACGCGCGCGTTGCGGTTGCGCCGTCGCGCATCCTGCACAAGGGCCGTGGCCATCCACGCTTCGCCGTGTTCCCGTATCCGAAGGAGTGGGAGCGCACCATCGAGCTGTCCGACGGCGGTCGCGCGTTCGTGCGCCCGGTGCGGCCGGAAGATGACGCGCTGTTCCGTGCGTTCTTCGCGCGTGTCAGCGACGAGGATCTGCGTCTGCGTTTCTTCCAGTCGGTGAAGCATTTCAGCCACGAGTTCATCGCCCGCCTGACCCAGCTGGACTACGCCCGCTCGATCGCATTGGTGGCGCTCGAACCGCGCAGCGGCGAGATGCTCGGCGCGGTGCGGCTGCATGCCGATGCGGATTACCACCGTGGCGAGTACGGCATCCTGATCCGTTCGGATCTGAAGGGCCACGGCATTGGCTGGCGCCTGATGGCGATCATGATCGAGTACGCCAAGTGGTTGGGCCTGGATGTGGTGGAAGGCCAGGTGCTGCGCGAGAACAGCACCATGCTGGCGATGTGCCAGAGCCTGGGCTTCAAGACCCGGCTGGACCCGGACGACCCGACGGTGATGATGGTGACGTTGCCGGTGCAGCAGGTGGAAGTCCCCGACGTCCCGCCAGCGGCGTGACCGTGACCGTAGCGCCGGGCCATGCCCGGCGGACCGTCGGATTCAACGCAGCGGCTCGACCACCACCGCCGTGCCATAGCACAGTACTTCGGTCAGCCCGGTCATCACATCGGTGGCGTCGTAGCGCATGCCGATGACCGCGTTGGCCCCCAGCTGCCGCGCATGCTTGACCATGTCGCGATAGGTTTCCTCGCGCGCCTGCTCGCACAGCTCGGTGTAGATGGTGATGTTGCCGCCGAAGATCGTCTGGATGCCGCCCAGGAAATTGCCGACGATCGAGCGCGAGCGCACGGTGATGCCGCGTACCACGCCCAGGTTGCGCGCGATGCGGTAGCCGGGCAGCTCGAAGGCGGTGGTCACCATCGAATCCTCGAAGCGCGCTGCGGACGTGGTCGGGGTACCGCTGTTGTAGGGGTCGGCCATGGGTGTCTGGTCGTGTTGTGGGTTTGAAGACGCCACAATACCCGCATGACCGACCGCGTTCCCCTGCTGCTGCTCCCCGGCCTGCTCAACGATGCCGAACTCTGGCGCGCGCAGCTGGCCGACCTGGCCGATATCGCCGACTGCACCGTGGGCGACCAGACCCGCGGCGAGACCCTGCAGGCCGTTGCCGAGGAGGTACTGGCGCAGGCGCCGGAACGGTTTGCGCTGGCCGGTTTCTCACTGGGCGGCTTCGTCGCCCAGCAGATCCTGCGCACCGCGCCGGAGCGTGTGCTGCAGCTGGCCCTGATCGACACCTCGATCCATGCCGACTCCCCGGAACGTGCCGAACAGCGCCGCAGCCAGCGCGCCAGCGTGCGCCTGCCCGGTAAATTCCACGGCTTTGGTGACGCGCTGATGCGCAGCTATATCGACGCCTCGCGGCTGGACGACTACGTGCTGGTGCAGCGCGTGCGTGACATGACCGCACGGCTGGGTGCGGAGGTGTTCCTGCGCCAGAGCGCGCTGGAGCGCAGTGATGGCCACGATGTGCTGGCCGGCTACCGCGATCCGCTGCTGATCGTCTGTGGTGCGAACGACCGCATCACGCCGTTGGCGGTGAGCGAGGAGATGCACGTGCTGGTGCCGCATTCGCAGCTGGTGGTGGTGCCCGATTGCGGGCACCTGGCGCCGATGGAGAAGCCGGACGAGGTGAGTGCGGCAATGCGCGGATGGTTGTTGCAGTACTGATGGATCCGCCGGGCATGGCCCGGCGCTACCGGATGACGGTGGGTAGCGCCGGGCTATGCGGTGATCTACACCGTCTACCTGAAACGTGCGACCTCGCAGAACATCGTCATCGGTGGTCTGGCCGGTGCGATGCCTTCCGGATTGGCCAGGCGGTGGCCACGGTCCAGCTTGGCGATCTGCGCCATGTCGTCTTCGGTCAGGCGGATCGCGGCGGCTTCCAGGTTGCTGGCCAGGTTCTCGCGCTTGGTCGATGACGGAATGACCGCGTAATCCTGCTGCAGCGCCCATGCCAGCGCGATCTGCGCCGGGCTGGCCTGATGACGGCCGGCGATGGCCTGGATCACTGGGTCCTTGATCACCTCGCCGTAGGCCAGGCTCATGTAGGCAGTGACGCGGATCCCGTTGTCCTGCAGGAACTTCACCAGCAGGCGGTTCTGCAGGTAGGGGTGGATCTCGATCTGGTTGGTGGCGATGGCATCGGCGCCGAGTATCTCGATCGCCTTGCGGGTCTGGGCGATGGTGAAGTTGGAGATACCGATCCCCCGAGCCAGCCCCTGTGCCTTGGCCTCAGCCAGGGCAGGCAGATACTCCTCCATCGGCGTGTCGACCTTGTCGTTCGGTGACGGCCAGTGGATCAATGCCAGGTCGACGTGGTCGGTGCGCAGCTTTTCCAGGCTGGTGCGCAGGCTGGCCAGCAGCGCATCGTGCTTGAACTCGGTGATCCACACCTTGGTGGTCAGGTAGATCTCGTCACGCGGTACGCCGGACTCGGCGATGGCCTGGCCGACCTCGGCTTCGTTGCCGTAGATCTGCGCGGTGTCGATGGCGCGGTAGCCGACGTCCAGCGCGTTGCGCACCGAGTCGATCACGGTCTGGTCTTTCAGGCGGAAGGTGCCGAGGCCGAAAGCGGGGACAGTCATGGAGAACTCCAAAGCGGGGGAAGGAGGTGATCGCAAAGGGTAGGGCAGGGGCCGTGTGCATGCCGGCAACGGTGCATTGCATGCATCAGTGCGCGCTCACCGCGATGCCTTCGGCGCGATCGTCGATGCCGTCGCGACGGTCCAGGCGGCCGCTGAGTGCCGTCAGGGCGAACGCACCGACCACCACCAGCGCACCCAGCCACGGCGTATGCATCAGGCCGATGTGCTCGACCACCAGGCCGCCCAGCGACGCACCCAGCGCGATGCCGATGTTGAAGGCGGCGATGTTCAGGCCCGAGGCCACATCGGTCGCCTGCGGTGCGTAGCGCTGGGCCTGCTTGACCACATACACCTGCAGGCCGGGCACGTTGCCGAATGCCACCGCGCCCAGTGCCAGCACGGTCAGCAGCATCAGCCAGGTGTTGTGGGCGGTGAAGGTCATGACCAGCAGCACCATGGCCAGCAGCGCGAAGATGCGCTTCAGCGCGGGAATCGGGCCCATGCGGTCGGCCATGCGGCCGCCCCACAGGTTGCCGATCGCCACCGACACGCCATACACCAGCAGCACCAGGCTGACGGCGTTGGCCGAGAAGCCGGTGACGTCCTGCAGGATCGGAGCCAGGTAGGTGAAGGACAGGAAGGTGCCGCCGTAGCCAAGCGCGGTGATGGCATACACCATCAGCAGACGCGGCTGCGCAAGCACGCCCAGCTGCTGGCGGAAGGTGGCCGGCGCGCTCTGTGCCAGCCCGCGCGGCACGAACAGCAGGCTGCCCAGCAGCGCGATCACGCCCAGGCCGGCCACGGCCAGGAAGGTCGCGCGCCAGCCCAGGTGCTGGCCGATGAAGGTGCCCAGCGGCACGCCGGTCACCAGCGCCACGGTCAGGCCGGTGAACATGATGGCGATCGCGCTGGCGGCCTTCTCCTTCGGCACCACGGCGGTGGCGATGATCGAGCCGATGGAGAAGAACACGCCGTGGGCCAGGCCGGTGAGGATGCGGGCGACGATCAGCGACGTGTAGCCCGGTGCCATCCATGCGATGACGTTGCCGAGGGTGAACAGCACCATCAGCGCCACCAGCAGGGTCTTGCGCGGCACGCGGCCGGTGAGCGCGGTCAGCACCGGCGCGCCGATGGCCACGCCCAGGGCATACAGGGAGACCAGCAGGCCGGCCGAGGGCAGGCTGACCTGCAGGTCGGCAGCGATGGTCGGGATCAGGCCGACGATGACGAATTCGGTGGTGCCGATGGCAAAGGCACCGAGGGTCAGCGCCAGCAGGGCGAGCGGAATGCCACGGATCATGACAGTGTCCAGAGGGAAGGAAGGCGCGCAGTGTGCGCGGCCGACCTTTGCCGAAAAACCGGTCTTCACGCCAATCACTCTTGCCGTGTGGTCAATAATGGCGCCATGAAAACCACCCTCGACGAAATGCATGCCTTCCTGGCGGTGATCGACAGCGGTTCGATCAGCGCGGCTGCCGAGCAGCTGGGGCAGACACCCTCGGGCGTGAGCCGCGCGCTGGGCCGGCTGGAGGACAAGCTGGGCACCACCCTGCTGACCCGCACCACCCGCCGCCTGCACCTGACCGCCGAAGGCGAGGCCTACCTGCGCCATGCGCGGGCGATCATCGATGCGGTGGAATCGGCCGAGGAACAGATGGCGGCGCGGCGCGAGCGTCCGGCCGGCCGGCTGCGGGTGGATGCAGCGATGCCGTTCGTGCTGCACGTGATCGCGCCGCTGGTCGCTGGTTACCGCGCGCGCTATCCGGACGTGCAGTTGGAGTTGAACAGTTCCGAGCGCTACATCGACCTGCTGGAACGGCGCACCGATCTGGCGATCCGGATCGGCCCGCTGGCCGATTCCACCCTGCATGCGCGGCCGCTGGGGCGCTGCCGGCTGCAGGTGCTGGCCAGCCCGGCCTATCTGGCCACGCACGGCCAGCCGGCCAGCGTGGTGGCATTGGGTCAGCACACGCTGCTGGGGTTCAACGAGCCGGAGTCATTGAACCGATGGCCGCTGCCGGGCGATGCCGAGGGGCAGCTGCTGGTGCGCCCGGACATCGCGGTGTCCAGCGGCGAGACCCTGCGCACGCTGGCGGTGGAGGGCGTGGGCATCACCTGCCTGTCCGACTTCGTGACCGAACGCGACCGCGCGGCCGGCACCCTGGTGCCGGTGCTGGCCGCGCAGACGCTGGATGTGTACCAGCCGATCCATGCGGTGTACTACCGCAACACGGCCGTATCGGCACGGATCAGCTCGTTCCTGGATTACCTGGGCGAGGCGATGGTGCAGGCCGACTACCTGCGCTGAAGATTGCCGTTGGTAGGTGCGGACCGTTGGTCCGCACGGATCCGCGCCGCGTCGTTGCCTGACCAACGGTCGGGCGCTACCGGTGCGACGATACCGTCACGCCGCGCGCGCCAAGGCACCCGTTGCTGTCGCCGTGGTGGACAGATCAAACACATCCACCGCTTCGATCAGGCGATCCGCCTGCTGTTCCAGGCTGCGTGCCGCGGCGCTGGCTTCTTCCACCAGCGCGGCATTCTGCTGGGTGGTGCCATCCATCTGGATGATGGTCTGGCTGACCTGCTCGATGCCGGCCGACTGCTCCTGCGACGCAGCGGAGATCTCGGCCATGATGTCGGTCACGCGCTGCACCGACGCGACGATCTCGGCCATGGTGTCGCCGGCCTGGCGCACACGCTGCGCACCGTGGCCAACCTGTTCCACCGACGCCTCGATCAGCGATTTGATTTCCTTGGCCGCCGCCGCCGACCGCTGTGCCAGCGTACGCACTTCACTGGCGACCACCGCGAATCCACGGCCCTGCTCGCCGGCACGCGCCGCTTCCACCGCGGCATTCAGCGCCAGGATGTTGGTCTGGAACGCGATGCCGTCGATGACGCTGATGATGTCGGCGATCTGCCGCGACGAGCCCTCGATCGCATCCATGGTCGCCACGACCTGGCCGACCACTTCACCGCCGTGCGAGGCCACGCTGTGCGCACCGATCGCCAGCTGGTTGGCCTGCCGCGCATGCTCGGCGTTCTGGCGCACGGTGGAGGTCAGTTCCTCCATCGACGCGGCGGTTTCTTCCAGGTTCGCCGCCTGCTGTTCGGTGCGGCGCGACAGGTCGTTGTTGCCGGCGGAAATTTCCGCAGCGGCGGTGTGGATGCTGCCGGAGGCGTGCTTGATGTCGCTGACGATGGTCGCCAGCTGTGCGGCGGTGGCGTTGGCATCCCCCGCAATGCGGGCGAACACGCCCTGGAAGTTGCCGTCCATGCGCGCACCCAGACGGCCATCGGCAATGGCACGCAGCATGGCCGAGACCTCGCCCAGGTTCTGTTCGGTGGTCTGCATCAACCGGTTCAGGCCATCGACCATCGCGCGGAAATCATGCTCGAAGCGCGCACTGTCGCCACGCTGGCTGAAGTCGCCCGCCGCCGCAGCTTCGGCCAGGTGGCGGATTTCGCCGTTGATCGCGCCCAGGTTGGATTTCACCGCATCCAGCGCCTGGGTGATCACGGCCTTCTCGCCGGGCAGGCGCTCCATGTCCAGGCTGAGATCGCCCACTGCATAGCGGCCCATGATCGTGATCGCGCGCATCTTCACCTGGATGTGCGCATCGACCAGGGTGTTGGTGTCGGCCACCATCGTGCCGTAGGCGCCGGGGAAGGCGCTGCTGTCCATGCGGTGGCTGATCGTGCCGGCGTCGTGTGCCCTGGCCATCGCGGTCTGCGCATCAAGCACGCCACGCAGGGTGCTCTGCACGGCCTGCATCGCTTGTGCCAGGCGACCGATCTCGTCGCGGCTGCGCACCTGCACCACGTGGTCGAGGTCACCGGCGGCAACCGCACGCGCGGCCGCTTCCACCGCCAGCACCGGCTGCACCACGGCGCGCCGCAGCCACCAGCCAAGGGCGATCAGCAGCAGCACGGCGGCGCCGATGGTCAGCGCGGCGCACAGCAGCAGCGTCTGCCGTGCCTGGTGCGAACGCGCGGTCACCGCGGCTTCGGCCACCTCGGTGGCCTGCGTACCCAGCGCATCCAGCGCGGCCGCCACCGGACGGTCCTTGCCACGCACCAGGGAATCGCCAACCGCCGGGTCGTAGCTGGCGTCAGCGAAGGCCTGCAGTGCGGCGTGGTAGTCCTGCTGCAACTGTGCGTGCAGGCCGGAAAACGCCTGCGCCAGTTCGCGCGTGCGCGCATCGGGGCTGGCGGCCAGGCCCGTGGCCAGTTCGGCAACGACGCGGCCTTCGTTGTCGAAGGCCTGCAGGTGGTGCTGGCGCAGCGCGTCATCGTGGCCGCGCAGCAGCAGGTTCTTCCATTCCTGCACCTGCCCGCGGAATTCGCGTTGCAGGCGCTCGGCATCGCGGCTGTGGGCAACCTCCGGCGGTACGTCGGTGGACAGCTTCAACCAAGCCGACGCCAGGCCCGCCAGGGCGCATACCAGGACAACAGCCAGACCAACAGAAACGGCACCGAGCAGCTTCGACTGCAGCCGCGGCGCATGGGAAGAGGCTTTCATGGGACGAGATCTCGGAAGGGGTGCGATGCGGTATCGACCGTCCTTTAGCGCTCTGAAGTGCGATGCCTGTCACATTACCGTTCTGTTTAGCGATGTGAAGGTTATGTTTACTTGGACAAATGTGTCCATTTGGAACAAAAGCAGACCCTCGACAGGCGAATTAAATGTAACTATTGTAGTTACATGAAATCCGCGAATCCGCTTTCCGACGCCCTGCACGTGATGGCCCACCTGGTTGGCCAGCACGGGCCGCGAACCTCCGAACAGCTGGCGACCTGCCTGCCGACTCATCCAGTGGTGATCCGCCGCCTGCTGGCGCAGATGCACAAGGCCGGCCTGGTACGCAGCACGCGCGGCCACGGTGGCGGCAGCCAGCTCGCCCGCGACGCAGCGACGATCACCCTGCACGACATCTACCAGGCCATCGGCGCGCCGCCGATGGTCCAGGTCGGTACCCGCGAAGGCAGGGGCGGCTGCCCGATCCAGCAGCTGGTCAACCAGGCCCTGCTGGACAGTGCCCGCCAAGCGCAGCGCCTGCTCGAGCAGCGGCTGCAGGCAACCACCCTCGACCAGCTTGGCGCCGACTTCGCCCGCCATCTCGCCCATCACCGTTCCCTGGAAGGTCACCATGAATCCTGATGTCCTCATCGTCGGCGGCAGCTACGCCGGCATCGCCGCCGCACTGATCCTGGCGCGTGCGCGCCGGCCGGTCACGGTCATCGATGCGGGTTCGCCGCGAAACCGTTTTGCCAGCCATTCGCATGGCGTGCTGGGCCTGGACGGCATCAGTGGCGCCGAGTTGTTGAAGAACGCGCGCCAGCAACTGCTGGACTACCCGACCGTGCGTTGGCTGAATGCCGAAGCGGTGCAGGCCACGCTCCGCACCGAAGGCGTGGAGGTGCGTACCGCCGACGGCCAGGTACTGACCGCGCGCAAGCTGCTGCTGGCCACCGGCATCGCCGACCAGCTGCCCGATCTGCCCGGCCTGGCCGAGCGCTGGGGCAGCACCGTGCTGCACTGCCCGTACTGCCATGGTTATGAAGTGGGTGGCGGTTCGATCGGCCTGCTCGGCGGCCATCCGATGTCGGCCGGCAAGGCGCCGCTGTTCGCCGACTGGGGCAACGTCACCTTCTTCAGCCAGGGCCTGCCGATCAGCGACGAGGAGCTGGCCGCCATGCAGCAGCGCGGTGTGCAGGTGGAAACCACGCCGGTGGCAGGTGTGCACGGCGAGCAGCCGACGTGGCTGGAAGTGGAACTTGCCGACGGTCGCCGGGTTGCCCAGCGTGCGCTGTTCGTGCCGGCCACGCAGCAGATGGCCACGCCGCTGCTGCAGCAGCTGGGTTGCGCGCTGGTGGAGAGTCCGCTGGGCGTGCTGGCCGAGGTGGACATGATGAAACAGACCTCGGTGCCGAACGTGTACGCCGCCGGTGATGCGACCACGGTCGGCAACATCACCCTGGCCATGGCCGAAGGCGTGCGCGCGGGCATCGGCATGCACCATGCGCTGGTGGCCGAAGACAGCCTGCCGCGCTGAGGCAATGCAACCACGCAGGGCGCGGATCCATTGAAGGGTGCCGACGTTGCCGGCACCCTCCGCCTTCAACCTTCCACGCTGGCCGCGTCCAGCTGTGCCACGTCATGCACGCTCAACGCCACGTTCGCCGCCGCCAGCAGGTCGTGCAGCTGCTCCACGCTGGTGGCACTGACGATCGGTGCGGTGATCGACGGCCGTGCGATCTGCCAGGCCAGCGCGATCTGCGCGGCAGTGGCGTTGTGCTTGCTTGCCACGTCATCCAGTGCCTGCAGAATGCGCAGGCCGCGCGGGTTCAGGTAACGCTTGACCACGGTGGCGCCGCGCGCGGAACTCTTGCCGGCGTCGTCCGGCGTGCGGTACTTGCCGCTGAGGAAGCCGCTGGCCAGTGCGTAGTAGTTGATCACGCCGATCTGCTCGCGCTGCACCAGCGGTTCCAGTTCCTTCTCGTAGCCGGCGCGGTCGTACAGGTTGTACTCCGGCTGCAGGGTTTCATAGCGCGGCAGCCCGTAGTCGGTAGAGACCTTCAAGGCATCGGCAAGACGCGTGGCGCTGTAGTTGGACGCGCCGATCGCGCGCACCTTGCCCGCCTCGATCAGGCGACCGAACGCGGCCAGGGTCGCTTCCAGCGGCGTGGATTCATCGTCCTCGTGAGCCTGGTACAGATCGATCACCTCGGTCTGCAGGCGACGCAGCGAATCCTCCACCGCCGCATTGATGTTGTCCGGGGTGAGGCCGGGGCGCTCGGCCCATTTGCCTACCTTGGTCGCCAGCACGACCTTGTCGCGCTTGCCGCTGCGCGCGAACCACCTGCCCAGCAGCGTTTCCGACTCGCCACCCTGGTTGCCCGGCACCCACGCCGAGTACACGTCGGCGGTGTCGATCAGGTTGAAGCCGGCATCGACGAAGGCATCCAGCAGGGCGAAGCTGGCCTTCTCATCGGCGCTCCAGCCGAACACGTTGCCACCGAGGGCGAGCGGAGCTACATGCAGGCCTGAACGGCCCAGTTCGCGGTTTGCCGTCATGGGCACGGACTCCTTGGGGGAAGTTCTTCAGGATAGAACGCGAGGTGTGACCGCGCTGCGGCGCTGACCACAAAACTGTGTTCCGCACCGCGCACGCGGCTAACGTTTTGTGAACACCTGCGGCGCGGCGGCTGCTAGTCTCGCCGCATCTTCCGCTGGAGTCGCCCCGATGATTGCTGCCTCATCCCTGCGTGGTTGCCGCCTGCTGCTTGCTTCGGCCCTGCTGGTTGCCGTTCCCGCATTCGCCGCGCCGGCCACGGTCGCACCGGCAAAGATCCAGGTGTCGCCCGCGATCGATGCCGCGGTGAAGGCCTCGACCCGCGACCCGGCCAACGTCAAGCGCGACGGTTTCCGTCATCCTGCGCAGACCTTGGGCTTCTTCGGCGTCGCGCCGGAAAAGACCGTCATCGAGATCACCCCGGGCAATGGCTGGTACTCGGAGATCCTGGCGCCGCTGCTGCGCGACAAGGGCCACTACATTGCCGCGGTGGTCGATCCGCAGGCCGTGGCTGAAGGTCGCGGCCGCGACTACCAGCAGCGCAGCCGCGACAGCCTGGAAAAGAAGTACGCCGCCGCACCGGCACAGTTCGACAAAACCACCGTGGTCGCCTACGACCCGGCCAAGCCGGTGTTCGGTGCAGCCAACTCGGCCGATGTGGTGCTGACCTTCCGCAACGTGCACAACTGGCGCAAGGCCGGCCAGGCGCAGGGCATGTTCCAGGGCTTCTTCAACGTGCTCAAGCCGGGCGGCGTGCTCGGCGTGGTCGAGCACCGCGCCAAGGCCGACGTGGCCGACGCTGACGACACCGGTTATGTGGGCCAGCAGCAGGTGATCGCGATGGCCGAGGCCGCCGGTTTCAAGCTCGACGCGCGCACCGAGGTCAATGCCAACCCGCGCGATACCAAGGACCATCCGAATGGCGTGTGGACCCTGCCGCCGACCAACCAGCATGACAAGGCGGATGACGCCAAGTACCAGGCCATCGGTGAAAGCGACCGCATGACCCTGCGTTTCGTGAAGCCGTGACCCGGTAGCGCCGGGCCATGCCCGGCGAGCACGCGGCGTGGCATGGGACAATGCCCTGCCCGCCGCCTGCCGTCCCCACGATGCTGATTGCCTTCAACAAGCCGTTCAACGTGCTCTGCCAGTTCACCGACCGCAGCGTGCCGCCGCGGCCGACATTGGCCGGCTTCGGTCTGCCGCCGCGCGTCTACGCTGCCGGCCGCCTCGACCATGACAGTGAAGGCCTGCTGCTGCTGACCGACAACGGTACGCTGGCGCACAAGTTGACCGACCCGAAGCACAAGGCGGACAAGCTCTACTGGGTGCAGGTGGAAGGCACGCCCAGCGATGGGCAGCTGCAGCAGCTGCGCGATGGCGTGGTGCTCAATGACGGGCCGACGCTGCCGGCGAAAATCGAGCGCCTCGATCCTGCGCCTGAACTGTGGCCGCGCGATCCGCCGGTGCGCTTCCGCAAGACGGTGCCCGACAGCTGGCTGGCGATCACGATCCGCGAGGGGCGTAACCGCCAGGTGCGGCGGATGACCGCTGCGGTGAACCTGCCGACGCTGCGCCTGGTACGCGCAGCAATGGGGCCGTACCGGCTGGATGACCTGCAGCCCGGGCAGTGGCGGCAGATCGGCTGAAAAAAAAGGCCGGAGGCCTTGCGGCGTCCGACCCTCGTGCAGCGTCATGGGGTCAGAGCCCTTCCTGCGGAAGGGATCCGACCCCGGTCAATCAGGCGTCGCTGCCGATATCGCTGTGCTCGTCGACCACGGTGTCGTTGCGGCGATCGCGCGCGTTGATGCGCTGGGCCTGGCCGTTGACCACATGGCCATTGGCGGCCTTCTTCTTCTGCTGCTTGCGGTACAGCGCATAGCCCAGCAGGCCTACGCCCACGGCAGCTGCCGCGATGGTCACCGCCGGATTGCGGCGGGCGAACTTGGTGGCGACCTTGCCGCCGGTCTTCACCGCGCCAAGGGCGGCACCGGTCTTGATCCAGTCGCTGGCCTGCGGGCCGAGGTGACGCAGGCTGCCGCCCGCGCTCTTCAGGCCATCGCCTGCGGTATGGGCCAGGTCGAGGGCGCGCTCCAGGGCGCGGTCGGTGATTACGGTCAGCTTGCTCATGCGGGGGTGTCCTTGCCTCGGGTCGAAGTCCAGTGTCGCCTGTTGCCCGTAAACGGTATGTCAGTCAGGCGGGCGCGTGGTGTGACTCTACCGCAGCCATTCAGGAACGGGCGGGGTGTCGGCGCGCATTACGTCCCGCGCGGCTTGGCCCGGTGGGTCGCCGTGGCCGTCCAAGGGTCGTCCGGCCACGGGTGGCGCGGGTAACGGCCCTTCATCTCCTTCTTCACCTCGGCGTAGGTGTTCTCCCAGAAATTGCGCAGATCCTGGGTGACCTGCAACGGCCGGCCCCCCGGCGACAGCAGGTGCAGGGTCAGCGGCACCCGGCCATCGGCGATGCGTGGCGTATCGGCCAGGCCGAACAACTCCTGCAGCTTCACCGCCAGCACCGGCGGCAGCGGCTCGCCGCTTTCGCCGTCCAGCGCGTAGCTGATCGGCCGCTCCAGCCCCGACGGCACGGTGATCCGGGTGGGCGCGTGGCGCTCGACCAGCTGCCGTTGCGACCATTCCAGTGGCGACTTCAGCGCTTCGCCGAAACTGGCCTCGTCCAGTGCATCCAGCCGTGTCCTGCCCGCGAACGCCGGCTGCAGCCACTGCGCACGGTTGGCCAGCAATGCGGCATCACTGCAGTCGGGCAGGCCCAGCTCGGGCATCCAGCGCCGCAGCGATTCCACCCGTGCCTGCCACTGGCGCAGACCTTCGGTCCAGGGCAACGCCTGCAGGCCGAGCTCGGCAACGGCGTCGGTCAGTGCCTGTGCCGCCAGCTGCGGATCAACCCGGCCAGCCGAACGGCTGTCCATCACGATGCGGTCGAAGCGTGTTTCGCGCAGCGCGACCAGGGCGCGGCGGGTGTCATCCCAGCGCACCGCGTCCTCGGTCACGAAGCGCTCAGGCCAGTGCCTGCGCAGATAGCTTTCATCCACCGGTGCGGCGCGCAGCAGCAGCGCGTCGCGGGCTTCGAAGCGCAGTTCGCTGGCCACCAGCCACGGTTCGCCCCGCAGGTCGCTCAGCTCATGCAGGCGGGCGCTGCGGCCGTTGGCCAGCAGGTAACGCAGCGGGTCGTTCGGATGCTGGAAGGCAATGCGGTCGGGGAAGGCATGGGCCAGCAGGTCGCCCAGTTCGTGGGCCTCGATGCTGGCGGGCGGTGTAGCGTCACAGCGCAGGCGACGGCGCCACTGTTTGGCAGCGGCATCGATGGCGGCCAGGCCACTGCGATTGGCATCGGCCGGCGCACGGCCGTTGCGGAAGGCCGCCAGTGCGCGCCAGCGTGCGGCCAGTGCATCACCGCCCTGGCGCAATGGGTCACGAGCTTCCAGCAATGCCGCCAGATCGGCGGCCAACGCCTGCGCGCGGGCATCAGCTGCGGCCAGCAGCATCGCGGCCATCCGCGGATGGGTACCCAGCGCCAGCACAAGACGGCCGAGTGCAGTGATCGCGCCGCTGCTGGACAACGCGCCCAGGCGCTGCAGCAGTTCGCGCGCGGCGGCCATCGGCCCGCTCGGTGGCGGGTCAAGGAAGCGCAGGTCGCTGCTGCCCCAGGCGGCCAGTTCCAGCGCAAGGCCAGCCAGCTCAACCTGGTCGATCTCGGCGCGACGCTGTGGTTCCAGCCGCTGCGACTGCGGCCACAGCCGCCAGGCCACGCCCTCGGCCACGCGCCCGGCACGGCCGGCACGCTGGTCGGCCGAGGCCTGTGCAATGGCGACCACGTCCAAGCGGGTGAATCCACTGTTGGGGTCGTAGCGCGGCTCGCGCGCCTGGCCGCTGTCGATCACCACGCGCACGCCGGGCAGGGTCACCGAGGATTCGGCGACGTTGGTGGCCAGCACCACGCGGCGGCGGCCGTCGCTGGCGGCCTGCAGCACGCGTGCCTGCTGCTCCACCGGCAGTTCACCGTGCAGGGCCAGCACGTCCACCGCAGCGCCAGCAAGACTGTCCTGCAGGCCTGCCTGCACGCGTGCGATCTCACGTTGGCCGGGCAGGAACACCAGCAGGTCACCGGGGTGCTCGGCCAGCGCCTGCTGTACCGCGCGCCGCACCTGCAGTTCCAGCGCCTCGTCACGCCGGGCAGGGAAGTGGCTGATTGCCACCGGATAGCTGCGGCCTTCGCTGCTCAGTCGTGGTGCATCGAGGAAGCGCGCCAGGCGTTCGCCATCGAGCGTCGCCGACATCACCAGCAACCGCAGGTCATCGCGCAGCTGCGACTGCACGTCCAGCGCCAGCGCCAGGCCCAGGTCGCCACTGAGGTGGCGCTCGTGGAATTCGTCGAACAGGATCGCGCCCACGGTCTCCAGCATTGGATCGTCCTGCAGCATCCGGGTCAGGATGCCCTCGGTGACGACCTCGATGCGCGTGCGCGCCGATACCTTGTTCTCGAAGCGGATGCGGTAGCCGACAATGCCGCCGACCTCGTCACCGAGCTGGCGCGCCATGAACATCGCGGCACTGCGCGCGGCCACCCGGCGTGGTTCCAGCAGGATGATCCTGCGGCCCTCCAGCCATGGCGCATCGAGCAGCGCCAACGGCACCTGGGTGGTCTTGCCCGCGCCAGGTGGGGCTTCCAGCACCAGCCGCGGGTGCACGGCCAGGTGCTGCTGGATCTGCGGCATCAGCGGAGAGATGGGGAAGTGCGGGGCGTTCATCTGCAAAGGATAAGGGGCCATGGCGGGCACGGGTACAATGCGCGGGTTTTCCTGCCTCTGCTGCCCCCATGCATCTGATCGATATCGGCGCCAACCTGACCCACGACTCCTTCGACCGCGACCGCGATGCCGTGCTGGACCGCGCACGCCAGGCCGGTGTGGTGCAGATGATCATCACCGGTGCCAGCCGTGAGCATTCGCCGCTGGCCCTGCAGCTGGCGCAGCAGCACCCGGGCTTCCTGTACGCCACTGCCGGCGTGCACCCGCACCACGCGGTGGAGTACACCGACGAGTGCGATGCGGAGATGCGCGCGCTGCACGCCCATGCCGAAGTGGTGGCGGTGGGTGAGTGCGGGCTGGACTACTTCCGCGATTTCTCGCCGCGCCCGGCGCAGCATCGCGCGTTCGAGCGCCAGCTGCAGCTGGCTGCAGACAATGGCAAGCCGCTGTTCCTGCACCAGCGCGACGCGCATGCCGATTTCATGGCGCAGATGAAGAACTTCGAAGGCCGCATCGGTCCGGCCGTGGTGCACTGCTTCACCGGCGAGCGCCAGGAGCTGTTCGATTATCTCGACCAGGACTGGTACATCGGCATCACCGGTTGGCTGTGCGACGAACGCCGCGGCGCGCACCTGCGCGAACTGGTGAAGAACATTCCGGCCAACCGCCTGATGATCGAGACCGACGCGCCGTACCTGCTGCCGCGCACCCTGAAGCCGATGCCGAAGGACCGCCGCAACGAACCGGTGTTCCTGTCGCACATCGTGGAAGAGCTGGCGCGGGACCGTGGCGAGGATGTGCAGACCACGGCGGCAAACGCCACGGCTGCCACGCGTGCGTTCTTCCGGTTGCCGGACGCCGCCTGATCGGGCAGTGCCCGTCAGCCGGGAGCGCCCGGATCCGGTAGCGCCGGGCCATGCCCGGCGAGCGAAGCGGCAAGATCCGTCAGCCCTTCCCGATACGTTGGAAACCGCGGCGTCCAGCCCAGCGCGTCGCGCGTGCTGCGGCTGTCGATGCGCTTGCTGCTCTGGTAGAAGCGCCGCAATGTCGCGCTCACTGATGGATCGTCCCAGGCCACGGCGGGTGGCATGGCGAACCCCCCCAGCTGCGCAGCGAAGGCCAGTACATCCTGCGGCGGCGCCGGTTCGTCATCGCTCGGCAGATACAGTGCGTTGGCCATGGGACGTTGCATCGCCGCGATCACCACCGCAGCCAGGTCGTCCACGTGCAGGCGGTTGAACACCAGCCCTGGCCGCACCACGTGCCGCGCGCGGCCCTGCGCCAGCTGCAGCAGCGCGTTGCGCCCGGATCCGTAGAGGCCCGGCAGGCGGAACATCGCCGAGGCGATACCGCGCGCCTCCGCCAGCGCACGCCATTGCGTTTCGGCGAGGCGACGCTGCCTGCCTGCCGGCCCGGTGGCATCGGCCACGCTGTGCTCATTGATCCAGCCACCGTCGCGGTCGCCGTAGACCGAGGTCGACGACAGGTAACCGAGCCAACGCAGTGAGCTGCTGTCGCGCAACGCGGCATGCAGCAGGCGCAGCGCCGGGTCGCCCTCGGCATCGGGAGGTACGCTGCACAGCACCGCGTCGGCATGGGCAACCGCAGCGAGCAGGCTCGGGGCAAGCGCGGCGTCGGCATGCAACTGATGACGCAGCAGGCCATCGTCAGGTGCCGACACCGGATCGCGCACCGTGCCTTCCACGCGTACGCCCTGGGCCTGAAGGCGCGCGGCCAACACGCGGCCACTCCAGCCCATGCCGAGAATCAGCACGCGCTTCGGCAACGGGCCAGGCATGTTCATCGGATCACACCGAACGCTGGGCCTGGTAGGCCTGCAGGCTGCTGTAAGCCACCTGCAGCAGCAACGCTTCCTGGCCCGCGGCGCGCGCACGCGCCAGCATGTCGCCGACGATCTGGGCCGCTTCCACCTGCTGGCCTGCTTCCAGGTCGCGCAGCATCGACGCCTTCAACGCCGAACCGGCCTGGGTCAGGGTGCCACGCGCGGTGTCCTGCGCCGCCTGCGGCACCGGCTCACCCGCTGCTTCGGCCACCGCCAGGCATTCGTCATAGAGCCCACGCACGATGGCGTCGCCGTCGTCGGTGGCCACGATCGTGCCGATGTCCGCACGCAGCAGGCAGGTGGCCGCCGCCAGCGCGGTCAGGAAGGTGTACTTGATCCACTGCTCCTGGCCGATGTGCTCACTGGCCAGATGATCGAGATTGGCCTGCGCACACGCTGCTGCGAACGCCTGCACGCGCGCGGAGATCGCACCGCCATCGCGTTCGCCGAAGGTCAGCTTGGCCGGCTTTCCCAGGTGCAGCACGGCCCCATCAGGCGCCTTGGTCGCACTGATGAAGCACAGCCCGCCGAGCACGGCGTCGCGGCCGAAGCGCGCGTCGAGCGTGTTGTAGTGATGCAGGCCGTTGAGGATCGGCAGCACGGTGGTGCCCGCGCCCACCGCCGGGGCGATGGCGTCGATCGAACTGTCCAGGTCGTAGGCCTTGCAGCTGAGGATCACCAGATCGAACGGCGTGTCCGCAGCCAGCGCAGGCAGGGCATCTGCGGTGACATGCTGTACCGGGAACGTGGCATCGCCCACCGGGCTGCGCAGCACCAGGCCATCACGATCCAGCTGCGCGGCGCGCGCGGGGCGCACGAGGAAGGTCACGTCCACGCCAGCCTGGGCCAGGCGACCACCGAAGTAACCGCCGGTACCGCCGGCGCCGAGGATCAGGATACGCATTGCACGCTCACTGCAGTTGGGGATTCACTGCAGCGATTGTGCCGGAGTTTGCGGCCAACGGCTGAGCCCCTCGTGGTGGTTTGAAGCGCAAGCTGTGTTTGGCTCGGGCGGGGTGGGCTCACGGGGGACGCCGCAAGTACGTCCGTGCAGGCTTGGCCGCGCCATCCATGGCGCGGACTGATCTGGCTCCCCGTGAGCGGACGCCAAGAAGCGATACTTTGATCGCACTTGGAGGTTCTTTTATGTCCCGTATCACCCGCCGTAGCTACACCGATGAGTTCAAGCACCAGGCTGTGGCGCTGGCCGAGTCACTCGGCCCAGCCGCAGGTAGTGCCGGCCGCTGGCCGTCAACGTCAACGTCAACGTCAACGTCAAAAGCGAGCTATCCGTGGAATGGCGGGGTGGTGTCGGGTTGCGGGGTGTCAGCCGCATGGATGCGGCTGCCAAGCCTACACGGACGTACTTGCGGCGTCCCCGCAACCCGACACCACCCCGCCATTCCACGGATAGCTCGCTTTTGACGTTGACGTTGACGTTGACGTTGACGGCCAGCGGCCGGCACTACCACTGCGGGTGCAGGGCCGCAGGCCCTGCAGAACATCCTCAGCTGCGCATGCCCACGCCACGGCGCAGCAACCATAGCGCCAGCGCCGTCAGCACCACCACGAAACCGATCATCAGCGCATACGCCACCACCACCGGCACATCGCTGCTGCCCAGCAGGCCATAGCGGAACGCGTTGACCATGTAGAAGATCGGGTTCGCGTGCGTGGCCGCCTCCGCCCATGGCGGCAGCAGCTTCACCGAATAGAACACGCCGCCCAGGTAGGTCAGCGGAGTCAGGATGAAGGTCGGCACGATCGCCACGTCATCGAACTTCTTCGCATACACCGCGTTGATGAAGCCGGCCAGCGAGAAGATCGTCGCGCCCAGGATCACCGTGGTCAGCGTCACCAGCGGATGCGGGATGCGCACCGGAGTGAAGAACATCGCGATGATCAGCACGATCACGCCCACCATCAGGCCGCGCAGCACCGCACCGGCCACGTAGCCCCACAGGATCACCCAGTTCGGCATCGGGCTGACCAGCAGCTCTTCCACGTGGCGGCCGAACTTGGCGCCGAAGAACGAGGAGCTGATGTTGCCGTAGCTGTTCTGGATCACGCTCATCATCACCAGGCCCGGCACGATGAACTGCATGTAGGTGTAGCCGCCCATGTCGCCCACGCGCGAACCGATCAGGCCGCCGAAGATCAGGAAGTACAGGGTCATGGTGATCGCCGGCGGTACCAGGGTCTGGCCCCAGATGCGCATGATGCGGGCGACTTCGCGGCGCACGATGGTCATCAGTGCGATGCGGTTGCGCTGGCCGTCGGTCAGGACCGGGGTCGGGGTGCTGCTCATGCGGACGTCTCCTGGTTGCCGGTGAGGCGCACGAACAGTTCCTCCAGGCGGTTGCTCTTGGTACGCATCGAGCGCACGCGGATGCCCGCCGCGTTCAGTGCCTCGAACACGCGGTTGAGGTCCATCGCACGTGGCATGTCGATGTCCAGCGTATGGCCGTCGGTGGCGGTCAGGGTTGCCCCCTCGATCACCGGCAGCTGGGCGGGCAGGGTGCCGTCGATGTCCAGCAGGAAGCCTTCCACGTCAAGCTTGGCCAGCAGTTCGCGCATCGGGCCCTGGGTGACGATCTGGCCGTGGTCGATGATGGCCAGGTTGCGGCACAGGTGCTCGGCCTCTTCCAGGTAGTGGGTGGTGAGGATGATCGTGGTGCCGGCGGCGTTGATCTCCTTCAGCACCCGCCACATGTCGCGACGGATCTCGATGTCCACGCCAGCGGTCGGTTCGTCCAGGATCAACAGGCGCGGCCGGGTCATCATCGCGCGGGCGATCATCAGCCGGCGCTTCATGCCGCCGGACAGGGTGCGGCTCATCACCTGCGCCTTCTCCCACAGGTGGGCGCGCTTGAGCTCGACTTCGGCCATCTGCTCGGCTTCGGCGCGCGGCACGCCGTAGAAGCCGGCGTAGTTCACCAGGATGTCGAAGGGCTTTTCAAACAGGTTGAAGTTGATCTCCTGCGGCACCAGCCCGATCAGGCGCATGGTGGCGCTGCGGTTGCGCACCAGGTCGCTGCCGAACACTTCCACCTGGCCCTCGCTGAGGTTGACCAGGGAACTGATGATGCCGATCAGGGTGGACTTGCCGGCACCGTTCGGGCCCAGCAGGGCGAAGAAGTCGCCCGGGGCCACTTCCAGCGAGACCCCTTTCAGGGCCTGGGTGCCGTTGTCATAGGTTTTACGCAGGTCGCGCACGCGCAGGGCGGGCGCCGTATCGTTCAGGGAAGCCAAGCTCGAAGCCTTCGCGCCCATGGGCTGGCGCTGGAGAGGGGCGGGGAAGGTCTATTATAGAAGACCCCGAGGGCTTGCCCCGGCTACACACTGTCCCGAAAAGTCGTGCCTGTCCAATTCCCCATCAAACTGGTCGACCGCCGCATGCTGGCGCCCTCCATCGGCCATTACCAGTTCGTGCGTGACGACGGCCAGCCGCTGGATTTCCAGCCCGGCCAGTTCATCCAGGTCCATTTCAGCTACGCCGATGGCACCGAAACCAAGCGCAGCTATTCGCTGGCGACCATCCACGACCACGCGCTGGGGCCAGGCGAGGCGGTGGATATCGCGGTCAGTTTCGTACCCGGTGGCGCAGCCACGGCGCTGTTCGAGGCGCTGGACATCGGCGGCCAGGTCAGCGCGTCCGGTCCCTACGGTCGGTTCTGCCTGAACCCGGGCGACCACAACGGCCGCTACCTGCTGATCGCCACCGGTACCGGCGTCACCCCGTACCGCTCGATGCTGCCGTTGCTGGCAACGGCGATGGCCGAGCGTGGCGTGCAGGTGGTCCTGCTGCAGGGTGCTCGCAGCCCGGGGGAACTGCTGTACAGCGAAGACTTCTACAGCTTCGCCGAAAAGCACCCGAACTTCCGTTATGTGCCTTGCCTGTCGCGGGAACTGCCGGCCGAGCCGCACCCGGACGTACACCATGGCTATGTGCAGCAGGCGCTGGCGGCCTTCACGCCGGACCCGGCCACCGACATCGCCTACCTGTGCGGCAACCCGGACATGGTCGACGCCTGCGCCGAAGCGCTGAAGGCGGCGGGCCTGGGTAATCCGCAGACCGTGGTGAAGAGCAGCGACGGCAAGCTGTACGCCTGCCGCCCGTTCCCGGAAGGCGCGTGGTGCAACGTCAATGC
>NZ_QQXJ01000001.1:177668-229012 GCF_004348785.1 Stenotrophomonas sp. TEPEL
AGGCGGCATTACGCCGCCCCCGGGACCATGCCTCAGTACGGCACCCACGCATCGCGCCAGGCCGAACCCACGCCCGGCCGGTAGGCCTCGGCGTTGACGTTGCACCACGCGCCTTCCGGGAACGGGCGGCAGGCGTACAGCTTGCCGTCGGTGCTCTTCACCACGGTCTCGCCGGGCTTGTAGCTGCCAAGTCCGGCCGGATACACGAAGTCGTAGTCGCCACCCGGCGGTGGATCCACAGGATCGACCGGATCCGGAACGCGTGTGTCGAGCTGGAACCGATGACCGGGCTTCAGATAGACGCGGTTCTCGGTGGCCGAGGCGATCGGCCTGATCACACCATTGTTCATCACACCAACGCGCGCCTGCTGCGCACTGGCGTTGACCGCATGGGCCAGAGCCAGCGGCCACTGGTTCGCCGCAGTCTGGCCGGCGGCCAGGGTGATCTTCGGGCGCTCCAGATCGTTGCCTTGGGCGTTGAACACGCGCAGGGTCAGGGTGGTGCCCACTTCCAGCGCGCCGCGGGCGGTGACCGGACCGGCATCCTGCCATTGCGCTGGCGGCTCGACGCCACCGCCTCCCTCGAAACGCACGTCCATGCAGGTGTAGAAGGCCTCGGCCGAATCCGAGCGCTGCCAGGTGTTGTAGATCAGGTGCTGGCCGCTGCGCTGGGGCAGTGGGCAGTCCAGCTTGTAGACACCGCCCGCGGACAACGGGACGTCGCCCAGCGTGCAGAACTCCTGCAGGTCGGCCCAGCGCAGCGGGCTGCCCGGCTGCCAGCCATCGCGGGTGACGTAGAACTTCCATTCGCGGGTGGCATGCGGGGCAGAGGCAAGAAATTCAAAGGTGTAACGGCCGTTGCCATCGGCGCGGATCGGCGTGGTCGACCAATCGGACCGGTCCAGATCCAGGCCGCGGTACTTGCTGTTGCCACCGCTGCACAGCTCGCCGTCGGGAACGACTGCCTGGTGGTTGCCATTGGCATTGGCCTGGTTGATGCCGGCCCAGTCGTAGAAGGGCTGTGCGCCGCCGATGTCCTTGGCCGCAGCACAGGCGGGGTTGGTCGGCTGCTCTGGATTGCCCTGGTAGCAGGCGTACACCCGGCTGGTGGGTTTGGACATGGTGCCGTGTGCCAGCGCGCTGGCAGAGGCGCCCAGGCTGGCGATGGCAGCCACCGCGAGAGCAAGTCGATTGAGCGGTTGCATGATGGGGTCCTGTGGACGGTGGAAGGTCCAGCGAGTCTCCACACGATGCACAGCGCCAACCATTCAACGATTCCGAAAAGCTGCAGGCTGCGACGGGATGTGCAGTGCCTGCGCGAACGGGTTAACACTTCAAGCCGGACCCGCAGGTCTGCCTCTGCCCCATTGCAGAAGCGGGGCGGCACGCGCGCGCCGCCCCCGCTCAGTCACTCAGTCACTCAGTACGGCACCCACGCATCGCGCCAGGCCGAACCCACGCCCGGCCGGTAGGCCTCGGCATTGACGTTGCACCACGCGCCTTCCGGGAACGGGCGGCAGGCGTACAGCTTGCCGTCGCTGCTCTTCACCACGGTCTGCCCGGGCACGTAGCTGCCGATACCGGCCGGATACACATGGTCGAAATCACTGCCGGGTGACGGCGTACCCGGGTCTGGCACCTTGGTGTCCAGCTGGAAGCGGTTGCCGTCCTTCAGGTACACGCGGTTGTCAGTGGCCGAGGCGGTCGGTGTGATCGCGCCGTTGCTGAGTACGCCGACGCGTGCATGCTGGGCACTGGCGTTGACCTTGCGCGCAAGCGCCAATGGCCACTGCGCCGGCGTGGTCTGGCCTGCGGCCAAGGTGGCTTCCACGCGTTCCACGTCGTTGCCGTTGGCATTGAACACACGCAGCGCCAGGGTGGTGCCCACCGGCAGCTCGGTACGTGCAGTCACCGGCCCGGCATCCTGCCACTGCGGCACCGGCGTGGTACCGCCGCCGCCTTCAAAGCGCACGTCCATGCAGGTGTAGAACGCTTCGGTCGAATCGGCGCGCTGCCAGGTGTTGTAGATCACATGCTGGCCGCTGCGCTGCGGCAGCGTGCACTGCAGCTTGTAGGTGCCATCGGCCGACAGCGGCGTGTTGCCCAGCGAGCAGAATTCCTGCAGGTCGGCCCAGCGCAGCGGGCTGCCCGGTTGCCAGCCGGCGCGGGTGACGAAGAACTTCCAGTCGCGCGTGGCGTGCGGGGCGGTCGCCTTGAACACGAAGGTGAACCTGCCGTTCGCATCGGGCTGGATCGGTGTGGTCTGCCAGTCGCTGCGCTCCAGGTCCAGGCCGCGGAAGGTCGGGTTGTTGCCGCTGCACAGCTTGCCGTCGGGCACCACGGCTTGGTGGTTGCCGTTGGCGTTGGCCTGGTTGATGCCGTTCCAGTCGTAGAACGCCTGCGAGCCGGCCACTGCCTTGGCGGCCGCGCAGGCCGGGTTGGTGGGGTTCTCCGGGTTGCCCTGGAAGCAGGCATAGACGCGGCTGACCGGGGTGATCATCGTGCCGTGTGCGGCGGCGTTTCCGGCAACGCCAACACCGGCGCCAACGAAGACGGTGGCCAACAGCAATGGGGTGTATCGCAGAGACATGGCGCATCCTTGTGGTCGTCGAAGGGAGCGGTGACCGCAGCACCCACGCCGTGTCGCGCGACGGACGATGAGCGGTACCGCCGCGAGTATCGAGCTGCAATACGCAGTGGGAAACCACGTCAACGCCGATCCGTGACTACGTGTGTGAAGCCCTTCCCGCAGGCTTCACGCCACGCTGAACGAACACGCTGGCGGTCACGCCTGCGGCGCGGCGATGATCACGTTCCCGTGCAACGTCATTGCCGCGGGTGGCCGACCCGATCCACCTGGCACGAAAAGCATCCATGCCCTGCGTTGTGCAGCTGCACGAAGGCCACCGTCGTATCGGCGAACAGCCGGTCCAGGTGCGCGGCAACCTCGGTGCCCTGGCAGACCAGGCCGCTCAGCATGAAGTCCGCGCTGTCATAGGCGCGCACCGAGATCAGCCGACGTTGCACGTAGGCAGGTACCACGCCCGCTGGCAGCACGCAGCGGGTTGCACCGCGCTGCACGAAGATCGGGCCCGAAGCGCGGTAAGGCGACTGCGTGGCCAGGTGGGTGTAAGGCAGCAGAAGCAGTTCTGCACCGGCAGGTGCGTCGGTCAGGCTGACCCTGCAGGGGTAGCCGCCGCTGTCGCCAGCGCGCCGGCGCACGATTCCCCGCGCGGCCAGCGCATCGTCGCTGGATTCGAACAGCGCCTCGAACGGCTGGTGGTCGATGCCACTGAGTTGCCACGGATGCATGGAGTGTCTCCCGGTTGTGCGCGCATTCTGCCGGCGCCACGGGCCGCCTGCTCGCCATTTTCCGCCACCTGATCGCGCTGGCCGATACCGCCCTGTACCGGGCAAAGGCCGAGGGTCGCAACCGTCTGGTGGCCGTGCCGACGCCGGCCCAGGACATCCGCCTGTCGCCGTCAGCGTCCGGCGCGTGTAAGTTGGGTCACATTCGATTGGTCACATCTGCCGCGGCACACCGTCGTGGTGGACAGGAACATCCCCAGGGGAATCACGCACGATGCAAAGACACCATTTCGCGCGGGCCGGGTTGCTGGCCAGCATGCTGATTGCCGGCTGCAGTGCACCGCCGCAGGCAGGGTCCGACGGCGCGGGCGATACACCCAGCCGCCGCTACGGCCAGATCGATTTCCGCCCCTGCACGCTGGCCACCGAAGGCGCCAATGCCAACGTCGAGGCGCAGTGCGCGACGTTCCAGGTGCCCGAAGACCGGAGCAGGCCGGATGGCCGCAGGATCGACCTGCGCGTGGCCTGGCTGGAGTCGGGAAACAGCGGTTCGGGCCTGCCGGACCCGGTGTTCTTCCTGGCCGGCGGACCTGGCCAGGCGGCCAGCGAGGTGGCCGTCATCGTCGATACGGCACTGCGCCAGGTGCGCAAGCAGCGCGACATCTTCCTGATCGACCAGCGCGGCACCGGCGGCTCCAATCCGCTCAGCTGCCTGGGCGCGGACGGCAAGGAGCTGCCGATGGATGAAGACGCTGCGCCCAGCGAGGCGCTGCTGCGCGAGTACGCGGAGCGCTGCGCTGCGTCGCTGAAGGGCCGTGCCGACCCGCGCTTCTATACCACCGCCGAAGCCATCGCCGATCTGGACGCGGTACGCCAGGCGCTGGGCGCCAACACGCTGAACCTGGTCGGTGGCTCGTACGGCACCCGCGTCGCCCAGCGCTACGCGGCCGCGTACCCGCAGCACACCCGCAGCATCGTGATCGATGGCGTGGTACCGAACGAGCTGGTGGTCGGCGGCGATTTCGCCACGACTTTCGACAACGCGATCACCCTGCAGTCCGAGCAGTGCCGCAAGGATGCTGTTTGCAGCAAGCGCTTCCCGGTCGACACCCGTGCGCAGCTGCGCAGCGTGGTGGAAACCCTGCGCCGCGCGCCGGTCACGGTCGACTACCGCGACCCCGGCACCAACGCGCCGCGGCAGGAGGTGCTGACCCCGGACAGCGTGGTCGGCCTGGCGTTCGCCTTCTCCTACGTACCGCAGTACTCCTCGCTGTTGCCGCTGGTGCTGGATGAAGCGGCACAGGGTCGCTATGCACCACTGGCGTCGCTGGCGCGCGGCGCTACCCGCAGCATGGATTTCCAGATCAACCGCGGCATGCAGTGGTCGGTGATCTGCAGCGAAGACGCTCCGCGCTACCAGCCGCCGGTCGAAAGCAGCGACAGCCTGGTCGGCCCGGAAGTGGCGCGCGCGTTCTTCGCCGCCTGCCCGGTGTGGCCGCACCAACCGGCTGCGGCGGCTGCGGCAGTGCCGCTGCACAGCGACCTGCCAGTGCTGCTGCTGTCCGGCGAACTGGACCCGGTGACGCCGCCGCGTTACGCCGAGCAGGTGCTCAAGGGCCTGCCGAAGGGACGCGCGCTGGTTGCCCGCGGCCAAGGCCACGGCACCCTCACCGCCGGCTGCATGCCACGCCTGCTCGGCCAGTTCATCGACACCACCGATGCCAAGGCGCTGGATGCCAGCTGCCTGGACACGCTGAGCTACGTGCCGGCGTTCACCTCGTTCAACGGATGGGCCCCATGATCGTCGCCGACAACCTGCACAAGGCCTTCAATACCCGCACCGGTCGCATCCAGGCGGTGGCCGATGTCGGCTTCCGCGCCGAGGATGGCCGCATCACCGGCCTGCTCGGGCCGAACGGCGCCGGCAAGACCACCACCATGCGCATGCTGTACACGCTGATGACGCCCGATGAAGGCAGCATCACCGTCGATGGCATCGACGCGGCCCGCGATCCGGTGGAAGTGCGTCGCCACCTCGGCGTGCTGCCGGATGCACGTGGCGTCTACAAGCGGCTGACCGCACGCGAGAACATCGCCTACTTCGGCGAGCTGCATGGCCTGTCGGCGTCGCGCATCCGCGAACGCATCGAAGTGCTGTCGCATGCGCTGGACATGGCCGACATCCTCGATCGGCAGACCGATGGCTTCTCGCAGGGCCAGCGCACCAAGACCGCCATTGCCCGCGCGCTGGTGCACGACCCGCGCAACGTGATCCTTGATGAACCCACCAATGGCCTGGACGTGATGACCACCCGCGCGCTGCGCCGCTTCCTGCTGGGCCTGCGCGAGGAAGGGCGCTGCGTGATCCTGTCCAGCCACATCATGCAGGAGGTCGGCGCGCTGTGTGACCACATCGTGATCATCGCCAAGGGTACGGTGATGGCCGCCGGCAGTGCCGATGAACTGCGCGCGCAGTCCGGCGAGCCCAACCTGGAAGATGCGTTCGTGAAACTGATCGGCAGCGAAGAGGGCCTGCACGCATGAGCATGATGTCGACCCTGATGACGGTGATGCGCAAGGAACTGCGCGACCTCTCGCGTGACCGCCGCACATTGCTGCTGACCCTGCTGTTCGGCCCCGTGCTGTACCCGCTTCTGATCCTGGGCATGGGCAAGCTGGCGGAAAGCCGCGTGCGCATCCAGATCGAACAGCCGCTGCAGATTCCGACCATCGGTGCGGAGAATGCGCCGAACCTGGTGCGCTTCCTGGCGGCGCAGGGATTGAACGCCGCGCCGGCACCGAAGGACCTGGCCGAAGCGATCCGCTCGCAGGAGATCGACGTGGCCCTGCGCATCAGCCCTGAGTTCGGCAAGGACTGGGCCGATGGCAAGCCCGCGCTGGTGGAAGTGATTCGTGACAGCACCCGTCGCGCCGCCGAAGTGCCCAGTGCACGCCTGCAGGCGGCCCTGGCAACCTACAACGGCCAGGTTGGTGCGCTGCGGCTGATGGCGCGTGGCGTCGACGCACAGGTTGCACGACCGCTGGATGTGGCCACCCAGGACATGGCCAGTGCCGAGGCCAAGCGCGGCATGATGCTGTCGATGCTGCTGCCGGTGCTGCTGACGCTGACCTCGTTCATCGGCGGCGCCTACCTGGTGATGGATGCCACCGCCGGCGAGCGCGAACGGCAATCGCTGGAGCCGCTGCTGGCGACCCCGGGGTCGCGCAGTGCCATCGTCAGCGGCAAGATCGCCGCCGCCTGCGTGGTCGGCTTCGCCTCGTTGCTGCTGACCTTGATCGCGTTCAAGGCCAGCGCACAGATCGCGCCCGGCAACGTCGGCCGACAGCTCAACATGAACATCGGCTCGATGCTGCAGATGCTGCTGGTGATGGTGCCGATGCTGCTGATCGGCACCTCGTTGCTGACCTTCCTCTCGGCCGCGGCCAAGAGCATGAAGGAAGCGCAGAGCCACATGACCTGGCTGGTGCTGCTGCCGATGCTGCCCGGCTACGCGCTGATGGCTTACCCGGTGAAGAGCGAGCTGTGGCAGTACGCGGTGCCGTTCCTGTCGCAGAACCAGATGCTGCTGAAGGTGATCCGCCACGAGGTGATCAGCCCGACCATCTGGGCGATCTACCTCGGCGCCAGCCTGGCGCTGGCCGCCGTGCTGTGGTTCGCCGCCGTGCGCCGCTACCACAACGAGCGGCTGGCGATTTCCGGCTGAGCGTAACCGGTAGCGCCGGGCCATGCCCGGCGGATGAAACGAGGCCCGGTCATTCCGGGCCTCGTGCATTTCAGTGCTGTGAAGCGTTTCCGTCTGCATACCGCGCCGGCGTCACTCCCATCTCGCGCTTGAACACTGCGATGAAGGAACTGGCCGTGTCGTAGCCCAATGACAGCGCCACCGTGGTGACGGATTCACCGGCCAGCAATCGCGGCAGGGCCAGCAGCACGCGCAGGCGCTGCCGCCAGCGGGTCAGGGTCATGTTCGTTTCGGCCTGCCAGCGGCGGGCGAGGCTGCGACTGGACAAGCCGCTGGCGGCTGCCCAGTCCTCGACGGTACGGGTGTCATGTGGCGCGCGTGCCAGGGCGGCGGCGATGCGGCGCAGGCGGCGGTCACCGGGTTGCTGCAGCGCAAGTGGCAACGGCGTGCCTGCAGCGATCTCATCGGCGATCACCCCGGCCAAGCGCTGTTGCCGCGCATCCAACGCCTGCCCGCACCAGTGCAGTGCCCGCGGCACCGCCACCTGCAACACGTCGCTGGGCTGGAAGATGCGCGGTGCGGTGGGCAGGTCCGCGCAGGCCGCCTTGCTGAAGTACAGGCTCCAGCCATCGAAGCTGCCGATGCTGGAAAGCGCATGCGGGTGCTGCGGCGGAAGCCATGCCACGTGCCCGGCCGGAAGCAGCCAGTGGGTGTCGCCCACCTCGATCCGCAACAGGCCGGTGTGGGCACCCAGCAATTGCCCGCGCGCGTGCTGGTGGCGGGCGGTGCGCCGTGAACCCGGCATCGTCAGCTGCGCGCCGAGCAGGGCCGGCCCGCCGCTGGCCTCAGCCAACGCAGGGTCGAGCAGTGGTGTCTGGAATGTCTGTTCTGCCATATCCATTGGCAGTTATACGGCAGAACCGCCGGTGGCGAGCGTCGACACTGGGCGCCCACCTCCCAGGAGCACGCCATGCAGCCGCACGACATCCTTCCCGACCACCAGAACGAGGTGCAGGTGAACGGCCTCACCCTGCGCAAGGGCAGCGTCGGCGCCTTTCTCGCCACCGTGCGGGAGTGGCAGGACCCGGCCCGTGATGCCGACCTCCGTGCCACCGCCGAAGCTGATCTGCGCAGTCTGCTGCCCGGGCTGCACGCGCTGGGCCTGTTCCAGGTGCTGAGCGCGCGTGATCCTGCGCTGCAACGGCTGATCGACAGCGCAGCCTGAAACGCACAAGGCCCGGACATGCCGGGCCTTGCTCCAGAACCGCCGGGCGCGGCCCGGCGCTGCCGCCGTGGGCATCAGCCGCCCGGTGCGAACACCAGCGTGCGGCGGGTGGTGACCGGGGCCGTGACCGGCTCGAAGCGCCAGCGCTTGACCGCGTTGAGGGCTTCGCGATCGAAGACACGCGATGGCGTGGCGCGCAGTACGCGCGCATTGGTCACCGAGCCGTCGGTGCCGACGGTGATCTCCACCAGGACTTCGCCGGAGGTACCCGAACGCAGTGCTTCGGCCGGGTAACGCGGGGCTGGCGTGCTGACCGGGCGCAGGCTAGGCGCAGCGGCGGTCGCGGCCTGGCGGGCGGCGTTGGCCTGCTGCGCAGCGGCCTGCTGCTGCTTCTGCTCGGCATCGCGACGCGCGGCAGCCTGGCGCTCGGCCTCCTGGCGCTCGCTGTCACGGCGGGCAACGTCCTGCTGCGCAGCAATCTGCTTGGCCGCCTCGGCTTCCTTGGCACGCTGTTCGGTCAGGCGCTGCTGCTCGGCCAGCTGCTTGGTGCGGTCTTCAGCGTCCTTCTTGACCTTCTCGGTCTCGTCTTCGGTGCGCTTGGCGGCGACCTGCACGCCCTTGGTCAGGCCTTCCTTCAGGCGCGGCAGGGCCGGGGCCGAGGCATCGACCTTTTCGATCAGGGCGACCAGCCGCTGCGCTTCAGTGAAATCCTCGCGACCCAGATGCTGCTCGGCGGCGATCAGGGTGTACGGCAGAAGATCGGTCAGCGCGCTCTTCACCGAGGCATCGTCCGGCGTCTTGTCGCGCAGTGCCAGGTAGTACTCGATGGCGTTGTCGCCGGCCGGGGCGTACATGCGGTTCTCGCGCAGTGCCTGGCTGGCCGATTCGCGCAGCTGCTCGGTGCCCATCGACTGCACCTTGGCGGCCACTGCCGGTGCGGCTGGTGCTGCAGCGGCGGGGGCGGCGGCGCCCTGTGCGGCCGGAGCCGGTGTTTCATCCTTGCCCGAGCAGGCAGCCAGGGCCAAAGCCAGAGCGACCGGCAACCACCGGCGCGCGGCAGCGATCATTGCGACGTGCGACATCCTGCTCCCCTCTAAGAAGACGACGTTACGAAAAACGTAGATACGCATGGCCGGGACGCAAGGTCCGGGCGTGGCGGGGGACGTTTCCCAGCGTCACCGTCGCCTGTAGCGAGGGTGCAATCTAGCATCCCGGCCTCACCTGCGCACAAGGGCAGGCGCAGCGGGCCGGTGGCGGCACGGGTACCGCCACCGGGATTGGGATCAATGGACGGCAGACTTGCCGTGGCTCTCGGCCTTGTCGTGGCTGCCGGACATCAGCTTGTCGGTCCAGGCGATGCCGATGGCCGACAGGATGAACACGCAGTGGATGATGGTCTGCCAGAGGACGCCGTCGGCCGTCAGCATCGAGCAGCGCGCCACGCCGATGTTGGCGGCAGCCACGCTCATCTGCTCCGGGGTGCACAGCGGGATACCGCCCAGCGCGCCGGTGGCGATGAACGTCTTCAACAGATGGATCGAGGAGATGCCGATGATCGCCATCGCCAGCTTCACTTTCAGCACGCTGGCGTTGACGTGGCTCAGCCATTCCGGCTGGTCCGGGTGGCCTTCCAGGCGCAGGCGCGAGACGAAGGTCTCGTAGCCGCCGACGATCACCATCACCAGCAGGTTGGAGATCATCACCACGTCGATCAGGCCCAGCACGATCAGCATGATCTGCTGCTCGCCCATCGACACCGAGTGCGAGATCAGGTGCCACAGTTCCTTGCCGAACAGGAACACGTAAACGCACTGGGCAACGATCAAACCCAGGTACAGCGGCAGCTGCAGCCAGCGCGAGGCGAAGATCAGGGTGGACAGCGGGGAGAGCGGCGGACGGTTTGCACTCATGCGGAGGATGCTGCGTTTCGGGGGAGAGGCGAGGTTACCGGCCCGCCATGACGGTGCCAAGCCAACGCACGCACTAGACTTCAGGTTCCTTTCCGTACCCCAGAGCCGCCGCCATGATCGACCTGTATTACTGGCCCACCCCGAACGGCCACAAAGTGACGCTGCTGCTGGAGGAAACCGGCCTGGAGTACCGCATCCATCCGGTCAACATCGGTTCGGGCGACCAGTTCAAGCCGGAATTCCTGGCCATTTCCCCCAACAACAAGATGCCGGCCATCGTCGACCACACCCCGGCCGACGGCGGTGCCCCGCTGAGCGTGTTCGAGTCCGGTGCGATCCTGCTGTACCTGGCCGAGAAGACCGGCCGCTTCCTGCCTGCCGACCCGCGTGGCCGCGTCACCACCCTGGAATGGCTGTTCTGGCAGATGGCCGGGCTGGGCCCGATGAGCGGGCAGATGGGCCACTTCAATGTGTACGCGCCGGAGAAGATCCCGTATGCGATCGAGCGCTACGACAATGAAGTGCGCCGCCTGCACGGGGTGATGGACAAGCGCCTGGCCGAGCACGCCTTCCTGGCCGGCGAGGAGTACACCATCGCCGACATGGCCAGCTACCCGTGGGTTGGCGCCTACGACAAGCTGCCGGCGGACTTCGACGCGTTCCCGAACCTCAAGCGCTGGCACCAGGCCATCGCCGCCCGCCCGGCGACCCAGCGCGCCTATGCGCTGCGCCAGCAGGTGAACCCGGACGCGGGCAAGCCGCTCAGCGACGAAGAACGCAGGCACCTGTTCGGCAAGCGCTGACCCGGGGCGGTGGGTGCCGACCGTTGGTCGGCACTCATTATGGGAAGACCTCATGGGCAGAAGGTCATGCTGTCTTCCTGCACCGCCTTGGTTAGGATGGACGTTGACCGTCCCGCGCCTGTCGCGGTGGCGGACCTGCCGTTTGCCGGGATCCTCCATGCGCCATCTGTTCGCCTCGCTCGCCCTCATGCTTGCCACCAGTACCGTCGCCCACGCTGAAAAACTCACCCTGGAAGCCATCACCGGTCCGCTGCCGTTGTCCGGCCCGACCCTGATGAAGCCGAAGGTGGCGCCGGATGGTTCGCGCGTGACCTTCCTGCGCGGCAAGGACAGCGACCGCAACCAGCTGGACCTGTGGAGCTATGACATCGGCAGCGGCCAGACCCGCCTGCTGGTGGATTCGAAGGTGGTGCTGCCCGGCACCGAAACCCTCAGCGACGAGGAAAAGGCCCGCCGCGAGCGCCAGCGCATCGCCGCCATGACCGGCATCGTCGACTACCAGTGGTCGCCGGACGCGCAGCGCCTGCTGTTCCCGCTGGGCGGCGAGCTGTACCTGTACGACCTCAAGCAGGAAGGCAAGGCTGCGGTGCGCCAGCTGACCCACGGCGAAGGCTTTGCCACCGACGCCAAGCTGTCGCCCAAGGGCGGCTTCGTCAGCTTCATCCGCGGCCGCAACCTGTGGGTGATCGACCTGGCCAGCGGAAAGCAGATGCAGCTGACCGGGGATGGCAGCACGACCATCGGCAACGGTGTCGCCGAATTCGTCGCCGACGAAGAGATGGATCGCCATACCGGTTACTGGTGGGCACCCGACGATTCGGCCATCGCCTACGCCCGCATCGATGAAAGCCCGGTGCCGGTGCAGAAGCGTTACGAGGTCTATGCCGACCGCACCGATGTGATCGAACAGCGCTACCCGGCCGCCGGCGATGCCAACGTGCAGGTGAAGCTGGGCGTGATCTCGCCGGCCGAACATGCGCAGACGCAGTGGATCGACCTTGGCAAGGAACAGGACATCTACCTGGCCCGCGTCGATTGGCGCGATCCGCAGCACCTGAGCTTCCAGCGCCAGTCGCGCGACCAGAAGAAGCTCGACCTGGTGGAAGTCACCCTGGCCTCGAACCAGCAGCGCGTGCTGGCCCACGAGACCAGCCCGACCTGGGTGCCGCTGCACAACAGCCTGCGTTTCCTCGATGACGGCAGCGTGCTGTGGTCGTCCGAGCGCACCGGCTTCCAGCATCTGTACCGCATCGACAGCAAGGGCAAGGCCACCGCGCTGACCCACGGCAACTGGTCGGTGGATGAACTGCTGGCGGTCGATGAAAAGGCCGGCCTGGCGTACTTCCGCGCCGGCATCGAATCGGCGCGCGAAAGCCAGATCTACGCCGTCCCGCTGCAGGGTGGCCAGCCGCAGCGCCTGTCGAAGGCGCCAGGCATGCACAGCGCCAGCTTCGCGCGCAACGCCAGCGTGTACGTGGACAGCTGGTCCAACAGCAGCACGCCGCCGCAGATCGAACTGTTCCGCGCCAATGGCGAGAAGATCGCCACCCTGGTCGAGAACGATCTGGCCGATCCCAAGCATCCGTATGCACGCTACCGCGACGCGCAGCGCCCGGTCGAATTCGGCACGCTCACCGCGGCCGACGGCAGGACGCCGCTGAACTACAGCGTGATCAAGCCGGCTGGCTTCGATCCGGCCAAGCGCTACCCGGTGGCGGTGTACGTGTATGGCGGCCCGGCCAGCCAGACCGTCACCGACAGCTGGCCCGGCCGTGGCGACCATCTGTTCAACCAGTACCTGGCCCAGCAGGGCTATGTGGTGTTTTCGCTGGACAACCGCGGCACCCCGCGCCGCGGCCGTGACTTCGGCGGCGCGCTGTATGGCAAGCAGGGCACGGTGGAAGTGGCCGACCAGCTGCGCGGCGTGGCGTGGCTGAAGCAGCAGCCGTGGGTGGACCCGGCGCGCATCGGCGTGCAGGGCTGGTCCAACGGCGGCTACATGACCCTGATGCTGCTGGCCAAGGCGTCGGACAGCTACGCCTGTGGCGTGGCCGGCGCACCGGTCACCGATTGGGGCCTGTACGACAGCCACTACACCGAACGCTACATGGACCTGCCGTCGCGCAATGACGCCGGTTACCGCGAAGCACGCGTGCTGACCCACATCGATGGCCTGCGCTCGCCGCTGCTGCTGATCCACGGCATGGCCGACGACAACGTGCTGTTCACCAATTCGACCAGCCTGATGAGCGCGCTGCAGAAGCGCGGCCAGCCGTTTGAACTGATGACCTACCCCGGTGCCAAGCACGGCCTGTCCGGTGCCGACGCACTGCATCGCTACCGCGTTGCCGAAGCTTTCCTGGGGCGTTGCCTGAAACCTTGATCATCATCCGGGAAGGAGCCCGCCCATGACCCTGCCGCCGCCGATTCCTGCGCCCTCCACCCTGGCTTCCGGCTGGTGGTGCCGGCATTGGCGCTGGGCGATGCCGTTGGCGGTGCTGCTGTTCCTGGCCGCACTGGGCGGCGCCATCACCTGGAGCGTGCTGCGCTGGACCGAGGCCGCGCACGACAGTGCGCCGATGCGCGAGGCGATGCGGCGCGCCGGCTGCAGCGTCGAACTGGTGCAGGTATTCGGCGAACCGCTGCAGGCCGGCACGCTGCCGCTGGGCAGCATGCAGACCGCCATCAACGGCGAGCGCGATGTCGGCCTGACCGTGGCGCTGGAAGGGCCGCATGCGCACGGCCGCCTGTTCGTGAAGGGCACCCGCAGCGACGACGTGTGGGATTACCCGGTGATGTACGTGCTGGCCGAAGACAAGCAGACCTTCGACCTGAGCGCGCTGGATGATGCCGAGGCGGCCGGCGAATGCGAACTGCAGGCCTGTCGGGAGCGTGGCGAATGCGCGCTGACGGCAGCGCTGTAGATGGCGTGACCTCCGACCGATTGTCGCCACCGCCGTGAGCGCGTAGGGTGCGGGCAACCCTGTCCTGGAGTGCTCCATGAAGCCGATCGCGCTTGCCATCGCCCTGGCCCTGACCGCCGCCCCACTGCTGTCGGCCCCACCGGCCCTGGCCGCACCGGCCGCCAAGGCCTCCACGCCGGCCAGCCCGGCCTGGGTCGTGCGCAGCAACGCGCTGGCGCAGATCCTGCTTGATGCGCAGGGGCCGTTCCAGCCCGAGGAGACCGGCTTCTTCGGCGTGCCCGGCTACGACGACAAGGTCGCCGACCTCGGCCCGGACAACGACCAGCGTTACCGCGCCGCGATGGCCAAGGCCCGCGACGAACTGAAGGCCAAGCTGGCCAGCGAGAAGGATCCCAACGTCCGCCAGGACCTGGAGATCATGATCGCCGCCGCCAACCAGAACATCGAAGGCAGCGAGCTCAACCAGAAGTACCTGCTGCCGTGGCGTGATGCGCCACAGAGCGTGTTCAGCGGCCTCAACCTGCTGCTGTCCGACCAGGTGCCGGCCGAGCGCCGGGCCAAGGCGGTCGATCGCCTCAAGGCGTATGCGGGCCTGCAGCCTGGCGGCACCGCGTTCACCACGCTGGCCCGCCAGCGTTACGAAGAGCGGTTGAAGGACAGCACGCTGCTGCAGCCGACGAAGATCGAAGTGCAGCAGTCGCTGGACAACGTCGAGACCTACATCACCGGCATCGAGTCGTTGCTGAAGAAGTACCAGGTCGCGGGTGCCGACGAGGCGATGAAGGCGCTTGCCGCACAGATGAAGGACTACGCCGCATGGACCCGCAAGGAGGTGCTGCCGAAGGCACGTGCCGATGCGCGCCTGCCGGCTCCGCTGTACGCTTACCAGCTCAAGCAGGTCGGCATTGATATCGACCCGAAGCTGCTGATGCAGCGCGCGCAGCTGGAGTTCATGGAAACCCGCTCGGCGATGCGCCAGCTGGCGCCGCTGGTGGTGAAGGAGAAGGGCCTGAAGGTCAGTGATCCGAGCGACCCGGTGGCGGTGATCCGCGCGCTGAAGGGCGAGAAGATTGCCGATGACCAGCTTGAAGGCCACTACCGCAAGGTGATCGATGCCATCGATCCGTTGATCCGCGAACACCGCATCGTCGACGTGCCGCAGCGCGCGATGCAGATGCGCCTGGGCTCGGCCGCCGAAAGCGCTGCCAGCCCGGCACCGCACTTCCTGCCTGCGCCGCTGGTCAACAACACCGGGCAGCAGGGCACCTTCGTGCTGCCGCTGGGCAACCCGGCTGCCGGTGCGGGTGCGCAGTACGACGACTTCAACTTCGGTTCGGCCGCCTGGACGCTGAGCGCGCATGAAGGCCGCCCGGGCCACGAGCTGCAGTTCACCGCGATGGTCGAGCGTGGCGTGTCGCTGGCGCGCACCATGTTCGCGTTCAATTCGGTGAACGTGGAAGGCTGGGCGCTGTATGCCGAGGCGGAGATGGTGCCGTACGAGCCGCTGGACGGGCAGATGATCGCGCTGCAGTTCCGCCTGTTGCGTGCCGCCCGCGCGATGCTGGACCCGATGCTCAATCTCGGCCTGACCGACCGTGCCAACGGCGAGCGCGTGCTGATCGAGCAGGTGGGTCTGTCCAAGGCGATGGCCACCCAGGAACTGGACCGTTACATGGTGCGCATGCCGGGCCAAGCGGGCAGCTACTTCTACGGCTATACCCGCATCCTCGAACTGCGCATGCAGACCGAGCTGGCACTGGGCGCGAAGTTCGACCGCCTGGCGTTCAACAACTTCCTGCTCGACCAGGGCCTGTTGCCGCCGGACCAGCTGGCCGAAGCGGTGAACCAGGTGTTCGTGCCGAAGTACCGGTAGCGCCGGGCCACGCCCGGCGAGCGCAAAGGTGTTCGTGCCGAAATACCGGTAGCGCCGGGCCACGCCCGGCGAGCGCAGCGGAAGAGACGCCGGGCACGGCCCGGCGCTACCCGCGGTGACGCTGCCGCGTCAGCGCTGCGGGGTGATCGTCTGCGTCGGCAGGCGTGCCGGCGGCTCAGGATTCGGTACCCAGATGGCCACGCCGGCGGCGCGCTTCTGCGTCGTCGGTATGCCGATGCCCACGCCGCCGCCCACGTGCGAACCGTAACTGCCGGCACCCACCGACATGCCGACCGGCGAGCCACTGCTGCCCACGCCCATCAGGATCACGCCGTTGGCACCCAGTGCAGCCGCTTCGCGCTTGAGGCGAGCCACGGCGGCATCGGTCTGGCCCTGCGTGCCGAAGCCCACCGCCGAAGACGATTCCAGCTGGGCGATTTCCTGCGAACCGGCGGGCGGCGTCGAATAGATCTGCACCTGGGCCGGATCGATCGGCGCGCGGGCGCGGCCCAGCATGACCTTGGAGGTGCTGGCGCAACCGGCAACGGTCAGCAGCATGGCCGCCAAGGCGACCCAACGGATGTTCATGGCGTATACCCCTGTAGGACTGGTTCGGATCATCAGCCGGGCACTCTGAATCGGCGCCAACATCGGGGCTCGACCCATGGCCGCACGCTAGCACGGGGCCGGTGAGGCTGACGGCAACGGCGGTAGGCGGCGCTGCCTGGAACGGCTATGGTTGGCGCATGAACAACCACCGGAGGGCGCTATGGGTGTGATCAGTCTGTTGTGGGGCGTACTGGCGCTGCTGTGGATGATCCTGGCGTTGATACCGCTGCTGGGCTGGGGCAACTGGTTCCTGATCCCGTTCGCCGCAGTCGGCGCGATCATCGCCGCGCTCGGCATCCTGTTCACCCACCCCAGCAAGCGCGGCCGGGCCTGGACCGGGCTGATCCTGAACGGCATCGTGGTGGTGGTCGGCATCCTGCGCCTGGGGCTGGGCGGCGGCGTGATCTGAGCCGGCCGGGCCGGTGCGACCGGGCGTCGCAGGGACACGGCCGCCGGCCGGGCAGGGAGTAGAATGGGCGGCTGCGCGAGCCCCCCGCGTGCCTGTCGAACCGCGCCCTGCGCGGCTGCTCCCATGATCATTCGTTCCCGCCCCCACGGCTGGCAACTGCTGTACATCCTGCGTGGCTCCATCGTTCCGGCCATCGCGCCGAAGGTGCTGGCCATCCTCGTCCTGTCCATCGCGGTCGCCGCGGTGGTGGAACTGGCGCCGCCGACCGGCATCGAGCGCGTCTCGGTCACCCCGTTCACCCTGCTCGGCCTGGTCCTGTCGATCTTCCTCAGCTTCCGCAACAGCGCCTGCTACGACCGCTGGTGGGAGGGCCGCAAGCTGTGGGGCCAGCTGGTGTTCGAATCGCGCTCGCTGGCGCGGCAGGTACAGGTGCTGCTGGCCGACGACGCACCGCGCCGCCAGCGCATCGGCTACCTGACCACCGCCTTCGCCTGCGCACTGGCCGCGCGCCTGCGCGCCCGCGACGTCGCGCTGGCGGCGGTGCCATGGCTGGACGAGGAACAGCGCGGGCAGCTCGCCCAGCGCGGGAACGTGCCCGATGCGTTGCTGGCGATGATCGCCGCCGAACTGGCCCAGGCCCGTCGCGCCGGCACGCTCGATTCCATTCTTTACGTCCAGCTGGAAGAGCGCCTGCACGCGATGTCCTCGATCCAGGCTGGCTGCGAACGCATCCTGACCACCCCGCTGCCGTTCGCCTACACCCTGCTGCTGCACCGCTGCGCGTGGATGTTCTGCGTGCTGCTGCCGTTCGGCCTGGCCAGCTCGCTGGGCTGGGCCACGCCGGTGCTGTCGGCGGTGCTGGCCTACGCCTTCTTCGGCCTGGACCAGCTGGGTGAAGAAATGGAAGACCCGTTCGGCCTGGAGCCGAACGACCTGCCGCTGGACGCGCTGGTGCGCACCATCGAGATCGACCAGCTCGACGTCCTCGGCGAACGCCCGTTGCCCGCACCCCTGCTGCCGCAGGGCTACCTGTTGCAATAGCCACTCCCCGGAGCCTGCCATGCCTCATCCCCATTACCGCCCGCGGCGCATGCGCCATGACGAATTCTCGCGCCGCCTGATGCGCGAGAACACGCTGACCACCGACGACCTGATCTATCCGGTGTTCGTGCACGAACCGGCCGGTCGCGTTGCGGTGCCGTCGATGCCGGGCGTGGAGCGGCTGTCGATCGAAGAGCTGCTGAAGGTGGCCGAGGAAGCGCTGGAACTGGGCATCCCGGTGATCGACCTGTTCCCGGTGCTGGATGCCTCGCAGAAGTCGCTGGATGCCTCGGCGGCATGGGCCGAGGACGGCCTGGCGCAGCGTGCGATCCGCGCGCTGAAGTCGCGCTTCCCGGAGCTGGGGGTGATGACCGACGTGGCCCTGGATCCGTACACCACGCACGGCCAGGACGGCATCATCGACGACAAGGGCTACGTGCTCAACGACATCACCGTCGAAGCGCTGGTCAAGCAGTCGCTGTCGCATGCCGAGGCAGGCGCGGACATCATTTCGCCGTCGGACATGATGGATGGCCGCATCGGTGCGATCCGTCGTGCGCTGGACGCCGACCACCACCTCAACGTGCGCATCATGGCCTACTCGGCCAAGTACGCGTCGGCGTTCTACGGTCCGTTCCGCGATGCGGTGGGCAGCGCAGCCAGCCTCGGCAAGGCCGACAAGAAGACCTACCAGATGGACCCGGCCAACGGTGACGAGGCGATGCGCGAGATCGCGCTGGACCTGGAAGAGGGCGCGGACATGGTGATGGTCAAGCCGGGCATGCCATACCTGGACCTGGTGCGGCGGGTGAAGGAAACCTTCGGGGTTCCGACCTTCGCTTACCAGGTCAGTGGCGAGTACGCGATGATGAAGGCGGCGTTCGCCAACGGCTGGCTGGACGAGCGCGCCTGCGTGCTGGAATCGCTGCTGGGCTTCAAGCGTGCCGGCGCCGATGGCGTGCTGACCTATTTCGCGCCGCAGGTGGCGCGTTGGCTGCGCGAGCGCTGACAATAGCGCCCACGACGGACGGAGGAACACGCGATGGGACCTGAAATGGGTTGGATGCAATGGCTGATCTGGGGCACCGGTACGCTGGTGTTCGGGGCCATCATCGTCGGCGTGTTCGTTGCTGCCTGGCGCGCCGCGCGGCGCCCGCCCGAGCAGCTCTCCGCTGCGGCCCGGGTTGCCCGCGAGCAGGCCGTGCCGGAAAGCGTGCAGGCCGAACTGGCTGCACTGAACCGGCGCAAGGACAACGGCCAGCTCAGCGAAGCGGAGTACGAACAGCAGCGCGCGAAGGTGCTGTCGCGCTGAGCGCCGTGGCCCGGGATCCGGGCCATCCACGCTTGGCGTGGATCTACTGGTAGTCGCCAACCTTGGTTGGCGGTTCTGTTTCTGTGCCGACCAAGGTCGGCACCTACCGGAGCGGGGGGCGGTCGGTATCCACCGAACGCTCATCCACGCATGGCGTGGATCTACTGCATGCACCCGGGCACTGCCGCCACCTTCGGTACGGCCAGCCGGTATACATCCACGCCACCGGCGCGGGGCGACTTCGCCGCGCTGCTGGCCACCATCATTTCGCCCGGCTTGGCGTTGTCGACCACCGGCGCGCCGGTCCAGCCGCTGGCCTGGTTGAACGACAGTCCGATCGGCTGCAGCGCAGCGCCCGTCCATGCACAACCGCTGGTCCAGACCTGCGCGGTGTCACCGCTGCCACGGCTGAAGGCCACCGCGCCAGCGCTGCCCAGCCAGTCGCCATCGGTTTCATCGGCGGGGCTGTTCAATGCCTGCAATGCCGTCGCCGGGCCTCGCACGCCCTGCGCGTCCAGCGTGGCCACGAACAGGTCCCAGCCGGCACCACGGCCCTGCTGGCGGGCAAACAGCAGCTGTCGCCCGTCCGCGCTCAAGGCCGGTCCGCGCTCTTCATGGCGGCCACCATCGCCAGCCAGCGCTTGCGGCGCCCCCACGCTGCCATCGGCGGCGATCGCCGCCCGGTACAGCCCCGACCGGCCCTCGCGGCCTGCGGCGAACAGCAGCCAGCGGCCATCGCGGCTGAAATACGGATCGCGCACCTCGCCGGACACCGCCAGCGGCAACGCCTGCGCCTGCTGCCAGCGGCCGTCGACCACGCTCGCCTGCCACAGCCCCCAGCCGGCCTCGCCACGGCGGGCGAAGACGATGCGCTGGCCATCGGCGCTGATCGTGGCCCGGCCTTCATCGGCACGGGTGGAGACCACGCCCATGCCTTCGATGCCGTACTCGTTCAACGCCATCGCCACCGGGGCAGAGAGTAGACTGGCGGCGAGCACCAGCAGGGTCGGGGCGATACGCATCATCCAGGTCCATGCACGAAAGAGCACCAGTCTAGCCAGCTTGAGGATTCCATGACCGATCGTTACGCCGTCTTCGGACACCCCGTCGCCCACTCGAAGTCGCCGCAGATCCATGCGGCGTTCGGTCGCCAGGAAGGCATCTCCCTCGACTACCGCAGCATCGATCTCGCCCCGGACGCATTCCTGGCCGGGCTGGAGGCGTTCGCCTCCGAAGGCGGGGTCGGTGCCAACGTCACCTCGCCGCACAAGGAAGCGGCGTTCTCGGTGTGCACTACGCTGACCGCACGCGCGCGCCGCGCCGGCTCGGTCAACACCCTGCTGCGCAAGGGCGACCGCTGGCACGGTGACACCACCGATGGCATCGGCCTGGTGCGCGACCTCACCGACCGCCACAGCCTGGACCTGCGCGGCCGCCGCGTGCTGCTGCTGGGCGCCGGTGGTTCGGCGCGCAGCGTCGCTCCGGCGCTGCTGGATGCCGGCATCACCGAACTGGTGGTGGTCAACCGCACGCCGGAACGTGCCGATGAACTGATCGATGCCATGGGCGAGCCGGGCCGCGCGCTCAGCCGCTACTGGGACGATCTGCGCGACCTCGGTGATTTCGAACTGATCGTCAACGCCACCTCGGCCGGCCGCGATCGCGACGCCGAGTTCAAGCTGCCGCTGTCGCTGGTCAACTCGATGACCACGGCCGTCGACCTGAACTACGGCGAGGCCGCCATCGCCTTCCTGGCGTGGGCGCGCGCCGCGCAGTGCCGCAACACGGTCGATGGCCTGGGTATGCTGGTCGAGCAGGCGGCGGAGAGCTTCCTGCAGTGGCATGCCGTACGCCCGCAGACCGACGAGGTCTACCAGCAGCTGCGCGCCGGTGCCGGCGCCTTCGCCGGGCAGGACTGATCGATGGATACCCAGGCTCTGATGGTCTCCCTGCTGACCATGGTCGGCGTGCGCCTGCCGGTGCTGATTGCCCTGTGTGTCGGCCTGGTCTGGGTGATGGGCGCGCCGCGCGATCCGGCACGCACCGGCGCGCTGACCGGCCTGCTGCTGTTGCTGGCGTCCAGCATGGGCAGCCAGCTGGCCAACCTGGTGCCGATGTGGATGGTCAGCAACGGCGACTTCGGCGCGATCTCGCAGCTGAGCACCGTGCTGGGCGTGGTGCACTTCGGCCTGGCGATGCTCGATGCCGTCGGCACGGTCCTGCTGGTCTGGGCGCTGGTACGGTTGCTGCGGCTGCGCGCCGCTACACCCTGACTCCGATGGCGGCCTTGGCCGCGTCGGTAGCGTTGCGGGGCGTGCATCCAGCCATCGTGCGACGCGGCTGACCCTGTTCAGCGCCCGCGCCTCGGAGCCCGTGGCCGGCCATGCGACAATGGCCGGCCTGACCCCGCTACGGTAGTTCTGGCGTGACCGAAACCGTCGCCGCTCCACGCAAGCTCGATGACACCTTGAAGGACGCGATCCGCAAGGCGTACACAACGCTGCAGGCCAACACCCCCGGCTTCTCCACCCGCCGCTCGCAGAGCCAGATGATCGGCGTGGTGTCGCGTGCGCTGTCCACCAGCGGTGGCGTGGGCGTGGTCGAGGCGCCGACCGGCGTTGGCAAGAGCCTGGGCTACCTGACCGCCGGGGTGCCGATTGCCCTGGCCAGCAAGAAGAAGCTGGTGATCAGCACCGGTACCGTGGCGCTGCAGTCGCAGCTGGTCGAGCGCGATATTCCGAACTTCCTCAAGGCCACTGGCCTGGAGGCGACCGTTGCCCTGGCCAAGGGCCGCACCCGCTACCTGTGCACGCGCAACGCCGCCGAGGCGCACGGCGAGGGCGCGCAGAACGGCATGTTCGAGGACGAGCAGCCGCTGTTCGACCGCCCGCTGGCGCCGATCGAGATGGACATCGCCAAGCGCCTCACCGTGGCCTTCACCAGCGGCAGCTGGGACGGCGACATCGACAACGCACCGGAAACCATCAGTCCTGGCCTGCGCAGCCGCATCACCACCCCGGCCTCAGGCTGCGCGGGGCGACGCTGCGCGTACTCGGCGCAGTGCGCGGTGCTGCGCTCGCGCAACACCGTGCGCGATGCGCAGATCGTGGTCACCAACCACGCGCTGCTGCTGTCGGCGCTGTCCATTGGTGACAGCGACAACGGCCAGCCGATGATCGCCGCGCCGTCGGACATGCTGCTGGTACTCGACGAAGGCCACCACGTGGGCAACGTGGCCATCGACCAGGGCGCGGCCAGCCTGGCATTGGATGAAATGGCCAAGCGCACCGGCCGCCTGCAGATCCTGATCGCCGGTGCCTACCGCGCGGTCGACAAGGATCGCCTCGGCAACCTGCTGCCGAACGAAGCCATCGACGCGGCCAGCAACGTGGCCAAGGGCCTGCGTGCGTTCCGCGACCACGTCGAGGCGGTATGGATGCCGGCGCCGGCCGACGAGGAACCGATGTGGCGCGCGGCCAATGGACGCCTGCCCGAGGCCTGGCGCGAGCCGATCGAGGCGCTGGCCGACGATACCCGCAGCCTCTACAACTGGGCGCACGCGGCCACCGCGCAGGTCGCCAAGGGCAAGCCGGACGATCCGGCGCGCGAGCGCCTGCAGCGCAACCTCGGCATGGCCCTGGAGATGATCGAGCAGCAGTACAACCTGTGGCAGGTCTGGCGCCGCGAAGACAAGGAAGGCGCGCCCCCGATGGCGCGCTGGGTGACCGCCACCCGCGATGGCGACCTGGTGCTGCACGGCTCGCCGGTGTCGGCCGCGCACGTGCTGCGCAAGCTGTTGTGGGATGAAGTGGATTCGGTGGTGATGACCTCGGCGACGCTGACCGGTGGCGGCGACTTCCAGGCGCTGGCGATCGACAACGGCATCCCCGAAACCGCCGAGATGGTCTCGCTGTCCTCGCCGTTCGACCTGCCCAACCAGGCCGAGCTGATCGTGCCGCCGTTCCCGGTTACGCCCGATGACCGCGAAGGCCACCCGCGCGAAGTGGCGCGCTACATCGGCAAGGAACTGGATTGGACGAAGGGCTCGATGGTGCTGTTCACCTCGCGCTGGAAGATGGAGAAGGTGGCGGGGCTGATGCCGGCCGCCAAACGCAAGCAGGTGCTGGTGCAGGGCGAGATGTCGAAGACGCGCATGATCGACGAACACCTGCGCCGTGTCGCCGCCGGCGAGGGGTCGGTGCTGTTCGGGCTGAACTCGTTCGGCGAAGGCCTGGATCTTCCCGGTGAGGCCTGCACCACGGTGGTGATCACCCAGGTACCGTTCGCGGTGCCGACCGATCCGCAGACCGCCACCCTGAGCGAATGGGTGGAAGCGCGTGGGCTCAATGCGTTCAACCTGATCGCGATCCCGCATGCGCTGCGCACGCTGACCCAGTTCGCCGGCCGCCTGATCCGCACCTCCACCGACACCGGGCGGGTGATCATCCTCGACTCGCGCCTGCTGACCCGCCGTTACGGCAAGCGCATCATCGACGCGCTGCCGCCGTTCAAGCGCACCATCGGCTGACCCCGCACTGGTAGCGCCGGGCCATGCCCGGCGGAGAGCCTCAACCGCCTTCCGGCTTCCGGCAGGCCGGGTTGCCCATCGCATTGTGGTAATCGCGGTCGAAGCAGCGCAGGAAGGCATCGAGCACATCGAGATTCGGCGGCCAAGGGGCATCCACCTGCTGCCCGCCTTTGGTAGTGAAGTGGAAACGACCGTTCTTGATGTTCTCCGCCATCGTGGGTGGCGTCGGTATCGCGACCAGCGCGGCACGTGCCTTTTCCAGTCCGCCGCGATCACGCCGCAGGAACGCGATCGTGCCGTCCACGTAGGCGTTCCAATAGCCGGGGTCGGTGTCCTTCGGCTTGTAGGTGCGCTGCATCAGCGCGATCGCCTGCGCGGTTTGCCCAAGCTCCGCGCGCAGCTGCCCTTCGTGCCAGATGAGGGTGGTGTTGCCCGTCGCCTTGGGCAATGTCGCATACGCGGCCAGCAGGTCCGCGGCTTCCTGGGTGCAGCCGCGATCGGCCAGCGGGCGCCAGCCCCCGTCCATGTCCTGGTCGAACATGCCCGGTTCCATCGCCAGCATCGCCGCGCGGTCGTAGCTGCAGTCAGGGGCCTGCGGCGGTTCGGCGCTCGCGCCCATGGCCACGGCCAGGGCGAGGAAAAGTGACGTCATCACAACCTCCGTGTCGGTGATATCGGGATACCTTAGCGGACTACGAGGGAGGCTGCCGGCCAGCGGCCGGCACTACCGTCTTCAGTCGCCCAGCAGGGCGGTGTTACGCACGGCGCCCTTGTCGGCACTGGTGGCCAGCAGGGCATAGGCCTTCAACGCGCTGGTGACTTTGCGTGGTCGCGGTGCGCGCGGCTTCCAGCCCCGTGCATCGGCGTCGGCGCGGCGCTGGACCAGCGTCGCCTCAGCCACCAGCAGGTCGATGCGCCGCGCCGGGATGTCGATGCGGATGCGGTCACCATCCTCCACCAGTCCGATCACACCGCCGCTGGCCGCTTCCGGCGAAACGTGGCCGATCGACAGGCCCGAGGTGCCACCGGAGAATCGGCCGTCGGTCAGCAGTGCGCACTGCTTGCCCAGGCCTTTCGACTTCAGGTAGCTGGTCGGGTACAGCATCTCCTGCATGCCCGGGCCGCCCTTCGGGCCTTCGTAGCGGATCACCACCACGTCGCCGGGCTTCACTTCATCGGCAAGAATGCCGGCCACGGCAGCGTCCTGGCTTTCGTAAACGCGCGCGGGGCCTTCGAACACGTGGATCGACTCGTCCACGCCGGCGGTCTTCACCACGCAGCCATCCACGGCCAGATTGCCGCGCAACACGGCGAGGCCGCCTTCCAGTGAGTACGCATGCTGCAGCGAGCGGATGCAGCCTTCGGCGCGATCCCGGTCCAGCGACGGCCAGCGCGTGGCCTGGCTGAAGGCCTCCTGGGTGGGAATGCCGGCGGGACCGGCCTTGAAGAAGGTGTGCAGGGTGTCGTTGTCGCTGCGCATCACGTCCCAGCGATCCAGTGCTTCGCCGAGCGTGGCGCTGTGCACGGTCGGCACCGAGGTATTCAGCAGGCCGGCGCGATCCAGTTCACCGAGGATGCCGAACACACCACCGGCGCGGTGCACGTCCTCGATGTGGTACTTCGGCGTGTTCGGTGCCACCTTGCACAGCTGCGGCACGCGCCGCGACAGCGCATCGATGTGGGTCAGGTCGAAGTCGACCTCGCCTTCCTGCGCAGCGGCCAGCAGGTGCAGGATGGTATTGGTCGAGCCGCCCATGGCGATGTCCAGGGTCATGGCATTGGCGAACGCGGCCTGGGTGGCGATGCCACGCGGCAGCGCACGCGGGTCTTCGCCGCCATACCAGCGGTGGCAGAGTTCGACGATCAGGCGGCCGGCGCGACGGAACAACGCTTCGCGGTCGGCATGCGTGGCCAGGGTGGTGCCGTTGCCGGGCAGCGACAGGCCCAGTGCTTCGGTCAGGCAGTTCATCGAGTTGGCGGTGAACATGCCCGAGCACGAGCCACAGGTGGGGCAGGCGCTGCGCTCGTAGTCGGCGACCTTCTCGTCCGAAGCGCTGTCATCGGCAGCGACGACCATCGCGTCGACCAGGTCAAGCTTGTGCTCGGACAGCTTGGTCTTGCCGGCTTCCATTGGTCCGCCGGAGACGAACACCACCGGGATGTCCAGGCGCAGCGCCGCCATCAGCATGCCGGGGGTGATCTTGTCGCAGTTGCTGATGCACACCAGCGCATCGGCGCAGTGGGCATTGACCATGTATTCGACGGCGTCGGCGATGATCTCGCGGCTGGGCAGCGAGTACAGCATGCCGTCGTGGCCCATGGCGATGCCGTCGTCCACGGCGATGGTGTTGAATTCCTTGGCGACGCCGCCAACCTGTTCGATCTCGCGCGCGACCAGCTGGCCAAGGTCCTTCAGGTGCACGTGGCCGGGCACGAACTGGGTGAAGGAGTTGGCGATGGCGATGATCGGCTTGTGGAAGTCGCCATCCTTCATGCCGGTGGCACGCCACAGGGCGCGGGCACCGGCCATGTTGCGGCCGGCGGTGGAGGTGCGGGAGCGGTATTCGGGCATGGCTGGCGGAACGGGCGGGCCGTACGACGTGGGGGTCGGTTGATCATGGCCAATTTTTTCGGTTGCTGCTGCAACCACCGGAGACGGTCCGGCAGGGCTGCGCCCTGCACCTGCCGAATCAACGTCAACGTCAAAATCAAAAGCGGGCTATCCGCGGGATGGCGGGGTGGGTCCGGTGGCGGGGGACGCCGTAAATACGTCCATGTAGGCTCGGTCGCGCCTTGCTCGTGTGCGCTCTCCTGCGCACACGGCAAGACCAGGGTTGGGCGTCCTGCCCAACCCGCCCGAGGCATGCCTCGGGCCCATGGCGCTCACGCCCCCGCCACCGGACACCCCTTAGTGCTGCGCGTGTTCGGCCAGCATCTGCCGGAACAGGGCATCCAGCCATGGACCATCGCCATGCCCGGCGGGCAGCTGCGGACCCTCGGCGCGCGTGGCCATTTCCTGGTCGATGTAGTCGCTGATGGCGATGATGCGGGGACCGGCCGTCACTTCGGCGCTGGCACGCTTGACCACCAGCAGCGCTTCGATCGCCCCGCGTACCGGGCCATCCGGCAGCAAACGCTCCAGCAGATGCTCGAATGCCATGGGCGGCGGGCTGGACTCGCTTTCGATCCACTGGCAGGCCAGCAGCGCGCGCAGCACGTACAGATACTTCTTGGTGCTGATGGCCCCGCCGCCGAGATGTCGGCTGTAGGTGGTGCGCGCCATGCTCATGTAGTGCCACCAGCTGCCCAGCGGCGAGTAGAAGCGCTGGGCAGCCTCCCAGAGCTGCGCCACGGCGGCATCGTTCTGCTGGTAGATGATCGGCGAACGCAGCCATTCGATCAGCGTCGGGTTCGACTTGGATACCAGCCGCAGTGCCTTGCGCAAATCCCAGCCGCTGACGTCCAGCTCGTCGTCGATCGGCAGTTCGATCACATCGCGCTGCGCCTCGCCCGGCCCGGTGCTCTCGTTGACACTCAGGTACCAGGGCTGGCGGTGCACGTAGATGAAGCGTGCATCGTAGTCGCTGTCCGGCGACGAGAAACCCCAGCCGCGGCTGCCCGATTCGCAGGCCAGCAGCACGCGCACGTCGTGCGTGCGTTCGATGTCGGCCAGGGTGGCCAGGATGGCGGCGCGCTTGTCCGCCGCGATCGGATGGATGTCGTCCATGCAAGGAAGCTCCTGCTGTTGTTGCGTCGAGCCCATCGACTCTACAGGCAGCAGGCGGATACGTGTAGCGCCAGGCCATGCCCGGCGCACGCGATCATCGGGGCTATGCCACGCGTCCGCGCCGTGCGCGCTCCAGGTGCACCAGCAGCAGCGAGATCGCCGCCGGGGTCATGCCCGGAATGCGCTGGGCCTGGCCGATGGTCTGCGGACGCACGCGCTCGAGCTTCTGCAGCGCTTCGGCCGACAGCCCGCGCACGATGGCGTAGTCAAAATCGCCGGCAATCGGCGTTGCTTCATGGCGCTGCTGGCGCTCGATCTCCTCGCGCTGGCGATCCAGGTAACCGGCGTACTTCACCCCGATTTCCACCTGTTCGGCCACCTTGCCATCGGCCACGGCCGGGCCGAGCGAGGGCACCCGCATCAGCTGCGCGTAATCCAGTTCCGGGCGCTTGATCAGGTCCAGCACGTTGGTTTCGCGGCTGACCGCCACGCCCAGCGTTTCCTGCACTTCGCGGCCCAGCGCATTGGCCGGCGTGGCCCACAGCGCGCCCAGGCGCGTGCGCTCGGCGGCCACGGCAGCCTGCTTGGTTTCGAAGGCCCGCCAGCGACGATCATCGACCAGGCCCATGTCGCGGCCGGCCGGGGTCAGGCGCTGGTCGGCATTGTCTTCGCGCAGCTGCAGGCGGTACTCGGCGCGGCTGGTGAACATGCGGTACGGCTCGTTGGTGCCGTGGGTGATCAGGTCATCCACCAGCACGCCGAGGTAGGCTTCGTCGCGACGCGGGCACCAGCCCTCGAGGCCACGCACCTGGCGAGCGGCGTTGAGGCCGGCCAGCAGGCCCTGTGCGGCTGCTTCTTCATAACCGGTGGTGCCGTTGATCTGGCCGGCGAAGAACAGGCCGTTGACCAGCTTGGTTTCCAGCGAGGCCTTCAGCCCGCGTGGATCGAAGAAGTCGTACTCGATGGCATAGCCGGGGCGTGTGATGTGCGCGTTCTGGAAACCACGGATGCTGCGCACCATCTCCAGCTGCACGTCGAACGGCAGCGAGGTGGAAATGCCGTTGGGATAGATCTCGACGATGCCCAGGCCTTCGGGCTCGACGAAGATCTGGTGGCTGGCCTTCTCGGCAAAGCGCACCACCTTGTCCTCGATGGAGGGGCAGTAGCGCGGGCCGATGCCTTCGATCTGGCCGCTGTACAGCGGCGAGCGGTGCAGGGCGTCGCGGATGATCTGGTGGGTCTGCTCGCTGGTGTGGGTGATCCAGCAGCTGACCTGCTGCGGATGCTCATCCACCGAGCCGAGGAAAGACATCACCGGGCGCGGCGTGTCGCCGGGCTGCTCGTCCATCACGCTGTAGTCCAGCGAACGGCCGTCGATGCGCGGTGGCGTGCCGGTCTTCAGGCGGTCCACCTGGAACGGCCGCTCGCGCAGGCGTGCAGCCAGCGTGGTGGCGGGCGGATCGCCCATGCGGCCGGCTGCGTACTGGGTCGGGCCGACGTGGATCTTGCCGGCCAGGAAGGTGCCGGCGGTCAGCACCACGGCCTCGGCATCGAAACGCAGGCCGGTCTGGGTGATGACCCCGCGCACGTGGTCGCCCTCGATGACCAGGTCATCCACCGCCGCCTGGAACACGGTCAGGTTGGCCTGGCCCTCGACGATGGCGCGGATCGCCATGCGGTACAGGTTGCGGTCGGCCTGGCAGCGGGTGGCGCGCACGGCCGGGCCCTTGGAGGCGTTGAGGGTGCGCCACTGGATGCCGGCGCGGTCGGCGGCATGCGCCATCGCACCGCCGAGGGCGTCGATTTCCTTGACCAGATGGCCCTTGCCGATGCCACCGATGGCCGGGTTGCAGCTCATCGCTCCCACCGTTTCGATGTTGTGGGTCAGCAACAGGGTGCGCACGCCGGTACGGGCCGCAGCCAGCGCGGCCTCGGTGCCGGCGTGGCCACCGCCGATGACGATGACGTCGTAACGATGGAAGGAATCGATCATGGGGGCTGTTCAGCAAGGGGCAGGCGCAGCCGGAGACGGCGCCGGGGTGGCGATTTTAGCGCCAATCGGGGCAGGGACGTTGGCGCCGGCCGGCCGGAGTCGAAATCAACCCTAAAGTTGGCAGGATTTTTGCAGATAACCCAATAGCACCCACCGTGGCTGGCGCCGCAGGCGCTGGTGACCGGAATTGGAACAGGGGCCGGTACAGGCGCACGGTGGGGAAGCAGAGGGGCCGGCAGTCGGGGGACTGTCCGGCCCTGTTTTTTTGGGGCGGCTGGGAACGCGGCATCCACGCATGGCGTGGATCTACCGCCCGCGCGCCCTGGTGTCCCCAACAACAAACGGCCCCGCAGTGCGGGGCCGTTTGCCTTCAAAGGTGCCGACATCCGACAGGGCCGGAACAGGGGGGATCCAGATGTTCCTGTCGGATATCGACGTAGAGCTGTTTGGGACGGGCTCTTAACGCTTTTGTCACTTTGTGACGCTGGCAGTCACCACCTGCGTAGATTGAGGCTTGGACCGTGTGAAATGCAAGATGGAACAAGCGTCAACTGTGCGCTATCTCTCACGATCCATGGCACGCCAGGGGGAACTGTTCATCCTCGGCGCACGCGGAGCCGGAGCCGGAGCCGGACGCGCCTGCGGCGGCGGCGAGGGGCGCTCGACCCGCTGTGCAGGCTGCGGCGGTCGACGCATCGAATCCATGTTGCGCCAGGGCGAGCCGCCATTGTTCTGGCGCGGCGGCGGTGGCGGGCGGTTTTCGCCGCCGTTGCCGGGACGCGGTGGCGGGCGGTGGTTGTGGTGCGGCGGGCGGTAGATCGGCCGCTGGTAGTACGGGCCGCCATAGCCGTAATAGCCACCGCCGCCGTAATACGGATAGCCGTAGTCGGCCGGGTAGCCATAGGGGTAGCGGTACTCCACCGACGGTGCGCCGTGGTAGTAACCGCCGCCGCGGCCACCGACATAGTCATACGTGGTGCAACCGGTCAGGGCCAGCAGCAGGCCACCGGCAAGCATCAGGCGCGTTTTCATGATGGGTCCCCCCAGAGGACGGGTATGCAGGCAGCTTCAGCCGCCGGCGTTGAATCAGCCCTTAATTCCGCCGGCCAGGATGAATGGCGGTGTAGGCATGCATGCTGGCATGACCGATGGCGCCCTCGCCAGCGCGGGGCCATACGTTAATCTTGCGTCATGAGCGATTCACTGTTGCCCCGCGCTGATGACGTCCTCGCCGCCGCCGCGCGGATCGCGCCCCATGCCAGCGTGACCCCGGTGCTGCGCTCGCGCACGCTGGACGCGCTGGCCGGTGCGCAACTGGCGTTCAAGGCCGAGCACCTGCAGCGCGGCGGCGCGTTCAAGTTCCGCGGTGCGTGCAATGCGGTGTGGTCGCTGGATGCCGATCACGCCGGTGCCGGTGTGGTGACCCATTCCTCCGGCAATCACGGTGCCGCCTTGGCGCTGGCTGCCCGCACACGGGGCATTCCCTGCCATGTGGTGGTGCCCGAAGGGGCCGTGGCCGCCAAGCTGGCCAATATCGCCCGGCATGGCGCCACCCTCTGGCGCTGCCCGGCCACCATTGCCGACCGCGAGGCCACCTGCGCCAAGGTGCAGGCCGATACCGGCGCCACTCTGGTCCATCCGTACACCAACCCCGCGGTGATCGCCGGGCAGGGCACGGCCGCGCTGGAGCTGCTGCACAGCGAGGAGCCGTTCGACGTGCTGGTGGTGCCGGTGGGCGGTGGTGGCCTGGCCAGTGGCACCGCGTTGGCCCTGCAGCGCGCCAGCCCGGGTACGCGGCTGGTGCTGGCCGAGCCGGCCGGTGCCGACGACACCGCCCGTTCGCTGGCGACCGGCAAGCGCCAGGAGGCATTTACCCCGGACACGATCTGCGACGGACTGCGCACGCTGATCGGCGCCCCCAACTTCGCGCTGCTGCAGGCCGCGGGCGCCGAGGTCATCGTGGTTGACGATGCCGCCACCGTGGCGGCGATGCGCCTGCTGTGGGACGTGCTCAAGCAGGTGGTCGAGCCGTCCTCGGCGATCGTGCTGGCGGCGGTGCTTGCGCAGCCTGCGCGCTTCGCCGGCCTGCGCGTTGGACTGGTGCTGTCCGGCGGCAATGTCGATCTGCCTGCCCTGCGTTGGGGAGCGCCATGAGCCGCGGCCGCCATCGCGAACGTACCGGCCTGCTCGGTTGGGTGTGGCGGTTGTTCGTACTGCTGGTGATCTGGCTGCTGGGCGTGACCGCCTGGATCGTCTGGGTCGGCGAGCGCGACCAGGCGGCCAAGGCGGACGCGATCATCGTGCTGGGTGCGGCGGCCTACGATGCCAAGCCCTCGCCGGTGTTTGAAGAGCGCATCCGCCACGGCCTGGATCTGTACGACGCCGGCTACGCGCCACTGCTGATCTTCACCGGTGGCTACGGAGGCACCGGTGCGCGCTTCTCGGAATCGCAGGTGGCCCGGCGCTATGCGCTCAAGCACGGCATTCCCGATGAGGCGATCCTCATCGAGACCGCCTCGCGCAATACCGTGCAGAACCTGGTCGAGGCCAAGCGGCTGATGGACCAGCGCAAGCTGCATTCGGTGATCATCGTCAGCGACCCGCTGCACATGGCGCGCGCGCTGCGCCTGAGCAAGGCGCTGGGCATCCAGGCGTTGGCCTCGTCCACACCCAGCACGCGCTTCCGCAGCTTCCATACCAGCTGGCGCTTCCTGGTGCAGGAGATCTACTTCTTCCACCGCGACCTGGTACGGCCGCCGTTGAGTTCACCGGCCAATACCTGAGCGGCTGCCGCTGCGCTCGCCGGGCATGGCCCGGCGCTACCCATGACGCGCGCCTGGCCGGGACCTGCTTTGGTAGTTGCCGACCTTGGTCGGCACGGGAAGCACAGCGCCGACCAAGGTCGGCTGGTAGCGCCGGGCCATGCCCGGCGGCGCCTTCGAATCAGGTCTGCTTGCGCCGGATCGGGATCGCCGACACCGGCACGGAAGCAATGTCATGCCCACCTTCGCGGATCGGCGCGCCCGGATCCGGCGCCCAGGCATGAGCGTAGATTACTTCCCAGCTGCTGGGCAGCTTGCCATCGGCACGGCGCATCGGTTCGTACGCCGCCGCTGCCGCCGCGAACCGCCCCCGGCCGGTCAACGTATGGCGGCGATCGACCCGTGCGTTGGTCGCGCCCATCGCGCGCAGCTCGCGCATCAACGAGGGCAGATCGTCGTAGGTCAGGGTGAACAGGTCGCGGTCCAGTACCGGATCGCGGAAGCCGGCCATCATCAGCGCATCGCCGAACTGGGCGATCTGCGCGAAGCGGCTCACGTGCGGGCGGTCGTCGGCGGCGGCGAAGGCCTCGTTGAGCTCGACCAGCGTTTCCGGCCCGAACGTTGAACACACCAGCAGCCCACCGGGCTTGAGCACGCGGCGGAAACCGGCGAACACCGCCGGCAGGTCGTCCACCCACTGCAGGCACAGGTTGCTGAAGATCACATCGACGCTGTTGTCGGCCAACGGCAGCGCCGTGGCATCGGCGGCCAGGCGCTGGAACGGCTTCCACCAGCCGGCCTGGCGCTTGGCCTGGTCGAGCATCGGCAGTGCCACGTCCAGCGCGATCACCTGCGCCTTCGGCCAGCGCTTCTTCATCAGCGCACTGGCATGGCCGGTGCCGGCACCGATATCCAGCACCACCTCCGGCTTGCGTGCCTCCAGGTAGTCCAGCGATTCCAGCAGCCGCGACTGCACCTCGCGCTGCAGGGCGGCGGCAGCATCGTAGCTGGTAGCGGCGCGGGCGAAGGCGCGGCGGACATGGCGGGCATCGAAGTGGGACGGCATTGCAGAAGTCTCTTAGAACGTACCGGGGTAGGCGCCGCCGTCGATCAGCAGGTTCTGCCCGGTGAGGTAACCGGCCTGTGCACTGCACAGGAAGGCGCAGGCGGCGCCGAATTCGTCCGGCGTGCCGAAGCGGCCGGCGGGAATCTGCTGGCGGCGGCGTTCGGCCACCGCCTGCACGTCCCCGTCCTGGCCGGCGGCGTGGGCGAAGTTGGCGCGCAGGCGGTCGGTATCGAACTGGCCGGGCAGCAGATTGTTGATCGTGACGTTGTGGACGACGGTGCGCCGCGCCAGCCCGGCGACGAAGCCGGTCAGGCCGCTGCGCGCGCCGTTGGACAGCGCCAGCGCGTCGATGGGTGCCTTCACCGATGACGAGGTGATGTTGACGATGCGGCCGAAGCCGCGTTCGATCATCGCGTCCACGGTGGCGCGGATCAGCGCGATCGGTGCCAGCATGTTGGCGTCGAGCGCGGCGATCCAGTCGTCGCGCTCGAACGTGCGGAAGTCGCCCGGCGGCGGACCGCCGGCGTTGGTCACCAGGATGTCGACCTGCGGGCAGGCGGCCAGCGCCTGGGCGCGGCCCGCCTCGGTGGTGACGTCGGCGGCGATCGCATGCACTTCAGCGGCACCGCGCAGCGTACGCAGTTCTTCAGCCGCGGCCTGCAGCGCAGCGTCACCGCGGGCGACGATGACCACGTTCACGCCTTCGCGTACCAATGCGCGCGCGCAGCCCAGGCCAAGCCCCTTGCTGGCGCCGCAGACCAGTGCCCAGCGGCCGGAAATGCCCAGATCCATGCGTCAGTCCTGCACAAGCTTAGGAAGGCTCATTGTCCGCCATCGGCCGGTGACAGGCGGGCAACGAAGTGTTGCAGGGCGGCCGCAACGTCATCGGCATGGCCGAGGAAGGGCGCGTGGCCGCCATGGCCGACGGTCAGCGACTGCCCGCCGGGCGCCAGCGCGGCAGCGGCCTGCATCGCCGCCGGCGAGACCAGACGGTCACGCTGGCCGGCAATCCACAGGCTGGGCTTGCCCAGTGCGGGCAAGGCACCGCGCAGGTCGGTGCTCTCCAGCAGCTGCAGGCCCTCGCGCAGTGCGCGTTCGGTGGGCGCTCCGCGTTCGACCAGGCGCAGCCGCAGGGTGCGCAGTTCCTCGCGGGCATGCGCCGAACCCATCACGTCCAGTGCCAGGAAACGTTCCAGGGTGCCACTGAAGTCCTGCGCGAGGTCACGACCGAACTGCTCGAATACCGATGGCTCCACCGCATGCGGCCAGTCATCACCGCGCACGAAGCGCGGCGTGGCGGCGATCATCGCCAGACCGCGCACCTTCGGCAGCGTGGCCGCCGCGTGCAGCGCGAACAGGCCGCCCAGTGACCAGCCGCACCACACCGCCGGCGGCGTGGCCGCGGCAATGGCATTGACCACGAACGGCAGGCGCAGCGGGGTGCTGTCGTCGCGGCTATGGCCATGGCCGGGCAGGTCGACCAGATGCAGCGTGAATCGATCGGCCAGGCGCTGCACCAGCGGCGCAAACACGCCGCCCTGCAGGGCCCAGCCGTGGATCAGTACCAGGTCCGGCCCATGGCCGGTCACTTCAATATGCATGGGGAACTACACGATCACTCAGGCCAGCGCCGGCAACGACGGCGGCAGCACTTCACGCGCGGCAAAGGCCACGCGGTCGCGTGCAACGGCGATGGCGTCGACCAGGCCGCGTACCTGCTCGGTGGTGTGCAGCGCGGACAAGGTGACGCGCAGGCGCGCCTTGCCTTCCGGCACGGTCGGTGGGCGGATCGCGCCGACCAGCCAGCCGGCCTGCTCCAGCGCCTGCGACATCGCCATGGCAGTGTGGTCGTCGCCACACAACAGCGGCTGGATCGGCGTTTCCGATGCCATCAGATCCAGCCCATGACGTCGCGCTTCGCTACGGAACAGGGCAATCAGATCGGCCAGCTTCGCGCGGCGCCAATGATCGCGGCGGGCCAGGCGCACCGCTTCCAGTGCGGATGCCGCCAGCGCCGGCGCCATGGCGGTGGTGTAGATGTAGGGGCGTGCGGTTTCGGCCAGGTGCTCGATCAGGTCTTCGCGGCCGAGCACCAGCGCGCCGGAACCGCCAAGCGCCTTGCCCAGGGTGACCAGCTGCAGCGGCACATCGTCCACGCCCAGGCCGGTGGTGGCGACCGCGCCACGACCATCGCCGAGCACGCCCACGCCATGTGCATCGTCCACGTAGAACAGCGCCTGCTGCAGGCGCGCGACCAGCGACAGCGCACGCAGCGGCGCGATATCGCCATCCATGCTGAAGACACCGTCGGTAGCCAGCATCGCTGCGCCATCGGGCGCATGCTTGAGCTGGCGCATCGCACCTTCCGCGTCCAGGTGCGGGTAGCGGCGCAGGCGCGCGCCGGCCAGCCGGGTGGCATCGAGCAGACTGGCGTGGTTGAGCTTGTCCTGCACGCAGACATCGTTCTCTTCGCCCAGCAGCGCCTGCTGCACGGCCAGGTTGGCGGTGAAGCCACTGCCGAACAGCAAGGCACGCGGGTAACCGAGCCACTCGGCCACTTCGCGTTCCAATGCGTCGTGCAGCGCGTGGTGGCCGCAGACCAGGTGCGAAGCACCGGCACCGGCACCTTCGCGCGCGGCGGCATCCTGCAGTGCGTTGACCACGCTGAACTGCTGGGCCAGGCCCAGGTAATCGTTGCTGCAGAAGCCGGTCAGCCAGCGCCCATCGACTTCCAGGCGCACACCATCGCGACGGGTGACCGTGCGCCGCGGGCGGCGACGGCCTTGTGCATCGCGCAACGCGCGCTGGGCTTGGAGGCGGGCGGTCAGGTCGGGGCGTGCCATGGCGGCTGGATGCGGCGACGGGGCGGCTAGGGTAGCGCGTTGCCGCGACGCCTGCTTGGCCGCCGGCTCAGGCCGCGTGGGTGCAGCCGCAGCCGGGGCCATCGGCGCTGATATCGGCATGCACGGTTCCGCCATGGTCATGACCGTCGGCGTCCACCTGCACCGCCATCGGCTGCAGGCCCAGGCGTGCGAACAGGGCCATGTCGCGCTCGCTCTCCGGGTTGCCGGTGGTCAGCAGCTTGTCGCCATAAAAGATGGAGTTGGCGCCGGCCAGGAAGCACAGCGCCTGCAGCTCGTCACTCATCGACTCGCGGCCGGCCGACAGGCGCACCATCGAACGCGGCATGGCGATGCGGGCCACGGCGATCATGCGCACGAACTCGAACGGGTCCAGCTCGGCACTGCCATGCAGCGGCGTGCCGGCCACCTGCACCAGCTTGTTGATCGGCACCGAATCGGGATGCGCCGGCAAGGTGGCCAGCGCCAGCAGCAGACCGACCCGCTGCGCGCGCGTTTCGCCCATGCCAACGATGCCGCCGCAGCAGGTCTTCAACCCCGCATCACGGACATGGCCCAGCGTATCCAGGCGATCCTGGTACTGCCGGGTGTGGATGATCGACTCGTAGTAGTCCGGCGCGGTATCGAGGTTGTGGTTGTAGTAGTCCAGGCCGGCGTCCTTCAACGCGCGCGCCTGCTCGCCACTGAGCATGCCCAGCGTGGCGCAGGTTTCCAGGCCCAGCGCTTTCACCCCGGCGATCATTGCCGCCACCTTGGGGATGTCGCGGTCCTTCGGCGAACGCCACGCTGCACCCATGCAGAAACGCGAGGCACCGGCCGCTTTGGCTTGGCGGGCCTTGGCCAGCACCGCGTCGGTGTCCATCAGTTTCTGTGCGTTGACCCCGGTGCTGTAGCGCTGCGCCTGCGGGCAGTACGCGCAGTCTTCCGGGCAGCCACCGGTCTTCACCGACAACAGCGTGGATACCTGCACCTGGGCCGGATCGAAGTGCTCGCGGTGGACGGCGGCGGCGCGGAACAGCAGTTCCGGGAGGGGCAGGTCGAACAGCGCCTGCAGTTCGTCGTGGTGCCAGTCGTGGCGGATGGCGGTTGCCATGGCGGGACCTTGGAAGGGCTGGAGCGAGGGCGCAGTCTGGGTGGGGTTGGGAACGCTGTCAACTATAAATATAAAGTAGTGGTTTACAGGGGTCGTCGCCCGGGTCAGTTGCAGCGGTGCTAAGTTGGCCGCTACGCATGGAACGTGAGAATCGGCATGGACACGCACAAGAACGCCGCAACCCTTCGCAACGCTGTGCTGTGCAGCCTGGCTGATCTGCCCGATGGAGGCTTGCGCGTGGTAATGGATGACCTGCGGAAATCGGACACCGCCGGTATGTGGCAGCACCGCACGTTCGTTACGTTCAAGGACTATCCACCAGGCATGCTTGCCGACCCGGTAGGCCTGTCCGAAGCGGAGTTGGCAGACTTTGGCTTCTTCGTGCTGGTCCGCCTGCTGGCTGTAAATGGCCGGCTGGCTGACACTGACGACGCGCCGGACTGCGATGCGCACCTCACCAACGAACAGCGGCACCGCATCGCAGCGCTGACCGAGGAGGACGTCGCGCGGATCGATCAGCAGCTGCTTTCCCACTGTGACGGTCAGTTCCGCAAAGTCGCCTATATCGTGGGCACGGCGATGTCGTTGGATCCCGAACGTCCGCCGGGAATTCCAGATGTGTTCTACGCAGGGCGTGTGCGCAAGCTGGTCGAGCGTGGCGCGCTGCAGGCTGCCGGCGACCTGTCGCGCATGCGCTACAGCGAAGTGCGCCGGGTCAGCTCTGCTTGAAGACGGTTCTCTGCCCGATCGCGCTGGACTTTCGAACGTCGGACCGGCCCAGCCCGGGAATCAGGAAATCGGCAGGGCTGCGGCCATGCTTGGTCTTCTCGGCAAGCCAGCGCGGCATCCGGCCGCGGCCCGACCACGTATTGCGCTTGTTGTCCGGGTCGCGGTACTTGGCCGCCACCTTGCCTGCCCTGCGCCGTGTGGCAGGTTTGCGGACCGGTGCAGCGGCCTCGGCGGGCGCAGCCCCGATCAGCTCTTCAATCGTGTAGCCGCACTGCGCGGCGAAGGCGATCAGCTTGCGACGGACGACGGCCACGGGGCGGCGGCTGGCAACCAGCGCCCTCCGCTGCTCGGCAGCAGTCACAAGGGCGTTCAGTTCGCGCAGGCTCAGGTGTTCGACGTCGATTGTCATGCCGGAAGGGTCCGGACATCCCGGCAGCCTGTCAAGCAGCGGACGGTTCACCCAACCCGCCACAACGAGGCCACTGCCGACCGCAAATGGTCAGACGCGGAGCGCGCCCTTCACCTACGCGCATGTGCTGGCTTCGCCGATGGGCAGCATCCACCTGCGTGGCGATGCTGCGGCATGCGCTTCCCACTGCCTTCTGCCCTTGGTGAACCATTACAGGCCGCCTTTCGCCTGTTGCTGCCCCTGCGCTGCCTGGTCTGCGGCGAGCCCGGCCACGACACCTTCGACCTCTGCGTCGCTTGCCTCGCCGACCTACCGTGGGCGGGTCGCGCCTGCCTTCGCTGCGCGCTTCCGCTACCGGAGGAGGCCCTGCCCATCTGCGGCACCTGCCGTGACGAGCCGCCGCCGCAGACCGCCACCCACGCCAGCATGCTGTACCTGCCGCCGATCGATCAACTACTGGTCCGCTACAAATTCCACCAGGACCTGGCTGCCGGACGCCTGCTTGCGCAGTTGATGCTGCGCAACCCGCCGCCATGGTCGTGCCCACCCCTGGTACCGGTGCCGCTGCATCCCAAACGCCTGCGCCAGCGCGGCTATGATCAGGCAGCCGAGCTGTGCCGGCTGCTGCGGACACCGAGGTGGCGCGGGCTGTACCGTCGCCGCCATACCGCGCCGCAGTCCGAACGCAGCGCCGAGCAGCGCCGCGACAACCTGTTCGACGCCTTCGATGTGCGCGGTGCCGTCCCCGCGCGGCTGACCATCGTCGACGACGTGATGACCACCGGCAGCACCGTGCTGGAAGTCGCCGAGACGCTGCGGCTGGTGGGGGCTGAAGATGTGCGGGCATGGGTCTGTGCGCGGGTGCCGTGATCGCACCTTTCATTCCGTAGGTCTAGGATGTTCACGAACCCGGATCGAAGGAGTGGCCATGAATTCCCCTCTGTCTCCCTTGTTGTCGGCCGTTGGACGCAGCTGGTGGATCCTGCTGCTGTACGGTCTGGTCGCGCTGGGCTTCGGCATCATCGCGATCGGCTGGCCGATGTCGGCGGCCATCGCGCTGGCGTGGACGCTGGGCGTGATGGCGATCGTGGAAGGCGTCATCAGCCTGCTGGCGTTGATTACCGGTGGTAGTGGCGCCTCGCGTGGCTGGCTGCTGCTGTACGTGGTCGCCTCGCTGGGCTTCGGCATCCTGGCGGTGATCAATCCACTGGCCACCGCCAGCGTGCTGGTGCTGTTCCTGGCGGCATGGCTGCTGGTGGCAGGCATCTATCGCATCGTCTTCGCCATCCGCGTGCGCAGGCAGATCCAGGGTGAGTGGTTGCTGATTCTCAGCGGCGTGCTGGCCATCGTGCTGGGCCTGCTGTTCGCGGCCAATCCGTATGCCGGCGTAGCGGTAACCACGTTGTGGATCGGCATTGGCAGCCTGCTGTACGGCGTGCTGCAGGTGCTGGTGGCGTTCAAGCTGAGGAAGCTGCGCTGATGCGGGCCTGGAACAGATGGGCGCTGCTCGGCGGCGGCCTCGCGGTGTTGCTGCTGGCGGGCTGCAACCGGGTGCTTCCGGCGGAGACCCGGCATCCGCCGCGGGAGGGGGTGCAGGTGCAGATGCGTGAGGTCGATCCCGATGGCCGCGCTACCCTGCAGTGGCAAGGGCGCAGCATCGCCGTGAAAGCGCCGCCGATACTCACCAGTGCCGATATCGTCGACGTGCGAGCGGCGTTGGACGCCGCGCACCAGCCCGTACTGGAACTGACGTTCCGCAAGGAGTCCGCCGGCCGGTTGCTGCACGCGACCGAGGCCCTGGTGGGCAAGCGGGTGGCGCTTACCGTCGATGACCACGTGCTGTCCGTGGCCACCATAGCGGGCCCTTTTGGCGAGTCCATGCAGGTGGCCGGTACCAACATGAGCGTGGCCGAAGTGCACGACATGGCGCGCTACATCGTGCACGGCGGCCCTGCGCCGCCACAGCAGCGCTGAATCAGCGCTGCTTCCCCGCAAACCCGGCTTCGATCTCTTCCAGCGAGCGCCCCTTGGTCTCCGGCAGCCAGAAAGCGGCCACCAGGAAGAACACGAACGTGCAGCCCGCCCAGAACAGGAACATGCTGGCGTAGCCGTAGTGCCCCACCGTCGGCAGGAAGATCGCGGCAATGGTGGTGGACACGAACTGGTTGATCAGCAGCGCGATGCTCATGCCGTTGGAGCGGATGCGGTTGGGCATCAGCTCGGACAGCGCCAGCCACACGCACACGCCTGGGCCAACTGCGAAGAACGCCACGAATACCAGGATGCAGGCAGCGACGGCCCAGCCATGCGCGGGCGGCGGAATCGGGCCGATACGGGCTTGCTCGATGCGCAGCGGTGCCTGCGCGGCACTGGCCGGGTCGGCGAACGGATTGAGGTGCAACGTGCGGAAGAACGCGCCGATGACGCTGTCCGGCTGTACGGTGCCGGCGCGCTCGATGCGCAGCTCGCGGTCGGTCAGGTTGTCGCTGCGCAGCGCGCGCACGTTGGTGAAGTCGCCATAGGCGTAGGACACGGTCAGCTGCAGCGGCCGGCCCTCGCGGTCGACGCCACCGGCAAGCCGCTGCCACTGCGCGTCATCCAGTACCAGTTGCAGGCCATCGCCGCTCACTGCGGCCTGCAGGTGCGGCTGCACGTCGGCGCGGCCCCGTTCGGCCTGGAAGAACAGCGTTGCTGCGGCCAGCAGGGCCACGCAGATGCCACCGCTGCCCAGCATCAGCAGGAACTTGCGACCCTTGCGGTCGACCAGCAGCAGCGCGGCGACGGTCATCACCGCGTTGAGCAGTTTGATCGCCACGTCGGCGCCGTTGGCCACCGAGCCGGACAGGCCTGCCTGGTTGAGGATGTTGACCGCATAGGCCAGCACCGAGTTGATGCCGGTGGCCTGGGTGCAGGCCAGCACCACGCAGGCCAACACGAACGGCACCACGTAGCGGCGGCTGAGCAGCGGGTCACGCTTGCCGCTGCTGCTGCTCGATTCCGGAGCCTGGATCTGCGCCAGGGTGGGCTCGACGTCGGCAGCGGGCAGCACGCGCTGCAGGCTGCGGCGCGCATCATCGGTGCGGCCACGACGCACCAGCCAGCGCGGTGATTCGGACAGCCAGAAGATGCCGGCGCAGAACAGCAGGCCCGGTGCCAGGCAGGTCCAGAAGATGGTGCGCCAGGCGTGGTCCTTCACCGTGAACAGCTCCTGCGCCTGCCGCGCGACCGGCAGCGAGCGCACCGACTCTGTGGCGGCGTCCACGGCATGGGCGTGGTACAGGCCGATCAACGCGGCCAGCACCAGGCCGACGGTCAGCAGCAGCTGGAACATCGCCGCGCCGCGGCCGCGTCGTTCCGGGCTGAGCACTTCGGCCAGGTACAGGGGAATGACCACGCCGATCAGGCCGCCGCTGACACCCTGCAGCAGGCGCCCCAGCAGCAGCGGGGTGTAACCCGAGGCCAGTGCCATGATCGGGATGCTGGCGGTGAACAGCACGCCGGCCAGCAGCATCGCGCCACGGCGGCCGATGAGGTCGGCGATCATGCCGGCGAACAGTGAGGACAGCACGCTGCCCAGCAGCACCGCGGCGACGACGAAACCGAGCTGCTGGCTGCTGAGCTGCCAGGCGTGGCTGGCGGTGGCTTCAAGATAGGGCAGGGCGCCAGCGATGATGCCGATGTCGATGCCGTACAGCAGGCCACCGAGGCCGCCGATGAAGAGCAGGTAACGTACGGGCCAGCGCGGGGCGGTGGAAGCGGGTACGGCAGGTGCAGTGGCTGCGGTCATCGGCTCGTTCCTGGACTGACGGGAGGGTGCGTGGCTGATGCAATGCGCTTGCGCGCCTTGTGTGCGGCATCCGGGCCGCATGGCGTGTGTCAGTCCAGATCGATCAATCGACCACCTACCACCACTTTCTGCAGGCGCAGTTCCGCATCCAGCACCACCAGGTCGGCGCGGGCGTCGGGCGCAATGCGGCCGCGATCGCTCAAGCCCAGGTAATCGGCCGGGAAGGTGGAAACGCGCTGCGATGCGTCAGCCAGATCCAATCCCACCTGCACCAGGTTGCGCAGCGCCTGGTCCATGGTCAGCGCGCTGCCGGCCAGCGAGCCGGTGGCCAGGCGCACGCAGCCGCCGCACTTGTGTACGCGCTGCTCGCCCAGTGCGTACTCGCCATCGGGCATGCCGGTGGCGGCCGTCGCGTCGGTTACCGCATACAGGCGCGGAATCGCGCGTGCGGCCAGACGGATCACGCCGGGATGGATGTGCTGCAGGTCGGGAATGATCTCGGCGTACTGCGCATGCGCCAGGGCAGCGGCGGCGATGCCCGGCCGGTAGTGGTCGACGCCGGTCATGCCGTTGAACAGATGGGTGAAACCGGAAGCGCCGGCCTGCAATGCGGCCACGCCTTCCTCGTAGGTGCCGGCACTGTGGCCGAGCTGCACGCGGATGCCGAGTGCGGACAGCGCGGGGATCAGTGCGGTGTGCTCGCCGATCTCCGGCGCCAGCGTCATCACCCGGATCGGTGCCAGCGCGTGCAGCTGCCGCACCAGCGCCATCGTCGCCTCGATCGTACGATTGGGTTGTGCGCCCAGCCGCTGCGGGCTGATGAAGGGGCCTTCCAGGTGCACACCGGCGATGCAGGCAGCATCGGCATCGGGCGCTGCCATCGTTGCCGCAACGCCCTGCAGCGCGTATTCGATCTCGTCCAGGCCAGCGGTCATGGTGGTTGCCAGCAGCGTGGTGGTACCAAAGCGCGCATGGGTGCGGGCGATGGTGCGGGCCACGTCGCCGCCCTGCATCAGGTCGACGCCGGCCGCGCCATGCACGTGCAGGTCGATGAAGCCGGGCAGGATCACCGGCAGCTGCGGGTCATCGCCGTCGCTGTGGTCATCTACCTGCAGCTGGCGCACGTGTGAATCGAACTGCACCTGGCCGCGACGCCAGCCCAACGGGGTGAGGATGCGGCCGTGCAGGGAGCGGGTGTCGGTCATGCGGGGGGCTCGGCGATGATCACTTCGATGCCCAGCCGCTGCAGCCCCTCGCGGGTCGCGTCGTCGATGCCGGCGTCGGTGATGATGGCGTGGATCTGATCGAGGCGGGCGATGCGGTGCAGGCTGACGCGTCCGAATTTGGAGGCGTCGGTGAGCACCACGATGCGCCGCGCGCGTTCGACCATGCGGTGGTTGAGGCGGGCTTCGGCTTCGTCGTGGGTGGTCAGGCCGAACTGCAGGTCCAGGCCATCCACGCCCAGGAACAGCGTGTCGAAACTGTAGGAGTTGAGGCTGGCTTCGGCCTGGCTGCCCTGCAGCGACAGCGATTGCTGGCGCAGCAGTCCGCCGGTCAGCAGCACGGTGATGCCGGCGGCGTTGGCCAGTTCCCAGGCGATGTTCAGGCCGTTGGTCATCACCGTCACATCGCGGTGTCCGCGCAGGTGGCGGGCCAGGGTCATCGTGGTGGAGCCGGAGTCGATGATGATGTTGTCACCGGCCTGCACCAGGCGCGCGGCCGCCGTGCCGATGGAATCCTTCAGCGGCAGGTTCAGCGCATCCTTTTCATGGATGTCCTGCTCCTGCGGCGGCGTTCGCACCAGGGTGGCGCCACCGTGGGTTCGCGTGGCCAGCCCCTGCGATTCGAAGTGGGTCAGGTCGGCACGGATGGTCACCGCCGACACGCCAAAGCGCTCGACCAGATCGGCCACCTGCACCGAGCCGTGCTCGATCAGCAGCTGCAGGATCTGTTGCCGGCGGGAGCGGGTGTTGCGCATGGCCATTCTCGGTTTCGCGGGGAAAGGTAGAGATTAGCCGTTCGCAAGATCGGCGGCAGCCGGACTTGCGTTGTGCTTGCGGGTTCCCGCCTCGTTGGCGCTGCAGGCGCGGGCGTATTCGCCCAGGCACAGGCCGATGCGATGCTGCACCAGGGCGGTAGGCGTATTGGCCAGGGTGCCCTCGCGCACGGCGCGGTACTGCTCCGGCAGGTACTGGCTGAGCAGCACCAGCGGCGGCGCGTGCTGTTCCAGGTTGGCGAACAGGGTCTGCACGGCTTGCACCAGCGCCGGCTCGCCCCAGTAGTAGCGGCAGCGGTCGCTGAAGGAATAGCTGCGCAGCAGGCGCAGGGTCGCTTCGTCGCCCTGGTAGTACGACTGCCAGGACTTCGGCTGCGCCACCATCACCTCGTCCAGCACCTGCGGCAGGCGCGAGCACTGCGCGGCCGGCAGCAGCTCGGCTTCGATGGCAGCGAGTGCGAACAGCGCTTCGCGGTAGGCGAAGGTGGCCGCGGGGCCGACCTTGAGGATGGCGAAATGGTCGCGCACCAGCGCATGCAGGCCGCTTTCGCGCTGGTAGTCGGTCGAATGCGCTTCGAACACGATGCGCGGCTGCTGTTCGAGGAAGTCGGCCAGCTCGCTGGCGGCGGCCGCGTCGTACTCGTGCACGCTGCTGTGGTCGAAGTCCACGCCCGGCTGCACCACCATGGCCAGCACACGCTGCCATGCATCGCGCAGCAGCGGGGTGTCGAAGGCCTGACGGTGGATGGCCAGGGTCTGTGCAGCGGCGGCCGGGGTGGTCACCTGCAGGCCACCGGCCAGCGAGGCTTCGCCACCGGGAATCGGCACTTCGGTGCCGATGACATAGACCGGCGGCGGCAGGCCGTGCTCGGCGGCGGTGCGCTCGGCGATCTCGGCCAGCTCGGCCGAACGTGCAGCAACGATGGCATCGGGCAGCGGCACCGGGTCATCGGCGCAGGACATGCTGCAGTCCAGGTGGATCTTGTGGAAACCCGCGGCGACGTAGGCCTCGATCAGCACGCGCGCATGGGTCATCGCTTCGGCGGCCGGGCGCTTCTGCCAGGCGTTCGGGCCAAGGTGGTCACCGCCGAGGATCAAGCGCTCGCGCGGGAAGTCTTCCTCATCGGCCAGGGTGCCGACGTAGTCGCGGTACTGCGGCGGGGTCATGCCGGTGTAGCCGCCGAACTGGTCGACCTGGTTGGAGGTGGCTTCGATCAGCAGCACGGTATCGTGCGCCAACGCCACGTGCATGGCCGCGCGCAGCACCTGTTCGTTGCTGCAGCAGACACTGTACAGGCCGACGTTGTGGCCGGCGCGGTGGGAGGCAAGCAGGGTCTGCAACGGGGACATGGTCAAGCTCCGGACATCAGGAAAACGAGGGTTGGCAGGCCAGCAGGGCGGCACCGCGTGCACCACCGGCATCGCCGAAGCGCGGCGGCACGATGGGCGGCACCTGCACGCCGTTGAACAGATGCGCGGCGATGGCCGCCGGCAACAGCTGGTACAGCGGTGCGTACTGGGACAGGCCGCCACCGAGCACGATCACGTGCGGGTCCAGCGCCAGCACCAGGGCGGCCAGGCTGTGGCCGAGCAGGTCGCGATGGATGTCCAGTGCCTGCCGTGCACGTGCATTGCCGGCCTCGGCCAGGGCGACCACCGCGCTGGCATCGGCAGCGCTGCCACCGAGGTGGCGCTCGATCATCGCCAGGCCACTGCCGGACACGTAGCGCTCCACGCAGCCTTGCAGGCCACAGGCGCAATCGATGAGCGGCAGGCCATGACGCTGCAGCAGGTGACCCGGCACGCTCCAGTGGCCCCATTCGCCGGCCAGGCCGTTGAAGCCGGACAGCAGGCGCCCCTGCAGGCAGAAGCCGCCCCCGGCACCGGTGCCGAGGATGGCGCCGAACATGCTGGGGTAGCCATCGGCGGCGCCACCATGCGCCTCGGAGAGCGCAAAACACTGCAGGTCGTTGCCGAAATGCAGCGGACGCTGCAGGCGTGCCTGCAGATCAGCCGCCACGCATTGACCGGTCAGCGCAGGCACATTGGCGCTGAGCTGGCGGCCGTTGCGATGATCACGCACGCCGGGCAGGGCGATGCCGATGGCCGCATCGCTGCGACCCAGCGCAGCATCGGCTTCAGCAACCAGTGTCACCACCGCCTGCAGGAAGCCGTCGTAGTCGCCCTGCGGGGTAGCCACGCGGCGCCGCCAGGTGACCTGCATCGCCGCATCGCACACCACCAGCTCGATCTTGGTGCCGCCGATGTCGATGCCGTAGCAGGCGTTGGCGATCAGCTCAGCCATGGTGGATGGTGACACCCTTGACCACGCGGTTGACGGTGCCGTCCGGGAACGGATTGTCGGGGGTCAGGCCGAGTGCGGCCGAACGCTGCAGCGCGTACAGCTGCGCAAAGCCCAGCCACACCGGCGCCAGCCACGGGTCATCCAGGGCAGGCACGGTGAGGGTGTAGTCATCGTCGGCGCCGATATCCGAATGCGGGCCGATCGACAGCACCTGGCCGGCCACGCCGTCGCGGCGCAGCTCTTCCAGCAGGTCCTGCTCATAGCGGCGTGCCAGCGGCTGCACGCTGCGCAGCACGACCACCAGGGTGCTGCCGTCCAGCGTGGACTTCGGTCCATGGCGGAAGCCGAGCGGGGTGTTGGCCAGCGCCAGCACGCGGCCGGCGGTCAGCTCCAGCACCTTCAGCGCAGCCTCGCGCGCCAGTGCTTCCAGCGGGCCGCTGCCAAGGTAGATGACCCGGTTGAACGGGCGCTGCGCCAGCGCGGCCACAGCGGCATCCCACTGCGCCTGGCCTTCGCGGGCCAGACCGGCAATCTGCTGCAGGCGCGCGATGCGCGCATCCCACGGCGAACGGTCGAACACGGTCAATGCCGCCAGCAGCATGCAGGTCAGGCTGCTGGTCATGGCGAAGGCGCGGTCGCAGCTGGCCGACGGCATCAGCAGGGTGCAGGTGTCGGCACGGCCGGCGCCACGGCGGGCCAGCTCGCCCTCGGCATTGCAGGTGATGTCCAGGAAGCGCGCGTCATCCACGTCGCTGCGCACGCGGTCCACCGCCGCCACGCTCTCCGGGCTGGAGCCGCTGCGGCCGAACGAGACCAGCAGGGTCGGGCGGTCGCGCTGCAGGTACAGCGCCGGGTGGGTCAGCAGGCTGGTGGTGTGCACCACGCGCACATCAGCTGGCCACTGCGCGTTGATCGCATCGGCCACCATTTCGGCAATGAAGCCGGAGCTGCCGGCGCCGGTGAACAGCACGCGCTGGTTGGGGTCGCTGAGGCTGTCGCCGAGGAAGGCCTGCAGGCGGTCGCGGGCACGCGACAGGTCCTGTGCGAGGGCCTCCCACAGCGCAGGCTGCTGGGCGATTTCGGTAGCGGTATCGGCTCCGCCAAGGCGCTGCCAGGCGGACACATCGGAAAGCAGGGTGACGTCCATTCGGAGGTTCCAGTTGGGCCAGCGCACCATCTGTGTTTTCTTTCGAAATGTCAAATAGCGAAAGTAAAAAGAAAGAAAATGGAGCGATGACTTTTCCCGCTGCCGACTGCCCGAGAAAACGAAAGATCGAGCCGAATGCCGTATCGCACAATGCTTAACAGGCGGCTGCAAGCGCTTACACAAAGTATTGCAACGCAACAACTTTCGTTTCAGTGGAATATATCTTCCTTTTTCCTTTCAATTTGTTGACATCTTTCGAATCGCTGCCCTAGAGTCGGCCCAACCGCTTTCGAAACCCCCGGTGAACGGGTTGGGAGTCCGTGTGGAAATCTGCGTTCGTCGCTCGCCGCTGATGCTGGCCCTGTTGCCGGCATTGATGCTGGCGTCCATGCCGGCCCGGGCCGAGCCGGTCGGCAACCTGCGTACCGTCAGCGCCAGCGCCAGCCACGATGGCGTGCAGGGCTGGGACCTGCAGACCGACAAGGGCGCACGCATCCGCATCGAACTGCCGGCCACCGACATCATCCGCGTGCAGGCCGGCCGCAACGGCACACTGACCGGTGCCGGCGACAAGGCCGCACCGATCGTGCTGCCGCAGCCCAAGGCCAACGTGCAGGCGCAGCTGGAAGAAGACGCGCAGGAAATCCGCGTGCGCACCGATGCCCTGGTGCTGCATGTACAGCGGCAGCCACTGCGCATGCGCCTGGAACGCCTGGACAACGGCCAGCCCACCGCGCTGTGGCAGGAATTGCAGCCGTTGGACCTGGATGCCGCGCAGAGCGTGCAGGTGCTGGCCTCGCAGGCCGATGAAGGCTATTACGGCGGTGGCCAGCAGAACGGCCGGTACCAATTCAAGGGCCGCGAGCTGGAAGTGTCCTATTCCGGCGGTTGGGAAGAGGGCGATCGCCCGAGCCCGGCACCGATGCTGCTGAGCAGCCGTGGCTGGGGCATGCTACGCAACACCTGGAGCGATGGCAGCTACGATCTGCGCGAGGCCGACCAGGCCACGCTGCTGCACCGCGAAGACCGCTTCGATGCGTACTACTTCGTCGGCGCCGACCTGCCGAAGCTGATCGAGCGCTACACCCAGCTGACCGGCCGCCCGAACATGGTCGCGCGCTGGGCGCTGTCCTACGGCGATGCCGATTGCTACAACGATGGCGACAACAGCAAGAAGCCCGGCACCGTCCCCGAGGGCTGGAGTGACGGCCCGACCGGCACCACGCCGGATGTGATCGACAGCGTGGCCAAGCAGTACCGCGCCAACGACATGCCCGGTGGCTGGATCCTGCCCAATGATGGTTACGGTTGCGGCTACAAGCAGTTGCCGGAAACGGTGAAGGGCCTGGCCGGGTATGGTTTCCGTACCGGCCTGTGGACCGAGAACGGCGTCGACAAGATCGCCTGGGAAGTGGGCAAGGCCGGCAGCCGCGTGCAGAAGCTGGACGTGGCCTGGACCGGCAAGGGCTATCAGTTCGCGATGGACGCCAACCGCCAGGCCTTCAACGGCATCCTCGACAATTCCGATTCTCGCCCGTTCCTGTGGACGGTGATGGGCTGGGCCGGCATCCAGCGCTATGCGGTGGCCTGGACCGGCGACCAGAGCAGCAGCTGGGATTACATCCGCTGGCACGTGCCGACCCTGGTCGGTTCGGGCCTGTCCGGCATGGCCTACGCCAGTGGCGATGTCGATGCGATCTTCGGTGGCAGCGCCGAAACCTTCACCCGCGACCTGCAGTGGAAAGCCTTCACCCCGGTGCTGATGGGCATGAGCGGCTGGTCGTCGAACGCACGCAAGCACCCGTGGTGGTACGACGAGCCCTATCGCAGCATCAACCGCGATTACCTGAAGTTGAAGATGCGCCTGACCCCGTACATGTACGGGCTGGTGCACGAGGCCGCGCAGACCGGTGCACCGCCGGTGCGTGGGCTGATGTGGGACAACCCGCGCGACCCGCATGCGCAGGATGAAACCTACAAGTACCAGTTCCTGCTTGGCCGCGACCTGCTGGTCGCGCCGGTGTACCGCAGCCAGGCCGCCAGCCGTGGCTGGCGCCGCGATATCCATCTGCCGGCCGGCGGCTGGATCGACTACTGGGACGGCCGCCGCGTGCAGGCCGCCGCCGACGGCCGCCAGCTCGACCGCCAGGTGGACCTGGCCACGCTGCCGGTGTTCGTGCGCGCCGGTGCGATTCTGCCGATGTACCCGTCGATGCTGTTCGATGGCGAAAAGCCGCTGGATGAAGTGACGTTCGACCTGTACCCGCAGGGCGATTCGCAGTACACGCTGTACGAAGACGATGGCAACACCCGCCGCTACCAGCAGGGCGAATCGAGCACGCAGCAGATCCGCGTGCAGGCGCCGGCACAGGGCAGTGGCCCGGTGCAGGTGCAGATCGACGCAGTACAGGGCAAGTACAACGGCCAGCTGGCGCAGCGCCGCTACGGCCTGCGCGTGCTCAGCCGCCAGGCGCCGCGCGCGGTGCAGGCTGGTGGCCGCGCGCTGCCGGCGCTGGCCGACGCGACCGCATTCAACAGCGCCAGCGAGGGTTGGTACTTCGATGCCAAGGAGCGTCGCGGCACCCTGCATGTACGCACCGCGGCGCAGGACATCCGCCAGCCGCTGCAGCTGCAGCTGGACTTCGCCGTCGCCGCAGCGGCCGCCGACGATGCCTATCCGGCTGCACCGGTGCTGGGCCGCGAACTGCCGGCCGACAGCCTGCTGGTGGTCAACCGCCCGTCCGAAGAACCCGGCCATGCGCTGGAGAATGCCTTCGATGATGATCCGGCCACCTGGTTCCGCAGCGTGCGCAACCAGGCCGTGCGCACCGGTGCCCATGAGTGGGTGATCGGCTTCGGCGAGCGGAAGATGATCGATGGCATCGACATCGCGCCGCGCAACGACAAGAACTGGAAGCACGGCCAGGTGCGCGACTACGAGGTGTACCTGGGCGACAGCAACGGCGAGTGGGGTGAACCGATTGCCCGCGGCCACCTGCAACTGAAGGAAGGCACGCAGCGCATCGACTTCCCGGCCCACGCCGGCCGCCTGCTGCGCTTCCGCGTGCTGAGCGTGCAGAACCCCGAAGGTGACGGTGCCTCCAGCACCGATCCGATGGTGACCGCTGCACAGGGCAGTGCGCGTGCCTTCGACGCGCTGCAACCGCGCGACGTCGGCCCGATTGCGCTGTCCACCTTCCACATCCTCGAACACCAGGAACCGGAGCGACCGGCCCGGCAGCGCTATCTCTCCGAGCTGCCGGTGCCGGCCGCGCTGGCCAGCCATGTGCACGCCGACAAGGCGTTCACCGGCGACGCCGGCATGCGCATGAACGGCCTGCAGTTCCGCCGCGGCCTGGGCGTGTCCGCCAACAGCCGCATCGACCTGCGCCTGCAGGGGGGATGGCGCCTGCTGCGTGCCGACCTCGGCATCGACGACGCCTGCCGCACGGCCGGTGGCCTGCAGTTCCAGGTCTGGGGCGACAACCGCCTGCTGTATGACAGCGGCCTGGTGAAGGCGCCCGGCGTGGTCAAGCCGGAGCTGGACATCCGTGGCCTTTCCACCCTGAGCCTGCGCACGCTGGGTGCGCAGGGCAGCCAACCCGCCCAGGTCTGTGCCAACTGGGCCAACGCCGTGCTGATCGGCCAGGAGGGCGACTCCGCCAGCATCGTCGCCCCATGACCGCCACGTAACACCGCTCCTCCCCCGCCCATTCCGACTACGGCTTCACCACGACGGTGGGAGCCGTGGCCCGGGAGCGTTTTGCCCGCCGATCCACCCTTCGCGCCGCACCCCTGCCAGGAGAGAACCCCGATGTTGCC
>NZ_QQXJ01000001.1:229112-264869 GCF_004348785.1 Stenotrophomonas sp. TEPEL
GATGTTGCCCGCCCGCCACCACCGCCCCCCCTGTCGTTCGATCGCACCGTTGTCGCTGGCCATCGCCGGCGTGCTGTTGTCGGTCGCCGTTCCTGCCTTCGCCCAGGAGAGCAAGGACAAGGCCACCGACCTGGCCCGCATCGAGGTCACCGGCTCCAACATCCGCCGCACCGACGTTGAAACCGCCTCGCCGGTGCAGGTGATCAGCAAGCAGGACATCCAGAACATGGGTGCGCGCACGCTGCTGCAGGTGCTCGACAACCTGCCGGCCGCCCGGCCAGCGCAGCAGGATTCGCGCTCGCTGTTCACCGGCTCCGACGGCGCTTCGCAGGCCAACCTGCGCGGCCTCGGCGCACAGGGCACGCTGGTGCTGTTGAATGGCCGTCGTCTGTCGTACTACGGTGCGCCGGCGGGCTTCCAGACCCAGTTCGTCAACATCGATGCGATTCCCGCCGCCGCCATCGAACGCATGGAAGTGCTGACCGACGGCGCCTCGGCCGTGTACGGCACCGACGCGGTGGCCGGCGTGATCAACGTGATCACCAAGCGCAACTTCCAGGGCGCGGAGATCAGCTTCACCAACGACACCTCCTCGCGCATCGATTCCTACGGCGAGCGCCAGGCCAGCATCACCGCCGGCTTCGGTGACCTCACCGAGAACCGCTTCAACATCTACGGCGCGGTGAACATGTACCGCCGCGACGCGATTCCGCTGGCCGACTTCTATGACAAGCGCCCGGACCAGTACTACGTCAACAACCCCAACTACCTGAACAACCTGCGCCTGGGCGTAGGCAGCAAGCCGGGTGAGTTCAACCCGGGCAGCTATTTCGCGTTCGATCCGGTGACCGGCCGCCGCGTGCAGGAAGCCGCGCCGGGCTGCAAGAACGTGCTGACCAGTGAAGCGGCCGGCCCGCGTTGCGTCTGGGAAACCTGGATGAACAACGAGATCGACGCGGGCGCCAAATCCGAGCGCAACACCGCCTACCTCAACGGCACCTTCGTGGTGGGCGACAGCACCGAGATCTTCGCCGAGGCCACCTATACCGATATCGACCTGCGTGCCAACGGCGGTACCCCGCGCAGCTACGGCACCACCACCGGCAACCCGACCAGCTGGTTCTCGCGCGATACCGGCAACAACGTCAACCAGTTCCTGTATCCGTTCCTGGGCCCGAACAACGAGTACAACCACGCCAGCCCCGAGCTGAAGGCCATGATGGGTGGCGTGGTCGGCCTGCAGTACCTGCTGCAGGATGCCGGCGCCAACTACTTCGGCCAGCGCAACACCGACAAGAGCTACCGCGTGCTGACCGGCGCGCGCGGCAACGTCGGTGACTGGAACTGGGAAACCGCGTTCGCCACCGCCGGCACGCACTCGACCACCTACCAGACGATCAACGTCAACGTGAAGGGCTTCGAGAAGGCCTTCGGTCCTTACAGCATCGACCCGGGCACGGGCCGTGTGATCATCTCCGATCATCCGGCGTACAAGTTCGGTGAGATCAGCGAGGCCAACGCCGCACTGATCCGCGGCGCCTTCCCGACCTTCGACATCCAGTCGTGGACGCGCCTGCATACCCTGGACGGCAAGATCGAAGGCCCGCTGTTCCAGCTGCCGGCCGGTGACATGCGCGCCGCGTTCGGTTTCAATGCCAGCCGCGAAACCTTCTACACCCCCGGCAACGCCGACGCGGCCGCCGGCCTGATCACCCAGCAGGGTGGCTCGTGGTTCGATGGCGCGCGCAACACCTATGCGCTGTTTGCTGAAACGGTGGCGCCGATCACCGAGAAGCTGGAGCTGGACGCGGCCGTGCGCGTGGACAAGTACCCGAACTTCAGCGCCAATGTCGCGCCGAAGATCGGCTTCAAGTACCAGGCATTCGACCAGCTGATGCTGCGCGGTACCTATTCCACCGGCTTCCGCGCCCCCAGCCTGGCCGAGTCCGGCAACGGCGGCGTGTACGCGCAGCTGGGCGGCTACCGTGATGAACTGCGCTGCGCCGAGACCAACGCCATCGCCAACCTGCTGCTGAAATCGCAGCGCGGCGGTGATGTCGACCTGGGCAAGAGCCTGCTCAACGTGGACTGCAGCCGCACCGTGGCTCGCATGACGCAGCCGAACCAGAACCTGAAGCCGGAGAAGGCGAAGATCGCCACGCTGGGCTTCGTCTACGAGCCGGCCAGCTGGCTGTCGGTGTCGGCCGACTACTGGTTCATCTACCGCGACAACGAAATCGTCGCCCCGGACTACCGCCGCGCCGAAGACATCATCTCCTCGTCGCGCTCGCCGATCACCGACAGCGACCGCGCCAACCTTGCGCAGCTGGCGGCGATGTGCGCCGACCCGGCAAGCGCTGTGAGCTGCCCGGGAACGCTGCCGGGCTACTCGGCCGGCAATGTGGCCAGCGTGGTGGGCCAGTACAAGAACCGCGGCAAGACCCTGATCGATGGCTTCGACATCGATGCGCGCAGCCGCTTCTCGCTGGGTGAGTGGGGCGGGCTGAACATCGGCCTGGCCGCCACCATCGCCAACCGCAACCGCTTCTACATGGATGAACAGAACGGCTGGTATTACGGCGACGTGGTGGGCTATTACAACAACCCGCGCCTGCGTGCGACTCTCAATGCCGACTGGACCTACGAGCAGGTCACCACCAGCATGTTCGTCAACTACGTGGGCGGCACCAAGTGGGCCACCGACCAGATCGACGAAGAGGACAACAACAAGGAAACCTGCACCGGCGGTTACCTGGCCTTGGAAAAGAGCAAGTGCGATGGGGCACCGTCGTGGTGGACCGCCAACATGAGCGTCACCTGGCGCCCGGATGACGCGTGGAACCTGAGCTTCACCGTCAAGAACCTGTTCAACCGCCTGCCGTTCTACGATCCCAACAGCTTCCTGGGTGACTCCAGTGACTACGCCACCATCTTCGGTCGTGGTTACAGTGTGACCATCGGCTACCGGTTCAAGTAATTCCGTTTGCGCGACCCGGCGCGCCGGCCCAGGCTGGCGCGCCTTCAAGAGGAGAGTGTTTGCCATGAAGCGTAGGGAATTCATCGCGGCCAGCGCCGCTGTCGCCGCCAGCAGCCTGCTGCCGCAGACCCCGGCATGGGCACGTGGCCGCAAGGTACGCCTGGCCGTGATCGGTACCGGCATGCGTGGCCTGGTGCTGCTGAAGGAACTGGTGCGCCGCGACGACGTGGAGGTCGTTGCCCTGTGCGATATCGAGCCGATCATGCTCGGCCGCGCCGTGGAGATGGTCAGCAAGGCGGGCAAGCCGGCGCCGAAGACCTACGGCCAGGACCGCGACATAAACGCGTGGAAACGCCTGCTGGAGCAGAAGGGCATCGATGGCGTGATCATCGCCACGCCGTGGGAGTACCACGCACCGATGGCGATTGCCGCGATGCAGGCCGGCGTGGCCGTGGGCTGCGAAGTGGTGGCCGGCATCACCCTGCAGGATCACTGGGATGTACTGAAGACCCAGCTGAGTACCGGTACCCCGTACATGCTGCTGGAGAACGTCTGTTACCGCCGTGACGTGATGGCGGCGCTGCAGATGGTGCGGCAGGGTCTGTTCGGCGAACTGGTGCACCTGCAGGCCGGCTACCAGCACGACCTGCGCGGGGTGAAGTTCAACTCCGGCGACCCGAACCAGCCCTACGACAGCGGCGTGGAATTCGGCCCGAAGGGCTGGAGCGAAGCTCGCTGGCGCACCGAACACTCGGTGGAGCGCAATGGTGAGCTCTACCCCAGTCACGGCATCGGCCCGTGCGCGATGTATACCGGCATCAACCGCGGCAACCGTTTCACCCACATCAACGCATTCGCCACCAAGGCGCGTGGCCTGCACGAATACACCGTAGCCAAGAGCGGCGGCACCACCCATCCGAGCACCAGGGTGAAGTTCAAGCTCGGCGACATCGTCACCACCACGCTGGCCTGTGAGAACGGCGAGACCATCCTGCTGCAGCACGACACCTCGCTGCCACGACCGTATTCGATGGGCTTCCGCGTGCAGGGCACCAAGGGCCTGTGGATGGACGTGAACCATTCGATCCACTTCGAAGGCCGCAGCCCGCCGCACCAGTGGGAAGAGTTCAAGAAGTACCAGGACCAGTACGAACATCCGCTGTGGAAGCAGAATGCCGACACCGCTGCCAGCGCCGGCCATGGCGGCATGGATTGGTTCGTCATCCACGCCTTCGTGGAAGCGCTGAAGGCCAAGGCGCCGATGCCGATCGACATCTACGACGCAGTGACGTGGAGCGCGATTACCCCGTTGAGCGAGCAGTCGATCGCCAACAGTTTCCAGACGCTGGAGTTCCCGGATTTCACTGCGGGCCTGTGGCAGAAGCGCAAGCCGATTTTTGCATTTGACGGAAAGTACTGAGGTCTACACCCTTTCACGCTGTGACGGAAACGCCGGGTATTGTCCGGCGTTTTTGTATACGCCTATCGCGTAGTTTTGATCTGCGCCAACCGTGCGCCGGATGCCCTCGCATGCGGCACGCGGAACATGGCTCCGGGTTGGACAAGCTCGGCTTGCTGCATCATTTTTGGCCACCACTCCAGCAGCCTGGCTGCGCGATCATAATGACTGAGCGTGATCCAGCCCTTGGCCAGTACAAAGACCGTCAAACCGAGGCGTGCGATGGCGTCACGTTCAGCAGGTTTGCGCTGATGATGATCCTGTGTGACGTGAACGCGGATGTCGCGTCGGATGGCTGCCTCGAACAACTCCAGATCAGCGGTGCCTGGTTTCACGAATTCCCTTACGTGAACCACCTCGTGATCATAACTACGCGCAATGGCATCGATGGCCCGGGCAAGCGCGGGCGGCAGATTCTCGTCGATCTGCGCCTTCAAGGTATCGCCCTGCCCTCGAACTGCAGTGCTTTCCTCACTGCAGCCAGAGGCAGGTCAAACAATCGGGCGACCTGTCGCTCGTCGCCGCCTTCTGCTTGAAGGGCTTCGACGATGGCAATTGTAGGAACACCTGATTCGGAGAGAATGGGTTGACCGAAGCTTCGCTTTGGATCAAACACCACTGCCCGTGAGCCCTTTATGGGGAACCATCGTTCGGCGCGATCATCGATTCCTAATTCGATTCCATCGCGCAGCGATGGCGCGATGACTTTACGCATCACGTCCTGACGTTTCACAACGTCAACCAAGGCGGCATCCCCGCTTTCGTCCAGAAGCTCCATGAAGATCCGCCGGCCATCGGTCTTGAAACTCGTACTGGTGAAGGGATAGTCCTTGCCCAGTCGCTCGCGAAGTTCCGCTATGGTCCGTCGAATCAGATTGAGTGGTACGCCACATGCAACGAACGTACGTATGAAGCGGAGTTCGATGAGGTCGCGGAAGCCGATCCCATCAATGTCCGTTCCTGCCCACTGCGACGACCAGAGGGGAGGATGTTCCTGGACACTACCGTGACGCCGGCTTTCGTATCCCTTGACCCAGCGCCTGAGCTCGGATGGTTTGCCGCCAATGAAGCGCGCGGCATCGGCGTACGAATAGAGGCCGAGACCAAGGCTGTCCGAAGCTGGCAAGGCGATTCCCATACGGGTCAGTCTACCCAATGTAGGAAAAACAACGAGTGCGGATCTTCATCCTGTGCCATAGGTGTCTCGGGCAATGAGACAGAAAGCACGGTTCGGCGGCGCTGGCAATCTACCGCCAGTTCAAACCCGTCATGAAGTTAAAGATGGCGCGCCCGGAGGGATTCGAACCCCCGACCAATGGCTTCGGAAGCCACTACTCTATCCGGCTGAGCTACGAGCGCGTGGTGGAACCGCCGCGCCGTCGGCCAGGGCCGGGGCGGGCATCGCAACGCAATGAGGCGGTGCGGGATGGGCATTCTATCCAGTTTCGCCGCACAAATCTCCCCCCGCCGGCAAAGTCGGTCCGAAGGCACAGGAGTATCCTAGTGTCATGGCTGATACCCCCCTTTCCGCGCCGCATCCGGCGCCGACGCCGCGTTGGCGGCATTACTGGTCCCTGATGCGCGCCGATCGCCCGATCGGCACGCTGCTGCTGCTGTGGCCCACCTGGTGGGCGTTGTGGCTGGCCGCTGGCGGCCTGCCGCCACTGTGGACCCTGTTCGTGTTCACCGCTGGCGTCTGGCTGACCCGCTCGGCCGGTTGCGTCATCAACGACTACGCCGACCGCTGGCTCGACCCGCACGTGGAGCGCACCAAGGCGCGACCGCTGGCGACCGGTGCGATCAGCGGCCGTGCGGCGCTGGTGCTGTTCGCGGTGCTGATGCTGGTGGCCTTCGGCCTGGTGCTGACCCTGAACGGCCTGACCATCGCCCTGAGCTTCATCGGCGTGTTCCTGGCGGCCAGCTATCCCTACCTGAAGCGCTACACCCATCTGCCGCAGGTCTACCTGGGCATGTCCTTCGGCTGGGGCATCCCGATGGCCTTCGCCGCCGTGCAGGGCGAGGTGCCGATGCTTGGCTGGCTGCTGTATGCCGGCAACATCCTGTGGTCCACCGCCTACGACACCTGGTACGCCATGGTCGACCGCGAAGACGACCTGAAGATGGGTTCGCACTCCACTGCGATCCTGTTCGGCGATCTGGACCTGGTCATCCAGGGCGTGCTGTACGCGCTGTTCCTGGCCACGATGGCGCTGGTGGGCGTGCGTGGCGGGCTGGGTGGGTACTACCTGGCCGGCGTAGCGGTGGCGACGCTGCTGGTGGTGTACGAGTTCTGGATCTGCCGCAACCGCGAGCGTGGGCCGTGCTTCAAGGCCTTCCTGCACAACAACTGGGTGGGTGCCGCGCTGTTTGCCGGTATCGCCGTGGATCTGGCGCTGCGTTGAGAAGGCGGCCGGGCATGGCCCGGCGCTACCCCGCGCCATGTGCACGGGTCGGAATCCTCGGCCGAACTGGCAGCGCCGGGCCATGCCCGACGGGCGGCCACCTACGACCAATAGGTGGCTGACAGCCCGCACCCCACCGCCCAGAATCAGGCGATCGAACCTGGGAGGGTAGGTGATGGCCTCGACGGCAGCAGTACAGGACGGCTGGATGGCACGCGCCGCGCTGCGCTCGGCCGCCTGGGCGGAAAGGTGGTTCCCCGATGCGTATGTATTCGCGGTGCTCGGCGTGGTCATCGTCGCGCTGGCGGCGATGGGCTTCGGCGCCACCCCGCAGGCCACCGCCAGCGCCTTCGGCGACGGCTTCTGGAGCCTGATTCCCTTCACCATGCAGATGGCCTTCGTGGTCATCGGTGGTTATGCGGTAGCCACTGCACCGGTGGTCGCGCGCTTCATCGACTACCTGGCCCGGGTGCCACGCACCGGTCGTGGCGCCGTGGTGTACGGCGGCCTGGTCAGCATGCTGGCCTCGCTGCTCAGCTGGGGCTTCTCGCTGGTGTTCGGCGGCCTGCTGGTGCGCGCGCTGGCCCGCCGCACCGAGCTGCGCATGGACTATCGGGCTGCCGGTGCCTCGGCCTACCTGGGCCTGGGCGCGGTGTGGGCGATGGGCCTGAGTTCGTCGGCGGCACAGCTGCAGGCCAACCCGGCCAGCATGCCGCCGGGGCTGGTGGAGATCACCGGCGTGTTGCCGTTTACCGAAACCATCTTCCTGTGGCAGTCGATCGCGCTGACCTCGGTGTTGATCGTGGTTTCGCTGCTGATCGCCTGGCTGACCGCGCCGGCTGCCGGCAGTGCGCGTACCGCCGAAGATTTCCCCGGCGCGGCGCAGGCCGAACCGGAGCCGCTGCAGCGCCGCACCCGCCCGGGCGAGTGGCTTGAGTACAGCCCGTTGTTGACCGTGCTGCTTTCACTGCTGGCCTTCGGCTGGCTGTTCAACGAATTCGCCAACAAGCCGCTGGTCAGCGCGATCGCCAACCTCAACACCTACAACTTCATGTTCATCTCGCTGGGCCTGCTGCTGCACTGGCGCCCGCGCAGCTTCCTCAACGCGGTGGCCAAGGCGGTACCGAGCACCACCGGTGTGCTGATCCAGTTCCCGCTGTACGGCGGCATCGCGATGATCCTCACCCACGCTGCCGGTGGCGACGGTGAGACGCTGGCGCACCGTCTGTCGAGCCTGTTCGTGCACGTGGCCAGCACCGATACGTTCGCGCTGGTGATGGGCGTGTACTCGGCGGTGCTGGGCTTCTTCGTACCGTCCGGTGGCGGCAAGTGGATCATCGAAGCGCCGTACGTGATGCAGGCCGCGAACGAGCTGAAGGCGCACCTGGGCTGGGCGGTGCAGGTCTACAACGCGGCCGAAGCGCTGCCGAACCTGATCAATCCGTTCTGGATGCTGCCCCTGCTGGGCGTGCTCGGCCTGAAGGCCCGCGACATCGTCGGCTTCACGTTCATCCAGCTGCTGGTGCACATCCCGCTGGTGCTGGGGTTGCTGTGGCTGCTGGGCATGACCCTGGCCTACGTGCCGCCGGTGATGCCGTAGCGCAAGCACGGGGTCATGCGGGGTCAGATCCCTTTCGAAGGAAGGGCTCTGACCCCGGAGACCCTCAGCCAGCCGCCGCCTGCTTCTCGATCTCGGCCTTGCGCAGCAGGAAGCGCTGCAGCTTGCCGCTGGGCGTCTTTGGTAGTTCCGCCACGAACGCCACCTGGCGCGGGTACGCATGGGCGGACAGCCGTCGCCGCACATGCTGCTGCAGTTCCTGCGCCAGCGTGTCGCTGCCGCTGAACCCAGCGCGCAGGACCACGAACGCCTTGACGATCTCGGTGCGCTCTGGATCGGGTACGCCGATCACCGCCGTTTCCGCCACCGCAGGGTGTTCCATCAGCACGCTCTCCACATCGAATGGACCGATGCGATAGCCCGACGAGGTGATCAGGTCGTCCGAGCGGCCGATGAAACTGATCGAGCCGTCGTCCTCGCATTCCACCGAATCACCGGTGAGGTAGTAGCGATCGCCCAGCGCCGGTGTGTCGGCACCGTAGTAGCCGGTGAACCACATGATCGGCGACTGCTGCAGGTCCACGGCGAGGATGCCGGGCGTGCGCGGCGGCAGTTCGTTGCCGGCATCATCCAGTACCGCCACGCGATAGCCGGGCATCGCAAAGCCCGAGGATCCCGGCCGCACGGCGTGGTCCAGTGCGTGGTGGTTGTTGACCACCATGCCGGTCTCGGTCTGGCCGTAGTGGTCGAGCACCGTGGTGCCCAGATGGGCGGCGAACCAACGGGCGATCTCCGGGTTCAGCGGTTCGCCGGCGCTGCTCACCACCCGCAGCTTGCCGTTGATGGCCGCACTGGCCTCGGGCCCGGCGGCGATGATCTGCCGGTACGCTGTGGGCGAACCGGCAAGATTGGTGACACCCAGCCGCGCGACGATGTCGTTCAGCCCCTGCACGCTGAAACCGGCTTCGCTGAAGGTGGTGGCTTGGCCCAGCAGCAGCGGGCCGATCACGGCGTAATACAGCCCATAGGCCCAGCCGGGATCGGCGATGTTCCAGAACACGTCCTCTGGGCGCAGGTCCACGGCCAACTGCATGTAACTGGCAAAGGCCAGCAATGCACGCAGCGGCACCGGCACGCCCTTGGGGCTGCCGGTGGTGCCGGAGGTGGACAGCAGTGCCATCAGCGCATCGCCGCCCAGCATCACCGGCGCGAAATCAGGTGTGGCATCGGCGGTGCGTGCCGTCCAGTCGATGTCGCCGGCACGTAGTGTCTGCTCCGATGCCAGGAGGGTGGCGACCGGCGGGCAGCCATCGACCTCGTCCAGCTTGCTGCGGTTTGCGCTGTCGGTCACCACCAATGCGGTGCGCCCGGTTTTCAACCGTGTTTCGATGGCCTTGGGGCCGAACGCAGTGAACAACGGCTGGTAGATCGCGCCCACCCGCCAGGTGCCGAGGATGGTTGCCAGCAGGGCGGGCGTACGCGGCAGCAGGCCGGCCACCACATCGCCCCTGCCGATGCCCTGCGCGGCCAGCACCTGGGCAACACGCGCGGAGGCATCGCGCAGGTCCTCGAAGGTGTACCGATGCAGGGCACCGTGGGCGTCCACCCAGCGCAGCGCCAGCGCATTGCGGCCGCAGTGGCGGTCGCAGCACTCCACGCAGGCGTTGATGCCGGTCTGCAGGTCACCGTGCAACTGTCGCTGTCCGCGCTCGATGCTGAAATCGGCCAGTGCCTGTTCGTAGCTGGGGCGTGCTGCAGTGTCGCGGGCCATGCGCATCTCCGGGGTGATGTCATTGCGACGATAGGCGGCGGCCCTGCATGCTGCAAATGGGACCATGGGCGTAGGCCGCCGCTGCGCGCGCCGCATTGGACAAGAACGCTGAATGCGTTCGTTTCCGACTGCAGCATGACGACATGCCAAACCCGCATGAATCCTTCAGTCGCTTGTGCCGCAAGGGCTGGCGCCGGTTCATTCACGCACGTACACATGGGTGTAGCCCGCTCACAACGCATGGTTAACCGATCGCTGCCGACGATGGCCCCGTCCACCGCATTCCGCGCGTGGCATTTGGAGATCGGACATGGCACAGCAGAACCAGAACCCGAACCAGAAGCAGCAGGGCCAGCAGAACCAGCAGGATCAGCAGCAGGGGCGCGGCCGCGACCAGCAGCAGCAACAGCAGCAGGAACAGCAGAAGCGCAACCAGAACCAGCAGCAGGGCGGGCAGGACGAGGAAGAGTGATCCTGGCAGCCGCCATCGGTCACCGACGAAGCCCCGCCCCGCGCGGGGCTTCGCTTATTCCAGCACGCCGATCCGCTTCAGCACCGGTGCTGCAGCCATGTCGTTGGGGTTGGTACCGGGCAGGCCCTGCGGCACGTCCATGCCCATGCCGCGATACAGATCAACCCAGTGCCGGGAGATCTCACCGGTCTGCGGGTTGCGGAAGTTCATCGGCTGCAGTGCGAACACATGGTGCGCACGGAACGCGCGCTCGATGAAATCCGAGCAGTAGTAACTGTCTTCGTTCAACACGTAGGCAGTGTTGTACGGCTTGCCCAGCATCGTGCGCGCGGTGGCCACGGCATCGGCGATGGCATTGTCCGGCGGCGCACGCAGGCGATAGACCACGATCTGCCGCTGCTTGCCTTTCGCGTCTTCGCGGAACTGTTCCAGCGTCTGCCGGCGCGAGCCCTTCTCATCGGCGTGCAGCACCTCCCAGCCCTGCGGTGCGGAAGCCACCAGCGCGACATGGTCGAAACTCGGCGCGCCTTGTTTTCCGGTCGCATCGTCGATGGCCGCACTCAGGCCGCCATGGCCGGCGGTGACGAACAGCAGGTCGCCTTCCTGGACCTCCAACGCGGCCACCGAGCAGGGCCGCAGCGCAGGTACCAGCAGGGAGAAGACAAGCAGGAATACGCGCATCGGGCCAGGGTCAAAGGGTCAAAGCGGGGGGGGCGGGGTAGTCTAGCGGCAGCCGCGACGACGATGGCTTCAATAGTAATGTGATATCCATCTCATTTTTGAGTGTCGGGATATTCCTGACAGCGTGTGTTGAAACTGAATTGACAAAGGCATGGCTATCCTTGCCTCCCTACCGCGCCGGAACCGCGCGCGACCGCCCGGAATCAGGAGGATCCCGTGAACCAGCTTCGCCCCGTTGCCCTGCTTGCCCTTGCGTTGGGGCTTGCGCTGTCGGGCTGCAAGCCCGCCCCGCAGGCTGCCCCCGCTGATGCCGCCGCACCCGCTCCGACCAGCACGGCTGCGGCCACGACGCCCGTCGCACCGGGCGCCACGACCGCGGTAGAGGCCGCTGGCACTGGCAACTGCCCCCATCCGGTCTTCGACGAGTTCCTCAAGCACTTCGGCAACGAGATCGCGTTGCAGGAAACGTCCACGGCCGATCCGCTGCTGGACAGCCACATCGACGCCGAAGCCGAGCCGGAGCCGCGCAAGGTGGAGGAGAAAGTGCCACTGGCCAAGGTCGAATGGCCGGTGATGCCGGATCCGGCCACGCTGCAGCGGCAGGGTCGCCAGATGCAGGTCACCCGCCTGCCTGACGGACAGGTGCAGGTGCAGATGCGCACTCCCGATACCAGCGACCAGCAGACCTACACCTTTGCCCAGAAGCCGTGCTGGCAGCTGGTCAAGCGTGAGGACGAATCGATCTGATCCTCCGCGCGGCCGCCTGCGGTGGTCGCGTGGTTCACCCCAAGGAGCATCGCATGCGCCTGTTTCCCGTTGCCCCCGTGCTGGCCCTGATGCTCGCTGCCTGCAGCGGCCCGGAGGCGTCCGCGCCGGCGGCGACCCCTGCTTCTTCGAACCCGGCAACGACGCCGGCCGCACCTGCCGCCGCGGCCGCATCCCTTCCCACCTCCCCTACGCGCGATGAGACCGGCATGCATATCGATTGCCAAGGCACCCGCCTGCACCTGGCGGCCCTGCCCACCCAAGACACGGACGCTTCCCGGCTGACCACGCTGGAAATCGAAAAGGACGGCACACGCCAGGCCATTGCCGTGCCCAAGGAAATGGACGGCTACACCGCCGTCGGCCTGGCCTGCGTGCAGGACCGGAGCGGCACGCCGTATTTCGTCGTGCAGTACGGTGAACTGCCGTTCGGCTGCAGCTTCTGCGAGTGGTACTACCTGTACGACGCCAGTGGCCGCCAGCTGACCCACAGCACGCCGCCGCTGCGTGGCACGGAAGGCGATGAGCAGGAGCCCAACAACGACGAGTACGAGAAGCTGATCGACACGCTCGGCATCAAGCACCCGGAGGTGAACTACATCGAAGACTGAGCGCAGCGGCAGGACGTCGCATGTGCGCTGCGAGCGCAGTACCGCAACACCGGAAGTACCAGGAGCAGTACCCCTTAAGGAAATTCCCTTTTTCATAGAATGGATAGCACAGACATGGCAGACATCTACCAGGACATGGTCCAGCCCCGCGGGGCGGCCTACAGCAGTGACCGCATCAAATCGTGGAGCCACTACCGCGAGCCGATCGACCAGAGCGACGGGCGCCTGCACGGGAACTCCCGCCGCTGGGGCGATGCGACCCCTGAGGTGCAGTCACGGGTGATCGACACGCTCATCGAGTCGGCGCGCGAGAAGGGACTGACCCCGCGCGAAACCGCACACGTACTGGCCATCGCCCGCGTGGAATCGGGATTCAACCCCGATGCTGCCGCAGGCACCACCTCGGCCTCGGGCCTGGGCCAGTTCATCGACAAGACCGGCAACCACTACCACCTCAACAACCGCAACCGCTTCGACGTCGGCGCCCAGTCCGATGCACTGGTTGACCACTACATCGACAACCGCAACCTGGCACACAAACGCGGCCAGGGCGAGGAATACATCTACAAGTACCATCACGATGGCCCGACCCGCGACTACGGCGGCCTCAACCTTTCCGAAAAGAAGGTGATGCCATACGTGGACAGGTACGAGCAGTTCGTGGAGCAGCGACTGGCGCAGACCCACGGCCAGTCCCAGGGTGGCCAGACCGCAGCCGCCGTGGGCGCCGCTGCACAGGCGCAGGTCAAGCCGGCAGCGGCACATGCTGAAGGCCAGACCCGCAACTTCGAGCAGACCATGCAGGTGATGCTGCCCCCGCAGAACGGGGTCAAGCCGCACGTTACCGGTGAGTTCGGCGAACACCGTGCGCACAAGCCGCATGGCGGCACCGACTTCAACTATGTCGGTGGCCAGCACGGCCGCAACCTGCAGCATCCGACCGTCAATGCGCCGATTTCCGGCACGGTGACCTTTGTCGGTGGCGACTACGGCACGGTGAAGATCAGGGATGCGCAGGGCAACTCGCACGAGATCCTGCACCTGCAGTCGACCCAGGTGAAGGAGGGCCAGCCGATCAAGGCGGGCGAACCGATCGGCACCATGGGGGGGCGTGGCCCCGGTGGTGCAGGGCAGTATGCCCAGCACGTGCATTACCAGTTGAAGGATCCGCACGGCAAGCTGGTCAGTCCGCAGGAGTTCTGGGACCAGGGCAAGCTGAAGGAAACCGGCAAGGGTGGCCATGCGCACGATGGCGACCACGGCGGTGTACTGCGCCAGGGCGCCAAGGGCGAGGAAGTGACTGCCATGCAGAAGGAGCTCAACCGCTTGGGCGTGCGCGACAGCCACGGCAACCGGCTGAGCGAGGATGGCAATTTTGGTGCCAATACCCGCGATGCGCTGACTGCCTACCAGAAGCAGCACGGGCTCTCCGCCGACGGCGTGGCCGGTCCGGCCACGCTGGGCAAGCTGGCCGAAGGCCGCAGCCATGCCGAGGCGGCGCCGAAAGGGCCGCAACTGGGCGACAAGGCGCATCCGGATACGCCGCTGCACAACGCGATCCGCGGCCACATGCCGGGCATGATCTGCAACGAGATGGCCGCCCATGTGACTGCCCAGGCCAAGGCCGCCGGCATCGATTCGCCGGAGAAGCTGCAGGGGGTGACGGTGCAGGATGGCAAGGCATTCGTGATGGGCACCGTTCCCGGCTTCCGCACTGCGGTGGACATGACCCAGACGGCGCCAAGCGTGCAGGAGACCAGTGCTGCACTGCTGGCCAAGCATGAGCCCTCGCAGCAGCACGTACAGGACGAACAGCAGCGAGTGGCCATGGGCCGTTGACCGCTGCCTGACAAGAGGTGTGTGGTAAAGGAGGCCGGCCGGGGCGACCCGGCCGGCTTGTCCCTTTCCGGGGTGAGGAACTACACGGATGCCGTTCCGAAGCATGTGTACCACCGTCATTGCCGGGCAACGGGCCGGCCCCACGTCGTGCGCTGCACGTGCAGAGCGCGGATGCCCCATGAGCCCGGTGCCGCAGGCGCGCGTTGCCAGGCCGTGGGCGTGGCTTGCACTGCTGCTCTGCCTGCTGCCGCTGCTGGCGCTGGCGGCAGCCCCGGTCCCAGCGTTGAATGACCCGGTGGTGGACACCGCCAATGCGCTGTCCGCCAGCACCCGCGCCGCGCTGCGCGAGCAGGCATTGCAGCTGCAGGCACGCAAGGGCGCGCAGCTGCAGGTGCTGGTGGTGCCCAGCGTTGGCGAGGAAGGCATCGAAGCCTATGCGCAGCGGGTCTTCGACCAATGGCAGCTGGGCCGCGCCGGCGTCGATGATGGCGTGCTGCTGCTGGTGGCGGTGCAGGATCGGCGTGTACGCATCCAGACCGGCTATGGCCTGGAAGGCACCATTCCCGATGCCTATGCCGCGCGCATCATCGACAAGGCAATCTTGCCGCGGCTGCGCGAGGGAGACCTGGACCAGGGCGTGCTGGACGGCACCCACGTGCTGGTTGCGCTGGTCGACGGCGAGCAATTGCCGCCCTGGGAAGATCCATCGGCACGCAACGTGTTGCCCGCGGACTGGCGCACGGGGGATTCAGTCGTCGCGCTGACGTTGCTGGCGGGCTTCCTGGCTGGTTTGTGGCGATCGCCACCACGTCTGCTGGCGACCAGGACCGAAGCTGATTTCATCGGTAATCGCCGCGAGCGGCGGCGCAAGGCACTGGCAGCCAATGCGGCGATGCCCAGGTCAACGTGGCTGACATTGCCTGCGTGGGGAAGGCCGCTGCTGGTGACGGCGGTGATCGCCGCGGGGGGGCTTTCTGCGTCGCTGCTGCTGCCGCGCCCCGTGCTGCCGGTTCTGTTCTTCGTGATGGTGCCCGCTGTACCGGTGGCGACGCTGCTGGGCTGGTGCTGGCATCGCAGCCGCGGCGTGCGCATCGTGCTGTACGGCATGCTGGCCGTCAGCATCGGCTTCTTCGCGGTGATGCTGGTGCGCGGCCAGTTGCCGCCCAGCCTTGCGCTGCACACGCTGCTGAACCTCGCAGTCGGCATCGCCGCCATGCTGGTGTTCTTCCTGGTGCAGGCCGGTCGCGCGCGCTGGCGGAAGAACCGCAACAGCTTCGCCATCCGCTTGGTGGTGCTGGTGCTGCTGACCGGTGGTTATGCGCTGGGCGCGCTGCTGGCCATCGACCGTGCCGGCGACGAGAACGCCCGCGTGCTGGCGACGATCGTGTCCAGCATGGGCACGCTGTTCCTGTACTTCATCTGGGTGTTCACTCTGCTGCCCGGCGAAAAAGCCCGCGGCGGCCGGGGGTCGTCCAGAGGCTACCGCTCCTCGTCCAGCACCTCGTCGTCCAGTGCGTCCTCCAGCAGTTCCAGCGACTGGTCCGGTGGTGGCGGCCGCAGCGGTGGCGGTGGCGCCTCGGGCAGCTGGTAACTCAGGCCGTCTGCACCCGCCAGCCCAGCGCGGCATCGTGCAGTTCGCCGCTGCCGCTCACATCGGCCACCTGCAGCTGCAGGCCCTGCGCGTTGGGCAGGTCCTTCTGCTCGGGGAACCAACGGCGATCGGCAGCGACCACGATCAACAGACCCTCGTCATCACCCATCGGCGCGAACTGGGGCGACGGCGGGCTGATCGGCCGCAGGCCGAAGCGTTGGCTGGCCTGTTCACGCACTGCATCGACATCATGGCTCGGCAGGCCAACCTCGCTCAGGCAGGTCAGTTCGCTGCCATGGAAGGCGCCAGTGCGGTCGCTGGCCGGCAAGCGCCTGCGGCCGATCAGTTCCAGGATCAGGCCATCGGGTCCGGTGAAATACACCGACTGCGACTGCCAGCTGCTTTCCAGTGCGAAGTAATCCAGTCCTTCCGGATTGCATTGCAACGGCGTGCGTGCACGCAGCCAGCTCATGGCGTCGGCGAAGCGGTTGTCCGGCACATTGAAGGCCAGGTGCACGCCGCCTACCGGACGGCCATTCGCTGGTTGCAGCTGGATCGTGCTCCAGCCAATGCGGACCTGGTCGCCGGCCACCTCCAGCTGCAGCACGTCGCGGAAGTACGCGGCGACGCTGGCAACATCGGATACCGGCAGAGAAAGATGCAGCAGGCGCATGATCGATCCTCCGTGGAGCGCTGGGGGCAGTGTAGTCCCGCGCACCTTTGCGCCGCGTCATCACCTGTGCAACGAATCGTTGTTGCCAGTCGGGACCTCAAACCGTGCTCGACAGCGTCTACCGCAGTGCCTCGCCGAAAAAGCGCACCGCATCTTCCACCACCACACCATGCGTCTGTTCCTTCGGCACCGTCGTCACGCACAGCGCCTGCAGCCGCTCCTTCGCCAGCGGCGTGCACCCGGACAGGAAGTCGTAGTGGCCGACACCCGGCAGCGCGTGCAGCGTTGCTTTCGGAATCAGTGCCGCCGCCACATCACCGTTGGTCGCTGGCGGCGCCACTTCATCCGCTGAACCCAGCACGATCATCACCGGCTGCCGCAACGCCTTCAGCTGCTCCGGTGCAAACGCCTGCACGATGGCGGGCGCCAGCACGAACACCGCGCGCACGCCGGCAATCGAACGATCATCCTGTGCCTGCTGCACATACGGTTGCAGTTGCGGTGACGCCGCCGCAGCAAGACGCGCCGCCATCGTATGCGCGGCCGCTTCCTGCTGCGGCCTGCACACGCCATCGTCCGGGTGCGCCTGGCAGAACGCCAGCAACCGCGTCATGTCCGGCCGTGCGCCGGCGCTCAGCAGTGCGGTGAAGCCACCGGCGGAATAGCCGACCACGCCCAGCCGCGACGCATCAATGTGTGGCCCCAGATCCGGGTCGGCTTTTACTGCGGCCAGCGCGGCCTTCAGGTCGTCGGCGCGCAGCCAGGTCAGCACGCTGCCGGCCAGCGTCATCTCATCGGCGCCGTTGTTGCCGGGGTGGTCCACGGCGATCACCAGGTAGCCCGCACGCGCAAGCGCAGTGCCCAGCCACCCCATCATGCGCGCGGTGCCGCCATTGCCATGCGACAGCAACAGGGTTGGCAGGCGCCCGCCGGCAATGGGGGCATCCTTCGCCGCGCGCCCCACCTCGAACAGCGGCGCATCCGGTGGCCCGATGGTCAGCGGCGTTTCTTCGCTGCCTGCCATTGCCGGGTACCACACGGTGAAGCGCAGTACGTCGCGCCGAGCAGCATCGCGGATCGCTGCGCTGTTCAGCGTTGTCACGCCATGACGTTCGCCGGCAATGTTGGGAGTGGCCGCCATCGCCATCGCCATCGGCGCCAGAGCAGCCAGCAGCAGGGTCAGCATCCATCGTGTCGCGCGCATCATCGGTTTCTCCGGGTCAGTCAGGACGGTGATCGACCGGCAGCCAGATCTCCACGCCGCCATGGCCGGTATGCTCGTCGAAGCGGGTGTCGTAGCGTTCAAGGTCCGGCGCGTTGGCAAGGCTGAGGTGGTTGGCGGGCAGGTACTGGTCCAGCAGCCAGAACCAGGTCGAGCGGATGGTGGAGATATGGCCGCCATGCCAGGCCACAAGGTAACGGCGCGCAGGCACATCCACCCGCTGCCAGTGTGCCGGTACCGACGACAGGGCGTTCACCGGCAGCGCGGCGATGTAATCGAAACCACCCTCGTCGTCGCTGTTGCAGCACACACCGAAACTGACCGGTGCCGGCGTTGGCCATTCGCGATTGAGCTGTGCCCACTGCCCGGGAATCGCACCACCGCTGTCGCGGGTGTGGCGCATGCCGATGCCGGCCACCTGGAACGGCGTGCAGTCGATCAGCCTGGGCGCCTCGCTGCAAGCCTGCGGTGCATCGTCGAGGCGGATCGCGTGCACCAGCGACAGCTCCGCCAGACCGCGCTCGCGCACGCGCTCCGGGGTCTGCCCGAACTGCTCACAGAAGGCTCGGGTGAACGCGGCATGCGTGCTGTAGCCCGCCGCCAACGCCACCTGCAGGATGTCGCCGGCACCGTTGGCCAGCTGCTGCGCAGCGGCGGTCAGGCGCCGTGCGCGCAGGTAGCGCACCACCGACGTACCCGTGCGGGCCTGGAACAGGCGCGACAGGTGGAACGGTGACAGACCGGCGGCAGCCGCGATGCCGGCCAGCGCCAGCGGCTTGTCCGCATGGCTTTCGATGTACCACAACGCTTTGCCTGCCGCGCTCATCGCGCTGTTCCTTGTTCGAATGCCGGGCAGCGTAATGGATCGACGGGTGGGGCGCTTAGCAGTTCTTGCGGTGGCGGGGCTTTGCGTTTGCCGTTGCACCGGCAACAATGCGATCTTCATGGACACGATCGAGGCCAGGGACATGCCGGAAGTCACCGCTATCAGCCAGACCGCGCAGATCGCCGCATGGTGATGATCATTGCGATTGCCCTGCTGCCGGCGCTGCTGCCACTGGCGCTGCTGGTGCTCATGTGGCGGCGGGCACCGCGCTGGCGCGGGGACCCCTGGCTGTACCGTGTGATGTTCTCATTGCTGGCAGCACTGCTGGCGCCCACGTTGTTGATGGCAGGCCATGGCGGCCTGCCGTGCCCGACCATCGGTGGCCTTGTGCTGGTGCTCATGGACCTTGAGTGGATCGGCCAACTGCAGGTGAACCTGATTGCCTTCGGAACCGAGGACACCGCCATCCTCTCCGCGCCTTTCCTGTTCGTTTTCGCGATCGCGCTGTTCATCCCGCTGCGGACGGCGCGGCCCGCCGTCTTCGGCTTCGACGACGACACTGCCGGATAGCACAGAGCCCGGCATGGGCGGCGGCTGCACCTCCAGCGGTCGCAACTGTCGTCTCCACGTCATCGCTGCTTCACATCGCAGCCCGAGACTGCGCGCCTTGTCCAGGTCCCACCTGGCCCTGTCGTGCCTTCCCGGAGTTCCGCCGTGCATCGTTCGAAGCTGTCGCGTTCCATCTTCCTCGCCCTTGGTCTGGTCAGCGCAGGAGGCGCGATCGCAGCAGATGCCGGAACGGCAGGCACCAGCAGCAGTGGCAGCCACACCGCACCCACCCAGCTTGACGCGATGCTGGTCACCGGTACCCGTGCCTCCAACCGCACCCAGTTTGAAACCCTGGCGCCGGTGGACGTGTTCACCAAGCAGGACATCCAGTCGGTCGACTCCACCGACCTGAAGGACGTGCTGGCGCAGCTGGTGCCGTCGTTCGTCGTACAGCGCCTGCCGATGGCCGATGGCCAGGTGTTCGTGCGTCCGGCCACGCTGCGTGGCCTGTCGCCGGACCAGACGCTGGTGCTGGTCAACGGCCGCCGCTTCCATCGCAGTGCCCTGCTTGGCAACCGCGGCGCACAGGCCGCCGACCTGGCGCAGATTCCGACCAGTGCGATCAAGCGCATCGAAGTGCTGCGCGATGGTGCGTCGGCGCAGTACGGCTCGGATGCCATTGCCGGCGTCATCAACATCATCCTGGAAGACAGCCCCGGCACCGAGATCACCGCCGGCTATTCGCAGTACGCGCAGGGCGATGGCGGCTCGCGCGACTTCAGTGCGCGCACCGGCTGGGCGCTGGGAGACTACGGCAGCCTGGCCCTGTTCGCCGAATCGTCGAACTCCGACGCGACCTCGCGCACCCGCCAGCGTCCGGACGCCATCGCCTTCCAGGCCGCGCATCCCGAACTGCAGGTGCCCAACCCGGTGCAGCGCTGGGGCCAGCCGGAGCTGGAAAACCGCCGCCTGGGCTTCAACCTGAAGGCCAATGCCAGCGACACCCTGGAGTTGTATGCCTTCGGCCTGTACAGCCACAGCGACGGCGTCAGCGATTTCAACTGGCGCAACCCCGATACCACCACCGGCGCGTACCGTACGACCAGCATCTTCCCGGGCTGGAACCTGCGCTCGCTGTATCCGGTGGGCTTCAGCCCGCAGTACGGCAACACCCAGAACGACCTGCAGCTGGTCGCGGGCCTGCGGGGTGAGATCACGCCCAAGCTGCGCTGGGACCTGAGCGCCTCGTATGGCCGCAATGCCATCGACTACAGCCTGGACAACTCCATCAACGCCTCGCTGGGCCCGGACAGCCCGACCTCCTTCGACCTCGGCCGGCTGACCCAGACCGAGAAGAACGCCAATGCGGACTTCAACTACGAATGGGACGTGGCTGCGCTGTCGAAGCCGATCAACGTCGCCTTCGGTGCCGAGTTCCGCCAGGAGACCTACCAGGTGCGCGCCGGCGACCCGGCCTCGTATGCGGTGGGTCGTGGCGCTGCGGCGGGCCTGGAAGCCAATTCCAACGGCGCGCCGGGCTTCTCGGCCAGCCAGGCCGGGCAGTGGAGCCAGCGCAGCAAGGCCGCCTACGTGGACATGGAAGTGCCGCTGGGCGAGCGCTGGAGCATCGGCGCGGCCGGTCGCTATGAAGACTTTTCCAGCTTCGGCAGCACGGTGGATGGCAAGCTGTCGGCACGTTTTGCGATCACCCCGGACGTGGCGCTGCGCGGCACGCTCTCCACCGGCTTCCGCGCGCCCACGCCGGCCCAGCTCAGCACCACCAGCACCACCCAGGGCCTGGACACGCGCACGCTGCAGATCTTCACCAGCGGCCGCCTGTCGCCCAGCGATCCGTTGGCGCAGCTGCTGGGTGCCAAGCCGCTCACCCCGGAAGAATCGCGCACGGCCTCGCTGGGCCTGACCTGGCGCACCGACCTGGGCCTGTCCGGGTCGGTCGATGTCTACCGGATCACGCTCAGCGACCGCTTCAGCCAGTCGGCCAGCTTCGCCATTCCGGCCGGCACGCCGAACCCGCTGGGCTACACCTCGGTGAACTACTTCACCAACGATTTCGACACCACCACCACCGGCGTGGATGTGGTCGGCAACTACCTGCGCGACCTCGGCGCAGGGCGGATGACGCTGACCCTGGCTTACAACTACAACCAGACCCGCGTCGACAACGGCAGCACCTCGGTGGCCACCAACGAGACCCAGCGCGTGCTGTTCGAAGACCGCCTGCCCGAGCACAAGGGCAGCTTCACCGGCAGCTGGGACGTCGGCGCGTGGTCGTTGATGGCTCGCCTGCGCTATTACGGCAAGTGGACCGACTCTACGGGCAATGCCACCGGCGATATCTACCAGCAGTTCGGTGCGATGACCTTCCTCGACCTGGCCGTGGGCTATCGCATCAACGAACACCACAGCCTGCGCGTGGGCGCCGACAACGTGTTCGACCGCTACCCGGACGAAGCCACCTTCCAGGCCAGCCGTGGCCTGATCTATTCGCGCAACGCGCCGTACGACACCGATGGTGCCAACGTGTACGCGCAGTACCGGCTGAGCTTCTGATGGACCGCAGCCGCCGCTCCCTGCTGCGTGCCGGCGCGCTGCTGCCGGCCGCTGCGGCGCTGTCTTCACTGCCTGCCATGGCAGCCGCGCGCTACGCTGTGCCGATGGACATTCCTGCACCTACCACGACGCCGGATGTGCTGGCCCGTGACGAGTCGTACTGGTCCGCCGTCGCCAGCCACTTCGACATCACCGATGAAGTGAACCATCTGGAGAACGGCTACTGGGGCGCGATGGGCAAGCAGACCCTGGCCAGCTACCAGCGGCATACCGCGGACGTGAACCGGGGCAATGCCTGGTACGGTCGCCACGCGTTCCCGGCGCAGTACCTGGCCGTGCATCGGCAGGTGGCCGACATGCTTGGCGTCGGCGCCGACGAAATCGCGCTGACCCGTGGCGCCACCGAAGCGATGCTCGCGCTGATCGGTGGCTACAACCGGTTGGCCGCGGGCGACCAGGTGCTGTACGCCGACATCGACTACGACAGCATGATCAACGCGATGCGCTGGTTGCAGCAGCGTCGTGGCGTGCAGGTCGAGCGCATCGCACTGCCGGTGGTGCCCACCCATGAGCAGATCCTGCAGGCCTACGATGAGGCGTTCGCGCGCCTGCCGCGCCTGAAACTGGTACTGCTGACCCAGGTCAGCCACCGCCATGGGCTGGTGCTGCCGGTGGCCGAGCTCGCCGAGCGTGCGCGGGCGCGCGGCATCGACGTGATTGTCGATGCCGCACATGGCTTTGGCCAGATCGACTACGCGGTGCCGGACCTGAAGGCCGATTTCGTTGGCATCAACCTGCACAAGTGGATCGGCGCACCGGTGGGCGTGGGCGCGATGTACGTGCGCAAAGGACGCGTGGCCGACCTGGATCCGTACATGGGCGAGACCGACGACGGCCGCGTGGGCAGTCGCGTGCACACCGGCACGGTCAACTTCGCCGCCTATCTGGCGCTGCCGGAGGCCATCGCGCTGCATCAGCGCATCGGCGCAGCGAACAAGCAGGCGCGGCTGCGCTACCTGCGTGAGCGTTGGACGGTGGCGGCGCGGCAGATGGCGCATATCGAGGTGCTGTCGTCGCCGGATCCGGCGCTGGCCAGTGCACTGGCCAGCTTCCGCCTGCGTGGCCATGCCTCGGTGGAAGACAACCTGGCGCTGCAGAAACGGCTGCTGGATGAACATCGGATATTCACCACCCATCGCGATGGCCTGGACTCCGGCGCCTGCGTGCGGGTGACACCATCGGTGTTCACCCGCCCCGCGCAGATGGATGCGCTGGTGCAGGCGTTGGCCGCGCTGGCCTGATCTCCGCCGATCTGGTGGGTGCCGAGTTTCGCCGGGCATAGCCCGGCGCTACCGTTCTATCGCCGGCAACGCATCGGACAACAACAACCGGTCGATCCGCCGCAGCGCGTTTTCCAGTTGCCGCCGGTCCGCAGCCAATCCCAACGACAGCCGCACCCCGCTCGCGAATGGCGCGCCCGGCGGACAGAACGCCGATGAAGGCGCGATCGCCAGGCCCTGCAGCTGCGCCGTACGCACGAGCGTGGCGTCGGTCCACGGCGCTGGCACCCGGCACCACGCATGCAGGCCATCGGCGCGCTCCAGCAATGAGGGCGCCAGCAGATACCGCGCCATCCGCGTGCGCTCGCGCGCTTCCTCGCGCACCTGCGCCAGCAGCGCCTGCGCCGAGCCATCCAGCAGCAGCTGGCTGGCCAGCGCAGAGACCAGCGGATGGCCCATCAACCGCGTGGCACGCAGTGCGGTGGCCATCGCCTCGGCGTGGGCGGCACTTGGGCATTGCACGAACGCGGTACGCAGGCCGGGGCTGATCACCTTTGAAAGCGTGGCCACATGGAACACGTGTCGCGGTGCCAGCGTCGCCAGCGCAATGGGCGCGGTGACGGCCAGGTGCCAGTACGGATCGTCCTCGATCGCCAGCAGGCCGTCGCGCTCCAGCACCCGCGCCAACGCTTCGCGCCGCGTGGTGGGCACGGTCAGCGCCGTCGGGTTCTGGCAGGTGGGGTTGAGGTAGACCAGGCGCGCGCCACATTCCCGCGCCCGGCGGGCCAGCGCCTCCGGGCACATGCCGTGTTCGTCGCCCTCCACCGTGACCAGCCGCCGTCCCAGTGCGGCGGCCGCCTGCAGCAGGCCCGGATACACCAGCCGATCGCAGAGGATCGCATCGCCCTCGCGACCCTGGCTGAGCAGGATCGCCGCCAGTGCCACCTGCGCGCCTTCGGTCAGCAGCAGGCGTGCGTCGTCCACCGTGCCCAGCATCGGCTGCAGCCAGCGCGCCGCCGCGTGGCGGTCGGTCGGGTTGCCACCACCCAGGTGATAGGTCATCAGGTTCGGCGCATTGCTGCGCGCAAGCACCGCCGCTGCGCCTCGACGCAGCATTTCCGCCAGTGCATCGGCGTCGGGTACCGGTGGCACGTTCATGCTGAGATCGACGGCCTGGTCAAAGCCCGCCTTGGGCGGCGCGATGAAGCTGCCCTGTGGACCGCGTGCTTCGATCAGTCCACGCTTGCGTGCTTCATCGAAGGCGCGGGTCACCGTGGTCAGATCCACGCCGAGCTGCTGCGCCAGCGCGCGCTGCGAGGGCAGCCGTTGCCCGGGGGCAAGGCCACCGCGATTGATGGTGCGTTCCAGCGTGTTGACGATGCGCAGGTAGATCGGGCCGCTGTGCACGTGCACGTCCTGCACCCAGCCCAGCCCTGCAATGCCAGGCCCTGCGACATCGGGTCGCGGCATGTACGGAGGATGTCGGGGCGTATCGTTGCTTCCAACGGCGGGAGCCTGTCCATAACCATCGGTCGGTTCGGACAGGTGACCGCCGTTGTTGTGTGTGGCGGCTGCGCCGGCCAGCGTCGGTAATGTCATCGCGCGTCCTCAGCGCTGGGCCTGCCAGGGGCAGTAGCAGCCCACGGCAAGCAGTCCTTTCGGGCGCACGGTTTCCCCGCGCACCAGTTTGTCCAGCAACGGTTCGACGAAGCTGTTGGCCGAATTGCAGACCATGCCGATGCTGTACGGGCCGGCATAGGCCAGGTGGCCCTGGCGGTCCCAGATCGCCACCGCCGGGCTGGCTGGAATGTTCCCGATGCCGTCAATGGTCGGCAGGGTGATCACCTTGCTGCGCAGCGGCTCGGGCAGTTCACCCCGGGTGCCGGGGCGGCGGATCGCATAGAAGTCGATGCCGGCGCGGCGATACATGCTGATCAGGTAGCTCAGGTGCGCACCGGTTTCGCGGTTGCACACGCTGCAGGCCGGGTCCCAGAAATGCACCACGCGGATGCGGCCGGTGTCGCCGGCCAGTTCCGCCGGCAACCGCAGCTGCGAGTCATTGAAGACGATGGCCTGTTCGGCAAACGTGGACTGCTCGCCATAGCCGAAGTACTGCCACAGTGCCGCCGCCACGCCGGCCATGAACAGGCAGGCGAGGGCGATCATCACCGGCAGCATCGAACGGCGTGGGCGCGGTGCAGCTGCGCCCATCAGGAGCCGTCCGCGCCGAACTTGTGCACGTACTGCTTGCGCATCTCGCGGCAGGAGTCGGCCTGGGCGCGGCGCTGGATCTCGCTGCGCGCCGCGTCCTCGCTGCGTTGCAGGCACTGTTCAATGGCGTGGCGCTCGGCGGCCTGCACATCCACGGTCTGCGGTTGCAGGCAGACCCACGCCAGGGCGGCCAGCATCAGCACGACGAACCCGCCGCAGCCAGCCATCACCAAGTGGAACTTCAGTTTGTCGGCGGCCATCTGCGGCACATCCTCCGTCCATACATTGCATACAAGATATCATCTTGTATGGGTATGGCCCACGGGATGGCTCAGACGATCGCCGAATGCCGCGCGTCGGGCGCCTCGGACAGGATCTCGTTCAGCTTGGCCAGCGCACCGGCCAGTGCCTCCTGGTCCACCGCACCGCCCAGCGACAGGCGGATGGCGTTGCCCGGTGGCGGTTCTTCCACGCTGAAGGCGTCGGAGCTGGCAATGCCAAGGCCCTGTTCCTGTGCCGCCTGGATCAGCCGGTACTGGTCCAACCGCGGCGGCAACGGCAGCCACACATGCAGGCCGGCCGGGTGGGCCTGGCGGCGGGCGGGCAGGTAGCGGGCAGCAATGGCCTGGCGCTCGCGCAGTTCCTGCTGGAAGCGCTGCACCATCGCCTGCGCCTGGCCGGTGCGGATCCAGTGCGAGGCCACGGCCACCATCGACTGGGTGGGCATCAGCGCGATCGCACGCAGGGCGTCGAGCACCGGCTCCATCGGCTCGCCGCCCGGCACCACCAGGTAGGCCGTGCGCAGGCCGGGGGCCAGGCACTTGGACAGGGTGGAGATGTAGTAGACCGGGCAGCCACCGTCGGCCAGCGCGGCCAGCGGCGGCGCGGCATCGCCGGCCAGCAGCCAGTAGGGATCGTCCTCGACCACGGTCAGTTCGTGGCGCCGTGCCACCGCCAGCAGGGCCTGCCGGCGCTGCGCCGACATCGTCGCCGTGGTCGGGTTCTGGATGGTCGGCACCAGGTACAGCAGGCGCGGCCGGCGCAGCTGGCAGGCTTCGTCCAGGGCATCGGGCAGCATGCCCTCAGCATCCATCGCCACCGGCACCACGCCGCGCTGCAGCACGCGCGCAGCGGCCAGCAGGCCCGGATAGGTCAGTTGCTCGGCAGCGATCAGTTCGCCCGGCTGGGTACGGGCCAGAATCAGTGCGCACAGCGCAGTCTGCGCGCCGGGGCAGATCACCACCCGGTCGGCGCCCACCGGGCCGAGCACCGGCGCCAGCCATTGCACGGCCGCAGCGCGGTCGTCGCGGCTGCCGGCACCGACGTGGTAGCTCATCAGCTCGCCCTGGCCCAGCTGCTGGCCCAGATGCTGGAAACCGGCCTCCATGCCCTGTGCGAACGGCGCGCTGCCCAGCAGCGGCGGGATGTTCATGCTCAGGTCGACCGAGGTGCTGCGGTTGCCGGCGGACATCGCGATGAAGGTGCCGCCGGCGCCCTGCGCATCCAGCAGGCCGGCCTGGCGCAGTTCGGCGAAGGCGCGGGTGACCGTGGTCAGGTCCACCCCCACCTGCTGGGCCAGGTCGCGCTGCGGCGGCAGGCGATCGCCCGGCCGCAGCACGCCATCGTCCACCGCTTCGCGCACCTGCTGGGCGATCTGCAGGTACAGCGGTCCTGCGCCCTCACGGAAGGGGCGGACCCAGGTCCGGTTGGGGTGTTTCAGGCGGCGGCCGGCAGCAGGAGGCGTCATCGGTCGGATTTTTCCATACGTGCAGATGCACAAGTCCATACAATGCTGTATCTTGTATGGGCTTGATTGGAGTGGTTCGCCTGTTTGTAGGCGACCTCGTACCCACAGTGTAGCCGCTCCACGCCCGGGCGCTGCGCGCAGGCGAGCCGGTCAAGCGCATCTTCAACAGGGTTGACCACCAATGAATATCTGCTGGAACCGCATCCGCCTGGCGCTGGTCGCCCTGGCCTGCATCGCCCTGACGGGCTGCGATTGGGTGCTGCTGGATTCGAAGGGCATGGTCGGGATCGCACAGCGCGACCTGATCCTGATCTGCATCGGCCTGATGCTGATCGTCGTCGTGCCGGCCATCGTGCTGACCTTCGTGTTCGCCTGGCGCTTCCGCGCCGGCAATACCAAGGCGAAGTACACGCCGGACTGGTCGCACTCCACCAAGGTGGAAGTGGTGGTCTGGGGCGTGCCGTTGCTGATCATCGCGGTGCTGGCGGTGATCGTGTGGAAGTCCACCCACGAGCTCGATCCGTACAAGCCGCTGGACGTGGCCGGCGAACCGCTGCACGTGGACGTGATCGCCACCGACTGGAAGTGGGTGTTCGTGTACCCGGACCTGGGCATCGCCACCGTCAACCAGCTCAACTTCCCGGCCAACCGCGCACTGGCGTTCAACATCACCTCCAACTCGACGATGAACACCTTCTTCATCCCGCAGCTGGGCGGGCAGATCTACGCGATGGCCGGCATGCGCACGCAGCTGCACCTGATCGCCAACGAGCCCGGCCAGTTCCGTGGCATGTCCGGCAACTACAGCGGCCATGGCTTCTCGAACATGAAGTTCATCGCCACCGCCAGCAGCAACGAAGACTTCGATCGCTGGGTGGCCGAGGTGCGCAGCGCACCGGATGCGCTCAGCTTCGAGCAGTTCAAGGCGCTGGCCGCACCGTCGAAGAACGCGCCGGTGCAGCACTTCTCCAGCGTCGAACCGCTGCTGTTCAAGAAGGTCATCGACCAGTTCATCGGCGTCGGTGAGAACACCGCTGCTGCAACCCCGGCGGGCGCTGCCGGCGGTGCCCAGGTTTCCCAGGAGTAACGAACATGTTGGGTAAATTGACGTGGGAGGCCGTGCCGCTGCACGAGCCGATCGTCGTGTTCACGTTGGCGGCCATGGTGCTGGGCGGCCTCGCGCTGCTCGGCGCGGTGAGCTATTTCAAACTGTGGGGCGTGCTCTGGCGCGACTGGTTCACCACGGTGGACCACAAGAAGATCGGCATCATGTACGTGGTCGTCGCGCTGGTCATGCTGGTGCGCGGCTTCGCCGATGCACTGATGATGCGCGCACAGCTGGCGGCGGCCGGGCCGGGCAGCGATGGCTTCCTGCCACCGGAACACTACGACCAGATCTTCACCGCGCACGGCGTGATCATGATCTTCTTCGTGGCCACCCCGTTCGTGGTCGGCCTGATGAACATCATCGTGCCGCTGCAGATCGGTGCGCGCGACATGGCGTTTCCGTTCCTCAACGCCTTCAGCTTCTGGATCTTCGTGGTCGGCGCTGCGCTGATGATGATCTCGCTGGGTGTTGGCGAATTCGCGATGACCGGCTGGGTCGCCTATCCGCCGCTGTCGGGCATCGAGTTCAGTCCCGGGGTCGGTGTCGATTACTACATCTGGGCGTTGCAGGCCTCCGGCATCGGTACGTTGCTGACCGGCGTCAACCTGTTCATCACCATCCTGCGCATGCGTGCGCCGGGCATGACCCTGATGAAGATGCCGGTGTTCACCTGGACCGTGCTGGTCACCAGCGTGATCATCATCGCCGCCTTCCCGATCCTGACCGTAGCCCTGGGTGCGCTCACCCTGGACCGCTACCTGGACTTCAACTTCTACACCAACACGTTGGGTGGCAACCCGATGATGTACGTGAACCTGGTGTGGGCCTGGGGCCACCCGGAGGTGTACATCCTGGTGCTGCCGGCGTTCGGCATCTTCTCTGAAGTGACCGCCACGTTCTCGCGCAAGAAGCTGTTCGGCTACAAGTCGATGGTCGGCGCCACCCTGGCGATCGGCATCCTGTCCTTCATCGTCTGGCTGCACCACTTCTTCACCATGGGCTCCGGTGCCAGCGTCAATGCCTTCTTCGGCATCATGACGATGATCATCGCCATCCCCACCGGCGTGAAAATCTTCACCTGGCTGTTCACCATGTACGGCGGCCGCGTGGAGTTCAGCGTGCCGATGCTGTGGACCATCGCCTTCCTGGTCACCTTCACCATCGGTGGCATGACCGGCGTGCTGCTGGCCATCCCGGGCGCGGACTTCCTGCTGCACAACAGCCTGTTCCTGGTCGCGCACTTCCACAACACCATCATCGGCGGTGCGCTGTTCGGCTACCTGGCCGGCTTCGTCTACTGGTTCCCGAAGGTGTTCGGCTTCACCCTCAACGAGCGCCTGGGCAAGTGGTCCTTCGCCTGCTGGGTGATCGGCTTCTACCTGGCCTTCATGCCGCTGTACATGCTGGGCTTCATGGGCATGACCCGGCGCATGAACCAGTACGACAACCCGGCGTGGACGCCGTACCTGATCGCCGCCTTCATCGGTGCGCTGTTCGTGTTCGCGGGCATCATCCTGATGCTGGTGCAGATCTACGTCAGCGTGCGCGACCGCAAGCGCAACCTCGACCTCACCGGCGACCCGTGGAATGCACGCACGCTGGAATGGGCCACGCCGTCGCCGCCGCCGTTCTACAACTTCGCCGTGGTGCCCAAGGCCGATGAGCTGGACGCCTTCCACGAAGCGAAGAAGCGTGGCCTGCCGCCGCCGCCGAAGAAGTACGCACCGATCCACATGCCGAAGAACACCGGTGTGCCGCTGATCCTCAACGTCTGGATCCTGGTGCTGTGCTTCGCCCTGGTGTGGCACATCTGGTGGATGGCCGGTGCCAGCTTCATCGCGATGATCGTCACCCTGATCGCGCGCTCCTACAACGAGGACGTGGATTACTACGTCAGCTCCGAAGAGGTGGCGCGTACCGAAGCGGCCAACCACGCCAAGCTGCAGGAGGCAGGCGCATGAACCTGTTGACCCGTCCGCAACTGGACAGCGATGTGCTGGCCCACGACGACCATCACGCGCACGATCACGCCCACGAACAGGGCGGCATGAAGGTGTTCGGCATGTGGGTGTACCTCATGTCCGACCTGGTGCTGTTCGGCTCGCTGTTCGCCTCGTACGCGGTGCTCAGCACCGCCTACGCCGGCGGCCCGACCGGCAAGGAACTGTTCTCGCTGCCGTTCGTGATGGCCGAGACCTTCATCCTGCTGGTGTCCAGCATCACCTATGGCCAGGCTGTGCTGGCCATGCACCGCCTGGACAAGGCGGCGGTGCTGCGCTGGCTGGGCGTGACCTTCGTGCTCGGTGCCTCGTTCATCGGCATGGAGCTGTACGAGTTCTCGCACCTCATCCATGAAGGTGCCGGTCCCAGCACCAGTGCCTACCTGTCGGCGTTCTTCGCCCTGGTTGCCACCCACGGCCTGCACGTGGCCAGCGGCCTGATCTGGATGGCGGTGGTGATGCACCAGGTGTATCGCCGCGGCCTTACCCCGACCAACATCACCCGCGTGTCCTGCCTGAGCCTGTTCTGGCACTTCCTGGACCTGGTGTGGATCTGCGTCTTCACCTTCGTCTACCTGATCGGAGCCTTCTGACATGGCCCACGTCGAAACCTCGCGCGCCGGCAATGCGCACGGTTCCACCAAGTCCTACCTGATCGGCTTCGTACTGTGCGCGCTGCTGACGGTGGTGCCGTTCGCGCTGGTGATGAACCCGGTGCTGTCGCGGCCGGTCACGCTGTTCCTGCTGGTCGGCTTCGCGGTCGCGCAGATCCTGGTGCAGCTGGTGTACTTCCTGCACATGGACCGCAAATCCGAAGGTGGCTGGAACCTCGCCAGCTTCGTGTTCACCTTGGTGATCCTGTTCATCGTGGTCGCGTTGTCGATCTGGATCATCTGGAGCATGCACTACCACATGATGATCAACTGACCGTGGCCGGGGCGATCGGCAAGGAGTGCGCGATCGCCCTGGCACCTCAGCCCTCTCTCCCCCCAGGGCAGGCCTGACCGAGACCGCGCCCACCTCGTGTTGGTGGTACCCGTGATGCGTGTTGCTTCCGTTGTTCGTTCCCTGCGCCTGCCGCTGCTTGCCGCAGGCCTCGCACTCGGCCTGCTGGCCGGCTGCAGCGCGCAGTCGCGCATGGATTTCCATTCCAGGAACATCGCCTGCGAAGAGCTGGGCCAGCACTGGACCATGCCCGACAGTGCCGGCACCCTGCGTGGCCCGAAGGACCTGCAGGGGCAGGTGACCTACCTGTTCTTCGGCTTCACCAGCTGCCCGGACGTGTGCCCGACCACGATGGTCGAACTGAGCCAGGTCAAGCACCTGATGGGCAAGGATGCCGACCAGCTGCAGGTGGTGTTCGTCAGCGTCGATCCGGCGCGCGATACCCCCGAAGTCGCGCACACCTATGTGCACGCGTTCGACCCGAAGGCGATGGCACTGGTCGGTGACGAGGCACAGCTCTCGGCGATGGCCAGTGACTTCAAGGCGTTCTACGAGAAAGAGCCCGGACAGCTGCCGGGCACCTACACGATGAGCCACATCGCCGGCGGCTACGTGTTCGACCGACAGGGCCGCCTGCGCCTGTTCGCACCCTACGGCATGCCGGTGGAGCAGCTGTTCTCGGACGTGCAGCGGTTGCTGCTGGAGCCGGAACACCCGGCCGCAGGCAGTGAAGCATTGGCGGCGTGCAAGCTGCCGCACAGCGCGAGCGTCGCCGCCCGCTGAACGACGCATCGCCCTGGCAGGTGTCGACCCTGGTCGACACGCAATGAATGAATCGGGTGGGTGCCGACATCCAGATTCTGGCGGGTGCCGACATTGGGAATCTGGTGCATGCCGACCGTTGGGATTCTGGTGGATGCCATTGGAATCTGGTGGATGCCATTGGATTCTGGTGGGTGCCATTGGATTGTGGTGGGTGCCGACCGTTGGTCGGCACGCCCTCCCGCTCGCCAATCCCCCGGCCGGCCAGGAGAACCAACCGGCCGGGGCCATCACGCAACGCCCTGGATCACTTCTTCTCTTCCCACTGCACCACGTCCGGCTCGGCCGCACGCACGCCCGCAGTCGACAGCAGCCGGGTGCTTGCATCCAGCGCCGCGTTCACCGATGGGTACTCGACGATGGCCAGGCCGGCGGCCTTGGACACCTTCACCACGGTGCCACCCGTGGCCTTCGCCGCGCGCTGTGCAGATGCCGCATCGGCAAAGAACACCTTCACCCGCGAGGTCGCCACCACCGGCGCACCATCGTTGGACACCGCCGCGGCGAACTTGCCGGCGCCGGCATCAGCGCCGCCTGCTGCTGCGCCATCCAGCGAACGCTTGCTGCGCGCGCTGGTCGTGGCCGCCGCCGCCTGCGGGGTGATCGTGAACTGACCGCCAGCGGCCTGCTTTACGGTGGCCGATGGGGACAGCTGGAAACGCGCGCCGCCCACGTCGAACGAGCGGCCGGTGGCGGAGGCTTTCAGTTCCTGCGCATCCACGGTGGACAGGCTCCGTGCCGGTGGGGTCTGCCCCGAGCTCTGTGCCCAGGCAGGAGAGGTCATCGCCGCGAAGGCGAGCGTGCTCAACAGAATGGTCGTTTTCATCATCAGTGCCCCAGAACGCGGATCTTGAAAAATTCGAGGTTGCCGCGCGATGCAGCATTCGCGGCCTGCCCCATGTCGGTCACTTCCAGCGTCCAGGTGCCGGTGGCACTTTCATCCAGGAAGGCATTGCTGGACAGCAGATCCCAGTTGGTGAAGTTGCGCTGCACGCCATTGGTACCCGAACCGATGGCGGTGAAGGCCGGCTGCACCACGCTGCGCGTACCACTGGGCGAAACAAGCACGAACTGCAGCTGGCGGGTATTGCTGTGGTTCACCCGGAAGCCCAGCTGCACCGACTCGATGTTGCGTGCGCCATTGGCCAGCTGGAAGGTCAACCGCGCGGCGGCGGCGGAGGTGTTGCCGATGGCCACCGTGCGCGTGGTGGTGCGCCAGCCCGTATCCAGCAGCGGGCCCAGCGACTGGAAGTTCTCGGCGACCTGCACGGCGCGCGCCGCGTTGACCACACCGAAGCCGTACCAGTTGCTGTAAGCGCGGTTGGCTGCATTCACCGTCCAGCCCGGCACCAGCGTGCGGCCGTCGGCCAGGGTCACCGCCGGCTGGTTCGGATGGTTGCGTGTGGCCGTGGTGGCGAGGATGTACTTCACATCGCGGTAGGACAGGTTCGGGTTGGCCTCCAGCACCAGCGCCGCCACGCCCGACACCATCGGCGCCGACGCCGACGTACCGTTCATCTTCGCGGTGTAGTTGCAGGTGCTGTCGATCGCCGACAGGTTGCTGTCCAGCGTGTTCTGGCGGTTGGTGTTCTTGTTGCTGCCCTGCGTGCAGCCGGTCACGTCGGTGGTGACGATGGCCGGGTCGTACGCACGTGCCACCAGGTTCGGGGCGTACTGCGCCTGCAGGCCGTACTCGCCACCAAAGGCCGACACCCACAGTGCCGAACCGGTGGACGAGTACGACGAACGCACGCCATCGGCGCGCACTGCACCCACGGTGATCACGTTGAACAGGTTGTTGCGTGGATCGCGGCCGGCCGGCACACAGCCGGTGTTGCGGTTCTTGGTATCGGTGGTGCAGACGTCCTGGGTCTGGCTGATCGAGGCATTGTTGAAGTTGTTGCCGGCCGACTTCACGTAGATGCCACCGCGGCCACCGCGCGTGCCCGACAGTGCCTGCTCGTACGAACTCACCGTGTTCTGGCTGTAGGCCACGGGCAGGTTGGGGTTGCCCGGGCCAGCGCCCCAGCTGTTGTTGAACACCTGCACATCGGCCGACTCGGCGCCATCCCACCAGGCGTATTCGATGTTGCTCTGCTGGTTGCCCTGCGCATTGGAGGCCAGCACGTTGAAGCCCTTCAGCGTTGCCGCCGGGGCCACGCCACGCACGCCCAGGTTGTTGGCGCCCGCTGCACCGGCGATGCCGCCCACCATCGTGCCGTGGTTGTCGGCATCGGGATTGGACGGCGTGGGATTGTTGGAGCCGTTGGCGAAGTTCTTGCCCGCTACCGCCGCCACGTTCGCGGCCAGGTCCGGGTGGGCGATCTGCAGGCCGTCATCGACGATGCCGATCACCACGCCTTGGCCACGGATGCCATTGCGGAACAGGCCATCGACATTGAGATCATTGCCGGCCACCGGTAGCGTATCGGCCGGCACCGTCTGCCCGGTATTGAGCAGATGCCACTGGATACCGGCCAGTGGGTCGGCCTGTTGCGCCTGTGCGGTAACGGCCAGGCTGCCCAGCACCAGGGCAGTGGCCAGGGCCAGGCGCGCAGAGCGCGGTGGCGCGGAGCGTTGCGTGTGTCGCTTCATACACGAATCCTTCTGTTGTGAATCGGCATGGCAGGACGGCGGGGCGGATCTGCCCCATCGCAACGAGCCAAACGCGACACAACGAACACCCCCCTACCTCTTCACGCAGTCGATGTGCGGATGTGCCAAATACGTCACAAACACTTATGCCGCCGTGTAATGACGACTGCGCCGCTCTGGTAGGTGCCCCGGTAGGTGCCAACCTTGGTTGGCACAATCCACCCGCACCGGAACCCAACCGCCATGCCACCATGCCCGGGCTCCCCGGAGGACACTGGATGAAACGCCCCAATGCCCGCGCCCGCGCCGATCTGGCCCCACTCACCGTGGCCACCATCCGCAAGGTGGTGCTGTCGATGTATCACCGTCGCCACGATTACTGGACCGACGCCGACATCGCCGAGCTGCTGCCGGAGCTCAGCGCATTCAACATCACAACGGTGAAGCAGCTGCGCCTGCTGATGAAACGGCACCGCCGCGCGTTGCTGCGGGAGGAGAAGACAAAGATGCCCCGGGCGCAGACGCTGGATCTGCTGGCCGGGGGCGGTTGGCATGGCATTGATGTGCACGCCAATACCAGCTGGTTCGCCATTGGCGGCCTGGTCCGCATCAGCATGGAACACGAATTCGGCTTCGAGACCATGCTGCCATTCCATGAGATACCGGACGCTGTCATGGAGCTGGATGCGGAGGCGCAGACGTGAAGAACCTGGCGTGGCTGTTGGCGATGGCAGCCGTGTTTTACGTGGGGGGATGCTTGGCTACTTCCATCCTGGCCGAGCGCGGCATCGCTTCCCTGCAGCCCGGGGACCGTCGAGAGGCGGTCATCGATGCGCTGGGCGCACCCGATGTCACAGAGCCGCGTGGACAACGGTTTTCCCGCTATGCCAGCACCCCATGCAGTGGTACCTGCGTGGAACGGCTGTGGTACGAAAATCCATTCCTGCCCCATATCGAGGCGTGGTCGGTGGAGCTGGGTGGCACTGGCCACGTCGTGCGGACTTCGCATTGGGCATCGCCATAGCGTCGAGGCCATCCGATGCCCAGATCATCGCACCCCCTCCCGCCCCCCTGTGCTACTA
>NZ_QQXJ01000001.1:264969-307181 GCF_004348785.1 Stenotrophomonas sp. TEPEL
GCCCCCCTGTGCTACTACAGCCCGTGCACCCTTCCCGTCCCGGAGCACGACCATGGTCAACCCCGTCGCCCAGGCCCATCGCGGCCTCGGCACAACACTCTTCAGCCTGTTGAATCCGATACCGTTCGGCTTCTTCGTGGCCGGCCTCATTTTCGACATCCTCTACCTCAACACCGCTGAAGTGATGTGGGGCAAGTCGGCGGCGTGGCTGATCACCTTCGGCCTGCTGGTCGCCATCCTGCCGCGGCTGATCAACCTGTTCGCGGTCTGGCGCCGCAACGGCACCGCCACCGGCACCGACCGCCTCGATTTCCTGCTCAACCTGGTCGCCATCGTGCTGGCCGTCTGGAACGCCTTCGTGCACAGCCGCGACGCGTATGCGGCGGCCGTGCCGGGCACCATCCTTTCCGCGCTGACGGTGGCACTGATCGCGCTCGGCTTCATCGTGCTTTCGCTGCAGCAGCCGGTGCTGCAAGGAGCCCGTCATGGCTAAGCGCTTCCTGCCCGCCGTGGGCGTGCTTTCGCTGGCATTGGCGCTGGCCGCCTGTGCCGGCAAGGCCGAATACCACCCGGCCGACCAGTCCGGTGCACAGCCACCGCTGCCCAAACCCGAGAACTACCTGATGCCGCCGATGCAGGTGCCCAAGGGCGTGGGCTGGGCCGACGGCCAGGCACCGTCGGTGGCCGACGGCCTGAAGATCGAACGCATCGCCGCCAACCTGCAGCACCCGCGCCGGCTGCTGTCGCTGCCCAACGGTGACGTACTGGTAGTGGAAGGCAACGGTCCCGGCGAAGAGCCGGTCACCACGCCCAAGCAGTGGATCGCCGGCAAGGTGAAGGCGCGCTCGGGCAAGGCCGGCAAGGGCGGCAACCGGGTAACGTTGCTGCGGCGCACACCGGGTACCAACACCTGGACCCAGCACGTTTACATCGAAAATCTGCACTCGCCGTTCGGCATCCAGCTGATCGGTGACACGCTGTATGTGGCCAACACCGGCAACATCATGAAATACCACTACGTGCCGGGCGAAACCCGCATGTCCGACAAGGGCAGCGAGTTCACCGACCTGCCCAGCACCATCAACCACCACTGGACCAAGGAACTGCTGGCCAGCCGCGATGGCAGCAAGCTGTACGTGGGCGTGGGCTCCAACAGCAACATCACCGAGAACGGCCTGGCCGTCGAGTACCGCCGTGCGGTGGTGCTGGAAGTGGACGTGGCCACCGGCGGCAGCCGCGTCTACGCCTCGGGCCTGCGCAACCCGACCGGCCTGGACTGGGAGCCGAGCACCGGCAAGCTGTGGGCGGTGGTGAACGAGCGCGACGAGATCGGTGCCGACCTGGTGCCCGATTACCTCACCTCGGTGCAGGAGCATGGCTTCTACGGCTGGCCCTACAGCTACTACGGCCAGCATGTGGACGAGCGCGTGCAGCCGCAGCGGCCGGACCTGGTGGCCAAGGCAATCCGCCCGGACTTCGCCATCGGCTCGCACGTGGCACCGCTCGGCCTGCTGTTCTACACCGGCCAGGCGTTGCCGGCGAAGTACCATGGCGGTGCCTTCATCGGCGAGCACGGCAGCTGGGACCGCTCGCCACTGAGCGGCTACGAAGTGGTGTACGTGCCGTTCAAGGACGGCAAGCCGGCCGGCCGCCCGGAAGCGGTGGTGAGCGGGTTCGCGTCCAAGGATGAGAAGACGCTGATGGGCGCGCCGGTGGGCATGGCCATCGACGCGGAGGGCGCGCTGCTGGTCGCCGACGATGTGGGCGACGTCGTGTGGCGGGTGTCGGCGAAGTAGGGCGGACCTGGCTACTGTACTGCGGTGCCGCTGCCGGCGGCATCGCCTCGATCTTCATGTCCCACCTGAGGAGACACAAGGATGTACCGACGGATCGTGCTGGCTACCGCTGCGCTCATCTTCCCGGTTGCTGCCGTTGCTGTCGAAGCCGCGCATTGGCAGGGCAGCTACTCCAATGTCTGCATGCATCCCGAATCGGGTGACCTGCTCGGCCATGCGCTGTCCTTCATCCCCTATGCGGGAGGGACGGCGGTGCTGCTGCAGCGGTTCGAAGGGGAAGCGTTGGCCCCGCAGCTGCTGATCCTGCGTGAGCAGGACGGCATCATCACCGCCTCTGCAGCGGAGGGCATGCCGCCGGTCATCCGCCTGACGCGCGAGCACACCCGGTTGCGCATCCGTTACCTGGACGGCCAGCAGGATTCACCGGAAGGCAGCCTGCGGCCCATCGCCGCGCCGCTGTGGACGGGCGCGCGATTCCCCGATTGCAGATGAAATGCAGGGGTATCCACGGGTCAGACCAGTGCCGACCAACGCCCTGAACCGACCCAGCCCGCGCGCAGCCCACTGAACACCGATTCGGCCGCAAAGCCCACACCGCCCAGCAGCACACCGAAGTACACCACCGACGCCACCACGAAGCCGTAGCCGGCCGCCACTGCCGCGCCGTCACGCTGGATGAAGCCGATGGCGAAGGACATCAGCGCCAGCGCCGGCAGGGTGTTGCTGAAGGGAATCGGCCCGGCCGGCAGCATCAGCAGGATCGTGGCGAACACCAGCGCCAGGTTGTTCAACCGCATCATCTTCTTCGAGCGCACCATTGCCGCCAGCCGCATCGGCCGGGACAACTGCTCCATCCGACGCACCCATTTCAGCGCACGGCCCAGGTTGGCTTTCAGCTTGTCGGTGGCGATCTGCTTGTCGGCCAACCGCTGAGGCACCCACAACGGACGATCGCGCACGCGGCTCAGGCCGATCAGCAGGATGGACGCACCGAACACCGTGCTCAGCCCGGGAATCGATACCGGAATCAGGAAGATCGCCGACAGCAGGATCACCACCAGCATCAGGCCTTCGTCGCCCAGCGCATGCAGCAGCGTGCCGACACGGATATGGTCGCCGGGCAGGCCGTCGATCAGGTCTTCAATCTGCTGGGCAAGAGGGGCGGTGTCAGTGGCGTCGGGCGCTTGGTAGGTCATGCGTCGAAAGAGTGTCCAGGGAAGGGCGGTCGATTGGGCCGTCCTGCGGTGGGGGACGCACAGGCCCCACGAGTATCCCCGGCCGGCGCCGCGCAGAGGTGAACGATGCATGAGGCCGGCGTTGCCAGGCGGCCTGGCCTAAAATGGGCGTCCCCCGCACTGGTTGAAGATGATGGACATGGGTCGCAGGCAATCGACCATCGAACTGGTCGCCATCGATATGGATGGCACCCTGCTGGACCCCGCCCACAAGCTCACCGCGCGCGTGAAGCAGGCCATCGCCCAGGCGCGCGCGCTGAGCGTGCACATCGTGCTGACCAGTGGCCGCCCGGTTCCCGGGCTGGCGCCGTTCCTGCATGAGCTTGGCATCGAGGGTGACGATGACTACTGCATCGCCTGCAACGGTGGCCTGGTGCAGCGCATCGGCCCGCGCGAAACCGTGGTCGAGTATCCGCTCAGCTTCGACGATTTCGTGTACTGCGAACGGGTCGCACGCGAGATCGGCGTGCACTTCCAGGCACTGGACGCGCAGCGCATGTACACGCCCAACCAGGACATCAGCATCTACACCGTGGCCGACTCGCATCTTTCGCGCATGCCACTGTCGTACCGCCGCGTGGCCGACATGGACCCTGGCATGTCCTTCATCAAGCTGATGATGATCGACGAACCGGACGTGCTGGACGCCGCCATCGCGCGCCTGCCGGCCGCGCTGACCGAGCGTTTCGCGGTGCTGAAGAGCGCGCCGTTCTTCCTGGAAGTATTCGACCACCGCGCCGGCAAGGGGCCGAGCCTGCAGAAGCTTGCCGAGCACCTGGGCATCGACCGCGCCAACGTGATGGCCATCGGCGATCAGGAGAACGACCTCACCATGCTGCAGTACGCCGGCACCAGCGTGGCGATGGGCAATGCCATCGATGCGGTGAAAGCTGCCGCGCGCTTCGAGACCGCCACCAACGCCGATGAAGGCGTGGCCAAGGCGATCGAACGTTTCGTTCTGCAGTAACCGCGCGTCCATCTTCGCCGGTAGGTGCCAACCTTGGTTGGCACACGCAGCTGACAAGCGCCGACCAAGGTCGGCCTCCACCAGGCACCCTCCGCCCAGGTAGCTGCCAACCGTGGTTGGCACACGCAGCCGACAAGCGCCGGCCAAGGTCGGCCTGACACGCAAGGGCTATACCCACGTATAGCCCATCCATACACATCGCCATCGGCGCTGTACCACGGTGCAATGGCGGATGCGGCAGTGCGATGCAAGAATTCCGCACGTCGAAATCACGCCACCGAATCCCACGGCAGATGATCGTCTTCATCCGCCACTGACCGGCGCGTACCGCGCCGTCATCACTTCAACGCAATCGCCGCCAGCCAGCGCGCCGCACACCGGCGCTGCATCGCGCTGGGCGTGCGCCTGCGCCACCTTTCCCCCGCACCCCGGATCTGGCCATGAACACTCCACCTACGCTTCTTGCCTTGGCAATCGGCACCGCCCTCGTTGCACCGCTGCACGCTGCCGAGTCCACCGACGCCGCGCACGACACCCCCACCACCTTGAACGCGCTGCAGGTCATCGCCACCCCACGCGGTGCCGCTGTCGCCCCCACCCAGGTGGTGGGCCCGAACCGCTACGTCATCAATGCCAGCGACCTGGATGCGATGGTGACCGGCAACAACGGCCTGTCGATGCTGAAGAACGTGCCGGGCGCCAGCTACACCGCCACCGACGGTCTCGGCCTGGACATCTCGGCTACCAGCCTGTTCGTGCGCGGTTTCCGCATGAATGAAATGGGCATCACCTTCGAAGGCGTGCCGCTGAACGACAACGGCTTCCTCTCGCTTACCGGCACCAGCGTGGTCAACGTCGGTGTGCCCGATGGCATCGGTTCGATCACGGTCAGCCCGGGCGGTGCACCGGTCAGCGTGTTCTCCAGCAGCGTCAACGGCGGCAGCCTCGAGTACCGCCTGCGCGACCTGCAGGACACCTCCAGCCTGCGCCTCAAGCAGGGCGTGGGCAGCAACAACACGCGGGTTACCACGGTCTCGGGCCAGAGCGGCCAGCTGGGCGAACACGGCCCGAAGCTGCTTGTCGACCTGCAGCGCGTGTCGGCCGACAAGTACCAGGGCGCCGGCACCCAGAAGTTCCTGCGCGGTGACCTGAAGGCGCAGCAGGATGTGGCGTGGGGTGACTTCACCGTGTTCCTGTCCGACAGCAAGGCCGCGGTGTGGGGCTACAACAACATTTCCTTCGACATGATCCGCAAGCTCGGCTGGAAGGCCGACAGCTTCTATCCGGACTATGCGTGGGCGTATTACGTGGCCTCGCCGGAAAACGCCGACAATTCCTGCGGTGCCTACACGTGCGGTGAGCTGTCCGAGCTGATTCCCTACGACACCGGTCAGGTGACCCGCGACCGCGTCGCTTCGATCAACCACCGTTTCCAGATCACGCCCGCACTCAGCGGCAACGTGCAGCTGTACAACGCCAACAGCCACACCCAGGCCACGTTGACCGACCCGACCGTGCCCTCGCCCAACGGCGCGCCTTTCTCCGAACAGGTGCAGACGCCGCACCTCAATCGCCTCGGTGGCATGTTCAACCTGCAGTTCGAGACCGGTGCACACACCCTCACCACCGGTTTCTGGCAGGAGAAGAGCAAGGCGGCCGCGAAGACCGAGTGGTACCAGCAGCCGCTGTTGGGGCAGGGCAAGCCACTGAAGGCCACCGGGCCGTTCGATGTGTACGGTCCGGCGTTCCAGACCGACAACGCATCCAGCTGGGTGACCCGTTCACGGCAGCTCTACCTGCATGACAACTACGCCGTCACCGACACGCTGGTGCTGGGGTTGGGCTTCAAGGCCGTGGACTTCACTACCACCGGTGGTGGCATCGGCGACTCAGCGGAGCGCCCGGTGTTCGGCACGCTGCGCGCAAAGAGCAACTTCCTGCCACACGTGTCGCTGTACTGGAGCCCGACCGAGCGCACCGATGCCTTCATCGACCTGGTCAACACCATGAACGGCTATCGCGTGGCCCAGCGCGGCAACATCGGCTACACCGCGTCGGCCTGGACCATCAGTGACCAGAAAGAGTTCGACCGCGTGGCCGGCACCCTGCGTCCGGAAAAGAACTGGAACCTGACCGTGGGCGCCAGCCACCGCTTCGACCGCCTGACCGTGACCGGTGATGTGTTCTACAACGACATCCGCAACCGCCTGCTGTCGGCAGCCATCGGCACCCAGTTCGCGCAGATCAACACGGTGCGCTTGATGCCGAAGATGCACGTGATCGGCGCCGACCTCGGCATCACCGCCGACCTGACCGACCACCTGCAGTTCTACCAGGGCATCGCGCTGGCGCGCTCGTACTACGACAGCGATTTCGTGGTGGGCGATACCGTGTACCCGATCAAGGGCAACGCGCAGCCGGGCTACCCGCAGCTGTCGCTGGTCAGCGACCTGTCCGCGCACTTCGGCGACTGGCGCTTCGGTGCCACCAGCACCTCATACCTGCGCCAGCCCTTCACCTATGAAAACGACATCCGCGTGCCGACGTTCTGGCAGGTCAACGCGTACACGGCCTACACCCTGGGCCCGGACAGCCTGCTGCCGGGGCTGGAGCTGCGGCTGGACGTGAGCAACCTGTTCAACCGCAACAACATCGGCACCGCCACCATCGCCGGCTCGTCGTTCTCGGGCGACTACCAGACCCTGCAGCGCAGCGCCCCCCGGCAGGTGATGTTCAGCACCTCGATGTCGTTCTGATACATGGAACGGGGTCGGATCCCTCTGCATGGCAGAGGGCTCTGACCCCGGTAGATCCACGCCATGCGTGGATGCACTTCGCGGCTCTTCGGCGGCTGCCATGACCGGGGTCGGATCCCTTTGCCACGCCAAGGGCTCCGACCCCATCCGCTGTTTGCACGATCTGCACTGATTTCCTGGCACCAACGCAAGGTTCCCACAATGTTGCTGGGTCATCCTGTACGCATGGCACAGCACAACCCCCGTTTCCCTCCGGTCCGCAGGCGCGCCCATGGACGTGCGCGTCCGGTGCCGTTCGCAGCACCGGCGGTCGACCTGGAGGCCGAATACCAGTTCTGGCAGGTCTATGACCGCGTAGTCCGCCCCCTGCCCGGGGGCGGGTTCCGCCTGGCCTGGCTGGTGCTGCAGGCCGTGTACCGGGCGCGGGCGCGCTATCCCGCCGACACCCACAAGGCCGCGCTGTCGCGGGTACTGTTCGGTACCAACATGACCGACGCGCGCGCGGCCGAACTGGAAGAGCTCTACGCGCTGGTCAGCCGCAGGCTGGCGGCGGTGGCACTGCGCACGCTGGCACCCCGCAACACCGCCTAGCCCGCCTTGCAGGGCATGCAGATCCGTCCCACCCCGCCGGCACCGGCGCGCAGGTCAGGGTCGAAGAACTCTTCCTGGCTGCGGATCTGCCCACAGCGGCTGCAGACCTTCTTCTCCTTCGATTCCAGCCCCTGCACCTGCTCGATCACCTGATCGACCGCTGCCGAACGGATTTCCGTGCCGGCCACTTCAATCAGGCGATAGAGCCGGTCGGACAGCGTCTGCACCGGGTCGCTGCCGAGGTTGAACCGGTTGATGCGCAGGAAGCGGTAGCCGTAGCTTTCCAGGGTCAGCTGGCGCTCGACGTCGGCCTCCACCAGATAGCGCTCGTGGTTGCCCACATGCACCGGCTTGTCGCGGCGGAAATGGAATTCGAAGCCGTCGTACTCGATCACGATCTGCAGCGCGCCGCGCACGGTCTGCACGGTCACCAGGAAGTCCACGCGCCACGCCGGGTGCTGATAGGTCGGGTCGAGCTGGCGCAGGTAGTCACCCACCGGGAACTGCGGAATGATCTCGACCGCATCGCCATGAGCAAGCACGAACGGCGTCTGCTGCAGCCACTGCAGCACCTTCGATTCCATCGGGCTGCGCGCATCGGTCTGCGCGGCGTCGGGCGTGGGGCGGTCCAGCTGGCTGGCGTAGTAACGCAGCGCATGGCCAATCGCGCCGCGGAACGCGTCCACCGGCATCGAATGGACAAACCAGATCGCCTCCTGCGCACGGGAGAAGCCAACATTCAGGCGCTGCACTTTCAGCTTGTCTTCCACCGCATCCACCGCGCCGCTCAGGCTGACCGGGAAGATGTAGTTCAGCGCATCCTGGCCGGCAGTCGCCACCATCGAATAGAAGATCAGCCCGCGTTCCTCACCTTGGCAGGAGTCGACCGTCATCACCTTCAGACGAAGCCGCTCTTCGAACTCGCGGCCGCGCGGATGGTTGAACAGCGTCTTCGACAACAGCGTCTGCTGCTCGCGGAACGGGGTGATGATGCCCACCGTAGGCGGCGCCTCCGTATCCAGCAGTTCCACCAGGCGCTCGGCGATGAAGGCCGCTTCGGCGTCGTTGGTACTGCGGCTGGTGCGGTGCCCGCTGGCGTCGACCTGGCTGAAGCGGATCACTTCCTGCAGCGGCCGGCTGCGGATCTTCAGTGCCTGCAGCTGGTGGTTGTAGAAGGTGGAGGACGAGAACCCGATCAGTTCCGCATAGCTGCGGAAATGCTTGCGCAGCATCACCGAGTACGAGGCCGAGAGCGAGCAGAACTCCAGCACCGAGCGCTTCACATCGAACATGGCCAACCGTTCCAGCACGTCGGCCTGCTGGCTGACGTTGGTGCGGAAGTAGTTGACCAGGTCCGAGCGGTACTTGTCGTTCAGCGCGATGCTGGCGTTGGCGGCCTTGACGTTGGAGAACTGCTTGGAGTCGCCCAGCACCACCACCTTGCGCGCACGCAGCAGCGCCGGCAGTGCCTGCGCCACCGAGACCTGCGAGCCTTCGTCGATCACCAGCACGTCGAACAGGTCCGGTGCCAGCGGCATGTATTCGCCGAACTCGCGGATGCTGGCGATCATCACCGGGAACGACTCGCGCACGCTTTCGAACTTGTCCACCGGGAATTTCTGCCGGTTGGCGATCACGCCCGCCAATGCCCGCGCGTCGGCGCGGTGATGATCCATGAAGCTGATCAGGCGCCCATCCACGTGGGCGTTCATCACCGAGGTATTCAGGCGCTCCAGCTTGGTCTTGGTGCCCACATAGTCGTATTGCGGCGCGTCGACGAAGGCCTTGCGCGTGGCCATCCAGCCCTGCAGGAAGCGCAGGGTCAGTGCCCACAGTGCGGGATCGTCCTTCGGCTCGGCCAGCAGGGCCTCGACGATGGCCGGATTCAGCCGCGCCAGCAGCGTCATCGCCTGCCGTGCAACCGCCGCACCCGGTCCCGGCGCGGCGCCGTGGGCGATCTGCCGATAGCTGGCCGGCAGCTGCGTGCCCAGGCCTTCGGCCTCCAGCTTCATGCGCAGCGCGTTTGCGCCCTGCACGATGTCCTGCAGGGCGGCTGCATCCTGCTTGAGCAGCAGCGGGCGGGTGGTGCCGAGCTGGTTGAGTTGCAGTTCCAGCCCGCGCACCGCATTGCCGCGCAGCAGATAGCCCAGCAGCGGCATCTTCAGCTGCTGGTACTGCAGCAACAGCGTGCCCAGCAGCCGTATCTGCCCGGCATCCAACGACTCGAACAGCGCCCAGCCGTCAACCGGTCGGTCGGCGAGGAAGGCGGTGGTCACCGCATCGCGGCGGATACGTTCGTCCAGTGAGGCCGGCGTGTAGTCGGTGCTGCCGAACAGGTCGGCAAGATAGGCTTCCAATGCATCCGCCTGCGCGGTCACCGCTTCCAGCTCGGTCAGCACGTTGGCATCCATCACCGCGTGCACCTGCTGCAGCACCGCGGGGGCGCGCTCGCCCAGATCCGCTTCCTGCTCGTGCATGGTCTTCACTGCAGCAAGCGATACACACCCCAGCGTCTGCACGGTAGTGGAGATGGCCTGCCGGAGCCTCTGTGCCGTGTCCTGGCGCTCGCTCTCAAGGGCGGGCTGGTTGGCCTTCATCGCCTTGGCGAAGGCCGAAATCTGGCTGATCGTGCCGGTGGAGGTCAGGCGCTTGAAGTTGGCCGCCTGCTGGCCCAACCGCAGGATCGGGTTGGGGAAATCGCGATCATGGCGAACCCGGCTCATCGCATCGGACAGCTTGTCGTACACCACGTCCAGCGCTTCGGTCTTGTCCGACAGCACCAGGCAGCTCTTCTTGTTGAACGCACAGTCCGCGGCGATGGCGGTGATGGTGTGCGACTTGCCGGTGCCGGGTGGGCCTTCGACCACCACGATGCGGCCCTGTGGCTCGCGCACGGCCAGCAGGATCTTGCGCTGTTCCTCGTTCAACGGAATGGGCGAATCGAACACCATGCGCTCCACCAGCGGCAGCGCATCCCAGGCCGATTCCACCCGTTCCCCGATAGGTTCGGGGTTGCGCATCAGCACGCCTTCCACCATGCCATGGAACAGATCCACCAGCTTCGACCCCCCGTTGCGGGCCTGGTCGATGATCTCCTCGAAATCATTCAGCAGCGCCTCGTCGGCGCGCTCGAACGCAGCCAGGTGCAGGGCAGGCGACAGCGCCACGGTGGCGGTGGATGCCTCGCTGGCAGACGAGGAAAGCGAGACGTCGCCGCCCAGATCCATCGCGTTGGCCACCTGCCGGAACAGCGATGCCGCCACTTCGAACAAGCTCTGCGCCGGGTCGAGGTACTGGATGCGCTCCTGGATCGGCGACACCCACTCGCGGGCCATGCCTACGGCCAGTTCCTGCAGCACGAAGTCGATCGCGCGGCGGTTGGCGAACAGCCGGTTGCTGAGGGTCAGGGTGTAGCCCGACCCATCCTTGGCCCGCACCACGTCCAGCGGCAGGTAGAACACCGGGTACTGCACGCCCGCGTACTTGAGCGTGCCCACGTAGAGATACAGCTGCAGGCCATCGCCGGTGGCGACATAGGTTTCCAGGTCGCGGAACTCATGGAAGGCGTCGGCCGCCACGAAGTTCTCGAAGAAGGCCATCAGCGCGCCGATCGTGCCGTCGCGGGTCAGCTGGTGCTCGCAAGCCTGCTGCAGCGGCAGTTCGTCGCCGGTGGCCAGCAAGCGCGCCAGCACCTCCGGCAGGGTCTGGTACAGATCCACAACGGAGCGGGTGACCAGGTCCGATTCAGCCGCGTGCAGCGAATCCATCACCCAGTACGCCTGGCCCTGCAGTGGGCCGGCCAGATGCGCGATCAGCGGCCGCACCACCTGCACGCACATCGCATCCACCAGGGTGCCCTGCACCGATTCCACCCAGGCTTCCGGGTCTTCCAGTGCACCGGCCATGCTGGCACGTGCCTTGTCCAGCACGGCCACGCGCACCGTGGCGATGGCGGTCTCGGTGATGGCGTTGACCTGCTCTTCGACGATGCGGCGCAGCGTCGCGCTGATCGGCCGGGTATAGCTGCGCGGGCCGATGGTGAACGACAGCTCCTCGCCGGAGGGCCGGCTGAGCAGCTTCCACAGCTCCTTGTCCAACGCCGGATACGGCGCGGTGCGCATGCCTGCGCGGAAGCCGGAATCGCTGGTAAGCACGATGCGGCGCCGCGGTGCCTGCGCGCGCTTGAAATCCGATTCAAGGAAATCGCGGAAGTACTGCGAGATCCGCACCGCGATTTCGCGCATCTTCGTTTCACCCAGAGGCCCGCCGCCGCCGGTTGCCGCAGGTATCAGCGGAGTGGATGCATCGGAGGTCGGCAGGTGCGGCGGCTGGGGAGTGCTCATGTATGGCTGGGCGGGCACCTGGCAGGGCAGGCACCGCTAGGGACTGGGTCCTGCATGGTCGCACGCGTCGCCCACGGCGGGGAGGGGGCCAGTGCCCTCCAGTACCGACGGCAGGATCATGTGCGACGTCAACGATCGCCAGAACAGCGACTCGTCGTAGCTGTCGAAGTCGGTCCGGACCAGAATCGGCGACGGCAGGCCCTGCGCGCGCAGTCGCAGGCGGATACTGGCGACTTCCTCGCTCAGCCCCATGCCGAACAGCACCAGCTGCACCTTCGCATCGCGCAGCACGAACGATTCCTGCAGGCGCGTACCGAGGCCGGCCGCCAGGAACGTTCCCACCAGGTCGTAGTTGCGCCATTCCAGCACCGACAGGCCGCTGTCCACGCTGTAGATCGATTCCATGCGGATCAGGCCGCGCCGTCCTATCGTCCGTGATATCCGCTGACGGGCGGCCTCCTGCCCGCCCATGATGAGCATCCTGAGCAAAACCGCGTCTCCTTGTGTGTGGGCTTGCGGAAATGGTCAGGGCGCAGGTGGCATGGCAGATATCAGATGAATCTGATTCCTTCGTGCATGCAACAGAGTGCTATGCACCTGGCTTGCCCCGGTCCAGCTGCCGGTACCCAATGGCCTCGGCCAAGTGTGCGGTCTGGATGGTCTCGCTTTCGGCAAGATCGGCAATGGTGCGTGCCACCCGCAGGATGCGATGCATCGCCCGCGCCGACAGCTGCAGGCGCTCGATGGCCTGTTCCAGCAGGTCCTGATTGGCTTCACTCAAGCGCGTGCACGCACGCAGGGCAGCAGGCGGCAGGTGCGCGTTGAGGCCACCACGCGACTGCTGCCGCGCATGTGCCGCTTCCACCCGCGAACGCACGCTGGCGCTGGGCTCGCCCAGCGGAGTGCTCTCGCGCAGCTCCACCGCATCCATGCGGCTGACGTTGATGTGCAGGTCGATGCGGTCCAGCAACGGGCCCGATACCCGTGCACGGTAGCGGGTGATGCGCTCGTCGCTGCACAGGCAACGGTTGCTGCGGTCGCCGGCCCAGCCACAGGGACACGGGTTCATCGCCGCCACCAGTTGGAAGCGTGCCGGGTAGACCACGCTGCGCGCTGCGCGGGAGATGCGGATGTGACCCGACTCCAGCGGTTCGCGCAGGGTTTCCAGCGCACTGCGGTTCCACTCCGGCAGTTCATCCAGGAACAGCACGCCGTGGTGCGCCAGCGAGATTTCGCCGGGGCAGGGCGGATTGCCGCCCCCCACCAAAGCCGCCGCGCTTGCGCTGTGGTGCGGCGCCCGGAACGGCCGCTGCCGCCAGCGCTTCGGGTCCAGCCCTTCGCCGCTGACCGAGGTGATGGCCGCCAACTGCAGGGCATCGATCTCTTCGGAATCCGGCAGCAGGCTGGGCAGGCGCGAGGCCAGCAGGGTTTTGCCGCAGCCGGGGCTGCCGATCAGCAACAGATGGTGACCACCGGCCGCGGCAACCTCCAACGCGCGGCGCGCGAGCGCCTGCCCGCGCACATCGGCCAGATCCGGCAGCGGCAGCGGTGTGGTGTCCACCCGTTCCACCTGCGGCAACAGGCGCGGATTGCCCAGACCGGCACAGCATTCCAGCAGGGTACGCGCCACCCGCACATCGGCGTGCTGGGCGAGGGCGGCTTCAGCGGCGTTGCCCGGGGGCACGATCAGGATGCGTCCGGCTTCCGCGGCGGCGATGGCGGCCGGCAGTGCGCCGGATACCGGGCGCAGCTCGCCGGTCAGGCCCAGCTCGCCGAGGAACTCGTACTGCAGCAGCGACTGCGGATCGACCTGGCCACTGGCAGCGAGGATGCCCAAGGCAATCGCCAGGTCATAGCGACCGCCCTCCTTGGGCAGGTCGGCGGGCGCGAGGTTCAAGGTGATGCGCCGCTGCGGAAAGTCGAACCGCGCGCAGAGCATCGCGGCACGCACGCGCTCGCGCGACTCGCGCACGCTGGTCTCGGCCAGGCCGACGATCTGGGTAACCGGCAGACCGCCGGAGAGATGCACCTCGATTCGTACCAGCGGTGCGTCGACCCCGGCGCGGGCACGGCTGTGAACCAGCGCCAGGCTCATGTGTGGTTTCCTGCAGAGGGACGCTTGATGGTGCGGCAGGCGCTCTACGGGCGACCATCGGGGATTGCTGGCGAAGTGGCTAGGAGGATTCCGACAGGTGGTTGGAACGTGCCTTCTTCCTTTGCGGCACGTGGTCTCTGCAAATTGGGTGTCCAACCTCGCCCGATATCAAGTGGATCAGCGTCACTCAGCCAGACCCGCTGCCGAATCTCTACGCCACGCTGCCCTCAGCCCATCCGCGGCCCCTGCCGGCTCTCCTCACGCTGCTGCTCCTGCGTCTGCGCTTGCGCCAGCTGCTGCGACCGCTCCTGGTCCTGAGCACCAAGGCTCCGGTTGGCCGCTGCATACTGCTGCTCCGGCGCGACGGCCAGCGCGTCCTGCGTCGGCATTTGCACCCGGTTGGCGGCGGGGTCTGATGACGCGCCCGGCCCCGAGCGCGTCACGAACAATGTGGTACCCGCAGCACGGGTTTCGGTGGCCTCGTTCAATGCCATGTCCACTTTGTCGCCGGGCTTGAACCCGGCCTCTGCCGCAAGCCTGTAGGCAGAGGCCAGCAGGCGATCACTGCTCTGGTCCCACGGCTTGTTGTTCTTTTCATCCAGCATGGTGACCGACGAGCGCAACTGCTCCAGCAGCCCGCTGCCATCCGGGCGCAGGGCTGTGCTGTGGTGTCGGTCTACGTCAGCGTCGTGCTGCGTGGCAGGCCTGGAGGTGTGCGGCGGGGATGCACTCGGCGCGGGCTCGGGTGTGGTGGGTGCGCGCGGCGGGGTGCCCGCGGGTTGCTGCTCCTGACCTGCGGTAGCGCGCTGCGCGTGTGCCTGAGCAATCTCCTCTGGCGTGGTGACGGAAACGATCTGCATGCGCTCGTCATCTTTCCCAGCCAATGTGGCCAGCGAGCCATCCTTCTGTACCTGCAGCATGAAGGTGCCAAAGCTGGGCACGGTGCGTGCGTGATTCTGGGCAACCGCGGCTACAGCGTCATCAATTTCTTCTGCGTTGCGCGCAATACCGGCGCTTCGGTAGGCGTCCACGACCTGGCTGCGCAGGCCGTACTCGGTTGGCGTGGGATTGGCTCGGGCAATGTCGGCCATGGACGCCAGCTCCTGCACGCCGGCGTGCTGGCTTTGACGCGTGCGATTGAGCTCCTCGATGATGCTGCCCTCGGCCGGGTTGGTGCCATACACCCAACCCGGGGTGTGCCATTGCCCGTTGGCGTCCTGTGTGTACTTCTCGCCGTTCGAAGCGCGCAAGGGCTGGGTCTGGGTCTGCGCGTTGGCGATCACCTCCGGTACCGGCTCGATGGTGGCGAACTCGTGCCAGTTGTACTGGTTGAACGCCACCTGGTAACGGGCGGCGAGTGCCTCCGGCGTGTTGGCGGCGTTCTGGGCAATGATGCGCTGCGATTCCAGTTCCAGATGGCCCGCCTTTTCCGGGCTGACTGACACGCTGTGGTCGAAAGGGACGCGCCCATCAATCATTGAGTGGATGGAGAGGTTCCATTCGCCGTTGTGCGGGTTGCGCACGTAGTAGCGGTTGGTTTCAAACGGTTCGCGCGGGGGCGTGTTCTCGCCGCCGGCATCGAGCTTGAACGGGTTCTGCGGCTTGGGCAGGTTGGCCATGCCCAGCGAATAGGAGTCGTTGGCGGCTTTGTAGTTCAGCTCATCCACCAGCCGGCCACCGGCGACCATCGTGGTATCGCGGTAGCTTCCGTCGGGCTGCGGCGTGCGCACGCTACGGCTCCAGGTGCCATTTGCATCTTCCGGGTCGCGGCTCCATTCGTTGCCGCTGCGGTCCACCTGGGTGTAGACCGCTTTCTTGTCCTGGTACTGGGCCCAGTACTCACCGGCGAAGCCACCGGCCACGCCGCCCAGCAGCCCGGTAGCCAGCGCACCTGGTCCGGTCCACGAGCCGGTAACGACTCCGTACCCTGCGCCCAACAGGAAGCCGCCGCCAAAGCCGCCCGCGGTACGCCCGACGAAGTGGGTGGCTGCAGATTCTGCGCCGGCGTTGTTGCCCTCGCTGCGCAACTCGGCCACGCGGTGGCCGGTAATGGCGAAGTCCACGGCCAGTGCGGCGACGCCAGCGGTACCGAGTACGCGCGCGCCACTAATCTGCCCGCGCGCGGCGACGGCAGCTTCGGCGGCGCCTTCCGCAGCGCCCGCTCGCCCTGCAGTGCCCGCCAGTTCTGGGGCTGTGGTTGCCGGGCCAGGGCGCGCGATGGCCAGCGGCATTTCCGGGTTGAATGCAGTGCGCACGCGCACGGCAGTGTGCTCGGTCAGCGGCAGGCGGCCACCCTGGTTGGCCTCTTCAATTGCGGTGCCCAACGATGCGCGGCCGCCCCAGCGCTCGCTGAGGGTGGAGTTGCCGGGTTCGTCGATGGCATCCAGTGCCAGCTTCACGTTGGCTTCGGACTGGGTGACGCCGCGCCAGCGCAATTCGGACGGATTGAGCGTCTTCAGTTCCGCAATCTGCGTGGCGTGGGTACGCTGGTAGCCGTCCAAATCAGAAAAGAAGGTGCGGACCTTGGCGTTGGCTTCCGCCGGGGTCATGTTCTCGGGCGTGTTGGTGACCAGGTCGCCGTTGAGGATGCCGGCGCGAAGGGTATGTTCGAGGTTCTGGATGCGGGCACCCATACGCTCGGCAGCGGCAGCCCGCACATCCGGCGGAGTGTCCTTCGACAGCAGGGCTCGGCCATCGTACGTTTCCGCGAGGTCGTCGAGAACGAACTTCAGCTGATCCGAATACGCACCCAGAGGGCCGCCTGAGTGTGGCGAAATACCCAACCTGGTTGCCAGCGCGGGGTTCGCGGGCAGGTTGAGAATGTTGTCGGGTCCGTGGAGCGCGAAATGACCACTCCTGGCAAGCGATTTCAGCAGCGGGCTCTGTTCGAACGCAATCTGTTCGATCAGATGGTGTCCCTGAAAAACCGGTGTGTCGGCCATGCGCACCACCTCATTCAAGAATCCGTTTGAAAGAGCTCGTCTTAGATATCGGCTACATCGCGCAGCCGTACGCCGGAGAAGTTGCCCGCAGTCAATGCATCAAACATCGCGCGGTCGCAGATGGGCGGTGCGCCCATGCGAACCTGGCGGAAGATATGGGCATCTCCCACAACATCCTGTTTGAACACCAGGCTCGCTCCGCCGACGAGGCTGTAAAGCTTCTCGTCCTCGCCGGTCTGATAATTGTGGTCGAGCTTGATCCTCACGCGCGAAGCGGCTTCATCCAGAGCATCGAGTCTGCGCAGCACATTGCCCAGGTAGTACCGAGGGCCGGGGCTGCCGTCAGCAAGGCTGAAGTCGCATGCCACAAATGCAAACGCCTCGGGGTCCACCTGCTCAAGCAACTGCTTCAAAGGCTCCGACACAATCCATATGCCAGCGAGCTCTTCCAGATCGCGTGGCATTCCGCCCTTCTCCGGTACATGAACCAGGTGGGGACGCTCCGGATACTGGTCTGGCGTTCCGTCAGGACGCGAGACGACATTCATCCCCGGATCGATCAGCTTGTCTTCGTTGGCGATTTCTATGCCGGGAACCCTACCGTTGCCCAGGAAGCCGGCGTCGATCAGGAAAAATTCGCCCTTATGAGATGCGGCTTCGGCTGGAACTTCAATGGGGGTCGATTCGGTCACGGGGGCTTCCATCATGGATGCGGGGGCAGGACCTTCCATCATGGATGCGGGGGCAGGACGGGGGGCAGTCGAGCCGATGCTAGCGGGGCTGCAGCGCAGCCACAAGTTCCACCGAAACGGTGCCGCGATACCCGATTTACGTGAATCTCGGGAAAATTTGGAACAATGCAAGAGATGGTGCTGCGATTCATTCGACTGCCTGCAGTAGTCCGCGGGATGGACGAAGAGACCAGGGGGAATCCTGCCAACCGCGGCCCGGGTCCTCAAACAGACACCGCTGCTGATCAGGCACCACCCCGCCGAAGCGCCCAAACCGGGCCTCAAGCCACGATGGCCCAGCACTTTCCACCAACAGCTGCCCTTGGCTCTGGTGGAGATCCAACCAGCGCTCAAAACTGAGACGCAGGCGTTCGATGTCCGGCGCCCGCCACCTGGCATCGGCGGGCACCCGGATCAGCACGCGTGAGGGGGCGTTCTCCACGTCCATCACCAGAACGCCCTTGCATCGGATCTCGAAGGACGTCACCCCGGCATAGCGCGTGTGCAGTTCAAAGCCCTCATCTGCTTTGGCGGTCACGAAGCCGAGTGCATCACTGTGCAGCAGCCGGTAGTCGACTGGCTGCAGCTTCTGGTAGGCCCACACCTGATCGCCCGCTGGCTCCGGCCACCCCGCCCATACCGCGCCGATCACCACGATGCACACCGCCGCCGCGGCAAGCCCACGCTTCTTCATTCATCACTCCGCACAAAAACAGAACGTCACGCCCACAAGTGCGCCCTCAGTCCTGTGGCCGCACCCGCTCGTGGATGAAGGCCGTGAGTGCGATGTCGGCCATTACCAGTCCCTCCATCACCCGGTCGCCCACGTACTGGTCGGGCTCACCGTTCTGGCGGGTGCGCTCGGCCGCCAGCAGGATCTCCTGCACGATGCGCTGGCCGGTGAGGGCGCAGTCGGCTTCTGACAACTGCATCTGCCGGCTGCGCAGGTGGTGGCGTTCGGGCCACGGCTGACCGTCGGCCGCAGCGCCGGCGCCGATGCTGCGCAGGATGGCGATGAGGCTGTTGGGGTCCAGCGCAGGGGCGGGCGAGCGCACCCGCCAGAACGGTGCTCCTGGATGGGGCGCGGGGGAGGGGAGTGCGGCGTGGTCATGGCAGGCTCCGTGCAAACAGGCAGAAGCCGCCACCGATTAAGGTGGCGGACGATGCGTGGCTCGAAAACCGGATCACTAGACAATCCCGGCGGGTGCAAGACCCCCACGCACCGCCCGCCATAGCCGGCAGACGGATTGCCAGCCGGCACCACGCGTGGTGGTGCCGGCTGACAAGCGTAAACAACTTCCTAATAGCTCGGGTTTTCGACGCCCGGCCACCCGTTGTCGGTGGCTCTATCAGAGTTGCCTGATGTTGTTTGGAATGCCAAGGGGTTGGGGCCAAAGCCGCCAAAGCCTGAGACGTTTTTGGCATTTTGGCATAGCGCGGGTTGGTGCGAGAGCCTTGTGCTGCGGGAGGAACAGCACTTCTGGAACCGAGTCGTCAGATCCTTCAGCCAAGGGCGCTAAGAGCGTCAGATGCGACAGCATGGAGCCGAAGGCAATGTGTGATCGCCAATGCGAAGGAACCGGTGCGACGGCCGCTGATGGGTGCCGCGTACTTTGCCTCAAGGCGTGAGTGACTTTCTGCCTATTGACCCGACAGGGCGCCACGCGGAACTCTGACTACCGCTGTAGTCAGTCGGAGCTCTCCTGCCCGTAGCGGGAAGGTCTTGCAGCGTTCGAACGGATTCCACCCACTGGTGCAGGCCAATACAAGGATCACTGTAAGTGTTACGCCGCAATCGACTTCTTCTGTCTGTGGGGCTGGTCCCGCTTCCGTGGTTCCTGTTCTGGACCAGCGTTGCCGCCGTGTTCGCGCCGGGCTACGACCCGCTTGCACAGCACGCCAGCGAGCTGCTTCAGGCGTCAACGCTCGCAAGCATCTGCGCCAGGATTGCTGCCATCGGCTCCGGCGTAGGCTTCGTGGCGTTCTCCATTGGGGTATGGCGGGAGTCCGGTCGCCGGATTGCCGTAGGTGCGATCTGCTGGATGGTCTTTGGCGTCTCCATGCTGACCAACGGGCTCTGGCCCATGGGCCATCCGATGCACGGCTTCTACACCATCGGTATCGCAAACATCATTGCACCGGCGATGTCGCACATCGAATTGAGCGCGTGGTCTGCCAACCGAAGGGCGTACGCCGTGACCGCATTGGTGAGCATCGCGGGAATCGTCTATCTCTGGTTGAACGTGGTGGGAGCGGACCCTGAGGGCTACCGGGGGCTGACCCAGCGCCTGTTCTCATCGATCAACTCGCTGTGGCCATTTCTGGTTGCGCTGTATCTGATGCGCAGGGGTTCCAACAAGCCAAAGACGCATCCCGTGAATTGATCGGCAGGCATGAAACGGACATGGATGGCAGTTGAGCGCGTGGAGTTGAGAATATCGCGTATTCTTCCAGTTCATTCGTGGCTACGGTAGCTCGGAAATACGGAGCGGTTCTCAATGCTAGTTCATTCGTCTAAGAGTGCGCTGATAGAGTGGATCGGCTACGGTCGTGCAATTCGTTCAAGCCCAAGCGATTTCGCGGCTCGGCTCAATTCAACTGTTGGGCATCTCACAGACGAAATAAGGATCTGTATGTCATTTTCTTTCCTCGGCCTACTTTCTCTGGTTGGAGACATAGTTTCCATCGGTGATGCTGCAAAGCGACTCTTCCAAAATCCAGAGCGTGACGAAGTAGAAAAATACATTCGTTTTCTTGAGCCGCGAAAAGTAATTTGCGCTCAGATCGACCAAGAGATAAAGGTGGCAGTAATAGCTAGTCTTGAGGAGATCAAGCGCGAAACCGAGCAGCTCAGGGTCAAGATTGATGATTCGACTACCCGCAAGTCCATGTCCCATCTAATTAATGTCATATCAGATGAGCTGAGTGACCTTTGGGCATATGACACCATACATCGCAATGGTCAGATCAAGATGTTCATGTCTTTGCAAAGATTTCGTACCGAACTCGCGCGCACGCTCGGCTTGCTTTGCCATGTTTATGGCATTTCCCCGGCGTCTACAGAGCTTCAACGCTTCATCGTCAACATGGCAACTGTACGCCCAGCACAGGTCAAGAAGCGCTAGCCGGTGTTTAACACTTCGCTCATGGTGCTTTTCAACTCGTCGAACTGACGCGCTCGCGGAGCCATGCTCCGAACTGTCCGTTGTGAGTGAAACGGCGCAACTCGAACAGTCCAGATTCGTGAATGACATGCCGCCAGCGGGTGCAGCCGTACTTCTTCGGGGTCTGTTCCGGCTGATGCTCGGAAATCCAACGAACGGCTGTCTCCAGATTCACCCAGCCACCGATGGACAGTTCCCTGCAGGCTTGCCTCAACGCACTGACAATGCCCGCCATTGGCCAGTGGATCTGTCCATCAGGCGCGATGCCGTTGACCACAAGCTCGCGGAACTGCGCAGATTGTGCAAACTCGGCAAAAGCTTGTCTTCCCTCAGCCATGCCTGCGGCTAGAGTGCGCAATTGCTGGAATTGACGGTCGATCTTGGCGTAAGAAGCGCTGAGCGCATCTTGGGCTTGCAGGCATCCATCGACAGTCTGGAGGTCGTGCTCTTCGATGAAGTGGTGGACGAGCGTGTTTCTAAGTGTCACCAGTTCGCGCAAATCGGTTTGGAGGGCCGCATGGTCTTCGTCTGGAAGATTGAGCTGCGCCTGGAAAGCGAAGAAACTTGAATCGCGGGGGCGATCTGAAGCTTCGTCTGGGAACTCGCAGCCTTCCTTCATCACGTATTCGGCCATCAGCCGGCCGACCAGCGTACCCATTGTCCTGCCGCTGATCTCCGCCTTGCGATTGTCCAAGGCCATCGGAAGTGTCTCTGGTGTGCCAGAGAACTTCTGCAACGCAAGCATGGACTTCAGCAATTGCTCGTACTGCTGCAGGCGCAGGATGCACCGGCCCAGGAGTCGTTGCACGACGAGCTGTGCACCGGAAATGTCACTTTTGTCGATGGCGGGCATGGATGGATTGGAGAATATGGTGAATAATATTAATATTTGACGCTATGGGACGATGGAACGAACGAGGTCTGTCGCTGCCATTTTACCTTGCAGCTTTTTCTCCGGTGGCCAGCTCCGACCGAGATTAGACATTGTGCCCGGCCAGAGCGCCTTCTCTGCTCTATTACCTAATTGCGGGCAACGGCGGACTCCTCCCGCATCGGTTTCAGTAGCACGTTGGTTAAATAGCTAGCACCTGCAAGCCCTAGGCGCGGGCTCGCTCAAATTCATCCCATCGAGCAAAAACGGGGTTGTCGCGAAGGGTCGGATCGGAAGCCAAGATCCTTTGAAGCACGTGTCTTAGATCATCGAAGTCCCAGAACGGACCATTGGGCGATAGAAATGCATCCATAAGTTTCAACGCGGGTCGAGGGTGCGCGATTAGATGTTGAGAGGCCGCCAGCTCACTGAGCACAAAACTGTTCTCGCTCGGTCGGATGAAGCTTGACACCGTTGCGACGGCATCCTCGAATGCTTCGTTCGTTGCAAGCGCCATCTCTACCCACGGGCGGGCCTCCGTAGAGCTTCTGATATGTGGATCGCGGGGCCAGAATTTCTGGATCCAGGGCTTCACCTTTTCAGCCCAAACCGTGTCCGGATCAGCTGCTGGGTCATCCCCGCGTGTAAGCGCACCTACAATCCAGTGCAGCATGCCCGCACGAGTCTCCGGATCCATCCGGCTGATTGCGCCATGTGTGGCGTGGCGCGGCAGATCGTCAATTCCGAAGTGGAGCCCGGCGGCAGCCAAGGCTTGGGCCAGAGAGCCAATGGTCTTGCCGAGCTGATTGATCCGCCCCACTTGAAAGCAAGATAGGAAGTCGGTTTTGATCTCGTTCCATAGCAGTGGATCGAGGTGAGGTTGCCAACCAAAGCCCTGCCAGACTGCGAGAGCTTCGGTCTCGTCACGCTCCCACCTGAAATGGGGAAGCAGGTTCAAGCGAGTGAGGTCGGGATCAATTGCAAAGAGGTAGGAAAGTCGCGAGGCGAAGACCACTCGGGCAGGGCGATGGCGGGCCTCTCCATTGCCAAGAAGGCAAACAAACCGTTCCGTCAGATCCGCAGGGACGCCTCCACCCACTAACGGACGCCGGCCGAACAGGGCGTTGAGAAAAGCGAGAGCCAGGTTTCCCATGGAGGTGTTGATGGCGACAGCGACCCAGTCGTGATCATCAGGAGTGCGCGAATTGGTGTCGTCCTGAGAAACGCCCGGTACTACAGCATCAAATGCTTGCCAGAAGTTATCTTGCGGCATTTTTGGGAACTGAGGGGAGGAGGCCGCCGACTCCAGTAGATAAGCCGCAGCAGTAGAAACACTCGGATCACGTGCCAGCTCGTTGTCAATCCCGGCGACCAACATAAGTACATCTTCGCCGGGTGTTAGGGTCGCGGCCTTAGTGCGGAGACCCCAGAGTGTCGCGGCCCAGAGTTCGGCGTCTGGCCCAGTTCGATCTGCCACATCGCGTAGTACTGCCATCATCTTTTCCCAATCACTCGCTACCATCGCCCGCCAGTCGTCCAGCGCGCCTTCGCGCTGATCGGAAGCTAGCACTTCGACAATCGCGCTCGCGGTCATTGCTTCCAGTCGGCGCTCGTCCTCCGCTGCATTTAGGGCGCGCCAGCGCGACTGACTGAAGAACGAGAAGTGTGCCTGATCGCCTGGAGCGATATCCCACTGGGGATAGAGCTCCCGAAGGCGGGCAAGCTCTGCCTCCATTGCAACATGTGGTCGCTCGGGATCAGACCGTTGCATTATCCGCAGCCGCTCGAATACGCGCCGCGCGCAAAGCTGATCCCGATCAGCTTCGGGTAGGTGGTCGGACATCCATTCGGGTGGTCCCGCCACGATCCGCATGACCAGGGTGTCGCGAGCATCCTCTTCTAGGTGTGGCCACAGTGCGGCTAAGAGGTCATAGACCTCTTTCCTCGCTGAGATATCCCAAAGTGCAGGTGCCTTAACCATCGAGGAGGTGCTCCATCTTTTGAGGCCAAGTAAATTTCTGGCTGTGGTTAAGCGCAGCAAGGCCCAACCTGCGAATAACGTTGAACTCGCTGGCAAGCCACTCGCCGATGATTCGACGGCTTGCGACGGCGTCAACTTGATCCAGGTGTTGCCAACCATGCCAGATAAGCGTGACTATCAGCGTCCAATTCTCGTAGTCGCGGTTTTGTGTGTGGGGAGCGATAGATGGGCGATGAAAGACTGAGAAGTCAGTCCCAGTGGGTCCGTTTTCTATCAGAGTGAATAGGTTGACGGTCCGTCTCAACAGCGTGGTGAGCTCCTGCAGCATTGATGCAAGAAATGCGGCGGATTCGTCGCGCGCCAAGATTCGCTCAACGAGGTGGTCCACCTGGGCATCTCCCGGGATAGTTACTTCCGCGTTGACGACTTCGGAGAATCGTGTTCCTCTCGCTTTCTCCTCTCCCCACCCTTCGGCATTCGGATTGAAGTCCGGAAGTCGCGTATCGAAAGGTTGCGAGAGGGAAACGGAAGGACTTAGCGCTGAGAGTAGATCGACCTTGAATGCCAAGGTGTCGTGATCTTCGGCGAACGTTTCGGGCACCTTCAATTCGAATGGAAATAGCCGCCCCACCGCCAAAGTGTCGTCAGAGGTGGATGTAACTAGTCTCCAGAACTTCGCCAGCCCGGACTTTACATCCTCCGCCTTCGAAAGGGATTGACGAATCCGACGCATTAGGGTGGGGTGCAAGAACCTATGGTTGTCTAGCTTTTGGATCAAGCGTGACGCGAGACCGTAGTCACCAACATGCTGCGCGAGCCAGCGCGCCAAGTGCTCCGACTGCGGCGGCAGGTGCGTGAGGCGAGCGCTATGCGCCCGCGGGAAAAGTGGCTCAACGATCAGTTGCGGATAGGGCGGCTGGTCGTCACCTTCGTCTCGCGCGGCTGCTGCCGCTTTCTCGTGGATAGCCAGAATGTCAGCCTCACGTCGCTCGAACTCGTCAAACCATTCGATGGGCGGGCGTGTCTCTAGATCTGCGAACGCTTTTGCGCCGTGACCTGCGTCACTCGGTCGCCCACAAACAGCCCATACCAGGTTCGCCACGTCACTTGGGTTGATGGTGGAGGGGCGCTTGGGGGCAATTCGAGCGATTAGACCGAGCGTGTTCTCAAGATAGTCTTCTCGTGCGTCGGCCCACCCTATGATCGTATTTCGAAGATGCCGATGGTCTTTCGTTTCTCGGTAGAAGATCGGCCTGAGATTGCGGTGACGGTAGGGAGTGTCATCGGCGTCTCCTTTGCCCTTGTGAGGAACAAATATATAAGCTGGAGAGCGCTTGGACGACACACGCGAAGATAGGTTCTCAGCGGCGAACGCATCAGTCATGTAACGAAGTACAGGATCGTTGAGACTGTATCCGATGAAAAGTACGGTGAAGTCGCTAAAAAGCCTAGCGACAAATCGCGCAGCCCATGCGTCGGTCAGATAAGAGCGCCCGAAATCCGCACTCGTCAAGACGAGATGTTCGTTGGCTCCGACCTCATCCAGCCGGCCATGCAAGTAAACCACGCTGCGCCAAGTCACAGCCTTATCGTTGCGTGGGATTGGCAGGACTGGTCCAGAATGTAGGTCTTTGCCGAACTTCCATTCGGGGTTTGCTTGCTCGAAGAGAGTGTCAAAGTTTGTCGTAACGAGCCGAATTCCATTCTCGCCGCGTAGCTTAGCAAGCCTAAGAATGGCCTTATGCATGTCGAGCGAAGTTGGCGCCGCGGATAGACATCTGTGGACCGCGTCCCGCACTTGCGCCCTTCCGAACTTGCCCTCAAGGCTTCCTAGCATGCGATCAGGCCAGAGCCATTCAGGCGCTCTCTTCGGGGGGAGTACCTCAGCAAGTTCGTTATAACAGTACTTGACCAAACCCCCGTAGCTTGGAAGCCCCGCGCCCATCGATATTCCTGCTCCGCAGAAGATCACCACACGATCATCTTCGAGCGACTGAACCAGCTCATCCGGAACGACGGGCCCTTCTTTGACAAACTTAGGCATATCCACCCTCCTGTGGCGTTGGAGGCCATAATAAGACCTTGGCCGGATCTTCATGCTGCAAATTTGGTGGCGATTCGGAATCGAGAGTGACGATCTGCTGCGGGGCGGGAAGCACTAAGTGGAGGACTCCCCAGCCGAGCGGCAGATTCAGGACTGCAGGGGGCCATCTTGGATTTTCAGTGCGAGTTCCGTCGCGTATTTTGATCGCGGCTGTCCGTACTCGGGTTCCGAGGTTTGCATTGGTGCATGCAGTGGACAGTATTGAACTAACTCTTGGGGGAGCAGACGATAAAGTGTTTAACGACGTTTCTCACCTCATCAATTGATGATCTCCCCACTCCCCGACGCCACAAACGCCCTCAACTGCCGAACGAACTCCGCATCGTAGGCCTCCCACTCCGCAATCTCCCCAACAACCCGCAACGGCTCCACACTCCGATACGACCGCGTCGGATTCCCGGGAAACTTCTTGTTGGTCACATTCGGATCGTCCTCAAACGGCCCGGTCGGCTCCACCACATACACACGCGGTCGCCCCTCACCCCGGGCCATCTCCGCAGCCAGCCCGGCGCCCTTGGCAATCGTGGTGAAGTAGATGTGGTTCATCACCACACTGTCGCGATAGTTGGACCGAAATCCCGCGCTCAGCAGCTCGCCCACCGCGAGGTCAGCGCGGGTGCCGTGATAGAACGGCCCGGCAACCTGGTCGCAGGTGTCATGCGAAACGGGTGTCCATTCGGTGTCCTGTGCCATCGGCACCGCCCCCTGACTGTCCTGCCGGATCGACAGGCCGGCGAGTCTAGGGCGCCGGGCGGGCCTTGCGGCAAGGCCCCTTCAGGGAAATAATCTGTAAGGGGGAGGCGCGGTGCGCCTCCTTTTTCATTCTGCCTTGCTGCGGCCTTCCAGCTCGCGCACCGCCGTTTCCAGCGCATCCAGCTTCTCGCGGGTCTTCAGCAGCACTGCACGCTGCACTTCAAACTCCTCGCGCGTCACCAGGTCCAGCTTGGCCAGGCCGGCCTGCAGCGCGCTCTTGAAGGTGGCCTGCAGTTCCTCGCGCGATTCGCGCAGGCCCGGCGGCACCAGGTCGCTGAGGCGACGGGCGAGGTCATCGATTTGGTTCAGGTCGATCATGGGGTGCTCCGTGGGGTGGTGGGCCTGCGCATCCGGCGCGGCCACGGCTGTTCGGCCGTAAGGATACTGCTGGCCCCGGGCCGCCGGACAGGCACGGCGGGTTTCGCACCGGCCGCGTTCAGGCGCTATCCTCCACGCCGGAATACAGGAGATAGACGATGAAGATGGTCATGGCGGTGATCAAGCCGTTCAAGCTCGACGACGTGCGCGAAGCGCTGGCCGAGCGCGGGGTTACCGGGATCACGGTGACGGAAGTGAAGGGCTTCGGTCGCCAGAAGGGCCATACCGAGCTGTACCGTGGCGCCGAGTACGTGGTCGACTTCCTGCCGAAGGTGAAGCTGGAAGTGGCGGTGACCGACGATCAGGTGGAGCTGGTGGTGGAAGCCATCGTGAAGGCGGCGGGCACCGGCAAGATCGGCGACGGCAAGGTGTTCGTGTACGACCTGGGCAGCGTGGTGCGTATTCGTACCGGTGAATTGGACGCGGACGCGCTGTAAGCCGGTTGTGCGCGTAGGGCGGGGTTTGCGTCGCCGGAACGAAGAGCGGTCGAGCAAGCTCGACCTCTACCGGTAAAGCGGGTGAAGCGGTCGAGCAAGCTCGACCCCTACCGGTGAAGCGGGGCGGTGGTTACCGGCGCTTGGCCCACTTGTAGAACCGCTTCCAACCTTGGCGCACGGCCGCCACCCAACCGGGGTCGGCCACCAGCGCCGCCTGCGCAGGGCTCGGCGCTTGCCCGGTCATGCGCTGGCGCATCTTCAGCAGGTTCTTCATGTCGCTGCGGCTCAGCTGCCGGCTCAGCGGGTTGCGGCGCAGCCAGCGCGGCACGCGCCAGGCCGAGGTGAAGTCCAGCAGCACCGGCACGCCGGCGCTGACCACCACGTTGGTGCCATGCAGGTCGTTGTGGGTGATGCCGGCGGCATGCAGGCGGGTGATCGCGTGCTGCAGCTGTTCGAACACTTCATTGCCCACCGCCTGCGCGGTGCTCAGCGTCTGGCCGGGGATGAATTCCATGCCCAGTGCGAGGCCACCAAGGGTGCCGAGCAGGGCCGGGGCGTGCTTCCAACCGCCCAGCCGCTCCAGCATGCGTGCCTCGCGGCGCACCATCAGCCGGGCGATCGGCGACACCGGGGTGCCACGGTAGCGGGAGTAGTCCTTCACCACCGCCGGGCGGCCGTCCAGGCAGGTACGGTAGACATCGGGGGCGAGGAAGCGCTCGCCGCGCTTGAGCAGCAGCGGCGCCACGGCGTCATCGCCGCAGGACGGGGAGGGGGTGATGGAAGGGATCATGTGGGGTCTCGGGCGACCCGGTGGGCGGCGCTGAAGCGTCAAGCGAACCGGTACGACGGGGGGAACTGGCTAAACTTTCGTTAATTCAATTTTAGTACCGGCAAGTTCGCTATTCCACGATTTGTCGGAGAAATGTCGGCGTCGTGGCTGGAACAGTTCGTCGCGCTTTTTCGGACAATTCTGTCTCACTTGCGCGCAGGGTCATTGAAATCAGCGACTTGCAGAAGGGCCAATGCCATCGGTGCGCGCAAGGAAGGGCAGCAGTGCGTCGCGCAGCTGGTCCAACCCCGGCTGCTCGACGGGGAAATGGCCACATTCCTCCAGCAGTACCCTTTGCTTCGGCGCTGCGAGACGTTGGTAGAAACGGTCGCTGATCGCCACCGGCGTCCAGTCGTCGCAGGCGGGGTGCGCCATCAGCACGGGGCAGCGCTGGAACTGCTCGGGCTCCACGGCCGGGGCGGTGTCGAACAGCGATGCCAGCAGCCCCACCGGCACCTGGTTGCCGCCCCCCAGCGGGTCGGCGCAGACCAGCGCGGTCAGCGCCGGATTGCGCGACATGCGCTGCATGTGGGTGAACCAGCGCACCGGGACGCGCAGGCCGCGGGTCAGCCGGCTGAGCGGGCGCAGCCCCGGTAGCAGGGCGCGCATCCACCGCTGGCGGACCAGCGCCACCTGCACCGCTGGATCGCGCGGGTCGGCCAGCGTAGTGGCCGCCAGGCCACGCACCCACGGTGATTCGGCCGCAACCAGATAGGCCAGGTAGCCGCCGATGCTGGCGCCGAACAGCACGAACGGACGTGGCCGCCGCTGGTGTTCGGCGTCGATCAGCGCCAGCAGCGCCTGTTTCCAGGCACCGTAGTCCACCTGCTGCCAGGGCGCGGGGCTGAGCCCATAGCCGGGCAGGTCCGGTGCCAGCACCTCGTACCCGGCCGCCGCCAGCTCAGCCGCAAGCGGTGCGAACATCCGCCCGTAGCCGCCGGCGCCATGCACCAGCAGCACGGTCAGTCCAGCCGCTGCCGGGCCATGCCTGTCCAACCGCAGGCGGCCGTCGGTCCAGCCGAAGACCTCGCTGCGCGGTGCGGCCGGCTGCGCAGGCGGAGCGAAAAATTCGCTGTAGCGTGCGCTCAGGGCAGGATAGGGATCGGTTTGTGGCAACGTCATCGAGGCAGTGTAGGCCACCTGTTCAGTAACGCGGCACTGACTGTCCCGCACGCCTGGCTTGACCCCGGCGCACGGCCTGCCGACCATAAGCTGTTACACGCGACATCGACGGCCGCACCCACCCGGCACGTCCCCGTCTCCTGCCGCGTTCCCCCACTGATGCCGGCCCTGCGGCCGCATCGCCCTGTTTCCCTGTCCGGCGCGTGCTGGAGGAAAGTGCTTTGATCATCAAAATCGTACTTGCGGCGCTGTTCGTGTCCTGCGTGCTGTACATCCACTTCCGTGGCAAGGTCCGTGCGCGCTGGTCGCGCCAGCTGCTGGACCACTCCAGCTTCATGGCCCCGATCAACGTGGTCATGTACATGTTCTCCAAGGTGCCGACCACGCCGTTCCTGGACCCGGGCAAGGAATTCCCGCAGCTGGAGCCGTTGCGGCAGAACTGGCAGATGATCCGCGACGAGGCACTGGCGCTGCGCGATGCGCAGGCGATCGCTGCCTCCAGCACGTTCAATGATGCCGGCTTCAATTCATTCTTCCGCCGCGGCTGGAAGCGCTTCTACCTGAAGTGGTACGGCCCCTCGCACCCGTCGGCCAAGGCGATGTGCCCCAAGACCACCGCGCTGCTGGAATCGCTGCCGGACGTGCGCGCGGCGATGTTCGCGCAGCTGCCGTCGGGCAGCGAGCTGCGCCCGCACCGCGACCCGTTCGCCGGTTCGCTGCGCCTGCACCTGGGCCTGGCCACGCCCAACAACGATGCCTGCTACATCGAAGTGGACGGCATCAAGAAGAGCTGGCGCGACGGTGAGTGGATGATGTTCGACGAAACCTACATCCACCACGCGCACAACGAGACGCCCGATGACCGGGTGATCCTGTTCTGCGATATCGCCCGCCCGCTGCGCTTCGGCCTGCCGGGCCTGTTCAACCGCCTGGTGGCGTCCACGCTGCTGGCCGGTGGCGCCTCGCCGAACCTGCCGGGCGACCCGACCGGTGGCGTCAACAAGGCCTTCGGCAGCGTGTACAAGGTGCGGCTGAAGGCCAAGGCGCTGCGCGAGCGCAGCGTGGTGGCCTATCAGGTGATCAAGTGGGGCCTGGTGGTGGCGGTGATCGCCGGTATCTGGGCGCTGTAAGCGGATGGCCGCCGGGCATGGCCCGGCGCTACCGGAAAACGAAAAAACCCGCGCTGTCGCCAGCGCGGGTTTTTGCTTTGGGATGTGCCAACCTTGGTTGGCACATCCCAATCCCGGTGGGTGCCGACCGTTGGTCGGCACGCCTTACTTCAGCGCCGCCTTCACGAACGGCGGGGTCGCCAGCACGCCGGTGTGCAGCGCGGCGGTGTAGTACAGGGTATCGAAGGTCTTGGCGGCCGAATCGGCCTGGCGGAAGTCGAAGCTGCTGTCGCCCTTGCGCGCCAGGGTCACGCTCCACCAGCCGGTGGGGTAGCACGGCTGCGGGAACGGCAGGGTCTTGAACGAGCCGAAGCCGGCCTTGCCCATCTCGGTGCGCATTTCGTTGATCAGCTCCAGCTGCATCAGCGGCGACTCGGACTGCTGCACCAGGATGCCGTCGTCCTTGAGGGCCTTGAAGCAGCTCTCGTAGAACGCCTTGTTGAACAGGCCTTCACCCGGGCCGACCGGATCAGTCGAATCGACGATCACCACGTCCACGCTGCCGGCCGGGCAGTTGGCCATGTAGGCCACGCCGTCGTCGAACATCAGCTCGGCGCGCGGGTCGTCGTTGGAATCGCACAGTTCCGGGAAGTGCTTGCGCGCCATCACCGTCACCTGCTCGTCGATGTCGCACTGGGTCACGCTCTCCACGCCCTTGTGCTTGAGCACTTCGCGCAGGGTGCCGCAGTCGCCGCCGCCGATGATCACCACGCGCTTGGGCGCGGCGTGGGTGAACAGCACCGGGTGGCTGATCATCTCGTGGTAGAAGAAGTTGTCCTTGCTGGTCAGCATGATGGCCCCATCGATGGTCATCAGGTTGCCCCAGTCGGTGGTCTGGAAGATCTCGATCTTCTGGAACGGCGACTGCACTTCGTCCAGCTTGCCGGTGATGCGGTAGCCGATGGCCGAGCCGGTGCGCTCGAAGTGTTCGATGTACCAGTTGCTGTTGTCAGTCATGGGAAAGCATTCCTGTTCGGAGGGGATGGAGCCGGGCTGAAGGCGGGGTGCCACGCATCCGGACGGATCGGCCCGTTCAGGTTCAGACCTGCCACGGGCGCGGGCGCGCATGATAACGAACCTGTGGGCATATAGGCGTTATCATGCCCCCCCTTTTAGTTGCCACAAGGCCGACTGCAATGACCGATTGGTCCCTCGACCAAGCCCGCAAGACCTACTCGATCCCGCACTGGGCGGATGGCTATTTCGACGTGGATCAGGCCGGGCACATGGTGGTGAGACCGACCGGGGCGGATGGCCCGGTGGTGTCGCTGCCCAAGGTGGTCGATGCTGCGCGCGCGGCCGGTGCCAAGCTGCCGCTGCTGGTGCGCTTCCCGGACATCCTCGGCCAGCGCCTGGGCAAGCTGCAGGCGGCGTTCGCCCAGGCCCAGCAGGATTGGGACTACCCGGGCGGCTACACCGCCGTATACCCGATCAAGGTGAACCAGCACCGCGGCGTGGCCGGCACCCTGGCCAGCCACCACGGTGAGGGCTTTGGCCTGGAAGCGGGCAGCAAGCCGGAACTGATGGCCGTGCTGGCGCTGTCGCGCCCGGGTGGCCTGATCGTCTGCAACGGCTACAAGGACCGCGAGTACATCCGCCTGGCCCTGATCGGCCGCAAGCTGGGCCTGCAGACCTTCATCGTCATCGAGAAGCCGTCCGAGCTGAAGCTGGTGCTGGAAGAGTCCAAGGCGCTGGACGTGAAGCCGGGCCTGGGCGTGCGCATGCGCCTGGCCTCGCTGGGCGCCGGCAAGTGGCAGAACAGCGGTGGCGACAAAGCCAAGTTCGGGCTGTCGCCGCGCCAGCTGCTGGACCTGTGGAAGTCGCTGCGCGATACCGAATACGCCGACTGCCTGAGCCTGCTGCACTTCCACATGGGCTCGCAGATCTCCAACGTGCGCGACATCGCCAACGGCATGCGCGAAGCCACCCGCTACTTCGTCGAGCTGTCACAGCTGGGTGCGAAGATCACCCACGTCGACGTGGGCGGTGGCCTGGGCGTGGACTACGAAGGCACCCGTTCGCGCAGCTTCTGCTCGATCAACTACGGCCTCAATTCGTACGCCAGCAACATCGTGCAGCCGCTGGCCAATGCCTGCGAAGAGCACGGCCTGACCCCGCCGCGCATCGTCACCGAGTGTGGCCGCGCGATGACCGCGCACCACGCGGTGCTGATCGCCAACGTGTCTGAAGTGGAACAGGCGCAGGAAGGCCGCGTGCCGGACCAGCACGATGACGAGCCGGCTTCGATCCGCCACCTGCGCGAGATCCACGAAGAACTGGACGTGCGTCCGGCGGTGGAGCTGTTCCAGGAAGCACAGCACTTCCATGCCGAAGGCCTGTCCAGCTATGCGCTGGGCCAGATCGACCTGCCGCAGCGTGCGCGCATCGACGATCTGTTCTATGCCATCGCCCATGGCGTGCGTGCGCGCCTGAGCTACGACGAGAAGAGCCATCGCCCGGCGCTGGATGAACTGAACGAGCGCCTGGTCGACAAGTACTTCGTCAACTTCAGCGTGTTCGAATCGATTCCCGATGCGTGGGCGATCGACCAGGTGTTCCCGATCGTGCCGATCGAGCGCTTGAACGAGGCGCCGGATCGCCGCGGCATCATCGCCGACATGACCTGCGATTCCGATGGCATGGTCAAGACCTACGTCGAGAACGAAAGCCTGGACAGCTCGCTGCCGCTGCACGCGATCAAGCACGGCGAAAGCTACCGCATCGGCTTCTTCATGGTCGGTGCCTACCAGGAAATCCTCGGCGACATCCACAACCTGTTCGGCGATACCGACGCGGTGGAAGTGCTGGCCGATGCCGATGGCTATGCCATCACCCAGCAGCGCCGCGGCGATACCACCGACGTGATGCTGGACTACGTGGGCTACAAGCTGGATGACCTGCGTGCGGCCTACGCCGAGCGCGTGGCCTCGGCGGACCTGTCGCCGGAGCGCGCGCAGGAGCTGTCCGAAGCGCTGGAAGCGGGCCTGACCGGTTACACCTACCTGTCCGATGAACCGTTGATCTGAGGGTGACGGGAACGCCGGGCATGGCCCGGCGCTACCGGTGCTGATGAGCGCCCGCGCGATCTTCCATCTGTTCCTGCATGCCGCCGTGCCAGCCCTGCTGGCATGGCTGTTCTGGCGCAAGCGCTTCGCCTCGGCGTGGCTGTTGCTGCTGTTGGGCTGGATCATCGACCTGGACCATCTGCTGGCCGATCCGATCTACGCCCCGAACCGCTGCAGCATCGGCTTCCACCCGCTGCATACCGCACCGGCGATTGCCGTGTATGCCGGGCTGTGCGTGCCGAAGAAAACGCGACTGGTGGGCATCGGTTTGATGATCCACATCGTGCTCGATGCCATCGACTGCTGGTGGATGCATCACCGTTGATGCTCCGGGTGGCGCATGATCCGGTAGCGCCGGGCCATGCCCGGCGAGCGCAGCGGCGCGTCACCCCATCGGCAACCACAACGTGGCGCGCAATCCCGGTTGTGCATTCTCCAGCGCCAGCCGTCCACCATAACTGGCGGCGATATCGCCGACGATGGCCAGGCCGAGGCCGCTGCTGTTTTCGCGCTCATCCAGCCGCACGCCACGCTGGGTCACCTGCGCCAGCGCTTCGGCTGCCAGCCCCGGACCGTCGTCGCGCACATCAATGCGCAACTGTTCGTCGTCCACGCGCGCAGTGACGATCACCTCACGCTGTGCCCACTTGCCGGCGTTGTCGAGCAGGTTGCCAAGCATCTCTTCCAGGTCGGCGCTGGCGCCGGCGAACTGCAGGTCGTCGGCAATGCCCTCGGCCTGGAACTGCAGCGCACGGTCGCCATGCACGCGCGCCATCAACCCGCACAGCGCCTGCGCCGCCGTGGCTACCGGCGTACGCTCGCGATGGTCGGCGGTCAGCCCGGCGGCAAGGTAGCGATCGACGCTGGCCTGCATGCGTGCGCCCTGTTCGCGCAGCGTCGCGCGCCACGCGCGGCCCTCGCCATCGGCTTCGGCGGCGAGCACGCTCAGCGGTGTTTTCAGCGCATGCGCCAGATCCTGTGCGCTGGTGCGGGCGCGGCCCACCATCCGTTGCTGGTGGTCGAGCAGGGTATTGAGCTCTTCGCCGAGCGGTGCGATTTCAGCGCCCAATCCGGCCGTATCGATGCGCTGTGCATCGCCGCGGCGCACGCGTTCCAGCTGCGCACCGAGACGCTGCAGGGGCCGCAGACCGAAATGCACCTGGCTGGCCAGTACCGCCAGCCACGCCGCTACCAGCACGGCCAACGCCATTGCGCTGCGTTGGCGGAACGCGGCGACGTCCGCATCCAGGGCACTGCGGTCGGTGGCGACCACGGCGACATAGGGTTGGTTGGCGCGGGGCAGGCGCACCGGCTGCACGCGCGCGCGCAGCGATTGCTGCAGCGGGCCGGGCAGATTGCGTTCGGCTGCGCCAGTGGCGGCCACTGGCAGCGTTTCGTCCCACAACGAACGTGACTGCAGCAGCACCTTGCCGCTGCCATCGGCGATCTGCCAGTACGCACCGGAGAACACGCGCTGGAAGCGCGCATCGTTGGGTTCCTGGCGCAGCTGCAGCTGGCCATCGGCATCGATCTCGGCCTGCGCCAACAGGGTCAGCATGTCCTGCTGCAGTTCATTGTCCAGGCGGTCGCGCGCGCTGCGCTTGAACAGTTCGCCCAGCAGCGCACTGGCCAGTACCGAGACCAGCAGCAGGCCGATGCCACCGGCCAGCAGCAGCCGGCGTCGCAATGATGGTTGCCGGCTCACGGCGCGGCCAACCGCCAGCCCTGGCCGCGTACGGTCTGGATCAGGTCGGTGCCGAGCTTGCGGCGCACCCGCCCCAGCAGTACGTCCAGCGCATTCGAATCGGGGTCATGACCGCCATCGAACACATGTTCGCCCAGGCGGTCGCGGCCGATCACCTGGCCGCTGTGGTGGATGAAGTAGCTCAGCAGGCGGAATTCCTGCGGGCTCAGCGCCAACGCCTGGCCATCCAGGTCGAAGCGTCCGGCATTGACGTCCAGCTGCAGCGGACCGCACTGCAACCGTGGGCTGGCATGGCCGTGGCTGCGGCGGATCAGCGCGCGCAGGCGCAGCACCAGTTCGTCGGCCTGGAAGGGTTTGGTCAGGTAGTCGTCGGCGCCGGCATCGAAGCCGGCCAGCTTGTCGTGCCAGCGCCCGCGCGCGGTCAGCACCAGCACCGGGAAGTCGCGGCCGTTGCCGCGCCAGCGCTCGATCACGCTCAGGCCGTCCAGCCCGGGCAGGCCCAGATCGACGATGGCGGCCTGCAGGTCTTCCACCTGGCCGATCTCCTCGGCCTGGCGACCATCAGCCACCACCTCGACCACGTAACCGGCCTGTTCCAGCAGCGGCTGCAGGCGCTCGGCCAATGCGGCATCGTCTTCGGCCAACAGGATGCGCATCAGTCGTCCAGCTCCGTCTTCAACAGCCTGCCGTTGCGCGCTTCATAGTCCAGCTCCACCACCACGCCGTCGGCGCGCAGGATCTCCACTTCGTACACGCCATCGTCCAGTTCCACTTCCAGCAGCTGGCCGGGGTGGCGCTTGAGTGCATCGCGCACCACGCCTTCCAGCGGCACGTAGCGGCCCTGCTGCACCGCGCGGCGCGCGACCTGCTGCGCCGGGTCCTGGGCAGGGCCGGCGGCGGTCGGGGCGCTGGCCAGGGCCAGCAGCAGGGACAAGGAGGGCAGGATCGGCACGTGAGTGGCTGGAAGCATGGGAACAAGTGACAGGCGCGAGTGTGCCGTGGCCGACTAACGGTTGGCTAACAGCGCCGGCTAAGCCGCTGTTAACCACGCCGTGCATCGTGGCGTTGCCGGGATGGTCCGGCAACGAACAGGAGAACCCCCATGTTGAAGTCGCTCACCCTCGCCACCGTTGTCGCCCTGGCCGTGGCCCCCGCCGTACAGGCGGCACCGCTGGGCATGGCCCAGGTCGAACAGACCCTGCGCAAGGCCGGCTACACCCAGATCCATGAGATCGAACGGGATGATGGCCTGTGGGAAGCCGATGTCAGCCGTGCCGATGGTCGCTTCAGCGAGGTGTATGTGGACCCGAAGACCGGCGAGATCTTCGACGAGCACGATGGGCGTGCGCAGCTGAGCACCGAGCAGGTGCTGGCCAAGGCGCAGTCGCAGGGCCTGCGCGAGATCCATTCGCTGGAGCGCGACGGTGCGACGTGGTCGCTGGAAGCGCGCAATGCCCGCAACCAGAAGGTGGAAGTGCGCCTGAGCGGTCATGACGGCCGCATCCTGCACAGCGAGCGCGATGGCTGGCTGGATTGACGCCTGCTTCGGGACGGGGCGTGTCGCTGGTAGCGCCGGGCCATGCCCGGCGAGCGCAGCGGGCGCATCAGGCCGCCGGGCATGGCCCGGCGCTACCTTCCGCTGTTACCAGTAGAGGCCGACCTTGGTCGGCCCAGGCCCGACGCGGGGCTTACCAGCCGTAAGGCGGCGGGTAATCCCAATAGCCCGGGCCACCACCGTAATACCCACCACCGCCGTACGGCCCGAAGAAGCCCGGGCCCTTGCCTTCGCTCACGTGGATGTTGACGTTGACCCCGCGGGTCTTGCCTTCATCGTTGGTGTAGTTCTTGCTGAGATTCAGCGTGGCGGCGTTGTAGTGGGTGTTGCCGTAATTCTTGGCATAGCCGATGCCGGTGGTGAAGCTGCCGGAGACCTTGACCTTGTCGTCCTGCACGTCGGCGATCCTGCCGTCGCCGTGCACGCGCGGGCCGGTCTTGTCGCCGTAGAACGTACCGGGCGGATCCTGTTGCAGCGTCGGATCGTTGAGATAGCGCATCGGCGTCTGCGGCACGGACAGGTCCAGGCCGGACGCCTGCGGCGCGGTGGCGCCGGCGGCGGACTGCGCCAACGCGGTCCCGGGCAGGGCGGCCAGGCACAGCAGCAGGGTCAGGGGGCGGATCATGACGGCGCTCCAACGGAGAGGGGCCGCGCAGCACGCGGCGGTACAGGCCGACGCTAGCAGGCGTTGCTTGAATGATGCCTGTCGGCGCCCGCCTGCGGTAGAGCCAGGCCATGCCTGGCTGCACGCTACAACCGCCCGAACCCGAACAGGTCCTGCAACGGGTGCCGGCGCCGCTCGATCCGTGCCCGCAGCAGCCCGGCGCCGATCATTGAATAGGTGATGCCGTTGCCACCATAGGCCATGGCGAACTGTACCCGTGGCCCCCACTGCGCATGCGCCCCGAAGAACGGCAGGCCGTCAGCGGTCTCGGCAAAGGTGCCCGCCCATGAAAACGCCGGGGTCGGCTGCAGCTGCGGGAACCACTGCAGCAGTTGCTTCATCAGTTTGCGGGCCTTGCTGTCCACCCGGCCATCGCGGCGGGCGGGAATATCGATGGCATCGTCCAGCCCGCCCACCAGCAGCCTGCGGTCGCCGGTGGCACGCAGGTACAGGTAGGGGCGCGCGCTCTCCCAGACCATCGTGCGCTGCAGCCAGCCCAGCTCGTCGGCGTTGATCGGGTCGGTGATGAACGCGTAGCTGCTGCGGTTGCGGGCCACGCGCGGTTCCAGCCACTGCTGGTTGGCATAGCCCATCGCCAGCACCACGTGGCGCGCGCGGATCTGCATGCCGGATTCGGTGCGGGCGGTTACGCCGCGCGCGGTGGGGGTGAGGGCATGCAGCACGGTGCGGTCATGTGCCACGCCGCCGCGCCGCTGCAGTCGCCGCAGCAGCCCGTAAGTGAAGCAGTAGGGATCGACCCGTGCAGCCTGGCGGGTCAGCAAGGCACCTCCGGCATCGACGCTGAAACGTTCCTGCAGCGCATCCCGGTCCAGCCAGCGCGCATCCAGGCCGATGCCACGGCGCGCCTCGCCTTCGGCCATCAGCCGAGGTACGTCGCGACGGCGGCTGGCCAGGTACAGGCTGTCCATCTGCTTGAAGTCGACGTCCTTCAGGCCGCGCGCGACCTCGCCCAGTGCAGGGATCGCGTCCGCACAGGCCTGGTAGGCCAGCGCCGCAGCGTCCTGGCCATACTGCGAGGCCAGCTCCAGCAGATGGGTATCGATCTCGTACTGCAGCAGCGCGGTACTGGCTGCGGTGCTGCCCCAGCCGATGTCGCGCTGCTCGATCAGCGCAACGTCGTGGCCATGGGCCGACAGCTCATCGGCGATCAGCGCGCCGGTGATGCCGCCACCGACCACCAGCACATCGCACTGCAGATCCTTTTCCAGCGGCGGAAAGGCCTGGATCAGGCCGTTGCGCACCGCCCACCACGGGTAACCACTCTTCAGGTCCATGCGGGGTCGTACTCAGGCAGTGGGGTGGCCGGTATGCGGGGTCAGGATCAGTTCGGACAGATCGAAGCCCTGCAGGCGTGCGCTGGCCAGATAATGTTCCTGCACGGTGGCATCGAGCCGGGGCTCACGTGCCAGCAGCCACAGGTACTTGCGATCCGGGCTGCCGACCAGGGCAACGCTGTAGTCCGGCGCCACCTGTATCACCCAGTAGTCACCCTTGGCGAAGGGCAGCCAGCGCAGGCCCTTGGGCAGGAAGCTGACTTCCAGCCGCGCGCTGTCGTTGTCGATCGCGCAGGCCTCACCGGTGGCTTCCTCGATCTCGCCGTCCATGCGGCAACGGTTGGTGACGCCGACGTTGCCGTTGTCGAGCAGCTGGTAATGGGCCGACACGTCGGTGCAGCCCTCCGGCTCGTGGCGCATCGGCAGGCGGGCGATCTCGTACCAGGTGCCCAGGTAGCGGGGCAGCTTGAGGTCGGTGACGGTCTTCAGGGGTGGCAGGTCGGTCATTGTCAGGCGAGGCAGGAAGGGACCTCCACGATGCCGAGGACACTGCCACGGGCGGGTGAAGCCGGGGCGAGTGCCATGTCCAGAACATTCCGTCGCCCGGGCGGAGCGCGTGCCGTCATCGGCGCAGCGGTATGCTTCGGCCAGCGCCGCGTTTTTCCGATCCAATCGAAGTGGAGGTGCCGATGTACCAGGTGATCCTGTTGAAGAGTGAAACCCAGTTCGCCCGCGAGCAGTGGCCGCAGGTGGACGATCTGGTGGACTACGAAGGCGTGGCCTACAGCCTGCGCGCCGGGCCGCGCCAGCCGCTGCCGACCGACCACGCCTGGCACCCGGTCGCGGTGTATGCGCCGGATGAGATCACCGAGGAAGAATTCCAGGACTGGTACGCGCTGCAGCAGCCGCAGGTGGAAGAGCTGCGCCTGAAGTACTGAGCCGCAGCGAGCGGCCAGCGCCTGCGCATCCGCCGTTTACAGTACCTGCCGTATAGTCGCGCGCAGGCGCGGTGGTCCGCGCAAAACGGTGTGGCTGGCTTGTCTTCCTTCTTCCGAACGATCCTGGTGCGTGGCCCGTGGTTGGCCCTGCTGTTGTGCTGCACGCTGCTGCTGGCTGTGCCGGCGCTGGCGCAGGATGACGACCCCACGCCCAAGCAGCAGCTGGCGGATATCGACAATGCGTTGAAGGCGGTGGAACGCAAGCGCAACGACGCCGAAGCCATCGAAACGCTGGGCACGCTTTCGGAAAATGCGTCACAGGCCAAGCGCGATGCCGAGGCGCTGGAAAAGACCCTGCAGCCACAGCTGGACCAGCTCAACGAGCAGCTGACGCAGCTGGGCGAGGCGCCCAAGGACACCACTGAACCGCCGGAGCTGGCGGCGCAGCGGCGCACGCTGACGCGCCAGCGCGATGCCCTGGCGGCATCGATTGCCCAAGCCAAGTCCAGTGCCGTCCGTGCGCAGCAGTTGAGTGCGGACATCGACAAGCAGCGCAACGCGCAGCGCACCGAGGAACTGGGGCGCAAGGTCGCCTCGCCGCTGTCGCCAACGCTGTGGCGGCAGGTGGCCGACCAGTTGCCAAGCGATATCGCCCGCGTCACTCCTTTGGCCCAGCAGGGCCGGGCCGCGCTGACCACGGCCATTGCCACCCATGGTTGGGGCACGTTGCTGCTGGGGTTGGCGGCGGCACTGGTGATGATGTTCCCGTTGCGCCTGTGGCTGCGCGCGCTGGGGCGCCGGTTCGCTGCGTCCGAGCGTGCCCCCGACGGCCGCCTGCGCCGCTCTGGTCTGGCCATGTGGCTGCTGCTGGTGGGCACCCTGCTGCCCGGCTACGCCGTGGTGGTGCTGGTGGCTGCGCTGGATGCCATCGGCGCGATTCCGCCGCGCCTGCAGAGCGTGGCCGAAGGCGTACAGGCGGCGACGTTTGCTGCGGCCTTCATTTCCGCACTCAGCGCCTGCCTGCTGGTGCCCAAGCGGCCTTCGTGGCGGCTGCTGAACCTGGATGACACCGCCGCGTTGAAACTGCGCAAGTACGCCTGGGGTGCCGCGGCACTGGCCTGGCTGAGCACGGTACTGGTGGCCATCGATCGCGCCACCCGCACCAGCGACGTCACGACGGTGGCGCTGGACGGCGTGATCGCGCTGACCTATCTGGGCCTGATCATGGCCATGCTGGTGACGCTGGCGCGCCTGCATCGGCGCCAGACCGCCGAGGCCGAGGCGAAGCTGGAAGCGCAGGCCGACGGCCAGGGCGCGGCCGTTCCGGTGCGGCGCAGCAGCTGGCTGGTGCTGGCACGTGTGGCCGGCAACATCGCCGTGGTGGCCGCGATCATCGCCACCCTGATGGGCTATGTGAACTTCGCCAAGTTCGTCAACCAGCAGCTGATCGGCGGCAGCATCGTGGTGTTGGCGGCGACGCTGCTGTTCAAGTTCGTCGACGATTTCTCCACCTGGCTGCTCAACGCCGACAGCAAGGTCGGCCAGACCATCCTGCTCAGCACCGGCCTGAGCGTGTCGCGGCTGGAACAGGCCGGTGTGCTGCTGTCCGCCGTGCTGCGCACGTTCGTGGTGCTGATCGCGTTGCTGGCGCTGGCGGCGCCGTTCGGCAACATCGGCTCGGTGGTCGAGCGCGTCGCTTCGCTAGCCAACGGCATTTCCATCGGCGACATCACGCTCAAGCCTGCGCGTATCGCCATCGCGCTGCTGGTGATGCTGGTCGGGTTGGGGCTGACGCAGCTGCTGCAGCGCTGGTTGACCGACACCTACCTGCCCAAGACCGAACTGGACCTGGGCGCGCGCAATTCAATCAGCACCATCACCCGCTACGTGGGCATCATCCTCGTGGGGCTGTGGGCGCTGACCGCCATGGGCCTGAACCTGAAGAACCTGGCGCTGCTGGTCAGTGCGCTGTCGGTAGGTATCGGCTTCGGCCTGCAGGCGATCATCCAGAACTTCGTCTCCGGCCTGATCCTGCTGGCCGAGCGGCCGGTGAAGATCGGTGACTGGGTGAAGCTGGGCGATCAGGAAGGCGACATCCGCCGCATCAACGTGCGTTCCACCGAGATCCAGGTGGGGGACAAGTCGACGCTGATCGTGCCCAACTCGGAACTGATCACCAAGACCATCCGCAACATGACGATGGGCAACAATCAGGGGCGCATCCAGATCCAGTTCGCGGTGCCGGCCAGCACCGATGTCGTGGGCCTGCGGCAGGCGCTGCTGGATGCCTACGGTGCGCACAACACGGTGCTGCAGCAGCCGGCGCCGTCGGTGTACATCGACAGCATTGCTGGCGGCCAGATCACCATCAACAGCTTCGCCTACGTGGCCAGCCCACGGCAGGTGTATGGCACGCGCAGCGATCTGTATTTCAGCCTGCTGCAGATCCTTGCCGAGCGGAACATCCCGCTGTCCACGCCGACCGATATCCACATCACCCGCGATCCGCCGCAGTAAGGGGGGGGGGGCGGCAGGGCTGCGCCCTGCACCCGCCGAAGCGGTAGTGCCGGCCGCTGGCCGGCAACCTCAGGAGCAACAGCAACAGCAACAGCAACAGCGGGTTTCCCGAGGGATGGCGGGGTGCGTCCGGTTGCGGGGGACGCTGCAAGTACGTCCCTGTAAGCTCGGTCGCGCCATCCATGGCGCTCACGCCCCCGCAACCGGAC
>NZ_QQXJ01000001.1:307281-324211 GCF_004348785.1 Stenotrophomonas sp. TEPEL
CGCTGCAAGTACGTCCCTGTAAGCTCGGTCGCGCCATCCATGGCGCTCACGCCCCCGCAACCGGACCCACCCCGCCTTCGACAGTTTCCCGCGATCTGTCGGAATTGCATGGCGTGCTCCTGGTGGGTGTCGACCTTGGTCGACACGTAGATCCACGCCATGCGTGGATGCTCTTCATGCAGATGGGGTCAGATCCGTTTTCCGTAAGAAAACGGATCTGACCCCGGATTGATTTCCATATCTGGCAGAAGTGTCGACCAAGGTCGACACCTACCGACGGCTGCAGGAATCTGTCAGAGGCGGGGCGGTGTGGGTTGGCAGGACCGTTGGCGCCATGGATGGCGCCATCGAGCCCCCAAGGACGGGTTTACGGCGTGTCCTGCCCACCCATACCGCCCCGCCATCCCACGGATTGCCCGCTCTTGCTGTTGCCTTGGCTGTTGCTGTTGCCTTGGCCGCGGCGGGTGCAGGGCGCAGCCCTGCCGAACCCCCTTTACCCCCGCGGTCGGCCGCGCGAGGGCACCAGTGCGAAGGTATCCACCGCCAGCTTCTCGGCATGGTTCAACCACGCGCGGATTTCCAGATCATCCACTTCGTGGTCGAGCCCGAACGCTACGTTGATCTTGCCGTCCGCGTCGGGCTGCACCCACTGCTGGGCCAGCACCACCTTGCGCTGCGAGGACACCGCTTCGATCCAGAAACCGCGATCCGGGCGCGTGCTCGCCACCAGCTGCAGCATGTACTGGCCGGCGCGGGTACGGCGGCCCTTCTGCGTGATCATGTGTGCCTGGCGCACGCTGGGGCGGGGGCCCTGGAAGGCATCCAGGGGTGCATCCACGTCGATGCCGTTGCGCAGCTGGCCGTCCCGGTACAGCTTGATGCCGTTGTCGCGGTTCACCAGCAGCGCGCACCAGTCGCCGTCGGCCGAGCCATCCTCGAACGCGGTGCAGCGATCGACGTAGGCGAGCGTGTTGTCCGGGTCGGCATCGTCGAACTGGCGCGAGGTGTTTTCCAGATACACCGATTTCAGGTCCCAGTCCTTGTCGTATTCCAGCAGCACCGGCGGCTGCACGTGCTGCAGGCCCACCACCACCTGGTCGTCGCCGTCGATCTTCAGCTGCCGCGTCGGCTCACCCAGCCACAGCGAGCGGGCGAAGGCCAGGTACTGCGGATAGTCGCGGCCGCCATCACGGCGTGCCGCGGCGCTGGCACTCGGCGTGCGCTTGTCGTCCAGCAGCGAACGGCCAAAGCCCATCGTCTGCAGGTTCGGATCCAGCAGGCTGAGCAGGGTGGCCCCGGAATCCAGCGTCGAGCCGTCTTCGGCGGCCAGCTGGCGCGGGGCCACGCCATCGCCGAGGAACAACAGCAGGTTCTCGCGCTTCTGCCTGGTCAGGATATGGCTGAGGTCATTTGGCATGGCCAGGTGATCGGAGGCGACCACGATCAACGTGTCCTTGCCGTAGGGGCTGGCTTGGATGCGTTCGACCAGCTGCGAGATCAGGCGGTCGGTGCACTTGAGCGCATTGAGCATGCCGATGTTGCCGTACTGGCTCTGGTAGCGCTCGCCCTTGCAGGCCACCGGCAGGTGCCCGGCCGGGTGGTGCGTGTCCATGGTCAGCGTGGTCAGCATGAACGGCGCATCCTGCCGCGACAGCTGCTCGAAGCGCTGGTAAGCGGTGTCCAGCAGCACGTCGTCATGCACGCCCCACGCCGAGTAGTGGATGCGGCCGATCTTCTTCTGCTGCTTGAACCACGCCAGGTCATGCACTTCATCGAAGCCGTGGCTGGCCAGGAACTGGCCCTTGCCGGCAAACTGGCCGTTGGCACCACCCAGGTAATGGTTGGTGTAGCCCTGCTGCTTGAGGTAATCGCCCAGGCACACGGCCTTGGGCAGGAAGCTGCCCATGCGGTCCATGCTGTTCTCATCACCCTGCGAGGTGGTCAGCGGCACGCCGCACATCGACGACACCAGGCCGGCGATGGTCCAGCCACCGCCTTCGGCCGAGGCCAGCCCGCGCACATCCAGCGATCTGGCCGCCAAGCGGTTGAGATTGGGCATCAGGCCGGGAAACACGGCCTCATCCAGATAGGTGCGCTCCAGGCTCTCGCCGTAGATCCAGACGATGTTGCGTGGGCGCTGCAGGGCCTGCGTGGGCACCTGGTATTCGGGGGCGATACGGGCGAAATCCACCGGGCGCAGCTGCTGATAGAGGCGCTGCCCGTCACGTGCCAATGGACTGATCATGATCGTGACCACCCACAGCGTGGCGAAACCGGCAAACCAGGCACCACCGGCCGTGGGGCGGCGCCAGCGCTTCACCCGCGTAGCGAACAGCGGCAGCAGCGACACGGCGGCCAGCACGATGAAGCCGGCGATGTAGCCCTTGAAGTCGGCGACACCGGCGCCTTCCATGTCCGCACCCAGGTGGTACAGGGTGGCGGCGTTGAGTCCGTCACCGGACAGCTTGTCGATCAGCCACCAGGCACTGAGCGCCAGCAGCAACAGCGAGAACAAGCCTGCTTTCCACCACACCCACTTTGCGGACGCGAGGAACAACCAGGACAGCAGCAACAGCGACAGCAGCAGAATCCAGAGCATAGGCAGCTTCGGCAGTGACGGGGTGGCGATGGACGTCGTACCGACGCGTGTCCATCCGACCGGCGCTGCTGCAAGCACATCTGCATGACAGGCCGATGACCCGATAGTGCATGCACGAACCTGACTGAAATGTTTGTTGAAATCGTGCGCGCGATATCACGCTGCGAACGTAAATCGAGCGTGAAAACTCGCGCTCGATTGCATTAAAAACCTGCATGAATGCACTGTTTTCGCTGATCCACGTCGACCGTCGATGCGACACTATCGATGCCCGCGTTCCTCGCGCGAACGCGCACGGCGATCGAACAACAATGCGCTGGTCACGATGCCAAGCCCCAACACCACGCCGATCAACAGCAGCACCAGTGCGATGGCGGGATACCCCAGCACATGCCAGCCGGTGTCGATCTTCATCATCAGTGCCGCCGCCATGATCAATGCGGCGCTGATGATGCCGGCGGCCACGCGGTTGGCGATCTTCTGCAGGTTCTCCATCAGCCGCGATTCTTCCAGCCCGGTCACCTTCATCTGCAGGCGGTTCTCGGCCAGCAGCGCCATGATGTCCGACAGCTTGCGCGGTCCGTCGCGCAACAGCTGCTGCATTTCCATTGCTTCGCTGGCCAGATTGGCGGCCGACAGGGACTTCTTCAGGCGCGCGCGCATCACGTGCTGCAGCTGGCGTTCGACGATGCGGCGCGTGTCCAGGTCCGGTGCCAGCAGGCGGCATACGGCTTCAAGGTTGAGCAGCGCCTTGCCCAGCAGGCTCAGCTCCGGCGGCGTACGCAATCCGGACGAGGTGGCGATGCGTACCATGTCCAGCACCACACGCCCTTCGGAGAAATTCGCGCTGGCGGCATAGCGTGCGATCAGTTGTCCGGTCTCGCGCAGGTAGCGCTCCTCATCGAACGCCTCCAGCCGGGTGCTGATGCTGATCAGGTCGTCGGCCACTTCCTCGCCGCGGCCATCGACGGCGGCAAACAGGATCTTCAGCAGGCGCTCGCGCAGGCGCGGCGGCATGTGCGCGACCATGCCCAGGTCGAAGATGGCCAAGCGCCCATCAGGCATCACCCGCAGGTTGCCGGGGTGCGGGTCGGCGTGGATTTCGCCGTGCACGAAAATCTGGTCCAGATAGCCGCGGATCAGCGCCGCCGCCAGCGGGTCCATCGCCTGTTCGGTGCGGCGCACATCGGGAATGGCATCCACGCGCACGCCGGTGGCCAGTTCCATGGTCAGCACGCGATGGCTGCTGTAGTCCCACAGCGGCTGCGGAATCCACAGGCGCCGGAACGGCTTCAGGTGCCGGCCGAAGCGCGACAGGTTCTCGGCCTCGGCGTGGTAGTCCAGCTCCTGCATCAGCGTCTTGGCAAATTCGTTGAGCCAGTCGCGCAGGCGCACGCGGCGACCGATCTGGGTCAGATGATCGGCGGCCAGGGCGAAGCTGCGCAGCACCTCCAGATCCGAACGCAGCTGCGCGGCCACCTCGGGCTTCTGCACTTTCACCGCCACCTCGCGGCCGTCGTGCAACACCGCCCGATGCACCTGGGCAATCGACGCACAGCCCAGCGGCTGCGGATCGAATGCAGCGAACAGCTTGTTCACCGGTGCCCCCAGCTCCTGCTCGACGATGGCGTGGATGCGTTCGACCGGAATCGGCGCCACCTTCTCCTGCATGCGCTCCAGCGCGGTGGCGAACTCCACCGGCACCATGTCCGGGCGGGTCGACAGCATCTGCCCGAGCTTGACGAAGGTGGGCCCCAGCGCCTCCAGGTCACTGACGAACTGCTCCGGATTGCCGTCCGGTGGCACGTCGGTGTGGCTGCCGGCAGCGTCCAGGTTCATGCCGGAGAACACGCCGGAATGGCGGTAGCGCATCAGCAGGCGCAGGATCTGGCTGCGCCGGTTCATGCCCCTGATCAGCGGCGGATTGCCTGTGGCGGTGGACGGATTGCTCAAACGACACTCCTCGAAGACGACCTGATGTCCGTGATCCCGCCATCGGCGGGACCGGATTACGCGTCCAGTGTCCCTGCCGCCCGGTGGGCGCGCGGTGAACCCGCTATCGCAGGTGGCGCCGGATCGGTCAGAATCCGCTCATTCCCATTACTGGATCCCCCATGGCCGGTGCCAGCCTGTTTGCCCTGCTTGACGATATCGCTTCCCTGCTCGACGACGTCTCGGTGCTGACCAAGGTCGCCGCCAAGAAGACCGCCGGCGTGCTGGGCGACGACCTGGCACTGAACGCGCAGCAGGTAACCGGCGTCAACGCCAACCGTGAATTGCCGGTGGTGTGGGCGGTGGCCAAGGGCTCGCTGGTGAACAAGGTGATCCTGGTGCCGGCGGCGCTGGCGATCAGCGCGCTGGAAGCCTGGCTGCACAGCCGCGGCTGGAACGTGCCGCTGATCGTGCCGCTGATGATGATCGGCGGTGCCTTCCTGTGTTTCGAGGGCGTGGAGAAGCTGGCGCACCGGTTCCTGCATTCGGCCGATGAGGACGCCGAACACCAGGCCGAGCGGCGCAAGGCGCTGGCCGATGCGCAGGTGGACATGGTCGCGTGGGAAAAGGACAAGGTGAAGGGCGCGATCCGCACCGACTTCATCCTCTCGGCCGAAATCATCGTGCTGTCGCTGGGCGTGGTTGCCACGGCGTCGTTCATCAACCAGGTCAGCACCCTGGTGGTGATCGCGCTGGCGATGACCGTGTTCGTCTACGGGCTGGTCGCCGGCATCGTCAAGCTGGACGACCTGGGTCTGTACCTGTCGCGCAAGGGCGCGGCGCTGGCGGCAGTTGGCCGCGGCCTGCTGGTGTCGGCACCGTGGCTGATGAAGTTCCTGTCGGTGGCCGGTACCGCAGCGATGTTCCTGGTCGGTGGCGGCATCCTGGTGCACAACGTGCCGGCGCTGCACCACGCGGTGCAGGCGCTGGGCGGTGAAGGCCAGTGGGGCTGGCTGGTCAACGCGCTGGGCAACATGGTGGTCGGCATCATCGCCGGTGCCATCGTGCTGGCGGCGGTGACCGGGTTCCAGAAGCTGCGCGGCAAGTAAGCGCCGGCCCGCTGCACGGTAGAGGCCGACCTTGGTCGGCGCTTTGTTTCCCGCGCGTGCCAACCAAGGTTGGCACCTACCCAGCGGCTTCCGGCGCCTTGCCCGGTAGCGGCCGACCTTGGTCGGCGTTTTGTTGTCCGCGCGTGCCAACCAAGGTTGGCACCTACCAAGCGGTTTTCGGCGCCTTGCCCGGGTGGGCCGACCTTGGTCGGCGGTTTGTTGCCCGCACGTGCCAACCAAGGTTGGCACCTACCCAGCGGCTTCCGGCGCCTTGCCCGGTAGCGGCCAACCTTGGTCGGCGGTTTGTTGCCCGCGCGTGCCAACCAAGGTTGGCACCTACCCAGCGGCTTCCGGCGCCTTGTCCGGTAGCGGCCGACCTTGGTCGGCGGTTTGTTGCCCGCACGTGCCAACCAAGGTTGGCAGCTACCCAGCGGTTTCCGGCACCTTGCCCGGTAGAGGGCGACCTTGGTCGGCGGTTTGTTGTCCGCGCGTGCCAACCAAGGTTGGCACCTACCGAGCGGTTTCCGGCGCCTTGTCCGGTAGCGGCCAACCTTGGTCGGCGGTTTTTATTCCCGCAAGCACCAACCAAGGTTGGCACCTACCCAGCGGCTTCCGGCGCCTTGTCCGGTAGCGGCCGACCTTGGTCGGCGGTTTTTAATTCCCGCAAGCACCAACCAAGGTTGGCACCCACCCGTGCGCTAGCCCGCGTGTACCCGGTTCTTGCCTTGGCGTTTGGCCGCGTACAGGGCGTTGTCGGCGCGCCGCAGCAGCGTATCGGCATCGTCTCCCGGCTGCCATTGCGCCAGGCCCGCGCTGAAATGCACGGGGATGCGCCGCTCCTGCAGGGTCAGCACGCGATGCGCCAGTGAGCGCTGCAGCCGCTGCACCGTGGCCATGCTGTCCGCGCCGGGGGTTTCGGGAAGCACCAGCACGAACTCGTCGCCGCCCAGCCGGGCGATGCCATCAGTGGCACGCAGCAGCAGGCGGCACACCGCCACCAGGTGCTGCAGCAGCGCGTCGCCGCCGGCATGGCCGTGTTCGTCGTTGGTCTGGTGGAAGTCATCCAGGTCGATCACCGCCAGTCCGAGCGGCGAGTGGTTGCGTGCGGCGCGGGCCAGTTCGCGCTGCAGCAGTTCATCCAGGCCACGCCGGTTCAGGGCCTGGGTCAACGGATCGATACGCGCCAGATCGCCGGCCGCGCGCAGATCCTGTTCCAGCTGGTTGATGCGCTGTTCGGCGCGTTCCACTTCCTGCCGCGCGCTGGCCAGGTGATCGCGCGCCTGCGCCGCCTGCTGCTGCACTTTGCCGGTGTCCTGCATCACTTCCTGCAGCAGGTGGTTGAGGTCGGCGATGCTGCGCGCCTCGCGCAACTGCAGCGCGTAACTGCCGATGCGGTCGTGGTATTCACCGGTGCTGGCGGCCATGCCGTCCATGCGCTCGATGAACTCGCCCATCAACCCCCGCATGGCCGCCTTCGAATCGTCGATGCCCTGCCGCAGCAGGCCCTGTTTGTAGATCACCTCGCGCAGCTCGGCGCGGGTGCGCTCGACCGATTCGGCTTCCAGCGGCCCGGCCAGCAACTGGCGCACGGCGGCGATCTGGCCCTGCAGCCAGCTGCGGTCATCCAGCAGCTCGCTCACGTTCTCCAGCAGCAGGGCGAACAACTCAAGCAACAACGCCTGCTGTTCCTGCCAGCTTTCGGCGCGCACGCCGATCTGGTGGCCCAGCTCGCGCGCGCCCTGTTCGATCGGCTCCAGTGCCGCGCCCGGTTGCCATTGTCGCAGGCGTACGGCCAGGGCCTGCGCCTGCTCGCGCAGGTCGGGATCGTGCTGCAGCAGCGCGACCACCGCGCCGCCCAGCAGCAACCGCAGCTGCTCGGACAGGCGCAGGCTGTCGGGCTGGCCATCGGGCGAGTGCTGGTCGATGGTGCGGATGTATTTATCGATCAGCTGCCGCATCGCCCGGCCATAGCGCGGCCAGTCGGCACTGGCCTGCGCCGATTGCAGGCGATCACCCATGTCGCCCAGCTCACCCGGCAGAGTGGCCATGCCATTGGCGAAGGCAGCCAGCAGCGGCTCGGGCGCATCGGCCCCGGCAAACAGCTGCTGCAACGCCACGCTGCTACCGCCCTGCAGCACCACCCGGTCGCCGCGCCCGTCATCGACCACCGCGCGCACGCGCGCAGGCGGCCCGATGGCGGTGCCGGGGGCAGGGCGGGGGTCGGGCTGGTCCGTCATGGAACGCATCCTGGGATGGCAGGGGGGCTGGTCACAGCATATCGGCGCAACCGGCGGTGGCTTGAACCGATAGGATGGGCGACAGGATGCCGCAGTGGAGGTGGGTATGCGTGTGATGTTGCTGGGGGCGACGGGACTGGTCGGAGGCCACGCCCTGTCGCAGCTGCTGGCCGACCCCCGCTGCAGCGCCGTGGTCGCGCCCAGCCGCCGCCCGCTGGCTGCGCCGCACGGGAAACTGCACAACCCGGTGTTCGACTTCGCCCGGCTGCCCGATGCGCCGGACTGGGGCCGGGTGGACGCGGTGATCTGCGCCCTGGGCAGCACCATCGCCCAGGCCGGCAGCCGCGAGGCGTTCCATCGCATCGACCATGACTACCCGCTGGCGTTCGCCCGGCTGGCCCTTGCGCAGGGTGCCCAGGCCTTCGCGCTGAACTCGGCCGCAGGCGCCAACCCGCGTTCGTCGATCTTCTACAGCTGGGTCAAAGGCGAGCTGGAGCGCGACCTGCGCGCGCTGGGTTTCCCGTCGCTGACGCTGGTGCGGCCGGGGCTGATCGGCGGTGAGCGGCAGGAGGTCCGCCGTGGCGAACACTTCGCGCTGCAGGTGCTGGGTGTGCTGGGGCCGGTGTTGCCACGTGCTTGGCGGATCAATCCGGCACCGGTGATTGCCCACGCGCTGGTGGATGCGGCGCTGGCGGCAAAGCCGGGCGAGCACGTGGTGCCGTCGCGCGATCTGGTCGGCTGATGTCCCGCGCGCTGCGCCTGAACCAGCTGCTGCAGGTGCTGCGCCGCCATCGCCGGCCGGTGGCCGGGCAGGCGCTGGCCGAAGAACTGGGCATCAGCCTGCGTACGCTGTACCGCGATATTGAAACGCTGCGCGAGCAGGGCGCCGACCTGCGCGGGGAAGCCGGTGTCGGCTACCAGCTGGAACCGGGCGATGTGCTGCCGCCGCTGACCTTGCCACCGGCCGAGATCGACGCGCTGGTGCTCGGCCTGCGCTGGGTGGCGGCACGCACCGAGCCGGCCCTGGCAGAGGCCGCGCGTGATGCCCTGGCGCGCATTGCGCACGTGCTGCCGGCGGCGCGACGCGAGGCGCTGCGTGACAGCGGCCTGCGGGTAGGGCCATCGCGAACGACGGCCAAGGTACCCCCGGCGCGGCTGCAGGCCGTACGCGAAGCGGTGGGCACGCAGCAGCGGCTGCAGTTTGCCTATGAAGATGCGCAGGGCCGGCGTACCGAGCGCGTGGTCTGGCCGTTCGCACTGGGGTACTTCGATGAAGTGCCGATGCTGGCGGCGTGGTGCGAGGGCCGCGAAGACTTCCGTCATTTCCGCTTGGATCGCATTCGCCATGTGCGTGCGTTGGAAGAGCACTATCTGGTGCCACGCGCGACCTTGTTGCGGCGCTGGCAGAAGGCGCAGGGCATCGCTCCGGATTGGCTGGACCGTTCGTGATGTATCCGTTTTGGTAGAGGTCGAGCCTGCTCGACCGCTTCTGGTCGTTGCTTCTTGCTCTCGGTAGATGTCGAGCTTGCTCGACTGCTCTCCGCGAAGAGCAAGAGCGTCGAGCAAGCTCGACATCTACCAAAGCCAGAGCAGCAGCAGTCGAGCCCGCTCGACGCTGCTGACAGCATCTGTCAGCAGGGCAGGGTCACCATGAGCGCTCCCAACCACGGAGCTTTCCCATGTTCAAGCCAAGCACCCTGCTGCAGTACGTGCGCGACGTTGCCACCAGCGCCACCTTCTACGGCGGCATCCTCGGCACGGCACCGGTCGAACAGTCGCCCGGCTTCGCCCTGTTCCTGCTCGGCGATGGCGTCGCGCTCGGCCTGTGGCAGCGCGATGACGTGCAGCCGCCAGTGGATGCGGAGGGCGGTGCAGCCGAGCTGGCGATGGTGGTGGCCAATCCTGATGAAGTGCGGCAGTTGCACGATGCCTGGCGCGCACTCGGTGTGCAGATCGCCCAGGCGCCGGTGACGCTGGAATTCGGCCACACCTTCGTCGGAGTAGATCCCGATGGGCACCGCCTGCGTGTGTACAGCCGTGCCGAGGGCATGGTTGCGCGCGATTGATCACCCGCATTGTGTAGATCCACGCCATGCGTGGATGCAGGCACAAAAAAACGCCGGGCAGTGCCCGGCGTTTTTTGTGTTTCAGAAGTGGTGGCCGATCAGCTGGCCAGCGCCAGATCGTCCATCATCGCGCGCAGGAAGCGGGCCGCTTCACCGCCGGTGGCGGCGCGGTGGTCGAAGGTCACCGACAGCGGAATGACCTTGTGCGCTTCCACGCCGCCCATCACCGGGGTCATCTGGTGGCGGGCACGGCCGGCACCGACGATGGCCACGCACGGCGGCACCACGACCGGGGTCGCGTAGCGGCCGGCGAACATGCCGAAGTTGGACAGCGAGATGGTGTAGCCGCTCAGTTCCGAGGCCGCGATCGAACGCGCTTCCACCTGCTCACGCAGGCGGTTCACGCCTTCACGGATGCCGCGCGCGTCGAGCATGTCGGCGTTGCGCAGGGCCGGCACGAACAGGCCGTCGTCGGTATCCACGGCGATGCCGATGTCCACCTGCGCGTGCAGGGTGCGGGTCAGCGCGTCACCGTCGAACCAGGCGTTCATCGCCGGCACCTTCTGCGCGGCGACCACGATCGAGCGCACCAGGCGCGCGGTGACGTCGTTGCCCGGCAGCCAGGCGTGGATGTCGGCGTCGTCGTTCAGCGTGGTCGGCACGACCTTGCTGTGCGCATCGGCCATGACGCGGGCCATGTTGCGGCGCACGCCCTTCAGCGGTTCCGGCTGGCCCTTGGCGACCACGCCCGGCGGCTGGGTGCGCATCGGCTTGCCGGCAGCGGACAGCGGGGTGCGTGCGTCGGACTGTACTGGTGCGGCCACCTGGGCCGGCGCCGGTGCGGCGGCAGCCGGTGCAGCAACCGCTGCCGGAGCCGCGCCGATCTTCGCGCTGCCGTCGGCTGCGGCCTGTTTGACGTCGGCCATGGTCACCGCGCCGTCGGCGCCGGTGGCACGTACGCGGCTCAGGTCCACGCCCAGCTTGCGCGCGGTGGCACGCACCGCCGGCACGGCCTTGACGCCGCCCACGGCCAGCGCCTGTTCGGCATGCACAGCGTTGGAGCTCTGCATCGCGCCGACCACGGTGCCGGCGTCATCGCGCTCGGCGGCAGCCGGCTTGGCTTCTTCTGCGGTTACCGGGGCGGCTGCGGTGGGCAGCGGCGGCGGCGTCGGTGCTGCGGCGGCAGCCGGAGTGGCATGGCCGTGGCTGTGGCCGGTGTCCTGGCCGTCAGCGCGCTGCGGCAGGTTCGGGTCCAGCGCGAAGCTGGCCAGCACCGCGCCGGTCGGGATGATGTCGCCGGCAGCGCCGGACAGCTTCAGCACCGTGCCGGAGAACGGCGAGGGCACTTCGACGACGGCCTTGGCGGTCTCCATCGAGACCAGCGGCTCGTCCAGCTTGATCACATCGCCTTCCTTGACGAACCACTCGACGATGGTCGCGTCCGGCAGGCCTTCGCCCAGGTCGGGCAGGTTGAAGTTCTTGGTCTGGCTCATTTGCAGTTCTCTTCCAGCAGTTCCAGTTCGCGGGCAGGCAACCAGCCCGTCGCGCCATTGGCGCGCTCGGACCACCACCACCCGCCGTGTTCGTGATGAAGCTTGACCATCTCGCCGTTCTCCACATCCAGCTCGCGGGCGTCGTAGTCGCGCAGGGCTTCGGCGCGACCATCGTCCAACAGCTGCAACCACGCTACCGGTGCCCATCCGGCGCGCCCATCGCTGGTACGCACCCAGGCAAACGCCGGCCATTCCTCGTCACGTACACCTACTTCGACGATCTGGCCGGTGCGGAACCGGAGCGGGTTGGGATACTGGCTGCGGTAAGCCCCGAGAAGGCGGGCCCGCATGTCAGCCTGCCGCCACCGCGCGCTTGGCCGCCGCCACGATCCGCTCCACGCTCGGCAGATACTTCATCTCCAGGCGGAACAGCGGAATGTGGGTGTCGTAACCGGTAACGCGCTCGACCGGAGCCAGCAGGTCGTAGATCGATTCCTCGGCCAGGCGTGCGGCGATTTCCGCGCCGAAGCCCGCGGTCTTCGGGGCCTCCTGCACGATCACGCAGCGGCCGGTCTTGGCCACCGACTCGGCGATGGTGGCAAAGTCCAGCGGACGCAGTGTAGCCACGTCGATGACTTCGGCACTGATGCCTTCGCCGGCCAGCTTGTCGGCCGCTTCCAGCGCTTCCTTCACCTGCGCACCCCAGGTCACCAGGGTCACGTCGGTGCCATCGCGCAGCACGAAGCACACGTCCAGCGGCAGGGCTTCGCCGTCGTTGACGACCACTTCCTTGTACTGGCGGTAGATGCGCTTGGGCTCCATGTAGATCACCGGATCCGGCTCGCGGATCGCGGCCAGCAGCAGGCCATAGGCGCGCTGCGGCGAGGACGGCAGCACCACGCGCAGGCCCGGCACGTTGGTGAAGATCGCTTCGTTGGCCTCGCTGTGGTGCTCCGGCGCACGGATGCCGCCACCCCACGGCACGCGCAGCACCATCGGGCAGTGCAGGCGGCCACGGGTGCGGTAACGCAGGCGCGCGGCGTGGCAGATGATGTGGTCGACCATCGGGTACATGAAGCCATCGAACTGCGCTTCGGCCACCGGCTTCATGCCCTGTGCGGCCAGGCCGATGGTGAGGCCGGCGATGGTGGTTTCATCCAGCGGGGTGTCGAGGATGCGGTCGGCACCGAAGCGCTGCTGCAGGCCGGCGGTGGCGCGGAACACGCCGCCGTTGACGCCCACGTCTTCGCCCAGCACCAGCACCGACTTGTCGTGCTCCAGCTCCCAGGCCAGCGCCTGGGTGATGGCTTCGATGAGGGTGATCGGGGTGTCGGTCATGTTCTGTTCTCCGCGCGCGACGGCAGCGCTGTCGGCGGCGTTGGTATGCGCGCTGGACGCGCCGTTCTTGATCTCATCCATGGCGCTGCTCCAGGGCGATCGCCTGGGCACGCTGGGCCAGCAGGTCCTGCGGCGGGTCGGCATAGAGGAAATCGAACATCGCCTCGACCGGCTGCACCGGCGTGTTGAGGTACAGGTTCACTTCCTCGTCCACGCGCTTGCCGCACTCGGCGGTCCAGGCGGCTTCTTCTTCCTCGCTCCAGACACCGGCGTTGGTCAGGTACTTGCGCAGGCGCAGCATCGGCTCGCGCTGCCAGGCATCCTTCACTTCGGCGTCGTCGCGGTAGCGGCGCGCGTCATCGGCGGTGGTGTGGTCGGACAGGCGGTAGGTCATCAGTTCCAGCACGGTGCCGCCATCGCCAGCCAGCGCGCGCTCGCGTGCCTGCAGCATGGCCGCCATCACCGCGATCAGGTCGTTGCCGTCCACCTGCAGGCAGTGCAGGCCGCCGGCCAGGCCCTTCTGTGCCAGCGTCTCGGCACCGGTCTGCGCCGAACGCGGGACCGAGATGGCCCAGCCGTTGTTGACGATGCACAGGATCAGCGGCAGCTTGTAGGCACCGGCCGAATTCAGGGCCGCGTAGAAGTCGGTCTTGGAACTGCCGCCGTCGCCGCATACGGCCACTGCGATCTGCGGTTCCTTGTTGAGCTTGAACTTCAGCGCAGCGCCTGCGGCGTGCAGGCACTGGGTGGAAATCGGCACGCAGAACGGGAAGTCCTTGGCGGCATTGCCGCCGTAGTCGTTGCCACGCTCGTCGCCACCCCAATACATCAGCACGTCGTGCGGGCGCACGCCACGCATGAACATCGCGCCGTACTCGCGGTAGGACGGTGCGAACACGTCGTCCTTCTGCATCGAGGCGCCGATGCCCACATGCGCGGCTTCGTGGCCGAGGCAGGCCGCGTAGGTGCCCAGCTTGCCGGTGCGCTGCAGTGCGATCGACTTGCCGTCGAACACGCGCACGAACAGCATCTGCTTGAACATCGGCAGCAACGCGCGTGGGTCGCGCAGGGCTTCGGGCAGGTCATCGCGGACGAGCATGCCGTCCGTGTCCAGATACTGCAGGTATTCGATCTTGAACTCAGCGGCAACCGTCATTGCGTACTGCACCTTCGACAGAGAAGTTACAAATGATATGAATCGCCATGTTAAGGAATGCGTACGAAAAAGCCGTCCTGCGGCGCAGCACGGTACCCGCCTTTGTACCCCCTTCCGGGCGCATGATGCCAATAACTTCAACGTATTCAGCCATTGCTGCAAAGCATCACAAACGACGCTGGGCTGAGCGCCAGTAGAACGGCGCAAACGGTTCCACGCGCAACCACCGTTCCACAGCCCCACCGCACGCCCCGGTACGGTCATCACGGCTGCCAGCGCGGCGGCAACGCGCTACCCTTGCCGCCCCCGATCTGGTCCCGCCCATGTCCGTCGACAACAACCAACGCGATCTCGAAGCCGGTATCCACACCGATCTGCAGGGGCGGCTGACCTACGGCGGCTACCTGCGGCTGGACCAGCTGCTCAGCGCGCAGCAGCCGCTGTCCAACCCGCCGCATCACGACGAGATGCTCTTCATCATCCAGCACCAGACCTCCGAGCTTTGGCTCAAGCTGCTGGGCCACGAGCTGGGTGCGGCGATCGGCTTCCTGCAGCGCGATGAGGTCTGGCAGTGCCGCAAGGTGCTGGCGCGCAGCAAGCAGGTGCTGCGCCAGCTGACCGAGCAGTGGTCGGTGCTGGAAACGCTCACCCCGTCCGAGTACCTGGGCTTCCGCGACGTGCTGGGTCCGTCCTCGGGCTTCCAGTCGCTGCAGTACCGTTACATCGAGTTCCTGCTGGGCAACAAGAACGCGCAGATGCTGCAGGTGTTCGAGCACGACACGGCCGGGCAGGCGCAGCTGCGCACCGTGCTGGAGGCGCCGAGCCTGTACGAGGAATTCCTGAAGTACCTGGCCCGCTTCGGCCATGCCGTGCCGGCGGTGTACGAGGCGCACGACTGGACCCAGCCGCACGTGGCCGACGACAGCCTGCAGCCGGTCTTCGAACGCATCTACCAGGACACCGACCGCTACTGGCGCGAGTACGCGTTGTGCGAGGACCTGGTGGACTTGGAAACGGCTTTCCAGCTGTGGCGGTTCCGCCACATGCGTACGGTGATGCGGGTGATCGGTTTCAAGCGCGGCACCGGCGGCTCGTCCGGCGTGGGCTTCCTGGCCAAGGCCCTGGAACTGACCTTCTTCCCCGAATTGTTCCAGGTACGCACCACCCTGCAGGCCGCGCCCCCGCCGGATCTGGCCTGATCCCCATTCAGCTTGGCCGCCGAAGGTTGGCTGGATCGTTTCAGATGCAAGTTCAGCGAGCAGGCTGCGACCTGCCTCAAACGGCGTGTATTTGACGTGAACGCCAGAATTCGGTGATCCTCGCGCGTTGCTTCACCGCACATCGGACGTGCCTCCATCCACCGAACCAGGAATTCCGCATGAGCGTAAACGCCACTGCGAACACCCCAGAGCCGGCGCTGCCGGACTTCAACACCACGATGGGCCACCCGCGCCCGTTGTGGATGCTGTTCATGACCGAGTTCTGGGAGCGCTTTGCGTTCTACGGCATCCGCTGGGCGTTGGTGCTGTACATCGTTGCCCAGTTCTACAACGGCAACGCCGCCGGTGAAGGCGACGCCAGCCGCATCTACGGCGCCTACCTGGCGCTGGTGTACGCCGCAGCCATCTTCGGCGGCTATGTGGCCGACCGCGTTCTGGGGTACCAGCGCTCGATCCTGACCGGCGCGATCATCATGGCCGTCGGCCTGTTCATGATCTCGCTGCCGCAGGAGCACATCTTCAAGCTCGGCCTGGCCACGATCATTGTCGGCAACGGTCTGTTCAAGCCCAACATCTCGACCATGGTCGGCAAGCTGTACGGCCTGAAGGACGAACGCCGCGACTCGGGCTTCACCATCTTCTACATGGGCATCAACATCGGCGCGATGATCGCTCCGGTGCTGACCGAGTACCTGGCCCGCAAGGTCTTTGGCACCTCGGAAATGCCGTCCTACAAGGTCGTGTTCATCGCTTCCGGCGTGGGCATGCTGATCTCGCTGGTGTGGTTCTACATCGGTCGTGCCGGCCTGAAGGGCATCGGCGCACCGCCGGCCGGTGCCGAAGGCTTCGGCCGCATCGTCATGGTGCTGGTCGGTTCGCTGCTGGCCATTCCGGTGGCCTACTTCCTGCTCGCCACCGGCGCCACCGCGCTGGCCTGGATCCTCGGCGTGATGTTTGCCGCGCTGGCCGTGCTGCTGCTGGTGGAAGGCATCCGCGAGGGCAAGGTGCAGCGCGACCGCGTGATCGCCATGCTGATCATCTTCGCCTTCAACGTCATGTTCTGGATGTTCTTCGAACAGGCCGGCAGCTCCTTCACCTTCCTGGCCGAGAACATCGTCAACCGCCAGCTGGGTGATTGGACCTTCCCGACCGCGTGGTTCCAGTCGGTCAACTCGGTGGCGATCATCACCCTGGCGCCGATCATCGCCTGGATCTGGGTGGCCCTGGGCCGCGCCAATCCGTCGATTCCGCGCAAGTTCGGCCTCGGCCTGCTGTTCAACGGCGCTGCCTTCGCCCTGCTGATGTTCGCCCTGTCGACCATGGTCGTGGACGGCAAGATCCCGTTCTGGACCCTGTTCATGGTCTACGTCATCCAGTCGGTCGGTGAGCTGTGCCTGTCGCCGATCGGCCTGTCGATGGTGACCAAGCTGGCCCCGGTGCGCCTGGTCGGCTTCGGCATGGGTGGCTGGTTCCTGTCCACCGGCATCGGCAACAACCTGTCGGGCATCTTCGCCGGTGCAGTCAGTGGTGAAGGCGGCATGACGGTCGAATCGGCCCTGAAGGGGTATACCTTCGGCTTCTGGGCCTTGATCGGTTCGGGCGTGGTCCTGTTCCTGGTCGCGCCGCTGATCAACAAGCTGATGCATGGCGTGAAGTAATGAGAGGGTAGTGGGCATGCGTACAACGTTCGGTGGTGCAGTGGTGGCAGTGGTGTGTGCGGCGCTGATCGGCGCCTGTTCGCAGCCTCAACCTCCCGCGGCCCCCGAGCCCACGCAGCAGC
>NZ_QQXJ01000001.1:324311-367571 GCF_004348785.1 Stenotrophomonas sp. TEPEL
GCCCCTCGACACCCGCCCCACCGAGCCACCGGTCGCTGACCCCAGCGAACCGGTGGCCTCGGGCAACACCCCGGCGGCGGCCGACATCGCCGCCATTGCCGGGCTTGGCGCGCAGTTCGACCCGGCCCGCAATCCCGTTGCCGACCTGGAAACGGCCAAGGTCGAGGCCCAGCGCGGCAACAAACGCATCATCCTCGAAGTGGGCAACGCCGCGTGCGAGCCCTGCCATGCGCTGGATGAAGCTGTGGAAGGCAATGGCGATCTGCGCCGCTTCCGTGATGCCCACTACGTGTGGGTGAAGGTCAACGACAGCGCCGAGAACCCGAACGCGGCGTTCCTCGGCCAGTTCCCGCCGCTCGAAGGCGAGCACCCGCACCTGCTGGTGATCGATGCCGACGGCACCCTGCTGGCGCCGCAGCCCAGCGAAGCGATGCGCAAGGGCAAGACCGTGCAGACCGCACGCGTGATGGCGTTCCTCAAACAATGGGCGCCTGACCGGTAGCGCCCGGGCCTCCCGCCCGCTGTCCGGACATCCACGCGCGGCGTGGATCTACAGATCATTACCCTTCGGCCGTTAATGGCAAGGACCTCACTGCGCCATCCGGCGCGACCGGAGCGCCCATGCACAGCGACCACGCCGAACGCCTGCCCGAACCTGCCAGCCCGTTGGCCGAAGGAGAGGCACCCGATGGCGTGAGCCTGCCTGCGCAGGAAGCCCTGCTGGACGACGCCGGCACCGGCGACGACGCGCTGGAGTTGGCACCGCCGCGGCATCGGCTGCCGCAGATTGCCCTGCCCGACAACGTGGTGCTGAAAGGCGCGGTGCAGAAGCTGGTGGAACAGAAGGCGCGGCTGGACCGACTCGCCGCCGAGGGACAGCTGGCCGGCCTGCTGCCGCCGGAATGGCACGGCAACGGCGTGCGTGCGATCGACCTGGCCAGTTTCGTGCAGGGCGTGCTGCCGTTCCTGCAGCCCGCTGAGCGTGGTGAAACCGCACCGGCCCGCCTGCCGGTGCGCCATGTACTGGGCGACGACAGCCGCTGGGGCCTGGCCGACGTACCCGAGCCAAAGTCGCTGGCCTGGTACCTGGCCAGTGATGACCGCGCCAACGCGGGCAGCAAGGATGTCGCCGAGGCTTATCTGGTCGGCGCGCTTGGCCTGGCCTGGATGCAGGAAGGGCGCAGCCGCCCCGGCTTCCTGCGTGCGATGGACCAGGACAGCCTGGCGGCCCGGGTGACCATGCTGGGCTACCCGCCGCCGAGCGAGCTGGCGTTGTACAGCGTGACCGCACACGGCCAGCCGCAGATCTGGTGTGTGCATGGGCGGCGCAGGCTGCGTCCGCTGGTGGCGCCATGGCTGAGCGTGCCGCTGCTGACCGCCTATGGCGTGCCCGCACCGGTGGCGTGGCCAGGCAGCTTCCCGCCCGTCGAGGCCGTGGCCGAGGCGATTGCCGCCGCCCGTCCAGGCAGGCTGCTGCCGGAAGTGGATCTGGGCAGAGTGGTGGCGAAGATCGCCGAAGATGCCTCGTCCGAAGCCTGGCAGCCGGTCAGCCTGCTGCAGCTCAACACCTGGTCGCCACGCTGGCCGTTTTTCCTGGGCACCTTCGTCGGCCTGCCGTCGCTGCTGCTGGTGACTGCCGCACTGGCGTTGCCCGGGGCAGTCGAAGCGGCCACTGTCGCCGCATCGCTGGGCTTTGCAGGTGGCGCCATCGGCGCGCTTGCGGTGCCGTGGATCCATGCGCGGCGCAAGCATCTGAGCTGATCGAGTGGGTCATCCACGCATGGCGTGGATCTGTCGATCCTTGCTGAGTGGAGGCTAGGGATCGATGTCTTCAGCAGTGAGTTCCATGCGTTGCCGGGCACGCTCGGTGGCGGCCTGCAGTCGTTGCTTGAGGACTTCCCGGGAGGGAAGGGAGGTCAGGTACTCCGCCACATGGATGCCTGAGCGGTCCAGCTCCAGCAACTCGATCTGGCCTGCCTTCTTGCCTGTGCAAAGGATGATGCCCAGCGGCGCCTCTTCACCTTCCTCTCGTTCATAACGATCCAGCCAACGCAGATAGAGCTCCATCTGGCCCTTGTACGCTGGCTTGAAGTCACCCATCTTCAATTCGACGGCCACCAGCCTGCGCAGGCGGCGGTTGTAGAACAACAGGTCGAGATGGAAGTCATCGTCGTCGATCTGGATGCGTTTCTGGCGGGCGACGAAACTGAAGCCTGCCCCGAGTTCAAGCAGGAACCCCTGCATTTCACGCAGGATGGCGCCTTCCAGTTCCTGTTCGTCCCAGCAGTCCTTCAACCCGAGAAAATCCAGTACGTACGGGTCGCGCAGGACCAAGCCCGGGGAGAGCTGCTGGTTCCTGCGCAACGCCGACAGCTCATTGGCGATTGTCTGTTCGGGCTGGCTGGAGAGTGCTGTGCGTTCGTACAGCATCGAATCGATGCGCTGGCGCAACATGCGGACACTCCAGCCTTCCGTGCTGGCCATCTGGGCGTAGAAGTCGCGTTTGAGTGGATCAGACAGCGGAATCAGCGCGATGAAATGGGTCCAGCTCAATTGTCGTAGCAGTGATACGACAATCTGCTCGTCGGCAAATGCGATGGAGAACTGCACCATCCTGCGCAGGCTCTTTTCACCGAACGAGCCGCCGAACTCGGTAGACAGCGTTCTTGCGATGCGCTTGAACAGGACCTCCCCATAGCGTGCCCGATGTCCACCCATCTGATCGACATGGATGCGACGTCCTATACGCCAGTAAAGCAGCGTCAGTTCGGCATTGACGGTCCTGACCATTCCGGCGCGGGCCGTGGATATCAGTGTCCGGATATCAGCCAGCAGGTCGTTGGTATGCGGCAGGGTGGGGCGCGGTGTGTCATCCATGAGGTGCTTTCCATCAGGGTCAGGGCTCGGCAATCACCCGCAACGCACTGGCATAGCCCTTGGCGAGACTGGTCAGGTCAAGCAGCCGGTTCAACGACAGCAGCAGGCCTGGCTGGCAGGCCTTCAGGCGATGATGCTCAAGCCAGGCCTCGGTGACGGTTTCCAATGTGGCCAAGGCCTCATCGATGCGCTGCAGGTCGGCATCGCGGTCGATGGGCCCGGTGGTGGGGTGATGGGGGCGTGTCATGGCGAAGCTCCGTAGCGGGCCGCCGGGAAGGCGGCAGGCGATGCGTGGTTGAAAGACCGCTCAAACGCGAAAACGGTGGGCACCAGGCCCCACGCACCGCCCGCCATAAGGCAGACCCGGCTGCAGAATGGCGCCCACCGTAAGATGGGCACCATGGGTGCAGCGTCGTTACGCGTTTGAGTGACGGGCTTTCAACCCCGGCAGCGGTGCTCCGCTGCGCGCCTACCCTCGGACCGATGGGACCGGTAGTCCAATAGGCAATGCCACTCGATACGCGAATGTCGATACAGCCGCTCTGTCGGTCAGGACTCTACCGGCCCGATGCCGAAACATCAGGTGGTAAACGCGACACGTTGAGTCGAACCCGGCCGAAAGACCGTTCGTCGGCGGGCCATGAACACCGCGCGCTGCACGTCATCAATGGCCTGCGCCGGATCCCTCACAGCGCAGCCCGCGACATCATCCACGCCTGGCGTGGATCCATGTGTCGACCAAGGTCGACACCTACCAAGAGCGGCGGCGGGGGGCGCCGCCCCGGGGTCAGACCCCTTCGCCCATCCGCTCCAGGCCATCGCCGGCCAGGCGCAGGATCAGCTTCTCCAGTACCTGCTCTTCTTCCTCGCTCAGCACCGACATCAACTTACGGGTGATCTCGATCACCATCGGCGCGATCGTCTCGTAGACCTCGAACCCCGCCGCCGACAGCGCCAACACCGAACGGCGGCGGTCATCGCCATGCGTCTCACGCTTGATGAAACCGCGCTCCAGCAGGCGGGCCACCGCGCGGCTGACCGCGACCTTGTCCATCGCGATGCGGTCGGAGACCTCGCTGGCCGACGACCCGGGGTACAGCGCCAGGATGGTGATCACCCGCCACTCCGGAATGGCCAGGCCATAGCGGTCGCCGTACAGCTTGGCGATGTTGCCGCTGACCCGGTTGGACAGCACGCTCAGCCGGTACGGCAGGAACTGTTCCAGGTCGAGCAGGACGTGGGAGGCACGCAGGCGGGTGGAAACGGGATCGGCGGGGCTCATGTTGCGGTGCACCTTGCTGGTGGTTTCAAGTGTAACTATAAGTGTCGGGTCCGTACCCTGCATTCTCGCCGGGTCCAACCCCGCCCGCACCTGGTTTGTGCCGATGCGGCACCGATTCGGAGCCACGCCATGAATACCGCAGTCCCGTCCGCCTCGCATCCCAACCCCGGCATGCAGGTCACCACCTTCGAAAACCCGATGGGCATCGACGGCTTCGAGTTCGTCGAATTCGCCGCACCGGCCGGCCGTGGTGCCGAGCTGCACGAGTACTTCCGCAAGATGGGCTTCAGCGCGGTGCTCAAGCACAAGCAGCGTCCGATTACCGTCTATCGTCAGGGCGACGTCAACTTCCTGGTCAATGAAGACCCCGATTCGTTCGCCGCCGACTTCGCTGAAAAGCACGGCCCGTGCGCCTGCGGCTTCGCCATCCGCTTCAAGAAGCCGGGCGCGGAGGTCTACCAGACCGCGCTGGGCAATGGCGCCGAAGCCATCGCCTTCAAGCCGGAAAGCAGGGCGGTCAACGCCCCGGTCATCAAGGGCATCGGTGACTGCATGCTGTACCTGGTGGATCGCTACGGCGCCTCGGGGAGCATCTATGACGGCGACTACGAGCCGATCGCCGGCGCCGAGCTGCGCCCGAAGGGCTTCGGCCTGACCTTCATCGACCACCTGACCCACAACCTGTACTTCGGCAACATGCAGCAGTGGTCGGACTACTACGAGCGCTTGTTCAACTTCCGCGAGATCCGCTACTTCGACATCAAGGGCCTGAAGACCGGCCTGGTGTCCAAGGCGATGACCGCGCCGGACGGCATCGTGCGCATTCCGCTGAACGAATCGTCCGACCCGAAGAGCCAGATCAACGAGTACCTGGACGCGTACAAGGGCGAGGGCATCCAGCACATCGCCTGCTTCACCGAGAACATCTACGAAACGGTCGAAGCCATGCGCGCGCAGGGCGTGGATTTCCTCGACACGCCGGAGACCTACTTCGATGTGATCGACCAGCGCGTGCCCAATCACGGTGAGGATGTCGCCCGCCTGGCGAAGAACAAGATCCTGATCGATGCCGACCCGGAAACCCACCAGCGCAAGCTGCTGCAGATCTTCACCCAGAACTGCATCGGCCCGATCTTCTTCGAGATCATCCAGCGCAAGGGCAACGAAGGCTTCGGCGAAGGCAACTTCACCGCGCTGTTCGAGAGCATCGAACGCGACCAGATCCGCCGCGGCGTGCTGTAAGGTTTCCACCACGGCACCCTCCCACCGGTAGCGCCGGGCCATGCCCGGCGGCTTCCCCAAGGCTTCCAGGAACCTCCATGTCCCCCTCCATCACCGCCCGCGGCTACCAGTCCGGTTTCGGCAACGAGTTCGCCAGCGAGGCCGTGCCCGGTGCGCTGCCCGTCGGCCAGAACTCGCCGCAGAAGGTGGCCCATGGCCTGTATGCCGAGCAGCTGACCGGTACCGCGTTCACCGCACCGCGCGGCAGCAACCGCCGCAGCTGGCTGTACCGGATCCGTCCGGCGGTTACCCACGGCGAGTTCACTCCCTTCGCGCAATCGCAGCTGCAGTGCGATTTCAGTGCACAGCCGGCGTCGCCGAACCAGCTGCGCTGGAGCCCGCTGCCGCTGCCGGAACTGCCCACCGATTTCGTCGAAGGCCTGTACACGATGGGCGGCAACGGTTCGCCCGACGCGCATGCCGGTGTCGGCATCCATCTGTACGCGGCCAACCGTGACATGGTCGGCCGCTACTTCTACGACGCCGACGGCGAACTGCTGATCGTGCCGCAGCTGGGCAGCCTGCGCCTGCTGACCGAGCTCGGCGTGATCGAGATCGAACCGCAGCAGATCGCGGTGATCCCGCGCGGCGTGCGCTTCCGCGTTGAGCTGCCGGATGGCCCGAGCCGCGGCTACATCTGCGAGAACTTCGGCGCACTGCTGAAGCTGCCCGACCTGGGCCCGATCGGTTCCAACGGCCTGGCCAATCCGCGTGATTTCGAGACCCCGCATGCCGCGTTCGAAGACGTCGACGGCGATTTCGAACTGATTGCCAAGTTCGACGGCCGCCTGTGGCGCGCCCCGATCAATCATTCGCCGCTGGACGTGGTCGCCTGGCACGGTAACTACGCGCCGTACCGCTATGATCTGCGCCGCTTCAACACCATCGGTTCGATCAGCCACGACCACCCGGATCCATCGATCTTCCTGGTGCTGCACTCGCCCAGCGACACCCCGGGCACCAGCAACATGGACTTTGCGATCTTCCCGCCGCGCTGGCTGGTGGCGCAGAACACGTTCCGTCCGCCGTGGTTCCACCGCAACATCGCCAGCGAGTTCATGGGCCTTGTGCATGGTGCCTACGACGCCAAGGCCGAAGGCTTCGTACCGGGTGGCGCGTCGTTGCACAACTGCATGAGCGGCCACGGTCCGGATGCCCCGACCTTCGACAAGGCCTCCAATGCGGACCTGTCCAAGCCGGATGTGATCAAGGACACCATGGCCTTCATGTTCGAGACCCGTGGGGTGATCCGCCCGACCGCGCAGGCGCTGGCAGCAAGCCACCGGCAGGGCGATTACCAGCAGTGCTGGAACGGCCTGCGCAACAATTTCCGTTGATCGTCTGCATCCACGCATGGCGTGGATCTACCGGGAATCGCGATATCGCGTGTACGCGTAACGTGGATCCATCCGGGCACGTGATGTAGTAGATCCACGCCATGCGTGGATGCTGTTCGCCGGTTCAGGCAATGGCCGCGAACGCGCTGCAATGCTCCACCGGCAGCGCCTCCATCAGCCGCTGCCGCACGCGCTGGCAGTACCCTTCCGAGGTCAGCGCCGGCAGCACCTGCAGCGCCGATTGCATCACCCGCAGCACCTCGCCTTCGGCACGCGCCTGCTGCAGGTCGCGGAACAGCGCCGCGGCGTTGGGATGCCGCTGCATCTCCAGGATCCCCAGCACATAGATGCGCGCGGCAACCAGCGAGCGGCGGCGCTCGACCGGCGCGGCAGAAGCGGCAGTGACTGACGGCGCCAGCGGAGCCGTCATCGCAACTGGCGCAGGTGGCGTGGAGGCGGGTGTGTCCGCAGCGGTCACCAGGTAGCCGCCTTGGATCAGCTGGATCACCATCGCTGCCGCGTCCTGCCCCAGCAGTGCGGTCAGCTCGGCGATGCTGCGCTGGCCATCACAGAGGATCAGCAGGCGTCGCTGGCGCATGTCCAGCGGTGCGCGGTGGGCCTGCAGCGCGGTTCGGGCGAGGTCGGTCTTGCGCGGTTGCATGGGGAGGACAGCCAAGTCGGTGCTCGCCGAGCCTGAATGAGGGCGATGAAACCGCGATGACAATGCAGCGCCTGCACGCCGGCTGCGGTAGCGTGCACCCACCCTGTGCCAAGGATACGCACCGATGAAGCATCTCCCGATGGCCGGCCTGCTGCTGTTGTCGTTGGCCGCCTGCAACCGTAGTCCCGACACCGCCGCACCGGCAGCGCCGCCCGCGGCCACCGCACCGGCGAAGGATGCCTCCGTTCCCGCCGACGCCGACCTGGCCACCGCTTCGCCGGTGGATCCGCGCAGCGACAGCCCGGCACGCCTGGATGGCTTCGGCGGCGCCACGCTGGGCGCAGGCATCGCCGAGGTCCGCAGTGGCTTCGGCACCCCCTTGCAGGGTCTGGGTACCGACGCCACGGGCAAGCCGCTGCCTGCCGACGATGCCAATGAAGGCTGCTATTTCCTGCGCCCGCAGGGGGCCGAAGACCCGCGCCTGATGTTCGAGGCGCGCAAGCTGGTCCGCTACGATGTACGCAGCCCGTCCATCGTCGCTCCCGGTGGCGGCCGGGTCGGCATGACCCTGGGCGAGCTGCAGGTGCTCTATCCCGAGCGCGCCGACGTCGGTCCTGACAAGTACGACGACAAGGCCCAGCACCTGCGCGTGCGCCCGGCGCAGGACGGAGCGGCGATCATCGATTTCGCCCTCGGCGCTGACGGCAAGGTCGGCGCCTGGCGGGTCGGCAGGACCCCGCAGGTGGACTACGCCGAAGGCTGCGGCTGATCGGCCATCCTCGGCTCACCCGCCGCGGGTGGGCCGAGCGTAGAATCGCGCCACGACCGCTGGGGAGCGCCCGATGATCGCTATTGCCATTGCCTGGTTCCTGCTCGGCCTGCTGTTGCTGGCCCTGGGTGGGGACTCCATCGTCAAAGCCGTGTCCGGCCTGGCGCAGCGTTTCGGCGCCAGTGCATTCACCGCAGGCCTGCTGTTGCTGGGTATCACCACCTCGCTGCCGGAGCTGGCGGTCAACGCCCGCGCGCTGGTGGTGGGCCAGCCGGAGCTGGCCTTGGGCAATGCCGTCGGCAGCAGCGTGGTCAACCTCGGCCTGACCCTGGCGGTGGCCGCGATGGTCTCGCCGTTGCTGCTGCGCGCGCGCCTGCAGGCCGTGCTGTGGTGGGGGCTGCTGGCCGCGGGCCTGCTGCTGATCGTGTTCGGACTCGATGGCCGCCTGCTGCGCTGGGAGGCCGGCGTGCTGGTGGCCGGGTTCGTGGTGGTGCAGTTGCTGCTGCTGCGTCGCGGACGCCATGAGAGCGCCGAGGTACAGGCGATCATTGCCGAGTCGGCCCTGAGCCGCACCAGCCTGCCGTTGAACGTGCTGCGCCTGCTGGTTGCCGCACTGGCGTTGTATTGGGGCGCGCGCCTGGTGGTCGGTGCCGCCGCTGATTTCGGCGCCGCGCTGGGCTGGACGCCGCTGCTGGTGGGTCTGCTGCCGGTGGCGATCGGCACTGCGTTGCCGGAGGTGGCGGCCGCGGTCGCGGCAGCACGCCGTGGTCACGGCGACATGGTGCTGGGCCACGTGCTCGGCTCCAGCGTGGTCAACCTGATGCTGGTGATCGGTGCGATGGGGCTGCTGCAGCCGCTGGCGTTGCCAGCCTCGTTCGTGCGCCTGGAACTGCCGGCGCTGCTGGCCTTCGCACTGGTGCTGTACCCGATGCTGCGCGGCGACCTGCGCATCAGCCGCATCGAAGGTGCGGTGCTGCTGGGCGCGTTCGTGGCCTGGCTGGGGCTGGAAATCGCGCTGGTCACACCGGTCTGAGGTAGTGCCGGCCGCTGGCCGGCAACCTCGGCGAACTCGCAGCCAGGCATGGCCTGGCTCTACTGGCGGTTATCCGGGGTCGTGCCGACCAACGGTCGGCACCCACCGTCAACGCGCGGTGGTTTCCTCTTCCCGCTCCGGTTCCGGCGGGGGCAGCTGCTCGTCTTCGGCACGCTCGTTGCCCGGCAGGCTGGGGCGCGTTTCCATCAGCAGCGACAGTGCGGCCTTGGCCATCAGGTGCGCGCTGATCGGTGCGGTGATGAACAGGAACACGGTGATCAGCAGCTCGCGCGGCTGCGGGTCCTGGCCCAGGAAGATGTGGTAGCACACCGAGCACACCAGCACGCAGCCCACGCCCAGCGTGCTGGCCTTGGTCGGTGCGTGCAGGCGCTTGAAGAAGGTGGACAGCTTCACCAGGCCCAGTGCGCCGACCAGGATGAAGAAGCAGCCGAACAGCAGCAGGATCGACAGCGCGATCTGGATGAAGGTGATCATTCGACGATGTCCCGGCGCAGCACGAACTTGCTCAGCACCACGGTGCTGCCGAAGCCGAGCATGGCGATGATCAGTGCCGCCTCGAAGTAGATCGCCGAATTGAGGTACATGCCGAACAGCATCAACTCGGCGATGGCGGTCACCGACAGCGTATCCAGTGCAAGGATGCGGTCGGGCACGGTCGGCCCGCGCAGCAGGCGCCAGGTGGCCAGCAGCATGGCCAGGCCGACCACGTGCATGCACACCACCAGGGTGGTCTGGATGATCTGGAATCCAGTCATGGGAAGATCTCCATCAACGGGGCTTCATAACGGCGCTTGATCGTGTCGATCAGCTCCTGCGGGTCTTCCAGGTGCAGCACGTGCACCAGCAGGAATTTGCGGTCGTCGCTGAGGGCGGCCGACACCGTGCCGGGGGTCAGGGTGATCATGCTGGTCAGCGCGGCGATGCCGTGGATGTTGGCGATGTCCAGCGGCAGCCAGATGAAACCAGGGTGGATGTTCTTTTCCGGGCCCAGTACCTGGATGGCCACGCGGATGTTGGACATCAGGATGTCCCACAGGGTCACCAACAGCAGCTTCGGCAGCGGCCGCAGGGTGCCGATGCGGGCGAACTCGCGGTCCAGGCGCGCGGCGAACAGCGGAATGACCACGCCCAGCAGCAGGCCCAGCAGGAACTGGCCGAGCGTGAAGCTGTCGGACATCAACAGCCAGAACACCACCACCATCACGCTCAGCGCGGGCGAGGGCAGCAGGCGGCGGATCGGGGAACGCTTGGCGGTCATGGCTGGCGGATCTCCGGCGTGGTCGCGCGCAGCTGCTGCACGTAGTCGCCCGGATGCAGCAGCTGGGTGGCGATGGCGTCGGTGTGCTGCATCAGCGGGGCAGCGAACAAGGTCATGCCGATGCCGTACGCCAGCAGGATGCAGGCGGCAAACAGCTCCACACGGCGCAGTGGTGCCTTGCGCGGTGGCGGTGCATCGGGATCGGGCAGCGGCACGCGCCAGAACAGGCGGATGCCGCCGCGGGTCAGGCCCATGATGACCAGCAGGCTGCTGACCAGCACTGCAGTCCACACCGCGCCGGTGTACTGCGCCGGCATGCCGGCCAAGAGTGCGGCCTTGGCCAGGAAGCCGGACAGCGGCGGCAGGCCGGCCACCGACACCGCCGCAATCAGGAACAGCACGGCCGGGGTCTCCTTGCCGGGCATCGGTGCGATCACTTCCTTGCGGTCGCTGGCGCCGCCACGACGGCGTCGGATCAGGTCGGCGACCAGGAACAGTGCGGCGGCGACGAAGCTGCTGTGCGGCAGGTAGTACAGGCCAGCCGACAGCACCTGAGGCGTGCCCACCGAAAAGGCGATGAACAACGTGGCCGCCGAGACGATCACCAGATACGAAATCAGCACGCGCAGGCGCGCGGCGGCCAACGCGCCCAGGCCACCCAGCACCAGCGTCGCTACGCCGGCCCACAGCAGCCAGTCGCGGCCGTAGCCGGCCATCGCCCCCGCATCCTCGCCGAACCACAGCATCTGGATGCGCAGCACGGCATACAGGCCCACCTTGGTCATGACCGCAAACAGCGCCGCCACCGCCGCCGGCGCACGCGCATACGATTCGGGCAGCCACAGGTACAGCGGCATCAGCGCGGCCTTGGCACAGAACACCAGCAGCAACAGGCCCATCGTCGCCTTCACCAGGGTCAGCTGCGCAGGCGGCACTTCGGCGATGCGCTGCGACAGCTCGGCCATGTTCAATGAACCCAGCGAGGCGTACAGCAGGCCCAGTGCGATCAGGAACAGGGTCGAGGCGGTGACGTTGAACACCACGTAGTGCAGGCCGATGCGCATGCGCAGGCCACGGCCGCCACTGAGCAGCAGGCCGTAGGAGGCGATCAGCATCACCTCGAAGAACACGAACAGGTTGAAGATGTCGCCGGTCAGGAAGGCGCCGTTGAGGCCGACCAGCTGGAACTGGAACAGCGCATGGAAGTGCGGTGCGCGCCGGTCCCAACCCGAACACGCATGCAGCAGGCAGGGGATGGCCAGCAGCAGGGTGGTCAGCAGCATCCACGCCGACAGCCGGTCGGCCACCAGTGCGATGCCCAGGCGCGACGGCCAGTCACCCAGCAGGTACACGCGGATGTCGCCGCCTGCGGTGTCGGCGAACAACACCCCGACCACCACCGCCAGCGCGCCCAGCGCGGTCCACGCCACGGCGCGCTGCACCTTTGGCCCATAGCGGCGGTGTTCAACGAACAGCGACAACGCAGCGCCGAGCAGCGGTACCAGGATCGGCAGGATCACCAGATGATTCATGCGCGGTCCTCATCCCGGCGCGGCGGTGCATCGTCGTCCGGCTCGTGCGCGTCCACGTGGTCACTGTGGTTGTCGCTGCGGCTGCGCATGGCCAGCACGATGCTGACGGCGGTCATCGCAAAGGCAATGACGATGGCGGTCAGCACCAGCGCCTGCGGCAGCGGATCGGTGTAGTTGCCCAGGTGGCTTTCCACCCCTTCCTGCAGCACCGGCGCCTTGCCCTGCACCACGCGGCCACCGGCGAAGATCAGCAGGTTGGTGGCGTAGGACAGGAAGGTCATGCCGAGGATCACATCGAAGCTGCGCGCGCGCAGCAGCAGGTAGATGCCGATGGCGGTCAGCACGCCGATCGCAGAGGCCAGGGCCAGTTCCATCAGTGCATCTCCCCCGTTCGTGCCGAGCGGCGTTGCAGGTCGATCTCGCCCTTGCGCGCGGTGCGCGTCCGCGAGGGTTTGACGGTGGCCATCATCGACAGCATCAGCATCGCGCCACCGAACACCACCAGGTACACGCCGATATCAAAACCAATCGCGCTGGCCAGCGGTACATCGCCGATCAACGGCAGGTGCAGGTCCAGGTGGCCGCTGGTCAGGAACGGCACGCCGAACAGCATCGACGCGGCGCCACTGAGGATGGCGATCAGCAGTCCGATGCCGATGCAGCGGATGTAGTCGAAGCCGAAACGTGACTCCACCGAGGCGGTGCCCTGGATCACGTACTGGATCAGCAGCGGCACCGCCAGCACCAGGCCGGCGATGAAGCCGCCGCCCGGCGCGTTGTGGCCGCGCAGGAACAGGAAGATGGAGACCGTCAGGGTCAGCGGGAACATGATCTGGGCCAGATCGGCCGGCACCGGCAGCTTGATCGGCGGACCGGGCATGATCTGCTCCGGCGCCATCCGCGTGCGCCGCAGCAGCGCATGCACGACCAGTGCGGCAATGCCGAACACGGTGATCTCGCCGAAGGTATCGAAGCCACGGAAGTCGACCAGGATCACGTTGACCACGTTCTGGCCGTACGCCTCGGGCAGGGCGCGGGCAAGCAGCTCGCCGGCCATGGTGTTCGGCGGCAGGGTCATCGCGCTGTAGGCCAGCGCGCCCAGGCCGGCACCGGCCACGATCGCGATCAGCGCATCACGGCGCTTGCGCCAGCGCGGCCGCTCCGGGCCGGACTGTGCCGGCAGGTAGTTCATGCCCAGCAGCATCAGCACCAGGGTCACCATCTCCACCAGCAGCTGGGTCAGCGCCAGGTCCGGTGCGGACAGGAACACGAAGGTCAGCGCCACCATCAGGCCGACGCCGCCGACCAGCAGCACGGCCAGCAGGCGCTGCTTGTACATGCGCAGGGTCGCCACCGCGCAGGACATCATCACCAGCCACAACGCCCAGCCCAGCAGCGGTATCGGCTGCGGTCCGGTCCATTCCGGCGAGGCCGGGTTGGCGATGTAGGGCGCGGCGGCGACCACGATCGCCACCAGCACCAGGCCCAGCAGCATGCGCTGCAGGCTGCCGTTGGCGATGCCGGCGGTCAACCGCTGCGCACCGGCCGACAGCAGGTCCAACTGGTGGTGGAAGACGTTGCGTCCCGGCGTGGTGTTGGTTACCGCATGCAGATCGATCAGCTTGCGCAGGCCGAAGTAGAGGGCCACGCCACCGACCACGCCAGCGGCGCTCATCGCCAGCGGCAGGTTGAAGCCATGCCAGATCGACAGGTTGTACTCGGGCATCGCGCTGCCGAGGATCGAGGCGGCTGCCGCGTGCAATACCGGGGCTACGGTCACGGCCGGGGCGATACCCACCGCCACGCAGATCACCACCAGGATTTCCACCGGTACCTTCATCCAGCGCGGCGGCTCGTGCGGCACGCGGTCCAGGCCATGCGGGCCCTTGCCGAAGAACGTGTCGTGCACGAAGCGCAGGCTGTAGGCCACGCCGAACACACCGGCCAGCAGCGCGGCGATCGACACCGCCGTGCGCATGGTGTCGGTGCCGCCCGCCGAGAGCGCTTCGGCGAACAGCATTTCCTTGGACAGGAAGCCGTTGAGCAGCGGGATGCCGGCCATCGCCAGCGAGGCGATGATCGCCAGCGCGCTGGTGAACGGCATCAGCCTGCGCAGGCCACCGAGCTTGCGCATGTCACGGGTGCCGGTCTCGTGGTCGATGATGCCGGCGGCCATGAACAGCGAGGCCTTGAAGGTGGCGTGGTTGATGATGTGGAACACGCCGGCGACCACCGCCATCGGCGTGGACAGGCCGAACAGCAGGGTGATCAGGCCCAGGTGCGAGATCGTCGAATAGGCCAGCAGGCCCTTCAGGTCATGCTGGAAGATCGCGTTCCAGGCACCGATCAGCAGGGTGATCGCACCGATGCCGCTGACCGTGTAGAAGAACAGATCGCTGCCGGCCAATGCCGGATGCAGGCGCGCCAGCAAGAAGACGCCCGCCTTCACCATGGTGGCCGAGTGCAGGTAGGCCGACACCGGGGTGGGCGCGGCCATCGCGTGCGGCAGCCAGAAGTGGAACGGGAACTGCGCGCTCTTGGTGAAGATGCCCGCCAGCACCAGGAACAGGGCATAGGGGTACAGCGCGCTGGCGCGGATCTGCTCGCCGGCGGCCAGCACCACGTCCAGGTCGAAGCTGCCGACGATGCGGCCGATCAGCAGCACGCCGGCCAGCAGCGCCAGGCCGCCGCCACCGGTGATCACCAGCGCCATCCGCGCGCCCTCGCGCGCGTCCTGGCGGTGCGACCAGAAACCGATCAGCAGGAACGAGCTGATGCTGGTCATTTCCCAGAAGACCATCAGCAGCAACAGGTTGCCCGACAGCACCATGCCCAGCATGGCGCCCATGAACAGCAACAGGTAGGTATAGAAGCGGTGCGCGTTGTCCTGGCTGCTGAGGTAGTAGCGCGCATACAGCACCACCAGTGCGCCGATGCCCAGCACCAGTCCGGCGAACATCCAGGCCAGGCCATCCAGGCGCAGGGTGAAGTCCAGGCCGATCTGTGGCAGCCACGGCACCATCGTGCGCACCACCTGGCCATCAAGCACCGAAGGGGTCAGCCAGGCGAGGATCGCCAGCCCCCCCAACGGCGCCAGCGCCGCCAGCCAGGCAGCAGTCGAGCGCGAACTACGGGGGAAGGCTGCGACAGCCACTGCCATCAGGAACGGCAGGGCCAGCAGCAGGGGCAGGCTGGGGAGCATGCAGGGAATCCATGATTCACGAGCAGGTCAGGGAGCATAACAGGCTGCCAAATGTCGCCGAAACCCATTGAACAGCGATCAATTGCATGTAACGTGCGCTGATTCATTTTTTCTGCGATGCAGCATGCCGCGCGGATGACCCATCAGGACCCGGTGGGCAGGTCCACCCTACGCCCACGCAGGGACAGCGCAGCCCCTGTCGCACAGGGACCGCCGCCGCTGGGCGGGGCAAGGTGAGGAGGTCACCGCGGCAGGCTGGCAGGCGCGCCGTGCAGTGTCGGTGATGGGATCTGCCCGTTCAGGAAACGAAGGCGTCGACGCGGCGACGCTGGTCAGTAGCGCCAGTCGAGCTTGCGATAGGCCTTGGCCATCACCCACGCCGGGCCGATCAGCAGGTAGGTCAGGTCGGTCAGGAAGCTGGGCTTGCGGCCTTCGAACTTGTGGCCGATGAACTGCGCGATCCAGGCGACGACGAATACGCCGATGGCCAGCGAGCGCAGGTTGTGCAGGCCGATTTCCGCTTCCAGCAGCCGGCACAGGCAGCCGAACACGAAGAACTGGATGAGCATGCCGATGCCCAGCGGACGCGACAGCTTGTTGTAGAAGCACCAGGCGCTGAACATCGCCAACGCCGACCAGATGCCGTACTGGAACCAGGTGATCAGCGGCGGCACGCACCACAGCAGGGCCACCACCGACCACAGGATCGACGGCACCGCCACCACGTGGATGCGCTGGTTGACCACATTGCGGTGGTCGTCGGAGTAGCTGGCGAAATAGCGGTCGATCGGACGCGCAAGCTGGGTGCTGGTCTGCATGTGGCCAGCATACCCCGGCCGGGGCCGGCAGTAGAGCCAGGCCATGCCTGGCTTCAGTTTCGCGGGGTTGCCGGCCAGCGGCCGGCACTACCAACCGCCAGTAGAGCCAGGCCATGCCTGGCTGCAGTTTCGCCGAGGTTGCCGGCCAGCGGCCGGCACTACCAACCGTCAGTAGAGCCAGGCCATGCCTGGCTGCAGGTTCGCCGGGGTTGCCGGCCAGCGGCCGGCACTACCAACCGGCAGTAGAGCCAGGCCATGCCCGGCTGCAGGTTCGCCGGGGTTGCCGGTCAGCGGCCGGCACTACCAACCGGCAGTAGAGCCAGGCCGTGCCTGGCTGCAGGTTCGCGGGGTTGCCGGCCAGCGGCCGGCACTACCAACCGGCAGNAGAGCCAGGCCATGCCCGGCTGCAGGTTCGCCGGGGTTGCCGGTCAGCGGCCGGCACTACCAACCGCCAGCAGAGCCAGGCCATGCCTGGCTGCAGGTTCGCCGAGGTTGCCGGCCAGCGGCCGGCACTACCAACCGGCAGTAGAGCCAGGCCATGCCTGGCTGCAGTTTCGCCGAGGTTGCCGGCCAGCGGCCGGCACTACCGACCGGCAGTAGAGCCAGGCCATGCCTGGCTGCAGTTTCGCCGGGGTTGCCGGCAGCGGCCGGCACTACCGCACTCAGAACGCCCCCGCCACGCGGGCCGGGGGCGCAGGGGAATCAGTCGACGCTGATCCCGGCCAGGCGCTGCAGCGCCTCGGCGTACTTGGCGCGGGTGCGCTCGATGATCTCCGCCGGGATGCTCGGGCCCGGGGCGGTCTTGCCCCAGTCCAGCGTCTCCAGGTAGTCACGCACGAACTGCTTGTCGTAGCTCGGCGGGCTGGTGCCCACTTCGTACTCGTCGGCAGGCCAGTAGCGCGAGGAATCCGGCGTCAGCATCTCGTCCATGATGTACAGGCGACCGTCGGCGTCGGTACCGAACTCGAACTTGGTGTCGGCCAGGATGATGCCGCGCTCGCGTGCGTAATCGGCCGCGAACTTGTAGATGCGCAGCGTCGCGTCGCGCACCCGCTCGGCCATCTCCGCACCGACCGTCTTCACCATCGCGTCGAAGTCGATGTTCTCGTCATGGTCACCAACGGCGGCCTTGGTCGAGGGGGTGAAGATCGGTTCGGGCAGCTGCTCGGCCTGGCACAGGCCGTCGGGCAGCTCGATGCCGCTGACCTTGCCGGTGCGCTGGTAGTCCTTCCAGCCGCTGCCGATCAGGTAGCCACGGGCGATGGCTTCCACCGGTACCGGCTTCAGCTTGCGGGTGACCACCGCGCGCTTGGCGTACAGGGCCGCGTCCACGCCCTCGGGCAGCACGCTGGCCACATCGATGCCGGTCAGGTGGTTGGGCATCAGGTGCGCGGTCTTGGCGAACCAGAAGTTGGACACTTGGCAGAGCATCTCGCCCTTGCCCGGGATCGGGTCGGGCAGGACCACGTCGAACGCCGACAGGCGATCGGTGGCGACCATCAAGAGGTAGTCCCCCGGTGGGGTACCGGCCGGCAGTCGCTCGCGCGGGATATCGAACACATCACGCACCTTGCCGCGGTGGCGCAAGGGCAGGCCGGGGAGATCGGATTGCAACAGCGTGGTTGGCACGGGCACTCCTGGGGCTTCGTCGAGACGGCTGCCCAGGGGACCCGGCGGGCCCGCAACTGGTCAGCGGGCGGCCTAGTGTAAAGCGGTCCGGGCCCGCTGTGACGTAAAATGAGCGTCCATTTCGTCGGCCGACCCCGGAGCGCCATGCGCTGGTACGGAAAACTGCTCGGATTCATCGCCGGGGCCCTGCTGTTCCGGCCCAATCCGCTGTTCGGCGCGGTGGTCGGCCTGTTGCTGGGGCATGCCTTCGACAGCGACTGGTTCCGCCTGAACAAGGAGAACCCGTACCGCGAGCTGGGGCTGACCTCCGAGGCCACCGATGCCGAGGTCGAGCGCGCCTACCGCAAGCTGATCTCCCAGTACCACCCCGACAAGCTGGGCGGCGCCGCCCCCGAGCTGCAGCAGCAGGCCGAGCAGAAGTCGCGGCGCCTCAACGCCGCCTACGACCGCATCAAGGCCCTGCGCAAGCGCTGACCCCATTGCCCCGCCTGCGGGCGGGAGACCCCTTTCCCCGTTCCGAAGGCCCCGGCCATGTCCAACTGCCTCATCGCTCCTTCCATCCTCTCGGCCAACTTCGCCCGCCTGGGCGAGGAAGTCGACAACGTCCTGGCCGCAGGCGCCGATTGGGTCCATTTCGATGTGATGGACAACCACTACGTGCCCAACCTGACCATCGGCCCGATGGTCTGCCAGGCCCTGCGCAAGCACGGCGTCACCGCGCCGATCGACGTGCACCTGATGGTCGAGCCGGTGGACCGCATCATCCCGGACTTCGCCGAGGCCGGTGCCACCTACATCAGCTTCCACCCGGAGGCCAGCCGCCACGTGCACCGCACCATCCAGCTGATCCGCTCGCTGGGCTGCAAGCCGGGCATCGTGCTCAACCCGGCCACTCCGGTGGACATCCTCGACTGGGTGCTGGACGACCTCGACCTGGTGCTGCTGATGTCGGTCAACCCGGGCTTCGGCGGCCAGGCCTTCATTCCGTCGGCCTTGGACAAGCTGCGCGCGGTGCGCCAGAAGATCGATGCCAGCGGCCGTGACATCCGCCTGGAGATCGACGGTGGCGTGAAGGCCGACAACATCGGCGAGATCGCCGCTGCTGGCGCCGACACGTTCGTTGCCGGCTCGGCCATCTTCAACGCCAAGTCCAGCTACCAGGACGTGATCGCGCAGATGCGCGCCAACGTCGCTGCAGCACGGGGCTGAGCCATGAGCACAGTGGCCGTGTTGAACATCCGCCCGGCCACCGTCGCCGACGCCGGCCTGATCCTTCGGTTCATCCGCGAACTGGCGATCTACGAGAAGGCTGAGCATTCGGTGCAGACCGACGAGATCGGCATCGCCGAAAGCCTGTTCGGCGCCGACGCCACCGCCCGCGCGCTGGTCTGCGAGGCGAACAGCGAAGCCATCGGCTACGCGGTGTATTTCTACAACTATTCCACCTGGCTGGGACGCAAGGGCATCTACCTGGAAGATCTGTACGTGAGCCCGGAAAAACGTGGCTCCGGCGCGGGCAAGGCGCTGCTGAAGTACATCGCCCGCCAGGCGGTAGCTGAAGGGTGTGGTCGCTTCGAGTGGTCGGTGCTGGACTGGAACACGCCGGCCATCGAGTTCTACACCGCAGCTGGCGCCAGACCGCAGGACGAGTGGACGGTGTACCGGTTGGAAGGTGAGGCGCTGAAGGCATTCGCCGGGTAGGCCGAGTCCTGGTGACTGGTGTGCCGATGAAATACGCCATTGCCGCACTCCGCCAGCGGCTGCCGGCCTCGATTGCTGTCTGCAGGCAGGCGCTGGAGGCTTCCGGCGGTGACCTGTCACAGGCGCACGCCTTGGTGGTTGATCAGCTCGTGGCCGATTACGGGAACCGCACAGGGTTGGGGGCCGCCGAGGCCGCCATCGAGTTGCAGGCCGCTGGCCATGACGTGGAACGCGCCATGATGCTTTGGCGACGCCGCCACCCATCGCCGCCGCCGCGGCCATTGGCGGCGCTTGAAAAGGGATGGGCGCTGGCAGCGGAGCTGGCTTTGGCGGACACCGGGTTGCGCTGTTTCGCCCATGTCATTCCTGGCGAACAAGACACCTACGAGCTGCGCTTGATCACCCACGCCGCACGCTTCACCGAGACCGCCTATGGCTTCGACTACGACTACGCCATGCAGGACGCGCAGACGCGGGTGGAACGCAGGTTCGTGACCGGAATTGCGGCGCTCGACCTTCTGTTGCAGGAGTTCGCAATTGATGAAGCGATGTTGTGCAGCATCGATGCCTTCGACAGCTGCCTCCTGCACGGTCCCATCGAGGCTTACCTGTAAGCCGATATGCAGCGCCGCGCAGCAAAAAAAAAGCCACGCCAAACGCTGGCGTGGCCTTGCTGCATGCGTGGGAGGCTGATCCTGCCTCCATCCGTCGTCCCTGCTATGGCCTTCCATTCTCCGGGTGGCCGATGACACCTGCATGACATGCCGCGCGGGCGAGCCCAGCGTCATGACCTGAACGGTTGCCTCGGCCTTTCACTGGCCACGAACGCGCGGTTGCTAGCCTGTGCCGCCCTTCCCTGGAAGCACCGCATGAGCACACCGCGCTGGCGCCTGATCCTCAACGGCAAGTCCGCAGGCAACGATGACCTGCGCGAGGCCGTGGGCCATTGGCGCGAACGCGGCGTGCAGCTGGAAGTGCGTGTGACCTGGGAAGACGGTGATGCCGAGCGCTACGTCGCCGAGGCCATCGACCACGGCGTGGACGTGATCGTGGCCGCCGGTGGCGACGGCACGCTCAGCGCGGTCGCCGAGACGCTGGCGCATCGCGACGAGCCGGCTGAGGCGCTGCCTTCGCTGGCGTTGGTGCCGATGGGCACCGCCAACGATTTCGCCGCCGCCGCGGGCATTCCGGTGGAGCCGCAGGAGGCCTTCGCACTGGTTGCCAGCGGCCACCCACGCCCGATGGATCTGCTGCGCGTCGATGCCGACGGCAAGCCCTGGTGGTGCGCCAACCTCGCCAGCGGTGGCTTCGGTACCCAGGTCACGGTGGAAACCGATGCCGGCTTGAAGAAGATGCTTGGCGGTTTGGCGTATGTCATTACCGGCATCGCCAAGCTCGGTCGTATCGAACCGATCACCGCGCGCCTGAGCGGGCCGGATTTCCAGTGGGAAGGTGGGTTCATCGCGCTGGGTATCGGTAACGGCCGCCAAGCGGGTGGTGGCCAGCAGCTGTGCCCGCAGGCACTGATCGATGACGGCCTGCTGGATGTCACCGTGGTGCCGGAACTGGAGGGTGAAGTCGCAGCCACCCTTGGACAGATGCTGACCGGCGGCAAGGAGGCGGCGCTGGAGCGTGTCGCCAGGCGCGCGCAGCTGCCGTGGTTGCAGATCGACGCTCCGCAGTCGCTGACGTTGAACCTGGACGGCGAACCGGTGCAGGCACGCCGCTTCCGCATCGACTGCGTGGCGGGCAGGGTGCGGATGCATCTGCCGGATGACTGCGTGCTGCTGTCGGAACGCTGAGCGCGCGAGGACCGGCCGAGGGACGCGATCGACGCCGGTCGCAAGCCGGAGCGGGGAGATCGCGGGCCCCGCAGCAGGTACAGGGAACCCAAGGTCAGCCGCGGCGGATGGGCCTGGGCGAAGACAAACCGCCCGTCGCCAAAGGGTTTCCCTGCGGCCAAAGCTGCGATACAGTCATTGGGTGTCCAGCCTGACGACCCCGCATACCCTTTCTTCCGCACGCCGTTGGTGGCGATGGTGGCCTGTTGCCGTCGTCCGTCCCCATAACGCTGTGTCCCGGAAGGAAAGTCGTCTTGATCTCGCACGCTCAGTTTCAGCAGCAGGCCGCTGAAGGCCACACCCATATCCCCGTTGTCCGCGAAGTGCTGTCCGACCTGGACACGCCGCTTTCGGTCTATCTGAAGCTCGCCGACGGCCCCAATACCTACCTGTTTGAATCCGTCGAAGGCGGCGAGCGCTTTGGTCGTTACTCGATCATCGGCCTGCCGGCGCGCCGCGTGTACGCCTTCCACGGCCACACCCTGACGGTGCGCGAGGACGGCCAGGTGGTGGAAACCCGCAAGGTGGCCGATCCGTTTGCCGAGGTCGAGGCGCTGCGCAGTGCCCACTCGGTGCCGAAGCTGGAAGGCCTGCCGGGCTTCACCGGTGGCCTGGTCGGCTGGTTCGGGTTCGAGTGCATCGGCTACATTGAGCCGCGCCTGGCATCGCCGGCCGGCCGCGACGAGTTGGGTACGCCGGACATCCTGCTGCTGCACTCCGATGAGCTGGCGGTGTTCGACAACCTGAAGGGTCGCTTGTACCTGATCGTGCATGCTGATCCGCGTGTCGAAGGTGCCTTCGATCAGGCCCAGACCCGCCTGGATGCGCTGACCGCCAAGCTGCGTGCGCCGGGCGCGGGCTATCCCGCACCGCTGACCAGCGACGTGCTGGACGAGTCCGATTTCGTTTCCGGCTTCACCCGCGAAGGCTTCGTCGATGCGGTCCAGCGCAGCAAGGAGTACATCCGTGCCGGCGACATCTTCCAGGTGGTGCTCAGCCAGCGCCTGAGCGTGCCGTTCAAGGCACGCCCGGTGGATGTGTACCGTGCGCTGCGGGCACTGAACCCGTCGCCGTACATGTATTTCCTCGATGTCGGCGACCTGCAGGTGGTCGGTTCCTCACCGGAAATTCTGGTACGCCTGCAACATACCCATGACGGCGTGGGTGAAGTGACCGTGCGCCCGATCGCCGGCACCCGCCCGCGTGGTGCCACGCCCGAGCTGGATCAGGCGCTGGAGGCAGAACTGCTGGCCGATCCGAAGGAGCGCGCCGAGCACCTGATGCTGATCGACCTGGGCCGCAACGACGCCGGCCGCGTGTCCAAAGCCGGTACCGTGGAAGTGGGCGAGCAGTTCGTGATCGAACGCTACAGCCACGTCATGCACATCGTCAGCGAAGTGACCGGGCAGCTGCAGCCGGGCCTGAGTTACGCCGACGTGCTGCGCGCCACCTTCCCGGCCGGTACGGTCAGCGGTGCGCCGAAGATCCGCGCGCTGGAAGTGATCCGCGAGCTGGAACCGATCAAGCGCAATGTCTACGCCGGCAGCATCGGCTACATCGGCTGGCACGGCGATGCCGATACCGCGATCGCGATCCGCACCGCCGTGATCAAGGACGGCCGCCTGTACGTGCAGGCCGGCGCCGGCATCGTCTACGACTCGGACCCCGACAAGGAGTGGGACGAGACGATGAACAAGGGCCGCGCGCTGTTCCGTGCCGTCGCCCAGGCCGCCAAGGGCCTGTGAGTTTCCCCGTGCTGTGGCCTGCGCCGCAGCACCCCTCGCTGTTTCCATTCAAGACAAGGAGTACCGGATGAAGCTGCTGAGCGCATTGCTGTGGTTGTCGCTGCTGGCCACGATGGCCCCGTCTGCCTGGGCGCAGGCCAACACCATTCCCTCGCAGCCGCACCTGCTGGTGAAGGGCGAGGGCGCGCGAACGGTGATGCCGGACCGGTTCACCTTCGAACTGCTGGTCAAGTCCACCGATCTTCAGCCGGATACGGCGCGCTCGCGCGTGCAGGGCAATGTCGATGCGGTGCTGGGTGCGTTCAAGCGCAACCATGCACTTCCGGCAAGCGTGGTGGCGGACAACCTGACCATCCAGCCGGACTACCGCTACAGCGTGCAGGGCAAGCAGGAATACTTGGGGACACGGGTGAGCCGGCGCCTGAAAGGCAGCTTCGGCACCACCGGCGACCTGCAGGCCTTCCTGCGCGCGGTCGATGCCAGCGATGACCTGCAGATCAGCAGCATGCGGCCTGGCTACTCGAAGGAAGCCGCACTGCGTGGCGAACTCAAGGCCGAAGCGGCAACGCAGACACGCGCCTCCGCCAAGCTCCTTGCCACGGCCTATGGCGCGCGCATCACCGGCCTCTACAGCATCTCCGACGTGGCCCCGAACTTCGCCTACGGCGTGCAGGCAGGCAACTGGCCCCGCAGCGGTGACATGGTCACACCTCCCAGCCCGCCGGCTCCGGCACAGACCAGCATCGAGACAACCGGCTCGCGCGCGCGCGAATCCATCGAAGCCGGCCCCATCACCTACACCGAAAACGTGTACGCCATTTTCCTGATAAGCGACGGAACCTGACCATGTTGTGGATGATCGACAACTACGACAGCTTCACCTACAACCTCGTGCAGTACCTGCAGACGCTGGGTGCCGAAGTGAAGGTGGTGCGCAACGATGCGATGAGCGTGGACGAGATCGCCGCGCAGAAGCCCGAACGCATCGTCATTTCGCCCGGCCCGTGCACGCCCAACGAAGCGGGCGTGTCGCTGGAGCTGATCCGGCGCCTGGGCCCGACTACGCCGATCCTCGGCGTGTGCCTGGGCCACCAGGGCATCGGCCAGGTCTACGGCGGCACGGTCATCCGCGCCGGAAACATCATGCACGGCAAGACCTCGCCGATCCGCCATGAGGGCAAGGGCGTGTTCGCCGGCCTGCCGGACGGTTACCAGGCCACCCGCTACCACTCGCTGGTGGTGGACAAGAACAGCCTGCCCGACGCGCTGGAAGTGACCGCGTGGACCGAAAACGAGGATGGCTCGATCGAAGAGATCATGGGCCTGCGCCACCGCCAGTTCCCGGTGGAGGGCGTGCAGTTCCATCCCGAATCGATCCTCACCGAGCATGGTCACGCGCTGCTGCGCAATTTCCTGCAGCGCCCGGCTGCCTGATCCAAGGAGTATTCCGATGAGCTTCTCCCCCCAGGAAGCCCTGCAACGCACCATCGAACACCGCGAGATCTTCTTCGACGAAATGGTCGACCTGATGCGGCAGATCATGCGTGGCGATGTCTCGCCGATGATGACCGCCGCCATCCTCACCGGCCTGCGCGTGAAGAAGGAAACCATCGACGAGATCGCCGCCGCGGCAACGGTGATGCGCGAATTCGCGCTGGCGGTGCCGGTTGCCGATACCACCCACCTGGTCGACATCGTCGGCACCGGTGGCGATGGCTCGCATACCTTCAACATCTCCACCTGCGCGATGTTCGTTGCCGCTGCGGCCGGCGCGCGCGTGGCCAAGCATGGCAACCGCAGCGTGTCGTCCAAATCCGGCAGCGCCGACGCAGTCGAGGCATTGGGGGCGGCGATCGAACTGCAGCCGGCGCAGGTGGCCGCAGCCATCGAACAGACCGGCATCGGTTTCATGTTCGCGCCGATCCACCATCCGTCGATGAAGGTGGTGGCGCCGGTCCGTCGCGAGATGGGGGTGCGCACCATTTTCAACATCCTCGGGCCGCTGACCAACCCGGCCAGCGCACCGTCGGTGCTGATGGGCGTGTTCCATCCCGACCTGGTGGGCATCCAGGCGCGCGTGCTGCGCGAACTGGGTACAGAACGTGCCATGGTGGTCTGGGGCCGCGACAACATGGACGAGATCTCGCTGGGCGCCGGCACCCTGGTGGGTGAGCTGCGCGACGGCAAGGTACGCGAGTACGAGATCCATCCGGAAGACTTCGGCATCGCCATGTCGGCCAGCCGCAACCTGCGCGTGGACGGCCCGGAGCAATCCATTGCCATGCTGCGCGCGGTGCTCGACAACGAGCCGGGTCCGGCGCTGGACATCGTCGCCCTGAATGCGGGCGCAGCGTTGTACGTGGCCGGCGTAGCCAGCGATATCGGCGACGGCCTGGCCCGTGCCCGCGCGGTCATCGCCGACGGCAGCGCCCGTGCCCGCCTGCAGCAGTACGTCGATACCACCCGCGCGCTGGTTGCCTGAGCGCGCGGTTCAGCCTGACCCACCCGATGGCCGATAATGGTCGTCCTCACCGCCCCAGCACCGACCCGACGACGATGAGCGATATCCTGCAGACGATCCTGGCCCGCAAGGCCGAAGAAGTAGCCCAGCGCCGCGCCCAGCGGCCGCTTGAGGAGCTGCAGGCCGCGCTGGCCGATGCGCCGCCGGTGCGCGGTTTCGTGCGCGCGCTGCAGGCCGCCGTCGCCAATGGCGATCCGGCGGTGATTGCCGAAGTGAAGAAGGCCAGCCCGTCCAAGGGCGTGATCCGCCCCGACTTCCGCCCGGCCGACATCGCGGTCAGCTATGAGTTCGGCGGCGCCAGTTGCCTGTCGGTGCTGACCGACGTGGATTTCTTCCAGGGGGCCGACGTCTACCTGCAGCAGGCCCGCGACGCCTGCACGCTGCCGGTGCTGCGCAAGGACTTCGTGATCGACGCCTACCAGGTGGTCGAGGCGCGCGTGCTTGGCGCCGACTGCATCCTGTTGATCGTCGCCGCGCTGGACGATACGCAGCTGGCCACGCTGTCCGAACTGGCGATGTCGCTGGGCATGGACGTGCTGGTGGAAGTGCACGACATCGACGAACTGGAGCGTGCGCTGCAGGTGCCGGCGCCGATGATCGGCATCAACAACCGCAACCTGCGCACCTTCGAGGTGTCGCTGCAGACCACGCTGGACATGCGCCTGGCCGTGCCGCGCGACCGCCTGCTGGTTACCGAGAGTGGCATTCTCGGGCCGCAGGACGTGGCATTGATGCGCGATGCCGGCATCCACTCGTTCCTGGTCGGCGAGGCCTTCATGCGCGTGGAAGAGCCGGGCGAGGGTCTGCGTCAGCTATTCTTCGCAGCATGAAAACGCACTATCCAACGCCGCGCGAGGATGCGCCGCTGGTGGTCTTCGACTTCGACCACACCCTGTATGACGGCGATTCGGGCACCCACCTGTTCGCTTCGCTGATCAAGCGCAACCCGCTGCGGATGCTGGCGGCGCTGCTGGTCACCCCGATCGCCGGGCCGATGGTGGCGATGCTGCCGACCCGCCGTGCCGGTATCTCGGTCTATGTCTGGATCGGCAGTTTCGGGCTGCACCGCGCGCGTGAGTTCAACAAGGTGATCGACGCCTACGTGCTGCGCAACGAGGCGCAGATGCGCGCCAAGCTGTTGCCACAGGCGCTGGAGGTGTTCGCCGCGCATCGTGCCAAGGGCGACCGCGTGGTGGTGGCCACCGGTGCGCCGCCGGAGCTGGCCCGCGCGATCCTGGCCTTTGTCGCTCACCAGGACGTGCCGGTGATCGGCACCGAAGTGGGGCCGCGTCTGGGCGGGGTAGGGCCGACCCGACACTGCCACAACGAAGAGAAGATGCGCATGCTGCGCGAGCGCGGCTACGGCGACATCGACATCGCCTATTCCGACAGCACCGCCGACCTACCGCTGCTGCTGGCGGCGAAAGCGCCGGTGGTGGTCAACCCGAAGCCGGCCAAGGTGGAATTCTTCCGCCGCATGCTGCCGGCCGGCACTCGCATCCTCAACTGGGGCTGCGTGGACCGCGGTGGCGACAAGATCTGATGCATGAGGTCCGCCGGGCATGGCCCGGCGCTACCGGATGGTTGGCAGGGTAGCGCCGGCCATGCCCGGCGAGCGCTCAGCGGTGCAGGTACCCGAACAGTGCATGGCCCACCTGGAACAGGCTGATGCCCAGCACCAGCACGCCCACTGCGACCAGCACCCAGCGTTCCTTCACCCGCTTCACCAGCACCGCCGCCACCGGCGCGGCCATCATGCCGCCGATCAGCAGCCCGGCGACGATCTGCAGGTGCTGCACCCCCATCGACAGCAGGAACGTGGCCGAAATGGTCAGGGTGACCACGAACTCGGCCGCGTTGACGGTGCCGATGGTGGTCCTGGCCTGGCCACCGCGGGCGAGCAGGGTGGAGGTGGCCACCGGGCCCCAGCCGCCGCCGCCGCTGGCGTCGAGCAGGCCAGCGAAGAATCCCAGCACCGGCACCCGGCGGATCTCGCCCTTGGGCATCCAGCGGCCGGCCGCGCGGGCCAGGATGATGATGGCCAGCACCAGCAGGTACAGGTAGATCAGCGGGCGGATCAGGTCGCCAGGGACCTGTGTCAGGACGTACGCACCGAGTGCACCACCCAGGGCGCCGGGCAGCGCGAGGCGGAAGAACAGGCGTTTGTCGACATTGCCTGCTACCAGATGCGACACACCGGATGCGCCGGTGGTGAACACTTCAGCGGTATGGACGCTGGCGCTGACCTGTGCGGGAGGCAGCCCCATGCTGAGCAGCACCGATGAAGAAACCAGCCCGAATGCCATGCCCAGCGCACCATCGACCAGCTGTGCGCCAAGGCCGATGAGGATGAACCACCAGAATTCGCTGCTCAGTTCCATGGATCGAGCCTAGCGGAAGCGGGTGTGCGGGACATGCGATGGTACGTCGCACGTATGGCGATCCGCCGGGCATGGCCCGGCGCTACCGGCGCAGGTGTTGTGGCAGCGCCGGGCCATGCCCGGCGGACACCGGGTGGTCAACGGGTGCCGTACAGCACCACGGTCTTGCCGCGGGCGTGCAGCAGGCCGTCGGTCTGCAGCTTCTTCAGCACCCGGCCGGCCATTTCGCGCGAGCAGCCGACCAGGCGGGCCAGTTCCTGGCGCGAGACGCGCAGCTGGCTGCCCTGCGGATGGCTCATCGACTCCGGCTCCTGCGCCAGATCGTGCAGGGTGCGCACGATACGGTCGGTGACATCCAGGAACGCCAGGCGGCTGGCCTTGCGGCTGGTGTCCAGCAGGCGCTTGGAGATCTGCTGACCCAGCGCGTACAGCAGGCGCGGGGCATCGGCCGACAGCGGGCCGAGGAACAGCTGATGCAGGCGCTCGTAACTGATTTCGGCCAGCTCACAGGCGGTGCGGGTGCGCAGGATCACCTCGCGGCGGTCCGACTCCACGAACAGGCCCATCTCGCCGACGAACTCACCGGCGCCGAAATAGCCCAGCACCAGCTCACGGTCCTCGTCCTCCTCGGCCATGATCGAAACCGAGCCGCTGATGACGTAATACAAGGTTCCCGCCGGGTCACCGGGTCGGAAGACGTCGGTGCGGGTGGGATAGCGCCGCCTGTGGCTGTGTGCCAGGAAGCGGTCGATTGTTGCGATGTCCAAGGCCAATGGGCTGCTAGCTAGGCGCACGGTTGACACGATAGGGGCGCTCCCTCTGCGCATGAACGGATTCACGGGGTCGATAGCGGAGCTTAACCAGCGCAATTGTTAAGGGCAAACAGTGTGCCAGAACCTGAGCGTCTTCACGTTCCCCCTGGAGACACTTATGCCGCATAATTCCCCCTTTCCCTTCTTACACAGGAATCGACCGCCGTGGTCAAGCCGTTGCCTCGCCTGAGGTTGCAGGGTTTCAACAACCTCACCAAGGCGCTGAGCTTCAACATCTATGACGTGTGTTACGCGCGCACCGAAGAGGAGCGTCAGCGTTACATTGAATACATCGATGAAGAGTACAACGCCGACAGGCTGACTCAAATCTTGACCGATGTCGCTGAGATCATCGGCGCCAACATCCTCAACGTGGCCCGCCAGGATTACGATCCGCAGGGTGCCTCGGTGACGATCCTGATCTCCGAAGAACCGGTGATCGACAAGAAGCAGGCCGGCAAGGAGCTGATCTCCGATGCCGTGGTCGCGCACATGGACAAGTCGCACATCACCGTGCACACCTATCCGGAAACGCACCCGCAGGAAGGCATTGCCACCTTCCGCGCCGACATCGACGTGGCTACCTGCGGCGTCATTTCGCCGTTGAAGGCGCTGAACTACCTGATCGAGAGCCTGGAATCGGACATCGTGATCATGGACTACCGCGTCCGTGGCTTCACCCGTGACGTGAAGGGCAAGAAGCACTACATCGATCACAAGATCAACTCGATCCAGAACTTCCTGGCCAAGAACATCAAGTCGCGTTACGAGATGTTCGACGTCAACGTCTACCAGGAAAACATCTTCCACACGAAGATGCACCTGAAGGACTTCGACCTGGACCAGTACCTGTTCGAAGAGAAGGCCAAGAACATTTCCTTCAAGGAACGCATGAAGATCGAGGCGCTGCTGCGTCGTGAGATCGAAGAGCTGTTCCACGGGCGGAATCTGGCCGAGTGACCCAAGTGCGATGCCGTCAGGCATCGCCACCCAGGCGGGACGTCCTGCCCCGTGGAACAGGCGCCCTGCGCAATATTCAGTTCCACGGCGATGTACCGACTTACGGCCCGGTGTGAAAACACCGGGCCGTTTCGTTTTTCCCAAAAAGGTAAGGAGCCCCCACCCATGCCCTGGATCTATCTGCTGCTGGCCGGTCTGTTCGAGATCGGATTCGCCCTTGGAATGAAGTACTCCGAAGGTTTCAGCAAACCCGTGCCGACCGCCCTGACGGTGGTGTCGGCGCTGATCAGCCTGTACTTGATGAGCCAGGCGATGAAGAACATTCCGGTCGGCACGGCCTATGCGATCTGGACCGGCATCGGCGCCATGGGCGTGACGGTGCTGGGCATCTACCTGTTCAACGACAGCGCCTCGCCGGCACGCCTGGCCTGTGTGGGCCTGATTGTGGCCGGTGTGATCGGCCTGAAGCTGGTATCACCCAATTAATCCCGGTAGTGCCGGCCGCTGGCCGGCAACCTCATGACCTGCGGTGACCCATGCGGGGCGCCGGCAACCTCATGACCTGCGGTGACCCATGCGGGGCTGCCGGCCAGCGGCCGGCACTACCGTCAGGTGGCCTCACAGCCGGTAGGCAATGGTCTTCATTACCTTGGAGGCCAGCGCCATTGCGCCCGGAATCGGGAACGGCAGGCGGCGCGCGCCGGCCTGCTCGGCATGTTCGGCATGCCGGGCCTCGTCTTCTTTCATCACCCGGATGACCGCGCGGCTGCGCAGGTCGCCGGCCGGCAGGTCGACCAGGTGTTCGTCCAGATGGGCTTCCACCTGGCGCTCGGTCTCGACCACGAAGCCCAGGTTCCAGCCGTCGCCGCGCAGCCCGGCCAGGGTGCCGATGGTGTAGCTGCCGGCGTACCACAGCGGATTGAACAGGCTCGGGCGGCTGTCCAGCTCGCCCAGGCGCGTGGCGCACCAGGCCAGGTGGTCGGTCTCTTCCTGGGCTGCTTCCAGCAGATGTTCGCGGGTCGCCGGGTCGCGTGCCACCGCGGCCTGGCCGAAGTACAGGCCCTGGGCGCAGACCTCACCGACATGGTTGATGCGCATCAGCCCGGCCGCGTGGCGCCGCTGGGCGCGGTCCATGCCGGGCTCGCCGGTGTCCGTGGCCGGATAGGGGCGGCTGGCCGGCGGGTTGCCGAACACCGTGTCCAGGGCGCGCTGCGCCTCGGTCAGCAGGTGGTCCAGCGGGGTGGTCTGGCGAAGCACGGTCATGGCGGCACGGCGTGGAGCGGGGGAGGCCCGATTCTCGCCCGGCCCCGGTCCCCTGCCAACCCGGGGCAGCAGCCCGGTTGCACCCGCCAGCCAAGCTGCGTACAATGCCGCCCCTTACGCTCTACCTTTCACAACGCGTGGCAGAGTTCCGGCGAGTCCTTCGCCGCAATGAGCCCGACCTAACCAAGAGTTCTTCATGAGCACTTTCACTGCCAAGAACGAGACCGTCCAGCGCGACTGGTACCTCGTCGACGCCGAGGGCAAGACCCTGGGCCGTCTCTGCACCGAGCTGGCCCGCCGTCTGCGTGGCAAGCACAAGCCGGTCTACACCCCGCACGTTGATACCGGCGACTACCTGGTCGTCATCAATGCAGAAAAGATTGTCGTCACCGGCAAGAAGCTGCAGGACAAGATGTATCACCGTTTCACCGGTTACATCGGCAACCTGAAGACCGAATCCCTCGCCCAGGCGCTTGAGCGCCACCCGGAGCGCGTGATCGAGACCGCCGTCAAGGGCATGCTGCCGAAGGGCACGCTGGGTCGCCAGATGTACCGCAAGCTCAAGGTCTACGCCGGCACTGAGCATCCGCACGCCGCACAGCAGCCGCAGGTTCTGGATATCTAATCATGGCTATCACTCAAAACTACGGCACTGGCCGCCGCAAGTCCTCCACTGCTCGCGTGTTCCTGCGCAAGGGTTCGGGCAACATCACCGTCAATGGCCGTCCGCTGGACGAGTTCTTCGGCCGTGAGACCGCTCGCATGATCGTGCGCCAGCCGCTCGAGCTGACCAAGAACACCGAGAGCTTCGACATCCTGGTCACCGCCGCTGGCGGCGGCACCACCGGCCAGGCCGGTGCGATCCGTCTGGGCATCGCCCGCGCTCTGGTCGAGTACGACGAAACCCTGAAGTCCGAGCTGCGCAAGGCTGGCTTCATGACCCGCGACGCCCGCGAAGTCGAACGTAAGAAGGTCGGTCTGCACAAGGCCCGCCGCGCCACCCAGTTCTCCAAGCGCTGATTTACCGCGCCTGGTCGGGCTCCTGCGGGAGCCCGCTGGTTGGAAAAGCAAAAGCCCGGCTTCGGCCGGGCTTTTGTCGTTCTGGGGCTGCGCATTTCAGGGTTGCCGGCCAGTGGCTGGCGATGGGGTGGGGTCAGGGCCTTTTCCTTTGGAAAAGGATCCGACCCCGGATCCCTCTCTGGAGAAGAGCCCCCTTGTTGTTCAAAGGGGGCGCGCCGACAGGCGCGGGGATAAGGTGGGATGCGTGACCAAACAAAAAAGAAAAAAGCCTGATCTTTCGATCAGGCTTTTTTCTTTTTTGTTTGGCTGCCCCTGATGGATTCGAACCACCGATGCCTGAGTCAGAGTCAGGTGCCTTACCGCTTGGCTAAGGGGCAATGTAACGTGTAACTATTTTCTCACTTTTCACGTTGAAAAACAACTTCAACGTGGTGGCTATGGGTGGACTCGAACCACCGACCCCAGCATTATGAGTGCTGTGCTCTAACCGGCTGAGCTACATAGCCTTGGTGAGCCCGCTATTCTGCTGATGTGTACAAGGGCTGTCAACACCTTTGTATCGTGCTTGTGGCCCGACAGACGGCGTGGGATAGTCCCAACCAGTAGATTTTCTTAGGAGTCCGCATCGTGATCGATCCGGACGGCTATCGACCGAACGTCGGCATCGTGCTGATGCGGCAGGACGGGCAGGTGTTCTGGGCACGACGTGTGCGCCGGGATGGCTGGCAGTTCCCGCAGGGTGGCATGAACACCGACGAGACGCCTGTCGAGGCCATGTATCGTGAACTGCAGGAAGAGACCGGGCTGTTGCCGGAGCACGTTGAAGTGCTTGGGGCGACACCGGGCTGGCTGCGTTACAAGCTGCCGGCGCGTGCCATCCGCCGCAATGAACGCCAGGTGTGCATCGGCCAGAAGCAGGTCTGGTTCCTGCTGCGCCTGACCGGTGATGAGGCCCACGTCAGCCTGGACCATACCGACTCGCCCGAGTTCGATCATTGGCGCTGGGTCGACTTCTGGTACCCGGTGGAGCATGTGGTGGTGTTCAAGCGTGGCGTCTACGCGCGCGCCCTGCGCCATCTGGCGCCGTTGGCCCAGGGAGTGGCCGGGCAGGGCATCAGCGCCATGCCCAAGAGCGCTGCCGAGGCCTGGATGCCGGGCCATGCCGCTGGCCACGACAGGCCACGCAAGCGCACCCCCAAGCGCGGCGGATACTGGCCGCGCAAAGCGAAGGGTGAGCCGGGGGCCGTTTGACGGGGAAGCTGCGCAAAGCGCGGAGCGAGCTGTCACAACGCCCACCTGCCGGTTATTTCCGGCAGCAACTGGCTGTCCGCTTGGCAAGCCTGCGCTGGCTGCTGTTGTGCGGGGTGGTCCTTGCCGACATCGCATGGATGCCGCTTGCGCTGGGCGTGGTCCCGGCCTTGGCCACCTGTGCCGGCGCCCTGTTCCTGGCGGACTACCTGATTCGGCTGAGGGCAGCAGGTGGCGGACGCTGCTGGCTGATCGTCTTCTTCGGCACGCCGGTGCTGGCGCTGTTGTGTCTGTAGCCGCCTTGCGGCGGGCCGGACGGGCTGGATACTGAACCTTATCGAGAATGGTTCAGGTCTCTGATTGACAACCATTCTCGTTTCCATTGGAATAGTCCCCAGGCCGCTACTGGCCTGTTGCCTTGGTTCCCGCCCGTGTACGTCTGCATCTGCAACGGTGTTACCGACCACCAGATCCGCGAAGCCGCCAGCCATGGCGTCACGTCGGTGGCCGAGCTGACCATGCGCACCGGATGCGGCGCCACCTGCGGTTCCTGCCTGGACATGGCCGGCGAGCTGCTGGCCAAGGCGCATGCCACCCACGATCTGCCGTTGCCGGTATTGGGCCTGGCACAGGTCGCCTGAGTCGTTTCGCGGCGCGTTGACGCCGCGCGCTCCTGGTCTTCATTGCTGGCCGCAGTGGCCAATGCACACGATTCGCGTTCCTTCACTCGCAGGCGCAAGGCGCTACAGTGCCCGCGTTTTCAGCGTGCAGGAGCATCCCCATGAAGGGCGACACCAAGGTCATCGAATTCCTCAACAAGGTCCTCTACAACGAGCTGACCGCGATCAACCAGTACTTCCTGCACGCCAAGATGCTCAAGAACTGGGGCATCAAGGAACTGGCCGAGCATGAGTACAAGGAATCGATCGAGGAAATGAAGCATGCCGACATGCTTGCCGATCGCATCCTGTTCCTTGAAGGCCTGCCGAACTTCCAGGCGCTGGGCAAGCTGCGCATCGGTGAGAACCCGACCGAGATCCTGCAGTGCGATCTGTCGCTGGAACGCGATGGCGTGGTCACCCTGCGCGAGGCCGTGGCCCATGCCGATTCGGTCGGCGACTACGTCAGCCGCCAGCTGTTCGTGAAGATCCTCGATTCCGAGGAAGAGCACATCGACTGGCTGGAAACCCAGCTGGAGCTGATCGAGCGCATCGGTGAGCCGAAGTACCTGCTGAGCAAGCTCGAAGACTGATTCAGCACGCTTGGCCGGCGAGGTAGCCGGTCAGCGCCACGCGCGCGCGGGCGAACTCCGCCACCAGCAGTGCCACTGCCACGGCAGGGCGCTGCAGGCTGCCACTGCGGGCTTCGTGTTCGATCCGCCGCGCCACCGCTGACAGCGACAGCGCGCCGACGTTGGCGCTGGAGGATTTCAGGCTGTGCGACAGCGCCTGCAGGCGTTCGGTGTCGTTGCCCTGCGCCGCCTGCTGCAGCTGCTGCACCAGCTGCGGTGCGTCTTCCAGGAACACCGTTACGATCTGCGCGGCGGCATCGCCGATCACCGCCTGCAGTTCATCCAGCACGCTGCGATCAAGCACCGGCTGTGGAATCGGGGTCGCGCGCGTTCGTTCATCGTCCAGGCTTTCGCCGTCGGGCACGCTCGGGGCTGCGGCAGGTTGCACAGGTTCCGGCAGCAGTGCATGTCTGCGATCCACGGAAACACGGCCCCAGCGCTGCAGCAGCGCATGCAGCGCTTCACGCGTGATCGGCTTGGAAAGATAGTCGTCCATGCCCGCCTGCAGGCAGCGTTCGCGATCACCGGCCATGGCGTTGGCGGTCATCGCGATGATCGGCAACCGCGTGCGCCCCGCTTCGGCTTCCTCCCTGCGCCAGCGCTGTGTCGCGCTGTAGCCGTCGAGCACCGGCATCTGGCAATCCATCAGCACCACGTCGATTCCACCTTCGCGCAGCAGTGCGAGGGCCTGCTCGCCGTCGGCGGCATTGCGCACCCGGCACTGGAAGACCCGCAGCAGGTGCTCGGCCACCATCCGGTTGACCGTGTTGTCTTCGACCAGCAGCACATGCAGATCCAGCGGTGGCAGCGCGGCGGCCGGCCTGGCGTCTTCGGCGTTGGCCAGCAGCGCTGCGGGGCGCGCGGTGGCTGTTGGCTGGGCCAGCAGGGCGTGCAGGTCGGCATCGTTGAATGTGCTGTGCAGCTGCTGCTGGCGCGGCCGTGCTGCAACCGGATCGTCCTGCAGCCACAGCACCTGCAGTGCGTCGTCGGCACCGCGCTCGGCCAAGGCGCGCTGCAGGGCCACCTCACCATTGCGGCGGTGGCGCGCGTCGACCAGCAACCATGCCGGTGTGCTCTGGCCCGGGCGTGGTGCGGCGCGCAGGCGTTCCATGGCCTCATCAATGCTGGCCAGCGGCTGCACCTGCAGGCCGTGGTGCGCGGCGATGCGTTCGACGCGGGGCTGCAGCTGTGCATCGGCGGTGTACAGCAGCAGCGCTGCCGGCGAGCGGGCCAGCGCCGGCAGGTCGCCGGGAACCTTCAGCAGCGGTATTTCAAACCAGAAGGTTGCGCCCTGGCCTGGGGTGGAGTGCACGCCGATGTCGCCATGCATCAGGTCGGTGATGCGCTTGCAGATGGCCAGGCCCAGGCCTGTGCCACCGTAGATGCGGGTGGTGGACGCGTCGGCCTGGCTGAAGGACTGGAACAGCCGTGCCTGCTGGGCCTCATCGATACCGATGCCGGTGTCGATCACTTCGAAACGCAGCTGGTGCTGGGCGGGGCCTTCGCCCAGCCGCTGCACCCGCAACTGCACCTGGCCGCGTGCGGTGAACTTGATGGCATTGGCCAGCAGGTTGCCCAGGACCTGGCGCAGGCGCACCGGGTCGCCGCGTACCGGCAGGCGCACGGCCGGATCCAGTTGCAGGCTCAGCGTCAGGCCCTTGGCTTCGGCGGCACGTTGCAGCAGCTGCACCACGCCGTCGAGCAGTTCGCGCAGGTTGAAGCTGGTGATCTCCAGCTCCAGCGCCTGGGCTTCCAGGCGCGAGTAATCGAGGATGTCATCGACGATGCGCAGCAGCTGCTGCGAGCTGGCCGAGGCGGTGGCCAGCATCTGCCGCTGGTCCTCGCCGAGCGGGCCGCGGGCAATCAGCTCCAGCATGGGCAGGATGCCGTTGAGCGGCGTACGGATTTCATGGCTCATGGTGGCCAGGAACTCGCCCTTGGCCAGCACCGCTGCTTCTGCAGCCTGCTTGGCCTGCAGCAGCTGATGTTCCAGCTGGCCCTGGCGCTCGGTGGTGCGCCGCAGCTGGTCGCGTTCACTGGTCAGGGTGATGCGTTCGCGCTGCAATGCCGCCAGCGCGCGATTGCGCGAACGCAATCGCAGGCCCATTACCAGCAGGGCGACGATGGCCAGCGCCAGAACCGCCAACAGCCCGACCGTCGGTGACACTCAGAGCACCGCGTTGTGGAAGTCGAAGTTAAGGTCGCTGCCGGCTGACTGCACCATGTTGCCCTGGATGTAATCGACACCGCCGACCCACATCGCGGCCGCTGCCTGCGGGTCCTCGATCTGCTGGCCGATGATCTGCAGGCCGGCTGCATGCGCCTGCTCGATCGATCGGCGCAGTTCTTCGCGCGTGTCGGGGTTGGAGTGGCTGCTGGAAAAGCGTGCGGCCATGCGCACGAACGACAGTGGCAGCTGGGTGAGCAGGGCCAGGGCTTCGCTGCCCGGTTCGAACTGGCTCAGGCAGAAGCGCACGCCGACGCTGGCCATGCGCTGGCAGAACTGCTGCAACGGCACGGTGTGGATCAGTGCGTCGGGCAGGCGCACGTCGATCACCAGCGCGCTGCCGGGCAGGCGGCGCTGCTGCAGCGACTCCAGCAGCCAATCGGCGAAGGCATCGCGCTGCAGGGTGCGCAGCGACTGCGAGACGAACAGGTTCAGCGGCTGGGTGGCGTGGCGATACAGGTCCAGCAGGCCCATCGCATGCTCCAGCACCTGCTGGTCGAGGTCGGCGATGCGGCCGGCCGCCTCGGCTGCCGGAATCACCTGGCCGGCGGTCAGTACGCTGCCATCGGTCCGGCGCAGGCGCAGCAGCAACTGGTACTGCGCGCTGCTGCCGCCGGCGACGGCGACGATCGGCTGGTAAGCGAGCTCAAGCTGGCCCTCCAGCAACGCCAGGTGCTCCTGCTCGGTGGTGACCTGGCGATGCACGTGGCCGGCCACGCCAGCGCTGAGCAGGCGTGCCTGCAGGGTGGTACGTTCGACTGCTTCCAGGGCGCTGCTGGCATCGTCGAAACCCGGCGACAGCGGCGCGTAGCCGACCACGCCACGCAGGTGTACCGATTCGTCGTCGCGGATGACGAAGGCGCGCGCCGACAGCTGCTCGCGCAGGGTGCCGGCGATCGCCTCCAGGCTGTCCTCATCGGCGTTGCGCGCCAGCAGCAGGAAGCTGTTGTCGTTCAGGCGCGCCAGCAGGTGCGGATGGCCAGCCTCGGCAAGGCGTTGCCCGGCCTGCACCATCAGCCGCTCGAAGGCCGCATAGCCATAGCGCTCGCGCAGGCCCAGCGCGCTGGAGATTTCCACGAAGAACACGCCACCGGGTTCGTGCTGGGCCAGCGTCGCGTTGAGTTGCTGCAGCACGTGGTGGCGCGTGGGCAGCCCGGTTTCCGGGTTGCTGGTGGCCGGCGCACCGTTGGCACCGGGCAGGGTCGCTGCCTGCGCGCGTGCGCGGCGGATACGGTTGGCTACCGCGGCAATCAGGTGGCGCGGCCGGATCGGCTTGCTCAGGTAGTCGTCGGCACCGCAATCGAGTACTTCGAACTGGCGCTCCGGATCCGGGTCGCCGCTGAGGAAGACGATCGGCAGCAGCTGCATGCCGGGTTGCTGGCGGATCATCGCGGTCAGCCGCATGCCGTCCAGCCCGGGCAGGTGCAGATCCATCAGGATCAGGTCAGGACGTTGCTCGCGGATGGCCTGCTGCACGCCATCGGCATCGCCGAGCACGATCGCCTGCATGCCGGCGCCATGCAGCACGCTCTGTGCGAACAGCGCTTGGGCACGATCGTCTTCGACGATCAGCACGCGGTAGGGCGCGTCGGCATCGACAGGCGGGATGTCACTGTTGCCCGCCTCCGGCAGTGCCGCGGTGGAAGGCAGGGGCGGCGGAGCCGCCAGTCGGGCGCCGTCGCCGGGCACCGACAGGGCCGGTGCCTCTGACACTGCCGACACTGCTTCGGCGGGCGCTGCCGCGGCCAAGGGGGCGGCCCAACGTTGCCAATGATCGGTCGGAGGGGTTTCAGCGCGTCCCGGGCGGGGGCCCGCGGCGGATTCGTTTGCGGCCATCGATGCTCCTGGTGTTCGCGGCCATTATGCGACAAGCCTGCCGATCAACCGGTACGCGGTTGCCGTTGTCCGTGGTCGCTGCCGCCACGTGCCAACCAGCGCACGCTTTTCCACAGGGTGCGCCAGACCAGCCAGACCAGCAATGCGCCGGCCAGGCTGCAGGCCAGCACCACCACCAGCGCGATCCATGGATGCGCCAGCGCGAGTGCCAAGCCGCCGATCACCACGGTATCTTCGGCCGCAGAGGCGACCCAGTTGCTGGCCGGTTCCGGCGAGGTGTTGAGCAGGGCGCGGGTGCCGGCCTTCAGGCCATGGCTGGCCAGCGCAACGCCCGCGCCGGCCACCAGTGCACCGGTGCCCAGGTCGCCATCGGGCGACAGTGTCGCTGCCGCGAGGAAAGCGCCGGCGGGCACGCGCGCCAGAGTCTGCACCAGGTCCCAGGCTGAATCCACGCCGGGAATCTTGTCGGCGAAGAATTCGGCAATGGCCAGCGCCGCCGATGTGCCCAGCACCCACCACGACTCGGTGGCCTGCAGCGCCGGTGGCAGGTCGACCCAGCCGAGCAGGCCGGCGATGCCGACGCCGAACACGGTGAGGTAGACGCGGATGCCGGCCAGCCAGGCCAGCAGGATGCCGATCACGAACAGGTGGGCTTCGGTCATGGCGGGCTCCGGCGGCGGAACTGTGCGGGGTGCCACACTATCGACCATGGAGTGGCTGAATGCCACCGCCCGGTGCCGGCCGGCACCGGGGAAACCTGCCGTTCCTGTCATACACTAGCCCGTCGTTTGCCCCAGGGGCCGTACTGGCGGCGCTTCGGCGCTGCCACGGAGACTACCCATGAACAACCGCCCTCCCATGCGCGTGCAGGTCCGCCTTCCCGGTGCCGCGCAACCACCCGCCGACCGCCGTCGCCTGCTGGTGATCGCCGGCATCTGGCTGCTGAGCCTGGTGCTTGCGGTGCTGGGTGGCTGCTGGCTGGGCACGCCGCGCGGTGAACAGGGCCAGCGCGTGCAGGCTGCCGAGAAGCGCGCCGATACGCTGCAGACGCAGCTGACCGAACTGCGCCAGAAGCAGGCCACGCTGGAAGCGTCGGACCGCATCAGCCGCGCCGCCAACAACGAAGTGCAGTCCTCGCTGGCCGAGCGCGATGAAGAGATCGCCGGCCTGCGCGCTGACGTCGCCTTCTACGAACGCCTGGTGGGCTCGACCAGCCAGCGCAAGGGCCTGAACACCCATTCGATCGAATTCAGCCCGGAATCGGCCGGCACCTGGCAGTACAGCGTGGTGCTGACGCAGAACCTCAACCGCGGAGCGATCAGCCAAGGGCAGATGCGTTTCACCGTGGAAGGCGTGAAGAACGGCAAGCTGGCCACCATCAGCTGGGACGAGCTGCACCAGCGCAGCAAGGTGCCGGGACAGGATTACTCGTTCCGGTACTTCCAGCAGCTCACCGGCAGCGTGATGCTGCCGGCTGACTTCACCCCGCAACGGGTGAAGGTGACATTGGGGAGTGGTGCGGGGGGCACCACGCAGGTATTCGACTGGAAACAGGCCGGCGCACCGGCCAGCAAAGGGGAGTAGGCAGATGTTCGGAAGCAGCAAATCCAGCCGTGATGGCCAACTGGTGGTGGATGCCCTGATCGGCAACCAGGTGGTGATCCGTGGCGATGTGGAATTCAGTGGTGGCCTGTACGTGGAAGGTCGCATCCATGGCAAGGTGATTGCCCAGGAGGGTGCCAGCGCGGCGACCCTGACCCTCGCCGAGCATGGCGTGATCGAAGGCGAGATCCGCGCCCAGGTGGTGGTCATCAGTGGCCGCCTGGACGGTGATGTCCATGCCACCGAGAAGGTCGAACTGACCCCGAGTGCCCGGGTCAACGGCAACGTTCACTACCAGGTGGTGGAAATGAACGCGGGTGCCCAGCTGAACGGCCGGCTGATCCATGCCAGCGCGCCGATGCAGGCCCTGCCTGCGCCGGAGGGCGAAGCGTCCGGCGACGGCAAGGGCGACACCGCCGCCCGCCGCAAACTGGCCGAGGCGATGGCTTGAAAGCCAGCGCCGGTGCCCCCATGCTGAGCCCATGACCACGCTCGTTTCCCTCCCCGGCGCCACGCCGGCTGCCGCGCCCGACTACCAGTCGCTGGATCGGCCGCTGAACTTCACCGAGGCCGCTGCGGCCAAGGTCAAGGAACTGATCCAGGACGAGGGCAACCCCGACCTGTCATTGCGTGTGTACATCGAGGGGGGCGGCTGTTCGGGCTTCCAGTACGGGTTCGAGTTCGACGAGAACCGTGCCGGCGATGACCTGGCGGTTCAGACCAGCGGGGTCACCCTGCTGGTCGATCCGCTCAGCCTGCAGTACCTGATGGGTGCCGAAGTGGATTACACCGAGAGCCTGACCGGTGCGCAGTTCGTGATCCGCAATCCGAACGCCAAGACCACCTGCGGCTGCGGCAGCAGTTTCAGCATGTAATCGCAGGGCGTGGGGCATGCACCCCGCGCGCTGCCTTCGCTGGATCCACGCCATGCGTGGATGACCGTTACTGCAACGACAGGCGGGTTTCTGCACAGTCTGCGGCTTGCCACTTGCCGTGATTGGCGGCAGGCTAGCTGGATGCTCAATTCTCCTTCGCCGCTTTCCGGTTTTGCCTTCGTGGGTGAACCGTTGGAGCGCGCCGATGCCATGCGCGAAGATGCCGATGCCCTGGCGCGCCTGTGGCCCGATGCGCGCATTCTTGTCCTGGACCAGGACGGCACCGCCTTCACCGGTGATGACGACCAGCCGCTGGGGTTGACCGGCGCCGATGTTGGTGGCGGGCCCGGTGTCGCGATCTTCCTCGGCCTGCGTGGCGAGCAGGCGTGGTTCTCGGTGGAAGCGTCCAGCGTGACGGTCACCGCGCCACGCCGGCTCGACCTGCGCCAGGCGGCGCTGCTGTGGACCGTGGCCGATGCGACCGCCTTCAGCTACGCCCGTGGCATGTCCTACTGGCAATCGCGTACCCGCTTCTGCGGTGTCTGCGGCAGTGCCGTGACGTTCGCCCGGGGTGGCTTCGTCGGCCGCTGCCCGCAGTGCGCGACCGAGCACTATCCGCGCGTCGACCCGGCCGTGATCGTCGCAGTGGAAAACCAGGGCCGGCTGCTGCTGGGCCGCCAGTCCAACTGGGCGCCGCGCCGCTATTCGGTGCTGGCCGGCTTTGTCGAGCCGGGCGAGACCTTCGAGCAGACCGTAGCGCGCGAAGTGCACGAAGAGAGCAAGGTGCGGGTGACCGCCTGCCAGTACCTGGGCTCGCAGCCCTGGCCGTTCCCCGGCGCATTGATGGTCGGTTTCCGCGCGCAGGCACACGACGACGTGCCGACCGTGGATGGCGAGCTGGAAGACGCGCGCTGGTTCAGCGCCGAGGAAGTTGGCGCGGCCCTCGCGCGTGACGTCGAGGACGATGGTGAAGGCATCCGTCTGTCACCGCCGATTTCCATTTCGCGGGGCCTGATCGAGCATTGGTACCGCCAGCAACCGGCATCCGGCGGCGCCAGCATTGCCGCCACCTGAACACGCTGCCGGTTACAGTACGGTTCACCGCTGACGGCGACGCTGCGACAGGTAAGGTAGCGACGCCGAACGCTCGCTCGTAGGGAGACCTGCCATGTTCACCACCCTGGTCGCCGTGTTGGTGGCACTGGCCCTTGGCCATGTCGCCCCGGCCGCTGCCGCGTCGCTGCGCCGTTTCGACGGCTTCCGGCGTTGGCTGGGCTGGCTGGACGCGCGCGGTGGTCGGGCATGGCAGGGGGCTGCCGGCGTGGCGCTGGCGGTCGTACCGCCACTGCTGCTGATGGCGCTGATCGCCTGGCTGCTGCGCGGGGTGCTGTTCGGCCTTCCGGCGCTGCTGCTGGGCGTGGCCGTGCTGGCCTGGTGCTGGGGCCCGCGCGATCTGGACCGCGACATCGAAGCGATCATCGATGCCGACGACGCGCCAACCCGGCAGGCGGCGGTACGCAACCTGCAGTCGGCCGGTGGCAGCCTGCGCGAGGATGTTCCTTCACTGGTCGAGGCGACCGTGCTCAACGCCCTGCGGCGCTGGTTCGCGGTGCTGTTCTGGTTCCTGCTGCTGGGCCCGGTGGGGGCTCTCGGTTATCGCCTGCTGGCACTGATGGCGGAGAGCCCGATGCGCGCGCGCGTGCCGGTGGAGCCGCTGGCGCTGGCACAGCGGCTGCTGGGCTGGATCGAGTGGCCGGTGGCACAGTTGATGGCGTTCTCGATGGCCCTGGTCGGCAACTTCGACACGGCCTGGAAGGCATGGCGCCAGGCGCATGGTGAGCGCTTTGCCGGCGGCATTGGTTTCCTGGGCGCGGTGGCGCGTGCCAGCGTCAATGCCGAGCTGCGCGAGGACGCTCACGATTACACCGAAGCCGGCCTGCTGCCGGTGTGGCAGCGGTTGCCGGACCTGCGGGATGCGATGAGCCTGGTGTGGCGGATGCTGCTGCTGTGGCTGGCGGTGCTGGCCCTGCTGGTGATCGCGGGCTGGGTGACCTAGTTGTTCTTTCTGCAGGGCTTGCTGCCCTGCACCCGCTGGAAGCAACTGCAACTGCAACAGCGGCTCTGGATTTCTGTGGGTTTGGTGGGGCGGTGTGGGGCTGCAGGACACGCCGTTAACCCATCCATGGGGGCTCGATGGCGCCATCCATGGCGCCAACGGTCCTGCAGCGGTCCTGCAG
>NZ_QQXJ01000001.1:367671-385093 GCF_004348785.1 Stenotrophomonas sp. TEPEL
CGCCCGGCCAACCCCAACGGCTTCTGCCTTTAGCGACCAACCACGAGGGGCTGCGCCGTTGGCTGGAAACCTACAACGGAGCCAGCGCGGTGAACGGTGCCCACTGCAGGTTGCGCAGCACGGCATAGCCGGGCAGCAGCCACAGCCAGAACGTGGGGCTGGCCAGTACCCGCATCAGTGGATCAAGCACGCGCGGGCGTACGCCGGCGGTGTTGAGCAGCATCAGGAACAGGAAGGGCAGGCTGATGACCAGCAACGGGTTCATCGCCATCGCGCCGGGCAGGTCGAAGTGGACCAGTGAGTACAGGCAGCGCGTGCTGCCGCAGCCGGGGCAGTAGAAGCCGGTCAGTGCGTACAGCGGACAGCCCGGCAGCGGATTGCCGGAGACATACGGATTGACGTGGCGCAGGACCACGGCGGCACCCGCAGCCAGGCCGGACGCGGCCAGCAGCGGAGCCCAGCGGGTAAGTCGGGAACGAGCAGGAAATGCGGACATGCGGGGGCGGGATCCGGCGCATGGCCGGACCCCGTCGCGGGCATCAGTAGCTGCCGTTGCCGCCGCTCAGGGCGCCCAGGCCGCCAACGGCCATGATGATGATGAAGTACAGGACGCCAACCACAACGGCAGCGATGGCCGACCAGATGGCCCACTTCTTGGCCTTGTCGGCCGATTCACGGGCACCGGCGNCGTCGCCGGCAGCCAGCTTGCCGTTGACCTGGGCGGCGTAGACGATCGACACGATGCCGGCCGGCAGGCAGCAGAACAGGGTGGACAGGATGGCCCAGACCAGATTGTTGGGGACCTGCGCAGTGGTGGTGTTCATGGTTCAAGCTCCTCGATGGGTGGTGGTGGTGAATCAAAGGTCGGATAGAGCGCCCAGCGCGGCCAAGCCGCCGAACAGCCCGAACCACAACAGCAACAGGACTGGCAGGGCTGCGGCCGAAGCCACCGCCCACCAGCCCGCCTTGCGCGACGCGCTATAGGCCCCCGGCAGGTCACCGGCCGCATTGCGACCATCGACCTGGGCGGCATACACGATCGACACCACGCCCAACGGCAGGCAGCAGAACAGCGTCGTCAGGATCGCCCAGACCAGATGGTTGGGGATGTAGACCGGACGGCTGAGCGGTGGCGGTTGATTCAAAGCAAGACTCCATTCCTTGGTGGCCGGCCGTGTGAACGGGCCGAACCTCCCCCCTGTGGGTGCGTAATCTACCGCAACCTGCGGTGCATGTATGCGGTTACAGTCAGATCTCGCCGCTTATGACACATGACGGGGCAGTGAAAAGCCGGCGCTGGCGCCGGCTTTCGAAGCACGCTGTGGCTTGATCCGTGCGTCAGGCAAGGTCGCCGCGCAGGGTGCGGACCTGCGCTTCCAGGGCGGCGGCATCGGTTGAATGGCCATCCACCGCTGGGGCGGCGACCACCTCGACTGTCGCCCGGAACCGGCGCGGCACGCGCATGCGGCCCAGACGGGTGTCGCGGCGGCTCCACATGCTCGACCACATGCCGCGCAGGGCCATCGGCACCACCGGTACCGCACGGCGTTCAAGGATCTTCTCCACGCCGGATTTGAACGGTGCCATCGTGCCGTCGCGGGTCAGTGCGCCTTCCGGGAAGATGCATACCAGTTCGCCCTCGGCGAGTGCGGCGTCGACTTCATCGAACGCGCGCTGCATCAGGGCGGGGTCTTCGCGCGCACCGGCGATCGGAATCGCCTTGGCGGTGCGGAAGATCCAGCGCATCACCGGGATGTTGAAGATCCTGTAGTACATGACAAAGCGCACCGGGCGCGGGATCGTCGCCGACAGGATCAGCGCGTCCATGTAGCTGACGTGGTTGCAGACCAGCAGCGCGGCGCCCTCATCGGGCACGTTCGCTTCGATGCCGTGCGGGCGCAGCCGGTACAGCGTGCGCACCATCACCCAGCTGAGGAAGCGCATCAGGAATTCGGGGACGATGGTGAAGATGTAGATCGCCACCACGGCATTGGCGATGGCCAGTGCCAGGAACAGCTGCGGGATGGTCCAGCCGAGCAGGCGCTGGGTGAGCAGGCCGAGTATGGCCGCAGCGACGATGAAGCCGGAGTTCTGGATGTTCAGCGCAGCGAATACGCGCGACATCTCCGATTTCGGTGTGCGGCTCTGGATCAACGCAAACAGCGGCACCACGAAGAAGCCGGTGAACAGGCCGATGCCGAGCAGGTCGATGATGATGCGGATGCTGCCGGCCTGGTGCACGAACTGGGTGACCGACAGGCCCTGCGCGGTGGCCTCACCGGCGCGCGCGAAGTACAGGTCCAGCAGGAAGGCGGTCATGCCGAACGCACCCAGCGGCACCAGGCCGATCTCCACCGTGCGCGCCGACAGCTTTTCGCACAGCAGCGAACCGACGCCGGTGCCGACCGAGAACAGCGCCAGGGCGAAGATGTACAGGGTGGGCTCGCCACCGAGGTTGGTGACCGCATAGGACGGCAGCTGTGCGGTCAGGATGGTGCCGACGAACCAGAACCAGGACACGCCGAGGATGGCGTTGCGTACCGCCTTCTGTTTCCTGGCCATGCGCAGCACGGCCAGCGATTCGGGGATCGGGTTCCAGTTGATTTTCAGGTCCGGGGCGCCGGCATCCACCTTGGGGATCATGCGCGCGGCCAGGTTGCCGCAGATCGCCAGCGCGATGACCGCACTGGCGGCCACGATCGGGCCATGGCTGCCTGCCAGGGTGAACACCAGGCCGCCGACGATCATGCCGGTCAGGATCGACATCGACGTGCCCATCTCGACCAGGCCATTGCCACCGGTCAGTTCTTCCGGGCGCAGCACCGAGGGCAGCACCGAGTACTTCACCGGGCCGAACAGGGTGGACTGCAGGCCCGTACAGAACAGGGCCACCAGCAGCACCGGCAGGCTCTCGGTGAGAAAGCCCACCGCCGCCAGCGTCATGATCATGATCTCCATGGTGGTGGTGATCACGATCAGCCGCGACTTCTCCAGCTTTTCGGCGATCTGCCCGGCCAGGGCGGAGAACAGGAAGTAGGGCAGGATGAACAGCGCCGGCGCCAGGTTGGTGTAGAGCGTGCGCTCGCTCTCGGCCACGCCCAGGTAGAACAGCAGGCCGATGATCGCCTGCCGGTACACGTTGTCGTTGAAGGCACCCAGCCCCTGCACGATGAAGAACGGCAGGAAACGGCGCTGGCGCAGCAGGGCGAACTGGTTGTGACCGGACATGGAACCTCCTTGGACCGGCGCAGCCTAGCATTCCTGCCCGCACGCAGGGACGACGGGGCCGTCGTTCCGGGGGTATTGGATGCCGCCGTGGACGCACGCCGCTCCAGCAGATCACGCCACGCGTGGATGCCGCTCCAGTAGATCCGCGCCGTGCGTGGATGCCCTCCGCTCAGGCCAGGCCGCGCACCGCGCCATTGGCCGCTGCCCTCACTTTCGGCAACATCCGCAGCACCAGCGCCATCTGCGTGCGGATCAACTGCAGTTTCGGCGGCATCGTCTCATCGAGCTGCTCCAGTTCGGCGGCCACCGCACGATCGGCGTCGTTGTCCTCCTCCGACACCGGCTGCTGCGCCGTCAACGCCGATGCCAGCTGCTGCAGCGCTTTGCGCACCCGCTCGCCAGCGGCCAGCGCCAGTGGATCGCCCGCGTAGCTGTCGACCTGGTCGCGGTGCGCACCCAGCGCCGACAGATGCCCGAGCAGGGTGTTGGACAACGCCAGGAAGTGGAAACCCGAATCGAGGTTGCGGCGCACGTGGCCCGGTTCGCGCAGCATGTTCGACAAAGCGGTGGACAGTGCGGCATCGGCGTTGTGCATGTCGCGGCGGGCGATGCGGTAGGCCAGGTCGTCGCGCATGCCACTGCGGTACTGGCCCAGCACTGATTCCAGATAACGCGCGGCGGTATCCAGCACCCGTGCCAGCACACGGTGCAGCTGCCGACCCTGCCAGTCCGGCAGGATCAGGAACGCGGCCGCTGCGGCGATCGCGCACCCGAGGATCGTATCGACCATGCGTGGCACGATCAGCACGAAGCCGTCGCCGATCAGGTTGAAGCAGGTCAGCGCCATCACCGTGATGGCGGCCGAGGCGACCAGATAGCGGTCGGTACGGGTGAAGAAGAACAGCAGTGCCGACAGCAATGCGATCAGCAGCTGGATCTCCAGCGTTGGGAACAGCTGCAGCAGCGCCCAGGTCAGCACCAGGCCGGCCAGCGTACCGACGATGCGCTGGGCCAGGCGCTGGCGGGTGGCACCGAAGCTGGGCCGGCACACGAACACGATGGTCAGCAGGACCCATGAGCCGTTCTGTGCATTGAACAGACGGATGGCAACGAAACCGGCGATCAGTGCCAGCGCCATGCGCAGGCCATGGCGGAACAATACCGAGCCGGGGGTGAGCTGCTGGCGCAGGCGCACGCCCATTTCGCGCAGTGTGTGCGGGTTGCTGTCGCGCAGGCGGGTGTCGACGTTGTCCAGGCTGGCTTCGGATCGTTCGGCATCGAGCAGGCGGCGCTCGATGCTGCGAAGGTTGTGCACCAGCAGGTCCAGCGAGCCGAGCAGGCGCTGCCACTGCGGGCGTTGCTGGTCGCGCAGGTAGGCCAGGGCATCGGCCAGATCGCGCCCGGCCTGCTGGTTGCTCTCGCCGTAGACGAACGGACGACGCAGCCGGATCGCTTCGCCCAGCCGTGCGCAGGCCTGGCCCTGCAGGTCGAGCAGGCGCTGGCAGCGGTACAGCACGTCGCTGTGGAAGAACGCGTCGACCAGCGCGCCGTACGGGTAATGCGAGGAACTGGCACGCTCATGGAAATCCTGCGCCATGTAGTACAGGCGCAGGTACAGGCCGGAGTTGACGCCGGGCCGTCCGGAGCGGCCAAAGCGCGCCAGGATCGCCGTCTTCGCCTCGTTCAGCGCGCCGACCACGCGACGGTTCTGTTCGGCCAGGTCGAGCTGGCGGCGCTGCAGGTCCGCCTCGCGCACGGGTTCGAACAGCGCGGCCTTGAGCTGCAGGTAACGCCCCAGTTCCACGTACAGGCGGGCCACGCGCTCGCGCACCGGCCGGTTGGCGAACAGCGTGGTCCACAGGATCGACAGCAGCCCGTACCAGACCGCACCCGCAAGCAGGTGGCTGACCGCATCCAGCGCACTGTGCAGGTCATGGGCACCATGCTGTTCCAGGCCGATCATGGTGTAGATGGCCAGCGTGACGGTCGCCTGGGCGATGGACGCGTAGCGCTCGCCCAGTGCACCGAGCAGGGTCAGGCCAAACGTGGACAGCGCCAGGGCCGCGATGAATATCCACGGCCAGGGAAACAGCCAGATCACCGAGGCCGCTGCCAGGCAGAAGCACAGCAGCGACAGCAGCACGGCCTTGGTCCGGCCCCACCAGTTGTCGTCGGTCTCGGCAATCGCACTGGCGATGATGCCGAGGAACACGCCGGGCAGCGCGGTCAGCGCATCCAGGTGCCAGCACACGGCCAGGGCCGCTGTCAGGGCAATGAACACCCGCAGGCCATAGCTGGCCTTCTCGTGGGCCCACAGGCGGCTGAGTCGGGATTCGCGTGCGGACATGCAGGCTCGGCGGAAGGATCGGCCACCATTATTGCGGGCCACGCGTGAAATCCGGTAGCGCCGCGCCATGCGCGGCGTGGCATGCAGCCGCCGAGCATGGCCCGGCGCTACCGAGGCCCGTTACATGTCGAACCGCACGCTGAGCGCGAAGGTGCGCGGCAGGCCGACGCCGGTATTGGACCAGTACCTGCGGTTGGCCAGGTTCTCCACGCTGGCCCGCAGGGTCACCGGATGGCCGGAGGCCAGCAGGCGGTAACCGATGCCGGCGTTGACGAGGGTGTAGTCGGGCAGCTTCAGGGTGTTGTCGGCGTCGTACCAGACATCGCCGTAGTAGCGCACGGCGGCATAGGTCTCCAGCCCTTCCACCCACGGCAGCTGGTAAGTGGCGTGCAGCACGCCGCTCCAGCGCGCAGCACCGACGGTACGGTTGCCTTCCTGCGCCGCGCTGCCCGGTGACAGCTTGTCGTAGGTCGGGTCCAGCCAGGTCACGCCACCGCCCACGGTCAGCGCATCGGTCAGGTGCAGGTCGGCGCTGCCTTCGACGCCTTCGTACAGGGTGATGCCATCCTGCACCAGGCGCTTGCCTGCATCGGTCAGCTGATCGATGTTGGCGCCACGTTCCAGGCGGAACGCAGCGACATTCGCGGTCCAGCGATTCGCTTCCACCTTGGCGCCGATCTCGTACTGCTTGCTGATGGTGGGGTCGAGCACATCGCCGGCATTGATGTAGCTGTTGCCTACGCGGCTGCCTGCTTCCAGCGACTCGATGTAGCTGGCATACAGGGTGACGGCCTCGCTGGGCTTGAACATGACCGCATAGGTCGGGGTGACCGGATAGGTGTGGTAGGCGCCCTTGGTCTCGAAGTCGTTGTAGCGCCAACCGGCCAGCACCGACCAGCCATGGCCGAGATCGACGGTATCGCTGACGAACACCGCCTGCTGCACGGTCTCGTCACCGCGGGTCATCACCCGGGAACCCACCGCGTCGTGACGGATGCCATGGCGCTGGTAGAGGTTGGCGCGGCCGATCAGGCTGAACTCGTAGGGACGGTCCCAGCCCAGCCCGGTCTGGTGGCTGACACCGGCCACCAGCTGGTGCTGCAGTGGGCCGGTGCCGAAGCGGCCCTGCACCAGTGCCTGTGCCAGCTTCCACTCGCTCTTGCCGCCGAGCTCATAGACGTTGACGGCGTAGTTGCCGTTGGTGTCGTCGATGTAGGCGAAGATCTTGTTGACGTCGTTCCACGAGGTGGTGACGCCATAGCTCAGGCTGGCCTTCCAGTCGCTGTTGATCTGCCAGTTCAGCGCGGTGGACAGCAGGCTGGAGCGTGTGTCGTAGTAGGTGCCGGGCACGCTGTTGTCGACATCGCCGGCGATCGGCCGCGGCAGTGAGGTCAGGCCAGGGAAGTAGTACTGCGGTGATTCCTCGCGCAGGTCGCGCGACTGGAACACGCCGTCGAAGGTCCAGGTGAGCGCATCGCTCAGGCGCGCGTCCAGCGACAGTGCACCGACCTTGCGATCGACATGGCCACCGTTGAAGGTTTCGCCCTTTTCCTGGTACGCGTTGAAGCGGTAGCCGAACATCTGCTCGTTGCCGAAGCGGCCGCCGACGTCGATGCCGCCGCTGACGATGCCCTGCTCGCGCCAGCCGAGCTGGGCGGAGAAGGTCGGCACGTCGGTCGGCTTCTTGGTGATGTAGTTGACGATGCCGCCCGGCGCGCCGAAGCCGTACAGGAAACCTCCCGGACCCTTCAGCAGGTCGACCTGCTCCATCACTTCCAGCGGCCATTCGGTGCCCCAGGACGAGACCTGCAGGCCGTTGACCCGGTAGCTGTCGAAATTCAGATCGATGCCACGGTTGCGGATCGGCGAGCTCCAGCCACTGGCATAGGCGCTGACCTGGGTGGTGACCGAGGGGTCGAGCAGGAAGGCTTCGCCCAGCGACACGACCTGGCGCTGTTCGATCTGCTCACGGCCGACGGCGGTGATCGCGAACGGGGTATCACGCAGGGCGCGATCGCCGAGAGCGCCAGCCTCGGTATGGGTACGCTCGGCGATGACCTTGACCGCGTCCAGATCGGTGGCGCTGCGGGATCCGGCCGGGGCTTCGGCGTGTGCAGTGCAGGCGGCGGACAGCGCGACGGCCAGTACGGCCAGGCGGGGGGAGCGAATCGGCAACATCGATGGAGATCCTCGGCGGGAGGCCACGGGCCATCCGCCCATGCAGGGGGGAAAGGTCGGTGGCTGGGATCACGCAGGCGTGCCGGGGACGGCAGCGGGGCGCCACAAGGGGGCGCAGGACCATGGCTGGATGAGAATTGTTCTCTTTTCGTTACAGCGCGTCAAATGCCATCGGCGTGCGGACCAACGGTCCGCACCCACCAAAGGCCGGTAGCGCCGCGCCATGCCCGGCGAGCGCGCAGCGCGGATTGCTGAAAGGCCGCCGGGCATGGCCCGGCGCTGCCGAAGTCAGGCCCGCTGTGCGCGCCTGAGGAGCTTCGCTTCACGCCTGCGCGCGCGCCGCGCCTTCCAGCGCTCGGCCAGGCACGAGAAGATCACATACAGCGCCGGCGTGCTGAGCAGGGTCAGGCTCTGCGAGAACAGCAGGCCGCCGATCATCGCGATGCCCAGCGGGCGACGCAGCTCTGAACCTTCGCCCAGGCCGATCGCCAGCGGCACCGCCGCCAGGATTGCCACCATCGTGGTCATCATGATCGGGCGGAAACGCACGATGCTGGCTTCACGGGCAGCCTCGCGCGGAGTCAGCCCATGTTCGCGCTGCGCCACCAGGGCGAAGTCGATCATCATGATCGCGTTCTTCTTGACGATGCCGATCAGCAGCACCAGCGCGATCATCGAGATCACCGACAGTTCGGTGTTGGTGCCGAACAGCGCCAGCAACGCGCCGACGCCGGCGGCCGGCAGGGTGGACAGGATCGTCACCGGGTGGATCAGGCTTTCGTAGAGGATGCCCAACACCAGGTAGACGGTGAGGATGGCTGCCAGCACCAGGATCAGCATGTCGCTGGGGTCGGAATTGAAGCCGAAGCCGGCGTCGTCGGCCAGGCGGATGTCGCCGGGCATGCGCATGCCGGCCACGGTGCTGTCGATGATGGCCTTGGCCTCGCCCATGCTGACGCCGGGGGCGAGGTTGTAGCTCAGGTCCATCGTCGTGTACTGGTTTTCATGGGTGATCTGCGAGGGCGCCAGGCCCGGCGCCTGGCGGGCCACCGCCGTGATCGGCACCATCTCGCCGTTGCGTGCGCGCACATGCACTTCGTCCAGCGCCGCAGGCGTGGCGGTCTGCGACGGCAGCGCATTGACCACCACGCTGTACTGGTTGATGTCCGAGTAGATGGTGGAGATCTGGCGCTGGCCGAAGGCGCCGTACAGCGCACCGTCGATGGCGCCGACCGAGATGCCCAGGCGCGCGGCCTTGGCCCGGTCGATCTCGATGTTCTGGCGCAGGCCAGCGTTGTCGACGTCGGTGCCGACATCACGCAGCTTCGGGTTCTTCTTCAATGCCGCCTGCAGCTTGGGCAGCCATTCCTGCAGTGCGGCCAGGTCGTTGCCCTGCAGCGAGACGCGGTACTGCGCGCCCTGGCTGTTGCCACCGCCATCGTTGCTGGGCAGGTCCTGGATCGCGCGCAGGCGCAGCTGCAGGTCCGGGTAGCGGTCGGCCTTCGCACTCAGCCGTGCCAGTGCGTGTGCAGTGGTTTCGCGGCGGCCTTCCTTGCGCGACTTCAGTTCGACGTTGAACTGCGCGCTGGAGCCCTGGCGGCCGCTGCCCAGGCGCACACCCACGGTCTTCACCGCCGGGTCGGCCATCAGCATGTCGGTGATGCGGCGCTGGCGGCTGACCATGTCCTCGAAGGACACCGTCGCACTGGAATTGGCGCGGCCCCAGATCAGGCCGGTGTCCTGTGGCGGGAACGCGCCCTTCTTCACCGCACCGAACAGGAAGATGGTGACGCCGATCAGGATCAACGGCGTCAACGACAGCAGCAGCGCATGGCGCAGCGAAAAATCAAGGAACACGGTGTAGATGCGCAGCATCCGCTCGTGACCGGCATCGAGCCAGCGGCCGAAGCGCGACGGTGCCGCCGCGTGGTCGTGCGCGCTGAGGAAGCGGCTGCACAGCGCCGGGGTCAGCGTCAGCGAAACGATCATCGACACCACGATCGCCGCCACCAGGGTCACGGTGAACTCGCGGAAGAACGCGCCCATCATGCCGCTGGCGAACAGCAGCGGGATGAACACCGCCACCAGCGAGGCGGTGATCGAGACGATGGTGAAGCCGATTTCGCGCGCACCGGCGAAGGCCGCCTGCATCCGCGGCATGCCCTCGTCGAGGTGGCGCATGATGTTCTCGATCACCACGATCGCATCGTCGACCACGAAACCGATCGCGATCACCAGCGCCAGCAGGCTCAGGTTGTTCAGGGTGAAGCCCATCACGTACATAACCAGCGCAGCACCGGCCAGCGACAGCGGCACGGTCACCGCCGCGATCAGCGTCGGCGCCAACCGGCGCAGGAACAGCGCCATGGTCAGCACCACCATCGCCAGGCTGATCAGCAGGGTGATCTGCACTTCATGCAGCGACGAGCGGATGGTCGGGGTGCGGTCGAAGTAGGGCGTCATCGTGGTGCCCGGCTGCAGGTAGTCGCGCAACGCGGGAATCTGCGCTTTCACCCGGTCCACGGTCTCGACGATGTTGGCGCCGGCGCGGGTGAACACATACATCACCACGGCCGGTTTGTGGTCGAACCACGCGGCCTGGTAGGCGTCCTGCTGGCCGTCGTAGACGTTGGCGATGTCCTTCAGGCGGATCACCCGGCCATCGCCCTGGGTCTTGACCACCAGATCGGCGAAGTCGGCGGCGCGTGCGACCGAATCGTTGGCGATGATCGCCGTGGTGGTGTTGCCATCGCTGAGGAAGCCGGTGGGCGAGGTCACGTTGGCCGCGCGCACGGCATTGCGCAGGTCGTCGGCGGTCAGTCCCAGCGCGTTCATCAGGCGCAGGTTGACGTCCACACGCACCGCCGGCGTCGAGGCACCGGCGATATCCACCGAGGCGACACCGCCGATCTGGCGGATGCGCTGGGCCAGCAGCGAATCGGCGACGTTGTACAGCTCATCGGCGGACTGCGTCTGCGAGGTCAGCGCGATGGCGATCACCGGATCGTCGTTCGGGTTCGCCTTCTGGTACATCGGCGAGCCCATGCCCGAGGGCAGGTCGGCCTGCGCCGAATTGATCGCGGTCTGTACGTCCAGCGCGGCCGAATCGATGTCGCGGTCGCTCTGGAAGATCATGAACACCAGCGAGCTGCCTTCCGAACTCGACGAGCGCATGCGGTCGATGCCCGGCAGCTGGCCGAGGTGGCGCTCCAGCGGCGCGGTCACCGTGGAGGCCATGGTCGCCGCATCCGCACCGGACTGGCTGGCGTGCACGAAGATCACCGGGATCTCGATGTTCGGCAACGCCGACACGCCGAGCCGCAGGTAACAGATCACGCCGACCATGAACAAGCCGATGGCAAGCAGGGCGGTGCCGATCGGGCGACGGATGAAGGGGCCGGACAGGTTCATCGTGCAGCCCCCCGAAGGTGCGGGGCCAGGGTCATGCCTGCGGCTCCTGCACCGTGCCATCGCGCAGCGCACGCTGTTCGCGGCGACGGGCGAGCCATTCCGAGAAGCGTTCCATGTACAGGTAGATCACCGGCGTGGTGTACAGGGTTACCAGCTGCGACAGCAGCAGGCCGCCGACGATGGCGATGCCCAGCGGCCGACGCAGTTCCGAGCCGATGCCGGTGCCCAGCGCCAGCGGCAACGCGCCAAGCATGGCTGCAGCGGTGGTCATCATGATCGGGCGGAAGCGCAGCAGGCAGGCGCGGCGGATGGCTTCGCGCGCGTTGGCGCCGGTGCGCCGCGCCTCGATGGCGAAGTCGACCATCATGATGCCGTTCTTCTTGACGATGCCGATCAGCAGCACGATGCCGACGATGCCGTCCACCGACAGGCTCAGGCCACAGACCATCAATGCCAGCAGCGCACCGACGCCGGCCGGCGGCAGGGTCGAGATGATCGTGATCGGGTGGATGTAGCTCTCGTACAGCACGCCCAGCACGATGTAGATCACCACCAGCGAGGCCAGCAGCAGCCACACCACGTCGGTCTGGCTGCCGGTGAATTCAGCGGCCTTGCCGATGAACTGCGCATGCACGTGCGCCGGCATGTCCAGGCTGGCCTTGGTCTCTTCGATGGCCTTGACCGCATCGGACAGCGAATAGCCAGCCGCGACGTTGAAGGAAACCGTCACCGCAGGCAGCTGCTGCTGGTGGCTGACCAGCAGCGGCGCGCTGGAAACCTTCGCCTCGGCCAGCGCCGACAACGGGATGATGCCGCCCGCACCGACGGTGATGCCGGTGTTCTGTGCACCGATACCGGTGGCGGTCGACGAGTTGGACGAGGTGACCTGGCCGAAGCTGGTCGCGTTGGTGCCGGTGAGGGCGCCGGCGCCGTTGGAGGCGACCGCCAGCTGTTCCATCAGCGCGGTGCTGGTGCGGAACTGCGGCGCCACTTCCAGCACCACCCGGTACTGGTTGAGCTCGGTGAAGATGGTCGAGATCTGGCGCTGGCCGAACGCATCGTAGAGGGTGTCGTCGATGGTCTGCATCGGCACGCCCAGCACGCTGGCCTTGTCGCGGTCGATGTTCAGTTCCAGTGCGCGGCCCTGGTTGGACAGGTTGTTGTCGACGTCGGCCAGTTCCGGGCGCTGGCGCAGCGCCTGGGTCAGGCGGTTGGCCTGCAGCGCGACTTCCGCGCTGTCCACGTCCGACAGCGAGTACTGGTACTCGGTGGCGGCCACGCGGGTGTCCAGGGTCACGTCCTGTACCGGCTTCAGGTACAGCGCCACGCCGGGAATACCGGCGACGGATTTCTGCAGGCGCGGCAGGATGTCTTCCAGCCCATCACGTTCGCCGCGCTCTTTCAGCACGATCGACAGCTGGCCCTGGTTGAGCGTGGGGTTCATGCTGCCGGCACCGATGAAGGCCGATACGCCGGTCACGTCCGGATCCCTGCGCAGCGCTTCGGCCACCTGCTGGGTGCGTTGCTCCATCTGCGGGAAGGCGATGTTCTGGTCGGCCTGGACCACGGCGGTGATCAGGCCGGTGTCCTGTTCGGGCAGCAGGCCCTTGGGAATCAGCACGTACAGCAGCACGGTCAGTACCAGCGCGGCAGCGGCCACGGCCAGGGTGAGCGGCTGGTGTTCCAGCACCCAGTCCAGGCTGCGCTCATACAGGCCGACGGTGCGCGTCCACAGGTTCTGCTTGCCGGCCGCGGCCGCACGTTCGTGCGCGTCTTCGCCCTCGGGCAGCGCATCGGGCTTGAGCAGGTAGGCGCACATCATCGGGGTGAGCGTCAGCGAGATCAGCATCGACAGCACCACGGCGATGCTCAGCACCCAGGCGAACTCGTGGAACAGGCGGCCGGTGACGCCGGGCATCAGCAGCAGCGGCAGGAAAACCGCCACCAGCGAAACCGTCAGCGACAGCACGGTGAAGCCGATCTGGCGCGCACCGATCTCGGCCGCCTCCTTGCCGCTCTTGCCTTGTTCGATGTAGCGCACGATGTTCTCGATCATCACGATCGCATCGTCGACCACGAAGCCGGTGGCCACCACCAGCGCCATCAGCGAGAGGTTGTCCAGCGACATGCCGGTGAAGGCCATCACTGCGAAGGTGCCGGCCAGCGACAACGGTACCGCCACCGAGGGAATGATGGTGGCCCAGAACCGGCGCAGGAACACGAAGATCACCGCCACCACCAGGCCGATGGTCAGGATCAGGGTGAACTGTACTTCATGCACCGAGGCGCGGATGGTTTCGGTACGGTCGGAGAACACCTCCAGGTGCACGTCGGCCGGCAGCACGCCCTGCAGCTGCGGCAGCAGCGCGCGGATGCGCTCGACGGTCTGCACGATGTTGGCGCCCGGCTGCCGGCGCACTTCCAGCAGCACGGCCGGCTTGCCGTCGGCCCATGCCGCCAGCTGGTCGTTCTCCACGCCATCGATCACTTCGGCCACGTCGGACAGCCGCACCGGGCGGCCGTTCTTGTAGCTGATGATGGTGTCGCGGTACTCGGCGGCGCTGGCCAGCTGGTCGTTGGTGCCGATGCTGTAGGACTGGGTCTTGCCGTTCAGCGAGCCCTTCGGCGCATTGACGTTGGCCTGGGTGAGCGCGCTGCGCAGCTCTTCCAGGGTCAAGCCCATGTTGGACAGCTGCGCCGGATTGACCTGGATGCGCACGGCCGGACGCACGTTGCCGGCGATCGACACCAGGCCCACGCCCTGAACCTGCGACAGGCGCTGGGCGAGGATCGAATCAGCGTAGTTGTTGACGTCGCGCAGCGGCCGCGTATCGGAGGTCAGCTTGAGGGTGACGATGGCTGCGTCGGCGGGGTTCACCCGGTTGTAGACCGGCTGGTACGGCAGTGACGAGGGCAGGGTGGCCTGGCGGATCGCCGCCTGCACGTCCTGTGCGGCGATGTCGATGTCGCGGTCCATCGAGAACTGCAGGATGATCGTCGACAACCCCGCCGAGGAATCGGAGGTCATCAGTTCCAGCCCGGAGATCTGCCCGAACTGGCGCTCCAGCGGCGTGGTCACCAGCGAGGCCATGGTGGTGGCGTTGGCACCCGGATACTGGGTGGTGACCACCAGGCTGGGCGCATCGATTTCCGGCAGCGCCGACACCGGCAGCTTGCGGTAACCGAGAATGCCCAGCAGCAACAGGCCCGCCATCAACAGCGAGGTCGCGATGGGACGGCGGATGAAGATCGTCGAAAAGCCCACGGACTGATCCTTGCTGGCGCTTCAATGGCAGCGCCGGCATCGATGCCGGCGCGAAGGGAAAGGGTGGCCTGCGCTCAGCGCGGACCACCACCACGACGGCCGCTGCCGCCACTTTTCTGTTCGGCGGCCTTCAGTTCGGCCTCGGTCGGTGCGGCCGGCGTTTCGCCCGGCTTCAGCGCGGTCACCTTGCTGCCCGGCTTCAGGCGGAACTGGCCTTCGCTGACCACGCGCTCGCCGCCTTTCAGGCCTTCGGCGATCTGCACCTGGCTGTCGCCCACTTCCACGCCACTGCGCACGGTCTGCATCTTCACCGTGTTGTCGCCCTGCACGACGTAGACGTACTCGCCATCCGGGCCACGCAGCACTGCCTGGGTCGGGATCACCACGCCGCCGCCGATGGTGCGCAGCTGCATGCGCACATTGACGAACTGGCCCGGCCACAGGCCGTTGTCGGTGTTGTCGAACACCGCGCGTGCCTTGAAGGTGCCGCTGTCGGCGCTGATCAGGTTGTCGACCACATCCAGCCTGCCGTCGCCGCTGAGCACGTGCGAATCGGCGCGGTCCAGCGCTGCGACCGGCACGCTGCCGGCGGCCTGCGCCTGGCGCACGTCGCCGAGCTGGCGTTCGGGCAGGTTGAACAACACGTGGATCGGATGGATCTGGGTCAGGGTGACCAGCGCGGTACCGGCGTTGACCACGTTGCCGGCGTCGACCGCGCGGATGCCGGCGATACCGGTGATCGGCGCGGTGACCTTGGTGTACTGCAGCTGCACCTGCGCCGAACGCATGCTGGCTTCATTGGCGGCGACCGCGCTTTCGTACTGTGCCACCTGGTTTCGTTGTGTATCCAGATCGGTCTTGGCCACGAACTGGCGGTACTCCGGCGCGTTCGAACGCTGGTAGTTCGAACGTGCAGTGGCCAGCAGGGCTTCGTTCTGGCGCTTGGATGCAACGGCCTGGTCATAGCTGGCCTGGGCGGTGCGGGGGTCGATCACCGCCAGCACGTCGCCCTTCTTCACTTCCTGGCCTTCGCGGAAATTGAGGCTCATCAGCTGGCCGCCCACCTGCGGGCTGACCGTCACGGTGTTCATCGCGGTCACCGTGCCCAGTGCGCTGGCATACACCGGCACGTCCTGGCGCGCGGCCTCGACCACGGTCACCGGCACCGGGCCGGCATCGGGATCTTCACCCCCCTGGCCGGCGCCTGCCTGCTGGCCGGCAGCCTTGTCCTTGCCGCCACCCAGCACGCGCAGGCCGACCACGGCCAGCACCAGTACCGCCACGACCAGCAGCACGATCTTCCAAACACGTGACATTCAAGACTCCAAGAGGGCTGGATGGGGTGGCACCCCGGGTGGCAATGCGCAAAGCATACCTGTGGCCCACCGGGTTTCCTGCATGACGGATGGGACGGGCGCTCAGACAGATGGACGACGCTGGAGGTTCCCGCAGCGGCAATGTTGCCCTACATTCAGGTGCAGACCCCTTCCGTGGAGATCGAGATGCGCCATTCGTTGCTGCTGTCCGCCCTGCTGCTGGCCCTGCCGGCCCTTGCCCACGCCGAGGACGGACAGCGCCCGGAAGTGACCGCTGCCGCACAGCGCCTGCAGGCCAAGGTGGTTGAATGGCGTCGCGATTTCCATCAGCACCCGGAATTGTCCAACCGCGAGGAGCGCACCTCCGCCGAGGTCGCCAAGCGCCTGCGCGCGATGGGCCTGAAGCCGAAGACCGGCATCGCCCACCACGGCGTGGTGGCGATCATCGAAGGTGGCAAGCCGGGCCCGAAGATTGCCCTGCGCGCGGACATGGATGCACTGCCGGTGACCGAGCAGACCGGCCTGCCATTCGCGTCAAAAGCCACCGCCCAGTACCGCGGGCAGACGGTGGGGGTGATGCACGCCTGTGGCCATGACGCGCACACCGCCACCCTGCTGGGCGTAGCCGAAGCGCTGGTGGCGATGAAGAAGGATCTGCCGGGCCAGGTGATGCTGATCTTCCAGCCGTCCGAGGAAGGTGCGCCGCCGCCGGAAGAGGGCGGTGCTGCGCTGATGCTGAAGGAAGGCCTGTTTGCCGACTTCAAGCCCGAGGCGGTATTCGGCCTGCATGTGTTCTCCAGCGTGCAGGCAGGGCAGATCGCGGTGCGCGGTGGCCCGCTGATGGCCGCGTCCGATCGTTTCGGCATCAAGGTGATCGGCCGGCAGACGCATGGCTCGGCACCGTGGAACGGCGTCGACCCGATTGTTGCTACTGCTGATCTGATCGGCACCGCACAGACCATCGTCAGCCGCCGCGCCAACCTCTCCAAGCAGCCGGCGGTGCTGACCTTCGGTGCGATCAACGGCGGCATCCGTTACAACATCATTCCCGATGAAGTGGAGATGGTCGGCACCATCCGCACCTTCGACGAAGGCATGCGCCAGCAGATCTTCGCCGACCTGCGCAACGTGGCCGACCACACCGCTGCCGCGCATGGGGCCAAGGCGGTGACCGACATCTACGAATCGGAAGGCAACCCGGCCACGGTGAACGACCCGGCGCTGACCGCGAAGATGCTGCCGAGCCTGCAGGCGGTGGTGGGCAAGGACAACGTGTATGAGCCGCCGCTGCAGATGGGCGCGGAGGATTTCTCGCTGTACGCCAAGGAAGTGCCGGGCATGTTCTTCTTCGTCGGTTCCACCAGCGTGGGCATCGACCCGGCGACGGCGCCGGCCAACCATTCGCCGAAGTTCCTGCTGGATGAGAAGGCGCTGGATGTCGGATTCCGCGCGCTGCTGCAGGTGAGCCTGGATTATCTGCATGGTACGGGCACCCCGGCGGGTTGAGGGTTTCCGGCAGGGCTGCGCCCTGCACCCACCGAAGCGGTAGTGCCGGCGGCTGGCCGGCAACAGCAACAGCAACAGCAGAAGCAGAAGCGGGCTATCCGTGGGATGGCGGGGTGGGTCCGGTTGCGGGGGACGCCGTAAACCCGTCCATGAAGTGACCCCCTGGAGTTG
>NZ_QQXJ01000001.1:385193-409853 GCF_004348785.1 Stenotrophomonas sp. TEPEL
CTCCCGGCCAGCCCCGGGGGTCCAGCATTCACCCACCACGGAGGGGCTCCGCCGTTGGCCGACCCGGCCGAAGGCCCGCTCTGCGCGCGATACAATAAGCACCATGAACACCCCACAGGATTCCAGCCTCGGTCGCGAGGTCAGTTACCCGTCGCAGTACGATCCCGCCCTGCTGTTTCCCATCCCGCGCGTCGGCGCCCGTGTCGAGATCGGTCTGGACGAGGCCGCGCTGCCCTTCGTCGGCCATGACCGCTGGCACGCCTTCGAGCTGAGCTGGCTCGACCTTCGTGGCAAACCGCAGGTCGCCGTCGCCACCGTGCAGGTGCCGTGCACCTCGCCGCGGCTGATCGAATCGAAGTCGTTCAAGCTGTACCTGAACTCCCTCAACAGCACCCGCATCGACAGTGCCGAAGCCCTGCGCGAGCGCCTCGTTGCCGACCTGTCGGCCTGCGCCGGCGCCCCGGTCCAGGTCACGTTCGGCCTGCCGGCGTTGCGCGAATCACCGCTGGGCGAGTCGATCGACGGCCTTGAGGTGGACATCGACTGCTATGGCCCGCCGCAGGCGGACTACCTGTCGGCCAACGCCGATGCGCTGGTGGAGGAGACCCTGGTCTCGGCCCTGCTGAAGTCCAACTGCCCGGTCACCGGCCAGCCGGACTGGGCCACCGTCAGCCTGCGCTACCGCGGCCCGCAGATCGATCGTGCCGGCCTGCTGCGCTACCTGGTCAGCTACCGCGAGCACGCCGAGTTCCATGAGCAGTGCGTCGAGCGCATCTTCAGTGAAGTGTCCGCGCGCTGCCGGCCGCAGTGGCTGGAAGTCGAAGCCCGCTATACCCGTCGCGGTGGCCTGGACATCAACCCGTGGCGCGCCAGCCCCGGCATCGCCGCCCCGGCCGCGACCTACCGCGAACTGCGGCAGTAACCTCCGCAGGCGGTTACAGGTAGCGCCGGGCCATGCCCGGCGAGCGCAGCGGCCCTATACGGAGCCGCCCGCCATGGCCCAGCGCTCCCGGTTGGGCCCCGATTGTTCAGCCGCTCCGGGGGGCGGCTTCACATCGGCACCATCCCCATTTAACAACCTCTATGACACCGTGCCAGCCATGTAGTCATACAGACGGGAGTGTGTGGATGAGTACCGAGAAGAAAGCCGATTTCTCCGGCGTCAGTGGCAGCGTCGACAGTACCGCCCAGCAGGTCCCCAAGGCGGACTTTTCCGGCGTCAGTGCCTCGGTGGACAGTACCGCCGAGGTTGTCAGCGGTGGCACCTACACCGTGCAGAAGGGGGATTCGCTGTCGAAGATCGCCAAGCAGCACCTGGGCGATGCCAACGCCTGGAAGAAGATCTTCGAAGCCAACCGCGATGTGCTCGACGACCCGGACAAGATCTTCCCGGGCCAGACCCTGAAACTGCCGCCGAAGTAATACCGGCGATCCAATCGCCGTCCGAACAATCCTTGGAGGAACCCCGAATGATCAAGACGACCCCGCTTCAGAATGCCCTGCTGGCCGCGCTGTTGGGCAGCGTTGCCCTGGTGGGCTGCAAGAAGAAGGAAGAAACCGCAGACAACAACGCAGCTCCGGCGGCAACCACCCCGGCCGAAGCGCCCGCGCCGATGACCGGCGCGCCGCCGCCGATGGCTGCATCGGCCGTGGCGGTATCGGCGGTCACTGTCGGCAAGACCGCCGCAGCTGACAAGTCGGTGACCACGGCCGCCCTGTTCGCGCCGAAGGATGATGTCATCGTCTCGGTGAAGACCGATGGCGCGGCCAACAATGTCACCGTCGGCGCCAAGCTGACCTTCCAGGATGGCCAGGTGGCCGGTGAGCAGAACGCAACCCTGAACACCAGCGGTGCAGAGACCACCAACATCACCTTCAAGAATGCCAATGGCTGGCCGGCCGGCAAGTACCGCGCCGAAGTCATGGTTGATGGTAAGGCGGCCGGAACGCCGCAGGAGTTCGAGGTCAAGTAAGTCCCGCCGACTCTCTCCCGGTTGGACTCACGATGGACGCAGCCGCGAGGCTGCGTCCTTTTTTGTTGGTGGCTTTGCGGGAAGGCCTCATCCACGCAAGGCGTGGATCTACAGGTGCAGATACCTGGCCCATCCTCGCGCGGGGATGTTTCCGCAGACCCACGCCATGCGTGGATGGATCACAGCGTTACCGGCGTGCAGTACCGCCGCGTATGGCACGGCTTTGCCCCGCGCGGCTGAAAACGCGACAATGCAGGGGTTTCCCCGGCGCGCGCCCACCCTGACGGCGGCGGGGAAAGTGACACGGTTGCACGTGGCCCGGCGCTGGCGCCGGCCTTCCCCTGAGCACTGCTACAGAGTCCAAGTCCCCCATGTCCAAGATCCTCTACACGCTGACCGACGAAGCACCGTTCCTGGCCACCCAGTCGCTGCTGCCGATCGTCGACGCCTATACCTCCACCGCGGGCATCGCAGTGGAAACCCGTGACATCTCGTTGTCCGGCCGCATCCTGTCGCTGTTCCCGGAACTGCTGAGCGATGCGCAGAAGGTCAACGATGACCTGGCCGAGCTGGGCCAGCTGGCGACCACCCCCGACGCCAACATCATCAAGCTGCCGAACATCTCCGCCTCGGTGCCGCAGCTGAAGGCCGCCATCAAGGAACTGCAGGACCAGGGCTATCCGCTGCCGGATTACCCGGAAACCCCGGCCGACGACCAGCAGCGCGACTACAAGGCGCGCTACGACAAGGTCAAGGGCAGCGCAGTCAATCCGGTGCTGCGCGAAGGCAATTCCGACCGGCGCGCGCCGCTGTCGGTGAAGAACTACGCCCGCAAGCACCCGCACCGCATGGGCGCCTGGGCGTCCGATTCGAAGTCGCACGTCGCGCACATGGACGCGGGTGATTTCTACGGCAGCGAGAAGTCGGCCACCCTGGCCAACGCCGGCGCGCTGAAGATCACCCTGCACGGCAAGGACGGCAGCACCGTCGTGCTGAAGGAAAAGACCGCGGTCAAGGCCGGTGAGATCGTCGACGCGGCAGTGATGAGCCGCAAGGCGCTGGCCGCCTTCATCGATGCGCAGATCGCCGATGCCAAGGCCCAGGGCGTGCTGTTCTCGCTGCACCTGAAGGCGACCATGATGAAGGTCTCCGACCCGATCATGTTCGGCGTGGTCGTCAACGAGTTCTACAAGGACGTGCTCGCCAAGCACGCCGACACGCTCAAGCAGGCCGGTTTCGATGCCAACAACGGCATCGGTGATCTGGTCGCGCGCCTGCCGTCGCTGCCCGAAGCCACCCGTGCCGCCATCGAAGCCGACCTGCAGGCCGAGTACGCGCAGCGTCCGGGCCTGGCCATGGTCAACTCGGACAAGGGCATCACCAACCTGCACGTGCCGAGCGACGTGATCGTCGACGCCTCGATGCCGGCGATGATCCGCGACTCCGGCAAGATGTGGAATGCCGAAGGCAAGCTGCAGGACACCAAGGCGGTCATTCCGGACCGTTGCTATGCCGGTGTGTACCAGGCCGTCATCGACGACTGCCGCAGCAACGGTGCCTTCAACCCGGCCACCATGGGCTCGGTGCCCAACGTCGGCCTGATGGCGCAGAAGGCTGAAGAGTACGGCTCGCACGACAAGACCTTCCAGATCGCTGCCGACGGCGTGGTCAAGGTCACCGACGAGGCCGGCAACGTGGTGTTCGAACACGCCGTGGAAGCCGGTGACATCTGGCGCATGTGCCAGACCAAGGACGCGCCGATCCAGGACTGGGTCAAGCTGGCCGTCGAACGCGCGCGCCTGAGCAGCACCCCGGCCGTGTTCTGGCTGGACGCCGCCCGCGCCCACGACGCGCAGGTCATCGCCAAGGTCGAGACGTACCTGAAGGACCACGACACCACCGGCCTGGACATCCGCATCCTGCCGCCGGTGGAAGCGACCACCTTCTCGCTGGCCCGCATCCGCAAGGGCGAGGACACCATTTCGGTGACCGGCAACGTGCTGCGCGATTACCTCACCGATCTGTTCCCGATCATGGAGCTGGGTACCAGCGCCAAGATGCTGTCGATCGTGCCGCTGATGGCCGGTGGCGGCCTGTTCGAGACCGGCGCTGGCGGTTCGGCGCCGAAGCACGTGCAGCAGTTCGTCGAAGAGGACTACCTGCGTTGGGATTCCCTGGGTGAATTCCTGGCCCTGGCCGCGTCGCTGGAGCACCTGGGCAACCGCTACGACAACGCTGCCGCCCGCGTGCTGGCCAAGGCGCTGGACGAGGCCAACGGCCAGTTCCTGGACAACGACAAGTCGCCCTCGCGCAAGCTCGGTGGCATCGACAACCGTGGCAGCCACTTCTATATCGCCCTGTACTGGGCGCAGGCCCTGGCAGCGCAGAACGAAGATGCCGCACTGCAGGCACGCTTTGCTCCGCTGGCCAAGGCGCTGGCCGACAACGAGCAGAAGATCGTTGAGATCCCTCTGTACCGCAGAGGGATCTGACCCCACCCATGGCGTGGATGTACTCGGGCCCGGAACCGTGAAATCCGTCATCTGTCGGAACGCCGTCAACACGGCATGAAACTTGCCCGCGGTGGCCGTCGCAGAACGGATGCATGCATGTTCACCACTGCCAGCAATATGAGCAGTTGATCACGACGATGGCGGCAAGCCATGGCCTAGCCTTGGCGGTGCGAGACCGCCGGGGAGGTGGTCGCACGGGGAACACGGACGGCACGCGTGCTCGTAGTGGGAACCGACATCCAGGGCGAACAGGCCCTGCTGCAGCGGCTGCGGCTGGCCTCGGCGCTGCCGGACGGGCAGATCCGCCGCAGCCAGGACCTGGACGACTGCGATCTGCTGGTGATCCGCGATACGCCTGCGCTGCGCAACGCGGCACTGCGCATGCGCCAGCAGCGCCCGCGCCTGCACTGCTGGATCGAGGACCTCGGCGGCCAATTGCGCGAGGGCGATGGCGGCCAGGACGTACTGGATGATGGCGCGATAGGACGGGCGCTGCGCGGCATGCAGACCGGCACCGACGCGACACCGATCCGCCTGGCTGACGGCGCGCACGCGATCACCCGCCTGCTGCGCGAGCGGCTGCCATCGCGGCAGGGCCAGGCGCTGCTGGGCGAGGGTGGAGAACCGCTGCTGCTGTTGGATCTGGAACAGGACCAGGCGGTGCTGCTGCACGAGCCGGCTACGGTGCTGGTGGAACGGCTGGCGCAGGGCTTCGAGCACCTGTATCTGGATGCGCTGCTGCCGGCGCAGCTGCAGGCACTGGCGGGTGACCGCACGCGACTGCCGTTGCGTCCGTTGCTGTGGCAATGGGCGCAGCGCAGCCGTCACTGGCAGGCGTTGGATGATCGCCTGCGCGGGGCGTCGGTGAAGCTGCTGCGCTGGCCGGACTTCCGCGTGCTCGGCCACGATCACGATGGCTTCCGTCTATGTTCGCTGCTGCTCAAGCGTGCCTGCACGGTGGACGAATGCGCGATGCTGCTGGATCTTCCCGCCGCCGCCGTGCGCGATTTCATCCACGCCGCCTACCTGTGCGGCTATGCGCAGTTGCAGGTCGCACCTGCAGTACCGCTGGCGGGTGCGCGTGCCAGCACCGCCGACAACGGCCTGCTCGCACGCCTGTGGCGCACGCTGCGCGGGAGTGATCGCGATGCGTGAGCACAAGGTGGTGGTGCTCGGTGGCATGGGCAGCGGCAAGTCGACATTGGTGCGCAGCATCGCTGCCGGTGCGGTGGTCGACACCGACGTAGCCAACAGCGACCGCGCGGGGGCCGACAAGGCTTCGACCACGGTGGCGCTGGACTACGCCGATATCGACCTGCCCAACGGCGAGAGGCTGCGCCTGTATGGCACGCCTGGCCAGCAGCGCTTTGATTTCCTGTGGCCGATCCTGCTGCAGGGCGCGCGCGGTGCGGTGTTGCTGCTGGATGCGCGCCGTGCCGGGGTGGCCGCCGAGCTGGACGCCTACCTGCAGGTGCTGCGCCCGTTCGGCCCGGCATTGGCCCTGGTGGTGGCGGTGACCCATCTTGACCAGGTGCCGGCAGCGGCACTGGATGACTGGGCCGAGCGCGCCCGGCTCGATGGCCAGCCGCTGCCGTTGCTGGCGGTGGATGCCCGTGATCGCGAACAAGGACTGCTGCTGATGGACGTACTGATGAGCGAAATGGAAGCGCATGCACTGGTGGCCGCACATGGCTGATGGACAAGGCGCGCCGTTGCCGGACGCGCAGCAGCGCGAGCGCCTGCAGCCGTTGCTGCAGGACCTGCAGCAGCGGGTGGAAGGGGTGCGGACCGTGGTGCTGGCCAGCGTCGATGGCTTTGCCCTGGTCAGTGCTGGTGCGGATGGGCGTGGCGAACGCCTGGCGGCGATGACCAGCGCGATGCTGGCCCTGGCTGCGGCAGTGGGGCGCGAACTGGCGCTGGGCGATCTGCAGACACTGATGCTGGAGGCCGCCGGCGGCAAGGTGCTGATGCTGGCCATCCAGGCCGAGGGGCGAGCGCCGCTGCTGCTGATGGCGGCCTGCGACCAGCGCAGCGTGATCGGCCAGGTGCTGTGGCAGAGCAGGGAATGTGGCCAGGCGATCCTGGCCGAACTCAGCGGATCGTGAGCCCGGCCGCGGGGAAACGAGGGGCTCGAACCAACATTGAGAGGGGTGCAACGTGGCTGGATTGAATGATTCGTTGACTGCACTGATGGGTATCGATGGCGCGCAGGCCGTGGCGCTGGTCGACTACGAAAGCGGCATGCTGCTGGGCGAGGCCGGTTCGGGCATGGACATGGAAGTGGCGGCGGCCGGCAACACCGAAGTGATCCGCGCGAAGATGAAAACCGCCGCCTCGCTCAACCTCAACGATGGCATCGAGGACATCCTGATCTCGCTCGGCAAGGCGTATCACATCATGCGCCCGGTGGCGAAGAAGAAGGGCCTGTTCTTCTACATCGTGCTGGACCGGACCAAGTCCAACCTCGCCCTGGCGCGGCGCAAGGTGCAGGACGTGGAGGCCGAACTGGCGATCTGAAGGGTAGTGCCGGCCGCTGGCCGGCACCTGCCTGCATCCAAGGGGGCCCAGAGGGTGCCGGCCAGCGGGCGGCACCGTCTGCGCGCTCGACGGCATCACACACGCCAGCGTATGGTGAGGTCGGTTTCCCCCGGATACGTCGTGCATGTCCGATCCCGTCACTGCAACCGAACTGGCACCGCGCATCGCCGAGGCCATCCGCGATGGTTTCGAGCAGTATCACGCCCGCTTCGCTGCGATTACGGCGCGTGCCCGGGTGCGTTTCCAGCAGCGCGACTGGGCGGCGGCGCGCCACGATGCGGTGGAGCGCATCGCTCTGTACGACCAGTGCATCGCCGAGCAGATGGATGCGCTGCGGCGGCTGGCCGGTGACGCCATCAGCGAACGCGCGCTGTGGCTGCAGGTGCACGCGCACTTCAGTGCCCTGCTGCAGGGCCTGATCGACGCCGAGCTGTACAAGACCTTCTACAACACGTTGTCGCGGCGGCTGTTCGCCATCCGCGGTGTGGACCCGGAAGTGGAGTTCATCGCTTTCGATGTCGAGCCCTCCGATGCGATCACCCATCCGGTGGCCCGCCACACCTACGCGGTCTCGCCGACGCGGCCGGTAGAGGCGCTGCAACGGGTGCTGGCCGACTACCGCTTCGATGTTCCGTATGCGCACCAGCTGCGCTGCGCCGCCGCCATCGCCGTGCGCCTGCAGGACGATCTGGCGCACTGGGGCGACACGCCGGTACGCAGCATCGAACTGCTCGATACCGTGTTCTACCGCGAGCGTCGTGCCTATCTGGTCGGGCGTGTGTTTGGTGAACACCGTTTCTCGCCGTGCGTGATCGCGCTGGTCAACGACGACCGGGGCCTGCGCGCCGATGCCGTGCTGACCCGGCGGCGCGATGTGGCCCATCTGTTCGGCGTGTCGCGCAGCTATTTCCAGGCTGACCTGGGTACGGTTGGCGATGCGGTGGTGTTCCTGCGCAGCCTGCTGCCGGGCAAGCCGATCGACGAGATCTATACCGTGCTCGGACGCGCCAAACAGGGCAAGACCGAGCGCTACCGGACGTTCTTCCGCCACTTCAATGAACACCCGAACGAGCGTCTGGCGCATGCCGAAGGCACGCCGGGCATGGTCATGGCGGTGTTCACCCTGCCCAGCTACCCGCTGGTGTTCAAGCTGATCCGTGATCGTTTCGCCTGGCCCAAGACGATGTCCCGTCAGCAGGTGGAGGAAAAGTATGCCCTGGTGTTCAACCTCGACCGCGTCGGTCGCCTGCTTGACGCACAGCCCTACCGGCACCTGCGTTTCCCGCGCGAACGCTTCGCCCCGGCGCTGCTGGACGAGCTGCTGCAGCAGTGCGCGCAGAGCGTGCGCGTGGATGGCGACGAGGTGGAGATCGCGTTGTGCTACGTGCAGCGTCGCTTCCGGCCATTGAATCTCTATCTGCGCGAACAGGCTGGCGAGGCCGTGCGCGCAGCGGTACTCGACTACGCGCAGGCGATCACCGACATGGCGCGCAACAACATCTTCCCCGGTGACATGCTGCCGAAGAACTTCGGCGTGTCGCGCCACGGCCGTGCCGTGTTCTACGACTACGACGAGTTGTGCCTGGTCAGCGACTGCGTATTCCGGGCCTGGCCCAAGCCAAGCTCTCCGGAAGAAGCGATGGCCGATGAGCCCTGGTTCCATGTCGGTCCGCGCGATGTTTTCCCCGAGCGGTTCGGGCCGTTCATGGGCTTGCCGGCACAGGAACTGGCAGCGGTGCGCGAGCACTATCGCCATCTGTTCGACCCCGCCTGGTGGCAGGGACTGCAGGCGCGCTTTGCGGCGGGCGACTATCCGGACACCCCACCGTACTCGGCTGCGCAGCGGTTGGCGTGATCGGCCGCGCGGAGCGTGTGGAACTCGGGTAATCTCGGCACTTTCATCACCAAGGATCGGCAATGATACGTTCTTCTCTTTTCCTCGCACTGGCCCTTGCGGTGTCTGGCGGTGCCGCCCTGATCGATACCGCCGATGCGCAGACCGCGCGCGAGGTGCGCAGGCAGGCCGAAGCCAGCATGACCCTCAGTGGCGTCATCGACATCGGCCGCGAAGGCCAGGTTGAAGGGTTCCAGCTCGACCGTCGCGAGAAAATCGACGCGGGTATTGCCGATTTCGTGGACAAGGCCGTGCAGGGCTGGCGTTTCGAACCGGTGCTGGTCAATGGCGCGCCGGTGCAGGCACGCACTGCGGTGCGCCTGCGGCTGATGGCCGACAATGCTGCCGAGGGCACCATGCGGGTCCGCCTGGTCGATGCCAATTTCAGCAAGGTGGGTGGCGAGCGTGAGGTCAGCACCGACAGGGTGACCAGCAAAGGACTGCGCGGGCCGGATTACCCACCGCAGGCAGTGGCCATGCAGGGGGAGGGCACGGTCATGCTGATGATCAAGGTCGGCCGCGATGGCAGAGTGGCCGATGTGATCGCCGAGCAGACCAACCTGACCGTGATTGGCAACGCGCGCGCGATGAACCAGCTGCGCGATATCCTGGCCAAGGCCAGCGTCAATAGCGCCAAGCGTTGGACGTTCAACCCGCCCACTACCGGCGAGGACAAGGATCGCGATTTCTGGTCCGTGCGCGTGCCGGTGCGCTTCGCCTTCCAGGATTCGCGTGAGCGTTACGGCCGCTGGAGCGCGTACATTCCCGGCCCGCGCCAACGGGCGCCATGGAAGACCGGCGAGGAAACCCAGGTCGCCGGAAGCGATCTGCTGCCCGAAGGCGGCGTGTACATGGTGGGTCGTGCGCAGGAAGGCCCGCGCCTGCTCACCCCGCTGGGCTGAAGCGTGATTGCGGGATGCACCGGGCCCGTCCCGGCGCATTCCGCTTGAATCAACGTGCTCAATCGGCGTGCGGGTACACCACCACCCGGTTGCGGCCCTGTTCCTTGGCCAGGTACAGGGCCTTGTCGGCCAAGCGCAGTGCCTGTTCCGGATCGGTATGGAAACTGGGGAAGTGGGCCACGCCCAGTGACACGGTGATGGTGCCCACCGGAGCGAACGGTTCGTCGGCGATGGCCAGGCGCAGGCGCTCGCCGGCCTGCCGGGCCGCTTCGATGCCAACGCCCGGCAACAGCACCAGGAACTCCTCACCACCGGCGCGGCACAGCACGTCGGTCTCGCGCGAATGCCGCCGCATCTGTTCGGCGATATGCACGATGGCTGCGTCACCGACATCGTGACCGTGGCTGTCGTTGATCGACTTGAAGCGGTCGATATCCAGGGTCAGGATCGCAAACGGCAGGCCCTGCGCCTGCAGCGCGTCGAGCGCCTGCTGCAGCCCGCGACGGTTGAGCAGGCCGGTCAGGGGATCGGTGCGGCTGGCGCGGTTGAGCGTGCCGATCCGGTCCTGCAGCGCATTGAAGTTGTAAAGCACCGCCTGTTTCAGCTGTGCCACTTCGAAGTACCAGGCGCGGATGCCATTGACGTGGCTGATCGCATTGCCGGTGTCCTCGCCGTCCTGCACGTTGCGGGCAAGCTGCCACAGCGGCAGCGAAATGCGGCGGGCGAACCACCAGGTGATCAGCAGCGACAACACGCCCAGCGGAATGGCATTCCAGATCACCGCCGACATCAGCCGTGACAGCGGCTGCAGCGTCGCCTCGGTGGGGCGCTGCGCAACGATGCCCCAGCCGGTTGCCGCGACGGGCGCGTAACCGGCCAGCATCGCCACCTGGTGGTTGTTGCGCACCTGCTGCGCTCCGCGCTGGCCGCGCATCACCGCTTTCACCGCCGGGTTGTTCAGCGCATACGTGCCCACTTCCCGGGGATTGATGTGGTAGATCAGGCGACCATGGCGGTCCACCACGTACAGGTAAGACCCATCCCGGTAATAGTGCGTACCCAGCAGGGTGTTGAGTGCACTGCGCTGGCGCAGGTACAGCGTGCCGCTGACATAGCCCCGGTACTGGCCGCTGCGGTCGAATACCGGGTGCGAGATCGAGATCAGCAGCTTGCCGGTGGCCGACTGGTAGGGATCGCTGATCATCGGCTGGCGCCGGTCCAACGCTGCCTTGTTGCCAGCGCTGCGCAGTATCTCACCCTGCAGCTGCAGGCTCTGCGGCGAGGTCGCGATCACCCGCCCGTCGTTGGCCACCACCAGCGAGGAGTTGAAGCTGCTGGACTGCAGCTGCAGGCGACGGGCCTCGTCCTGCGCCTGGGCTGGATCCATGTCGCTGTTGCCAAGCCGGGTGGCGGCATAGGCCAGCTGCTGCTGCGCGGCCAGCAGAAAGTCCTGCGTGGTCTCGGCCAGCTTGGTCGCGTACACCCGGTTGGCTTCCAGGGTGTTGCCCACCAGCTGGTCGCGCTGCACGCGATAGCTGGCAAGCAGCGTATTGGCCAAGGCGATGATGGCGCTGAGCAGGGCCAGGGCAAGGATCAGCTTGCCCAGGTTGAGGCGGGGGGACAGCGTGCGCATGCGGTTGAAGAATCGTGCAGGGCTGGACCCGCCGGATCCTCCGGATGGGGCAACAGCGGAAATCGGCGGCCCGGCCAGCGCGGTCGGGGCGGAGAGTCAGGCATTTGCCCTGCAGATTATCGCCAAATCACCGGGCCGCGAAGTGAAGCCGTTTGCCCTGCCGCCACCCAAAGAAAAAGCCCCGCACTGCGGGGCTTTCCGTATTCCGTCAATGCCGCGCGATCAGCGCTTCATCGAACCGAAGAACTCGTCGTTGGACTTGGTGTTCTTCATCTTGTCGAGCAGGAATTCCATCGCCGTCATTTCATCCATCGGATGCAGCAGCTTGCGCAGGATCCAGATCTTCTGCAGCAGCTCCGGCTCGATCAGCAGGTCTTCGCGACGGGTGCCGGAACGGTTGATGTCGATGGCCGGGAACACGCGCTTTTCAGCGATGCGACGGCTCAGGTGCACTTCGCTGTTGCCGGTGCCCTTGAACTCTTCGTAGATCACCTCGTCCATCTTCGAGCCGGTATCGACCAGCGCGGTGGCGATGATGGTCAGGCTGCCGCCTTCTTCCACGTTGCGTGCGGCACCGAAGAAGCGCTTGGGGCGATGCAGGGCGTTGGCGTCCACACCACCGGTCAGCACCTTGCCCGAACTCGGCACGACGTTGTTGTAGGCACGCGCCAGGCGGGTGATCGAGTCGAGCAGGATCACCACGTCCTTCTTGTGTTCGACCAGGCGCTTGGCACGCTCGATGACCATTTCGGCCACCTGCACGTGGCGCGCGGCCGGTTCGTCGAAGGTCGAGCTGATGACCTCGCCGCGCACGGTGCGCTGCATTTCGGTCACTTCTTCCGGGCGCTCGTCGATCAGCAGCACGATCAGGTGCACGTCCGGATGGTTGGTGGTGATGGCCGTGGCCACCTGCTGCATCATCATCGTCTTGCCGGCCTTCGGCTGGGACACGATGAGCGAGCGCTGGCCCTTGCCCTGCGGTGCCATCAGGTCGAGGATGCGGCCGGTGATGTCTTCCGACGAACCGTTGCCACGCTCCAGGGTGAAGCGGCGACGCGGGAACAGGGGGGTCAGGTTCTCGAACAGCACCTTGTTCTTCGACGCTTCCAGCGGCTCACCGTTGATGGTGTCCACGATCGACAGCGCGAAGTAGCGCTCGCCGTCCTTCGGGAAGCGGATGCGCCCGGACAGGTGGTCGCCGGTACGCAGGTTGAAGCGGCGGATCTGGCTGGGCGAAATGTAGGTGTCGTCCGGGCCGGCCAGGTAGCTGGCCTCGGCAGCGCGCAGGAAGCCGAAGCCGTCCGGCAGGATTTCCAGCACACCGTCGGCGGCAACGCCGTCGCCGTGGCGGGTGAGCACCTTCAGCAGCGCGAAGATCACATCCTGCTTGCGGGCACGGGCCACGCCTTCGGAAATCTGCAGCTGCTCGGCGATCTCCAGCAGCTTCTGGGCCGGCATGCGCTTGAGGTCGCTCAGCGAATAGACCGGGAAGCCTTCGGGCACGTTGGCGTGCGGGCGCGGCACGAATGGCTGCTGTTCGCCGTTGTCGTTGGGCATGCCGTCGTCGCGGAAGCGACCGCCGTTGCCACCACCACCGCCGCCGCCATTGCGATCACGGTCGCGGCGGTTGCGGAAACGGTCACGGCGGTTGCCCTGGCCTTGCTGGCCCTGCTGGCCGCCTTGGTTGTAGGGGTTCTGGTTCTGACCGCCGCCCTGGTTGTTCTGCTGCGACTGCCGTGGCTGGCCGGATTCGCGGCCCTCGCCGCCTTCGCCGCCGCCACTGCTGGCAGGGGCCTCGGCGGCGGGTGCGCTCGGCGCGGAAGGCGCTGCGGCCGGTGCGGCCGGTGCCGGCGCTTCGGGCGCGGCTGCCAGCGGCAGGGCAGGTTGCGCTGGGGCGGCGCTGGTTTCGGCGGCGGCCGGAGCGGCAGCCTTGGTCACGCGGGCTTTGCGCACGCGCTTTTCGGCGGGCGCTTCAGCGCTACCGGTTTCGGAAGTGTTATCGGACAAGAGCGTTATTCCTCGCTTGAAGGTGCGAGCGCCCGGCTGGGGCGGCGAACATTGGGAATGGGTCTGGAAGAGACTGCGTCCAGAAGATGCGGCACGCGAACGCGGCCGGATATGCCGACACTATCATCGGCCTGCGGCGCCACGCAAGGGTCGCCGGATACGGTATTCAGTCAGGTGCGGGGGCGCCCGCCCGGCAGCCGTGCAAAACGGCTGCCGGTAACCTGCGGGATCAGGCCAGGGCCTTGTCCAGCAGGCCGGCCAGCTGGGCCTTGCCAACGGCACCGATCTGCTCGCCAACCTTCTCGCCGTCCTTGAAGACGACCAGGTAGGGAATCGAACGCACGTGGTACTTGGCGGCCAGGGCGCGGTTGTTGTCCACGTTGACCTTGGCGATCTTGGCGCGGCCTTGGTAGGCATCGGCCAGTTCATCCAGCGCCGGGGCGATCATCTTGCACGGGCCACACCACTCGGCCCAGAAATCGACCAGCACCGGTTCCTTGGAATTCAGTACGGCGCTATCAAAGTCGGCATCGCCGACGTGTACAACCTTGTCGCTCATCTTGGTTTCTCGTCTTGGATTGCACCCGGCCAGGCCGGAGGTGGGTGAACTGGGCCATGCCCGGTGGCGTGACCCTCGTCGTTGCCTCGCGGCGGACTGCCACGGTGCGTTCGGCGGGATGCCTGGACGCTCACGGCCGGCAGTGTACCCCTATCGCAGGGCAGGGACAGATGCTGGCTGGAACCCAGCGTATCGTGATCGGTGCTGAGCCCGGTATGTGTCCGATGTCACTGTCCATGGCTGAAATGGGGATGCTGGCGGAGTAGGCCATGGGAGCCTGCGCCGCTGTTCAAGCGCGGTATTGCGGTGTGAAGACGTTCGTCTCCGTATGGCGTGAGACGCCGGGTTCCGGTTTGTCGGCCCGAGTGCGGTAAACTGGGGCATTGTGCGGCGCGCGGACCGAGGGGTCCCGGCCAGCCCGACCCGCCGCAGGGGCCGCAGTTTGCGACGGAGCCCCAGACAGATTTCAGTGCCGCCGCCCGCAGGCGCGTGGCCATACCAAGACGGACACATGAGCGACAAACCGCTGACCGATTTGACTTTTTCCTCCTTTGATCTGCATCCGGCCCTGCAGGCCGGTCTTGAAGGAGCCGGATTCACCCGCTGCACGCCCATCCAGGCGCTGACCCTGCCGGTCGCGCTGCCCGGTGGCGACGTCGCCGGCCAGGCCCAGACCGGCACCGGCAAGACGCTGGCCTTCCTGGTCGCTGTCGTGAACCGCCTGCTGACCCGCCCGGCACTGGCCGACCGCAAGCCGGAAGACCCGCGCGCACTGATCCTGGCGCCGACCCGCGAACTGGCCATCCAGATCCACAAGGATGCGGTGAAGTTCGGTTCCGAGCTTGGCCTGCGCTTCGCGCTGGTCTACGGCGGCGTGGATTACGACAAGCAGCGCGAGCTGCTGCAGCAGGGCGTGGACGTGATCATCGCCACCCCCGGCCGCCTGATCGACTACGTCAAGCAGCACAAGGTGGTGTCGCTGCACGCCTGCGAGATCTGCGTGCTGGACGAAGCCGACCGCATGTTCGACCTGGGCTTCATCAAGGACATCCGCTTCCTGCTGCGCCGCATGCCCGAGCGTTCCACCCGGCAGACCCTGCTGTTCAGCGCCACCCTGAGCCACCGCGTGCTCGAGCTGGCCTATGAGCACATGAACGAGCCGCAGAAGCTGGTGGTCGAAGCGGAGACCATCACCGCCGCGCGTGTGCGCCAGCGCATCTATTTCCCGGCCGACGAAGAGAAGATCCCGCTGCTGCTGGGCCTGCTGTCGCGCAGCGAAGGCGCGCGCACCATGGTCTTCGTCAACACCAAGGTGTTCGTCGAGCGCGTGGCCCGTTCGCTGGAGCGCGCCGGCTACCGCGTTGGCGTGCTGTCCGGCGACGTGCCGCAGAAGAAGCGCGAGAGCCTGCTCAACCGCTTCCAGAAGGGCCAACTGGAAATCCTGGTGGCCACCGATGTGGCCGCCCGCGGCCTGCATATCGATGGCATCAAGTACGTCTACAACTACGATCTGCCGTTCGACGCCGAAGACTACGTGCACCGCATCGGCCGTACCGCCCGCCTGGGCGAGGAAGGCGATGCCATCAGCTTCGCCTGCGAGCGCTATGCGATGGGCCTGCCGGACATCGAGGCCTACATCGAACAGAAGATCCCGGTCGAAGCGGTCACCAGCGAGATCCTGACGTCGCTGCCGCGCCCCGAGCGTGCCGCCCCGGCACCGGGCGAGGAAGGCGACGAGAACGAAAGCGTCGGCCAGATCTTCCGCGAAGCACGCGAAGCGCGCGCCGCCGAGGAAGAGCGTCGTGGCGGCGGCCGTAGTGGCGGTCGTTCCGGCAGTGGCGGTGGTGGCCGTGGCGGCCGCGATGGCGAGCGCAGCGGCGAACGCCGTCCGCGTGGCCCGCGCAAGCCGCGTGTGGAAGGTGAGCAGGTTGCTGCCGCCGCGGTCGAGGGTGCGGTGACGGCTGAAGCTGCCGCCGTGCAGGCCCCGCGTCCGCCGCGTGCTGAAGCTGCGCCGGAAGGTGCGGTGGACGGCGAGCGCAAGCCGCGCAAGCGTCGTCGTCGTCGCCACGGCCGTCCGGTCGAGGGCGCCGAAGCTCTGGCAAGCAACGCCGGCAACGGCGCCAGCCCGGTTACCCCGGTGCAGGTGGTGGCCAAGCCGGTGCGTACCAGCGCCGATGCCGGCGACTCGTTCCTGACCCGTATCGGCCGCAAGATCCGCCGGATGCTGTCGGGCAATTAAGCCGGTAGCGCCGGTCCTGCATAATCGGGGCATGAGTGTCCTGCGCTTCGACAATGTCAGCAAACAGTACGCCGGTGGCCACGAAGCCCTGACCGATGTCAGCTTCGAGGTCGCGCCGGGCGAAATGCTGTTCGTCACCGGTCACTCCGGGGCGGGCAAGAGCACCCTGCTCAAGTTGATCCACCTGGACGAGCGGCCCAGCCGCGGCGCGGTGATGTTTGACGAGCGCAACCTGCTGAAGGTGCGCGGCGGTGATGTGCCGCGGCATCGACGCGCGGTCGGCGCGGTCTACCAGGACCACCGCCTGCTGATGGACCGCTCCATCGCCGAGAACGTGGCCCTGCCGCTGATCCTGCGCGGCACTCGCCGTGGCGACATCAACAAGCGCGTGCGTTCGGTGCTCGAGCGCATGGGTCTTGGCCACCGCGAGAAGGCGCTGCCCTCGCAGCTGTCGGCCGGTGAGCAGCAGCGCGTCGGCATCGCCCGGGCGATCGTCGGCGAGCCCAAGCTGCTGGTGGCCGACGAGCCGACCGGCAACCTCGATCCAACCCTTGCGGCCGAGATCATGTCCCTGTTCGCCGAGCTGCCCGCGCGCGGCACCAGCGTGCTGGTGGTCAGCCATGACCTGCCGCTGCTGCGCCACATGCGCAAGCGCGTGCTGATCCTCGACCACGGCCGGCTGGTGGACGACATCTCGCCGCAGGATCTGGCGGAGTAACCATGGCCAAGAACGAAAACACCGAAGCCGCTGCGCCGTCGCGCCTGGGCGTGTGGTTCCAGCATCACATGCACAGCGTGGTGTTCAGCCTCGGCCGTGCCTGCCGCAAACCGTGGGCGACGCTGCTGACCGTGATGGTCATGGCGCTGGCCCTGGCGCTGCCGCTGGGCCTGTCGATCGCGCTGGACAACCTCAAGCAGTTTGCCGGCAGCGTGCAGCAGTCGCGCGACATCAATGTCTTCCTGAAGGCGGACGTCGACGGCCCGGGTGCGCTGCGCCTGGCCGGGGAGCTGCGCGACCGCCAGGACGTGGCCAATGTCACCGTGCGCACGCCGGAGCAGGGCCTGGAGGAACTGCGCCAAGCCGGCCTCGGCGAAGCCATCGACGCACTCAACGACAACCCGTTGCCCTCGTTGCTGGTGGTCACCCCCGGCCAGGGCCAGGACGATGCACGGCTGGCACGCGCGCTGGAAAGCCTGCCCGGTGCCGACCTGGTGCAGCACGATGCCCTGTGGCGGCAACGCCTGGATGCCTGGCTGGCCTTCGGTGCGCGGCTGGTGCAGGTGCTGTCGGTGCTGCTCGGCGCCGGTGCCGCGCTGGTGGTCGGCAACACCGTGCGCCTGGACATCCAGGCCCGCCGCGAGGAAATCGGCGTGCTGCAGCTGCTCGGCGCCAGCGATGGTTTCATCCGCCGCCCGTTCCTGTACCTGGGCGCCTGGTATGGCCTGGGCGCCGGTGCGGTCGCGCTGGGCCTGATCGGCATCGCCGGTGCCGCCCTGCGCGCGCCGCTGGCCGAGCTGTCGCGCAGCTACGGCAGCCCGTTCGTGCTGCATGGCCTGGACCTGCTGCATGGCAGCCTGGTGCTGCTTGGCACCTTGTTGCTGGGCTGGCTGGGTGCATGGCTGGTGACCGGTCACTTCCTCCGCCAGACCCGCCCGACCGACACCTGAGACCGGCATGCAACCGCAAGCGCTGAAGCACCTTGAAGGGCCCGCGACGCGGGTGATGGTGGTTGACGGCTCCAAGCTGGTGCGCAAGCTGATCGCCGATGTCCTGCAGCGCGATCTGCCGGGCGTGGAGGTGATCGGCTGCGACAGCATCGAAGACGCACAGCATGCGCTGGCGCAGGGGCCGGTCGATCTGGTCACCACCTCGTTGACCCTGCGCGATGGCGACGGCCTGGCGCTGGCGCGGATGGTGCGCGAAGCGGCAGGGCAGGCCTATGTGCCGGTGATCGTGGTCTCCGGCGACGCCCAGCAGCACCTGGAGCAGCGTCGCTTCACCGAGTACGTCACCGACTACTTCGACAAATCGCTGGGCCACGAGGCCCTGGCGACCTTCGTGCGCGGCTACGTGCAGCCGCAGACCATTCCCGGCGCGACCATCCTCTACATCGAGGACAGCCGGGTGGTGGCCGAGGCGACCAAGCGCATGCTCGAGCGCCAGCAGCTCAACGTGATGCATGTGGTCAGCGCCGAAGAAGCGTTTACCCTGCTCACCGCCGAATCGCTGGGGCGCAGCCGCCATCGCATCGATCTGGTGCTGACCGATGTGACCCTGAAGGGAGAGCTGAGCGGTCGCGACGTGGTGCAGCGCGTACGCGTGGACTTCGGCTATGGCAAGCGCCGCCTGCCGGTGCTGGTGATGACCGGCGATGGCAATCCGCACAACCAGACCGGCCTCCTGCAGGCCGGCGCCAACGACCTGGTGCTGAAGCCGATCGAAGAGCGCCTGCTGATCACCAAGGTGCTGTTCCAGCTGCGGCTGGCCCGGTTGAATGATGGACCCCTGTTGCGATGACGTGTTGCGATGATCGATGAAGTAGTGGATACCCCGGCGATCCAGCTGGAGCCGAGCTGGAAACAGCGTGTGGGCGATTACCTGCTGCAGCCGCAGATGCGCGAGCTGTCCAGCTTCCTGCGGCAGCGCAAGGCCAGCGGTGCGGCGGTGTTCCCGCCTGGACCGCAGATCTTCGCCGCCTTCGATGCGACCCCGTTCGATCAGGTGAAAGTGGTCATCCTCGGCCAGGACCCGTACCACGGCCGTGGACAGGCCCATGGCCTGAGTTTCTCGGTGCAGCCGGGCGTGCCGGTGCCGCCGTCGTTGTTGAACATCTACAAGGAAATCGAGGGTGACCTCGGTATTGCCCGCCCGGACCACGGCTGCCTGATCCCGTGGGCGCAGCGCGGCGTGCTGCTGCTCAACGCGGTGCTGACGGTGGAAGAGGGCAAGGCCGGTGCGCACCAGGGGCACGGGTGGGAAGGCTTCACCGACCACGTGGTGGACGTGTTGAACCGTGAGCGCGAGGGCCTGGTGTTCATGCTCTGGGGTGCCTACGCGCAGCAGAAGGGCAAGGTGATCGATACCGGCCGCCACCGCGTGCTGAAAGCCCCGCATCCCTCGCCGCTGTCGGCCCACCGCGGCTTCCTCGGCTGCCGTCATTTCTCGATGGCCAACGAGTACCTGCAGCGCCGTGGCCAGGCGCCGGTCGACTGGTCGCTGCCGCCGCGGGCGACGCTGGCGCCATCGGGCTGAACGGCGAACAACGCTGCCCCCTGTTGAATGGGCGAAACCGCCACCCGTTCAGCTGCCTTTGACCCGCAATAGCCGGGCTTTCCGCGCTAGTGGGTTGAATTCCAAGGGATTGTGTATCCCGAAAAGCGCGCTCGCCACTGTCATCAAATCGCGCTACGGTAGGCTTCTGTTTGGGACCAGTGTTTCATCAGTGGAATGCTGGAACTTTTTCCTCCTTTAGCAGTCCAAATCCCAGACTGCTAAGATGGGTGCCTATGAGCCAGAACACCTCTACTGCCCTTGTGGCAAACAATCTGCCGATTCCCAGTGCGCTCGGTTCGCTGGACGCCTATATCGGTGCCGTGCACCAGATCCCGGTGCTGTCGGTCGATAACGAACAGGACCTGGCCCGTCGCTTCCGCGACGGCAACGATCTGGACGCTGCCCGTGAGCTGGTGCATTCGCACCTGCGCTTCGTGGTGCACGTGGCGCGCGGTTACAACGGCTACGGCCTTGCGCTGGGCGACCTGATCCAAGAAGGCAACATCGGCCTGATGAAGGCGGTCAAGCGCTTCGACCCCGACATGGGCGTGCGCCTGGTGTCCTTCGCCGTGCATTGGATCCGTGCCGAGATGCACGAGTTCATCCTGAAGAACTGGCGCATCGTGAAGGTCGCCACGACCAAGGCGCAGCGCAAGCTGTTCTTCAACCTGCGCAAGTCGAAGAAGCGCCTGGGCTGGATGAACGCGGCCGAAGTCAGCGCGGTGGCCAAGGACCTGAACGTGTCCGAGCGCGAGGTGCTGGAAATGGAGTCGCGCCTGTCCGGCCGCGATATCGGTTTCGATGCGCCGACCGATGAAGACAACGACCACGCGCCGCCGTCGCCGGCTGCGTATCTGGTGGCCGATGACGAAGACCCGTCGATGGCCTACGAGCGCGAGGACAGCGAAGACAACCAGATGAAGCTGCTGCGCGAAGGCCTGGCGGAACTGGATGCGCGTTCGCGCGACATCATCCGCCGCCGTTGGCTGGATGCGGACAGCAAGGTGACGCTGCAGGAGCTGGCGGACGAGTACGGCGTATCGGCCGAGCGTATCCGCCAGGTTGAAGCGAACGCGCTGAAGAAGATGAAGGCGCTGTTCACCGCGTAAGGCGGCGAAGCGTTTGAGCAATGGAAAGGCCCGGCATTGCCGGGCCTTTTTTTTTGTGAAGCTCATCCACGCATGGCGTGGATCTACTTCGCGATCCAGTAGATCCACGCCACGCGTGGATCAGCGCGGTCTCAGATTTCCCGCGCGATCGCCCGCCAGCCGATGTCGGTGCGGTGGAACTCGTTGGCCCAGGTCACCTTCGCCACGCCCGCGTACGCGTTCGCCTGAGCGTCGCGCACGCTGTCGCCCAGCGCCGCCACGCACAGCACGCGGCCACCGGCGCTGAGCACCTGACCCTGCGCATCCAGCGTCGTTCCTGCATGGAACACCTTGGCACTGGCAGGCACGTCGTCCAGGCCGGAAATCACGTCACCGGTGATCGGCGATTCCGGATACGGCCTGGCGGCCAGCACCACGCCCAGCGACGGGCGCGGATCCCACTGCGCGTCCACCTGGTCCAGGCGGCCATCGATCGCCGCGTCCACCAGGTCGACCAGGTCCGACTGCAGGCGCAGCATCACCGGCTGGGTTTCCGGGTCACCGAAGCGCACGTTGAACTCGATCACCTTCGGCGCGCCGCTGGCATCGATCATCAGGCCGGCGTAGAGGAAACCAGTGAACGGGATGCCATCGGCGATCATGCCCTGCACAGTCGGGTTCACCACCTCGCGCATCACGCGGGCGTGCACGTCCGGCGTCACCACCGGGGCCGGCGAGTACGCACCCATGCCGCCGGTGTTCGGGCCGGTGTCGCCGTCGCCGACGCGCTTGTGATCCTGCGAGGTGGCCATCGGCAGTGCATGCACGCCATCGACCATCGAAATGAAGCTGGCTTCCTCGCCGTCGAGGAATTCCTCGATCACCACGCGTGCGCCGGCATCGCCGAAGGCGTTGCCCGAGAGCATGTCGCGCACTGCGTCTTCAGCTTCGGCCAGGGTCATGGCCACAATCACGCCCTTGCCTGCGGCCAGGCCGTCGGCCTTGACCACGATCGGTGCGCCCTTCTCGCGCAGGTAGGCCAGTGCCGGCTCGATCTCGGTATGCACCGAGTAGAACGCGGTGGGGATGTTGTGGCGGGCCAGGAAGTCCTTGGCGTAGGCCTTGCTGCCTTCCAGCTGCGCGGCGGCGGCGGTCGGCCCGAAGATGCGCAGGCCGGCGGCGCGGAAGCGGTCGACCACGCCGGCCACCAGTGGTACTTCCGGGCCGACCACGGTCAGCGCCACGCCTTCGGCCTGGGCCAGCGCCAGCAGGCCGTCGATATCGGTCACCTTCACCGCCACGTTGCGGCACTTGTCTTCGCTGGCGGTGCCGGCGTTGCCGGGCGCCACGATCACTTCGGTGACACGGGAGGACTGGGCCAGCTTCCATGCCAGGGCGTGTTCGCGGCCGCCAGAGCCGATGACAAGTACGTTCATCACGAGATTCCAGATTGCGTGGGAAGGGAAGATCGATATCCCCGGCGGCGCGCGTGGCTCACTCGCAGCCTTCGCGTCGCAGCGATTCGGGGAAGGAATAGGCCCAGGTCTTCGGGTCGAGGGTAAAACGGTGTTCCTGCCGGACCTGCTTGCCACCACAGGTGGTTCCGGTTTCGTCGATCAGCAGTGGCCAGATGCGCGCATTGCGGTCGCTGTCGTCGAAACGCAGCGCGAAATCGATGCTGAAGCGGCGGGTGAGGCAGTCTTCGGCGGCATCGGGATCGGCGGCCGCGTCGACGTTCTCGCATTCGTACTGGGCGTCGTTGTCGATGTGGCTGCGCACGTTGCCGGTGCTGGCCAGGCCTTTCGGGCCCGGCAGGATCAGGGTCTGCGAGAGCAGCGAGAAGCCCTGGCCGAACCAGCCATCCTCGACGCGGAAGCCGTAGAAATCGCTGCCGGCGCGGATGATGCTGGCGGTGCCGGGCTGGCCACCACTGCCGAAGCGCTCGCCGGTCAGCTCGCTGGTCACCCCGAAGCCATTGCCCTTGGGCTGCAGCACGAAGAAATCGATCGTTCCCGGGTCGATATGCGCACCATCGACCAGCGCACCGCACACCGCCAGCAGTTGTTGCCAGCTGTCACCGGTCACCACCGGTTGCTCGGCGCAGACCTGCCAGTCGATCGCGCGCGTTTCATCGTCCTGGGTCCAGCTGCCGCGCCATTGGCCGGAAAGCGTGGCGTCCTTGCCGTAACGCCCGGTCAGGAACGCCTGCAGACGCGCGGTGCGACTGACATGCGCCGCCGGTTCGCTGGCGGCGGGCTTTGCCGCATCTGCCTGCGGGGCAGATGCGGGTTCGGCAGCCGGCCTGCAGCCGGCGAGCAGGGCCGTGCCAGCGAAGGCGAGCACGGCAAGTGGTTTCAAAGAGACGGCAGACATCCGTGTCGCTCCAGCAATCAGTGGCGGAAGTGGCGCACGCCGGTGAACACCATGGCCAGGCCATGTTCGTCGGCGGCGGCGATGACTTCGGCATCGCGCATCGAACCGCCCGGCTGGATCACTGCCTTGATGCCGGCGGCGGCAGCGGCATCGATGCCGTCGCGGAACGGGAAGAATGCATCGGAGGCCATCACCGAACCTTCGACCACCAGGTTCGCATCGGCCGCCTTGATGCCGGCGATGCGTGCCGAGTAGACGCGGCTCATCTGGCCGGCACCCACGCCGATGGTGCGGTTGTCCTTGGCATAGACGATTGCGTTGGACTTCACGAACTTGGCGACCTTCCAGGCGAACAGCAGGTCGGTGAACTGCTTGTCGGTCGGTGCCAGCTTGCTGACCACCTTCAGTTCGTCGCGGGTCATGCCGCGGTTGTCCGACGACTGCAGCAGCAGGCCGGAGCCCACGCGCTTGTTGTCGAAGTTGTTCAGGCCGTCGCCGTGCGGAATGCGCAGCACGCGCACGTTGGCCTTCTTCTGCGCGAATTCCAGCGCGGCCGGTTCGTAGTCCGGCGCAATCAGGACTTCAACGAACTGGCGGTCCAGGATCACCTGCGCGGTGGCTGCATCGAGCGGCTTGTTGAAGGCGATGATGCCGCCGAAGGCGCTGGTCGGGTCGGTGGCATAGGCCAGCTCGTAGGCATCGCCGTTGCCGGCGCCAACGGCCACGCCGCACGGGTTGGCATGCTTGACGATGACACAGGCCGGCGCGTCGAACTGGCGCACGCATTCCCAGGCTGCATCGGCATCGGCCAGGTTGTTGTAGCTCAGCTCCTTGCCCTGCAGCTGCTGGAAGGTGGCCAGCGTGCCCGGCACCGGATGCAGGTCGCGATAGAACGCGCCGCTCTGGTGGGGGTTTTCGCCGTAGCGCAGGTCCATCACCTTCACGAAGGTGGAATTCATCTGCGCCGGGTACTCGGCACGCACCGGCACGGCGGCGTCGGTGGCGGTGACGGCCGACAGGTAGTTGCTGATCGCCGCGTCGTACTGGGCAACGCGGTTGAATGCGGCCACCGAGAAGGCGAAACGGGTGCCGGCCGACAGCTGGCCGTCGTTGGCATCCAGCGAGGCCAGCAGTTCGGCGTACTGCGACGGGTCGGTGGCCACCGCCACGCGGGCGAAGTTCTTGGCCGCCGAGCGCAGCATCGCCGGGCCGCCGATGTCGATGTTCTCCACCGCGTCGGCCAGGGTGCAGTCGGCCTTGGCGGTGACCGATTCGAACGGGTACAGGTTCAGCACCAGCAGATCGATGGCACCGATGCCATGCTCGGCCATCACCGCGTCGTCCAGGCCGGAGCGGCCCAGCAGGCCGCCATGCACCATGGGATGCAGAGTCTTGACCCGGCCATCCATCATTTCCGGGAAGCCGGTGACCTCGGCGACGTCCTTCACGGCCAGGCCCGCATCGCGGATCGCCTTGGCGGTGCCGCCGGTGGACAGCAGCTCCACGCCGCGTGCAGCCAGCGCGGTGGCCAGCTCGACCAGGCCGGTCTTGTCGGAAACGGAGAGGAGGGCCCGGCGGACGGGCAACAGATCAGCAGTCATGGGGACAGGGCAATCGGCAGCGGAGCGGGGCCGATATTGTAGGCGGTGGGGGCCGGTGGCGGGCGC
>NZ_QQXJ01000001.1:409953-555109 GCF_004348785.1 Stenotrophomonas sp. TEPEL
GTTCAACACGTCCACCACGTGGTCGGTGAAGCCTTCCCACCCGTGCCCCTGGTGCGCACCGGCCTTGCCCTCTTCCACCGNCAGCACCTGCATGGGCCGGCATTGGGCGCAAGTGGATACGTGGCGCTGTCGCAATCAGGTAGGCTGTGCCCGCACTGCCAAGGAGTAGCGGGTTCAGATCGTGTCGATCTATGCATTGAAAGGACGTTTCCAGGACCTGCTGCGTCCGGCCGTACACGGCCTGTACCGCATGGGGATCACCGCCAACACGGTGACCGTGGCTGCGGCCGTGGTCTCGCTGCTGGTGGCCGCTGCGGTGTGGTGCTGCGCCCCCACCCAGCCGCTGCTGTATCTGGGCCTGCCGCTGTGGATGCTGCTGCGCATGGCCCTCAACGCCGTGGACGGCATGCTGGCCCGCGAATTCGGCCAGCAATCGCGGCTGGGCGCCTATCTGAACGAGTTGTGCGATGTGATCGCCGACGCGGCGCTGTACCTGAGCCTGCTCAGCGTACCGGGCGTGCGCCCCGAGGCGCTGTGGCTGCTGGCCTGGGCCGCCGCGCTGAGCGAGTACGCCGGCGTGCTGGGCCTGATGGCCGGCGCCAGCCGCCGCTATGACGGCCCGATGGGCAAGAGCGACCGTGCGTTCGTGATCGGCGTGCTGGGCCTGCTGCTGGCGCTTGGCTGGGCAGGCGCGACCGTGGTCAGCGCGGTCGCCGCACTGGCCGCACTGCTGTGTGGGGTGACGGTGGTCCGTCGCGTACGCCAGGGATTGAAGGAAGCCGCGGCGATACCGCAGCGGTAAGCACAACACGATTACAGGCCCTATCCATACGGAGATTGCATGCGTCAGGCGCAGGAACGGGAATTCCACAGCTTCGACCAGGTACCGCTGTTCTACCGGTACTGGCCGAGCACCTCGGCAACCACGCCGGCCAAGGCCATCGTGCTGCTGCATCGCGGCCATGAACACTCCGGCCGGGTCACCCATCTGGTCGACGAGCTGGACCTGCCCGACACCGCGTTCTTCGCGTGGGATGCGCGCGGCAATGGTCGCTCACCCGGCACGCGCGGCGACGCACCGGGCTTCCCGGCGCTGGTGCGCGACCTGGACAGCTTCATCGCCCACATCAGTGCCGAGCACGGCATCGCGGTGGAGGACATCGTGGTGATCGCGCAGAGCGTGGGCGCGGTGGTTGCCGCCACCTGGGTGCATGACTATGCGCCGCGGCTGCGCGCGCTGGTGATGGCTTCGCCGGCATTCAAGGTGAAGCTGTACGTGCCGTTCGCACGCGCTGGACTGGCGCTGATGCAGAAACTGCGCGGCAACTTCTTCGTCAACAGCTACGTCAAGCCGCAGTGGCTGACCCACGACCCGGCACGGGTGGAAAGCTACCGCACCGATCCGCTGATCACCCGGCCGATCTCGGTGCGCGTGCTGCTGGGCCTGTACGAAGCGGCCGACCGCATCGTGGCCGACGCGCAGGCGATCAGCGTGCCGGTGCAGTTGCTGGTATCGGGCTCGGACTTCGTGGTGCATCGCGGCCCGCAGGACCGCTTCTACGAAGGCCTGTCCAGCCCGATAAAGGAGCGCGTGCACCTGCCGGGCTTCTTCCACGACACCCTCGGCGAGCGTGACCGTGCACCAGCGCTGGCGCGTATCCGCAGCTTCATCCAGGCACGCTTTGCCGAACCGCTGCAGGAGCTGTCGCGGCGCGACGCGCATCGACATGGCCCGACTTTCGACGAATCGGAGATCCTGTCGTGGCCACCGGAACGCAACAGCCTGGCCGACCTGCGTTGGCGCGTGGTGCGCGGTGGCCTGCGTTTCGGCGGCACGCTGTCGGAGGGCATCGCCCTGGGCCTGCAGACCGGTTTCGACTCGGGCAGCACGCTGGACTACATCTACCGTGATGAGGCGCGGGGCAAGGGACCGCTGGGCCGGATGGTCGACCGCAACTATCTGGATGCGATCGGTTGGCGCGGCATCCGCGTGCGCGGCAAGCACCTGCAGGAACTGCTGCGCGATGCCGCCCAGCGACTGCGCGGGCAGGGCGCGCCGGTGCGCGTGCTGGACGTGGCGGCCGGCCATGGCCGTTACGTGCTGGAAGCACTCGGCCAGGGCGAACAGCGTGCCGACCGTATCGTGCTGCGCGATTTCAGCGAGCTGAACGTAACGCAGGGCAAGGCCTTGATCGAGCGCCTCGGCGCGGCCGACATCGCCCGCTTCGAACAGGGCGATGCGTTCGATCCGGCGCAGCTGGCAGCAGTGGAACCGGCGCCGACGCTGGCGGTGGTGTCCGGCCTGTACGAACTTTTCCCGGACAACGATGCGGTGCTGCGTTCACTGCAGGGCATCGCTGCGACGGTGCCGGTGGGCGGTTACCTGGCCTACACCGGGCAGCCGTGGCATCCGCAGCTGGAGTTCATCGCGCGTGCGTTGACCAGCCATCGTGGTGGCGCGGCGTGGGTGATGCGCCGCCGTACCCAGCACGAGATGGACGAACTGGTGCGCCTGGCCGGCTTCCAGAAGGTGGCCCAGCGCATCGATGACTTCGGCATCTTCACCGTATCGCTGGCACGACGGATCGCGTGATGGCGACGCTGGCGGCAACCGCATCATCCAGCGAGGCGCGCCCCTGGCGGCGCGCCCTGCTGTGGCTGGCCCTGCTCGGTCCGTTCTTCTTCGCCAGCTATGGCTTTGCCAACTGGATGGCAGGCCGCCATGCCCAGCTGCCGGTGATGGCATTTGCCTGGGAGGCGCGGATTCCGTTCGTGCCGTGGACGATCGTGCCGTATTGGTCGATCGACCTGTTCTATGCGATCTCGTTCTTCCTGTGCCGGCGCCGGCTGGAGCTGGACCGGCACGCGCTGCGCCTGCTCAGCGCGCAGGTGATCGCGGTGACGTGTTTCCTGTTGTGGCCGTTGCGCTTCAGCTTCGAACGGCCGGAAATCGGCGGTGTGTTCGGCTGGTTGTTCGACGTGCTGCTGGGCTTCGACAAGCCATTCAACCAGGCGCCGTCGCTGCATATCGTGCTGCTGATCGTGCTGTGGGTGAAGTTCGCGCAGTACCTGCACGGGGTCTGGAGGCTGGTGCTGCATGCGTGGGCGCTGCTGATCGGCATTTCGGTGCTGACCACGTTCCAGCATCACTTCATCGACATTCCCACCGGGCTGCTGGCGGGCTGGTTGTGCGTGTGGCTGTGGCCGGAGCAGGGCACGCCGCCGTTGCGCGCCTGGCAGGCTGCCGGTGACCCGAAGCGTTGGCGGCTGGCCGCGTTGTATGTGTTGGGCGCCGGCCTGCTGCTGGTGCCGGTGGTGATGCTGCGCGGCACCGCACTGTGGCTGCTGTGGCCCGTGGTGTCGTTGCTGCTGGTGTCGCTGGCCTATGCCGGGCTGGGCACGGCGGTGTTCCAGAAGCGTGCCGATGGCCGGTTGACGATGGCCGCGCGCTGGCTGCTGGCACCTTACCTGGGGGCGGCGTGGATCAACTCGCGGTTGTGGACGCGCCGTGCGCCGCAGCCGGTGCCGGTCGTCGACGCTGTCTGGCTGGGTCGCCTGCCAGGTACCGCACTGCCGGCACCGCTGGTGGGCGTGGTAGACACCTGTGCGGAGCTGTCCTGCCGCGCGCCGGGAGCAGCGTACGCCAGCGTGCCGATGCTGGACCTGGTGGTGCCTTCGGCGGCGCAGCTGCGTGCCGCGGCAGATGCCATTGAACGCCTGCGTGGTCATGGCCCCGTCCTGGTCTGCTGTGCGCTGGGGTATTCGCGCAGCGCGGCCAGCGTGGCGACCTGGTTGCTGCGCACCGGCCGTGCGCGCGATGTGGCCGACGCGGTGTCGATCATGCGTGGCGCGCGGCCGTCGATCGTGCTGCACGACGTTCATCTACAGGTGATCGCGGCCGCTGCCGCGCAGGAGACCATTGCATGAGCGCCATGCCCGATCTGCCGACGATGCATCTGCTGCTGCGCCAGGGGCGATTGCCTGCCGCGTTGTCGCTGGGCCTGCTGCTGGTGGCCCTGTTGTTGTTGGGCATCGAGCCTGGGCTGGCAATGATCGCCGCTGGCCTGCTGCTGCTGAGCCTGGTTGCAGGTGTTCTGCAGGCGTACTACGCGGTGCGGGTGCAGTTGGACGCCAGCCTGCTGCGCCTGCTGCAGCAGGAGGGCCTGCAGGGTGAAGACGCAGCGCAGCGGGTGGACCAGGCGCTGCACACCGCTGGCCTGCGCAGGCTGGACGCAGCGGCACCGACGCGTGGATGGGATGCGCGCTGGACCGGCATGCGGCGTCTGCTGATGCGGCAGTACGCCGCCACGCTGCTGCAGTTCGCTGCCCTGCTGCTGGCCGTGCTGTGGCCGCAGACCTGACCGGAGGTGCCGATGTTTGCTGAACTGATCGCCCGCGCCTGCAGCGCGGCCATCCATGTAGTGACCGGCGCCCGCGCGCTCTGGGTTGGCTGCGCGCCGTCCAGCGAGCACCGCGTCTACTACGGCAACCATGCCAGTCATGGTGATTTCGTGCTGATCTGGTCGTCGATGCCGCCGGCGCTGCGGCGCCAGGTGCGGCCGGTCGCCGCCGCCGAGTACTGGCAGCGCGACGGTCTGCGTCGTTATCTGATCGACGCGGTATTCAATGGCGTGCTGGTGGAGCGCGAGGCCGGCAACCGCCATCAGGATCCGCTGCAGGTGCTGCGTGACGCGGTGGACGAGGGCTGTTCGTTGATCCTGTTTCCGGAAGGCACGCGCAACATCGGTGATGAGCCGCTGCTGCCGTTCAAGAGCGGCATCTACCACCTGGCCCGGCAACGCCCGGAGCTGGAGTTCGTGCCGGTGTGGATCGACAACCTCAAGCGGGTGATGCCGAAGGGGCGTTTCCTGCCGCTGCCGCTGCTGTGCACGGCGACCTTCGGTACGCCGCTGCGGCTGCAGGCCGATGAGGACAAGGCGGCGTTCCTGGCGCGCAGCCGGCAGGCGCTGCTGGCCCTGGCCCCGAACGGAGGCCGTGCATGAGCTTCATGATCGATGTGTCCGGTGATCTTGCCGCGCGCAGTGTGGGCCAGCAGACCGGCCTGCTGTTCGCGGGCGTAGGCGCCGTGCTGGTGCTGGCTACGCTGGTGTCCGAAACCCTGCGCTGGCGCCAGCGTGGACAGCCCAGCGCGGTGATCGCCAACCTGGTCTCGCGCATCCGCGCGTGGTGGGTGATGGCCATCGTGGTCGGGCTGGCGCTGTTCTTCGGGCGCGCCGGAGTGATCGTGCTGTTCGCCATCATCTCGCTGTTCGCACTGCGCGAATTCATCACCCTGGCGCCAACACGATCAGGTGACTACTACGCGTTGCTGGCCGCGTTCTACATCGTGCTGCCGTGGCAGTACTACCTGGTGTGGATCGACTGGTATGGCATGTACACGCTGTTGATCCCGGTGTACGCGTTCCTGTTCCTGCCGATCCTGGCCACCATCGGTGGCGACACCACCCACTACCTGGAGCGCACGTCGAAGGTGCAGTGGGGCCTGATGATCTGCGTGTTCTGCATCTCGCACGTGCCGCTGCTGCTGAACCTGCGCGTGCCGGGCTACGATCCGGCGCGCAACGTGCTGCTGTTCGCCTTCCTGGTGATCGTGGTGCAGTCGTCGGACGTGCTGCAGTACATCTGGGGCAAGCTGCTGGGCAAGCACCTGATCGCGCCGAAGCTGTCGCCGTCGAAGACGGTGGAAGGCTTCGTGGGCGGCGTGCTCTGTGCCAGCGCGTTGGGCGCCGCGCTCTGGTGGATCACTCCGTTCACGCCGCTGCAGGCGTTCGGGCTGTCGCTGCTGATCAACCTGATGGGGTTCTGGGGCGGCCTGGTGATGTCGGCGATCAAGCGCGACCGCGGCATCAAGGACTGGGGCAACATGATCGAGGGCCATGGCGGCATGCTCGATCGTCTGGATTCAGTGTGCTTCGCCGCGCCGGTGTTCTTCCACGTGGTGCGTTACTACTGGAAGGCGGGTGGTGGCGGTTGAGCTGCGGGGGAGATTCATCCACGCATGGCGTGGATCTACCGGAGCCGGTAGTGCCGGCCGCTGGCCGGCAACCCCATGAATGATGACAGTGTGTTGCGGTTGCCGGCCAGCGGCCGGCACTACCCATGCTGCGCTTACGCGCTGATGCCGTATTCCTTCAGCTTCTTGCGCAGGGTGGCGCGGTGGATGCCCAGCATCGCCGCTGCGCGGCTCTGGTTGCCTTCGCAGTGGTTGAGCACTTCCACGAACAGCGGAATCTCCATCTCGCGCAGCACGATCTCGTAGACATCGTCCGCATCGCAGCCATCGAGGTCGCGCAGGTAACGGCGCACGGACTGGGCCACGTGTTCGCGCAGCGGTGGCCGGGCGGCGCCACGACTGTTGTCAGGACGAGAAAGGACAGCGTTCAAGGGGGTTCCCGATCTGGTTGGTCCATGCACGCGGGGCGCCGGACCGGATGAGGTGATTGCCGTCAGTCTAGCGCGAGCGTGCCCGGCCTGCCACGGCCGGACGGTCAGGTCCAGGTCAAAGAAACTCGAAGGTGAATGCGACCGTGGATGCGGCAGGCTCCTGCACGCGGAAGGCGATGCGCGCGCTTTGACCCGGTTCCAGCGCGGCGGCCCCCGGGTTTTCGCCGAGGTACTGCGCCGGGGTGAACACGCCGGTGCCGATCACCCGACCATCGGCATCGGACAGCGACAAGCGCAGATCCGGCCACGCCTGCGGCCAGCGCGCGTCGTTGCGGATGCTGGCCTGGATCTGCAGCACGCCGGGCTGGGCCGGCAACGGGCGGATTTCACGGCTGGTCATCGTCAATGCGGTGGGCTCGCGCCAAGCGGGCAGCTCGCAGCGCAGCACGTTGCACAGCGCACTGATCCACGGCCGGGTACCGGCATCGGCGGCCAGCCGTGCACGGTCGGCAAGCACGCTCTGCAGCAACAGCAGCAGCGCCAGCGCGGCTACCAGCAGCCAATGCCAGCGAGGGGGGGGCAGCGCCCGCGGCCGCACGCCAAGGAAGCTGGGCGCATCGGCGGCGGTAGCAACGATGCCGGGTCTGGCGGTGAAGTCCGGCGCGATGATTGGATCAGCGGCGGCCACCGGTTCTGTTTCGGTTGCCGCCACGATGTCCGTTGCCGGGTCGATGTCCTCGATCGCCGGCGCTGCATTGCTCGGCCCCGGTTCGCGCGGTTCGGCGGCTTCAGGCGCGGCATCACGTCCCGGCGCGGTGCGCAGGAACGTGGCCAGGGGACGGCGCGGTGGGTTCGGCTCGGACATGCTCAGGGCGCGGGCTCGGATCCAGCGGTCATTCAACCACGATCAGGCGCGGCGTACGCCGGTGATGCGCATCCAGTCGCCATCCTGGGTGGCCTGCAGTTCGTCGAACCACGCCGCATAGCGCTGCAGCAGTTCGTCTTCCTGGCCATGCAGGATGCCCGACAGGGCGATGCGACCGCCGCTGGCGACGCGGGTGGCCAGCAGTTCGGCCAGTGCGTCCAGCGCGGATGCAAGGATGTTGGCGACCACGATCGGATAGGTGGCGACCGGTTCGTCCTGCGGCAGGTATACCTGCATGCGTGCCTGTTCGCCGTTGCGTTCGGCATTGTCGGCGGTGGCGATCAACGCCTGCGGGTCGTTGTCCACGCCGATGGCCTGGGCGGCACCGAGCTTCAGCGCGGCCAGGGCGAGAATGCCCGAACCACAGCCGAAGTCGAGCACGCGCTGGCCCTGCAATTGACCATCAACGGCCAACTGGTCCAGCCAGCGCAGGCACAGCGCGGTGGTCGGGTGGGTGCCCGAGCCGAAGGCCAGGCCCGGGTCGAGGCGCACGATGGCAGCGTCGGCGGCCTGCGCGGCTTCCGGCAGCTCGTGGTTCCACGGCACGATCCAGGTACGGCTGCCGAAGTCCATCGGCTGGAACTGGTCCAGCCACGCGCGCTCCCAGTCTTCGTCTTCCACGGCGCGGAAGCTGCCATTGCTCCAGTCCAGCTCCGGGTCGAAGGCTTCCAGCGCGGCCAGCAGCAGCAAGGCGTTGCTGTCGGCGGGGAACAGCGCGCTGAGCACCAGGGTGTCCCACAGCGGGGTCTCGCCCACGCCCGGTTCGAGGATGGCCTGCTCGTTGCTGGTGTCGGCTTCGGCATCAAGCAGGGTCACCGCCAGCGCGCCCACATCCTCCAGCGCATTCTCATAGCGGGGCTGGGTGGCTTCGGTGCAACGCAGGGTCAGTTCCAGGAACGGCATGGCGGTGAGGGCAATCGCGGGAAAGGGGGCCATGCTAGACCATCAGCGCGTCTCCGTATCGCCTGAGATGCCGCCTTGAGATGAACGAAGCCGGTTCAGACAGCCCTCACGGGCCTTGCTAAACTCGGCGCTTTCCTGTGCACCGTACCGCCGACCGTTGCCGATGGCTTTCGCCCCGACCCTGAAAACCTGGTTGCTCGTCCTGCCGGCCGTGGCCGTGCTGGGCGTGGCCGGTTATCGGGCCAACGGCCACAGCCGGGCCATGGACGCGCATGTCGACGTGCCGCTGGCGACCCAGGCCAGCGATGCCCAGGGCGCGCTGGCACCGGTGATGCCCGAAGCGCTGGCACGCCGCCTCGCGGCTTTCGAACGTGGCACCGCGCTGCCGTCGGGCCTGCCGCTGGATATCCGCGCCGACATCGAAAGTGCCACCGATCTGTACGCCTACGCGCAGCGCCTGCGCGTGCTGGCCGACCAGGGCAACCACGAGGCGCGCTGGATGCTCAGCCGGGTCTACGACTACTGCGCGCAGTACGCCGTTGACCCGGGCGGCTACCGGCTGGACAACAACGTGCTGTCCGGCCTCGGCCTGAGTGCGGCGCCGGAGATGGTGGAGGCGCGCGAACGGGTGGCGCAGCGTTGTGGTGGCTTCGTGCCCGGCGACAAGCTGGGCCCGGCACTGGTGATCGGCGAGCGTCGTCGTGCGGCCCAGCAGGGCAACCTGGCGGCCGAAGCGGCGCTGTTTGCCGAAGGTGAGCCACTGCAGGACAGCGAGCAGTACCGCCGCGACCTGGTTGAACGCGTACGTACCTCGCGCGATCCGGAGGCGTACATGGCGATCGCGCCGGGCATGGGATTGCGTGCGGCGGGCGACAAGGCATTGACCGGCATGGTCGCCGGTGAACAGCTGAGTGAACTGGCATGGCGGGTTGCGGCCTGCGAACTCGGTCTTCCCTGTGGAGCCGACAGCGTGCTGGTCAACAGTTTTTGTGCGAATGGAGGGATCTGTTCGCCGGATGGAACGCAGGACTTCCGTGATTTTGTGTATGACGCCGCGGTTTCGCGGCAAGGTGCGGGGAAAATGAAGGAATGGATCAAGCGATTGATTGGAACGAGGGACGGGCGATGAACTACCGTCGATTCCTGCATGGGGCCAAGTTCTGGTTCTGGGTGGTGTTGTTCGTGGCGTACTCGGCCGGTGCCGTGGGCCTGCTGATGATCGACACCTACGAAGACCGCTACCGGCATCTGTCGAAGGTGGAGCTGACCTCGGTGAAGGCACAGGAGGATGTACGCCGTGCTGGCGCCAGCCAGGTTGCCGCCGTGTACCGCGCGCAGAGTGGCGTTCCGTTCTCGTCCTTGCCGGCCGGCAGCACCTTCCAGGTGGTCTGGCCCGATGGTTCCAGCGAGACCATGGTGATCGTCGATCCGACCTCGCCCAACGGCGTGCGTCCTCTGGCGAATTCGCAGATTCCGGCGACCGCGGCCGACGCGCGCTGACGCCACGCCGATAGCGCCGGGCCATGCCCGGCCGGTGGGCGGTGGCGATGGAAGGCCGCCGGGCATGGCCCGGCGCTACCGTAAAAACGCAAAAAAGGGCGGGGANNTCCCCGCCCTTTTCGTGTCCGGCGATGGCGCTCTGCCGATCAGGTCAACGCGATCGGCTTGCTCTTGCGTTCGGCAAGGCGCTTTTCCAGGTAGTGGATGTTCTGGCCACCGGCCTGGAAGCCCTTGTCACGCATGATCCGCTGCTGCAGGGCGATGTTGGTCTTGATGCCATCGACCACCATTTCGCTCAGCGCCACCCGCATGCGGGCAATGGCGGTCTCGCGGTCCGGACCGTGCACGATCAGCTTGCCGATCATCGAGTCGTAGTTCGACGGCACGCGGTAGCCACTGTAGATGTGGGTATCGACGCGCACGCCGGGGCCGCCCGGTGCGTGGAAGCCGGTGATGGTGCCCGGGCTCGGCACGAAGGTTTCGGCGTCTTCGGCGTTGATGCGGCACTCGATCGCGTGACCGGTCAGCACCACATCGCTCTGCTTGATCGACAGCTTCTGGCCGGCAGCGATCTTCAGCTGTTCGGCGACCAGGTCGATACCGGTGACCATCTCGGTGACCGGATGTTCCACCTGGATGCGGGTGTTCATTTCGATGAAGTAGAAGCGGCCGTCTTCGTACAGGAACTCGAAGGTGCCGGCGCCGCGGTAGCCGATGCGGATGCAGGCTTCCACGCACACCTTGCCGATCTGCTCGCGCTGCTCGGCGGTGATGCCCGGTGCCGGTGCTTCCTCGACCACCTTCTGGTGACGACGCTGCATCGAGCAGTCGCGCTCGCCGAGGTGGATGGCGTTGCCCTGGCCGTCGGCCAGCACCTGGATCTCCACGTGGCGCGGGTTCTCCAGGAACTTCTCCATGTAGACCTCGCCATTGCCGAACGCGGCCTTGGCCTCGCTCTTGGTGGTTTCGATGGAGGTCTTCAGCGAGGCTTCGGCGTGCACCACGCGCATGCCGCGGCCACCGCCGCCGCCGGCTGCCTTGATGATGACCGGGTAGCCGATCTCACGGGCGATCTTGGTGTTGGCGACGATGTCGTCGCCGAGCGGGCCGCCCGAACCGGGCACGCACGGCACACCGGCCGACTTCATGGCACGGATCGCTTCGACCTTGTCGCCCATCAGGCGGATGGTGTCTGCCTTCGGGCCGATGAAGATGAAGCCGGACTCTTCCACGCGCTCGGCGAAGTTGGCGTTCTCGGACAGGAAGCCATAGCCGGGGTGGATGGCCTGGGCGTCGGTGACCTCGGCCGCGGCGATCAACGCCGGGATGTTGAGGTAGCTTTCCGCCGACGCCGCCGGGCCGATGCAGACCGATTCATCGGCCATGGCCACGTGCTTGAGATTGCGGTCGACCGTGGAGTGCACGGCCACCGTGCGGATGCCCAGGGTGTTGCACGCGCGCAGGATGCGCAGCGCGATTTCCCCTCGGTTGGCGATGACGACTTTGTCGAGCATGGCAGCCGTCCCTTAGCCGATCACGAACAGCGGCTGGTCGAATTCCACCGGCTGGCCGTTCTCGCCGAGGATGGCGACGATGGTGCCCGACGCATCGGCTTCGATCGGGTTGAACATCTTCATCGCTTCGATGATGGCCAGGGTCTCGCCGGCCTTGACCTGCTGGCCGATGGTGACGAACGCCGGCTTGTCCGGTGCGGACGAGGCGTAGAAGGTGCCGACCATCGGCGAGCGCAGCACGTGGCCTTCCGGCAGCGCGTTGCCCGGCTTGGCGGTGCCGCCGGTGGAAGCTTCGGTCGGCGACTGCATCGGCATCGCCGGGGTGGCCGGCTGGGCGGCGGCCGGAGCGGCCATCATCATCTGCGGCGGGGCCTGCATCATGCCGTAGCCGGACACCGGAGCGCGCGACAGGCGCACCGACTCTTCGCCTTCCTTGATTTCGATTTCAGCCAGGTTCGACTCTTCCAGCAGGTCGATCAGCTTCTTGATTTTGCGGAGATCCATGGTGGCCTCTTTGCTCTTTGATGTCAGTGTGGTGGGAAGCGCGTTGCGCTCGGGTCAAAGCAGTTCGTAGAAGTCGCGCAGCTGCCGGGTGCGGTCGCGCGCGAGGGTGATCAGGCACCGCATCTGCGCGCCGTTGCGCGCGGTGCCGTCGGAATTGAGGGCGTACACCGCCTGGCAGTCGTGGTCGCGCAGCTGCATCCATGCGCGCTGGGCCAGCACCAGTTCCTGTTCGGCGTTGCCGCAGTAGCTGCAGGTGCCGCCGTTGGCCGGCGTGCGCAGCTGCCTGCGTGCCTGGGCGTAGACGGTGTTGAGTTCGGCGTCGGCAGCCGCCGCCACATCCGAGGCGCACAGGTCGCTCTCCATCGTGGTGGTCGGATGCGCGCAGTCGATGCCCTCGTCCTTGCGGTCGAACGCGCTGGCAGCGCCGCACAGGCCGGCCCACAGCACAACGCTGGCGAGGACGCGCGACAGGCTCATGATGCGGCGGCAGCCTGCACGCGCGCCAATGCCGCGTCCATCGCATAGCGGTAGCTGTCGGCACCGAAGCCACACACCACGCCCACCGCCTTGTCGCTGAAATAGCTGTGCTGGCGGAAGGGCTCGCGGGTATGCGGGTTGGACAGGTGGATCTCGATGAACGGCACCGCCACCGCCGCCAGCGCATCGCGCAGGGCAACCGAGGTATGGGTGAAGGCGGCCGGGTTGATCAGGATGAAGGCGGTTCCGTCGGAGCGTGCGGCCTGAACGCGATCCACCAGCACGTGCTCGGCGTTGGACTGCAGGCTCTCCAGCGCATGACCTGCGACAGCGGCCTGGGCGGCCAGCGCCCGGTCGATGTCGGCCAGCGTGGTGTGGCCGTAGACCTCCGGCTCGCGGCTGCCGAGCAGGTTGAGGTTGGGGCCATGCAGGACCAGCAGCTTCGCCATGGGATCCGATTGACGGGAAAGGGCGGCAGTCTGGCGGAAGCTGAGGATGCTGTCCAGTTCGGCGAAATTAGTGGTGTTTAAAGCGATCGTTTGAAAAAGGCCGTGCGCCGCATCACTGCTCACTATAGATGGTGGAAATTGCGCGTGCCGGCCATCCCTCAGCCCCTGAGACTGCAGCCGGACCGCATTACGTTCGACACTGCGGAGGTTGCCAGGGTGTTCCTACACTGGGTCAACCCGCCATGTCGGCGCTCCCGGATGCTCGCGCCGTGCCCACCCCCATGCGATTGCCTGCAGTGCTGCTGGCGCTGCTGCCCTTGAATGCGCTGGCTGCCGAACAATGGATCGTTGCCACCGACCTGTGGGGCAACCGGAACTACCAGACCCTGCAGGTGGACGTGCAGGACGGGCGTATCGCCGGCCGTCTGGACGCCGACCCGGTCACCGGCACCCTGAGTGCCGGGCAGATGGTATTCACCGCAACCGACAGCCAGGGCCAGCGCTACCAGTTCGACGGGCGCCTCGACGGGGCACGGATGCAGGGACAGAGCGATCAGCCGGACACCAACAACCGCGAGGCGCGTGCCGTCCACGCCTTCAGCGCCTGGAAAGTACCGGCGCGGGTTTCGACCGCACCTCAGCGCCATGTGTTCACGCCGACCGACTATTCCAATACGTTCAGTGCCGATCGCGCGCCGGTGCTGGTGATCTGGCCTGGCGACTCGGTGCAGACCCGTACGCTGGACTCCGGCGGCGTCGATGAGAAGGGCGTCACCCGCGCGCTGTTCGGCAATCCACAGGTCGGGCCGTTTTTCGTGGTCGGCGCCGAACCCGGCGACACGCTGGCGATCACGCTCACCTCGTTGAAGCTCAACCGTGACTACGCCGACAGCCTGGATGGCCTGGTGGGGCGCTTGAAGACGCCGCGGGTGGCTGCCGAAGCCACTGGGCTGGGCAAGCCGGTGCGCTGGCAGCTGGACCGCAGCAGGGGCGTCGCCCGTCCGCAGGGCGCAAGCGCCGGCCTGCGGCATTTCGAGGTGCCGGTGAAGCCAATGCTCGGCGGCCTGGCGCTGGCGCCCGGCTTCGGCTACCCGCCGTTATCCACCGGCGACACCGGTGACTTCGGCGGCAACATGGATTTCAACGCCGTGGTTGAGGGCAATACGGTCTACCTGCCCGTGCAGCAGCCTGGCGCGCTGATGTACCTGGGTGATGGCCATGCGCTGCAGGGCGATGGCGAAACCACGCAGTGGGCGCTGGAGACGTCGCTCGATGTGGAGGTTAAGGTCGAGCTGCTGAAGCAGCATGCGATCGCAACGCCGCGGGTGGAATCGGCAACGCAGATCATGACCCTGGGCCAGGGCGGCTCCAGCGACGATGCGCTGCGCATCGCCACCTCGGGAATGCTGCAGTGGCTGCGCCAGGCCTATGGATTGACGTTGTCCGAGGCGACCCAGGTGCTGGGCGTGGCGGTGCAGTACCAGGTGGCCAACCTGGCCGGGCGCAGTGTGGGCGTGGCGGCGAAGCTGGACAAGGCAGTGTTGCAGGGGCTGCCGTTGCAGACGACAGCGGAACCGGGCCGCGCCGCCGTGAAGCCCGCTGCCAGGTGACCGCTGCGCCGGCAGCAGCCGGCGAGGGTGTATCAATCAGGAGTCCGTGATGAGTGCCGACGCCATCCGAAACCGCCGTGACGCCTTCAGGGCGCTTCATGCCTCCGGTTGCTTCCTGCTGCCCAACCCATGGGACGTGGGCAGCGCGGTGGCGCTGGCGCGGCTGGGGGCCAAGGCACTGGCCACCACCAGCTCCGGTCATGCCTGGGCCCATGGGCAGCCAGACGGGGCGATGGGGCGCAGCGAGATCCTCGCTCATCTGCAGGCGATGGTGGCGGCGACCGATCTACCGGTGAACGCCGACTTCGAAGATGGTTTTGGCCACAGCCCGGAGGCGGTGCACGAGAGCGTGTCGATGGCGATCGCTACCGGTGTGGCTGGCCTGTCGATCGAGGATTCCAGCGGCGATGCGGGCCATCCGCTGCGCAGCATCGAAGACAGCGTGGCCCGGCTGCAGGCCGCGCGCCGTGCCATTGATGAAAGCGGGCACGACGTGATGCTGGTGGGGCGCGCGGAGAACTTCTTCGTCGGGCGACCCGATCTGGACGATACATTGGCCCGCATCCGCGCCTATGCCCAGGCGGGTGCCGACTGTCTGTATGCGCCCGGCATCCGGACCGCAGAGCAGATCCGCGCCGTGGTGGAGGCCGCTGGTGGCAAGCCGGTCAACCTGCTGATCGGTGCGCCCGGCGTGATGACGCTGCAGCAGGCCGCCAGTCTGGGCGTGCGCCGGGTCAGTGTCGGCGGTGCGCTGGCCCGCAGCGCGTGGTCCGGCTTTCTGGACGCCTCCCGGCAGATGCTTGCCAGTGGATCATTCGATGCGCTGCCGGCCACCCCGTCCGGTGCCGAACTCAACGGGTTGTTCAAGCCGTAGGTGCGTGCAGGCTAGTGTGGCTGCGGCGGCGCGGTGGTCGTCCTGCCGAGCGCTTCGCGCACCGCGCGCTGCAGCCCCTGCACATGGAACGGTTTGGCCAGGAAGGGCGCGCGCCGATGCCGGACCGGCACCAGCTGGTCGTATACCGCTGAAGCGAAAAGGTAGGGGATACCCAGTTCGAGCAGCCGATCGGCCACAGGGAATACCACGCCATCACGAAGTTCCACGTCCAGCACGGCGCCATCGAAGTGGCCAGTGTCGAGCATGCCCAATGCCTCGAAGACGCTGTTGGCGTGGGCGATTTCGTTGCCTTCGTCGGTCAGGGCCTGTTCCATCAGATCTGCCAGATCGAGCTGGTCTTCCACAAGGAGCAGGCGGGGTAGTGGCGCGGGTCGTTCGTTGTTGCTCTGCATGGTGTGTTGTCGTGCGAATGCTGCGTTGGTCCGGCAAGCATCCGCTTACCGGCATCAAGGCCGTGGCAGCCCAGTGTGGCTGAGATGTGCACAACAGCGACCACAGCGCGCAACAGCATTCCACCGATGGTGCTGGTGCTGGCTGCAATCGTAGTTACCATTGGTAACTAGTGAACAGCAGAGCCCCCCTCATGCATACCCAGATTGTCGTTGCACATCCTGAACCGGCCTCGCTCACCCACGCGGTCGCTGCGCGGATCGGTGAGGCCATCGTCAACGCCGATGCCGGCAATACGGTCACCTCGGTGGATCTGATGGCCGAAGGCTTCGATCCACGTTTCAACGCGCAGGACCACGCGTTCTTCCGCAGAACCACAGCGCTGCCGGCCGATGTCGCCGCCGAGCACGCTCGGCTGGACGCGGCCGATGCGCTGGTGCTGGTCTACCCGCTCTACTGGTGGTCGTTCCCGGCGCTGCTGAAGGGCTGGATTGATCGCGTCTTCACCCAGGGCTGGGCCTATGACGAAGGTGCCGATGGCAAGGTGGAAAAGAAGCTGCAGCGGCTGCAGGTGCATCTGGTAGGTCTGGGCGGCGCCGGCCAGCAGATGATCGACCGGCGTGGCTATGGGGCGGCGATGAAGACCCAGATCGACCAGGGCATCTTCGATTACTGCGGAGCGCCGGTGCTGTCCTCCACGCTGCTGCTGGACGCCGACAGCGGCATGGCCGAGGCGCATCTGCAGACGGCAGTGGACATCGGACGTAAGATCGGAACCCCCGCGCCCTGACGACCTCCCTTGCCTTCCAGCCCTGCCGCGCCCGAGCCCCGTCGCCGCCTGACCCGTGAACAGCGCGCCCGCCAGCTGCTGGACGTGGCGTGGGCGCTGGTTGGCGAAGAGGGAACCGATGCGCTGACCCTGGCCCGCCTGGCCGAGGCGGCCGGTGTGACCAAGCCGCTGGCCTACGACCACTTCGAAACCCGCCACGGACTGCTGGCCGCGCTGTATGCCGACTATGACCAGAAGCAGACGGTGATCTTTGATGAGCGCATCGGCAGTGCGAAGGCCCGGTTGAAGGATCGCGCGCATGCCATCGCCTCGGGCTACATCGATTGCGTGCTGTCGCAGGGCAGCGAGATCCAGGACATTCTCGCCGCGCTGGCCGGATCACCGGAACTGCGTGCGGTACGTCGTTGCTATCAGCAGGATTTCATCGACAAGTGCGCGCGGTGGCTCGGCCCGTTCGCAGCGGGTGAAGCCGTGCCGGCTACCGGCCTGTGGGCCATTCTCGGTGCCGCCGAAACACTGTCTGAAGCGGTTGCGGCCGGTGCGGTGGAACACACGGCCGCCGAGGCCGAGCTGGAGCGCGTGATCGTCGCCATCGTCAAGCGTGGCAGCTGAATCGTGTGGGCGAAGCGGCCTAGAGTTGCTCGACGCTGACTGATGGCAGTGGCACGTCACGCGGCAGGTCCGGCAACAGCTGTCGCAGCAGCTCCGGCATCGCCTGCATCGCGGCACCATCGATGTAGCGCCACTGCGTACCCCCTGCCGGCCGGATGGCGACCATGAAGGTGAGGCTTTTCACCGTCTGTGCGTCGGTGGTGAATACCGTGGTCCGCGGCACGAAGCAGACTTCTTCGTCGCCGGCAGCATAGGTGCGGGTCGGTTCGCCGACATCATCGCTGATGACCTTCAGGCCCATGTCGCCGAGTGCCTTCATCGCATCGCGCGCGGCTTTCGCATACGCCGCGTCGCCGCCGGCAAAACGCTTCACGCTCGGATGCGTTCGCTCGATCATGGCATCGGTATCGCCACGCGCGAAGGTGGACAGCAGAGATCGCACATCCTGCTGCAGCGCCCCGGCCTCGGCAGGGCTGAGTTCGCCGGCATGGGTGATTGCAGCGGCGAACATGCAGGACAGCGCAAGCATCCAGCACAACAGGCGTCGATCCATCGGTGGGGGGTACTTCTTCGGGCGCTGGACTATAGAGCGCATTGCCCGTGGTGTCTGCCCAGCCTGCCGGTCACGCGGGTTGGGCGTCGGCCATACCGGCGCTGGCGAAGCCTGCATCAAGCTGCGCACGCACCTGCTCATCGCGCGACGCACGGGAATCAGCGCCCAGCACCACGTTGATGAGGCGCAGTGGCAGCGCGTGCCCAGCGCACCTGCGACGGGCGGTGGCCGCCAGGCAGAAGCCGGCCGCCTGGGTGTAACCGGTCTTCAAACCATCCACGCCGTCTTCGCCCAGCAGGGCGTTCTGGTTGGCCTTGTGCAGGGTGTGGTGCACGAAGCTGCGCTGTGCGGTGATCGCCAGCAGATCGGGGTGGCGGGCGAGCAGGTGCGCGGCCAGCATCGCCATGTCGCATGCAGTCGACAGATGGCCCGCAGTGGTGATTCCGGACACGGAAATGAAGTGCGTATCGTGCAGGTCCAGCGCTCGCGCGTGATCGTTCATGTGCTGCGCGAACGCCGCCTGTGATCCGGCCAGGTGACGGGCCAGGGCGAGCGCGGCATCGTTGCCGGAGACCACCATCAGGCCCTCCAGCAGTCTGCCGAGGGCGATGCTTTCGCCGGGCACCAGACCCATCCGTGTTTCATCGTCGGCTACCTCGTGCACATCGCGCGGATCGATGGTGATCGTGTCCGACCACGAGCCGCCCGACTGCGCGAGCAGGTCGTACGCGGTGTAGGCGGTCATCAGCTTGGTCAGCGAGGCCGGCGGTCGTCGCAGGTCCGCGTGCTGCTGCTGCAGGATGTCGAGCGAGACGGCATCGATCGTGATCGATGACACGGGCGGGCGAGGGGCGTGCGATGAAGGCATGGTCGCGCAAGCGTAGCTGGAAGTACGCATGCCGTGGGCATTGCCTGCACATACTGCGAATACCCGCCACGCGATCCTGTGGTCATGGATTCCGACATCCGCATCGATGGCCGCGTGTTCGCCTACGTCTTTCCCTGTGCCTGGGAGGACTACGCGAAGATCGGCTTCTCGCGCGATCCGCTGGGCCGGATCAGTGCGCTGCATCGGCGCTGGTTCGAGTTCTTCGATCTGGAAGCAGGCGCGCTGGTCGAGGCGGAATCAGAGCGGGATGCGCGTGACCTGGAACTGCAGTTGCGCCGGCCCTTCAAGCTGCATCGTGCGCCGGCACCGATGACGGTGCAGGACAAGGCCGGTGGGCACACCGAGTGGGTGCGCGGGGCCAACGCTGCATTGGCCGAGGCTGTGCAAGCGCTGGCGCAGCAGGGCTATCACACCTATCCGCTGCGGCTGTGGCTTCGCGCTGCGATGGTACAGCGCCTGGACCGGCTGCATGACTGGGCCGCAGTGCAGGTGCCGGAAGAGGAAAGCCTGCGTTCGCCCGTCGGCGTGGCCGCACTGCGCGACGCCATTGATGCGTATCGCGCGCTCGCTATCGATCCGCAGCCGTGGTTGCCCGAGCACCTGCAGCACGGGTGGTGACACTGCCCGGGGCGGCCGGGGTGTTGCCCGGACGGGGGGCCCGGCGTGCATCGGGCGCTGCGGGAACGGGGCTGGCCAGGCGCTGGGCCAGGGCAACGTTGGTCACATGACCCTGCAGGAACAACAGACCGCTGAAGATGTTCATGATCGTGCCTCCACTTGAGTGGAATGGACGATACGGGCAGCATGGCGGTGCAAAAAGCGACATTTCCGCAAGGTCGACTTGAGAGGAATTCAAGGCTTATGTCACGCCCACCGCTGCATGCCCTGCAGGGCTTCGTCGCTGCCGCACGCTTGGGTAACCTGTCCCGCGCCGCCGCGTCGATGAACCTGACGGTCAGTGCGCTCAGCCATCAGATGCGCCAGCTCGAGGAACGCCTGGGCCAGCCGCTGCTGATACGGCAGGCACGCGGTGTTGCCTTGACCCTGGAAGGGCAGCGCCTGCTGGATCAGATCGGCCCGCACCTGGATGCGATCAACGAAGCCTTCCAGCCCTACGCCGCGCGACCGGAGCATGTGCTCACCCTCAGCGCCGTGCCGTCGATGGCCAGCGCCTGGCTGGTGCCACGCCTGGGCAACTTCGTGGCGGCGCATCCGCAGATCGAAATCAATCTGCAGTCGAGCGAGCGGCTGATCGACTTCGATCGGCAACTGCAGTTCGATGCAGCACTGCGGCTGGGCAGCGGACAATGGCCGGGGCTGGTGGTGGAACCGTTGTTCGACGAATGGCTGCTGCCCATGGCCAGCCCGGCACTGATCGAGCGCATGGGTGGCATCGGCCACCTGCCGTTGGCACAGTGGCCGCTGCTGGGAGACCCCGACGGCGCGTGGGGCGCATGGTTCGCGCTGACCGGGCAGCGCCCGCCGGCGCGGTACGTGGCGGTGCTGGATGATTCCGAGGCCCATCATCGCGCCGCACTGGACGGCGTCGGTGTTGCGCTGGGACGAGTCACGCGGGCGCGGCTGCTGCTGGATTCTGGCCAGTTGGTTGCGTTGTCGGACCGGCGCCTGAAAACCGCATGGCCGCATTGGCTGGTGTATCCGCAGCGCTCGGTGCGGCACCGTGGTTTCCTGGCCTTCCGCGAATGGTTGCACGCCCAGGCGGCCGAGCATGTGCGGCACATGCAGGCCGCAGACGCGGGGTAGCGCCACGCGGGCAGGCGCGACGCCATGGAGTGCGCGTCACCGCAACAGCGTGACTGCCTGCCCGGCACGCGCGAAGGCCTCGCCCAGCAGCGGCCCGGCCTTGATCGCCTGCACTTCCGCGAACAGCGCCTGCAACGCCGTTGCGGGCCGTGCGATGGGCGCGGCAACCGCCTGCTGGATGACGGTGAAGCGATCGGCCAGCACGCGATGGCCGGGATGTGCCTGCGCCCAGGCCAGCAGGGGCTGGCGTACGCCGGCCGCTGCATCCAGGGTGATGGCCGCGGCCGAGGTGCCGGCACGTTCAATCGTCGCGTGCCGCAGCTCACGGCCGAGGAACAGATCGTAGGCGGCGCCGCGTCCCACCGCGATGCGCAGCCCGTTGCGATCAAGGTCTGCAACCCGTTGCGCTGGACTGTCATCGCGCACCAGATAGGTGCCTTCGATCTCCACATACGGCGTGCTGAAGGCAATGCGGTCGGCACGTGCCGGGTCCGCCGCCAGGAAGGCCAGATCCCATGCATCGTCGCTGGCCGCTGCAACCACCGATGCGGCCGCATCGTGGCAGCTGAAGCGTGCCTGCACACCCAGCCGCTGTGCCAGCGCGGTGGCCAGTTCCACCGACGGCCCACGTGGTGAAGTGGCGTCGCCCTGGGCCAGCACCGGGTTGCCCAGGTTGATGGCAACGCGCAGGAAGCCCAACGGGGCCAGGGAATGACGGTGATCGGCCAGGGACATGGGCGTTTCCGGCTACACGGACGTGGCCCGTGATCGCTGCAGCCAGTCGGCGATGGCCGGATCCAACCGCGGATCGTCGGGGAGGCGCATGCCGAAGCCCTGCTGCAGCACCTCGCGCACGTCCTGCACATCACGTAGCGGGCGCTTGGCCGGCGCCTGGCCCGGACGGTAGTCGGTGTAGTTGCCGCTGCCGATGGTGCGTCGCCAATCCGGCCCGGTCAGTGATGCACGCAGCTGGCCGGGAAAGCTCGACTGCGGATGCGTGCACACGTACCAGTTGCCTACCTCGTTGTCGATCGGCGCCGGTGATTGCAGGTCGAAGCGGTACAGCGCCCGCCAGTCATCCCCCGCCTCGGCGGCGAGCATGAAGTCGCCATCATCCAGCGTCCGCACGCGGTAACGCTCGTGCGGTGTGTCCTGCACTGCGGTCTCGTGCAGGCGCAGCGGTACGGTCGGGGTCAGGCTGCCGAAGCCGGTATCGACCAGCCAATCCTCTTCCTGCAGACGCACCCGCAGGAGCAGATGCGTACGCGCAGTCAGCTCGCCATCGGTGGCCGACAGCAGCACCCGTGCGCTCAGTGGCTGCGCATCGAAGCCCAAGGCCTGCAGCAGGGCCAGGAACGCGCCATTGAGTTCAAAGCAGTAACCGCCGCGCTGCGCATGCAGCAGCTTGTGCTGGACGCTGTCCAGGTCGATCGCCACCGCGTCGCGCAGCAGGCTGGTCAGGGTCTCGAACGGCAGCAGGGCGTTGTGGCGCTGCTGCAGCAGGGTCAGCCCGGCCAGGGTGAGCGGGGGCGGGGCATCCAGCTGCAGGCGCTGCAGGTAGCGGGGGGCGTCGATGGGCATGGCAGGCATCACGGGCAGGGGCCTCCACTGTGATACCGCAACCGGGGTTGAGGTCAAGCGCATCCCGCCGGTGTCATCCCCCGGTCGCCTGCGGCCGGTACAACAGCGACAACTGCCCGCCGCTCGTGGCAGGAATCAATCCGGGGCTAAAGTTCTGCTGCAACCGGTCGATACAGGTGCGTCCTTCCGCCTGGAGTCTGTCATGTCGGCCGTCGTTCCCCACCTTCGGTCCCTGCGTAGCCGCGTTGCCGGGTTGCGTTTCCGTTTCCCTGGCCTGCTGCGCTGGTTGCAGCCCCATCGGCTGAGCGTCGCCGACAAGCTCAAGGCGACCCTGCTGGTCTGCAGCCTGGGCCTGGTGGCGATCGCCGCCGTGCATGCCTGGACCAGCCATGCGAGCAGGCAGGCCGCGCGCGATCAGGCCAGCTACCAGCACGGCAGTGACCGCGTCGATTCGCTGGCAGCGCGGGTGGCCGAGGCCCGGCGCCTGCAGACCCAGTATGCGCGAAGTTTCGACGATGCCGACCGCAGCCAGTTGCTGGCCACGCAACGGATGTTGAAGCAGGATCTGCAGGCGTTGCGTGCAATGCCGATGGATGCGGGTCGGCGCAAGGCGTTGCAGGCGATGACTGAAGCCGTCGACGCATTCTCACAGGGCATCGCCGCGTTGTTCGAGCGGGTGGATGAGATGGGGCGCGGCGACGCAGGCCTGGCCGCGCAGCTGCAGCAGTCCGCCGACGCACTGCAGGCACAGGTGGACGCGCTGGAGCGCCCTGCGCTTTCCCTGCATGTGCAGCGGATGCGGCGGCAGGAAGCGCTGCTGCTGCTCGATGGCGACTCCACCCACGCCGATCGTGCCAGCGAAGAAAAGCTGCCTTTCGATCTGGCATTGGCGGGCCTGCCAGCCGAGGTGCAGGAACACATGCGCACGGGCATGGAGGCCTACCAGGCCGCGCTGCTGGGCTATACCGCCGCGCGTGTCGGCCTGGATGTGGAAGCACAGTCGCTGCTCGAGACGGCGGCAGCCGTGGGTCCGGCACTGGCCACATTCCAGCAGGCGCAGACTGCGGCACTGGCCCAGGCGCAGCTTCGTCAGCAGTCGGGCGCACGGATGGCCAGCGTGCTGTTCGTGGCCACCCTGCTGCTGGTGGCCGGTGTGCTGATCACCAGCCTGGTGCTGGTCGTCCGCGCGGTGCGTCGACCGATCCAGGACACCCTGCGTTTCGCTGGCGATATCGCCGATGATCGGCTCGACACCACGCTGCGCGTGCACAACGCCAACGATGAGATCGGCCAGCTTGCGCAGTGCCTGGTCGACATGCAGCAACGCCTGCGTGCGCGGATCGAAACCGAGCGCGCAGTTGCGCGCGGCAACACGCGCGTGCGGCAGGCGCTGGATAGTGCGCAGACCGGCTTGATGGTGGTCGACGCGGAAGGGCAGGTGGCCTACGCCAATCCAGCGCTGCTGCAGCTGCTGGATCTTCCCGCAGAGACGTTGCTTGGCAGCGACGCGGTCCGCCTGCACCCGGTACTGGCGGGGCTGATTGGAGTCCGTCAGCGCGAAGAGCGCGAGATCGGCCACGCCGGCACCCGCTACCAGCTGATCGCCAACGCCATCGTCGAGGACGACCACTTCCTCGGCGTGGCAGTCGAATGGCGCAGCCGCGCGCTGGAGACACTGCTGGAAACCGAAGTGGCGGCACTGGTCGACGCGGCGGCGCATGGCGAGCTGCAGGGGCGCATTGTACTGGAGGGAAAGCAGGGCTTCGTGCGCACGCTGTCGACCAGCATCAACCGACTGCTGTCCACCTTCGAGGCCAACCTCGGCGACCTGCAGGCGCTGCTGGCCGCACTGGCACGCGGCGACCTGAGCGTGCGCCTGGAAGGCGACCTGCAGGGCGTGTTCGCCCGCATGCGTGACGATGCCAACGCCACGGTCGCGCAGCTGGGCCACATCGTCACCCGCATCCAGCAGGCCACCGTCCGCCTGGATGTGGGGGTGGGCGAAATCGTCGCCGGCCATCACGATCTTTCCCAGCGCACGGAACAGCAGGCCGCCAACCTGGAAGAAACCGCTGCATCGATGCATGAACTGACCGATACCGTAGGCCGCAATGCCGATGCGACGGAGCGCGCCGATGGACTGGTACGTGAGGCCGCCCGGGTTGCCGAGCGCGGTGGCAGTGCGGTTGGCCAGGTGGTGGCCACCATGCAGGGCATCAGTGCGGCGTCGCGGCGCATCGGCGACATCATCCAGCTGATCGACGGCATCGCCTTCCAGACCAATATCCTGGCCCTCAACGCGGCAGTGGAGGCCGCGCGTGCAGGCGAGCAGGGCCGAAGCTTCGCGGTGGTGGCGGCCGAAGTGCGCTTGCTGGCCCAGCGCAGTGCCGATGCGGCCAAGCAGATCAAGGGGCTGATCGAGGATTCGGTGACGCGGGTCGACCAAGGCAGTACGCAGGCCGAGCAGGCAGGTACGACGATGGACGAGATCGTCAGCAGCGTGCAGCAGTTAGCCGGTCTGCTGGCCGGTATCCGCAGTGCCTCGCACGAACAGCATGCAGGCATTGCCCAGGTAAACCAGACCGTCGTACAGATGGAGGCCAGCACGCAGCGCAATGCGAGCCTGGTGGAAGAGGCCGGCGCGTCGACTGCGCAGATGCAGACCCAGGTGCGCGCGCTGGCCGAAGCGGTGGCCGCGTTCCGGCTGCAGCCCGAGCGCCGGGCACGGGCGGCGGCGTGATGGCCTGATCGCCTTCGCCCGGGCATGGCCCGGCGCTACCGTTGAAACCCATGACGGGTAGCGCCGGGGCCATGCCCGGCGAACGGATTCAATACACGTCGCGCCGGTAGCGCCCATTCTCCAGCAGCAGTTCCACCCTTTCATCGCCCAGTGCCTCGCGCAGCACCTGGTCCACGCCTTCGGCCATGCCGTGCAGCGATCCACATACATGGATCACTGCACCTCGTGCCAACCACGCCTGCAGTTCATCGGTCGCAGCGCGCAGTCGATGCTGTACGTAGCTGCCATCGTCCACATCACGCGAATAGGCCTGATCCAGACGCAGCAGATGCCCGTCATCCTGCCACTGGATGATCTCGTCGGCGAACAGGAAATCGTGCGCGCGCTGACGCTCGCCGAACAGCAGCCAGTGACCGTGCTCGCCCTGGTGCGCGGCTTCGCGCAGCAGGCTGCGCAGGCCGGCGATGCCCGTGCCGTTGCCGATCAGCAGCATCGGCGCGCCCGGCTGCCGATGGAAGCCCGGGTTGCGATGCACGCGGGCGGCTATCGCACCGTCCAGCGGCGCATGCAGGGCCAGCCAGCCCGAGCCCAGTCCTGCGCGGCCTGCTGCGTCGTGGACCAGGCGCACCACCAGCTCCACTTCGCCATCGGCGGCGCATGAGGCGATCGAGTACTCACGCCCAGGCAGTGACGGCAGGCCCGACAACCACAGGCCTGCATCCTGCACCTGCAACGCGCGGCCGGGTTCGGGCAGCACGCGTTCGCTGGCCAGTTCCAGCAGGGTCTTGGTAACGCCATCGATCAGCTGTGGCTGCTGGGGATCCAGGCCATGCGCGCGCAGTACCGCGCTGGCATGCATCGCGTCGTGGCGGGGCGCGATGTGCAGGATGTCGCCGGCCTGCCAATCGACATCGGCCGGCGGTGCCAGGCGGATCTTCCAGATCTGGCCGCCGACGCTGCCAGCGTTGAGCAGGGTGCGGCCGAGCAGGCGCCAGCCGTGCATCACTGTGGCGGCCGGCAACACGCTGTCATCGGTATCGATGCCAGTGAGTCCGGTCAGCTGCAGCTGCCACTGGCGCAGCGCCCCCACCGAAGCAGCATCGACGTCGATGCGGGCGAACAAGGGTTGCGCGCCCGAGCGCGTCAACCAGTCGTCGATCTGGATGCCGAACCCGCAGAACTGTGCGTACTGGTGATCACCCAGCGCGAGCATGCCGTAACGCAGCCCGGAAAGATCCGGACGCTGTGCCAGCAACTGGCGCGCGCTGCGCCGTGCGTTGTCCGGTGGTTCGCCATCACCGAAGGTGCTGAGTACGAACAGCGCTTGCGTGGTGGCCTGCAGCTGCGCGGCAGTCACGCGCGCAAGCGGCAGTACCTGCACCGCGTGGCCGGCGGCCTGTAGCTGCGCCGCCGCACGCCAGGCCAACTGTTCGGCCAGGCCGCTCTGGCTGGCATGCACCACCAGCCACGGCGTGCCCGCGGCATGGGGTGCTGCTGCCGGCACGGTCTGCCGCAGCGCGCGGGCGGCACGCTGGCCGCGGCGGCGGTCCAGGTACAACAGCCAGCCCGTAACGAAGAACAGGCACATGGCCAGGCTGCTGAGCATCACCACGATGCGCCCGGGCATGCCGAAGAAGCTGCCCGAGTGCAGGGCGAACATGCTGGTGGTGAGCTGGCCGCCGGCACCTTGGCGCGCGTAGGGGCGCGCGTCGAGGACCGCGCCGGTGGCCGGATCGAGCTGCAGCAGGTCATGTGCGCGGTCGTGATGGCCGCCCCGTTGTGCGGGATCTGCCGACATCACCCGTACGTTGAGCGCTTGACCGGGCTTCTCCGGCAGGCGCAGGTCGATGAAGCCCTGGCGCACGCCGGGCAGGGCATACAGCGTGGCCTCGACCTTGTGCAGATCCAGGGGCAGGTCCGTGGCGACCTTGTGCCTGGCGGGGGGCGCGACACCCAGCAGCTGGGTCAGCCCGTTGCGATACCAGTCGAACGACCACCACAACCCAGTCAGTGCGCTCATCAGGTAGATCAGCAGCACCCAGGTGCCGATCACCGAATGCAGGCTCCACAGGAAGCCCCGGCCCTTGCGCGCCCATTCCACCGCCAGCCAGCTGCGCCAGTGCCACCAGCGGCGTGGCCAGCGCAGGTACAGCCCGGACAGGGTGAAGAACAACAGTGCGATCGCACAGCTGCCGGTGATCCACGAGCCGCGTTCACCGGCGACCAGGTGGCGGTGCAGGTCCTCGACGAAATCGAAGAAGGCCTGTCCACGCAGTGAGCTGAAGCGCTCGCCGCTGTAGGGGTCGAAATACACCCAGTGGTCCTTGCCGCCGGCAAAGCGTGCCACCGACGGCCGCTGGCCGCTGGCATCCACCCGCAGGCGCTGCAGCGGCCGCTCGCTGCCTGCCTGCAGCAACGGCACCAGCTCGCTCAGGGCGAGCGGCTGCTGGTTGTCGGCATGGTGCTCGGCGATCTCGGCGAAGCCGGGATTGGCCGCGCGCAGCAGTTCATCCTCGAACGACAGGACGGCACCGCTCAGGCCCATCACGGCCAGGATGGCACCGGCGCTGATGCCCAGCAGCCAGTGCAGTTGGAACAGGACGTTCTTGAACATCGGGATCGAGGGCCGTCGAGGCTGCCGCCCGCATCCTGCGCAACAGCAAATGAGAATTAATCTCGTAATTCTCCGGGTCGCGGGCCGCTGCGGTCAAGGAGGGGGTGCCGGCAGGGCTGCGCCCTGCACCCGCCGAAGCGGTAGTGCCGGCCGCTGGCCGGCAACCTCAGCAGCAACAGCCGAATCAAAAGCGAGCTTCCTGAGGGTAGGCAGGGTGGGTCCGGTTGCGGGGGGGCGCTGCAAGTACGCCCATGTAAGCTCGGTCGCCGCATCCATGCGGCTCACGCCCCCGCCACCGGACCCACCCCGCCTTCGACAGTTGTCCGCGACCTGTCGGGACGGCGTTCTGTGATGCTCTGGTGGGTGTCGACCTTGGTCGACGTAGATCCACGCCACGCGTGGATGCTCTTCGTTCAATTGTCGAGATATTCGATTCCGATGAAGATTCATCCACGCACGAGGTGGATCCATCAGACACCGGAAATCTGTCAGAGGTGGGGCGGTGTCGGAGTGCGGGGTGTCCGCGGCATGGATGCCGCGGCCAAGCCTACAAGGACGTACTTGCGGCGTCCCCGCAGTCCGACACCGCCCCGCCATCCCACGCAATGCCGCTTTGGCCGTTGCTTCGGCTGTTGCTGTTGCTGTTGCCTGAATGCATCTGCATCTGCATCTACAGGTGCATCTACAGGTGCAGGTGCAGGGCGCAGCCCTGCCGACCTACTTCGCCCAGCCTTCGATTTCGCCATGCGCGAACGGTCCGAGCTTGGCCTTCACCATCCGTCCCTGCGCATCGAACAACACGCTGTAGGGCAGCAGACCCTGTGCGTTTCCCAACTGCACGCTGGCATCGCGTGGGCCAGGGGTATCGAGCACGATGGGGTAGCCCACCGGCACCCGCTGCAGGAAATCACGCACGCCGTCCGGCGTATCCAGTGCCAGGCCCAACACCTGCACGCCGTGTGCGCCCTGACCCTCGGCAAAGCGGGCCAGTTCGGGCATCTCTTCCACGCAGGGGCCGCACCAGCTGGCCCACACATTGATCAGCAATGGGTGGCCCTTGAAGCGTTCGCGGATATCCAGCGCGTGGCCTTCAGCGTCGGCAAGCACCAGCGCCGGCAGCGGATCACCGGGCCGCAGCATCGGCAGCGCCGGTGGCGATACGGCAGGCGCTGCAGCTTCCGTCGCCGGCTCCGGCGCCAACCGGTTGCCGGCCCACAGGCCAAGGCCGGCAGCCAGCACTGCTGTCCACAGCAGCGCTGGCCGTTGCCACTTCATCGCGCGGTGCGCAGCAGCGCTTCTTCCACCAGCGCCTGCGTCAGCAGGGTCGGCAGCACCGTCGGCGGGGCGCCGGGGCCGTACACCACGTACAGCGGCACGCCCACGGCCTTGTGCTCATCCAGGAACGCGGTGATCTGCGGGTCGACATTGGTGTAGTCGCCACGCATGTATACCGCGTTGGTGCGCTTGAGCAGTTCCTTGAACTCCGGGCGCGACAGCACCGCGCGTTCGTTGGCCTTGCAGCTCACGCACCAGTCGGCGGTCATGTTGACGAACACCACGCGGTTGTCGGCGCGCAGGCGGTCCAGCATCTGCGGCGAGTAATCCACCACGTTCTCGCTGCTCGCCTGTGCAGCACGCGCCGGCGGTGCCAGCTGGGTCACACCCCATACCGGCACCAGCGCGGCGATCACCAGCAGCACGCCCAGCAGCCCGGCCGCGCGCTGGCTGCGCCAGCGGCTGCGCTCGAACAGCCACAGGCCGCCGGTGAGCAGCAGCAGACCACCCAGCGCCAGCGCCATGCCGTCCACGCCGCGCTGCTTGCCCAGCACCCACAGCAGCCACAACGCAGCGGCGTACATCGGGAAGGCCAGCACGTGCTTGAGGGTTTCCATCCACGGGCCCGGCTTGGGCAGCCGACGGGCCAGCGCCGGCACGAAGCCGATCAGCAGGAACGGCAGGGCCAGGCCCAGGCCGAGGAACAGGAACACCAGCATCGCAGCCACTGGCGGTGCAACGAAGGCATAGGCCACCGCCGGGCCGAAGAACGGCCCCACGCAGGCACTGCCGACCACGCAGGCCAGCACGCCGGTGAAGAAATCGCCGGCCGGGCCACTGCGTCGCGCCAGCGACTGGCCGAAGTTGCCGATGCCGCCGCCCATGGTGAACACGCCGGACAGGCTCAGGCCCACCGCGAACATGACGTAGGCCAACGCCGCAACCACGCCGGGATGCTGCAGCTGGAAACCGATGCCGACCGCATTGCCGAGCATGCGCAGGCCGACCATCAGTGCGCCGATCACCGCAAAGGCGACCAGCACGCCCAGCGTGTACCACATGGCGTGGCTGCGGGCGCGCTCGGCGCTTTCACCGCTCTGCGCCAGGCTCAGCACTTTCAGCGACAGGATCGGCAGCACGCAGGGCATCAGATTCAGCACCAGGCCGCCGCCCAGTGCCAGCAGCAGTACCCACAGCAGCGAGCTGTCGGTTTTCGGTACGCGGCTCGGAGCCTTGGTACGCAGCGCATTGTCCTGCTGCGCGTCGGCGGCGAAGGCATCGCGTGGGCCATTGCCGGCGTCGGCACCAGCCGTGGCGGCCGGTGCGTCGTTGGGCACGGTCGGAAGCAGGCGCAGCGGTGTGCCGTTGGCGCCCTCGCGGGTGCCGGCAGTGGCCGAAGCCGGCAGCGAACGAATCACGTCGTCGCGTGCGGCAGGTGCATCACTGGTGGTGTTGGCCTTGCCGGCGGGGATCGACAACTTCACCCGGCGGGTCATCGGCGGGTAGCAGATGCCATCGGTCTGGCAACCCTGGAAGGTCACCACCAGCGTGCTGTCGACCGCCTCGGCGCGGCTGCGGCGCAGCGGCACCGGCACTTCCACCTGGTTGAAATAGACCGCCACATCCCCGAAGTGCTCGTCGCGGTGCGACTGCGCCGCCGGCCAACGCGGCTTGTCGGCCAATACCCCGGCGCTGCCTTCCAGCTTCAGCGAGGTGCGGTCGCGATACAGGTAATAGCCCGGTGCCGGGCTGAAGCGCAGCAGCAGGGTATTGCCATCGCTGGCGATGGCATCGAAGCCGAACGCCTGATCCGACGGCAGCGGCAGTGACTGGCTGTTGCTGGTGCCCGGAAGCCGCAAGCCTCCGCCACTGCCGGCGCCGGCCAGCGGGTTGTTGAACGCACTGGCACCGGTGGCGCGTGCGGTCGGCAGCGTGGCCGCCGCACCGCCTGCACCGGGCAGGGTCACCTGCACCACGCGCTTCTGCGGCGGGTAGCACACACCAGCATCGGCGCAGCCCTGGTAACGCACTTCCAGGCTGATGGTGCCGGCGGCATCGGTGGGCGCGCCGGGCAGGGTGGCCTGCAGGCGCTCGCGGTAGGTCTCCACCTCACCGAAGAAATCGTCGTGGTGCTTCTTGCCAGCTGGCATCTGCAGCGCAGCGGCATTGAACGCCGGATCGGCCTTCACCGTGGTGCGGTGGCGATACAGGTAGTAGCCCGGGGCGATCTTGAACTGCAGTTGGATCTGGCCACGCTCGGGCGCGCTGGCGGTCAGCGCGAACGCCTGGTCCACCGGCAGCAGATCCTTCTCATCCAGCGCGAAGGCCGGCAATGAAAGCCACAACAGAGCGCACAAGGCGGCGCCACGCGCAAACAGAGTCTTCAATCAGTGTCCTCCCGGGTCTGTGCCCGGATCCAGTCCAGATACGCCGGCAGGCCGGCCCGGGTTTCGACCGCGATGCACTCCGGGAGTTCATACGGATGCAGTTCGACGATCCGGGCGATGGCGTCATCGACGCGGCTTGCGGTGGTCTTCACCAGCAACTGCAGCTCGGCGTCGGTGGTGACCTCACCCTGCCAGCGGTAGGTCGACTGTGCGCCGTCCAGGCGGGTGACGCAGGCAGCCAGATGCCCGGCGACCAGCGCATGCGCGATGCGCTCGGCACTGGCCCGGTCCGGGCAGGTGGTCAACAGCAGCAGGACGGGATCGACGGTCGACATGACCGTCGAGTATAGGGCCGTCGCCGGGGCAGGGCCCGGCGACGGCAGTGCACGGCAGCGTTGCGCGGTCAGTTGGCCAGCTGGCAGGTGGCCGGCTTGGCCGAGGTGAACAGGGCCGGGGTGGCCCACTCGGGGTGGTCGATGAACGGGTTGCGGTTGCCCTGGAACGAGTAGATCACGTCATTACGCGCCTGCTCGGCGGCATCCGGCGGATCGGACAGGTGCCAGTCGATCAGGGTCGACAGCAGGCCCATGTAGGCCGGCGAGCTGCTGGTCTTGACGATCTTGCTGCGGTCGTCGGTCAGTTCCAGGTCCGGTTCGGACTGGCCGGTGGCCGCATCCTTGCCACCTTCATAGCGGATGGCCATGTACATCACCGCGCGTGCCATGTCGCCCTTGCGATGGCCCCACACCTCGAAGGTACCGGCATTGCCATCCGGTGTACGTACCCAGTTCGAATTGCCCGGGTAACCACCGCTGCCACCGCCGTGGCCGTTGTTGGCTTCGGTGGCACGCTCGCCGCAGTTGGCATCGCACTTGCCGAACGGCTTGTTGCCGCGGTCGGCATTCCACTGTGCGTCGGTCAGGTACAGCATGTGGGTATCGGTGTAGGGCGCGTACGGCAGGCCCTTGTCGCCGGTGGTGCTGGCAAAGCCCAGCGAGTTCGGCCAGGTGTGCTCGCGGTTGTACTTCAGGCCGCTGCCACTGCCTGCACGGTCGGTCACCTTGGCGAAGCTGTGGTTGCGATACGCATCGAGGATCCGGCCGCTGTTGTTCGGATCTTCGTCGGCGATTTCCAGGATGGTCCAGGTGCTGGTGCCGGTACCGCTGTACGGGTACGCGGTATGGCCCTTGATGGTGGCATGCAGCGAGCAGCGCAGCTGGCTGGGGCTGCTGGTGTTGACCTTCGAGTAGTAACCGGCCGGTCCGCCGGGATTGCCCGGGTCCGGATTGCCGGTGATGGTGGCCACGGTGAAGGCGATGCGGCTGTCGGCGGCCGGGTGTGCCCCCTGCGCATCGGTGATGCGTGCGGCACGGATGTCGAAGCGGCAGGCTTCACCGGCGACCAGCGCAGTGTTGGTCGACAGCTTCACGCTCTTGCCGCTGGCCGGCCAGGTCAGCGGCACGCTGCCCGACGTGCCGCAGGTCAGTGCGAAGGCGCCGCTGGCGAGGTTGACCGTCTCGCTGAACACCACCTCCAGGTCGGCGGCGGCAGGGAACGTACTGCTGCCCTGTGCCGGCGTGGTGGTGGACACCGACGGCGGCGTGTTCGGGCCCGGGGTGCCACCGCCACTGAAGGTCTGGTTGTTGTTGCAGCTGCCGAAGGTCTGCCTGGCCGATTCGGCCCAGGTGAAGTGCGCGTACTGGCTGCCGCTGCCGGTCAGCTGCAGCGAGGTGCCCGCCGCGGTGCTGTTGGTTTCGGCAACCGGAATGTTCTGGCTGGTCATGCCGGCGGCGGGGCCACCGGAAGCGGTGATCGCGCCCTCGTAGCTGAGGAACTGGACCACCTTGCCGCTGGCGTCGACCAGGGCGATGCCGTCGTTGGCACCGTTCTGCAGGCCGTTGCTGGGGTAGGTGACCACCGCCAGGGTGGCGCTGCCGCAGCTGGCCGCGGTTCCGGCCGGCACCGCGTTGTTGGCGTAGACCGTGGCGGACGACGGATTGCTGCCGTTGTAGAGGTACAGGCGGTAGCCGGACAGATCTTCGCCGGCAGTGGCGACCACTTCGATGGCTTCGCCGACGTCACCGGCAGCGGTGCTGTCGTCGTAGTGCAGTTCGTTGATGAAGACCTCGGCCTGGGCCGGCGCGGCAGCCAGTGCCAGCAGGCAGGCGGCGGCGAGCGGGGACAGCAATCGCATCGACTACTCCTTGTGATTGGGAATGCCGGGCCACCCTAAAGCCGATCCGGTGACACTTTGTCGTAAATGAACGCCAGATATCTGACAGTGCGACGGCGGTCACCAAATGGTGGCCAATTCCCCCTTGGCTTGCCGCGACGCATCCCTATAAAGGCGTCCGCGCAGGAATGGAGCGCCGCCGGGCCGCCGGGAAAAATTTCGGGGGCGGGCCTTGAAAGGCCTCCGGAGGTCTCCATCTCTGTCGTGCTCCCGACCTGTCGGGCTTTTTCACGCGCGTTGCTGGCAGTCGCCTGGTGCGAGTGCTAACATCGCCGGACTTTTTCAGACCAATCAATAACTTAAGAGGTCCCACATGAGCATCAAGCCGCTGCACGACCGCGTTGTGGTCAAGCCGATCGAAGCCGACGAAGTTTCCGCCGGTGGCATCCTGATCCCGGACTCCGCCAAGGAAAAGTCCACCAAGGGTGAAGTCGTGGCCGTGGGCCCGGGCAAGCCGCTGGACAACGGCAACGTGCGCGCTCCGTCGCTGAAGGTCGGTGACAAGGTCATCTACGGCCAGTACGCCGGCAGCTCGTACAAGAGCGAAGGCGTCGAGTACAAGGTCCTGCGCGAAGACGACGTGCTCGCCGTCATCGGCTGAGCGTCGGCGCGACCTGCTTCATCCCCTGATTCCAACACCCAGCCGCCGGGCATGGCCCGGCGCTACCAATGAGGTAAACGCAATGGCTGCCAAGGATATTCGTTTCGGTGAAGACGCCCGTTCGCGCATGGTGCGCGGCGTCAACGTTCTCGCCAATGCCGTCAAGGCCACCCTGGGCCCGAAGGGCCGCAACGTCGTGCTCGAGAAGAGCTTCGGCGCCCCGACCATCACCAAGGACGGCGTGTCCGTCGCCAAGGAAATCGAACTGGCTGACAAGTTCGAGAACATGGGCGCGCAGATGGTGAAGGAAGTCGCCTCGCGTACCAACGACGACGCCGGCGACGGCACCACCACCGCCACCGTGCTGGCCCAGGCCCTGATCCGCGAAGGCGCCAAGGCCGTTGCTGCCGGCATGAACCCGATGGACCTCAAGCGCGGTATCGACAAGGCCGTCGTGGCTGCCGTCGCCGAGCTGAAGAACATCTCCAAGCCGACCGCTGACGACAAGGCCATTGCCCAGGTCGGCACGATCTCGGCCAACTCGGACGAGTCGATCGGCCAGATCATCGCCAACGCGATGAAGGAAGTCGGCAAGGAAGGCGTGATCACCGTTGAAGAAGGCTCGGGCCTGGACAACGAGCTGGACGTGGTCAAGGGCATGCAGTTCGACCGCGGCTACCTGTCCCCGTACTTCATCAACAACCAGCAGTCGCAGACCGCTGACCTGGATGACCCGTACATCCTGCTGCACGACAAGAAGATCTCCAACGTCCGTGACCTGCTGCCGGTGCTGGAAGGCGTCGCCAAGGCCGGCAAGCCGCTGCTGATCGTTGCCGAGGAAGTCGAAGGCGAAGCGCTGGCGACCCTGGTGGTCAACACCATCCGCGGCATCGTCAAGGTCGTGGCCGTCAAGGCGCCGGGCTTCGGCGACCGTCGCAAGGCGATGCTGGAAGACATGGCCGTGCTGACCGGCGGTACCGTGATCTCCGAGGAAGTCGGCCTGTCGCTGGAAAAGGCCACCATCAAGGACCTGGGTCGCGCCAAGAAGGTGCAGGTCTCCAAGGAAAACACCACCATCATCGATGGCGTGGGTGACAAGGCTGCGGTCGATTCGCGCGTTGCGCAGATCAAGACCCAGATCGAAGACACCTCCTCGGACTACGACCGCGAGAAGCTGCAGGAGCGCGTGGCCAAGCTGGCCGGTGGCGTTGCCGTGATCAAGGTCGGCGCGTCGACCGAAATCGAAATGAAGGAAAAGAAGGATCGCGTCGACGACGCCCTGCACGCCACCCGTGCAGCCGTTGAAGAAGGCGTGGTCCCGGGCGGCGGTGTTGCCCTGGTCCGTGCGGTCTCCGCACTGGCTGGCCTGAAGGGTGGCAACGAAGACCAGAACCACGGCATCCAGATCGCCCTGCGCGCGATGGAAGCCCCGCTGCGCGAAATCGTTGCCAACGCCGGTGAAGAGCCGTCGGTCATCGTCAACAAGGTCAAGGAAGGCACCGGCAGCTTCGGCTACAACGCCGCTACCGGCGAGTTCGGCGACATGCTGCAGTTCGGCATCCTGGACCCGACCAAGGTGACCCGTTCGGCGCTGCAGAACGCAGCCTCGATCGCTGGCCTGATGATCACCACCGAAGCCATGGTTGCCGACGCTCCGAAGAAGGACGAGCCGGCCATGGGTGGCGCCGGTGGTATGGGCGGCATGGGTGGCATGGGCGGCATGGACTTCTAAGTCCCGCTGCACTGCTGTACTGCTGTAACAAAAAACCCCGCCGCAAGGCGGGGTTTTTTGTGCGCATGATCCGCAGCACAGCTAGCCAGCGGCGGCCGGCGCGACGTTTACCTGCGGCTGTGCACTGCGGCGCAGGCAGATCCACTCGGCGCCACTGCCTATCTGTACGCGGCTGTCGATCATCGCATCTGCGCCCAGGATCAACGCGGGGCGTTCTTTCAGTCCCAGCGAGGCAAACACCGGCAGTTCACTGATGCGCACTTCCAGCGTCGGGTGTTGCCAACGGCCCATGCGCAACCCCGGCAGCGGCGCCAGCCAGGTCTCCATCACCCGTTCGCCCAGTCCCTGCGTCCCCTTGGCACGCACCATCACCCGTGCATCGCTGCCGTCAGTGCGCAGGCCCAGCGCGGCGGCGGCCGCTCTGTTCAGCACTGTCTGTGCCGCGCCGGTGTCGACAACGGCGATCACCTCCACGTCGGTGCCGGGCACCTGCATCTGCACGAAGCCGAAGCGCTGCATGCTGGCGTCACGCCCGGGCAAGGCATTGCGCAGGCAGGCGTCATCATGCACAAGTGACCCGGCTGCCTGCAGCAGCACCTGCTGCGCAGCGATGTCATAGGTCGTGTCGAAGCGACTGGTGACATCGTTGCCGAGAATGCCGTCGATGCGGCGGCCGGCACCGCCGGCAAGCCGGCTCAGATCGGTCTGCAGCATCGCAGCCTCGAAGGCGAAGGTGCCCAGGTGCCAGCTCGCGTTACGGGTACGCCGCAGCACCGTGCTGCTGTCGGTAGCGCCTTCCACGCGTGTCTCGGCACTGGCCGTATCCTCCAGCCCCCGACGGCGTGCCGTGGCCTCATCCACCACAGTGGCCCCGGCGGCGCTGTCGATCACGAAGTGCAGCGGCTCGACGCTGTCGCCCAGCTGCAGCGCCACGGTGGGATGCCCGCCCTGCATCCACATCGGCAGTACGTGGGTTTGCGGGTCGGCCGGGGCGGCCATCAGCGGCGGCGCAGTCATGCAGGCAAACGCCAGCAGGGTACGGATACGCATCGTGTAGATCTCCATTAGGGAGGCCATTTCAGCCCATCGGCGTATCCGGCAGATGTCCGCACCGGCATCGCCCGATACAGTCCTGATACAAACGCGCGCCATAATCGTTGCATGACTGCAGCAACCGACATCGTGGTGGTCGATGATGACCTCAGCATCCGGGAAGCGATCGCCGACTGCCTGCGCGCGCATGGCTACCACGTCCGGGTAGCGGCCCATGCGGCCGCACTGGACGAGTTGCTTGCCCAGCAGGGCACCGACCTCATCGTGCTGGACTGGATGATGCCCGGCGAAGATGGGCTGTCGGTGTGCCGTCGCCTGCAGTCGCGCGGCACGCCCATCCTGATGCTCAGTGCCATGGCAAGCACGCCCGACCGCGTGATCGGCCTGGAGGTGGGCGCCGATGACTACCTGGCCAAGCCCTTTGACCCGCGCGAACTGCTGGCGCGGGTGCGCGCGCTGCTGCGGCGTGCGCAGAAGCAGGCCGACAGCGCGCAGGCCGCAGTGCTGCGTTTCGATGGCTGGCAGCTGCAGCTGGAACACCATCGCTTGCTGACGCCCGCCGGGGCCGAGGTCACCCTCACCACTGGTGAGTTCGCGCTTTTGCGGGCGCTGGCCGAGCGCGCCGGTCGCGTGCTCAGCCGTGAGCAGTTGATGTTGTTTACCCGGGGCGATGCCAGCGAGTCGTTCGACCGCGCCGTGGATCTGGGCATCAGCCGCCTGCGGCGCAAGCTGGCCCAGGCGGCACCCGGTGGCGAGGCACTGGTGCAGACGCTGCGCGGTGAAGGTTACCGGTTCTCCATCACGGTCAGCCGCCGATGAAGCGCCCTTGGCGAACCGCGACCTGGATGGCGTTGTTGACCCTGTCCACCCTGCTGGTGGCCCAGCTGGTCAGTTTTGCCGTGGTATGGGCGGTACCCAGCCCGGCGGCGCCACAGATGAGTCTGCTCGATGCTGTGCAGGTCATGGCCGGTCGTGCAGCCACGCCATTGGGCCTGCGTCGCTGGAGCCAGGCCAGCGCGCCGATCGGCGCCGACAACGATTGGATGAGTACCGTGGCTGCCGCGCAGCTGCGAGTGCCCCGTGAGCGGGTGCGAACGGTCTGGCAACGCACGCCCGACCCGGCTGCTGTGCAGGTGCAGGTGATCAAGCAGGGGCAACTGCTGCAGACCGGGCCCGAGCAGCGTGCCACGGTGGAGCAGGCCCTGCTGCTGCCGGGCCTGCGTTGGCCCGCATTTGAACTGGCAGTGCAGCAGCCCGGTGGTCGGTGGAGCGTCGTTGGCGCCAACCACAGCGAGCTGCTGCAGTGGCGCCGGCAAGTGCTTTTGGCCTTGCTGGCCGGCGCCGTGCTGCTGGCGCCGCTGGTCGCCTGGCTGGCGCTGCGCCTTACGCGCCCATTGCGGCGCCTGGCCGATGCAAGTGCGGACCTGTCGCTGCAGTCCAACGCATCTCTGCCGTTGGATGGGCCGCGCGAGGTGCAGGTGTTGGCCGCGGCGATGAACGCTGCCAGCGAGCGCCTGCGCGGCCAGGCCCATGATGTGACCCGGATGCTGGCAGCCGTGGCCCACGACCTGCGCACGCCATTGACCGGTCTCCGCCTGCGTGCCGACAGCGCGCCGCCAGCGCAGGCCGCACGCATGGTGGCCGACATCGAACGCATGAGCGCCATGATCGAGCAGGTACTGGACTACGCGCGTGGCGAGCTGGAACCTCCGCTTCTGCAGCCGCAGGATATGGTGGCGCTGCTGGATGACTGCATACAGTCAGCGCACGCGCGCGGAGTGGATATCCATGCTGCCTTGCCTGATGCGCTGATATGGCGAGCCGACGCACTGTTGCTGAGGCGCGCGCTGGATAATCTGATCGACAACGCGGCGCGCTACGCCGGTGCAGTGGAACTGCGTGTCGAGCGCGTTGGGGCGAGGTTACACGTGGAAGTGATGGACCGCGGTCCCGGCATCGCGATGGCAGACCGGCAGCGTCTGCTTCAACCCTTCCAGCGCAGCGAAGCATCCCGCAGCCGCGACACTGGCGGGGCCGGACTTGGCCTGGCGGTTGCTGCCAACGCCGCGCAACGCCACGGCGGTGACCTGCAGTTGCTGGGCCGCGACGGAGGCGGCCTTGTGGCAAGGCTGGCGCTGGCATCCTGAAAACATCTTTGATGTGCAACACCCGTCGCTTCCCCTGATATTATTAGGCGGCTAATTACATGGAATGAAGCGTGTGCTGGAGACCAAACATCGTGCCCTCATCACCGAAGCTGCCCGTCGCGGCGATCCCCACCTGGCCCAGCTTCGCCTGTGCTTCCAGCTGCTTTCGCTGTCCACCGCCATCGACCGCGACTGCGCCACCCGCCTGGCGCCGCACGGCCTGAGTGAAGGCCGCTTCATCGTGCTGTTTCTGCTGCACGGGACCGAAGGCGGTCTTTCCCCCCACCAACTGGCCGAACGCGCCGGTGTCACCCGCGCCACCATCAGCGGGTTGCTCGATGGCCTGCAGCGTGACGGCCTGCTGCAGCGGCGCAGCGATGCCGAGGATGGCCGCCGTCTGCAGATCGTGCTGACCGCGCGCGGCAAGCGCTTGGCAGCCGATCTGTTCGACCAGCACACCCAGTGGATCGGTGGACTGTTCAACGGCCTTGATTCCGGCGAGAAGGCGCAGTTGTCGCAGCTGCTGGAAAAAGTCTGGCGACACACCGACGCAGGCCAGGAAACAGGTACATGAGCAGCACCATAGGCACTGCACGCCTGCAGGCACTCAATGCGGGCAGCGCATCCAGCACGCACCTGGCCGAGTGCCTCGCAGTGGATTTCGCCGTGCTGCTGCAGGCGGTGGCACCAACCTTGCCCCAAGCATCCATGCAGCGCATCCGCGCCGCTGCAGGCAAGGGAATCACCCAGCGCATGGCATTGGCCGCAGCGGTGCTGCGCGAGGCAGGGCAGGGTGACGTGCACTGCTGGCAGGCGCATCCCTCCGACACCGTGCGCGGATGGGCCTGCTATCTGATCGGCGGCGACGCGCAGGCGGCATTGGCCGACAAGCTGCAGGCGATGCGCCCACTGGCAGATGATCCGCACTTCGGTGTGCGCGAATGGGCATGGTTGGCCCTGCGCAGCGATATCGTCGCCGAACCGCTGGAAGCGCTTGCCCTGCTGCAACCCTGGACGCAGCAGCGCTCGCCCCGTCTGCGCCGCTTCGCCTGTGAGGCGCTGCGCCCCCGCGGTGTATGGGCCACGCACATTGCGCTGTTCAAGCAGCAACCCGAGCACGCGTTGCCCCTGCTGGAGGCCCTCGCTGACGATCCCGAGCGCTATGTGCAGGACTCTGTCGGCAACTGGCTGAACGACGCCGGCAAGAGCCAGCCCGACTGGGTGCGCGATGTGTGCACGCGGTGGCAGTCAACGCACGACAGCGCAGCCAATACGTACATCCGCAAGCGCGCGCTGCGCTCGCTGTAGCGCCGTACCGTTCACCCGCGTTTCCCGGTAGTGCCGGGCGCTGGCCGGCAACCCGTGATCTTCAAGGAAGACCCCATGCGCCACTGCCTCATCGGACTACATTCCGGCGCCCTGGTGGCACATGCGCGTGTCATCCATTCCGGGTAAAGATGGCGCTTGGCCGTGTCCACCCGCAGGGAAGTCGAGCATGCAGAGCAAGATCCAGGTGACGTTGTACGGAGCGCTGGGCAGCAGTCCTGCGCTGCAGGTGCCCGGCCTGGAAGGGCCGGTGGTGGCCATCCAGGAAGCCACGGTGCGGCAGCTGGTGTCCGATCTGTATACGGCCAGGTCCATGCTCAACCCCGAACAGCTTGATGAGGCCAGGCAGGAACTGGACCGCGTGGTGGAGCGCTGGGTCGACATCCACGAGACGCTGTTGCTGGACGTGGAAGTGCATGGCGGCCGATAGCCCGCTGAACCGCGCCCGCAGTTGCGGATGAAACAGTTGGCACCCGCCAAAACCCTGTGTTATCAATAGATCCCATGAGCGCAGCCCACGCCAGCTTTTATTGGTATTACTTTCCGAAGCCCTCGGCGGAGGAAGGATTGCGCTCACCCTGAAGAAAGCTTCAGACGCATTCCCGAAAGCCGCCAGCGAACCTGGCGGCTTTTTTCATGTCGCCACGCTGCGGACCCCCACCTTCCGTAGAGACCCCTCAGCATGCCCCCGCACACCGACGACCTGCGTATCCGCACCATCGAACCGCTGACACCGCCTGCCCAGCTGCTGGCGATGCTGCCCTGCGATGACGAAGCCTCCGACACTGTCAGCGCCTCGCGCGCCGCCCTGCACCAGATCCTGCACGGCCGCGACGATCGCCTGGCGGTGGTGGTCGGGCCGTGCTCGATCCACGATCCGAAAGCCGCCATCGAGTACGCACAGCGCCTGAAGCCGCTGCGAGATGCGCTGGCCGGCGAGCTGGAAATCGTCATGCGCGTGTACTTCGAGAAGCCGCGCACCACGGTGGGCTGGAAGGGCCTGATCAACGATCCGGACCTGGATGGCAGCTTCAAGATCGACAAGGGCCTGCGCATCGCCCGTGGTCTGCTGCGCGACATCAACAAGCTGGGCCTGCCGGCCGGCGTCGAATTTCTCGATGTGATCTCGCCGCAGTACATCGCCGATCTGGTCGCCTGGGGCGCCATTGGCGCGCGCACCACCGAAAGCCAGGTGCATCGTGAACTTGCGTCGGGACTCTCGTGCCCGGTCGGCTTCAAGAACGGCACCGACGGCAACGTCAAGATCGCCGCCGATGCCGTAGGCGCAGCCTCCAATCCGCACCACTTCCTGTCGGTCACCAAGCAGGGCGGCACCGCCATCGTCTCCACCACCGGCAACCCGGATTGCCATGTGATCCTGCGTGGCGGCAAGCAGCCGAACTACGATGCGGCCAGCGTGGCCGATGCCTGCCAGGCATTGGCCAAGGCCAAGCTGCCGACGCGCCTGATGATCGATGCCAGCCACGCCAACAGCCTGAAGAACCACGAAAACCAACCGAAGGTGATCGAAGACATCGCCGCCCAGCTGGAAGACGGCGAGCAGCGCATCGTCGGCGTGATGGTCGAAAGCCATCTGGTCGGCGGTCGCCAGGAACTGGTGGAAGGCCAGCCGCTGGTCTACGGCCAGAGCATCACCGATGGCTGCATTGATTGGGACACCACCGTGCAGGTGCTGGAGCGGCTCGCCGCTGCCGTGCGCGCCCGCCGTGAGCTGAAGGTGTCCGAAGCCGCTTGAGTGCGGCACGTGTGTGGATGGCGGCCAGCGCCTGCGGGGGTGCGGCCGCGATCAGGGCCGGTCGGAGTTGGAGACCGGCCCGTCTGCACCGGCGATGCGCCTGGCGCTGTGCAATCCTGCCAGCGCCAGGTACATCGCCGGGGTGGTGTGAAACCCGGCGAACGTCAGCCCTCAATGCACTTCGTCGTGGTACACGAACTTGGGCATTTCCCAGCGAAAGTGGATGGCCAGCAGGCGCACGGCGAACCCGCCACCCAGGCAGCACAGGATCGCCGTGGCATCGGCCACGCCCCAGTGCAGCAACAGCAGATACACCGCACCGGTCAGTAGCGAGATGATCGCGTACAACTCTTTCTGGAAGATCAACGGCACCTCGTTGCAGAGGATGTCGCGCAGCACGCCGCCGAACGCGCCGGTGAGCATGCCGGCGATCAGCACGATCGGCAGTGCATGGCCGGCCTCGCGCGCGATCGAGCAGCCGATCAGGGTGAAGGCGATCAGGCCCAGCCCGTCCAGCACCAGGAAGGTGCGGCGGAAGTGGTGCATCCAGCGCGCCACCCAGGTAGCGATCAGTGCGGCGCACACGGTGAAGCCGAGGTACTCCGGATGTTTCACCCAGCCCAGCGGATAGTGGCCAAGCAGGATGTCGCGTAGTGAGCCGCCACCGAGGGCGGTGACACAGGCGATCATGACCACGCCGAACAGGTCCATGCGGCGGCGGCCGGCGGACAGGGCACCGGTCATGGCTTCGGCGGAAATGGCGATCAGGTAGATGATGGACAGCAGCATGGGACAGGCTCCAGGCGCGGTGGGGCCGGCCATGCGCCCATACCGCCACTGCCTGCGCAATGACGGGACGAGGATGACCGGTGCCGCTCCCGCTGTCCTTTTGCCTGAGAGTTCAGCGGCGTGAGCCGCGTGCCCCTTCGGCGGATCGTCCCGGGCGTGCCCGGTGACCTCTCTCCAGCTCGGCGAGTCGAATGCATGGTTGGTGGGATTCCAGCCCACCGGCCTGAGCGATCATGGGAGCCTGCGCCTTCGGCGGGCGCCAGCGCGGCGCCTCTCTCCTGCATTCGGTCGCCAGTATATCCGCTGCAGTGCAGCACGGCATAATCCGGCCATGGTTTCGCCCTCCCGCCCGTGGTTCCTGTACCTGCTCGAATGCCGCGACGGCAGCTATTACGCCGGCATCAGCACCGACGTGCAGGCCCGTTTTGCTGCCCACCAGGCCGGCAAGGGGGCCCGCTACACCCGGTCGCGGCCGCCACTGCGGGTCCTGGCGGTGCGCGAGTACCCGGACCGGGCAGCGGCCTCGCGTGCCGAATGGGAGCTCAAGCGGCAGCCACGCGAACGCAAGCTGGCGTGGCTGTTGCAGTAGATCCACGCCATGCGTGGATCGGGCGCATCCGCCCATGCCATGATCGCCCAGCCCTCAGCGCTGGAGACCGGGATGTCCACCGTTGCCCTGTTGTTCGCACTTTCCGCAGCAGCAAGCCCTGCCGCCGACGCCGCCACGATCGCAGCCATCGATGCCACCTGCCACGACTACGTCGACGGTCAACTGGAAGCCGACCCGCAGCGCGTCGCCCGTTCCCTGCATCCGGATCTGGCCAAGCGCGCGGTGCTCGGTGATACACCGGACGAGCGCCTGGGCCTGCGCCGGATGTCGAAGGAAGAGCTGGTTGCGTTGACGAAGCAGGGCGCGTTGAAGACCCCGAAAGATCAATGGGATCGCCGCTGCACGGTGCTGGACGTGACCGGCAACGCCGCATCGGTGCGGCTGGAAACCCCGTGGTTCGTCGACTACTTCCACATGGGCCGCTTCGAGCAGCGCTGGGTCATCGTCAACGCGCTGTGGTACCCGAAGCCGAAGTAGAGCCACGCCATGCGTGGCTGCGCTCCATGCAGCCTGCGCAGAGATTCATCCACGCATGGGGTGGATCTACTGCAGGGGCGGGTCAGAGCCCTTTCCTGCGGAAAGGGATCCGACCCCGTTGCACGTGGACCCTACCGCTTCGGTCGCCGGTCTTCGCGGTCGTCGCCGAAGATGATCCGCGCGCTGCGCTGGTAGCTCCAGTACGCCACCGCCCAGTTCAACAGCACCACGACGCGGTTGCGGAACCCGATCAGGAAGAACACGTGCGCGGCCAGCCAGAACCACCAGGCCAGCACGCCGGACAGCTGCAGCTTACCCAGGTGCACGATCGCGGCCATGCGGCCGATGGTGGCCAGGTTGCCGAAGTCGGCGTACTTGAACGACCCGGGTGCTGCCTTGCCATGCAGGCGCGCGCGAATCACGCCCGCCACGTACTTGCCCATCTGCTTGGCGGCAGGCGCAACGCCCGGTACCGGTTTGCCGTTGGCCTGGTTCAGCGCAGCGAGGTCGCCGGCCACGAACAGTTCCGGGTGACCAGGCAGGGTCAGGTCGGGCTGCACCTGCACGCGACCGGCGCGGTCCAGCGGCACGTCCAGCGTGCGCGCCAGCGGTGAGGCGGCCACGCCTGCGGCCCAGACCACGGTGCGTGCGGGCACGAACTGGTCGCCCAGCTTGAAGCCCTGTCCATCGATGTGGCTCACCGGCGTGCCGGTCATCACTTCCACGCCCAGCTTCTCCAGCTGCCGGCGCGCCTTCAGCGAAAGTACTTCGGGGAAGGTGGACAACACGCGCGGACCGGCCTCGACCAGCCGTACCTTGGCGCTGGCCGGGTCGATGTGGCGGAATTCATTGCGCAGCGTATGCCGGGCGATTTCCGCGAGCGTGCCGGCCAGCTCGACGCCGGTCGGGCCACCCCCCACCACGGCAAAGCTCAGCCATGCCGCCTTCTTTTGCGGGTCCGGTTCGGCTTCGGCGCGTTCGAACGCCAGCAGCAGTTTGCGGCGCAGGGCGATGGCATCGTCCAGGGTCTTCAGTCCGGGCGCATCGTCGGCCCATTCGTCGTGGCCGAAGTAGGCGTGGGTGGCGCCGGTGGCCAGCAGCAGGCTGTCGTAGTCCAGCGTGCTGCCATCGGCCATGCGCACCTGGCGGGCGTGCTTGTCGATGGCTACCACTTCGCCCAGCCGCACCTCCACGTTGCGCTGGTGGCCGAGGATGTGGCGCAGCGGTGCGGCGATATCCGGAGCGGACAGCCCAGCGGTGGCCACCTGGTAAAGCAGCGGCTGGAACAGGTGGTGGTTGCGACGGTCGACCAGGGTGATGCGTATGCGTTCGCGGGCCAGCGCACGGGTGGCCCACAGGCCGGCGAAACCGCCGCCGACAACGACCAGGTGGGGGACGCGATCACGACTCATCGACTCACTCCAGGGGGGCATGGGGGAAGTGCCTGGCATCTTCGCACGGCGGCTCCTTGTCACGTCAGCGTGCATCGGGATCGGCGATACTCGGGTTCAGGCAACTGCCCGTGAGGAGTCCATGAGCGAACCGGAAAAGCGCATCGCCCTGTTGATCGACGCCGACAATGCACCGGCCTCGAAGATCGACGAAGTCCTGGCCGAGGTCGCGCGCTACGGTGTGGCCAACGTCCGCCGTGCCTACGGCAACTGGAAGAGCCCACGACTGAAGGGCTGGGAGGCGGTGCTGCACGAGTACGCGATCCGCCCGATCCAGCAGTTCGCCTACAGCAAGGGCAAGAACGCGTCGGACATGGCGATGGTGATCGACGCGATGGACCTGCTGTATGCGCGCAACCTCGATGGCTTCGCAATCGTGTCCAGCGATGCCGACTTCACTCCGATGGTGATGCGCCTTCTGACCGATGGCGTAAAGGTGTATGGCTTCGGCGAAAAGAAGACGCCGGAACCTTTCGTCAACGCGTGCTCCAAGTTCACCTACCTCGAAGCGTTGGGCCAGACCCACGCCAGCGTGCAGGATGTGGAGCAGGCAGCGAACGAACCATCATCGAACGGACAGGCGCCCAGCGAGCAGGGCAGCAGCGATGATGTGCGCCCACGCAAGAGCGGGGCGGAAATGCGCAGCGACACGCGTCTGGTGAAGATGCTGCGCCGTGCGGTGTCCTCGGCAGAAGGCGAGGATGGGTGGTCGCACCTGGGTCCGGTCGGCAGCCAGATCGGCAACCAGGCCTCGTTCGATCCGCGCAACTACGGTTACGGAAAACTCAGTGACCTGCTGGCGGCGATCGGTTTGTTCGAACTGAAGAAGGACGGTAAGTCCTCCTACGTACGCGCGCTGCCGAAGAAGAACCGGTAGCGCCGGGCGTTGCCCGGCGTGTGCAGGTCGCGCAGCACTGCGGAAGACACGGTGAGGCTACAGCGTACGTGCGCTGTAGCCGGCATAGCCTTCCGCAAATCCGTTGGCGAAGTCTTCAACGCCATTGAAGGCCAGCAGCAGCACGCCGGCGCACAGCAGCATGTTGCGGTTCGAGCGCCGGTACCCGAGCACCAGCATCACCAGTCCTGCTGCCAGAAGCGTGTAGTTCACTGCATCCCATGCGGTCATGTCGTCTCTCCCTGTGGATGGGCGTATCGTAGCGGCTCCGCGCCATCGCGGCGCACTGCTGCACGCAAGGAAACCCGCATGTTGAAGATCTGGGGCCGCCGCAATTCCAGCAACGTCCGCAAGGTGCTGTGGTGCGCCGAGGAAATCGGCCTGCCGTACGAGTCCATCGAAGTGGGTGGCAGCCACGGGGGCACGCAGTCGCCGGAGTACGTGGCGATGAACCCGAACGGCCTGGTGCCGGTGATCGAAGACCACGGCCTGCCGCTGTGGGAGTCGAACACCATCGTGCGCTACCTCAGTGCGCGCTATTCGCTGGGCACGCTGTATGCCGAAGATCCGATGGAGCGCGCCCAGGCCGAAAAGTGGATGGACTGGAGCACCTCGCGGATGGCGCCGCTGTACTCCGAACTGATCTGGGGCATCATGCGCACCGCACCGGCCGACCGCGATGAGGCACGCATCAATGCGGCGATCGTGCGCGCCGGTGATTTCCTGGCGCTGCCCAATGCAACCCTGGCCAAGCAGCCGTGGCTGTCGGGCGACACGTTCGCCATGGGTGACATCGCGCTGGGCTCGTTGATCTACGCCTGGTTCGAACTGCCGATCCAGCGCCCGGACCTGCCGCACCTGGCCGAGTGGTATGCACGCCTGCGCGAACGCCCGGCGTACCAGCGCGGCGTGATGTCACCGATGACGTAAGCGAAGGCGCGACGTTCGGGGTCAGAGCCCTTTTCTGCGGAAAGGGATCCGAGCCCAAGCCTTCGGGGTCGGATCCCACCCAACGGGTGGGCTCTGACCCCAGCGCATTGCCCTCAGTACAGATCCGTTGGATCCACATCCAGCGACCAGCGCACCTTGCGCGCCTCCGGCAGCGCGTACAACTGCGGCACCAGCTGTGCCAGTACCCCATGCAGCGGCGGCCGCTGTGCCGCCGACAGCAGCAGCTGCGTGCGCTGATAACCGGCACGGCGCGGCATCGGCGCCGGCATCGGCCCGTAGGCCTCCACCATGTCCTGCTCACCCAGCAGTTTCCGCGCAGCGAGCAGGAACGCGTTGGCGTGCTCGACCTGCTGCGCTTCGGCACGCATCAATGCCAGGTGCGCGAACGGTGGAAAACCTGCCGCCTGGCGCTGGTTGAGTTCGGCCTGCGCGAACGGGTGGTAACCACCGTTGACCAGCGTCTCCAGCAGCGGATGGCCCGGATGATGGGTCTGCAGCCACACCTCACCCGGATCGCGCGCGCGACCGGCGCGGCCGGCTACCTGGATCAGCTGCTGCGCCAGCTTTTCGCTGGCGCGGAAATCGGCCGAGAACAGGCCTTCGTCGATGCCCACCACCACCACCAGCGTCAGCTTGGGCAGGTCGTGGCCCTTGGCCAGGATCTGCGTGCCGACCAGGATGCCGGGCGCGTCGCCGAGCTTGGCCAGCTGCTGCTCCAGCGCATCGCGGCGGGCGGTGGTGCCACGGTCGATGCGCACCACCGGGAAATCGGCGAAGGCACTGACCAGGTGTTCTTCCAGCCGCTCGGTGCCGATGCCCTGTGGCTGCAGGGCCAGGCTGCCGCAGGCGGGGCAGGCCAGTGGTGCCGGCTGCCGCGCACCGCAGTGATGGCATTGCAGGCGACGGCCACCGCCATGCACGGTCATCGGTGCATCGCAGCGGTTGCAGGGTGCGGTCCAGCCACAGTCGTGGCACAGCAGCACCGGCGCATAGCCGCGGCGGTTCTTGAACACCAGCACCTGCTGGCCACGCTGCAGGTGTTCGCCGATGCCGGCCAGCACGTCGGCAGAAAGGCCATCGCGCAGCGGGCGCTTGCGGACGTCCAGGATGCGCACGCGCGGCGGTCGGGCATCACCGGCGCGCTGTTTCAGGCGCAGGTGCGCATAGCGGCCGGCATAGGCGTTGTGCAGGGTTTCCAACGACGGCGTGGCGCTGCCCAGCAGCACCGGAATGCCCTGCGCCTTGGCCCGCACCAGAGCGAAATCACGTGCGTGGTAGCGGATGCCGTCCTGCTGCTTGTAGCTGCCGTCGTGCTCTTCGTCCACGATCAGCAGGCCGGGCTGCGGCAGCGGAATGAACACCGCCGAGCGCGTGCCCACGATCACCCGTGCTTCGCCGCGCGAGGCTGCGGCCCAGACGCGCGCACGCTCGTTGTCGGTCAGCCCCGAGTGCAACGCATGCACGGCGATGCCGAGACGGCCGCGGAAGCGCGCCAGGGTCTGCGGGGTCAGGCCGATCTCGGGCACCAGCACCAGGGCCTGCCTGCCCTGCGCCAGGCAATGGATGATGGCCTGCAGGTAGACCTCGGTCTTGCCGCTGCCGGTCACCCCGTCCAGCAGGAATGCCTGGAAGCTCTCGGCGGCGGTGATCGCGGCCACCGCTTCGGCCTGCTCCGCATTGAGGGTGGGGCCGGGCAGGGGCTGGGCGTGCTGCGGCGCCACGCTCAGGGCGATGCGCTCGGCCAGGTCGCGCTTGCCCAGACTGCGTGCGGCCACCCGCCAATCCTGCATGCGTGCGGACAGGACATCTTCGTCCACCACCGCTTCGGCCAGCAGCTCGGCCAATTGCCGCGGTCGGCTGCCGGCGCGCAGCTTCTCGCGCTGTGCGTGGCCTTCGGCTGTCAGCTGCCAGCCCCAGTGATGGGTGTCGGGCAGCGGTTCGCCATGCCGCAGCGGGCCGGGCAGGGCGGTGCTCAGTACTTCGCCCAAGGGGGCGTGGGTATAGCGGGCCAGCCACTGCAGGCTCTGCCACAACTCGCCCTGCAGCAGCGGTGTGGTGTCACACCAGGCCAGTGCCTGGCGCAGGCCCTGGCTGTCCTCTACCTGCCCATGCCCTGCCACCACGCCGATCAGTTCGCGGTTGCCGAACGGCACCTTCAGCCGGCAGCCGACCGCTACCGTCGGGCCTTCGCCCTGCGGTGGCTGGTAGTCGAACAGGCGCGGCAGGGGCACGGGCAGGGCGACCTGCAGGGTCGGGACAGGGCCGGATTCAGAGGCGAGCATCGGGCCAGTGTAACGGCCCATGCGAGGGCGCATGGCAGTGGCAGATGCGACTGGCATGCCCTCCGGCGAATCATAAATGTCACCTAAATATCGGTGTCTATTGGAGATTCAGTCTTATCCACATCTTCTGTGGATAAGTCTGTGCGTTAGCGGCTCATGGCGCCGTATGAGGCCGATGGCGACGGCCTCACGCTTTGGTTGGTCAAAAAATAGCCACACTTTAAATTCAATTTAAATCAATAACTTAAGTGTGAAACATTGCTGAAACAGGGTGAATTCAGCCATTCACGCAGGAATCGCCCGGTTCCCGCGTGGTGCTGTGCACAACCTGCAGCAGAAACCGTCTGCAATCGCAAGTCCTGCCGGGCAGTGATGGGCTGCCGCTATCATGCCGGCAGACCTTTGGAGTGACCGATGACGGCTGTGCCCGCCCCTGTTTCCTCGACCGCGGCCGGCGCGCTGTCGGCATTTCTGCGTGGCGTCGAACGCCGTGCCCTGGTCGTGGCCGAACTGCAGTGCGGTGACCCCGCCCGTGCCGAACAGACGCTGGTGGCGGTGATGCGCGCCTTCGCCGCGGTCGCCAGCGACCTGCCGATGGCGCAGTGGCCCAGCCGCTTCTGGACCCTGCTGGGCCAGCGCCAGGCGCTGCGCGAGCCGGCCACCGGCCAGTGGCCGCCGTCGTTGGCCGCGCTGGGCGAGATGGCACCCTTGCCGCGGCTGGCCTTGCTGCTGCGGGTGGGGGGCAGCCTGGACGAGGGCATCGCCACCCGCGTTCTGGATGTCGACGAAGAAGGCTATCAGCGCCTGTTGGCCACGGCCTGCCCACGCGATGCCGATGGCCAGCCCGACGCCCCTGCATGGCGTGCTCTGGCCGAACAGGTGCAGCTGCGTGTCCGCGACCTGCCGGCCAAGCGCCTGCAGCAGCTGCAGCAACCGTCCGCGCCAGCGGCCAACAACCAGGCGCCTGCGTCCAGCTGGCGTGCACCGCCGCGCGACGAACGCGCATCTGCAAGCGGCAAGCGTCGCCGCCCCAATGCCAAGCCGCGCTGGCGTGGCCCGGTCATCCTGTTGATCACCGTGGCAGTGCTGCTGCTGGCTGCGCTGGGCTGGCGCCATTGGCAGGGCCGTGCGCTGACTGCCGATGGCCCCCTGCCCGAAGGCGTGGTCGGCGAGGCCGGGCCGGTCACCGTCGAGGAGTTGCCAGCCAGCGATGTCCGCCCCGCTGCGGGCAGCGATGCGCAGGCCAGCGAAGATGCCGCGATGCTGGCCGACCGCGATTACCCGCTGCTGGCCGAGGCCGACATGCATGCCTGGAGTGCCGCCGGTGGCCCGTTGCCGGTGGACGAGTCACAACCCAAGCCGACCCGTCCGGAACCGGTCGGCGCAGCGCTGGAAACCTCTGCTGCCGATGAATAAGCGCCTCTTCGCCGGCCTGCTGCTGGCCCTGCCGCTGTCGCTGGCGGCCGCTCCGCAATCAGTGAACGTGCCGCTGCCCGCACCGTCGGCGACACCATCGGCAGCGCCCACTGCGGCGCCCACTGCCGCGGCGGCATTCGCGCAACTCGATCCCGCCCAGCAACGCCAGCGCCGCAGCGACTACGCCGCGTGGCGGGCCCTGCCGGAGGGTGAGCGCGAACGCATCCGCCAGGCCGCCGCCCGCTTCGCCGCGTTGCCGGCCGACCAGCAGCAACGCCTGCGCGCGCAGTTCCAGGCACAGGACCAGGCCTTCCGCGAAGGCTGGCGGCTGGGCCCGCAACTGGGCGCCGAGTTCCCCAAGCTGCACGGCCTGTTCGGCTTCGTACCGCCGCAACAGCGCGATGCCGTGCTTGCCGTGCTGCGCCAGCTGAGTCCGTCGCAGTTGGCGCAGCTGGCCCTGGTCGCCCAGCGCACGCCGCCGCAGGAACGCGACAGCGTACGCAGCGCATTCCTGACGGTTCCCGCCGCCGAACGCGACACTTGGCTCAAGCGCCAGGCCGGCCAATAAGCGAAAAGGGGACGGAGGGAATTAAGTCGTTTCTGGCTCGACTGTGCCGGATACGACTTAATTCCCTCCGTCCTCTTTATGGGGCAGTCATGGGAATGACCGCCCGGCGCGCGTAAGATGGCCGGCCGCAACCCGGTGCCTGTGCCCTTCGCGCGCAACCGTAGTTCGCGTCAAGCACCTAATGTCTACTGCAACCTCCACGCCGCGCTTCAGCAAGGAAGTCGGCGCTACCGGTCTGCTTGCCCTGCCGCTTGTGCTCGGGCACGTCTCCACCGGTCTGATCTCCTTCGTCGACAACGTGATTGCCGGCCACCATGCGACATCCACCCTGGCCGCAGTGACCATCGGCACTGCGCTGCTGTGGCTGCCGATGCTGATCCCGATCGGCACGCTGATCTCCCTCACCGCCTCGGTGTCGCAGCTGCATGGCGCCGGCCGCGAGCGCGAGATCGGCCCGCTGTTCCGGCAGGCGCTGTGGCTGGCGCTGGGCCTGGGCCTGATCATGTTCACCTTCCTCACCGTGGTGCCGCCGCTGCTGCCGGCATTCGGCATCGCCCCGGACATCGTGCCCGGCGCAACGGCCTTCCTGCATGCGGTGCGCTGGGGTGGCCCGGCGCTGACGCTGTACTTCTGCATGCGCTATCTCAGTGAAGGCATGCATTGGACGCTGCCGACCATGCTGCTGGGTTTTGGCGGCCTGCTGGTGCTGGCGCCGATGGGGTACGTGCTGGCCAACGGCAAGCTGGGCTTCCCGGAAATGGGCGCTGAAGGCCTGGGCATCGCCTCGGCGGTGATGATGTGGCTGCAGGCGATCGCCTTCGGTACCTACCTGTGGTTCACCAAGCGCTTTGCCCACCTGCACCTGTTCTCGCACTTCGAGGGCCCGCGCTGGAAAGCGATCTGGGACCTGCTGCGCACCGGCCTGCCGATCGGCATCACCGTGCTGATGGAAGGTGGCCTGTTCATCGTCACCGCATTGCTGATCGGTCGCCTGGGTGCCAATGAAGCGGCCGCGCACCAGATCGCGATCAACGTGGCGCAGCTGTGCTTCATGATCCCGATGGGCGTGGCCGAGGCGACCACCGTGCGGGTCGGCCATGCGGTCGGCCGTGGCGATGGCTTCGGCGTGCGCCGCGCGGCGTGGGCCGGTTACGCGATCATCATGGGTACGCAGACGCTGTCGGCGGCGGCACTGCTGTTCGGCCACGACGCCATCGTCGGCGTCTACACCAACGACCTGGCCGTGGCCGGGCTGGCCTCGACCCTGCTGCTGTACGCGGCCACCTTCCAGTTCCCCGATGGCATCCAGGTGCTGTCGGCCGGCGCGCTGCGCGGCCTGAAGGACACCCGCGTGCCGATGTTCATCGCCATGTTCGCCTATTGGGGCCTGGGCATGCCGCTGGGTGCCGGGCTCGGCCTGGGCCTGGGCATGGGGCCGCAGGGCATGTGGATCGGCCTGATCGTCGGCCTGACCGCCGCCGCCATCCTGATGGGCTGGCGCCTGAGCCGCAGCAGCAAACGCATTGGCCAGTCCACGCTGGCCTGACATCACGCCGGTCGCGGGCAACCGTGACCGGCGATCCCCTGACTTGTGTCCGATGCTGCCTCACGCGGCACCGGCTATGCTGTTACCACGGCAAGAAGCCATCCGGAGTGCTCCATGAACCAACCCGTGCCGCCGCTGCCCCCGGCGAACCGCAATCCTGTCGCCAGCTTCTTCATCGGGCTGTGGGACGTGATGAATTTCACCCGCCGGTTGATCCTCAACCTGGTGTTCTTCGGCCTGTTGCTGCTGGTGCTGGTGATGTTCATCGTCGCTGCGGGCATGGGCGCTGGTGCCAGCAAGGCGCTGCAGGACCGCACCACCCTGGTGATCGCGCCGGAAGGCCGCCTGGTCGAGCAGTACAGTGCCGATCCGGTCAGCCGCGCGCTGGCCAAGGCCGTCGGTGACAACGGTGCCGAGGAAGTGCAGCTGCGCGATCTGATCCGGGTGATCGAGAGCGCGCGCGATGACAAGAAGATCGAGCGGGTGGTGCTGGAACTGGACAAGCTGCAGCCGTCCGGTTTCGCCTCGCTGCGCGAAGTGTCCGCCGCGCTGCAGGACCTGCGCGCCTCGGGCAAGCAGCTGGTGGCCTTCAGCGAGAGCATGGGGCAGTCGCAGTATCTGCTCGCCGCACAGGCCGACGAGGTCTACCTGGACCCCATGGGCTCGGTGGTGCTGGAAGGCCTGGGTCGCTACCGCCAGTATTTCCGCACCGGCCTGCAGGACAAGCTGGGCGTGGACGTGCACCTGTTCAAGGTGGGCGAGTACAAGTCGGCGGCCGAGCCGTACGTGCTCGACGCGGCGTCGCCGGCGTCCAAGGAAGCCGATCTGTTCTGGATGAACGATGTGTGGCAGCGCTACCTCGGCGATATCGCCAAGGCCCGCCGCCTGGATCCGGCACAGCTGGCGGCCGGTATCGACACCCTGCCTGAAGGCGTCGCTGCCGCCGGCGGCGACCTGGCCAAGTTCGCCCTGCAGCAGAAGCTGGTGACCGCGCTCAAGACCCGCGAGGAATTCGAGGATCTGATGATCGAGCGCGGCGTGGCTGACGAAGACGCCGACGGTGGTTTCCGCAACATCGATTTCGGCACCTACATGGCCCAGCTCGATGCGCGTCGCAACCCGGTTGATTCGCGTCCGCAGGTCGCCGTGGTGGTGGCCTCCGGTGAAATCAGTGGCGGCGATCTGCCGGCCGGCCGTATCGGCGGTGAATCGACCTCGGCGCTGCTGCGCGCTGCGCGCGACGATGGCGACGTCAAGGCTGTGGTGCTGCGTGTGGATTCGCCGGGTGGCGAGGTCTACGCCTCCGAGCAGATCCGTCGCGAAGTGGTGGCTCTGCAGGCTGCGGGCAAGCCGGTGGTGGTGTCCATGGGTGACCTCGCTGCATCGGGTGGCTACTGGATCAGCATGAACGCCGATCGCATCTATGCCGATCCGTCGACCATCACCGGTTCGATCGGCATCTTCGGCATGATCCCCAACTTCAGCCGTGCGCTGGACAAGTTCGGCGTGCACACCGACGGCGTCGGCACCACCCGCTTCGCCGGTGCCTTCGATGTCACCCGGCCGATGGACCCGGCCGTAGGCCAGGTCATCCAGTCGGTGATCAACAAGGGTTATGCCGATTTCACCGGCCGTGTTGCCGAGGCCCGCAAGAAGCCGGTCGAGGCGATTGACGAAGTGGCCCGTGGGCGTGTCTGGAGCGGTGCGCAGGCCAAGGAGCGCGGTCTGGTCGATGCCTTCGGTGGCCTGAAGGACGCCGTGGCTGACGCTGCTGGCCGGGCCAAGCTGGGCGCGACCGACAAGTACCGTGTGCGCTACATCGAGAAGGCGGCCACGCCGTTCGCGCAGTTCGTCAGCGGCTTTGCTGGCAGCCGCGCCGGCGCCTGGATGCTGGCCGATTCCGGCGTGGGCCGGATGATGCTGGCGCGCACGATGCCGGAAATCGATACGCAGCTGCGCTTTGTTGAAAATGCGGCCCGCGAGAAGGGCAACGGTGCACCGGTGAAGTCGCTGGCGTATTGCTTCTGCGGGTTCTGATGGCCCATCCACGCATGGCGTGGATCTACTGGGGATGTCCACGCATTGCGTGGATCCACCAGAAGTGTCCACGCATGGCGTGGATCTACTGAACGCACGACGCCCGGCCTTGGCCGGGCGTTGTTGCATGCGGGGTTCTACTGCGCGTCGGCCTCTGCCTTGCGCTCGCGTTCGGCGGCCTCGTCCAGGGTCTTCTGCACGGCCTTTGCGCGGTCCAGCGGTTGATTGATCGCCTTGGCCATCGCCTGCGGTTGCGGTGGTCGTTCGGGATTGGGCGGTGCAGGGCGCTGGCACCCGGCCAGCGCGACGGCCGACAGCAGGACGGGAATCAGGACGCGCATGGCAGCTCTCCACGAGGGACGTGCAGCCAGTGTCGCATCCCGGGCGGCGGACGGTCGTGAGCGCGTATCCTTGCCGCATCGAAATACAGTGGGCGCGGCCCCGGAGGACATATGACCCAGCAACGGTGGCGCCTGGATGGGCAGACGGCCCTGATCACCGGTGCCAGCGCCGGTATCGGCCTGGCGATCGCGCATGAACTGGCGGGTCTCGGCGCCGATCTGATGATCGTCGGCCGCGACCTGGACATGCTGGAGAGTGCCCGCGACGAACTGCTGGATGTGTATCCGCAGCACCAGGTGCACGCCTTGGCGGCTGATGTGTCCGACGACGACGACCGCCGGCAGATCCTGGACTGGGTCGAGGACCACGCCGACGGCCTGCACATCCTGGTCAACAACGCCGGTGGCAACATCACCAAGCCCGCCACGGAATATTCCGAAGACGAGTGGCGCGGTATTTTCGAGACCAATCTGTTCTCGGCGTTCGAGCTGTCGCGCTATGCGCATCCGTTGCTCGCGCGCCACGCTTCATCGGCCATCGTCAACGTCGGCAGCGTGTCCGGCCTGACCCATGTGCGCAGCGGCGTGGTCTATGGCATGACCAAGGCGGCGATGCATCAGATGACCCGCAACCTCGCGGTGGAGTGGGCCGAGGACGGCATCCGGGTCAATGCAGTAGCGCCGTGGTACATCCGGACCCGTCGCACTTCGGGCCCGCTGTCCGATACCGACTACTACGAGGAAGTGATCGGACGCACGCCGATGCGGCGCATCGGTGAGCCGGAGGAAGTGGCCTCGGCCGTGGGCTTCCTGTGCCTGCCGGCATCGAGCTATGTCACCGGCGAATGCATCGCGGTGGATGGCGGCTTCCTGCGATACGGGTTCTGACGGGACCGCCCGCTGCGGATGGAGGCATCCGCGGCGGCGTGGATGCTTTACTTCGGTACGGGGCAGTCGCTGGCTTCCAGCACGGCCTGCAGGCGTTCGCGTTCGCCGCGCGCTGCCGGTTGGATTTCGGGCGCAGCGAAGCGCTCGCGACCGCGTGCATCGCGCAAGCGCTGCTGCCAGCTGCCGCAGCGCTGCGCTTCTGCCACTTCAGTGCAGCGGTCCCTGACTACCTCGCAGCTGGCGGCGTTCACCGGTGTCGCTCCGCCCAGGCCCTGCACGTTCAACAGTTCGCAGCGGCCTGGTGCAGCCTCGTACTCATGCAGGTAGGACCCGCCCTGCGTGTCGATGCACTGGAAGATCGCCGGCAGCGGTGGCTTTGACGGTGTGTTGCCATCCACCGCCGTGGCGTCGCTCGACCGTGGCAGCATCGCGCTGTCGAGGATGGCGTCGCCGCCTTCGTGCTCGACCATGCGTGCTTCCATGATCGTTCGGCCCTCACGTGGCTGCGTCGCGGCAGGCTCGGCGGCGGCGTCCACGGAGGGCACCGCTGCAGGCGGCGGAGCGGGGCTGTTCTGCACCGGTACGATCGGCGCCGTCGGCGAAGGCGCCGGGACCCGCTGGATTTCCTGCCGGGTGCCGGTGGGGCAGGGGGTGCGCTGCAGCGTGGGAATATCGCTGCTGCCCATGCAGCGGTAGATCACCACGTCGTCGGCCAATGCGTTGCCAGGCAACAGGGCCATGGCCAGCCAGATCAGTCTTCTCATGCGAGCAGCCTACCGCGGTGGTCCATGCCCTGGTAGTTGCCAACCTTGGTTGGCACCCGCAGTGGCCATGCCGTGGTAGTCGCCAACCTTGTTGGCACCGCTGTTTGCCAATGCCCACCAAGGTGGGCATCTACCAAAGCGGGGGACAGCCCCCAGCGCAGGGCTCAGATGCCCCGGTAGTTGCCAACCTTGGTTGGCACCGTTGTTTGCCAGCGCCCACCAAGGTGGGCATCTACCAAAGAGGGGGTACCGCCCCCAGCGTGGGGCTCAGCCGCCGCAGTCCTGCGCCAGCCGCGCGTCGATGCCACGCTGCTCCTTGCTGATCGCGGTGCGCTCGCTCTGCAGCGCGCTGTTGTAACGCCGGTCCAGTTCCCAGCGACGATCACGCAGGCGTGCGCACACTTCCTGCGGGGGCAGGGCGTGGCAGGTATCGCGCACCAGGATGTTGCCGGCAGGCACGTTGACTCCGACGCCCACTGACGGCGGGCGATACACCGGAGGCCTGCCGCCGATGGGGGTACCGATGGTGTTGCCGCTGCCGGCCGGACGCGGCCCCGGATGCGGTCCGGGGTACGCACCGCCAGCATGACCTTGCGGGTACCAGACCGTGGTCCACAGCGGCACCCAGCGCGGATTCCCTTCGTTGTTGTCGCTGGTGTAGCGGTCGCCGTCTTCACTCACGCATTCGTACATCGGCTGTGGCGGCTGGATGTAGACATGGCGCACTTCGCGCTCGCGCATCGCTGGCGTCTGCACCGGTGCGGGCGGCGCGGTGTCGGTGCTGACCACCCGTGGCGGCGGGTCGCGCGGCCGTTGCAGGTCGCGCACCTGCTGGCGGCCGGCCGTGCAGGGCGTGTCCTGCAGCGCGACGGCGCCATTGCTGCCGACGCACCGGTAGACCCGCACGTCGTCGGCGGCAAGCGCCGGCAACGACAGCAGCAGGGCCAGAGACAGGACAGGGCGCAGCAGGGTCATGGGCGCAGCGTGCGCGATCGGCAACGCCGACGCAATCGACCTGTCAGGAGCGCAGTACGTTGCCACTGAGCGCGTCGCGGATCGGCGTGGGTTGGGCCAGGCCGCCGGTCTGCCCATCGAGGATGCCGTCGAGCAGGCGCAGCAGGCGCGGGTCCAGTTCTTCGCGGCTGCGCGCGGGCGGCTCGCCGGCAAGGTTGGCGCTGGTGGAGACCAGAGGGCCGCCCCAGGCCTGGCACAGGGCCGCGACCAGCGGATGGGCGCTGATTCGCACTGCGATGCCGCTGTGTTCGCCGGTGATCCAGTCGGGCGCGCGCGCGCCGGCGGGCAGGATCCAGGTGTTGGCGCCGGGCCAACTGGCCAGCACTGCGCGCTGGCGTGCATCGGGCAGCGCCTGCAGGCGCACCCAACCCTGCAGCTGCGACAGGTCAGCGGCCACCAGGATCATGCCTTTCTCGATCGGGCGCTGCTTCAGTCGCAGCAGCGTGTGCACCGCTGCCTCGTGCGCAGGATCGCAACCCAGGCCCCAGACCGCTTCAGTCGGGTAGGCAATCACGCCGCCACTGCGGAGCGTGGCGACTGCGGTGTCCAGTGTGAGTTCTTTCATGGCGGCGACCGGGCCCGGCGTGGGCCTTCATTATCCCCCCGCTGCGTGCAGAGCGGGTGGAGCGGTGGGCGCGGACCGTGGGTCCGCTCACCTTGGCATCTCATCCACGCATGGCGTGGATCTACTTGGCAGCCTTCTTGACGGCCTTCTTTGCCGGTGCCTTCTTGGCCACGGCCTTCTTCGCAGCCGCCTTCTTGGCAGCGGCCTTCTTCGGCGCGGCTTCCTTCTTCACTGCCGCCTTCTTTGCCGGTGCCTTCTTGGCGGCGGCCTTCTTGGCGCCGAAGCCCTTGCGCACCGGCTTGCCGGTTTCTTCCATCAACTGCTGCACTTCGGCCAGGGTCAGCGATGCCGGTTCACGATCCTTGGGGATCTTGCCGTTCATCTTGCCGTCGCTGATGTACGGGCCGAAACGACCGTTCAGCACCTGGATGTCGCTGCCCTCGAACTCCTTGATGATCCGGTTGCGCGCGATTTCTTCCTTCTCTTCGATCAGGAACACGGCGCGGGCCAGGTCGATGGTGTACGGGTCGTCTTCCTTCTTCAGCGACGCGTAGGTGCTGCCGCGCTTGGCGAACGGGCCGAAGCGGCCGATGCCGACGCTGACGTCCTCGCCGTTGTCCTCACCCAGCGCGCGCGGCATCAGGAACAGCTCCAGCGCATCTTCCAGGGAAATGGTGTGCATCGACTGGCCCGGCCGCAGCGAGGCGAACTTGGGCTTGTCCTCGGCATCCTCGGCGGTGCTGCCGATGGCCGCATACGGCCCGAACCGGCCCAGGCGCACGCTGACCGGCTTGCCGGTCTTCGGGTCGGTACCCAGTTCGCGCGCACCACTGGCCTCGGCACGGTCGACCGATTCCTTCTTGTCTTCGACCAGGTCCTTGAACGGTCCCCAGAAGCGTGACATCAGCGGAATCCACTCTTCCTCGCCACGCGAGACGGCATCGAGCTCGTCCTCCAGCTTGGCGGTGAAGTCGTAGTCGACGTACTGGGTGAAGTGGCTGGACAGGAACTTGGACACCGCACGGCCAACATCGGATGGGCGGAAGCTGCGGCCTTCCATTTCCACGTACTTGCGGAACAGCAGGGTCTGGATGATCGAGGCGTAGGTCGAAGGACGGCCGATGCCATACTCTTCCAGCGCCTTCACCAGCGCCGCTTCGGTGAAGCGCGGCGGCGGCTGTGTGAAGTGCTGGTCGGCCACGATGCGCTCCAGCGGCACGCGGTCGCCCGGCTTCATCGCCGGCAGCTTGCGGCCTTCATCGTCATCCTCGGCGCTCTTGCTGTCCTTGCCTTCCTCGTACACAGCCAGGAAGCCGGGTACGACCACCGTGGTGCCGCTGGCGCGGAACACATGTTCGCTGCCGGCCGACAGGTCCACGCTGACGGTGTTGAGCGTTGCCGGGATCATCTGGCAGGCCACTGCACGCTTCCAGATCAGTTCGTACAGCTTGCGCTCGTCGTCGGTCAGGAACCGCGCGACCTGGGCCGGGGTGCGCAGTGCCGAGGTCGGGCGCACCGCTTCGTGCGCTTCCTGGGCGTTCTTGGACTTGGTCTGGTAGGTGTTGGGCTGGTCGGGCAGCGAGGCGATGCCGTAATCACGGGCAATCACGTCGCGGATTTCGGCCAGCGCATCCTGCGACAGGTTCACCGAGTCGGTACGCATGTACGAGATCAGGCCGACCGTGCCTTCGTCGCCGCCGATGTCCACGCCTTCGTACAGCTTCTGCGCGACCTGCATGGTCTTGCGCGTGGTGAAACCGAGCTTGCGCGAGGCTTCCTGCTGCAGCGTGGAGGTGGTGAACGGCGGCGCGGGGCGGCGCTTGCGCTCCTTGCTGGCCACGTCGGTGACATGCAGGGCGCCCTGTGCGGCCTGCTGGATGCGCAGGCGGGCGGCCTCAGCGGTGTCGCCGTCGGTGACGGTGAACTGCTCGAACTTCTGCCCGTCCAGCTTGACCAGCTTGGCGTTGAAGTGCTGCGAGGGGTGCGCGCACTCGGCGGCGATCGACCAGTACTCGCGGGCGATGAAGGCTTCGATCTCTTCCTCGCGCTCGACGATCATGCGCAGCGCCGGGCTCTGCACGCGGCCTGCGGACAGGCCGCGCTGGACCTTGCGCCACAGCACCGGCGACAGGTTGAAACCGACCAGGTAGTCCAGCGCGCGGCGCGCCTGCTGGGCATCGACCAGGTCGCTGGCGATCTCGCGCGGCTGGCTGATCGCTTCCTTGATCGCGCGCGGGGTGATCTCGGTGAACACCACGCGCTGCATCGGCTTGTCCTTGACCAGCCCACGCTCTTTCAGGATCTCGGCGATATGCCAGCTGATCGCTTCACCCTCGCGATCCGGGTCGGTCGCCAGCAGGATGTCGTCGGCGCCCTTTGCGGCCTTGGCGATCGCATCGACATGCTTTTCGTTCTTCTCGATCACGTCGTAATGCATGGCGAACCCGTTGTCCGGGTCAACCGCGCCTTCCTTCGGGATCAGGTCACGCACGTGCCCATACGAGGCCAGGACCGTGTAGTCCTTGCCGAGGTATTTGTTGATCGTCTTGGCTTTGGCCGGCGATTCAACGATGAGCAGGTGCTTGGGCATGGCAGCAGGGTCTGTGGGTAAGCCGCGGGGAAGGGCCGCTAGGGTGGAGCAAACGGCCGCATTAGTGAAGCGGCCACGGGCAAATCAATAAACTGAACGCCCGGGACTGTGCCGGGCGTTCAGGTTTCACCTTATTAGAGGAATCACGCCCGACCTGCCATTGTCAAGCAGGGGGGCGTGAGGATGGCCGCCTGCGACGGCGCATTGGCCCTCGATCCGCGATCACGACGCCATGTTGGCGATGACGCCGACGGCGAAGATGATCGCGGCGAAACCGGCCAGCATCAGCAGGCCGCCCAGCACCAGGATCACGATGGTCACCGTGCCCAGCTCGCGGCGCTGCAGCTGCGGCTGGTCGGTATAGGCCCAGCGGTCGACCACCACGGTGTCGCAGATCAGGTCATGCAGGCCCTGCTTGCGCTCGGTGAAGGCGGCCATCAGGTAGCCGATGCAGAGGGTCAGGCCACTGAGGATGGTGGCGAAATAGCGGCCGATGCTGCGGCCCAGGGTCAGGCGATCGCCATTGCCGCGCACGACCTTGATGCCGATGGCCATCTTGCCGAGGGTGGCACCGCCGCGGGAGGCATGGAACCAGCCGTAGTAGGCGGCGGCGATGAACAGCCCGGCCAGGCCACTGATCAGCTGGGTGACCACTTCCACCGCTGTTTCGCCGCTGCCGGCAGCGCCCATGCCCGCGCCGAGCACGAAGCCCAGCACGCCACCGACCACGCCGCTGGGAATCAGCAGGACGAAGTAGTCGATCAGGTAGGCGGCAAAGCGCTTCCAGAAGCCGGCATAGACCACCTCGCCGCCCTGCACCGGCTGCGAATGGTCACTGCCGCCTGCGCCGGGCGCGGCGTATGGCGAGCTGCTGAGGGCGCCGGTGCCCGGCAGGGGTGCGGTGCCGTTGTCGATCGCGGCGTAGTCGTTGCGCAGGTCGAATCCACCGGCGGCGGTGGACGTGCTGGCATCGGCCAGGGTCTGCAGGCCCAGCTCTTCCACCATCTGCCGCAGCGGCGCCCACTGCCCCATGCCTTCGCGCCAGACCAGGGTGTCCAGGTTCAACTGGCCACGCTGGAAGCGCTGGCGGATCTCGGTGACCTCCAGCGGTCCCTGGCGTTGCTGTCCTTCGGCGTAGTACCACTCAGTCATTGCATGTCCCCTGTTGGGTCGTCCTTGGTGGGTTGCCCGATGCGCGGCTCAGCCGCGGCATTGCGTGGGCAGATACTTGTCGTCGCTTTCGCCGCTGCATTCCCAGCGCCCGCTGTCGCGGTCGTATTCGAGCCAGAGCAGGTCGCCATCCAAGCTCTTGCCGGGAACCGCCAGCGTCGCTTCGATGCCGCAGTGGCCATTGTTGAAGCGGCCGATATGCACGGCCGACAGGCCCTGGCCTGCGAATTCGTCCGCCGCCGGGAAGCCGGCATCGTTGGCGCCCGGGCAGCGGCCCTGGTCATCGGCGAAGTGCTGGACCTTGTCCTTCAGCGGCTGCAGCACGGTGACCGCGCCGGCGACCTTGGCCTTGATCGTGTAGTCGTTGTAGGCCGGCAGGGCGATCGCGGCCAGGATCGCCAGGATCGGCACCACCACCAGCAGGGCGACGCCGCCGATGATGGCGGTCAACGCGCAGCCGGACAGGCCCTTCTTCGCGACCGGCGCAGCGTCCATCGGCGTGGTCGCGTACGGAGAGGCGGGGGGAAGGGTGGGTGGCAGAGGGGCGGCAGGCGGCGGTGCCGCCGTGGCGGCTGCATCGACGGCGGGCACGATCAGGCCCAGTTCGTCGACCACGTTGCGCAACGGCTGCCATTGCGGCATGCCGTCGCGCCATACCAGGGTGTCCAGGGTGATCTGGTTGCTGCGGAACAGCTCGATCAACTGTTCCGAGGGCAACGGGCCTTGCTGGCGGTTGCCTTCGGCATGGAACCACTCACTCACGGGGACGCTCCTGAATGCGCACGGCCCCCAAGTGTACGGTCAGTGCAGGGGTTCTGGCTCGTCCACGAACATCTGCGTTTCCATCCAGGCGTAGGCCGCCTCGGCGCCGGGCTGGTTGAACAGCACCATCAGCACCACCCATTTCAGGTCGTCCAGGTCCAGTTCGTCCTGGTCCAGGGCCATCGCCCGGTCCAGCACCAGCTCGCGCTGGCCGGCATCAAGGATGCCGTGCTGTTCCAGGTACAGCAGGAAACCACGGCACTCGACGTCAAGCTTGTCCAGCTCCGGGCCGTGATAGATGCGCACCGGGCCATCGACCCGGGCCTGGGCCGCGCTTGGGCGTTGCGCTGCCAGGGCATCGAGCCATTCGAATGCCTTGTTGATCTCAGTGGGGCTGAAACCGGCCTGGATCAGGCCATTCTGCAGTGAGTCGCGGTCACGGATCAGGTCCGCATCTTCGCTGAAATAGTGTTCAAACAGGTACAACAGTACATCCAGGATGCTCTCTTTCATTGCCCCTCGGCCTGCGTCGCGCGACGCTGTGGAGGTGAAGAAACTAGGGACGTCGACAGTAGCGGCCGTGTACGCACACCACGATTCCCGCAAGTTCCATGGCCAGCAGCATGGAGGACACCTCCGACGCCGTCAATCCACACTGCGAGATCAGTGAATCCATACTGATTGGGTCGTGCCCCAGCGCCCGCCACAAGCGCTGGTAGTCGGCGTCGTTCGCCCAGCAGGCCGGCAGGTCCGCCGGCGCTGCCTGTTCAGTGGGGGTGGCAAGCCGGGTTTGCAAGCCAGGAAGCTGGTGCCGCAGTGCCGGGGCCAGCAGTTCCAGCACTTCTTCCGGGCGTTCGACCAGGGCAACCCCTTCACGGATGAGCCGGTGGCAGCCGGCGGCGCGCGGATTGAGCACCGAACCGGGTATCGCGCAGACCTCGCGGCCGGCTTCGGCTGCCAGCCGGGCGGTGATCAGGGCACCCGAGCGTTGTGCGGCCTCGACCACCACCGTGGCCAGGGCCAGCCCGGCCACCAGCCGGTTGCGCGCGGGGAAGTGGCCCGGCCGTGCGGGCGTGCCTGGCAGGTATTCGCTGAGCACCGCGCCGTCGGTGGCGATTGTTGCCTGCAGGCGGGCATGGCTGGTGGGATAGGCGCGGTCCGGGCCAGTGCCTATCACCGCGACGGTGCAGCCGCCCGCGTCCAGTGCCGCCTGGTGGGCGGCTGCATCGATGCCTGCCGCCAATCCACTGGTCACCGCCAGCCCGGCCTCGACGAAGCAGGTGGCGAACCGGGCGGCGAGGGCACGGCCGGCGGGGGTGGGTGAACGGCTGCCGACCAGGGCCACCGCAGGGCACCAGGCGATGGCCGGATCGCCGGCAACGAACAGCGCCAGGGGTGGGTTGGGTGCTTCGAGCAGGAGGGGCGGGAAAGCCGCATGGTTGCAGGCCAGCAGATGATGATCAGGCTGCTGCAGCCAGCGCTGCGCAAGTGCGAGGGCGCGGGTATCGGGACGCTCCAGCGCAGCGCATTGTTCCGGCGTGCAGCCGTGGGCCCGCCAGCCGGCAACGCCCAGCGCCAACGCTGCATCCGCATTGCCGGTGCTCTGCAGCAGGGCGCGCCTGGGGGCCAGGGAACCGCCGGCGATCAGCAGGCGCAGCAGCGCCTCGTGTCCATGCTCAGTCATCCCCCGACTATCGGCCTCACGCAACAAAGGCGCCCTAGGGCGCCTTCGCGTATTGCTGTCAGGGTATCCCGGAGGCTGCCGGCCAATGCGGCCAGCACTCCCTGCCCAGGCCGGGCGGGGCCCGGCGTTGACTCATTTCGCGTCCGGATGCAGCGCGCTGTAGCCCACACGCACCGGCTTCACACCCTGCATCACCAACGCATAGCTGACGTTGTCGAAGGTGCGGAAGACCATGGCATGCGCGGCGTACTCATCCGGCAGGCTGACCCGGCCGGCGCCCGTGCTGACCGCGTCGTCCATGCGCGAGGACCCCGGGAACTTCATCCGGTGCGCCACGTGGCTGCCCTGGCGCCATAGCGAGAACACGGTGCCGTTGTCCACGCCCTGGGCGCGGCCAGCCGAAACCGCGATCACATCGCGCGGGCCGCCGGCGCTGAACATGTCGGTGACCGCCAGTACACGCACATCCAGGCCTTCCACGCCGGCGGCGGGCACATGCGGGAAGAACTGCAGGTCGTACGGCGTGGCTTCCACCGGTACCAGACGGTCGCCGGCACGCACTTCACGGCCGCCGCTGGCGTTGTCCAGGACCAGGGTCGACGCTTCGGACTTGCCGCCGGCCACCTTGGTGATGGTGCCGGTGCCGACCTGTGCCAGCTCGTAACCCAGGATGCCGCGGCGGTGGTTGGGCGCGCTGAAGGCCTTCCAGAGATTGCCGCTGCCGGGGGTGACATCGCCGTTGGCGGTCAGGTCCTCGGTGGGCTTGGGCTGGGCGTAGCGCACGGTCGGGCGGACCACGGCCCAGCGCTGCCCGGCCTGGGCGTCGGCCAGGCGGACATAGGCGGTCTGCCCACCGGTGGCGCGCAGGCGGTTGTCTTCCAGACCGACCACATACGGCAGCTGTTCGATGCTGTCGACCACGCTGAGCTGCTTCAGGAACGGCTCGACCTGGGCCAGCGGCACGCCGGTCACCGGGGCTTCCTGGCGCGGGCCGGGCTGGGCCGTCACCCGGTCCAGGTAGGCCAGGCTGAGGACGTCACCAGGATAGATCAGGTGCGGATTGGCGACCTGTGGATTGGCCTGCCAGATCTCCGGCCACAGCCATGGTTTCTGCAGGAAGCGTCCTGCAATGTCCCACAGGGTGTCCCCTTTGCGGACCACATAGGTGTCCGGGTGCCCGCCATTCACTTCCACGGCGGTAGCATAGGCAGCCACGGTCAGCATCGCCGCGGCGACGACCGTACGAAAACGAAGCAACATAGGTGTGAAGCCCTGATTCCCCAACAGGTTCGCGCACTATAGTCCAGAAACCGGGGCGCAAGGCAAGCGTTGGAGCTAGAATCTGCGACGTATGCCGGCGTACCCCGGCCCCAACCCCGGAAACTGCCATGGCTTTACTCCCCATCCTTGAGTTCCCCGATCCGCGCCTGCGTACCAAGGCTGCGTTGATCGATGCCGCCGAAGTGACCACGCCGGCGTTCCAGGAGCTGCTCGACAACATGTTCGAGACCATGTACGACGCCCCGGGCATCGGCCTGGCTGCCAGCCAGGTGGACGTGCACCAGCGCTTCATGGTCATCGACGTCAGCGAAGAAAAGAACGAGCCGCGCGTCTTCATCAACCCGGAAATCGTCGCCAAGGACGGGGGCCAGGTGTATCAGGAAGGCTGCCTGTCGGTGCCTGGCATCTTCGCCGACGTGACCCGTGCCGACACCATCACCGTGAAGTTCCTCGACCGCCAGGGGCAGCCGCAGGAGTTGACCACCGACGGCCTGCTGGCGGTCTGCGTGCAGCACGAGATGGACCATCTGGACGGCAAGCTGTTCATCGATTACCTGTCGCCGCTCAAGCGCGAGATGGTCCGCAAGAAGCTGGCCAAGCAGCGCAAGCACGTGGCGTGATCGCTGCTCCGGGCCACCCTTCGGGGTGGCCCGCGCCTGCGCGTGACGCGCGGGCCGCATGGCGCCGGCCGACGGCGCCGTTTTTTTTTCCTGCACGATTTCATCCTGCAAGTGGGGTTGCCATGAGGATTGTCTTTGCCGGTACGCCGGAATTCGCGGTGTCGTCGCTGCGCGCGGCCGCGCGTCATCACGAGGTGGTGGCTGTCTATACCCAGCCCGATCGCCCTGCCGGTCGCGGCCGTGGGCTGGCACCTTCGCCGGTCAAGCTGGAAGCGGTCGCCCGTGGCATCCCCGTGTACCAGCCGGAAACGCTGAAGGACGAAGCGGCCCAGCAGCAGCTGCGTGACCTGCAGCCGGACCTGATGGTGGTGGTGGCCTATGGCCTGATCCTGCCCAGGGCGGTACTGGCCATTCCGACCCACGGTTGCTGGAACGTGCATGGTTCGCTGCTGCCGCGCTGGCGCGGCGCCGCACCAATCCAGCGCGCCATCCAGGCCGGTGACAGCAGGACCGGCATCTGCCTTATGCAGATGGAAGCCGGCCTGGATACGGGCCCGGTGCTGCTGCACCAGGAGCTGCCGATCGCCGCTACCGATACTGGTGGCCAGCTGCACGACAAGCTGGCCGAGCTCGGCGCGCAGGTGCTGTCCGATGGGCTGGGCCTGCTGCGCGCCGGCATCAAGCCGATCGCACGGCCGCAGCCTGAGCAGGGCGTGACATACGCGCACAAGCTGGACAAGGCCGAGGCGAAGCTGGATTGGGCGCAGGACGCCGAAGCGCTGGCGCGCACGGTGCGTGCGTTCAACCCGTGGCCGATTGCCGAGGCACTGCTGGCCGGTGAGCGCGTGCGCATCCATGGCGCGGTGGCGCTGGATGTGGCGCATGGCCAGGCGCCGGGTACGGTGCTGGCCGCTGGCCGCGAGGGCATCGACATCGCCTGCGGGCAGGGCGCGCTGCGCCTGCGTGTACTGCAGCGGGAAGGCGGCAAGGCCATCACTGCGGCCGACTACCTCAATGCCCGCCGTGACCTGCGCGTGGGGGTCTGACGGGTGAGCAAGGCAGACGATTTCTCCATCGCCAAGGCGGCGCCGGGTGCGGCCACCCGCATGCTGGCCGCGCGCGTGCTGGCGCAGGTGTTCACCCGCGGTCGTTCGCTCAAGGCCGAGCTGGCCTGGGCGTTGCCCAAGCTGGCCGACACCCGCGACCGCGCGCTGCTTGAAGCGTTGTGCTTTGCGGTGCTGCGCCGTCGCAGCACCTATGACGCTGCCCTGCAGGCGTGGATGCAGAAGCCGCTGTCCGCGCGCGACGCCGACCTGCGCACGCTGCTGATGGTGGGCTTCGCCCAGTTGGATGTGCTGGCCCTGCCGGCCCATGCGGCGCTGTCGGCCACGGTCGATGCTGCGCGCGCACTCGGCCGTGAACGCCAGGCTGGTCTGGTCAATGCGATCCTGCGCCGCGCCCAGCGCGAAGGTTTCCCCGAACAACCTGCACGCGACGCATTTCCGGCCTGGCTGGCCGAGGCCGTCGAGCGCGACTGGCCGGCGCAGGCCGAAGCGATCTACGCCGCCAGCCTGCAGCCGGCGCCGCTGTGGCTGCGTGCCAACCGCCAGCAGGGCGGGCGCGAGAAGATGATGGCGGCCCTGGCCGAGGCCGGCATTGCCGCCGAAGCCAGCGCACTGAGCGCCGATGCGCTGCGGCTGGCCGCGCCGGTTCCGGTGAACCAGCTGCCCGGCTTCGGCGAAGGCCTGCTGTCGGTGCAGGATCTCTCGGCGCAGTGTGCTGCCGACGCGCTGGCGCCGCCGCCAGGCAGCCGCGTGCTCGACGCATGTGCCGCCCCGGGCGGCAAGTCGGCGCACCTGCTCGAGCGAGACCCCAGCCTGCGGTTGCTGGCGCTGGATATCGATGCGCGTCGTCTGGCGCGTGCCAAGGATACGTTCGCCCGCACCGGTGTGGGCGAAGGCGCGCAGGTGCAGGTGGCCGATGCCAGCGATCCGGGCGCATGGTGGGACGGCGTTCCGTTCGACGCGATCCTGCTGGACGCACCGTGCTCGGCCACCGGCGTCATCCGCCGGCAGCCGGATGTGATGTTCCATCGGCGGGCGGAAGACATCGATGCGCTGGTCGGCATCCAGGCCCGGTTGCTGGAAGCCTGCTGGTCGATGCTGCGCCCCGGTGGTGTGCTGCTGTATGCCACCTGCTCGATCCTGCGCGCGGAAAACGTCGATCAGGTGAAGGGCTTCCTGAAATGGCACGCGGATGCGGAAGCGGTCGCGCTGGATGACGCATTTGGTCTGGATTGTGACGGTATTGCTCGCCAGCGCCTGCCCGGTGAAAACGATGCTGACGGATTTTTCTACGCGCGTCTGCTAAAAAAGGGCTGACTCAACCGCTGTCCGAGCTCCCATGCTGAAAACCCGTGCGTCACGCCAGACATGGCTGTTCATTGTGATGGCCCTGTTGGTGTTGGGTGCCGGGCTGGGACTACGCGATCCCTGGCCCTCGGACGAGCCGCGCTTCGCCCTGGTCGCCAAGCAGATGGTGGACAGCGGCGACTGGCTGTTCCCGCATCGTGGGCTGGAGCTGTACTCGGACAAGCCGCCGATGTTGATGTGGTGGCAGGCCACGCTGTACAGCGTGATCGGCAACTGGCGTGTGGCGTTCCTGCTGCCTTCGCTGATCGCTGCACTGGGCACGCTGTGGTGCGTGGTCGACCTCGGCCGGCGCCTGTGGACACGCCAGGTCGGCCTGTACGCTGGCTGGGCGCTGCTGTTCGCCCTGCAGTTCACCTTCCAGTCGAAGAAAGCGCAGATCGACCCGCTGGTGGTGTTGTTCATCACCTTGGCCAACTATGGTCTGCTGCGCCACCTGCTGCTGGGGCCTGCCTGGCGCTGGTGGTGGCTGGGCTGGTTCTTTGCCGGCATCGGGGTGATCACCAAGGGCGTGGGCGTGATCGCGCTGCTGATGATCGTGCCAGCGGTGATCGGCTCGGCGCTGCACTGGCCGCGGGTGCGGCTGCATGCGCGCGACCTGCGCTTCTGGCTGGCGCCGTTGGCGTTCGTGCTGGCCATCGCGTTGTGGCTGGTGCCGATGGTGATGACCGCGCTGGCCACCCGTTCCGGCGAATACCTGGCCTACATGGACGACATCCTGTTCCGGCAGACCGCCAAGCGCTATGCGCAATCGTGGGACCACCACCAGCCCTGGTGGTACTTCCTGGGCACCATGCCGTCGATGTGGATTCCTGCCTTCCTGGCGGTGCCGTGGGCGATCCCCGCCTGGCGGCGCCGGCTGCAGCGTCGGGATGCGCGCTATCTGTTGCTGCTGGGCTGGTGGGCGCTGATCGTGCTGTTCTTCTCGATCCCCAATGGCAAGCGCGACGTCTACATCCTGCCGGCATTGCCGATGTTCTGCCTGGCGCTGGCGCCGTTGCTGCCGGGGCTGCTGCGCCGGCGCGACGCGCAATGGCTGCTGGGTGCGTTCACCCTGGTGCTGTCGCTGGGGACGTTGGCCGCCGGGCTGTCTGCCCTGCTGGGCAAGCCCGGCTTCGAAGTGCGGCTGATGCAGACGCGGGGCATCGGCAATGGCGAAATGAACGCCCTGGCCTGGGCGGCGATGGCGATGGGCGGCTGGGGTGTGGCCAGCCTGCTGCTGTTCGGGCGCGGCCGCCGCGAGCTGGCTTTGGTCTCGACCCTCACTGCCGTGTGGGTGCTGTACAGCCTGATCGGCTATCCGCTGCTGAATGATTCAAGTTCCGCCCGCGGCCTGATGCGGCACACCGGCCAGCGTATCGGCGCCGATGCGGAGCTGGGACTGGTGGCCTGGAAAGAGCAGAACCTGTTGATGGCCGACCGCCCGGCTGCCACCTTCGGTTTCAACGAACCCTGGGATGCACAGCTGGCTGCGGCGGTGGAATGGCAACAGCTGGCGCCCCGCCGCCGCTGGTTGCTGGTCCACGAAGACGCGCTGCTGCCCTGCATCGACCGCGACCGTGCCGAGCTGGCCGGGATCGCCAACCGCCGCCGTTGGTGGCTGGTGCCGGCCGCTGCGGTACAGGGCCGCTGCGTGGCCAGCGCGGAGGAACGCGAACGTGAACGGCGGCTGCAACGTGAGGAATAACCATCCTGGCCCGTGCTTGTCCAGACTGCCCAAGCGACAGCAAAGGCAGTAAAACGTCAGCCTGGGATCGGCCGTGCCGGTGATCCCGTTCATTCCGCAGGATCGCAGCGAACTTTTTCGACGTGGCAGCTTCACAGCACAACCTGGAATCCACGATCGGCGATCCGCTGGGCGTCCCCGCAGGCGGGCGCCCGCGCGCGGCGCACTGGCTGGCGCAGATCGGCCTGTTCTGCATGCCGGCCCTGGTGCTGACGATCCCGATCAACCTGTTGCCCTACGCGCTGCTGCTGCTGGTCAGCACGGCAATGGTGCCCGGCCTGCTGTGGCAGGCCCGGCGCATGGACATGCAGCCGATCAAGGTTCTCAGCTGGCTGATGCTGGCGGTGCTGGTGATGGCCATCGTGTCGGTGGTGCTGTTCGAACAGGGCCTGCGCGATGTCGACAATCGATCCCGCTTCCTGGTCATCCCGTGGATCGCGCTGTGGGTGTGTGCGCTGCGCCCGGACATGCGCTGGCTGTGGCGCGGTGCATTGGCCGGGCTGGTGGGCACCTTCGTGCTTTCGGCGCTGCAGGTGGCCAAGGGGGCACCGCGCGCCGAACTGTTCACCAATGCGATCGTGCTTGCCGATATCGTGATGATGCTGATGGTGCTGCTGGTGTTCTGCCGGCCGTCGCGGCGCTGGTCGCTGGTGATCGTCGGCATGGCCGCCGGCTGCGGAACCATCATCCTGACCGGAAGCCGGGGCGTGTTCGCGGCGCTGCTGGCGCTGCTGGTGGTGCTGGCACTGAGCCTGCGCTGGCGTACCGGCGTGGCGCGTCTTTCAGTGCTTGCCGGCATGCTGGCCATCGCCGCGACCCTGCTGCTGTCGGTGCCCGAACTGCGCCACCAGGTGCGGTTGTCCGAACTGCAAAGCGATGTGCAGCGCATGGAGCAGGGTGACAGCGACTCTTCGGCCGGGGCACGCGTCGAGCGCCTGCAGGTGGCGTGGGAGACCTTCCTCGATCATCCGTTGACCGGGGTAGGCATCGGCCATTTCGACACGGCCATGAAGCGGGTGCCGGTCTGCCGCGAGAATCCGCAGGAAATCCGCTGCCACCTGCGCCATGCGCACAACGATCTGGCCGAGTGGGGGGCTACCCAAGGCCTGCCGGGCGTGTTGCTGCTGCTGGCCGTGTATGGCGTGCCCCTGTGGGTATTCGTGCGCCTGCACCGGCGCAGCGGGCACGCCACCTTCCGTGGCCCTGCCGCCGCCGGTGTGATGGTGGTGGTCTCCTACATCCTGTGCGGCCTGACCCAGTCGATGTTCGCGCACCAGATGACCGCCAGCTTCTACGTCACCATCGTCGGCCTGCTGACCGGCCTGTCGATCGTGGAAGGTGCGCGGCACCGGGCAGGGAACGCCGGGTAGCGCCCCGCCACGCTCGACGCCGCACTCAGGGGTTGGGCGGATCGGACACGGCCTGACCGTTGCCCAGCATCCACAGCATGATGGTCTTCTGCCGCACGTAGTTGGCGCGCACGTAGGCATACACCAGGCCATGCCAGCCGTCGCGGAAGCCGCCACGGAACAGGAAGCCGCGCCAGAACCGCCAAGCCGGGGCCAGCACCAGCTTGCCAAGGGTGGCCCGCTTGCCGCGCGCGAACTCGTGCTCGGCCATCATCCGTGCGTACTTCTCGGTCTTGGCCAGCTGCTGCTGCAGCGAGCGGTAGGGGAAGTGGATGAGGTCACCACGCAGGGTGCCGACCGTGCCATCGACACTGGCCGCCTCATGGATCTCGCGCTTGCCGCGCCAGCCGCCGTGGCGGCGGTCGAACAGGCGCAGCACCCGGTCCGGATAGGCATTGCCGTGGCGCAGGAACCTGCCGAAGTACTCCGACAGGCGGGCGAAGCGGTAACCCGCATGACCTGCAAAGCCGCCATCGCGGGCCTGCTCGATGGCCGTGCGCAGTTCCGGGCTGACGCGCTCGTCGGCGTCCAGGCACAGTACCCAGTGGTGGGTGGCCTGCTCGACGCAGAATGCCTTCTGGCTGCGGAAGCCATCGAACGGACGCTGCAGCACGCGGGCGCCGGCCGCCTCGGCGATGGCCACCGTGGCGTCGGTGGACTGCGAGTCCACCACCACGATCTCATCGCAGAAGGCCAGCGAGGCCAGGCAGTCGCCGATGCGCCCAGCCTCGTTGAACGCGATAATGCAGGCCGAGATGCGAGGCCGTTCGATGGGAGCGGTCGTGGAGGACATGATGGCCGGGTACCTGTTGTTTGCGACGGAGCGCTATGCGCTGCCTATTCTCGCCCCGTTGGTGCAGGCCTTGCACGCTTCCGGCCAGGAAGTGGCGGTCTGGTTCGAAGATGGTGCGGCTGGCAGCCAGCTGCCCGGCGTGCCCAACATCGGCCTGAAGCAGGCCCTGGCGATGCGACCGCGGGCGGTGTTCAGCGCGGCCAACTGGGTGCCGACCTTCCTGTCGGGGGCCAAGGTGCAGCTGTTCCATGGCTTCAACGTGGAAAAGCGCGACAGTGCGCGTGGCCACTTCCGGGTGCGCGGCATGTTCGATCTGTACTGCACGCAGGGTCCTGCCACCACCGCGCCGTTCCGCGAGATCGCGGCAGTGCAGGGCCATTTCGCCGTGGCCGAAACCGGCTGGCCGAAGCTGGATCCGCTGTTCCGCGACGACGGTGGCGACAGTACCGCGCTGCGCAGTGCAGCCGGCGGCCGCCCGGTGATCCTGTTCGGTTCAACCTTCACCGAACGCTTGAGTGCCGCCCCGCACCTGCATGCGCAGATCGCGGCCGACATCGCCGCCGGGCAGCACTACTGGCTGCTGACCCTGCACCCGAAGTGCCCGCCGGAACTGTTCGAACGCTACCGCGCGCTGGCCGGCGCCAATGCGCGGTTCATCGAACCGGAGCAGGTGATGGCAGCCCAGCGCGCCGCCGACGTTCTGGTGTCGGACACCTCATCGATCGTTTCGGAGTTCATCGTCCAGCACAAGCCGGTGGTGACCTTCCGCAACCGCGTGCCGAAGCCGCACATGATCGATTTCGACGATCCGCAGCAGCTGCCGGCCATGCTGGCGCGCGCGCTGCATCCCGACGCGGCGTTGCAGGCGGAAATCGTGCGTTACGCCGATGCCATCCACCCCTATCGCGATGGCCTGTCCAGCGAGCGGGTGATCGCCGCCACCGAGGATTTCCTGTCCGGTGAGATGGGCGTGCTGCGTCGCAAGCCGTTTGGCAGCTGGGTGCGCGACCTGCAGATCCGCAAGGACCTGGGTTACTGGGGCCCGTCGCAGCGTTGATGTGGGGAGTGCCGGCCAGCGGCCGGCACTACCGTTGATCCACGCCATGCGTGGATGGTGCAGTAGATCCACGCCATGCGTGGATGGTGCAGTAGACCCACGCCATGGGTGGATGGGCGGTTCAATGATCGGCCGCGCTACCAGCGCAGCTTGCGCCGTGCCAGCGCCGTCGCCAGTTCTTCCATCAAGGCATGTGCACGCGCCTGCGGCAGGTAGTGCAGTGCCAGTGCCACATCGCCATGCGCACCGGCGGTGTCCAGCTGCAGGCTGGCCGTACCCAGCAGCTTGTCCAGCGGCGAGCGCTGCAGGCGCAGGCCCTGCACTTTGTCCAGCTCGGCCCAGCGCCACCAGCGCCTCCACCAGCCGCCGCGCACCGCCACGAACTGGCCATCCAGGTGCCAGCCCATCCGCGCCATCTGCCGGTGCGCGATCAACAGGCTGACCGGCAGCCAGGCCAGCAGTGCCAGGGCCGGCAGGCCCCAGCGCCAGTACAGCGCGGCGGTCAGCAACGGCACCACCAGCAAGGTGGACAGCGACAATCGCCACCATCCGCGTTGCGGAATCGGTTGCCACTGCTGCGGCGGCCATTGCAGCTGCGGCAGCAGGTGGCGCACCAGCCCGTCGCAGGCGCTTGCGCCAGCCAGCGGTGCCAGTTCGCGCAGCGCGCGGTCGTCGTCGCGCGAGGGGCCACCGGCAGCGCTGTCGATACGCAGCTGGCGCAGCCCGAACCAACGTTGCAGGGTGCTCTCGCCCAGCGTCCATGCCTGGATGCGGCGGCGCGCGACGCTGCTGCGGGTGCGGCTGAGCAGGCCGGTGGAGACGGTCAGGCGCCGTTCGCGCTCGCTGAGGGTGAAGCCGTGGTAGCGCAGCAGCGTCAACACCACCGACAACACCCGCAGCAGCAGCCAGCCCAGCAGCAACGCGGCCGCCAACAGCACCAGCCCGCCGGTCACTCCGGCATGCAGGTGGCTGGCGTAGCCGAAGGCCTCGCGCCCGCCACGCTGGATGGCATCGTCCATCACCGGGCGCGGTACGGTCTGGAACAGGACGCCGAAGGCGGCGATCGCCAGCGCCCAGCCACGGTTGGACAGCAGGCCCATGCGCAGCACGTCCCAGCTCGACAGGCGCAGCAGTACCTGCTCCTCGTCGGCTGGCACGACACCGGCAGCCGGCACTTCGCCCGGCGTCGGCTGCGGCGCCTGCCCACGCTGGCGCACCAGTTGTTCCAGGGCCAGCGCCTGGTCCAGCCGCAGCACGCGCATCTCCGCTTCCGGGCGCACCCCGCCGGCCGACTCCAGGCGCAGTTCGGCAACCCCGAACAACCGGTGCAACGGGTTCTGCCGCACTTCCACGTTGTGGATGCGGGCGAAGGGAATCTCGCGCCGGTTGCGCGCCAGCAGACCGCTGCGCACGGTGATCGCATCGTTGCCGATGCGATAGCGGTAGCTGAGGTACTGCAGCACCGACACCAGCACCAGCGCGGCGATGGCGGTCAACGGGATCAACTGTGTCCACATCGGATCGCGGTCGCCGCGTTGGCCGAACACCAGCAACGCGACCAGCGGCAGGAAATAGTGGCGCAGCTGCATCAACAGCACGAACAGCCACGACCACGGATGCAGGCGATGCTCGTCGCCACCGCCGGACAGCGAGGGCGGCAGGGGCGGAGGCAGGCTCACAGCGCGTCGGCGTCCTGGTCGAGCTGATGGGCCAGAGTGTCACGCAGGCGCTCGGCATCGACGTCGTCCAGGCCGCTGACGGTGACTGCACTCAGGCGGGTGCCGGCGGTGTGCACGATCAGCGTGGCCAGGCCTGCACGCCGCTCCAGGGGCCCGCGACGCAGGTCCAGGTGCTGCACGCGCGAAATGGGGATGCGGGTCTCCAGCTGCCACATCAGGTCGCGGCGCAGGCCAAGGCCCTGTGCGTCCAGCCGCCAGCGGGTGCGGGTCAGGCGCCGATGGCCGATCCAGGCGCCGAAGGCGAGGCCGGCCAGCAGGCCCAGCATCGCTGCCCACAGGCCACCGGGAAGATCGAAGAACCACCAGAGGGCCGCCAGCGGTGCGCCGGGGATGAACAGTCCGCCGAAGGCGCCCTCCAGCGCCGCCAACCGGGCGGCGCGCCGCGGCAGGGGTTGCCAGTGGTCGAGGGGCATTTCGGCAGCAGCAACAGGCAAGGGCAGTTCGGTCACGCGGGCGTCCGTCGGGCAGCAGGGCGGGCAGGCGCGGTGATGGCCGCACCGCGCAGACGTTAGCAGGTCGCCCGCGTTACTGGGCGGCCTGGATCAGCGCGTCGACATCCAGCAGATGGCCGGCGCGGTCGGCCTTGGTGCGCAGGTAGTGCTCGTTCTCGGCGGTGATCTCGCCGGTGACCGGAATGCAGTCCAGCACTTCGATGCCGGCATTGCGCAGGCGCTGTGCCTTGGTCGGGTTGTTGCTGAGCAGGGCAACACGGGATACGCCCAGCCCGCGCAGCATCGCCACCGCGCTGCCATAGCGGCGCTCGTCGGCACCGAAGCCCAGCTGCGCATCGGCGTCGATGGTATCCAGGCCGTCATGCTGGTAGCCGTAAGCGCGCATCTTTGCGGCGATGCCGGTACCGCGGCCTTCCTGGTCCAGGTACAGCAGCACGCCGCCGCCCAGTTCCTTCAGTTTGCGCAGGCCGCGCCGCAGCTGGTCGCCGCAATCGCACTTGAGCGAACCGAACAGGTCGCCGGTGAGGCAGGACGAATGCACGCGCACCGGCACCACGGCCGACAGGTCCGGCTCACCGACGATGATCGCAACCTGGTCGCGCTGGGCGACGCCACCGCGGAACACCGCGAAGGTGGTCATGCCGACGTCGCGCAGCGGCACCGGCGAACGCGCCACCAGTTCGTAATCATGTGCGGCGTGCGCAGCGCCTTCGGCCAGATCGCACAGGGCGACCTCGGCCGCGCCATCGAACGTGGCGTCGTCTGCATCCAGGCGCACGGCCACCATCGCCGGCAACAGCAGGCCCAGTCGGGCCAGTTCCACCGCGCCGGCATCGAACGCATCGCCTGCGCTCCAGGCCGCGGGCATCGGTCCGGGTTCGCGCAGGTAGCCCAGCGAGGGCAGGGCATCGAAGGCAACGCCGGCCAGCGGCAGGCGCGCGCCTTCGGGGGCCTCCACGCCGAGCACGCGGGCGCGGGTGGCGGTCAGGTACAGGTAATGGCGCTCGCGCGCGGCACTGGCGAAGGCGGCGAAGCTGCTGGCAGTGGCGCTGTCCAGCGCGATCACCGCCAGGCGCTGGCCCTGGCCATCGTGGAGCAGGACCGGGCGACCGGCGCGCAGTTCGGCGACCGCGCGCTCGCAGCGGATCGCTGCCGGATCACCGAACAGGGAGGAAGCAGACATGGCAGGACCGGGGGAGGCGGACATCGGTGTCTCTATGGGGGCGCCAGCGTCGTATTCAACGTGCTGCGGCGGTGTGTCGCAGGCCGGGTGCAGTGCAGCGGCTCTCAGTGCGGATGTTCGTCGGTCGCGTACGGGTCTTCCTCGCCGCTGCCCGGTGGCCGCAGCGTATAGCGCTTGTAGGTCCACTGGTACTGCGCCGGGTCGCGGCGGGCGATGCGTTCGATGCCCGCGTTGAGCGCGGTGGCCGCCACGTGCGGGTCCGGATCGGCCACGGCCGGGTCGGTCGGCTCGATGTGCAGGGCAAATTGCATGTCCGGGCCGATGCGCTCGCACCAGCCATACAGCACGGTCGCGCCGGTGCGCTCGGCCAGGCGGTTGACCAGGGTCATGGTCAGTGCCTGCACGCCGAAGAACGGCACGAACACCCCGTCGCCGGCCTTGGGCTGCTGGTCGGGCAGGATGCCGGTGGCACCGCCGTCCTTGAGCACCTTGAACAGCTGGCGCACGGCGGGGCCTTCGGCGCGCACCTGCTGCACGTTGTCGCCGCCGCGTACGATCTGCAGGAAGGCATCGCTGGCCTCGTCCTCCGGCGGCTTGTAGACGATGGCGATCTGGCCGCGCGAGGCCAGCCACTGGTTCAGCAGCTCCCAGTTGCCGTAGTGCGGGGCCGCCACGATCACGCCCTTGCCGCTGGCCAGGGCCGCGTCGTACAGCGCCTGGCCGTGGCGCTCCTTCAGGTGCAGGCGCAGGTTGTCGGCGGGCTTCCGGCTCCACAGGCGCAGGGTCTCGATGGCCTGCAGGGCAGTGGAGCGCAGCAGTTCGCGCTGCAGGCGGTCACGCGCCGGCGCGTCCAGCTCGGGGTAGGCCAGCTCCAGGTTGCGGCGGGTGACGCGGCTCTCGCGGGCATCGAGGCGCACCCACGTCCAGGCCAGGGCGCGCGCGAACCCGCGCAGCAATGGCCAGGGCAGGCGGGCGAACAGGGTGGTGGCGCGGTAGACCAGCCGGGCTTTGCGGTGTGGATTCATCGGCCCCAGTTTAGCCAAGGGCGCTGCTATCGTGGCCGGCCCCTTGCCTGGAAGCCCGCCGATGCTCGTCCTGATTCAACGTGTCAGCCAGGCTGCCGTGCATGTGGAAGGTGAGGCGGTGGGGCAGATCGGCCCCGGCCTGCTGGCCCTGGTCGGCATGGAGCCGGGCGATACCGAGGCCCAGTTGCAGCGGATGGCCGAACGCCTGCTCGGCTACCGTGTGTTTGCAGATGAGGCCGGAAAAATGAACCGCTCGCTGCGTGATACCGGCGGCGGCCTGTTGCTGGTCAGCCAGTTCACCCTGGCCGCGGATACCCGTTCCGGCATGCGGCCGAGCTTCACCAGCGCGGCACCGCCGCAGGAGGCTGAACGCGGGTTCAATCGATTTGTCGACATCTGTCGTGAAAATCACGCGCCCGGGGTGGAAACGGGCCGCTTCGGTGCCCATATGGTCGTCAGCCTGGTCAACGACGGTCCCGTGACCTTCCTCCTCAGGCCCTAGGCCGCCGGGACCACCGCCCGGCAGGCCGGGCCCCGGGCTGGTATAATGCTACGTTCCCTATTTCCCCCCAGCCGGTGGCGCGAGCACTACATGGCCAACGAACGTCCTGCCCAATCCGAAATCAAGCAACTGATCAGCAAGGGCCTGGAACAGGGCTACCTGACCTATGCCGAAGTCAATGACCACCTGCCCGACGACATGGTCGATCCGGAACAGATCGAAGACATCATCGGCATGATCAACGGCATGGGCATTGATGTCCATGAAGTTGCTCCGGATGTGGAAACCCTGCTTCTCAACGACGGCAACACGGGCAACCGTGAGGTCGACGACACCGCAGCCGAAGAAGCTGCCGCCGCGCTGAGCGCGCTCGACACCGAAGGTGGCCGTACCACTGACCCGGTGCGCATGTACATGCGCGAAATGGGTACCGTCGAGCTGCTGACCCGCGAAGGCGAAATCGCCATTGCCAAGCGCATCGAAGAAGGCCTGTCCCAGGTCCAGGCCGCACTCGGCCAGTTCCCGGTGTCGGTCGAATCGCTGCTGACCGATTACGAAGCGCACAAGGAAGGCCGCAAGCGCCTTGCCGAAGTGATCGTCGGCTTCAACGACCTGACCGACGACGTGCCGGCCCCGGCCGCTGTGGTGGCCGATGACGCGGACGACGCCGATGCCGACGCCGACGAGGAAGAAGACGACGTCGACGGCGGCGATGAAGAAGCTGCACCGACCGGTCCGGATCCGGAGGAAGTGGCTGCGCGCATGCAGGCGCTGGGCGATGCCCTCAACGCCTTCAAGAAGGCTGCCGCCAAGGGCGACAAGAAGAACCTGCTGAAGCTCCGCGAGGAGATGTCGGCGGTGTTCGTCACCCTGAAGCTGCCGCTGCCGCTGACCGACGTGCTGACCAAGCAGCTGCGCGACACCATGGGCAGCATCAAGGCCCACGAGCGCCGCGTGCTGAACCTGGCCACCGTCACTGCCCGCATGCCGCGCAAGGACTTCATCCGTTCCTGGGAAGGCAACCAGACCAACCTGGAATGGGTGGAAGACGCACTGAAGCGCAAGCAGAAGTGGTCTTCGGCGCTGCGTGAAGTGAAGGACCAGATCGTGTCCGAGCAGCAGGCCACCATCGACATCGAGAAGGTCACCCTGCTGGACCTGGACGAGCTGAAGGAACTCAGCCGTGCCATGGCTTACGGCGAAGCCAAGGCGCGCAAGGCCAAGAAGGAAATGGTCGAGGCCAACCTGCGCCTGGTGATCTCCATCGCCAAGAAGTACACCAACCGCGGCCTGCAGTTCCTCGACCTGATCCAGGAAGGCAACATCGGCCTGATGAAGGCCGTGGACAAGTTCGAGTACCGCCGCGGCTACAAGTTCTCCACGTATGCGACCTGGTGGATCCGTCAGGCCATCACCCGTTCGATCGCCGACCAGGCGCGCACCATCCGTATTCCGGTGCACATGATCGAAACGATCAACAAGTTGAACCGCATTTCCCGCCAGATGCTCCAGCAGTACGGCCGCGAGGCTACGCCGGAGGAGCTGGCCAAGGAAATGGACATGCCGGAAGACAAGATCCGCAAGGTGATGAAGATCGCCAAGGAGCCGATCTCGATGGAAACCCCGATCGGCGACGACGAGGATTCCCATCTGGGCGACTTCATCGAGGACACCAACGTGGAGTCCCCGATCGAGAACACCACCAACATCAACCTGTCTGAAACCGTGCGCGACGTGCTGGCCGGCCTCACCCCGAGGGAAGCCAAGGTGCTGCGCATGCGCTTCGGCATCGACATGAACACCGACCACACCCTCGAGGAAGTCGGCAAGCAGTTCGACGTGACCCGCGAGCGCATCCGCCAGATTGAAGCGAAGGCCCTGCGCAAGCTGCGTCACCCGAGCCGTTCGGAGCAGCTGCGCAGCTTCCTGGATATCGATTGATCTCCAGGTAGTGCCGAGCCATGCTCGGCAACTGCTTCTGTCTGGAAAAACCCCGCTTCGGCGGGGTTTTTCTTTGGGGGATCCGGTGTGGAGTTGCGGCCATGCTCGGCCGCGGTTGGTGATGACGCATCCGCCCTTTGACGTGCAGGGATGCCAGACGCACGCTTGCGATGCAGGTGCTCAACACACCTCGTGGGCGGGCCGGATCACCGGCACCGAGGCGGACGCGCTGCGGGGACACGTGCAATTCGTGTATCTGCGGCATCACCCCTGTTGAGCATCTGGAGCTTGGCCATGAAGGCTGTTGAACACGATGTGCCTGTTGTTGCTGCCCTGGATTTCCCACCGTTGATGACGTGGGAGGACGTCATGCAGGACGAGCTGGAGGATCGGCTGGGCTTCGCCCGACGGGCCACGCTAGCGCTGCTGACGCAATCGGGAGAACAGTTGGTTGCGGGGTTTGCCGGTGGCAACCGGAGGGGGCTGGAGGGTGCAATGAAGGCGGTGGCGCTGTTCCAGGCGCATCTGCAGGAGATGGAGCGGTTGGCGGGGATGGCGGAGAAGCGGTTGCAGCATGTTGCTGAGGCACTCGCGAATGCCGACTGAGTAGCCGATTCCGGTCGTGCTCCACTACACTGTGACGCTGCGCAGGGCCTATAGCTCAACGGTTAGAGTAGGAGGCTTATAATCCATGTTCAGCGCTTGGCGAACCGTTTCGGATGCTTGTAAATCACATTGAATTTAGCTGTTTCCGCCGATTTTTCGGGAATATGTCTTTCAAGCTATTGCAGAAAATTTCCTTGTTTTTCCTCCACGATTACACAGGAATGACATTCGATGATCGACGCGCAGGACAGTTCACCCAGTCGTGAGTGGGCGGTTCAAATAGGGCGGTTCTCGATGGGGGTTGGCGGCGTGGAGTGGGCCACCGATATGCTGCTCGAGCGCTCCCAAGGAGACGCCAGTGGTAGCTTCTATGACAGGTTGACCGCCCTCAAAGCCTCATTGGTCAACCTCCAAGCCGGGCTCCAAGCTGAACTTGTGAATCTAATCGAAGAGGCGCATGTGCTTCGAGAGCTGCGAAACACAGCGCTGCACTCAGCGTTAGCTGTCGATTTCTATGTTCGCGCGGTAGGCTCCGCAAGCGACGGCATCGAGGTGGATACGGGCAGGATCTTTACCACGACCCAACTGAAAGACAGAAAAGGCAAGAACAAGGACATCGATCTTTCGGCGATGACAGATCTGGCCGCTCAGGCGGAGGCGCTAAGCGGCCGATTCTGGGCACTGCTCATCAAGCAGTCGATGCCTTAGCTCAACCCTACGTTGAATTGAGTGCAGCGCGCAGTGCGCTGCTGTTGGTGGTCGGCGCTGTCTTGCTGCCGGACGTATCGATCCGGTCCAACCGATCCACTACCCGAGCGAGCAGGGCGTTGCTCTGCTGGACCGCCGCCGTGGTCGCGGCCTAGCCGTTCTTCTCCACCACCAGGTCGAACACAGCACGCACGAGGTTGTCCGGCAGTGCCTAGATGGTGCCAGTCAATCAGCAATGGCCCGGTGCGCTTCTGCGTCGACCCGGTATGCACTAGTTGAATTCTTCCTAAACCCGTGCTTACTTGGCAATACGAGTATCGCCAATAGAAGGGTGCGTATGGAATTCAAGCTTGGTGACAAAGTAAAGCTGAAGAGTGGCGGGCCAGTGATGACTGTGAGTTCCGTCAGCGATAAGGGCGTTGAATGCCAGTGGTTCGATCCGAAGGGCAAGCTGCACAAAGAGAGCTTCGCGGCCGTAGTTCTAACGCCATACAAAGTGGGCGTTTATGTCGTCTGACTAGGTAATCAACTGAGCCAGTGATCGATATACCCAGCTGGCCATGCCGGTCAGAAGGGGGGCGCGTTTGCTACAAAGCGATTTGCTGGGGACACGGCAAGAAAGTGAGGAGAAGGGATCATGCGCATGGACGGTTTGGAGCGGCTGCACGCTAGCATGCAAGCCATTGGCCTTGATCGGGCCAAGTTTCGGATACAGCACAATCACCTGGTCTTTTCAGGACTGTTCCTGGCCGACGTGGTGCCATACGAGCTGGCGCTGGCCTGCTTGGGGCACGATCTCGTCCTAATCTTCGACGTATCCCGCGATTACGAGGTTAGCGCGTACCTGGGCGACCAGTACGGGGCGCTAGCCGCAGCCCTGCGAAACGGGGCTGGTGGTGGTAATCCCCTTCAGCCCAGTGTCTTCCTGCGCGAGATCGACGCTGCCCTGCCGCACACTGTTGTCCTAGGAGATCGGCCCACACGCGCCGACGTGGTGCAGGTCTATCGCGACGTGGAGGAGGCTAACAAGGTGTATCTGTGTGGCTGGCGCGACAACGACATTCGTGGAGAGCGTGTGTCCGCAGCCAACCTTGCCAAGACCCGGCGACTGCTCGGCCAGGCCACCTACGACTGGTGCAAGCGCCGAAATATCAGTACGTGCTGGGCGGATGAGCCAAGTCGTGAAATTTCTGCTGGCTTACCTGATCTGTAGCGTCGGGAGTCGTTATCACTGCTGTTCCTCTGCATAGATGCCGCCAGTGATCACCGCCGAGCCGACGACATGCCCTTGGTGTCGTGGCCGCCGTAGGCCACTGGCACAATGATTGCCCTGCGCCTGCGTGTTCACATCATCGTTCATGCTGCAGTTCGGGGTGCTCTCGGCGCTATCCTTCGCGCCCATACCTTTTGGCTGCGGCGACAGCATCTGCGCGACACCACCAATCGCCAGACTTCAACCGGTCGCGCCCTGGGCGCCCCACAGCTCCGCAGCTGCGGCGCCAGCACTTGACCGGCCGCAGATCGACGCGACGACGATCAGCGCCACACCGACGATCGTCTGCAACGTAGTGGCCAGGCTGACCGATGAAGACTGGCTTCCCTATGTGTCGAAGCGGAAAGGCGAGGGCGCGAGCCTGGGTACGATCAACCGTGAGCGATCCGCACTGCTGCACATGCTCAACATCATGCGGTGCCGGAAGATCCTCAACGCTGCGCCGCTGCTGGCCCGCCAGCGCGGCCCGCAGGGAAAGCTGGACCCGACGCCGGAAGAGTCACAAAGGCTGCTGCTGGCCGCTCAGGAGGACGTGTCGCCATTGGCACATCGGTTTGTGATGGTGACGCTCTACACCGGACTGCGGCACAGTGCGGCGCTCAACCTGCGCGCGGGCGACGTAGACGTGCAGCGCAGGATTCTGTGGATCGGCAAGGACAAGGCGGGCCGGCGCTAGCAGCCTATGCCGCAGGTACTTGCGCAGTACCTCGGTAAAGTCATCAAAGGCATGGAAACTGAGGCTTACCTCTTCCCGTCACACGGCTTCGACCAACGCTGCGCACGCCGGTCTCGATGCGGCAACCATCTAGGCAATGGGCGGCTGGAAGACAAGAGCCATGGCCGAACGGTACACTCACGCAGCTTCGATGCAGGACGCTATGGCGGCCCTACAGAAGCAGCTTTCCGGCGACGCGATTACACCGAAGTTACAACGGCGACCGCGTAAAACCGCCTGAAACCCTTAAAGGGCCTATAGCTCAACGGTTAGAGCAGGGGACTCATAATCCCTTGGTTCCAGGTTCGAATCCTGGTGGGCCCACCACGGTCGGCGTAAATGGAGGCATCCGACTGACGCCCGATAGCCTCTGCGCACAGAGAGCCCGCTCTCCCTCGGCCCCGCACCTGCGCCGTCCCGACTGAAACGCCCCCCCCCGTGATCCCGGCTTCACGCCCCGCACGCTATCCACGGCGGTCATGGACCTCATACGACTGCTGCGATCGCTGGAAGAATTCCTCTACGAGCTGGTCGGCTGGCTGGTGTTCTATCCGCGGATGTTCTGGCGGGTATTGATTCACCCCGGCGAGGTTGCGCTCTACACCCGCCGCGAGCTCGGCAAGGATCTGGAGCACAGGTTCTCCGATGCGATCAGCCCGGTGCTGATGTTGATCCTGTCGGTGGCCATCGCCCATGCGCTTGAGATGGCGCTGCGCATGTCTTCGCCCAGGCTCAGTACGCCGGTGGGGCAGCTGCTTTTCAGCAGCGAGCAGGGGTTGCTGCTCACCCGCTCTGCCGTGTTCTGCGTGTACGCACTTGGCGCGGCACTGGGCACGCTTCGGCGCCAGCGGCTGCCCGTGAACCGCGAGACGCTGCGCGAGCCTTTCTCCATCCAGGCGTTCATCGCATGCCCCTTCGTGGTGGCACTCGCACTGGCGCAGGCGGCAGCCGCTTCGCCGATGCAGGCCGGCCCGTTCACCGCGCCCGCCATCGGCGTTCTGGCGGTGGCGTGGTACCTGTGGGCCCGCATGCGGGCCTTCGTGGCCTTGAACGGGGGATCGGCGCTGCGTGCGCTTGGTTCGGTTGTGGTCTCGTTCCTGCTGACGACGATAGGGCTGGTCGGCCTGTTTGCCGCCGTCATCCTCTGATCGTTCAACAGGGCGGCGATCACTCGAGAACGTGATCGGCCTTGCCCGGTGGCACGGCAGTGGCCTCACCGCGCTGCAGCAGGTCGAAGAAATCCACTGCCTCCGCAGCCAGCGCATCGTGGGCGTCGAAATCCCAGTTCTGCTTGTACTCGCGGGCGAGCAGATCACAGACGGCCTTGGCCTGCTGGTAGGTCTGCGACTTTTCCCCACGATCGGCCAGCTGGTCGCGGTGGATCTGGCACAGCATGAGCTGGTGGGCATCTTCGGCCCGCTCGCGCTCCCAGCCGATGTCGGGCAGGGCGGACAGTGCTGAGGCAAGCGCGAAGGCAATCAAGGGCATGATCCGGTTCCGGGCGGGGGGCGGAACCCGAGCGTAGGTGATGGTGCAGCGCACGTGTGAGCACGCGCGACGTCTGTTTTACGGGGTGTTCACCATCCGCCGGGGAATGGTTGCAGTGGGCAGATGGTGTTCTCCACGCATGGCGTGGAGCTACGGGGAGCGGCGTGGAGCTACGGGTTCTGGAACACCGCCAGCTGCGCGGCCAAGGCGCGCTGGTAGGCGGGCCGTTGCGTCGCACGCGCGAGGTACGCAGTCAGCATCGGATACTCATCGACGATGCCGCTGCTGTGCAGCCGCAGTAGCACCGACACCATCAACAGGTCGCCGGCGCTGAAGTCTCCGTCCAGCCACGGTGCATCGCCCAGTCGCGCGGACAGCTCACCCAGGCGCCTGCGCACGCGCTCGTCCAGCATCACCAGCCGCTGCGCATACCAGGGCTGCTCGCGTTCCAGCACCCACGCCATGGAGCGTTCGACGATCGGCGGCTCGACGGTGTTCAGTGCGGCGAACATCCAGGTGATCGCACGCATGCGCGCGATCGCATCGGCGGGCAGCAACCCGGGGTGCTGTTCGGCCAGGTGCAGGACGATCGCGCCTGATTCAAACAGCACTACGTTGCCATCCTCATAGGTGGGGATCTGACCGAACGGATGCCGCGCCAGGTGCGCCGGCTGCTTCATCTCCTCGAAGGAGAGCAGATGGACGTCGTAGGCCACTCCCAGCTCTTCCAGCGCCCAGCGCACGCGCATGTCGCGGGCCAGCCCCTGGCCACGGTCCGGGGAATGCTTGAATGCGGTCAGGATCGGGGTCATCGGGATGTCCATCTGCGTTGGCGGCCACGTCGGCTGGCCATTCATCTCTCGACGCCCGGACGGGTCGGCAATCGACACGCCTCCGCTGACCGGGGGCCCGGCATCGCCGGCCCGGATGAACGGTTCACGTCGGACGCTTCGCCCGGGAGGGCGGTGACGCGATACTGGCGTTCTGCACACTCCGGGGGAAGCACGTGAGCACGTCCAGACTGCCGCGCATCGTTGGGTTCGACGTGCCACGGCTTCACCAGCAGGTCGATGCGACTGCCGATGAAGCCATCACCGCGCTGCTCGATCAGGCACCCGACGAACAGTGGACCGGCCGCTTCCTGCAGCACTGCGCGACGCTGGCGTCGCAGCTGTCATTGGCAGAAGTGAAGGTGGAGGGTACCCGCATTGCCTTCCACGGCTCCATCGCCGATGCACGTGCCTTGGCTGATGCGGTCATCGCCCTGGTGAACCGGTTGAATGATCAGCTGATGCAGGAAGGCAACCAGCTCGCGGGCGAGGAGTGATCTGCCCGCAGCCGGTGTCACCCCGCTTGCGGGGCCAATGCCGGCCCGGACAGGCGCGCCCAGCAGCCCATCGCCATCTCAGCCGACCCCGGGTGGCCACGCAGGCTGGTGCGCAGCGCAAGCCGTGATTGCAGATCGGTAAGCCACGCCGTGCGCGTGCCATGTGGGTTGCGGACATAGATGTCGCACGCCAGGCGGATGACCGGTGCGACCTCGTGGCGGAAGTTGATGGCGGGCAGGTCGCCCGTCTGGAACGCGGCCTGCCAATGCTGCAGCTCGCGTTCGACGTCAACGAAGTCCTTGTTGGTGATGCGTTCCATGAGACTTCTCCTGTTGGAACGCCAACGTACACCTGAGCATGTCAGGAGCCTGTGTGCGCGCAGCGCTGTTCATGGCGCCCGTTCATTAATCTTCGGCTTTCATGCAGTTGCGTAACCGGCCCACGCCCACAGTGGCGCCGCAGCAGATCGCTGCGGTGGAGCGCGGCCATGAACAACAATCCGCCGCAAGGCCGGACCGATCGCACCAATGCCTCGGCCGGAACCGGGCCGGCAGCCCAGCATGGCAACGCTCGGGGAGCGTGCTGATGTCGTCCCATGCCCGTGCGGTAAGCCTGATGACGAAGATCATGTACCAGTGCCGTCCGGCAGGAATGACGACGATGGCGCGCTGCCGCGCCTGCCAGGCCCCCAGTCCGGGTGGCATGGAGTGCGCGCGTTGCCTTACCGAAGAACTCGGGGGCGTGATCGGCAACCGCGGTGCTGCGGCACGCTGGCTGGATTCGTTCCTGAAGGTGCAGCAGGACGAGGCGTTCGTTTTCGTGTGCGCCAAGCGGGTCGAGGAAATCGCGTCGGCGGGTCGCAGTCTGGAGTGACATCGCGCAGGCGTATGCTCGAACTCCAATGGGAGCGAGCGTCATGTCTTTTCAGATCAACCTCTATGACAGGGACGGACGCGGGCTTCGCCTTCCCGATGGAGGGTGGATCGACCTGCACACCGATCCCCCCGCGCTGGTCAACGGCGCTGTCCGCATCGATCTGCCGGCGTCCGCGTGCAACGAGCATCCTGATCTGCAACCGGACGTCCTGAACCATCTCCGCCGCCGTATTGAAGGTGCGCAATGGCTAACCTGACCTACCATCCGCCGCTGGGCGTGCGCTGGCTGACGTTCCGCCTGCGCAACGGTCAATCCATCGGCCCGGAGAAGCTGCGGGCCGTGTGGTCCGACGCCGCAGAAACCAACAACTGTTCGGTGCGCCGCGAGCACGTGGAAGGCGCCGGCTTCGTCTATGCGCTGTACGCACCGAGCGGGCTGTGTGTTCCGCGGCGCGCGGAACTGCGCATGCGGCTGTTGCTGGAAGAAGCGGGCTACGCGTTTTCGATGGGCGTGCTTACCGGCAGCCATCCTGCCTACGGTTGAGCGCAGGGTGATCTGATCGGCCCGGAGGTTGCTAGACTGCGCGCCCCGCACGTTGCCGCAATCACGGAAGATTCCCCATGCCGAAGCTGTCTGCTCTTGCTGTCTTCCTGGCGCTCGCTGTCTGCGCGCCAACCGCACAGGCCGAGGAACAGGACAGCGCTTCGACCATCGCGTTCAAGTCGATCAGCCCGGTGCTGAATGCCCTGATCAATGCCGACGATGCGCAGGACCTGATGGAGCGGGCCGAGGAACACGACGCCACGCTGCTGCAGTCGCTGGCGCTCTATCTGGCCGCAACCCGCGAAGACCCCACGTTGGCGCAGGCGCCGTACCACGCAGCGGCATTGTTCGCACGCCGCGGTGACGATGCGCTGGCCGAGCGCTATCTGCGCCAAGCCGATGAGCGTGGCATGTGGTTCGCGCCCGCGCTGGCCGACAACGATGACTTCGAGCACCTGCGCGGAACGCCGTTCTTCAAGCAGGTGCTGGCCAATACACAGGCACGCTACGCGAAGGTATCGGTCGGCAAGGTGGGCGCCATCTCGGTGCTGGCCCCTTCGAAGGGGGTTGCGATGCCGGCCTGTGCGCCGGTGCTGGTGTGGCTGCACGGCTACGGCATCAATGGCCACCTGGACAGCAGCGAGCAGCCGCTGGCCGATGCTGGTGTGGTGTTGCTGGGCATCAACGGTACGGAGATGCGCGAGTCGTTCGACAGCTTCAGCTGGACCGGCCCGTATGAGGGCACGCACAAGGTGGTGCAGGCGGGGCTGGAGCAACTGGCCGCGCGCCAGTGCATCGACCGCAAGCAGGTGTACCTGATGGGTTTCTCGCAGGGCTCGCAGCATGCCGGCGCGCTGCTGGCGCAGCATCCGGATGACTATGCCGGTGCATTGCTGGTGTCGCCGGGTGGCTGGCGACAGCCGGTGCCCACGCAGAGCAGCGCGCACGGCAAGCGGGTGTTCGTCATCAACGGCGAGCAGGAAGGGCCGGCGAACCAGAAGATGAGCGCGGATTTCCGCGCCCTTTTCAGCGATGGCAACGAGCTCCGGTCGCGTACCCATGAGGGTGGCCATTTCTATCCGGACGACTGGAAGACCTCGTTTCCGCAGGCCATCCGCTGGCTGATGGGCAAGGGCGGCTGAGCGCAGCCCACCGGGTGGCAGGCGGTGGGCGGGAACCACGTCGCCCACTGCTTCCCAAAAGGCAACGCCGCGAGCCCGCCTGCGGGTCTACTGCGCACTGCCTGCGTTGCCTACGCTGATCCCACACGGCCCTTGCCGTGCTACAGGTCCACGACAGCTTGTGGCGCCGACTTCACCCGCACCAACATGCCGCACGGGTTCCCGGACGCGCTTCGCGCAACGGACACGCATTTCTGGGCCGAGTACTGCAGTTTCTTGCACACCTTCGAGGATGAGCATGCGAACGCACCGGGTGTAGCCGCGCGCCGCACCGGCGGCCACACGCCGGGCCACTGTGTGGTGCGCGTTGCCTCTGGGGGCCAGGCACTGACGTTCGCTGGCGATGCCGTGTTCGCCGTCGGTTTCGACCGACCGAACTGGCACAACGGCTTCGAGCATGACCCGGAGGAATCGGCGCGGGTGCGCATCGAACTGCTCAATGCGCTGGCCGGCACCGGCGAGATGCTGGTGGCCACGCATCTGCCGTTCCCGTTAGTGGGCCGGGTGTCCCGCGAGGGCGAGGCGTTCCGCTGGGCGCCGGTATTATGGGATTTCTGATCAAGTTTTCTGGACTTCACGTCACCAATGGTCCCGGACAGGGGTGCAAAGTAGCCCCTGTCGAAACCCACCCATCCGCTGGAGGTCCACCATGAACACCGTTACCCGCACCCTCGCTGCAACTGCCCTGGCCCTGTCGATGCAGGCGGGCCTGTCCGCCCAGGCCGCCGCGCCGGCACACCCGTCCGCGCCCAGCGCTGTCACGCGCACCGCCAGCACCATCACCACCGCCGATGGCGTGCAGCTGTACTACAAGGACTGGGGCCCGAAGAATGGGCCGGTGGTGACCTTCAGCCATGGCTGGCCACTGGATTCGGACAGCTGGGAATCGCAGATGATGTTCCTGGCGGACCACGGCTACCGGGTGGTCGCACACGACCGCCGTGGCCACGGTCGTTCCAGCCAGCCCTGGGACGGCAACGACATGGATCACTATGCCGATGATCTGGCCACGGTGATCAATACGCTGGACCTGAAGGACGTCACGCTGGTGGGCTTCTCCACCGGCGGCGGCGAAGTGGCGCGGTACATCGGCCGCCACGGCACGGGACGGGTGAAGAAGGCCGTGCTGATCAGTTCGGTGCCGCCGTTCATGCTGAAAACCGCAGACAACCCCGGTGGCGTTCCGATCGAAGTGTTCGACGGCATCCGCAAGGCGCAGCTGGAGAACCGCTCGCAGCTGTACAAGGACATTCCGTCCGGGCCGTTCTATGGATTCAACCGACCGGGCGCGAAGGTCAACCAGGCGATGGTCGATGCATGGTGGGCGCAGGGCATGCTGGGTGGGCAGAAGAACACCTACGACTCGATCGCCGCGTTCTCGGCGACCGACTTCCGCGCCGACCTGCAGAAGTTTGATGTGCCGACCCTGGTGATCCACGGCGACGACGATCAGATCGTGCCCATCGACCTGGCGGGACGGATGTCGGCCAAGCTGATCAGGGGCGCCAAGCTGATCGTCTACCCGGGTGCGCCGCATGGTCTGACCGAAACCCACAAGGACAAGGTCAACCAGGACCTGCTGGCCTTCCTGCAGCAGAAGTAGCCGAATCAGTAGAGCCACGCCATGCGTGGCTTTACTGTGCATCAGGCCAACCGCATCCACGCATGGCGTGGATCTACTGGATTGACGCAGGGTGGAAAGCCCGCCAGTAGAGCCACGCCATGCGTGGCTTTGCTGTGCATCAGGCCAACCGCATCCACGCATGGCGTGGATCTACTGGATCGACGCAGGGTGGAAAGCCCGCTGGCAGAGCCGAGCCATGCGTGGCTTTACTGTGCATCAGGCCAACCGCATCCACGCATGGCGTGGATCTACTGGATTGACGCAGGGTGGAAAGCCCGCCGATAGAGCCACGCCATGCGTGGCTTTGCTGTGCATCAGGCCAACCGCATCCACGCATGGCGTGAATCTACTGGATTGACGCAGGGTGGAAAGCCCGCCGGTAGAGCCACGCCATGCGTGGCTTTGCTGTGCATGAAGGCAACCACACCCGAGCGACGTAGCGGTGACGTTCGCGCGCGATCCCGTGGACGGCCTGTACCTGCTGTCGGCCGAGATCGTGGTGTGCCTGCCTGGCATGGACCCGATACGTGCAGCCGAACTGGTGCGCAACACCGAGCGGGTCTGTCCGTACGCGAAGATGTTCCATCGGGGCATCGGCCATGTAGTGCGGGTAGCGGTGGACTAGACATGCGGTGCGGATGACCGTGGAGGTCATTGCCAGGATTCAGATGAGGTGAAGACACCGCGTCGCCCGCGTGAGTGGGTGGGGCGCCGTTGGGCAGCATGATCACCGCATCAATCGATGCTCACCCGTGAACCACACCCGGTCGGCCAGTCTGGGCTCGCAGGCAACGGATTCCACTGTTGCCCTTTTTCCCCCAGAGGAGACTACACATGAGCACCCAGTCCACCATCGAGCATCGCCTCAACGACCTGATCGAGATCGCACGTGATGGCAAGTCTTTCTACGAGGAAGCCGCAACCAAGGTGAAGGATGCCGAGCTGTCGGCATTGTTCGTCCGCATCGCCGGCGTGAAGGGCCGCATCGTGTCCTCGCTGAGCAGCTCGGTGGCCGCTACCGGCGGCAAGCCGGCCGAGCACGGCACCATGGTCGGTTCCATGCAGCAGTTCTACGGCAAGGTGCGCGCGGCCTTCGGTGACACCAACTACGGTTACGTGGCCGAACTTGAAGAGTCCGAGGATCGCCTGCTGGGCGCGTTCAAGGACGTGCTGAAGGACAACGACCTGCCGCCGGCGGTGCGCCAGGAAGTGACCCAGTGGCTGCCGGAAGTGCAGGAGTGCCACTCGGTGATGCGCGACCGCAAGCATGCGATGAAGGCTGCCTGATCGCATCCGGCGATCGTCCCCCCACATCGCCGCGACCAGGGCAGCCCAGTGCTGCCCTGGTCGTTTCTGCGTCTGCCATCTGCGATCAGGCGCGTGGCCTGAGCAGGGCAACGGCCAGGCTGGCAAGCGTCGCTGCTGCGGCGGCAGTCCACAGGGACGCGGCAAAGCCCTGGCTGTAGATCGCCCGCGCCAGATCAACCTGGGCTCCTCGGGTCAGTGCACCGGTGGCGATGGTGTCGGCCAGACGCATGACTTCATCTGCAGGAACGCGTGCTGAGAGTCCGGCGCGGATGCCGATGGTCAGGGCGCTGGAGAGGACCGTGAAGCCGAGCAGGATGCCGACGAAGCGCGTCGTCGCACTGATGCCCGAGGCCATGCCTGCGCGGTCGCGGGGCGCAGAGCCGATGATCGCCTTGGATGTTTCGCCGTTGAGGATGCCACCGCCTGCGCCGATGATGACCATCGCCAGCAGCGCCACCGTCGGCTGGTTGCGCCATGCACCGACACCGGCCAGCGCATTGCCGGCGGCAGTGATGGACAGGCCAATGGCCAGCACCATCTTTGCCGATGCCTCCGGCACGGCAGTGGCGCTGTACTACGCCGTGCAGGGCGTGATCGTGGCAACGCTTGGCACGCTCGCGACGCTGCTGCTGCCGGGCGATACGGTCTGGCCGCTGGTGGCCTTTGGGCTGCTGCTGCCGTCGTTGAGCCTGGGTGGCCTGGTGATGCTGAGGCGGTGAACTGTGCAATCAGCATCAGAAAGACAAACTGCTGGCGTGATACGTTCCCGCGTCGGGCAATTGAACAGTGGCTGCCCGGATCGGTTCCGTCTCCATGCTGTCCTTCCGTTCGGTCACCCAGGTCGCTCCATGACACCAACCTCCCGCAAGTCCTTCCGCAAGCCCCAGATCGCCATCCTGGGGAGTGCCGATCCTGGCTCACCGGCGTTCGACCTCGCTGCACAGGCGGGCAGGTTCCTCGCCGAAAATGGAATCACCCTGGTCAGCGGCTGTGGCAGCCCAGCCACGCGGGTGGCAGCCGAGCATGCAGTCGCAGCCGGTGGCACGGTGCTGAGTGTGATTCCGGAAGGCAGCATGCCCGCAGCAGACTGGCCGGCAACGGTGGTGGTGCCATGCGGCATGGGCGATGCCCGCAACCTGATCATGGCCTTGGCCGGCGATGCCTGCATCGTCATCGGCGGGCGCGCGGGCACGATTTCCGAAGTGTGTCTGGCCTGGCTGCACAAGCGGCCTTTGCTGCCGCTTGTGGGCGCCGGTGGCTGGTCGGAGGGTCTTCCCGGCAACCCTCCTGATGAGCGCGGGAACTCGCCGATACTGCCGTGGCACGACATTGCCGAGCTGCGCGCGCAGCTGCGTGATCTGCAATTGCTGGCAGGCTGAGCCGGCGCCTTCACCTTTTCACCCGCGCGCACGGCTACGGTGATGCAGCCTGGAATTACCAGGCCTATCAGGGAGTGATATCGATGCGAGCCATCAGGAAAGTAATCGTTGCTGCAGTGTTTGCACTTGCGTGTACCGGTTCGGTGGCGGTGGCGGTGGCCGGTCCAGTCCAGCCGTGCGACTTCCCGTGCTGGAAGGCCTACCAGGCCTGCGTTGCCGGCGGCGGTGATGCCATGGAGTGCCAGTTCGAATACGATCGCTGTGTCATGGACAGGTGCGGCGCGGTCTGAGGCCTGCCTACCGTTCGCAATGGGGGGCCCGATCCAGGGCCCCTTTTCATCTGGCCGCAGGCACTAAGTCCGCGGTCCTGATCGCCTGGAGCCGCAACATGGCCGTCAAACGTGTCGTCGCCAACATCGCCAGCGCCGATCCTGCGCAGGCGGCCGCGTTCTACGGCGACATCCTCGGCATGGACATCGTGATGGACCACGGCTGGATCGTCACCTACGGTGGGCAGGGCGCTGCGCTGGCGCAGCTCAGCGTCGCCAGCGAAGGCGGATCGGGTACGCCGGTGCCGGATATTTCGATCGAAGTGGATGATCTGGACGAGGTGCTCGAACGCCTGCGACACGCGGACATTGCGCTTGAATATGGTCCGGTCGAAGAGCCCTGGGGTGTACGTCGCTTCTACGTGCGCGACCCGTTCGGGCGCCTGTTGAACATTCTCGCCCACACCTAGCCGGCGCGCGCCGGCTCAGCGGCGCTTTGCACTGTGCTGGCAGTGCTGATCGACGTCGGCCGCACCGCCAGTACGCGGCGCAGTGATCGCAACACGTCAGCGTTGTTGACCGCTGTCAGCTTTGTCGGGCGCGGCCTGCTGTTGCTGGCGGCTGCTGGCGTGCCGCGCATGGCCGCCTTCACGGCCGATCGCGGCCATGTGTTGACGGTCCTGGCTGACCGCTTCACCGCCCTTCCGGCCCGCCACCCGCGCCTCGGCCGGGCTGAACTGGTGCGCATTGCCGGAGGCGTGGGCAGCACGTCCCCCTTTGGCTGCGATCGCGCGCTGTTTGTCTTCGTCCATCGAGGCAAAGCCCCGATTGCTGTTGCCATTGCGTGAGTTGGTCATTACCGGTCTCCGGTGTGAACATGGGGCGCTGTCAGCAGTGACGGTCCCATGTTGCACAGTGCAGGCTAAAGACGGGTCGAAGTGGGCTGTACGAGGCTCACATGGCCTGCGCAGGCGTTTGACGACCGGTTACCGCGCCGGAAGCGCCGGGACCTGCAATCGGTCGTCAAGGCAGTCACCCGTGGCGCCCTGGCAAGGGAGAGTCCGGGCGGTTGGCCAGATGTGGATGGCATGCAGAATGTCATCGTCTGCTATCGCCGACGCCATCTTGCATGCCTAGAATCAAGCCATCCCGGTAGGTCCCGGGCGCTGTCGAGTGAATGGATTCAATGAAGATTCTGTTGACCGGAAGTTCCGGGCGGATAGGGCGGGCGATCTTCGGTGCGCTGGCCGCTGCCAATGAGGTGGTGGGGCTGGATCGCAGTCCGTTCGCCACCACGCGCGTCATTGCCGATGTCACCGATCGCCGGGCGCTGGAACGTGCCCTGCAGGGGGTCGACGCGGTGATCCATACCGCGGCCCTGCACGCCCCGCACGTGGGCTTGGTACCTGACGCGGTATTCCAGCAGATCAACGTGGAGGCCACCGCGAACCTGCTGCAGCTGGCGCGCGAGGCCGGCGTGCAGCGCTTCGTGCTGACCAGTACCACGGCGCTGTACGGCCATGCCGTGGTGTCCGGCGGCTGCCGTTGGATCGACGAGGACACCGAGCCGCTGCCGCGCACGATCTACCACCGCACCAAGCTGCAGGCCGAGGCCGCTGCCGAAGCGGCGGCCAGCGCAACGTTCACCGTGCGCGTGCTGCGGATGGCACGCTGCTTCCCCGAGCCGCCTGACCGCATGGCGATGTTCCGCCTGCACCGTGGTATCGACGCGCGTGATGTGGCCAGCGCGCATGCCGCGCTGCTGCACGATGAAGGCGCGCCCTTCCAGCGCTACCTTGCCTGTGCCCCGACGCCCTTCCGGCGCGAGGACTGCCTGCAGCTGGCCGCCGATCCGCGCCAGGTGCTGGCGCGCCGCGCACCGCAGCTGCTGGCCGAGTTCGAGCGCCGTGGCTGGCCACTGCCGCTCAGCATCGATCGGGTCTATGACAGCAGCCGGATGCGTGCAGCGCTGGGCTGGCAGCCCCGTTTCGGTCCCGAGGACGTGCTGCAGCAGTACGCCGCGGGCAGCATCGAGGTCCTGCCCCGTGCGGAGTGGATCCGCGACCGCGTCGCCGAATAGCGCAGGCGAGCAGCACAGGCCTGCGTCGACGACCGCAGCTGAGCGGGTTCAGGTTCTGTGCGTGCGGCGAGCCTCAACCTCGCCCGGCCGTGGCCGATAACCCGGTGCGCGCCTTCCCGCGCCGGTTCCGATCCGGCCGGCCGGCGGCCCGCGCGACGGATCGCGCATCTGCGCGGTGCCCTGGTGGCGCCGGTCGACCTGAACTGCCTGCGGATCCTCCCATGTCTTCTTCCCGTTCCGTCGCTGCCCGTCGCCCCGGCAGCATCGCCCACAAGCTGATGCTGGGCACCGCGGTGATCGCGTTGCTGTGCTTCGGCGCGACCGCGTTCCTGATCTATCACCAGGCCAGTTCGGCGCTGGTGTCGTCCTCGCGGCAGACCATGGCCAGCGAAGCCCGTGCCGAGGCGCGGCAGGTGGCTGCCGACCTGGGCACGGCCTTTGCCAGCAACGATGCGATGGTGGAAACCGTGCTGGCCCAGCGTGCGCGCGGTGATGCCCCTGATCGCGCCAGCCTGGCCAATGTCATCGGCGAGCAGTTGCACGCGCACCCGGAATGGCTGGGCAAGAGCACCATGTGGGAGGCCAATGCCTTCGACGGCAAGGACGCCGAGTTCGTCAACAGCGAGGCACACGACGCCACCGGCCGCTACATGAGCTACTGGGCCTGGCAGGACGGCAAGCCGCAGCAGTCGACGATGACCGACTACACCGATACGCCCAGCGGCTCGGGCAACTGGTACATGGTGCCCAGCCGCGACAAGCTGCCGCTGGTCAGCGAACCGTATGCCTACGACATCGGCGGCAAGCAGGTGCTGATGAGCACGCTGAGCACGCCGATCGTCGAGAACGGAACCTTCCTTGGTGTCTTCACCGTCGACTTCTCGCTGGAGGCGCTGCAGAAGCACCTGGCCACGCTGACGCCGATGGGCGCCGGCCGCGTCGAACTGCTGTCGCCGAAGGGCGTGGTGCTGGCTTCGGCCGATGCTGCCGAGATCGGCAAGCCGCGTACCGATGCCGCCACCCTCGGCATGCTGGCGCAGATCGCCGCCGACAAGACATACGAAGCGTTCGAGCCCGACGCTGCCGGCAACGTCCGCCTGTACGTGCCGCTGCAGGTGGGTGACGCGCCGCAGCGTTTCGCGTTGGGCGTGGTGGTGCCGCATGCGGTGATCATCGCGCAGGCCCGCGAGCTGCTGTGGATCATCCTGCTGGTGGGTGTGGTGGCTGCGCTGGTGCTCAGCGGTGGTGTCTACCTGCTGCTGCAGCGCCTGGCCGTGCGGCCGCTGGCGCAGGCGGTGCGTATCGCCGGCGACGTGGCTGCGGGCAAGCTGGATACCGCCATGCCGGCGCTGGGCAACGATGAAGTGGGCCGCCTGCTGGACGCCATGCAGGGCATGCGGGGCCAGCTGCAGGCGGTGATGGCCGCACAGGCGGAGATGGCGCGCCGCCATGATGCCGGTGAAATCGGCTACCGCATGGATGCCTCGGTGTTCCCGGGCGAGTACGGCCGCATGGTGGCCGACAGCAACCAGCTGGTGGCCGACAGCAATGCGGTCACCCAACGCCTGGTCGAGGTGATGCAGCGCTACGCGGTGGGTGACCTGAGCGTGGACATGGAAGCACTGCCGGGCGAAAAGGCGGTATTCACCGCTGCCATGGCCACCACCAAGACCAACCTGGCGGCGATCAACGAACAGATCCAGCAGCTGGCCGCTGCGGCGGCGGCAGGCGATTTCGCCGTGCGTGGCGATGCCCAGCGCTTCGAGCATGACTTCCGCCGCATGGTGGAAACGCTCAACACCATGATGCAGGTCAGCGACCAGAACCTGGCTGCGCTGTCGACGCTGCTGCGCGCCATCGCCGCCGGTGACCTGAGTACACGGATGGAGGGTGACTTCCACGGCGTGTTCGCGGTGATGCGCGACGATGCCAACAGCACCGTGCAGCAGTTGACCCAGATCGTCGGCCAGATCCAGCAGTCTGCATCCAGCATCCGCCTGGCCGCAGGCGAGATCGCGTCGGGCAACAGCGACCTGTCACGCCGTACCGAGCAGCAGGCGGCCAACCTGGAAGAGACCGCCGCGTCGATGGAGGAACTGACCTCCACCGTGCGCCAGAACGCCGATCATGCCCTGCAGGCCAACAAGCTGGCGGCCTCGGCCGCAGGCGTTGCCAGCGAAGGCGGGCAGGTGGTCAGCCAGGTGGTGCAGACCATGGAGCAGATCGAGACCTCTTCGCAGCGCATCGCAGAGATCATCTCGGTGATCGATGGCATCGCTTTCCAGACCAACATCCTGGCATTGAACGCGGCGGTGGAAGCGGCGCGCGCCGGTGAACAGGGCCGTGGCTTTGCGGTGGTCGCCAGCGAAGTGCGCGCGCTGGCACAGCGCTCGGCGGGCGCGGCCAAGGAGATCAAGGAGCTGATCGACGCTTCGGTCGGCCATGTCGGCGCCGGCGCGCAGCTGGTGCACGGTGCGGGCCGCACGATGCAGGAGATCGTCGGCCAGGTCGGCCGGGTCAACGAGATCATGGCCGAGATTTCGGCCGCCTCGCGCGAGCAGTCGGCCGGTATCGAGCAGGTCAACCAGACCGTGGTGCAGATGGACGAGACCACCCAGCAGAATGCTGCGCTGGTGGAAGAAGCCACCGCTGCGGCGCGGGCGATGGAAGAACAGGCCGAGCAGCTGGCGGTGGCGGTGTCACGCTTCCGCCTGCAGGCCGACACCCGACCGGCTGCCGCGTTGCGCGCCGCCTGAGCCGGGGCATGAACGACGACGCCCGGCCAAGGCCGGGCGTCGATGTGCCACTGCGTACGTAGTGCGCTGGGCTTAGAACATGCCTTCGAAGGGGTTCCAGCTGGTGTTGCCCTTCACCTGTTCCAGGTAGTAGCTGTAGTTGGTGCTCGAGGCGACCAGGAAGTTCATTGCGATGAACAGTGCGCGGGCCACGATGTCCGGCAGCACCAGGCTGACCGCGATCAGCACGATGTTGATGCCGATCACCACCAGCGCCTTGCGCCACATGCCGAGGATGAACAGATAGATCGCGCCGAAGAAGAAGGCGAAGAAGTTCAGGTTGATCTTCAGGCGGTCGCCGAAGGACAGCGCCTTCCAGGCCTGCTTGAAGCCGGGCTCCTTGGGAGCGCCGTGCTGCTGGAAGAAGTTGAAGCGGAACTGCCACTTCGGGCTGAAGCGGGTCAGGTCAACGGTGTTCATTTATAGGGACTTCCCTGTTAGGAAAACGTTTTCATGATAAGTGAGTCACATTCAGCAAACCAGCTTGGAGCGTCAAAAATGTGACGTTCCTACGGCAAAGGGCTTGCGTCCCGGTGCCGCACCGTCACCCATCCGCCTTGTTTTTAGGATAGGGTGCGCAGTTCCGCTGCCACCCCGGTTGTTCACGGGTAGCAGCGGTATGTCCATGGAGGTTGCATGACCACACCAGCTACACCGGAAAACGCACCCGGACCGGTGCTCCTGCCGACACCCGAAGTGGTGCAGGCACAACAACTGCTCGCCCGCCAGCAACTGGCGGTGGCGATGGACCGTGCACGCATCGCGGCCAGCCGCGACGCTGCAACGGCTGTACTGGAAAACGACTGAGCCTGGAAAAAGCCGCCACGATCGCGCTGGCCTGCTGCCAGCGCGATCGCAGTGCGCATCAGAAGCGCGCGGTCATGCTGAGGAAGTAGCTGCGGCCCGCCACGAAGTAGTCGGTGGCGCCATCGGCGTACAGCTTCTTGTCGGCCAGGTTGCTGACGCCGCCACGCAGGGTCAGCACCTCGTTGACGTTCCAGGCAGCGGTCAGGTCATACAGCGTGTAGGCCTTCAGGAAGGTATTGACCACGCCGGTCTGCTTGCCGGTGTACTGCGCCGACAGGCTGCTGGAGAACGTGGTGTTCGGGGTCCAGTCCAGCGACGAATAGCCTGAGAACTCCGGGGTGTCGATCAGGTTGCGGCCGGTGGTCAGGTTCTTGGCTTCCTTCATCCAGGTCGCCGACGTGCGCCAGCGCCAGTGATCGCCGAAGCGGAAGTTGAGGTTGCCTTCCATGCCGCTGGTGCGCGCGCGCTGCACGTTGCTCATGCGCGTCCACCAGTAGCCGTTGAAGAAGCCCAGCGCTTCATACTCGATCTTGTTCCTGAAGTCGGTATGGAAGTAGGTCAGGCCGGCGTCGACCAGATCGTTGTCGAAGCTGACGCCGATCTCGCGGTTGGTGCTGGTTTCCGGGTCCAGGTCCGGATTACCGGCCATGTAGCAGCCGCCACGCACGTAGCCGAGCGGATACAGCGAGGTGCAGCCGCGGCCGCCGGACTGGGTCGCCGCGCTGGGCGAATTCTCGGTCAGGCTCGGCGCGCGGAAGCCCTTGGACACGCCGCCACGGATCGTCCACTGCTCGCTCGGGTGCCAGACCAGGTAGGCACGCGGACTGACGTGGCTACCGAACTGTTCATGGTGATCCAGGCGCGCGCCCAGAGTCAGTGCCAGGGTGCGGTGCAGCTTCAGCTCGTCTTCGACGAACAGCGCCCAGGTGTCCACTTCCAGGCTGGAGCCGACCACCGGGTTGCCGGCGTAGTCAATTGGTGCCTGGCCGATGGTGTCGGTGTTGGTCAGCTCCTGCCGCTTCCATTGGCCGCCCACCGCGAACTGGTGGTCCACGCCCAGGGTGAAGGGCGTGCTCAGGCTGCCTTCGATGATCGTATCGGTTGCCTCGGAGCGACCGGTGGCGCCGATGTCGTTCTTGTACTCGGTCCAGTACGCACTGAGCTTGGAGGTGCCGAACTCCCACTTGCCGTCGTGGTTCAGCGCCAGCGAACTGCGCTTGAGCTCACTGGCACCCCATGCGCCCTCGTCCTGCTTTTCCAGCGCCTGGGCGATGAAGGCCTGCTGCACACCGTGGCCAGCTTCCAGCGACACCTCCTGTGCCTCGCTCAGTTTCCACTGCAGCAGCGCGTCGACATTGCGGTCCTTCTCACCGGCGTAGGCGTTGCCGTACACGCCGCCGTTGGAGCGGTCCGAGTCGCGGCGCATGCTGTTGGCACCGATGCGCAGGCCGAAGCGATCGCCCAGCGGGCCGGAGAAGGTCGCGCCGATCTGCTGGGTATCGCCACGGTCGCCATCCTGCGGCCGGGTGTAGCTGTGGGTCGCGCTGCCGTTCCAGCTGTCTCCGATGCGCTTGGTGATGATGTTGATCACCCCGCCCATCGCGTCAGAGCCATACAGCGACGACATCGGGCCGCGCACCACCTCGATGCGTTCGATCTGGTCGGGAGAGATCCAGTTCAGGTCCTGGCGGCCCAGGTCGGGACGATAGTTGGTCGAGGCCGAGCTGCCCATGCGCTTGCCGTCCACCAGTACCAGCGTGTAGTTGGACGGCATGCCTCGCAGCTTGATCTTGGACTGCTCGCCAATGGCGCTGAGCCCACCGGTCACGCCCGGAATACGGCTGAGCAGGGTGGCCAAGTCGTGCACCGGCTGGCGTTCGATGTCTTCGCGGCTGATCACGCTGATGCTGGCCGGGGCATCCTTGATCCACTGCTGGTTGCCCGAGGCGGTGACCACCACGGTATCCAGGTCCTTGGTCGAGGCATCGGCGCTGGCTTCAGCGGCGGCAAGGGCAGGCAGGGTCAGCAGGCAGGCGACGGCCAGGGCGCTGGCCAAGCGGGTGCGCGACGGGCGCGCGGAACGAAGAGGGGACATGACGGCTTCCAAGGGAGAGGAGAGACCCGGTGGAAGCAGCAGGCGCACGCAGACAGCAGGCAGCCACCCCTTCCCTGGGTCGTCGAGCGCGCGGTAGGTCCGGCGCAGCTGGGTGGGTCCGGTGCGCGGAGCACGGCGACCTGCCTGGTTAACGTAATGATAACCGTTCTCGTTTGTTACGATCCAGTACTTCCCGGGATGAATCGACATTCCCCGGCCGCGCGCGACGGTTCGCCTGCTGATTGCTGAATGGGGAGATTTCCCGGCGTAGACCTTCGCACCCGGCTTACATTCGGGGCCATAGACTGGGCCGCATTTTTCGATTCCGCCCCGTTGGAGATCGTGTGGGTTCTGGTAGTGACAGACAGCGACTGCGCGGCATGACGCCGTGGCAGACAGGACAAGTGCGGACGCCGGGAATGCGGGCCAGGAACCTTGGTGCATGCAGCCTGGCCGGGACGGCTGGTCCTGCGGCCTGCAGGGAGTAGGCGGCCATGGGGAGTGAAACCATCGACACGGAACCGGTCACGGCCGGTCCCGACGCGGGCTGGGCCCTGCTGCCGGCCGAAGCACCGCTGGTGATGCCCGAACAGACGCTGCGGCAAGGCTCGCTGAAGGTCCGGCGCCATCGCACCTCGCCACGCATGATCGGCCTGCGTCGCCTGTACATCCTCGGCGGCACGGTGGCAATGACCGCCGTGGCCACCCGGATGATGTGGCGGGTGCTGTCCGGCAACGGCATCAGCGTGCTGGAGGCCTGCCTGCTGGTGCTGTTCGTCGGCCTGTTCGCCTGGATCGCGCTGTCCTTTGCCAGTGCCGTGGCCGGCTTCCTGACGGCCGTGTTCGACCGGGGCTACCGCCTGGGCATCGATCCGGACAAGCCGCTGCCGACCGTGCACAGCCGCACCGCGCTGCTGATGCCCACCTACAACGAAGACCCGCGCCGGTTGCTGGCCGGCCTGCGCGCGATCTACGAATCGGTGGCGGCCACTGGCCAGTTGCAGCGTTTCGATTTCTTCGTGCTCAGCGATACCCGCCGCGAGGACATCGCGAGGGCCGAAGAAGAGGTGTTCGCCGAACTGCGCGAACTGGTGCCCGATGGACAGGCGCGACTATTCTATCGCCGCCGTGGCGACAACAGCGCGCGCAAGGCCGGCAACATCGCCGACTGGGTACGCCGTTTCGGCGGTGCCTACCCGCAGATGCTGATCCTGGATGCCGACAGCCTGATGACCGGTGACAGCATCGTGCGCCTGGTCGCCGGCATGGAGCACAACGCCGACGTCGGCCTGATCCAGACCCTGCCATCGGTCATCGGCGGCCGCACCCTGTTCTCGCGCATGCAGCAGTTCGGCGGGCGAGTGTACGGGCCGGTGATCGCCCGTGGCGTGGCCTGGTGGCACGGTGCCGAAAGCAATTACTGGGGGCACAACGCGATCATCCGCACCCGTGCTTTCGCCGACCACGCCGGCCTGCCGGAGCTGCCGGGACGCAAGCCGTTCGGCGGCCACGTGCTCAGCCATGATTTCGTGGAAGCGGCGCTGATGCGCCGTGGTGGCTGGGCCGCGCACATGGTGCCCTACCTGGGCGGCAGCTACGAGGAAGGCCCGCCGACGCTGACCGACCTGCTGGTGCGCGACCGCCGCTGGTGCCAGGGCAACCTGCAGCACGGCAAGGTGGTGGGCAGCCGTGGCCTGCACTGGATCAGCCGCGTGCACATGCTGATCGGCATCGGCCATTATTTCACCGCACCGATGTGGGCGATGCTGATGCTGATCGGCATTGCCATCCCGCTGTTCCAGGAAGGCATCGATTTCAACGCCCTGCTGCACCTGTCGCCCAGCGTGTACTGGCGTGCGCAGGATGAAGAACAGGTGGTGCGCCTGTTCGCCGCCACCATGGCGGTGCTGCTGATGCCCAAGGTGCTGGGTTACTTTGCGATGCTGCTCGATCCGGTTGAACGCCGTGGCTGTGGTGGCGCGATCCGGGCGTTCCTGTCGATGCTGGTGGAAACCGTGCTGGCCGCGCTGATGGCGCCGGTGGTGATGTACGTGCAGTCGCGCGGGGTGGCCGAAGTGCTGTCCGGGCGTGACTCGGGCTGGGATGCACAGCAGCGCGATGACGGTGGCATCTCGTGGATTTCGCTGGTGCGCGGCTACGGCGGCCTGGGCGTGTTTGGCGCCTTCATGGGCGTGCTGGCGTGGGCGGTGTCGCCGTCGCTGGCGGCCTGGATGGCGCCGGTGGTGATCGGCATGGTGCTGGCGGTGCCGGTGGTGGCACTGACCTCGCTGCGCGGACCGGGCGCCTTCCTGCATCGCCTGGGCCTGCTCGACATTCCCGAAGAGAACATCCCGCCGCCGGTGCTGGTGCGCGCCGCACAGCTGCGCCGGGAAGCGGCCGAGCAACCGCCGCTGTACTGATCGCACCGTGCCAGCGGCATAATGCGGCTCGAACGTACAGGAGCCGCAACATGCTGCAAACGGTGGAACAGGAAACCGGCGCCTCGCCGCAGTGGTCGGTGATCTGGCTGCACGGCCTTGGTGCCGACGGCCATGATTTCGCGCCGATCGTGCCCGAACTGGTGCGTCCGCACTGGCCGGCGCTGCGCTTCGTGTTCCCGCACGCACCGGTGCGGCCGATCACGATCAACAACGGCGTGCCGATGCGCGGCTGGTACGACATCGTCGGCATGGACTTCCGTTCGCGCGCCGACATGACCGGCGTGCAGGAGTCGGTGGTGCAGCTGGATGCGCTGATCGCCCGTGAGATCGAACGCGGTGTCGCCGCTGATCACATCTTCCTGGCCGGCTTCTCGCAGGGCGGGGCAGTGATCCTCAGCGCCGCGCTGGCACGCACTGCCCCCTTGGCCGGCCTGATCGCACTGTCGACCTACCTGCCGGAGGCCGAAGGCGCGTCGCGCGTTGATGGTGCGGTGGATGTGCCGGTGTTCATGGCCCACGGCAGCAGCGATCCGGTGATCCCGCAGGCGGTGGCCGCGCACAGCGCCGAGACGTTGCGCACGCTTGGGCTGGACGTGCAGTGGCACAGCTACCCGATGGCCCACCAGGTCTGCGCCGAGGAAATCGACGCGTTGGGCGACTGGCTGCAGGCACGCCTGGGCGTCGCCTGACCCATGGCCGCGAGCGCTGCCATCCCGTGGATGCCGGAACTGTGCCGCTTGCCGCGGTTGGCAGCGATGCTCGGCCTGGCCGAACTGGTGGTGGTAGTGCTGGCGCTGGCGCCCGATGGCAGCCGCCACTGGACGATGGGGGAACTGGCCTCGGCCAGCGGTTTCGCGCTGTGGCTGGCGCTGGCGGTCACCGCCAGCCTGTGCCTGCTGCGGCAGGCGCTGTCGAAGCTGCCGGAACTGCTGGGCGCCGTCGCCGCCGTCGGCCTGGCCGCGCTGATCGCCATCCTGTGCGCGGGCATCATCCATGCCCTGTATGGCGTGCTGGGCGACAACTTCGCGCGCGGCATCGGCTTCTGGCGCTTCACCCTGGGCAGCGCGGCCACCACGGCGCTGATCACCGCGTTGGCGCTGCGCTACTTCTATGTCAGCGACCGCTGGGCGGCGCAGGTACAGGCCAATGCCCGCGCGCAGGCCGACGCCCTGCAGGCGCGTATCCGCCCGCACTTCCTGTTCAACAGCATGAACCTGATCGCCAGCCTGCTGCATCGCGACCCAGCGGTGGCCGAGCGTGCCGTGCTCGACCTGTCCGACCTGTTCCGTGCCGCGCTGGGTGCAGGCGAGGGCGATTCGACCCTGCGCGACGAATGTGAGTTGGCCGAGCGCTATCTGTCGATTGAATCACTGCGCCTGGGCGACCGCCTGCGGGTGCATTGGCAGCGCGATGAACCACTGCCCTGGGATCTGCCGATGCCGCGGCTGGTGCTGCAGCCCCTGGTGGAAAACGCGGTGCTGCACGGCATCTCGCGCCTGCCCGAAGGTGGCACCATCGAACTGCATCTGGCCTGTGTGGGCAGCGAGCTGCAGATCCGCGTACGCAATCCTGCACCGGATCCGCAGGTGCCCGGGCTGGCCCTGGCGCAGGGAGCAGGCCACGCCCAGCACAGCATCGGCCATCGCCTGACCTGGCGCTTTGGCCGCGCCGCGCGGATGACGGCTGGCTGGAGCGAGGGCTACTATGCCTGTCAGGTGACGGTGCCGATCCAGTGAGGGGACGATCGTGAGGGTAGTCATCGCCGATGACGAACCGCTGGCGCGCGAGCGCCTGCGCAGCCTGTTGGCCGCGCAGGAAGGGGTGGACGTAGTGGCCGAGGCCGGCAACGGCGAGCAGGCCCTGCACGCGTGCGCCGAACTGCAGCCGGACCTGGTCCTGCTGGACATCGCCATGCCCGGCCTGGACGGGCTGGAAGCGGCCCGCCACCTGGCCAGTTTCGAGCCCAGGCCGGCGGTGGTGTTCTGCACCGCCTACGATGCGCACGCGCTGTCGGCGTTCGAGGCAGCGGCCATCGATTACCTGATGAAGCCGGTGCGCGCCGAGCGGCTGGCGGCGGCGATCGCGCGCGCCCGCACCTTCCTCGCCGGCCGTGATGGGCAACCCCAGCACACCGGCGGCCAGGCCCGCAGCATGCTGTGTGCCCGCCTGCGGGGCAGCCTGCGATTGATTCCGCTGGACGATATCCACTATCTGCAGGCCGAAGAAAAGTACGTGGTGGTGCATCACGCGCGTGGCGAGGACCTGATCGAGGAATCGTTGAAGTCGCTGGAGGAAGAGTTCGCCAGCCGCTTTGTGCGCATCCATCGCAACTGCCTGGTGGCGCGCCACGAGCTGGTGGAGCTGCGGCGTGGCAGCGGAGGCCAGGTGCAGGCGGTGCTGCGGCATGGCAAGCAGCCGCTGGAAGTGAGCCGGCGCTGCGTGGCGACGCTGAAGCAGGAATTGCGGCATCTGTGAGGTTCCGCGCGGCCTGCGGCCGCGACTGCTTCGAAGTCAACAGCAACAGCAACAGCAACAGCGGGTTGTCGGCTCTGTGTTGTTGCGTGTTGGGTGAGGCGGGATGACCCCGGACGCCGCCGGCTGTTGCTTTTGCTTCTGCTCTTTTCTTTTGATCTTCCGTGGCTGGCGCGCACGGAAACTGTCAGAGGCCGGGCGGGGGTGGGCTGCGCAGGGGCGTGAGCCGCATGGATGCGGCGACCGAGCTTACATGGACGTACTTGCAGCGACCCCTGCGCAGTCCACCCTGCCCGGCCAAGCACAGCTGTTGCTTCCAGCCACGAGGGGCTCCGCCGTTGGCCGTATCCCGCCGATAGGCGCGATAATGACCGGATGGAAACCGTCCGCATCGCCACCCGCAAGAGCCCGCTCGCCCTCTGGCAGAGCGAACACGTCGCCGACCGCCTGCGCCAGGCACATCCCGATCTGCACGTGGAACTGGTGCCGATGAGCACCCGCGGCGATGAAGTGCTTGACCGCTCGCTGGCGGCCATCGGCGGCAAGGGCCTGTTCCTCAAGGAACTGGAACTGGCCATGCTGCGTGGCGAGGCCGACTGCGCGGTGCACTCGTTGAAGGATGTGCCGATGGAACTGGATGCGCCGTTCGCGCTGCCGGCAATGCTGACCCGCCACGATCCGGCTGATGGCTTCGTCTCCAACCTGTATGCCTCGCTGGAGGCACTGCCGATCGGTGCGCGCGTCGGTACGTCGTCACTGCGCCGCCAGGCCCAGCTGCGTGCGCTGCGCCCGGACCTGGAACTGCTGGACCTGCGCGGCAACGTCAATACCCGTCTGGCCAAGCTCGACAACGGTGGCTACGACGCGATCGTGCTGGCCGTGGCCGGGCTGGAACGGCTGGGCCTGGGCAAACGCATCGTCGCCCGCCTGCAGCCGCCGCAGTGGCTGCCGGCGCCGGCGCAGGGCGCGGTGGCGGTGGAGTGCGATGGCGGCAACGCCGCGCTGATGGCGCTGTTTGCAGGCCTGGATGACGCCGCCACGCGCGCCTGCGTGGAAGCGGAGCGGGCGATGAACCGCGCGCTGCATGGCAGCTGCCATGTGCCGGTGGCGGCGATCGCGCAGTGGCAGGGCCAGGACCTGCACCTGCAGGGGCTGGTCGGCAGCGCCAGTGACGGCCGCGCGGTACGTGCCGACGCCGTGGGCCCGGCCAGCGACCCGGAAGCGCTGGGCCAGCGCGTGGCGAAGATGCTGCTGGATGCGGGTGCTGGCGAGCTGTTGAACGTCTGAGTTCGCTGGATCGTGCCCACCAAGGTGGGCACCTACCGGAAAAGGAAACGGGCGCCAGGCGCCCGTTTCGCTTATTTGAACTTGTAGACCACGTTCATCGTGGTCAGCGTATCGGTCTTGCGCTTGTCCTCGGCGACGTCGCTGTTGTATCGCGCCTGCCAGCCGGCCTTCAGCGCCAGGTGCTCGTTCATGCTCACCGAGACACCGAAATCGTTCTGGCCGAAGGTGTTGTACGAACCCGATTCGACCAGCAGCGTGTTGATCAGGTCGGTGTTGTCGGTCAGCGAGTACTTCAGGTCGAACAGGCCGCGACCGATCAGGCCGGTGCGGGTGCGGTCGTCCTCGGTGCTGTGGGTGCGGCGCACACCGGGGCCGATCTGCGCGTCGAACGAGAAACGCTCGGTGTTCCACAGCCGCGTGCCGTAACCCAGACCGAACGAGCTCTGCCGGTCGTAGGTGGCAAAGTCATCACGCTCGGTACGTACCGTGGCGGTCAGCTGGCGATGTTCGCCCAGCTGCAGCGCGCTGCCTGCACTGCCGGTGTAGCGGTTGGCGGTGGTGTTGTTGCGGCGCGTGGTGGTGCCGTCGTCGCTGGTTTCGGTCACCTTGGAGCTGGAGCGCAGGCCGAACAGATCCATGCTGTGCACCCAGTCGCCATCGGTGTAGCGCAGGCGCAGGCGGCCGTTGAAGCTCTCGGTGCTGCTGTTGCCACGTGCCGACGCGAAGCCGAGTTCGCCACCACTGCCGCTCCATGGCGAGGACATCGCCGCCAGTTCGGAGGCATCCTGCGCATACGCCAGCGGGGCGCAGAGCAGCAAGGGGACCAGCAGGGACACGCGCAGGGACATCGAGGCTTCTCCGAAGCGGTTGGCAGCCGGTGATGATACTGGAAGCGTGATGACCGTCCGAATCGCCCATCCCGCCTGCTTCAGCAGGCGTTGTCGGCCAGGCTCATTCAGGGCAGGTCGACCTGCAGGGCCGGATCGTTAAAGCGCGAGTACCGCAGCCGCAGCTGGAAGGGCTTGCCGTTGTTGTGGCCGCTGCGCACGATCTGCCGCGGCAGGCCCTGCGCATCCACCCAGTACTCCAGGCGCTCACCGGCCGTGGCGCCACGCAGGCGGTAGTGGCGGGTGCTGACGCCGTCCAGCGTCTGGTTGCCCAGGTCTTCGGCCTGCAGGGCCTGTGCAGGCATATCGGCAGGCAGCGGGCTGCGCCACTGCCCCAGCAACCCCGGCGGGGTCGGCACCTGGCGGATCGCATCGTCCGCCTGCAGGAACATGGTGTCGCCGATGATCACCTGGGGTCCGGCAGGGGTCTGCACCCGGAAGCGGTCCGGGGCGACGAAGTCCATCGCAGTACGCACCGGCTGCGGCGCGCCCAGCACCTCCAGCTCGGCATGGAAGCTGCGCAGGGCGGCAAAGCGCTGGCTGGCAGACAGCACCGCCTGCGCCGGATCGGCAGCGGGGACGGGCGTCGCAGCGTCGGTGGGCGCCGGTGCGCGGTCGCAGGCGGCCAGCAGCAGGCAGGCCAGCAGGGGCAGGACGGACAACCGGCGCATCGGGCGCTCCACGGGGCAGGGGGCGCCCACGATAGCCCAATCGTCCGCCACAACGCCCGAGACTCGGACATAATCGGGGGCATGGACCGATACGAACGCATCACCGCCCTGCATCGTCTGCTCAAGTCCGCACGCTATCCGGTGACGGTGGCGACCCTGCAGGACAAGCTCGGTTGCTCCCGGGCCACCGTCTACCGCGACCTGGCGTTCCTGCGCGATGCGCTGATGGCGCCGATCGAAGGCGATGGCGAGGCCGGCTTCCGCTACCTGGCCGACGAGAGTGACCGCTTCGAGCTGCCCGGCCTGTGGCTGAGCTCGGAGGAGCTGCACGCCCTGCTGGCCTCGCAGCACCTGCTGGCCCGTACCGGCGGCGGCGTGCTGTCTTCGGTGCTGGCGCCGCTGCAGCAGCGCATCGAGAGCCTGCTGGCCGCGCAGGCCGGTGTTTCCAGCTGGCCGGTGGATCGGGTGCGGGTGATTCCGCACCGTGGCCGCAAGTTCGATGAAGCCAGCTTCCGTTCGGTGGCCTCGGCGGTGCTGGAGCGCAAGCAGCTGGGCTTTGAGTACCGTGCCCGCTCGACCGACGAAGCGACCAAGCGCACCGTATCGCCGCAGCGGCTGACCCATTACCGCGACAACTGGTACCTGGACGGCTGGGACCATGATCGCCAGGCCCTGCGCAGCTTCGCAGTGGATCGCATCTACAAGGCGCGGGTGATCGACAGCACCGCCCGCGATGTCGCCGACAGCGAACTGGACGAGCAGCTCGGCGCCAGCTACGGCATCTTCTCCGGTGCGCCCAAGGGCTGGGCAACCATCCTGTTCAGTGCCAAGGCCGCGCGCTGGGTGGCCGACGAGCACTGGCATTCCAAGCAGCAGGGACGCTTCCTCGCCGATGGCCGCTACGAACTGAAAGTGCCCTACAGCGTGTCGCGCGAACTGTTGATGGACGTATTGCATTACGGGTCCGATGCCGAGATCGTCGAGCCGATGATGCTGCGCGAGCAGGCCAAGGCACTGCTGGAGCTGGCCCTGACCAACTACGAAAAATCCTGACACCTCCCCCGAGATCGATTGCGCCCATGAAGAAGACCCTGTTGCTGCCCCTGTTCGCCGCTGCGCTGGCCCTGACCGCCTGCGGCAAGTCCGGTGAGCCTTCGCAGAAGCTGGTGGTGGCCGCCACCGCCGTGCCGCACGCCGAGATCCTGGACGTGGTCAAGCCGATCCTCAAGCAGGAAGGCGTGGAGCTGGACGTGCGCGTGTTCAACGACTACGTGCAGCCCAACGACCAGCTGGTGCAGAAGCAGGTGGATGCCAACTACTTCCAGACCGAGCCGTACCTGGACGCCTACAACCGCGATCGCAAGACCGACCTGACCAAGGTGGTGGGCGTGCACATCGAGCCGTTCGGCGCCTACTCGCGCAAGATCAAGTCGCTGGCCGAACTGCGTGAAGGGGCCGATGTGGTGATCCCCAACGACCCCAGCAACAACAGCCGCGCACTCATCCTGCTGCACAAGGCTGGCGTGATCGAGCTGAAGGATCCGACCAACGCACTGGCCACCCAGCGCGACATCGTCTCCAACCCGAAGAACCTGAAGTTCCGTGAGCTGGATTCGGCGATGCTGCCGCGCGTGCTCGACCAGGTCGATCTGGCCATGATCAACACCAACTATGCGCTGGATGCCGGCCTCAACCCGACCAAGGACGCGCTGGCGATCGAGAGCAAGGACTCGCCGTACGTGAATTTCCTGGTTGCCCGCCCGGACAACAAGGATGACGCCCGCGTGCAGAAGCTCGCCAAGGCGCTGACCAGCCCGCAGGTGAAGACCTTCATCGAGACCAAGTACAAGGGCGCGGTGCTGCCGGCGTTCTGATGTTGGGATAGCGCCGGGCCATCGCCATCTGCGGTTCGAAGCGGCGATCGAGCCCCCACTGTGCTGCGATCTGTTCGCGGCTCTCCCAGAAGCCGACCGCCAGCCCGGCCAGGTAGGCCGCACCCAGCGCGGTGGTCTCGGTCACCTGCGGTCGCAGCAGGGGTACGCCGAGGATGTCGGCCTGGAAGCTGGCAAGGAAGTCGTTGCCGATCGCGCCGCCATCGGCGCGCAGTTCACTGAGCGAGATGCCCGCATCGGACTGCATCGCGTCCAGAACGTCGCGGGTCTGGTAGGCCATCGCCTCCAGCGCTGCGCGCACGAAGTGGGCCTTGCCGGTGCCACGAGTCAGGCCGAACATCGCACCGCGCACGTCGCTGCGCCAGTACGGTGCACCCAAGCCGACGAAGGCCGGCACCAGGTACACCCCCGCGCTGTCCGGCACCTGTGCGGCCAAGGCCTGGCTGTCAGCGGCGCGATCGATCATGCGCAGGCCATCGCGCAGCCACTGCACCACCGAGCCGGCGATGAAGATCGACCCCTCCAGCGCATACTCCACCTTTCCCTCCAGGCCCCAGGCAATGGTGGTCAGCAGGCCATTGCGCGAGCGCACGGCCTGCGTGCCGGTGTGCATCAGCATGAAGCAGCCGGTGCCATAGGTGTTCTTGACCATGCCTGGCTGGAAGCAGGCCTGGCCGAACAGCGCGGCCTGCTGGTCGCCGGCGATGCCGGCAATCGGGATCGGATGGTCGAAGAAGAACTGCGGGCGCGTGTGCGCGTATACCGAACTGGAGTCGCGCACCTGCGGCAGCATCGCACGCGGGATGTCCAGCAGGGCCAGCAGGTCCTCGTCCCAGTGCAGGGTATGGATGTTGAACAGCAGCGTACGTGCCGCGTTGCTGTAGTCGGTCACGTGCGCCTGGCCGCCGCTGAGATTCCACACCAGCCAGCTGTCGATGGTGCCGAACAGCAGCTCGCCGCGCTCGGCCCGCTGCTGCGCGCCTTCCACGTGATCGAGGATCCAGCGGATCTTGGTGGCCGAGAAATAGGCGTCGATCAGCAGGCCGGTGCGCTCGCGGATCAGCGCTTCGTGGCCGTCGGACTTCAGCCGCTCGCAGATCGCCTGGCTCTGCCGCGACTGCCAGACGATGGCGTTGTGGATCGGCTGGCCGCTGGCACGGTCCCAGACCACGGTGGTTTCGCGCTGGTTGGTGATGCCCAGTGCGGCGATGTGGCGGGGATCGATCTGTTCGCGGCTGAGCAGTTCGGTGATCGTGGCGTAGACGCTGGTCAGGATCTCGCGCGGGTCATGCTCGACCCACCCCGGCTGTGGAAACAACTGGGCAAACTCGCGCTGCGCGCTGCCGACGATGTCGCCGGCACGATCGAACAGGATCGCGCGCGAACTGGTGGTTCCCTGGTCGATGGCCAGCACGTAGCGGGGCGTCATGCAGCGTCTCCGGTGGCGATGTTGGAATCGTAATGCATCGGCGGCGCCGGGCCGTGCGCGGCACTACCGGCGAGGTGAATCCATCCAGGCCTGCAGCCGTACTGCCTGCGCCGCGTCCATCTGCAGCCCCAGCTTGCTCCGCCGCCACAGTACATCCTCGGCGCTGCGGGCCCACTCGTGGTCGCACAGGAACGCCACCTCGCGTGCGTGCAGGCCCACGCCAAAGTCTTCGCCCAGATCGAACAGGCTGCGTGCGCCTTGCAGCAGATCGATGCTGCGACTGCCATAGGCGCTGGCCCAGCGCCGCAGCGTGGCCTCCGGCAGCCAGGGGGCCTGGTGCCGAAGCTGTTCCCGTGCCTGCCCGGCATCGCCCCAGTCGCTGCCGGGCAGTGGCTCGCCTGCCGCCGTCCAGGCGGGGCGGGCGTGCGGCAGATAGGGGCGCAGCAGGTCCAGTGCCTCCTCGGCCAGTACCCGGTACGTGGTCAGCTTGCCGCCCAGCACGTGCAGCGCAGGCGCACCTTCGGCGTCCAGTTGCAGGCGATAGTCACGGCTCAGTTTGGCCGCGCGCGGGTCCGGGTCGGCCAGCAACGGGCGCACGCCGGCAAACTGCCAGACCACCTCGGCAGGTGCGACCGAATCACGCAGGTAGCCGTTGGCAGCGCTGCACAGGTAGTCCACTTCCGCGGGCAGCACACTGCAGCGTGCGGGGTCGCCGCGATAGTCGGTGTCGGTGGTGCCGATGAGCAGATGGTCGTGGAAGGGCAGCAGGAACACCACGCGGCCGTCGGGCTGCTGCAGCAGGCAGGCGCGGTCGTTCGGCCAGGCGCGGCGCAGCACGATGTGGCTGCCCTGGACCAGGCGCAGCGCAGGTCCGCCGCTGCGGGCGCGCATGCGCTCCAGCAGACCGCCGGCCCAGGGGCCCGCAGCGTTGACCACCGCCTGTGCCTGCACGGTCTGCTGATGGCCTGCGGTGTTCTCCAGTACGGCGTGCCAGCGTCCGTGCCCGCGTTGCAGGTCCACGCAGCGCGTGCCGGTCAGGATGCATGCACCCCGCTGCGCAGCATCGAGCGCGTTGAGAATGACCAGCCGCGCATCATCCACCTGCGCATCGGCGTAGTTGAAGGCGTGCTGCAGCTGTGGCGACAGCAGCGCGCCGAGTGGATCGTCGTGCAGATCCACGGCGCGCGACGCAGGAAAGGCGGGACTGCGCCGGCCCAGATGGTCGTACAGCCAGAGCCCGAGCCGCAGCATCCAGCGCGGGCGCAGGTGCGGCTGCCACGGAAGCACGAAGCACAGCGGCCGCACCAGGAACGGCGCCTGCCGACGCACCACTTCGCGCTCGCCCAGCGCCTTGCGCACCAGGCCGAACTCGCCCTGTTCCAGGTAGCGCAGGCCGCCATGGATCAGCTTGCTGCTGGCGCTGGAGGTGTGTGCTGCCAGGTCGTGCTGTTCGCACAGCAGCACCTTCAGGCCGCGGCCGCTGGCATCACGGGCGATACCGGCGCCGTTGATGCCACCGCCGATCACCAGCAGGTCGACCTCGTGCATCGCGCCTCCGCATCCCGGCTGTGTAGATCCGACTGTCAGTCGACTCTACAGAACCCGGGTGACGGAAACGACGACGGGCCCCGAAGGGCCCGTCGCGGTACAACAATGACGCAGAAGCGCTTAGAAGCGGGCGCCGATGCCGAAGCCGACGGTCCACGGATCCATCTTCGCTTCGCCGATCTTCTCGCCGCCGACCTTCACGTCCGGACGCGAACGCATGTAGCGGGCGTCGGCACGGGCGAACCAGGTCGAGTTGATGTTCATGTCCACACCGACGGTGCCGATCACGCCCTTGGCGTCCTTCAGGCGGATGTCGGAGTCGCTGCCGTCGGCCAGGGTTTCATTGCTGAAGGCCGACTGGAAGTAGCCCACGCCCACGAACGGACGGAACACGTTGTCAGCCTGGCCGAAGTGGTACTGGCCGCTCAGCGCGACCGGCTGCTGCTCGACGTTGCCGAGGCGGGCATTGCCCGGGCCCTTCACCTTGTGGTCGAACTTGTCTGCAGCGCCCCACAGTTCAACGGCCCAGTTGTCGTTGATGTAGTAGCTGAAGCTGACGGTCGGTGCCGGGCCGCCATCGACCTTCTTGATGCCGTCGATCGGGTCATTCTTCGGCTGCAGCAGCGAGACGCCGCCAACCACGGCAAAATGCTTGCCCGAGGCGGTATCGGTGGTGCTGCTGTCCTGCGCGAAGGCGGCCGGTGCAAACGCGGCAGAGGTCAGCAGGGCGAGGCTCAGGATACGGATGGAGCGCATGGGGGAATCTCCTAATGTTTCTTGTTTTGGGCCCCCGGTTGCGGGGCGAGCACACCGTAGTCGCCCCAACATGAATCGAATCCGACGCGCGTTAAAAATTGGTTCGCACTGTTCAGCGAACAGCGCGAAATCCCTGTTTCCATGCGGTTTCTGCCCTCCCGGAATATTCATGCAGTTGGAGAAGATGTGAGCGCTGCAACGTTGTGCATCGGCCTGCCTGCGCAGGTGAACGCGGATTGCCGGGTGTTGCTGCTGGGTTCAATGCCCGGTATCGCTTCGTTGCAGGCACAGCATTACTACGCGCACCCGCGCAATCGTTTCTGGCCCTTGCTCGGCGATCTGTGCGGCTTCCACCCGGCAATGCCGTACGCGCAGCGACTGCAGGCGCTGGCAGCCAATGGTGTCGGCCTGTGGGATGTGATCGGCCGCTGCGAACGACGCGGAAGCCTGGATGCGGACATCGTGCGTGGCACGGAAGTGGCCAATGCACTTCCCGCACTGATCGCCGCACTGCCTGACCTGCAGCTGATCGGCTGCAACGGTGGCGCGGCGATGCAGGCCTTCCAGCGCTGGGTGCAGCCGCAGCTGGCCACGTCGGCCAAGGTGCTGGCGCTGCCGTCCACCAGTCCGGCCAACGCAGCGTGGTCCTTGCCGCGCCTGCGCCAGGCCTGGCAGCCGGTGGCCGTTGCACTGGCGACATCAAGCGGACATCGGCAGGACAATACGCTACCGACTGGAAGCACCGGCGGGCCATGAGCAACAGCGTGTCCCGGCTGCGTGCGTACTGAAAACACCTGTAACGGTTGGCGCTGGCTCCCGCTGGCCGCACAATAGACGTTTCCCTACACCAGATTGCCGGAGTTCTCCCCATGGCCGAAATCAAGGAAGCACGTGTCCCCGATATCGGTGACTACAGCGATATCCCGGTAATCGAGGTGCTTGTTGCCGTCGGCGATACGGTGAAGAAGGACCAGGGCCTGGTCACGCTGGAAAGCGATAAAGCGACCATGGAGGTGCCGTCCTCGGTGGCCGGCGTGGTCAAGGAAATCAAGGTCAAGCTGGGCGACAGCCTGTCCGAAGGCAAGGTTGTGGCACTGATCGAAGTGGCTGACGGCGAGGCTGCCCAGCCGGCCGCTGCTGCTGCACCCGCCGCTGCACCCGCACCGGCCAAGGCCGCTGCTCCGGCCGCTGCCACCCAGGCCGCTCCCGCTCCGGCCGCTCCGGCCGCTGCTGCCGCCCCCGCTGCCAGCGGCGGCGCGGTGGAAGCCCTGGTGCCGGATATCGGCGATTACAGCGGCATTCCGGTCATCGAAGTGCTGGTCGCCGTGGGCGATACGGTGAAGAAGGACCAGGGCCTGGTCACGCTGGAAAGCGACAAGGCCACCATGGAAGTGCCGTCGTCGGTCGCCGGCGTGGTCAAGGAGATCAAGGTCAAGGTCGGCGACAACCTGTCGCAGGGCAACGTGGTCGCCATCATCGAAGCCGAAGGCGCTGCTGCCCCGGCCCCGAGCAAGGCTGCCGCCGCTGCTGCCCCGGCTGCCGCCGAGACCGCCACCAAGGTCGAGCCCGTCGCCGTGCCGGCGCAGCCGGACAAGCTGGCCGCCCGCGAGATCGCCAGCGCCCCCTCGGCCGGCGCGCCGACCAGCCCGCCGGTACAGTTCAACGCCGATGGCGTGCTGCCGGCCAAGGTGCCCTACGCATCGCCGGTGGTGCGCGTGTTCGCCCGTGAGCTCGGTGTCGACCTGCTGCAGGTCAGTGGCAGCGAGAAGGGCGGCCGCATCACCAAGGCCGACGTGCAGAAGTTCGTCAAGGCCGCGCTCAGCGGCGGCGCTCCGGCAGCTGCCGGTGGCACCGTGGCTGCCGGCGGTGGCCTCAACCTGCTGCCGTGGCCGAAGGTTGATTTCAGCAAGTTCGGCGACGTTGAAGTGCAGCCGCTGTCGCGCATCAAGAAGATCTCCGGTGCGAACCTGGCCCGCAACTGGGCGATGATTCCGCACGTCACCCAGTTCGAGCAGGCCGACATCACCGACCTGGAAGGCCTGCGCGTGGCGCTGAACAAGGAGAACGAGAAGGCCGGCATCAAGCTGACCATGCTCGCCTTCCTGATCAAGGCCAGCGCCGCGGCGCTGAAGAAGTTCCCGGAGTTCAACGCTTCGCTGGATGCCAGCGGCGAGAACCTGACCCTGAAGAAGTACTTCAACATCGGTTTCGCTGCCGATACCCCGAACGGCCTGGTCGTTCCGGTCATCCGCGATGTCGACAAGAAGGGCGTGGTGCAGATCGCGCAGGAAACCGGCGAACTGGCCAAGAAGGCGCGTGACGGCAAGCTGGGCCCGGCCGACATGAGCGGCGGCTGCTTCTCGATCAGCTCGCTGGGTGGCATCGGCGGCACCGCGTTCACCCCGATCGTCAATGCCCCGGAAGTGGCCATCCTCGGCGTCTCCAAGTCGTCCATCCAGCCGGTCTGGAATGGCAAGGAGTTCGCTCCGAAGCTGATGCTGCCGCTGTCGCTGAGCTACGACCACCGCGTCATCGATGGCGCCCTGGCCGCACGCTTCACCACGTACCTCTCGCAGGTGCTGGCCGACATGCGCCGCGTGCTGCTGTAAGGCACCGCTTCGCCCCCACCGTGCGGCCGCTGCCCCTGGCGCGGCCGCCTGTCGAAACGCAGTGACAGCCCGCCGGCCACGCCGGTCGGGCACGAGGAAAACCCACCATGGCCACGATTGAAATCAAGGTTCCCGACATCGGCGATTACAGCGATGTGCCGGTGATCGAAGTGCTGGTCGCCGTTGGCGATACGGTGAAGAAAGACCAGGGTCTGGTGACCCTGGAGTCGGACAAGGCGACCCTGGAAGTGCCGTCCTCGGCAGCCGGCGTGGTCAAGGAAATCAAGGTCAAGCTGGGCGACACGCTGTCCGAAGGCGCGGTCGTCGTGCTGCTGGAGACCGAAGGCGCCGCTGAAGCGCCGGCCAAGGCCGCTGCCCCGGCGGCCGCCGCCCCGGCCAGCAAGCCGCCGGTGACGCCGTCGCACCGCGCCCCCGCCGAGCCTGCAGCACCGAAGCCGGCACTGGCCAGTGGCAAGGCCGCCGACATCGAATGCGAAATGGTCGTGCTGGGCTCGGGCCCGGGCGGCTACACCGCCGCCTTCCGCGCCGCCGACGTCGGCCTGGATACGGTGCTGGTCGAACGCTACGCCAGCCTCGGCGGCGTCTGCCTCAACGTGGGCTGCATTCCGTCCAAGGCACTGTTGCACGCCGCTGCGGTGATCGACGAAGTCGCCCATGCCGGTGATTTCGGCGTCGAGTTCGGCAAGCCGACCATCACCCTGGACAAGCTGCGCCAGTACAAGGAAAAGGTCGTCAACCAGCTGACCAAGGGCCTGGCCGGCATGGCCAAGCAGCGCAAGGTCCGCAGCGTGCAGGGCGTTGGCAAGTTTGTCTCGGCCAACGAACTGGAAATCACCGCCGCTGACGGCAGCACCCAGCTGCTGCGCTTCCAGAAGTGCATCATCGCCGCCGGTTCGCAGGCGGTGAAGCTGCCGAACTTCCCGTGGGACGACAAGCGCGTGATGGACTCCACCGACGCACTGGAACTGGCCGAAGTGCCGGGTTCGCTGCTGGTCGTCGGTGGCGGCATCATCGGCCTGGAAATGGCCACCGTGTATGGCGCGCTGGGTAGCAAGGTCACCGTGGTCGAGTTCATGGACCAGCTGATGCCGGGCGCCGACAAGGACCTGGTCAAGCCGCTGGCCGACCGCCTGAAGAAGCAGGGCATTGAAGTACACCTGAAGACCAAGGCCTCCGGCGTCACCGCCGATGCCAAGGGCATCACCGTCACCTTCGAAGCGGCCGAGGAAGGCCAGGCGCCGGCATTGGCGCAGGGCACCTTCGACCGCGTGTTGGTGGCCGTGGGCCGCTCGCCGAACGGCAAGAAGATCGATGCCGAAAAGGCCGGCGTGCAGGTCACCGACCGCGGCTTCATTCCGGTCGATCGGCAGATGCGCACCAACGTGCCGCACATCTTTGCCATCGGCGACATCGTCGGCAACCCGATGCTGGCCCACAAGGCCACGCACGAGGGCAAGCTGGCGGCTGAAGTGGCTGCCGGGCACAAGAAGGAATGGGTGGCACGGGTGATTCCGTCGGTGGCCTACACCAACCCGGAAATCGCCTGGGTTGGCGTCACCGAGACCGAAGCCAAGGCCAAGGGCCTGAAGGTTGGCGTGGCCAAGTTCCCGTGGGCCGCCAGCGGCCGCGCGATCGGCATCGGCCGCACCGAGGGCTTCACCAAGCTGATCTTCGACGAGGACAGCCACCGCATCATCGGTGGCGCGATCGTTGGCGTGCATGCCGGTGACCTGCTGGCCGAGATCGGCCTGGCCATCGAGATGGGCGCCGAGGCCGAGGACATCGGCCACACCATCCATGCGCATCCGACGCTGAGCGAGTCGGTGGCGATGGCCTCGGAAATCTACGACGGCACGATCACCGATCTGTATCTTCCTAAAAAGAAGTAGCGCCGGGCCATGCCCGGCGAAACGGAAAACCCGGCGCAAGCCGGGTTTTTTGTTGGTCCTCTGCGCGAGTCTTCGATCATGCTCACTGCGAGCGTTGGGGCCGCTGCACGGGCGGCAGGCATTTCGACAAATGTCCCCCGTCGTCCGCCTTCGGCGCTCGCCTCCTCCTTTACTTTGTCGAAACGCCTGCCGCCCGCGCAGCGGCTCGGCTTGCGGAAGGCGGAAGCCACAACCACTCCCACCGCAGCGGCTGCCTGGATGCCTGACACGCGGAGGGAGAGGGGGCTGGGTGCGAAGTAAAGGAAGAGGTGACGGCCGCAGGCCGGCGCCGGGGGACATTCGCACCCNGCCCCCTCTCCCTCCAGCGCTCGACCAACCCGCTTCTGCTCTTCTGTCAGGAAGCCACAAAAAAACGCGGCCCCCGATGTTCCGGAGGCCGCGCCAGGAGAGAGAATGCTGTGGAAGGGGAGCAGGGCTTAGAAGGTGACGCTGATACCCGCCACCGGGCCCTTGAATTCCTGCTTCAGGCCGATGGTGCCGTCGCTGCCCTTCTTGTCCGCGTCCAGCTTGAACCAGTCGTAGCCGGCGAACACGCCGAAGTTCTGGGTGAAGCGGTAATCGACGATCGCGTTGGCGCGGCTGAGGTCACCCTTGTAGTCGTCGAAGCTGCCCCAGCGCGTGTTGAGGTACTGGCCCTGCAGGGTGATCATCCACTTTTCGGACGGGGTGAAGCTCAGGCGTGCACCGACCACCGGCGCCACACCGTCGGTCTTCTCGTCCAGGAACTGGCCTTCATACACCGTGCCCAGATCGGCGTAGCCCTTGGTGCTGACCTTGGCGTATTCGGCACCCAGCTGCAGACCGAGGTCGAACTTCTCGGTGTCCACCACCGAGTAGTCATACACCAGGCTGGCCACCTGGTACTTCAGTTCGGCCTTGACGAAGCTGTCGGCCGGCACGTTCACGTTGCCGAAGGAAATGTCCTGGCCGAGCGTCTCGCGGCGGTCCTTGTCGTACTTGAAGTAGTTGAACAGCAGGCGCTGGCGGTCGCTGATGCGGAACATGCCGTCGATGCGCGGCTCCCATTCCTTGCCACCCAGCTTGAAGTCCTCGGAGAAGCCGATGTCCTGGCCGGCGACAGTGGTGTTGCCGCGCAGGGTGTTGTCCGAGTCGATGTTCATCGCACCCAGGCGCAGGGCGAAGCGGTCATCGCCTTCGGCGGCATGGGCGGAGGAGGCGAACGACGCGCCGGCGGCGAGAAGCGAGAGGGCGAGCAGGGTGGGGACGGAGCGCATCGAAAGAGTCCTTGCAGTGGTTCATCGGAATGAAGACCACTTTGCCGGACGTCGCTGTCCACCATTCGTGAAGGTATGGTCCACGCGATGTGGACGGTTCAGCGCTGTCGGCGCCCTGCGAAAAGATGGCCCCGGAGCGGCGCTTCGGGGCCATCATGGGGACCTGCAGGCGAAGCGTCGACGAGGTAGCTGCAGGCAGGTCGGAAGATGGGACCACTGCCGTCAGCGGAAAGTTCCGCCGCCTGCGACCAAAGTTCAATGCGTTGCATCGCAACATCGCGCAGATGGCATTGTCCCCGTGGTGGGCTGCAAAACCGCAGCCCTTACCGCAACTTGCGCTGTTCCGATATGAACAGGCAGCGGTTGTCTCGCAAATTGTCCCATTGCTATAATTTGGCGGCTCGATGAGGCCCCCCTGCTGTAGTCGCCTCAGCCATCCACTTGTAACCACGCGGGACGTCCTGTGCTGAACTCCGTAGAAACGGGTCGGCGACTGATGCTGCGCGCCGCGGTCTACCCGCTGGCCGCGGTGGCTGTCCTGGCTCTGGCCTTCCTGCTGGTGGGGCCGAAGTATGCCCTTGGTGCCCTGGCATCCGGTGTGGCGGTTTCGGCCGGTGGTTGGGTGGCGGCACGGATGGCGCTGGGTGGTGGTGCGCTGGGGGCCGGTTCGGCCATGGCACGCCTGGTCGTTGCGATCGTGGCCAAGTGGGCGCTCGTTTTTGGTGTCCTGATGGTGGGGTTCCTGGTCTTCAAGCTGCCTGCACTGGCGCTGTTGGCCGGTATCGCCGTCGGGCTGATGTTCCAGGTCCTGGCCATGGCCAGGCGCTAATCGAATTCATTTAACTTAAGGTTCCGGACACATGGCAGGCGAGGCGCTTACACCCACCTCCTACATCCAGCATCACCTGCACAATCTGACGGCAGGTCATGGCACCCCGTGGGCGATCCACGTGGACACGCTGGTAACCTCGCTGCTGATGGGCCTGGTGATGGTCGTCGCCTTCTGGATGGCGACCCGCAAGGCCACCTCCGGCGTGCCGGGCAAGTGGCAGGCATTCGTCGAGATCTGCCTGGAGTTCGTTGACCGCCAGGCCAAGGACACCTATCACGGCACCAGCAAGCTGGTGACCCCGATCGCGATCACGATCTTCTTCTGGATCCTCCTGATGAACCTCATCAAGATGATCCCGGCCGACTTCATCGCCAAGCCGCTCGAACTGATGGGCGTGCCGTACTGGAAGCCGGTCCCCACCGCAGACGTCAATGCCACCCTGGGCATGTCGATCAGCGTGTTCTTCCTGATGCTGTTCTTCGCGTTGCGCGCCAAGGGTATTGGTGGTTTCACCAAGGAATTCCTGACCGCACCGTTCGGCAAGTGGATGATGCCGTTCAACCTGATCCTGAACATCGTCGAGTGGCTGAGCAAGCCGATTTCGCTGGCGATGCGACTGTTCGGCAACATGTTCGGCGGTGAAATCGTGTTCCTGCTGATCTGGGTGCTGGGCGGTGCAGGTATCGCCGGCATGTTTGCAGGCGCGTTCGCCGGCTTCGGCTGGATGCTGTTCCACCTGCTGGTGATCCCGCTGCAGGCCTTCATCTTCATGATGCTGTCCATCGTGTACCTGAGCCTGTCGGAAGACGCTCACTGAGTTTCGCTTCACCCTTCATCCGTTTGTTTCTAAACCCTTAGCAATCAAGTTCCTGGAGAAAACCATGTACTTCGCCGTCCTGACCAATCTCGCCCAAGTTCAGAGCTCCACCGTCCTCGCCGTCGGCATCATGATCGGCCTGGCCGCGCTGGGCGCCGGTCTGGGTCTGGCCATCATGGCCGGTAAGTTCCTGGAGTCGGCCGCGCGCCAGCCGGAACTGATCCCGGTCCTGCAGGTCCGCATGTTCATCACCGCCGGCCTGATCGACGCCGCCTTCATCATCTCGGTCGCCGTGGGCCTGCTGTTCGCCTTCGCCAACCCGCTGGTCGGCGAGTTCGTCTCGCGCCTGCCGGCAATCGCTGGCTGATCCAGCGAAAGTGAAACGACCGGGCGCCGCAGGCGCCTGGTCGCGGATGAAGGTTCGGAGGCCCCGCCCGTGTGGCGGCGCATCCATCCCGTCACAACCGACTGAGCGAACCCCATGGATATCGGTTTTACCCTCATCGCCCAGGCCCTGGCCTTTGCCGCCCTGATCTGGCTCATCGCGACCAAGATCTGGCCGCCGCTGATGAACGCGATCGAAGAGCGCCAGCAGAAGATCGCTGAAGGCCTCGCTGCTGCCGACCGCAGCCAGAAAGATCTGGCCCAGGCGCAGGACAAGGTCAATGAAGCGCTGAAGGAAGCCCGCACCAAGGCCAACGAGATCATCGACCAGGCCCACGCGCGTGCCAACCAGATCGTCGACGCGGCCCGCAACGAGGCTGTTGCCGAAGCCACCCGTCAGAAGGACTTGGCCCAGGCCGAAATCGACGCCGCCGCCAACCGTGCCCGTGAAGATCTGCGCAAGCAGGTGTCCGCGCTGGCCGTGACCGGTGCCGAAAAGCTGCTCAAGCGCGAAATCGACGCCAACGCCCACAAGGCGCTGCTCGACGAGCTGGCCTCGGAGATTTAAGGATGAGCCAGGCCCTCACGCTTGCCCGCCCGTACGCCCGCGCCGCCTTCGCGACCGCGCGTGACGAAGGCGCGTTCGCGCCGTGGTCGGACGCTTTGGCGTTCTCCGCCCACGTCGCCGCCGACCCGCGCGTGGCGGCCCTGCTCGCCAACCCGGAGCTGGGTCGCGATGACGCCATCGCCCTGCTGGCGCCGGAGTCCCGCGGCGAGACCTACTCGCGCTTCCTGGCTGTGCTTGCCGAGTCGCATCGCCTGCCGCTGCTGCCGGAGATCGCCGGCATGTTCGACGCCCTGCGCGCCGAGGCCGAGCACGTGGTCAAGGCCACGGTGACCTCCGCGGCCGAGCTGTCGGTTGCCGAGCTGGACGCGATCAAGGCCGCGCTGCGCAAGCGCTTCAACCGCGAGGTCGAAGTGACCACCGCGGTCGACGCCTCGCTGATCGGCGGCGCTGTGATCGACGCCGGCGACGTGGTCATCGATGGTTCGCTGAAGGGCAAGCTGGCCCGTCTGCAGACCGCGCTCGCTAACTGAATTCATTTAACGTCCGGCCCCGCTGCCGGCACTAGGACTTGACGATGGCAACCACGCTCAACCCCTCCGAAATCAGCGAACTGATCAAGAACCGCATCGAGAAGGTCAAGCTGGCCGCGGAATCGCGCAACGAAGGCACCGTGACCAGCGTGTCCGACGGCATCGTGCGCATCTTCGGTCTGGCCGACGTGATGCAGGGCGAAATGATCGAACTGCCGAACAACACCTTTGCCCTGGCCCTGAACCTGGAGCGCGACTCGGTCGGCGCCGTGGTCCTGGGTGGCTACGAGAACGTGCGCGAAGGTGATGTCGCCAAGACCACCGGCCGCATCCTCGAAGTGCCGGTCGGTCCGGAACTGCTGGGCCGCGTCGTCAACGCGCTCGGCGAGCCGATCGACGGCAAGGGCCCGCTGGCCACCCAGCTGACCGCTCCGGTGGAGCGCGTTGCTCCGGGCGTGATCTGGCGCAAGTCGGTCGACCAGCCGGTGCAGACCGGTTACAAGTCGGTCGACTCGATGATCCCGATCGGCCGTGGCCAGCGCGAGCTGGTCATCGGTGACCGCCAGACCGGCAAGACCGCACTGGCCATCGATGCGGTGATCAACCAGAAGGGTACCGGCATCAAGTGCGTGTACGTAGCGATCGGCCAGAAGGCTTCGACCGTTGCCAACATCGTGCGCAAGCTGGAAGAGAACGGCGCCCTGGCGCACACCATCGTGGTGGCTGCCACCGCGTCCGAATCGGCCGCGATGCAGTACATCAGCGCCTACTCGGGCTGCACCATGGGCGAGTACTTCATGGACCGCGGCGAAGACGCGCTGATCGTGTACGACGATCTGTCCAAGCAGGCCGTGGCCTACCGCCAGATCTCGCTGCTGCTGAAGCGCCCGCCGGGCCGTGAAGCCTACCCGGGTGACGTGTTCTACCTGCACTCGCGCCTGCTGGAACGTGCTGCCCGCGTGTCCGAAGAGTACGTCGAGAAGTTCACCAACGGTGCGGTGACCGGCAAGACCGGTTCGCTGACCGCGCTGCCGATCATCGAGACCCAGGCCGGCGACGTTTCCGCGTTCGTTCCGACCAACGTGATCTCGATCACCGACGGCCAGATCTTCCTGGAAACCGATCTGTTCAACGCCGGCATCCGCCCGGCCGTGAACGCCGGTATCTCGGTGTCGCGCGTCGGTGGCTCGGCGCAGACCAAGATCATCAAGAAGCTGTCCGGCGGCATCCGTATCTCGCTGGCCCAGTACCGCGAGCTGGCGGCGTTCGCGCAGTTCGCCTCGGACCTGGACGAAGCCACCCGCAAGCAGCTTGAGCGCGGCCAGCGCGTCACCGAGCTGATGAAGCAGAAGCAGTACGCGCCGATGTCGATCGCCAACCAGGCGCTGTCGATCTACGCCGTCAACGAGGGTTACCTCGACGACGTGCCGGTCAGCAAGCTGCTGGCGTTCGAAGAAGGCCTGCACGCGCACTTCGCCAACACCCAGGGCGAGCTGATCGGCAAGGTCAACGCCACCGGCGGTTGGGACAACGACATCGAAGCTGCCTTCAAGAAGGGCATCGTCGAGTTCAAGACCACCGGCAGCTGGTAATCGAGGTCCTGTAGAGCGGAGCGATGCTCCGCTGGACCAGACGATCAAACGGTTGAACAACGCGGGGCCCCGGCCCCGCGCCACGGGAATAAAAGATGGCAAGCGGACGCGAAATCAAAACCAAGATCAAGAGCGTGCAGAACACCCGCAAGGTGACGCGCGCCCTGGAAATGGTCTCGGCCTCCAAGATCCGCAAGGCGCAGGATCGGATGAAGACCTCGCGTCCGTACGCGCAGGCGATGAAGCAGGTGATCGGCCACCTGGCGCAGGCCAGCACCGACTACCAGCATCCGTTCCTGGTCGAGCGTGAGCAGGTCAAGCGGGTCGGTTTCATCGTGATCTCCTCCGATCGCGGTCTGGCCGGCGGCCTCAACAACAACCTGTTCCGCAGGATGCTTGGCGAAGCCAAGGCCTGGCAGGACAAGGGCGCCGAAGTGGACCTGGTGACCATCGGCCAGAAGGCATCGACCTTCTTCCGCCGGGTCAAGGTGAACATGGTCGGCACGGTGACCCACATCGGCGACACGCCGAAGCTGGAATCGCTGATCGGTGTGATCAAGGTCATGCTCGACGCCTTCACCGAAGGCAAGGTCGACCGCGTGTACCTGGTCTACAACCGCTTCGTCAACACGATGACGCAGAAGGCCAGCTTCGATCAGCTGCTGCCGCTGCCGCCGGCTGAGAAGCAGGTTGCGCACCACGACTGGGACTACCTGTACGAACCCGATGCCGCGACCGTGCTCGAGCACGTGATGACGCGTTACATCGAGTCGCTGGTGTACCAGGCGCTGCTGGAAAACGTCGCTTCCGAGCATGCCGCGCGCATGGTGGCGATGAAGTCGGCCAGTGACAACGCCAACAAGCTGATCGGAACCCTGCAGCTGGTCTACAACAAGGCCCGCCAGGCAGCGATCACCCAGGAAATCTCCGAAATCGTCGGCGGCGCGGCAGCAGTCTGACCGCGTTCGTTAAAAGCACACATTTAGAGGATGCAGCAATGAGTCAGGGCAAGATCGTTCAGATCATCGGCGCCGTCGTCGACGTCGAATTCCCCCGCGAGTCGGTGCCGAAGGTGTACCACGCGCTGAAGGTGGACAACACCGAAATCACCCTGGAAGTGCAGCAGCAGCTCGGTGACGGCGTGGTCCGCTGCATCGCGCTGGGCTCCACCGATGGCCTGAAGCGCAACCTGGTGGCCACCAACACCGGCCGCGGCATCTCCGTGCCGGTCGGCGCTGGCACCCTGGGCCGCATCATGGACGTGCTCGGCCGCCCGATCGACGAAGCCGGTCCGGTCGCCTCCAGCGACAACTGGGAAATCCATCGCGCTGCTCCGTCGTATGAAGACCAGTCCCCGGCCACCGAGCTGCTGGAAACCGGCATCAAGGTCATCGACCTGATGTGCCCGTTCGCCAAGGGCGGCAAGGTCGGCCTGTTCGGCGGCGCCGGCGTCGGCAAGACCGTCAACATGATGGAACTGATCAACAACATCGCCAAGGCGCACAGCGGTCTGTCCGTGTTCGCCGGCGTGGGTGAGCGTACCCGCGAGGGCAACGACTTCTACCACGAGATGAAGGACTCCAACGTCCTGGACAAGGTCGCGATGGTGTACGGCCAGATGAACGAGCCGCCGGGCAACCGTCTGCGCGTCGCCCTGACCGGCCTGACCATGGCCGAGTACTTCCGCGACGAGAAGGACGAGAACGGCAAGGGCAAGGACGTGCTGCTGTTCGTCGACAACATCTACCGCTACACCCTGGCCGGTACCGAAGTGTCGGCACTGCTGGGTCGTATGCCGTCGGCAGTGGGTTACCAGCCGACCCTGGCCGAGGAAATGGGCGTCCTGCAGGAGCGCATCACCTCGACCAAGAATGGTTCGATCACCTCGATCCAGGCCGTCTACGTGCCGGCCGATGACTTGACCGATCCGTCGCCGGCGACCACCTTCGCCCACCTTGACTCGACCGTGACCCTGTCGCGTTCGATCGCTTCGCTGGGTATCTACCCGGCGGTCGATCCGCTGGACTCCACCAGCCGCCAGATGGACCCGCTGGTCATCGGTCACGAGCACTACGACACCGCCCAGCGCGTCCAGCAGACCCTGCAGAAGTACAAGGAACTGAAGGACATCATCGCCATCCTGGGCATGGACGAACTGTCCGAAGAAGACAAGCAGGCCGTGTCGCGCGCCCGCAAGATCGAGCGCTTCTTCAGCCAGCCGTTCCACGTGGCCGAAGTGTTCACCGGCTCGCCGGGCAAGTACGTGTCGCTGAAGGACACCATCCGTGGCTTCAAGGCCATCGTCGATGGCGAGTACGACCACCTGCCGGAGCAGGCGTTCTACATGGTCGGCAGCATCGAAGAAGCGGTCGAGAAGGCCAAGAAGATGGCCGAGAAGGCCTGATGCGGCGGGGACGGGCACACGCCCGTCCCGACCGTGACACGGGGTGGGCCTGCGCCCACCGCTGCGGAATCCCTGCGGTGGGTTCGACCCGCCCCCTAGCGAAGAGAGTTACATGAGCACCATCCGTTGCGACATCGTCAGCGCCGAGCAGGAAATCTTCCGTGGCGAAGCGACCCTGGTCGTGGCCACCGGTGAGCTGGGCGAACTGGGCATCGCGCCCAAGCACGCACCGCTGATCACCCGCCTGAAGCCGGGCAAGGTGGTAGTGACCACGCCGAGCGGCGAGCAGCTGGATTTCGCCATTTCCGGCGGCATCCTCGAGGTGCAGCCGCAGGTGGTGACCGTGCTGGCCGACACCGCGATCCGCGCACAGGACATCGACGAAGCCTCGGTCCGCAAGGCCAAGGAAGAAGCCGAACGCATCCTGGCCAACCGCGGCGAAGCGATGGAAGTGGCCGAAGCCCAGCAGAAGCTGGCAGAGGCCGTTGTCCAGCTGCAGGCGCTTGAGCGCCTGCGCAAGACCCTCAAGCACTGAACCGTGCCGAGGTGACATCTGTGCCTGCAAGGCACGGGTGAATGCAGGAACGCCGGCTGCCATGCCGGCGTTTTTGTTTGTTTTCCACGGAGGCAGGGAATGCAGCAGTCATCGACAGCGACGCAGGACATGGGGGGCTGGCAGTGCCGCTGGCGCACACCGGAAGGCATGTTCCTGATTGCCTGGGTCGTGCTTTGCCTGCCGTGGCTGTTGGGCATCAAGACCATTCCGTTCGACGCCGTGCAGCAGTTCTTCCCGGCGGTCAGCTTCAGCGCTGAGCAACTGCGTCATCTGCAGTCGCCGTGGTGGAATCCGTATCTGTACGGGGGCTACCCGCAGCTGGCTGACCCGCAGATGATGACGTTGCAGCCGAGCATGCTGCTGCCGATGCTGTTGGCACCGACGTCGCTGCACCTGTTCAACGTGGTCGTGCTGCTGCACGTGCTGGCAGGTGGCTTCGGTGCCTTGCGGCTGGGCCGCGTGCAGGGAATGCCGCCACCGGCGCGGCTGCTGTTCGCGCTGGTACTGATGTTCGGTGGGGTGGCCGCATCGCGGCTCCAGCACACGCCGATGATCGTCAGTTACAGCCTGCTGCCGTGGCTGTGGCTGGGCATGGATCAGGTCCGCCGCCAGGGTCGGCTGCGTGACGTACTGCTGGCCGGCATCGCTGGAGGCTTGTGCGCGCTGCAGCTGACCCAGGTTACCTACTTCATCATCCTCGCCTGTGCGATCCATGCGCTGGGCGCGGTTCTGCTGGCGAAGGGCCAGCGCGTGCGGCTGCTGCTGCGATTTGGTCTTGTCGGCGTGCTTGCCGGCGCGATCAGCGCGCCACAGTGGTTGTCCACGCTGGCCTGGCTGGGCGAGACAAATCGCGATGGTTTCTCGTTGGAGGCTGCGTTGCCGGGGGCCATGCACTGGCAGACCCTGGCCACGCTGCTGTCAGGCAACGTGTTCTCGCAGGGGCGTGGTGACAGTTGGGCCTTTGGTGACATCAGCGCTGATTACCTTTATCTCGGCGCGGTGCCGCTGGCGCTCTGGCTGGGATGGGGCGGCGAAGTGCTGCGGCGCAAACCCGCTGCGACGCGCATCGCGCTGGCCGTGGTGATTCTGACGATCCTGATCGCGCTGGGTGGGGCAACGCCACTGTTCCCGTGGTTGTTCACCTGGCTGCCAGGCCTGGATCTGTTCCGGCGTCCTGCTGATGCCTTGTTCCTCACCCTCCCAGCAGCCGCTTGGCTGGGTGCCAACGCCTTGCAGGCTGCATTGCAGCCGGGCCCGTTGCGGCCGCCGTGGATGTCCGTAGGTGCTGTCGTGCTGCTTGCCGTCTCCAGTGCCTGGATGGCGATCGACCGCGGTCATCTGGCGGCCTTTGCCTGGCTCGGCATCAGCGCAGCCGTGGGAATCGCCGCGGTGCTGCTGCTGCGTCGTCACCGGGCACCCGAGCGCTGGCTGTTTGTGCTGGTGCTGTTCGACCTGCTGCTGTTCAACGTGGGGACCAGCTTCAACGCAGGCAGTGGCACCAAGTCGGTGCTGACCGCCGACCGCGCCGGGCCGGCGCAGCGGGCCTACGCGCTGCTCGCAGCAGAGCGGCAACCCGGATTGCCCGAGCGCGCCGTGGTCTTCGGCATCGGTGGGCTCACCAACGGCGCCGCGGTCCATGCGATCGCGCTGGCAAACGGCTACAACCCGATGTTGGCCAGCGACTACCTGCAGATGACCGGCATGCCGGGTGAACCGGTGGATACGTTCCAACAGAAGCTGCCGACGGCCTGGGCAACGGACACAACAGCGCCTGTGTACGATCTGCTGGGCGTGCGCTGGCTGCTGGCCCAGGATCCGTTCCCGGGTTCAAGCGCGCAGGGTGACCAGGTCGAGCTCGCGCGACGCGACAGCGTGCTGCCGCGCGTGCTCAATCCTCGCAGCGTCCGACGCCACGATGCGCGTCTGCCGCCTGCGGATGAATTCAACCAGACCGATTTCAGCCGGCAGCTCTGGCTGCCAGCCATGGCCGGCGCCGCATGCCCGGAGCATGATGCCGGTGAGGCCAACATCCAGGTGCAGCACTACCAGCCTGGCCGTATCGAGCTCACGGTGGAAGCCGACCGCCCCGCGTGGGTCGTGGTCAACGAGGTGACTGCCCGTGGCTGGCAGGCCCGCTTGCCCGATGGCACCGTACTGCCGCTGCTGCGAGGCAATGGCCTGTTCCATGCGCTGTGCGTGCCGGCAGGCCGCCATCAGGTGCAGTTGCGTTACAGCCCGCTGCAGTTGTGGCGCGAGGGATTGAGCGTGCGCCTGGCCGGCGACAGTGGCCTTCACTGAACGCAGGTCAGCGGTACACCACGTACCGCAGCAGCAGGAACGACACCAGCGCCAGGCCACCTTCCACCAGCGGCTTGGCCAGCCACGCGTACTGCAGCCCCAATGCATGGTCGGCCGCAGTCACCAGCAGGGTGCTGGCCGCGGTCAGCAGCATCCAAAGCAGGAGGAAGCGCGCGAAGCGCTTCCAGCCCAGGCGCTGTTGGCCGGCGGCAGCAAAGGTATAGCGGCCGTTGAGCCAGAAGCCGAGCAGCATGCCGGCCAGACGGCCGACGACGTTGGCAGGGGCGACGGGCAGCCCGAGTGCGGTGCTGCCCACGAACACCAGCCAGTCCAGCAGCAGCTGCACCAGCCCGATGACGATGTATGAGCTGCCCTGGCGGACGAGGGTCATGGCCGTGCCTTCCCGGTGCCGCCCGGCAACAGCGGGCCCATCCAGTACAGCAGATCGAGCAATCGTTCCTTCAGGCAGCGCACGGTTCACGTCAGGCAGGGAATGAGCTCGGCTATCCTATCAGCCAGTCCTCAGATCGCCGCCGCTGCGCGGCCCCCCTCCATGACCCAACCCCTGCACGTCATCATCCTCGCCGCTGGCGCCGGTAAGCGCATGAAATCGGTGCTGCCAAAGGTACTGCAGCCGATTGCCGGGCAGCCGATGCTGGCGCATGTGATCGCCACCGCGCGCGAACTGCAGCCGGCTGCCATCCACGTGGTGTACGGCCACGGCGGGGACCAGGTGCGGCACTACTTCGCTGACCAGCCGGACCTGTTGTGGGCGGAACAAGCGCAGCAGCTGGGTACCGGTCACGCCGTTGCCCAGGCCATGCCGGAAGTGCCCGACGCCGCACAGGTGCTGGTGCTGTACGGCGATGTGCCGTTGATCCGTGCGCAGACCCTGCGTGACCTGCTGGCCCAGCCGGGCCGGCTGGCCGTGCTGGTGGCCGATGTCGACGATCCCACCGGCTATGGTCGCGTGCTGCGCGATGCCGAAGGCAAGGTCGGGGCGATCGTCGAGCAGAAGGACGCCGATGATGAACAGCGCCGGGTGCGCATCATCAACACCGGCATCATCACTGCCGAATCGACGGCGCTGCGCCGCTGGCTGTCGCAGCTGTCCAACAGCAACGCGCAGGGCGAGTACTACCTGACCGATGTGTTCGCCTTTGCCGCCCGCGAGTTCACTCCGGCGGAGATGGCCCTGGTGGCCGATGCGCAGGACGCCGAAGGCGCGAACGATCCGTGGCAGCTCTCGCAGCTGGAACGGGCCTGGCAGCGGCGCGCGGTGCGCGCGCTGTGCATCCAGGGCGCGCGCGTGCGCGATCCGGCACGGGTGGATATCCGGGGTGAGGTGATCGTCGGCAGCGATGTGATGATCGATGTCGATGTGATCCTTGAAGGCAAGGTGGTGCTCGGCGATGGCGTGACCATCGGCCCGTTCACCCGGCTGAAGGACGTCACTCTCGGCGCGGGCACCGAAGTGCGTGCGCACTGCGATGTGGAAGGCGTCGTCAGCGAGGGTGCGGCACAGATCGGCCCGTTCGCGCGCCTGCGCCCGGGTACGGTGCTTGCCGATGGCGTGCACGTGGGCAACTTCGTGGAAACCAAGAAGGTCACCCTGGGGGTGGGCAGCAAGGCCAACCACCTGACCTACCTGGGCGATGCGGTGATCGGCAGCAAGGTCAACATCGGCGCGGGCACCATCACCTGCAACTACGACGGCGTGAACAAGTCGACCACCACCATCGGTGACAACGCTTTCATCGGCTCCAACAGCTCGCTGGTGGCGCCGGTGCTGATCGGTGAAGGGGCAACGATTGCTGCCGGTTCGGTCATCACCCGCACTGCGCCGGACGGCAAGCTGACCGTAGCCCGTGCGCGCCAGGAAACCATCGATGGCTGGCAGCGCCCCATCAAGAAAAGCTGAGCCGAGGCCACCGCGCGTCGATGAACTGAGTGCGTTGCCCCGCATCGAACAGCGTGCGGGTGAACTGCTGCGCGGGCACGAGGCGTACCCGGTGTTCGCCGGCCATGGACTGGACCTTCCCACGTTGCAGGCCGGACTGCAGCGTGGCCTGTTGTGGATCATCGAAGGCGCCGATGGCGGCGTCGCCGGCTACCTGCTGGGCGGTACGCTTGACGGCGATTTCCATGTGCTGCAGATGGATGTGGATCCCAATCATGCTCGCCGTGGCTACGGACGGGCGTTGCTGCAGCACGCACTCGCCGAGGCCAAGGCGCTTGGCTATCCAGCGGCGGTGCTGACCACGTTGTCCGATGTACCGTGGAATGCGGCTTTCTATGCCAGCGAAGGATTCAACGTCCTGCCGGAGTCAGAGAGGGGCGCGGGCCTGCGAGGGGTGATGGCTGAGGAAGCTGCATTGGGATTCCCGATGCACCTGCGGGTGGCGATGCGACGGGTGCTTTAGTTTTGCTTCTCCTGTTGATTGCTGAAGGTTGATCATTGTTCATGGGTGTCACTTTTCTTTGTACGCAAAGAAAAGTAACCAAAAGAAACGTTCCGCCGCCGCGAGCCGATGCTGCGCATCGGTGCCCTGCGCTCCTCGGCGAATCAGGGGCCGGTGCGAAGAAGTCAGCCGACCAACAGTCGGCTCTACAGGACCTCGGCACCTCTTCGCCCCTGATTTCCCTGCGGTGCTCGGCTCGCTTCAAGGCGGACCCAAGTCAAAGGCCACGGCTGCACCCAGTAGATCCACGCCATGCGTGGATGCTTTTGCTCTGCTTCTCGAGTCCGCCTTGAAGCGAGCCGAGCACCGCAGGNCCGGCGAGGGCGAAGAGGCGCGGGTGTCTGAGCGCAGCGAGTTCCCGCGCCGTCCCTCGACGGACCGAGGAGCNCAGGGNACCGGCGTGCGCAGCACGACGGCTCGCGGACTGGCGGCGCGTTTCCTTTGGTTACTTTTCTTTTCGCGCGAAAAGAAAAGTGACACCCAAGAACCGTGATCAACCTTCAGCAATCAACAGGCGAAGGAGAACAAACCTACCCCACCGGCAGCAGGATCGACACACACAGCCCGCCTTCGGTGCGGTTCTGCAGTGACACGCGGCCACCGTGCGCCTCGACGATCTCGCGGGTGAGGGCCAACCCCAACCCGGTGCCGTTGCGCTTGGTCGAATAGAACGGCATCAGCGCATTCTGCAGCACCTGCTCGTTCATGCCTTTGCCGCGGTCCAGCACATCCAGCCGCAGCCACTGCGGCAGCCGGGTCAGCTGCACCTGCACGTCGTCGTTGGGCGGGTCAGCTTCGGCGCAGGCCTCGTGTGCATTCTTCAGCAGGTTGAGCAGGGCCTGGCCGAACTGTGCGATGTCGATCCGGCTGCTCAGTTCCTCGTCGGGTGCACGCTCCATCGTGAACGGAATCTGCTGGCACAGGCTGGACAGGAACGGCGCCCAGTGCACGGTCTGCAGCTGCGGCTGCGGCAGCTTGGCGAAACGCGCGTAGCCGCGGATGAAGCCTTCCAGATGGCGGGCGCGGTCTTCGATGGTGGTGAAGATCTCCGGCAGCCGGTCGAAGCGTTCGCGCTTGACCAGTTCGCCGCCGGAGTGCGCCAGCGATGCGATCGGCGCCAGCGAGTTGTTGAGTTCGTGGCTGATCACCCGGATCACCTTCTTCCAGGTCTGTACTTCCTGCCGGCGCAGTTCGGCGGTGAGCTGGCGTACCAACAGCAGGTCATGCGGGCGGCCGTTGAGCTGGAACGCGCGCCGCGACAGGTGATAGACCTGTTCGTCGTCCTCGTCGCCTTCCACGCCGTCTTCGCTTTCCGACTTCACCGCAAACAGGCTGTCGCCGCCGCGGCCGATGGCATCGCGCAGTTCCACCGGCAGCTGCTCGAGCACGTCTTCCATGCGCTGGCCTTCCAGCTTCCAGCCGCTGTGCAGCAGCTTGCGCGCGGCCAGGTTGGAGAACACCACGCGGGAAATGCCATCGCCTCCGGCGGCGATCAGCAGCATCGCCACCGGGGTGTTCTGCACCATGGTGTCCAGCAGCAGTTCGCGCTGCACCAGGCCTTGGCGTTGTGCGCGCAGCACTTCCCCCAGTTCGCGGTGTGCCTGCACCAGATCGCCCAGTTCGTCATTGCCGGGCCAGTAGATGCCGAAGTTGTACTCACCGTCGCGGTAGCTGCTGGTGGTCCCGGACAGCGCGCGCATCAACGAGCGCACCGGTGCGGTGGCGCGGCGCAGCGTCCACCACATCAATGAGAGCAGGATGATCGTGGAGACCGTGGTCACCACCCAGCCATGGTCCATCCAGTAGGCCAGCAGCCACGGCAGCGCCGCAGCCAGCGCCAGCACCGGCAGTAGGCGCAGGAACAGGCGGAAGGTGAAGGAGCGCCGCTTCATTCGCGTGGGATGCCGTGACGGTCCATGCGCCGGTACAGCGCCTGCCGGCTCAGTCCAAGCTCGTTGGCTGCCTGTGCGATGACGCCGTGATTGCGCGCCAGCACGTCTTCGATGCGTGCGCGATCGGGATCATTGCCGGCGCTTGGCGTCGGGCGCGGTGCAGCAGGTGCACGCGGCAGGTTGAGATCGGCCACTTCGATGCGGTTGCCGGTGGCCAGCAGTTCGGCACGCTGGATCACGTTGCGCAGCTCGCGCACGTTGCCCGGCCACAGGTGGCGCTGCAGTGCGGTGGCCGCCGTGCTGGACAGCGGCTTGCCGATGCTGAGGAAATGCTCGGCCAACGGCACGATGTCGCCGGGGCGGTCGGCCAGCGGTGGCAGCGTCAGTTCCACCGTGTTGAGCCGGTAGTAAAGGTCTTCGCGGAACGTACCTTCGCGGATCATCGCCGGCAGGTCGGCATTGGTCGCGCTGACCACGCGCACCTTGACCTGGCGTTCGCGGTTGGAGCCCAGGCGTTCGAAACGTCCTGTCTCCAGCACGCGCAGCAGCTTCATCTGCCCACCCAGCGACAGGTTGCCGATCTCATCCAGGAACAGCGTGCCGCCGTCGGCTGCCTCGAACTTGCCTTCGCGCGCCTTGTTGGCGCCGGTATAGGCGCCGGCCTCGGCACCGAACAGTTCGGCCTCGATCAGTTCGGAGGGCAGGGCGCCGCAGTTCACCGCCACGAACGGGCCCTTGGCCACGAGCGAGTTGGCCTGGATGATCTGCGCGATCTTCTCCTTGCCCGCGCCATTGGGGCCGGTGATCAGCACCGGCAGCTCAGAGCGCGCGACCTGGCAGGCCAGGGCGATCACCCGCTCGCTGGCGGGATCGGCGAACACCGCGCCGCACAGGTCGTATTTCTCTTCCAGTGCATGGCGCTGGCGCTGTTCGCGCTGGCGTCGCTGGTCCAGTTCGCGCCGCGCTTCGGACAATTCCAGCAGGTTGTTGACCGTGGTCAGCAGCTTGCGGTCATCCCAGGGCTTGGCCAGGTAGTCGGCGGCACCGGCCTTGACCAGGTCCACCGCGCTGCTCAGGTGGGTCCAGGCGGTCAGCAGGATCACCGGCAGATCGGGGTGGCGTTCGCGGATCTGTGCGAACAGCGCCTCGCCTTCCTCACCGGAGGTGGTGTCCTCGCTGAAATTCATGTCCTGGATCACCAGGTCCACCGGCTGCGATTCCAGCAGCGCCAGCCCTTCGGCCGGGCTCTGCGCCAGCAGGGTGTCGATGTCATGCAGGGAGAACAGCACATCCAGCGCGGTACCCACGCTGGCGTTGTCGTCGATGATCAGGATCGCAGGCATGGGTCGCAAAGAGGGTAGCGCCGGGCCATGCCCGGCGGGGCGGGTGCAGTTGCAGCGGCTGGAACCGCCGGGCATGGCCCGACGCTACCGGGCCGCTCTGCAATATAGCGAAACCAGCGGTAGCGCAGGGGCGTCCCGACTCAGCGCCGTGGCGGCGGCGGTGGCGGCGGTGCTGGCGGGTTCAGCGCCGCCCGCCACGCCGACACCGCCACCGGCACGGTCAGCATCCGGCCATCGCGGCGCAGCAGCAGGTGGACGGTGGGCGTCGATGCCGCCCGTACTGCGTCGGCGAGCTGTTCGATCTGCCGCACCGGCGAATCGTCCACGCGCAGGATGCGGTCGCCGCTGCGCACACCGAAGCGGGCTTCCGGGCTGGCCGCATCCACCCTCACCACGCCTTCGGTCGAGCGCAGCGCCAGCCGCGCATTGTCCTGGCGCCACTCCAGCGTCTGCGCGCTGCTGCTGCCGGCGAGTACCGGCAGCGGCAGGGCCAGCAACAGCACCAGCAGGCTGGCGCGCATCTCACGCCCCCCGCGTGGCGACGGCCGGGGGCACCGCCGCGGCGCGGCGGGCCGGGCCGAACACGGCGATCTGCCCCAGCAGCCACAGCAGCGCTGCGCCCAGCGGCAGGTACAGCAGCGGCATGCGCGGCAGCTCGTACATGTTCATCAGCGCCAGGTTGATGGCATACGCCGCCAGCATGCCCAGCACGATGCCCAGCGTGGCCAGCAGGAAGTTCTCGGTCTGGAAGTAGCGCAGGATCTGCCCGCGGGTGGCGCCCAATGCGCGGCGGATGCCGATCTGCTTGCTGCGCTGCTGTACCCAGAAGCTGGCCAGGCCGACGATGCCCAGTGCGGTGACCACCAGCAACGCTACGCAGACCGTCACCAGCAGGCCGACCATCGAGCGATCGTTCTTGAAGTAGTCGGCACGCTGTTCCTGGTAGGTCAGTTTCTCGCGCACCAGGCGGTTGGGATCGTTGTGCTCCAGCGCGGCCAGCGCACCCTTCAGCACTTCATCGCGGCGTTCCGGCGAAGTGCGCAGCATGTACGGGCCGCGGGTGAAGTCGGTACGCACCGGCAGGATCATCGACAGTGTGCTGTTGTCGTTGTAGTCGGTGGGGGTGGCCAGATGAGCGACCACGCCGACCACGTGCAGGGCCTGGTTGCCCATGTAGAAGGTCTTGCCCAGCGCACTCTGGTCCGGGTACATCTTGGCAGCGACCTGCTGGTTGATGATCACCGGCGCGGCGCGGTCGGGCTTCGGATTCTTCTGCGCTTCTTCCAGGTCGATGTACTCGCTGGGCTGGAAGTCGCGGCCGGCGACCAGCTGCAGGCCGAGCGTGGACAACGCGTTCTCGCCAACCATGTACTGCGACACGAAGGCTGTCGGCCGTTCCTGGTCACGCTCGCGCGAGATGCTGGTGTTGCTCGAATTGCGGCGGAACGGCAGCTGGTTGACCTTGGCCACGCTGGTCACGCCGGGGATCGCGCGCAGCGATGCCAGGTCTTCGTTGGTGCGGGCCATGGCGTTGGTCTGCTTGCCGATGCCGCTGACCCGGACCATGACCAGTTCGTTCTCGGCCAGGCCGCTGGGCTGGCTGATCTTTTCCACGCGCTGGGTGACCAGGAACAGGGCATTGCAGACGATGGCGCAGGTCAGGGCGATTTCCAGCACGATCAATGCGGCTGCGGTCTTGTGCCGGCGCAGGGTGCTGAGGATGGGGCGGATGTCCATGGGAAGTCCTCGTTCTGGGGCTTACTGCGACTTGAGCTGGATGGCCGGGGTGACCTGCATCGCGCGCCAGGCGGGCAGGAAGCCGGCAGCAATGCTGGCCAGCAGGGTCAGGCCGAGGGCGAGCAGCAGCATGCTGCCGTCGAGGTGGGCCAGCTTGGCGTAGTCCACCGGCTGCTGGCGCACTGCATACAGGCCCAGCAGTGCCAGGCCGATGCCGAGCACGCCGCCGACCACGCCCACCGCGCCCGCCTCGACCAGGCACTGCAGGAAGATCTGCCCGCGGCTGGCACCCAGTGCGCGGCGCACGCCGATCTCACCGCTGCGGCGCAGGAACTTGGCCAGCAGCAGGCCGACCGTGTTGACCAGGCAGACACCGAGGAAACCCAGTGCCAGCCACATCTGCAGGCGCACGTCGCTGGGTACCGCGTTGTTGAAGGTCAGCCACTCCATCACGTTGCGCAGGCGCACGTTGGCCGGGCGCTCGAACCGGCCGGCAGCCCGCTGCTGGTCCGAATAGTTCACCAGGTAGCGGCGATAGTCCTCGGCCTTGGACGGATCAAGCTCCACCCAGTACTGGATCCAGGTGCACGGCGCGTTGATCGAATTGCTGTCGTCATCGGGTGCGCCGTCGCGGAAGCAGTTCATGTTGCCGTTGCTGCCGAGCTTGAGGTCCATCGCGGTGGACAGCGGCATCATCAGGTCCTCTTCGCGGCCGTAGTTGCCCACAGTCAGGTCGAAGAAGTGCGGTTCCGGATTCCAGGTGTCCATCACCCCGATCACCCGCAGCGAATGGCCATCAGCACGGATCTCACGGCCGACACTGTCCGCTCCCTGGAACAGCTTGTCGTTGATCACCTTGGACAGCACCACCACGCGGGAGCGACCGTCATCGTCGCTGGCCGTCCAGGCACGGCCATACAGCATCGGCACGTTGAACATCGGGAAAAAGTCAGCCGATGTCCAGCGGGTGTCGATGTTGAACGGCTTCAACGTGCTGCCTTCCGGCTCGATGGTCGCGTCACCGGCACTCATCATCGCCTGGCGCTCGCCACGCTTCTCGCGCAGCAGCGTTTCGGCATCGAAACGGGTCATCTGGGTCTCCGGCTCTTCGCCGGTCAGGTAACCCGAGCGCGGGCGCGGATCGACCTGCACGTAGAACAGGCGGTCGCTCTTGTCAGGGATCGGGTCGCCGGACAGCACATGGAACACGGTCAGGGTGGTCATCGAAGCACCGATGCCCAGCGCGATGGCGACCACCATCAGCGCGGTCAGTACCTTGTTGCGGCGGAAGCTGCGCACCGCCAGTCGGGCGTAGTAGGCGAACATGGTCGTGCCCTCACTCGTTGACGGCGACGATGCGACGCGGGGTGGCCAGCACCGGCTCGCGCACCAGGTCGGTGACCTGGCCGTCGACGATGTGCACGTTGCGCTGCGCGCGTGCGGCCAGTTCCGGGTCGTGGGTGACCATCACGATGGTGGTGCCGGCGGCGTTGATCTCCTCCAGCAGTTCCATCACCCCGCGCGCCATCTGCGTGTCCAGGTTGCCGGTCGGTTCGTCGGCCAGCAGCAGGCGCGGGCTGCCGGCCAGGGCACGGGCGATCGCCGCGCGCTGCTGCTGGCCGCCGGAGAGTTCGTTGGGGTAGTGCTTCATGCGCGAGCCCAGGCCGACCTGGCTCAGCGCCTTTTCGATGCGCTCGCGGCGCTCGCCGGCGCTCATCCTGCGGTAGCGCAGCGGCACGTCCACGTTGTCGAACAGGTTGAGGTCCGGAATCAGGTTGAAGCCCTGGAAGATGAAGCCGATCTTCTGGTTGCGCAGGCGGCTGCGGGCATCATCGCCGAGCTTGCTGACGTCCTGGCCATCAAGCATGTAGGTGCCGCTGGTGAAGGTTTCCAGCAGGCCGGCGATGTTGAGGAAGGTGGTCTTGCCGGAGCCGGACGGACCGGTGACGGCGACGAACTCGCCTTCCTTGACCTGCAGTTCCAGTGAACGCAGCGCGTGGGTTTCCACCTGTTCGGTACGGAAGACCTTGGCGACCGAACGCATTTCGAGCATGTACATGGGGTGTCCTCTCTCCAGGATGTATGAGTTGTCAGTTGACGGAGACGCGTTCGGCGTCCTTGAACAGGTCGCTGCCCGAGACCACGATGCGGTCCCCCGGCTGCACACCCGACTTGATTTCCACTTCGCCCAGGCTGCTGACGCCCAGTTCGATCGGACGGCGCACCGCAGTGCGGCCATCCATTACATACGCCACGCCGTTGCCCTGCTCCACGAACGGGCCGCGCTCGACCTTCATGACATTCCTGCGGGTATCGAGCAGCACCCGCACCGACATCCGCTGGCTCTGGCGCAGGCCTTCAGGCTGGGCCGCAGCGAAGCGGACGCGAGCGTTGACTTCACCATTGACCACTTCCGGCGACACCGCACTGATCTCGCCCGGGAACGGCTGGCCATTGCCGCCGGTCAGCTGCGCCGGCATGCCGATCGCCAGATCGCGCGCGAAGCTTTCCGGCACCTTGATCTCGACTTCGAACCTGGACAGGTCGACCACGCCCAGCACCGGCGCGTTGGCGGCAAGGTTGGTGGCCTGGGTGGCCTGCACCTGGCCGACCTGGCCGTCGAACGGTGCGCGCAGGGTCAGTGCGTCCACCTGGCGCCGCACTTCGGCCACTACGGCCTTCTGGCGATCGGCCAGCAAGCGCTTGTTGCGTGCGTCCAGGTCTGCGCCCTGGCTCTGCAGGCGTGCATCGGTGGTGGCATTGACCAGGCTGATGTCGGCCTTCTTCAGGGCGTCCTGGGCCTTGGCCAGATCGATCTGCGGTACCGCGCCGCCATCGAAGCCGCGCTGGAAGCGCTGCAGGTCGCGGTCGGCGGCCTGCCGCTCGATGCTGGCCTGGTCGGTTTCCTTGCGCGATTTGGCCCGGGCCAGGGTGGCATCCAGGTTGGCGCGGCTGGCCTCGGCTTCCAGGCCGGCCAGGGTGGCCTCCTCCTGGGCGAGCTTGCTGCGCAGCTCGGGGCTGTCGATGATCGCCAGCTCCTGGCCCTTCTTGACCACGTCACCGGCCACCACCTTCAGGTCCACCGTGCCGGCGGAGATGGCGTACAGCACCGGGCTGTTGGCGGCGATCACGCGGCCGTCGGCGGCGATGTCGCGCACCAGATCGCCGCGCTGCACTTCGGCGATGCGCACCCGGCTGCTGTCGAACGAGCTGCTGGCGTTGGACCACGCATGTACGGCCCAGCCGATGCCGGCCAGCAGCGCGATACCCGCCAGGGCCGGCCAGCGGTAACGGTGCCATGCGGCCTGGGGGGCACTGGCTGAAGCGGAGGAAACGATCTGGTCCTGGGCGGAGGTGTCGCGGATCATCGGGTTCGTGCCTGTCGGTGGTGCCAGAGTGATGCCAAGGACAAAGCACACAGCGTGCCAACTTTATTTCCTTTTCCATCAATGAGTTGAACATGTGTCGCTACTGTCCGGGTGTCCGCGGACACCTTTCCGGACACTTTCATTAAGCGGACAGGAGGGGGCTGGCGGACACGCACGCTAGAATGCGGCGACCGTCTTCAAGGAATTGCGTGACATGTGTGGAATCGTGGGTGCGATCGCCGGGCGCGACGTGGTGCCGCTGCTGATCGAAGGACTGAAGCGACTGGAATACCGCGGCTACGATTCCTCGGGCATCGCCGTGATCGACCAAGCCGAACGGCCCGAGGTGCGCCGCGTACGCCGCACCGGCCGTGTCTCGGAGATGGCCACTGCTGCCGAGGCTGAAGGCTTCAACGCCAGCCTGGGTATCGGCCACACCCGCTGGGCCACCCATGGTGGTGTCACCGAGGCGAACGCGCATCCGCACATCAGCCATGGCGTGGCGCTGGTGCACAACGGCATCATCGAGAACCATGAAGAGCAGCGCGAAAAGCTGCGCGCGCTGGGCTACACCTTCGAGTCGCAGACCGACACCGAAGTGATCGCCCACCTGATCCACCACCATCTGAAGAGTGGCGATGACCTGCTGGTCGCGCTGCAGCACACGGTGAAGGAACTGACCGGTGCCTATGCGCTGGCCGTGGTCAGCCGTGCCGAGCCGGAACGTTTCGTCTGTGCCCGCATGGGCTGCCCGCTGCTGGTCGGTCTGGGCGAGGGCGAGAACTTCGTGGCGTCCGATGTGTCGGCCGTGCTGTCGGCCACGCGCAAGGTGATCTTCCTGGAAGAGGGCGACACCGCCGAAATCCGCCGTGATGGCGTGAGCATCTTCGATGGCAACGATCAGCCGATCGAGCGCGATGTGCATCTCTCCGATGTCTCGCTGGCCTCGCTGGAGCTGGGCCCGTACCGCCACTTCATGCAGAAGGAGATCCACGAGCAGCCGCGTGCGCTGGGCGACACCATCGAAGCGGCGATCGATGCTGGTGGCTTCCCGGCCGAACTGTTCGGCAAGAATGCCGAAGCGGTGCTGTCGGGTATCGAGGGTGTGCAGATTCTGGCCTGTGGTACCAGTTACTACTCTGGCCTGACCGCGCGCTACTGGATCGAGGCCATCGCCGGCCTGCCGTGCAGCGTGGAGATCGCCAGCGAATACCGCTACCGCGCCGCGTATGCCAATCCGAAGCACCTGATCGTGACCATCTCCCAGTCCGGCGAAACGCTGGACACGATGGAAGCGCTGAAGTACGCCAAGTCGCTGGGACACACCCACACGCTGTCGATCTGCAACGTGCCGGAAAGCGCGATTCCGCGCGCCAGCGAACTGGTCTGCTACACCCGTGCCGGCGCCGAGATCGGCGTGGCCTCGACCAAGGCGTTCACCACCCAGCTGGCCGCGCTCTTCCAGCTGACCGTGGTGCTGGGCAAGCTGCACGGTCGCGTTGACGCCGCACAGGAAGCGGACTACCTGGAGCAGCTGCGTTTCCTGCCGGGCAGCGTGCAGCATGCGTTGAACATGGAACCGCAGATCGCCGCATGGGCCGAGCGCTTCGCACGCAAGAGCAGTGCGCTGTTCCTGGGCCGTGGCCTGCATTATCCGATCGCCCTGGAAGGCGCGCTCAAGCTGAAGGAAATCTCGTACATCCACGCCGAGGCCTACCCGGCCGGCGAGCTCAAGCACGGGCCGCTGGCGCTGGTGGACGAGGACATGCCGGTGGTGGTGATCGCGCCCAACGACAGCCTGCTGGAGAAGGTCAAATCCAACATGCAGGAAGTGCGTGCGCGCGGCGGCGAGCTGTTCGTGTTCGCCGACCAGGACAGCAACTTCAACGCGTCCGAAGGCGTGCACGTGATCCGCACCCCGCGCCACGCCGGCGTGCTCAGCCCGGTGGTGCACACCATCCCGGTGCAGCTGCTGGCGTACCACACCGCGCTGGCACGCGGCACCGACGTGGACAAGCCGCGCAACCTGGCCAAGAGCGTTACGGTGGAGTAACACTCGGATCCATTGGATGCTGCATGCCAAAAGGGGCCCACGTGGCCCCTTTCGTTTACGACGCTGACGCTGCCAAGTGGGACAGCTGCCGGGTTTTCTGTCCGCAGTCGGCAGCAGGCAATCAATCTTTAATGCGTGACATCGCCTGTATTCAGCGGCGGTTTCAGCCGCGGTGCCATTCTCTGGATCGTCAGTTGGTTCCTACGACGAACTGTCCCATCGATGCCGCTAGTGACCGATGGTCGCAGTCGTAGAATCGAGTTGACCGAGATCCGGGTTGAGCCGTTGAACCCCCTCGTTCGTGTTGCAGCACGACGTCTGCCGATCCATTCCAAGCGGCAGGTGGGTGCGCCAGACGTGCACTGAAAGGTCTGTTCCCGGGGAGGGGGCGAATCGGCAGAGCACACTTTTTTGACTTCAGTGACCTGCACCAGGAAACAAGAATGAACGTCCGCGAGCTCCTGCAATCCAAGAAAGAAGCTGTCATCACCATCGACACGGAAGACACGATCGGTGCCGCCGCGCACAAGATGAGCGCGAATAAAATCGCCGCACTGGTAGTGATGAAGGATGATGCCCCGGTCGGCATCATTTCCGAAAAGGACATCGTCCGCAGCCTGGCCGATGATGGCCCGCAGGCCGGTCGCCGGGTGATTTCCAGCCTGCCGTCCACCGGCCTGGAAGGCATTGCGCCGGACGCCACGTTGAAGCAGGCCATGTCGCTGATGACCTACTCGCGTCGTCGCCACCTGATGGTCACCGACGGTGCCAAGCTGGTCGGCATCCTCAGCCTGGGTGACATCGTGAAGAACCTGCTGGGTGAGCTGGAGCTGGAAAAGGCCGTGCTGCAGGACATCTACATGGCCGCCCACTGAGGCCTGCGCTGTGTGATGAAACGAAGCCGGGCATTGCCCGGCTTCTTCGTTGGTAGCGCCGGGCCATGCCCGGCGAGCGCGTAGCGCGGGAATCAGAAACTGACCTTCACCGAATCGGCGCTGTAGTTCGCCGGGCCGTGGTAAACCACCTCGATGTTGTTGCCATCCGGGTCCAGCACGAACGCCCCGTAGTAGCCCGGATGGTACGGGCGTTCGCCGGGCGCACCGTTGTCCTTGCCGCCAGCCGCCAGCGCAGCGCTGTGGAAAGCATCGACGGTGGCGGTATCGCGGGCCTGGAAGGCCAGGTGATGGCGACCGGTCAACTGACCGGCAGCGGCCTTGCTGCTGGCGCTGGAAATGAACAGCTCGTCGGCCCAGAAGTAGTCATCGCCTTCGCCGGCCACCGGGATGCCGATCGTGTCGAACACCGCTTGGTAGAAGCGGCGGCTGGCGGCCAGATCACGTACGACCAGCTGGATGTGGTCGATCAATCGCCCGCGGTGCAGTTCCATCGTTTCCATGCCAACCTCACAAAAAAGGGGGGCGGAGTCGGTAGCGCCGGGCCGTGCCCGGCGAGCGCGCAGCGCGGCC
>NZ_QQXJ01000001.1:555209-591474 GCF_004348785.1 Stenotrophomonas sp. TEPEL
GCGCCGGGCCGTGCCCGGCGAGCGCGCAGCGCGGCCTGCTCAAGGCCGCCGGGCANGGCCCGGCGCTACCGGAATTGTGCCCCTTTCTGGGTCAGGCGTTGGCGATGATCTCGACCCAGTAGCCGTCCGGGTCCTTGATGAAGGCCAGGTTCTTCATGCGGCCGTCGGTCAGGCGCTTCTGGAAGGTCACGCCCAGGTCTTCGAAACGCTGGCAGGCCGCTTCGATGTCCGGCACCGACACGCAGATGTGGCCGAAGCCGCGCGGGTCGCTGTTGCCGTCGTGGTAGACGGCGCCTTCCTGGTTCTCGGTGCCATGGTTGTGGGTCAGTTCCAGCACGCCCGGCAGGCCGGCCATCCACAGGCGGCGGGTGTTGTCATCTTCCGGCACTGCGGTGCCGGCCGGTACGTAGGCCAGGAAGTACAGGCTGAACTGGGCTTCGGCGAAGTCGCGCTTGTCGATCAGCTGGTAGCCCAGCACGCGGGTGTAGAAGTCCAGCGAGGCGGTGGCGTCCTTGACCCGCAGCATGGTGTGGTTGAAGACGAAGCCGGTGGTCTCGGCCGGGGCCTGGGCGGCGACGCCGGGGACATCGCGCAGGGCGGGAATGGTCATGGGGGAGGTCCTTCAGACAGGGCCGTTGCCGGCCGGATGGGTGTCATTCTACGGGCCGGCAGCTGACGGCACCGCGACGTACAATGGCCGGATCGCACCGTTCCGTTCTGATGACCATTGCCCGCCATGTCGCAGCGTGAATGGGTGGCCGCCGCCATCCGCAAGATCGAAGCCGATTTCAACCGTTCCGCCGATACCCACCTGATCCCGCTGGCGCTGCCCGGGTTCGAGGGCATCGAGGTGTACCTGAAGGATGAATCGAGCCATCCCACCGGCAGCCTCAAGCACCGGCTGGCGCGTTCGCTGTTCCTGTATGCGCTGGCCAACGGCTGGCTGCGTGAAGGGCGGCCGGTGATCGAGGCCTCCAGCGGCTCCACCGCCGTTTCCGAGGCCTACTTCGCGCGCCTGCTCGGCCTGCCGTTCATCGCAGTGATGCCGGCTACGACGTCGCCGGAGAAGATTGCCGCGATCGAGTTCCACGGTGGCCGCTGCCATCTGGTCGAGCGCGCCTGTGACCTCAACTGCGATTCGGAAAAGCTGGCCCGCGAAACCGGCGGCCACTTCATGGACCAGTTCACCTATGCCGAGCGCGCCACCGACTGGCGTGCCAACAACAACATCGCCGAATCCATCTTCAAGCAGATGGCCGAGGAGCCCAGCCCGATTCCGGACTGGATCGTGTGCAGCCCCGGCACCGGCGGTACCGCAGCAACGCTCGGGCGCTACGTCAGCTATCGCCGGCATGACACCCGTATCCTGTGTGCGGACCCGGAAGTCTCGGTGTTCTACGATGGCTACCAGGCTGCACTGGCCGGCGGCAACGAATGGCGCGGCATGACCTGCAACGGCGGCTCGCGGGTGGAAGGCATCGGCCGGCCGCGGGTGGAGTCCAGCTTCATCCCGACCAGTGTCGATGCCATGGTGAAGGTGCCCGACGCCTTGAGCCTGGCCGCGATGCGCCACGTCAGCCGCCAGCTGGGGCGCCGCGTCGGTGGCTCCACCGGCACCAACTTCATCGGCGTGCTGCAGGCCGCGCAGTGGATGCGCGAGGCCGGCCGCCAAGGCAGCATCGTCAGCATCCTGTGCGACAGCGGCGATCGCTACGCGCACAGCTATTACGACCCGGCCTGGTATGTGCGGCAGGGAATCGATGTGGACGCTGCCGACGCGCAGGTAGCGGCAGCAGTGGCCGGGCAGGGCCTGCCCGGATTGGCGTGGTGCAGCCTGGAAGCGCTGTAAGCCCGTCAGGCATCCGCCGGGCATGCCCCGGCGCTACCGGGGGACAGGTCGGCAGCGCCGGGCCATGCCCGGCGAGCGCAGCGGCGCATTGGATCGCGCTCAATACCCGGCGGCCATGAAGGCCTCCAGCACCGCGTCGCGCAGGGCCTCGGGCAGGGCCTCGATCTCCACGGCGCGGTCGTCCAGGTGCAGACGTGGGTCCAGGCTGCTGGCCCGGCCCTGGGCCAGGGCCTGCAGCCACAGCAGCACGCAGATGACGAATTCGCGCTCGTGGCCCAGCCGCACCTGGCTGGCACCGCGCTCGATCACTTCGAAGGGATACCATTCCTGCTCGTCGCTGAACCTGCCGCCTTGGCGCTGCAGTGCCTGCAACTGCTGCAGGTGGCGCGGCGCATCATCGCCCGCATCGCACAGCGCGGCGATCCAGGCCAGTTCAGTCGGGCTGGCCGACAGCGCCAGCGATGACGAACGTACTGCGGATGGAGCTGGAGCCAGACCTTCCATGTGGGGCCTCCTCGATACGTTCCGTTGCGGTCTCCCCCGTGCCGCAAGCTTCAGCCGACGGACGTCAGGCCGACGTGAACAATGGCCCGCCGCCCCTTGTCTGCCGGCCCGGCCAGCGCCATATCGATCTGGCTGCCCGCGCTGCCGGGCCCGTACCCTGGAGACCTGCCGTGACCGTTGCCAACCCCCTGCTCGATTTTTCCGGCCTGCCGCGCTTCGAGGCGATCCGCCCCGAGCATGTGGCGCCGGCGCTGGACGTGCTGCTGGCGCAGGCCGAAGCGGCGGTCAGCGCTGCCGAGCAGGTGCAGCCGGTCACCTGGCAGACCTTCGTCACCCCGCTGGACGATGCCACCGAACGCCTGTGGCGCGCCTGGGGCCTGGTGGGCCACCTGCAGGGTGTGGTCAACACGCCGGAGCTGCGTGAGGCCTACAACAGCAACCTGCCGCGGGTAACCCGCTTTGCCAGTGCGCTGGGCCAGAACCTGGCGCTGTACCGCCAGTACCAGGCCCTGGCTGCCAGCACCGAAGCGGTCGGTTTCGACGAGGCGCGCCGCAAGGTGCTGGACAACACACTGCGTGATTTCCGACTTGGCGGTGCCGAACTCGATGCGGACGCGCAGCAGCGTTTTTCCGCCATCAAGGAGGAACTGTCGGCGCTGTCGGCGAAGTTCTCGCAGAACGTGCTCGACGCCACCGATGCGTGGTCGCTGATCGTCGAAGACCCGGCGCGCCTGGCCGGCGTGCCGGACGACGTGAAGGCTGCTGCACGCGCCGCTGCGGAAAAAGACGGCAAGGCGGGCTGGAAGCTGACCCTGCAGATGCCGTGCTACCTGCCGGTGCAGACCTGGGCCGAGGACCGCGACCTGCGCGAGATCCTGTACCGCGCCAGCGCGCAACGCGCCTCCGAGTTCGGCGACGATGCGCTGGACAACAGTGGCAACATCGATCGCATCCTTGCGCTGCGTGCCGAGTTGGCCGCACTGCTGGGCTTTGATTCCTACGCCGATTATTCGGTGGCCACCAAGATGGCCAGCGACCCCGCCGAAGTGCTGGGCTTCCTGCGTGACCTGGCCGCGCGCGCCAAGCCGTTCGCCGCCAAGGACCGCGCCGAGCTGGAGCAGTTCGCCCGCGAGCATCTCGGTATCGACAGCCTGCAGGCCTGGGATCTGGCGTTCGCCGCCGACCGCCTGAAGCAGGCGCGTTACAGCTACTCCGAGCAGGAGGTGAAGCAGTATTTCACCGAACCGAAGGTACTCGGCGGCCTGTTCTCGGTGATCGAGCAGCTGTACGGCCTGCGCGTGCAGGAAGACAGCGCGCCGGTCTGGCATGAGGACGTGCGCTTCTTCCGCCTGGTGGATGCGCAGGGCACCCTGGTCGGCCAGTTCTACCTGGACCTGTACGCCCGCGAGGGCAAGCGCGGCGGCGCGTGGATGGATGACTGCCGCAACCGCCGCGAGCGCGCCGATGGCAGCGTGCAGACGCCGCTGGTGTACCTGGTGTGCAACTTCGGCCGTGGTGCCGATGGCAAGCCGGCAACCTTCAGCCACAATGAAGTGACCACGCTGTTCCATGAAATGGGCCATGGCCTGCATCAGCTGCTGACCCGCATCGGCGAACTGGGCGTGGCCGGCATCAACGGCGTGGAGTGGGATGCGGTGGAGCTGCCCAGCCAGTTCATGGAGAACTTCTGCTGGGAATGGGACCATCTGCAGGGCATGACCGCGCATGTGGAAACCGGCGAGCCGCTGCCGCGCGCGCTGTACGAGCGCATGCTGGCCGCGCGCAACTTCCACAGCGGCATGGCCACCGTGCGCCAGTTGGAATTCGGTCTGTTCGACATGCTGCTGCACAGCCAGTTCGAGGCGGCGCAGGACAGCGTGCTGGCCCTGCTTGAGCGGGTGCGTGCGGAAGTGGCGGTGAACCATCCGCCGAGCTGGAATCGCTTCCCGCACCAGTTCAGCCATATCTTCGCCGGTGGCTATGCCGCCGGTTACTACAGCTACAAGTGGGCCGAAGTATTGAGCGCCGATGCCTACGCCGCGTTCGAGGAAGCACCGCAGGCGCTGGCCGCAACCGGCGCGCGTTTTCGCGACGAGGTGCTGTCGCGCGGCGGCAGTCGCCCGGCCGCCGAGAACTTCAAGGCCTTCCGCGGCCGCGCGCCGCAGATCGACGCGCTGCTGCGCCATTCGGGCATGGCGTAAGCAGGTTGCCGCCATCCACGCATGGCGTGGAATTGCCGGAATGCTCCGGCATGGCGCAAACGCAGAAAAAGGGCAGCGCTCCGGTAGCGCCGGGGCGTCCCGCTTTCAATCGGCGTAGATCATCTTCCGGGTCATGCCGCCGTCGACGATGAAATCCTGGCCGGTGCTGAAGCCGGACAACGAGGACAGCAGGTACACCGCCAGTGCGCCGATGTCCTCAGGTTCGCCGACGCGGCCAACCGGATGCTGGGCGTGGTCGGTGGCCGAGTACTGCGGCACGTGCCGGCGTGACGGCGCCTGCCAGGCATCGGTGCTGATCCAGCCGGGGCTGATGCTGTTCACCCGCACCGCCGGTCCCGCACTGATGGCCAGCGCATGGGTGAAAGCCACCAGCCCGCCCTTGGCCGCAGCGTAGGCTTCGCTGTGCGCCTCGGACTGCCAGGCGCGCGTCGATGCGATGTTGATGATCGCGCCTGCGTCGGCCGACAGCGCCGCCAATGCGTGCTTGCTGCACAGGAACGCGCCATGCAGCGATGACAGCCGGCGCTGCCATTCTTCCCAGTCCATGTCCTGCAGCAGCGTGCCGTGCGGCCCGGCGATGCCGGCATTGTTGACCAGGCCATCGATGCGGCCGAAGCGTTGCAGGGCCGCCGCGATGAAGCCGCGCACGCTGCTTTCATCGGTGATGTCCAGCCGCTGGAACGCGGCATCATCGCCGCGCTGCCATTCGGCCAGGCAGGCCTGGCCCGCCTCCACATCCAGATCGCCGATCAGCACACGGCCGCCGGCCCCAAGCACCGCCTGGGCGATGCCGCGGCCGATGCCGTTGGCACCGCCGGTGACGAGCACCACCCTGCCGTGCAGTGGCGCGGCCGGCCAGGTGGCAATCGGCGGCACCGTGCTCATGACATGTCGTCGCCGCGCAGGCGACGGTGCCAGCCCTCGACACCAATCCGGTCCAGGGTCTGGATGTTGCGCTCGACGATCACGTCCGGGTCCGGGTAGACATCCACCGCGCGTGCCACGCTGTCTTCGCGCAGCAGGTGCAGGGTGGGGTAGGGCGCGCGGTTGGTGTAGTTGCTGGCGTCATCGGCGGCGACGCCATCGAACTGGTAGTCCGGATGGAAGCTGGCCACCTGCAGGATGCCCTGCAGGTCCAGCGCCTCGATCGCCGCATCGGCGTTGTCGAGGAAGTCGTTGTAGTCGAGGAAGTCGGTCAGTACCTGCGGATGCACGATCAGGGTGGTATCGATCTGCTCGGCCGGCGTGTCGCGCAGCAGCACCAGTTCCTCGGCCAGTTCTTCCACCAGGGCTTCGGGTGTGGTCGCGTCGCTCAGCACGATGCGGACCTGGTCCTTCACGTACACCGCCTTGGCGAACGGGCACAGGTTCAGGCCGATGACGATGCGCTCCAGCCACAGGCGGGTGGCGGCGATCGGGTCATCGGTGGGCAGGGGGGTGTCGGTCATGGCGGGCGCATCGGCTGGCGGGGCTGGCCATTGTAGGCGCGTGGCCGGCAGCACGCCGTCGAGCCGCCGCCACCAGTGTGCCGGGCCGGGCCCGGCAGATGCCTCAGTCGCGGAAGTTGTTGAACTGCAGCGGCAGGTCGAACTTGCCGGCCTTGAGCACCGCGATGGCGTCCTGCAGGTCGTCGCGCTTCTTGCCCTGCACGCGCAGCTTGTCGCCGTTGATCTGGGTTTCCACCTTCAGCTTGGCTTCCTTCAGCGTCGCCGCGATCTTCTTGGCGATCTTCTGCTCGATGCCCTGCTTGACGGTGATCTTCTGCCGCGCCTGGGCCAGGTTGGTCTCGATGTCACCGAACTCCAGGCTCTGCACGTCGATACCGCGCGCGGCCAGGCGCGCACGCAGGATGTCGTTCATCTGCTTGAGCTGGAATTCGGTCGGTGCGGTCTGGTTGATGACATCGCCATCGCGCTCGAATTTCGCATCCACGCCCTTGAAGTCGAAACGGGTGGCAAGCTCGCGGTTGGCCTGGTCGAGCGCATTGGTCAGTTCGTGGGTGTCGACTTCGGACACAACGTCGAAGGAAGGCATGGGCGTTACTCCGCAGAAATCAGTGGCGGCCATTCTATCGCGCCGGTCGCGGCGGCAACGCCCGTGGTCGGCGATAATGGGCCATGAACGTGCAACGCTCCCCTTCGCGCGCCGTGGCCTGGATGGTCGCTGCTGTCGCCTGTTTCTCGCTGATGGACGCCGGCATGAAGCAGCTCTCGGCCGGCTATCCCTCGCTGCAGGTCACCTTCCTGCGTGGCGCGGCGTCGCTGCCCTTCGTGCTGGTCTGGGTGCTGGCCAGTGCCGGGCCACGCTCGCTGATCCCGCGCCGCTGGGGGCTGCACCTGCTGCGCGGCGGGCTGGGCATGGCGATGATCGGCTGCTTCGTGTTCGCCCTGCGCGACCTGCCGCTGTCCACCGCCTACACCATTTATTTCGTCGCGCCGCTGCTGATTGCCGCACTGTCGGTGCCGCTGCTGGGCGAGCGGGTCGGGCCGCGGCGCTGGGTCGCCATCGGCATCGGCCTGGTCGGCGTGCTGGTGGTGCTGCGGCCGGGCGTGGGCGGTTTCATCTCGGTGCCGGGCCTGATGGTGCTGGCCGCCGCCACCGCCTATGCCATCGCGGCGATCACCGTCAGCCTGCTGACCCGCACCGATACCTCGCAGTCGATGGTGGTCTGGTTCCTGGTCATCATGGCCATCGGCGCTGGGCTGCTGGCGATCCCGGGCTGGGTACCCCTGCAACTGGCACATGCGCCGTTGATCGCCGGCATGGGCCTGGCCGGGGCGCTGGGCCAGATCGCGCTGACCAAGGCCTTCCAGCTGGGTGAGGCCTCGATGATCGCACCGCTCGAATACAGCGGCCTGGTCTGGGTGATCGGCTGGGACCTGGCCTTCTGGGGGCAGCTGCCCGATGGCTACACCTGGGCGGGCGCGGCAATCATCGTCGCCTCGGGCCTGTACCTGCTGCACCGCGAACGGGTGAACCGGCAGCAGCCGCCGAAGCCGTTGGACCATCCCTGAACCGATCTGGCTGGGGAAGGGGTCAGAGCCCCTGCGGGGATCCGACCCCAGCCGATGTGCCGATGCGGGCGGCTTAGAACCAAAAGGAATAACATTCTGGCCCATGGCGCAGGCGCGCGAGCGCCGGCGCTGGTAGGCTGCACGCCCCCTTCCATCGCCCTCCCGGTGAGCTGATCCCGTGATCGAGTTCCAGCGCCTGCACAAATCCTATGCCGTTGCCGGCCGCGCAGTCAGCGCGCTGCAGCCGCTGGACCTGACCATCGAGGCCGGCGAGGTGTTCGGCATCATCGGCCATTCCGGTGCGGGCAAATCGACGCTGATCCGCATGATCAACCGCCTGGAGGAGCCCAGTGGTGGCCGCCTGTTGATCGCCGGCGAAGATGTCACCGCGCTGGATCCGGAAGGCCTGCGCGCGCTGCGCCGCCGGATCGGCATGATCTTCCAGCACTTCAACCTGCTGTCCTCGCGCACGGTGGCCGGCAATGTCGCCTTCCCGCTGGAGCTGGCCGGCACGCCGAAGGCAGAGATCGATGCGCGCGTCGCCGAGCTGCTGCAGACCGTCGGCCTGCAGGCGCATGCGGACAAGTACCCGGCGCAGTTGTCGGGCGGCCAGAAGCAGCGCGTGGGCATCGCCCGCGCACTGGCCACCCGCCCGCAGATCCTGCTGTGCGATGAGGCCACCAGCGCGCTCGATCCGCAGACCACCGCGTCGGTGCTGGCACTGCTGTCGAAGATCAACCGCGAACTGGGCCTGACCATCGTGCTGATCACCCACGAGATGGACGTGATCCGTCGCGTCTGCGATCGGGTGGCGGTGCTCGATGCCGGCCAGCTGGTCGAGACCGGGCCGGTGACGAAGGTGTTCCTGCACCCGCAGCACCCGACCACCCGTCGTTTCGTCAGCGAATCGGAGCAGGTGGACGAGGGGACGCTGCACCGCGATTTCGACGCGGTCGGTGGCCGTGTCGTGCGCCTGACCTTCCTCGGCGCCGACACCTACGAACCCCTGCTCGGCAGCGTCGCGCGGCAGACCGGTGTCGACTACAACATCCTGTCCGGGCGTATCGACCGGATCAAGGACACCCCGTATGGCCAGCTGATCGTCGCCCTGGTGGGCGGTGACCAGTCCGCCGCGCAGGCCGCATTCGTGGCTGCCGGCGTGCACGTTGAGGAACTGCGTCGATGATCATCGCCACCGCCGGCGGCTTTTTCCGTCACCTGGATGCGGGCAAGTGGGCCGACATCGGCCAGGCCACCATCGACACCCTGCTGATGCTGGCCGGTTCGCTGCCGCTGACTCTGGCCATCGGCCTGCCGCTGGGTGTGCTGCTGTACCTGTTCGGTGCGCCACAGCTGAAACGTCGGCCGGTCGCCTACGGCGTGCTGGCGCTGGTGGTGAACCTGCTGCGCTCGGTGCCCTTCATCATCCTGATGATCGTGCTGATCCCGGTAACCCTGTTCATGATGGGCACCTCGCTGGGCGTGCGTGGCGCGATCGTGCCGCTGGTCATCGGGGCTGCGCCGTTCTATGCGCGCCTGGTGGAAACCGCGCTGCGTGAAGTGGACCGTGGCGTGATCGAGGCGACCCAGGCAATGGGTGCCACCACCTGGCAGCTGGTCACCCGCGTGCTGCTGCCCGAGGCGCGGCCGGGCCTGATTGCCGGTGCCACGGTGACCACCGTGGCCCTGATCGGCTTCACCGCCATGGGCGGTGCGATCGGTTCCGGTGGCCTGGGCGACCTGGCCTTCCGCGACGGCTACCAGCGCTCGCACACCGACGTGGCGCTGGTCACGGTGGTCCTGTTGCTGGTGCTGGTGCAGCTGCTGCAGATGCTCGGCGACCGCCTGGTCGCGCATTACAGCCGCAGATAACAGAATGCCGGGCGGCGCCCGGCATCGTTCAGGGTAGTGCCGGCCGCTGGCCGGCAACCTCATGAACACGGGAAGCACCCAGCAGTTGCCGGCCAGCGGCCCGCACTACCACCGTGTGCAGTCAACGCACGTTCGGTACTTCGTAGCCGAGCCTGCCTACCTGCTCAGGGTGCTGCGGCACGCGCTTGAGCTTGTCGGTGTTGACCCCGTACTCGTCGCGCAGGCGTTCGGCCAGGTCCTTGTACAGGGCCTTGTCCATGTCAGGCGTGCGGGCGAAGATCCAGGCCATCTCGCGGCCCGGGTAGCCGATCAGCGCCCAGGAATAGTCCGGCGCTACTTCCAGTACCCGCGAATGGGTCGGCACGACCCGGTAGAACCAGGTGCGCCAGCCGTGGTTGCCACTGTCGGGATCGACGCTGGCGCGCGCACGGATTTCCTGCAGCGGTTCACCGAAACCATCGCGGTAGCGATAGGTGATGGCGACCTTGTGGTCCTCGCGCAGCTCGTACTGGTTGACGCTGGCGACGTGGCCGCGCTCTATGAAGTTCGGCACGCGGCCGATCACGTACCAGGTCCCCATGAAGCGCTGCAGGTCGATCACCCCATCTGCAGAGGCTTCCGCGGCGCTGTTGCGGGACGACGGTGGGGAATTGGCAGCCACTGCCGGACCGCCCAGGGACAGGGCCAGCAACACAGCGCAGAGCGGGCGGATCGAGGTCATGCGGGAGCGGGCTCCAGTGGGCTTGCCCGCGCATGGTCACTGTGTGCACGCCATCCGTCAATGGTGTCGCAGCCGGTGAGAAGCCCCGCAGCCAAGCTGACCGCCATCGACCACCGGAGAATCCGCATGCGCACACGTCCCCGCCACCGCCCGCCAACTGAACGCGTCAGCGAACGCGCCGATCCGCGCCTGTTGCGGGTGGTGCCGCAGCTCGCCCTCGCTGGCCTGGCCGTGGTGCTGGTGTGGCCGGCCGCGCGCGGCAGCAGTGCCTGGCTGGGCTGGTTGCCGCTGTGGCTGGTCGGCATGCCGTTGGCGGCCTGGTGGGCACTGCTGCGCTGCCCGTTGCCAACGCTGGCCGCGCTCCGCTCGCTGCGACGCGACCATGGGCAGGCCCGGCGGCGCTCCCCCACGCGTACGCGCAAGGCGCACACCGCCACGGCCTGACCTTCGACACGGGGGCGGCCACGGTGATCCATGCTAGCGTTCCACGGCTAATGACTGCCTGGAGCTGCAATGTCACGATTCGCTTCCGCCTGCCTGCTGGCCGGCATGATGACCGCTGCCTCGGTGGGCACCGCCGTGGCCGCTGAAGACACCGACCGTTACGCCTGGCTGGAGGACGTCACCGGCGACAAGCCGTTGTCGTGGGTCAAGGAACAGAATGCCAAGTCCGAGGCGCGCCTGGCGCAGACCCCGGCCTTCAAGCAGATGGAGAGCAGCATCCGCGAGGTGCTCGACTCGGACGCCAAGATTCCCGGCGTGCAGAAGATCGGCGATTACTACTACAACTTCTGGAAGGACAAGCAGCATGAGCGCGGCCTGTGGCGTCGCACCACCCTGGCCGAGTACCGCAAGGCCTCGCCGACCTGGGAAACCGTGCTCGACCTGGATGCGCTGAACAAGGCCGAGAACGAGAACTGGGTCTGGCACGGCGCCGACTGCCTGCGTCCGGATTACAGCCGCTGCCTGATCGCGCTGTCGCGCGGTGGCGCCGACGCCGATGTCACCCGCGAGTTCGACCTGGCCAGCAAGAGCTGGATCAAGGACGGCTTCTTCCGTCCCGAATCGAAGGGCGGCCTGAGCTGGATCGACCGCGACACCGTGTTCGTCTACACCGATTTCGGCAGCGGTTCGATGACCACCTCCGGTTACCCGCGCGTGGCCAAGCTGTGGAAGCGTGGCACGCCGATGTCCGCCGCCAGCCTGGTCTACGAAGGCAAGCCGGAAGACATGTACATCGCGGCGATGCACGATGACACCCCGGGCTTCGAGCGCAACCTGGTCAGCCGTACGCTGGCCTTCTACAACAACGAGATCTACCTGCGCGGCGATGATGGCAAGCTGACCAGGATCGATGCGCCGAACTCGGCCGAGAAGGGCCTGCACAAGCAGTGGCTGACCCTGGAACTGCGCGATCCGTGGACCGTAGGTGGCAAGACCTACGCCTCCGGCGCACTGCTGGTGACCAAGCTGGATGATTTCCTGGCCGGCAAGCGTGACTTCGAGGTGCTGTTCACCCCGACCGCGACCACCTCGCTGGCCAGTGCCTCGTGGACCAAGAATCACCTGGTGCTGAACGTGCTTGACGACGTCAAGAACCGCCTGTCGGTGCTGACTCCGACCGCCAAGGGCTGGCAGAAGAGCGAGTTCGTCGGCGCGCCGGCCTTCGGCACCCTGGGCGTCAGTGCGGTCGACAGCAATGACAGCGATGCAGTGTGGCTGACCGCCACCGACTACCTGACCCCGACCACCCTGGCCATCGCCGACATCGGCAAGGCGCCGGAAGTGCTCAAGACCATGCCGGCGTTCTTCGATGCCGACGGCAAGGTGATCGAGCAGCATTTCGCCACCAGCAAGGACGGTACCCGCGTGCCGTACTTCGTGGTGCACGACAAGGCGATGAAGCTCGACGGCTCCAACCCGACCCTGCTGTACGGCTACGGTGGTTTCGAGATTTCGCTGACCCCGTCGTACTCGGGCGGCATGGGCCGCGCCTGGCTGGAGAAGGGCGGCGTGTACGTGGTTGCCAACATCCGTGGTGGTGGCGAGTACGGCCCGCGCTGGCACCAGGCGGCGCTGAAGCAGAACCGTCACAAGGCCTATGAAGACATGGCCGCGGTTGCCCAGGACCTGGTCACCCGCAAGATCACTTCTGCCAAGCACCTGGGCGTGCAGGGCGGCAGCAACGGTGGCCTGCTCACCGGCAACATGCTGACCCAGTACCCCGAGCTGTTCGGTGCGGTGGTGGTGCAGGTTCCGCTGCTGGACATGAAGCGTTACAGCCACCTGCTGGCCGGCGCCTCGTGGATGGCCGAGTACGGCAACCCGGACACCAGCGACTGGGAGTTCATCAAGACCTTCTCGCCGTACCACCTGTTCGACGCGAAGAAGAGCTACCCGCCGGTGCTGTTCACCACCTCCACCCGCGATGACCGCGTGCATCCGGGCCACGCCCGCAAGATGGCCGCGAAGATGATCGATGCCGGCAAGGACGTGACCTACTACGAGAACATCGAAGGCGGTCACGGCGGTGCAGCCAACAACGCGCAGGCCGCGCACATGTCCGCACTGGCCTACAGCTTCCTGTGGGAGCGGTTGGGCGGCAAGTAAGCAGAACGGAAAACGCCGCCCCAAGGCGGCGTTTTTCTTTGCCGGGTAGCGCCGGGCCATGCCCGGCGGCTCCTTCGCCGCGCTGTGCGTTCGCCGGCACGGCCCGGCGCTACCGGAATCGTTTCAACCCGCGCGCGATACGCTCCACCGCTTCCTGCAACCGCGGCACTTCCTGGGTATAGGCCAGTCGCACGTGCTGATTTGATCGATGGAAGCCGAAATCCAGGCCCGGGGTGAACGCCACATGTTCGGTTTCCAGGAAGTGCGCGCAGAACGCCTGCGCGTCATCGGTGAACGCGCTGACGTCGGCGTACAGGTAGAACGCACCCTGCGGTTCCACTTCGATGCGGAAGCCCAGTTCGCGCAGGGACGGCAGCAGGAAGTCGCGGCGCTGCTGGAAGGCCTGGCGGCGCTGCTCGAAGATCGCCATCGCCTCGTCGCTGAAACAGGCAAGGGCCGCGTGCTGGGCGATGCTCGAAGCGCTGATGTACAGGTTCTGCGCCAGCTTCTCCAGGTCGGGTACCGCCGCCGGTGGCGCCACCAGCCAGCCCAGTCGCCAGCCGGTCATGCCGAAGTACTTGGAGAAACTGTTCAGCACGAACGCGCTGTCATCGACCTGCAGCACGCTCGCTGCATCCAGGCCGTAGGTCAGGCCGTGATAGATCTCGTCGACCACCAGGTGGCCGCCGCGCGCATGCAGCGAAGCCGAGAGGGCCGCCAATTCATCGGCTGACAGCACGGTGCCGGTGGGATTGGCCGGCGATGCCACCAGCGCGCCGACGCTGTCTGCGTTCCAGTGCTGCTGCACCAGCGAAGGAGTCAGCTGGTAGGCCGTTTCGGGGCCGACCGGAACGAGCTGCGCGCCGCCTTCCACCAGCCGCAGGAAGTGGCGGTTGCACGGATAACCGGGATCGGCCAGCAGCCAGTGGCGGCCCGGATCGACCAGCAGGCTGCTGGCCAGCAGCAGCGCGCCGGAGCCGCCCGGCGTGACCAGGATGCGTTCGGGGTCGATATCCAGGCTGTAATGACTGCGATAGAAACCGCTGATCGCCTGGCGCAGGGCGGGCAGGCCGCGTGCGGCGGTGTAGCGGGTGTGGCCGGCGGCCAACGCCGCCTGGCCGGCACGCACGACCGGCTCGGCGGTGGTGAAGTCCGGTTCGCCGATCTCCAGATGGATCACATCGTGACCGGCCTGTTCCAGCGCCTGTGCGCGGGCCAGCAGGGACATCACATGGAAGGGAGCGATTTCGTGGCTGCGCCGGCTGTAGCCCGGCGTGTGGGGCAGGGTACTCATGCCCCACATGGTACGCCGGGCGCCGGGGTCGGATCCCTTTTGCATGCAAAAGGGCTCTGACCCCAACAGGAACCGCACCCATGACGATCCGCAGGGTTGCCGCTTCGCCGCGATTGGGGTCAGATCCCTGTTCGGGAAAAGGGATCTGACCCCGTCGAAGACCATTGCATTGAAGCACCTGGAGCCTTATTTCATGAAATCCACTCTCTGCCTGTTGCTTGCGAGCCTGATGACCAGCACCGCTACCGCCGCCACCCCGCCCGTTCCGCCGGATGTTGAGAAGCGTCCGCACGTGGTCAAGGCGCCGTTCGGCGCGACCCGCAACGATGACTATTACTGGCTGCGCGACGACAAGCGAGAGGACAAGGCCATGCTGGCCTACCTGCAGGCCGAGAACGCCTACGCCGACCAGCTGCTGGCACCGCTGCAGCCGCTGGAGGATGCGCTGTACGGCGAGATCGTCGGCCGCATCAAGCAGGACGACGCCAGCGTGCCGGCGCGCGAGCGCGGCTACTGGTACTACAGCCGCTACGAGACCGGCCAGGACTATCCCATCCATGCGCGCCGCAAGGCCAGCATGGACGCACCGGAAGAGGTCCTGCTCAACGTCAATACAATGGCTGCCGGCAAGGGCTATTTCAGCGTCGGCTCGATGGAGGTCAGCCAGGACAACCAACTGCTGGCCTGGGCAGACGATGACGTGGGTCGCCGCCAGTACGTCATCCGCTTCAAGGACCTGCGCACCGGCGCGGTGCTGCCGGACACGATCACCGGCACCTCCGGCGACCTGGTCTGGGCCGACGACAACCGCACCGTGCTGTATGTCGAGAACGATCCGGAAACCCTGCTGACCGTGCGGGTGAAGAAGCACGTGCTGGGCACCCCGGCCAGCGCCGACACCGTCGTCTACGAAGAAAAGGACGACAGCTTCTACATGGGCATCGGCCGCACCCGCGACGATCGCTTCATCACCATCGGCGTGCACAGCACCGTGTCCTCCGAAGAGCGCTACGCGCCGGCCAGCGACCCGACCACGTTCACCGTGCTCGCCCCGCGGCAGCGCGACGTGGAGTACGACGCCGACCACTACGACGGCCGCTGGGTGATCCGCACCAACGATGGCGCGAAGAACTTCAAGCTGGTAACCGCACCGACCGATGCCACCTCGCGTGCGCAGTGGAAGGACTGGATCGCCCATGACGATGCGGTGTTCATCGAAGGTTTCGAACTGTTCGATACCTACACCGCCATCGCCGAACGTTCCGAAGGCCTGGAGCGCATCCGCCTGCTGTTCAAGGACGGTCGCAACGACTACGTGAAGGCCGACGAACCGGCCTATTCGATGGGCCTGGGCGACAACACCGAGGCTGACACCACGTGGCTGCGCTATGTGTACACCTCGATGACCACGCCGACCACGGTGTACGAACTGAACACCGCCACCGGCGAGCGTCGCCAGCTGAAGCAGCAGCCGGTGATCGGCTATGACGCCTCGAAGTACGAGACCGACCGGGTGTGGATCACCGCGCGCGACGGGGTGAAGGTGCCGGTGTCGCTGGTCTATCGCAAGGGCTACAGGAAGGATGGCACCGGCGCGCTGTTCCAGTACGCCTACGGCAGCTACGGCATGTCGATGGACCCCTACTTCAACCAGACGGCGGTGAGCCTGCTCGACCGTGGCGTGGTGTATGCCATCGCCCACATCCGCGGTGGCCAGGAAATGGGCCGCGACTGGTACGAGAACGGCAAGCTGCTGCACAAGCAGAACACCTTCAACGACTTCATCGACGTCACCCGTGGCCTGGTGGCACAGGGCTGGGCGGCGAAGGATCGTGTTGCCGCCTCCGGTGGCAGCGCCGGTGGCCTGCTGATGGGCGCCATCGCCAACCAGGCGCCGCAGGACTACCGCGTGCTGGTGGCGCAGGTGCCGTTCGTGGACGTGGTCACCACCATGCTCGACCCGACCATCCCGTTGACCACCAACGAGTATGACGAGTGGGGCAACCCCGAGCAGAAGCCGTACTACGAGTACATGCTGTCCTACTCGCCCTACGACAACGTGAAAAAGCAGGCGTACCCGGCGCTGTTCGTGGGTACCGGCCTGTGGGATTCGCAGGTGCAGTACTGGGAGCCGGCCAAGTGGGTGGCCAAGCTGCGCGATGACAACACCAGTCCCTTCCCGATCCTGTTCCGCACCAACATGGAAGCTGGCCACGGCGGCAAGTCCGGGCGCTTCCAGCGTTACCGCGAACTGTCCGAGTCGTATGCATTCGTGCTGCAGCAGCTGGGCATCGAAACGCCCGCGGCCGGTGCTGCGACGGAATGACGCATCGTGGCGGCGGTGATATCGCCGCCGCCACCTGCGCTGGGTATCCTTGCGCGATGCGCCCGCCCGAACCGCCCGCCACCAATGACCCGCCAACGCCCGCCCGGCCGGTGCGGTTCCGTTGGGCGTGGTGGCTGCTGGCCTACGCCAGCCTGGGCACCGGCATTGTCGGCATCTTCGTGCCGGGGCTGCCTACCACCGTATTCATCCTGATCTCGGCTTGGGCCGCCTCGCGCGGCTCCGAGCGCCTGCACGGCTGGCTGCTGCAGCACCCGCGTTTCGGCCCTGCCATCGCCAACTGGCAGGCCCACGGTGCGGTCAGCCGCTACGGCAAATGGATGGCCACGATCACCATGGCGGTGTGCGCCGGCATCATGCTGTGGTGCGTGCCGGTGGCCTGGGTGAAGTGGTTCTCGATCGGCAGCATGACCGTGGTGGCGATCTGGCTGTGGACCCGGCCGCTGCCGCCGGAAGCGTGAGGGTTCGCCGGGCATGGCCCGGCGCTACCTGTGGCGTCCGATAACGGTAGCGCCGGGCCACGCCCGGCGGACGTGCGGGGGTGCGTGGCAGCGGTAGCGCCGGGCCATGCCCGGCGGATGTACGGGGTGCGCGGTTTCGATAGCGCCGGGCCATGCCCGGCGGAGGCGTGGCGCGGCACCCTGCACCAACCGCTCAGCCGCCAATGGCTATACTCGGGGCATGAACATCCCCCATCGCAATGTCATCCTGATTCCGCTGGCAGCGGCCTCGCTGCTGTTCCTCGCCGCATGCGGCAACAAGGGCCCGCTGGTGCTGCCGCAGAAGCCGGTGCCGGTGGAAGAAACCGTCGAGCCGGCCACCGATACCGACACCACGCCCGCTGCCACCCAGGACCCCCGCGACGGCAGTCCGTCGGTGACCCCGGACCCGGCCAAGAAGGTGGACGACGGGAATGAGTAAGGCGGGTACCAACGGCCTGCGCTTCAGCAAGATGCACGGCGCGGGCAACGATTTCGTAGTGATCGACCTGCGCGACGGCGCCCCGCCGCCCACCCCGGAACTGGCCGCGCGCCTGGCCGACCGCCATACCGGCGTCGGCTGCGACCAGATCCTGACCATCGAGCCGCCGCGCGCCGAAGGCTCCGTCGCCTCTTACCGCATCTGGAACGCCGACGGCTCCAACTCCGAACAGTGCGGCAACGGCGCGCGCTGCATCGCGGCCTGGCTGGTGCGCGAGGGCAGTGCGCAGGGCGATCGCTTCATCATCGACAGCCCGCTGGCCAGCCACGCCGTGGACGTCCTGGGCAATGGCCAGTATGCGGTGGCGATGGGCGTGCCGGTGTTCGATCCGGCGCAGGTGCCGCTGATCGGCTTCGCCCACCCGCGCGAGGAATACCTGCTGCCACTGCAGGGTGAGACCGTGCGTTTCGCGGCGGTGTCGATGGGCAATCCGCACGCGGTGATCGAAGTGGGCCTGGTCGACGCTGCACCGGTTGAGCGCGTGGGCGGACTGCTGCAGCAGCATGCTTCATTCCCGAAGTCGGTGAACGTGGGCTTTGCCCAGGTGATGGGCCCGGAACATGCGCGCCTGCGCGTGTTCGAGCGCGGCGTGGGTGAAACACTGGCCTGCGGCAGCGGCGCCTGCGCTGCCGCCGTGACCCTGATGCAGCGCGGCCGACTGCAGCGCGATGCACGCATCAGCCTGCCCGGTGGCGACCTGCGCATCCAGTGGCCCGGCGATGGCCAGCCGGTGGTGATGGCGGGCCCGACCGCATTCGTCTTCGAAGGGGAGTGGATTGCATGACTGAGACCGTCGACAAGCTCGGTGCCCATGAAGTCGCGGCCTGGTTGCGGCGCCATCCGGGCTTCCTCAAGCAGTTCCCGGACCTGGCGCTGACCCTGGTGGTGCCACGCGATGACGGCCCGACCGCATCGCTGGCCAGCTACCAGCTGGAAGTGCTGCGCGAGAAGAACCGCGAGCTGGCGCGACGGTTGGCCGACCTGGGCGCGACCGCGCAGGTCAACGAGCGGCTGGCGGTACGCACGCATCAGCTGACCCTGGCCCTGATGAAGCAGGACAACGCCGCCGATACGCTGCGCGCGATGGCCGCATCGCTGCAGGAGGACTTCGCCGGCGATCTGGTGCGGCTGGTCGTGCATGCGCCGGTGGCTGGGTTGGAGCAGGCCGAGTGGCTGCAGGTGCTGGCTGCCGATGATGCGCAGCTGGGCCCGTTCCGCGACTGCCTGAAGGATGGCGAGCCGATCTGCGGCCGCCTGCACAGCGACAAGAACGCGGTGCTGTACGGCGCGCGCAGCGAGGAGGTGCAGACCACCGCGCTGCTGCCGCTGCCGGGTGTTGGCCTGATCGCGGTGGGCAGCCATGATCCGAACCGTTTCTATCCCGGCATGGGCACGCTGTTCCTGCGGATGATGGGCGAGGCCCTGGTGACCGGGCTCAAGCGCTTCGCGGATTGAGCGGGAAACGACGGCGATGAGCGCGGTGCAGGCGTTCCTGCAGCACCTGCAGGTGGAGCGACGGGTGTCGGCGCATACGCTCGACGCCTACCGCCGCGACCTGGATGCGTTGTCGGTGTGGGCCGAACCCCGCGGGGTGGCCGTGGAGGCACTGGATGCCGACGCGGTGCGCCAGTTCGTTGCCGATGAACACCGCCGTGGCCTGTCGGCCAAGAGCCTGCAGCGCCGGCTGTCGGCCTGCCGCAGCTTCTATGCCTGGCTGCTCAAGCATGGCCGCATCGAGGCCAGCCCGGCGGCAACGCTGAAGGCGCCGCGTGCGCCACGACGGCTGCCGCAGGTACTCGACGCCGATGAAGCCGTGCAGCTGGTTGAACTGGAACCGGAAGGCGAGCTTGGACGTCGTGACCGAGCGTTGCTGGAACTGTTCTATTCCTCCGGCCTGCGCTTGAGCGAAGTGTGTGCGCTGACCTGGCGCGATCTGGATTTCGCCAGCGGCCTGGTCAACGTGATGGGCAAGGGCAACCGGCAACGCCGCGTCCCCTTCGGAAAGCCTGCACGCGAAGCGCTGCTGGCCTGGCGCAGCGAAAGCGGTGGTAGTGGCGCCACACCGGTTTTCCCCGGCCGCAACGGGCCGATCAGCCAGCGCGCGGTGCAGATCCGCATCCGCCAGCTGGCGCAGCGCCAGGGCCTGTTCAAGCACGTGCACCCGCACATGCTGCGGCACAGTTTCGCCAGCCACATCCTGGAATCCTCCGGTGACCTGCGCGGCGTGCAGGAACTGCTCGGCCATGCCGACATCGCCACCACGCAGATCTACACCCACCTGGATTTCCAGCATCTGGCCAAGGTCTACGATGCCGCGCATCCGCGCGCGAAACGCCGCAAAGACCCGCCCGACACGGGGGCGTAGCGCCGGGCCATGCCCGGTGGCTGTGCGATCCCTGTGGCGTGCATGCGACGCCGCCCGCGCTGCGCGCTCACCGGGCATGGCCCGGCGCTACCGGAACGGCTGCCGCTTGATCTGGATCAGGGCGGGGCAGTGGTCGCCGGTGCATCGTGGCCGCAGGCCACGACGAGATGCCGACCATGGCAAAGCCCATTCCGCTGCGTCCCAAGCACCCCGAGCGCATCTGCTGGGGCTGCGACCGTTACTGCGCTGCCGACGCACTGGCCTGTGGCAACGGCTCGGGCCGCACCCAGCACCCGATCGAGACGCAGGGTGAGGACTGGTACGTGGCGTGGGGCATTGAACCCAATCCGGACCGGCCATCGCATGCCAAGCGCTGAACGGCAGCTATCGGTGCAGGCTTGATCGCTTCGGCGGCTGTCCCCATGTCCGGTGAACAGCTATCGGAGGCCGCATGGACCCCAGTCAGAATCCCACCGTTTTCCACGCCACCACCATCGTCTGCGTTCGTCGCGGCGAGCACGTGGCCATTGCCGGCGACGGCCAGGTCACCCTCGGCCACACGGTGATGAAGGGCAACGCACGCAAGGTCCGCCGCCTTGGCCGCGATGGCCAGGTACTGGCCGGCTTTGCCGGTGCCGCCGCCGATGCCTTCACCCTGTTCGAGCTGTTCGAAGCCAAGCTGGAGAAGCATGGCCAGCTGCAGCGTGCCGCGGTGGAGCTGGCCAAGGATTGGCGCACCGAGCGCCGCCTCGGCAAGCTTGAGGCGCTGCTGGCGGTGGCCGACAAGGAAACCTCGTTGATCATCAGCGGCACCGGCGACGTCATCGAGCCGGAGGACGGCATCATCGCCATCGGTTCCGGTGGTTCGTATGCGCTGTCCGCTGCACGCGCGCTGATGGCGCACACCGAACTGGATGCACGCACCATCGCCAGCGAAGCGATCAACATCGCCGGCGACATCTGCATCTACACCAACCGCAACGTGGTGGTCGAGGAGTTGTGACGGGGAGCCGTCACACGCATTCCTGATCCGCCGGGCATGGCCCGGCGCTACCGACAACGCATTCGTGAGCACACCCATGCCGCACAAGATCGAAGTTTCCTCCGCCACCATGACCCCGCGCGAGATCGTGCAGGAGCTGGACCGGCACATCGTTGGCCAGCACGACGCCAAGCGCGCGGTCGCCATCGCCCTGCGCAACCGCTGGCGCCGCATGCAGCTGCAGCCCGAGCTGCGCAACGAGGTCATGCCCAAGAACATCCTGATGATCGGCCCGACCGGTGTCGGCAAGACCGAGATTGCACGCCGCCTGGCCACGCTGGCCAACGCGCCGTTCGTCAAGGTCGAAGCGACCCGCTTCACCGAAGTCGGTTATGTCGGCAAGGATGTCGAGCAGATCATCCGTGACCTGGCCGATACCGCCGTCAAGCTGTACCGCGAGCAGGCCAAGGTGCGCGTGCGCACGCAGGCCGAAGAGCGCGCCGAAGACCGCATCCTCGATGCGCTGCTGCCGCGCCGCAGCGGTGGTATCGGCTTCGACCCGGAGGCTGCGCGCAACGAACCGTCGGCGCAGGACAACGAGACCCGCATCAAGTTCCGCAAGATGCTGCGCAACGGTGAGCTGGATGATCGCGAGATCGAGCTCGACCTGACCGCCAACGTCAGCATGGACATCATGACCCCGCCGGGCATGGAGGAAATGGGCCAGCAGCTGAAGTCGATGTTCGCCAACCTCGGTGGTGGCGCCAAGGCGCACAAGCGCACGCTGACCATCAAGGCCGCGCGCCCGCTGCTGCAGGAAGAAGAGGCCGGCAAGCTGGTCAACGAGGATGACATCCGCACCGCCGCGATCGAGGCCTGTGAACAGCACGGCATCGTGTTCATCGACGAGATCGACAAGGTCGCCAAGCGGGGTGACAACGTGGGTGGTGGCGATGTCTCGCGCGAAGGCGTGCAGCGCGATCTGCTGCCGCTGGTGGAAGGTTCCAACGTGTCCACCAAGTACGGCACGATCAAGACCGACCACATCCTGTTCATCGCATCGGGTGCGTTCCACCTGGCCAAGCCCAGCGACCTGATCCCGGAACTGCAGGGTCGCTTCCCGATCCGCGTGGAGCTGGGTGCGCTGAGCAAGGCTGATTTCATTCGCATCCTGACCGAACCCAAGGCCGCGCTGACCAAGCAGTACGAAGCGCTGCTGGCCACCGAAGGCGTGAAGGTCAGCTTCACCACCGATGCCATCGACCGCCTGGCCGAGATCGCCTTCCAGGTGAACGAGCGTCAGGAGAACATCGGTGCGCGCCGTCTGCACACCGTGCTCGAGCGCCTGCTGGATTCGCTCAGCTACGAAGCACCCGACCGCGATGGTGAAACCCTGGCCATCGACAGCGCCTATGTCGATGCGCACCTGGGTGAGCTGGTGCAGGACCCGGACCTGAGCCGTTACATCCTGTAACCGGGAATGCGAAAAGGCCGCCGAAAGGCGGCCTTTTCGTTTATGCCCGTTACGTACAGGACCGCGCTGCGCGCTCGCCGGGCATGGCCCGGCGCTACCGGAGATCCGGCCACAAGGGTAGCGCCGGGCCATGCCCGGTGGCGCCGTCACGCTTCCGGCAGCGGCTCGGGCACCGAACCCGGTACGAACACGCCTTCCTTCACGTAGGCGGCCAGGGTCATGTCCAGCGCCAGCATGCCGTCGCGCTTGAGGTCCATCAGGTCCGGTTCGACCATCGCCCCGTGCAGCACGCCGAGCACGGTGGCGTGCAGCATGCGCGCGGCGATCTTCGGGTCGGCGCCGTCGCGCAGCTGGCCCAGGTCCTGGGCACGGCGCAGGGCGCGCTCCATGCGGTCCAGGGCATCGCGGAAGCCGCTCTGCTGCAGTTCGGTCAGCACCCTGGTGTCGGCCGAGGCATCGCTGCGCAGCATGATCTCCATGGTCTTGCGCAGGCGCTCGTCCTCGGACAGCTCGATGAACGAGTGGATCATCACCGCGCGCAGGTCATGCACCGGCGTGTCGCGCTGGTCGGTGGAGGTGCGCTCCAGCTCCTGCATGAAGGGCAGGTGCACCCGCTCGACGATCGCGGTCAGCACCTCGCCCTTGTTCTTGAAATGCCAGTACACGGCGCCGCGGGTGTAGCCGGCGCGGGCACCGATCATCTCCAGCGTGGTCCGGGCCACGCCGTGTTCGTGGAAACAGGCTTCGGCGGCATCCAGGATGCCTTCGCGGGTTGCCTGGGTGTCCTCTTTGGTCTTGCGGGCCATGAGCGGGTACGAGTGCAGGTGAAACGTGGCTGAATTGTACCGGTTTACAAACAAACACGCATGTATGTATATTTCCCTCCCATCATTCCCGTCGTGTGCGTGGCATGCCTGTTCAGGCTTCCCGCGCCGCCCGGGTGGGCGCTGTCCGTGCGGCCTTCCCTCCAGCAAGGAGAGGGGCGCCTTGTCGGCCCCTGCTGAGATCCCTCCCTTCAAGAGCCATTCCCATCATGTTGCTGAGCCGAATCCGACCCTTCGCGTTGTCGCTGGCGATCGCTGCCACCGTCGCTGCCTGCGGCGGCCAACCCCAGGCGCCCGAACAGGGGCCGGGCCAGGTCAGCGTGGTCACGCTGAAGTCCGAGACCGTCGGGTTGACCCGTGAGCTGCCGGGCCGCACCAACGCCTTCCTGGTGGCCGAAGTGCGCCCGCAGGTCAATGGCATCGTCGCCAAGCGCCTGTTCACCGAGGGTGGGATGGTCAAGGCCGGCGAGCCGCTGTACCAGATCGAGGACGCCAGCTACCGCGCCCAGGCCAACAGTGCCCGTGCACAGCTGGCCCGTGCGGAGGCCACCGCCAATGCTGCCCGCCTGAGCGCCAAGCGCATCACCGAGCTGGCCAAGGTCGACGCGGTCAGCCAGCAGGATCTGGAAAACGCCGTGGCTGCGCAGAAGCAGGCCGAGGCCGACGTCGGTGCCGCCAAGGCAGCGCTGGATGCCGCCAACGTGACCCTCGGCTATGCGCGCATCACCGCGCCGATCAGCGGCCGCATCGGCAAGTCCAGCGTCACCCAGGGCGCGCTGGTCAGCGCCGGCCAGGCCACGGCGCTGGCAACCGTGCAGCAGCTGGACCCGATCTACGTCGACCTGACCCAGTCCTCGGCCGAACTGCTGCAGCTGCGCCGCGAACTGGCCGCCGGCCGCCTGCAGGACAACCAGCAGACGCCGGTCAGCATCCTGATGGAAGACGGCAGCACCTTCGAACACAAGGGCACACTGGAGTTCTCCGAAGTCAGCGTCGATCCGGCCACCGGCAGCTTCGCGCTGCGGGTCAAGGTCGACAACCCCGATGGCCTGCTGATGCCGGGCATGTACGTGCGCGCAGTGATCGGCGGCGGTGTGCGCAGCGATGCGGTGCTGGTGCCGATGCAGGGCATCGCCCGCGATCCGAAGGGCGATACCAGTGCAATGGTGGTCGGCAAGGACAACAAGGTCGAAGTGCGCCCGGTCAAGGTCAGCCGCACCGTCGGCGACAAGTGGCTGGTCGAGGACGGCCTGAAGGCCGGCGACAAGGTCATCGTCGAAGGCCTGCAGAAGATCGGCCCGGGCATGCCCGTGAATGCCACCGAACAGGGCGCCGCCCCGGCCAAGCCGGCCGCCGCCCAACCTGCAGCTGCGGCCGCAGGCGCGAAGTAAGCGGAGAACTCCATGGCACGTTTCTTCATCGATCGACCCATCTTCGCGTGGGTCATCGCGATCATCATCATGCTCGCCGGCGGCCTGGCCCTGTTCAAGCTGCCGATCTCGATGTACCCCAACGTCGCACCGCCGGCGGTGGAAATCAGCGCCAGCTACCCGGGTGCTTCGGCCAAGGTGGTCGAAGACTCGGTGACGCAGATCATCGAGCAGAACATGAAGGGCCTTGATGGCCTGATCTATTTCTCCTCCAACAGCTCGTCCAACGGCCAGGCCACCATCACCCTGACCTTCGAGAGCGGGACCAACCCCGACATCGCCCAGGTGCAGGTGCAGAACAAGCTGCAGCTGGCGATGCCACTGCTGCCGCAGGAAGTGCAGCGGCAGGGCATCAACGTGGCCAAGTCCAGCTCGGGCTTCCTGAACGTCATCGCGTTCGTGTCCGAAGACGGCAGCATGGATGCCAACGACATCTCCGACTACGTCGGTTCCAACGTCGTGGACCGTCTCAGCCGCGTTCCCGGCGTGGGCAACATCCAGGTGTTCGGTGGCAAGTACGCCATGCGCATCTGGCTGGACCCGAACAAGCTGCACACCTACGGCATCTCGGTGCCGGAAGTGGTCGCTGCGGTGAAGGCACAGAACGCGCAGGTGGCCATCGGCCAGCTGGGTGGTGCGCCGTCGGTGAAGGGCCAGCAGCTCAACGCCACCATCAACGCGCAGTCGCGCCTGCAGACCCCCGAACAGTTCCGCAACATCATCGTGCGCGGTGCGCAGGACGGTGCCGAACTGCGCCTGGGCGATGTAGCCCGCGTCGAGCTGGGCGCCGAGTCGTACGACTTCGTCACCCGCTACAACGGGCAGCCGGCCAGCGGCCTGGCGGTCACCCTGGCCACCGGCGCCAACGCGCTGGATACCGCTGCCGGTGTGGATGCCGCGCTGGAAGACATGAAGAGCTTCTTCCCGGCCGGGTTGAAGGCCGAGATCCCGTACGACACCACCCCGTTCGTGCGCGTGTCGATCAAGGGCGTGGTGCAGACCCTGCTCGAAGCGATCGTGCTGGTGTTCGTGGTGATGTACCTGTTCCTGCAGAACTTCCGCGCCACCCTGATCCCGACCATCGCCGTGCCGGTGGTGCTGCTGGGCACCTTCGGCGTGCTGTCGGTGCTGGGCTTCTCGGTGAACATGCTGACCATGTTCGCGATGGTGCTGGCCATCGGCCTGCTGGTGGACGATGCCATCGTGGTGGTGGAGAACGTCGAGCGCATCATGTCCGAAGAGGGCCTGTCGCCGCTGGAAGCCACCCGCAAGTCGATGAGCCAGATCACCGGCGCCCTGGTCGGTATCGGCCTGGTGCTGTCGGCGGTGTTCGTGCCGATGGCTTTCATGAGCGGCTCCACCGGCGTGATCTACCGGCAGTTCTCGGCGACGATCGTGTCGGCGATGGCATTGTCGGTGCTGGTCGCGATCGTGCTGACGCCAGCGCTGTGCGCGACCATGCTCAAGCCGCTGAAGAAGGGCGAGCACCATGTCGCCCACCGCGGCTTCGCCGGTCGCTTCTTCAACGGCTTCAACCGTGGCTTCGACCGCACCAGCGAGAGCTACCAGCGCGGCGTGCGCGGCATCCTGCACCGTCCGTGGCGGTTCATGGGCATTGTGGCCGCGCTGTTCCTGCTGATGGGCGTGCTGTTCGTGCGCCTGCCCAGCTCGTTCCTGCCCAACGAAGACCAGGGCGTGCTGATGGCGCTGGTGCAGGCACCGGTGGGCGCGACCCAGGAGCGCACGCTGGAATCGATCGCCGCGCTCGAAAAGCACTTCATGGAAAACGAGAAGGGGGCCGTCGAGTCGGTGTTCTCGGTGCAGGGCTTCAGCTTCGCCGGCATGGGCCAGAATGCGGGCATGGCCTTCGTCAAGTTGAAGGACTGGAAGGATCGTGACGCCGACAACGGGGTGATGCCGATCACCGGACGTGCGATGGCCGCGCTGGGGCAGATCAAGGATGCCTTCATCTTTGCCTTCCCGCCGCCGGCCATTCCGGAACTGGGCACGGCCTCCGGCTACACCTTCTTCCTGAAGGACAACAGCGGTCAGGGCCACGAGGCATTGCTGGCGGCCCGCAACCAGCTGCTGGGCCTGGCGGCCGGCAGCAAGAAGCTGGCCAACGTGCGACCGAACGGCCAGGAAGACACCCCGCAGTTCCGCATCGATATCGATGTGGCCAAGGCCAGCTCGCTGGGCCTGTCGATCGACCAGATCAACACCACCCTGGCCACCGCGTGGGGCAGCTCGTACATCGATGACTTCATCGACCGTGGCCGCGTCAAGCGCGTGTTCGTGCAGGCTGACCAACCGTTCCGCATGGTGCCGGAGGACTTCGATCTCTGGTCGGTGAAGAACGACAAGGGCGAGATGGTTCCGTTCAGCGCCTTCGCCAGCAAGCATTGGGACTACGGCTCGCCGCGCCTTGAACGCTACAACGGCGTGTCGGCTACCGAAATCCAGGGCGAACCGGCCCCGGGCGTGGCGTCCGGTGATGCCATGGCCGAGATCGAACAGCTGGCCAAGCAGTTGCCGGCGGGCTTCGGCGTCGAGTGGACCGCGATGTCCTACCAGGAACGCCAAGCGGGCTCGCAGACGCCGCTGCTGTACACGCTGTCGCTGATGATCGTGTTCCTGTGCCTTGCCGCGTTGTATGAAAGCTGGAGCGTGCCGACCTCGGTGCTGCTGGTGGCACCGCTGGGTATTCTCGGTGCGGTGCTGGCCAATACCTTCCGTGGCATGGAGCGCGACATCTATTTCCAGGTGGCGATGCTTACCACGGTGGGCCTGACCAGCAAGAACGCGATCCTGATCGTCGAGTTTGCCAAGGAGCATCTGGAGAAGGGCGCGGGGCTGATCGAAGCGACGATGCACGCGGTCCGCGACCGCCTGCGCCCGATCATCATGACCTCGCTGGCCTTCGGCATGGGCGTGCTGCCGCTGGCGATCTCCAGTGGTGCCGGCTCCGGTGCCAAGCAGGCGATCGGTACCGGCGTGCTCGGCGGCATGGTGGTAGGCACCGTGCTCGGCGTGTTCTTCGTGCCGCTGTTCTTCGTCGTGGTGCAGCGCGTGTTCAAGAAGCGCAACGCCACCGAGTGATGAAAACCGGTAGCGCCGGGCCANGCCCGGCGCATGCCTCACCGCATGGTCGCCGGGCCCGGCCCGGCGCTACCACCGTGCCCCCCAAGGTGTCGCTATGAAATTCTCTTCTCTTGCAGCATCCCTTGCCACCGCGCTGGCGCTCAGCGCGTGCGGCACCCTGGCGCCGAAGAACACCGCAGTGGCCCCGGCCATTCCGTCGCAGTGGCCGGCTGAAGCCGCGCAGGGCGAAGTGGCCGATGCGGCCGCGGTCGGCTGGCGTGACTTCTTCACCGACGAGCGCCTGCAGCAGGTGATCGGCCAGGCGCTGGACAACAACCGCGACCTGCGCGTGGCCGTGCTCAACGTCGAAAAGGCGCGTGGCCAGTACCGCGTGCAGCGCGCAGACCGCGTACCGGGCGTGGCCGTGACCGGGCAGATGGACCGCCGCGGTGGCGACGTGCCGGTCACCGAGCAGTTCAGTGCGGGCGTCGGCGTGGCCGAGTTCGAACTGGACCTGTTCGGCCGCGTGCGCAACCTGAGCGAGGCCGCGCTGCAGCAGTACTTCGCTGTAGCCGCCAATCGCCGCAACGCGCAGCTGAGCCTGGTGGCCGAGACCGCCACCGCCTGGTTGACCTACGGTGCCGACGCGCAACAGTTGAAGATCGCCGAAGCCACGGTGAAGACCTATGAAGATTCGCTGCGCCTGGCCGAAGCGCGCCATGAGCGTGGTGGCAGTTCGGGGTTGGAACTGACCCAGACCCGCACCCTGGTCGAGACCGCGCGCACCGATGCCGCACGCCTGCGTGGACAGCTGGCCCAGGACCGCAACGCGCTGGCGCTGCTGGCCGGTGGCCAGCTGGATCCGGCTCTGCTGCCGGACAGCATCTCACCGCAGGTGCTTGCGTTGGCACCACCGCCGGCTGGCCTGCCCAGCGACGTGCTGCTGCAGCGCCCGGACATCATGGCCGCGGAGCATCAGCTGTTGGCGGCCAATGCCAACATCGGTGCCGCACGCGCTGCGTTCTTCCCCAGCATCTCGCTGACCGGCAGCATCGGCAGTGGCTCGGGTGAATTGTCCGGCCTGTTCGACAGCGGCACGCGGATGTGGAGCTTCCTGCCGAAGATCACCTTGCCGATCTTCCAGGGCGGCAAGCTGCGCGCGAACCTGGCGGTGGCCAACGCCGATCGCGATATCGCGCTGGCGCAGTACGAAAAATCGATCCAGAGCGGTTTCCGCGAAACCGCCGATGCGCTGGCATTGAATGTCAGCCTGGATGAGCAGGTGGCCTCGCAGCAGCGCCTGGTGGAAGCGGCCGAGCAGGCCAACCGCCTGTCGCAGGCGCGCTATGACGCGGGGCTGGACAGCTTCGTTACCCTGCTGGACGCACGGCGTACCGCCTACAGCGCGCAGCAGAGTCAGCTGCAGACACAGCTGGCACAGCACGCCAACCGCATCACGCTGTACAAGGTGCTGGGCGGCGGCTGGCACGAGCGCGGGTAAGCGCGCAGACCGGTAGCGCCGGGCCATGCCCGGCGGCCTTCCCGCTCGGTGTCACGGTGTCTGCTGCGTTCCGCGTTCCGCGCTCGCCGGGTATGGCCCGTCGCTACCGCATCGACCAGCGGCACCACGCAAAGGGATACTCATCCAACTGGTGGGTGAGTCCCGCCCGAATGGGATTGCCCAGGATGTAGAGAGCGTGACGCCTCAAGGCTTCCTCATGACGCACCGTATGGTCAAAGTAGCTGGGCTGCCAAAGCGGTGTATCCACTCCGAACTGTTGCCCCAAGTGTCTGCTGCTGCGTGACTTCACCGTTCCCATCAGTCGGGCAAGTGTTCCACTGCGCAGTTGCACCAGCCAGTGGAGATGATCGGGCATGATGACCCATGCAAAGGAGTGGCTCATGCCTGCACGTTCCACGAACCGCAGCGCTTCCAGCAGGCATGCGGCATGGTCGGGGTCTTCGAAAACCCGACGCCGCTGCCGTACGACAGTGGTGAGCACATAGCAGCTATCGACCCGCGAATCGCGGCCACGCGCAAGATGACGACTGGACATGAAGCCAGTCTGTTGGGAACAGCATGTCTGCTGGCATCGGCAATCGCCACCGATTCTTGTGGGGATCCTCCAGTCTGCGCACGGGTTGAGCGCCATCCGTATGGGGACACTGCGGTAGCACCGGGCCATGCCCGGCGGNTTTCCCGTTNGGTGTNCACGGTGTCTGCTGCGTTCCGCGCTGCGCGCTCGNCGGGCATGGCCCGGCGCTACNAGAGNGGGGANTTCCCGGTAGCNCCGGGCCATGCCCGGCGAGCGTTGCTGCCGTCACACCGCTTCGTCATCGCGCCGCTCGGTGCGGCAGGCGCGTACCCGCGTCAATGCGTCGCCGGCTTCGCGCGCCATTCTTTCGTACTCGGCGCGGATCTCTTCCAGACGCTCTTCGTCCAGCTCTTCCAGGTCCAGCAACTCGTTGTTGGCCTCGGCGGTGGCGCGGATCAGTTCATCCAGCTTGATCTGCATCGCGGCCGTGTCCGAGTTCTGCGTGTGCTGGATCAGGAACACCATCAGGAAGGTGATGATGGTGGTGCCGGTGTTGATTACCAGCTGCCAGGTGTCGTTGAACTTGAATATCGGGCCGGTGATGCCCCACAGCACCACGATCGACACAGCAGCCAGGAAGGTCCACGGCGAGCCGGTGGCGGCCGCGGCCTTCTTGGCGATCGTATTGAACAGGTTCCTTGCGCTCATCGTCATCGTTCCACGGGAATGGCGACGATCATCGGCCCATGGCCGTGCAGGTACCGTGCAGCGGCTGTGGACTCAGGCGCGCAGGCGCGGTGCTTCCTGGCTGCGCACCGGGCTGGCCAGGTAAACGTGTTGCCAGCAGCGTTCAACGAATTCGCGCGCCTGCGCTTCAGTCAGGCGCGGCATGATCTGCAGGGCGTACTGGGTCTGGAACAGCTCGTCGCGCTGGGCATTGCTGGCGCGTGGCTGGGTGATCAGCGAATCACAGGCAAACTTGATCCACGGGACATAGGTGCCGAACGAGGTGTGCGCGAGTGCGCCATCGGCGTGCTGGCGGCGCCAGTAATCCAGCTCCGCATCGACATTGATGACAGGGGGAATGGCGGGAACTTCAGCGTGCATGACAATCCAATCGGTTGGAGGTGAAGGGAGTGGGGGTCCCATTACAGTGTGGCCCGGGCGGCGGTGCATGCCGCGTCAGCGCGATGTGGAGCCAGCGTGGCGATGGCGCAGCAGCTGCGCGTGTTCAACCGCGCCCAGCTGTTCGGCCATGGCGGCCATCGCATTGCACAGGCGTACCAGATCGCGGGGGTGGTCGTGCAGCAGATCCTGCTGCATGTCCTGGTAGGCACTCCAGAACGGGGCACTGCGCTGGTGCAGCGCGTATTGCTGCTGCAGTCGGCTCCAGATCGCGGCCAAGGCGGGGTCACAGCGGGGACGTACGGCATGCGCTTGCATGGTCGGCTCCAATCCGGGGCGGGGGCCCGGTTGCAGCCCACCCTAGACGTCGCTGCGCAGCAGGATGTTAGTGGCGTGTGTTGACTGCACGCAGCTGACTGCGCAGCAGTTCACGTTGAAGCGTGCAGACGCTGCCGGCACAAGGCTGTGCCGGCACTGAAGCGTTCATCAAGGCGGGCTCATCAGCCGTGGCGGAGGCTCATTCGCCGATGTCTTCGTTCCAGATTTCCGGATGTTGCGCAATGAAACCGCCAAGCAGGTCCACGCATTCCTGGCTGTCCAGGTCGATCACGTTGACGCCGTTTTCCCGCAGCCAGTCGATGCCGCCCTGGAAAGTGCGCGATTCGCCGACCACCACCGTGCCGATGTTGAACTGCCGCACCAGGCCCGAGCAGTACCAGCAGGGAGCCAGGGTCGTGACCATGATGGTGTCCTGGTAGCGGCGCTGGCGGCCGGCCTTGCGGAAGGCATCGGTTTCGCCATGCACGGACGGATCACCTTCCTGCACGCGGCGGTTGTGGCCGCAGCCGAGCAGGCGGCCGTCGTTGTGGTACAGCGCCGCGCCGATCGGCACACCGCCCTCGGCCAAGCCTTGGCGGGCTTCGGCAATGGCGGTCTGCAGCAGGGCCTGGTAGTCGGGCGTGGTGATCATGCGGGGCTCCGGTAGGTCGTGGGGCGCCATGATACGGCCAGCGTTCCCCGCAGGGGCCCGGCGGTGCGATAATCGGGGGCATGAGCGAATCCCCCTACAAATCCGGTACCACCCATTTCGGGTTCCGCGACGTTGACGCCAAGGACAAGCAGAAGCTGGTCGGCCAGGTGTTCACGTCGGTCGCGCGCAACTACGACCTGATGAACGACCTGATGAGCATGGGCGTGCACCGGGCATGGAAGCGCTACTACGTCGCCACCGCGCAGGTGAAGCCGGGCGACCGCGTGCTCGACCTGGCCGGTGGCACCGGCGATATCGCCGCGCTGCTGAAAGAGCGCGTCGGTGCCGAGGGCTCGGTGGTGCTGGGCGACATCAACGCCGGCATGCTGTCGGTCGGCCGTGACCGCCTGACCAACCGCGGCCTGGTGCTGGGCCTGGACTACGTGCAGTGCAACGCCGAGGCCCTGCCGTTCCCGGACAACAGTTTCGACCTGGTGACCATCGCCTTTGGTCTGCGTAACGTGACCGACAAGGACGCTGGCCTGCGCGAGATGTTCCGCGTGCTGAAGGTGGGCGGCCAGGCCCGCGTGCTGGAGTTCTCCGAAGTCACTGCCGACTGGTTCAAGCCGATCTACGACTTCCACTCGTTCAAGATCCTGCCGAAGCTGGGCAAGCTGTTTGCCAACGATTCGGACAGCTACCAGTACCTGGCCGAGAGCATCCGCAAGCATCCGCCGCAGGAAGAGCTGAAGGCGATGATGGGGCAGGCCGGCTTCGAGCGCTGCCACTACAAGAACCTGACCGGCGGCATCGTCTCGATCCACTCCGGCTACAAGCTGTAAGCCTTGACGGTCGCCGGGCACGGCCCGGCGCTACCACGCAACGCCCCGGTACCCGTCGGTAGCGCCGGGCCGTGCCCGGCGAGCGCGCTGCGCATCGGCCGTTACCCTGCACCGCGCAACGCTTCCCGGCCGGGGGAGAGGTACCATTGGGGTTTGTTCCCCGTAACGGTCCCGATTCATGCGCAATCCGCTGATGCTCCTTCCGCTGGCCGTGGCCCTGGCCGCCGGCTGCTCCCAGGAGGCGGCTGCACCCGCCGCCGCCCCGACTGCCCAGAAGGCTCCCGCCGCCCCCGTGAACGCCGAAAACCGCAGCCACGATGAAAGCTCGTACGCCGAGCCGGACAAGGTCGTCGTCAAGGACATCGCGCTGGACCTGAAGCTGGACTTCGACCAGAAGCAGATCGGCGGCACCGCCACCTACACCCTGGAATGGAAGCAGAAGGACGCCAAGCAGCTGGTGCTGGACACCCGCGAGCTGAGCATCGCCAAGGTCGAAGCGATCGCCGCTGACGGCGCGCGCAGCCCGCTGCAGTTCGTGCTGGCCCCGGCCGACAAGGTGTTCGGCAGCAAGCTGACCATCGAAACCCCGGAACAGCCGGCCAAGGTCGAAGTGACCTACCACACCGCACCGACCGCTTCGGGCCTGCAATGGCTGGCGCCGTCGATGACCGAGGGCAAGAAGCTGCCCTTCATGTTCAGCCAGTCGCAGGCGATCCACGCCCGTTCCTGGGTACCGCTGCAGGACACCCCGAGCGTGCGCTTCACCTACAGCGCGCACGTGGTCTCGCGCCCGGACGTGATGGTGCTGATGAGCGCCGACAACGATCCCAAGGCCGCGCGTGACGGTGACTACACCTTCAAGATGCCGCAGCCGATTCCGTCCTACCTGCTGGCCATTGCTGCCGGTGACCTCGTGTTCGAGCCGATCTCCGGCCGGTCCGGCGTCTGGGCCGAGCCGACCATGGTCAACAAGGCCGCCAAGGAATTCGAAGACACCGAGAAGATGATCGGTGCCGCCGAGAAGCTGTACGGCGAATACCGCTGGGGCCGCTACGACATGCTGGTGCTGCCGCCGTCGTTCCCGTTCGGCGGCATGGAAAACCCGCGCCTGACCTTCGCCACGCCGACCGTGATCGTCGGCGACAAGTCGCTGGTCTCGCTGGTCGCCCATGAACTGGCACACAGCTGGTCGGGCAACCTGGTGACCAACGCCAGCTGGAAGGACATCTGGCTCAACGAAGGCTTCACCACCTACGTCCAGGGCCGCATCACCGAAGCCCTGTATGGCAAGGAGATGGCCGAAATGGAAAAGCAGATCGACCAGACCGATCTGCTGGCCGAAGTGAAGGACATGAGCCCTGCCGACCAGGCATTGGCGCTGCCGCCGCTGAACGAGCGTGACCCGGACGAAGCCCTGAGCCAGGTGGCCTACGTCAAGGGTTCGTGGTTCCTGGAATTCCTGGAACAGCGCTTCGGCCGCGAAACCTTCGACCCGTTCCTGCGCGGCTGGTTCGATGACCACGCCTTCCAGAGCGCCAACACCGACCAGTTCGTCGAGTACCTGAAGAAGAACCTGCTGCCGAAGAATCCGTCGGCGGTGACCGAGGCCGAACTGAAGGCGTGGCTGGACGAGCCGGGCATTCCGGCGTTCGCAGCCAAGGCGCAGTCGCGCAATTTCAGCAGCGTCGATACCGCGCGCATCGCCTTCGCCAGCGCCGGCACCGTGCCGAGCAGCCAGGTGATTGCCGAGTGGAGCACCCAGGAATGGGTCCGCTTCATCGACGGCCTGGGCGCCACCCAGCCGCTGGACAAGCTGGCCACGCTGGACAAGGCGTTCCACTTCACCGGCACCCCGAATGGCGAGATCGCCATGCGCTGGTACCCGCTGACCATCCGCAGCGGTTACGAGCAGGCCAATGAAGCGGCCGCTGCGTTCATCGAGCGTGTCGGCCGTCGCAAGCTGATCCTGCCGATCTACGCTGAACTGGTGAAGACCCCGAAGGGGCTGGAGCTGGCCAAGCAGGCGTTCGAGAAGGCCAAGCCGGGCTACCACCCGATCACCACCGCCTCGGTGCAGGACATGCTGGCCAAGGCCGAAGCCAAGTAAACGGTAGTGCCGGCCGCTGGCCGGCAACCTGATGCTGCTTCACCAGCAACGGCGGGGAAACCCGCCGTTGCTGTATCCGCTTTTCGCTGCCGATAGAATCGGAATGCACCCGTAAAGGACTCCGCCATGAAACGACTGATCCTGCTCACCGCCTGCACCTTGGCCCTGGCCGCCTGCAGCAACCCCGAGGAAGAACGCAAGGCGCAGGAGGCCGCTGCGGCCGCCGTGCAGGCACAGAAGGAAGCCAAGGCCGAAGACGTGGCCAAGCAGTACGACATGGCCGTGGCCGCGCAGGACTGGGAGCGCGCGCGCCTGCACGGTGCCGCGCTGCTGGACCAGTACAAGGACACCGCCGCCGCCGAGCGCATCGCCGCCGGCTTCGACGAGGTCAAGGCCAAGGGCGATGCCGCGCGCGATCTGCGCCGCATGCAGGCGCTGTGGCAGTACAACCAGATTCCGGTCGGCAGCAAGGGCAACCAGGTGTCGGCGCAGATCTTCAGCAAGGAACGGGTGGACGTGGATGGCAGCGGCGCCAAGCCGGTGCAGCTGGTGTTCCGCGACCACCCTGAATGGAAGCGTCATGCCTACCTGGTGCTGCAGGCCGGCGATTTCCGCTGCCCGCAGTGCACGGTGAAGGTCACCGTGGACGGCGGCAAGCCGGTCTCCATGGCGGCCTGGCGGCCGAAGACCGACGAGGCGATCGCCATGTTCATCACCGACCAGAAGGCGTTGTGGAAGCTGGCAGCCAAGGGCAAGTCGATCAGCATCGAGTTCCCGGTCAAGGCCGGTGGCACGCGCACGGCCGTGTTCGAGACCGGTGGCGTGGATGCCAGCCGCATGCCGGCGTGGTGGCGTTGACCGTGCAGGTACCGGCGGCTGCGTCGTCGCTGTCGGCGATCCGCCACTGGGTGTTCGACATGGATGGCACGCTGACCGTGGCGGTGCATGATTTTGCGCGGATCAAGCGCGAACTGGCGATTCCGCAGGAGGATGACATCCTCACCCATCTGGCCGGGTTGCCGGCCGCAGAGGCTGGCGCCAAGCACGCCTGGCTGCTGGCGCACGAGCGTGCGCTGGCCGCTGCTTCCCAGCCGGCAACGGGAGCGGTGGCGCTGGTACGCGCACTGCAGGGCGCCGGCTGCCGGCTGGGCATCCTGACCCGCAACGACCATGCGCTGGCGAAGCTGACCCTGGACGCGATCGGGGTCGGGGAGCTGTTCGACGATGCCGACATCATCGGCCGCGATGAAGCGGTGCCCAAGCCGTCGCCGGATGGCCTGCAGCAGCACCTGCGGCGTTGGGGTATCGCGCCTGCGCAGGCGGTGATGGTCGGTGACCACGCCTACGACCTGGAGTGCGGCCGCGCCGCGGGCACCCACACCGTGCTGGTCAACCTGCCGGAAAACCCGTGGCCGGGCCGTGCCGACTGGCATTTCGCAGATTGCCGCGCGCTGTTGGCGGCCTGGCAGCAGAGGGGGTAGTGCCGGCCGCTGGCCGGCAGTGTCGACCAAGGTCGACACCTACCAAGGCACAGCGTGTCGACCAAGGTCGACACCTACCAAGGCACAGCGTGTCGACCAAGGTCGACACCTACCAAGGCACAGCGTGTCGACCGACC
>NZ_QQXJ01000001.1:591574-601134 GCF_004348785.1 Stenotrophomonas sp. TEPEL
CAAGGTCGACACCTACCAAGGCACAGCGTGTCGACCAAGGTCGACACCTACCAAGGCACAGCGTGTCGACCAAGGTCGACACCTACCAAGGCACAGCGTGTCGACCAAGGTCGACACCCACCGAGCAGATGCGCGGGCAGTTCGCTTACGCGTTCAACGCGTAACCGAACTGCTGCTTGAACTGCTCGTTGAACTCATCGAAGGTGAAGCGCTGGTTCTGGGTGCCCGGGTGCTCGACCTTCAGCGCGCCCATCAGGTTGCCCATGCGGCCGATGGTCAGCCAGTCGAAGCCCTTCTGGATGCCGTAGATCAGGCCGGCGCGGAACGCATCGCCACAGCCGGTCGGATCGACCACGCGACGCTCGTGCGCCGGCGGGATGTCGTAGCTCTTTTCCGGGGTGTGGATCACCGCGCCCTTCGGGCCGCGGGTGGTGATGTAGGCCTTGACCCGGCTGACGATCTCTTTTTCGTTCCAGCCGGTGCGTTCCTGCAGCAGGTTCGACTCGTAGTCGTTGACCACCACGTAATCGGCCTGCTCGATGAACTCGCGCAGTTCCGGGCCGTTGAACAGCGGCATCGCCTGGCCCGGGTCGAAGATGAACGGCACGCCGTCTTCGTGGAATTCCAGCGCGTTCTGGATCATGCCTTCGCGGCCGTCCGGGCCGACCAGGCCCAGGCTGACGCCCGGCACGTCGCGCACATGGTTTTCGTAGGAACGCATCATCGCGCCCGGGTGGAAGGCGGTGATCTGGTTGTTGTCGTGGTCGGTGGTGATGAACGCCTGCGGGGTGAACAGCTCATCGATCACGCGCACGCGGGTGAGGTCGATACCCAGCGCATCGAAGTGTTCGCGGTACGGGCCGAAGTCCGAACCCACCGTGCCCATCGGAATCGGCTCGCCACCCAGCAGGTGCAGGTTGTAGGCGATGTTGCCGGCGCAGCCCCCGAATTCGCGGCGCATGCGCGGCACCAGGAAGGACACGTTCAGGATGTGCACCTTGTCCGGCAGGATGTGATTCTTGAACTGGTCCGGAAACACCATGATGGTGTCGAAGGCAAGAGAACCACAGATCAGAGCGGACATCGATGTAAGCCTATGCGGTGAATTTTGGGGTGGGCCGGCCCACTTCGGCAGGCAAGCAAACGGCGCCCTTGGGCGCCCGACGGCGCAAAGGTTACCCGCTGGTGCCGCTCAGGGCCAGAACCGGGTGATGCCCGATCAGGCCGAAAGCCTGTGAAGGCGCGGGTTCAGCTAGTTTTCTCCTTGCTCGGCGGCAGGCGGGTTGCTAGGCTTGTCGACCTCGATTTCTGCCCATTTTTTCGCCATCCCGCGTTGGGCGCGACACCCCTCAGGATCAACTCCCAGATGTTCAAGAAACTGCGCGGCATGTTCTCCAATGACCTGTCCATCGACCTGGGCACGGCCAACACCCTTATCTATGTGCGTGGGCAGGGAATCGTGCTGAACGAGCCGTCCGTGGTCGCCGTGCGCCAGGACCGTGCCATCGGCGGTACCCGCTCGGTGGCTGCCGTCGGCGCCGAGGCCAAGCAGATGCTGGGCCGTACCCCGGGCCACATCACCACCATCCGCCCGATGAAGGATGGCGTCATCGCCGACTTCACCTACACCGAGGCGATGCTCAAGCACTTCATCAAGAAGGTGCACAAGTCGCGCTTCCTGCGCCCGAGCCCGCGCGTGCTGGTCTGCGTGCCGGCCGGTTCGACCCAGGTCGAGCGCCGCGCCATCAAGGAATCGGCCGAGGAGGCCGGTGCCCGCGACGTGTTCCTGATCGAAGAGCCGATGGCGGCCGCGATCGGCGCCGGCATGCCGGTCACCGAAGCCCGTGGCTCGATGGTCATCGACATCGGCGGCGGCACCACCGAAGTGGCGGTGATCTCGCTCAACGGCATCGTCTATTCGGCCTCGGTGCGCATCGGCGGTGACCGCTTCGACGAGTCGATCACCAACTACGTGCGCCGCAACCACGGCATGCTGATCGGTGAAGCCACCGCTGAACGCATCAAGGTTGAACTGGGCTGTGCCTACCCGCAGGCGGAAGTGATCGAGATGGAAATCTCCGGCCGCAACCTCGCCGAGGGCGTGCCGAAGATGATCAAGATCAGCTCCAACGAGGTGCTCGAAGCCCTGCACGAGCCGCTGTCGGGCATCGTCAGCGCGGTCAAGCTGGCGCTGGAGCAGACCCCGCCGGAACTGTGTGCCGACGTGGCCGAGCGCGGCATCGTACTGACCGGTGGTGGCGCCCTGCTGCGCGACCTGGACCGCCTGATCTCCGAGGAAACCGGCCTGCACGTGCAGGTGGCCGATGACCCGCTGACCTGCGTGGCCCGTGGTGGCGGTCGTGCGCTGGAACTGGTGGACATGCACGGCAACGAGTTCTTTGCGCCGGAATAAGCCGTCCCGGCTGCTTGCGCCCGCAGCGCCCCTCCGGGGTGTGGCCCGCCACGCTGGCGGGTCGGCACCGGCGGGGCGCCCGCGTGTTTCCCTTCCGCCTTCTGCCAGTTGAATCGTTGCCGTGCCGCCCTACGCCGGACCTCCCGTCGCTTCCCGATCCGGTGATGCCGCCAGCCCGCTGCGGCTGCTGGCCTATCTCGCACTGGCAATCACCTTGATCGTCCTCGACGACCAGGCCGGCTGGCTGGCGCGCCTGCGCGAGCAGGCCAACAGCCTGGTGCAGCCGGTGTGGGCGCTGGCCGGCCTGCCCGGCAAGCTCGGCGGGCAGGTGCGTGACAGTGCCGCCAGCCACGGCCAGCTGGTGACCGAAAACCGTGAGCTGCGCAACCAGCTGCTGCTGGCCAACGCCCGCCTGACCCGCCTGCAGACCGCCGCACTGGACAACGCCCAGCTGCGTGAACTGCTGAACGTGGCCGAGCGCAGTGGCCTGGACGTGCAGCTTGCGCCGATCCTGGACATCGACCTGGACCCGGTCAAACAGCGCCTGGTGCTGGACGCTGGCAGCCGCGAAGGCGTGCACGTCGGCCAGGCGGTGATCGATGCCGGCGGCCTGATGGGGCAGGTGATCAGCGTGACCGGTGGCAACGCCACCGTGCTGTTGTTGACCGACCCCGACCATGCAGTGCCGGTGACCGTGGCCCGCAATGGCGTGCGCCTGATCGTCTACGGCCGCGGCGACAAGCTCGAGCTGCGCGACATCCCGCTCAGCGCCGGCGTGGAAGTGGGCGATGAGATCGTCACCTCCGGCCTTGGTGGCCGGTTCCCGGCCGGATTCCCGGTCGGCACCATCACCGGCCTGCGCCCGGACGATACCCACGCCTTCCTGGTGGGCGAACTGAAGCCGGCCGCTCAGCTTGATCGCGGCCGCGACGTGCTGCTGCTGCGCCCCGGTGCGGCAATTCGCTTGCCTGCGGCAGGCGAATTGCCTCAGCCAAGTTTGCCTTCGGCAAACCAGGCTGCCGGGGGGGCATCCCCCCTTAACCCCGCGCCTTCGGCGCGCCCCCCTAAACAAGAGGGGGGCTCTCCACCCGACGCTGGGTCGGCCCCGGTAGTGCCGGCCGCTGGCCGGCAACCGTCCCCGCCTGCGACGAACCCGCCGGCCCCCGCGCCTACGACGACGCAGACCTCCCCGGTAGTGCCGGCCGCTGGCCGGCAACCGCAGCCCACGCAACCGCAGTCGGAGGCGCAGCGATGAGCCGCCTTCGCGACAACCGCTGGGTGCTTCCGGCCAGCCTGGTGGTGGCCCTGCTGCTGGGCCTGCTGCCGTTGCCCGCGCTGCTGCAGCCGCTGCGTCCGTATTGGCTGGCACTGGTGCTGGCCTACTGGGTCATCGAAGCGCCCGAGCGCGTCGGCCTCGGCATCGCCTTCGCCAGCGGCGTCGTCGCCGACCTGCTGTATGGCGGGGTACTGGGCGAACAAGCGCTGCGCCTGGTGATGCTGGCCTTCATCCTGCAGCGTTTCCGCGCGCGCATCCGCTTCTTCCCGATGTCGCAGCAGATGCTGGCCATCGGCGGCCTGCTGTTCAACGATCGCATCGTCAGCGCGCTGGTCCACATCATGGTGGGCGAGCCGACCCTGCCGTGGTCGTACTGGTGGGCACCGTTGCTGGGCATGGGCCTGTGGCCGCTGGTGTTCGTGCTGCTGGACGCGGTGCGCTTCGGCAAGCGCGGGCGCTGAGCCATGCTGCCGCGTCGCCAGGTCAAGAATCCGCACGCCGAAGCCGAACAGTTCCGGCGTCGTGCGGCGTTGGGCTTCTTCGGTGTTCTGGTCTGCCTGCTGGGCCTGGGCGGCTGGTACTTCAAGCTGCAGGTGCTGGACCACGACATCTACGCCACCCGTTCCGAAGCCAACCGCATCAAGCCGCGGCCGGTGGTGCCCGGGCGCGGCATGATCTACGACCGCAACGGCCGCCTGCTGGCCGAGAACGTGCCGGCGTTCCGCCTGGACATCACCCCCGACAAGGTCAAGGACATGGACGCCACCCTGGAAGGGCTGGCGAAGATCATCCAGATCAGTCCGGAAGAGCTGGAAGCGTTCAACAAGTCGCGCAAGGCGCGCCGCAAGTTCCTGCCGGTCACGCTGAAGCTGCGCATGAGCGATGAGGAAATGGCGCGCTTCGCCGTGGACCGCTGGCGCTTTCCCGGCGTCGAGCTGGAGCCGTACCTGACCCGTCGCTATCCCTATGGCGACCTGTTCGCGCACATCATCGGCTACGTCGGCCGGGTCGACGACAAGGACCTGGAGATCCTCGGCGAGGGCAATGCCGCGCTGACCCACATCGGCAAGTCCGGCCTGGAGCGCTATTACGAGCAGGAGCTGCGCGGCAAGGTCGGCTACGAACAGGTCGAGACCAACGTGCAGGGCCGCGCGATCCGCACCATCGGCCGTGTCGCCGCGCAGTCCGGCGCCGACCTGCGGCTGTCGATCGATGCCGACCTGCAGCGGGCGATGGTGGCCGCCTTCGGCGAGTTCGAAGGTGCCGCCGTGGCGATGGACCCGCGCACCGGCGAAGTGCTGGCGATGGTCAGCCTGCCGTCGTACGACGCCAACCTGTTCGTCAACGGCATCTCGCACGCCGACTTCAAGGCGCTCAACGAGAATCCCTCGCGGCCGCAGTTCAACCGCCTGGTGCTGGGTGGCGTGGCCCCCGGTTCGACCATCAAGCCACTGATCGGCCTGGCCGGCCTGGACAGCGGGGTGCGCCGGCCCGAAGACAAGATTCTCTCCACCGGCATGTTCTACCTGCCCGGCACCTCGCGGGGCTGGGGCGATGCCAACCGTGGCGGCCATGGCTGGACCGATCTGCGCAAGTCGATCACCCAGTCGGTCAACACGTACTACTACAAGCTGGCCCTGGACATGGGCATCGAGCGCTTCGACCACTACATGGGCTACTACGGTTTCGGCCAGCCGACCGGTATCGACCTGACCGGCGAGATCGGCGGCATCCTGCCGTCGCCGGCATCGAAGTACAAATCACGCAAGGAGCGCTGGTATCCCGGCGACACCGTCAACGCCAGCATCGGCCAGGGCGACTGGAAGGTCACCCCGTTGCAGCTGGTGCACGGGGTGGCCGGCATTGCCAACGGGCAGCTGCGCCGGCCGCACCTGGTGATGCAGCAGCGCGCCGGCTTCGATGCGGACTGGACGCCCATGCCGCAGGGCGAGAGCAAGCCGATCAGCCCGACCCCGAGCAACCTGCAGGCCGTGCGCGAGGGCATGATGGGCACCATGCAGCCCGGTGGCAGCGGCGCGCGTGCAGCGGCCGGCGCACCGTATGTGATGGCGGGCAAGACCGGTACCGCACAGGTGATCAGCCGCCGTGGCACCGCCGCGGTGAACCCGAAGAGCCTGCCGATGCACCTGCGCCATCGCGCGCTGTTCGTCGGCTTCGCACCGGCCGACAACCCGGTCATCGCCGTGGCGATTGCCGTGGAGGGCGGCGGCTACGGTGGTTCGGCGGCCGCGCCGATCGCACGCAAGGTGTTCGATGCCTGGCTGCTGGGCAAGATGCCCGAAGGCATGCAGCCGCTGGACAGCGAACGCGGCACGACCGCCATCGGCGCCACCGCGTTCGACAACGAAGACGTGGGTGCGCGCCAGGCCGGCGACGCGGCTGCGGCGCAGCTGGGCGAGCATGCGGTCGTGGTCGGTGTCCCGCCGCCGGCACCGGCACCTGCTCCGGCCACACATCCTTCTGCGGCACTGCCGGCCACGCCACGTCCGACGGTTGCTGCGGAGGCCGCCCGATGAGCGCCTTCCTGCGTTGGGCCGGGGAAATGCTGCAGCGGTTCTTCAGCAGCCTCGACTGGCTGCTGTGCCTGGCCCTGGGCGCGCTGATGGTGATCGGCCTGGCAACCTTGAAGAGTGCCGGCGGCGACAGCCTGGTGATGGCGCAGGGTGTGCGTTTTGCCGTGGGTCTTGCGGCGATGTGGGGCATCTCGCGGGCGCCGATCCTGCGCATCCGCTCGGCCACGCCGCTGATCTACGCCATCTCGATGATCCCGTTGCTGGCGGTGTTCGTGCTGGGCACGGGCAAGTACGGCCGGCAGTGGCTGGACCTCAAGTTCTTCTATCTGCAGCCGGCCGAACTGCTCAAGGTCAGCCTGCCGATGATGGTGGCCTGGTACCTGCACAGGATGCCGCTGCCGCCGCGCTTCAACACCGTGCTGGTGGCGATGGTGATCATCGGCGTGCCGACCGGGCTGGTGATGCTGCAGCCGGACTTCGGCACCGGCGTACTGATCGCCGCCAGTGGTGTGTTCGTGCTGCTGCTGGCGGGCCTGCCGTGGTGGTGGGTGGGCTGGGCGTGGGCGGCGTGGCTGCGGTGGCGCCGGTGGCCTGGTTCTGGCTGCTGCGGCCGTACCAGAAGGACCGCATCATGATGTTCCTCGACCCGGAAATGGATGCGCTGGGCGCGGGCTGGAACATCATCCAGTCGAAGATCGCCATTGGTTCCGGCGGTTTCGATGGCAAGGGCTGGGGCGAAGGCTCGCAGTCGCACCTGAATTTCATTCCCGAGCAGACCACCGACTTCGCGTTCTCGGTGCTGAGCGAGGAGTTCGGCTGGATCGGCGTGGCGCTGGTGCTGACGTTGTATCTGGTGGTGATCGGGCGCTGCCTGTGGATCGCCAGCCAGTCGCGCGATTCGTACTCACGCCTGCTGGCGGGGGCCACGGGTCTGGCGTTCTTCGTCTATGTACTGGTGAACGGCGGGATGATTTCCGGCCTGCTGCCGGTGGTGGGCGTGCCGATGCCGTTGATCAGTTACGGCGGTACGTCGGCGGTGTCGCTGCTGGCGGGGTTCGGGTTGGTGATGGCGGTGCGTAGTCATAACCCGGTGCACGGCGGTTACGGGTAGTTTCCAGCCATCGGCGCAGCCCCTTGTGGGTGGGCGCGTGCAGCGATTCATGTGATTGGGCCGGGCGGGTTGGATTCGCGGGGGACGCCGTGAATCCGTCCGTGGAGGCTTGGCCGCGAATATGTGGATGTGCAGCTGCAGGCGGCGTGACGCGTGTATTCCTGAAGAGCCAAGCATGGCCCGGCACCACAAAGAGAAGTAGAGCAGGGCAGAGGCGGGTCGCTTCGCTCTTTGTGGTGCCGGGCCATGCTTGGCTCTTCAGGAATACACGCGTCACGCCGCCTGCAGCTGCACATCCACATATTCCGACAGGCCTCTGCAGGCCAGCAGCAGCCCTTCGCGGGCGTCGTCGGGCAGATGGTGCGTGTCGTCGCCGTCCACGCGCACGCGTTCGCTGGCGTGCAGCAGTTCCAGCAGGAAGGTCAGCCCGGCATTGGCGCGGTCGATGCGCGCCATCGCCATGGACTGCGCCTGCGTTCGCCCTTTGCGTGGCCACGGTTGGCCGTCGGCGCCTTCCACCTGGCGGATGCGCTGCAGACAGTCCAGCAGGGTAGGGCCGCCGGGACTGTTGGCGGCCTGCGTGGCGGTGAGCGTGGTTTCCAGCGCGCGGGCGATGTCATCCGGCAGCTGGTGGGCGGCCTCGCCCAGCGTGGCGAACAGGTACGGGTAGGTGGAAGCGGACATGGCGGCATCCTTGTGCGGTAGGCAAGGGCCACCCCGCGTGCATGCGAGGGTGGCGGACGATGCGTGGCTCCAATACCGGTGACCAAGTGTGAAAGCGCCGGCGGGCACAAGGCCCTCCACGCACCGCCCGCCAAAGACGCACGGACGGATTGCCAGCCGACGCCGCTCAACAAGGAGAAGGCGACGCCGGCTGGCAAGCGTAAACAACACTTGGGTCAACGGGATTGGAGTCCCGTGCCACCCGTTGTCGGTGGCACTACATGATGTGCACGGGGCCCTTGCGGCTCCAATCAGAATTGTTTGAAACCCGGAAAATCCGCAGGCCAAAGGCATCCGCCACGCGCGGTGTCGATAGCGTCAAACAGCGCTGACAGCTTCGCGAAAGCGCCGGTTGCTACCGTGCCGCGGGTGAAATGGAAACGAATGCTTGGTGGCTGCCGTGAGGCGCTGCGCACGATCGATCTGCCGTTGCTGATCGCGTTGTTGATCCTCATGGGCGCAGGCCTGGCGGTGCTGCACAGCGTGAACGGGCCGGTGCACGGGCAGGCGATGCGCTTTGCCGGTGGCCTGGCAGCGATGTGGCTGCTGTCGCGGGTTTCGCTGCTGCGCCTGCGCGCGTGGACGCCGGCGATCTATGCACTGTCGATGCTGCCGTTGATGGCGGTGTACGTGATCGGCACCGGCAAATACGGGCAGCGCTGGCTCAACCTCGGCGTGTTCTACCTGCAGCCTTCGGAACTGCTCAAGCTCAGCCTGCCGTTGATGATGGCCTGGTATCTGCACCGCCAGCCGCTGCCGCCATCGCCGCGCACGGTGCTGACGGCCGCAGTGCTGATCGGGGTGCCAGCGCTGCTGATCCTGATGCAGCCCAATCTCGGTACCGCCACCCTGGTCACCGCCAGCGGCGTGTTCGCCCTGCTGCTGGCAGGCCTGCAGTGGCGCTGGGTGGCGGCCGGACTGGGCGCGGTGTCGGTGGCTGCGCCGTTGGCCTGGTTCGGGCTGCTGCGGCAATACCAGAAGAATCGCGTGCTGACCTTCCTGGATCCGGCTGCCGATCCGTTGGGTACCGGCTGGAACATCCTGCAGTCGCGCATCGCCATCGGCTCCGGTGGCATGCAGGGCAGGGGCTGGGGGCACGGCACGCAGGCCACGCTGGATTTCCTGCCCGAGTACACCACCGATTTCGCGTTCTCGGTGCTGGCCGAGGAGTTCGGCTGGATCGGCGTGGTGGTGGTGTTCGCCCTGTATCTGTTCGTGGTCGGGCGTTGCCTGTCGATCGCGGTGCAGGCACGCGACACGCACGCGCGGTTGTTGGCCGGCAGCCTCGGCCTGGCGTTCTTCGTGTACGTGCTGGTCAACGGCGGGATGATTTCCGGATTGCTGCCGGTGGTGGGCATTCCGATGCCGCTGATCAGTTATGGCGGTACCTCGGCGGTGTCGTTGCTGGCGGGGATCGGGCTGGTGATGGCGGTGCGGGGGCACCGGCCGGTGCACGCGTAGGTTTCCAGCCAACGGCACAGCCCCTCGTGGGTGGGGGCGGGT
>NZ_QQXJ01000001.1:601234-601685 GCF_004348785.1 Stenotrophomonas sp. TEPEL
CTGCAAGTACGTCCATGTAAGCTCGGTCGCCGCATCCATGCGGCTCACGCCCCCGCAACCGGACCCACCCCGCCTTCGACAGATTNCCGCGNTCTGTTGGAANGGCTCTTGGGGTCAGATCCGNTTTCCNANGGAAAACGGATCTGACNCCAGATNNANTTCGATATCTGAAAGAGATTCATCCACGCATNGCGTGNATCTACCGTGTCGACCAAGGTCGACACCTACCAACAGCNGTCGGAATCTGTCAGAGGNGGGGCGGTGTCGGAGTGCGGGGTGTCCGCGGCATGGATGCCGCGGCCAAGCCTTATCTGATTGGAATCTGGCAACGTAGGTGTCGAGAGCCGGCGTGGGCCGCCGTGTAAGCCTGGATCTCGACGATCGCCTTGTAGCTTGGCGCCCACGCCGGAATCTCCCTTGATCCGCCCGAACAGTTGCTGGAGCTGACACT
>NZ_QQXJ01000001.1:601785-606127 GCF_004348785.1 Stenotrophomonas sp. TEPEL
AAGCCTTATCTGATTGGAATCTGGCANCGTAGGTGTCGAGAGCCGGCGTGGGCCGCCGTGTAAGCCTGGATCTCGACGATCGCCTTGTAGCTTGGCGCCCACGCCGGAATCTCCCTTGATCCGCCCGAACAGTTGCTGGAGCTGACACTCGCAGTGATAAGACTGGGCAAGCGGGGGAGCTCTCGACCCTTCCAGACTATACGGAGTCCGGTGATGAACGGGNTCGGGATTGATGTCAGCAAGCGCCAGCTGGACGTTGGCACGACAGACGGAAAGACCCTGCAGGTCAGCAATAGCCGCTCCGGCTTTGCTGAATTGGACCTCTGGCTGAGGAAACGCCCAGCCGTCCAGATCGTGCTGGAGGCCACTGGTGGCTACGAACAGCCTGTGCTGGACTTTCTGCACAACGCTGGTCATCCGGTGGTCCGCGCCAACGCGCTGCGGGCCCGAAGGCTGGCCCAGGGGATGGGGCAGATGGCCAAGACCGACCGCCTGGATGCCTATGCATTGGCGCAGATGGCGGCCTTGGTGAAACTGCCGTCCTATCAGCCATTGGAACCTTGGCAGCGGAAGATGCGGGAATTTGTGCGGGCACGTCGACAGGCGATGCACGCGCTGACCGTAGCGCGGCAGCAGCAGCAAATGGTGACTGATCGTGCATTGCGCCGACTGCTGCAGGCCAATATCACCCACCTGCAGACGATGGTTGAATGCTTGGGAAAACAGATTGCCGAGCAGGTTGCCCAGCAACCTCAACTGGCTGTCCTGAAGTCGATGAAAGGTGTTGGCCCGGGCCTGCAGGCCGTGTTGGCCAGCTATCTTCCCGAGCTGGGCAAGATCAGTGGCAAGGCCGTGGCCAGCCTGGTCGGTGTGGCACCGATGTCCCATGACAGCGGGACCATGCGTGGCAAACGAAGCATCCATGGCGGCAGGGCTGAGATCCGTCAGGTGCTCTACATGGCCAGCATGTCGGCCATGCGGCATGAACCTCGCCTGCGGGACTTTTANCAGTCGCTGCGAGCGCGGGGCAAGGAAGGCAAAGTGGCCATCGTGGCGGTGATGCGGAAGATGCTGGTGATTCTCAACGCCCGTATGCGTGACGCTCAGAGCGGACCGATCCCCGCCTGAGCGCACCAGAGGGCGTTGCTCCTGAGGCTGCCGGCCAGCGGCCGGCACTACCGTGCCCGTTTACCGGAAGGGCTGGCGCTCCTCCAGCAACACAGTTGCTACACGGCCAACCACGGCTGTTGCTTTCAGCGCTCACCCACGAGGGGCTACGCCGTTCGCCGACCTTCGCCGCCGATGCGCGCATGAATCTGCGCAAGCGCATTTCTGTAATCGTTCCCACAACGCCGCACAGCAGCATCGCCGCTGACGAAGTTCCATTAAAAGTGGGCTCCAATTCACATTTTGACGCCGCGTTGATCCTGATCAATGGACTTGTCGCAATCGGCCTGCACAATGGCGGCCCGTTCGGCATGGCGCGCCGTCTCTGATGCAGCGCGAGGGGCGTCGGATGGGAAAGCAGTACTGATCCAACGGGTACAGGGAGCGCGGAGCACTGCCACTGGGGAGCGGCAGCCGCGCAGGTACCGACCGGGTCCGGCGGCCGGTTGCGTCTGCGGGGATGGGGACGCAACCGGCAACCTCTGCCTGAATGGGGCAGGTCAATCACAACGCCTTCACATTCGTGCTGAACGCGAGCAAATCGTTGTGATTCATGGTGTTAGGGGTTTTAATTCATCCATGACCTGCTAACCTGCGGTGATGATTCGACGTTCTCTGGCCTGCATGCTCACCCTCGGCCTGGTCGCCTGTGCGACCCAGCCGACGTCCCCACCGACTTCGCCACAGGCCAGCAGTACGCCGCGCCACCCGGCGGCCAAGCCCCACGGCCCGGCCGAGGCTGCGCCGGAAGCGACCGCGGCCACGGCAGCACCGGTCGATCTCACCCCGGTGCCGTTCGAAACCGCGCGCGCCAGATTCATTGCCGACACCGCCAAGCGCTACGGCCTCAAGCCCGACGAGATCGGCAACGTGCTCGACCAGGCGCAGGTGCGCCAGCCGATCATCGCCGCGATGTCGCGGCCGGCAGAACGGGTCAAGCCGTGGAACGAATACCGGCCGATGTTCATCAGCAAGGCACGCATCGATGGCGGCAAGGCGTTTCTTGCCCAGCATCGCGCCGAACTGGACCGTGTGCAGCAGCGCACCGGCGTGCCGGCGGAAGTGATCGTGGCGATCATCGGCGTGGAAACCAGCTACGGCAAGAATGCCGGCAGCCATCGCGTGCTCGATGCGCTGTACACCTTGGCCTTCTATTACCCGCGCAGTGGCGACCCGGCCAAGCTGGAGCGCGAAGTGCGCCGCGAGCTGTTCTTCCGCGATGAACTGGCCAAGCTGTTCGAGCTGGGCCGCGAGGAAAAGCTGGACATCACCACGCTCAAGGGCAGCTATGCCGGTGCGATGGGCATGGGCCAGTTCATGCCCTCCAGCTACCTGGATTACGCCGTGGACGGCAATGGCGATGGTCGCCGTGACCTGTTCACCAGCTACGACGACGTGTTCTCCTCCATCGCCAACTACTTCGTGAAGAAGGGCGGCTGGGTGCGAGGCGGCCAGGTCGCCGTGCCGGCCACGCTCGCCGCCGGCCGCGAGGAGTTCAACCCGACCGAGTGGATGCCCACCTGGTCGCTGGCCGACCTGGCCCAGCGCGGCTACCAGCCCAGCGCGCCGGTGCAGCCCGGTGCCACTGCTACCCCGATCACCCTTGAAGGCAGCACCGGCAAGCAGTACTGGCTGGGCTTCCAGAACTACTACGCAATCACCCGCTACAACCTCTCGAAGATGTACGCGATGGCCGTGTTCCAGTTGTCGCAGGCCATTGCCGGACAGGAGCTGCCCCCGGCATGAACATCAGATGGCTGGTCCCTGGATTGATCGTCCTCGCGCTGGCCGCCTGCAGCAGCGCGCCGAAAAAGCCGGCGACCGCCGGCCACGGTGGCAAGCCGTCCGGCACGGTGGTGCAGGGCAAGGGCGGGCGTCCGGCGCATTGTCCGGAGGGCTCGCCGTATGCGGCGGCCACCGAAGACATGTCCACTCGTGGCAACTACACCGCCGGTGGCCTGTACAAGCCCGGCGTGAAAGACACTACGCCCAGTTACGTGCCCAACGTCGCCTGTATTCCCGAGCCGGTGGTGACCAATGAGGACCGCTCGGCGATCGGCAACAAGTCGCCCTACGTGGTGCTGGGCAAGCAGTACAAGGTGCTCGACGACACCCGCAACTACGTTGAACGTGGCACCGCTTCGTACTACGGCGCCAAGTTCCATGGCCGCCTGACCTCCAACCGCGAGGTCTACGACATGTACCAGTTCACCGCTGCCCACAAGACCCTGCCGCTGCCCAGCTTCGCCCGCGTGACCAACCTGGACAACGGCGAATCGGTGATCGTGCGCGTCAATGATCGTGGCCCGTTCCACGATGGCCGCGTGGTCGATCTCAGCTATGCCGCCGCCGTGCGCCTGGGCATCACCCAGCGCGGTACCGGCAACGTGGAAGTGCGCGCGCTGCAGCCGGGCGAAGGCAATCTGTTGGCGCAGAAGCCCTCGCGCCGCGAACGCCGTGCTGCGGAAGCGGCTGCGGCCACCGCTGCCGTCGCCAGCGCGCCCCCCGCACCCGCCGCACGCGCAGTTGCCGACAGTGACATCGATCGCCTGGTCAAGCGCCTGCCGGCCGACGCCGCGCCGCAGCGTGGCCAGCCGGCCACCACCCAGGCCGCCGTCAGCACGATGCCGGAAGTGGCGGTCAGCAGCCTGCCGCCCAGCGCACCCGCGCCGCGTCCGGCAGCGCCGGTCGTGGCCACCGCCATGCCGCGCAGCCCGGCCCCGGCCAGCAGCCCCAGCCTGTCGCAGAAGGTGGTGGGCGCGGTGATGCTGCAGGTCGCCAGCTTCTCCAACCGCGACAACGCCAACCGGGCGATGGGCCAGCTCAACGCCGCCGGCATCGTCGGTGCCACCATCAGCGACATCGCTGCCGGCGGCCGTACCCTGTGGCGCCTGCGGGTTCCCGCCAACGACCATGCCAGCGCGGCGGAACTTGCCGGGCGCATCTCGGGTCTGGGCTTTGGCTCGCCACAGATCGTCAAGGACTGATTCCGCCCGGGCCGGTGCTGCCGGCCCTTGCCACCTCGGCCTTACAATGGCCACCTCGCCCCATCCTTCATTTTCCGGCCGTCCCCTGGAGCCTGCTGTCCCATGAATTTCCGTTCCGCCGCCACTGCCCTGGCCGCCACCCTGGTGGTGGGCCTGGCCTCCGCACAGACGCCGCTGCCGACCCCGGC
>NZ_QQXJ01000001.1:606227-607442 GCF_004348785.1 Stenotrophomonas sp. TEPEL
GGCCACCCCGGCGCCCGCCGCCGCTGCTGCCCCCGCCACCGTGGCCACGCCGCCGGCGCCTGCACCCAGCGTTTCCAAGGCATGGGTGCTGATGGACTACGCCACCGGCCAGGTGCTGGCAGGCGAGAACATCAACGAACAGCTGGCCCCGGCCAGCATCACCAAGGTGATGACGTCGTACGTGATCGCCGCCGAGGTCAAGAACGGCAAGGTCCGTCCCGACGACCAGGTGATGATGAGCGAACGCGCCTGGCGCGAAGGTGGCGCCGGCACCGATGGCAGCTACAGCGGCTTCCCGGTCAACCAGACCGCGCGCCTGGAAGACATGGAAAAGGGCATGGCGATCCAGTCCGGCAATGACGCCGCGATCGCCCTGGCCGAGCACGTGGCTGGCAGCGAAGAAGCCTTTGCTTCGCTGATGAACAGCTACGCCGCCAAGATCGGCATGAAGAACTCGCACTTCGTGAACGCCCACGGCCTGACCGCCCCGGGCCATCACAGCAGCGCCTACGATCTGGCCCTGCTGGGCCGCGCGATGGTGCGCGACTACCCGGAAACCTACGCGTACAACAAGATCAAGGAATTCCAGGTCGGCACCATCAAGCAGCCCAACCGCAACCTGCTGTTGTGGCGCGATGGCAGCGTGGACGGCATCAAGACCGGCCACACCTCCGAGGCCGGCTACTGCCTGATGAGCTCGGCCCAGCGCGGTGACCAGCGCCTGGTCGCGGTGGTGCTGGGTGGCGCGTCGGAAAAGCAGCGCGCCGATGACAGCCTGGCCCTGTTGAACTGGGGCTTCCGCTTCTTCGAGACCCACCGCCTGTACGAGCCGGGCAAGGCCGTGGCCGAGCACAAGGTATGGAAGGGTACCACCGACAAGGTGCAGCTGGGCGTGGCGCAGCCGATGCTGGTCAGCGTGCCGCGCGGTCGCTACAACGACCTGAAGCCGAGCATCGACGTGCCCAAGACCCTGGAAGCGCCGTTCACCGCTGGCCAGCAGATCGGCACCGTCAAGGTCACCCTGGATGGCAAGCTGGTGGCCGAAGCGCCGCTGGTGGCTGTGGCCGCCGTCGAGCAGGCCGGCTTCTTCAAGCGCCTGTGGGACAGCTTCTGGATGTGGTGGGAATCGGAATGATCCGCAGCCTGCTGCGGTGAAAGGAAAAGGCCGGCGAATGCCGGCCTTTTTCGTGGGATCCCGCCGGGCATGGCCCGGCG
>NZ_QQXJ01000001.1:607542-665484 GCF_004348785.1 Stenotrophomonas sp. TEPEL
GGATTGATTCGCTCGCTTACAGCGAGCGAATCAATCCGGTGTGCCGACCAACGGTCGGCACCTACCCGCTTCACCATCAGCCCCTTGCTTACAGCGAGCGGCTGATGGTGAAGCTGCCGAACACCGGGGCTTCGCGCTGGCCATTGAACTCGCGGGTGCTGTGGTAGCGGGCTACCGCGAACTTCCAGCGGCCGCGCATCACTGCCACGCCGTAACCGCCGTAGGCGACCACGTGGCGCTTGTCCACGCTGTGGCTGTTGCGGAACGTGTTGCCGTCCAGGGTGATATCGCGGATCACCCACGCCGCATCGGTGGTGGCGAACATGTGCCACGACCAGCCACTGGGCTTGCCACCCCGGGTCGGCGCGGTGTTCTCGCCGGCCGGGCGCAGCGGGGTGCTGCCGAAATCGTCGGGCAGCTTCCAGCCGAAACGCACTTCGCCGCCGACGTTGGCCTTGGTTTCCAGGTTGCCGACCGAGCCGCCGTAATGGCTGATCGCATCCCAGCCCCAGCCATCGGCGTTGATGCTGGCATCGCCCGGCCAGCGGCGCATGCGCTCGTGGGTCAGCATGAACACCGGTTCGTTGTGCAGCTGGTTGTCCCAGCCCTGGAACTTCTCATCACCCAGCACGTCGTGCACCGCGTTCTGCACCTGCCGGCCCTGTGCCCACGGGCCCACCACGCCCAGGGTCAGCTGGGTGGTCTGCAGGTGGTCGCCGCTGCGCGCGTTGTAGCCGAAGCTGGCCACCAGCACGCCCGCATACGGGCGGTCGTCTTCGATCAGGTCCTTCCGGGTGAAATCGGTGGGGGTGAAGATGCCCTGGGCCAGGCTGAAGATCATGTTCTGCTGTTCGAACCTGCCCGGGTGCAGTGCCTCCAGGTGGCTGTTCACCCAGCGCGCCAGGCGCGGCAGGCACGGGTCGTCTGTGTAATCGACCAGGTTGGGCGAGACCAGGGTCAGCTGGGCGCCGTTGGTGTAGCCCTGGTCCTGGTGGCGGCCGCCGAACAGGTCGTTGTCGACGCGGAAATTGACCTGCGGTGGGTGCTCGCGCATCGCGTCCGGGCCGCATTGCTCGGCTGCGTAGGCGGAAAGGGGGAGGGCGGTGGCCAGCAGGCCGGACAATCCAAAGGATGCGAGGTAGCGCATGGATGGGATGATCATCGGGAAGGGGGCTTTTGTCTGTCGTTTTATGCAACGACACGGTACTCCCGGCGCTGTGATGGAACGAGCGCGCTGGGATCACTTGTCTGTTCCGAAAACAACATTGTCTGATCGATACAATCGGTTACCGCAGGCGAAGCGGCAGCGATGGGGCAGGGGCCCCGGGAGGTGGTGCCCAGTCTGAATGGATGTTCAGCTGCAACGCAGCGGCCCGCCCGCAGTGCCGCCGGCTTACATGAATACTCTTGGGTTTGTTGCCCTGCGGCCCGATAATGGGCGCATGGAAATCAAGTCCGACAACCCCGAACACGGCTTCCAGTTCCCCGGTCAGTTCGAGCTCAGCGCGATGGGCCCGGCCAACCGCGGCCTGGAGCATGAACTCCCCCGCCTGCTGCTGGCTGCTGGCGTCGACGTGGTGAACGAGCGCATCAGCTGGAAGCATTCGTCCAACGGCAAGTACGTCTCGGTGCGCCTGGTCTTCCGGGCCGAGAACCGCGATCAGTACGACGTGGCCCACCAGGCCCTGCGCGACCACCCGGAAGTGAAGTGGACGGTGTAGCCGTCAGCTGTCCTGCCGAAGCGGCGGCCCCCGAGGCACGCCCGCCGCGCCCGGCGCTGGTGCGTGACCTGGGGCGCCAGGCCTACGAGCCGGTCTGGCACGCCATGCAGCGTTTCACCGACCAGCGCGACGAGGACACGCTGGATGAGCTGTGGGTGGTCGAGCACGATCCGGTGTTCACCCTGGGCCAGGCCGGCAAGGTCGAGCACGTGCTGGCGCCGGGTGAGATCCCGGTGGTCCACGTCGATCGCGGTGGCCAGGTGACCTACCACGGCCCCGGCCAGATCGTGATCTACCCGCTGCTGCGGCTGCCGCGGCTGGGCATCGGCGTGCGCGACTACGTGTGCCGCATCGAGCAGGCCATCATCGACACCCTGGCGGAATGGAACATCGGTGCCGAACGGCTCGACGGCGCCCCGGGTGTCTACGTCGGCGGCGCCAAGATCGCCGCGCTCGGCATCCGCGTGCGGCGCGGCTGCACCTTCCACGGCCTGGCCTTCAACGTGGCCATGGACCTCGACCCTTTCCACCGCATCAACCCCTGTGGTTACGAGGGGTTGCAGGTGACCACGGTGCTAGACTTGGGCGGTCCGTCCGGGATGGACGCCGTCAAGCCGGTGCTGCTGGACCACCTGGCCCGCCAGTTCGGCCTGTTGCTGCAGCCCGTGCCTGAACTGCCTGATCTCTCTGCGGCCGCCTGACCGCCCCCGGAAACGCCATGACTGAAACCACTGCCCGCACCATTCCCCTGCAGATCGTGCAGGCCGAGCTTCCGTCCACCGCGCCGTTGCAGGCCGGGGTCAAGCAGATGGGTGGGGACAAGATCAACCGTTCGCCGGTGCAGTTCGCCGACGTGCCGGTGCTGCGCAAGCCCTCCTGGATCCGCGTGCGCATTCCTTCGGGCAATGCCGTGCAGAACCTGAAAGCCAAGCTGCGCGAGAACCGCCTGGTGACCGTGTGCGAGGAAGCCAGCTGCCCGAACATCCACGAATGCTTCGGCCACGGCACCGCCACTTTCATGATCCTGGGCGAGGTCTGCACCCGCCGCTGCTCGTTCTGCGACGTGGCACACGGCCGGCCGAAGCCGCCCGATGCCAACGAGCCGGCCAGCCTGGGCCAGACCGTGGCCGACATGGGCCTGAAGTACGTGGTGGTGACCAGCGTCGACCGCGATGACCTGCGCGACGGCGGTGCCCAGCACTTCGTCGACTGCATCACCGCCATCCGCGAGAAATCGCCGGGCACCCGCATCGAAGTGCTGACGCCGGATTTCCGCGGCAAGGGCCGCATGGAGCGCGCGCTGGAGATCCTCGCGCAGAACCCGCCGGACGTGTTCAACCACAACATCGAAACCGTGCCGGACCTGTACCGCAACGTGCGCCCGGGTGCCGATTACCAGTGGTCGTTGAACCTGCTGAAGAACTTCAAGGCGCAGCACCCTGACGTACCGACCAAGTCGGGCATCATGCTGGGCCTGGGCGAAGACTTCGAACAGATCAAGGCCACCATGCGCGACCTGCGTGCGCACAATGTGGACATGATCACCATCGGCCAGTACCTGCAGCCGACCGCGCACCACCACCCGGTGCTGAAGTACTGGACCCCGGACGACTACAAGGCGCTGGAAGTCTACGGTTACGAGCTGGGCTTCAGCCACGTGGCCTCCGGCCCGATGGTGCGCTCGTCGTACCACGCCGACGTACAGGCCAAGGGCGCCGGCGTCCAGTAAGCGGTTGCCGTGGGTGCGGACCGTTGGTCCGCACGCCTCATCCCCGCCGGGCATGGCCCGGCGCTACCGATGGGTGCGATGGGTGTCACCACGACCATGGTGGGTGCGGACCGTTGGTCCGCACGCCTTTGCCTGCATTCACAATTTGCTACACCGGCCCCGCTAGGCTGGTTTTCCACCGGAAGTGGGCGGGTGACAAACCCGGCAACTTTCGGCACTGTCGTGGTGTCTGAACACCCTGCAGTCTCCCCCTTGGCAAGGCGCCTTCGAGCACGTCAATGAAATTCAAAGCCCCCGCATTCCTGATGGCCCTGGCGCTGGTTGCGCCGTTGGCGCTGGCGGCCAAGGCCGACTCGCCGGCGTTGCCGGCGGCGGCTACCGCCGATCAGGTGACCACCTCCAAGCTGGTATACGGCCTGTTGTCCGACAGCCGCTACGCCTATCGCCCGCGTGCACTCGATGAAGCCACCTCCAAGGATGTGTTCAAGCGCTACCTGGAAACGCTGGACGGCGGCAAGCAGTACTTCACCCAGGCCGACATCACCCGCTTCGCACCGTTCCAGGCCGGCATTGCCAACGCCATCCGCGGCGGCGAGCTGGAGCCGGCCTTCCAGGTGTTCGCGGTCTACAAGCAGCGCGTCGGCGAGCGCGTGGCCTATGCGCGCAAGCTGCTGAAGCAGGAACCGGATTTCACCACCGACGAGCGCTTCGAGTACGACCGCAAGGACGTGCCGTGGGCAGCGTCCAATGCCGAGCTCGACGAGCTGTGGCGCAAGTCGGTGAAGAATGACTGGCTGCGCCTGAAGCTGGCCGGCAAGAAGTCCGATGACATCCGCAAGACGCTGGACAAGCGTTACGCCACCCTGGAAAAGTCGGTCAACGAGCTGAAGGGCGAAGACACCTTCCAGTTCTTCATGAACGCCTACACCAGCGCGGTTGATCCGCACACCGATTACTTCACTCCGCGCACCGCCGAGAACTTCAACCAGGCGATGTCGCTGTCGCTGGAAGGCATCGGCGCACAGCTGCAGCGCCAGGACGACATGGTGGTGATCCGCGAGATCATCGCCGGTGGCCCGGCGGCCGTGGACGGCACGCTGAAGCCGGGTGACCGCATCGTCGGCGTCGGCCAAGGCAAGTCCGGGCTGGTGGAAGATGTGATCGGCTGGCGCATCGATGATGTCGTGGCGAAGATCCGTGGCGCCAAGGACACCCAGGTGAAGCTGGAGTTCATTCCGGCCGAAGCGGGCGTCGACGGCAAGCACCACACCCTGGTGCTGACCCGGCAGAAGGTGCGCCTGGCCGAACAGGCCGCCAAGGGCGAGACCATGACCATTCCGGCCGTCAATGGCGAGCCGGCACGCAAGGTCGGCGTGATCAAGCTGCCGACCTTCTACCAGGACTTCGAAGGCCGTCGTCGCAACGCCACCGATTACGCGTCGGCCACCCGCGACGTGGCCAAGCTGCTGGCCGGTTTCAAGACCGACAAGCTGGACGGCGTGGTGCTGGACCTGCGCAACAACGGTGGCGGTTCGCTGGATGAAGCCATCGAGCTGACCGGTCTGTTCATCGAGCAGGGACCGGTGGTGCAGGTGCGCGAATCCGGTGGCCGGGTCACCGTCAACAGCGACCGCAACCAGGGCGTGGCATGGGACGGTCCGCTGGCCGTGCTGATCAACCGTGGTTCGGCCTCGGCGTCGGAAATCTTCGCCGGTGCCATCCAGGACTACGGACGCGGTCTGGTCATCGGTGAAACCAGCTTCGGCAAGGGCACGGTGCAGAACATCGTCGACCTGGACCGTTGGCCGAGTGGCGAAGCCCAGCGCTTTGGCCAGGTGAAGCTGACCATCGCCCAGTTCTTCCGCATCAGCGGCAGCAGCACCCAGCACAAGGGTGTGGTGCCGGACCTGGCGTTCCCGGCCAGCGTCGATGCCACCGAGTTCGGCGAGAGCACCTACGACAATGCCCTGCCGTGGACCCGCATCGCCGCGGTGCCGCACACCCAGTACGGCAACTTTGCGCCGCTGCTGCCGAAGCTGGAAACGCGCCACGACGCGCGCATCGCCACCGACAAGGAATTCCAGTGGTGGAACGAGGACGTGGAGCAGTTCCGTGCCGAAGCGGCGAAGAAGTACGTCTCGCTGAATGAAGCGACCCGACGTGCCGAGCGCGAGCGCCAGGACACCCAGCGCAAGCAGCGCCAGATCGTGCGCAAGGAACTGGGCCTGGCCCTGGACCCGCTGGCCGATGACAGCAGCGATGACGGCCTGACCGGCAACGAGCGCGACATCGTCAAGGATGCCGCCCGCGAGAAGGCCGCCGAGAAGCGTCCGGATCCGTTGCTGCGTGAATCGGCCTCGATCCTGGCCGACGCGGTGAACCTGCTGGAGGCCGACCGTCCGCTGTCGGCGCAGGTGCTGCCGCAGTCCACCGCCGCAGGCCGCTGGGCCGACTGATTGACTGAAAAAGGGGGGCGGAGGGGATCAAGTCGCTAGTGGCACAAACGACTTGATCCTTCCGTCCCCTTTTTGCATGAACCGGGTACAACGGTGGCGGACGGGACCGGTGTTTTCGACCCGGCGCACACGGGCAGGGGGCTACCCTCGGCGATACCGTCTTCGCAGGAGTACCCATGCGGGCCTCCCTTCTTTCTGCTTCCCTGCTGGCTGCCACCAGTGCCTTGGCATTGACCGCCTGTGGTGGTCGTGCCGCCGACAGCAGCCTGTTGCGGGAGTCCTTCGACTCCGGCGACACCTTCTCGCGCACCGTCGATGGCCGCCCGGCCGAAGCCTGCGAAGCTGCCCGGCGCACGCTGCTCAGCCAGGGCTATGCCATCGCACGCTCGGACGATGCGCAGGTGGAGGGCAACAAGAACTTCCAACCGCGCGAGGACGACCATGAGCAGCTGGTGCTGCGTATCTCGTGTGCGTCGCGTGGCAGCCAGGCGTTGGTGTTCGTCAGCGCCGTGCAGGACCGCTATGCACTGAAGAAGAGCCCGACCTCGGCCAGTGTGGGCGTGGGCGCGCTGGGCTCGGTGTCGCTGCCGTTCGGCAGCAATGACGACTCACTGGTGAAAGTGGCCAGCAGCACGATCACCGATGCCGAGTTCTATCGGCGCTTCTTCCAGCGCCTGCAGCAGTACCTGCCAGCGGCAGCGACGCCAGAGCCGCAACCGCAACCGGCCGCGTCGCCGCAGCCTCCTGCCGGGCCTGAGCCCGAACCAGCGCCGGCAGCAACGGACCAGGGCTGAGCGTGCGCGGCAGGGTGATGGCGTGGGCCCTGCTGCTGGGCTGGCCCCTGAGCACGCTGGCCGCTACGGCCGAGTGCAGCCAAGGCCTGCTGCAGCGGCTGGGCTGGCGCTTTGAAACCGCAGCGATCACCACGCCACAGGTACAGGGTGGGCCGGTGTGTACGCGTGCCTCGCTGGCCGAGGCGCAGGCGGCCGGTGATCTGCGCGTGCGTTGGCCGGCAACGCTGGTCGAGGCCGACCGGCAGGCCCTGTTGCAGCAGTTGCTGGATGACCCGGCCACGGTCTGTGCCTACGCCTTTGAACTGGGCGCTGCCGTGCAACGCGCTACGCAGGCACTGCAGGACAATGAATCCTTCCGCTTCACCGGTGTGCAGCTGGGCTGGATCGGCTTTGGCGCACGCGGTGCCCCGGCACAGGGATGGCAGCGGGTGCGCAGCTTCGGCCGCGGCTATGTACCGGCCGCCAGCAACAGCCGCGCACTGGATGCGTTCTATACGGGCCACGTGCGCGCCGAGTGCGGTGTCGGCCGCCAGGTCGCGCAGCTGGCCACGCAGCGCGAGCTGTACGGTGATGCCGCCTTCGATGCGGAATTCACTGCGGACGAACTGTCCATCGGCACCTTCCTTGGCCTGCACGACACCGACAGCATCCTGCTGGGCGCGCAGGCCGGCCAGTTCATGGCCGACGGCAAGGCCGTGCGCACGTCGGCGATGGGGCGGCAGGCCTTTGTCGGGCTGCCGGGCTTCATCGAACACGTCTTCGACAAAGGCACCTTGGACGATCTGAGCAACCAGGCGGAGAACTTCGTTGTGGTGGAGGTGGGCGAGGGCGCGGCGCAGGCACTGGCGGAGCACGGTGGCCTGGCCTGGTACGACCAGCGCAACCGCGTTCTGTGGCAGCTGGCGCAGGGCATTCCGCGTGTCGGTCAACGCTATTTCGAGCGGCTGTTGTACGAGCGCGATCCGGCGCTGCGTGCGCAGCTGGTCCCGCGCTATCGTGACCTCGTGCAGCAGATGGACCAGTTGCTGGACGATGCGTTCTACCAGCAGTTCGTGATCTACGCGCACCCACGCGGTATACGTCCTGTCGGTTATCACATCATCCGCCTGCTCGACCGCAATCCGCGCACGCCGTTTTCCATCGACCTGGCGTTGCACAATCTGCATACCACGCTCTACCGGCGTTGGCGCCAGGCGCAGTTGCGCCACTGCGCAGCCACCGGCAGGCCAGGCAGCCTGACCCTAGACCCCAACTGAAGGTGAAACAATGGATATTGCAATGATCGGCCTCGGCCGGATGGGCGCCAACATGGCCCAGCGCCTGCACCGCGGTGGCCACCGCGTGGTCGGCTACGACCCGGGCGAGGGCGCCCGCCAGCGCGCCGCCGAGGCCGGCCTGGAGGTGGTTGATTCGCTGGCCGCTGCAGTGGCCGCGTTGCCAGTGCCGCGCGTGGTGTGGCTGATGGTGCCCGCCGGCGAGACCGTGGACCAGACGCTGGGCCGGTTGACCCCGCACCTGGCCGAAGGTGACATCGTCATCGACGGTGGCAACTCCAACTACCAGGACTCGATCCGTCGCGCCAAGGCGCTGGCCGAGGATGACCTGGGCTACGTGGACTGTGGCACCAGCGGCGGCGTGTGGGGCCTGCAGGAAGGCTACAGCCTGATGGTGGGTGGCGATGCAGCGGTGGTCGAACAGATCGCACCGCTGCTGCGCACGCTGGCACCGGCCGAGGACCGCGGCTGGGCACGCGTCGGCCCGTCCGGCGCAGGCCACTTCACCAAGATGGTCCACAACGGCATCGAGTACGGAATGATGCAGGCCTACGCCGAAGGCTTCGCGCTGATGGAGCGCAAGCAGGAAATGGAACTGGACCTGGCCCAGGTGGCCGAGGTCTGGCGCCACGGCAGCGTGGTGCGTTCGTGGTTGCTGGACCTCAGCACCGAAGCGCTCAAGCGCAATCCCTCGCTGGATGGCATCGCACCGTACGTGGAAGATTCCGGTGAAGGCCGCTGGACCGTCGCCGAAGCGATCGCGCTGGACGTACCGGCCCCGGTGATCACCCTGTCGCTGCTCGAACGCCTGCGTTCGCGCGAATCCAATTCGTTCACCGACCGCCTGCTGTCAGCGATGCGCAACGAGTTCGGCGGCCACGCCATCAAGAAGTCGTAAGCACCGGCGCCGGGGTCGGATCCCTTTCCGCAGGAAAGGGTTCTGACCCCGCAATTGAAAAGCCTTCTTTGATCGTTTCTACGTCATCCACGCATGGCGTGGATCTACTGTGTCGACGAAGGTCGACACCCACCAAGAGCAGTGGACAACTGTCGAAGGCGGGGTGGGTCCGGTTGCGGGGGTACTTGCAGCGACCCCCGCAACCGGACCCACCCCGCCATCCCACGGAATCCCGCTTTTGACGTTGACGTTGACGTTGATTCGGCAGGTGCAGGGCGCAGCCCTGCCGATCACCCCACCTGCACCCGCCGCCCTTCGCGCGCGCTGTCCATCCCCGCCTGCAGCAACCGCATCACCTGCAGCGCCTGCTGCGCGCTGACCGTCGGCTCGCCCTCACCCTGCATCGCCGCCGCGAAGTCGGCATACAGGCGCCGGTAGTCGCCCGGCAGGTTGTCCACGGTGCTGCGCAGGACGTTGTCCTCCGCATCGCAATGCAGCAGCTCGCCGTGGCGCGGATCGATACCCCATCCCGGCGCACCTGGCGCGGTGCCGCGACGCAGCTGCCCCTCCTGCACGTCCAGGCCATGCTTGATCCAACTGGCCCGCGTGCCATGCACGGCAAAACGGGGTGCAGGCGCAGCGACCAGTGAACCGGCATGCACGATCGCGCGATGGCGTGGGTAGTGCAGTACGGCGTGGAAATAGTCGACGCCGCTGCCGCCTTCGCGCTGCACGGCGAGGTCCGCATCGATCGCCTGCGGACAGCCGAACAGCACCAGCATCTGGTCCAGCAGGTGCGGCCCCAGGTCGTACCACAGGCCGCTGCCCGGCCCGTCCTGCTCGCGCCAGCGTTCGCGCACCTGCGGACGGTAGCGGTCGAAATGTGCGTGGCATTCGGCGATGTCACCGAGCGTGCCGTCGGCAAGCAGCGACCGCAGAGTCAGGAAGTCCGCATCGAACCGCCGGTTCTGGAACACGGTGGCGATGCGTCCAGCGTCGCGCGCTGCGTCCAGCACCTGTTCGGCTTCGCGCACGCTCACGGCAAACGGTTTGTCCACCAGCACATGCTTGCCGGCGGCCAGCGCGGCGATGGCCAATGGCGCGTGCTGTTCGTTCGGCGTGGCGATGACCACCGCATCCACCGCAGGGTCATCGAAGACCTCTTGTGCGGTAGCGCGTACGTGGACGTCGCTGAAGGTGCGCAGCAGCGTATCGCGCTGCGAACTGACCACGCTGTGCAGGGCCAGCCCCGGCGTGTGCTGGATCAGCGGGGCGTGGAAGACGCGGCCGGCAAGGCCGTAGCCGATCAGGGCCAGTTGCAGCTCAGGGCGCATGGGACGACTCCGCGCAGATCGTGAAGTGCAGGACAGGAACCTCAGGGTAAACGAGATGACTACGCGCCCGGAAGCTGAACCATTCCCGCTGCGGGTGCGCCCATTCACGTGAGCGTGACCGCAGCGCCACGCCTGCACTACAAGCACTTGGCGACACTGGGCGCACCAACCAGTAGGAGAACCAAACGATGAGCACCACGACCCGTACGCTGTTGGCTTCCGCCCTCACCCTGGGCCTGGCGCTGTCCTCCTCGGCCGCATTCGCCCAGGACGCCGCAGCGAAGAGCCCGCCGAAAACCGATCATTCGGCGATGACCCATGCAGACCGCCATGATTCCAACGAGCCGGTCACCGACAGCTGGATCACCACCAAGGTCAAGGCCGATCTGCTCGCCAGCAGCAATGTGCCGGGTACCGAAGTAAAGGTGGAGACGGTCAACGGCGTGGTCAGCCTGAGTGGCACCGTTGCCACCAAGGCCGAGCATGACAAGGCCATCGCCACCGCCAAGGGCATCAAGGGCGTGACCCGCGTTGATGCCGCCGCACTGAAGGTCAGTGCCGCCAAGCGTTGATCGACGCCGCAGGTTATCGGCAGGGGCGCTCCCACGGGGGCGCCCCTGTCTTGTGCTGTGGGGCCTGCTCGATGGTGCTGGTGGGCGCCCCGCCGAATGACCCGTTACCCCAGAGATGTGACCGGCTGCGCTATATTGCCGGTTCCGCCGTGGCTGGTCCTGCCCGGATCGCACTCCCCGGCTGAGCTGACGAGGAACTATGGCGCTGGTTTTCAGTGATGACATCTGGGATCGCTGGCGACTGCCTGCTCTGGCACTGGCAGCGGCAGCCATCATCGTGGTCCCGTGGTTGACCCTGCGCAAACTGCAGCAGGACAACGAACTGGCCATGGGCTGGGTGACCCATACCCAGCAGGTGACCGTCGCCCTGCAGCAGCTGCAGACCGACGTGCGTGACATCGAGTCGGCGGCGTTGACACTGTCCAAGGGCGTGGACGCGCCGGGCCTGCGCGAGCGCATGGCCAAGGCCAACGACATTCCCGAGCGCTTGGCTGAACTGGGCCGGATGACCCGCGACAACCCCGACCAGCTGATCCGCATCGGCCGCATCCAGTCGATGCTGGAGGGGCGGCTGGGGGTTGCGCGTGAACTGGCGAAGTCCGAGCCGAACAGCGACCAGCGCGAGCTGGTGCAGGACCTGAGCACGCGCTACCCGATCCGCGGCCTGGTGGAAGAGCTGCAGGCCAGTGAGGAAGCATTGCTGGCCCAGCGCACCGCCCAGGCGGAGCGACAGAAGCGGCAGACCAACTTCGTGTCGTGGAGCTCGCTGCTGGTGCAGCTGGCGCTGCTCGGCCTGGTGCTGTGGCTGCTGCAACGGCAGATCGGCCGCCGCCTGCAGGCAGAGCGGCAGTCGCAGCGCGCGGCGGCACGCGCGGCGTCGGTGCTGCAGACCGTGCGCGAACCGATCGTGCTGCTGGATCGCGAGCTGCGTGTGCAGCTGCACAATCCCGCGTTCTCAGAGTTGTACGGGCTGCAGGATGAGCGCGCCGATGGCCTGCTGCTGGAAGACGTAGGCGAGGGCGCGTGGCGTGACCCGGTGGTGCGCCAGCGTCTGGCCGATGTGTTGCTGCGCGGCCGTGAACTGTGGGATTTCGAACACGAACAACGTACCGGCGACGGCATGTCCCGCTACATGCTGCTCAACGCACGGCGCATGCCGCTGCCTGACACCGACGATGAAGTGGTGCTGCTGACCGTCAGCGATGTGACCGTGCAGCGTGCGGTGCAGACACGTGTTGAAGAACTTAACCGGCAGCTGGAGGGCAAGATCGCCCAGGTCTCGGAGGTCAACCGCGAACTGGAAGCGTTCAGCTACTCGGTGTCGCACGACCTGCGCGCGCCGCTGCGCCATGTCGCCGGGTTCTCGGACAAGCTGTCGCGCCATCTGGGCGAGGCTGCCGACGAGAAGAGCCAGCACTACCTGGGGGTGATCTCAGGTTCAGCGCGGCGCATGGCCACGCTGATCGACGACCTTCTGGTCTATTCGCGCCTGGGCCGGGTGGCGATGCGCCAGCAGACCGTGGACATGCAGTCGCTGGTTGCCGATACGCGCGCGATGCTCGACGCGAACGTGCAGAGCGAAGCCGAGAGCAGTGGCCACGCCCATCAGGTGGAGTGGAGCATCGCGCCGCTGCCGATCGTGGTGGGCGACGAAAACATGCTGCGCCAGGTCTGGCTGAACCTGCTGGGCAACGCGGTGAAGTATTCAGCCAACCGCGAGCCGGCCAAGGTCCGCGTGGACTACCAGCAGCAGCCCGATGGCGGTCATCAGTTCACGGTCAGCGACAATGGTGCAGGCTTTGACATGGCCTACGCTGGCAAGCTGTTCGGTGTATTCCAGCGCCTGCACAAGGCCAGCGACTATCCCGGCACCGGTATCGGCCTGGCCAGCGTTCGCAGGGTGCTGACCCGCCATGGCGGCCGCATCTGGGCCGAAGCCGCACCGGATGCCGGCGCCACCTTCCACTTCTATCTTCCCCCCGTGCTCGACACGGACAAACAGGGCCCCATCGCATGACGACGCTGCGCACCATCCTCCTGGCCGAAGACAGCCCGGCCGACGCCGAAATGGCGATCGATGCGCTGCAGGAAGCGCGCCTGGCCAATCCCATCGTGCACGTCGAAGACGGCGTGGAAGTGATGGATTACCTGCTGCGCCGTGGCGCCTTCGCTAGCCGCGAAGAGGGCCTGCCGGCGGTGCTGCTGCTGGACATCAAGATGCCGCGCATGGATGGCCTGGAAGTGCTGCGGCAGATCCGCGAACACGATGAGCTGAAGCGGTTGCCGGTGGTGATCCTTTCCTCCTCGCGCGAGGAAAGCGACCTGGCCCGCAGCTGGGACATGGGCGTGAACGCGTATGTGGTCAAGCCGGTGGACGTGGACCAGTTCTTCGGCGCAGTGCAGACCCTGGGCAAGTTCTGGGCACTGATCAACCAGGCTCCGGAGATCGAGTAGGCCCATGCCCCTGACCGGTCCTGCGCTCGGCGCATTGCGCATCCTGCTGGTGGAAGATTCCCCGGAGGATGCCGAGCTGATGTCCGAACAGATGCTCGATGCAGGCCTTGAGGCCACCTTCGAGCGTGTCGAGAGCGCGGACGACCTGCGCCATGCGCTGGCGCGCTTCCAGCCGGACATCGTGCTGTCCGACCTGAGCATGCCCGGCTTCTCCGGCGACGAGGCGCTGCGCATCGTGCGCGATGCGTTGCCGGAGGTACCCTTCATCTTCGTCTCCGGCACCATGGGCGAGGAAAATGCGGTGGCGGCCCTGCAGAAGGGAGCCAACGACTACATCATCAAGCACCAGCCGGCGCGCCTGCCGTCGGCCGTGGCGCGCGCGGTGCGCGAGGCACGCAGCGCCATCGAGCGCTCGCGGGTGGAAACCGAGCTGATGCGCGCGCAACGGCTGGAAAGCCTGTCGTTGCTGGCCGCCGGGCTCAGCCACGATCTGCGCAACATCCTGCAGCCGCTGCTGATCATGCCGGACCTGCTGAAGGCGCGTACCGAGGATCCGCAGCTGCACCACCTGGCCGACGTGATCGCCGAGTGCGGTCGCCGTGGCCATGAGATGGCCGAATCGATGCTGTCGTTCGTGCGCGGCTCGCGCAAGGCCAGCGAACGCATCCACATCGATGACCTGTTCCAGGCCGTGGCGCTGCTGTTGCGCAGCAACGTGCCCGATGGCGTCCGCCTGGACCTGGTGGTCGAGGATGAGGGGCTGGTGGTCGATGCCAACTACACCGAGCTGCAGCAGGTGTTGTTGAACCTGGCGCTCAATGCCATCCAGGCGATGCCCCATGGGGGCAACCTGAGCCTGACCGCCAGCCATGGTGGCCAGCGCGACGGCGAGGACTGGCTGCGCATCGCGGTGGTCGATGAAGGCACCGGCATGGATGCGGACACGCTGGCGCACCTGTTCAATCCGTTCTTCACCACCAAGGCCGATGGCACCGGGCTGGGCCTGATTTCCTGCAAGCGCATCGTTGAAGGTGCCGGTGGCAGCATCCACGTCGACAGCCAGCTGGGGCGGGGCACCTGCTTCGAGCTGCGCTTGCCGATGCATGCCAGCGCCGAGGGCGGCGAACCGATTGAACAGCTGGTGGCACTGGGCAGTGGCCAGTCGATCCTGGTGGTCGATGGGGAAGCCACCCGCCTGTCGCTGTTGGGCAATGCACTGTCCAGCCAGGGCTATCAGCTGCAGTTGGCCTCCGATGGCCCGGCTGCGCTGCGCTGGATGCAGCAGGAGGCGATGCCGGCGCTGGTGATTGCCGATGCCGGCTCCAAGCTGCTGTCGGCCAGCCAGCTGCTGGGCGAAATGGCCACGCTCGGCTACGGGCATGGCGCGGCGCTACCGAAGGCTGTGGGTAGCGCCGGGCCATGCCCGGCGGCATTTCATGAATCGCGGTCCGTGGGTTCCCACGGGAACCGCGGCAGGCTTTCCACCGCCTGTTCCAGCCGACGCGACCAGTTCTGGTGGATGTCGGCGTACAGCGGCGAATCGGCGCCCAGCCGCAGCTGCTGGCTGATCCGCAGTTCGCCGGCGCGCAGCAGCGCCAGGTCGACCGGCAGGCCCACCGACAGGTTGGAACGGATGGTCGAATCCAGCGAGACGATCGCCGTGCGTGCGGCATCTTCCAGGCGCGTGGACGGGGTCAGGATGCGGTCCAGGATCGGCTTGCCGTACTTGGATTCACCGATCTGCAGATAGGGCGTCTCCGGCGAGGCGGCAATGGCGTTGCCCAGCGGATAGACCATGTACAGGCCAGGCTGTTCACCGGCAATCTGTCCACCGAAGATCAGCGTCGCCTGGGTGTTCACCCCATCGTGGCCATGCTCGGTGTGCTGGCTCTGTACCTGGCTGTCCACCAGCAGGGAGCCGACGTAGGCCGCAGCTTCGAACAGATGGGCCATGTCGCGCAGGTTCGGCGTGCGCCGCTCCTCGGCATCGCGCTTCAGCCGCGACACCAGCAACTGGGTCGTGGCCAGGTTGCCAGCGGCCATCACCACATAGGCGGCCTGGCCGGGATATTCGAACACGTGCAGTTTGCGGTGCACGCGGACATCGTCCAGCGCGGCATTGGTGCGGGTGTCGGCGGCGAAGACCAGGCCCTCGTCCACCTCGATTCCAACGCAATAGGTCATGTCGGTGCCCTATCATATGCGTCCCGGATTGTAGGCAGGCCGTTGTGACGATGGCATGCCCGCGCTCCACCTGATTGCCGTCACCGGAACCGCATGACCACCGTGCTCCTGAGCCTGGGCAGCAACGTCCATCCCCGCCGCTACCTCCACGCTGCGGTGGCGGCCCTGCGCGAGCGCTTTGGCGCGCTGCGGGTGTCTGCCGCCTACCGCACCGCTGCCGTCGGTTTCGACGGCCCGGCCTTCCTCAACAACGGCGTTGCCCTCGAGACCGACCTGCCGCTGCAGGAACTGGATGACTGGCTGCATGCGCTGGAAGATGCGCATGGTCGTGACCGCAGCGGCCCGCGCTTCTCCGACCGCACCCTGGACGTCGATGTGGTGTTCTATGGCGACCTGGTGGTGGAGGGCCCCGGCCATCTGCGCATTCCACGCCCGGAACTGAAGCATGCCTTCGTGCTGAAGCCGCTGGCTGACATCGCCCCGGGCTTCGTCGATCCGGTCAGCGGCCTGGACCTGGCCACGCTGTGGCGGGCGCACAAGCAGTTTGGCGAAGAGTTCGAGGTCGTGGACCTCGAGTAATGGGTTGTTGTTGCCGCTGCGCTGGCCGGGCATGGCACGGCGCTACCGGTGGTGCCGGCCGCTGGCCGGCAACAGTTCAGCTGACCGTACGCCCGCCATCCACACGCAACGTGTGGCCGGTGACGAAGCTGGCCTCGGCCGCCAGCCAGTACACCGCCTCGGCGATCTCCTCGACCGTGCCGATCCGCGCCAGCGGCGTGCGCGCCAGCAGCGCCTCGCGGGCGAAATCGTCCTTGCCCTGTTCCGGCCACAGGATCGCACCGGGTGCCACCGCGTTCACCCGCACCTTCGGCGCCAGTTCCAGCGCCAGCGAGCGGGTCGCCATTTCCAGCGCGGCCTTGGCCATCGTGTAGGCGACGTGGTCGCGCATCGGGTCGGTACCGTGCAGGTCGGTCAGGTTGACGATGCAGCCGTGCTGGCGGCGCAGGTAAGGCGCGGCGGCCTGGGCCAGCAGCAGCGGCGCGCGCGCGTTGACCGCGTACAGCTCGTCCATCGCCTCGGCGGTGACCTGGCCGAACGGGGTGGGGAAGAAGTTGGAGGCGTTGTTGACCAGCGCATCCAGGCGGCCGAAGTGGGTGACCGCCTGCTCGACCAGATCGGCCAGGGCATCGGCGTCGCGCAGGTCGGCCTGCAACGCCAGCACGCTGCCAGGGCGCTCGTTGTCCAGGTTGAAGGCGGCCTGCTGCAGTTCGGCGCTGGAGGTATGGGCGTGCAGCACCACCGACCAGCCACAGGCGTGGAACTGGCGGGCGATGGCCGCGCCGATCCGGCGTGCGCTGCCGGTGATCAGGGCCACGGGGGCGGTGTCACTCATCGAGGGTCCTCCAAGGCTCGGCTATCCTGTGCACCATTGTCACCGCATTCGAAGACGCCATGCAGCCTACCTTCCCCCTGCCCGAAGCCGATGCCCTGGCCCACAGCGATCAACTGGCCGCCGCCCTGCGTGCCGAGATCCTCGCGCAGGGCGGGGCGATGCCGTTCTCCCGCTTCATGGAGCTGTGCCTGTACGCGCCGGGCTGGGGCTATTACAGCGCCGGTGCCAGCAAGTTCGGCGGCAGCGGCGATTTCACCACCGCACCCGAGCTCGGCAGCCTGTTCGCCGGCAGCGTGGCCAACGCACTGGCGCCGGTGTTCGGCCAGCTCGATGCGCACGCACGGATGCTGGAACTGGGCGGCGGCACTGGCGCCTTCGCCGAGGCGGTGCTGCTGCGCCTGGCTGAGCTGGAGGCGCTGCCGGCCCGTTACGCCATCCTTGAACCCAGCGCGGACCTGCGCCAGCGCCAGCAGGAGCGCCTGCAGCAGAACCTGCCGCCCGAACTGGCCAGCCGGGTGGAATGGCTTGATCGTCCGTTCGAGGACGACTGGGACGGCGTGGTGTTCGCCAACGAGGTGATCGATGCGCTGCCGACACCGCGCTTCCTCATCAAGGATGGCGAGGTATACGAGGAAACCGTCGAACTGGACGCGCAGGGCAACTTCATCCGTGGCGCGCAGCCGGCCGACCTGCTGCTCAACGGCGCGGTGCGCCATCTCGAGCGCTATCTGCAGAAGCCCTTTGCCGACGGCTACCGTTCCGAAGTGCTACCGCAGCTGCCGTACTGGCTGCAGGCGGTGGCCGGTGGCCTGCGGCGCGGCGCGATGCTGTTCGTGGACTACGGCTACAACCGGGGCGAGTTCTACCAGGACGAACGCGATGACGGCACCGTGCGCGCGTTCTACCGTCACCACGTGCACAACGAGATCCATCGTTGGCCGGGCCTGCAGGACATCACCGCATCGGTCGATTTCACTGCCATGGCCGAGGCCGGCCTGCATGGCGGATTTGAATTGGCCGGGTACTGCAGCCAGGCCAGTTTCCTGCTCGGCAACGGCCTGGACCAGGTACTGACCCTGGCCGAGGAGCGCACCGATGAAGTGGGCCGCATCCAGCTGCGCGACCAGGTGAAGAAGCTGACCCTGCCGACGGAGATGGGCGAGCGTTTCCAGGCCATTGGCCTGCAGCGCGACGTTGATTTCGAACCGGCCTTCGAACTGGGCGACCTGAGCTGGCGCCTGTGAGTGCAGCGTTGCCGGTGATCAAGCCGCTGCGGCGGCCGCGACTGTGGACCGCGTTGTGGGTGTTGGCGGTGCTGACGGTGATCGTGGTCTGCATGATTCCGCCGCCGCCGATCCCGCTGCCGGAGAACAGCGACAAGGGCGAGCATTTCCTGGCCTATTTCATCCTGGCTGGCAGCGCGGTGCAGCTGTTCCGGCGTGGCCGTCCACTGCTGTGGGTAGGTGCTGGGCTGGTGCTGATGGGCATCGGCATCGAATTCGCGCAGGGCGCGTTGACCAGCGACCGCATGGCCGATCCGATGGATGCGGTGGCCAACACCGTTGGCGTGTTGGCGGGGATGGGCACCGCAGTGACCCCGCTGCGCGACATGCTGCTGCGCTGGCGCGGGTAAGACAGCCAGGCATGGCCTGGCTCTACTCTGGATCCACACCGCGTGTGGCTGAAACTTTCAGATGCGCGTAGATGCCCAGTAGATCCACGCCATGCGTGGATGGATCTCGCCGGCGCCAACCAAGGTTGGCGTCTACCAAAGGCAGCCAGGCATGGCCTGGCTCCAGTAGATCCACGCCATGCGTGGATGGATCTCGCCGGCGCCAACCAAGGTGTGGCGTCTACCAAGGCAGCCAGGCATGGCCTGGCTCTACGGCAGATCCACACCATGCGTGGATGGATCTCGCCAGCGCCAACCAAGGTTGGCGTCTACCAAAGACAGCCAGGCATGGCCTGGCTCTACGGTAGATCCACACCATGCGTGTCCGCCGTTATTTCCCGAGCGTCACCTCATCCAGCACCCACATCGCCGGGCGCGTGTCGCCGGTGAAGTTGATGCACAGGTCACCCGTGCCCGAGGTGCCCTTCGGCAAAGCCGCGCGCAGGGTCACGAAGCCGTCGGCATCGGTCTGCGCCGGCAACGGCACCTGCGCCAGGACCTTGCCGGTGCAGTCACCGCGACGGATCAGCATTTCGCCGTGCGCGCTCCGGGCCTTTTCGAAACGACGCTTCGGCTCGTCGTGGGCCAGCTGGAAGTAGTACGGAATGCGGCCCGCGCGCACTTCCACGCTGCCGATGCCATCCAGCTGTGCCTGCGGCCAACGCCAGCACGGCTGGAAGATGTCGACGGTGAACACCGCACGCGCACCTTCGCGCGGACCATCATCTTCCAGGCGCAGGACAAGGCCCTTCTCGCCGACGCAGCTGCGCAGTGCTTCGCTGTGCCGCGACAGCAGCGACTGCGCGGTGTACGCCGCCACCGTCGGCTTGGCGGCCAGCGGCTGGCCCTGGTAGAAGGCGGCAGCCTGCACCGTCGCCGGCAGCGTGGACGTCAGTGGCTGCCGGTACAGCGGCGATTGTGCGGTCACCGGCTTGCCGTCGTTGCTGTAACGCACTTCATAGCCCAGTGGATTGGCCAGCGACACGGTCACCGTGTTCGCCGCGCGGTCATCGGTATGGGCCACGCCCACTTCGAATGGCGTCTGCGCGTAGGCCAGGCCCCAGGCCCGATAGCGCTGCAGCTGCGAGGGCAGGCGGGCCAGGAAGTCGCGGAAATCGCGACGCTCCGGCGTGCTCCAGCCGGTCTCGGCCACGGCGGCCAGGCGCGGGAACAGGTTGTGCTGCAGACGCGCGTAAGTGCGCGTGTGCTCGGTGAACATGTTCGCCTGCAGGCCGAGGATGTGCCCGCGCTTGTCGGCGGCCAGTTCGGCCGGCACCGGTTCGTAGTTGTAGAGCTTGGCCAGGTTCACCTGCGTCGGCCGGCCCGGCGGTTCGTTTGGCGAGGCCGTCTGCAGGTAATCCAGGTACAGGTGGCTGACCGGCGACATCACCACATCGTGGCCGGCGCTGGCCGCAGCAAGGCCGCCTTCGGTGCCGCGCCATGACATTACCGTGGCCTGCGGCGGCAGGCCGCCCTCAAGGATCTCGTCCCAGCCGATCAGGCGGCGGTCGTGTTGTTCCAGGAAGGTCTCCAGGCGCTTGATGATGTGGCTCTGCATGGCCATCTCATCCTTGATGCCGAGCGCGCGCATGCGCTGCTGCACCTGTTTTGATGCCTCCCACTGGTCCTTCACCGCCTCGTCGCCACCCACATGCACATACCTGGCCGGGAACAGCTGGATCACTTCTTCCAGCACGTTTTCCAGGAAGGTAACGGTGCCGTCCTCGACGTTGAACAGGTTCGGGAACACGCCCCATTCGCTCAACGGTTTCAACGGCGTGTCGATCGTACCCAGTTCCGGATAGGCGGCGATGGCAGCGGTGGCGTGGCCGGGTACATCGATCTCGGGAATGACCTGGATGTGCAGCTTGGCGGCGTAGGCGATCACGTCGCGGATCTGGTCCTGCGTGTAGAAGCCGCAGTACGGATGCTCCTTGCCACTGACCGGATCGATGCCGGCATCACCGGCCGGAAGGCGGCAGCTGCCGACGTCGGTCAGCTTCGGGTAGCGCTTGATCTCCATGCGCCAGCCCTGGTCGTCGGTCAGGTGCCAATGGAAGGTGTTGAGCTTGTGCGCGGCCATCGCATCGAGCACGCGCTTGATCTCGTCCAGGCTCTGGAAGTGCCGCGCCGAGTCGAGCATGAAGCCACGCCAGCTGAAGCGCGGCGCATCCTGGATCTGCACGGCCGGCAGCACGCCGTTGCTGCCGCCGGTGGCGAGTTGGGCCAGGGTGGTGGCGCCGTAGAACAGGCCGGTCTCGTTGCCGGCCTGCACCAGCACGCCCTGCGCGGTGCTGTCCAGCGTGTAGCCCTCGCCGCTGTCGCGGAAGGTCGGCACGATCTGGAAGCGGATGCTGTTGCCCTTGGCGGCGGCCTTGCCGTTGGCCACGGCCAGTCGCGGCCCACCACTGCGCGCCAGCATGTCGGCGAACTGTGCGGCCACGCGCTGTGCGGCTTCGCCATCGGCATGCAGCACGGTGGCCGCGCCCACGGTGATGCCCGCGCCGTTGCCGCGCTGCACGTTGGCCGGTGCGGGAATCAACATCAGGCTGCCGGCGCGCAGTTGCGGGCCAGGGCCGGTATCGAGTGCCGGGGCATCGGCGGCCCGGGTGGCTGTGGGAAGCAGCGCCAGGCCCAGCAGCATGCTGGCAAGGGGGAAGGGTCGCATCATCTCACTCCTGTGGTGGTCGGCTCGCTGCCGCGCGTGGCCGACGCGCAGGCGGCGATTCCAGTCTCCCATCGTACGACGGGCCCGGAAATCCGGGCCCGTCGCGATGTGCAGCTGGGTGCAGGCTTAGAACTTGAAGTGCAGGGTGGCCATATAGCGACGGCCGCTCTTGTACTTGCCGGCCAGGTGTTCCTTGTCGCCCAGGTACTGGAAGTAGGTCTCGTCCAGCAGGTTCTGTGCATCGACCGTCAGCGACCAGTTGTCGTTGAAGGTGTAGCCGAAGCTGGCGCCCAGTTCTGCGTAGTCGTCCACGCTGGACGGGGCAGCGCCGGCCACGTAGCCGCCGGCCAGATAGCTGTCACGCCAGTTGTAGGTCAGGCGCGCATTGATCGGGCCCTTCTCGTAGTACGGACTGAACGCAATGGCATTGCGCGACTGGTAAGGCAGCGGATCGCCGGTGTTGTTCTCGCCGTTGGCGTAGGTGTAGTTGGCGGTCAGGCCGAAGCCGCTTTCACCGAAAGGCTGCTGGAAGCTGATGTTGAAGCCCTTGACGTGGCCGCTGCCGGCGTTGCGAGGGCGCTGGATGCTGTAATCGCAGTAGCCATCGGCGGTACAGCCGTTGCTGCCGACGATGTTGGCCCAGGTGGCCGGCGACGTATCGCGGATCGAGTTGTACTGGCGCTCGATGGTGGCCGAGGTGTCGATGTAGTTGTCGATCTTCTTGTAGAACACCGACCAGGCCACCACCGCCTGCGGCGCGTAGTAGTACTCGGCCGACGCGTTGTAGTTCCACGATTCATACGGCGACAGGTCGGCGTTGCCGCCCGAGCCGGTCAGCGTGGTGTCGTTGAGGAAGGTGTTGTTGACCATCTGGTTGTACGGCGCCCAGGCGATCACCTTGGCCGCAGAGAAGCGGAACACCCAGTCGTTGTCGGTGTCCCAGGCCACGTTCAACGAAGGCAGCACGAAGTCTTCCTTCTTGGTGCGGGTCTGCCACTTGCTGTCGAGGTCGGTCAGCGTGGGAGTGCCGCCGTAGACAAAGCCGCTGCCCTCGGTCTTGGAGTCGACGTAGCGCACGCCCAGATTGCCGCGCAGCGGGCCGTTGGAGAAGTTCAGCTGCGCATAGGCGGCATTGTTGGTCTGGGTCAGCGCCCAGCTGTTGTTGAGATAGCTGGCCGCGTCGGGGTTGCTGTAGTCGATCGGGCTGTTGCGCACCCAGTTCAGCACGTTGTTGCGGCCAGCCTGGATGTGGCGGCCCTGGTCGGGGCTGAAGCCCTGGATGTCGGTCAACCCGATGGTGCCCACGTCGGCCAGAGTGCCCGGGGTGACGCCGCCATAGACGTTGAGGGTGAAGGCTTCATCGTGCTTGCCGTGGCGTACACCGAACTGCAGCTGGTTGAAGATGCTGTCGAACTGTACGTTGAAATCGAGCTGGGCGTAGGTGTCCTTGCTCTCGGTGGAGAACACGCCGTTGTTGCCGAACCAGCCGCCGGCCGAACCCCAGTTGGATGGATTGCGTGCGCCGGCCGGGTCATCGAAGGTGATGCCCTGTTCCATGTTCCAGCTGTAGCCGCCGTTGTAGAACGGCTCGATGAAGAACTGGGACAGTTCCTTGTTATCTGACTTGCTCTGGCCCACCTGGCCGGTCACGCCCCAGGTCTCGTTCTTCCAGGCGCCGCGCAGGTCAACACCCTTGGTGGTGACCTCGGACAGGCGCACGTTGTTGTCATAGATGACCGTGCCACTGTTGGCGGTGGCGCTTGCGTTGGAATGGCCGCTGGTGGCCACGCCGTTGCGCACGTTGCCGAGCTGGTTCACTGCATTGACCGTGCCCGGGTTCCAGGTCAGGAACGAGTACAGTGACTGGTTGTAGTTGTCGAACTTTTCCTTGATATACATGCCGCTCAAGTTGAACTCGAGCTCATCGGTTGGCTTGAACTGCAGGTTGACCACAGCGCTGTCACGCTTGCGCTCCTGCTGGAACCAGGCGGCATTGAAGGAGTTGGGCACGTCCACGTCGCCGGCCACGCCGGTGGCATTGGTGAAGGTGCTGGCCTTGACGTAGCCGAACACTTCCTTGCCCTGCCGGTCCACGGCCTCTTCATAGTGCTGGGCCGATACCGCGATGCCGAAGGTTTCAGCATCATTCTTCCAGCTGTACAGCGCGGCCGCGTTCGGCTTGCCTTCGCTGGCCTGCTGGCTGTAGCTGTAGCCCACCGATGCGGCTACTTCGTGCTGCTTCAGGTCCAGCGGCTGGCGGGTGTGCATCAGCACGGTACCGCCCAGGCTGCCTTCGGTCAGGCGTGCTTCGGAGCTCTTGATGATCTCGGCACGGCCAAGGATCTGCGGTGCCAGCAGGGTGTAGTCGAAACCACGGTTGGGCTGCTCACCATACAGCCAGATGGCCTGTGCCACCGGGTGGTTGTCGAGGAAGGACAGGTTGAGGCTGGGGTCGGTGCCGTCGATGCTGACGCGCTCGCCCTGGCCGAAACGGCGGTCGAGCGTAACGCCAGGAATCTGCGACAGCGCTTCAGCAACATTGGTGCTGGGGAATTTGCCGATGTCCTCGGCGGTGATCGCTTCGGACACACCGACGTTGTTGCGCTTGGTGTCCAGCGACTTTTCCAGGCTGGCACGGATGCCCACCACCTGCACGGTGTCCAGGTCCTGCGGGTTCTGGTCCTGCGCGTGCGCGGAGAAGGCGAGGCAGCCGACGATGGCTGCCGAAAGCAGAGTCTTGCGGGTATTCATGATGTCTCTCCTCATCACTCGTTGGGTGCCGGCGGCGGCATGCGGATTGCGATTACGGCGTGGAACGGGACGACGTGCTGCGATTGCATTGAAGCCGATTGCAGGTTCAGGCGTCGGCGTGGAGCAGGTACCAGCTGGCAGCGCCGATCACGCCCAGTTGTCCGTGCTCGACTACCTTCACCGGGATGCGTGCCAGCGCCTCGCCCATCGGCCCCTTCTGCAGGTAGCGTTCGACGAAAGTGCTGGTACGCAGGTACTCGCGGATCTGCGGCAGGATCCCGCCGGCCAGGTACACCCCGCCGTGGGCGCCGTAGAACAGGGCCATGTCGCCGATGGTGCTGCCGAGCAGGCCGCAGAACACATCCAGCGCCTGACGCGCCAGCGGATCGGTGCCGGTCATCGCCGCAGCGGTGACCGCATCGGGGCTGGCCAGCGCCGGTGCCTGCCCCTGCAGCGCGCAGATCGCGCGGTACAGGTTCATCAGGCCGGGACCGGAAAGGGCATGTTCGATCGACACGTGCGCGCGGTCGCGCTGCATGTGGCGGACGATCGCCATTTCCAGTTCGGTGCTGGCGGCCAGGGTCGGCTGGCCGGCTTCGGTGGCCAGCACCACCGGGCCGTTGGCGGTGGGAATCCACAGCGCTGCGCCCAGGCCCGTGCCAGGGCCGACCACCAGGGTCGGGCCGCGCGGCGCCGTTTCCGGGCCGCACAGGTGCAGCACGCCGCTGGCATCGACCTGCGCGGCCGCGTAGGCCACCGCTTCGAAGTCATTGACGATGTGCACCCGCTGCAGGCCGACGTCGGCCTCGATCTGCCGCGCCGACAACGGCCACGGCACGTTGGCGGTGATCACCGTGCCGTCTTCGCGGGCATAGCCGGCGGTGGCGACCACGCAGTGCGACGGGCGCGGGCCTTCGGCCAGGAAGTCGGCGAGGATCGCGCTGAGCCCGGCGTGGTCGGCGTTGCGGTACTTGCGGTAATCGAGCACCTGCACCGGATGGGCATCGTCGCCGCTGGCCTGGACCCGGGCGACACGCACATGGGTGCCGCCAACGTCGGCAGCCAGGAACGAGGGCGCGACGCGGGACAGGACATGGGCCGGGGCGGGATGGCTGGCGGTCACGCGGGCTCCTGCTGCAGGTGGAGCCGGCCCCGGGAAGGGCAACGATGGAGCCGGCGATTGGGCGGAGTCTGTAACCGCGTTGACAACGATGTCAACGAGTTCGTGACACTTTCGTTGCTGCGCCGCAACGAATGCAGATCGCCGTAAACGTTTACATGGCGTGAATACTGCATCCCGGGCGGAACCGTTGCAGCAAGGGGCTTCAAGGGCCAAGCGCATTCAGCGGATGGCCGTGCAACGCGCTTGCGCAGTGCAGCATGAGGTGGGGTGACCAGTGCGTGGAAGTTGACAAACGGTCGCTGTCCATCGAAAGAATGTGACAACGTTGTTCCCAGCCACTCTCCGACGCCGTGTTCTGCGGCCGTCGCCGCAGGAGCCTTCCTGATGTCAGCCGTCCCCGCTGCAAGCGCACGCCCGAACGTGGCCTCGTCCATCGCCATCGTCGGCGTGCTGTTCTTCCTGATCGGCTTCTTCACCTGGCTCAACGGCCCGTTGATCACCTTCGTCAAACTCGCCTTCGAGCTGAGCGAGGTCGGCGCCTTCCTGGTGCTGATGGTGTTCTACCTGTCCTACTTCTTCCTGGCCCTGCCGGCGTCGTGGATCCTGCGCCGCACCGGCATGAAAAAAGGCCTGAGCCTGAGCCTGCTGGTGATGGCCGGTGGTGCGGCGTTGTTCGGTGAATTCGCCACCCAGCGCTGGTATCCCGGTGCACTGGGCGGCCTGTTCGTGATCGGTAGCGGCCTTGCGCTGCTGCAGACCGCGATCAACCCGTACATCTCCATCCTCGGCCCGATCGAAACCGCCGCACGGCGCATCGCGATGATGGGCATCTGCAACAAGATCGCCGGCATCCTTGCGCCGATATTGATCGGCACCCTGGTGCTGCATGGCATCGGTGATCTCGACGCTCAGGTGCAGGCCGCCGATGCGGCTACCAAGGCCACGCTGCTCAACCAGTTCGCGGCCAAGATCCACGCGCCGTATCTGGGCATGGCGGCACTGCTGGTCGTGCTGGCAGTGGCCGTGCTGTTCTCGCCGCTGCCCGAAATCAAGGCCTCCGAGGCCAATGCCACACCGGCCGGCGTGCCAGGCAAGGCCGAGCGCAGCAGCATCTTCCAGTTCCCGCATCTGTGGCTGGGCGTGCTCTGCCTGTTCGTCTACGTGGGCGTGGAAGTGATGGCCGGAGATGCCATCGGTACCTACGGCCATGGCTTCGACCTGCCGCTGGACCAGACCAAGATGTTCACCGCGTTCACCCTGTTTGCGATGCTCATCGGCTACGTGGTCGGCCTGGTGTTGATCCCGCGAGTGGTCTCGCAGTCGCGCTACCTGACCGTCTCGGCGGTACTGGGCGTGCTGTTCTGCCTGGGCGCCTTCTTCACCCACGGCTATGTGTCGGTCGCCTTCGTGGCGCTGCTGGGCTTTGCCAACGCGATGATGTGGCCGGCGATCTTCCCGCTGGCGATCCGTGGCCTGGGCCGCTTCACCGAAACCGGTTCGGCGCTGCTGGTCATGGGCATCGCCGGCGGCGCGATCATTCCGCAGCTGTTTGCCGTGCTCAAGCAGCACATCGACTTCCAGCTGGTGTTCCTGCTGCTGATGGTGCCCTGCTACCTGTACATCCTGTTCTACTCGGTGGTCGGCCATCGCGTCGGCCTGCCGCAGGACAAGGTCTGATCGGCGATGATGGACGGCAGCCAACCCCAGGAAAAGCCGATGCGCAGAGCGACCATCAAGGACGTTGCCGAAAAGGCCAAGGTCTCGCTGAAGACGGTGTCGCGGGTGATCAACAACGAGCCCTCGGTGATGCAGGCCACCCGTGCGCGGGTGCTGCGTGCCATCGCCGAGCTCGACTACGAACCCGATCCGTCGGCGCGCAACCTGCGCAGCGGCACCACCTTCGTGATCGGGCTGGTGTACGACAACCCCAACCCGTACCACATCATCGGCGTGCAGAACGGCGTGCTCGCGGCCTGCCGCGAAACCGGCTTCGGCCTGCAGATCCATCCGTGCGATTCCAGTTCGCCGCTGCTGGCCGATGAACTGGCCGACTGGGTGCAGCGCTCGCGCCTGGCCGGGCTGGTGCTGACCGCCCCGATGTCCGAACGTCGCGACCTGGTCCAGGCGCTCACCGCGCGCGGCATCAAGCTGGTGCGGATCATCGCCGCCACCGAAGATCCGGCCGATGGCGCCTGCGTATTCGTTGACGACCGCGAAGCCGCCTATGAAATCACCGAGCACCTGATCCAGCTGGGCCACCAGCGCATCGGCTTCCTCTGGGGTGGCACCTCGCACCGTTCTTCGGGCGAACGCTACGCCGGTTACGAGGCCGCGCTGAAGGACTACGGCATGACCGTGGACAAGCATCTGGTGGTGCAGGGCGACTACACCTTCGACGATGGTTTCCGCGGTGCGCGGCGCCTGCTGGCGCTGCGCGAACCGCCCACCGCCATCTTCGGCTCCAACGATGAAATCGCCGCCGGCGTGCTGGCCGCAGCGAAGTCGGCCGGCATGAACGTGCCCTACGACCTGTCCATTGCCGGCTTCGAGGACAGTCCGTTCTCGCGCCAGTCGTGGCCGCCGCTGACCACCGCCAAGCAGGCCACCGAAGACATCGCCCGCCATGCCGCGCGCCTGCTGATCGCGCAGCTGCGCAGCGATGCCTACGACGATGCGCCGGCGCCGCTGCACAACCAGGGCTTCGTGCCGCAACTGGTGGTGCGCGGCTCGACCGCACCGATGCGTCCCGCCGCCGCGCGCCCCCTCCCTTCCGATCCTTCCTGAGCCTGCCATGTCGCTGTCCGATCCCACCGCCACCCTGATGTTCGCCGAGGCCGCCGAAGCGGCCGAGGTCGTTGCCCGCCAGTTCGCCCGCAACCACGCCGTGATGGAGACGCTGGCAGCCAGCCTGCGCGCTGCGCCGCCGCCGTTCGTGGTGACCTGCGCACGTGGCAGCTCCGACCATGCCGCGACCTACGGCAAGTACCTGCTGGAAACCCAGCTGGGCCTGGTCGTTGCCTCGGCCTCGCCATCGGTGGGTTCGGTCTACGCTGCACCGCTGCAGCTGCGCGGTGCGTTGTTCATTGTCATCTCGCAGTCCGGCAAGAGCCCGGACCTGCTGCGCAATGCCGAAGCGGCCAAGGCCGCTGGCGCGCGCGTGGTGGCGCTGGTCAACGTCGAGGATTCTCCGCTGGCACAACTGGCCGACACGGTCATTCCGCTGCATGCCGGCGTGGAGAAGAGCGTGGCGGCGACCAAGAGCTACCTTGCTTCGTTGTCCGCGCTGCTGCAGCTGGCCGCGTACTGGAAGCAGGACAGCGCGCTGCGCAATGCACTGGACCTGCTGCCCGATGCGATGCGCGAGGCTTGGCAGTGCGACTGGAGCGCGGTGACCGATGGCCTGGTGGAGGCCAACAACCTGTTCGTGCTCGGCCGTGGCCTCGGCCTGGGCGCGGCGCAGGAAGCAGCGCTGAAGTTCAAGGAAACCTGCAGCCTGCATGCCGAGGCCTACAGCTCGGCCGAGGTCAAGCATGGTCCGATGGCGCTGGTCGATCGCGGCTTCCCGGTGCTGGCCTTTGCCCAGCCCGATGAGACCGGCGCCGGCACCCGCGCCGTGGCTGAAGAGTTCACCGCACGTGGCGCCAAGGTGTGGCTGGCCGGTGCCGGCGGCAACCTGCCGGTCGCTGCCGCGCCGCATCCGCTGTGCGCGCCGCTGCTGACGGTGCAGAGCTTCTATCGCGCGATCAATGCACTGGCGCTGCGCCGCGGCTTCAACCCGGATCTGCCGCCGCATCTGAACAAGGTGACGGAGACGGTGTGATGGCAACCGTCCTGCGCAATGCCCGCATTCTTGCCGGCGATGAGTTCCGCGATGACCTTGCGGTGGTGATCGAAGACGGCCACATCAGCGCGCTGCTGCCCGACGCGGCGCCGCAGCTGGGTACGGCCGACGAGCAGGTGGACCTGGGCGGTGGCTGGCTGCTGCCCGGCTTCATCGATGTACAGGTCAATGGCGGTGGCGGTGCGCTGTTCAACAACACGCCCGACGTCGAGTCGCTGCGCACGATTGCCCGTGCGCATCGCCGCTTCGGCACCACGGCGATGCTGCCGACCCTGATCAGTGACGACGTGGACGTGATGCGCGAGGCGATCGGCGCGATGCGCCAGGCCATTGCGCAGGGTGTGCCCGGCGTGATCGGCATCCACCTGGAAGGCCCGTACATCGCACCGGCGCGCAAGGGCACGCACGATGCCAGCAAGTTCCGCGTGCCGGACGAGCAGGAAATCGAACTGGCGTCGTCGCTGGACAACGGCGTGACCCTGCTGACCCTGGCGCCCGAGCGCGTGCCGCTGGAGACCATCCGCGCGCTGGTCGAGCGCGGTGTGATCGTCGCTGCTGGCCACACGGCCGGCACCTATGAAGAGATCCGTGCCGGCCTCGATGCCGGCGTGCGTGGCTTCACCCATCTGTACAACGCGATGTCGCCGCTGCAGGGCCGAGAGCCCGGCGCGGTCGGCGCCGCGCTGGAAGATCGCGACAGCTGGATCGGCATCATCGTCGATGGCGTGCACGTGCATCCGGCCAGCCTGCGGGTGGCGCTGGCGGCCAAGCCGCGTGGACGCTTGCTGCTGGTGACCGACGCGATGCCGCCAGTCGGTGCCGACGATCCGAGCTACGTGCTGTATGGCGAAACCATCACTGCCGTCGACGGCGTGGTGCGCAACGCGGCCGGTTCGCTGGCCGGTTCGGCGCTGGACATGGCCACTGCCGTGCGCAACACCGTGCAGTTGCTGCGCCAGCCACTGGCCGAAGCCGCGCGCATGGCCTCGACCTATCCGGCGCAGTTCCTCAATGTCGATGATCGCCTGGGTTACATCGCCGAGGGCTACCAGGCCGACCTGGTGCTGCTGGACGACGCGCTGCAGGTGCGTGGTACGTGGATCGCCGGCCAGTACGAGGCGGCCTGAGGATGAGCAGCGCGCCGCCACGCCGGTTGGGCTCGATCGACGCCCTGCGCGGCATGACCGTGGCGGCGATGCTGCTGGTCAACAACCCCGGCGACTGGAGCGCGGTGTTCGCACCGCTGCGCCATTCCGACTGGCACGGCTGTACGCCGACCGATCTGGTGTTCCCGTTCTTCCTGTTCCTTGTTGGCGTGTCGATGGCTTTCAGCGTGGCACCGCGCGCGTTGGATCCGGCCGCACGGCCTGCGCTTGCACGTGGCGTGCTGGAACGCGCGCTGCGCATCGCCGTTGCCGGTGTGCTGCTGCACCTGCTGGTGTGGTGGGCACTGCACACGCACCATTTCCGCATATGGGGCGTGCTGCAGCGCATTGCGCTGTGCGCGGCCGTGGTGGGTATGCTGGCGGTGCATGCGCGCCCGCGCGTGCAGGCGGCCGCGCTGGTGGCGCTGCTGGTGGGTTACGCCGCGCTGCTGCTGGGCGTGGGTGACCTGGCGCCGTGGACCAACCCGGCCAGTCGCCTGGATACCACCTTGTTCGCGCCATGGATCTACCAATGGCAGGCCGATACCGGTCTGGGCCATGACCCGGAAGGATTGCTGAGCACGCTGGGCGCATTGGCCAGCACCGTGCTGGGCCTGCTGGCCGGGGGCCTGCTGCGCAGTGGCCGCGCCGGTGCATTGGCCGCGCTGGGTGCGGTCACCGCCGTGCTCGGCCTGCTGCTGGCCATCGTGCTGCCGTTGAACAAGCAGCTGTGGACGCCCAGCTACGTGCTGTGGACCGGTGGCCTGGCCGCGCTGGCATTGTGGCTGGGCCACCTGCTGATCGACCGCAAGGGATGGCCGGCGCTGGGCCGGCGCTTCGGCGTCAATGCCATCACCGCCTATCTGGGTGCCTCGGTGATGTCGGTGATCCTGCTGGCCACCGGCGCCTGGGGGTGGGTCTGGCAACAGTTGGCCGCAGCAATGCCACAGGCGCTGGAGCTGGCCTCGATGCTGCAGGCGCTGGCGTTCGTCGCGCTGTGGTGGGGCGTGGCGTGGTGGTTGGACCGGCGTCGCATTTATCTGAAGATCTGAGCGCGGCAAACATCGTGCAGAACGGCCCATCCACGCATGGCATGGATCTACTGGGCATGGCCCATCCGGGCGTGGATCCATGGCTATCCAGGTGTGCCATGCCCGCTGTGCCATGCGTGGATGTTCCATCCCGGGCGATGGGAAATGAATCGGTTCATCGACATGCGGGCTGCGTGACTACTTCCCGGTTTCACAACGAAAGCGTGACCGACTGCCGATAAATTCACCTGTCGAAACCACTCATGGCAGGGCAGACTGCATCAGCAGTGTCGTACAGAGCATCCGCAGTTCCTGATCCCCGACCCAGGAGTGCTGTATGTCCCATGTCGTCCCGCGCGGGCTGCGCCAGCGCCGCTTGACTGTTTCCCTGCTGCAGATCCTGGCGATGCCCTCGCTGCTCGCCCTGTCCGCCCCTGCCGCCTGGGCCGGCTGCGACGCGACGGCTCCCGTGGCCGGGCAGACCGTCACCTGCAGCAGCACCGCCCCCAATCCCGAGACAGCAGCCATCAGTGCCACTGGCGCGGCGGGCATCACCGTGAATGTTGGCAATGGCGCGCAGCTGCAGCAGGCCGGCGCGGACAGCGCCATCTCCCTGCTCGGCGCGGGCGGGCACGTGCTCACCAATCTCGGTGCCCTCAGCTCGGCGAGCGGTACCGCAGTACAGCTTGGCGGCGGCAGCCGCGTCGACAACACCGGCAGCATCAGTTCCGGCAGCGGTATCGCACTGCAGTTCAGCGGTGCCGGCGACAGCGAGCTGGTCAACCGCGGCACCATCAGTGGCAGCAGCGGCGTGCAGTTCGGCGCCGGCAACGATCGTCTGCAGATGCTGGCCGGCAGCATCAGCGGCGGCGTGCAGCAGGGCGATGGCAACGACGTGCTGCTGCTCAGCGGCGGCACCCTCGACAGCCTCGACCAGGGCAATGGCGATGACCAGCTGACCGTCAACGCCGGCACCATCACCGGGCTGGTGACGCAGGGCAGTGGCCGCGATGATTTCGTCATGACCGGTGGCACCATCGGCGCCCTGCAGCAGGGCGACAACATCGACACCTTCCGCATGAGCGGTGGCCGCATCGTTGGCGCGTTCGAAGATGGCGACCAGGCGTGGATGACTGGCGGCCGCATCGGCCGCGTCAACATGAAACTGGACAAGAACCTGTGGGACATGTCCGGCGGCACTGTCGACGGCAACGTGGTCACCGGCTTCGACACCGACACCATCATCATCTCCGGCACCGCTTATGTAGGCGGCAACATCAGCGTCAGCGGCGGCAATGACAGCGTGACCATCACCGATGGAACCGTGCGCGGTCAGGTGCTGCTGAGTACCGGCAACGACACCTTCAACTGGAATGGCGGCGGCATTGTCTACGGCGCCATCGACGCAGGACCCGATGACGACGTCGCCACGCTGAGCAATCTCAACCAGGGCAACATCGGTGCGGTGCCGCTGTTCGACGGCGGCAGCGGTAATGATCGCCTCAGCTTCAACAACGTCAAGTCCGCTGGAGTGGGGCGCTTGCAGAACTGGGAAGCGGTCAGCCTGGCCAGCAGCACCGAGCTCACCTTCGATGGCGACCTGGTGCTGGGCGACAGTACCAGCGGCACCGGGTCACTCACCCTGGATGACACCAGCACGATCTATGCAGGCAGCGGTACGCATGCAGTGCGTCCTTTCAGCGGCAGCGCGTTGGTCAATGTGGTCAATGCCGGGCGCATCGATCTGACCGGTTCTGCGCCGGGCGATGTATTTACCGTGCGCGGCAACTACCGTGGGGATGGCGGCGGGCTGTACCTGCGTACCGTGCTGGCGGCGGACAACGCCACCAGCGACCGATTGGTGATCGATGGCGGCACGGCCAGTGGTAGCACCGGTATCGGCATCCTCAACGCGGGCGGCAGCGGCGCGGCCACGCTGGTCGACGGTATCCTGGTGGTGCAGGCGCTGAACGGCGCAACCACCGCGCCAGGCGCGTTCTCGTTGTTCGCACCGGTCTCGGCCGGTGCCTACGAGTATTTCCTGTTCAAGGGCGGCGTCAGCGCCGGCACCGGCGAGAACTGGTACCTGCGTTCGACATTGGCGGCCGGGCCGACGCCCGCGCCGAACGGCGGCGGCGAAGTACTGCCACCGCCACCGCCGACGCCACCGGTGGCGCCACCACCGCCGATTCCCCCGGCACCCCCACCGCCGCCAGAGGGTGCCATCGATCCGGACCTGACCGCAGGCGAGACCGCACCGCCGCCACCGCCGCCGGAACCTGCGCCCGTAGCGCCGCCCAGTGATCCACCCGTACCGGACGTGCCGGTGGCCGGTGGCAGCCTGCCCGGTACCGGTTCGCCGCCGCCCAGTGCGGGGGCAAGGCCCGCCGCGCCGGACGGGAACGGCCTGGTGCCGCTGTACCGCCTGGAGACTGCGGCCTACGCCGTGGTGCCACCGCTGCTGCGCGAGACCTCGCTGGCCAGCCTGGGGACCTTCCATGAGCGCCAGGGCGAACAGCGCCTGCTGTACAACCAGGGCGCCTTCCGCACGGCGTGGGGACGGCTGGTGGGGCAGAGCAGCGAGATCCACTGGAAAGGCGATGCACGGCCCGGCTTCGATGGTGACGTGATGGGTGTGCAGGCAGGCCTGGATGTGTGGGCTGCCAGCGGTGACAGCCACCGCAACCAGATCGGCGTGTTCGTCGGCCGTACCCGCGCCGATGGCAGGATCACCGGCCTGGCCGTGGGCTGGGACAACGTGTTGGTCGGCCAGAGCCGGTTGGACGACAAGCACGTGGGCCTGTACTGGACGTTGACCGACAGCGGCGGCGGCTACATCGACGCGGTGGCGATGCAGAGCCGCTACGACGGCCGCACGCGCTCCTCGCGCGGGCTGGGCATCGACCTCAAGGGCGATGGCACCACGCTGTCGCTGGAAGCGGGAAAGCCACTGCTGCAGTTCGGGCAGTCATCGTGGTGGCTGGAACCGCAGCTGCAGGTCATCTGGCAGCGCAGTTCACTGGATGACCAGCGTGATCTGGTGTCGACCGTTTCCTTCGACAACGACAACGCCTGGACTGGCCGCGTCGGCCTGCGCCTGGCGGGCGATTACCAGTTGGCCGACAACGGCTGGCAGCCGTACTTCAAGTTGAATTACTGGCACGGCCGTTCTGGCGAGGACCGCATCCTGTTCGACAGTGATGCGATCATCAATTCGCAGCGCTCGCGCGCACTGGAAGCCGGTGTCGGCATGGTCGGGCGTTTCAACCGCGCGATCAGCGCGTATGCCGTGGCCGACTACACCCGCGAAGTTGGTGGAAGCGACAACGACAAGCGCCGCGTCATCGAAGGCAACATCGGCCTGCGCGCGGACTGGTGACGACCTCCGCTTTGGTGGGTGTCGACCTTGGTCGACACGAATCCAACCGACGCCATAATCCACTCCGATTGGTGCCGACCCAGGTCGGCACGAATCCCCCCGGCGTCATGACCCGCTCTTGTGGGGGTCGACCTCGGTCGACACGAATCCCTCCAGCGGCATGACCCGCTCTGGTGGGTGCCGACCCAGGTCGACACGAATCCCTCCAGCGGCATGACCTGCTCTGGTAGGTGTCGACCTCGGTCGACACGAATCCATCCAGCGCCATGACCCGCTCTGGTAGGTGTCGACCTCGGTCGACACGAATCCCTCCAGCGCCATGATCCGCTTTGGTGGGTGCCGACCCAGGTCGGTACGAATCCCTCCAGCGCCATGACCTGCTCTGGTAGGTGTCGACCTCGGTCGACACGCCCTGGCTACCAATCAAGCAATCCCAACGCCGCTGCATTACAACGGCGAACGCCCCAGCAACGCGCCCGCGTGATCGGCCAGCAGCTGCACCGCGTGCAACAGCCCTTCCTCCGTCAGCGGCGGGCACTGCGCTTCCGCGTCGTCCAGTTCACGCGCCGCCTGCGTCGCCAGCAGCACACCTCCCAGCGCCGACAACGCCAGCAGGCAGCGCGTGGCGCAGGCCAGATCGCGCGCCCGCGCCGGCGTGATGCGCAGTTCCGTCCACGGCTCGCCGTCAGCGGCGTGGCAGCGCGTGACGTCGCGCAGCCGCTTGAAGAAGGCGGGCGTGGGGGCAGCTTCATCGGCTTCGGCCAGCGCGACTTCCAGCGCTTCGGCGGTGGCGTTGGGCAGCTGCAGGTTGGGCAGGGCATCACCCAGCAATGTATGCAGGCGCGGATAGGTGGGGTGGAGCGTGGTCATGGCAACAACCTCACAGGGCTGGGCCACCTGCGGGATGCAAGGTGGCGGGCGGTGCGGGTTGGCGTGCCGGTCAAGAGCAAAGAAGAAGCCGACGGACCCAAAGGTCCCCACGCACCGCCCGCCATGGACCGGCAGGTGGTGCATTGTCGCGAGTGCCTGCATCGAGGCAATCGGTCATCTTTGCTCATTGATTCAGGACGCCAATCCCGGCCAGCGCATGTGGCGCCGGCACAGCGACCTTCGCGCGTTTGCCAGCGTGCCGACATGGGCAAAGTTGTAAATCGCAGTCCGATCCTGACGTGCCTGATGCGACACGCCGCGCGGCGGCCAAGGCGTTATGCTTCGCCTTCATTCAACGACAGGGAGATGTCGATGCGGAACAGCAAAGGATTGCCGGGGCGTGCCCTCCTCATCGCCGCGCTGCTGGCAACGACCGCTGCCACTGCGGCCGACGCCATCGAGATTCCATCACCCGCCGCACAGGCACAGCTGCTGGACATGCTTGAACGCGAGGCGCTGTACCGAGGCAGGGTCGATTGGCCTGCCACGCGCACGCGGCTGAAGGATGCGCAGGGCGATCCGGCCAAGGTCCGGACCGTCCTGGCCGAGGCCATCGGTCGCAGTTCAGGCGGTCACGGCAGCTGGATGACCCCGCAACGACAGCAGCAACGTGTGGAGCGTTTCGCCCGCGAAAACGCCACCGCCGCTGCCCGCAGCGAAAGCGACGCCGCTCGCGCACGTGACCCGCGTATCGGCCAGGTGCTGATCGAGGGCTATGCGGCAGACCCCGGTGCGCCGCCGCAGCAGCTGCAGCAACAGAACATCCAGCGCGCGGTGCGTTGGCAGAACATCATCCGTGAAAAGGACAGCACGCCTCGCTGCGGCTGGATCGTCGACCTGCGCGACAACACAGGCGGCAACATGTGGCCGATGCTGCTGGGCGTTGCGCCGCTGCTGCGCACCTCGGCGATGGCTATCGAGGACGTGGGCTCATTCGAGACCGCCGACGGTCCGGTACGCTGGCAGACCACTGCCAGTGGCGTGCGCATGGGCGAGGCGACGCGCCTGGATTTCGGCCAGCCCGGTTATCTGCCCCGCCAGGTTGGCGCGCCGGTGGCGGTGTTGACCGGCCCGCGCACCGCCAGTTCCGGCGAAGCGACCGTACTGGCGTTCCGTGGCCGCGCGCAGACCCGCAGTTTCGGACAGCCCACGGCGGGTGTATCGACGGCCAACGTGGTGCGCCGGCTGGTGGACGGCAGCGCGTTGGTGCTGACCACCAGCGTCATGCGCGATCGCAATGGAAATGGCGACGGGCGGAAGATCGCGCCGGACCAGGCCACCGTCGGCGATGCCGCCACGGTGGCGGCGGCCGAAGCCTGGCTGCTGGCCCAGCCCGCCTGCAAGGAGGGCTGAACGTTGCTGCTGATCGGCCAACACGAGCGGGTGCTGATTGTCGGACCCACCGAAGCACACCACTGCCTGCGCTGCCAGGCTGAAACCGAATTCGCCCCGCAGCTGCGCTACAAAATGGCGCGCATCGATCTGCTGTTCGGCTTCGTCTACCAGCGCCGCTACGAGCTGTCCTGCACCGGCTGCGAACATGGCTGGGTGCTGGATACCGAAAGCATGGACCAGCAGCTGGGCGGGGTGCCGATCCCATTCCGGCACCGCTTTGGGCTGCCGGTGATGCTGGTGATAGTGGCCGGGCTGGCGGTGGCGCGGTGGATGTGGCGGCATGGACACGTCGCTTGAAGACGCGGGCTGCTAAAGTTGCAGCCAGTAGCCACGCAGTCGGACCCCACCATGGACCACGAAACGCCTTTCGAACCCGCCAACGACCTGGAAGTGCGCCTGTTGCAGGCCCAGGACGGAACCCTCACGGCCTCGCAGTTCCTCGATGGCCTGCTGACCTCGACGGCGTTCGTGCTGCTGGACAAGGCCATCGGTGAAGACGGCGCCTGGGACGAGAGCATTTCGCCGCTGGTGTTGACCAGCGAAAGCGGCGAGCCGATGTTTGCGGTGTTCACCGCGCCCGAGCGCGCGGAGATCTGGCATGAGCAGCTGCCGCAGTTCGCCCACGCCATGCCGATCGCGGTGCATGCACTGCTGTCGGGCATCGGCGAGGGCGTCGGCCTGGTGCTGAACCCCGGCCTGGACGTGGGCATGGAGATGATTCCCGACGCGGTGGAGCAGCTGAAGCAACGCGCGGCGGCGATCACCCGTGGGATGGCGCACTGATAGCGCTGTGGTTGCCGGCCAGCGGCCGGCACTACCGGTAAAAGTGCCGGATAAGCTTCAGCGGGCGGCGGCGATCGCCCGTACACGCGCCTTGGCCAGCGCCTCACCAATGGCCGGGCCTTTGAGGTGTGTGGTGTCCAGGTCCCGCGCCTGCACTGACAGCGCCGCCCGGTGCAGGCGCTTCAGCGTCTCGCCCTGCGGGTAGTCGCTGTCCTCGAAACCCAGCCGGCCGCGCTTGTCGGCCTCGCAGCACAGCGCGATGCGTGCCACCCGCTCCGGCCGGCGCAACGCATCGCAGCGGCCCAGCAGTTCCAGCACGGTGGCATCGCGCAGTTCGTCGATGCGATGCACGTTCAGATGCTCGCGGCATACCGCCTCGGCCAGCTGCTGGTGCTCGGTGGGAATCTTCAGGCGCGCGCACAGGGCTTTCAGCGGTTTGATGCCGCGCTGCTCATGCATGATGTGGCGCGGCCATTCCTCGGCCGGGGTCAGGCCCTTGCCGAGGTCGTGGGTGAGTGCGGCGAAGCCGACCAGGTCATCACCGGGCGCCAGCGTCGCCGCCATGTCGCTGACCATTTCCTGGTGGATGCCGGTGTCGACTTCCGGATGGAATTCCGCGCGCTGCGGCACGCCGTACAACGCTTCCAGCTCCGGCAATATCGGGCCCAGCGCGTGCGCGTCGTGCAGGGTGCGCAGGAACGCGGACGGGCGTTCGCACACCAGTGCCTTGCGCAGTTCCTGCCACACACGTTCCGGTACCAGCGCGTCGAGCTCGCCACTGGCGGCCACCTCGCGCATCAGCGCCATGGTTTCCGGCGCGACGGTGAAGCCGAGCGAGGCGAAGCGGGCCATGAAGCGCGCCGCACGCAGCACGCGTAGCGGGTCTTCAACGAAGGCGGGACCGACATGGCGCAGCACGCGCTGCTCGATATCGCGCGCGCCGCCATAGGGATCGACCAACGTGCCGCTGTCTTCATCGCAGGCGATGGCGTTGATGGTGAAGTCGCGGCGCTGCAGGTCTTCTTCCAGCGTCACCGCCGGATCGGCATCGACCACGAAGCCGCGGTAGCCACGGCCGGATTTGCGTTCGGTGCGGGCCAGCGCGTATTCCTCGCCGGTCTTCGGGTGCAGGAAGACGGGAAAATCACGGCCCACGGCGGTGTAGCCCTGCGCTTCCATCTGCGCGGGCGTGGCGCCGACGACGACCCAGTCACGGTCGCCGGCAGGGCGCTGCAACAGGCGGTCGCGCACGGCGCCGCCGACAAGATAGATCTTCATGGGGGGATGATGGCACGGTAGCGCCGTGCCGTCCCCGGCAGAACACATGGCGTTCGCCGGGCATGGCCCGGCGCCATCGATACAACGTGATCAATCGCCGCCCTGGTCGGCGTTGGCGGCGCAGGTGAAGGCCTTGCGCTTGTCCACCAGACGGCCCATCAGGCGGTCGCTCAGCGGCAATGCATCGCCATTGAGTCGCCAGTCGTAGATCACGCTGAAGGCCAGCACGCGGGCGACATACTCGCGCGTTTCCTTGTAGCTGATGGTCTCGATCCACAGGTCCGGATCGAAGCCCGGGCGCTGGGTCTGCCAGCGTGCGGTCGGCGTCGGGCCCGCGTTGTAGGCGGCGATGGTCACGTAGGGCAGGCCGTCGTACTTGTTCATCAGCTGCCGCAGGTACGCGGTGCCGATGGCGATGTTGGTGTCCGGGTCGTACAGGCTGTCAGCGCCGCCGTAGCCGGTCAGGCCGATGGACCTGGCCACGCCGGCGCCGGTCGCCGGCAGTACCTGCATCAGGCCCATGGCGTTGGCAGGCGAACGCGCGCGCGGGGTGAAAGTGCTTTCGGCGCGGATCTCGGCGGCCACCCAGGCCGGGTCGATGGCATTGCGTGCCGATTCACGGCGGATCGTGGCGTCGTGGTGCAGCGGGAAACGCAGGTCGTACAGGCGTTGCTCCTGCGGCTGCTTGCCGAGCGCGAACACCGCGCGGTCGAACCAACCGTTGTCCTGCGCCACGCGCACGGCGAGGCGACGCTGGGTGTCATCGAAGCGCGACAGCGCATTGTTCCATTCGGCCACCGCCCAGCCGGCGCGGTCGATCTGGTACAGCGCCATCGCCCGTTGGATGGCCGGATCGCGAGCCACCGCGGCCTGCGCCTGCGCACTGTCGTTGGGCTTCCACGGGCACAGCGTGTAGGGCTGCTGCAGCTTGTCCGCAGCAAGGAAGCCATGGAAGGTCGGCGCGCGCGCGGCTTCGCGGAACAGCGGCTGCGCCTGCTGTGCCTGGCCGGTCTTTTCCAGCATGCGGCCTTCGAAATAGCGCCAGCGCGAATCGTTGCGCTGGGTCGGGCCCATCTTGCGGATCGCCGCCAGCGTCGCCGGCCAATCGCCGCGCGACATCGCTTCGCGCGCGCGCCATTCGTGCAGGCGTTCGTCATAGGCCGCATCGGGCACGGCATTCAAACGGCGGGCCGAGTCAGGCAGGTACGACGCTACCGTCCACAGCGCGATCTGGTAACGCACCTGGGCCTGCTGCTCGGCGCTCAGGCCCAGCGCCTGCGCGTACTGCGGCAGCTGCTGTTCGGTAGCATCCGGGTCGGCCTTGGCCAGCTTGGCCAGACCGTCGGTGGCGATGCGCCGGCTGCGCTCGTTGCGCGGCCAGTTCAGGGCGCTGGCGTTGGGCTTGTCGACGAAGGCGGCGTAGGTGTTGGCCAGGGCCAGATCACTGGCCGGCAGGCCGCGCGCGGCCGAACGCATCACCGCCGGCTGCTGTGCATCGGCAGCGGCATCGATGCGTTCCCAGCGCAGCGCATCGCTCAGGCCACCCTGCGCCTGCAGCACGGCGAACACGGCGTCGCAGGCATCGGGCAACGACTTGCCGTTCTTGCGCCACAGATCCTGGGCTTCACCGATCCACTGCGGGTCCAGCTTGCCGGTGGCCTGGCGCGCTGTCAGCTGCGCACAGCGCAGGCCGAGGTTGTCGGTGGGAGCCCAGTTGGCCAGCAGCGTCGGCCAGTCCTGGCGGCGCGCGACAGAGGGCAGCCAGGCGCTGCGGAAGCTGTTGGCCACGGCCTGGCCCTGGTAGCGCTTGAGGAAGGCCTGTGCCTGCGCCGTATCGACGGTGTCGATGTGGCGCCGCAGGTTGGCGAACTCCAGCCAGCCATACGCGGGATGGCGGCTGAGCGCGGCGGCCTGGCCGGGATCGAACTGGCCACGTTCGGCGGCGGCGATGGCGGCCTTCAGCTGGGCGTTCTGGGCATCGAGGGACTGGGCACTCGCGCAGCCGATCAGCAGCGTGGTGGCCAGCGGGAGCAGGGACAGGGCGGTCGAAGATCGTCGGGTCATGACGACCAGCATAGCGGGCAGTGGCTGAATTCAGTTTCGCATTGTGTACACGGCCGAAGACGGCAACGACAGCTGAACAATGGCGGGATCCACACTGCCGCCAGGGTGGTTGTCCGGCGTAGGTTTGGGCTGGGGCAACCGGCCCTGCTGCAGGGAGCGGCACATGGCATTCAATAGCGCAGGAAGAAGCGGCCCACTGGCGGACATCAACGTCACGCCACTGGTGGATGTGATGCTGGTGTTGTTGATCATCTTCATCGTGACCGCGCCGATGTTGTCGCGGCCGATCAACGTGCAGTTGCCGCAGGCCACCGATCGCGTGGTTGATCGCCCCGAGCCACCACCGCCGATCGAGCTGCGCCTGGATGCGTCCAGCCAGTTGAGCTGGACGGGCAGCCGATGGCCATCGGCGATCTGCAGTCGCGCCTGCAGGCGCAGGCCAGTGAGCATGCCGGCAACCTGCCGGAGCTGCGCATCAGCACCGATCCGTCGGCCGAGTACGACGGCATGGCCCAGATCCTGGCTGCCGCCGAAGCCACCGGCATGCAACGCATAGCGTTCGTGCAGTGAGCGGATCACCGGTGCGGCCGTCCCAAGGGAAGGCCGCACGTGCACCGGTAACGCCGGGTCATACCCGGCGGCAGGCCTGCGATGCGCACCGGGCTTGGCAGAGACGTGTTCGACAATTCGCCGGGCATGGCCGGCGCTACCGGAACTCCGCCGGGCATGGCCAGGCGCTACCGTGAGCCCGGCGGGAATGATCCACCGCCACGGGGATGTCTTCGTACGCGCATTCCGGTGAATACGTAGGCAAATGACGTTATCTGCTTTCAGAATCGTCAAATTCGCGTGAAAGAGTGTCGCGCATCACGCCGCGATGTTTACCGCTTGTTTACAAAGGAGACGCTGCCGCCATGCAGGGGGGAGCGCGGCAGTCCATGTCCCGACATTCCTTTGGAGAGAGAGCGAATGAATTACCTGCATCACCGCCCCTTGGCGGTTGCCGTCGCGCTGTGCGTGACCGCACTGGCCCCGTTGGGGGCTGCTGCCCAATCGGCCACCACCGACCTGGATCGCGTCGAAGTCACAGGTACCCGCATCAAGCGCGCTGAAGTGGAAGGCCAGGTGCCGGTGCAGACGCTCAACCGCGCCGACATCGAACGCACCGGCCTCACCTCGATCGGTGAAGTGCTGCAGCAGCTCACCGGCTCGGGCTCGGCACTCAATGCCAAGTTCAATTCGTCGGGCAACTTCGGTTTCCCACCCGACGGTAGTGGCGTCGGCGCGGGGTCGGCGCAGGTGGACCTTCGCCATCTCGGTGCCAAGCGCGTACTGGTGCTGGTCGATGGCATCCGCTGGGTCAATGAATCGTCGGCGTCCGGTGTGGGCTCGGCCACCGATCTCAATACCATTCCGCTGGCCATCGTCGAGCGCATCGAAGTGCTGGAAGATGGCGCGTCGTCGCTGTACGGCTCCGATGCCATCGCCGGTGTGGTCAACATCATCACCCGTCGCGATTTCGACGGCGGCCAGGTAACGCTGAACTACGGTGAATACAGCAAGGGCGACGGCACGCAGAAGGGCGTGGACCTGGCCTGGGGCAAGAGCGGTGACCGCTACAGCCTGTTCCTGGGCGCCAGCTGGACCAAGCAGGATCCGGTGTTCGCCAAGGACCGCGAGCAGTCGCGCTTCCCGATTCCAGGCACCGGCCTGGCCTTCGGCAGCGGCGGCATTCCACAGGGCCGTTTCATGTTCACCGATCCGAACACCGGGGCGGTGCAGAACATCGTGCCCAATACCGGCGTGAGCAACCCGCGTTACGACGGTAGTGCAGGCTGCACGCGCATCGATGACTATCACTGCTTCACCACCGCCGACCGCTTCAACTTCGCCGAATACAATATGGTGCTGACGCCGTCGGAGCGTAAAGGCCTGTTCGGCCAGTTCCGCTTCGACATCACCGACAACGTGCAGTGGTACATCAAGGCCCTGGGCAACCGCCGCGAGTCGACCAACCAGGCCGGCCCGGAGCCGCTGTTCTTCGGCCCCGATGGCGCCACCGGCAATCCGCTGGCCGACAACATCACCGTGTCTGCACTCAACCCGTACAACCCGTTCGGCTTCGATCTGGTCTCCGGCGACAACATGAGCCTGATCGGTCGTCGCCCGGTGGAAGGCGGTGCGCGCGTGTTCAAGCAGAAGGTGGACACCACCTACTTCGCCACCGGCCTGGTCGGTGACTTCCATGCCGCCGACCGCAGCTGGTACTGGGACGTCAACGGCATGTACAGCAAGAACAAGGCCGAACAGACCAACTACGGCAGCTATGACATCTACAAGGTGAACATGGCGCTGGGCGATCCGGCGGTGTGCGCGGCCACGCCGGGCTGCGTGCCGCTGAACATCTTCGGCGGCGTCGGTTCGATCACCCCGGACATGCTGAAGTGGATCCAGCCGGTGGTGCGCGATCGCAGCCAGAACGAGCTGAGCCTGTTCACCGCCAACCTGTCCAGCGAGCTGTTCTCGCTGCCGGCCGGTCCGGTGTCCTTCGCCACCGGTTTCGAGTACCGCAAGTACAAGGGCTCCTACCAGCCAGATCCGCTGACGGTGATCGGCCACTACAACGGCGTGCCGTCACAGCCGACCTCCGGTTCCTATGATGTCAACGAGGCCTATCTGGAGTTGAGCGTGCCGATCTTCGCCGATTCCTCGTTCGGCAAGAAACTGGACCTGAGCCTGGCCGGTCGTTATTCGGACTACTCCACCTTCGGTGGCGAGTTCACGCCCAAGTACGGCCTGCGCTGGCAGGTGACCGATGACTTCGTGCTGCGCACCACCTACGCCGAGGGCTTCCGCGCACCGTCGATCGGTGAACTGTACGGCTCGGCGGCACGTGCCGACCTGCAGCTGTTCGACCCGTGCTCGGTGGGCCTGGGCGGCACGCCGCCGCGTGGCAGCGCGGCCAACTGTGCCACGCTGGGCGTGCCGGCCGGCTTCCAGCAGGCCAACTCGCAGATCTCGGTGACCACCGGCGGCAACCGCGAGCTGGAGCCGGAACGCTCGCGCAGCTTCAGTGCCGGTTTCGTGTGGAGCCCGTGGTTCGGCAACAACGCCTCGTGGTCGGAGCGCTTCGATGTGGAGGTGACCTTCTACCGCCATGCCATCGACGGTGCGATCCAGGCGATCAACGCGCAGACCCAGCTGGACCTGTGCGTGGATACGCTGGACCCGATCTACTGCAATGGCATCACCCGTGCCAGCACCGGTGCGGTCAGCAGTTTCAACAACCGTCTGACCAACCTGGGGTCGATCAAGACCGATGGCTGGGACGTGGACCTGTTCTGGACCCTGCCGCAGACCTCCATCGGCCAGTTCAAGCTGGGTTGGAAAAACACCTTCGTCGGGCGTTACGAGGCCACCGGCGCGGCCGGGCAGAAGCAGCCGCAGAAGCCGGGTGTGGAAGTGGCTGACAGTTCGATTCCGGAATGGACCAGTAATGCCAGCATCGGCTGGACGTTGAACCGCTGGAGTGCCAACTGGACCGTACGGCACATCTCTGAGCTGACCGAAAACTGCGGTGATGCTGCGGCCTTCCCGGTGTGCAGCGACCAGGCCGCAGGCACCAACACACTGTCGGCCACCACCTTCCACGACATGCAGGTGGGCTACAAGATCGACTGGATGAAGGGGCTGCAGCTGACAGCTGGCCTGAACAACGTGTTCGACAAGGACCCGCCGATCTGCCTGTCGTGTTCGTTGAACGGCTATGACGCCTCGACCTACGACATCCCGCGTGGCCGTTACTGGTACCTGCGCGCGGACCTGCGGTTCTGATGTGAGTACAGCAGCGCCGGAGTGATTCCGGCGCTGCTGTTGCCGCGGTAGCGCCGGGCCATGCCCGGCGTGGTTTCCATCAGAACGACCAGGTGAACGTCAGCGCGCCGTTGCGACCATCGCCATACGCACCGTAGCCATTGATCTGCGAGAGGTACTTCTTGTCCAGCAGGTTGTTGAGGTTGGCCTGCACGCTGAACTCCGGCGAGATGCGGTAGCGCACGAAGGCGCTGACCAGTGCGTAGCCGCTCTGCTCGATGCGGCCATAGGCCGGCACCGGGTAGTAGATGCGGTTCTGCCAGTTGGCACCGCCACCGACAGTCAGTTCCTGCAGCGACTGCGGGGTGTAGCTGGTGAACAGCTTCAGCGCGGTCTGCGGCAGGTTGGTGTTGATGTCGGCGTCGTTGGCATCCTTGGCCACGTAACGGGAGGCGCCGAACGTGGCGTTCCAGCCCGGTGCCAGTTCGCCGTTGAGCTCGAACTCGAAGCCACGGCTGACCGTGCCGCGTGCGGCGCGATAGGCGAATTCGTTCTGGCTGCCGGGCACCGGCTCGCCAGTGATCTGGCCGACGTTGTCCTGTTCGATGCGGAACACCGCCAGCGAGGCATTCAGGCGGTTGTCGAACCAGGCGCCCTTGACGCCCACTTCGTAGCTTTTGCCATCCACCGGGTCCAGATAGCTGCCGTTGCGGTCCTTCAACGTCTGCGGCTGGAAGATCTCGGTGTAGCTGGTGTACGCCGAGTAGGTGTCGTTGATGTCGAACACGAGGCCGGCATACGGCGTGGTCACCTTGTGCTGGCGATCCGCGCCTTCGCCCTGGCTCTTCCAGTCGGTGTAGCGCGCGCCGATGATCAGCTTCAACGGATCGGCCAGCGACAGGCGTGCGGCGGCATAGCCGGCCTTCTGGGTGATGGTGCCCTCGCTGGCCAGCGCCAGCGGGTTCCAGTTCGGCTCGCTGATGTTGCCCGTCCAGTTCAGGTAGCTGGCGAACGGGTCCCAGCTCTGGCCGGCGCCGCCGACCTGGTAGTCGCCGTAGTTGGCGTAGTCACGCTTGTTGTAGCTCAGCCCGGCCATGAACTGGTGCTCGCGGCCAAACAGCTGGAACGGACCATCAACGTAGCCATCGACACCGGTGACCTTGCGCTCGGTGTTGTAGAAGCCTGCGGACGGCGAAATGCCCGCACCGGTGGTCTTGTCGAAGTTCGACGCGCCGGTGGTCCAATCGTTGTACGCGGGGTAGAACAGCTTGTCGTCGGCCTTGGTCTGGTCATGCGTTGCGCCGATCTTGAACTTCCAGCCGTTGCTGAAGGCGTGCTGCAGGGTGGCGAACGCGCGCTTGCTGGTGGTGTCCCAGTAGGTCCAGTTCGGGCTGGCGTTGAACGATTCGTCGTACGGGGTCGCGCTGCCGTCGGAGTACTGCATCGGGAAGCCACCCCAGGTCGCGCCGTTGGCGCGCTTCTGCTGGTAGTCGTAGCCCACGCTGAGCTGGGTATCCGGGGTCAGGTCGGCGTCGATCACCGCATAGCCCAGCGTCTTGCGCTGGTTGTAGCGGTCCATCTGCCCATCGGTGTCCAGGTAGCTGCCGATCACCCGGCCGCGCACGGTGCCGCTGGCGTTGAGTGCGCTGCCCACGTCCACGGTGGTGCGGGTGCGGCCCCAGCTGCCGACGTTCACCGACACGCTGCCGGTCAGTTCGGCGCTGTCGGCGTGCTTGCGGATCAGGTTCACCGAGGCGGAAGGATTGCCGGCGCCGCTGAGCAGGCCGGTGGCGCCGCGCACCACTTCCACGCGGTCATACAGGGCCAGGTCCAGGCCGGAGTCACCGTAGCTCCAGTTCTGCACCATCTGCGTGGGCAGGCCATCAAACTGGTACGCATCGATGTAGAAGCCGCGCGCATAGAACTCGGTGCGCTCGCTGTCGGACTGCGTGCTGGTGACGCCGGTGGTGTTGCCCAGCACGTCGATGATGTCGTCCAGCTGCTGATCTTCGATGCGCTGGTGGCTGATGATGCTGACCGACTGCGGGATCTCGCGCGGCGCCAGGTCGAAACGGGTGCCTGCCGAGGTACGGCGCACCGAGTAGCCTTCGGCGCGCTCGCCCTTCACTACGACCTTGTCGAGGGTGGTCGGGTCGGTGGCGGTTTCGGCGAAAGCGGCGGGCGCGACCGCGCAGAGCGCGACGAGCACGGCAACGGACAGCCGCTGCGGCTGCGGGGTACGGAAGGCGGGACGGATCATGCGGATTCCTGCAACGGGCACGCGCGTTCGGCCGTCATCCAGGAGTCGAGGCGCTACGGGTAGGGGAAGGGCGGGCAGGCCGTCCTGGCACCACCGGAAACGAAAGAAATGGTAATACGAACTATTCCTATTTACAAACCATGAACAAACGCGTGCGGCCTCGAGGCTCGGCTCGGTTGCCGTCAGCGGGTGCCCTGCGGCTGCAGCAGCGGCAGCGGGTCCCGCGCGCCATCGGTGCCATAGATGCCCCAATGCAGATGGGGCGGCGTGCCCTTGGCGTTGCCGCTGTCGCCAACATGGCCGAGCAGGTCGCCGGGTTGCACCACCTGGCCGCGCGCCAGGCCATCGGCCCAGTCTTCCAGGTGCGCGTAGTAATAGCGCTCGCGTCCCGGCCCGATCACCCAGACCTGGCGGCCACCGAGTCCGCTGTCGCGGATGTCGGCGACAACACCGGCGGTACCGCTGCGCACCGGCGTGCCGCGCTTGCCGAAGATGTCGATACCCGCGTGCGTGCGGTCGCGCCCGCGCGGTGCGCCGAAGGTATCGGCGATCTGCCGGGGCCGCACGCCGTCCACCGGCACCGGCAGTTGCGTGGCCGGTGGCATGCGCGAGAGTGTCCACAGCATCTTCGGTGCGGCAGCCCACGGGCTGTTCCAGAAGGCCATCGCCGCGATGACCAGGATCAGCAGGAGGGCGCCACGCAGCAGCCAGCGGCGCAGGCGTCTGGCGTTGGAGGGGGAAGCGGTGTTCATGCGTCACCAGTGTAGGAGCAGGACAGGCTCGACGGCATCTGCGTCATGTCAGCGGCACGTCGAACCCGCGCTTCAACGTGCCCAGCGCCACTGACGTGCGGAAGCGCTCGATGTTGTCATCGCCGCCGAACAAGCGTTCGGTGATCGCCTCGTATTCCTCCATCGATGCCGCCGAGAGCAGCAGCAGGAAATCGCCGTCGCCGGTGATCGAGTAACACTGCTGCACGGCAGGGTCGTCCTGCACGCGGCGGCGGAACGGGGCGACCTTCCCGCGCTGTTCGCTGACCACGCGCACCTCGACGATGATGGTCAATGGCCGGCCGATTTTCGCAGCGTCGATCACCGCCACGTTGGCGGCGATCACCCCGCTGTCCTGCAGGCGCCTGATCCGCCGCTGCACCGCTGGCGTGGACAGGTGCACGGCTTCGGCGATCTGCCGCTGCGGCAGGGTGTTGTCCTGCTGCAGGAGGGCGAGGATGGCGCGGTCGAAGCTGTCCAGCACGGGGGCGGTGGCCATGGTGAGCAGAAGTTGCGCGGACGGGCCGTCAATTGAGCCAAGTGCTCGCCGCCGACGCAATAGACTGGCGGCATGCAGACGTCTCGAATCGCGCCGATGTTGCCGGCGCTGGCGGTGCTCGGCTCGGTCACCGCACTGGCCATTGGCACTTCCTACGCCAAGCAGCTGTTTCCGTTGATCGGCGCGCAGGGCACCAGCGCGCTGCGCGTGGGCTTTTCGGCGCTGTTGCTGCTGCTGTTCTGGCGGCCATGGCGCTGGAAGACCAGCCGCGTGGATGCGATCACCATCCTGCGCTATGGCCTCACCCTGGGCCTGATGAACCTGTTGTTCTACATGGCCTTGCGCACGATCCCGTTCGGCATCGCGGTGGCCATCGAATTCACCGGCCCGTTGACGGTGGCGATGCTGTCGTCGCGGCGTCCGATCGATTTCCTGTGGGTGGGTTGCGCGGCGGTCGGGCTGCTGTTGCTGCTGCCGATCGGCGGCGGCCCGGCACTGGACCCGCTAGGCGTGCTGTACGCCATGGGGGCAGCAGCGTGCTGGGGCCTGTACATCGTGTTCGGCAAGCGCGCCGGCCACCTGCACGCTGGGCATTCGGTGTCGCTGGGGCTCCTGGCCGCGTCGCTGGTAGTGGTGCCGGTGGGCGTGGTGCATGCCGGTGCGGCGTTGCTGGAGCCGAAGATCCTGCTGGCCGGGCTGGTGGTGGCGCTGGTGTCCAGCGCGATCCCGATGTCACTGGAAATGATGGCGCTCAAGCGCCTGCCGAAGGAGACCTTCGGCATCCTGATCAGCATGGAACCGGCGGTGGCCGCACTGTGGGCGATGCTGCTGCTGCAAGAGCACCTGCATGGTCTGCAGTGGCTGGCCATCGGCTGCACGGTGCTGGCCTCGGTGGGCAGCACGATGACCGCACGGCGGTTGAAGGTGCCGGTGGCGCAGGCGGGGTAGCGCCGGGCCATGCCCGGCGGAGAGCGTGCGGACCAACGGTCCGCACCCACCAGGGCAGCCTGCCAACGGGGTCCGCACCCACCAGGGCAGGGCAGCGTGCCAACCAAGGTTGGCCCCGACCAGGGTCGGTAGCGCCGGGCCATGCCCGGCGAGCGCAGCGGCAGCGCTCAGCGCAGGGCGTCGGCCGGGACGTCGATTGCCATCGCCAGGGCAAGATGGTCGGAGAACGCAGCGGGCACCGCTTCCACGGTGCGGGTCTGCAGGCCGCTGCTGACCAGGATGTGGTCGATGGCGCGGTCGGGGCGCCAGCTGGGGAAGGTCGGCACGATGCAGCCGGGCGGCTGCAGCCGGGTCTTCTGGTACAGCACCTGCATTTCCGGACGTTCGGCCAGGCAGTTGAAGTCGCCCATCAGCACCGCATTGGGGTGGTCGGACAACAGCTCGGCAATGAAGCCGAGCTGGGCCATCCGCGAACCGGCGCCCAAGGACAGATGCGCTACCGCAACGGCCAGGCCATCGCGGCCATCGCCGAACTTGGCCAGCAGCACGCCGCGCCCGCCGATACGGCCGGGCAGGGCGTGGTCCTGCACTTCCACCGGTTCCAGCTTGCTCAGCAGGCCGTTGGCGCTGGAGGCGACGCCACCCATGCGCCGGTTCGGCTGGTGGCTCCAGTAATTGAAGCCGGCGCGCTGGGCCAGGTAATGGGTCTGGTTGGTGAAGCCCGAGCGCAGGCTGCCCGGGTCGGCCTCCTGCAGGCCGACGATGTCATGACCGCGCGCCAAAGTGGCAATCGCGTCAAGGCTGCTGCGCTTGCGACCCGCCGGCAGCGCATGTGACCAGCTGCGGGTCACATAGTCGCTGTAGCGGCGGGTACTTGAGCCGGCCTGGATGTTGGCCGTCAGCAAGCGCAGGGTCCGTGTTGTGGGGGAAGTCACGGCCGGGAAAACGTCTCTTGGATCAGTGAGCCTGGGCCGCACCGCGTTCGCGGGCGATCAGGTGGTCGGCAATGCGCAGCATGTCCGGGAAGCTCTTGCCCTTCACCAGGTACTTGCCGTTGACGATGATCGACGGGGTGCCGCTGATCTGGCTGCGCTGGGCGAACTGCTTGGCCGAGTTGGTCTTGGCATTGACCGCGAAGCTGCCCATGGTGGCGGCGAACTGCTTCGGATCCACGCCGTAGGCACCGTAGAACTTGGCGATGTCATCGACCGAATCAGCACCGCGCTCGCCCTTGAGGGTCTTCTGCGAGTGGATGGCCGAGTACAGCGCTTCGTGGGTCTTCTCCTGCACGCCCAAGGTCTGTGCGGCGTAGAAGGCACGGGCGTAGTTGTCCCAGGTGCCGCCGAACATGGCCGGCACGTAGACGAAGTTCACATCGCTCGGCAGGCCAGCCTTCCACGGGCCGACCAGCGGCTGGAACGCAGCGCAGGCCGGGCAGACGTAACCGAAGATCTCGACCACTTCGACCTTGCCGGCGGCCGGCTGGAACGGCTGGCCGTTCGGGATCAGCTGGTAGTCGGCGCCTTCCACCGGGGCCGGGCCGGTCAGCGCGGCGGTGGTCGGGGCAGGCGCAGCGCTGTCAGCGGTCTTGTCACCTTCGGCAGCCGGTGCAGCGGCTTCGCCGCCTGCGGCCGGCGCGGCCGGTTCGGTGCTGGCCGGGGTCGCGGCCGGTTCTGCCGGGGCGGAGGTGTTGGTGGTGCCATCGTCGGCCTTGCAGGCCGCCAGGATCGGCAGCAGCGCTGCGAGGGCGAGGGCGGCGAAACGGGTCTTCATGGAAGCGTCTCCAGCATCTGGAAAGGTGGGGCCGGCGTCAGGCGCCGGCCAGAGGGAAATGATGACATGCGGCGGCGACAGCGCCGTGTCGATGGTGTGTGTTGGTTCAGCGGCCGCGGGCGGCGCGGGCCTGGGCGATCAGCGCCGAGGCGATGCGCAGCTGGTCGTCGAAGCTCTTGCCACGGACCAGGTACTGGCCGTTGATGATGATGGCCGGGGTTCCCGGCACCTGGGTGCGCTGGGCAAAGGCACGGGCGGCATCAACCTTCTTCTGCACCGCCTCGCCGCGCAGGGCCTGTGTGTAGCGCTCCGGGGTCACGCCGTAGGCCTTGTAGAAGTTGGCGAGCTCATCGGCCGAGACGTTCTGCATCGGCAGCGTGCCGTCATCGTGCAGGGCCTTGAACACAGCGGCGTGGCTGCGCTTGGCCACGCCCACTTCGTCGGCGGCGTAGTAGGCCAGTGCCCAGGCATCCCAGGCACCGCCGAAGGCGGCCGGAACCGGGGTGAAGCGCACGTCGGCCGGCAGCTTGGCGGCCCAGGCGGCCAGCTGCGGTTCGAAATGGGCGCAGTGCGGGCAGGTGTAGCCGAACACCTCGACCACCTCGATCTTGCCGGCCAGCGGCTGGAACGGGCCAGGCTGGGCGATGCGCTCGTAGTCTTTGCCTTCGACCAGCGGGGCGTTGGCGGGGGTGGCGGCGCAGGCCGCCAACGGCAGCAGCACCAGCAGGGACAGCAGAAGGCGGGGAATCAACCTCATCGACACGCATCTCCGTTGAAAATGACAACGCCGGCGCAGCCGCCGGCGTGAAGGAAACATACCGCAGCGACGGGCCGTCGTGGCGACCGGCGCCGACCAGTGGCAGTCAGGGGGCGGCAGCCGGTCGCGTCGAAGCGCCTTCGGCGGCGAGATCGTCGGCCTTGTTGTGCAGGCCCTGCAGGTAGCTGGAAAGGGCCTGCACCTCCTGCTCGGTCAGCTTCTGCGCCACCGTGGCCATGATCTGGAAGTGCGCCTTGTCGGTCTCGTTGGTCTGCCCGGCCTGGTACTCCTGCAGGCGCCGGGCGACATAGCTGGCGTGCTGGCCGCCGATGTGCGGGTAGGCCGGGCCGGGGTTGCCGGCGCCGCTGGGGCCATGACAGGCCATGCAGGCCGGCAGCCCGCGCTGGGCATCGCCGCCGCGGTAAAGCTGCTGGCCGATCTGGTAGAACTTCATGCCCTTGTACGGGCCCTCGGCCACCGGCGTGTCGTCGGCGATGCCGGCGCTGGCCTTCTGGGTGGCGAAGAACGCGCCGATATCGCGCATGTCCTGCGGGGTGAGGTTCTGCACGAAGGGCACCATCGCCACGGCGGCGCCGGAACTGCGCTGGCCATTGGCGATCAGGGCCATCTGCTGGGCGACGTAGCGCTCGCTCTGGCCGGCGATGCTGGGATACATCTCCACCGTGGAATTGCCATCGGCCCCATGGCAGGCGGCACACGCGGTGGCCTTGGCCTGGCCGGCCTTGGCGTCGCCCCAGGTGGTCTTGCTGAAATCCACCTCGAGCGAGGCGGTCCTGATCGGGCCGTTGTCGGGCAGCGGGGTCAGCGTGGTCTGCGCAAAGGCAGCAGCGGCAACAACAGCAGTAGCAAGGGCGGATACGGCAAGAACGCGAGCGTGGCGCATGCTGAAGCTCCGTATGGACCGGCCGGGCGGCGGCGGCCGGCATCGCCCGGATTATCAACGCCGTTTCCTTGCACGGTCAACGCAGCAGTGCAGCATTTTCCCGCCGGATGGCCCCGGGCCGGGCGCGCGGCGCCGCAACATGCGATCCTATGCGCATGTCATTGCTCATCGAACGCGCCCAATACCACCTCTCTGCCCACAACATGGGGCAGCTGCCGCCCGATGAAGGTTCTGAAGTGGCCTTTGCAGGTCGCTCCAACGCCGGCAAGTCCAGCGCGCTCAACGCGCTGACCCGCCAGAACAGCCTGGCCCGGGTCTCCAAGACGCCTGGCCGGACCCAGCAGCTGGTGTTCTTCCAGGTTACCCCGGACGCCCATCTGGTCGATCTGCCCGGTTACGGCTACGCCAAGGTGCCGCTGGACCTGCAGGCGCACTGGCAGGCCTTCATCGACCGCTACTTCCGCACCCGCGAGGCCTTGAAGGGCCTGGTGGTGGTGATGGACATCCGCCATCCGCTGAAGGACTACGACCGGCAGATGCTGGCCTATGCCGTGCAGCGTGGCCTGCCGGCGCATGCGCTGCTGACCAAGGCCGACAAGCTGAGCCGCAGCCAGCAGATGCAGACCCTGCAGAAGGTACGCAAGGAACTGCATTCATCGTTCGGCGATACGGTGAGTGTGCAGGTGTTCTCCGGCTCGGCCCGTACCGGCGTGGATGAAGCCCGCGGCATCATCGGCGGCTGGCTGGGGCTGGAATAAGGCGCTCCGCTGCGCTCGCCGGGCATGGCCCGGCGCTACCCTGATGTTTTCCGTCACCGCGATCCGGTAGTGCCGGGCCATGCCCGGCGGCACATCATTTCAGCGGCGAGTATTCCGCCGGTACCCACGCATAGGCCTTGCCTTCGCTGCGCACGTGCCCCAGCCCGGGGAAGGGCAGGTGCGCGCCAGCGACCCACCACCCCTTGGCAGTGGCTTCCTGCAACAGGCTGCGCCGGCTGGCCGTAGCTGCCTTGCGATCCGAATCGGCCTCGAATGCTGCTTCCGGGTGTGCGAACTGCACGGCATGGAAATGCAGCACATCGCCCCACACCAGCAGTGACTGGCCCTGGCTGTCGAAACGGTAGGACACATGCCCCGGTGTGTGGCCGTGGGTATCCATCGCCACCGCGTGCCCCGGCAGGGCGTCGCCAGGCTGGAAGGTGTGCAGGCGACCGGCGGCCTGGTACGGCGCGATCGCGTTGCGTGCCAGCGCGAAGGCAAAGCGCACGCCCTGCGGTGCCGTGGCTTCGCTGGCCGGGTCGAGCCAGTAGCGGGCATCGGCCTTGGACAGCCACACCGTCGCATTCGGATAGGCCGGCTTGCCCTGTGCATCGAGGATCCCGCACAGATGATCGGGATGGGCATGGGTCAGCAGCACCTCATCGATCTCGGCCGGGTCTACGCCGGCCGCACGCAGGTTGCCCAGCACCTGGCCCTGGTCAGGGCCGAAGCACTGCGCGGTGCCGGCATCGACCAGGGTCAGGTGCTTGCCCTGGCGCACCAGGAAGGCGTTGATCGCGGTCTGCAGGCCCTTCTTGTCTTCGGGCACATAGCGGCCTTCGAGCAGGCGGCTGACCAGCGATGGCGGCACGTCGACCACTTCCTGCCGGCCGAGCGCAACCACGCCGTCGAACAGGGCCGTGACCTGCAGCGCACCGATGCGCTGGTGTTGCACGCCCGGTACCTGCTGGGTGGGGGCGGGCGAGGTGGCTTCGGCCAGCGCAGGCAGCGGCAGGGAAGACAGGGCCAGCAGCAGGGCGGCGTGCAATGGCAGATGACGCAGGGTCATGGCGGTTGTTCTCGGTGAGTGATGGGCAGGCCCGTTGCGTACAGCGTGCCGTGTTGCGCGTGCGTGCGGCGCTCAAAGCACTGCGCGGAATGCTCAATGGGGGTTATCGGCAGGGCTGCGCCCTGAACCCGCAGAGGCAACGGCAACGGCCGAAGCAACGGCAGAAGCTGGCTTCCTGTGGGGAGGCGGGGTGGGTCCGGTTGCGGGGGACGCCGTGAATACGTCCCTGTAGGCTTGGCCGCGGCATCCATGCCGCGGACACCGTGTCGGAGTGCGGGGTGTCAGCCGCATGGATGCGGCTGCCAAGCCTACAGGGACGTACTTGCGGCGTCCCCGCACTCCGACACCGCCCCACCATCCCACGGAATGCACGCTGTTGCTGTTGCTTCGGCCGTTGCTGTTGCTGTTGCCGTTGCCTCTGCGGGTGCAGGGCGCAGCCCTGCTGAAGAACCCTCAAATATCTGTGGGAGCCAGCCCGTACTGCTCGGCGAAGCGCTTGCTGAAACTCGCTGCGGAACGATACCCCGCGCGTGCTGCCACGGTCTTCAACGGCAGATCGGTGGTGTACAGCAGCTGCATGCCATGGGCCAGGCGCGCTTCGGTCAGCAGCTGGCGCAGGCTGGTGGCTTCGGCCGCCAACCGCCGCCGCAGGGTCGCACCACTCAAAGCGAAGTGCGCTTCAACGTCGCGCGACTGCCAGTCGCGGGCCGGTTCGGCGGCGATGCGGTCGCGGATCTGCTCGCCCAGCGTCGGTGCGTGCGGCAACAGCAGGTTGCCGTGGCCCTGCCGGCACCACGCCAGCACCAGCGTGGCCAGCGCCAACCGCGCTTCGCTGTAGTGGCCGTCCTGCAACGACTGCCGCCAGCTGCGCAGTACCGTGGCGTGATCGCCCAGCGCCTGCCGGGCCAGCGCCGCCCCGGCCGTTGGCAAGGCCTCGCTCCACAGCGTGCGCGCCGCCGCCAGGACTTCCGTGCACAGCGGCACGATCGCGCTGAGGTAGCGGCCGGTCTGCGGGTCCGGTGTGTTGACCACGTCGATGCGGCAACGCTGGGTGATCAGCAGGATGTCGCCGGGCACGAAGGTCAGCGACTGGTGGGCGGTACGTACCTGCTTGCGTCCTTCCAGCAGGACGGCGAACTGTGGCTGCGGTATCTCCACCGAACTGGCTCCGTGCTCGCGGCGGGCGGTGATGCAGGCATAGCCCTCAGCGCGTTGGCAGCCGGCCAGGCTGGCCATCTCCGCCAGTAATGCCATCGCGGTGGGGGGCATGCCGGTCATACGACGTGCGCGCCCAGCAGGCGACCGACACCCGCTGCGGCGGCCATCGCCAGTGCACCCCAGAACATCACGCGCAGGGCGCCGCGCGTGGGTGATGCGCCACCGGCGCGTGCCGCCATCGCGCCGGTCAGGCACAGGCCGGCCAGCGTGCTGGCCGTGGTGGCCGTGGCGACGTTCTGTACCGGCGTCAGCAGTGCGGTCAGCACCGGCAGCGCGGCGCCACAGGTGAAGGCGGCGGCCGACGCCAATGCGGCCTGCAACGGCCGCGCGCGCAGTTCCTCGGTGATGCCCAGTTCGTCGCGCGCGTGGGCACCCAACGCATCGTGGGCGGTGAGCTGTTCGGCCACCTGCCGCGCCAGTGCAGGCTCCAGGCCGCGGTGGCGGTAGATCGCGGCCAGCTCCTCCAGTTCGCTATGCGGGTCTTCGTGCAGCTCGCGCTTCTCCATCGCCAGATCGGCATTTTCGGTATCGGCCTGGGTCTGTACCGACACATACTCGCCGGCGGCCATCGACATCGCGCCGGCCACGGTGCCGGCCACGCCGGTGGCGAGGATCGTGCTGGCCGAGGCGCCGCTGGCGGCCACGCCGACCACCAGGCCGGCGACCGAGACGATGCCATCGTTGGCGCCCAGTACGGCGGCCCGCAGCCAGCCGACGCGATCGGCACGGTGCAGCTCGGGATGTCGTGAATGGCGGCTCATGGCCCTGAGTGTACGAGGGTCAAGAGGGTGTCGGTAGGATGCTGAAACCCGTCACCGTCGCATGACGTAACGAGCCGCCACGCTATAGTGCGCCCTTGCGATGCAAGGCTCCCAGCCCCACATCCCCTGCCACCGTCCAGCGAGCCACCCCCTTGTCGAGCCCCAGCCACGTCGCCGATACGCCCATTACCGACCGCTCGCAACTGGTGGCGGAGATCGCCTCCGGCGAGAAGCCCCGTTCGCAGTGGCGCATCGGTACCGAGCACGAGAAGTTCGGGTTCCGCCTGGATGACCTGCGTCCGCCGACCTTCGATGGCGAGCGCGGCATCGAGGCCCTGCTCAACGGCCTGGTCCGCTTCGGCTGGACGCCGGTGCAGGAGAACGGCAACACCATCGCCCTGCTGCGTGATGGCGCTTCGGTGACCCTGGAGCCGGCGGGCCAGCTGGAGCTGTCCGGTGCGGCGCTGGAAACCATTCACCAGACCTGCGTGGAAACCGGCACCCACCTCAATGAAGTGGCGCAGGTGGCCGGCGAGCTGCAGCTGGGTTTCCTCGGCATGGGCTTCCAGCCGAAGTGGACGCGCGATGAAATGCCGTGGATGCCCAAGGGCCGCTACAGGATCATGCGCTCGTACATGCCCAAGGTCGGTTCGCTCGGCCTGGACATGATGACCCGCACCTGCACCGTGCAAGTGAACCTGGATTACGCCAGCGAAGCGGACATGGTGAAGAAGTTCCGTGTGTCGTTGGCGCTGCAGCCGATCGCCACCGCACTGTTCGCCGACTCGCCGTTCACCGAAGGCAAGCCGAACGGCTACCTCAGCTACCGCTCGCACATCTGGACCGATACCGATGCCGACCGTACCGGCATGCTCGACTTCGTGTTCGAGGATGGCTTCGGTTACGAGCGCTATGTCGACTACCTGCTCGACGTGCCGATGTATTTCTCCTACCGCGATGGCATCTACCACGATGCCAGCGGGCAGAGCTTCCGCGACTTCATGCAGGGCAAGCTGCCGGTGCTGCCGGGCCAGCTGCCGACCCTGCGCGACTGGTCGGACCACACCACGACCGCGTTCCCGGAAGTGCGGCTGAAGAAGTACCTGGAAATGCGCGGTGCCGATGGTGGCCCGTGGAGCCGCCTGTGCGCGCTGCCGGCCTTCTGGGTGGGCCTGCTGTACGACGACACGGCGCTGGATGCAGCGTGGGATCTGGTGCGTGACTTCAGCCTGGCCGAGCGCCATGCGCTGCGTGATGGCGTGCCCAAGCACGCGATGGGCCTGCCGTTCCGCGGTGGCACCGTGCGCGACCTCGCCCGCGAGGCGGTGAAGATTTCGGTGGACGGGCTCAAGCGCCGTGCGGCGCGCAATGCCGATGGCCAGGATGAAAGCAAGTTCCTGGACGTGCTGCAGGAAATCGTCGAGTCCGGCCTGACCCCGGCCGAGCGCAAGCTGGCGCTGTTCCATGGCCGCTGGCATGGCGACGTCGACCCGGTGTTCCGCGAGTTCGCGTACTGAAAATGCGCCCGCCGGGCATGGCCCGG
>NZ_QQXJ01000001.1:665584-732620 GCF_004348785.1 Stenotrophomonas sp. TEPEL
GCATGGCCCGGCGCTACCCGCCACGAATCCGGTGGCGGCGGGCCATGCCCGGCGGGTGGCGTACGCAAAAAAACCCCGGCAATGCCGGGGTTTTTTCATTCCATCAGCGCAGCGATCAGGCCTTGAGGGTGGCCATGTCGATCACGAAGCGGTAGCGCACATCGTTCTTGGCCATGCGCTCCCAGGCTTCATTGACGTTCTTGATGTCGATCATCTCCACGTCGCTGACGATGCCGTGCTCGGCGCAGAAGTCCATCATCTCCTGGGTTTCGGCCATGCCGCCGATCGCCGAACCGGTCAGGTTCCTGCGGCCGAAGATCACGCTGCCACCGGTCAACGGCGGGTCCAGTTCGGTCAGCACACCGACCAGGCACATGGTCGCTTCGCGCTTGAGCAGGCCCATGTACGGGTTGGTGTCATGGCCGACCGGGATGGTGTTGAGCAGGAAGTCGAAGCTGCCGGCATGCGCCTTCATCTGCTCGGCATCGCGCGAAACCAGCACTTCGTCAGCGCCCAGGCGCTTGGCATCGGCACCCTTTTCCGGGGTGGTGGTGATCATCACCACGTGCGCGCCGAGCGCCTTGGCGAACTTCACGCCCATGTGGCCGAGGCCACCCAGGCCGATCACGCCGACCTTCTGGCCCGGGCCGACCTTCCAGTGGCGCAGCGGGGACCAGGTGGTGATGCCGGCGCACAGCAGCGGCGCGGCTGCCTTCAGGTCCAGCGTTTCGGAGACCTTGACCACGAAACGCTGCTCGACCACCACGTGGTCGGAATAGCCGCCGTACGTCGGTGCGCCGCTTTTACGCTCGCGGCCGTTGTAGGTCCAGGTCGCACCTTCGGCGCAGTACTGCTCCAGGTCGTGCTGGCAGGCGTCGCAGTGGCGGCAGGAATCGACCATGCAGCCGACACCGGCGTGGTCGCCGACCTTGAAGCGGGTGACCTCGCTGCCGACTTCGGTGACCCGGCCGATGATCTCGTGGCCCGGCACCATCGGGTAGATCGAGCCACCCCAGTCGTCGCGGGCCTGGTGCAGGTCGGAATGGCAGATGCCGCTGTACAGGATCTCGATGCGCACATCGTTCGGGCCGACCGCGCGGCGTTCGAATTCGAAGGGCACCAGCGGGTCGGTATGGGTGTGGGCGGCGTAACCACGGGCGAGGGACATGGGGAATCCTTGGCAGGGTTTGTCGAAAGGCGTTTTACAATACGCCCCGTACCGCAGGGTAAGAAGCGTATATATCGGCATGATTCATCAAGGCAGACTGCACAATCATGGCCACTGACAACCTGACCCACCTGGCCGCCTTCGCTGCGGTCGCCCGCCACCGCAGTTTCCGCCGCGCCGGTGCCGAACTGGCCCTGTCGACCTCGGCGGTGAGCTACGCGATCCGCGCGCTGGAGGAACGGCTGGGGGTGGGCCTGTTCCACCGTACCACCCGCAGCGTGGCCCTGACCGAGGCCGGGCAGCGCCTGCTGGAGCGCCTGCAGCCAGCGCTGGGGCAGGTGCATGACGCGCTGGAGGAAATGAACCACTTCCGCGCGGTGCCGGCCGGCCTGCTGCGGATCAATGCGACGCGGGCGGCGGTGGCGACCCAGTTGGGGCCGCGGCTGGCGCGGTTCCTGCACGCCCATCCGGACGTACGGGTGGAGCTGACCGAGAACGATGGCCTGGTCGATATCGTTGCCGAGGGCTACGACGCTGGCGTGCGCCTGCACGAGTTCGTGCCCGAGGACATGGTGGCGGTGCCGATGGGGCCGCCGCTGCGCGGGTTGATTGTCGGTTCACCGGAGTACCTGCGGCGCCGGCCGGCCCCGCAGCATCCGCGCGACCTGGCCGCGCACGAGTGCGTACGTTTCCGTTTCGCCAGCGGCCATCTGTACAAGTGGCAGTTCGAACGCGATGGCCAGACCCTGGAGATCGACGTACCGGGTCGGCTGACGCTGTGCGAGCAGGGCACCGTGGTTGGCGCGGTGCTCGATGGCATCGGCCTGGCCTATGTGCTGGAAGACACCGCGCGGCCGTATCTGGACGACGGCCGCCTGGTAGCGGTGCTGGAAGACTGGAGCGAGCCCTTCGCCGGGTTTGCGCTGTATTACCCGAAGCAGCGACAGATGCCCGGTGCGCTGCGTGCGTTCGTGGACATGCTGCGCGAGTGAATCGCGGTGAGTGATGCGGTGCCGACCAACGATCGGCACCCACCCGCGTCGGTAGATCCACGCCATGCGTGGATTGCTGCCCGCTACGAAGTACGCAGCATCGGTTCCATCAGCTGCAGGCAGTCGCGCAGGTGCGCATCCATCGATGCGTCCTCGGCAACCATACCAAGGGCGCGCTCGCGCAGAGGTTCTGCCACGGCCATCGCCAGCAGCAGACGCGCCATGCCCTCAGGATCCCCTGCGCGCAGCAGCCCACGCTTCTGCTGCCGTGCCAGCCAGTCGGCCAGCAGTGCACGGCCACGTTCGATGCCATTTTCCAGGTAGGTCCGCAGCAACGTCGGCTTGCCAGGGAAGTCGCTGGTCAACAGACGGAACACCTGCACCGCCTGCGTTGACAACGCCTGCGCACATACCGCCTGCAGGATGCCGTGCAGCAGCGGCACCACGTCCTCGGCGTGGCGTGCATCACGCTGCAGCTGCGGTGCGAAGCCATCGGTCCACTCGCGCACCGCCAGGCCGACCAGTTCGTCGCGGTTGCCGGCGTGCCGGTACACCGTCTTCTTGGCCACGCCGGCATGCGCGGCGACCGCTTCGATGGTGGTCGCTTCGTAACCCTGCGCCAGCAGCACAGCCAGAGTCGCCTGCAGCACGGCATGGCGGACATCGCCCTCTGGCCGCGCGGGACGGCCGCGACGACGGGGGGGAGCGATCGGATCCGGTGGGGCGGCGGCGGTCATTGGGCACAGTCTAGCGCATTCCGGCAATTGCGAAACGTTTAGCGTTTCCGTATTGTTCGGGTTTCAACGCCCCGAGGATTCACCATGGACACCGTCGCAAACGCTCATGTCTGGCTGGACCACCACGACCTGCTCGATCCCGCACCGATGCACCTGGAAACCGGCATCCAGCGCCGTGCAGACGGCACCCTGCTGGTGGCGGTGCGCACCGACCTGCATGGCTGCAAGGGCCGCATGCTGGACTGGTGGTTCACCTTCTTCGAGACCACCCAGCACATCCGCTGGTGGCACCCACTGGACCACGTTGAACACCGTGGCTGGGATGCGGCCTGGCTGCGTGGGCGCAGCTACCATGGGGCCAGCATCCATGCCGTCGAGTCGCTGGCCGACATCCCACCGGTGGCGGCACGCCTGAAGTTCCATGACCCGCGCACGTTGCTGGTACCCGAGCGTCTGCAGGCGGCGCAGGATGCAGGCGCTGTGTCAGCAGTGATCGCCGCGCGGATCGGATTTGGTGATCACGTGCGCCTGGATGCACACGGTGATCCCTGTGATGGACAGATGCTGCATGTTGCGCGTGATACACCGTTCGGCTGCGTGCTGCGCAGCCGCTTCGTGCTCGGCCTGGACAGCGAAGACCCGCAGCGCGATGCCAGCGATGCGATCGGTCTTGGCCTGTTGAAGCATTGCTATACGGAGTTCAGTTTCCTGTCACGCCTGCTGCCTTCGCTGTACTACGGCGAACGAGCAAATGGTGAACAGGTGCCGCTGCCGTGGTGAGCCGTGCCCCGGTCATTCGACCAGCGCGTCATACCCTGCATCGCTGAACTGGATCAGGCAGAACCCATGGCCGAACGGATCGGCCAGCACGGCGATCCTTCCCCAGCGGCGTTCGCGGATGGGACGTTCGAGCGCGGCTCCCGCCGCAACCGCGCGGGCGAGCGCCGCGTCGATGTCAGCGACCACCCAGTCCAGATGCACCGGCGTCCAGTGGCGCTGGTAATTGCGCACATCGCCGTCTTCGGTCGCTGCGCTGCCGGCATCGTTCTGCAGCAGGTAAAGCGGCGTGGGGCCACCGAGCAGTTCCAGCGCGCCGGGGCCGAGCCGGCGGCTGCTGCGCAGGCCAAACGCCTGGTTGTAGAACGTCTCGGCGGCGCTGATGTCAGGGACGTCGAGGTTGACGATGAAGGAGGCGGCGGAGGCGTTCATGGGGCAGGACCGAGGTCGGGCCGGGCCACGATGCGCTCATGGCCCGGCAGGATCAAGGCGCGGCACACCGGCGGTGGCCGGTGCAGCGCATCCACGCGTGGCGTGGATCTACGGGGCCGGCGGGTAGTCGAGGTAGCCCTCGCTGCCGCCGCCGTAATAAGTGCTGCGGTCGGGGATGGCCAGCAGGACATCGCGCTGCAGACGCTCGACCAGATCCGGGTTGGCGATGAACGGTTGGCCGAAGGCGGCCAGATCGATGATGCCTTCCTCGACCAGCCGCAGGGCGCGTTCGCGGGTCATGCCGCCGGCCAGGATCACCGTACCGCCATAGGCCTGCTTGAAGGCCTTGAGGAAGGCCTCGCCGATCGCCGGTGCGCCGTGCAGGTAGTTGTCGTTCAGATGCACATAGGCCAGCCCGCGCTTGCCCAGTTCCTCGGCCAGGTACAGATAGCTGGCTTCGTTTTCCGCATAGGCGGGCATGTCGAATACCTGGCTGTTCGGCGCAAGGCGCACGCCGATGCGGTGCGCGCCGATGCGCGCGGCCATCGCATCCACGGTGTCCAGGATCAGCCGCGCGCGGTTGCGCAGCGAACCGCCGTACACGTCCTGACGGTCATTGGTGACCGGGTTGAGGAACTGCTCGAACAGGTAGCCGTTGGCAGCATGCAGCTCGATGCCATCGAAGCCGGCGGCGATGGCATTTTCAGCGCCGCGTATGAAGTCGCTGACGATACCCGGCACTTCGTCGGTGCGCAGCGCGCGCGGCGGCGTCGGATCGGCATGACCACGGCTGCCGTCGTCCAGATACACGAACGAGGTGTTCTTCGGATCGCTCGCCACCGGCCGCGTGCCGGCGCTTACCGGCTGGCCGCCGTCTGGCTGCAGCGAGGCGTGCGACATGCGGCCGACGTGCCACAGCTGGGCGAAGATCGCGCCCTGCGCAGCGTGTACGGCGTCGGTGACAAGCTTCCAACCGGCCACCTGCTCGGCCGACCAGATGCCGGGCACGTCGACGTAACCCTGGCCCTGCGGTGAGACCGGGGTGCCTTCACTGATGATCAGGCCGGCACTGGCGCGCTGCCGGTAGTACTGCGCGGTCAGTGCATTGGCGACGGCGCCGGGGTTGCGGGCGCGGGTCATCGGCGCCATCGCGATGCGGTTGTGCAGGGGCAGTCCAGCGAGGTCGAAGGGGCGGAACAGGGCGGCGGTCATGTCAGTCATCTCGGAGCGGGGGAGGGCGCCAACGGCGCGACAGCACCATGATGGAGTTGACATGAGGGCGCATAAAGGCGGTAGATTTCCCGTCAGGCGGGACAATCTGTCCCCAATAAGCGAGCCTGCCGATGCTTCCCGTCGAATCCCTGAATGGCCTGGCGACCTTCGTCACCACGGCGCGCTCGGCCACCTTCACCGAAGCCGCCGACGCGCTGGGCATCTCCCGCTCGGCGGTCGGCAAGGCCATCGCCCGGCTGGAGACGCGGCTGGGCGTGCGCCTGTTCCATCGCACCACCCGACGCATCGCGCTGACCACCGACGGCGAGGCGTACTACGCCTCCTGCGCCGCGGCCCTGGATGAAATCGCGGCGGCCGAAGCCTGCCTGGGCTCGGCTGCGCATCTGCCGAGCGGCCGCCTGCGCATCGACATGCCGTCCTCGTTCGGGCGGCTGGTGGTGCTGCCGGTACTGCTGCGCATGTGCAATGAACACCCGGACCTGCAGTTGACGATGACCTTCACCGATCACTTCGTTGACCCGGTGGAAGAAGGCATCGATCTGCTGATCCGCTTTGGCGGCCTGCATCACGCCGAGCACCTGGTCGCGCGCAAGCTGGCCAGCCAGCGCCTGGTGACCTGCGCGTCGCCGGCCTACCTGCAGGCCCATGGTGTGCCGCAGACGCTGGACGAACTGCGCGACCATCGCAGCGTGGTCGGCTTCCGTCATGGCCAGTCGGTGGCGTGGCGGATCGGCAGCGAGGGCACCAACGGCAGCTTCATCCCCAGTGCCACGCACCAGCTCAACGATGGCGATGCGGTGATCGAGGGGGCGATCGCCGGGTTGGGGATCTGCCAGATGCCGATGTCTCTGGTGCGCCATCACCTGGAATCCGGTGCGTTGCAGACGGTGCTGGACCACTGCACGCAGCACCATGTGGACATCCACGCGCTGTGGCCACAGACGCGGCATCTGCGGCCGAAGGTGCGTTACGTGGTGGAAGAGCTGACCCGGCTGGCCGCAGAGGGGGCCTTTGATTGAGGTCCGGATCGGCTCCTGTATACTATCCCCCAGTATAGTTCCGAGGCCGGCCCACGATGCCGCACTCTCCCGAAGAGAAAAAGAAGGTTCTGGCCCGCGTGCGCCGCATCCGCGGCCAGTGCGATGCGCTGGACCGCGCGCTGGAAGCCGGCGCCGACTGCGGGCCGGTGCTGCAGCAGATCGCCGCCATCCGTGGCGCGGTCAACGGCCTGATGTCCGAAGTGATGGAAGCGCACCTGCGCGAGGAGTTCGGCCAGCCCGCCGCCTCCGATGAACAACGCGCCGAACGCGTGCGCGACATGAGCGCGTTGATCCGCTCGTACCTGAAGTGAACGACGGCGCGACTCAGCGCCGCGCATCCTGTTTTCCGCAAGCCCTTTCTGGAGAGTGCCACCATGAAATCCCGTGCCGCCGTCGCCTTTGGTCCCGGCCAGCCGCTGCAGATCGTCGAGATCGACGTCGCCCCGCCGAAGGCGGGCGAAGTGCTGGTCAAGATCACCCACACCGGTGTCTGCCACACCGATGCGTTCACCCTGTCCGGCGATGATCCGGAAGGCCTGTTCCCGGTGGTGCTGGGCCATGAAGGCGCCGGCATCGTGGTGGAGGTGGGCGAGGGCGTGACCAGCGTCAAGCCGGGTGACCACGTCATTCCGCTGTACACCGCCGAATGTGGTGAGTGCCTGTTCTGCAAGAGCGGCAAGACCAATCTGTGCGTGTCGGTGCGTGCCACCCAGGGCAAGGGCGTGATGCCCGATGGCACCAGCCGCTTCAGCTACAACGGCGAGCCGATCTACCACTACATGGGCTGCTCGACCTTCAGCGAATACACCGTCGTTGCCGAGGTGTCGCTGGCGAAGATCAACCCGGAAGCGAACCCGGAGCATGTCTGCCTGCTCGGCTGCGGCGTGACCACCGGCATCGGCGCGGTGCACAACACCGCCAAGGTGCAGGAAGGCGACAGCGTGGCCGTGTTCGGCCTGGGCGGCATCGGCCTTGCGGTCATCCAGGGTGCGCGCCAGGCCAAGGCCGGGCGCATCATCGCGGTGGACACCAACCCGTCAAAGTTCGAGCTGGCCCGCGAATTCGGCGCCACCGACTGCATCAACCCGAAGGACTTCGACAGGCCGATCCAGCAGGTGATCGTGGAGATGACCACCTGGGGCGTGGACCACAGCTTCGAGTGCATCGGCAACGTCAACGTGATGCGTGCGGCGCTGGAATGTGCGCACCGTGGCTGGGGCCAGAGCGTGGTGATCGGCGTGGCCGGTGCCGGGCAGGAAATCTCCACCCGCCCGTTCCAGCTGGTCACCGGCCGCAAGTGGATGGGCACCGCCTTTGGTGGCGTGAAGGGCCGCAGCCAGCTGCCGGGCATGGTCGAAGACGCGATGAAGGGCGATATCGAGCTGGCCCCGTTCGTCACCCACACCATGGACCTGGACAAGATCAACGACGCCTTCGACCTGATGCATGAAGGCAAGTCGATCCGTTCGGTCGTCCACTACTGAGCCGCGCCGGGCGGCAGGCGCTTGCCTGCCGTCCCTCGGGAGGAAACCTCATGGAACGTATCGAACACCGCGCCTGTGCCGGCGGTTGGCAGGATGTCTACCGCCATCATTCGACCACGCTGGGCTGCGACATGCAGTTCGCCGTGTACCTGCCGCCGCAGGCCAAAACCCGGAAGCTGCCGGTGCTGTACTGGCTGAGCGGACTGACCTGCACCGAGCAGAACTTCATCACCAAGGCCGGCGCACAACGCTATGCGGCCGAGCACGGCGTGATCATCGTCGCCCCGGACACCAGCCCACGCGGCGATGACGTGGCCGATGCCGAGGGCTATGACCTGGGCAAGGGCGCGGGTTTCTATCTCAACGCCACACAGCAGCCGTGGGCCAAGCACTACCGCATGCACGACTACGTCGCTCACGAGCTGCCGGCGTTGATCGAGGCGGGTTTCCCGGCAACCGACACACGAGGCATCAGTGGCCATTCGATGGGCGGCCATGGCGCGCTGGTGATCGCGCTGCGCAACCCCGGTCGCTACCGCAGCGTGTCGGCGTTCTCGCCGATCGTAGCACCCAGCCACGTGCCGTGGGGGCAGAAGGCGTTCGCCGCCTACCTCGGTGACAACCCCGCCGACTGGGAGCAGTGGGATGCCTGCGAACTGGTGGCCCACGCCGGCGAGCGCTTGCCTCTGCTGGTTGACCAGGGCGAGGGGGATGAGTTCCTGCACAGCCAGTTGCAGCCGCAGCGCCTGCAGCAGGCCTGCGATGCTGCCGGTCATCCGCTGAGCCTGCGCCTGCAGCCCGGCTACGATCACAGCTATTACTTCATCGCCAGCTTCATCGGCGAGCACATCGCCCACCACGCCCGCGCGCTGTACGCCTGACGTTTTGCTGGTCGTGCCGGCCGCTGGCCGGCAACCTGCAGCCCCGTGATTCCGTGAGGTTGCCGGCCAGCGGCCGGCACGACCACAGCGTGTGCCCGGAGTATCGTTTTGCCGCAGTGGATCACGCCACTGTGGCGTGCCGGCGCGCTATCGTGCCGCCATACGGCCTTGCGCATGGGGGATGCATGCTGGTTGTGCTGGCGCTGATGTTCCTGATCTGCCATGGCGTGGTCGTGGCGTTCTGGCCGGGTGCGGCCGGTGAGGGATCGTTCGTGTTCCTGGCCGTGGCCCCCCTGCTGGCGGCCGCGGCCTGCCTGTGGCGCGGCCAGCGCGACCGCGCTGCGCTGGGCTGGCGTGCCACTGCAGTGGCGCTGCTGCTCTGGGCCGGTGGCATGGCCTTCAACATGGCCGACGCACTGGGCGCCGGACGGGCCGACATCACCCCGCGCGCCAGCCTGCTGCTGTATGTGCTGTACGGTGTGCCGCTGGTGTTCATCCTGGCCCGCGCCCGTCGCGAACGCTGGACCATCAGCCTGATCGACGGCGTGATGGCGGCCCTGCTGGGTGTGTTGTTCTTCGTGCATACCCAGTCCTTCGCCGACCGCATCGATATCGACGACCAAGCCATGGCGCACATGCAGCGCATGTTCGACATCCAGAACCTGTGCATCGCCGGTTTCGCGGTGGTGCGCTGGCTGGCCGGTGACGTGCCGGAACGGCGTAGTTTCTTCCGCGCGCTGGCGCTGTATGCGCTGCTCTACCTGCTGGTCGCGTTCTACATCAATCACTACACCGCCGAGCAGTCATTCGGCGCCTACAACGATCTGCTGATCGACCTGCCGTTCCTGCTGCTGGCCATGCTGGCACTGCGGCAGGCGCCAGCGCCCGGTTTCTCGCTGCATCCGCGTCTGTCGCGGCTGGTGCAGGCCGGAGGACCGATCATCCTGCCCTTGCTGCTGCTGGTGCTCGGCACCCTGGTGGTGGACCACGCGCGCCCGTTGGCGCTGACCGGGTTCGTGGTGGCAACGCTGGGCTTCAGCCTGCGCAGCACGTTGCTGCAGCTCGACCTGCTGGAACGACAGGCGGGCCTGGACCAGTTGGCACGCCAGGATGGCCTGACCGGCGTAGCCAATCGCCGTCAGTTCGATACGCTGCTGGCGGCCGAATGGAACCGGGCGCGTCGCAGCGGCAGCGAACTGGCATTGCTGCTGGTGGACATCGACCATTTCAAGGCCTTCAACGACCAGCACGGTCATCCTGCTGGTGACCGCTGCCTGCAGGCGGTTGCCGCAGTGCTGCAGGCTACCGCCGGGCGCGCGGCCGACAGCGTGGCGCGCTACGGCGGTGAGGAATTCGCGGTGATCGTGCCCGGCAGCCCACTGTCGGGTGTGCTGGCGCTGGCCGAGCGCCTGCGCGAGGCGGTGGAAGCGCTGCCGCTGCCGGAAGGCCGGGTCAGCATCAGTGTGGGCGTGGGTTACCTGCATCCGCCGGCGCTGGCCACCGCCGAACAGTTGCTGGCCGATGCCGATGCCGGCCTGTACGCGGCCAAGCGTGCGGGCCGCAACCAGGTGATCCTGCACGCACACGTGCTGGACGACGACGGGGGCGCGCACGACACGCTGGACTGTTGAGCATGCCTGCGCGACTGCCACGGCAGGAACGTGCGGGGCTCGCACGACCGCCCGGTCGGATCCCGCAGGCGCAGGCGTTGTCGGCCAGCGGCCGGCACTCTCCTGGCAGGCAGTTCGCGTCAGGCCGCCGGTTTTTCGCGTTTGCGGAACAGCAGATAAGGCCAGATACCGATCAACACCGCTGCGATGACCGTGCCGTAGACCAGCGCGAACACCGACTTGCCAGGCTCGGTCCAGACCATGCCCAGCAGAAGCAGGCCGAACACGATGGTCGGCCCGCCCAGCAGGATCATGGCGAAGATCTTTATGCGTCCACTGGTGGGTGCGTTGGCGAGCTTGCCGACCATGTCGGTACCACCGAAATGCACCTGCAGTGCATCGTTGGTGGAACGGGCGGGTTGCGGTTTTGCGGGTTCCGGCGGCGCTACCGGCTGCTGCAGATCCATTTCCCGAGGCGCCGGCGGCAGCAGGTCCGACAGGTTGGTCTGCTCGATGAGCGCTTTCAGCTTGGGGTCCATGTGCAATCCGTGCGGTCACCGTTGGCGGCGGCACGATACCAGCACACCCAGATGCCGGATAGTGCCGGCCGCTGGCCGGCAGCTCGGCAAGGTGAAGCCGGTAAATACCAACCTTGGTTGGCAGCCTTCAGGAAAGCGCCAACCAAGGTTGGCGCCTACCAGAGGCGGAACTCAGCGCACGTCGCGCAGTTCCCAGTGGTGCCCGGCCAGCAGGCGCAGGCGCTGCTTGAACACGTCACTGTCGATGCGGGTGGTGGCCACCAGGTTGATGCGCAGGTCCTTCTGCTCACCGGTCACGGTGGCCTCCGGATCGGTCGCGCCCCACTGCGGCTCCACCGCATCCGGGTCCGGCTGCTTGTCGCGCCAACGCTCGAACAGGCTGCCATTGCGCAGCGCGTTCTGCAGTTCTTCGGCGAAGCCGGCAGCGCCCTGCGAATGGAAAGACAGGGCGGGGTCGTTGCCGCGGGCCTTGGACGGTTCGGGCAGGCTGATGTGGTACTGCGCAGGCATGTTGATCTCCTTGAGGTGCGGCTAGGCTGGCATAGGCGCGGTGGAATCGATGTGCAGATTCCAGCGCGCGGTTGGCCTTCATTCAAACCGATGCGGCCCATCGGCAAAACCCACGGTGACCGCGCCCTTGCCGACGTTGACCATGCCGGTCAGGCTCATCACCGATTCGTACACGGTCACGCCATGGTCGGCGCAGACCTCCTTCATCTGCGCATAGCCGGGCAGGGCACGCAGCTCGTCCAGTTCGCCGCCGTAGCTGACGCACACGGTCGGCGTCATCAGGCCGGCGCGTACGCGCTGGCCGACCACGCCGAACAGCTTCAGCACGGCATTGTCGAAACCCTTGATCTTCGCCACCGGCCCGGTCTCGCCGCGATAGCCATGCAGCACCGGCTTGATGTCCAGCGCACTGCCCAGTGCTGCGCTGAGCAGGCCAACGCTGCGATCGCCCTTGTGCCGGGCGCGGGCACGCATGTAGTACAGGTCGCGGGTGACCATGTAGCCGTGCACATTGCCGGCCAGTTCTTCCAGACGCTCGCGTATCTGCTGCACGCTTGCATCACTGGCGCGCAGGCGCACCGCTTCCACTGCCGTCACCGCCTGGGCGGCGAACAGGTTCTGGGTATCCAGCACGCGCAGCGCGAACGGGGAGTTGAAGCCGGCCGCCTGCCGCACTGGCTTGTAGTCGTTGAGGATGGCGAAGCTGGCCTGCAGTGCGTTGTCGTGGATCGGGCTGCGGGTCTTGGTGATGGTCATGCAGAACACATGGTCGTAGTCGATCACCAAGCGTTGCAGGAACAGGTCGCGGATCTGGTTGACGCTGAAGGGGATGGTCTCCGCTTCGGCGCCGTGCTCGGCGACGTGCGCGTGCAGGAAGCTGAGCGTTGCCTGCTCGTCGCGGTGGTCGGCGAGCACCGCTTCGCCGATCCGCACGGTGATCGGCAGCAGCACGATGTTGTGCTCGGCAATGAAGTCCTGCGGCAGGTCGCAGGCCGAGTCGACGACGATTCCGATGCGCATCCGCGGCTCCCCCTCCAGGGCGGTTGTAGGTTCGGAAATGTGAAAACTATCTCAAAACTGGACCGGGCGCGCGAGGGAAAAGCGCCACTGCCTGTTCAGCGACTGCGCTGCACCGCCACCGGCAGCGCCACCGCCTGCTGCCAGTCCGGCCGGTCCAGCAGGCTGGGGTCGTCCAGCACCGCCGCCATCAGCGGGTGGGTATCGTTGCCCCAGAACAGTTCGCCGTCGATGGCCAGGGTCGGCACGCCGAACACCCCGGCCTCGATCGCCGCCTCGGTGTTGCGACGCAGCTGCTCCTTGATGGCCGGCGCGCCAATGGCCGCCTCTACGTCGCTGATACCCAGCCGGGCGGCGGGTTCGCGAAGGGTCTCGGCCGAGTCGCCGGCGTGGCCGTCGCGCCAGATCCAGTCGAAAAGCGCGTCCACCGCCGCAGTGCTGGCACCGGCGGCCAGGCACAGGCGCAGGGCCGCCAGCGGGTTGAACGGATGCCCGGGCGGGAAACGCAGAGGGGTGCCCTCGGCCTGCGCAGTCCACAGCAGCTGGCGGTACATGAAGCGGCGCTTGGCCGGGATCTCCGCCGGGCCCAGGTTGCCCAGATGGTGCAGTACCGCACCAAAGGCGATGGGCACCGGTTGGATGCGCCCGAACTGCGGCAGCTGCTTCACCTTCTGCCAGTGCAGGTAGGAATAGGGCGAGACGAAGTCGAAATACCAGCGCAGGGTGGGCATCGATGGCTCCTGGTAGCGGTCAGGGCTGCGCGTTGCGCTGCAGGTAGCGGTCGCGCAGTCCGGTCTGGCGCGAGCGCATCGGCATCGCGCGGCCGCCCAGCCAGACCTGTTCGGCATAGTGCGCCACATCCAGCGGATCGCCTTCCCACAGCACCAGGTCGGCACGCTTGCCCGGCTCGATGCTGCCGATCTGGTCAGCCACGCCCAGCGCCTCGGCCGGTACCCGGGTCAGCCCGGCCAGGCCGTCGGCCCAGGGCAGGCCATTGGCCACCGCGTTGCCGGCCAGCTGGCGCATCTTGCGTGCATTGTGCGAGGCGTCATCGCGCTGGGCGAAAGCCACCGGTACGCCCGCGCGCTGCAGCCGCGCGGCGTTTTCCAGGGTGGCGCCGATCTGGTCGAAGGTCGTCGGCAGGTTGCCCAATGCGTCGACGAACACCGGCACCTTGGCCGCTGCCAGTTCCGGTGCCAGCTGCCAGGCCTCGGCACCGCCGGCAATGGCGATCTTCACCTTCTCGCGGGCCGCCCAGCGCAGCAGCTGGCGGATGTCGGCCGCGCGGTCCACTTCCACCACGATGCGGCCCTGCCCGGACAGATAGCGGGCCAACGTGCGGCGGCCGGCCGGGGTCAGCAGCGCATGCGGCGAGTCGGCGGCCACCTGGCCGCGTGCCTCGTCCACCATCTGCTGCAGCAGCATCCACTGCGCCGCGCGCGATTGTCCGGTCAGTTCAGATGCTGCAGCACCCAGGCGCAGGAACAGCGCGCGCGGGCCGATCAGGTCGGCACTGCCATCGAAACGCACCACGCCGCCCTGGCCGGCGACGAAGCCACCGCCGGTGGCCGCGCCCAGCGCAGTGAAGCCGATGCCGTCCAGGCGTGCCACCGGAATCAGCACGGACGCCGGGTTATAGGCCAGTGTCACGTCGAACTCCGGGCGCAGCGGCTGCTCGCCGATCTTCAGTGCGCTGTCGACCGTGCTTGATTCACCGGAGACTTCCTCGATGCCAATCTCGGTGATGCCACCGAACAGGGCAGGGGTCAGCATGCGGCCCTTGGCTTCGACCACCGGCACACCGGCCGGTGCGGACAGGCCCCGGCCCACCGCACGGATGATGCCGCCCTGCACCAGCACATCGGCATCTTCCACGTTGCCACGTGCGCTGGCGGTAGCGACGGTCGCACCGCGCACCAGCAGGTCCTGCGCCGAGGCTGCGGTTGTCATCACCAACAGCGCAACCAAGGTAGCGCCGGGCCATGCCCGGCGACGCTTGTTCAACATGCCCATCAGCGCAACTCCTGTCCAAGCTGGAAATCCGACCGCGGCGTTGCCGGTGGCGTGCTGCGGTCGTACACACGGCGGCCATCGACGAACACCTGCTCGGCCAGTGCATACGAACTGAAGGGGTTGCCGTTCCAGATCACCACGTCGGCCATCTTTCCGGCCTCCAGCGTACCGGTCTGCGCCTCGATGCCCAGCGCCCTGGCGGCGTTGGCGGTCATCCAGGTGATCGCCCGTTCCGGCGCGATCTCCGGCATGTGCGCGCGGCGCGCGGCGGCCATCACCTTGGCTGCCTCCTGGTTCAGGCGCTGGATGCCCTCGGGCGAGTCGGAGTGGACGATGGCGCAGCTGTTCTTCGGCCGGTCGACCAGCGCGATGTTCTCGGCGATGCCGTCGAAGGCTTCCATCTTGAAGCCCCACCAGTCGGCCCACAGTGCCCCGCACACGCCCTCGGCCGCCAGCCGGTCGGCCAGTTTGTAGGCCTCCACGCCGTGGTGGAAGGCGGCCACCTTGAAGCCGAATTCCTTGGACAGGTCGAGCATGGTGGCCATTTCGTCGGCGCGATAGCAGTGGATGTGCACGCGGATATCGCCCTGGATCGCACCGGCGAGCGTATCCAGCTTGAGGTCGCGCTTGCCGCCGGCATCACCGGCGCTGTCGCCCTTGTCGCTGCCGAACCAGCCCTTGCGCTTGGCCGGCTTCGGCGTGTTCTTGGCGATGTAGTCGGCCGCGTCGATGAAGGCTGCGCGGTAACCGGCCACGTTGCCCATCCGCGTTGCAGGTGCCACGCCCTTGCCGCCACCGTAGACGCGCTTGGGGTTTTCGCCGCAGGCCATTTTCAGGCCCCACGGCGCGCCGGGGAACTTCATCGCCTGGTAGGTGGTGGCAGGCACGTTCTTCAGCGTTACGCCGCGGCCACCGACCAGGTTGGCCGAGCCGGGCAGCACCTGCATGCTGGTCACTCCGCCTGCCAGTGCCGCCTGGAAACCGGGGTCCTGCGGCCATACCGAGTGCTCGGCCCAGACGTTGGCGGTGACCGGCGCGGTCATCTCGTTGCCGTCGCTGTGCGCGCCGACACCGGGGCTGGGATAGACGCCCAGGTGCGAGTGCACGTCGATCAGGCCGGGCGTCACCCACTTGCCGTCGGCGTTGATGCGGGTGACGCTGGCATCGACCTGCAGCGCATCGCCGACGGCGACGATGCGGCCATCGCGCAGCAGCACATCGGCGTTGTCGAGGCGCTGGCCGGTGCCGGTCAGCACCGTTGCGTCCTGGATCAGCAGCGGCCCATCGGGGTGCGCCTGGTAGGTGCTCGGGTAGGGATCGGCCACGAAGCGCGAAGCGCCCACGGCCGGCGCCGTGCTCAGCGATACCAGCGCCAGACCCAACCCGGCGCGCAACAACGTCGATGTCATGCAGATCCCCTTGGCAGCGTGTTCAACCCACCGACGCTAGCCGGGGAGCGGCGTGCTTGCCAAGTGACCTTGGGCAGGGGCGAAGTGGGGATTTTCCTGACAGTGCCAATGTGAAAAATATATTAAGTTGCGGGTGCACCCGCCGATAACGACATGCGGGTGAGCGCGCGCTGACTCGCCGCGCAGGTGTTCCCACACAGCTCCATGAGGGAGCAGCACCTGAAACAATCCATGGAATCAAGGACGTAATCCCCGATGACTGCTGCAACGTCGTATCGCTCCACTTCTCTCCGTCGTTCCTTCCTGCCTTCCCCGCTCGCATCGGCCATCGTCGGCTCGCTGCTGATGGCAGCCACCCTGCCGGCTCTGGCCCAAGGCAACTCCGACGACCTGTCCCGCTACCAGTACCAGCGCAGCCTGCAGGCCGCATTCGCGCGCCCGGTCGTGACCGCAGCACCGGCAACGGCACCGCTGCCGGCGTCTGTCGGCAGCGCACCGATGGCCAGCGTCGAGCCGCAGCCAGTGATGGGCGCTCCCGCTGACCGCGCCAGCTGGCGTACCACGGAGTTCAACCGCGACTGGGGCCTGCAGGCCATCAACGCCGACGCCGCCTATGCGCGTGGGCTGACCGGTGCAGGAATCCGCCTGGGCGTGTTCGACAGCGGCACCGGGCTGGACCATCCCGAATTCGCCGGCAAGAACCACCGCAGCATCCACCTGGCCGATCGCCTGGCTGACGGATCGTTGTGCACCAACACCACCATGCTGAGCGGACCGGATGCCTGCTTCAGCAGTGATGGCAATGACGTGGCCATCGACATGACCCTGCTCGACATGGACCAGGCGAACATCGACAACGTCAACAGCCAGGGCTTGTTCGAAGGGCTTGCCTATAACACCCATGGCACGCACGTATCGGGCACCATCGCTGCCAACCGTGATGGCTCTGGTACCCACGGCGTCGCTTTTGGTGCCGATCTTTCGGTGGCACGCCTGTTCTTCAACAGCCTCACCGTATGGGATGTCGATCCGTCGACCCTCCAGTACCGCAATGGCACGGTCGGCATTGGTGCGTCCGATGCGGTGTTTGCCGACCTGTACGAGCAGTTGAATGCGCAGCAGGTCCGGGCCGTCAACCACAGCTGGGGTTTCACCAACGAGCCGACCACCGCTGGCCAGCAGGACGCGCAGTTCTTCAACAACCCGGCCTACGACGACTATTTCCAGATCATCGGCGATGGTTCGCGTGCCAATGGCATGATCCAGGTGTGGGCTGCCGGCAATACCTATCCGTACAACACCTCGCCGGAAGACGCGCCGATTGCCGGCGTGCACGCCAGCCTGCCGCGCTTCCAGGCCGACCTGGAGCCGTACTGGCTGAGCGTGGTCAACGTGGACCGCAACCTGGTGCTGGCAGAAAGCTCCATGCGTTGTGGCCTGAGCGCCAACTGGTGCCTGGCGGCGCCGGGCAGCGACATCACCTCCACGGCCTACGGCGCTGACTCGCAGATCGTCGGTACACCGTTCCAGATCGGCAACGATATCGGTCTGGACATCCAGCAGCGCATGCCGACCTATGCCTATGAGGACATGACCGGCACCTCGATGGCGGCACCGCATGTCACCGGCGCGCTGGGCCTGCTGTTCGAACGCTTCCCGTACCTGGACAACGCGCAGGTGCGCGACGTGCTGCTGACCACCGCCACCGACCTCGGTGCGGCCGGCGTGGACGACGTCTACGGTTGGGGCCTGATGAACCTGGCCAAGGCCATTGAAGGTTACGGCTCGCTGCGCGTGGACACCAACGTGGTGATGAACCAGAAGGCCGGCGGCCTGAAGGTGTGGGAAGGCGACGCGTGGGACGACTGGACCAATGACATCGGCGGTCCGGGCAAGCTGACCAAGAGCGGCATCGGCTGGCTGCGCCTGAGTGGCAACAACAGCTTCAACGGCGCCGTGGTGCGCGAGGGCGTGCTGGAACTTGACGGCGTCAATACGCTGGGCAGCGTGTGGGTACCGGGCGGTCGCCTGGCGCTGAACGGTTCGCTGGTATCGACCCTCCTGGGTGTCGACGGTGGCGAGGCCTGGCTCAACGCCGGATCCGTGGCAAGCAACACCGACATCAATCTGTCAGCCGGCAAGCTGGTGGTTGCCGGTAACGTCGATGGTCGCTGGTTGAACGTGACCGGTGGCACCGCCAGCATCACCGAGACCGGCAAGGTCCGCATGGACAACATCGACATGCGCGACGGCACGCTGCAGGTGGACGGCACGCTGAGCAGCACCCTCTTCTACATGTACGGCGGCAATACCCGGGTGGGCACCACCGGCGTACTGGACAACACCCTTCTGGATATCGTCGGCGGCGTGGTGTCGTTCAACGGTACCCAGAACGGTGGGATGACCGCGGTGGAAGTGGGCGCTACGCTGAAGGGCACCGGCACGCTCGGCTACACGATCGTCAAGGGCACCATCGCACCGGGCAATTCCATCGGCACGCTGACCATCAACGGCGACTACGTGCAGACAGAGACCGGCGTGTACCAGGCCGAGGTAGCACCGGGCAGCCGCAGCGACCAACTGCATGTCACCGGCACCGCCACGCTCGGCGGCACCCTGGTGGCGCTGCCGGAGCCGGGCATCTACTACCTGGGTGAGCAGTTCAACTTCATCCGTGCCGATGGCGGCGTGAACGGACAGTTCGCCATCACCGACTTCAGCGCGTTCTCGCCGTTCATGCAGTTCAACCTGGCCTACGGCGCCACCGGCGCACGCATTGAAGTGACCCGCGGCAACTCGCTGGCCAGCTCGGCCAACACCGCAAACCAGCATGCCGTGGCTACCGTGGTCGATACGCTGGCGATCAACCAGGGGCTGCCCAAGCCGTTGACCACGCTGTTCCCGCAGCAGGTGGGCGCAGCGCTGGACAGCCTCAGCGGTGAACTGCATGCAGCTACGTCGATCGCCCTGGTCGAAGGCAGCCGCCATGTCCGCGATGCGGCGCTGTCGCGTCATGCGGGTGCGACTTCACCAGGCGGTGACGAAGCGGCGGCGACCGGTGTGTGGGTGCAGGCGATCGGAGGCAGCGGCACACTGGATGGCAATGCCAACACTGCCCGCACCGAGGCCAACAGCAACGGCCTGCTGATGGGCGTGGACCGCCAGTTCGGCGGTTGGCAGGTGGGCCTGCTGGCCGGCACCGGCCGCACCGACGTCAAGCAGCAGGACGGCCGTCGGGCGAAGTCGAAGATCGACAACACCCACTTCGGTGCATACGCCAGCCACAACTGGGGCGGTTTTGGTCTGCGTGGCGGCCTGGCGTGGAGCGAGCACGACATCGACAGCACCCGCGAACTGGCATTCGCCGGCTACAGCGATACGCTCAGCGCGCGCTACGACGGGCGTACCCGCCAGGCCTTCATCGAAGCGGGGTACCGTTTCGGCGGCCGCGAGGCAGGTCTGGAGCCGTACCTGCAGGTGGCACGTGTTGAAGTGGACATGAAGTCGATCAACGAGCGCGGTGGCGCGGCAGCCCTGCAGGGTGACGTGGACGATACCCGCACCACCCTGGCTACGGCCGGTGTGCGTTTTGACAAGGGTCTGAAGGCTTCGTTCCAGCAGGACAGCTGGCTGCACGTGCGTGGTGGGGTAGGGTATCGCCACGCTTCGGGCGACCGCAACCCGATGGCCAGGCTGGGCTTTGCCAGCGGCGGCGACGCCTTCGCGGTCAGCGGTGCGCCGATCGCCGACAGCGCGGTGGTGGCCGAGCTGGGCCTGTCGGCCTGGCTGACGGCCAACCAGCAGCTGGAGCTGGGCTACACCGGCCAGTTCGGCGATGAAAGCCGTGACCATGGTGCCAATCTGCGTTGGTCGGTGCGCTTCTAAGCCATCCGGTTGCCAAGGCAAACCCCGGGAGGGCGGCCGCAGGGCCGCCCTTCTTCTTTGCCGCAGCCGCATGTATGGCGGGGGCGGGCGGGGGCCTACAATATCGGCCCCACGCCGCACCGGAGCGCCCATGAAGAGCAAGCAGGACATCGTCGACAACTGGCTTCCGCGCTATACCGGCGTGCCTCTGGACCAGTTCGGCCAGCACATCCTGCTGACCAACTTCGGGGGCTACCTGCATACGTTCTCCGCGCTGACCGGGGCGCCGGTGATCGGCCTGGACCGGCCGATGGCCAGCGCCACCATCGACGGCATCACCATGATCAACTTCGGCATGGGCAGCCCCAATGCCGCGATCATCATGGATCTGCTGTCGGCGGTGATGCCCAAGGCCGTGCTGTTCCTGGGCAAGTGCGGCGGGCTGAAACGCAAGAACGAGCTGGGCGACCTGGTACTGCCGATCGCGGCCATCCGCGGCGAGGGGACCTCGGGCGACTACCTGCCGCCGGAAGTGCCGGCCTTGCCGGCTTTCGCCCTGCAGCGTGCGGTCTCGACCATGATCCGCGACCTCGGCCATGATTACTGGACCGGCACCGTCTACACCACCAACCGCCGGGTCTGGGAGCACGACGAGGCCTTCAAGGAGCGGCTGCGGGCGATGCGCTGCATGGCCATCGACATGGAAACCGCGACGATCTTCGCTGCCGGATTCGCCAACCACATTCCCAGCGGGGCCCTGCTGCTGGTTTCAGACCAGCCGATGATCCCGGACGGGGTGAAAACCGAGGCGTCCGACGCCAAGGTCAGCTCGCAGTTCGTGGAAAACCATATCCAGATCGGCATCGAGGCGCTTAAGCTTATCCGGCGCAACGGCAAGTCGGTCCGCCACCTGCGCTTCGACGAATGATGATGATGGCCTGGCGCGGTGCGCCGGCCCTGGGGAGTAGGTGATGGACGTTGCCGCGCAAGTGGTGGAATTCTGGAAAGACGCGGGCCCTGAAAAGTGGTTTACCCGCGATGATGCGTTCGACGCGCGGTTCCGTACGCTGTTCGCGGACGAACACCACGCTGCCGCATCGCGCGCCCGCGAGCACTGGCTGGGCAGCGCCGAGGGCGCGCTGGCGCTGATGCTGCTGCTGGACCAGTTCCCGCGCAACTGCTTCCGCGGCACGGCCCATTCCTATGCCACCGATGGCCTGGCACGGCACTACGCCACGCGCGCGATCGAGGAGGGGCTGGACCTGCAGCTGGTTCCCAAGCTGCGCGCCTTCATCTACCTGCCGTTCGAGCACTCCGAAGATCCGCTGGACCAGGACCGCTCGGTCGCGATGTTCGACGTGCTGGGTGACAAGGAATACCTGCAGTACGCCGAACTGCACCGCGACATCATCCGCCGCTTCGGCCGGTTCCCGCACCGCAATGCGGTGCTTGGCCGCATTCCGTCGCCGGAAGAACTGGACTACCTGGCCGAAGGCGGGTTCGCCGGGTAACCGGAACGTCAGCCCCCGCGCTTGGGACACGGAAGGAGTAGATCCACGCCATGCGTGGATGGGCTCAACAAAAAAACGCCGGCTTTCGCCGGCGTTTTTCCTGTGCATCAAGCGCAGCCGATCAGTACTTCGGCACGCCGTTGTCCACTTCGTCCGACCAGGCATCGATGCCGCCGGTGACGTTGAACACCTTGCTGAAGCCCAGCGCACGGAACTGTTCTGCTGCCTGCGCGCTGCGGCCACCGTGATGGCACAGGAAGGCCAGGGCGGTGTCCTTGGGCAGCGCTTCCAGCTCGGCGCGGCCGTTGCCATCGAAGCTCTTGAACGGCACGCCGACAGCAGCGATGGCGCGTTCTTCGGCCGGGCGCACGTCCACCAGCATCACGTTGCCGGCACGCACCAGGTCGTCGGCATCACGCACGCTGATTTCCTGCACCGGCTTGGGCGCGTTCGGGTTGTCGATTGCCAGGCCCTTGCCACGGATGTCGTCGACCCAGTCGATGGTGATGCCATCGGCGCGGCGGGCGCTGGCCAGGTCGAACTGCACGCGCAGGCCGTTGGACTCGGCGGCGATCGCGCCTTCATCGTACGGGGCCAGCTGGAAGTTCGGCTGGAAGCGGGCATCGATGCCCAGCTGCAGCGACGCACCCGGCGAATCGGCCAGCGCGCCCTTCAGCATTTCCACCGCGGCCGGGGTGACGGTGATGCGCGGCGGGGTGCGGTCCGGTGCAGCCAGGCCCAGCACGCTGCTCAGCTCGCCGCTGGCGGCCATCTGCAGCACGATGTCGCTGCCGCCGACCAGTTCGCCGTCGATGTACAGCTGCGGGATGGTCGGCCAGTCGCCATAGGCCTTGATGCCTTCACGGATCTCCGCGTCAGCCAGCACGTTGACGTGGGCGAACTCCACGCCCAGGTCCTGCAGGGCACCCACGGCCTTGGCCGAGAAGCCGCACTGCGGCATCGACGGCTGGCCCTTCATGAACAGCACGACGCGGTTGTCGTTGAGGATGGTTTCGATGCGCGAACGCAGGGCGGGATCGAGGGACATGGCAGTCATGGGTCCGAAAAATTCGAATCATCAATTCTACCCCCCATGGCATCATGGGGCATGACCAACGCAGGAACATTGCATCGCATCCCGACCCGGCCCTGGCGCTGGGTGCCCTGGCTGGTGCTGTCGCAGCTGGCCGTGATCCTGGTCTGGGTGCTGGCGGGCTGGCACTGGGGCCTGGCCCTGATGGTGGCAAGCCACGCGTTGTTCATGGTGCCGGTGTTCCTGCCCAACAGCCGCTTCTACGCACCGGTGCTGAGCCGGTTGCCTGCGGCCGGCAACAGCGTCTGGCTGACCATCGATGATGGCCCCAGTGAACAGACCCCGGCGGTGCTGGATCTGCTGGACCGGCACCAGGCGAAGGCGACCTTTTTCCTGGTCGGCGAGCGCGTATTGGCGCATCCGGCCCTGGTGGAGGAGATCCTGCGTCGCGGACACGACCTCGGCAACCACAGCCACAGCCATCCGCAGGCGCGCTTCTGGCGGCTGGGCCCGGGCACGATGGCGGCGGAGATCGAGGGCTGCCAGCAGGCGCTGCAGGCGGTGAGTGGGCGACCGGTGCGCTGGTACCGCTCGGTGGTGGGCATGACCAACCCGTTCGTGGCGCCGGTACTGCGCAAGCTGGGCCTGGTGCGCGTGGGCTGGAGCGCGCGCGGTTACGACGGCGTCGGCTGCACCCCGGATGGCGTGCTGGCGCGTCTGCTCCCGGACCTGCGCGCGGGCGCGATCGTGCTGCTGCATGAAGGTGCCGCACATGGCCACAACCTGGCCATCATCGAACGGGTGCTGCAGGTGCTGGACGAGCGCGGCCTGAAAGCCGAACTGCCGGCCAGGTGACCGGTAGCGCCGGGCCATGCCCGGCGAGCGCGCAGCGCGGCAAGAGCGAAGCGACCCGCGTTTGCTCATCGCTTTTCTCCTGTCTTCCGTGGTGGACGCGCCCGTAAACCGTCCGTGTCTATCCCGCCCGGGCAGCCCCCGTAGACCGCCGCCCACCACGAGGGGCTCAGCCGTTGGCCGCAGTTCCCGGCCTCTCGGCCACCAGCAACCAGCTGTTGAACGGCGTGCGCCCATGCAGCGGACGCAACGGAGCCACCTGCATGCCGGCAGCCGCCAGCGTGGCCTGCAGCCGCTGTGGATCCGGGTAGTGACGCGGTCGCGTGCCCATCCAGCCGACCAGCCAGGCCAGGCGGTCAGCCACCCGCGTGGTGCGGTCGCGGCGGTCACCGGTCGCCAGCGGCGTGCGCAGCAGCAGGCGGCCACCGGGCGCGACCCGCGCGCTCACCGCGCGCAGCAGCTCCAGTTGCGGCGCTTCGTCCAGGTACTGCAGCACATCCAGCAGCAGCACATGCCCACGATGCACCGGCAACGGCGCCTGCACATCCAGACAGTCGAACCGTACGTCGGCCAGGCCGCTGCCGGCGCGCTGCGCACGGGCGATCTTGTCGCTGTCCACATCCACCCCGAGGTACCCCTGCTGGCGGCCACGCTGGCGCAGCACATGCGCGAACAGGCCCAGCCCGCAGCCCAGGTCGAGCACCGGCTGGCCGTCATCGGGAAGGTGCTGCAGCACGCCGTCATACAGTGGGTCGCTGCCCAGCTTGCCGCGGGTGTAGTAGTAATCGCGGCGGCTGCCCCAGGCCTGCATCGGCCGGAAGGACTCGGCGATCAGGCGCGCCTGCCCGGCATCAAGCGGCGAACAGGGCAGGGGCGTGCCGTTCCGTGGCGTGCCGTCCATCGTCTCAGTCCGTTCCGCCCAGCAGGTGTGCGGCCACCGGCAGCGCACGCGCGCTCCACAGCGCGTACATCCGTGCGGACGGGTGCAGGCCATCCTCGGCGATCATCGCCGGGTCAGCGCCGGTGTCGCGGCTGATATCGGTGATGTCGACGAAGGCCACGCCCTGCTGGGTGCTGATCACCTCGGCGGCAGCGTTGAACTCGTCGGTTTCCAGTTCGATCTGGCCCAGGTCGCGACCGCTGCCTGCACCGTACGGCGTGGTGCCCCAGTCCGGGAAGGACAGCACCAGCACCCGGTCCGCGCGGCCACCGGCAAAACCAATCGCGCGCTGCAGCAGGGCGTGGAACTGCACCTGGTACTCGTCCAGCGGACGCCCGCGATACTGGTTGTTGACGCCGATCAGCAGACTGACGAAGTCGAACGGCCCTTGCGGCGCCCCTTCGTCGATGCCGGCGTCGAGCTCGTCGGTGGTCCAGCCGGTGGTGGCGATGGTCTGCGGGTCGCCCAGCGCGATGCCCTGCGCGCGCAGGGCGGCGGCGAGCTGGTGCGGCCAGCGGCCGTCGACCGCGACCGCTTCACCGATGGTGTAGGAATCGCCCAGAGCCAGATACGACAAGCCCATCGATCAAGCCACCGACCGGCGGGGCTTCAGCGGCACCACCTTGGTGGCGTCTTCGGCACGGCGGGCGAGGGCGCGGTCGATACGGGCGAACACGTCGCGCATCACCGACGCCTCCGGCAGCAGGGTCACGCGGAAGTGATGGCGGTAAGGCACGTTGAAGCTCGAGCCCGGCACCACCAGCACGCCGTCGTTGTTCATCAGGTCCAGCGCGAAATTATGATCGTCGAAGCCCTTTGCAGCGGCACCGACGACGGCCGGGAACGCATACAGCGCGCCGGCGGGGGCAACCAGCGACAGGTGCTCGCTGGCCTCGCAGGCTTCGATCACCGCACGACGGGTTTCATACAGGCGGCCACCCGGTGCGCACAGCTCCGAAATGGTGTCCGGGCCGTTCACTGCGGCGTCGATGGCGTACTGGCCCGGCACGTTGGCGCACAGGCGCAGTGCGCCCAGCAGGTCCAGCGCGGCGCGGAAGTCGCCCAGCCGCGCGTCGTCGCCGCTGAGGTGCGCCCAGCCCACGCGCCAGCCGCAGGCGCGGTGCACCTTGCTCAGGCCGCTGAAGGTCAGGCAGGGATGGTCGCCGGCCAGTGGCGCGACCGGCTGGAACACCGCGTCGTCGTACAGGATCTGGTCGTAGATCTCATCGACCAGCAGCAGCAGGTTGTGGCGGCGTGCGATTTCGACCACCTGCTCCAGCAGCTCGCGCGGGTAGCTGGCGCCGCTGGGATTGTTCGGGTTGATCAGCACGATGGCGCGGGTGCGCGAGGACACCAGCGTCTCGATCTCGCTCGGGTCCGGCTGGAAGCCGTTCTCGGCGGCGCAGCGGTAATACACCGGGCGGCCGTCGTTGAGGATGGTCGAGGCCGACCACAGCGGGTAGTCCGGCGAGGGCACCAGCACTTCGTCGCCCGGATTGAGCAGCGCACGCAGCGACAGGTCGATCAGCTCGCTGACACCGTTGCCGACGAACACGCGGTCCGGATGGGCATCCGGTGCGCCACGGCGAGCGTAGGCGGCGGCGATGGCCTCGCGGGCGACCGGCAGGCCCTGCTGGTGGGTATACGGATCGGTGCGGCCCATGTCATCGGCGATCGCGCGCTGCAGGTGTTCCGGTGCACGGAAGCCGAAAGCGCCGGGATTGCCGATGTTGAGCTTGATCAGCTTGTGGCCCTGCGCTTCCAGCTCCCGGGCTCGCCGCGCCAGTTCTCCGCGGATTTCGTAGCGCACTTCGGAAAGGCGCTCGCGGATGACCAAGGGCTTGGGCGAGGGAGTGGACATGGGCGGTGGGCCGGCAAAAGGCATGGGGCTTCCATGGTAGCGGAATTGCTGCAGCGCATGGCAAGGGCCGCAGGGCCCGCCAACATTGGGCTGGGCGGCACCACACAGGTAGAATGGCGGCGATGACCCAGACCCCCGATTTCACCGCTCTGCAGACCATTGGCTGGCCCTGGCCGGGCCCGCCGGAGCAGGCCGACTGGCAGGCTGTGATGGCCGCACACCCGCAGGCCCATCCGGCGCGGGTGATCGAGCAGCATCGCACCCACTATGTGGTGGCTGATGGCCCGGAGGCATCGATCAAGGCCGAATCGCTGCCGGAGTGGCAGCGCCCGCGCTTCCCCAGCCACGAACGGCCGGCGGTGGGCGACTGGGTGCTGCTGGATGGCATCCGCATCGTTGCCCTGTTGCCGCGCCGTACCGCCATCAAGCGTGGCGCTGCCGGTGAGCATTACCACCAGCAGGTGATCGCCGCCAACATCGATACCGTCTTCATCGTCTGTGGCCTGGATGCGGACTTCAATCCGCGCCGTATTGAGCGCTACCTGCTGCTGGTGGGCGGTGGCGGTGCCGAACCGGTGGTGGTGCTGACCAAGGCCGACCAGACCGAGTACAGCGAAGATGCGCTGGCGGTACTGGAAGAACTGGAGATGCAGGGCATCGCCCTGCACGCGATCAATGGCCTGGATGCCGACAGTGTTGCAGTGCTGGAGCCGTGGCTGGGGCCCGGCCGCACGGTGGTGCTGGTGGGTTCTTCCGGTGCGGGCAAGTCGACGCTGACCAACACGCTGCTGGGCGAGCAGCGTATGAAGACCAATACGGTGCGCGCCAACGATTCGCGCGGCCGCCATACCACCACCCACCGCGCACTGATGCCACTGCCGATGGGCGCCTGCCTGATCGATACGCCGGGCATGCGCGAACTGAAGCCGACCGGCGAAGAAACGCTGGCCGAAGGCGGTTTCGCCGACATCGAAGCGCTGGCCGCGCAGTGCCGCTTCCGCGACTGCATGCACCAGCAGGAACCCGGCTGTGCCGTGCGTGCGGCGATCGATGCCGGCGAGATCGAAGAGAGCCGGCTGCTGAACTACTTCAAGTTGAAGGAAGAAGTGGCCGCCGCCGCCGCCAAGCTGGCCGTGCGCCAGGCCGAGACCGCGCAGGAACGCGGTGGCAGGAAGGGCAAGAGCCAGCAGTTCCGCCCTGCGGGCAAACCGCGCCGGCGTTAACCCCGCGGCGCCGGAAACCCGCTTCCGGTAGGTGCCAACCTTGGTTGGCACTGTCACGGCAGGGGCAGCCCGGTAGATCCACGCCATGCGTGGATGCTTTCCGCGCATGCATATCTGTGCCAACCAAGGTTGGCACCTACCAACGCGCGGGCAGGGCGTTATAGTCCGCCCATGGAACCGACCGCGACGCTGGACCGTGACGTGGCCCACCATGCAGCGCTCGATGCGCGCCTGGTCGAGGCCGTAGGAGGCATCCGCCTGCTGGGCCTGACCAGCTGGCCGGCGACACTGCAGGCCCCCTTCCTGGACAGCGTGGCCCGTGGCCAGCCGACGCTGCCGGTGGTCAACTACCCGAAGCTGGATTTCAGCGCAGAGCGTCGCGCGCTGGCCGCGCTCGCTGCCGAGTGTGACGAAAGCCATCCGCTGGGCCATTACGTGCAGCAGTCCGCGCAGAGCTGGGATCTGGCTGCGCAGCTGCTGGAAGGCCTCGGTACCGCGGCCGTCGATGCCTGTTCGGTGCAGTTGTTCGGTTCGCCCGAGCAGCCGTTGCCGGGCAACGGACCGAGCACGCGCGATGCGGCGCGCCACTTCATCCAGATTGCTACCGAACTGGATCACGAGCTGCTGGCACCGGAAGAGCAGGTGCCGGTATCGGCCATCGCCCTGCAGCTGCAGCTGCAGAATGACCTCGATGCGTTCTTTGAATCACGCATCATCCAGGTGCAGCTGGACCCGGAGCTGGTCTCGAAGGCGGCTGCCGGACCGACCCGCATCCGCCTGCGCACCAGTGCGCGTTTCAGCGCCTACGATCGCGCGCAGCTGTTCCACCACGAAGCGCTGGTGCATTCGTTGACGGCGTTGAACGGTCGCGCGCAGCCGGTGCTGCCGAGCCTGGCGCTGTCCTCGCCACGGGTGACGGCCACCCAGGAAGGACTGGCGACGTTTGCCGAGCAGATCACCGGCAGTATCGACATCGAGCGGCTGAAGCGCATCAGCCTGCGTACCGAGGCGATCGCGATGGCGCGCGAAGGTGCGGACTTCATCGAGGTGTTCCGCTACTTCTGCGATGCCGGGCAGAACCCGGAAGAGAGCTTCGCCTCGGCGCAGCGGGTGTTCCGCGGAGTGCCGCCAAGTGGCGGCCTGGCCTTCACCAAGGACACGGTGTACCTGCGCGGGCTGGTGTCGGTGCATACCTTCTTCCGCCACATGCTGGCCGAGGATCGCCTGCAGGTCTGCCGCTGGTTGTTCGCCGGCAAGATGAGCCTGACCGATGCGATCGCCTTCGCTCCGCTGTTCGAATCGGGTGTGCTGAAGCCACCGCGCTGGCTGCCGCACTGGATGAGCCGGGCCAACGGCCTGGCCGGCATGCTGGCGTTCTCGCTGTTTGCCAACCGCATCCGGATGGACCAGCTGGCGCCGGAATGAAATGCGTTGGCGGCTTGTGGCGTCTTGATTGATATCGGGGAGAGCGGGGGGCTTGCGCTGGCCAGGACACGCCGCAAGTACGTCCCTGTAGGCTCGGCCACGGCATCCATGCCGTGGACGGTCCTGGCCAGCGCAAGCCCCCTGCTCCAGACGTTTTCCAGCGAGACGGCCAGCAATCCACCAGAGGGATTGCGCTTGAAAAGCGAAGAGCCGGGCAACGCCCGACTCTTCGCTTTTTGCTCTTGCTTTCCATTGCCTCCGCGCCGGCGCAGGAAATTGTCGAGCGCGGTGGGACGGGCCGAGGCAGGACCGTGAGGCGCATGGATGCGCCGACCGAGCCTACAGGGACGTACTTGCGGCGTGTCCTGCCTCGGCCCGTCCCACCTCGCCCCGCTGCGGTACTGATGCGCCGCAGCGCCCGCTTCTGACTTAGAACTCCGCCGCCACCGTCATGAAGATCTGCCGCGGCGCACTCGCATGGATTGCGTACCGCGTGCCCTTCGGATCGGTCGGTGCGAACGAACTCAGCTGGCCCGCATAGCGCTTGTTGGTCAGGTTGGTCGCGTTCAACGACACCCGCACGTTGCGCAGGCCCATGCCCGGGCCGAAGTCGTAGCCGGCGCCGGCATCGAAGGTGGTCACGCCCGGGACCGACTGGTCGTTGGTGTAGGTGTAGTACCGCTTGCCGGTGTACTTGGCGCGCAGGCTGGCGAAGAAGCCATCGCGGTTCCAGCTGATTTCACTGGAGGCCATGCGCTGTGGCGTATCCACCGTGATCTTGCCGGCCACTGGCACCACCGCGCCGCCGGACAGGTAGTCGTCCTCGTAGGTGGTCTTGTTCCAGGACAGCGCGTTGTACCACTGCAGGCCGTCGATCGGCTTGAGGATGAAGGTCAGCTCCGCACCGTGGCTCTTCACCGAACCGACGTTGATGAAGCGCGTCACGCACTCCGGACGCGTGCCTACCTCGATGCTCGAGCACGGATTCAACGACAGCAGACGGTTGTCGAACTTCACGTTGTAGGCCGCGATCGACGCCTGGTATTTCTCGCCGAACGTACGGAAACCAGCTTCCAGACTCTTGGACTTCTCCGGCTCGAGGCCGGCGCTGGCCGCGAACGATTCCGGCGACACCTGCAGCGGACCACCGCTGCCGCCGCCGACGAAGGCGGCGATGTTCTCGGCGTACGAGGCGAACACTTCATTGTTGGCGTTGAGCTTGAAGCCCACGCCCAGCTGCGGCAGCACCGATTCCTTGGCGGTCAGCGTACCCGAGGCGATGTTGGTTTCCACGCCCGGCTGGGCCTTGGCGCTCATGCGCGTGTTGGGGCTCTTGATGCCCACGTCCACGGTCAGGCGCTGGTCGAGGAAGCGCATGCGGTCCTGCACATAGAACTGGCGGGTTCGGATGTCGAAGTCCTGGTTGAACAGGCGACGGTCCGGATTCTGCAGGTACAGGTCGTCCAGGAACGGGCCGCTGATGTAGTAGAAATTGCGCGAGACGTTATGGTCGTTCTGCTCGTACCACACGCCGGCTTCCAGTTCGTGGATGCCCAGCGTCCACGACAGCGCAGCGGTCACGCCATCGCGGTTGATGGTGTAGTTGGTGCTGCGGATCGAGATCGGCAGCATCCTGTCGGTGCCCGGGTAGGACGGCTGGCCCGGTGCCCACCAGTGGCCCTGGCCACGGTTTTCATGGTGGTAGCCCAGCAGTTTCAGGCGGCCCTGTTCACCCAGGCGGATGTCGGCGTCGATCGAGTACAGGTTGTCATCGCGCAGCGCACGGCTCTGGTAGTAGGCATCGTCGATGCTGTTGACGCCGCCGCTGAATGCACAGCGCGCCTTGTTGTAGGTGCCCGGTGCGCAGTATGCAGCCGCGACGGCGCGATCCCAGTCCGGTGCATAGATGTTCCAGTCATAACCCAGGCCGCGCGCCAGCATGTCCTTGGAGAGGTAGGCATAGTTGGCCTGGCTGGCGCGCGAGGTGGCGACAAAGGCACCGAAGCGGTTGTCGCCCACGTTCCATACCGCCTTGGCATTGAACTGGCGGGTGGTCTGGTTCTGGTACGGCGCGGCCCACATGTCCTGGTCCTGGTGCACGCCGGACACATAGGCCGAGAAGCCGTTGATGTCGCCGGTGTCCACCCGCAGGTAGCCGCGGCGCTGGTTGTCATCGCCGACGGTGATGCTGGCGCGGCCGCCGAATTCGGTGGACGGGTCCATCGAGAAGTACTGGATGGTGCCGCCAAGGTTGCTGGTCGAGGCCACGCCCAGCGAGCCGATGCCCTGCGACAGCTCGGCGCCGGCCAGGTTCTCGGCGATCAGTGCACGGGCGATGCTCAGGCCGTTGTAGTTGCCGTAGCTGTTGTCGCCCAGCGGGATGCCGTCCAGCGTGTAGCCCAGGCGGCTCTTGTCGAAGCCACGCAGGCTGATGGTCTGCGATTCCTCGTTGGCACCGAATGCATCGTTGGATTGCACCGACACGCCGGGCAGGCGGTCGAGGATCTTCTGGCCGCTGGTACCCGACGGCAGCACCTGCTTGTCGACGGTGGTGATGCGCTGCACCTGGCGGGTCTCGCCCTGGCCGATGACCGAGACGGTATCCAGCGTCTGCGCGCTCAGCGCGGTATCGGCGGTGGCGTCGGTGGCTTCAGCGGCGTGGGCGCTGGCGGCGGAAAGCGCGATCGCCACGGCGATCGTCAGGTATCGGGTCTGCATGATGGTCCGTTGCATGGGGGATGGTCACCGGCCCGGGGGCGTGGTGCACGGCCACTATGCGAACGGAACATGAAACCTTGTTTACGAAAAACCAACGAACGGCATCGTGGGGGAAGCCGCGCAGGGCGTGAATCTGCCGGGGGAGGGAGGCAGACCCACGCCCTGCGTGGAGAGGACTAGCCCATGTACAGGCCACCGTTGACCGGATAGTCGGCACCGGTCACGTAGGAGGCTTCATCCGAAGCCAGCCAGGCACACAGGCCGGCCACTTCTTCCGGGCGACCCAGGCGCCGCACCGGTACCGACGCGGCCAGTCGATCCAGCACGTCCGGTGGGAAGCTGCTGATCGCCTGGCTGGCGATGTAGCCCGGCGACAGCGTGTTGACGGTGATCCCGCGCGAGGCGACTTCAGCGGCCAGCGCGCGGCTGAAACCGTGCATCGCGGCTTTTGCCGTGGCGTAGTTCACCTGGCCGATCTGGCCCTTGTGGGCGCTGACCGAACCGATGTTGATGATGCGGCCCCAGCCACGCGTGGCCATGCCATCGACCACCTGCTTGGTCAGGTTGAACAGCGAATTGAGATTGGAGGCGATCACCGCATTCCAGTCCTCCACCGTCATCTGCCGGAACAGCAGGTCGCGGCTGCCGCCGGAGTTGTTGACCAGCACGTCCACCTCGCCGACCTCGGCACGCACCTTGGCGAAGGCCGCCGTGGTCGACGCCCAATCGGTGGCGTTGCCTTCGGAGGCGATGAAATCAAAGCCCTGTTCGCGCTGCTCGCGCAGCCAGTTGGCCTTGCGCGGCGAGTTGGGCGCGCAGCCGGCGACCACGGTATGGCCGGAACGGGCCAGGCTCTGGCAGATGGCAGTGCCGACACTGCCCATCCCGCTGGTGACGTAGGCGATGCGAAGAGTCATTGCAGAACGCTCCTTGGTAAGGAAATCAGGCCGTGAAGGGATAGAGCCCGAACAACAGGCCGCCGATCATCAGCAGCAGCGAAATGGCGATCGCCCACTTCAGGGTGAATTTCTGGTGGTCGGCGAATTCAACCTTGGCCAGCCCCACCAGCAGATAGGTGGAAGGCACCAGCGGGCTGAGCAGGTGCACCGGCTGCCCGGCCAGCGACGCGCGGGCCATTTCCACCGGGGTGATGCCGTAGTTGCCGGCCGCCTCGGACAGGATCGGCAGCACGCCGAAGTAGAACGCGTCGTTGGACATGAAGAAGGTGAAGGGCATCGAGGCCACGGCGGTGATCACCGCCAGGTACGGGCCCCAGCTGTCTGGGATGATCGCCAGGAAGCTGTGCGACATCGCCTCGACCATGCCGGTGTTGTTGAGGATGCCGGTGAAGATGCCTGCGGCGAAGATCAGCGCCACCACCGACAGCACGCTGCCGGCATGGCTGACCACGCGGCGGCGCTGTTCGGCCAGGTTCGGGTAGTTGATCACCAGCGCGATGGCGAAGCCGATCATGAACAGCACCGGCATCGGCAGCACACCGATGATGAGCGCGCTCATCAGCGCCAGGGTCAGCACCAGGTTCACCCACAGCAGCTTGGGGCGCTTGGTGTCTTCGGCGTCTTCCACGGTCGGCAGCGTGTTGCCGTCGTCGGACACGCTGTTGTCCATCCAGCTGCCGCCCTGGGGCAGGGTCACCACGCCCAGGCGACGACGCTCCTTCAGGCCCAGGTACCAGGCCAGCAGCAGCACGCCAGCGCAGGCGATCACCATCGAGGGAATCAGTGGCACGAACACATCGGCCGGATCCACGTGCAGTGCGGTGGCCGCGCGTGCGGTCGGGCCGCCCCACGGGGTCAGGTTCATCACGCCACCGGCGAGAATGGTCACGCAGGTCATGTTCAGCGCGTTCATGCCCAGCCGCTGGTACAGCGGCAGCATCGCCGAGACGGTGATCATGTAGGTGGTCGAGCCATCGCCGTCGAGCGAGATCAGCATCGCCAGCACGGCGGTGCCAAGCACGATCTTCATCGGGTCGCCCTTGACGAAGCGCAGGATGATCCGCACCAGCGGATCGAACAGGCCTGCATCGATCATCACGCCGAAGTAGAGGATGGCGAACATCAACATCACGCCGGTCGGCGCGATCTTCTTGATGCCTTCCAGCATCATCTCGTCGATGCCGGCGGCGAAGCCACCGATCAGGGCGAAGATGATGGGAATGGTGATCAGGGCAACGAGCGGCGACAGTCGTTTGCTCATGATCAAGTACATGAACGTAATGACCATGCCAAAGCCGAGGATGCTCAGCATCATCTGCGGACTCCTAGAGGAAACAGGACGTGGGACGTGGAAGGGGCCCGAGCGTGCGTGCCCGGGGAAAACGCGTCAGAAGTCGAACTGCAGGCGCCCGGTGACCGCGCGCGTGCGATCCACCGTGGTGCCGGCGAGGCGGTCGCGGTTGCGGCTTTCGATCACGTTGAGCATGAAGCGCAGGTTGTCGCGCAGGTACCAGTTGCCGCCCAGCGTCCAGCCTTCGGTACTGCCACGGCGCAGGTCCGGCGCACCATCGAGGTGCTGGGCGCCCCACATCTGGTCGTAGCGCAGGGCCACTTCGAAGGCACCGGCCTTGTGGCGGATGTTCTTGACCCGGGCGAAGCGGCCGGTCTTGCGGTCGTAGGCGCGGCTTTCGCCGGTAACGAACCAGCTGAGCATGCCGTAGGCGGCCATCACGTCACCGCGCTGGGCGCCATCATCGAAGGTGGCGCCGCTGAACTCGCCCTGCCATGACAGCGGGCCGCGCACCTGCGCATATTCCAGCGACCACTTGTTGACGTCGGTATCGCGGCCAGCGGAGAAGTCGACCAGGGTCAGGCGGCTTTCGTCGGACAGATGGCCGGCCGGACGCGGACGGATCTTCAAGCCCGGGGTGCCGTTGCCGCCCGGGTTGTCATAGGCCTCGCGGGCCAGCGACAGGCCCAGGTGCAGCACGTCGCCCTCGCTGGGTGACGGCGCCCAGGTAACGCGTCCACCCGCAGCGCGGCCCTTGACCTGCCAGGCGTCGATGCTCTCCAGGCTGTACACGCTGGCCGCCCAGGTGAAATCGCCCGGGTTGGCCTGCCATGAGGCGCCCAGCCGGTACAGCGGCGCCAGCGTGGTGCCGGCGTTGCCGCGCTCCAGGAAGCTGCCGTAGTTGGAACCGGTGCGGTCGTCCAGCGAGAAATACTGCTTGAACTGGCCCACGGTGACGCGGCCGCCATCGCCGAAGCTGCGGCTCAGGTAGACGTCCTTGGCCTCGACCCGGTCGCCGGAGAAATCGGCTTCCAGCTTGTAGTCGACCACGAAGAACTTGCCGGACACGTCAACCCAAGCGCGGCGGATCTCGGTGTCGTCCTTGTTCGGCGTACCCCGGTTGTCGTTGTTGAAGGTGGCGAAGTCCAGGTGCAGGCGGCCGCCCACCGTGGCGGTCACTGGACGCTCGTCTTCGGCGAAGGCCGGCGCGGCCAGCGCAGCCAGGGCCATCATGGCGGCAGGACGCCGCCAGGCAATGCTCAATTCCACAAACCCTCCCAGGTGCGCGCCAGGCGCGCGGCAATCGTGGGCACCGGACGGTGCGCGGCCGCAGTCTGTGTCGCGCAAGCTGTCATCGTCCTGTCAGCGGTTTGTGCGGTGCAGCGTAAAGGCCGCCGGGCATGGGCCCGACGGGCAGGTCCGGCGCCATGCGGTAGCATTCGCTTCCCCTCCCACTGTTGTGCCCATGCGCCTGCTGCTGGTCGAAGACAACCCGGACCTGGCCGATGCGATCATCCGTCGCATGCGCCGCAGTGGTCACGCGGTGGACTGGCAGGCCGACGGCCTGGCCGCCGCCAGCGTGCTGCGTTACCAGAGTTTCGATCTGGTGGTGCTGGATATCGGCCTGCCGAAACTGGATGGGCTGCGGGTGCTGGCCGGCATGCGCGAGCGTGGTGACAGCACACCGGTGCTGATGCTGACCGCACGCGATGGCATCGAAGATCGTGTACAGGCACTCGATGTCGGTGCCGACGACTACCTGGGCAAGCCGTTCGACTTTCGTGAATTCGAAGCGCGCTGTCGCGTGCTGCTGCGACGTGCACGCGGGCAGGCTAGCGAAGTGGTGCAGATCGGTGGTTTCCAGTTCGACAACGCTGCACACCGGGTGACCCTGGATGGCGAGCCGATCGAGTTGCCCAACCGCGAGTATCGCTTGCTGGAGATCCTGGTCGGGCGCTTGGGCCAGGTGGTGGGCAAGGATGAGATCGGCAATGGCCTGTTCGGCTTCGATGACGAAGCCGGGCCGAATGCCATCGAGCTGTACATCGGTCGCCTGCGCAGAAAGCTGGCGGGCGCACCGCTGCGCATCACCACGGTGCGTGGTGTCGGCTATCTGCTTGAAGCCAGCGACGGCCCGGCCGATGCCGATGGCTGACGCGCGCAGCGCAGGTGCCGCCCCCGGGTCGCTGCGGCGCACCCTGCTGCTGTACCTGGGCGCGTTGCTGGCGGTGTTCGCGGTGGCGCTGCTGTTCGCTGCACGCGACTACGGCCAACGCGCGGCCAACCGTTCCTACGACCATCTGCTGGTGTCTTCGGCCCTGTCGATCGCCGATTCGGTGGCATTGGTCGATGGCCAGTGGCAGGTGGACCTTCCGTATGCCGCGCTGGACCTTCTGGCGATGGCGCCGGAAGACCGCGTGTTCTACCGGATCGCCGACAGCCGCGGCAACCTGATCACCGGCTACGGTGACCTGCCTGCGTCGCCGCGGCGGCCGGGTACGCAACCGCAGTTGTTCGATGCGCCCTACAGCGGCGAGATCGTGCGTTTCGTCGTGGTCGGCCGCAGCTTTGCCGCGGCCTCCGCGCAGGGCGAGGTGCAGGTGCAGGTGGGGCAGACCCGGCGTGCGCGCGAAGCGGTGGCGCAGGAGCTGGTCACCCGCGCGCTGCTGGCCATCGGCGTGCTGTCGGGATTGCTGCTGGCACTGGTGGCGTTCGGCGTGCACCGCGCGTTCCGGCCGCTGGTGCGGGTCGAGCGCGAACTGTCACGCCGTGAGCCGTCCGACCTGAAACCGCTCGATGCGCGCGTGCCACGCGAGATGGACCAGATGGTGGCCGCGCTGAACCGCTTCATGGAGCGCCTGTCCAGCAGCAATGAAACCCTGCGTGCGTTCATGGCCGAGGCCGCGCACCAGATGCGTACGCCGTTGGCCGCGCTGCGCGCGCAGGCACAGCTGGCACTGGACGACGACGATCCGGAAGACATGCGGCGCAGCCTGCAGGCGATCGAGCGCAACGCCACCCACATGAGCCGGCTGCTCAACCAGCTGCTCAGCGATGCCAGCGTGATCCATCGGTCACATCTGCAGCGCTTCGCCACCGTGGACCTGGCCGAGACCGTGCACCAGGCCCTGCATGAAGCGCTGCCGCAGGCAGGGCCCGCCCCGCGCGTGCAGCTGGCGATGACGGCCGAGCCGGTGCAGGTGCATGGCGACGCGCTGCTGCTGCGCGAAGCCATCAAGAATCTGGTCGACAACGCGCTGAAGTACGGCGGTGATGGCCCCTTGCAGATCGCGCTGACCGCTGAAGGCGGGCAGGCCGTGCTGACCATCGCCGACCACGGCACCGGTATCGCCGCCGCCGATGCCGAACGCGTGTTCGAGCGTTTCGCGCGCGGCGAAGGCGCACCCTCCGGCGGTGCAGGCCTTGGCCTGGCCATCGTCAAGCGGGTGGTCGACAGCCATGGCGGCCAGATCGATCTCAGCAATCGACCGCAGGGTGGCCTGGTCGCCACCATCCGCCTGCCCCGGAGCAGCACATGATCCGCCTGCTCGTCGTTGTTGTTGCCCTGTTGCTGGCGGTGCCGGTCCTCGCCGCGCCGGGCGATGTACGCCGCTTCCCCGCCCAGGGCGCCGCCACCGCGCAGCTGCGCATCCACGGCACCACCGATATCGAGGTCTTCGCCGAGGTCATCGCTGACTACCAGCGGCTGCATCCGGGCAGCGAGGTGGTGTACGAAGATATCATCACCCAGGATCTGTACGCGCGTTACCTGCATGACCGCACCGGACCTGCGTCGCCGGATCTGCTGATCTCCAGCGGCATGGACCTGCAGACCAAGCTGGTCAACGACGGCCACGCGCTGCCGCACCGCTCGCTGCAGACCCAGGCGCTGCCTGCGTGGGCGCAGTGGCGTGGCGAGGCATTCGGCATCAGTTACGAGCCGGTGGTGATGGTCTACAACACGCGCAGGCTGCCGGCCTCGAAGGTGCCGCACACGCGTCGACAACTGCTGGACCTGCTGCGTGCGGAAGGGGCGCCGTTGCGCGGCAAGGTCGGTACCTACGATATCGAACGCAGCAGCGTGGGTTACCTGCTGGCGACCCAGGATGCCCAGCGCGGCAGCATCGCCGGCGCCCTGCTCGGTGCGCTGGGGGACAACGCGGTGGTGCGCGAGGAACGCACCGGCGTGCTGCTGGACCAGGTGGCCAGCGGTCAGTTGTCGCTGGTCTACAACGTGCTGGGCTCGTATGCGCAGGCGCGTATCGACGCGGGCGCACCGCTGGCCATCGTCGAGCCGGAGGACTACACGCTGGTGGTGCTGCGTACCGCGGTGATTCCGCGCACCGGAACGCACCCGCAGGAAGCGCGACGCTTCCTCGACTACCTGCTGTCGCCACGCGGCCAGCAGGTGCTCGCGCGGGAAGCGCGGCTGATGCCGATCGTGCGCAGCGATGCAGGCGGCGGGGATGCCCCTGGCCGCAGCCGTCGCCCGATCCAGCTCGGCCCGGGGCTGTTGGTGTACCTGGACGCGCTGAAGCGGCGGCAGTTCCTCGATGCCTGGCGCAGCAGCGTGGAGTCGGCAGGGCGGTAGCGCCCGTACAGATGCTGCGGTAGCGCCGGGCCATGCCCGGCGAAGGCAGTTCGCTGCCCGTACAATGGCCGCATGAGCGAATACACCATCCTGATCGCCGATGACCATCCGCTGCTGCGTTCGGCGGTGGTGCAGTCGTTGCGGCAGAGCCTGCCGCTGGCGCAGGTACGCGAGGTGGCCAGCGCCGAAGCACTGGCCACCTCGCTGGACGCACAGCCCGATGTGGATCTGGTACTGCTGGACCTGACCATGCCGGGCGCACATGGATTCTCCGCGCTGCTGCACGTGCGCGGTTCGCACCCGGACATTCCGGTGGTGATCCTGTCCTCCAACGACCACCCGCGGGTGATCCGTCGCGCGCAGCAGTTCGGCGCGGCCGGTTTCATTCCCAAGTCCGCGCCTGCCGAAACCATCGGTGAAGCGGTGGCAGCGGTGCTCGAGGGGGGCCTGTGGTTCCCGGCGATGGCCGCTGAGCGTTCCGAGGCCGACGCGTTGCTGGCCAGCCGCCTGGCGCAGCTGACGCCGCAGCAGTTCCGGGTGCTGCTGTGCCTGGCCGACGGGCTGCTCAACAAGCAGATCGCCTATGAACTGGGCTTGGCCGAAAACACGGTGAAGGTGCACGTGACCGCCATCCTGAAGAAGCTCGAATGCCACAGCCGCACGCAGGCGGCGGTGCTGGTGAAGGCGCTGGAGCCGGAAGGCGATGCGGGCGTTGGATTGGATGGCTGACAGAGACGGGACGTTGGCGCATGTACTGCGTCGTTGTGGATGCTGTTCCGCTTTCCTGATCAGTTCCCGCTGATCGAATTCAGTTCGGGATCGGTAGAGAACATGAATCTGTTCTCGTATCCCGCGCCGAGCTTCAGATGCTTCGGTGTAGCTGTATGTGGGAGACGATCGCTCTGACGCCCACCGATGCCCCTCGCTCAGGTGCGACTGGCTTACCCGCGATGCCGCAACAGCAGCTGCGTCATCAACGCCCGCAGCGCCGGCGGCCGCACGGGCTTGAGCAGGAAGCCCCAGCCGTTCTCGGCAGCATGCACTTTCAGCGCATCATCGCGCTCAGCGGTCACCAGGATCACCGGTGGCCGCGCCTTCCACAGCGTGCACAGCGCTTCATACAGGTCCGGTCCGTGCCATTGCCCCATGCGTACGTCCAGCAGCAACAACTGCGGCACGTTCAACGCACTGGCGATTTCCAGTGCCCCCTGGGGGCCATCGGCAAGTTCCACATGGCATCCCCAGCGTTCCAGCAGAGCACGGGTTGCGGCACAGACGTGGGGGTCATCATCGATGCTCCAGACCCGACATTCGCGCAGCGGGCTGTCATCGGAGGGTTCGGTCGCGACGACCGGCGCCGTCGGCGGCGCAATCACCTCGTCGGCGCGCCCGAGTGCCACGCTCACCGCGAATACGCTGCCCTTGCCCAGCGTGGAACGCAGGCTGATGCGGTGGCCGAGCAGTCGGCCGATGCGTTCAACGATGGCCAGGCCCAGGCCGGCGCCCCGTTCCTGCTCCACGCCGTCGTTGAGGCGTCGGAATTCTTCGAAGATCTCGCCCTGCAGGCTTTCCGGAATACCTGGTCCCTGGTCATGCACCTCGATGCGCAGCTGGTCGCCTGCACGCCGGCAGCCGATCAGCACGCGGCCACGTGGCGTATAGCGCAGCGCATTGGACAGGAAATTCTGCAGGATGCGCCGCAGCAGTGCTTCGTCGCTGACGATCACCGCACGGGTGTCCACCCAGTCCAGCTGCAGGCCGCGGCTCTGTGCGGCGATGCCGAACTCGCGCGCCAGCGTTTCCAGCAAAGGAGAGAGCGCGAATGCGCGCACCCGTACCTGCAACGCCCCCGACTCCAGCCGTGAAATATCCAGCAGGCTGTTGAGGATCGCGTCCTGCGCGGCCAGTGCGGCGTCGATATGGTCGCTGGTCTGTTGCTGTTCCGGGTCGGTGAGCTTGCCGCGCAGCACCGACACGAACATGCGCGCGGCGTTCAGCGGCTGCAGCAGGTCGTGCACGGCCGAGGCGACGAAGCGGGTCTTGTAACGGTTGGCCTGTTCGGCTTCGCGGCGGGCTTCGTCCAGATCCTGGGTGCGTTCGGCCACGCGGTGTTCCAGCGCATCGGCCAGCGAGCGCAGTTCGCGCGCGGCGTTCTTGTAGCTGGTGATATCGGCATAACTGGTGACGAAGCCGCCATCGGGCAACGGGTTGCCGCGGATCTCCAGCACCGTGCCGTCGTCCTTCTCGCTCTCGCGCATGTGCGGGCGGCCACTGCGCAGGTGGGTCAGGCGGCGTTCGATGGCCTCGTCGATCGGGCCGGGCCCCAACAGGCCGCGACGTGCGTTGAAGCGGAACAGTTCCTCGATCGGACGGCCCACCCGCACCAGCCCCGCCGGGAAGCGGAACAGCTCCAGATAGCGCGAATTCCACGCGACCAGACGCTGTTCCTTGTCGATCACCACCACGCCCTGCGGCAGATGTTCGAGGCTGCGGCTCAAGCCAACGTCGGCATCGGTCGCGGCTTCCAGCAGGCCGTCCTGGGCGGTCCGCAGTTCCTGTGCATGCTGCTTGAGCAGGGTTTCCAGTTCACGCCGGCTGCGCTGGCGGTGCTTGGACAGGCGACGCCGTTGCTGCACGAACAGCAGCAGGAAACCCAGCGCCAGCCAAGCGGCGGCGCCGGCCACTGCCGCGCCGCGGCCGGCGCTGGTGGCCGCGCTGGCGTCGTGCAGCAGGTGCAGGCTCCAGTCTTCGTCGGGCAGCGCCAGGGTCTGCCACAGCATCGCCTGCGGCAGTGCCGGGTCGAGCAGGCGCACCATGCGGCCACCATCGGCCAGCACGTCCTCGGTGCGCACGCGCAGCGGCTGCAGCGAACGGTCGGCATACTGCCGCGCCGCGCGCATCTCGCGGCGTTCCTCCGTGCCGAGCGGACGCAGCAGGCGGTAGCGCCAGGCATCGCGGTTGGCCAGGAACACCACGTCATGGTTGTCGCTGGTCAGCACCACGTCCGGGCTGTTCAACCATTCCTGTTCCAGCGCCGACAGCTCGATCTTGATCACGATCACGCCGATGCGCTGGCTGTCGGCATCGAGGATGGCCTCGGACATGAAGTAGCCCGGCACACCGGTGGTCATGCCGATGCCGTAAAAGCGACCACGGCCATGGGCCAGCGCCTGCTGGTAGTACGGACGGTAGCTGTAATCCTCGCCGACGTTGCTGGTCGGCTGGTCCCAGTTGCTGGCGGCCACGGCCACGCCATCGCGGCCGACCAGGGTCAGTGTCGAGGTGCGGGTAACCTGGTTGGCGCGCTGCAGCTTGAGGTTCAGGCGCTGCCGCTCGGCGGGCGAGGGCGGCACCTGCAGTGCATGCAGCAGGTCCGGGTCCAGCGCCATCACCTGCGGCAGGGTGCCGAACCGGTCGATGCGCTGTTGCAGGCCCTGGCCATACAACTGCAGCTGGCGCTGCACCTGCGCGCTTTCGGTGCCCAGCGCGCGACGCCAGGCATAGTGGCCTGCGGCGGCCGCGCACAGCACGGTGCCGGCCACCATCACCAGAACGGTCAGCAACTGCAGGCGGTGGCGGCTGAGCCAGTACATGGCGGCAGTCTACGCAGGGCCGGCGGGCGTGGCATGCACGCCCGCCGGGATCTGACGTGTGGAAGGGATCAGAAGTGCATCTGCGCGCGAAGTTCGAAGATCTCCGGAGTGCTGTGCACACCGCGACGGCTGGCGTCGACCTTCACGTAGTTGGCCTGGAACTTGAAGTGGCTGGTCAGGTACCAGTTGGCGCCCAGGGTCAGGTCGTGCTGGCGGCCACCGAGGATGCTGCCGTCGTCCAGGTCCAGGCGGCTGTAGCGGGCCACCAGTTCCACCGCACCGTAGTCGTGCGCCGGCTTGATGTTGGCAACGGCGCCGGCGTTGTACGGGCGTGATTCGCCGGTCAGCACCCAGCTGGCCATCGCGTATTGGCCGTGGCCGGTGTAGTCGGGCTTGCCATCATTGCAGGTGACGGTGGCCTGCAGCGCTTCGGCCTGCAGCGAGAACGGACCGCGGATCCAGATGCCTTCCAGGCCGGTGCGGCGGATCTGGTCGGCGGTGACCAGGGCCCCCGAATCGACCAGGCGGATATCGGTCAGGCCGGCTTCCGGACGGGCCCGCAGGCGCGCGCTTGCCTCGTGGTGCACGTCGCGGCCATCGTGGTAACCACGCGGATTTTCCTGCGAATAGGCCAGGCCGAGGTGGATCACATCGCCCGGTGCCTTCACCGGCGTCCACACCGCACGCACCGCCTGGGTGGTGCCGGGGTTGTCGCCCTGCAGGTCCTTGCCGCCATAGGCGCCGGCCTGCAGCAGGTACTGCGGACGCTCCAGCACCCATTCCACGCCGGTGCGGCGGCCTGCGTAGAACGCCTGCACGGGCAGCGCGGTTTCCAGGAAGCTGCCGGCCCGCGAGGAGGTGTTGGCATCCAGGCCGACCGGGGTCTTCATGTAGCCGAAGCGGAAGCGGCCGACATCGCGGCCGAAGAACGCCTTGCTCTCCAAGCGCACGAACACGTCCAGCCAGGTATCGGCCTGGAAGTCGTAGTAGACCATCGCGTCGTACACGCCCTTCTTTTTCAGGGTCGCGCCGAACTCCTTGCGGCGCACCGCATCGTCATCCTCGATGCCGCTGGCGGACGAGAAGTCGTTGTAGTCGTAGGCGATGTTGGCGGTGGCGGCCAGTTCGGTGCCGTCACCGAAGGCGTACTTGGTCGGCCAGTTGTCGAAATCCGCAGCGGATGCGAAGGCGGGGAGGGCGGCCAGGGAAAGGGCCAGCAAGGTGGGAATCGGGCGCATGGGTGGTGCGGCTCTCTCGGATTGCGTGTGGACAGGACAACAACGGCCGCGATGGCCGGAACTTTCGCAATGACGCGCCCGGCCGTTCAGGTCGGGCCACCGGCGCCCCGCGATCAGGGGTGCGGCGCCAGTGTAGGCAGCGCAGCCACCTGAACCGGGGGGCTAGTACCAATAGGTTATCTGCGCCGGCGTGCCCGGGGCGTACAAAGGCGTCCATTGGTCGCACCCCTGCGCCTGCAGTCACGGGGCGTGCGGTCAGTTTCCACGGTAACGGTTCCCGTGCATTTCCGGGTCCGTACGTGCCTGAAAACGCCCCTTCCGGAGTCCGCCATGCACATCCCGACCGCTGCGCCGGTGCCCAGCAAGCCGTTGCCGCTCTACCGCCAACTGTATTTCCAGGTGATCGTGGCGATCGTCCTGGGTGCTGTCCTCGGCCACTACGAGCCGCTGATCGGCGAGAAGATGAAGCCGCTCGGCGATGCCTTCATCAACCTGGTGAAGATGATCATCGCCCCGGTGATCTTCCTGACCATCGTCACCGGCATCGCCGGCATGACCCACCTGCGCACGGTGGGCCGGGTGTTCGCCAAGGCGATGGCGTATTTCCTGTTCTTCTCCACGCTGGCGCTGATCGTCGGCATGATCGTGGCGCACGTGGTGCAGCCCGGCGCCGGCATGAACATCAACCCGGCCGAGCTGGACCAGACCGCGGTGCACAGCTATGTCGAGAAGTCGCACGACCTGACCCTGGTCGGCTTCCTGATGGACATCATCCCGAAGACGCTGATCAGCGCCTTCGTTGATGGCAACATCCTGCAGGTGCTGTTCGTGGCGGTGCTGTTCGGCATCGCGCTGGCCTCGGTGGGCGAGAAGGGCAAGCCGATCCAGAACTTCCTGGAAGCGCTGGTCGCGCCGGTGTTCAAGCTGGTGCACATCCTGATGAAGGCTGCGCCGATCGGTGCCTTCGGTGCCATCGCCTTCACCATCGGCAAGTACGGCGTCGGCTCGCTGGTCAACCTGGCCTGGCTGGTCGGCTCGTTCTACCTCACCGCGTTCCTGTTCGTTGCGGTGATCCTGGGCGTGGTCTGCCGCCTGTGTGGCTTCTCGGTGTTCAAGCTGGCCCGTTACCTGAAGGCCGAGCTGCTGCTGGTGCTGGGCACCTCGTCGTCGGAGTCGGCGCTGCCGTCGCTGATGGAGAAGATGGAACGTGCCGGCTGCAGCAAGTCGGTGGTCGGCCTGGTGGTCCCCACCGGTTACTCGTTCAACCTGGACGGCACCAACATCTACATGACCCTGGCCGCGCTGTTCATCGCCCAGGCCACCAACACCGAGCTGACCCTGGGCCACCAGATCGCGCTGCTGCTGGTGGCGATGCTCAGCTCCAAGGGCGCTGCCGGCGTCACCGGTGCCGGCTTCATCACCCTGGCCGCCACCCTGGCGGTGGTGCCGGAAGTGCCGGTGGCGGGCATGGCGTTGATCCTGGGCGTGGACCGCTTCATGAGCGAGTGCCGCTCGCTGACCAACTTCATCGGCAATGCGGTGGCCACGGTGGTGGTCTCGCGCTGGGAAGGTGCGCTGGACCGCGACCGCCTGAAGCTGGCGCTGGATGGTCGCGAAAGCGAACTGCCGCCGCCGGTCGATGCGGTGCCGCTGGCGATGACCGAGGCGCTGCCCGCCAAGGGCTGATCCGGGTGTGTGGTACTGCGGGGCCGGTCACGACAGTGGCACGGCCCCGCAGCGTTTCAAGGCGTCCCACGGCTGTCATCGCCAGCGCCGAAGCTGTGCTCTGGCAACGTCGCATACGCCACGGAATTGTGCGGTCGCAGCATCACTGCGACAGCATAGCGACAGGTCCGACCGCTTCAACGGGGGTATGATCCCCTGTCCCTTCTGCCCATTCATGTAACCCACATCGATGTCCAACGAAGATTTCAAACAGGCCGCCCTCGATTACCACCGGATGTCTCCGCCCGGCAAGATCAAGGTTTCCGCTACCAAGCCCATGCTGACCCAGCGCGACCTGTCGCTGGCGTATTCGCCGGGCGTGGCGTACGCCTGTGAAGCGATCAAGGCCGATCCGCAGCAGGCCAGCGAGCTGACCGCCCGCGGCAACCTGGTGGCGGTGATCTCCAACGGCACCGCGGTGCTGGGCCTGGGCAACATCGGCGCGCTGGCCGGCAAGCCGGTGATGGAAGGCAAGGGCGTGCTGTTCCAGAAGTTCGCCGGCATCGATGTGTTCGACATCGAAGTGGACGAGAACGACCCGGACAAGCTGGTCGACATCATCGCCTCGCTGGAGCCGACCTTCGGCGGCATCAACCTGGAAGACATCAAGGCACCGGAGTGCTTCATCGTCGAGCGCAAGCTGCGCGAGCGCATGAAGATCCCGGTGTTCCATGACGACCAGCACGGCACGGCGATCATCGTCGGTGCTGCGGTGCTCAACGCCATGGCGATCACCGGCAAGAAGATCGAAGAAGTGAAGCTGGCGACCACGGGCATGGGCGCGGCCGGCATTTCCTGCGTGAACATGCTGGTGCAGCTGGGCCTGAAGCCGGAGAACATCCTGGCCTTCGACCGCGAAGGCGTGATCCACACCGGCCGTACCGACCTGGACCCGGAAAAGCTGCGCTACGCGCGCGACACCGACAAGCGCACCCTGGCCGAGATCGTCGACGGCGCGGACATCTTCCTGGGCCTGTCGGCGCCGGGCATCCTGACCGCCGAGATGGTCAAGACGATGGCGCCGGACCCGGTGATCTTCGCCCTGGCCAACCCGACCCCGGAAATCATGCCGGAACTGGTGCGCGCTGCGCGTCCGGACGCGATCATCGGTACCGGCCGTTCGGACTACCCGAACCAGGTCAACAACGTGCTGTGCTTCCCGTACCTGTTCCGCGGTGCGCTGGACGTCGGTGCGACCGCGATCAACGAGGAAATGAAGATCGCCTGCGTGCGCGCGATTGCCGCGCTGGCCCGCCGCGCCGCCACCGACATGGGCTCTGCCTACGGCGGTGAGACCCCCAGCTTCGGCCGCGAATACCTGATCCCGCGTCCGTTCGACCGCCGCCTGCTGGTGGAGCTGTCGGCCGCCGTGGCCCAGGCCGCGATGGATTCGGGCGTGGCCGCCCGCCCGATCGCCGACATGGAAGCCTACCGGCAGAAGCTGTCGCAGTTCGTCTACCGCACCAGCCTGATGATGAAGCCGGTCTACGATCGCGCGCGCAGCGACAAGCAGCGCGTGGTGTATGCCGAAGGCGAAGAAGAAGTGGTGCTGCAGGCGGTGCAGAACGTGGTCGACGACGGCCTGGCACATCCGATCCTGATCGGCCGCCCGGACGTGATCGAATCGCGCATCGAACGCCTCGGCCTGCGCCTGAAGATCGGCGAGAACATTGAAGTCACCAACATCAATGACGATCCGCGCTTCAACGAATACTGGCAGTACTACCACGGCCTGACCGGCCGTCGTGGCGTCACCGTGGCCGCCGCCAAGAACCTGATGCGTTCGCGCCCGACCCTGATCGCTGCAGTGATGGTGGCCCGTGGCGAAGCCGATGCGATGCTGACCGGCATCGTCGGCCGCTTCCACAAGAAGCTGGGCTACGTGCGCAGCGTGCTGCCGCTGGAATCGAAGGTCACCTCGACCTCGGCGATGACCGGCGTGATCAACCAGCAGGGTGTGTTCTTCTTCGTCGATACCCACGTGCAGGAAGACCCGACCGCAGAGCAGCTGTGCGAAGCGACCCTGCAGGCCGCTTACCGCATGAAGCTGTTCGGCGTCGAACCGAAGGTGGCACTGCTGTCGCACTCCAACTTCGGCAGCCACGATTCGAAGGATGCGCTGAAGATGCGCCAGGTGCGCGAGCTGCTGCTCAAGCGCAACCCGCGTCTGAACGTGGACGGCGAAATGCAGGGCGACACCGCATGGGATGAAGCCCTGCGGCAGAAGCTGCTGCCGGGCTCGACCCTGCAGGGCCGTGCCAACCTGTTCGTGCTGCCGAACCTGGAAGCGGCCAACATCGCCTACAACCTGGTGCGCGTGTTCACCGATGGCGTGGCGATCGGTCCGATCCTGATGGGCGTCAACAAGCCGGTGCACATCCTGACCACCAGCGCGACCTCGCGCCGGATCCTGAACATGACCGCGATCGCCGCGGTTGATGCGCAGATCCGCAAGCAGATCGAAGCGGAAAAGAAGGCATAAGCCTTCGTTCCGCTGCGATCTGCAGAAACGCGCCCCGGGGCGCGTTTCGTTTCCGCAACGCGGAAACCGGATCGGGTAGCGCCGGGCCATGCCCGGCGAGCGCGCAGCGCGGCGCTTCCCGTATTCCGCCGGGCATGGCCCGGCGCTACCGGAGAACTGCAGCCGCCCGGTAATCGCCCTGCAACCTCGCTGCGGCCCAATACGCCCACGCGGCCTGGCCGTGGGAAGGGACCGGACCGGCCTTCCCACCCTGGGCCCGACCAACTTTCCATGGGCGGAGCAATGTCATGCGCAGTCGAGTGAGCAAGCGGTATTGCCAGCAGTTGTTCGCGCTGTACGCCGGCTTCGTGCAGTCGCGTTGAAGGCCGGGGCATCGCCCCGGCAACGTCGAACTTACCGCCGCTTCGCGCGCCGCGCGGGCGGCGGCGCAGGGGCCGGGGAGCGCGGCTTGGCATACTCCGCCCACAGCGCCGGCAGGGTCTTGCCGGTGTGCTTCTGCCATAGCGCCGGCGCATAGCGCCCGTCGCGCAGATCCTTGTCCAATGCCAGCACCAGTCCCGGGTGCGCCGCTTCGGCCCACTTCAGGAAGGCACCGGTCACCCGGTAGCCGCTTTCCACCGTCTGGCCCTGGCTAAGCTTGTCCGGCAACGCCCAGCCGGCAGCGGCGTTGTTCATGCCGTAGCGATCGCGGGCGTAGTCGGCAATGCCCTCCACCAGCCAGCCCGGCACGCGCTTGTCGCCATAGCTGGGGTAGCCCTGCACGATGTGCATCGCTTCGTGGGTGACCAGATCAATGTCATCCGGGTGCTGGACCAGCCAGCCCGGATTGATCGTGATCGTGCTGGCCTTGTCCTTGTCGCCGACGAAGGCGACGCCGTTGTACGCCGGATCGATCACGATGCGCACCTCGTTCGGCGCGGCCGGGCGGAAGTCCGCACGCTCGCGCAGGTAAGCAAAGTAGAACGTATCGATGATGCGCTTGCGCACCGGCGCGGCCAGCGCGCCGGTGGCATCCTGGTAATACAGGGTCACCCCGTCACGGCTGACCTGCCCATCGAAGGCCTGGGTCTGCGGTTGTGCGTGGCTGAGGCTGGGAAATACAAGGGCGGCAAGAGCGAGGGGGAGCAAACGTAGGCGCATGGACGTCATTGTAGGGGGGAGGGCGCCAACAGTTCGATCTCGGCCAGCTGCAGGCGCCCCGGCGCAGCCAGGCGCAGACGGTACTCGGCGTAGCGTGAGGGCGAGGCGATACGGAACGGGCGGGTCTGGCGCGGCGAGGTGAAATCTTCGCCGCGTCGCTGGTCCAGCGTTACCCAGCGCCCGTTGCCGGCACGCGCTTCCAGCGTCCACTCACCGCCACGGATCGTGCCGTCACCGCTGGTCAGCGTGTACATCGTCGGTACGCCATCGCCCACGTGGCTCAGTGCGATGGTCACGCCACCGCCCAGCGGCACGGCCGTGTTGGCATCGTCGTCGATCAGCGCGGGCACGGCGCGGCCATCAGCCAGTGCCGCCTGCGCGCCGTTGCCGAGCAGATCGTGCAGCAACTGCGGGCGCTGGCCACGGGCGGTCAGCGAGCGCGGTACATCATCCACGCCGCTGCCCCAGCGTGACGGCTGCGGGCCCATCACGAAGTCCAGGGTTGCACCCTTGGCGATCACGTCGTGCGGCACCCAGGTCTTGGTCCACGGCTTGCCGTTGATCTTCAGCGACTGCACGTACACGTTCTCCGGCGAATTCTGCGGTGCGTTGACGGTCAACACCGCGCCGCCCTGCAGCTCGACGCGCGCATGCTGGAACGCCGGCGAACCAATCACGTACTCCGGCGCACCCATGCGCAGCGGATACAGGCCCAGCGAGGCCAGCACGTACCACGCCGAGGTTTCGCCGTTGTCCTCGTCGCCCGGATAGCCCTGGCCGATCTCGCTGCCGACATACAGCCGCGACAGGATCTCGCGCACATGCTGCTGGGTCTTCCACGGCTGCCCGGCATACAGGTACATCCACGGGATGTGGTGTGCCGGCTGGTTGCTGTGCGCGTACATGCCCATGCGCACGTCGCGCGCTTCGGTCATCTCGTGGATGGTGCCGCCGTAGGAGCCGGCGAATGCGGCGTCGGCGGTTTCCGGGGTGGCGAAGAAGGTATCGAGCTTGGCGGCCAGCTTGTCGCGGCCACCGTACAGCGCGGCCAGGCCTTCGCCATCGTGCGCGGCGGTGAAGGCGAACGTCCAGCCATTGGATTCGGTGTAGTCGTGGCCCCACACGCGCGGGTCGTAGTCCTTGGCCTGCAGGCGCCAGCTGCCATCGGGCCTGCGGCCCTGGAAGAAGCCGGCGGCCGGATCGAACAACGTCGCGTAGCTGCCGGCGCGGTGACGGAAGTAGTCTGCCTCGGTGGCGTAGCGTTCGCGTGCGGACGGTGTCGTCGCGCGCTTGGCCAGTGCATCGGCCATGTTGGCGATGCCGAAATCATTGAGCGCACCTTCCATCGTCCACGACATGCCTTCATGCACGTCGGCGCTGGCATAGCCGCGGAACGTGGAACGATCCATGCCCTTGCGGCCGACGTGGCGGTCCGGTGGCACCACGGTGGCGTTCTTCAGCGCTGCGGCGTAGGCCTCTTCCGGATCGAAGCCACCGATGCCCTTCAGCCACGCATCGGCGAAGGCGACGTCCGAGCTGGTGCCGACCATCAGGTCCGCGTAGCCCGGCGAGGACCAGCGCGCGACCCAGCCACCGGCGCGGTACTGCTCGATGAAACCCTGTACCAGCTGCCCGGCATCATCCGGGGTGAACAGCGCATACGCCGGCCAGGTGGTGCGGAACGTGTCCCAGAAGCCGTTGTTGACGAAGACCTTGCCGTCGCGCACCGGTGCGAAGCTGCGCGTCGCGCTGCCGTCGGTGTTGTCATCGGCGGCGCTGGCCTGGCTGGCATAGCGCCACTCGGGCGCGGCGGCGGTGCCCGCATTCTCGTGGCCGGAATTGGGGTACAGGTACAGCCGGTACAGGCTGGAGTACAGCGTGGTCTTCTGGTCGTCACTGGCATTGCCGATGTCGAAACGGGCCAGGCGCGCATCCCACGCATCCTGTGCGCGTCCGGCCACGCTTTCCAGCGTATCGGCGGCGGCGATTTCCAGCGCCAGGTTGTGGCGCGCCTGCTCGACGGAGATCAACGAGGTGGCGATGCGCATCGTCACCCGGCGCTCGCTGCCCGGGTCGAACTTGATGTAGCCGGTCGGGCGGCCGGTGCCGATCTGGCCGCTGCTGCGCCACGGCCTGTCGAAGCTGGCGACCACGTACATGCGGGTGGCGCCGTTGGACAGGCCGCTGCGGGTATCGGTGTAGCCGGTCAACGTCTGCGTGGCGGCATCGAGGGTGAGTCCACCACGGGCATCGACGTTGTCGAACAGCAGGTTGGCGTCGCCACCTTCGGGGAACTCGAAGCGGAACAGCGCGGCATGGTCGGTGGGGGCGATGGACGCGGCGATGCCGTTGTCGAAGCGCACGTCGTAGCGATACGGGCGCGCGTTTTCCTGCGTGCGGTCGAAGGACAACGCCCGCTTGCTGCGATCAGCCTCGGGCACACCGCGCGTGGCGGAGGGCATCACCTGGAAGGTCTGGCGGTCGCCCATCCACGGGCTGGGCTGGTGGCTCAGCGCCAACGCCTGCAGCTGCGGCCGGTTCTTCGCATCGTTCTGCTCGTTCCAGCGGTACAGCCAGTTCAGGGCGCCGGCATCGGTCACCGGCGTCCAGAAGTTGAAACCGTGCGGTACCGCAGTGGCCGGGAAGTTGTTGCCGCGCGAGAAGGTGCCGTTGGCCTGGGTTCCGCGCGTGGTCAGTACCCAGTCGGAGACGCGCTGCGGCGCCTGCCGTGGCTGCACGTCCAGGCGCACGTCGTCGATCCAGCCCGACACGGGCGCGCCACCGGCGCTGGCCACCTCGAGCTCGATGGCCAGCACGCGGCGGCCCTTCAGCGCCGGCATGTCGCCCAGCCTGACCGCCTTGCGCGCCCACTGCTGCGGGTACAACGTCTTCGAATCGCCCTGCGCCCGTGCGCCCAGCGCTACGCCGTGCTGGTCTCGCGCGCCGCTGGCGGAGACGCGGCTGCCATCGTCCAGCAGCAGGTCCAGCGAGACATAGGTGGAGGCCACGGTGTCCTTGCCGACGATCTCCGGCAGTACCAGCCAGGACAGCGTGGTGTCGCTGTCGATGGGTAGATCGGTCTTGAACAGTTCGCGGCGTGCCTGGCCGCCACCGGCGCTGTAGTGCAACGCATGCAGGCCGCTGTAGCCGACGTTGCGCTTGGCCGCGTACGGCGCGCCGGGGCCACTGCCGACTTCGATGGACAGGGTGCCGTCGGACCTGGCCGGTGCCGGTTCGCCCGGCTCGAAGGAGGTCTGCAGCCCTTGCGCCAGCACCGGCGTCGCAGTGGTCGCACAGGCCAGGGCCAGAGCGAGCGGAAGCAGGGCGCGGCGCGGATCGGACAGGGTCATGCAGGGTCTCCCGGTAGGGCAGGCGGCAGGCAGAACCCGCATCGGCGAACACCACGGACAGCATCGCCCCGTCCGCCGCAGGGCAGTCGGGAGGCGATGCAGGTCCGGTGGGGGGCGGGCCATGCGATCGGGTCAGGAATGGATCGCTGCCGATGCTGCAACAGCCGGCAGCGCCCTGACAAGTGCCATTTAGTTCGATCCAAATGCGGGAATTTCGAACGACGACCGATTCCGCACGGAACTGACTGGCCTGCCTGGGATTTCCCGCCGATGGGGGCAGGGCGACGGCGGCGCGGGAGGGGCAGGGCGGTCGCACGTGGCCGCACCTGAGAAGGCTGCAAGCGGGCTGCCGCGCGCAGCGGCCACGCAGCGCACGGTGTTTGCCGGGCCCAGATGCTAGAATCGCAGGCCTCGCAATCCGTTCATCGACATCCGCCATGAGCCATACCGCCACCGCGCCCGCCAACGCCGAAAAGCGCTACACCGTGCACCGCAGCGATCTGCCGCTGAGCTGCCCGACCCCGGAAATGGCGCTGTGGAACTCGCATCCGCGGGTGTACCTGCCGATCGAAGACGAACCCAACGGGCAAGCGCAGTGTGCTTACTGCGGCGCCGTGTTCGTGCTGGTCGACTAAACGGCTGCCCTCTCGATGCGCCGATTGACCGTGGTGCAGTTGCTGCCGGCGCTGCACTCCGGCGGTGTCGAGCGCTCGACCCTTGAAATCGCCGCGGCCCTGGTCGCTGCCGGCCATCGCGCGCTGGTGGTGTCCGCTGGTGGTCGCCTGGTGCAGCCGCTGCTCGACAGCGGTGCCGAGCACCTGACCCTGGATATCGGTCGCAAGTCGCTGCTGACGCTGCGCCATCTGCCTACCCTGCGTCGACTGTTCACCGAAGTGGGCGCCGATATCGTCCACGCCCGTTCGCGCCTGCCGGCGTGGCTGGGGCTGTACGCGATCCGTGCGATGCAGCCGGCGCAACGCCCGCATTGGGTGACTACCGTGCATGGGCTGAATTCGCCCAGCCGCTACAGCGCGGTGATGACCAGCGGCGAACGCGTGATCTGTGTGTCCAACAGCGTGCGCGACTACGTACACACGCATTACCCGACGGTGCCGCACGACAGGCTGCAGGTGATCCCGCGCGGGGTGGATGTCAGCCAGTTCCCGCGCGTAGCACGCGCTGATCGGCGCCCTCGGCTGGCGCTGGCGACCGACTACCCGTGGCTGGCCCAGGTCGACGGACCGCTGTTGCTGCTGCCCGGTCGCGGCACCCGCCTGAAAGGCCAAGCCCACGCGTTGCAGCTGCTTGCCGATGTCCGTGCAGCAGGCGTGCCGGCACAGTTGTGGATGCTGGGCACCGACGAGCCTGGCCGGGAAGCCTATGTGGCAGAGCTGCGCAGGCAGGCGGCCACGCTGGGCGTGACCGGGGCGGTGCACATCAGCACGCCGACTGCGCGCATCGCCCAGGCGTACGCCGCCAGCGATCTGGTGCTGCAGCTGTCGGATAAACCGGAAGCCTTTGGTCGCACCGTGGTCGAAGCGTTGTCGGTCGGCCGCCCGGTGCTGGGTTGGAACCATGGTGGGGTCGGCGAACTGCTGCAGCAGCTGCAACCCGGTGGCGCAGTGCCGCTGGGCAATGCGCAGCTGCTGGGTGAACGTGCGCTGGCCCTGCTGGCACAGCCGCCGTCGCTGCCGGGCCGTATCCCGTTTACCCTGCAGGCCATGCAGCGCGATACCCTCCGCCTTTATGCCGACCTCGCTGGCTGACGCCACGCCGCCCCTGCGCGATGAGCGCGCCGGCCGCTGGGCACCCTGGTGGGTGCTGGCCTACGTCGCGCTGTGGCCGCTGCCGGGTATCGCCGAAACAGTGCTGGGCCTGGGGGCGTTGTACGCCGCCGCACGCATGGTCATCCGCCGGGTGCAGCATCGCCCCCATCTGCTGAGCCCGGCAGCGTGGGCGCTGACATCGATCCTTTTCCTTGGCTACTGGTTGCCGCAGGCGTTCTCGGCCTTCGATGCCGTGGACCCGTCGGCGTCGTGGACCAAGGCTGCGGCGGGACTGCGCTATCTGCCTTTCATGTGGCTGGTGGCGATCGCGGTGGCCACTCCGCAGCGGCGGCGCCTGACCCTGGGTGGGTTGGCGGTGATCACCGGCCTGTGGACGCTCGATGCGCTGGTGCAGGCACTGGCAGGCACCAGCCCCTGGTTCTGGTCGCTGCAGCAGATCAAGCTGGCCATCAGCGGCCACGCATTGTGCCCGGCCGAGGAAGCCGCGTTGGCCGACCGTCTCAGCGGCGCGCTGGGGCCGTGCAACCTGAAATTCGGCCAGGTGCTGGCCAGTCTTTCGCCGTTCCTGTTGTTGCCGGCGGCGCGCCGTTTCGGCAATGCGGGCTGGCTGCTGGCCGCTGCTGCAGTGGGCGTGGTGCTGCTGCTGGCCGGCTCGCGTGCCTCATGGATCACCTTCGGCCTGGTGGTCGCCTACAGCGGCGTGCGCCAACTGGGCTGGAAGCGGCTGGGTCTGCTGGCACTGGCCGCTGTGCTCACGGCGGGGGTGTTGACGGCCAGCGTGCCGCAGCTGCGCGAGCGAGTGGCGCGCACGGCAATGGCCTGGGACGGTGGCGAGGACGGGGTCGAGCAGGCCCTGTCCGGCCGTACCCGCATCTGGAGCGCGGCGGCCTGCATGATCGAGGCACATCCGATCAATGGTGTCGGTGCACGTGGCTTCCGCGATGCCTATCCCCACTGCGTTGCAGATGAAGGGCCGGCGGTGTGGGGCACGATGCCGGCGCTGCACGCCCACCAGATCGTGCTGGAGATCCTGGCCGAGACCGGTGTGCTGGGGCTGCTGCTGTGGCTGGCGGCGGTGGCACAGGCATGGCGGGCATGGCGTTTCGCCCCGGCCCCGGCGCGCGAACGTGCACGCCCGGCCATGCTGGCACTGGCGGTCACCGTGTTCCCGCTCAATACGCACCTGGCGTTCTATTCCGCGTTCTGGGGCGGCTTGACCGTCCTGCTCGCCGCGCTGTTCGTCGGCACGTTGCTGGCGCGCGAACCGGACGATCAGCCGGGCGCCGGGTAATGTCCGCATCCACGCATGACGTGGATCTACTGAATCGCGCGGGGGGTTGGGGAACGTCCCATCCACGCATGGCGTGGATCTACTGGATTGTGCGGGACGGGGCCTATCCACGCATGGCGTGGATCCACTGGACTGTGCGGGGTGGCTGGTCGCATCCACGCATGACGTGGAGTTACGGGGGGCGTGTCTGGCGGGGGAGCAGTAGATCCACGCCATGCGTGGATGGGCTTTCCCATGAACACTGCCGGTGTCGCGGCTTTTCCCGACTGGCCGCAGGGTGGTCCGCCAATGCAAGGATGACCGGGCAAACCGCAGTCTGTCCCCATGGCAAGCTCCAGACTCCGCTACGGTCGCTACTCCCGCACGGGAAATGTCTATTCCCTGACCACGACAACACACGGCCGGGAGCCATTCTTCTCCGACGCTGGCAATGTCGCTGTGCTGGTGGACGCGCTGCGCTTCGTCGAACGCAGCGGCATCAGCCACAGCCTCGCCTGGGTGGTGATGCCCGACCACCTGCACTGGTTGATGGAGCTGCAGAAGGGATCGCTGGCCCAGTGCATGGCGTTGCTGAAATCACGCAGCAGCCGGCAGCTGAACCGGATATCGGGACGAAAAGGGCCGCGCTGGCAGCACGGCTATCACGACCATGCGGTGCGTACCGATGAATCCCTTCATGACAAGGCGATGTACATCCTGGGCAATCCGGTGCGGGCCGGATTGGCTGGTGGGGTGGGGGACTACCCTCACGCCTGGTGTCGTTGGCCGTTGTAGATTCCGGCATCGGAAGGAGGAGCATCCACGCATGGCGTGGATCTACTGATCGGCATTCCCGGTAGATCCACGCCATGCGTGGATGAAACCAGCCGCCGAGTAGATCCACGCCATGCGTGGATGGGACGTTCCTTCCCTACCACCCGTCATTTGTAGAAATCGCTGCGCCCACCGGGCTGGCGCTTGAAGCGGCGATGGATCCACAGGTACTGGTCCGGTGCCTCGCGCACCATCTGCTCGATGGCCTGGTTGACCCGCGCGGTATCGGCTTCGACGTCCTCGCTGGGGAAATTCTCCAGTGGCGCGCCGATCTTCAGGAAGTACTTCCCGCCTTCGCGGCGGTGGAAGTAGGGGATGACCGCACAACCGGTCATCCGCGCCAGCTGGTGGGTGGCGGTGATGGTGGAGGCGGTGTGGCCGAAGAACGGCACGAACACGGTGTCCTTGCCGCGCATGTCCTGGTCAGGTGCGTACCAGAGGAAGCCGCCTTTCTTCAGGTGGCGCACCGTCGCGCGGATGTCCTCGTTGGCGTACATCGCCTTGGCATAGCGCAGGCGGCCGAACTTCACCGCCCACTCGTACACCGGGTTCTTGTGCTTGCGGTACATGCCGGACAGGTCGACGTGGTCGCACAGCAGGCGGCCGCACATCTCCAGGGTCATGAAGTGGCCCGAGACCAGCAGCACGCCGCGGCCTTCGGCCTGCATCTGCTTGAGGTGTTCCAGCCCTTCGATGTGCACCTGCGGGCGGATGCTGTCGATGCTGCCCCACCAGGAACGCGCGCATTCGAAGATGCCCACACCCAGGGCGTCGAAGCTGTCGCGCACCAGGCGCTTGCGCCAGGCCTCGTCCTTCTCGGGGAAGCACAGCTTGAGGTTGACCTCGGCGGCATGGCGGCGGCTGCCGGCCAGGCGCCAGGCGATCGAGCCGACCCCGCGGCCCAGCACGCGCTGCAGCGTCCACGGCAGCCGGGCGATCCCGAAGGCAATGAACATGACGGCAAACATCGGCCAGTTGCGTGGATCACGCAGCGACGGACGGACGGCGGTGGTGGCATCGGACATGCTGCCATTCTACCAATCCGGCCGCGTGTCTTTCCCGGGGGGCTCCCGTATCCTTGCCGCATGCGTAAAGACCCTGTCGAATGGATCCTGCGTGGCCTGTACTCGGCCGTGCTGTACCTGCTGCTGCCGATCACCGTGTACCACCTGGTCTGGCGCGGCTTCCGGGTCCGTGAATACTTCCGGCGCTGGGATGAACGCTATGCGTCCTATCCGCAGCCCAGCGGCCAGCCCCGGGTCTGGCTGCATGCGGTCTCGGTGGGCGAGGTCAACGCCGCTGCGCCGCTGGTCAATGCGCTGCGCGCGCAGCGGCCGGACATCCGCTGGGTCATCACCACCATCACCCCGACCGGCTCGGAACGGGTGCGCGCGCTGTGGGGCGATGCGCTGGACCATGTGTACCTGCCGTACGACGTGCCGGGCAGCGTCAACCGCTTCCTGGGGCACTTCCAGCCCAGCCTGGCGCTGATCCTGGAAACCGAGCTGTGGCCGAACATGCTGTTCGGTTGCCGCGATCGTCGCATTCCGGTGTACATCCTCAATGCGCGGCTGTCGGCCCGATCATTGCGCGGCTACCGCGTGCTGGCGGCGTTGATCCGGCGTGCGCTGCGCACGGTCACCTGCGTGGCCGCACAGTCGCAGGATGACGCTGCGCGGTTCGTGCAGCTGGGCGCGGCGCCGGAACAGGTGCAGGCACTGGGCAACCTGAAGTTCGACATCGCCACGCCGGACGTGCAGCCCTTCATCGAACAGTTCCATGCCCATGTGCCGGCCACGCGCCCGGTATGGATCGCGGCCAGCACGCATGATGGTGAGGAGCAGGCAGTGATCGACCTGCACCGCCGCCTGCGCCGGCAGCATCCGGACCTGCTGCTGTTGTGGGCGCCGCGGCATCCGGAGCGCTTCCCCAAGGTGGAGGCGCTGGCCCGCGAGCAGGGCTGGAACGTGTCGACGCGGCGCGCACAGCAGTGGCCGGACGCCCGTAGCGATGTCTTCGTCATCGACACGCTGGGCGAACTGATGCCGTTCTACGGCTGTGCCCAGGTCGCCTTCGTCGGTGGCAGCCTGCAGGCCATCGGCGGCCACAACCTGCTGGAACCGGCGGCGATGGGCACCGCAGCGGTGACCGGCCCGCATCTGCACAACTTCGCCGAGATCTCGCGGCGCATGCGCGAGGCCGGTGCACTGCTGATCGGCGAGGACGTGCAGGCGGTGGGTGATCTGCTGCTGCACCTGCTCGACGACGTGCAGGCGCGCGAAGACATGGCCCGCGCCGGTTGCACGCTGGTCAGCAATGGCCGCGGCGCGCTGCAACGGACGCTGCAGCTGGTGGCTCCGCATTTGCCGCCGCCGCTGGCCTGAGACCCGGCCTGTCGCCATCAGGTGTTTCAGGGGCGCCCCGGCTTTGCGCTGTCGTGAACGCCTGCATCAAGCCTGCTTGATGGTGGTGAATCTGTCGTAGCTGGACCGCTCGCGCCGACCACGGCGTGCAAGCTGTCACATCATCGTTGGTATGGCGCAGATTCCGATTCCGCTTACCGCGTCAGGCTGCCAGCCTGTTGTCGACCACGCTTGGGCGACATCAAGGGAGCTTTGAATGATCGGCGACAACGGAGGCGCGCTGCACGCCAGCGCGAAGCCAGCGAGGCTGGGCACCGACCATCTGCTGGTGGTGGCGCTGACCCTGCTGTTGGGCGGCAGCGTTGTCGCCCTGGTCGGGCAGAACACGGCGGCACAGGCGGGGCCCGCCATTGTCCTCAGCCTGTTGCTGGCGGCGTTGGGCGCAGTGCCGATGCTGTATTGCCTGCGCATGGCGATGCGGCGCCTGCCGGATGCTTCGGGTCTGCATGGTCTGCTGCGTGCCGCCTGGGGCAGGCTGCTTGCCGATGTACTGGTGATTGCCCTGCTGCTGGAACTGGTGGCGACCATCGCAGGACTGGCGCAATCGATGGCGCGCCATCTGTACGCTGCCGCTGAAGTCATCGATGCCGCTCCCGGGCAGTGGCTGCCCTTGCCGCTGGCGTCGTCGATCCTGGTGCTGCTGCTGGGGGCTGCCACTGCAGTGCTGCGGATGCCGCGCGCGCTGCTGTTGGCCAGTGCACTGCTGACGGTGAAGCTGGGCGTGGGCCTGCTGCTGCTGTTGCTGGCGGCACGTCATGTGCATTACGCGCACTGGATTCCGTGGCTGCCATCGGCTACCGCGCCCTATCGCTTCGGGCTGGGTGGCGTGCTGGCGGCGGGCGTGGCGTTGCTGGGCGTTCTGCTGGGGGCAGGCCTGCTGGCAGGGTTTTCCGGGCGGGTGCCGCGCCCTCGTGCGCAGATTTCCAGAGCCGCCGGCGCAGCGGTGCTGATGGCGATGTTGTGGCTGATGGTAGTGGCTGCGCTGCAGTCGGGCCTCGTCGAGTTTGCCGCGTTGGCCAGCACGCGGCCGCTGTCGGTGGCATTGCAGGGTGTCCCGCAGCTGCAGTGGTTGCTGCCGCTGTTGCCGTTGGCGGGTGGCGCGGGGCTGGCGGCCCTGCTGCTGGTGCTGCTGCTGTTGGCCGCGCGGCTGGGGGTGGAGGCCTGGCCGCCGAAGTCCGGCGAAGTGGGCAGCGGTGTGCGTTTGCTGCTGACGCTGGCGCTTACCGTGCTGTCGGCGGCGTTGGCGCTGTCGCTGCCGGAGGGGTGGCTTCCGCAGCTGCCGGGGCCCGCAGGCCTGCTGGTGCTGGCCGCCGTGTGCCTGGGCGTTGCGCGCAGTAACTGGCGGGCGACGGATGCGGCCGACGATCGGCGGTTGATGCCGATGGTGCTTGCCCCTTTGGCAACTGCACTGTGCCTGTTGCCGGCAGTCACCTCGCGGCTGTTCGTACCGGTGCTGGTGGTGCTGGCGGTCGTGTTGGCAGGCGGCCTGGTGCGTCGGCGCGCCCGGCGTTCGCGCTAGCGCCCGCACCGCAGGCCATCTGCGATCAACAAAAAAAGCCACCCTCGCGGGTGGCTTTCTCATCAGGCCGGTCGCGCCGACTCAGTTCGTGGTCGTCGACGGGTTGCCCGCGTCCTGGGTCAGCAGGCGGTTGATGTCCTGCAGTTCGGCGACATCCAGGCCACCCACGGCCTGGCTCAGCAGCAGGCGGTTCTGCAGGAAGTTGTAGCGGGCCTGCGCGTAATCCAGCTGTGCGGAGAACAGGATGCGCTGGTTCTGGATCACGTCCAGCACGGTGCGGGTACCCACTTCAAGGCCAACCTGCGAGGCATCGTAGGCGCTCTGCGCGGAAACCACGGCCAAACGGCGCGCTTCCACTTCGCTGATGCCCTGCACCAGGGTCTGGTAGGCATTGCGGGTGTTGCGGTCCAGCGCGCGCTTCTGCTGCTCGAAACCATCCTGGGCGATGTCACGCTGGGCCAGCGCCTGGCGCACGCCGGACTGGGTAGCGCCGCCGGAGAAGATCGGCACGCTCAGGGTCAGCCCGATGCTGTTGGTGCGTGCATCGGGGGAGAGCGAACCGGCACCGACGCTGTCGCCCCAGGTTGCGCTCTTGCCCCAGCTGCCGCCCAGCGACAGGGTCGGGTAGTGACCGCCCCGAGCGGCCTGCACGCCGGCTTCGGCGGCACCGACCTTCAGCTCCTGCGCCTTCAGCGCCGGATTCTGCGTAGTCGCCTGCTGCACCAGCTGGTCCAGGTTGCCGCGGTTGGCCGGCACTTCCGGACGGAAGTCGGCCGGCAGGCCCTTCAGGTTCATCACCGGCTGGCCGGTCAGTTCGGTCAGGGCCTGGTAGTTGTCGGCCAGGGTGTTCTGCGCAACGATGGTGTTGGCGCGCGCCTGGTCGTACTGGGCGCGGGCCTCGTGCACGTCGGTGATCGGCGCCAGGCCCACTTCCAGGCGCTTGTCGGCGAAGTCGAACTGCTTCTTCGCGGCCGCTTCATTGGTCTGTGCGGCGTTCAGCGATTCGATCGCCACCAGCACGTTGAAGTAGGCCGCCGAGGTGCGCACGATCAGGTTGTCGTTGGCCGAATCGAGGGTGAAATCAGCCGCCTTGCTCAGCTCGCGCTGCGAACGCAGGTTGTTGATCTGGGTCCAGTTGAACAGCGTCTGCGAACCGTCGATCGTGTAGTTGCGGCGCTTGCTGGTGACCGTGCCGGAGTTGGCGTCGTGGTCGGCGTCGGTGCGGGTGCGGCTCAACTGGGCCTGGCCATTGATCTGCGGCAGCAGGGCAGCACGCGCCTGCACGGCGCCTTCCTTGTCATACAGCCGGGTGGATTCGGCGGCGGAGAGCTGCGGGTCACCATTGCGCGCCATTTCATAGACCTGCAGCAGGTCGGCGGCATGGGCGGACAACGGCAGCAGGGCAGTGGCCAGCGCAACAGCGAGGGATCGGCGGATCATTGCGGCTTCCTTGGACTCAGAGGTGGAACTGGGGGGCCGGGGCGGCACCACGCAGGTAATCGATATCGGTCTCGAACAGCGACTCGGTGCTGCCATCGGCCTTCACCAGCAGCGCTTCCATCGCCGGCGAACGGCCCTGGATGACATACAGGCGACCACCCGGACGCAACCACGAAGCAAACTGTGACGGCACCACGTCGACGGCGCCAGTGACACAGATCACGTCGAAGCGGCGCTCGGTCTGCCAGGCCAGGCCATCGGCCACTTCCACGCGCACGTTGGTGCCCAGGCCGGTGGCATCCAGGCGGGCGCGCGCAGCGGCGGCCAGCTCAGGATCGATTTCCAGGCTCAGCACGTCGCGCGCCAGCGCGCCGATGCAGGCCGACAGGAAGCCGCTGCCGGTGCCGATTTCCAGCACTTCGTCACCCGGCTGCAGATCCAGTGCCTGCAGGGTACGGCCCTCGATGACCGGCTTCATCATCTTCTGGCCGTTGCCGATCGGCAGTTCGACATCGGCATAGGCCAGCGCCCGGTGCGCGTCGGCGACGAAGGCCTCGCGCGGCAGGCGGGCCAGGACGTCGAGCACCTTGATGTCCAGCACGTCCCAGGGACGGATCTGCTGTTCCACCATCAGTTCGCGGGCGTGGGCGTAATCAATCGTCATGAGGTTCAAATCCAGCGCAGTGGGCCGGCCATTTTACCGGTGCCGGAGGCCGGCGGCGCGCCCAGAGCATCAGCTGCGGGGTGGCCGGGGTCGCAGTGCCGGAAGTCATCGCGACCTCCGGTTCGTTCAGTTTTGGTTATCCAGCGTTCCCAGCCCCCCGCGGCGCGTAGGCGCGCAGGAAGAAATCCACGCTGGCGGCCACGTGGATCGCAGCATCGGTCTCGACGGGGGACAGTGGCATGCCGCACATCATATGCATGTGCACTTCGCCCTTCACCAGGGTCAGGAACTGCTGGCCGGCGATGTAGCAGTCGGGGATATCCAGTTCGCCGCGCTCGGCACGCGAACGCATGAAGTCGGCCAGTGCCTCGCAGGTGCGTTGCGGGCCCGCCTGCCAGAACAGTTCGCGCAGGCGCTCGTCGGTCTCCGGCGCCATCATCATCCGCTGGATCGACAGGGCCGCGTCGGAGGTGATCATCTCGAAGAACGCCATGCCGATGCCCAGCAACTGGTCACGCAGGGGGCCTTCGACGTCGGCCACGAACAGCGCGTCGGGCAGCATCTCGATGCACTTGGACTGCACAGCTTCGGAGAAAAGGGTCTCTTTATCGCCGAAATGGCTGTAGACGGTCAGCTTGGAGACGCCGGCCTGGGCAGCAATGCTGTCCATGCTCACGCCGCTGTAGCCCTGTTCGATGAACAGTGTCTTGGCTGCCTCGAGTATCGCCGCGCGCTTGCCCAGATCCTTGGGGCGCCCGGGACCGGCAGCCTTGGCAGCGGGCTTGGCCGTCGGCTTTCGGGAAGTGGGAGAACTCATTCCGCTAATACTAGACCAAGCGGTTCGATATTTATACTATACCGGCTGGTTCACTAATGTCCGCGTTGCAACAGTATGTTGCCGGCGCGTTCCCCCCGGATTTCTTTTCAGGTCCTGTACCTCATGAAAAACATGCGTTGGTTGGGCGTAGGCGTACTGGTCGTGGTGTTGGCAGCGTGCGGCAGGCAGGCCGCCGAGCCGGCGGCGGCCATCCCGGTGCTGGTGGTGCATCCCACCACGCAGGATGGACAGGCCGCGGCCGCCTACCCCGGCGAGGTGCGTGCCCGCCAGGAAAGCCCACTGTCGTTCCGGGTTGGCGGCAACCTGGTCAGGCGCCTCGTCGACGCAGGCGAGCGGGTGAAGAAGGGCCAGCTGCTGGCCGAGCTGGATGCGGCCGACTACGCCTCGCAGGCGGCGGCGTCGCAGGCGCAGCTGGCGGCGGCGGAAGCAGACCTGGTGCGTGCGCGCGATGACCAGAAGCGCTATGCCAAGCTGGCGGAAGACCAGCTGGTGAGCCGCTCGGCACTGGACCAGCAGACGGCGGCATTCAAGGCTGCACAGGGCCAGGCCAACGCCGCCCGGGCCAACCTCGCCGTGGCCCGCAACCAGGCCGAGTACGCGCAGCTGCGCGCACCCGCCGATGGCGTGATCGCCAGCCGCCAAGCCGAAGCCGGGCAGGTCGTGAGCGCGGGGCAGACGGTGTTCACCCTGGCCGCCGATGGTGGCCGTGAGGTGCTGATCGCGCTGCCGGAAAGCAGCATCCGCGACTACAAGGTCGGCCAGTCGGTGCAGGTGGAACTGTGGAACCGTCCGGGCCAGCTGCTGCCGGGCACCCTGCGCGAGATCGCCCCGGCCGCCGATGCACAGGCGCGCACCTATGCCACGCGCGTCAGCCTGGCGCCGGAAGCACTGAGCGAAGTGGAACTGGGCCAGAGTGCGCGGGTGTTCGCCAGCGCCGGGCGCAGTGGTGCGCTGCAGCTGCCGCTGGCGGCCGTGCTGCGCGGCAGTGATGGCAAGGCCAGCGTGTGGGTGGTCAATCCTTCCACGGGTGCGTTGAAGGCAACGCCGGTGCAGGTGGGTGCCTACGGCGCGCAGGCCGTGCCGGTGGTGTCCGGCGTGGGCGCTGCGGACTGGGTGGTCGCTGCCGGCGGCCATCTGCTGCGCGAAGGCCAGGTGGTGACGCCGGTCGACCGCCAGAACCGCCCGGTGCTGGCGCCGTCGGCCGCCAAGCCGGCGCCGGCTGCAGGCAAGGGGAACTGACCCGTGCGCCGTTTCAATCTCTCCGAATGGGCGCTGGGCAACCGTGCGCTGGTGTTGTTCGCGATGCTGGCGTTTGCCGTCATCGGTGCCTGGTCGTACAAGCACCTGGGCCAGTCCGAAGATCCGCCCTTCACCTTCAAGGCGATGGTGGTACGCACGATGTGGCCGGGCGCCACCGCCGAGCAGGTCTCGCGGCAGGTGACCGAGCCGATCGAGAAAGCGCTGATGAACACCGGCGAGTACGAATTCATCCGTTCGTACTCGCGGCCGGGCGAATCGCAGGTGATCTTCATGGCGCGCGACAGCCTGCGCTCCAGGCAGATCCCGGACCTGTGGTACCAGGTACGCAAGCGCGTGGGCGATATCCGCGCGACGCTGCCGAGGGAAATCGTCGGACCCTTTTACAACGATGAGTTTGGCGACACGTTCGGCAACATCTACGCGTTGACCGGCGAAGGCTTCGACTACGCGGTGATGCGCGACTATGCCGACCGCATCCAGCTGGAGCTGCAGCGCGTGCCCGACGTCGGCAAGATCGACCTGGTCGGCCTGCAGGACGAGAAGGTGTGGATCGAGCTGTCCAACACCAAGCTGGCCACGCTGGGCGTATCGCTGCAACAGGTGCAGCAGGCGCTGGCCGACCAGAACGCGGTCAGCGCCACCAGCTTCTTCGAAACCCCGACCGACCGCGTGCAGCTGCGCGTGACCGGTCAGTTCGATTCGATCGAGGACATCCGCAGATTCCCGATCCAGGCCGGCGAGCGCACGCTGCATCTGGGCGACATCGCCGAGGTCAAGCGTGGCTTTGCCGATCCGGCCTCGCCGAAGATGCGCTTCATGGGCCAGGATGCGATCGGCCTGGCGGTGGCGATGAAGGACGGCGGTGACATCCTCAAGCTCGGTGCCACCCTGGATGCCGAGTTCGAACGCCTGCAGAAGACCCTGCCGGCCGGCATGCAGCTGCGCAAGGTGTCCGACCAGCCGCATGCGGTGGAAGAGTCGGTGGGCGAGTTCGTGCAGGTGCTCACCGAAGCGGTGGTGATCGTGCTGCTGGTCAGCTTCTTCTCGCTGGGCCTGCGTACCGGCCTGGTGGTGGGCGTGACCATCCCGTTGGTGCTGGCGATGACCTTCTTCGTCATGCACTACTTCGATATCGGCCTGCACAAGATTTCGCTGGGTGCACTGGTGCTGGCACTGGGCCTGCTGGTGGACGATGCGATCATCGCGGTGGAGATGATGGCCACCAAGATGGAGCAGGGCTACGACCGCCTGCGCGCGGCCAGTTTCGCCTGGGAATCCACCGCCTTCCCGATGTTGACCGGTACCCTGATCACTGCTGCTGGCTTCCTGCCCATCGCCACGGCGGCATCCAGCACGGGTGAGTACACCCGTTCGCTGTTCCAGGTGGTGACCATCGCGCTGGTGGTATCGTGGATCGCGGCAGTGCTGTTCATCCCGTACCTGGGTGACAAGATGCTTCCGGACCTGTTCAACCCGCAGCTGCCGAAGCCGGACAGCCTGGCCGGCCGCTGGCGCGCCAAGCGCCTGCAGTGGGCTGACCGGCATCCGTCACTGGCGCGCTGGATCGCACCGAAGGAGCATGCGCACGATCATGATCCGTACCAGCGGCCGTTCTACACGCGCTTCCGGGCGTTTCTGGATAGCTGCCTGCGCCATCGCTGGTGGGTGATCGCTGCGACCATCGCCCTGTTCATCGGTTCGTTGATGCTGTTCCGCTTCGTGCCACAGCAGTTCTTCCCCGACTCGACCCGCCCGGAACTGATGGTGGACATCGAGCTGGCCGAAGGTGCGTCGCTGGCCGCGACCCAGGCACAGGCCGACAAGCTGGAGAAGCTGCTGAAGGGGCGCGAGGGCATCAGCAACTACGTGGCCTACGTCGGCACCGGTTCGCCGCGCTTCTACCTGCCGCTGGACCAGCAGCTGCCGGCCACCAACTTCGCCCAGTTCGTGGTGCTCACCGAAGACGCCAAGGCCCGCGAATCGACCCGCGACTGGATGCTGAAGGACGTGATCAGGCAGTTCCCGGACGTGCAGATGCGGGTGACGCGCCTGGAGAACGGGCCGCCGGTCGGTTATCCGGTGCAGATGCGCGTGTCCGGCGAGCACATCGCGCAGGTGCAGGCGATCGCGCGCCAGGTCGAGGCCAAGGTGCGCGAGAACCCGCACGTGATGAACGTGAACCTGGACTGGAGCGAGCCGAGCAAGGTGGTACGGCTGGTGATCGACCAGGACCGCGCCCGCGCGCTGGGCGTCAGCAGTGCGCAGGTCAGCCAGTTCCTCAGCAGCTCGTTGTCGGGCATGAGCGTGAGCACCTATCGCGAAGGCAACCGCCAGATCGAGATGCTGCTGCGTGGCCCGGACAACGAGCGCGCGCAGCTGGACCTGCTCGGCAGCCTGGCGATTCCGACCAGCAGTGGTACCGCGGTGACGCTTTCGCAGGTCGCGCGGCTGGAATACGCCTTCGAGGACGGCATCATCTGGCACCGCAACCGTCTGCCGACGGTGACCGTGCGTGCCGACATCAGCGATGGCATGCAGCCGCTGGACGTGGTGCAGCAGATCGTGCCGACCCTGGATGGCATCCGTGCCGACCTGCCCAGCGGCTACCTGCTGGAGACCGGCGGCTCGGTGGAGGATTCGGCTCGCGGGCAGAACTCGATCAAGGCCGGCATGCCGCTGTTCCTGATCGTGGTGGCCACGTTGCTGATGCTGCAGCTGCGCAGCTTCTCGCGTGCGGCGATGGTGCTGGTGACCGCTCCGCTGGGCATCATCGGCGCGACGCTGTTCCTGCTGCTGTTCCGCGCGCCGTTCGGGTTCGTGGCGCTGCTGGGCACGATCGCGCTGGCGGGCATGATCATGCGCAACTCGGTGATCCTGATCGACCAGATCCAGCAGGACATCGATGCCGGGCATGACCGCTGGCATTCGATCATCGATGCGACGGTGCGGCGTTTCCGCCCGATCGTGCTGACTGCGCTGGCGGCGGTGCTGGCGATGATCCCGCTGTCGCGCAGCGCGTTCTATGGCTCGATGGCGATTTCGATCATGGGTGGATTGATTGTCGGCACGGTGCTGACGCTGGTGTTCCTGCCGGCGCTGTATGCGGCGTGGTTCCGGGTCAAGCCGGACGAATCCGGGGCGTGATGCCCCGGGTTTCCCGGCCACCGGGCTGAGCCCCCTCTGCGGTGGGTTCAGAAGCGGGATCGCAGGTCTGGGCCGGGTGGGCGGGCTGTTCGGGGGACGCCGCAAGTACGTCCTTGTAGGCTTGGCAGCCGCTTGCTCGTGTGCGCTGTCCTGCGCACACGGCAAGACCGGGGTTGGGCGTCCTGCCCAGCCCGCCCGAGGCATGCCTCGGGCCCATGC
>NZ_QQXJ01000001.1:732720-790317 GCF_004348785.1 Stenotrophomonas sp. TEPEL
GGACCGTCCACGGCATGGATGCCGTGGCCGAGCCTACAGGGACGTACTTGCGGCGTGTCCCGCCAGCTGCCCCCCTCCCCGCCAACCAAGCAACAACCCAGAGCCGCTCCGGCTTTTGTAGTTGCTTTTGCAGTTGCAGTTGCCTCGGCGGGCGCCGGGCAGCCGCCCGGCCGATCACCCCTGTAACTGCAGCCGCTCACGCAGCAGCGGCACCAGCCAATCCAAGAACACCTGCACACGTTGCGCGCGATGCTGCCGGTGCGGCAGCAACAGGGTCACCGGCAGCGGCTGCGCCGCGTACTGGGGCATCACTTCCACCAGCGCACCGGTTTGCAGTTCGGCCTGCACGTCGTAGCGTGGAATCTGCAGCAGTCCCAGCCCCGCGACGCAGCAGGCAATCGACGCCTCGGCGCTGTTCACCCGCACCCAACCGGGCATCGGCAGCGTGCGCAGCTGCGCGCCGTCCTGCCATTCCCACGGCTCCACCCGCGCCGTGGTCGGCGACGCATAGTTCACCGCGCGGTGCTGCTGCAGGTCGGTGGGGTGCTGCGGCACGCCGTGCGCGTGCAGGTACGCCGGCGCGGCAACGTTGACGAAGTCCAGCTGGCCCAGCGTGCGGGCCACCAGGCTGGAGTCACCCAGCTGGCCCACCCTCAGCACCGCATCGCAGCCGTCCTCGATCAGATTCACCGCGCGATCGGTCATGCCCAGGTCCAGCTCGACCTGGGGGTGCCGTGCGAAGAAGTCCGGCAGCGCCGGGGCGATGATGCGGCGGCCGATCCGGCTGGGTACATCGATCTTCAACAGGCCACTCGGCTGTGCGTCGTCCTGGCGGAACAGCGACTCGGCGTCTTCCACCTCGGCGATCAGGCGCAGGCAGCGCACGTAGAAGGTGTCGCCGTCGTGGGTGGTGGAGACCCTGCGGGTGGAGCGCTGCAGCAGGCGCGTGCCCAGGCGCTGCTCGAGCTCGGCCACGGCCGCCGAGACGGTGGAGCGGGGCAGGCCGAGCTGGTCGGCGGCGCGGGTGAAGCTGGTGCACTCCACCACCCGGGCAAAGATGCGGAAACGCTCGATCCGGTCCATTGTTCGCCCGCTTTGGAAAGTTAAGTCAACGTTGCGGTCTTTATCCGCAATTTCTGCACGATATCGTCGTCGGCACAGGGTTGCCAGCCCGGCAGCCTCTTCCCGAGACCGATGCCATGACCGACCACCGTATCCAGGGCAAGACCGTGCTGATCGCCGGCGGTGCCAAGAACCTCGGCGGGCTGATCGCCCGCGACTTCGCCGAACAGGGCGCCAAGGCCATCGTCATCCACTACAACAGCGCCGCCACCCAGGCCGACGCCGAGGCGACCGTTGCGGCGGTGCAGGCCGCAGGTGCCAAGGCCGTGGCGTTGCAGGCCGATCTGACCTCGGCCGCTGCGATGGAGCGCCTGTTCGCCGACGCGGTTGCCGCCGTCGGTCGCCCCGACATCGCCATCAACACCGTCGGCAAAGTGCTGAAGAAGCCGATGCTGGACATCAGCGAAGCGGAGTACGACCAGATGAGCGCGGTCAACGCGAAGACGGCCTTCTTCTTCCTCAAGGAGGCAGGGCGCCACGTCAACGACGGCGGCCGCATCTGCACACTGGTCACGTCGCTACTGGGCGCGTTCACGCCGTTCTATTCCAGCTACGCGGGCACCAAGGCGCCGGTGGAACACTTCACCCGCGCGGCGTCGAAGGAGTTTGGCGAGCGTGGAATCTCGGTGACCGCGATCGGCCCCGGGCCGATGGATACGCCGTTCTTCTATCCGGCCGAGAGTGCCGATGCGCAGGCCTACCACAAGACCGCCGCGGCACTGTCGGCGTTCACCCGTACCGGCCTGACCGATATCGCCGACATCGTGCCGTGGATCCGCTTCCTGGTGACCGACGGTTGGTGGATGACCGGGCAGACCATCCTGGTCAATGGCGGTTACACCACCAAGTAGAGGCAAGCGAGGCTTGGGTTTGCGCAGTAGATCCCCAAGTGGACAGCTTCAGGGCGTTCACGGGCACAATAGCGGGCTGTCCCGGGGCCGGAGAGCCTGCATGTTTCCTCGCACGATCCGCGCTTGCGTCCTGACGCTGGTCGCCTGCTGCGGTCCTGCCGATGCAGAGCCGGCGCAGACCGAGGCACTGCGCTTCCAGCAGAACTTGGTTGCCGTGCTCGAATGCCGTGCCAGTGCAGATACCCGGCAGACCGTCGCCAGTACCCTGCGTGCGGCACGCTACGGCGATCCGGCCGGTCGCCCGTTGCATCTGCGTGGCTGGCATTTCGAGCAGGCCGGAGACGCCGACGCCGCTTCGGTGACGATCGTCGATATGCCGGTGCCGTTGACCGTGCAGGGCGTCCGGACCCAGCGCGTATTCGCAGACGCGCAGGGGTTGTCCATTGCCATCGACGCTGCAGCGCGTGATCGTATCGTTGCCCGCCATGGCCTGCAGCTGCAGTCGAGCACGCTGCGTGAGCCCTTCCGGGTGTGGTCCGCACGATCGGTTGATGGCAACACGTCGGCCCCGTCGATCATGGTGAGCAGCGATGGCGACGGCTATCGGTTGGGATGTACTGCCCCAGCTGCCAGCACGCAGGGAGCGTTGCCACTGGATCGGCAGCAGCGTGCAGATGCCAATGACCTCACAGCGGCCATCGAGTGCCGTGCCGACGATGCGGCCCTGCGCCGCGTCGGGCGCTTGCTGCAGCAGGTGATGGAACAGCCGCAGAGCGAATGGCCGGCAGAGGTGCACGCAGTGTCGGCACCCACGCATGCGATCAACGGCACGGTGCTTCCCGTCTTCCAGATCGAACTGCAGACGCCGCTGCAGATCCAGGGGATCACCAGCGACAAGGTACTGGCGGCACCGGCCGGCCTGACCGCTGCAGACCTTGGCAGAATCAACGTGGCAAGCGTGTTGCTCGATGCCGGTCTGACGGGTGCTCACCAGCAGGCCGGCGTGCAGGTCTGGCAACGCGAAGCGTCGCGCAGCGGCTTGCCTTCAGGCAGCATCCGAATCCATGAACGCGTGGTGGCCAGAGCTGACGACGGCACCGTCCTGACCGGATGCAGCAGCTCGCAGATGCGCGCGGCCGCGAGCGATCCGCAGAGCGCGAACATCCCGCACTGAGTAAGTCAGTGCGGGATACGCAGAGAGAACGGGTAGCGGACGCCGTCCGGTACCCCGAACACTCATCCCAGTTTGGCCAGCACCGCGTCGGTGGCCGCCGCCGTGCTCACCGCGTGGCCCTTGGCGGCCAGGTCTGCGGTGAACACGCCATCGTCCAGCACCGCGTGCACCGCCGCTTCCACCGCTGCTGCTTCGTCTTCCAGCCCCAGCGAATGGCGCAGCAGCATCGCCGCGCTGAAGATCGTCGCGTACGGGTTGGCGATGCCCTTGCCGGCGATGTCCGGTGCCGAGCCGTGGATCGGCTCGTAGATACCCACCGCACCCGGCTCGCCCAGCGATGCCGATGGCAGCAGGCCCAGCGAACCGGCCAGCATCGAGGCCTCATCGGTGAGGATGTCGCCGAACATGTTCTCGGTCACGATCACGTCGTACTCGCGCGGCTTGGCCAGCAGATGCATCGCCATGGAATCGACCAGCTGGTGTTCCAGCGCCACGTCCGGGAATTCCTCGCGGCCGATGCGCGCGGCCACGTCACGCCACAGGCGTGAGGTTTCCAGCACGTTGGCCTTGTCCACCGAAGTGAGCTTGCCGCGACGCTGCTGCGCCAGCCGGAAGGCACTGCGCAGCACACGCTCGATCTCGGCCACGGTGTAGCGGCACAGATCGCTGGCGCTGTCGGCATCGCGGGTCTTGTCACCGAAGTAGATGCCACCGGTCAGTTCGCGCACCACGACGAAGTCCACGCCCTGCAGCAGCTCGGCCTTGATCGGCGAGGCGTGCAGTGCGGCTTCATGGGTGCGCACCGGACGCAGGTTGGCATACAGGCCCAGCGCCTTGCGGATCGCCAGCAGGCCCTGTTCCGGGCGTACCTTGGCGTTCGGGTCGGACCACTTCGGCCCGCCCACGGCGCCCAGCAGCACAGCATTGGCGGCCTGGCAGGCGGCCAGGGTCGACGCCGGCAGCGGTTCGCCGTGGCGGTCGATGGCGATGCCACCGATGTCGTGCTCGCTGAAGGTGAAGGTGTGGTTGAAGCGCTTGGCGACAGCGTTCAGAACGGCGACCGCGGCGGCGGCCACTTCCGGGCCGATGCCATCACCGGGCAGGACAACAATTTCAGCGTGCATGCTCACTCTCGTAACGTTCGATTTCAGGGACACGGCCCAACAGATAACCCAGTTGATCGACGCCTTCCAGCAGGCAGGTCTGCGAGAAGCCGTCCAACGGGAAGGAGTAGATGCGGCCATCGGGCGTGCGCAGCTCGCGCGCCGCAATGTCGATGGTCAGCTCATCGTCAGGGCGCTGCATCAGCAGCTGCACGTCGGCCTCGTCCAGTACGATCGGCAGCAGGCCGTTCTTCAGCGAATTGCCGCGGAAGATGTCGGCGATCTCGCTGCTGACGATGGCACGCAGGCCGAGATCGGTCAGTGCCCACGGCGCGTGTTCGCGCGATGAGCCGCAGCCGAAGTTGCGCCCGGCCAGCAGGATGCTGCGGCCGGCGTTGTGCGGTTGGTTGAAGGCGAAGTCGGCCACGGGCGAGCCATCGGCCTGCCAGCGCCAGTCGTTGAACGCATTGCGGCCCAGGCCAGCACGTTCGGTGGTGGACAGGAACCGCGCCGGAATGATCTGGTCGGTGTCGATGTTGGTCTGGCGCAGCACCACGCTGGCCGAGCTCAGGGTGCGGAAGCCGCTCATCAGGCCACCTCCTGGGCGAACAGCTCACGGGCATCGGCGACGTGGCCCTGCACCGCGGCCCAGGCAGCACTCATCGGCGAGGCCAGCAGCGTGCGCGAGCCCGGGCCCTGGCGGCCTTCGAAGTTGCGGTTGCTGGTGCTGACCGCCAGTTGGCCGGGGGCGACCAGGTCGCCATTCATGGCGATGCACATCGAACAACCCGGTTCGCGCCATTCGGCACCGGCCGCGCGCACGATCTCATGGATGCCTTCGGCTTCGGCCTGGCGCTTGACGATCTCGGAACCAGGCACCACCAGCATGCGCACGCGCTCGGCGACGCGACGGCCGCGCAGCACCTGTGCCACTTCGCGCATGTCGCTCAGCCGCCCATTGGTGCAGGAGCCGACGAACACCACGTCCACCGGCGTACCGGCCAGTGTCTGTCCCGCCTGGAAGTGCATGTAATCCAGGCCCTTCTGCGCGGCGGCATCATTGGCCGCCGGGATCGGCGCATCCACCGCGATGGCGGTGCCGGGGTGGGTGCCCCAGGTCATTGTCGGGCGGATATCGGCGGCATCAATGTGCACCTCGCTGTCGAAGCGCGCGCCTTCATCGCTGCGCAGCTGCGTCCAGCGGGCAACGGCAGCGTCGAAGTCGGCGCCCTTGGGGCCGCGCGGCGTATTGGCAACGAAGTCCAACGTCACCTGGTCGGGCGCAACCATGCCGGCGCGTGCACCGGCTTCGATCGACATGTTGCACAGGGTCATGCGCTGTTCCATGTCCATCGCTTCGATGGTGCTGCCGCGGAACTCGATCACGTGTCCGGTGCCGCCATTGACGCCGATCACGCCGATGATGTGCAGGACCACGTCCTTGGCGCCGATGCCCGGCGCGAGCTTGCCATCGACGGTGATCGCCAGCGTCTTCGCCTTGCGCTGCAGCAGGCACTGCGTGGCCAGTACATGGCCGACTTCGCTGGTGCCGATGCCGAAGGCCAGCGACCCGAATGCGCCGTGGGTGGAGGTGTGGCTGTCGCCGCAGACGATGGTCATGCCCGGCTGGGTGAAGCCCTGTTCCGGTGCGATCACGTGGACGATGCCGCGGTTGTCCGAGGCCATGTCGAACAGTTCGATGCCGTGCTCGGCGCAGTTGCGCGCCAGCATCGCGACCTGTGCTTCGGAGGCGGCACTGGCGTAGGGCAGCGTACCGTCGGCAGCGGCCGGCAGGGTCGGCGTTGAATGGTCCATCGTGGCCTTGGTCCGATCCGGACGGCGCGGCTTCAGGCCACGCTCGCGCAGCTCGGTGAAGGCCTGCGGCGAGGTCACTTCATGGATCAGGTGCAGGTCGATATACAGCACGGCGGGCGCGCTGTCGGTTTCTGGAACCACCACGTGGGCGTCCCACAGTTTGTCGTACAGGGTACGGGGTGCGGAAGTCATGCGTTTGCCTGGCAGGAGTACGGAGTAACGGGCATCGAAGAGAAAGTAACAGGAGCAGGTCAGCGGCGCCGCGCGAGCACGCGCAGGCGCACGTAGTCCGCCAGCGGCTGGCCGGCGGCATTGCGCGGCAGGTCGGCCAGCAGGGCCGTGGCGGCATCGCGCACCGTGGCGCGCGCCTCGGCCGGCAGGTCGTCCAGCAGTGGAGCGGCGAATACCCGCAGCCAGCCGGCAACGCCGGTCGGCAGCGCGGTCGGGCGCGGCAGGCATTCGATCAGCTGCACCTGGAAGCCGTGCTGGCGCAGGCGGTCTGCGTAGGCATCGGCGGTGGGGAAGTACCACTGGAATGCGCTGGCACCATGGCCATGGGCGACGCGCGCGGCCTGCACGGCGGCAGTGATCGTGGCCACGTTGCCATGGCCGCCGAACTCGGCGACCACGCGCCCGCCGGGGCGCAGGGCGCGGCGCACGCCCTCCAGCACGCGATCCGGGTCGGGCATCCAATGCAGGGCTGCGTTGCTGAACACCGCATCGAACGCGCCGTCGAAGGCCAGGGCGTGGCCGTCCATCACCTGCGCATCGACGCCCCGCGCACGCGCGGCGATCACCATTTCCGGCGAGGCATCGACGCCCAGCATGTGTGCGCCGCTGAGGGCCAGTTCGGTGGTGAGCACGCCATCGCCACACCCCAGGTCGAGAATGCGCTCACCGGCACGCGCATCGAGCAGGCGCGCTACGGCGCCACCGAGGGTCGGCACGAAGCCGGCATCGATCGCATAGTCCTGGGCATTCCACTGCTGGCCAGCGCTGCTGGTGGTGGTTGCGGTGTCGAAGGCGCTCATCTCACATTCCTCAGGCGGTGGCGGTGGCAGGTGATTCAGTACTGATGCCGGCGTTGGCCTGGCGCTGGCGCAGCAGGCGGTTGGCCACGTCCAGCCAGGCCAGCGCGGATGCTTCGATGATGTCCTTGCTGGTGCCGGTGCCGTCGTACTCCACGCCCTCGTGGCGCACGCTCAGGTTGGCCTCGCCACGCGCATCGGCACCGATGCCGACGCTGTGCACGTGGTAGCTGTCCAGCATCAGCTGCACGCCGGTGGCGGCCGCCAACGCGCCGAACAGCGCATCGACCGGGCCGTCGCCCTGCGCGGTCTCGGCCACGCGGTTGCCGTCCGGGTCGGACAGTTCGACCAGCGCGTTGGCGCGGCTGCCGACATCGCTGATGGTCATCGAAGCCAGGCGGTAGCCCTGGGCATTGGAGCCGCCCTGCATCAGCGTCTGCAGGTCGGCATCGGTGACAACACGCTGCTGCTCGCACAGTCCCTTGAACTGCTCGAACACCAGCTTCAGCTCGTCTTCTTCCAGCCAGAAGCCCAGTGCGCGCAGGCGTGCTTCGACGGCGGCGCGGCCACTGTGGCGGCCCAGCACCATCTGCGAATCTTCCCAGCCCACGTCTTCCGGACGCATGATTTCGTAGGTGCCGCGGTGACGCAGCATGCCGTGCTGATGGATGCCGGACTCATGGGCGAAGGCATTGGCACCCACGATGGCCTTGTTGCGCTGTACCGGCATGCCGACCAGGCGCTGCAGCAGCTGCGAGGTGCCGACGATGCGCGGGGTGTCGATGGCGGTGTCCTGCTCGTAGAAAGCCTGGCGCACCTTCAGCACCATCGCGATCTCTTCCAGCGAGCAGTTGCCGGCGCGCTCGCCGATGCCGTTGACGGTGCATTCGACCTGGCGCGCGCCGCCTTCGATGGCGGCCAGCGAGTTGGCCACGGCCAGGCCCAGGTCGTTGTGGCAGTGGGCGCTGAAGATCACGTTGGCTGCGTTCGGCACATCGGCGACGCCAGCGATGACCTGCTGGAACATCGTGCGGATCTCTTCCGGCGTGGTGAAGCCGACGGTGTCGGGCAGGTTGATGGTGGTGGCGCCGGCCGCGATCGCCACGCGCGAGACCTCGATCAGGTAGTCCAGTTCGGTGCGGGTGGCGTCCTCGGCGGAGAACTCCACGTCATCGATGTAGGAGCGGGCCAGCGCTACGTGCCTGCGTACCGATTCCAGTACCTGCTCGCGGGTCATCCGCAGCTTGTGCTCACGGTGCAGCGGGCTGGTCGACAGGAACACATGCAGGCGCGGGTTGGCAGCGGCTTCCAGCGCACGCGCCGAGGTTTCGATGTCGGCCTGCAGGCAGCGCGACAGCACCGCCAGGCTCAGGCTCGGGCGGCGCAGTTCGCGGCCGATCAGGGCCATCGCTTCGCGGTCGGACTGCGAGCTGGCCGGGAAGCCGGTCTCGATGATGTCCACGCCCAGTTCGTCCAGCGCACGCGCCATCACCAGCTTCTGCGGCGGGCTCATGCTGCAGCCGGGGGACTGCTCGCCGTCACGCAGGGTGGTGTCGAAGATGCGGATGCGCGGGGTGGTAATTCGTTCGATGGTGGTCACAGGGAAATCTCCTCGACAGCGGGTGCGACGGCTTGCAGGGGGGAAGGGAAAGGCGTGGGAAAAGCGGTGGCGGTCGCCTTGCCGGGCGAGCGCGGGGTTTCTGCCCGGCGTCGGCGCGGCTTGCGTGGCGGGCGGGGGCGGATGTCGGTGAGCAGGCCGGCGAGCACGCCGGCGTCTATGTTGCCGCCGGAGACGACCGCGCACTTGCGGCGCCCGGCGACGCGACGGCCGGCGGCCAGTGCCAGCGCACCGGCGCCTTCGGCGATGATGTGTTCTTCCAGTGCCAACCGCACCAGGGTCTCGCGCAGCTCGGCTTCGCGCACGATCACCACATCGTCCAGCAGCGAGGTACACAGGCGACGGGTCAGGAAACCGGGGACCTTCACCCGCACGCCATCGGCCAGCGACGGCACGGGATTGATCTCGCGCACGTCGCCGCGGATCGCGCGGGCCATCGAATCGACCCCCTCGACCTGCGCGCCGACGATGCGCACGCCCTGCGACTTCAGCGCCAGGGCGACACCGGATGCCAGGCCGCCACCGCCGATCGGTACGATCACCACGTCCGGCGCGTGTGCGGCCAGCTCGATGCCGACGGTACCCTGGCCGGCGATGACATCGGCATCGTCGAAGGCGGACAGGAAGCGGTAGCCGTGGCGCTGCGCCAGTTCGACGGCGAACGCATAGGCCTCGTCATAGCTGTTGCCGTGCTGGCGCACCGTTGCACCCCAATGGGCGACGCCAGCGATCTTGGTGGCCGGCGCGCCATGCGGCATCACGGTGATGGCCGGCACATCCAGGCGATAGGCAGCCCAGGCCACGCCCTGGGCGTGGTTGCCGGCCGAGGCGCAGATCACCGGCCGGGTATCGCCACGTTCGCGGGCGGCCAGCAGGGCATTCAGCGCGCCGCGCACCTTGTACGAGCCGGTGCGCTGCAGGTTTTCCAGCTTCAGCCAGGTGCCGAAGCGCTCGGCATGATGCAGCGGCGTGGGCGGCAGGAAACGGCGCAGGCGGGCCTGCGCGGCCAGTACGTCGGCAACGGTTACGTCGCCGACATCGCTTTCCTTGCTGGCGTCAGCGGCCGGCATGGGCCACCAGCAGGGTGTTGCCGACCACCGCATGCGGGCACGGGCGGCGAAGAAGACGCCTCCGTACCGGCACCGTGTTGCATACGGTACGGGCATTCATGCGGAAGCTCCTTCCAGTGCGGTCATCTGCACCGAAACGCAGTCGTAGATCTTTTCCATCTGCCGGCACAGCGTTTCCGGCGGGCGCTGGCTGTCCACCACCAGTTGCAGGTGCCAACGGCCATCATCGGCGGCCACCGGCGCACCGGTGATCGCGCGCGGCGTGAAACCGCGGCGTTCGGCCATGCCGATCACGCGCAGCAGCGCGCCCTCGGCCGGTTGCAGCACCAGGTCAAGCCGGTATTGCATTGGGGATCTCCTGGCGTGCATGTGCAGGGTTGCTTTCCAGCATGGTGCTGTTGGCGGTATTGGGCGGCACCAGCGGCCACACGTTCGCGCGTGCATCGATGGCCACGTGCAGCAGGGCCGGGCCGGGTTCGGCCAGCAGCGCGGCCAGGCCGCCTTCGACGTCATCACGTGCATCGATGCGCGTGGCCGCGATGCCGAACACCTTGGCCAGGGCGACGAAGTCCGGGTTGTCGGACAGGTCGATCTCGCTGTAACGCTCGGCGAAGAACAGTTCCTGCCACTGCCGCACCATGCCCAGCGAACTGTTGTCCAGCAGGATGATCTTCACCGGCAGGCGGCAGCGGGCGATGGTCGCCAGCTCCTGCACGTTCATCATGAAGCTGCCATCGCCGGACACCAGCACCACCGTGCGCTCGGGGCAGGCGAACTGCGCGCCCATCGCCGCCGGCAGGCCGAAGCCCATCGTGCCCAGCGCACCGCTGGTGAGGTGGTTGCGCGGATGAGTGAAGCGGCAGTGCTGCGCAACCCACATCTGGTGCTGGCCGACGTCGCAGGCGACCACCGTATCGGCCGGCGCCAGTTCGCTCAGGCGCTTCAGCAGCGCCGGGGCGTAGATGTGCTGGCCGGGTGCGTCGTAGCGCGCGGCGAAGCGATCGCGATGCTGTGCGCAGCGCTTGCGCCATGCGTCCTGGTGGGCCTTGGGGGAGGGGAAGGCCGCACGCAGGGCGCGGATGGCGTGGCCGACGTTGCCGGGCACGGCGACATCGGCGCTGCGCAGCTTGGAGATCTCGTACGCATCGGCATCGATGTGCACCACGCGGGCAAACGGTGCGAACTCGGCCAGCTTGCCGGTCGCCCGATCATCGAAGCGCGCACCCAGCACCAGCAGCAGATCGCTTTCCTGCACGGCCATGTTCGCCGCGCGGGTGCCGTGCATGCCCAGCATGCCCAGCGACTGCGGGTGTTGGGGAGGCAGCGCGCCCAGCCCACGCAGGGTCATCACGGTGGGGATGGCGCTGGCTTCGACGAATTCGCGCAGGTCCTGCACGGCATCGCCCAGGGCGATGCCACCACCGGCGTAGACCACCGGCTTCTCGGCTGCCGCCAGAGCCGCGATGGCCTCGGCGATGGCCGCGTCGGCGGCGGCCGGCGGCGGTTCCACATCGGCCGGCACATGCGCCGGCAGGTGGCTGGCATCGGCCAGCTGCACGTCCTTGGGCAGATCGATCAGCACCGGGCCGGGACGGCCTTCGCGGGCGATGCGGAAAGCATCGGCCACCGCGCGTGGCAGGTCATCGACGCTGCGCACCAGCCAGCTGTGCTTGACGATCGGCATCGTCAGGCCGAACACGTCCAGTTCCTGGAACGCATCGGTGCCCAGCAGCGGCGTGGCGACCTGGCCGGTGATGCAGACCATCGGCACCGAATCGAGCATCGCATCGGCGATGCCGGTGACCAGGTTTGACGCGCCCGGCCCGGAGGTCGCCACGCAGACGCCGACCTGGCCACTGGCGCGCGCAAAGCCGTTGGCGGCCAGTGCCGCGCCCTGCTCATGGCGCACCAGGATGTGCTTCAGCGACGAATCCACCAGCGCGTCGTAGAACGGCATGATGGTGCCGCCCGGGTAGCCGAACAGCGTACGGACACCCTCGGCCTCCAGCGCCTGGGTCAGCCAGCGCGCGCCGTTGGGCGGCGCGCTGCGGTGTGTGGGAGAGTTCATGGGGGAACCTTGCAGAGCGGGTGGGGGTGCCGCGTTGTTACGCGGCTTGACCTTGCAACCAGACCATCTTGGCGCGCAGTTCCTTGCCTACCTTCTCGATCGGGTGCTCCAGGTCGGCCTGCTTGAACTTGTTGTAGTTCGGCAGGCCCGCTTCGTACTCGGCCACCCAGTTCTTGGTGAAGGTGCCGTCCTGGATGTCCTTCAGCACTTCCTTCATGCGCGCCTTGGTACCGGCGTCGATCACCCGCGGGCCGCTGACGTAGTCGCCGTACTGCGCGGTCTCGGAGATGAACTCCAGCATCCGCGAGATGCCGCCTTCGTAGAACAGGTCGACGATCAGCTTCAGTTCGTGCAGCACTTCGTAGTAGGCGATTTCCGGCTGGTAACCGGCTTCCACCAGCGTCTCGAAGCCCGCCTGCACCAGTGCCGAAGCGCCGCCGCACAGCACTGCCTGCTCGCCGAACAGATCGGTTTCGGTTTCTTCCTTGAAGGTGGTCTGGATCAGGTTGGCGCGCGCACCACCCAGGCCGGCCGCATAGGCGAGCGCGTACTCGGCGGCCTTGCCGCTCTTGTCCTGGTAGACCGCCCAGATGCATGGCACACCGCGGCCGATTTCATATTCGCGGCGGACCAGTGCACCCGGGCCCTTCGGTGCGACCAGCACGACATCCAGGTCTTCGCGCGGCTTGATCATGTCGAAGTGCACGTTCAGACCATGCGCGAACAGCAGCACCGCGCCCTGCTTCATGTTCGACGCCAGCACGTCCTCGTACAGCTTCTTCTGCACCATGTCCGGGGTCAGCACCGCGACCAGGTCGGCATCCTTCACCGCATCGGCCGGTGCCTTCACGGTGAAGCCATCGGCCTGTGCCTTGACCTCGGTGGGGCCGCCCGGACGCAGGCCTACTACCACATCGAAGCCGGATTCACGCAGGTTCAGCGCGTGCGCGCGGCCCTGGCTGCCGTAGCCGATGACGGCGATCTTGGTCTGGGGCAGTTCGTTGGTGCTCATGGGGGAGGTTCCTTGCGGGTGGGAAGAAAAAAGACGGCCGGCAGTCGAAGCGACGTACCGGCCGGTCAGGGAAAAGTGGCGAGGGCAGCGCCGCGCATCGCACAGGTACTGCCACCACGAGAGTTCGTGGTGCAGCAGGTCCAGGTTGTGGAGGAGGCGGTGGTCATGGTGGTTGCGTCTGAAACCAGGTCCTGAAATGAAAAAACCCGCACCTGGGCGGGTGCGGGTTTTTGAAGAGTTCCGGTGTGTCTGTTGCTTACACGCTGGCTCGTCCCGCACCTGTTGGTTGGGTAATAAGTACGAGCACAAGAATCGAACGCAGCGAGGCGGCGCCGGTATCGGCGGCTTCGATGTGGGTTCGCGGTGGTGTGTTGTGATGCAACATGTGATCGAGAAAACCACAGCCATTTCCGCTGTGTCAACCCTCGCAGCACTATTTCCGTCAGTTTCCGCTGCATGCAGTGCAATCGCTTGTGGCACAAGGATGGTTGCTGCTGAAAGTGTTTCGGTGAACCCGAATTCACTCTTTTCAACGGGTTTTTTGCGCGGATTCCGGGTGATGCCAGCTGCGCTCGGCGGGTCGTGCAGCGCCCCGTGTGCCGCGGGAGGTTCGGCGCGCATTGCGATGCATTCGTGGCAATGGCGCCCGTGGCTCCATGAGGCGCCCCATGACCTATGCCCGATGGCCACCGGTCGCGGTGGCGGCGAAGATCGGGTCACCACCTCTTCCCTCGGAACCTGACCGTGTCCCGACGTCTTGCCCGTTCCCTGCTGGCAGCTGCCGTGCTGGCTGCCGTGCCCATGCTGTCCCAGGCTGCCGACCGCATTACCGGCCACACCTTCGCCACCCGTTCGGAGGTGATCGCCCCGCATGCGATGGCCGCCACCTCGCAGCCGCTGGCTACCCAGATCGCGCTGGACGTGATGAAGGCCGGTGGCTCGGCCGTCGATGCCGCCATTGCGGCCAACGCAGCGCTGGGGTTGATGGAGCCGACTGGCAATGGCGTCGGCGGCGACCTGTTCGCCATCGTGTGGGACCCGAAGACGCAGAAGCTCTACGGCTACAACGGCTCGGGCCGTTCGCCGAAGTCACTCACCCTGGCCGAGTTCCAGCGTCGTGGCCTGAAGGAGATCCCCGCGACCGGCCCGCTGCCGGTATCGGTGCCGGGCGCGGTTGATGGCTGGTTCGCGCTGCACGAGCGCTTCGGCCGCAAGCCGATGGCCGACAACCTGGCCCCGGCCATCCGCTACGCACGCGATGGTCATCCCGTTGCCGAAGTGATCGCCCATTACTGGGATCGCTCGGTGCCGAAGCTGTCGCAGTATCCGGGTTTCAAGGAACAGTTCACGATCGATGGCCACGCGCCGCGCAAGGGCGAGATGTGGAAGAACCCCAACCTTGCCGACACCCTGCAGAAGATTGCCGACGGCGGCCGTGATGCCTTCTACAAGGGCGACATCGCCCACACCATCGGCGATTACTTCAAGAAGAACGGCGGCTACCTGAGCTACCAGGACATGGCCGACCATCATGGCGAGTGGGTCGAGCCGGTCAGCAGCAACTACCGCGGCTACGACGTGTGGGAGCTGCCGCCCAACAGCCAGGGCATCGCCGCGCTGCAGATCCTCAACGTACTGGAAGGCTACGACTTCTCGAAGATTCCGTTCGGCTCACCCGAGCACGTGCATCTGTTCGTGGAAGCCAAGAAGCTGGCTTTCGCCGATCGTGCGCGCTTCTACGCCGACATGGCGTTCCAGCCCGCGCCGGTACAGAAGCTGATTTCCAAGGAGTACGCAGCGCAGCGTCGCGCGCTGATTTCGATGGACAAGGCGCTGAAGGAAGTGCAGCCGGGTACGCCCAAGCAGCTGGAAGAGGGCGACACGATCTACATGACCGTGGCCGATGCCGACGGCATGATGGTGTCACTGATCCAGTCCAACTACCGCGGCATGGGCAGCGGCATGGCCCCGCCGGGGCTGGGCTTCATCCTGCAGGATCGCGGCGAGATGTTCGTGCTGCAGAAGAACCATCCCAACGGTTACGCACCGGGCAAGCGTCCCTTCCAGACCATCATTCCGGCCTTCATCACCAAGGGCGGCAAGCCTTATGCAAGCTTCGGGGTGATGGGTGGTGCGATGCAGCCGCAGGGGCACGCACAGATCGTGATGAATCTTGTGGACTTCGGCATGAACCTGCAGGAGGCCGGTGATGCGCCGCGCATCCAGCATGAAGGCTCGACCGAACCGACCGGTCAGGCGACGGCGATGACCGATGGTGGCGAGGTCAATCTGGAAACCGGGTTCCCGTACGAGACGGTGCGGGCGCTGATGCGCAAGGGGCATCGGGTGGTGTTCGCCGATGGTCCGTATGGTGGCTACCAGGCGATCCTGCGTGATCCGGAAACGGGCGTGTATTACGGCGCGTCGGAGAGCCGCAAGGATGGGCAGGCGGCGGGGTATTGAAGTTTCCCGGCCACCGGGCTGAGCCCCCTCTGCGGTGGATTCCGTAATGCTGGGTTTGGCCGGCCGGGTGGATTGTCTGGGGGCCGCCGTGAATACGTCCCTGTAGGCTCGGTCGCCGCATCCATGCGGCTCACGCCCCCAGCCAATCCACCCGCCCGGCCACGGACAGTTTCCTGTGGCTGCCACCGCAGGAAGAGAAAGAAGAAGATCAAAAGCAACAGCAACANCCGCNTGCTGANGGTTGGGGTCGGATCCGTTTTCCGTAGGAAAACGGATCCGGCCCCTTCTTGTTTTCCGATACACCTTCATCCACGCATGGCGTGGATCTACTGCCGTCANCGGGAAATNNTCGGAGGCGGGGAGGGGGCNGNTGGCGGGACCGTCCACGGCATGGATGCCGTGGCCGAGCCTACAGGGACGTACTTGCGGCGTGTCCCGCCATCGGCCCCCTCCCCGCCTCCGACAATTTCCCGGTGACGGCAGTAGATCCACGCCATGCGTGGATGAAGGTGTATCGGAAAACAAGTGGCGGGACCGTCCACGGCATGGATGCCGTGGCCGAGCCTACAGGGACGTACTTGCGGCGTGTCCCGCCATCGGCCCCCTCTCCGCCAAACCCTCAGCATCCCAGAGCCGCTTTTGCCGTTGCCGTGCTTGAAAGAAGCGGTGCAGCCGCAGGCTGCAAAACACCCTCAATCCGAATCCTGCGCGCGTGCCGCCTCCGCCTGGGTCTCTTCCTGCGCCGCCATCTCGCGTGCGATCCACGCATCGATCATGCGTCGCTGCCGCTGCGCCTGCCGCCGCTCGCGCGTGTACTCCTGGTCCAGCACCCGGTACAGCGACACCATCACCAGCACCATCAGCAGCGCGAACGGCAACGCCGCAATCGTGATCATGCCCTGCAGCGCATCCAGCCCGCCCGCCAGCAGCAATGCCGCCGCAATCAACGCCACCGCGATGCCCCACGCCAGCTTGCGCTTCAGCGGCGGATCCCCGGCTTCGTCGGTGGACATGCTGGCCAGCACCAGCACCGCCGAATCGGCCGAGGTCACGAAGAAGATCATCAACAGCACCAACGCCACCGCAGACAGCATCAGCGACGCCGGCAGGCTGTCGAACAGGGTGAACAGCACCGTCTCATAGCCATTGCCCAGTGCCTGCACAAGGTCGGCGTGGCCGAAGATCTGCGCCCACAATGCCGTTCCTCCGAACACGGCGAACCAGAAGAACCCGAGCAGGGTCGGTGCCAGCACCACGCCGATCACGAACTCGCGCACGCTGCGGCCGCGCGAGATGCGCGCGATGAAGGAACCCACGAACGGGGCCCACGAAATCCACCAGGCCCAGTAGAAGATCGTCCAGTCGGCCACCCACGTGCTGCCGGAGAACGGCGACATGCGCAGGCTCATGGTCACCAGCTGGTTGAGGTAGGAACCCAGCGTGGTGGTGAACGTATCGAAGATGAATCCAGTCGGCCCCAGCACAAGTACGGTCGCGGCCAGCAATGCAGCCAGTGCCAGGTTGAAGTTGGACAGCCACTTCACGCCGCGCTCCACACCGCTGGCGGTCGAGGCCATGTACAGCACGAAGGCAATGGCGATGATGGTCATCTGCACCGGTACGGTCGCCTGCAGGCCAAATACGCGCTCCACGCCTGCAGCGATCTGGATGGTGCCAAAGCCGAGCGTCGTCGCCACGCCGATCGCCGTGGCGACAACCGCCGCGATATTGACGACACGGCCGATCCAGCCGCGATGGTGGCGGCCGATGATCGGCTGCAGCATATCGCTGACCAGCCCGCGTCCATTGCGGTTGAACTGGAACCAGGCCATCGCCAGGCCGATCAGTGCATAGATCGCCCACGGATGCAGGCCCCAGTGGAAGAACGCATACCGCATCGATGCACGCGCGGCATCCATGCTTTGCGGTTCAAGACCTTCCGGTGGCTTGGTGAAGTGCGAGATCGGCTCGGCGGCGCCCCAGAACACCAGGCCGATGCCCATGCCGGCGGCAAACAGCATCGACATCCAGCTGGCGCGCGAGAACTCGGGTTCGGCGTCTTCGCCACCGATGCGCAGGTTGCCGAAGCGGCCGAAGGCCAGGTACATCAGGAACACCAGCGCCAGGAAGACCACCAGCAGGTACAGCCAACCGACGCTGCGGATGACATCCGCCAGCGCCGCCTGCACGACGGTATTGAAGGGACCGGGCGCGAGGCCGGCCAGCAGCACCAGGGCAAGCACCAGTGCGATGGAAATGCGAAACACCATGAAGGAGCTTCTCCGATCAAGGGATTGAGGGGAGCGAGCGAAAGCTTGCAGGGAGCAGGCCGGCGACAGTGTGCGCGCACCGGACAGGCGCCGCGATGGCGGCAGGGAAAGCACCGCGTGCAACGGTGCGGCGCGCGTGCACGTTACTGAATGCGACGTCACGGTTCTGTTAACCCGGGTGCGGCGGATCTGCGTCGTGCGTGGATGAACGGCCGGGGGGCGAGCGGTTTCTATGCTCTAATGCCCACCAAGAAGCGGGGGTACCGCGGCCTTGTGGCCACGGTTGAGATAGTCCCTTGGAACCTGATCCGGCTCATACCGGCGTAGGGAAGCTTTGCAATGCAGCCGCAGCCGGAACCTGCCCAAGGAGCGCCTTGGTGCCGTCCGGGCGCGGTGGCAGTGCGCCGCCGCTTCGTCCCTGACCTTCCTGGACGATGCCCGATGAACGCACAGCTCTCCGCCCTGCAGCAACAGGCCCAGCAACTCTCCGAATCCGTGACCCGGCCCATTCCCGGCTCGCGCAAGATCCACGTGCCTGGCTCGCGCCCGGACCTGCAGGTGCCGATGCGCGAGATCACGCTGACCCGCACGCCGACCGTGTTCGGCGGCGAAGAGAACGCACCGGTCACCGTCTATGACACCTCCGGTCCGTACACCGATCCGGACGTGCGCATCGACCTGTCTGCGGGCCTGCCGGCACTGCGCCGTGGCTGGGTGGAGGAGCGCAACGACACCGAGCAGCTCGACGGCCTCAGCTCCTCGTTCGGCCGCGCGCGCGAGCACGATCCGAAGCTGGACCCGGTGCGCTTCCCAGCGCGCAGCCTGCCACGTCGCGCGCGGGCCGGCGCCAACGTCACCCAGATGCACTATGCGCGCCGCGGCATCATCACCCCGGAAATGGAATTCGTGGCAATCCGCGAAAACCAGCGGCTGGAAGCGATCCGCGATGCCGCACTGTTGCAGCAGCATCCTGGCGAAGCATTCGGTGCGTCGATCCAGCGGATCATCACCCCGGAATTCGTGCGCGAGGAAATCGCCCGCGGCCGTGCGGTGCTGCCCAACAACATCAATCACCCGGAAAGCGAGCCGATGATCATCGGCCGCAACTTCCTGACCAAGATCAACGCCAACATCGGCAACAGCGCGGTGTCCTCGGGCATTGCCGAGGAAGTGGAAAAGCTGGTGTGGGCGATCCGCTGGGGCGGTGACACGGTGATGGACCTGTCCACCGGCAAGCACATCCATGAAACGCGCGAATGGATCATCCGCAATTCGCCGGTGGCGATTGGTACGGTGCCCATCTACCAGGCGCTGGAGAAGGTCGACGGCCGCGCCGAAGCGCTGACCTGGGAGATCTTCCGTGACACCCTGATCGAACAGGCAGAGCAGGGCGTGGACTACTTCACCATCCATGCCGGGGTACTGCTGCGCTATGTGCCACTCACCGCCCGGCGGGTTACCGGCATCGTCAGCCGCGGCGGCTCGATCATGGCCAAGTGGTGCCTGGCCCACCACAAGGAGAACTTCCTCTACACGCATTTCGAAGACATCTGCGAAATCATGAAGGCCTACGACGTGACCTTCTCGCTGGGTGACGGCCTGCGTCCTGGCTGCATCGCCGATGCCAACGATGCGGCACAGTTCGGCGAGCTGGAGACGCTGGGCGAGTTGACGAAGATTGCGTGGAAGCACGACGTGCAGACCATGATCGAAGGCCCCGGTCATGTGCCGATGCAGCTGATCAAGGAGAACATGGACAAGCAGCTGCGCGAGTGCGGTGAGGCGCCGTTCTACACGCTTGGCCCGCTGACCACCGACATCGCACCGGGGTACGACCACATCACCAGCGCGATCGGTGCGGCGATGATCGGTTGGTTCGGCACTGCCATGCTCTGCTACGTCACGCCGAAGGAGCATCTGGGCCTGCCCAACCGGCAGGACGTGCGCGACGGCATCATGGCCTATCGCATCGCCGCCCATGCTGCTGACCTGGCCAAGGGGCATCCGGGTGCGCAGGTGCGTGACAACGCGCTGAGCAAGGCACGCTTCGAATTCCGCTGGGAAGACCAGTTCCACCTCGGCCTGGACCCGGAGAAGGCCAAGGAATTCCACGACGAGACCCTGCCCAGGGACGCGCACAAGCTGGCCCACTTCTGTTCGATGTGCGGCCCGCATTTCTGTTCGATGAAGATCACCCAGGACGTGCGCGAGTACGCCGAGAAGGGCATGCAGGAAAAGTCCGAGCAGTTCCGGGCGGCCGGCGCCGAGGTGTACCAGCAGGGCTGATCGCAGAGGGGCAGTGCCGGGTCATGCCCGGCACCGTCCAGTCACCCATCTCACCGACATGCCGCTATCCTCGCCCCATCGTTCCCCGGGGACACGGAACCATGCCCATTGCCGTCACCACCCGCTGGCTGGCCATCGCCCGCCGACATCCCTCTGCCTGGCTGCTCGGCGCACAGCTGCTGTCGGTACTGCTGTACCCGGCGTTGGACGAAACCGCTGCCGGGCGCGCGGCAGTAGGCGTGTTCGGCATGGCCGTGCTCGGCCTGGCACTGTGGGTGGTGCAGCGCAGCCCGCTGGGGACATGGCTGGCGCTGGTGCTGGCCATTCCAGCGGTGGTGTTTTCCGTTTCGGCGGCCCTGCTCGACCGGCCTGCACTGGGCATCACCGCGCAGCTGCTGGAAAGCCTGCTGTATTTCTACACCGCCGGTGCGCTGATCGCTTACATGCTGCAGGACCACAAGGTGACGCGCGACGAGCTGTTCGCCGCCGGTGCCACGTTCACTCTGCTGGCATGGGCATTCGCTTTTACCTTTGCCGTATGTCAGCAGTGGTATCCGGGCAGTTTCCAGGGCGCCAGTGGCGGCGCGCAGCGCACATGGATGGAGCTGCTTTACCTGAGCTTCAGCTTATTGTCGGGGGTAGGTCTCAGCGACGTCGTGCCACTGCATCCGCAGGCCCGCGCGTTGGTAATGCTGGAGCAGTTTTCCGGCGTCATGTACGTAGCGCTGGTGGTTTCGCGGCTGGTTGGCCTGACCATGCTGAAACGCTTCTGAAAATGAACGCCAGATAAAAATATCGCGCCCAAAAGGGCGCGAATGATGATGCGTATTATGTGAATGCGTCGGCGAGAGAGAGCCTGATGTCGACCACGCGATAGGCGAGGTAACTCGCATAGGCTAATATCCACAGGCTTCGTTTTTTTTGCGGTATGCGCCGATGCTTTGTGCGGAATCTGGCTTCTTGCTGTGCCAAGGATGGGAAGGGATCGATGGTGAACAGTGTTTGCGGCCTGTTTCAGCCCCATAGCAACGAATGATCAACAGCGAAATCCAGTCGCCTGAATCCGACCGCGTCCGCGTCGGTGAGTGCATCGTTACTTTGTCCTCGCGTGAGGTCGAAGTCGCTGGTGCCCGCCGAACACGCCGTTTGACGCCCAAGTCGCTGGGCGTGCTGCGCGTGTTGATGCGGCAGCCGGGGCGGGTGGTGACCCGTGACGAGCTGTTCGCCGAAGTGTGGCCGGACACGCTGCCGACCAACGATGTGCTGACCCAGGCTGTTACCCAGCTGCGCAAGGCGTTCAGCATCGACGACGACAATGGCCAGGCGTACATCGAGACCATTGCCAAGACCGGCTACCGCCTGCTGGTGCCGGTGCAGCCGCTGGCGGAACACGAGACCGATGCGATCGCCGTTGCAGAGGGCTCGACCGCATTACAGCCGCCTGCGCCGGATGCCGTGGCCGCCGCCGGCGTGCCGGTGGTTGAACGCGGAAGCCGCCGTTGGCGCCGTCTGCGCCGTCGCCTGCTGCTGGCACTGGGCGTGGTGATGCTGCTTGCGCTGGTGGTGTTGAGCGTACTGCTGCTGCGCCGCCCGGCGCCGGTGAATTCTCCGGTGGATGCGGCAGTGGAGAACGGCACGCGGGTGATCGGAAGCCCTGAGCGGCCGTATCGATTGATTACCGCGACGGCCGGTTTTGAGACCTATCCCACACTTTCTCCTGATGGATCGCAGGTCGCCTACGAAGGCGCCAACGACGATGGCACCGGCGGCAACGCCATCAAGGTGCAGACCTCCGGCAATGCCCCCGCGCGCCAGCTGCTTTCGCCACCAGCAGGTGCCAGCGACCGTTTCCCGAACTGGTCGCCCGATGGCCGCGAAATCGCCTTCGCCCGCTTTGGTGCCGATGCCAGCTGCCAGGTGCTGATCGCCAGCGCCACCGGCGGCGCCGTGCGCCAGGCCACGCGCTGCGACGGCACCGAGCTGCTCAGTTTCGACTGGACGCCCGATGGTCGTGGCCTGGTCTTCGGCAGCATGGTCGGTCGCTATGCCCATCGCGGCATCCGCGTGCTCGATCTGGCCACCGGCCAATGGCGTGCGCTGGAGTACGCTGTCGACGAGGATGATTTCGACTACGCCCCGCGCTATTCCCCGGATGGCCGATGGCTGGTGTTTGTCCGCAACCCTCAGTTGGGCGATCTGTGGCGGATGCCTGCCAGCGGCGGCACGCCCGAGCAGTTGACCACCGAATCGGCCGAACTGCGCGGTTGGGCGTGGCTGGGCGACAGCCGGCATATCGTGTTCGGTCGCCGCGTGGACAGCGAAGCACGCCTGTACTACCTCGACGTCGAGCGCCGGACGTTGCGCGACGCTGGGCTCGACGATGCGCAGTGGCCGGCAGTGTCCCGCCGCGGCGACATGCTGGCGTTCGTGCACCGGCGCGCGCAGTTCGGGGTGTTCAGGATGCCTGCGCAGGGCGGTGCCGGTGAGCGCCTGTTCGCCTCCAGTGGCCGTGATGGGCAACCGATGCTGGCGCCGGATGGGCGGCAACTGGTGTTCAGTTCCGATCGTTCCGGCAGCTTCGCCCTGTGGTGGGTCGACATGCAGCGGCCGGAGTCGCTGCGGCCGATCGAAGGGCTGAAGCCTGAGGCACGCCAGGCGCCCGACTGGTCGGCCGACAGCCGGCATCTGCTGGTGGTCGGCCGCGATGAGCATGGCGAAGCGGTTGTGTACGAGACCGCACCGCGCGATGAACAACTGCATCGCCTTCCGGTTCCCGCCGAGCAGCCATTGCAGGCGTTGTACGGCGCAGACGCGGAGCAGCTGCTGGTGGTCGAACGTGATGCCGACCAGCACACCCGTTTGAGCCTGTTCGACCGCAGCGCGCAGCCATGGCGGCGGTTGGCCAGCCTGGAGGGTGCGTCGCAGGCGCGTTTCGACCGCAGTACCGGGCGGGTGCTGTTCACCCGGCTGGCAGCTGGTGGGCTGTGGTCGGTGGACGCGGCGTTGACCCCCGGCAGCGTGCAACAGGTCAGTGAGGACCGGCCCAGCCGCTGGCGCTATCGCACCTGGACGGTGGCCGGCAACGGCAACATCGACTACCTCGGCAGCAGTGCCAGCTGTGGCACGACCCTGGTCCGTATCCAGTCCGGACGCGAAGAAGCCGAGCGTTGCCTGGACGCCCAGCGGCTGAGCGCGGGCAATGGACTCAGCGCCAGTGCCGACGGAAGCAGCCTGTATCTGGCCCTGGCCATCAGCGACGGTGCCGACATCGGTGTGATGCGACTGCCCGAACAACCGCCCGCACTGTTCCCGGCATTCTCCAAATTATTGATCTTGAACGAGAAAGGGCCTTCGTAATTTCTTCGTGACGATCTCGCCGCGAATTCGTGGCGATCTCGCCAGTCTTTCCTGACGCGCTGCCACCTCATTTGGCAAAACGGAGGCCTGTACTTGGCAAATCCGTGGTGCCCCTATGCGTCAACTCTCGCTGGCCGATCGTGGCCAAACCGTATCCCTGGACAAGGCGATCGACGATGTCGCGCCGACCTGCATGGGGGTTGCCCGCCTCGGCAGCCTGCAGACCGCCGGCACCAGCTTCAGCGTCTGGATGCAGGTGCGCGGCACCTCGTGGGTTGAAGCCAAGGAAGGGCGGTTCCGGCTGCGCCAGGGTGAGTGGATCGCGTTCGAGAAGGAGTCCAGGCCGCTGGTCCAGGCCGGACGCAACGGCTTGTGCGTGGGCATGAACCTGAACGTGGAAGCGCTGCGCGTGCTGACCGAAATGGCCGACTGCGGCCTGTACGCTGGTCGTGGCCAGATGAACCGCGCTGATGCGCGGGTGGCGCTGCGCCTGTGGCGTGACGCCCTGGCCAGTGGGCAGCCGGCGCAGGCACTGCGTCCGTTGCTGCTGCATCTGGCCGGTCTGCAGCGCAGCCTGGCCGACAACGTACAGCGTTGCCCGGGCCGCTCGCGCAGCCGCAAGCGCCAGGTGTTCGGTCGCATGCAGCGCGCGCGCCTGTATCTGGAAGGCAACAGCCACCGGGTGGTACGCATCGGCGAACTGGCCGAGCTGACCAACTTCTCCAGCTGGTATCTCTCCAAGACGTTCCAGAGCCTGTACGAGGAAAGCCCGCAGTCGCTTTCGGCACGGCTACGCCTCGAACGCGCGGCCGATCTGCTGCGCGATACCGACATGATGGTCGGCGAAGTCGCTGCCGCCAGTGGTTTCGACAACTGCTGCAGCTTCGCGCGTGCCTTCCGCGCCCGTTACGGCCAGTCCGCCTCGCGCTTCCGCGAGAACGGCGGACAGCTCCCGCCACACTCTGCAAAGTCTCCGGTTGTGTCGCGCAAATACAGCGGTGCAACGCAATCGTAACGTGCTACGGCGTTTTAACACGCTACTAACACGTACCTTGGAGAGATTGATGAACGTTCGTATTCCTGCAGTGCGGCTCGGCTTGTTGCCGGCCGGCATTGCGCTTGCCTTGGCACCGTCCTTCGCTTCGGCGCAGGACGCAGCTGCCGGCGGCACGACCGACCTGGACCGCATTTCGGTCACCGGTTCGCGCATCCGCCAGGCGAGCATGGAAACCGCGCAGCCGGTGATCGCGCTGCAGCGCGCCGACATTGAAAAGCAGGGCTTCACCAGCGTTGCCGACATCGTGCAGAACCTGTCGGCGACCGGTTCGCCGGCGATCAGCCGCGCCGATGCCCTGTCTTCGGGCGAAGAAGTCGGCGGCCAGTACGTCGACCTGCGCAACCTCGGCCCGGAGCGCACCCTGGTGCTGCTGGACGGCAAGCGCATGGGCACCAGCACCGGCGGCTACACCGACCTGGCCTCGATCCCGACCTCGGTCGTGGAACGCATCGAAGTGCTGACCGACGGTGCATCGGCCATCTATGGTTCCGACGCCATCGCCGGCGTGGTCAACATCATCACCCGCAAGAACTTCGACGGCCTGGAAGCCAGCGTCTACGGTGGCCAGTACGGCCAGGGCGACGGCCAGAAGCAGGTCTACAACTTCGTCTACGGCCAGACCGGTGAGCGCGGTTCGATCACCTTCGGCGCTGAGTACAGCAAGGAAGACGAGGTCCAGGCCAAGGATCGCTCCTTCAGCCGCTACCCGAACGGTCGCTTCCACCCGAACCCGACCGCAGACGATGCCAACGGCTGGTCGCCGGCATCCAACCATGGCGTGCTGATCGACGACATGGGTACCCCGAAGGACGCCAACGACGATATCTGGTACACCCGTGCCAATACCGGTGCCGGCAACGGCATGGGCGACTTCCGTGAGTTCGGCACCGCCGACTACACCAATGCCAGCCAGGAAATGTGGCTGCAGAACAAGCTGACCCGTCGCTCGGTCTTTGCCAACGGCAACTACGACCTGACCGACAACATCCGCGCCACCGCGAACGTGCTGTACACCAAGCGCACCGCGACCTCGCAGATTGCCGGCTACCCGTACCAGTCCGAGGTCTACGGCACCCCGCTGTCGGCCGACAGCATCTACAACCCGCTGGGCAAGGACGCGAACTTCATCCGTCGCACCTCCGAGTTCCCGCGCCAGACCGAATCCGAGCAGGAAACCTTCCGCTTCTCGGCCGGCCTGGAAGGTTCGTTCGAGTTCGCCGACAAGTTCTGGGATTGGGACGTGGGCTACGTCTACAACCAGAACAAGGGCGTCAAGACCGGCACCGGCAACCTGTTCATCCCGAACGTGCAGAACGCCGTCGGCCCGTCCTTCATGGACGGCGACGTTGCCCGTTGCGGCACCCCGGGCAAGGTGATCGCCGGTTGCACCCCGTGGAACCCGCTCGCACCGTACGGCTCCACCGGCAACGGTTCGCTGGCTGACCCGGCACTGCAGGCCTACCTGTTCCTGCCGAGCCACGACACCTACACCAACACCACCAAGGCCTACAGCGCCAACATCTCCGGTTCGCTGTTCACGCTGCCGGCCGGTGACCTGGCTATCGCCGCCGGTTACGAGCACCGCCAGGAAAGCGGTGAGTACAACCCGGATGCACTGCTGCAGTCGGGCCTGAGCACCGACCTGGCCGGCGCACCGACCAAGGGCAGCTACAAGCTCGACGAGTTCTACGTCGAACTGAACGTGCCGGTGCTGGCCGACATGCCGTTCGCCAAGGAACTGTCGCTCGACATGGCCGGTCGCTATTCGGACTACAACACCTTCGGCGACACCATCAACAGCAAGTTCGGCCTGAAGTGGAAGCCGATCGACGACCTGCTGGTGCGTGCGACCTATTCGACGGGCTTCCGCGCGCCGAACATCGCCAACATGTACGGCGGCACCTCGCAGACCTTCGACGCCTACACCGATCCGTGCGACAGCAGCTTCGGTTCGGCTTCGCGCAATCCGTCGGTTGCCGCAGCCTGCGGCGCACGTGGCGTTCCGGCGAACTTCCGCCAGATCACCTCCGGTGGCGCACAGTCGACCGGCCCGGGCACCCAGTCCTACAGCGCATTCGAGTCGGGTTCCAACCCGGAACTGCAGCCGGAAACCTCCAAGACCTGGACCGCTGGCCTGGTCTACAGCCCGAACTTCGTGCAGGGCCTGGACGTCAGCCTGGACTGGTGGAAGATCCGCATCGACAACGTGATCGCCGCGGAGTCGGTGACCTCGATCCTCAACCAGTGCTACGTGCTGGGCGTGGCGTCGGCGTGTGACCGCTTCAGCCGCGGTACCGAAGGCCGCACCGTCAACCAGGTGGTCGACGTTACCCGTACCCTGATCAACGGTGGTTACCAGGAAACCGCAGGTTACGACCTGGGCATCAAGTACCGCCTGCCGGAGTTCTCCTTCGGCAAGATCGTGGTTGACTGGAAGACCACCTACGTCGACTACCTCGAGTACAAGCGCGACAACGAAGCCGAGACTCCGGTCGAGCAGCACACCAGCTGGGCAACCGGCGACTGGGGTGCGAACTTCCGCGTCCGTTCGAACCTGAATGTCGATTGGAGCCTGGGCAACCTGGGCGTCAACTGGGCCGTGCGTTACTACTCGAGCATGAAGGAGCCGTGCTCCTACGACACCGAGTGCAACCTGCCTGACTTCAACTCGGCCTACACCCTGGGCCAGCCGACCCGCAAGGTCGGTTCGAACACCTTCCACGATGTGCAGGTGCGTTACACCCTGCCGTGGCAGGCTACGGTTTCGGTCGGTGCCAACAACGTGTTCAACCACGAAGGCCCGGTCATGTACAGCCAGCCGAACTCGAGCTTCTCCTACTACGGTGGCTTCGACATCGGTCGCTACTACTACATGAAGTACACCCAGCGCTTCTGATCCATCGAAGCGTGACAGCAGAAAGAGGAGGGCGGGCCGCAAGGTCCGCCCTTCTTGTTTGTGCGGTCGAGCAACGCGGCTGTCCACGCTGCGCGCGCCGAACCTCCGGTCACCGACGGTTGATCCATGCCGGTGTAGATCCACGCCATGCGTGGATGGACGTCCAGACACTTCCAGTAGATCCACGCCATGCGTGGATGGACTTCCGGCGCAACGAAAAAAGGCAGGCCACACGGCCTGCCTTTCGTCCCCTTCGTACCCGCCTGACGCTGTGCCTCAGGCCTCGCTCGGCACCAGCCCCATCAGGCTGTTGGCGTGCTCGCGCCACTGCGGCAGCTTGTTCAGCACACCGGCGCGCTGCAGATACTCTTCATCCACCGGGTCACCGTTGACCAGCGCCAGTGCCACGTGCACCGCACCGGTCACCCAGAAGCTGCGAGTATTGGCGCGCTGCGGCTGCAGATGGAACGCCACCGCCTCGATGATCGGCATCGGCAGCCCCCACAGGCCAAGCAGGTAAGCACCCGCTTCGGCATGCCCGGGGCGATCATCATCGGCCGGCTCCGGTTCGCTGCGCTCGTTGCGCACGCCCGGCAGCAGCAGGCCGATGTCGGCCAGCAGGGCAGCGGTGGCACCGAGTTCGGCGCTGGAGTCGGGCAGCAGGCGTGCGGCCAATCGCGAGGCCATCAAGGCACGCTGCTGCAGCGAGTTGCGTTCGGCCCCGGACAAGGTCGGCGCGGAGAACACCTCACTGGCCAGCACCAGGTCGCGCAGCGTGGCCAGGCCCAGCCGGGTCACGGCGGTGCGCAGGTCGGCGATGGTGCGGCCCTGGCTGAAGAATGCCGAATTGGACAGCTGCAGCACCTTGGCCGCGATCGCCGGGTCGGCGGCCACCAGCTTGGCGACATCGGCGCTGTCGGCGTCGTCGTCATGTTCCAGTGCCTGGGTCAGGCTCAGGTACAGGTGCGGCGGCGAAGGCAGCTTCTCGATGCGGCCGATGGCGTCGCGCAGGCGCGGGCTGTCCAGCACGTCGCGCAGCTCTTCCAGGCTGGTCAGTGCTTCCAGCAGTACTTCCGGTGCCAACGGCAATGGCAGGAAGCGATGGGCGACCCCGATCAGGCGCGCCGGCGGCGGCCGGTTGCCATGCTGTGCATCGACCAGCGCGATGCGGATGGTCTCCGGGCGCAAGGTGCGGATCTGTCCCAGCAACGTGGTCGCGTTGAGATCGGGCAACTGCGGGCAGACGATCACCGCGTCCACGCCCTGGGTGGCGACCGCGGTCATCGCGGCATGGCCATCGGTGGCGGTCAACGGCTGCCAGTCTTCCCCAAGATCGGCAATGAATTCGGTCAGCTCAGCCGGCAGGCTGGCTGTATCCCCAACAAGCAGAATACGCACGACACATTCCCCTGGCTGTCTCGACGGTCGATGTCGATGACGTGTGAAGTGACGCAATTTACCTAATACGGCGGCAAAGGTGATGTGCCGCCGTCATGAAACGTGACCCGCATCGCTCCGACGCCGTGCGCCGGAGCAATGCCGTTCAGTCTCAGGCCTTGCTGTCGAGGTGGCGCTGGTGCGCCTCGATCAGGATCTGCTTGGCCTCGGCCGCGCCGCCCCAACCGTCCAGCTTGACCCACTTGCCCTTCTCCAGGTCCTTGTAGTGCTCGAAGAAGTGGCCGATGCGCTCCAGCCAGTGGCTCGACACCTGGGCGATGTCCTCGACGTGGGCATAGCCGCTGAAGATCTTCGAAACCGGCACGGCCAGGATCTTCTCGTCGCTGCCTGCCTCATCGCTCATCTTCAGCACGCCGACCGGACGGCAACGCACCACCGAACCCGGGACCAGCGGCAGCGGCAGCACCACCAGCACGTCGGCCGGATCGCCGTCGCCGCACAGGGTGCTCGGCACGTAGCCGTAGTTGCAGGGGTAGCGCATCGGGGTGGAAAGGATGCGGTCGACGAAGATCGCGCCGGTTTCCTTGTCCACTTCGTACTTCACCGGCTCGGAATCCTTCGGGATCTCGATGATGACGTTGATTTCTTCCGGCGGGTTCTTGCCGGGCGAGACGAGTTCCAGACCCATGGTGTGCTCCAGGTGGGGGATGTAGACGGATAGCCCTCCATTTTATGCCTTTGCCGGTCGCTGTGCAGGGTGGGGCGCCGACGGGCCGTCGCGGTAGCCGACGACCGGCCAGGACGGGGTTCCCCGATGGGGCCGGCCGGGCGACCGGGGCAGGCTGGAACCCTGGACCGAGGAGACCTGTCATGAACTGGAACCATTGGCGCTGCGGGGTCCTGCTGTTGCTTGCCCCGCTGGCCGCGCTCGCGCGCGGGACGCATGTCGACCTGATCCACTACCCGACCCAGGAGGCCGGGTGGGACAGGGCCTACGCGCTTGAGGCAGCGCTTGCACGGGCCTTCGACGGCGTGTGCGCCGATACCTTCTGCGAAGGCGATTACAGCAACTACCGGGTGATGCAGTTCCGCTGTGCAGTGCTGGCCCACCGCGGCACGGTGCAGCGGTGTGTGTGGGTGCTGGCGGCCAGCGAACTGGAGGTGCAGGGTGACACCGGCCAGGTGCAGGTCGACAACGGTCGCTGGACCTGCCCGGTGGAGATGCGGCCCGGGGTGCCGGTTGAAGCCTTCTTTGCCGCGCTGGAAGCGCCAGATGGGCTGATGGCACCGCTGCCCGGGCTCGATTACGGTCTGTTCGACGGGCTTGCCGATTGCCTGCGGGCGCAGGGGAGGGACGCCTGATGCGCACTTTCCCGGCACGATGGCTGCTCTGCGGTCTGATGGTGGTTGGCGCTGCGCAGGCCGCGCCGGCGTTCGTGGACGCCCGTGACCATCCCGATCCAGCGACCGGCCGGGAGCGGTTCCTGGCCGCCGAACGGATGCTGGTGCGCGGGTTCGATGATGTCTGTGGCGACACGTTCTGCGAGGGGCAGTACTACAACCTGTGGGCCATGCGCCTGCGCTGTTCGGTGGAGCGGGCGACAGGCGTGGTCGGCAGCTGTATCTGGACCTTCGCCGGCAGCGATACCTGGGTGCGGAAGGAAGGACGGATCGATGTCGACTTTGGCAGCTATGCATGCGTGCTGCCGCTGGCATCGGGAACCCGGTTGGAGCAGCTCCTGCAGGTCTGGCAGGTGGGTTCCGGGGATGAGGCGATCCACGCGCCGTTGCCCGGTACGACCACGAGCGTCTATGACGGGCTGACAGACTGTCTTTGACGGCTGGATAGGCTGGCGCTGGGCGTGATGCTGGCACCGCGTCGCGCCGCGCGTCTGGCCCCTGCTCGGCGGTATCGAGTGATCGTGTTCGAACGTCGGCGCAGCCGGGTCGGTGCGGACGCTGGGTCCGCACCGATGCCTGGGACCGGGTGCTTATTGTCCGGTCGCGGCCTTCACCGCTGCTTCGTGCAGCGCTTCGTTCAGTTCGTCGACCACGGTGGTCCAGGCCGCGTCTGCCTGCAGCGACTCGGCCAGGAACTGGCGCTGGGCGTTGTTCCAGTACGGCGCGTCAGCTACTTCCACTCCTGCAGCCAGCTGGTGGTCGGCGATGAACCGGGCAATGCCGTCGGAGCTGGCGTCCAGGCCCAGCTGCAGAAAAAGATTGGTCATGCGCGGTTCGGTGGTGATCATCGGTGCGGGCTGGCAAGGGAAAGGAACTGCATTATCAACGCAAGCAGGGTCGGGGGAACTCCCGCATGATTCGTCTGGGCAGTGCCTGCCCCGGCACAGCCTGCGTCGGTCGATGCGCGCAGGCATCGACCGACGTGAGGAAAGGTGCGGCCGACGACCATCATCATGGCCGTCAGCCGCACACCTGCTACAGCAACGGCACCAGCAGCAGCGCCACGATGTTGATGATCTTGATCAGCGGGTTGATCGCCGGGCCGGCGGTGTCCTTGTATGGGTCACCGACGGTGTCGCCGGTTACCGCTGCCTTGTGCGCCTCGCTGCCCTTGCCGCCGAAGTGGCCATCCTCGATGTACTTCTTGGCGTTGTCCCAGGCACCGCCGCCGGTGGTCATCGAAATGGCCACGAACAGCCCGGTGACGATCGTGCCGATCAGCAGCCCGCCCAGCGCGCGTGGCCCCAGCAGCAGGCCGACCACCACCGGCACGGCCACCGGCAGCAGCGACGGCATGATCATTTCGTGGATCGCCGAGCGGGTGAGCATGTCCACCGCCCTGTCGTACTGCGGCTTGGCGGTGCCCTGCATGATGCCGGGGATCTCGCGGAACTGCCGCCGCACTTCCTCCACCACCGCGCCGGCCGCGCGACCGACGGCTTCCATTGCCATCGCGCCGAACAGGTACGGAATCAGGCCGCCGATCAGCAGGCCGATGATCACCGTGTGGTCGCTGAGGTCGAAGCGGAACTCCTGGCCGGGATTGGCCGCCTGCAGGTTGTGCGTGTAGTCGGCGAACAGTACCAGTGCGGCCAGTGCTGCCGAGCCGATGGCATACCCCTTGGTGACCGCCTTGGTGGTGTTGCCCACCGCATCGAGCGGATCGGTGATGTCGCGGATTTCCGAAGGCAGCTCGGCCATCTCGGCGATGCCACCGGCGTTGTCGGTGATCGGCCCGTAGGCATCGAGTGCGACGATCATGCCCGCCATCGACAGCATTGCAGTGGCGGCGATGGCGATGCCGTACAGCCCGGCCAGTGCGTATGCGCCCCAGATCGCCGCGCAGACGGCAATCACCGGCAACGCGGTGGATTTCATCGAGATGCCGAGGCCGGCGATGATGTTGGTGCCGTGGCCGGTAGTCGAGGCCTGGGCCACGTGCTGCACCGGCTTGTATTGGGTGCCGGTGTAGTACTCGGTGATCCACACGATCAGGCCGGTCAGGACCAGGCCGATCAGTGCGCAGCCGTACAGCGCGATGGGACCATGCACGTTGTCGGCCATCAACCCGGTGGTGATCGGGTAGAACGCGATCGCGGCCAGCACGCCGGAGACGATCACACCCTTGTACAGCGCGCCCATGATCGAGCCGCCTGGCTTTACCTTGACGAACAGCGCGCCGATGATCGAAGCGATGATCGAAACACCCCCCAGCACCAGCGGATACAGCACCGCATTGGCACCGGCCTCGGCCAGCATCAGGCTGCCCAGCAACATGGTGGCGATCACGGTCACCGCATAGGTTTCAAACAGGTCGGCAGCCATGCCGGCGCAGTCGCCCACGTTGTCTCCGACGTTGTCGGCAATCACCGCCGGATTGCGCGGGTCGTCTTCGGGAATGCCCGCTTCGACCTTGCCGACCAGATCGGCGCCGACATCGGCACCCTTGGTGAAGATGCCGCCGCCCAGGCGCGCGAAGATCGAGATCAGCGATGAACCAAAGGCCAAGCCGACCAGCGCGTGCAGTGCCTGTTCCATCGGCAGGCCCAGCCGCAGCAGCAGTGCGTAGTAGCCGGCTACGCCGAGCAGGCCCAGCCCGACCACCAGCATGCCGGTGATCGCACCGCCGCGGAAAGCCACGTCCATTGCCGCACTGATGCCATGACGCGCGGCCTCTGCGGTGCGTACGTTGGCGCGCACCGACACGTTCATGCCGATGTAGCCCGCTGCACCGGACAGTACCGCACCGACCGCGAAGCCGATCGCGGTGTACCAGCTCAGGAAGATGCCGACCAGCACGAACAGCACGACGCCGGCGATGCCGATGGTCAGATACTGGCGGTTGAGGTAGGCGCGCGCGCCTTCCTGGATGGCCGCGGCGATGGCGACCATGCGTTCATTGCCGGTGGGTTGGCGCAGGATCCAGCGCGCCGAGACGATTCCGTACAGGATCGCGAGAATGGCGCAGCCCAGCGCCAATGACAGCCCGTGACGTTCCAGCATTAGACCCCTCCGCAGAATGGATGGACAAGCATCCAGTGGCGATGAACGGCACCACGAGGGGGACGACGGGCTGCAGCCTGGAACCAACCCGTACCGACCTTTGGTGGTCGTCCGACGTATGGCGGTGTTCAGCATTCCCTGGTGTCCGCAGTATGCGTGCACCCGCGCCCGGATGGTAGCGCCGGGCCGCGCCGCGCCGCATGACCCGTGGGCGCCCTCCAGATGAACGCATCGCCATGCGCGCGGAACCCGCCGCCGGTCCATGGGCATGCTTTGAGAGCCACAGACCCTTTGCACCCCGTTAAGCCAGCCTCTGCAAGCCTGCGCGCAGTCCCGTCGGAGAATCCCCATGCGCCTGTCCCTGTTGATGCTTGCCGTTCTGGCCCCGGCCCTGCCTGCCTTCGCGGCGGAAGCACCGGAACTGCAGCGAGCGGTGGGTGCACCACAAGCGGTCGGCGCGGTGCACACGCTGCGGCAGATTCCCGAAGCCTGTGCCCGCCTGGAAGGTGCGTTCACCGGCCAGGCCGCGGAGCCCTATCGTTTCTCGGCGGTGCGCACCAGCGAGCAGTGCCAGCCGCGTGCCCGCTTTGTCGACTACAGCAAGGCGCAACCGAGTGCGGACAAGGGCTGGAAGCTCAATGATGTGATCCGTGTTCCGAATGCCGCCTGCCCGGCGCAGCAGGCGGTGGTGCGCGTGTGGCGCCTGCCGGTGAACAACGCCCAGGCGCTGGATGGGCAGGGGCAGTCGCGCATCTATCTGGAGGAAGCCAAGAAGCAGGCCGCCGCCGGCAAGATCCCGCAGGTGACGATGTTCGCCGCGCAGCTGCAGATGGAAGGCAAGGCGTGCAATTGAGGCCGAGCATCTGAGGCCGAGCATCCACGCATGGCGTGGATCTACTGGGTGTGAGACTTGGGTAGTGCCGGCCGCTGGCCGGCAACCGATGGATTACTCCGCCAGTTTCGCCCCACGCGCCACCAGCAGATCGCGCAGCGCCGACCGGTGGCAATGCGCCTCGTCCTCGCAATAGCAGCCCACCGCGATATCGCTGTGCTGCGACAGCGCCGCGAGCAGGTCCAGCGCATGCGCTGCATCGGGCGCCTTCATTTCGGCGTTGTAGTGACGGAAGAACGCCGTCCAGTCGGCGGCGCTCTTCGCCTCATGCGCCTGTTTCACCAGCTCCGCGCTGGGTGACAGCGTAGGAAACCACACGTCGTACCAGTCCTGCCGGGCAAATTCGCTGCGCGGCACACCGCGCGGCGGGCGCCGCACGGTGCCGATGCGCAGGCCTTCACCGGGCGCGCGCGCTGAGCCAAGTCGAACAACACGCAACGCCATGGCATTCCTCGCAAAAAGGGGACGGAGGGGATCAGCCTTCAAACGCAGGCAGCTTCTGCTTCACCGCCACGTTCTTCAGCGTCACGTACTTGGGCAGGCCATCGCTACCGTAGGGCAACGGTGCTTCGCCCTTGATCAACGGCTGCAGGTAGGCGCGCGCCTTGGCCGTGATGCCGAATCCATCGCGACGGATGAAGCTGGCCGGCATCTTCTTCTCGTGGTTGGCAATCTTCGACAGCGGTGCGGCTTCGATCTTCCAGCGATACGGTGCATCGCTGCTGCGCACGATCACCGGCATCACCCCGTTCTGGCCCTTCAGCGCCAGCTGCACAGCGGCCTTGCCCACCGCCTGGGCCTGTTCCCAGTCGGTTTTGCTGGCCAAGTGGCGGGCTGAGCGCTGCAGGTAGTCGGGCAGGGCCCAGTGCACCTTCAGCCCCAGCTGGTCCTTGACCCGCCCGGCCAGATGCGCGGCCACGCCGCCCAGCTGCGAATGGCCGAAGGAGTCCTTGCCGCCGCCGGCGTCGGCGACGAAGCGGCCATCGGCGGTGGCGATGCCTTCCGACGCCACCACCACGCAGTAGCCCACGCGCGCGACCACGGCCTTGACCTTGGCCAGGAACGCGGCCTCGTCATAGGCGCGCTCGGGCAGCAGGATGATGTGCGGGGCGTCGTCCTCGCCGGTGCCGGCCAGGCCGGCGGCCGCGGCCAGCCAGCCGGCGTGGCGGCCCATCGCCTCGTAGATGAAGACGCGGGTGGAGGTCTCGGCCATCGCCGCCACGTCCAACGCCGCTTCGCGCACGGACACGGCCGTGTACTTGGCCGCCGAGCCGAAGCCGGGGCAGGTGTCGGTCACCGCCAGGTCGTTGTCGATGGTCTTGGGCACGCCGATGCAGGTCAGGTCGTAGCCGGAGCTTTTTGCCAGCTGCGACACCTTCAGTGCGGTGTCGGCCGAGTCGTTGCCGCCGTTGTAGAGGAACCAGCGCACGTCATGGGCGCGCAGGACCTCCAGCAGGCGGTCGTAACGGGCACGGTCGGCCTCAAGCGATTTCAGCTTGACCCGGCACGAGCCGAACGCGCCGCCGGGGGTGTGGGCCAGGGCGCGGATGGCCGCAGCACTCTCCTTGCTGGTGTCGATCAGCTCCTCGCGCAGGGCGCCGAGGATGCCGTTGCGCGCGGCCAGGACCTTGATTCCCTTGGCGCGGGCTTGTTCGATCACCGCCGCGGCCGTGGCGTTGATGACGGCGGTGACGCCGCCGGACTGGGCGTAAAGGAGGGTGCCATTGCGCATGCTTCTACCTGTTCGGGGGAGGGGACATTGCAGGGACATTACCCGGATGCGCTAAAGTGGCGCTATTGCGGTGCAGCGATACCGGACCGTCCGGGGCGCGAACCTTCTTTATTTTCAACACGTTGGAGTCAGGTCAATGCGATTGGTTCTGTTGGGACCGCCCGGTTCGGGCAAGGGGACACAGGCGACGCGCCTGAAGGAAAAGCTCGAGATCGCCCACATTTCCACTGGCGACATGCTGCGCGCGGAAATCGCCGCCGGCTCGGAGCTGGGCAAGCAGGCCAAGTCGGTGATGGACGCCGGCAACCTGGTGTCCGATGAGATCCTGCTGGGCATGCTGAAGTCGCGCCTGGCCCAGGCCGATGTCGCCAAGGGCTTCATCCTTGACGGCTATCCGCGCAATGTGGCCCAGGCCAACGCGCTGGACGGCATGCTGGCCGAGATCGGCCAGCCGCTGGATGCGGTGGTGCAGCTGGACGTGGCCACCGAGCTGCTGGTCGAGCGCATCGCCGGTCGTGCGCAGGAGCAGGGCCGTGCTGACGACAATCCGGAATCGGTGCGCAAGCGCCTGCAGGTCTACACCGAGCAGACTGCTCCGGTGGTCGACTTCTACGCCGGCCGTGGCACCCTGGCCCGCGTCGATGGCGTCGGCGAACTGGACGAGATCGAAGCGCGCATCCTGGCGGCGATCAAGCGCTGACCCTCGTGGCCGGTTGATGCCGGCTACCGCAGGCGCAAAAAAAACAGGCCTGATCCGCGAGGATCAGGCCTGTTTCGTTTCATAGGTGCCAGCAAAGGGCTTGCTCAGGGCCCCCACAGCATGAGCTCCCTTGGGGATGGCCTCTTGGGGAGTAGGACCGGTTCGGGTACTGCGGCTGGCATCCTGAATTGTGTCCGGGTTCACAGAACATCGCTATCAGGAATTCCCTGACATATGGCTGGAGTTTTCTCACAGCAGCTGTAGGGGTTCTCTTACCCCGATGCTGACAATGGCCCTATACAGCCGTGATCGGTCACAATCCCCGGTCATGAGCAGCGTACATATCCTTGCAATCGCCGGTACCTTCATGGGTGGCGTGGCCGCCCTGGCGCGGGAACTGGGCCATACGGTCAGTGGCAGCGACCAGGCCATCTATCCGCCGATGTCGACCCAGCTCGAGCAGCTGGGCATCACCCTGGACCAGGGCTACCGCGCCGACAGCGTGCCGGCGGGCACCGGGCAGGTGGTGATCGGCAACGCGCTGTCGCGCGGCAACCCTGCCGTCGAAGCCGTCCTGGATGCCGGCCAGCGCTACATTTCCGGCGCCCAGTGGCTGTCCGAGCAGGTCCTGCCGGGCCGTGACACCCTGGCCGTGGCCGGTACCCATGGAAAAACCACCACCACCACCATCCTGACCTGGCTGCTGGAGAATGCCGGTCGCTCCCCCGGCTTCCTGATCGGCGGCGTGGCCGAGGACTTCGGCGTGTCCGCCCGGTTGGGCCAGGGCCGCGAGTTCGTTGTCGAAGCCGACGAGTACGACACCGCGTTCTTCGACAAGCGCAGCAAGTTCGTGCACTACCGGCCGCTGGTGGCGATCCTCAACAACCTTGAATACGACCACGCCGACATCTTCCCCGACGTGGCGGCGATCCAGCGCCAGTTCCACCACCTGGTGCGTACCGTGCCGGCGCGCGGCCGCCTGATCGTCAATGGCGAAGACGCGCACCTTGCCGAAGTGCTGGCGATGGGCTGCTGGACCCCGGTCGAACGCTTCGGTTTCGACCCCGCGCTGGAATGGCATGCCGAACTGCTGGCTGCCGATGGCAGCGCGTTCCGCGTCCATCATCGTGGGCAGGCGCTGGGTGATGTGCACTGGTCGCTGCTGGGCCGGCACAACGTGCTCAATGGCCTGGCCGCATTGGCCGCCGCGCACGCCGTGGGTGTCGCGCCGGCCGAGGTGATCCCGGCGCTGGCGCGCTTCCGCAGCGTCAAGCGGCGCATGGAAGTGATCGGCAACCACGATGGCATCACCGTCTACGACGACTTCGCCCATCACCCGACCGCGATTGCGACCACCCTCGAAGGCCTGCGTGCCAGGGTCGGTGATGCGCGCATCGTGGTGGCGATGGAGCCGCGCAGCAATTCGATGCGGTTGGGCGCCCACGCACAGGCGCTGGCACCGTCGCTGGCACTGGCCGATGAGGTGGTGTTCCTGCACCGCCCGGAGCTGGCCTGGGATGCGGCAGCGGTGATCGCGGCGGTGCGCGGACAGGCGCATGCGGTGGCCGACACCGATGCGCTGTTGGCGCAGCTGCAGGCCGACGTGCGCAGCGGCGACCACGTGGTGTTCATGTCCAACGGCGGCTTCGACGGCGCGCCGCGCCGCTTCCTTGCAGGGCTGCAGGCACGATGAGCAGTGAGGGTTCGCTGCCGCTGTTCCCGCTGCATGCGACGCTGCTGCCGGGCGCGGCCATCGGCCTGCGTGTCTTCGAGCCACGCTACCTGGATCTGGTGCGCGAAACCGGCCGCAGTGGTGAAGGTTTCGGTGTCTGCCTGATCCTGGAAGGCAACGAAGTGGGAGCGCCGGCAACGCCGGCCGCCTTCGGCGTGCAGGTGAAGATCGAGGATTTCGATGTTGGCGCTGATGGCGTGCTGCAGCTGCGATTGCGCGGCACCCGCCGTTTCCACGTCGAGCGCACGCGCGNGCGCGACAACGGTCTGGTGGTTGCCGATGTGCGTTGGTGCGATGACGATCCCGATGACGAACTGCGTCCGCAGCATGCGTTGCTGGCCACGGTGCTGGACCACATCATCGAGCAGGCGGGCACGGCGTTCGCACCGGCCACACCGGCCTTGATGGACCAGGCCAGCTGGGTCAGCTGGCGGTTGGCCGAGCTTCTGCCGCTGAGCGAACAGCAGCGCCTGCAGCTGCTGCAGATGGATGACCCGCACCAGCGCCTGCAGCAGTTGCTGGGCTGGATGCCGTAGCCGGAAAAACGCCAACCAAGGTTGGCGACTACCAGAGTGCGGCGGAACCGGTAGATGCCAACCCGGGTTGGCAGCCTTTGCCCGAAGCGCCAACCAAGGTTGGCGACCACCAGAGCGGGAGGGTAGCGCCGGGCCATGCCCGGCCGCTTCGTTACGGCGTGGCGGTCTTCAACCGCATTACCGGCAGCCCGGTCTCCGGCTGCACATCCTCGCGCTGCGGCAACGATTGCACCGCTTCCTTGACCGCATTCAACGCCGGGTCGATGCCACGCACCGGGTGCCACATGCCGATCCACTGGAAGTGGCGCTCGTAGCGCAGGGTCTGTGCGCTGCCCAGCCACAACGGGGTATCGCCCGGCTGCAGCTGCGCCGGCGCCTGCCACAGCCGCAGCACGTAACGCTCGTCGGCCCGCGCGCCCTGGCGCACCATCAGCAGCGCTTCAACACGCGTATCCAGCGTCGCGGGCAGTACCGGCAGTTCATTGGCGCCGGTGTTCTTGTCCAGCATCAGCAGCGCTTCCTGCCAGCCGGCCTGGGCCTGCACCTGCCAGCCGCGCGCTTCCAGCTGCGCCTGCAGCGGCGCCAACGGGCCGGCCACCTGCACGTCCAGTGGCCAGCGCTGGTCATCGTCGAATTCGTTGCGGCGCGCCGGCAGCTTTGCCCAGTCATGCTGCCACCAGGCCTGCGCGTCCATCGCCAGCGGCGCCGGCAGGGTCGGCTCGAAGCGTTCCAGCTTGACCGGGATGTTGCGCGGCGCGTACCACATCGCCGCCACCACGAAGACGCCGTAGAACAGCCACGCTACCGGCTTGACCCAGAACGAGCGGTTGAAGCGGCGGCGGTAGGCGATGCCCAGCACCAGCAGCCAGAAGGTTCCGAACAACATGCCGCCGATGACATCGCTCAGCCAGTGCGCGCCCAGATACAGGCGCGCAAAGCCGATCAGGCTGACCACGATGCCTGACACCAGGTAGGGCCAGACGCGGGTGCGGCCGGGCATTTCGCGGGCGATCAGCACCGCGAAGAAGCCGAAGGTGATGGTGGCCATGGTCACCGATACCGACGGGAAGCCGAAGCCGCTGCTGGCATCGATCGGGCGCACCACATCGACGGTGGTACCGAGCAGTTTGGTCAGGGCCAGGCCGAAGGCCAATGCGGCCAGCCAATGAGCGGCCGCCATCCAGCGCCGGCGCCAGACCAGATAGCCCATCGCGGCAGCGGTGGCCGGCAGCAGCACCTGCCATGCGCCGAGCGAGGCCAACGCGGCCATCGGGTAGTCGGCCAGCGGATTGCGCAGGGCCAGCATCGCCTGGTGTACCAGCAGGTCCACCGCCAACGGCTCGCCATGGGCGACCACCACCGTCAGCAGCGCGAACCAGCCCCAGCCCAACAACAGCAGCATCAGCGCCAGCATCGCCAGCGGCACCGATTCGCGGCGCTTCGGGTCGAGCACGCCCACCGTGTAGCGGCCCAGCGTCGGGTGCCGGTTGGACCAGTCGAGCAGCCGCGCCAGCCAGCTGTCCATGCGCGCGGCCGACCAGCGATAGCCGTACAGCACGATGGCCCAGACCAGGCTGAGGATCACGGCCAGCAAGCCCACCACGACCACCAGCCGGCCGGCAACAGCAGCGACGGCATCATAGGCTTCGCCGAGAATCCAGCCCGGCGCCAGGAACAGCACAGCCCAGGAAATACTGGCGATGCCACTGGCCTGCACGTAACGGCTGGCGGGCATTTTCATCATGCCGGCAATGGCGGGCACGAACGGCCGGATGGCACCGACATAGCGGGCGATCAGGATGCTCTTGAACGCATTGCGGCGGAACAGGTTCTCGCCGCGATCAAGCAGCTGCGGGTAGCGGCTGAACGGCCAGACGCCACGCAGGCGGTCGCCCCAGCGCCGGCCTATCCAGTAGCTGATGCCATCACCGGCGAACGCACCCAGCGCCGCGGCGGCCACCGCATACGGGCCGGATATCTGGCCCAGGCCGATGAACACGCCAACGGCGAACAGCAACGGCAGCGCCGGCACGATGGCGCCAAGAATGATGACCGCATCGCAGAAGGCGATCAGAAAGATGACCGCACCCGCCAACACGGGATGAGCGGCAATCCACGCGAGGGTGGCGTCGATCCATGAAGAGTCCATTGCCCGATTATAGGGGCGTGAAGGTGACTGGTTCCCAGCCGCTTGGTGACCGTTTGCAACCGGCGCCATCGCCTAGAATGTCGCCATGCCTGTATCCAACGACGCGCCAACGCATGCACTGAAGGCCGACAGTTTCGGCCGGATCCTCCTCGTGCAGGGGCCGCAAGGCCCCTTCGTGCGCCGCGATCTGGGGGCCACGCCGCTGTGGCTGCGGTTGCCCGCGTGGTGGTTGGCGCGGCGCGAAGCGCGCGCGCTGAAGCACATCCACGGCATGGCCGACGTGCCGCAGCTGCTGGACTGGGATGGCCGACACCTCGACCGCAGCTTCATGGCCGGCGATGCGATGTATCAGCGTCCGCCGCGCGGTGACGTGGCCTGGTTCCGCGCCGCACGCCGCCTGCTGCAGCAGCTGCATCGGCGCGGTGTGGCCCACAACGACCTGGCCAAGGAAGCGAACTGGCTGGTGACCGAGGACGGTCGACCGGCCCTGATCGACTTCCAGCTGGCAGTGATCGGCGACCCGCGCTCGCGCTGGATGCGCCTGTTGGCGCGCGAGGACCTGCGCCACCTGCTCAAGCACAAGCGCATGTACTGCCGGGAGTCGCTGACGCCGGTGGAGAAACGCGTGCTCAAGCGCACCTCGTGGGTGCGCGATCTCTGGTTCGCCACCGGCAAGCCGGTCTACCGCTTCGTCACCCGCCGCATCCTGCATTGGGAAGACAACGAAGGGCAGGGCCCCAAGCCGTGAGCGCCCAGCTGAGCGAAGGCAGCGTGCTGCGTTCGCAACTGCCGGGTGCCGATTTCGTCCATGCCTGCCAGGCAGCGGCGCCACGCAACGGCCGTTCGGCGCTGCAGGCCTACCGCGATATGGCGGCGACGGTGCCTGGGTGGTTCGATGGACTGATGGCGCTGCGCAATAGGGGCATGCGGCTGCTGGGCATGAAGGATCTCGGCTCGCTGCGCGCGGTGCAGCAGACCGCCGATCCGCAGCCCGGGCAACGCCTCGGCATCTTCACCCTGCAGGCGCTGGACGAGGATGTCATCGTGCTGGAAGACAACGACCGCCATCTGCGTGTGCAGCTGGCGCTGCAATGGCACGGCGATATGTTGGAAGTGGCGACGGTGGTGCACACCCACAACGCGTTCGGCCGCCTGTACATGCTGCCGGTGGCACCGGTGCATCGATGGATCGCGCCGCACCTGCTGAGCAAGCAGATCCACAGCTATCGGTAGCGCCGGGCCATGCCCGGCGGCATTGACATGCTGCGTCCGCCGGGCATGGCCCGGCGCTACCTGCCTACGGCGTCACCGGCACCACCTGCTGGCCGATGAAGTTGCGCTTGCCATCGAAGTCATAGCCGATCTGCAGCTGGCCCACATCCGGGCACGCATGGCAGTCGCGCAGCGGCGTGCGGTACAGCAGACGGATGCCGCCCCCGTCCAGCGCTGCGGTACCCGCAGCCTGCGCCGGCGCGAACGGCGTGGCCTGCGGATGCGCCTTGAGCACCTCCTGCACGCCGGGATCGGCGCGCAGCGTATCATCCAGCTGCACCGCATCCACGTCGATACGCTTGCCTGCGGCATCAACCAGGCGCGTGCCTTCATTGGTATTGGCGCGGAACGGATATTCGACAGTGGCCACGCCCAGGCCGTCGTGCTCATGCCACGCGGTCACGTAGGCCAGTTCGCCACCGGTGGACAGCTGCTCGGCCGCAGTGACCGCATCCGCACTGGCCCCACCGGCACGCATCGCATCGCGCAGGCAATCGCGGGTGGCCGCGCTGTCGCCCTGCCGGCAGGCGTTGAGGTCACCATCCCAGACAACGGCCTCGCTCCAGCGCAGCTTGCCATCACCGGCGGCCTTGTCGACGCTGGCGGCGTCATCCTTGGCCGGCGCGCTGCCGGGTTCGGGCGAGCGGCCCTGGCAGGCGGTGAGCAGGGCCAGGCCCAGGGCAGGCAACAACAGGCGGGAACAGCGCATGGCATGGACCTCGTGCAGTGACCGGGGCGCCAGTATCGTCAACGTGCGGTGAACTCCGCGTCGGCGCGGCATACTAACGGCTCATTGCATACGCTGGAGTGTGGAACGTGGGCAGTCTGCAGGGCAAAACCCTTTTCATCACCGGTGCCTCGCGCGGCATCGGCCTGGCCATCGCGTTGCGCGCCGCGCGCGACGGTGCCAACGTCGCCATTGCTGCCAAGTCGTCGGTGCCCAATCCGAAGCTGCCGGGTACCATCCACAGTGCCGCCGAGGCCGTCACCGCAGCCGGTGGCCAGGGCCTGGCGCTGAAGTGCGACATCCGCGAGGAAGACCAGGTGCAGGCGGCGGTTGCCGCTACCGTCGACACCTTCGGCGGCATCGACATCCTGGTCAACAACGCCAGCGCCATCTGGTTGCGCGGCACCCTGGACACGCCGATGAAGCGCTTCGACCTGATGCAGCAGGTCAATTCGCGCGGCAGCTTCCTGTGCGCGCAGGCATGCCTGCCGTACCTGCTGCAGGCGCCGAACCCGCATATCCTGACCCTCGCGCCGCCGCCGAGCCTCGAGCCCAAGTGGTGGGGCGCGCATACCGGCTACACGCTGGCGAAGATGGGCATGAGTTTTGTCACCCTCGGCCTGGCCGCCGAGTTCGGCCCGCAGGGCGTGGCGGTCAATGCGCTGTGGCCGCGCACGGTCATTGCGACCGACGCGATCAACATGATTCCCGGCGTGGACGTCGGTGGCTGCCGCACGCCGCAGATCATGGCCGACGCTGCACACGCGGTGCTGGTGCGCGAGGCGGCCGGTTTCCACGGCCGTTTCCTGATCGATGACGAGGTACTGGCCGAAGCCGGCGTGACCGATCTGTCGGGATATGCGGTGGATGTGTCGCGTCCGCTGCTGCCGGATCTGTTCCTGGATTGACCCTGCCGCTGGGAAAAGGCCCATGGCTGCGGACCTCGGCCCGCTGCGCTAGAATGCGCGGCTGTAATCGTTTTCAACAGGGATGTGAGCCCATGTCACGTACTCTTTCCATCGCGGCGCTGGCCGCTTCGCTGTCGCTTCTTCTGGCTGCCTGTGGTGGCAAGGCGCCCGCAAGCGCCGGGGACGCGGGTTCCGCCGGCAAGCCGGAGGCCAGCACGGCGCCAGCCGACGCACAGCAGCAGTTGACCGCAAAGCTCAACGCCTACATCGGCTGCTTCAACGCGCTTGATTCGAAAATGCACGGCAGCATCCAGTCCTACACGCGCTGGATCAAGGACGTCGACGCCGGCCCCAGCGGGCGCGAGACGAACGTGTACGGGCCGTTCGAGATCGGCGATTACGACATGAAGCAATGCGACGCCCCGGTGACCGAGGCGATCGCTGCCAAGCCGGCGCTTGCCGATCTCGATGCCGCTGCGGGCCACTACCAGCAGGCGCTGAAGGCGCTGGTGCCGATCAGCAAGGAAGCCCACGACTACTACGAGCGCCAGGACTACGAAGACGACAAGTTTGCCAAGGGCAAGCAGCTGCACGCGCCGTTGATGACCGCCTTCAAGGATTTCGTCGTTGCCAGTGAAACCTTCAACGTCGAACTGGAGCGCCAGAACGACGCTGCCCAGCGCGAACAGCTCAAGGCGCTGGAACAGGCCGAAGGGCGCACCCGCGAGTACTACCGACTGGCGATGATGCTGGAAGCGAAAGCGATCATGGACATGATGAGCGAGGACGACTTCGACGCGGCCCGGGCACGGGAGCGGCTGGACGCCTTCAACCGCATTTCCGACGAAGCGCATGCCAAGGTGGCCGATCAGGAGCCGGGCAAGCTGGACTGGAACAGCTTTGAACGCGAGGCCGAGAACTTCCGCCGCGAAGGCAAGGAGCGGCTGCAGCGGGTCAGCGCGAACACGCCCTACACGGACTTCGAACGACGCATGCTTGATTCGCCCTCGATGGCGCCGAGCGGCTCGGCCGGGCGACTGCTGCACATCTACAACGCACTGGTGTTCCAGAGCAATCGCCAGTAATCCGGCGCGGCGCCGCCATTCCAGGCCTGCACGAGCTGGATGAGGCGCCCCCGGGCCGGGCGCCTTGAGGGGCACGGTTGAGGGTGGTCGCGGTCTGCAACGATCTGCCGACCACCAGCAACGGCATGGATTGCGCCGTTGGATTGACCCGATGCGTGGATGCAGCAGGCTTCATCCACGCATGGCGTGGATCTACTGCGCTGCCCACGGTGGGCCCGACCGTCGGCCGGGCTCATCGTCAGTGGCTGAACGTATCCGGTAGCTGCCCGCCACACTTCCGGCAGTGCCTCGCATCCGGCTCGTGGCCTTCCAGCCCGCAGTGCGGGCAGCCACGTGCATCGCGGCGCGCGGCCAGCTCGGCATCGCGCATGGTGCTGGCCAGCTCGGCGGTGTAGATGCCGGTGGGCACGGCGATGATGCTGTAACCGATCAGGATCAGCACCGAGGTGACGAAGCGGCCGAGCACGGTCTGCGGCACGATGTCGCCGAAGCCGACCGTGGCCATCGTCACCACTGCCCAGTACATGCTGCTGGGAATGCTGGTGAAGCCATGGTTCGGCCCCTCGATCACGTACATCAGCGTGCCGGCGATGATGGTGATGGTGACCACCGTGAACAGGAACAGCAGGATCTTGCGCCGGCTGCGCCACAGCGACTGCATCAGCACGCCGCTTTCTTCGATGTAGCGGGTCAGCTTGAGGATGCGGAACACGCGCAGGATGCGCAGTGCACGCACCACCAGCAGGCTCTGTGCGCCGGGAATGAACAGCGACAGGTAGGTCGGCAGGATCGAGGCCAGGTCGATGGTGCCCCAGATGCTCACCGCGTAGCGCAGTGGGCGCTTGACCACCGCCAGGCGCAGCACGTATTCGGCGGTGAACAGGATGGTGAAGCCCCATTCCAGCACGTACAGCCAGTCGGCATGGGCGATGTGGAAGCGCTGCACGCTGTCGAACATCACCACCAGCACGCTGGCGATGATCGCGTAGACCAGCAGCAGGTCGAAATTGCGCGAGGGCCGGCTGTCGTGGCGGTAGATGATGTCGAACCACCGGCGGCGCCAGCCGGTCTCGGTGGCGGGGTTCAGCTGGGGGGCGGAAAACGGTCGCATGCGTGCATTGTGCCGCACGGGTTCCAGCGCGAGAATGGGCATTCCTGAACCCTGCTGACCGCCATGACCGCCGCTACCGATCCGCTGATCTCCCTGTCGCACTACTACCTGCCGGTGTACAAGCCCCGCCAGGTGGTGCTGGAGCGAGGCCAGGGCGCCCGCGTGTGGGACAGCCAGGGCCGTGAGTTCATCGATCTGGCCGCCGGCATCGCCGTGTGCGGCCTGGGCCACAACGACCCGGATCTGGTCGCGGCGCTGGTCGAACAGGCCGGCAAGCTGTGGCACACCAGCAACGTGTTCTACAGCGCGCCGCCACTGCACCTGGCTGAGGAACTGGTAAAGGCCAGCCGCTTCGCCGAGCGCGTGTTCCTGTGCAACTCCGGTGCCGAAGCCAACGAAGTGGCGATCAAGATGGTCCGCAAGTGGGCCTCCAGCCAGGGCCGCGCGGCCGACAAGCGCGTCATCATCACCTTCCGCGGCAGCTTCCACGGCCGCACCATGGGCGCGGTGACCGCTACCGCGCAGCCGAAATACCAGGAAGGCTACGAGCCGCTGCCGGGTGGCTTCCGCTACATCGACTTCAACGATGACGTGCAGCTGGAAACGGCGATGGCCGCCGGCGACGTGGCGGCGGTGATGCTGGAGCCGATCCAGGGCGAGGGCGGGGTGATGCCGGCCAAGTCCGGTTTCCTCAAGCGCGTGCGCGAACTGTGCGACCAGCACAACGCACTGCTGGTGCTGGACGAGATCCAGGCCGGCATGGGGCGTACCGGTACCTTGTTCGCGCATTGGCAGGATGACGTGGTACCGGACATGGTGACCCTGGCCAAGGCACTGGGCGGTGGTTTCCCGATCGGCGCGATGCTGGCCGGCCCGAAGGTGGCCGAGACCATGCAGTTCGGTGCCCACGGCACCACCTTCGGCGGCAATCCGCTGGCCGCGGCCGTCGCCCGCGTGGCGCTGCGCAAGCTGGCCTCGGCCGAGATCGCGGCCAATGTCAGCCATCAGTCGAAGGCCCTGCGCGATGGCTTTGCCCGCATCAACGATGAGTTCAAGGTGTTCAGCGAGGTGCGCGGTCGCGGCCTGATGCTGGGTGCGGTGCTGAGCAAGGCGTTCGCTGGCCAGGCCGGTGCCATTCTCGACCACGCTGCGGAGCAGGGCCTGTTGACCCTGCAGGCGGGCCCGGACGTGCTGCGCTTCGTGCCGTCGCTGAACATCACCGACGAAGAAGTGGCCGAAGGCCTCAAGCGCCTGCGCGCGGCGATTGCCGCGTTCGTTGCAGCGCGCTGATCATTGACCAAGGCAGCGCCGGGCCATGCCTGGCGTTGCTTTTCCGCTGCGCTCGCCGGGCATGGCCCGGCGCTACCGCACCCCGTAGCGCTTCAGCACCTTGCCCAGTCCGCGTCCGTCCTGCACGGTTTCCGCGTGCAGGCCCGCTGCGCGTGCACCGCGCACGTTGACGAACAGGTCATCGACGAACAGCGTGTGCGCCGGTGCCACCTCGAGGGCTGCGAGCGTGCGCAGGAACACCTCCGGCGCAGGCTTGCGCAGGCCGAAGTCCGCGCTGCAGAAGACCCGGCCGTGCAGCATGGGAAACAGCTCCGGCAGCAGCGTCGGCAGCGCCTGCGTCATCAAGGCACCATTGTTGGTCAGCACCGCCATCGGCACCTGCAGGGCATGCAGCCGTTGCAGCACGGCGTGCTGCGGGTGGCTGGCCGCGTGTCGTGCGGCGATCCAGGTGTGCAGCGTTACCGTTGTGCCCAGCCGTTCGCCCAGCTTGGCCAGATAGCGCGCGCCATCCAGCGTACCGCTGTCGTGTGCGGCTTCGAGCCCGCTGTCGTACATCGCGGCCTGCACGCGCGCGGTCGGCACGTCCAGCGCCTGCGCCAGATGCAGCACGCGCTGTGCGCGCTGGTAGTGCAGCAGCACGCCATCAACATCGAGCAGGAGAAGATCGATCCGCATCGGTCGAGCATGCCATTGCCCTATCCGCACGCAAACCCTGGACCACCACTGCGACACACGGTCGCAGCCGGGTGGCCAGGCGTCTGCCTAGAATGACCACCGAACCAGCAGGAGACGCGAAGATGAAGGCTTGGATGGTAGCGATGGGGCTGGGTGCGCTGATGCTGGCGCCATCGGCGATGGCGCGCGTATGTGCGGTGAGCATCGACAGCACCGACCAGATGAGCTTCAGCAGCCGGGAGATCAAGGTGGCCGCCGATTGCAGCGAAATCGACCTGACCCTGCGCCACACCGGCAGGCTGGCCGCCACCGCAATGGGCCACAACTGGGTGCTGACCCGCACCGCCGACTACCAGCCGGTGGCGATGGCAGGCATGCGCATGACCCTGGCCGACAGCTACCTGCCGAAGGCCGACAAGCGCGTGCTGGCCCACACCAAGGTGGTCGGTGGTGGCGAGACCACCCGCGTGCGTTTTTCCACGAAGGGCATGCAGAAGGGCGGCGATTACACGTTCTTCTGCTCGTTCCCCGGCCACTTCGCGATGATGAAGGGCAAGTTCGTCTTCGGTTGAGTGCACAGCAGCCACGCATGGCGTGGCTCTACTCCAGAGACGCAGCTCAGTAGATCCACGCCATGCGTGGATGAAGCACATCGATCCAGTAGATCCACGCCATGCGTGGATGAGGCCAGGCAGGTGCCGACCNNGGTCGGCACCTGCCTGGCCGGGTTCAGCCCTTGGCCGCCTTGAACGCCACGCGTGCCGCTGCCAGCGTGGCCTCGATCACGTCATCATCGTGTGCACTGGACAGGAAGCCGGCCTCGTACGCCGACGGTGCCAGGAACACACCCTGGTCCAGCATCGCGTGGAAGAAGCGGTTGAATGCGGGGATGTCACAGGCCGTGGCCTGGGCGTAGGTCTCCACCTTCTCAGCGGTGAAGAACAGGCCGAACATCGCGCCCACCTGGGTGGTGGTCACCGCTACGCCTGCATCGGCGGCGGCGGCTTCCAGGCCCGCGCACAGGCGTGCGGCGCGCGCGCTCAGATCGTCGTGGAAACCCGGCTGCTGGATCAGCTCCAGCATGGCCAGGCCGGCGGCCATCGCCACCGGGTTGCCGCTGAGCGTGCCGGCCTGGTAGATCGGGCCAGCGGGCGCGATCTGCTGCATCAGCTCGCGGCGGCCGCCGTAGGCGCCCACCGGCATGCCGCCACCGATGATCTTGCCGAAGGTGGTCAGGTCCGGGCTGATACCGTAGTGCGCCTGCGCACCGCCAAGGGCAACGCGGAAACCGGTCATCACTTCGTCGAAGATCAACAGCGCGCCATGCTGCGTGCACAGCGCGCGCAGGTGCTGCAGGTAGCCTTCGCGGGGCGGAATGCAGTTGGCGTTGCCCACCACTGGCTCGATGATCAGGCCGGCGATCTCGCTGCCGCGTGCCTCGAACAGGGCGGTGGCCGCCTCGAAGTCGTTGTAGGGCAGGGTCAGGGTCAGCTCGCTCAGGCCGGCCGGCACGCCGGGCGAGGTCGGCACGCCCAGGGTCAGCATGCCGCTGCCGGCCTTGACCAGGAACGAGTCGCCGTGGCCGTGGTAGCAGCCTTCGAACTTGACGATGCAGCTGCGGCCGGTGGCACCGCGCGCCAGGCGGATCGCCGACAGGGTGGCTTCGGTACCGGAGTTGACCATGCGCACCATCTCGCACGACGGCACCAGCCGGGTGATGGTCTCGGCCATGGTCACTTCCGCTGCGCACGGCGCACCGAAGGACAGGCCGTTGTCGATCGCCTTTTTCACCGCCTGGCGTACGGCGGTGTGGTTGTGGCCGACGATCATCGGGCCCCACGACCCCACGTAGTCGATGTAGCGGTTGCCGTCGACGTCGTACAGGTAGGCGCCGTCAGCGCGCTCGACGAAGAAGGGTTCGCCACCGACCGACTTGAACGCGCGCACCGGTGAGTTGACGCCGCCAGGCAGCAATTGCTGGGCGCGGGAGAACAGGGCGTGGGACTGGTCGTGGTTCATGGGGTTTCCTGGGGTTACTGCTTCGTATCGAATCGGGCGAGGTAGGCGCGCTGGGTCGCGACCGGGTCCTGCGCGGCGTAGATGCCGCTGACCACGGCCAGCAGGTCGGCGCCGGCATCGATGATGGGACCGACATTGTCCGGGCTCAGGCCACCAATCGCCACCCGCGGCACGCCCAGTGCGGCGCTTTGCCGCAGCAGGTCGGGGTGGGCGCGGCTGCTGGTGACCTTGGTGGTGGTGGGGAAGAACGCGCCGAAGGCCACGTAGCTGGCGCCGGCCGCCACGGCACGCTCGGCGTTGGCCAGCTGGTCGTAGCAGGAGGCGCCGATGATGGCGTCAGGGCCGAGCAGGCTGCGTGCGGCGCCGATATCACCGTCGGTGCCGCCCAGGTGCACGCCCGCCGCGCCGATGGCCTGGGCAAGCGCCGGGTCGTCGTTGACGATCAGCGGCACGCCGTGGGCGGCGCACAAGGCCTGCAGGGCCGTGGCCTGTTCCCGCCGCAGGGCATCGCTGGCGGTCTTGTTGCGGTACTGCAGCCAGGTGGCGCCGGCGGCGAGCAGCGGCGCGGTGCGCGCCAGCAGCCGGGCGGTATCGGGTTCATCCGGGGTGATCAGGTAGACGCCGCGGGGCGCCGGGGAAGCAGAAGGCATCGATGGCTACCGGTGAGTGGACCGCGATGGGACAATGGCGGCCCGTGAATCCAGCCCTGATTATCCGATGAGCGAAGCCACCCCCACCACCCTGCGTACCTGGATGTGCGTGGTCTGCGGATTCCTGTACCGGGAAGCGGATGGGCTGCCGGAAGAGGGCATCGCCCCGGGCACGCGCTGGGAAGACATTCCCGAGACCTGGACCTGCCCGGATTGTGGCGTGACCAAGGACGATTTCGAGATGGTCGAGATCGATTGATCGCAATCGCCGCCGTGCACGGCCCGGCGCTACCGGTGGGGCGGATCGTTGGTGGTGGGTGTGGACCGTTGGTCTGCACACCGGACAACCTCAATGCAGCCGCGGTACCGGTCCGCCCAGGTCGATCAGCTTCTCGCGCAGCCATTGCGCGTCGCTGGCCTCGGGGTTGCGCTTGAGGTACAGGCCCAGGTCGTTGCGCGCGCCGGCCAGGTAGTCCAACTGCAGGTAGGCCAGGCCGCGATCGCGCAGCGCATCGTCCTGTTCGGGGGCGAGCTTGAGCAGGCGGTCGGCACTGCGCGCGGCACGATCCCACTCGCTGGCCTCGGCATAGACCCCATGCAGGTTGCGCAGCATGCGGATCAGGATCGCGCGGCTCGGTGCAGGATCGAGGATCTGCGCCAGCACCTGGTCGTCGGGCATCTGCCCGCCCAGGTGCGATCTGGCGCGTTCGCGCAGTTCGTCCACGTCCAGCGGTCGGCCCCCATTGAACGGGTCCATCACCAGCACGCCATCGTCAACCGGCAGGCGCACCAGGAAATGACCGGGGAATGACACGCCGTCCAACGGAATGCCCAGCCGCCGCGCCACCTCCATCTGCACCAGTGCCAGCGAGATCGGATTGCCCAGACGGCGCTCGAAGACCTGGTTGAGGTAGCTGTTGCGCGGGTCGTAGTACTCCTGGTGGTCGCCGCTGTAGCCCAGCTCATCGAACAGATGCCGGTTGATGGCCGCCATCTTCAGCGGGCTGTGCTCGATGCTGTCCACCTCGGCGCGCAGGTGCTCGACGTGGCTCTGCACCAGCGCATCGTAGGTCGACGGCTGCAGATCAGGATATTCATCGCGCGCGATCAGCAGCGCGGTCGGCAGCAGTGGCAGCGCCTCGTCGTCGAAGTCGGCCAGTGCATCCCAGTCGGGGAGTGTGATCCGGTCCTGCATGTCCACAGACTGGCGGCAATCGCAGGCGGTTTCAAGCAGCGTGGCGTGAATTCATCATCCCCCACGTGTCCCCATCCACGCATGGCGTGGATCTACTGTGTCGACCAAGGTCGACACCCACCAACAGCGGCAGGAAGCTGTCAGAGGTGGGGCGGTGTGGGCTTGCAGGACCGCAGGCGCCGGCCGCCCCCTACTTCTCGATGCCCGGGCCGAACTTCAGCTCCGTGCCATCCTTCAGCTTGAGCTTCTCGGCCTGGCCGGCGTTGAGCTCCAGCACGTACCGGGCCGGGCCGCCGCTGGGGTAGGGCGGGCACATGTCGCCGGCCGAGCACGGCGGCACGTCACGCTGCTGGCTCACCAGCCGCCGCTCGCTGTCGAAGTACAGGATGTCCAGCGCGATCTTGGTGTTCTTCATCCAGTACGCCTGCATTTCCTCGCGGTCATGCACGAACAGCATGCCGTGGTTCTCGGCCATCTGGTCGCGGAACATCAATCCGCGCGCACGGGTTTCATCGTTGGTGGCCAGTTCAACGTCATAGCGCGCACCGTCAAGTTCCACCCAGTGGCGGGCAGCATCGGTGGCGCAGCCGGTCAGGGCCAGCAGCGGGAGCATCAGCAGTGAGCGCAGCAACGACATCGTCAGGGTCCTTCGAAAGGGTCAGAGCACGATCGGCGGCTCGCCGCCGACGATCACCACATCGGCACGGCGCCGTGCGAACAGGCCGACGCAGACCACGCCCGGCAGCTGGTTGAGCTCACGCTCGAGCTTTTCCGGATCGGTGATCTGCAGGTTGTGGATGTCCAGGATCTGGTTGCCGTTGTCGGTCACCACGCCCTCGCGCCAGGTCGGCTGGCCGCCGGTCATGTCGCGGATCTGGCGGGCAACCAGGCTGCGTGCCATCGGGATCACTTCCACCGGCAGCGGGAACCTGCCCAGCACCGGTACCTGCTTGCTCGGGTCGACGATGCAGACGAAGCGCTCGCTGGCCTCGGCGATGATCTTCTCGCGGGTCAGCGCAGCGCCGCCGCCCTTGATCAGGCACTTGCCCGGATCGCACTCGTCGGCGCCATCCACGTACAGCGACAGCGTACCGGTGTGGTTCAGCTCGATCACCTCGATGCCATGCTGCTTCAGGCGCGCGGTGCTCTGTTCGGAACTGGACACCGCACCCTTGATGCGATGCTGGATGCGGGCCAGCGCATCGATGAAATAGGCGACGGTGGAACCGGTGCCGACACCGACGATCATGCCGTCTTCGACGTACTCGATGGCCTTTTCGGCGGCCAGGCGCTTGGCTTCAGACATTGCGGAGAGCTCTCAGGCAGGGAATCAGGATTTCTTTTCCAGCGACAGCAGCAGCTTCCACTGCGCAGCGGTCACCGGGAACACCGACAGGCGGTTGCCCTTGGCAACCAGCGGGAAGCCTTCGCCGAGTTCCTCGGCATGCAGCTTGATCTCGTCCAGCGCGATCACCTGCTTGAGCTTGCGCTCGAAGGCCACGTCCACCAGCATCCAGCGCGGGTTCTCGCGCGTGCTCTTGGGATCGTGGTAGTCGGATTTCGGATCGAACTGGGTGTCATCGGGGTAGGCCGCGCTGGCCACCGTGGCCAGGCCGACGATGCCGGGCACCTTGGTATTGGAGTGGTAGAACAGGATGCCGTCACCGACCTGCATGCCATCGCGCATGAAATTGCGCGCCTGGTAGTTGCGCACGCCGTTCCAGGGTTCAACCTTGACCTTGGCCAGGTCATCGATGGAAAAGGCGTCCGGTTCGGACTTCATCAGCCAGTAGCGCTTGCGGGCGGTCATGCGTTCACGGGGGCAGCGGAAGGGAGCAGGGTGCCGGCTTCAGTGCAGATCGCATCCACCGGCACGTCCCAGGACGCCACCGGCAAGGACTCGACCTGCTGCACCGAGAATGCCGCGCCGACCAGCCAGGGTGGCGCCGGCCGATCATGGCGGAAGGCGAAGCTGCGATCATACCAGCCACCTCCCATGCCCAGCCGCCGGCACCGTGCGTCGAAGCCCACCAGCGGCGTCACCACCAGGGCCATCTGCGCCGGTTCCAGCATGTCTTCGAGGGCGATGTCCGGTTCGGGAATGCCGTAGCGGTTGCTGGTCAACGGTTGGCCGGGGCGCCAGGGCGCGAAGCGCAGCACGTCGCCGTGCAGCACCGGCAGGCAGTAGGTCAAGCGATCGGGCAGCTGCAGTTGCCAGCGGTGCAGGGCGATTTCGCCATCCAGCGCCCAGTAGCCGGCCACGGCGCCTTCGCGCGGGGCGAACGGCAGCGCCAGCAGCGCATCGGCCAGCGATTCGGCAGCGGCGATACGGGCGGGGGCGGAAAGGTCGCGGCGGCGTTGCCGCAGGTCGTGGCGCAGGGCCTGGCGCGGGTCGGTCATGGCAGCGTGCGGCAAGGAACAGCCGTCATTGTGCCGGAAAGAACAAGGGCGACGCCCGAAGACGCCGCCCTTGCTGGAATATTGCATTCTCCGCAATGTCGATGCATGCGAAACGACCTTGAACCCGGGGGCTCAAGTGGGAACGCTGGAGAACCATCGGGCTTCCCGCTGCAAGGCGGACCTGCACTCCCGGCGCTGTCGCGCTCCCGGTGTCGTTCTTAAGGGACAAGGCGAATGTTTGCACATGCCGTCGAGTACCGCAGAGAACGCGTGGCCATTATAGCTACCGCGCGTGATCTGGATAGGCCGTTCGTCGGCAACAGTGCGTGCCAATTCAGAAAAGAGAAGGCGCATTCCGCGCCTATCTCACGTGCTGCTGTCGATCGCCCGGTCCAGGCGCCGGTTCAGGTCGGCCAGGGTCTGTTGCAGGGCGACCGCCTGGCGGGCGTTCTCATCGCGCAGCAGCTGCAGTTCGTGCGCCAGGTTGAGTGCCGCCAGCACCGCGATGCGGTCCACCGCGGCCATCCGGTTGCTGCCGCGGATCTCGCGCATGCGCGCATCCAGCAGGCGGGCCGCCGCCATCAGGCTGTCGCGTTCATCGCCACCAACGCCGACCGTGTATTCACGGTCGAGGATACGGACGCTGACCGGTTCGGCACTCATGTGTGCTGCTCCAGTGATTTGAGCCGGGTGATCATCGCTTCCACCCGCGAACGCGCCTGCTCGTTCTTGGCCAGCAGCGTCGAGCGCTCGGCCACCAGCTGTTCCTGCTGGTGGCGCAGGCTGCGGTTCTCCTCGGCCAGCCGCAGGTTGCGGTCGAGCAACGCCTCCACACGGGCGGCGAAGGCCTGCAGCTGGGCAAGGGGATCGGCGGGTTCCATGCCCGCACGATAGGCAAGCCGGGTCAGGGCGGTCAAGCACTGTCGCAGCAGGCCCCCGGCGGCCACGGAGAGCAGGCGGACACATTGCTACACTACCCGGCTCACGGGCGCGCGCGCGCTCTGCCGTTTTCCCTTCCGAACGAGCCGCACGATGATCGAACTTCCCTCCGTCGACGACGTTACCCGCGCCAGCCAGGAACTGGGCCTGGGCGCCACTGCTGCCGAGCTGCATGGCGGGCTGTGCGGCTGGCTGGCCGCAGGCGGTGCTCCTGGCAACGATTGGCCGGCGCGTGTGCTGGCCGACGACAACCTGCCGCAGGCGGCTGCCGGCAGCGCGCTGGCGCAGTTGCTGGAGGCCACCATCAAGCAGCTGGAAGACCGGGACTTCGCCTTCGAGCTGCTGTTGACCGACAGCAGCGACGTGGCCGCGCAGGCGGACGCCATGTTCAGCTGGACCCGTTCCTTCCTGGGTGGCTTCGGCCTGGGCAGTGGCGGCCACCGGCCGGCCCTGTCCGAAGAAGGCGAGGAGGCGCTGAACGACCTGGCCAGCCTGGCCCGCGCCTCGAGCGAGGATTTTGAAGCGGGCGGTGATGATGACGACGAAGCCCTGTCGGAGATCGAAGAGTTCATCCGCGTGGCGGTGCTGCTGCTGCACGGTGACGTGGTGCTGGCCGCGCGCCATCGGCAGCGCCTGAACTGATGGATATCAAGCAGCGCACCGGCATCGCTGCCGGCGAGTACAAGCGTCGTCGCCGGCAGTTGATGGACATGGCGGGCGAAGACGCGATCCTGGTGCTGCCGGCGGCATCTGAGAAGGTGCGCAGCCTTGATACCCATTATCCGTACCGGCAGGATTCGGATTTCCAGTACCTGAGCGGCTTCCCGGAGCCGGAAGCGGTGCTGGTGCTGATTCCCGGCCGTCGCCACGGCGAAGCGATCCTGTTCTGCCGCGAGCGCGATCCCGCGCGCGAAGCCTGGGATGGCGGTCGCGCCGGCCAGGAAGGCGCCGTGGCGCAGTTCGCGATGGACGATGCCTACCCGATCACCGACCTGGACGACATCCTGCCGGGCCTGCTGGAAGGGCGTTCGCGGGTGTACTACCACTTCGGCCGCGATGCGGATTTCGACCTGAAGCTGATCGGCTGGGTAAACCGCGTACGTTCGCAGGTGCGTCATGGTGCGCAGCCGCCGCATGAGTTCCTGGAACTGGGCCATCTGCTGCACGAGCAGCGGTTGTTCAAGTCCGGTGCCGAGGTGGCGTTGATGCAGCGCGCGGCCGACATCAGTGTGCTGGCGCATCGCGCAGCCATGCAGAGTGCGAAGGCGGGCATCCACGAGTACGAACTGCAGGCCGAGCTGGAGCGGGTGTTCCGTGCCAACGACGCGGTGCCTGCGTACTGCAGCATCGTCGGTGCCGGCCGCAACGCCTGCATCCTGCATTACCGCGACAACAACGCACGCTCGCGCGACGGTGAACTGGTGTTGATCGATGCCGGCGCCGAGTACCGCGGCTACGCCAGTGACATCACCCGTACGTTCCCGGTCAATGGTCGTTTCAGCGCCGAGCAGCGCGCGCTGCATGATCTGGTGGGTGCCGCGCAGGCGGCAGCGCTTGCCCAGGCCAAACCGGGCGTGGCGTACGAAATGGGCCATCTGGCGGCGGTGCAGACCCTCACCGAGGGGTTGCTGCAGCTGGGCCTGTTGAAGGGCACGCTGGAAAAGAATCTCACCGAAGGCTTGTACCAGCGCTTCTACCGGCACAAGACCGGGCACTGGATCGGGCTGGATGTGCACGACGTAGGCGACTACCGCCTGGCCGGCGATTCGCGCCTGCTGGAGCCGGGCATGGCCTTCACCATCGAGCCGGGGCTGTACATCGGCGCGGACGATACGACGGTCGAGCCGCGCTGGCGCGGCATCGGCATCCGCACCGAGGATGACGTGCTGATCACCGATGACGGCCATCGCGTGCTGACCGAAGGCCTGGAACGCAGCGCCGACGAGATCGAAGCGTTGATGGCGGGGTAAGAAGGGTTTCGGCAGGGCTTGCAGCCCTGCACCTGCTGCAATCANCGGCAACGTCAAANGCCGAAGNGGCATTCGGTGGGAGGGCGGGGCGATGATTCATTCGATACCTGACAGATGTGCCGACCAACGGTCGGCACCCACCAACAGCCGCAGGAATCTGTCAGAGGTGGGGCGGTGTGGGTGGGCAGGACCGTTGGCGCCATGGATGGCGCCATCGAGCCCCCACGGATGGGTGTACGGCGTGTCCTGNCCACCCACACCGCCCCACCTCTGACAGATTCCTGCGGCTGTTGGTGGGTGCCGACCGTTGGTCGGCACATCTGTCAGGTATCGAATGAATCATCCACGCATGGCGTGGATCTACTGGCAACTGCNATTGTTGGCACGCGCGGCTGTTGGTAGGTGNCGACCGTTGGTCGACACAGAGCGAGCGCAGCGAGCGACCCGCTTCTGCTTTTCTTTTTTCTTTTCCGTGGTTGGACGCGCGCANGNAACNGTCNAAGGTGGGGTAAGAGGGGTTTCGGCAGGGCTTGCAGCCCTGCACCTGCTGCAATCAACGGCAA
>NZ_QQXJ01000001.1:790417-855095 GCF_004348785.1 Stenotrophomonas sp. TEPEL
GGCGCCATCGAGCTTACANGGACGTACTTGCAGCGTCCCCTGCATGGCCCACCCGCTCCGCCAAGCGCGGCTTTTGCTCTAAGCGTCAGACCACGAGGGGCTCAGCCGTTGGCCGCCGCAAACACCGGCCGCGTCAGGTTGTCCGCCTCGCCATCAGTGCACAGCACTTCGTCTTCAATGCGGATGCCGCCGTACGGACGGAAGAAGTCCACACGCTCCCAGCTGATCGCATCGCCATGACCGGCGGCCTTCACTTCGTTCAACAGCATGTCGATGAAGTACAGGCCCGGCTCGATCGTCACCACCATGCCCGGCTCCAGCACGCGGGTCAGGCGCAGGTACGGATGGCCGGCAGGACGCTCGATGCGGCCGCCTTCATCGCTGGCCGCGAAACCGGCCACGTCATGCACCTGCAGGCCGATCAGGTGGCCGATGCCGTGCGGGAAGAACGCGGCGCTGACGCCGGTTTCCAGCGCGGTCTGCGGCGACACCTTGATCACGCCGAAGTCCTTCAGCACGCCCATCAGCGACAGGTGCGCATCCACGTGCAGCTGCTTGTAGTCGAAGCCCGGGCGCACGGCCGCGCACATCGTCTGCTGCGCGGCATCGACCGCGTCGATCATCGCCGCGAACTCGTCATGGCCGGCGGCGGCGTAGGTGCGGGTGATGTCGCTGGCATAGCCGTGCGCGCTGGCGCCGGCATCGATCAGGAAGCTGCGCAGCGGTTGCGGCGCCTTGCGGCCCAGTTCGGTGTAATGCAGCACCGCCGCATGCTCGTTCAAGGCCACGATGTTGCCGTACGGCAGTTCGGTGGCGTCCTGGCCCACGGCCTGGCAGTACGCCATGTGGATGCTGAACTCGTCGGCGCCGTTGCGGAACGCCGCTTCGGCCGCGCGATGGCCGCGCACGCCCAGCACCTGCGCCTGGCGCATCAGGGCGATTTCGTACGGCGTCTTGCTGCCGCGGTGCCATTCCAGGTAGTTCACCACCGGCGCCGGATTGTTGGGCACATACGCGCCCAGCGCACTCTGCGGCTCACCCAGGATCGCGCAGCGCGCCGGGTCGGGCGGCAGCAGTGCCAGCGCCTCGTCCGGCGTGCGGATGATGTGGATGTCGAAGTGCTCGACCCACCAGCCGCTCGGTGCATCCGGCACCACATGCCAGTAGTCGAACGGCTGGTGGAAGATCACCGCCGGACGCTTGCCCGGGGTGAACACGATCCAGCTGTTGGGTACACGAGTCAGCGGCAGCCAGGCCTTGAACTGCGGGTTGACCGCGTACGGATAGTCACGATCGTCGAAGACCTGGTAGTGCAGGGTGCCGCTGGGCACCACCAGGTGGTCGAAGCCGCCGCGTGCCAGCGCCTGCTCGGCGCGTCGGCACAGCACGGCCAGGTGGTCGGGATACAGGGCGCCGGGGTCTTGCTGGGTCATTGCGGTGGCTCGACACGGAAAACGGCCCTAGATTCTGCCGGATACCGACGCAATCCGCTGTGCCGGAACCGGCACTCAGCCCGTCGAAACCGGTGCCTCGTCGCTGTCTTCGCCGATCCACCGGCGCAGCAGCTGCCGATGCTCGCGTGACAGGGTCAGGAAGCGGAAGCCTGCCCAGCTCTGGCCGGGGGCATGCGCCGGTTCGCTCCACAGCAGATGTACGCCGACGTCGATCCACTCGCTGCGGCCATCGGCCAATGGCAGCGGGAAGCGCAGCTGATACAGCGCATCGTCGCGCAGCGCGGCGCTGGCCAGCATCAGCATGCCGGTCTCGGACACGTTGCCAAGCCGGCCGACCACGCTGTCGCGCATCTGGTCGGTCACCGGTACCAGATCGGACACCTGCCGGCGCGGCGCGCGGCGGGTATCAACGGGCGGTTGCGTACTCATGCGTTGGGCTCCTGCGGGCGACGTCCGGCCAGCGTGCGCAGTGCGCTCAGGCTGGCCTGCCAGGCGCGGTCGACCAGACGGCCCTTGTCTTCGGTGACCAGCTGCGCGCGTCCGGCGGCCATCTGCCGGGCGAGTGCATCCAGGGTGGTTTCGCCGATCTTCTGCCCACGCGCGTTGACCAACAGCACATGGCCGGTCAGCAGGCTGTACCAGGACAGGCGCTGGCGGCGCAGCGCGCCTTCGCCATCGTCGATATCGAACCAGCTGCCGAAGGGCAGCGCGCACAGCTGCTGGTAACTGGCTTCCTCGGCCTCGCTGCGTGGTGCCGCATCGCTTGCCAGGGCCTGTGCGCCGGTGTGTTCGCCCAGTCGTGCACGGGCCTTCAGGCGTGCGCTGAGCTCGGTGCGCGAGGTGCTTTCGTCTTCGCCACCCGGTGTGGACAGGCGGCGCGCGACGGCAGCGGCCTCCTCGGCGTGGTAGCCGACCTGCAGCAGGGCCGATTCAACCTCGGCAGCCAGCGCAGCGTCGGTCGCGCTGGTTTCGCTGGCGGCCTCGGCAGTGATCGCCGCGATGCGTTCGGTCTGCTGCAGGCGTTCCTGCCATTGCGGCGAATCATCGCCGTGGCGCAGGCGGGTCAGCGTCAATGCATCTGCCCATGCCTGGCGCAGCAGTGTCTGCACGAAGCGCGGCGGCTGCTGGGTATCGCAGCACTGGTCGATCTGCGCATTGGCCTGGCGTCGCGCAAGTTCCAGCCGCTCCTTGCCGCGTGCGGCTTCCACGTGACGGCGCTCGGCCAGTTCGGCACGGTGCGCGGCCGCACGCTGGTGCTGCTGTATCTCTTCGTTGGCGGCGGCAAAGGCCTCGGGCGTGCGTGCATCCTGGCCGAGCAGGCCCTGCACGCTCTGCGCCAGCCGTTGCAGCAGCTGCGGATCGACATCGTCATCGCCGAGCCAGCTGGCGCCGGCTTCAGCGACATGGTTGAGCAGTTCGCGCGCCGGATGTTCGTCGCGCACGAAGAACCCCGGGTCGGCCATCGCTGCGCGCGCCAGCGGTACCTGCAGGCGCGCGAGCAGCGCGGCCGGCACCGGGTCCGGTCGTTGCTGCTGCTGCACCTGCTGCAGCAGCAGGCGCAGCAGATCGAGATTGTCGCGGTCGTGGCTGCCAAGGCTTGCCTGCGCGCCATGCTCGCTGCGCAGCTGGGCCACCACGGCGGCCTGCAGATCGGTCATGGCGCTGGCGGCGCTGGCCTGGCCCTGCAGGCGCGCCAGCACGGCATCGACCGCTGCACTGGGCAGGGCCGCCGGATCCGCCGCTGGCTGCGGGGTCTGCCGCGCCTGTTGCAGCATCTCGTGCAGCACGCTGCTGGCCGGTACCGTCATGCCGGCCGACGCACCGGGCGCAGCCGCGTCGGCGAAGGCGTCCTGCATCAACGTCGACCATGAGCCGGGCGGTGCCGAGCCACCCCAGCCGGTCATCGGCGTGGGCACACGCGGAGACGGGCGCCCGCTGCGTCCACTGCCGACCGACTGGGTGATGATCCGGCGGGTGCTCGAAGAACGTGCCAGGTATGGGGTGTAGACCAGGCCCGGCAGGATGCCGTGCTGTGCCAGCAGCGCATTGGCGCGGTCGAGCACATCGCCCAGCCGCTCCAGCACCTGCCGCTCGAAGCTGCGGTACAGCGCCATCTGCACGTCGGCGCTGAGGGCATCCTGTTCGGCCAGCCTGCGCACCATCGCGCACAGGGCCTGCGGGGCCAGCGGCAGGGTATCGGCTTCGAAGGCCGGTGCGCCGGCGACAACGCCCAGGCGCTGGCCGAGCAGGTTCAGGGCGTTGGCCGATCGCAGGGTTTCCCGGCGCACCATTTCGGTCAGCAGCAGATCGCGGTCGACTTCATGCTCGGCGACCAGGCTCAACCCCAGCATGCCGGGCAAGGGCGGTGGGGTGGCGGCGGCCACTACCGGGGCGATCGGTTCACGCAGCCGCGCAAGCGCATCGGCCAGTGCATCGAGCATGCGGTCGCTGAAGTGGCCGGCGAACGCATGCAGCTGGCCGCGCTGTGCCAGCAGGTCGGCCTGCTGTTGCGGGTTGCGGGCATGGTCGGCGTCATGCAGCAGGGTCTGCTCCAGCGCTTCCACGGTCAGGATCAGCGGTGCCGTCAGGGCTTGGTGGCACAGGCCGATCAGCGCGCCCAGCAACTCGCGCACGCGCGGCGGCAGGTCGGCTGCGGCCAGGCGGGCAGTGTCGGCACTGGAAAGGGAAAAGACAGCAGACATCGGCGAGGGGTTCCGGATTCCCGCGGATCGATCTTGGAATCTACCGTGTCGGCTGGTGAAGACGCTACTTTGGCGATGGATCCATTCAGGGCCGCCTGCGATGGCGGCGCCGCAGCAGATCAATCTTCCAGGAACAGGCTGACCACATCGTTGGTGAAGCGCCGGCCGAGCTCGGTTGGCTGCACGTGCCCGTCTGCCACCACCAGCCATCCGCGCTGCACCGCTTCGGCCAATGGAACGTCCAGCACGCTGCGGGCCAGGCCGGTCCGCGATTCGAAGTCGCGCAGGCTGAAACCTTCGTGCAGGCGCAGCAGGTTGAGCATGTACTCGAACGGCAGGCGATCGGCGGCGATCACTTCGTCGCCGCCGAACGATGCGGCCGTGCCTGCGGTATCCATGAACGTCTGCGGGTGCTTGTGCTTCCAGCGCCGCAGCACGTGCTCCTCGGCGCCGGAACTGATCTTGCCGTGTGCGCCGGCGCCAATGCCGAGGTAGTCACCGAAACGCCAGTAATTCAGGTTGTGCGCGCTCTGCCGGCCGGGGCGGGCATAGGCACTCACCTCGTACTGGCCGAAACCGGCCTGCGCCAGCAGCGCCTGGCAGTGTTCCTGCATGTCCCAGGCATTGTCTTCATCGGGGATGCCCTGCGGCGGCCGCGCGAAGAACACGGTGTTCGGTTCCAGGGTCAGCTGGTAGTGCGAGATGTGGGCCGGCTGCAACGCGAACGCGCGTTCCAGGTCGGCCTCGGCACCAGCCAGGGTCTGCTCCGGCAGGGCGTACATCAGGTCGATGTTGAAGTTGTCATAGCCCGCGTCCTGCGCCATTTTCACTGCGCGCTCGGCCTCGCCACTGTCGTGGATGCGGCCCAGTCGTTTCAGCGCGGCATCATCAAAACTCTGGATGCCGAAGCTGAGGCGGTTGACCCCGGCCGCGCGGTAACGATCAAAGCGACCGTGCTCGGCGGTGCCCGGGTTGGTTTCCAGAGTGATCTCGGCATTCGGTGCAAAGCGCAGGCGGGCACTGGCCTGCTGCAGGAAGCGGTCGATCGCCTCGGGCGGGAACAGGCTGGGCGTGCCCCCCCCGAAGAACACGCTGCTGACCACCCGGCCCCAGACCAGCGGCAGGTCCTGGTCGAGGTCGCGCACCAGCGCATCGATGTAGGCATCGAAAGGCAGTTCGCCCTTGGCCTGGTGCGAGTTGAAGTCGCAGTACGGGCACTTGCGCACGCACCACGGCAGATGCACGTACAGCGCCAGCGGCGGTGGCACCAGACGCGGTGGTGCGTCGTGGTCGCAGGCTTCGCCGGGCGGGTGGTTGCAGTGGTCGTGGGCGTGATCGTGCGGCATGGTGGTCATCGGTAGCGCTGGCCGCTGGCCGGCTTCCCTGTGTCGATCCGGTGGGGTATCAGAGCCAGGACGCGAGCTGCTGCTTGAGCTGCTGCAGGGCGATGGCACGATGGCTGATGGCGTTTTTCAACGCCGGTTCCATTTCCGCAGCAGTCAGGCCGTGGGTGGTGTCCAGGAACACCGGGTTGTAGCCGAATCCATTGGTACCGCGAAGTTCGCGGATGATCTGACCTTCCCAGCGACCTTCGCAGATCAGCGGCTGCGGGTCGGTGGCATGGCGCAGCAGCACGATCACGGCGTAGAAGCGGGCGCTGCGCTGGCCATCGGCGATGTCGGCCATCGCGTCCAGCAGCTTGGCATTGTTGGCCGCCGCATTGGTCGGGTGACCGGCATAGCGCGCGCTGTACAGGCCCGGTGCACCGCCGAGGGCATCGACGATCAGGCCCGAATCATCGGCCAGCGCCGGCAGGCCGGTCGCTTCGCAGGCCGCGCGCGCCTTCAGCAGTGCGTTCTCGACGAAGGTCAGGCCGGTCTCTTCCACATCGCCCAGGCCCAGTTCGGCGGCCGAGGTGATCTGCAGCGGCAGGTCGGCTAGGATTTCCTGCATTTCCACCAGCTTGCCAGCGTTGTGGCTGGCCAGGACAAGCTTCTTCATCAGCGGGGCTCCAACAGGTCCCAGGTGTTGCCGTACAGGTCGCGGAACACCGCAACCGTGGCGTAGGGTTCTTCGCGCGGCTCTTCCAGGAACTGCACACCGGCAGCCAGCATCGCCGCGTGGTCGCGGCGGAAGTCATCGGTATTGAGGAAGAAGCCGACGCGGCCACCGGTCTGGTTGCCGATGCGGCTGCGCTGCTCGTCGTCGCTGGCGCGGGCCAGCAGCAGGGCGGCGGCGCTGCCATCGGTCGGGCCGACCACCACCCAGCGCTTGCTGCCCTGGTCGATGTCGTCCAGCAGATGGAAACCGAGCTTGCCGGTGTACCAGGCGATGGCCTCGTCATAGTCGGCCACCACCAGGGTGGTCAGGGCAATGCGCCGGTTCATGCCGACAGCGCTGCCTGCTGCGCGGCCAGCAGCTCGGTCACGCCCTTCTCGGCCAGGCCCAGCAGGGCATCGAGCTCGTCACGGCGGAAGGCATGGCCTTCGGCGGTGCCCTGCAGTTCGATGAAACCGCCGCCGTCGTTCATCACCACGTTCATGTCGGTGTCGCAGTCGCTGTCTTCGGCGTAGTCCAGGTCCAGCACCGGGGCGCCGCGGTAGACGCCGACCGATACCGCCGCCACCGCGCCGAGGATCGGATTGCGCTTGATGTCGCCGCGCTTCATCAGCACGTTCACCGCATCGACCAGGGCCACGTAGGCGCCGGTGATGGCCGCAGTGCGGGTGCCGCCGTCGGCCTGCAGCACGTCGCAGTCCAGGGTGATGGTGCGTTCGCCCAGTGCGTTGCGGTCCACGCAGGCGCGCAGGCTGCGGCCGATCAGGCGCTGGATCTCCAGCGTGCGGCCGCCCTGCTTGCCGCGTGCGGCTTCGCGGTCGCTGCGGGTGTGGGTCGCGCGCGGCAGCATGCCGTACTCGGCGGTCACCCAGCCTTCGCCCTTGCCACGCAGGAAGCCCGGCACCCGGTTCTCGATGCTGGCCGTGCACAGCACGCGGGTTTCACCGAAGCAGACCAGCACCGAACCTTCGGCGTGGCGGGTGAAACCGCGCTGGATGACGACCGGGCGCAGCTGATCGGGCTGACGGCCACTGGGGCGGAAATCGGACATGGGGCAGGTTCCGTAGGGAAAGGGAGTACGCCACCATCCCCGCGGCCTTCACGGGGCGGGGAAAGGGGCTCAAAAGAGACCGCTAGGGTACCATTCCCCCTTTGCAAGCACCGGATACATCCATGATTCGAAGCATGACGGCCTATGCCGGCGGCGAGCGCTCCACCCCGTGGGGAACGCTGGGCTGCGAGCTGCGCTCGGTCAACCACCGCTTCCTGGAAGTGGGCACGCGCCTGCCCGAGGAACTGCGCGCATTGGAACCGCAGCTGCGCGAACGCATTTCCGCGCGCCTGAGCCGTGGCAAGCTGGATCTGGTGATGCGCCTGCGCGCGCCGGACTCGGCCGCCAGCCTGCAGGTCAACGAGGTGCTGCTGGGCCAGCTGGGCCAGCTGGCGCACCGGCTGACCTCCGATTTCCCCAACCTGCAGGTCAGCTTCACCGACCTGCTGCAGCTGCCGGGCGTCACCCAGGGTGAGGCCACCGATGCGGCAGCCCTGCAGATTGAAGCACTGGCGCTGCTGGACCAGGTGCTGGAGGGCTTCATCGCCGCCCGCGAGCGTGAAGGCAATACGCTGGCCACCGCCATCGCCGAGCGCGTGGATGCCATCGAGCGCATCGCCGCCGAGGTGCGCACGCTGATTCCGGCCATTCGCGACGGCCAGCGCACCAAGCTCGCTGCCCGCCTGGCGGACCTGCCACACCCGGTTGATCCGGGCCGCGCCGAGCAGGAACTGGTGATGTGGCTGCAGAAGCTGGACGTGGACGAGGAGCTGGATCGCCTGTCCAGCCATATCGTCGAGATCCGCCGCGTGCTCAAGCAGCGTGAACCGGTCGGCCGCCGCCTGGACTTCCTGCTGCAGGAGTTCAACCGCGAGGCCAACACGCTGGGCTCCAAGTCGGTGGACAGCCGCACGTCCAACGCCGCCGTCGAGCTGAAGGTGCTGATCGACCAGATCCGCGAGCAGGTGCAGAACATCGAATGAGCATTTCCACGCCCCCGGCCGCGATCGCACGCGGCACGCTGTACATCGTTGCCGCCCCCTCCGGCGCCGGCAAGAGCAGCATCGTCAACGCCACCCTGGCGCGCGACCCTCAGATCGCCCTGTCGATCTCGTTCACCTCGCGTGCCATGCGCCCGGGTGAAGTGAACGGCCAGCACTACCACTTCGTCAGCGCCGAGAAGTTCGAGGAAATGATCGCCGCCGGCGATTTCTTCGAACACGCCTGGGTGCATGGTGACTGGAAGGGCACCGCCCGCCAGTCGGTGGAGCCGCAGCTGGCGGCCGGCCAGGACGTGCTGCTGGAAATCGACTGGCAGGGTGCGCAGCAGGTGCGCCAGCTGGTGCCGGGCACGGTGACGGTGTTCATCCTGCCGCCATCCAAGCAGGCCCTGCAGGACCGCATGCGCAAGCGCGGCCAGGACAGCGAGGCGGTCATCGCCCAGCGCCTGGGCGCGGCCCGCGATGAAATGCTGCACTTCAACGAATTCGACTACGTCATCGTCAACGAAGTGTTCGATACCGCCGTGGACGAACTGTGCGCGATCTTCACCGCCAGCCGCCTGCGCCGGGACGCCCAGAAGGTCCGCCATGCCGGCCTGATCCAGGCCCTGTTGACCCCGGATGCGGGTTCAACTGATTGATTCCTAAAGGGTCCGGTGGGGGCTGGCTTGATTTTGTCCAGCCCCTGCCAGTACACTCCGTCCCCTTTCCCTCATTCGACTGAGCGGCCGACCGGTCGCCGGGAGCCCGTATGGCCCGCATTACCGTAGAAGATTGCCTGGAAGTCGTTAACAACCGTTTCGAGCTGGTGATGATGGCCTCCAAGCGCGCCCGTCAGCTCGCCAATGGCGTGCAGGCCACGCTGGACAACAGCGAGAGCGAGGACAAGCCGACCGTGCTGGCGCTGCGCGAAATCGCTGCCCGCAAGATCGACAACGCGCTGATCGACGAAGTCGAGAAGGCCGAGCGTGAGCGCGCCGAGCGCGAAGCGCTGGAGTGGGCCGCCGCCGAAGTGGTCGCCGACGAAGACATGTCCAAGAACGACGATTGATCGCATCGATCAACGTCATTGCTGGATACGCCGAACAGCCCGCCCCGTGCGGGCTGTTTCGCATTCAGGGTTTGCCGTAAACGTCGCGCTGGCATAGGCTTTGGCCATGAACCCAGGCCCCACTGCCAAGGTCGCCGCAGTCCCCGCTGCCGCCGTACCCGATTACGTCCTCCAGCTCGAACGCGCCGCCCACTACCTGCCGCCCGAGCAGCTGCCGCTGCTGCGCCGTGCGTGGGAAGTCGGTGCCTCCGCGCACGCTGGGCAGACGCGCAAGTCGGGCGAGCCCTACATCACCCATCCGGTGGCCGTGGCCCAGGTGCTGGCCGAGCTCGGCCTGGACGTGGAAGCGCTGATCGCCGCGATCCTGCACGACACCATCGAAGACACCCCGCTGACCCGCGAGGCCCTGTCGGCCGAGTTCGGCGAAGCCGTGGCCGAACTGGTGGACGGCGTCACCAAGCTGGACAAGCTGAAGTTCCGCGACCGCCAGGAAGCGGCCGCCGAGAGCTTCCGCAAGATGCTGCTGGCGATGTCGCGCGACCTGCGCGTGATCATGATCAAGCTGGCCGACCGCCTGCACAACATGCGCACGCTGGGCGCGCAGAGCCGCGAAGCGCGTGGCCGCATCGCCCGCGAGACGTTGGAGATCTACGCCCCGATCGCGCAGCGGCTGGGCATGAGCCTGGTCAAGAGCGAACTGCAGAACCTTGGCTTCAAGGCGCTGTACCCGTGGCGCCACGCGATCCTGGAAAAGCACATCCGCAGCCAGCCGGTCGTGCGCCGCGAGGCGCTGGCGCAGGTGGAAGTGCAGCTGTCGCAGCGCTTGGCCAAGGAGGGCATCGAGCACCGCCTGGTCAGCCGCATCAAGACCCCGTGGAGCATCTACAACAAGATGCGCGACGAGAACAAATCCTTCGACCAGGTGATGGACGTGTTCGGCTTCCGCCTGGTGGTGCGCGGCGTGCCGCAGTGCTACCACTCGCTGGGCGCGGTGCATGCCGCGTTCAAGCCGCTGGATGGGCGCTTCCGCGATTTCATCGCCATTCCCAAGGCCAACGGCTACCAGTCGCTGCACACGGTGCTGTTCGGCCCGTATGGTTCGCCGATCGAGGTGCAGATCCGCACCGAGGAAATGGACCTGATCGCCGAGCGCGGCGTGGCTGCGCACTGGACCTACAAGTTCGGCGGTGATTCGCCCAACAGCGCGCAGAGCCGCGCCCACGCCTGGATCGTCGAACTGATCGATTCGCAGCGGGCCGCCGGTTCGTCGCTGGAGTTCCTCGACAACGTCAAGGTCGACCTGTTCCCGGACGAGGTCTACCTGTTTACCCCGAAGGGCAAGATCCTGGCCCTGCCGCGCAATTCCACCGCGCTCGACTTCGCCTACGCCGTGCATACCGACGTCGGCAACATGGCCGTGGCCTCGCGCGTGGACAAGAAACTGGTGCCACTGCGCACCAAGCTGGTGTCCGGGCAGTCGGTGGAGATCATCACCGCGCGCTCGGCCACGCCCAAGCCGCAGTGGCTCGAATTCGTGGTGACCAGCAAGGCGCGCACCGCCATCCGCCACCAGCTCAAGCAGCTGGAGCACGAAGACGCCGTGCAGCTGGGGCACCGCATGCTCGACCGCGCGCTGGAAGCGATGGACAGCTCGCTCGAGCGCCTGCCCAAGGGCCGCCTGGATGCCTTCCTGGCCGAACACCGGTTCCCGCGCCTGGAGGCCCTGCTGGCGGAAGTCGCGCTGGGCAACTGGATGCCGACCCAGGCCGCGCAGGCACTGATGGCCTACGCCGAACTGCGCGGCGGCGCGCATTCGCGCCACAGCTCGCAGGAGAAGATCCTGATCAACGGCAGCGAGCGTGGCGTGGTCACCTTCGCCGGCTGCTGCCAGCCCATTCCCGGCGACGACATCATGGGCTACCACACCGCCGGCAAGGGCATCGTGGTGCACCGCATGGATTGCCCGAACCTGGCCGAACTGCGCAAGTCGCCCGAGCGTTGGGTGCTGATCGGTTGGGATACCACCGTATCCGGCGACTACGACACTTCGCTGGTGGTGGAAGTGGAGAACGGCACCGGCGTGCTCGCACAGCTGGCCGCGGCGATCGCGCAGAGCCATTCCAACATCGAGCGCGTGGATTACCTGGACCGCGACTTCAACGCTGCAGTGCTGGCGTTCAACATCCAGGTGCGCGACCGCAACCATCTGGCCGAAGTGATGCGTCGCCTGCGCCGCCTGTCGGTCGTGCAGGCCGTTCGCCGCCAGTAGATCCACGCCATGCGTGGATGACGTTCCGCGCACACAACGCACGGGGTCGGATCCGTTTCCCGCCGGGAAACGGATCTGGCCCCAGCTGACGCTCGCCCCACCCGGTACAATCACCGCTCTGTTTTCCCCCAACGCACCGGAGCGATCCATGTCCCGCCAGATCATCAACACCGAAAAGGCCCCGGCCGCCATCGGCCCGTACTCGCAGGCCGTGCGCGCCGGCAACACCGTGTATTTCTCCGGCCAGATTCCGCTCGACCCGGCCACCGGCGACATCGTCGGCGCCGGCGACGTCGAAGCGCAGGCCCGTCGCGCCTTCGACAACCTCAAGGCCGTGGCCGAAGCCGCCGGCGGTTCGCTGGACAAGGTCGTGCGCCTGGGCCTGTACCTGACCGACCTGGCCGAATTCGCCAAGGTCAACGCGGTGATGCAGGACTATTTCCAGGCCCCGTTCCCGGCCCGTTCCACCATCGAAGTCTCCGGCCTGCCGAAGGGCGCCAACTTCGAGGTCGACGCGGTGATGGTCATCGACTGACCGCCACGTGGCACGCAAGGCGGCGGTCACCCCGGCACTGGCACCGTCCGGTGAAGCATCGCTTGCGATGCTCGCCGGCGTCGGGCCGGCCGTGGCCGCCAAGCTGCAGGCGCGTGGCCTGGCCACCCTGCAGGATCTCTGGCTGCACCTGCCGCTGCGCTATGAAGACCGCACCCGGCTGACCCGCATCGAAGACCTGCGCAACGGCATTCCGGCGCAGGTGGAAGTGCGGGTGGTGGCCGTCGAGCGCGGCATGCGCTACCGGCCGATGCTGAAAGTGGCGGTGGAGGATGAAGGGCAGGGCACCCTGGTGCTGCGCTTCTTCCATTTCCGCCAGCAGCAGGTCGGCCAGTTCGCGGTCGGCAACCGTCTGCGCTGCTTTGGTACGCCCAAACCGGGTCACCTCGGGTTGGAGATTGTCCATCCCAGTTACCAGGTACTGGGCCGCAACGATGACCCCGATCTCGGCGACCGCCTCGACCCGGTATATCCCACCGTCGAAGGCGTCGGCCCGATGACGATGCGCAAGCTGATCGGCCAGGCGCTTGATCGCCTGCCGGAAGAAAGCACGCTGGAACTGCTGCCGAGCGGCTGGGTCGAAGGCCTCGGCCTGCCATCGCTGCGTAGTGCGCTGCTGACCGTGCATCAACCACCGCCGGATGCAGACCTGGCCGCACTTGCCGCCGGTACCCATCCAGCGCAGCGCCGGCTGGCAATGGAAGAACTGCTGGCGCACCACCTCAGCCTGCGTCGCCAGCGCATTGCGCTGCAGGCGCATCACGCGCCGCCGCTGGCCGGTCCCGGCAAGCTGGCCAAGGCGTTGTTGAAGCAACTGCCGTTCGCCTTGACCGGCGCGCAGGCACGCGTGTTCAAGCAGATCCGCGAAGACCTTGCGCGCCCCAGCCCGATGCTGCGGCTGGTGCAGGGCGATGTCGGCTCGGGCAAGACCGTGGTGGCGGCATTGGCAGCGATGCTGGCGGTGGAGCAGGGCAAGCAGGTCGCACTGGCCGCCCCCACCGAGCTGCTGGCCGAACAGCATCTCAACAACCTGCGCGGCTGGCTGGAGCCGCTGGGCGTGCGCATCGCCTGGCTGGCCGGCAAGGTCACCGGCAAGGCGCGCGCAAAGGTGATGGAACAGGTTGCCAACGGCGAAGCGCAGGTGGTGGTGGGTACCCACGCACTGATGCAGGAGGCGGTGGTATTCCACGATCTGGCGCTGGCCATCGTCGATGAGCAGCACCGCTTCGGCGTGCACCAGCGCTTGGCGCTGCGCGACAAGGGCAAGGGCGGCAACAACGTGCCGCACCAGCTGGTGATGACCGCCACGCCGATTCCGCGCACGCTGGCGATGTCCGAATACGCCGACCTGGATGTATCGGCCATCGACGAACTGCCGCCGGGCCGCACGCCGGTGCAGACCGTGGCACTGAACAACGATCGCCGCCCCGAGCTGATCGAACGCATCGCCCTGGCCTGCCGCGAAGGGCGGCAGGTGTACTGGGTGTGCACGCTCATCGAAGAAAGCGAAGAACTGGATGCCACGCCGGCACAGGCCACCTACGAATCGCTGCAGGCGCTGCTGCCGGGCGTGCGCGTGGGGCTGGTGCATGGCCGGCTGAAAGCGGCCGAGAAGCTGGCGACGATGGTCGCGTTCAAGGCTGGCGACATCGACCTGCTGGTGGCCACCACCGTGATCGAAGTCGGCGTGGACGTGCCCAACGCCTCGCTGATGGTGATCGAGAATGCCGAGCGCCTGGGCCTGGCCCAGCTGCACCAGCTGCGCGGCCGCGTCGGCCGTGGGTCGGCGGTGTCGCGCTGCGTGCTGCTGTACCAGGCACCGCTTTCGCAGATGGCGCGCGAACGCCTGCAGACCATGCGCGAAACCAACGACGGTTTCGTCATTGCCGAGAAGGATCTGGAGCTGCGCGGGCCCGGCGAACTGCTGGGTACCCGGCAGACCGGCCTGGCCGGTTTCCGCATTGCCGATCTGGCCCGCGACGCCGGCCTGCTGCCGGGCGTGCATGCGCTGGCCGAACGCCTGCTGGCGCAGCAACCGGCGCTTGCAGATCGCGTGGTGCAGCGCTGGATCGGTACGGCCGTGCGCTACGCCTCGGCCTGACTGGCCGGTTGGGGTCGGATCCCTTTGCCGAGCAAAGGGCTCTGACCCCGCAAGGATCAGGACGTCCGCCGCGGACTGGTAGAGCCGAGCCCATGCTCGGCTGCTGTTCGCGCTGCGCGCGTGAGTCGAGCATGGCTCGACTCCACAAAAGCCTATCCACGCATGGTGTGGATCTATTGGCATCTGCTAGACGGCCGGCAACTGCGTACCCATGTATTCGGACAAACCACGGCAGGCCAGCAGCAGTCCTTCGCGGATGTCATCGCCTATCTGCTGCACTTCTTCGCCGTCCACGCGCACGCGCTCACTGGCGTGCAGCATCTCCAGCAGCAGGATCAGCCCGGCATTGGCGCGGTCGATGCGGGCCAGCGCCACACGTTGGCCAGGTGTATGCCAGCGGCTCGGCCACGGCTGACCATCGGCACCTTCGCCCTGGCGGATGCGCTTGAGGCAACGCAACAGGGTGAAGCCGTCGTCCGTAGGTCCGGTCGCGGGGGCGGCGAGGGTGGTTTCCAGCGCCTGCGCCAGCTCATCGGGGATGCTGGCGGCGGCATCGCCCAGCGTGGCGAACAGGAAGGGATAGCGGGATGCGGTCATGTCGGCAGTCCTTGTGCGCAAGGCAAGAGGCCACCCACGCGAAGGCGAAGGTGGCGGACGGTGAGTGGTTGCAATACCGGTGACTACCTCAAGAACGCCGGCGGGCGCGAAGCCCCCACGCACCGCCCGCCATAGAGCGCACGGACGGATTGCCTGCCGGACGCCACGCAGGAACACGCGCGCAACGCCGGCAGGCAAGCGTAAACAACAAGGCAGTCAAACGGGATTGCAAGCCCGTGCCATCCGTTGTCGATGGCCTCCCATGTTTTCCATGAAGGACTGTGGGCCTCAATGAGAAAAGTTGGAAAGATCGAAAACGCTGCAATTGCAGCGCGGCCCCGCCCGGCACGCCGATTACGTCATCTTTCCCGATCCCGCCGACGTCCATCCACGCATGGCGTGGATCTACCGTGTCGACCAAGGTCGACACCCACCAACAGCAGCAGGGTCGGCACCCACCAAAAGCAGGTCATGCCATTCCGACAGATCGCGGAAATCTGTCGAAGGCGGGGTGGGTCCGGTTGCGGGGGCGTGAGCCGCATGGATGCGGCGACCGAGCTTACATGGACGTACTTGCAGCGTCCCCCGCCACCGGACGCGGGGGCGTGAGCCGCATGGATGCGGCGACCGAGCTTACATGGACGTACTTGCAGCGTCCCCCGCCACCGGACCCACCCCGCCATCCCACGGAATGCCAGCTTTTGCCGTTGCCGTTGCCGTTGCCGTCGATTCTGTGGGTGCAGGGCGCAGCCCTGCCGAACCCGAACCCCCGTACTTGCAACGGTCATCATCCCGGTCCACACTTCGTTGCCGATCTGAAGACGGCAACGATGACCAAGAAGATCCCGCTGTTGATCGATACCGACCCCGGTGTCGACGACGCACTGGCCCTGCTGATGGCCTTCGCCGATGAACGGCATGACGTGGTCGCCCTGACCATCGCCGCCGGCAACGTAGGCCTGCAGTACACCGTCCGCAACGCCCTCAAGCTCTGCGACATCGTCGGCCGCACCGACGTGCCGGTGTTCGCCGGCAGCCCCGATCCGCTGCTGCATCCGTCCGTCGACGCCGCCCACGTGCATGGCCGCGATGGCTATGGCGATGTGGACCTGCCGCCGCCGAGCCGCCAGGCCGACGCCGAGCACGCCGCGCTGGCCATCCTGCGACTTTCGCACCAGCATGCCGGCGAACTGATGCTGGTGATGCTCGGCCCGCTGACCAACCTGGCGCTGGCGCTGAAGCTCGATCCGACCCTGCCCCAGCGCATCAAGCGCATCGTGGTGATGGGCGGCGCAGTCACCTGCCACGGCAACATCACCCCCGCCGCCGAATTCAACATCGCCTTCGATCCGGAAGCCGCGCATGTGGTGTTCACTTCGTTCCCGCACCTGCTGGTATCGGACTGGGAAGCCACCGTTGCCCACGGCCTGCCGTTGGCCGACGCCGAGCAGTGGCTGGGTGCCGATTCCGATCGTGCGCGCTTCTACGAGCTCATCTCGCGCAAGACCCGTGGCCTGTCCGAAGACAGCAAGGGCGGCCGCTGGTACACCGCCGACGCGCTGGCCATGGCCTGGGCGCTGAACCCGGAAGGGCAGCTGCAGGTCGAGTCGCGGCCGCTGAATGTGGAACTGAACGGAACGTTCAGCCGCGGCGCGACCATCGTCGACTGGAACCGTCAGACCGGCCAGCCGGACAACTGCGATCTGCTGATGGCCTACGACCAGGGGCGTTTCGAAGCCCTGGTACGCCAGGCCCTGGGTGCGGTCTGAGGTCAGCCCCCGCACTGGTTGCCCCGGGTGGCAACCAGTGCTTATAATGCCGCTCTTGACCACCAGCCCATTTACGGTGTGAGCCCATGAAGGCCGATATCCATCCGAACTACCGCGACGTCGTCTTCCATGACGTCACCTCCGATTTCAAGATCCTGACCCGCTCGACCATGAGCACGAAGGAAACCATCAAGTGGGAAGACGGCAACGACTACCCGCTGGTGAAGGTTGAAATTTCCTCGGCTTCGCATCCGTTCTACACGGGCAAGCACAAGGTCATCGACACCTCGGGCCGTATCGACAAGTTCCAGAAGCGCTACGCGCGCTGATACGTCGTACCCGGTTCGAACCGACGGCCGCGCTCTGCGCGGCCGTTTGTTTTTGTCCAGCGCCTACCCAACGGGCGTTTGGATGGACGGAACACTGCGTCCTTGTGACAACGCTTTTGCCGATCCCGGCCGCTCGCTGGCAGGGTGTCGGCTGCCTGTCGTCTACGACTTCTGTCTAGCGCCCGGTAAATGCTGCTGTGCGATAATGACCTGATCCCCGGCACAGGCCGAGGACGTCATTCACGTGCCTGACCAATGCGCTTGGGCAGGCGCCTTCCCATGAAGGAGCGCACACAGTGTCCGATCTTGATCAGGTCACGCTCAACGCCGGCGATAAGTCGGTCGTTCTGCCCGTCATCAAACCCACCCTCGGCAACGACTGCGTCGACATCGCGAAGCTGACCAAGGAAACGGGGTATTTCACCTACGATTCCGGTTTCACCGCGACGGCCAGCTGCAAGTCCGCCATCACCTATATCGACGGCGACAAGGGCGTGCTGCTGTATCGCGGCTACCCGATCGAGCAGCTGTCGGAGAAGTCGAGCTACGTCGAAGTGGCCTACCTGCTGATCAACGGCGAGCGCCCGAGCGCCGAGCAGCTGAAGGCCTTCACCGACGAGCTGGCTGCCGAAGCCAACGTCGATGAGTCGATCAACACCCTGATCGGCAGCTTCGCCAAGGATGCCCACCCGATGGCGATCCTGACCGCCGGCATCGCGCAGCTGTCGGGCATCTATCACGCCTCGCTGGACCTGTCCGACGCCGAACAGCGCCGCCAGGCTGCCGTGCGCCTGATCGCCAAGGTGCCGACCCTGTCGGCGCTGATCTACCGCCACGGCAAGGGCCTGCCGGCCAACAAGCCGGATACCTCGCTGGACTACGTCAGCCGCTTCCTGAAGCAGACCTTCGAGTCGGCTGACGGCAAGTACGAGCTGAACCAGGACGTGGTCAAGGCACTGGACCTGCTGTTCATCCTGCACGCCGACCACGAGCAGAACGCGTCGACCTCGACCGTGCGTATGGTTGGTTCGACCGGTGCAAACCCGTATGCGTCGGTCGCCGCTGGCGTCACCGCGCTGTGGGGTCCGGCCCACGGCGGTGCCAACGAAGCCGTGCTGAAGATGCTGGAAGAGATCGGTTCGGCCGACAACGTCGAATCGGCCGTGCTGAAGGCCAAGGACAAGACCTCCGGCTTCCGCCTGATGGGCTTCGGCCACCGCGTGTACAAGAACTTCGATCCGCGCGCCAAGGTCATCGGCGAGATGACCGGCAAGGTGCTCAAGCAGCTGGGCGTGCAGGATCCGCTGCTGGACGTGGCCGTGAAGCTGGAACAGGCCGCGCTGCAGGACGAGTACTTCGTCGCGCGCAAGCTGTACCCCAACGTCGATTTCTACAGCGGCATCATCTACAAGGCGCTGCAGATCCCGACCGAGATGTTCACCGTCATGTTCGCCCTGGGCCGTACCTCCGGCTGGGTCTCGCATTGGCTGGAACAGCAGGTCGACCCGGAAATGAAGATCGGCCGTCCGCGCCAGGTCTACACCGGCCACGACGTGCGCGACTACCAGGGCTGATCGCCTGCGGTAGGTTGTGCTGAAAACGCCCCGCGATCGCGGGGCGTTTTTTTTGCTTCGCTTTTGGTAGATGCCAACCTTGGTTGGCAAGCTCTCGGCGTCCGCGGAACATCATCCACGCATGGCGTGGATCTACTGCGCCCCGGCTCCGGTGGGTGCCAACCTTGGTTGGCACGATTTGGGTGTCCGCGAAACATCATCCACGCATGGCGTGGACCTACTGCGCTCCGGCTTCGGTGGGTGCCAACCTTGGTTGGCACGATTTGGGCGCCCGCGAAACATCATCCACGCATGGCGTGGATCTACTGCGCTCCGGCTTCGGTGGGTGCCAACCTTGGTTGGCACGATTTGGGTGTCCACGAAACATCATCCACGCATGGCGTGGATCTACTGCGCTCCGGCTTCGGTGGGTGCCAACCTTGGTTGGCACGATTTGGGTGTCCGCGGAACATCATCCACGCGTGGCGTGGATCTGCTGCGCTCCGGCTTCGGTGGGTGCCAACCTTGGTTGGCACGCTTTCCCATCCACGCGTGGCGTGGATCTCCTGCGCCCGGGCGCTTGGCACGATGTTCGCTGCGGCAAGACCGCGTGATTCAAGGGTCTCACCAGCTTCACAAGCGCTCGCGCAGCCTCAGGACGCCAGCTGCACCTGCAGCACTGATACGGAGCGTCCAACCCATGAGTACCCGTTTCGACCTGCCCGAGCGCGATCCACTCGGTCCTGACATCGCCACCGTGGTGGCCACTCCCATCGTGCCACCGCCCAGCGAAAGCGCGGTGTCCTGGGGCGCCATTTTCGCCGGCGCCGTTGCGGCCGCCGCACTGTCGCTGATCCTGCTGATCCTGGGTGTTGGCCTCGGCTTGTCCTCGGTTTCGCCCTGGTCGTTCGAAGGGGTGTCCAAGGAAACCTTCGGCTGGACCAGCGTCGCGTGGCTGACCTTTACCGCGCTGGCCGCTTCCGGTCTTGGCGGCTACCTGGCAGGTCGCCTGCGCACCAAGTGGACGCAGCTGCACGGTGATGAAACCTACTTCCGCGACACCGCGCACGGCTTCGTGTCCTGGGCTGTGGCGACCCTGCTCACTGCTGGCCTGTTGACCTCGGCCATCGGTGGCGTGCTGGGCGCCGGCGCAAAGGTGGCCGGCGCGACCGCAGGCGCAGCCGCCACCACTGCCGGTGCCGCCGTGGCCGGAGCTGGCAGCGCTGCTGCAGGCGCACCGGAGAGCGACCTCAACTACTGGGTGGATTCGCTGTTCCGCGGGGCCACCACGGCGGGCCCGGACGCTGCCGGTGCACCTCCGGTTGCGCCGGCAGCGGGCGCAGCGCCGGGTACCAGACCGATGGACCCTGCCGCACCGCCGCCGCCGCCGGCCGCCGCCAGCGTTGGCCCACGTGACGCCCGTACGGCCCCGCCGCCGCCGCGCCCGATGCCGGGCAATGGCCCGATGGGCGACCGCCGCGAAGTCCGTGCCGAAGTGAACCGCATCATCGTCAACAGTCTGCAGGGCGATGGCCTGGACCCGGCCGATACCCAGTACCTGTCGCAGCTGATCGCACGCGAGACGGGAATGAGCCAAGCTGAAGCGCAGGCCCGTGTGACCGACGTGCAGACCCGCATGCGTGCTGCGCTGGAAACGGCCAAGAACACTGCCAAGCAAGCTGCCGACGACGCGCGCAAGGCCACGGCCTATGCCGCACTGTGGCTGTTCATCACCCTGCTGATCGGCGCGTTCTTTGCCAGCCTCAGCGCCACCTGGGGCGGCCGTCGCCGCGACCTGTAACCCGCATCTGATGCAAGGAGACCTACCATGAAAACGCTTCTGCTCTGGTTCCTGGGCGTGCCGATTCCGCTGTTGATCCTGTACGCGATCTTCTTCTGAGCGCCGCATCCGCCATCCCATCAGGCCGCCGCAAGGCGGCCTGATGCATTTGGTGGTCAGTGCAATGAGGTTTGTTGCAAAGATCCGGTGAGGAAATTTGCATAACCCTCAAACATTGAACGCCTTCAAAGAATCTCCTTAACGTTCAGCCATTTAGGAATGGTTGAATGGCCGTCGCTGGGTAGGGGTACCTACCATTCTCTCCGTCGCCCGCCCCCACGCAGGCGGGTGATGCCTCCGCACTGGAGGCCTCATATCCCACCGTCCGAGAGAGACACCATGAACTCCATCCTGAAGAAGGCCGCGCTCGCTGCAGCGCTGGCTACCGTTTCGCTGTCCGCCAATGCATTCGATGCCGACATCAAGGTCTGGGCCGACGTCGATCCGACCCTGGCCCTGCTCAAGGCCGATGGCACTGCGCTGGATTCGGTGGTCAACATGGTCCACAACCCGGTCAGCGGCCTGGTGCCCTGGTCGCAGCAGGTGCGCATCTACTCCAACGATGAAAGCAAGGATATCGAAGTGCGTGTTGGCAGCACCCCGCAGCTGCTCAACACCGATGGTGGCGGCGCGCCGGTGCCGCTGACCGTCAGCCTCAATGGCAGGGCGCTGACCGTGGCGGCGCAGGATTTCTCCGCAACCGATCTGTTCGATGGCGCCATGCCCGGTGCGTCGATCCCGATGGCGCTGCGTATCGCGCAGACCAGCCCTGCGCCGATCACCCGCGGTGGCCGCTACGAAGGCATCGTCACCATCGCCATGCAGCAGAAGACCACCAGCCCGTAAGGCACCCGCGCCGGCCCGCTTGCCGGGCCGGCTGCTTCCGGTAATCCCCCATGAATGCTCCCGCACCCGCCGTCACCCGGCTGGCGGTCGCGCTCGCCCTGTCGCTGGCCACACCCCTGGTCGCGGCGCGCGGCGTTCCCGCCGGTTTCGAGGATCTGGTCGAAGGCCAGACCGAACACCTGGAGATCCGTCTGTTCGGTCGCTCGACCGGGCTGGTGCCGGTGCGCGTGACCCTGGAACACGTGCAGCTGGAAACCCCGGCCGAGGCGCTGCAGGCATTGCAGCTGTCCGCCGAAGCGCAGGCGGCGCTGCTGCCGGCGTTGTCGAAGCCGATGCCGCGCAACAGTCATCTGGCGTGCCGTTACGGCGGTGCCAGTGCCGGTTGCGGGTACATCGATCTTCCCCAGGAGCCCACTGCCGTGCGCGCGCTGTATGACGAAGGCGAGGGCGCTGTGCGCCTGTTTGTCGCCCGCCAATGGATCCCCGGCGAGCCAGCCGCCGAGCGCTACCACCAGGTGAGTGCCAATGCCGAGAACGCCTTCCTGCACCAGCACACCTTCAATGTCAGCGGTGGCCGGGGCTACCAGGCGCTGGCCGCGCAGGGCATGGGCGCACTGGGCGTGTTCCAGCGCGGGCACCTGTCCGCCGACTGGACCTTCAGCCAGCAGCACTACCGCGGTGGCCTTGCCAGCCGCCGCTTCCAGCTCGACAACGCCTACTACCGCCATGACCTGGGCCAGCAGCACTACCTGCAGGCCGGGCGCATGGACCGCCGCAACCTGAGCAGCCCGCAGGGCGGCACCTTCAGTTTCAGCATGCTGCCGATGGATCGCTTCCAGGGCCTTCGCCTGGGCACCACGCAGGCTTACGTGGACTCCGCCGCCGCCGTGCAGGCCACGCCGCTCACCGTGCTGCTGGCGCGCGATGCGCGTGTGGATGCATTCGATGGCGAGCGCCTGTTGCAGACCTTCTACCTGCAGGCAGGCATCAACCAGCTCGATACGCGCCGGTTCCCGATGGGCAACTACACCGTCAGCCTGCGCATCTACGAAGACGGCGTGCTGGTACGCAACGAGGACGCGCCGTTCGACAAGGGCGGTGACTGGACCGACAGCAGCGTGCAGTGGTTCCTGCAGGGCGGCCGCCGCAACGAGCGGCGCAGCGACCGCTTCGACGACGAACTGGCGGCCATGGGCGGCCTGCGCGTGCCGATGGGGCGCAACGTGGCCATGACCGCTGGCATCGCCGATCTGGGCGGTTTCAGCTACGGCGAACTGCGGGTGGACCTGCGCCATGTGTTTGCCACCCAGGAAGTCCGCGCCACCTTCAGTGGCATGCACGGCAGCGATGGCAGCCGTGGCCAGCAGCATCAGCTTTCCTACCGTCGCCGTGCTTCGTGGAATGTGTACCACCAGCGCATGCGCGGCCGTGCCTGCCAGTTCGAGGATGACGCGCGCGACCGGCTGGGCTGCGCCGATTCGCTCAGCGCCTCGATGGCGCTGCCGGTGGCCGGCGGCAACGCCTACGTGGCCTATACGCGCCGCCAGACCTGGCGTGCAGGCACCGTGCGGCCGGGGCTGGATGATGATCCGCTGGCCGGGCTTGACCCGCTGCTGCCGCCGTGGATGCCACAGCCCACGCGCATACCGCAGCTCGGCCGCACCTGGCAGGCCAGCTACAGCCGCAGCCAGCGCTGGGGCGAGTTCAGTGTCTCCAGCCGCATCGGCGTGTGGCAGCAGACCAGCGGCGGTGGGCTGCGCGACGGCCGTGACCGCGGCATCTACCTCAATTTCAGCCTCAACCGCCTGCAGCACGATGACCGCGGCAGTTCGCAGCGACGCTATGGCGTGGACGTGCGGCAACCACAGCATGCGCGCCCGGACATCAACTACAGCGCCGGGCAGACGCTGCGCCAGGAATACGAGGATCAGTACCGCGAGGTATCGGGCGAACTGCGCGGCAACAACAACGAGCGCTACAGCGCCACGCTGAGTACCCAGCTGCAGAACCGCATCGGCCAGACCGGTGCCACGGTGTCGCGCTACCAGCACCAGGGTGGCAACGAAGTGGCGTACAGCGCCACGCACAGTTCCGGCCTGGCCATCGGCAAGCGCGGCGTGTACTGGGGCGCCGGCGTTGGCGCCGACGCGGGGCTGGCGGTGCAGGTGGATCACACCGACGACTTGGACCTGAGCGGCGTTGCCGCCGAGCTGCAGGTGGGCGGGCTGCGTCGACAGCGACTGAAGCTGGGCGAGCGCCGGCTGCTGCCGATTTCCGCCTACCAGTCGCACCGCGCTGAAGTGCAGGACGCCAGCGCCCTGGACAGCATCGCCGCCGTGCGCGTGAGCGGTGTGGGCGGCGCGCGTCCGTTGTTCCTGCCACCGGGCCGGCTGGTGCGCATGCCGGTGCCGATTGAAGTGACCTACACCTTCATCGGCAACGCCCAGGACATCGCCGGCGAACCGCTGCGCGGTGCCCGCATTCTCAACGCGCCGGTGCCCGGCACCGGCAGCAATGGAGGTTTCGTGGCCGACTTCCCACGACGCGAGAAGACCCTGTACCTGCTGCAGGACGACCGGTTGCTGCACTGCCCGCTGCAGGTGCGCGAGCGCCGCAGCGTGGTGATGCTGGTAGGCGCCGTGCAGTGCGAGCCGCTGGCCGTGGCCCAGCTGCCCGCCGACATCCGCCACCAGGCACGGGTGACGCGGTTGCTGCAGGAGCAGGCGCTGATTGCCGCCACGCCACAGACCGCAGCAGCGGGAGGTGCGAAGTGAGCCGGCGCGTGTGGTGGGCGATGGCGGTGTTGTGTGGGTTGGTGTTGCTGGTGCCGCGAGCGAAGGCGCAACAGCCGCCGGAGACGCATCCGTCGAGCGAGCACCGCGACATCGTGATGAGCTGGGATCGCTCTGCGATGCCGGGAGATATCGAACTGTGGCCATCCAAAACTGTATTTGGATACGAAGAGCAGGGCACGCTGGGCTACGGTCATATGTTCATGACGTGCAGCTCGAACTCCAGCTCGGAACGCGGAAAGTGCCCGACTAATGACACTTTGGAGAACAGCGTAGGGGGCGTTAGCACAATCCCACTGAAGTTCACGGAAAGCCGCAGCGGCATGGAGTTGGATGTGGAAGTCACCGCTGCCATCCGTCGTATCGACGCTACGTTCGCCTGCAGCTTTGACTACTGGTCCGGGCCGTTCCGGCCAATATGGTCTTCCACCACCGGCTCATGCGCGGGTATTGATCGCGTGGGTACATCCGTCGAGATGAAACTGACTTCCGGTCAGTTGAGCCAACTTGTAGCGGGTCACTGGTCAGCCGTACTGGACCTGACGCTACGAATGCCGCCTCACCAGCACCTTGCGGACTACTCGTTCTCCTTCGACTTCACCATCACCGACCACAACGCGGTCTCCATCTACTTCCCGCTTTTCGACCAGGTCACCCCCCACGTCGGCCTGAACCTGCAATACGACCCGATCGCGCAGACCGTCGGCGGCCGTACCCAGCTCGACATGTGTCTGTATGACGGACTCGGTTCGCAGAGCAGTTACCTGGGCGTCACCGTGCGTGACAGCGGCGCGCAACCTCCTGGACCCTCGGGCTACTCGGTATGGCACGTCGATGGCGGCAGTGATGCCAGCCAGCGCGTGGACTACACCGTCACCCTGGATCACAACGGCAGTGCAGTGCCCCTGCGCAACGGCGTGGAGCAGCTGCTGCACGGCATCGACAGCGCACGGCTGCGGCTGGTGTTGCTGCCCGGCATGACGCAGCCGGTGTTCTGCGTGCCTACGCCATTGACGCTGGAAACACCGCGCGTGCCGGTCAGCACCAAGCGCCCCGGCTACTACAGCGGCGATCTCAAGGTGGAACTGCGTGTTCCTACCGTCACGCCCTGAACCCCACATGGAGTACCCGATGAAATCTCTAGTCCGCTGCCTGCTCCCGCTGTCGCTGCTGATGGCGCTGCCTGCCCACGCCAATCTGACCGTGCATCCCATGCGTACGTCGGTGGACGCGAAGAAGGGCGCGCAGATACGTATCTACTCGCAGTCCACCCAGCCGCAGTACGTGCAGGCATCGATCAAGCGCATCGTCGACCCGGCAGGAGCAGGTGAACAGGAGGTCGAGGTGGAGCCGAATGAGGCGGCCATCGCCATCACACCGGGCAAGTTCGCCTTGGCCGGCGGCGGCAACCGGCTGATCCGCGTCATCCCGCTGCAGCCGGTCGAAAAGGAAACGGCGTACCGCGTGTACTTCGAGGGCGTGCGCGGCCCCGAACGTGCGGACCCGGCAGGCGAGGGTGAGGAGGCCCAGGCCAATATCGGGGTCAGCCTGGTATGGGGCGCGCTGGTCAATGTACTGCCCGCGCAACCCACGATGGATGTGCAGGTGGAGGGAAATCACCTGCGCAACACCGGCACGGTCCGCGTAGGCATCACCAGCATCGCTGACTGCAATGGTGCGCGCTGCACCGCGCATGACGTCTCACGAAGTCTGTACCCCGGCAGCGCGCTGGAACTGCCATTTGCCCTGCAGCCGGGCCACACGCTGCAGCTGCGCTATCGGCTGACCCGCGATGGCTATCGCGAGCACGTGCACAACGTCGCGCTCTGAATGCATCACGCCGCTGCGGCCGTGCGCTGCAGCGGTCCCTTCTGTCCCGTTTGTTAAGGAGAACTCCGTGAACAAGATTTATCGACGACTCTGGTCCGCCGCCCGCCAATGCTGGGTGGTTGCAAGCGAACTGGCCACAGGCCGCGGCACGCGCAGTCACGCATCCCGTGGCCCCGTACTGGCGCTGACGCTGGCCATGCTGCCGGCATCGGTCATGGCAGCCACAGCGGGCCCACTCGACACAAATGCCGATGCGTGGACGGAACAGGCGCTGCGCGCTGCGTTCTGGCCGTTCAATACAGACGCCGTGCTTGTGCAAGAAGATGCCGGCTTCGCTCCGAGCGGGCGGGCGCTTTCCCGCGCGAACGCGCTTCCGCTGGCTTACAGCGATTTCGTCCAGCTCGGCGCGTACGCCGGTGCCCGCGACAAGGCCGTCGCGGTGGGTGTATGGGCGTTCTCCAACAGTTACGGCGCGGCCCTTGGCTACCAGGCCAATGCGAACGGGCAATATGCGACCGCGCTGGGGCACCAGGCCATTGCCTGGGAGCTGGGCAGCATAGCGGTGGGCAATGATGCAAAGTCGTACGGTTACAACGCGATTGCGCTGGGAAGCGGCGCGCTCGCGGCCGGGCGCAATTCCGTCGTGCTGGGGGCGGATTCCAACGACTATGGTGCCAACCAAGTATCGGTTGGCAATGGCAGCATGCGGCGCAAGATCGTGTACGTCGCCGACGGTGCCGTTGATGCCAACAGTAGCGAGGCGGTGACCGGCAGGCAGCTCTATGCCACGCAGCAGGCGGTGCTGAATCTCAGCCAGGGCCAGCGGCTGCTGGCAACCGGAACGGCAGCATCCAGTGCCAACGCGGCGAAGGCGGCGGGCAGTCGTGCGCTTGCGATGGGCGTCGGGGCATCGGCCGATGGCGAAGACACCCTCGCACTCGGCGGCGGAGCGCGCACAGCTTCCGGGGCTGGCGTGTCGCGTATCGCGATCGGTGCAGGCGCCTTCGCGGGCAGCAGCGGCTGGACGGGCGCTGTCGCCCTGGGCGGGAGCGCCAGCTCCACGCATGACGGTGTAGCGATTGGCTATCAGGCCAAGACAAGCGACAGCGGTACGGCCGCGCTTGGCCGCGGGGCAACGGCAACGCACGGAAACTCTGTTGAACTTGGTGCCAACTCTGTGACCTCCAGCGCCAATACGGTGTCGGTGGGCAGCAGCAGCAACAAGCGCAGGATCCAATACCTCGCCGATGGCGTGATTGCGGCGGGCAGTACCGACGCGATCACCGGCAACCAGTTGCACGCCACCAATGCGTCGGTGGCGGCCGCTGCGGCGGCGGCGAATGCAGCCAAGGCGGGCGTTGATGCGGTCAACAACCGACTCAACGCAGAAGCGCTGGCGCTGGGCAGCGGTGCGCTTGCGGAGTTCAACACCTATGGGATCAGCACCGCAGTCGGGCGCAATGCCAAGGGCTACAATGGCAAAAGCGTAGCACTGGGCGACGACGCACGTTCCGGCGTGGACAAGGACGGGAACCGTGTTGCCAATGCCAATGCGGGTGTCTCGGTGGGGGCCATGTCACGCAGCGGCAATGGTGCTGTTGCGGCAGGGTTGCAGGCCAGTGCGGTAGGTGATCGCGCCATTGCCATCGGCCATGAGGCGTCGGCGGATGTAATTCATGCCACCGCCATCGGGTACCAGAGCAAGGCCAGCGCCGGCCAGTCCACGGCACTGGGCCGTGGTGCACAGGCCAGTGCAGCCTTCGCAACTGCCACGGGCAATCTGGCCAGGGCCTCGGCCGAAAGTGCTGTAGCCATTGGTGATCGCTCCGTGGCTCAGCACAAGGGTTCGGTGGCGTTGGGTAACGGGTCGCAGACCAGCGACACCAATCAGATCTCCGTCGGCAGCAGCGCCATCAAGCGCAAACTGGTCAATCTGGCCGACGGTACGCTCAGTAGTTCCAGCACCGAGGCCGTGACCGGCAAGCAGCTCAACGCTACCAATGCCAATGTGACGACTGCACAGAATGCGGCCAATGCCGCGCAGACGGCGGCAACCGGCGCCAAGGCTACTGCGGACAATGCGCTGGGCAGGGCCACGGCGTTGAGTGGTCTGGTCAGCCAGGTATCGGCCACGGGCACTGTGCGCCTGGGCGCAGACAACACTGGCAGCGTGGTGGATGTGGCCAACAAGGACGGCGCGAAGCGGCGTGTCAACAACGTTGCCAACGGCGTGCTGAGCGGCACCAGTACCGATGTCGTGACCGGACAGCAGCTTCATGCCACCAACCAGACTGTCTCCGCGCAGGGGCAGTCGCTGGTACTGCACGACCAGCAGCTGGCAACACACGAGCAGGCTCTGGTGGAGCAGGACAGGCGGGTCGCGACCAACCGTGCCGATATCGATCAGCTTCGTACGGATGTGGACAACTTCGACCCGGATCTGGATGGGGTGGTGAAGTTCAGTGCCGATCGCCTGCTTGTGGACATGGAAGGTGCGCGCCTATCGGGAGTGGCGGCGGGGGATGTCAGCTCTGCGGCCAGTACTGATGCGGTGAATGGTGGGCAGTTATTCGCGGCCAATGAGAAGATCTCGGCACTTGAGGGCGTGGCAAAGTTTGTATCAATCGGTACAGGTGGCAGCCAACGAGCATCTGCCGCAGGAGTGGGGGCAGTTGCAATCGGTGACTCGGCCGAAGCGACCGTCGGTGGTGAAGGTGGAGTCGCGCTAGGGGCATTTTCTCGCGCGGCGGCAATGAACTCTATCGCCATAGGTCGCGCAGCGCACGTTGCTGAAATTGCAGAGGGTGGATTTGCATTGGGCGTTGGCACATCTGTCAACGCGAACCGAGGGGTGGCACTAGGCGCGGAAAGTCAGGTGCACGCGGGAGCAGATAATAGTGTCGCAGTTGGCTATGGGTCGATTGCATCAGAACCGGACACCGTTTCTTTTGGCAACGACAGCATCCGTCGAAGGCTGACTGGCGTTTCTCGAGGACTTGGTGAAGCCGAAGCGGTTGCTATCGTCCAGTTGTCTGAATCCCTCTCCACCTTGGGAGGTGGTGCGAGGTTGAGCAGCCAAGGTGGCGTGATAGCTCCCGTCTATAACGTGCAGGGTGGTACGCAGAGTAATGTGGGTGACGCGTTAGCTGTTCTCGATGGCGCAGTGCTCAGATCCGATAGCCGAGTAGATGGCGTCGAAGGCCAGCTGCGTGCGACATTCCAACAGTCGCCATCAATCAGTGCAGATGGAATCGGCCAACTGAACCTGGCTGGTGCGCAGGGCATGGTTCTGTCGAATCTCGCCGATGGGCATATTGCTGCGGGTAGTCGTGATGCGGTGACCGGGAGTCAGCTGTATGCGGCGAAGCAGGACATTGCTCGCAACAGGAGTGATTTGGAAACTCTGCTCGATGCAAACGTACCCAGAGTTGCTCCTGCTGCGAAAGCAAACAGCGCGATCGACTTTGGCGGGGCAAAGCTTACAGGTGTATCCGATGGGAAGCTGTCTGCCGAGAGCCGGGAAGTGGTAAACGGATCGCAGCTGCATGCAACAAACTCAAAGATCGAGAAGATGGAGGGCCACGCAGAGATGTTCGCGGTCGGTTCGGAAGTCAATAGGGAGCGTGCCGAGGCAGGAATCTACGGCGTTGCTGTGGGCAATGGCGCTCAGGCTTCGATGGGATCTGAAGGTGGGACGGCTGTTGGCAGCTACACGAGCGCACTCGGTAAGAACTCTGTTGCCATGGGGCGTGGGGCGTATGTCAGTTTTTTCGCAGAAAATGGCTACGCACTCGGCGCAGGCTCGAGCGTGGATCAGCGCAATGGCGTTGCATTGGGAAGTTATGCACTTGTCACGGAGGGCGCCATGGACTCCGTCGCTCTCGGCGCATATTCATTTGCTGGAGAAAGCCGGGTGGTTTCCTTTGGCAATGCGTCGCTCAAGCGAAGATTGACTAACGTCGCTAACGGCGTTGCTCAGCATGACGCCGCTACCGTCGGCCAGCTCCGTGGCGCCCTCGCCACCCTCGGTGGCAGCATCGACGCCAACGGCAACGTCACCACCCCCGGCTTCAACGTCCAGGGCCAGCACCAGAACACCATCAACGAAGCCCTCGCCACGCTCGACTCGGCCGTAGTCACCACCGGCTCCCGCGTCGATCGCGTGGAAACCCAGCTCCGCGCGGTGTTCCAGGAGTCTCCGTCCACCCGCAGCGACGGCAACGCCCAGCTCACCTTGGCCGGCGCCAACGGCATGGTCATCTCCAACGTGGCCAACGGCCTGATCGCCGCCGGCAGCCGCGAGGCGGTCAACGGTGGCCAGTTGCATGCCGTGCAGCAGCAGCTCAATGGTCGCATCGATGGCCTGGAACAGCGCGTGGACCGCCAGTCGCAGGCGCGTGCACTGGTCGCGGCGTCGGCGGCACCGAGCGAAGAGGTCATGCCAACCCCGGAAGCCAGCGGTTCGCCGCAGCTCGCTTCGGCGGGTGAGGGCGCTTCGCCTGCACCGCAGCCGAAGTCGAAGAAGGATGACTCGCCCGCACCCACGCCGCAGGTTGATACCGCCGAGCTGGAAAAGATGCTGGCCCGCGCCAACGAGTACACCGATGGTGCGATCAGCAACTTCGAGCGCCGCCTGGACAAGATGGACAGGCGCTTCAACCGCATGGCGGCGATGAGCAGCGCGCAGACGGCCATGGCCATGAACACCGCTGGCCTGGCCACCTACAACCGCCTTGGCGCGGGCGTGGGCTACGCCGAGGGCGAGTCGGCCATGGCGGTGGGTTACCAGCGCGTACTCAACGACAAGGGCTCAGCCACCTTCAGCCTCAATGGTGCCTTCACCAACAGCGGTGAACGCAGCATGGGCGTGGGTGTGGGCATCGGCTGGTAAGCCATGGCGCCCCGGTGTGGTGCGCGTAACGAGCCCCGCCGCGCCGGGGCCATTGCAGAGGAGGTTGCAATGTATCGCTTCATGAGCCGCTTCATGACCTATCGGCGCTACTACCTGTGGCGCGCCCGCATCCGCTACTTCACCCACGACATGGATACGTGGACGCTGGCCTGCCTGGTGCTGATGGTCTGCATGGGGTTGATGGTGTGGGGGTTCTGGCGTGTGGTGAACGTGCCGCAGCCCCGAATCCACCCGGAGGCTGCAGCCGTGCGGGTGGAAGTGCTGACCGACGAAGCGATCCATCGCATCGTGCTGGTGCGCCACGGCGGTACGACGCCGGGTGATCCCTTCTACAGTGCTGCGGAGATCCGCGGCAGCACCCAGCGCACGCTGCGGGTCCGGCAGACGCTGCAGGACCCGGTGGCGATGAAGCTGCAGGCGGACATGTACGCCGACATCGCCGACTACATCAACGCTACCGGTGCCTGCATGCCCTTTCCCTGCCGCCGCGTGAGTTTCCGCATCGAACAGCTGCAGCGATCGGGGCATGAGAGTGCGGTACGCAACAAGGCGCTCGCCGAGATCCTGCAGGTGCCGTGGTACCTGGTGCCGAACCTTGATGGCGAACGCACGCGCGTGCGCAGTGGCTGGGCCGATGACTTCCAGGATGTGTATTCGCACGCCTGGAACCTGGATGACCTGCAGAAGATGCATGCGCGCATGATGGCCGAGTACCCGTACCGTGCGGCGGTGCCGTGGCTGGCACGATTGGCAACCCCTGCCCAGGAACAGCTGATCTTCCCGTAGCGCCGGGCCATGCTCGGCCGCTCTTGGCGCAGAGCCGGGCACAGGCCCGGCTCTGCCATGATCAACCGCCGATGTAGGCGGTGATTTCCATCTCGGCCAGAAGCTGCCGCAACTGCGTGGCCGACGCCCGCCGCATGGGTTTCTCATCCACCGGCGACAGCGGGGCCTGGCGCAACGCATCGTAGGGCAGGACGGCCAGGTCGAAGGTCAGGTCTTCGGCACTGAACACCCACACCGGTACATCCAGATTGCGCTCACGGTCCATCCGCAGGCGCCGCGTACGCGATTCGGCGGGGATGCGATGTTCGTCCAGGAAGCGATGCACGGCCTCCGGGTCGTCACTGTGCAGGTGCAATTGCACGGGGCTGTTGGCATCGGCGGTGCCGTCCAGCACCGGTCCGGCCAGGCGCGGCGAAAACCCGTGCAGGAACTCCAGCGCCCGCAACGCGGACTCGCGCCGCCGCTGCAGCTCGCTGCCGTGCTGTGGGCCGGAGAACAGCCGCTGGTACTCGCGCAGGGCCTGTTCGATCTCGACGTTGCGGGGCAGGGAAGCATCGTCGTGGATGCCAAGGCGGCTGGCAGCCTTGAGTTTGGCCTGGTGGAAGTCGCGGATTCCACCTTCGGCCATCAGCCGGGCGGCTTCGTGGGCGAGGCGATGACGCCGTTCGCGGGTCTGGCTGGCAGCATGCTGGTGAGCGCGGTGCATGCGATGACTCCCTGTTGCGACCTGGCCACAGACTAGCGCAGGCGTGTGACATCTGCGTGGGTATTTCGCAGAGGTGCCGCTGCGCTCGCCGGGCCATGCCCGGCGGATGCATCGGCGCCAACCAAGGTTGGCGACTACCAGGGCAACGTCGGGCCATGGTGCCAACCAGCGGTTGGCACCCCACCCAGCCTGGCTTCAGAAGATATCGAACGCGGCCGCGTCAGCCTGCGGGGTGCTCTGCAGGTTGAGGTCGTAGTCGGTCAGGCGATCCATGTCTTCCACCTTCACCCACTCCACCGCACCGTTGAGGGTGGCCTGGACCATGCCGCTCGGCGGTTCGTTCTGTGCGATCGGGGTGTCCTTCAGCGCAGTGCGCATGTAGTCGATCCAGATCGGCAGGGCGGCCTTGCCACCGTATTCGCGGTAGCCCAGCGAGCGGAAGTCGTCGCGGCCCACCCACACGGTGGTCACGTACGGGCCGCCGAAGCCGGAGAACCAGGCGTCACGGTGATCATTGGTGGAGCCGGTCTTGCCGCCCACGTCTTCGCGGCCGAGTACCTTGGCCTGCGCGCCGGTGCCGCGCTGGACCACGTCGCGCATCATCGACACCAGCTGGTAGGCGGTACGGGCGTCGATCGCACGCGGTGCGGTACGCGCATCCGGGTTGACCGGTGCGGCCGGCGTTTCGGTCTTGGTTTCCGGCTTGGCAGCGGCGGTGGCATCGACCTTGGGTGCCGGGGCGCCGAAGTTGAAGCCGTCCACGACCTGGTTCACCGGCTGGTCGCTGCTGCCGGCGCAGTCGCGGCAGGCCATCGCCGGGTTTTCCTTGAACACCAGATTGCCATCGCGGTCGTTGACCTGGTCGATCAGCCAGGTGTCCACGCGCGAGCCGCCGTTGGCGAACACGGCATAGCCGCGGGCCACCGACAGCGGGGTCAGCGAGGCGGTACCCAGCGACATCGACAGGTTCGGCGGCAGCTCGGATTCGGCAAAGCCGAACTGGCTGATGTACTTGCGCGCGTAGTCCACGCCCATGCCATCAAGCAGGCGCACCGAGACCAGGTTGCGTGACTGCACCAGCGCTTCGCGCAGGCGCATCGGGCCACGGAAGCCACCGCCGTCGTTCTGCGGCGCCCAGGTCTTGCCGCGGCGGTCGCGGAACACGACCGGGGCGTCGAGCACGATCGAGGCCGGGTTGTAGCCCTTGTCGAAAGCGGCCGCGTAGACGAACGGCTTGAAGCTCGAGCCGGGCTGGCGACGGGCCTGGGTGGCACGGTTGAACTTGTTGCCGGAGAAGCTGAAGCCGCCGACCAGCGCCTTCAGGGCGCCGCTGTGGGCGTCCAGCGAAACCAGCGCGGACTGGCCGCGCGGGAGCTGGTCGAGCAGCCATTCGCCCTCCTTGGCACCGGCGCGCACGCGCACGATGTCGCCGCGCTGCACCAGCTTGGCCGGGCTCTTGTTGGTCCACTTGGCGGCACCGGCCGGCAGCACGATCTCGCTGCGGTTGGCCAGCACCACGGTGGCACTGCCGTCGGCGCCGGTGCTGGCGACGATCGCCGGCAGCAGGCCGGCCTGGCCGAACATGCCGCGCAGGTGCTCGGCCAGGGCCGCGGCATCATCGCCGGCGCCCAGCTGTACCTGCTTCTCCACGCCGTGCCAGCCGTGGCGATGGTCGTACAGCAGCAGGCCGTCGCGCACCGACAGGTTGGCGGCGGTCTGCAGGGTCGAATCGATCGTGGTGGTGACGTGGTAGCCCTTGTTGACCACGTCGCCGCCGAAGCGGGCGATCATTTCCTGGCGCACCAGCTCGGCCACGTACGGGGCATCGACCTGCACCGGCGGCTCGTGGGCGGTGGCGTGCATCGGCACGGCCTTGGCCGCATCGGCCTCGGCCTGGCTGACGAACTTCAGGTCGGCCATGCGCTGCAGCACATAGTTGTCACGACGCTGGCGGGCGCGCTCCGGGTTGGAGATCGGGTTGCCCGAGGACGGGAACTTGGGGATGCCGGCCAGCGAGGCCATCTCATCCAGGTCCAGTTCGCCCAGCTTCTTGCCGTAGTAGAACTCGGCGGCGGCGGCCACGCCGTAGGCGCGGTTGCCGAAGAAACTCTTGTTCAGGTACAGCTCGAAGATCTCGTCCTTGCTCAGCTCGGACTCGATCTTGCGCGCCAGCAGGATCTCGGCCAGCTTGCGGGTATAGCTGTACTCGGAGCTGAGGAAGAACTGGCGGGCCACCTGCTGGGTGATGGTGGAGCCACCGGGCACGCGCTTGTCGTTGGTAGTGGCCAGCAGCCACACCGCGCGACCGATGCCCTTGTAGTCCACGCCGCCGTGCTCGTAGAAACGGGCATCCTCGGTGGCCAGGAACGCCTGCTTCAGCTTCTCCGGCACGTCCTTCATGGTGATGGGGGTACGCCGGGTCTCACCGAATACCGCCAACAGCTTGCCGTCGGCAGCGTAGACGTACATCGGCTCCTGCATTTCCACGTCGCGCAGGGTCTGCACGTCGGGAAGCTTGGAAGAAACGGCGTAGTACAGGCCGCCAACGGCGGCCGCTCCGACCAGCGCCAGGACCAGGACAACAAGAAAGATCCAGCGCAGCCAGCGGCGGAGACGGGTCATCGGTGTCAGATTCCGATTGCGAATTTCGTGGTCGCAGAGTATAGATTACGCAAGGTGGCGGCTGGGGCCGGCACTGGGGAGTGCAAGGGGACGCCAGGGGCTGCGTGTTCATCCTGTGAGGGATGTCACAGCAGGGCGGTTGCCATTTGCTAAGAATACGTTATTAATGCGCGGACGCAGCTCTTGCGTCCAAGTGCCCGTCGGCAGGGGAGAAACCGTGGGGCTCATCCCAAAAAGTCAGTCGCCGCTCATTGGCGTCGACATCAGTTCGACTGCGGTAAAGCTCTTGCAGCTTTCCCGCAGCGGCAACCGTTTCCGTGTGGAACACTATGCCGTGGAACCACTGCCGCCGAACGCGGTGGTGGAGAAGAACATCGTCGAAGTGGAGGCCGTGGGAGAGGCCATCCGCCGGGCGATGAACCGTTCCGGCAGCAAGGCCAAGCTGGCCGCTGCGGCCGTGGCCGGTTCGGCGGTGATCACCAAGGTGATCCCGATGCCGGCCGACCTGGACGAGAACGACATGGAAGCCCAGATCGAGCTGGAAGCGGTCAACTACATTCCGTACCCGATCGAGGAAGTGAACCTGGACTTCGAGGTGATCGGGGCGATCCCGAACAACCCGGAAATGGTCCAGGTGCTGCTGGCGGCCTCGCGTTCGGAAAACGTCGAACTGCGCCAGTCCGCGCTGGAACTGGGCGGCCTGCAGGCCAAGGTGATGGATGTGGAGGCCTTCGCGGTCGAGAACGCATTCGCCCTGGTGGCCAACGAGCTGCCGGTTTCCGCCGAGGGCGTGGTTGCGCTGGTCGATATCGGCGCCACCATGACCACCCTCAACGTGCTGCGCGGTGGCCGCAGCCTGTACAGCCGCGAACAGGTGTTCGGCGGCAAGCAGCTGACCGACGAGATCATGCGCCGCTATGGCCTGAGCTACGAGGAAGCCGGTCTGGCCAAGCGCCAGGGCGGGCTGCCGGAAAGCTATGAGATGGAAGTGCTGGAGCCGTTCAAGGAAGCCACGGTCCAGCAGATCAGCCGCCTGCTGCAGTTCTTCTACGCCGGCAGCGAATTCAACCGCGTCGATCACATCGTGCTGGCTGGGGGCTGTGCTGCCCTTTCAGGCCTGCCGGAGATGGTCGAGGAACAGCTGGGCGTGCCGACCGTGGTCGCCAACCCGCTGGCACAGATGACCCTGGGGCCGAAGGTGCAGGCGCACGCGCTGGCACAGGACGCCCCCGCGCTGATGATCGCGACCGGTCTGGCGCTGAGGAGCTTTGACTGATGGCACGCATCAATCTATTGCCCTGGCGCGCCGAACGGCGCAAGCAGCGCCAGCGCGAGTTCGGCATCATGCTGGGCATGGCCGCCCTGGGTGGCCTGCTGCTGTCGCTGTTGATCTGGTTCTACTACGACATGCAGGTCAGCGGGCAGAATGACCGCAATGCCTACCTGCAGACCGAGATCGACAAGGTCAAGGAACAGAACAAGGAAATCGACCGCCTCGACGAGCAGAAGAATCGACTGCTGGCCCGCAAGGCGGTGATCGAGCAGCTGCAGGCCAAGCGTTCGCAGATGGTCCACCTGTTCGATGCGCTGGTCCGCACCATTCCCGATGGCGTGGTGCTCACCGCTCTGCAGCAGGAAGGCGACGTGTTGACCCTGGAGGGCCGCACCCAGTCCAACGCCCGTGTCTCGGCGTACATGCGCAACCTCGAGGTCTCCGGCTGGATGACCAATCCGGAGCTGTCGATCATCGAGGCGCGTGAGCCGGAGAAGGACAAGGACGGGCGCGCGACCGGCCCGGTGGCCGACATCAAGGCATTGCCGTACGTGTTCAAGGTCAAGGTCAAGCTGCCTGCGCAGAGCGAGGAAGCAGGCGCCACGCCGGGCCTGAACCCGGATGGCAGCGTGGCCGGCACCGCGCCGGCAGCGCCGACGGTCGCACCGCTCAGCGCCGGGCCGGACGCCGCAGCGCCGGCTGCTGCCGCACCGGCGCCGGGATCGACACCGGCACCGGCACCGGCAGCGACGCCTGCGACCGCTCCTGCACAGGCCCCAGCACCGGCGGCAACGCCTGCGCCGGCCAAGCCCGCGCAGGCCGCACCGGCCACCAAGCCTGAGGGCAGCCGCCTGGCGCAGCCGCCGCAGGCCTTCCACGCCCCGTTGCAGGGGGATCGCGCATGAGCAGGAAAGTCGACATCAAGAATCTGGACTTCAACGACATCGGCAACTGGCCGAGGAACGCGAAGATCGTGTTCTGCTCGCTGATTGCCGTGGTGATCATGTTCGTGCTCTGGATGCTGCTGATCAGCGGCAAGCGCGAGGAGCTGGCGGGCCTGGAATCGCGGGAAACCGAGCTGCGTGCCGAGTTCACCAAGGAACAGGAACGCGCGGTCAACCTGGAGCCGTTGAAGCAGCAGCTGGCACAGATGGAGCAGGTGCTGCAGCAGATGCTGCGGCAGCTGCCCAGCAAAACCGAAATGCCGGACCTGATCATCGACATCTCGCAGACCGCGCTGTCCAGCGGCCTGGCCAACGAGCTGTTCGAGCCCGAGCAGGAGCAGATCAAGGAGTTCTACGCCGAGAAGCCGATCAAGCTGCGGATGGTGGGCAGTTACCACCAGTTCGGCGCCTTCGTCAGCGGCGTGGCCTCGTTGCCGCGGGTAGTGATCCTGACCATGCACGACATCAACCTCAAGCCGAAGGACAAGACCGGCGGCAACATCCGTGCCGGTGCGCTGGAACTGTCGGGCACGGTCAAGACCTACCGTTACCTGGATGAGGCCGAGGTTGCCGAACAGCAGAAGGCTGAAGCGGGCAAGGAGGAAAAGAAGTGATCGGTTCCTTCTTTGCACGTGGTGGGATGGTGTTGACGGTGCTGCTGCTGGCCGCCTGCGGTCGTGGCGTTACCAGCACGCCGGGTGATGCACCCAATCTGGAAAAGTGGGTCGAGAGCGAGCGTGCGCGACCGGCGCAGCCGCTGGAACCGCTGCCGGTGATGCAGCAGTTCGAGACTTTCGAATACTCCGCGCAGGGCATGCGCGATCCGTTTACCGATGCCTGGACCAACCCGCAGCAGGGGAATGGGGGACTGCGGCCAGACCCGAACCGGCGCAAGGAGCCGATGGAAGGCTTCCCGCTGGACGCGCTGGACATGGTCGGCACCATCGGAACAGGCGCCGGCACCGTGGCGCTGGTGATGGGGCCGGACAAGGTGACCTACCGGGTGCGTCCCGGCGGTTACCTGGGGCAGAGCGACGGGCGGGTCACCGCGGTCTTCGAAGACCGCGTGGAGCTGATCGAACTGGTGCCGGATGGCGCGGGTGGCTGGCTGGAACGTCCAGCAACGCTCGCGCTGGAAGATCAATGATCGTTTACTGGGGATAGCACGATGACCTTTCACCAAGCCAAGGGGCTGCGTCCCATCCGGCGCTCTACCTTGAACCGCATCAGCGCGCTGGGAGTCGCGTTGATGCTGGCCTGCGCTCCGGCGCTGGCCGCCGCACCGTCGGAAAAGCCGACCGGGACGGCGCTGGCGGCCACGCCGGCCGCTGCACCGGCAGGCCTGTCGGTCGCACGCATCGATTTCAAGCGTGGCGATGATGGCGCGGGCCGCCTGATCCTGCAGTTCGACGGCCAGGGCGCCATGCCCGACCTGCGCAGCCAGGGCAACAGCGTGGTTGTCGATGTCGGCAACGCACGCCTGCCGGCCAACCTGCAGAAGCCGATGAACGTCACCGACTTCGCCACCCCGGTGCAGCGCATCGACGCCAAGCCGTCCGGGGCCGGCACCCAGCTGGTGCTGAGCACGGGCGGTCCGGTCGAGTCGCTGGCCTACCAGAGTGGCAACGAGTATGTGGTGGAGATCAGCCCGCGGCAGGCCCAGGCCGCCGTTGGCGTAGTCACTGCCGGCAGCGTGACCCAGGCTGCCAAGGGCGTGCCGCAGCGCGGCTTCACCGGCAAACCGGTGACTTTCAACTTCCAGGACGTGCCGGTGCGCACCGTGCTGCAGTTGATCGCCGAAGAGTCGAATCTGAACGTGGTGGCCTCTGATTCGGTGCAGGGCAATGTGACCCTGCGTCTGGTCAACGTGCCGTGGGACCAGGCGCTGGATATCGTGCTGCGTGCCAAGGGCCTGGACAAGCGTCGTGACGGCAGTGTGGTGTGGGTTGCGCCGCAGTCCGAGCTGGCCAAGTTCGAGCAGGAGAAAGAAGACGCGCGCATCGCCATCGAGAACCGCGAAGACCTGGTGACCGACTACGTCCAGATCAACTACCACAGCGCCACGCAGATCTTCAAAGCGCTGACCGAGGCCAAGGGTATCGGCGGCGGCGGTGGCGGTGGCGGCGGTGGTGGCGGTGGCAGCTCGCAGGAAGAAAGCGGCTTCCTCTCGGCACGCGGCCGCATCGTCGCCGACGAGCGCACCAACACGCTGATGATCAGCGACATTCCGAAGAAGATCGCGCGCATGCGCGAGTTGATCGGCGTTATTGATCGTCCGGTCGACCAGGTCTTGATCGAAGCGCGCATCGTCATCGCCACCGACACGTTCGCGCGCGAGCTGGGGGCCAAGTTCGGCATCAGTGGCAGCCGTGACAATGTGTACTTCAGCGGCGACCTGGACTCCAATGCGAAGAACCGCGATTCGGAAGTAAGCACCTCCATTGCCAACCAGACTGCGTTCAACCAATGGGTAGCCGGTGGCAGGACGGGGCCGGCGCCGGTGCCGGTGGGTCCCACGATTACCCGTGGCCTGAACTGGAACCTGCCGGTGGCAGCGGCCAGCAACCCGGGTTCGCTGGCACTGTCGATCCTCAATGCCGGCTATCTGCTTGATGTGGAATTGTCCGCCATGCAGGAAGAGTCGCGTGGTGAAGTGATTTCCAACCCGCGCGTGGTGACTACCAACCAGCGTGAAGCGCTGATCAAGCAGGGCAAGGAAATCGGCTATGTCACCATCAGTGGTGGCGGCGCAGCAGGCGGCGCACAGACCCCGAATGTCCAGTTCAAGGAAGTGGTGCTGGAACTGAAGGTCACCCCGACCATCACCAACGACAACCGCGTGTTCCTCAACATGGCGGTGAAGAAGGACGAGGTCGATCAGCTGATCCAGCTGCAGGGCTACGGTACCGTGCCGTCCATCAACCGCCGCGAGGTCAATACCGCCGTGCTGGTGGAAGATGGCCAGACTGTGGTGATCGGTGGCGTGTATGAATTCACCGACCGCAACAGTGTCAGCAAGGTGCCGTTCCTGGGCGACGTGCCGTTCCTGGGCAATCTGTTCAAGAAGCGCGGTCGCAACAAGGACAAGGCCGAACTGCTGGTGTTCGTGACCCCGAAGGTCCTGCGCGTGGCCCGCCAGAACTGAGGCATCACATCTGTTGTATCCGACCGGGGCCGCCATGTGCGGCCCCGCGTCGTCAGCGCCAGTAGATCCACGCCATGCGTGGGGGCTGTTCAGCCGTTCTTGATGCCAGCAGCCGGACGGCCTGCGATGATGTGGGGAACCCGAGCCATCCCGCGCCGGTCAAAGGCCCCCATGAACCTGCCTCCGCCGATGCCCGAATCCATTTCTCCACCGCCTGCCCCCGTCACCTCGCGCCTGCATGCGGCCTTCAGCGACCTGCGCGATGCACTGTCGGCTGAGATCGTCGGCCAGGCGGCGCTGGTCGAACGCCTGCTGATCGCCTTGCTGGCCGATGGCCACCTGCTGGTGGAAGGTGCGCCGGGCCTGGCCAAGACCACGGCCATCCGGGCCTTGGCGGCACGGCTGGAAGCAGACTTCGCACGTGTGCAGTTCACTCCGGATCTGCTGCCTTCGGACCTGACCGGCACCGAGATCTGGCGCCCTCAGGAAGGTCGTTTCGAGTTCGTACCGGGGCCGATCTTCCACCCGATCCTGCTGGCTGACGAGATCAACCGTGCGCCGGCCAAAGTGCAGTCCGCGCTGCTGGAAGCGATGGGCGAACGCCAAGTGACCGTTGGCCGCCACACCTACGCACTGCCGTCGCTGTTCCTGGTGATGGCCACGCAGAACCCGATCGAGCAGGAAGGCACCTTCCCGCTGCCGGAAGCGCAGCTGGATCGTTTCCTGATGCATGTACGCATTGGCTATCCAGACCAGACGGCCGAGTCGGAGATCCTGCGGCTGGCCCGCGAGCGTGCCCGCGGCGCGCTTGGCGAGGCCGCAGCGGCGCCGGAAAAGCTGCCGATGCAGGATGTCTTCGATGCGCGCCGCGAGGTGCTGGAGCTGCACATGGCCCCCGCGCTGGAGCGCTATCTGATCGAGCTGGTACTGGCCTCACGCGACCCTTCGCGCTATGACACCTCGCTGGCGCGCCGCATCGCGTGGGGCGCCAGCCCGCGTGGCTCCATCGCACTGGAGCGGTGCGCACGGGCGCGGGCGTGGTTGGCAGGGCGTGATTTCGTCACCCCCGACGACGTGCGTGCCGTGGCTGCCGATGTGCTGCGCCATCGGGTTCTGCCCAGCTATGAAGCCACCGCCGAAGGCTGGGATGGCGAACGTCTGGTGCAGGAACTGCTGGCCCGGGTACCGGCACCCTGAGTGCGCGCATGACCGGCACGACCAAGGAACCTGCTCCGAGCACCAGTGATGGCGATGGTCTGCGACCGCAGCTTGCCGAGCTGGTGGCATTGCGACGCCTGGCACAGCGCCCGCCGCCGCCTCGTCGTGGGCGGGCGGGCAGCGCCGGGCAAGCACCTTCACCACTGCGCGGGCGCGGCATGGAATATGCCGAATCACGCGAGTACGTGGCGGGCGACGACGCGCGTCACATCGACTGGCGCGTCACCGCGCGCACCGGCCGCACGCACACCAAGCTGTTCCAGGCAGAACGCGAGCGGGTCACCCTGATCGTTGCCGATACTTCGCCTGCGCTGTACTTCGGTACCCGCGTGCGCTTCAAGTCCGTGCAGGCGGCGCGCGCGGGTGCCGTCGCGGCATGGTCTGCACAGCGTCGCGGCGACCGCATCGGTGCATTGCGCGGCAGTGAGCGCGAGGCGCCGATCGCGCCGGCCGGCGGTGCTCGAGGTGTATTGCGCGTACTCGACGCCCTCACGCGCTGGTACGCGCAGCCACCCGCCGATGATCTCGGCCTGGAGCGCGCGCTGGACCATGCCGGGCGGGTGCTGCGCCCCGGCGCGCGGATGCTGGTGCTGGCCGATCCGCAGCAGGCGATCCGCATTCCGCCGGCGCGCTGGAGCGCACTGGCCCAACACCATGACCTGAGTCTGCTGCTGCTGGTTGATCCGCTGGAGCTGCAACCGCCAGCGGCTCCCTTGCAGTTTCTCGCCGCACAGCAGCGCATCGGTTTGGACCTGCGCCGCCACGATGTGCAGGCGCACTGGCAGGCGCATTTTGTCGATCCCCTGCAGCAGCTGCGCACGCAGCTTGCTGCGCGTCGCGTCGATGTGCAGGTGCTTTCCACCGATGCGGCCAGCGATGCCTGGCTGGCACCGGCACCGACGGAGGTGCCGGCATGAGTCCCTCCCTGCCGCTGCGTGATGTGCAGTTGCCGGCCTCGCCAACGTGGTGGCCGCCGGCACCTGGCTGGCTGATGCTGATCGCACTGGTTCTGTTGTTGCTGGCAATCGTTGCTGCGGTGGCATGGCGTCGGCGTCGACGCCGACGACAGTGGTTGCATGCGTTCGACCAGGAGATTGCAGCAGTAACCGGCGCGCCGTCGGAACTGGCGGTCATCGCCAGCCTGCTGCGGCGTGCGGCGCGTCAGGCACGCCCCGGCAGCGAAGCCCTGCGCGATGACGCGTGGTGGCAGTACGTCGATCCCAAGGACACCCTGTCGCTCGCGCAGCGCAACCTGCTGGCCGAGGGGGCGTATCGTCCAAGCGTGGATGCCGCTGCCGTGGCCGACGTGCGCGCGTGGGCGCGGGCACGCTACCTGGCGTTGCTGCAGGAGCGCCGCCGATGAGCGCGCTGGCAGCTTACTGGCCCTGGCCGGATCTGCAGCTGGCTTGGCCGCTGGCACTGCTGGCACTGCCGCTGCCGATCCTGATGCTTGCATGGAAGCGGCGGGCCGATCCGGGCGCTGCGTTGCGCGTGCCCTACGCAGCTGCCGAACTGGAAGCACTGGCTGGCGGCGGTCGTGTCGGCATTTCCTGGCTGCGCAGCGGCTTGCTGTGGCTGGGCTGGCTGGCGCTGTGCGTGGCGATGGCGCGTCCGCAGCAACTGGGTGAGGCGATTACCCCGCCGCAGGAAGGCCGGCAGATGATGCTGGCAATGGACGTGTCCGGCAGCATGAGCGAGCCGGACATGGTACTCGGTGCGCAGGCGGTGGAGCGCTTGACCGCAGCCAAGGCGGTGCTGGCCGATTTCCTGGACCGTCGTGCCGGCGATCGCGTCGGCCTGCTGGTGTTCGGTGATCGTGCCTACACACTCACACCGTTGACTGCGGATCTGTCCAGCGTGCGCGATCAACTGCGCGACAGCGTGGTTGGCCTTGCCGGGCGCGAGACGGCCATTGGTGACGCCATCGCGCTGGCGGTCAAACGCCTGCGCAATCAGCCCGAAGGGCAGCGTGTACTGATCCTGCTGACCGACGGCGTCAGCAACGCCGGTGTGCTGGAACCTCTGCGCGCAGCCGAGCTGGCGCGTGCCGAAGGGGTGCGCGTGCACACTGTGGCGTTTGGCAGCGACGGTAGTGCGCGGTTCTTCGGCATTCCCGTGGCCGCCGACCGCGACCCGGTGGATGAGGCAACGCTGCGCAGGATCGCCGAGATGACCGGAGGCCGCTTCTTCCGTGCGCGTGACACCGACCAGCTGGCTGGCATCTATGCCGAACTGGACAGACTGGAGCCAATCGCAGCGAAGGGACCGGCACTGCGTCCGCGCAACGAGCGCTATGCATGGCCACTGGCCGTCGCCTTGCTGCTGGGTGCGTTGGCGTGGGTATGGCCGGAGCGTCGCCGATGAGCGCCACTTTTCTGAAGATGCCCGACTGGAGCACGTTCGATTGGAGCGCGCTGCATTTCCTGCGCCCGGATTGGTTGTGGATGCTGGCGGCACTGCCGTTGATCGTCGCAGTGGCCATCTACCGGCAACGGCGCAGCGACGCGTGGCGGCAGGCGGTCGACGCCCATCTGCTGTCGCAGCTCCTGGCGGGCGAGGGCAAGCGACGCACGCGCCTGCCATGGGCATTGCTGCTGGGCTGGACCCTGGCGGCACTGGCGATGGCTGGCCCCAGCTGGAGGCAGCAGGCGCAGCCGATCTATCAGGCCAGTGCGCCGTTGGTGGTGGTGCTGGATCTCTCCAGCCGCATCACCGCGACCGACCTGCCACCCTCGCGCCTGCTGCAGGCGCGGGCAAAGATCGGTGCTCTGCTGCGCGCCCGTCAAGGCGGACAGGTGGGTCTGGTGGTGTATGCCGAAGATGCCTATACCGTGGCGCCGTTGACCGACGACGCTGCCAACGTGGCGCTGTACCTGGACGCGCTGTCGCCGGAGGTGATGCCGCGTGATGGACAGCGCGCCGACCGTGGCATCGACTGGGCGGTCAGGTTGCTGCGGCAGACCGGTGCCCTGCGCGGCCAGATCCTCCTGGTCAGCGACCAGGCTGACAGCGAAGCGGCGCTTGCCGCAACGCAGGCGCGTGGCCTCGGCCTGCAGGTGTCGGTGCTGGGCCTGGGCACACCATCCGGCGCCGCTTATCGCGATGGTCAAGGCCAGATCGCACAGGCCGCGCTGGATGAAACCAGCCTGCGCGCCGTCGCCACCGCAGGTGGCGGGCGTTACCAGCGCATCGCCAGCGATGATCGCGACCTGAAGGCATTGGACGTACTTGATGCCAGCGACGGCGGTGCGTTGCAGCGGCCCGGGCAGGCCCGGCAGTGGCAGGACGAAGGCTATTGGTTGTTGCCGCCGGTGATGCTGCTGGCACTGCTGGCGTTCCGTCGCCGCGCGGTGCTGGCGGCGGTGCTGGCCGTGGGTCTTCTGCCCTTGAGCGGGCAGTTGCAGGCACAGCCGCGCGCGCCCATGGCTGCGCCGACAGCGGGCACGATGTGGGAACGTGCCGACCAGCGTGAGCATGCACGCCTGGCCGAGGGTGTGCAGGCGTACCGTCAAGGTGATTTCGCCACTGCCCGCAAGCAGTTCGAAGGCATCGACAGCGATGCGGGCTGGTACAACCTCGGCAACGTGCTTGCCCGCCAGGGCGACTACGACGGTGCCATCGCCGCCTACGACAAGGCCTTGGCGCGCCACCCGCAGATGGCCGACGCCGTCGCCAACCGTGCGGTGGTCGACGCCGCGCGCAAGCGCAAGTCGTCGTCGAACAACAGCCAGGGGCAGGGCAAGGGGCAGCAGAAGCCGCAGCAGGGACAGCAGCAGAACCAGCAGGGCCAGCAAGGCCAACAAGGTCAGCAGAATCAGCAGCAGGGCCAGCAGGGCCAGCAAGGCCAGCAAGGTCAGCAGAATCAGCAGCAGGGCCAGCAAGGCCAACAAGGCCAGCAGGAACCGCAGGGCCAGCAGAACCCGGCGTCTGCAGGTGCCGGCCAGCAGGGGGCGAAGCAGGAGCCGCCGCAGGCAGCCGACGCGCAGGCCCAGGCGCAGGCCGATGCCCAGCAGCGCCAGCGCATGCAGCAGGCCCTGCAGCAGGCGCGCGCCGGCGAAGCCGGCAAGGCAGCAGTGCGCGGCGATGGCGGCACGCCGCAACAGCGTGAGGAACAGCAGGCCGTAGAGGCGTGGATGCGGCGCGTGCCGGATGATCCGGGGGCACTGCTGCGGGCCAAGTTCCAGTTGGAAAACGAACGTAGAAAGAGGGAAGGGCGATGACAGGCATGGCGAGCAGGCAAATCCGGTGGCCCTTGCCTGTGCTGGCGATGCTGCTGCTGTGGCTGCCGATGTTGGCCATGGCGCAGACGCGCGCCTGGCTGGAGCAGGACAGCATCGCCGCCGGTGATGCGGTCACCCTGCACATCGAGACCGACCAGGGCGCGCCAGACTATGCACCGTTGAATGCCGATTTCGTGCTCAGTGCGCAGAGCAGCAACCGCCAGGTGCAGTGGAGCAATGGCGGTGTGCAGCAGCGCAACCTCTATACGGTTGCGTTGACGCCGCGCCGCACCGGTACGCTGCAGGTGCCTTCATTACAGGTAGGCGCAGCACGCACGGTGCCCTTGGTGCTGCAGGTAAGTGATGCGGTGGTGGCCACCCCGCAGAGCAATGCCACCGCCTTCATCGAAACCGAGGTGGATGACCCGACGCCCTACGTGCAGCAGAGCGTGGGCGTGGTGGTCAGGCTGTACTTCGCCTCGCAGCTGGCGTCGGGCGAACTGGTGCTCGACACACCCAGTGGCGCTTCGCTGCAGCGGGTGGGGGAGGATCGCAGCGACGTGCGCCAGGTCAACGGCCGTCGCTACAACGTGGTCGAACGTCGCTTCCTGCTGATCCCCGAGCGCAGCGGGGCGTTGCGCCTGCCGGGCGCGCGCTTCACCGGCCGCAGTGCAGGTGGGTTCTTCGATGACTTCTTCGGGAGCGGTGGCGATGGCCGCATGAATGCCGTCGGTGCCGAACGCACGCTGCAGGTGCAGGCGCAACCGGCGCAGGCCGTACAGCCGTGGCTGCCCCTGCACAGCCTGCAATTGCGCTACACCGCTGCACCCAGCAGTGCGCGTACGGGCGAAGCGGCCACCGTGATGGTCGAAGCGATCGCCAACGGCGCTACCCGGGCACAGTTCACCGATCTGCCCGTGCCCGACCTCGGCGACGCCGCACAGGTGTTCGCCGAACCTGCCCAGTACGAGGAAACCTTCAACGGCAGCACGCCACGCCTGAAGATCACCCGTCGCTACTCGATCGTGCCGCGGCAGGTTGGATCCCTGCGTGTGCCGGGGCCGCGCGTGGCCTGGTGGAACGTGGACAGTGGCAGTGCCCAGCAGGCCAGCCTGCCGGATCTGGAACTGGCCGTGGCCGCAGGCCGGGCCGGCGCGCCGGTGGCACAACCGATCGATACCGATGCCGCGTTGCCGGGAGACGCCGCACCCGCCGCTGCATCCTCTCTCGCACCCACCGCAGCAGGTCCCCGGCCGTGGCCGTGGATGGCTGCCGCCGCAGGCCTGGCGCTGCTGTGGCTGTTGACCCTGGCATGGGGATGGCGACGTGGCCGCCGTGCCGTCGCCCACACCCGTCCGGTTCCCCGGCCAGGAGCCAGTGCCCCTGCAACGTCCTCGCGTGCCAGCGTGGCCGAGCTGCGCCGGGCGATCGATGGCGAGGGCTTCGACCAGGTAGAGGCGCTGCTGTGTTCGATGGCCTGCGTTGAACGCCTGGAACAGGTGATCGAGCGCCTGGCCGATCCGGCCCAGCGGCAGACCCTGCAGGCGTTGCAGCAGGCGCGCTGGGGCGGGATGGGGGATGTCAGCGCGCTGCGGGCCCGCCTGCGCGAAAGCTTCCGTGACGGACCGCACTGGTCGGCTGCCACCGGCGCCGTCGACACTGGGCTGCCGCCGCTGTATCCGCCGCGGCAACCCTGAACCGGCGCGGCTTGCGCGCTTTGTTAGAGTAGATTCATTTTTCGAGGAATCCCGCGCATGACAGCAGCTGCTGCCGACAAGAAGAAGTTGCCCCTGCATTGGAAGATGGGCATCGGCTTTGCGATCGGCCTGGTCCTGGGACTGATCGTGCATGCCCTGGGCGGCAGCGTCGACGGCCTGCAGACCGGTGCCAAGTGGGTAATGGACTACGTCACCACCCCGGCGTCGGGCCTGTTCCTCAACCTGATCTTCATGCTGATCGTGCCGCTGATCTTCTCGGCGCTGATCATGGGTGTGTCGGAGATGGGCGACATCCGCGCCCTTGGCCGCATCGGCTGGAAGACGCTGGCCTACACCGTGCTGCTGTCTGGCATTGCAGTGGGTATCGGCCTGGTTCTGGTCAACCTGCTCAAGCCCGGTGCCGGCGTCGACCCGCAGGTGGCCGCGCTGATGCTGTCGGAGAATGCCGAGCGCAGCAAGGAAATCGTTGCTGGCATCCATGGCACGCCGAAGGGCATGGACATGCTGCTGTCGATCGTGCCGAGCAACGTGCTGCAGGCCGCGTCCGACAATGGCGCGATCCTGTCGCTGATGTTCTTCGCGCTGATGTTCGGCATCGGCATGGTGCTGACCGACGAGGCCAAGGTGGCCCCGCTGCGTCGCGCCATCGAAGGCGTGTTTGAGATCTCGATGACCCTGATCAACCTGGTCATCCGCCTGGCGCCGTATGCAGTGGCCTGCTTCATGTTCAACCTGGCCGCGCTGTTCGGTTTCGATCTGATCATCCGCCTGGGTGCCTACGTGGGCGTGGTGGTGCTGGCGTTGGGCCTGCACATGGTGGTGACCTACGGCACCGCGGTGTGGCTGTCGGGCCGTTCACCGCTGGCGTTCTTCCGCCAGACCCAGGAGGCCACGGTGATGGCCTTCTCCACCGCCTCCAGCAACGCCACCCTGCCGACCGCGCTGCGCGTGGCCGACCAGATGGGCCTGCCGCAGCGCGTGTCGCGCTTCGTGCTGACCGTGGGCGCCACCGCCAACCAGAACGGCACGGCGCTGTTCGAGGGCGTGACGGTGATCTTCCTGGCCCAGTTCTTCGGTGTCGACCTGAGCATCGGCCAGCAGGTCATGGTGATGGCAGTCTGCATCCTTGGTGGTATCGGTACGGCCGGTGTGCCGTCCGGCTCGCTGCCGGTGGTGGCGATGATCTGTGCGATGGTCGGCGTCAATCCGCTGGGCATCGGCCTGATCCTGGGCGTGAACCACTTCCTGGACATGTGCCGCACCGCGCTGAACGTGACCGGTGACCTGGCCCTGACCACCCTGGTGGCCAAGGGCGAAGCGCCGGACACTCCGGCCGAGGCCGCTGCCGCCGCGGCCCGTCTGGACAACTGACCCAGGCAATACCTGATCGGGGTCGGATCCCTTTCCGCAGGAAGGGGCTCCGACCCCTCTTCATATGCGGAATCCAGCGCAGATCACGACGTTGCCGGCCAACGGCCGGCACTAATGCCCTGGTCGACCTGACCCTGCCGGGCGTCTGTGGGACAATAGGCCGCCCGCAGTTCCGCGGCCGCCTCCCGATTCCGACAGAACCATGACGCAGCCTACCCGTCGCCAGTTGGCCAACGCCATCCGCTTCCTCGCCGCCGATGCGGTTGAAACCGCAAAGTCCGGCCATCCCGGCATGCCCATGGGCATGGCCGACATCGCCGAAGTCCTCTGGAACGACTACCACCGTCACAACCCGAACAACCCGCAGTGGTTCAACCGCGACCGCTTCGTGCTGTCCAACGGCCACGGCTCGATGCTGCAGTACGCGCTGTTGCACCTGAGCGGGTATGACCTGCCGATCGAGCAGCTGAAGGCATTCCGCCAGCTGGGCAGCCACACCGCTGGCCATCCGGAGCGTCACGAGACCCCGGGCGTGGAGACCACCACCGGTCCGCTGGGCCAGGGTTTCGCCAACGCGGTCGGTTTTGCCTTGGCCGAGAAGCTGCTGGCACAGCGCTTCAACCGCCCGGAGCTGGAAATCGTCGACCACCGCACCTGGGTGTTCATGGGCGATGGCTGCCTGATGGAAGGCATTTCCCACGAAGCCGCCTCGCTGGCCGGCACCTGGGGCCTGCACAAGCTGGTCTGCTTCTGGGATGACAACCACATCTCCATCGACGGCAACACCGAAGGCTGGTTCACCGACAACACCCCGGAGCGTTTCGAGGCCTATGGCTGGAACGTGGTCCGTGGCGTCGATGGCCACGATCCGGAGAGCATCAAGGCCGGTATCGAAGCGGCCCTGTCGCAGGACGGCAAGCCGACCCTGATCTGCTGCCGCACCACCATTGGTTTCGGCTCGCCGAACAAGTCCGGCAAGGAATCCAGCCACGGCGCACCGCTGGGCAAGGACGAACTGGAAGCCACCCGCAAGGCGCTGGACTGGAACTACGGTCCGTTCGAGATTCCCGAAGAGATCTACGCCGGCTGGCGTGCCGGCGGTACCGGCACCCTGCGCCAGGCCGAGTGGGAGCAGCAGTTCGACAAGTACGCTGCGCAGTACCCGGCCGAAGCTGCTGAACTGACCCGCCGCTCACATGGCGATCTGCCGGCCGACTTCATCGCCAAGGCCGACGCCTACATCGCCCAGGTTGCCGCCGAAGGCCAGACCATTGCCTCGCGCAAGGCGTCGCAGCTGGCCATCGAGGCGTTCGCGCCGCTGCTGCCGGAAATCGTGGGCGGATCGGCTGACCTGGCGCACTCGAACCTGACCCTGTGGAAGGGCAGCAAATCCGTCGCCACCGACGATGCCAATGCCAACTACGTGTACTACGGTGTGCGCGAGTTCGGCATGACCGCGATCGCCAATGGCCTGGCCCTGCACGGTGGTTTCATCCCGTTCGACGCCACCTTCCTGGTGTTCAGCGATTACGCCCGCAATGCCGTGCGCATGAGCGCGCTGATCCCGGCCCACGCCATCCACGTCTACACCCACGACTCGATCGGCCTGGGCGAAGACGGCCCGACCCACCAGCCGGTGGAGCATCTGGCCTCGCTGCGCTGCATCCCGAACAATGACGTGTGGCGCCCGTGCGATGCCGTCGAGTCGGCCGTGAGCTGGAAGGCTGCGATCACCCGCCAGGACGGCCCGAGCTGCCTGGTGTTCAGCCGCCAGAACCTGCCGCACCAGCCGCGCGACGCTGAGCAGATCGCACAGATCGAGCGCGGTGGTTACGTGCTGGCCGATGCTGCCGGCACTCCGGACGTGATCCTGATCGCCACCGGTTCGGAAGTCTCGCTGGCGACCGAAGCGAAGGCTCAGCTGGATGCGGCCGGCCTGAAGACCCGCGTGGTCTCGATGCCGTCCACCGATGTGTTCCTGCGCCAGGATGCGGCCTACCGCGAATCGGTGCTGCCGAACGCCGTGCGCAAGCGCGTGGCCATCGAAGCTGGCGTCACCGGCTTCTGGCGCCAGTTCGTCGGCCTGGATGGTGCAGTGATCGGTATCGACACCTTCGGTGCCTCGGCCCCGGCCGACAAGCTGTACCAGCACTTCGGCATCACCACCGCGCACGTGGTGGAAGCAGCCAAGGCGCTGTAAGTCCCGCTGCAATGGAATAGGGAAAAGGCCGGCGAAAGCCGGCCTTTTCTTTGCGGGGCGAAACGGATCGCCCGCCGTGCCCGTAGATCCACGCCACGCGTGGATGCGCGTTACATCGCGTCCCGCACTTCCATCAGCGCAAAGCCCAGCAGATTCAGTCCGCGCCACTGCGCCGGGTTGTGCGCGTCGGCGTGATCCTTGGCCAGGCCGATTCCCCAGACAAAATCCACCGGACTGACTTCGACCAGTACCTGATCTTCCGTGGCGCGCAGGAAATCACCCAGCGCCGCATTCTGCGAGAACTTGGCCCGATTGCCTTCGACCACCAGGGCGTAGCGCGCCTGCGCCCAGAGAGCCTCGTCGAAGCCCTCGATCTTCCGGCCCAGCGCTTTCACCTTGTCAGGCGTGCGGCTGGCGAGAACCTGTTCGAGGATGTCGGTGGCACCAAACAGTCGCGCTTTGCCGGCCATCATGAAGTGCTCGGCAGTTGGGTAGTGCACGCCATCGATGCTGAAACCCGCGTCATACCACTGGCTGAAACACGAAGCCGACACGCCGGTGCGCGGCGGCTGGTGGCCCCAGAAGCACAGATAGCGCAGGTGTTCGCCAGCGGCCTGGCGGCGTTGCAGGTCATGCAGAAAACGGGAATCGTCGTTCATTCGCACAGGATAGCGCGCTGCGCTACTGCGGCAGGTGCCAACCTTGGTTGGCGCTGATCGTTGTCCGCCGGGCATGGCCCGCCGCTACCCTCCGCGCGATCACGCGGTGCGCGCCAGGGCCAGCCTCAACAACCGTGCATTGAGCCGCTCGCCGAAGTCCTTGGGCGACTGCAGTTCCATCCGCTGCAGATACACCGCGTCACCATCGCCTGCAGGCTGCCACAGCGCGTCCCACACGGTACGCAGCTTGCTGCCGCGCGTCTGTGTATTGGCCTTCAGCCAGCCCAGTGCCTTCACCAGCACCTGTTCGATCTCGGTGAAGTCGCTGCCCAACGGGTAATCGGGCAGGGTGCCATCGTTGCGGAACGGCGCCAGCGCCGCCGCCAGTGCCTGGGGTGTATTGCGCTGCAGCCGCTGCGCATCAGGTTGCGCCGTGGCGGCCAGCTTGCGTGCCGAAAAGGCCTGCTGCAGCAGGGCGCCCTGGAACGGTGCTTCGGTGATGGCCGCCATCGCGTGCACACAGTCGTCGTCGGTCAGGCCGCGCACGTCGGCGATGCCGTACTCGTTGAGATAGATGTCACGCAGGTGGCGCGGAATGGTCGTGTGCCCGTAGTTCCAGCGCACATTGGATTCGCGCTGGCCGCGATCATCACGGGCGGCGCGGAACATCAGCACACTGCGGGCTTCCGGCAGGGCGTGCGCCATCGCCACGAAGTTGTACTGGCCGCCCACGCCCGAGACCACACGGCCATCCTCCAGCGCGTCGGATACCGCCGCGCCAAGCGCGGTGGCCATCATGCAGGAATTGAAGAAGCGGGCGTGACGGCGCTGCAGGCGCTCCAGCGTTTCGTTGCCACCGTACAGCTGGTTGATCTCGCTGATGCGGCGCATGCCGATCGCCCGGCATTCGTCTTCGGGCAGGGTGCGCAGCCATTCGTAGAATTCCGATGAGCCCAGGTAGAACGCGCCGTGCAGGTATTCGCCCTCGGCCTCCAGCGTGGCATGGTCGATGGACAGCGTGCTGCCGTTTTCGATGCGCTGCATCAGTGCCAGGTCGTCATGCACCTTGCGCCTGATCACACCGGTCTGCACCAGCCGGCGGAAGCCCTCGTTGAGCATTTCGCTGCAGCCGTACAGGCCGATCTCGAACGGGTCCAGTCCGCCGATCTCCTGCACCAGCGGATGGCTGGCCAGTTGCGGATCCAGCGCGTTCAACACGCGGCGGTAGCGTGCGTTGTCGGTGTGGCGCAATACCAATGCGTGGCTGAGTGCATCGGCCAGGGTGCCGATGCCGATCTGCAGGGTGCCACCGTCGCGCACCAGGGTGCTGGCATACAGGCCGATGGCGTAGTCGGCGTCGGCCACCGGTTGCCGTGGCAGGCCGAACAACGCCGGATACGGCGCTGGCGGGGTGATGACCAGATCGAAGAAGGACACGTCCACCGTGGCCGTGCCGCCCAGATAGGGCAGCTGCGGATCGATCTCGGCCACCAGCAGCGGGCGCGGCAGGCCGCGTGCGGTCATCGCGTCCAGGGTGTCCTGGGTGATGTCGTTGTTGCACGACAGCGAAAGGCGCCGGTCGTCCGGGCGCATCGCCACTTTCTGCACGATCACCTGCGGCGCGCGCTGCGCTACCGCATCGGCAGCGTGGGTGTAGTTGAGGCTGGTGTAGCTGGATTGCGCCTGCCGCGAACCGAGCAGGGCACCGGACTGCATGTAGAACTCTTCCACCTGCACGTGTGCTGGTAACGCATCGCGGGCGATCGCATCGGCGTAGGCCAGGCGCGGGAAGTCTTCACCGAAATGGCGGGCCGCGAACGGCGCCAGGAAACGCGCTTCCAGGCCGTTGCCCTTTGCCTGCGGGGGGTTCAATGACAGCGCGGTATACAGCTGCAGCGGCCGCGACGGGTCCTGTTCGACGCGCGCATACAGGGCGTTGAGCAGGCGGTGTGGTTTACCCAGCGCCAGCGGCGCACCGATCCGCAGCGGCCCATCCACGCGCGCAAACAGCCAGTCAACGGCGGCGTCGAGGTCGGTGAGGTGTTCGGTCATCCGGGGCGGTCCTGCTAGGGGGAGTGCTGGCATTACAGCATGTCGGGCTTGAACCGCCGTCGACGCGAGACTTCGGCACCGGACACCATGAATTGGCCATCGCCCCGGTAATGCACCGTGCGTGGCAGCGTTGGGCAAGGCGCAACATGGGCACGCACGATTTCCCAGATGAACAGGTTGCTCGATTCGACCTGGCTGTCGTCATGCAGGCGGCACTCGAAGCTGGAGTGGCACTGGCCCACCAGCGGTGCCCCGACCTCCCGCGCTGGCATCGCATCCAGGCCGAACCGTTCGAACTTGTCCACGTCACGGCCGCTGCAGTTGCCGATGTCCACCACGGTGTCCAGCAGCTCCACGCCCGGGATGTTGATCACGCATTCGCCGCTGCTGCGGGCCAGGCTGAAGCTATGGTTCTCGTTCCACAGGTAGGTGGCCAGCAGGCGCGATGAATTACCGGTCGAGGGGTTGACAGTTGATGCGATTACGCGCGTAATCGAATCGTCGATTACGGATGTAAACCATGACCCCGATCAGCGAAGCCGAAGCCGTCGTGATGGAGGTGCTGTGGCAGCAGGCACCGCGTAGCGCCGACGAGGTGGTGGCCGCACTGGCGCACCGTGACTGGGCCGAGCCGACCATCAAGACCCTGCTCAACCGCTTGCTGACCAAGGGCGCGATCACCGCAGAGCGCGATGGCCGGCGCTACCTGTACCGGCCGCTCCTGCAACGCCAGGCCTGGGTCGAGGCGCAGAGCCAGGACTTCCTCGGGCGTGTCTTCGAGGGCCGGGTGGCACCGCTGGTCGCGCACTTCAGCGAACGCGGCCAGCTGAGCGCGCAGGACATCGCCGAACTGAAGAAGCTGATCCAGGAGCTGGACCATGAATGAGCTGCTCGACGGACTGTGGCAGGCCAGCTTGTGGCTGGCGGTGGGCGTGGTCCTGCTGGCGGTGACGCGGCCGTTGCTGGTGCGATTGGGCGGCGCCGGGCTGGCCTACCGCAGCTGGTGGCTGCTGCCACTGCTGTTGGCCACGCTGTTGATTCCCCTGCCACAGGTCGCGCTGTTGCAGCATGTGCCGACCTTGCCGCTGAAGGTCGTGCCCGAAGCAGTGGAGGGCACCCCTGCGTCATCTCTGCAATTGCCCTTGCTGCTGTTGGTGGTGTGGGCGCTGGGTGCGGGCGCCTGCCTGCTGCGCGACCTGCGTGCACAGGGTCGCTTCGAGCGGAACCTGGGCGCGCTGTGGCCACGCACCGATGGCAGCTGGCAGGCCAGTGGCGATCCGGGGCTGCCCGCGCTGGTGGGCCTGTGGCGGCCGCGCATCGTGGTCGGCCCCGATTTCGACCAGCAGTTCACTGCACAGGAGCAGGCACTGATCCTGCAGCACGAGCACAGCCATCGTCGCAATGGCGATCACTGGGCCAACGGCGTACTGCTGCTGGTGCGCGCGGTGTTCTGGTTCCATCCGCTGCTGCCATGGGCCGCACGCCGTTTCCTGCGTGACCAGGAACTGGCCTGCGACGCCCGCACCATTGCCCCGCAGCCTGCGCTGCGCGGTCTCTACGCCAGCACGCTGCTGAAGGCGCAGCTGGTCCATCCGGTTGCGCCGGTGGTCTGCCACTGGCGCAGCCAGCCTGTGTTGAAGGAGCGTATCGCCATGTTGAAGCAGTCCAAGCGGAAGGCATTGCCGTGGGTGTCGGGGCAGGTGCTGGTGGTCGGGTTGTGCCTGGGGATGGGGGCGGTGGCGTGGGCCAGCGAGGGTAGGACAGCGGGCGTGCCGTCGATCAACGTAGAGCCGTTCGAACATGCTGGAGAAGACGCGGCCGAAGCGGGGCTCGACCGTCCGATCCAGGTCGACAAGATGTCGCCGCCCTCGTATCCGAAGTCTGCGATCGAGCAGCGTCAGGTGGGTGTGGTGAACCTGCGCGTGCAGGTGGATGCCAAGGGACACCCCGCCGATGTGCAGGTAATAAGCGCCACCAATCCGGGCGTGTTCGAAGAGGCATCGATTGCCGCTGCACGCCGCTGGACCTATCGCCCGGCGCTGAAGAACGGCAAGCCGGTGGCCGGCGCTGTGCGCATTCCGATCACCTTCGCCATGGATGAGAGCGACGGCGTGACGGAGACAGCCAGATGATGCGCATCGCGCTGCTGGTGGCAGTGGCGATGCTGGCAGGCTGCGCCACCCAGGAACGGTTGACCACCGTCGATACCCGCAATGAGAGTGTCGGCCATCAGCGCCTGCATGCGGAAGGGAAAGGTGGCAGCGGCCAGGTGCAGGCGTACACGCTGGGAGCGACCGAAGGCTATCGGATGCCGCAGCTGTATGCGGCGCCGGATCCGCAGATCGGTGATCGTGACCCGCGCACCGAGCTGGCGCCGACCACGATCTGCCTGCACGTGGTGATCGATGCCGAAGGCGCTGTCGAGCGAAGCCTGGCGCTGGTCGACCGCAGCGAATGCGCGGCAGGCGCGGCGAGCGAGAATGCGCCGCTGTTGCAGGCTGCGCAGGAGGCGGTGGCGATGTGGAAGTATTCGCCCGCCGCGGTCTGTCACTTCGCCCCCGGCAAGGTGCCGAGCGACCGGGGCGACTGCCAAGGCGCCGAGCGCGTCGAACCGGTGCCGGTGAGCCTGCTGTACGCCTTCACCTTCGAGATCGTGAAGGGCCAGCATGTGGTGCGCACGCAGGGTAGATGACGCGGTGTCATTGCTGGCGCGATGAGACGACCGTGCGGGCCCTACGCGCCGCCCTGGATGTTCGCCTTCACCGCCGGCTGCATCAGCTGCGGTTCTGCCAGGGTCGCATCACGGGCCTGGCGCACGCTGACGAACTCGGCCTCGGCCACGCCTTCATGCACATGGATGTTGTGGGCGCGCTGTTCGCCAATGGTGGTTTCGTTGGCGAAATCGCGTCCGCCCGGGCCGTAGTCGTGGCATACGAATACGCGGGTGGCATCGGGCAGGGCCAGCAGGCGCTGGATCGAGCGGTACAGCTGCGCAGCATCGCCGCCGGGGAAATCGCAGCGTGCGGTGCCGCCATCGGGCATGAACAACGAATCGCCGGTGAACAGCGCATCGTCGATCAGATAGGCGATGCTGTCGCTGGTGTGGCCGGGTACGGCGATGATGCGCCCCTGCAGTTCACCGAGGGCGAAGGTCTCGCCATCGGCGAACAGGTGATCGAAGACGGCATGTTCATCGGGTAGCTGCAGGCCATAGCGCGGTGCAAACGTGGCCTGCACCGCGCGGATGCCTTCGCCGATGGCCAGCGTCGCATCCGGGAACCGTTGCTTGAGCCGACGTCCTGCCGACACGTGGTCGGCATGGGCGTGGGTTTCCAGCAGCCAGCGCACGTGCAGCTGCTGTTGCGCGATGGCATCGAGCATCGCGCGCACCGGCGATTCGCTGCTGGCGTCGGTATCCGGGTCGTAATCCAGTACCGGGTCGATCAGCGCGGCCTCGCCGCTGGCCGGGTCGCTGACCAGGTAGCTGAACGTGTTGCTGTCACGGTGGAAGAACGATTGCACCTGGACCGACATCGGGCACTCCTCAGCGTGTGGCGAGCACGCGGTTCAGCAACTGCGCCAGGTTTTCACCGGCCAGCCGCAGCTGCGCTTCGGCCACCGGCCGGTAGCGCGTGGTGTAGTCGTCGCCGATCTTACGCGAGGCAGGGTAAACGCCAGGTTGCACCGAAATGCGGCAGCTGGCTTCAGCCCAGGTCACCGGATCACGCTGCGGGTTGGATTGGCGTGCCAGCTTCGGCGCCGGCAGTGCGCGCAGCACCGGCAGGTAACCGGCATCGTCGACCTTGCGGGTATTGAGCATGCCGCTGTCCCACAGCGAGTGCAGGTTGGTACCGCGGTTGCCGAACTGCAGCTGGAAATCGTTGCCGCCCTTGTCGTGGCCGTAGCCGGCGTGCATCGGCTGGTGGATGTCACCGACCAGATGCACGACGAATTTCAGCGCCTGCAGGCGCTCGCCATCGGTCAGGCTGCGGTCGCCGAGGATCGCGCTCTGCGCCTTCAGCGCTTCGACGATGCAGTTGCCGCTCTTGCAGTGCTTCGGCGCCTCGTAGTGGCAGCCATCTTCGGCGATGTTGACGTAGTGCCAACCGGCCGAGCGGCGGCCCAGGCCCGGGTCCTTGGCGCGCAGCTGGTCGGCCCAGGGCGCGATGCTGGCAAGGGTGGCGCCGGGTTCGGTGGCCAGCAAGCGGTCGACTTCAGCGCGCGTGGTCGGGTTGAGGCGGCTGTCGGCGACTTCGGCGACCAGGCGGTGGCCTTGTGCGCCCCAGGCATGGGCGGGCGCGGACAGGGTCAGCAGGGCCGGCGCGAGGGCGGCGGCGAGGAACAGGGAGTGCAGTGCTTTCATCCGCTCATTCTAGCCAGCGGGGGAGATGGGTGGTTGATGGAAAGCGGCGCGTTCCTGTTCGCTGGGCAGGTGGCTGCAGGGGCAGGCGCTGCGGGACACGCCGCAAGTACGTCCCTGTAGGCTCGGCCGCGGCTTGCTCGTGTGCGCTGTCCTGAGCACACGGCAAGACCGGGGTTGGACATCCTGTCCAACCCGCCCGAGGCATGCCTTGGGCCCATGCCGCGGACGGTCCCGCAGCGCCTGCCCCTGCAGCCACCATCCAACATGGCCGCGTTGGCGGATGCAAACGACAAAAGCAGAATCACAGTCAAATGCAGGATTTCATCCTGCAGCCCGCAATCGCATGCAGCCGATGGCAACTGCGCAATGCGGTTGCCCGCTTCTGCTTGCGCTTGCGCGCGCGTGGAAAATGGAAGGGCGAGGCAGGGGAAGGGGACGGGACCGTTGGCGCCATGGATGGCGCCATCGAGCCCCCATGGATGGGTTTACGGCGTGTCCCGGCCTCTTCCCCTGCCTCGACCCACACCGGAACCTGGGCCCGTCGCGCCCAACAAAAAAGCCCCGGCACACACATACCGGGGCAACATGCTGCGAGGGTTTTGCCTGTAGCGGGGGAGCGGGGGCGCAGCCCCCGCCAATCAACCCCTTAGAACTTGAAGACGTAGGACGCGCCGTAGACCAGCGGATCGATGTTGACCGTGCCGATCTTCTCGCCGTCCAGCTTCACCTTGCTGTCGATGTCGATCCAGCGCATGTCCACGCGCAGGGCGCCCTTCTCGCCAATCGCGAAGTCGATGCCCGCATGTGCGGCCAGGCCCCACGAATCCTGCAGCTTCAGCTTGCTGCCTGCCAGCGCACCGGTGGTGTCTTCGCTGAAGAAGGTCGTGTAGTTCAGGCCGGCGCCCACAAACGGCGACACCTTGCCCTTGCTGTTGAAGTGGTACTGCAGGGTGACCACCGGCGGCAGCTGCTTGGTGCTGCCCACGCGTCCCAGGCCGTTGATGTTGATGTCGTGCTTGAACGGCAGCGCCGCCAGCACTTCGATGCCCAGGTTGTCGGCGATGAAGTACTCACCGGTGATGGTCGGCTTGACATCGTTGTCGACGTCGACCTTCAGGGTGCCGCCGGCCAGCCAGCCGTTGTTCGACTTCGGGGCGACCTGGTGCACGCCAGCGGAAAGGGTCCAGTCGCCCTTGGACTGGGCCATGGCCGGGGCAGCGGCCAACGACAGGGCGGCGGCCAGGCTGGCCACGATCAGGGGGGAGGTCTTGCGCATGGGGGTGATCTCGTTGCGGGGTGGATGTGGCCAGTCTCGGCCTCACGCCGCGCTAACGCTTTGATCCGGATCAAATCCTGTCCGGCCCCCGTCCCGGCGGCGGGCCTGGCCGGCGGTGGTCAAGGCCGGCCTGCTAGACTTGTGGGCCCTATCCACCCCGCCGCACCTGTCGCGGCTGCAGGAGCTTGAGAACATGGCAATCAAGGTTGGTATCAACGGTTTCGGTCGCATCGGGCGTAACGTCCTGCGCTCGGCGGTGCTGAACTTCGGCGACGACATCGAAATCGTGGCCATCAACGATCTGCTGGAGCCGGATTACCTGGCCTACATGCTCAAGTACGACTCCGTGCACGGCCGTTTCAAGGCCGACGTAGCCGTCGATGGCAAGGATCTGCTGGTCAACGGCAAGAAGATCCGCCTGACCCAGGAACGCGATCCGTCCAACCTGAAGTGGGACGAAGTCGGCGTTGACGTCGTGCTCGAAGCCACCGGCCTGTTCCTGGACAAGGTCAGCGCGCAGAAGCACATCGATGCCGGCGCCAGGAAGGTCATCCTGTCGGCACCGTCGAAGGACGACACGCCGATGTTCGTGTTCGGTGTGAACGACAAGACCTATGCCGGCCAGGCGATCATCTCCAACGCCTCGTGCACCACCAACTGCCTGGCGCCGCTGGCCAAGGTCATCAATGACAAGTGGGGCATCAAGCGCGGCCTGATGACCACCGTGCATGCGGCCACCGCCACGCAGAAGACCGTCGATGGCCCGTCCAACAAGGACTGGCGCGGCGGCCGCGGCATCCTGGAGAACATCATTCCGTCCTCCACCGGTGCCGCCAAGGCCGTCGGCGTGGTCATCCCGGAACTGAACAAGAAACTGACCGGCATGAGCTTCCGCGTGCCGACCTCGGACGTGTCGGTGGTCGACCTGACCGTCGAACTGGAAAAGGAAGCCACCTACGCCGAGATCTGCGCCGAAGTGAAGGCACAGAGCGAAGGCGCGCTGAAGGGCATCCTGGGCTACACCGAAGACAAGGTGGTGGCCACCGATTTCCGCGGTGAAACCCACACCTCGGTGTTCGATGCCGACGCCGGAATCGCGCTGGACGGCACCTTCGTCAAGCTCGTGTCGTGGTACGACAACGAGTGGGGCTATTCCAACAAGTGCCTGGAAATGGCCAAGGTCGTCGCAGCCAAGTAAGGCCTGCGAAGATCGTCGCGCGAACCCCGGCCTGGCCGGGGTTCGTCGTTTAAGGGGCCCGGCCTGACGTAGCATGGGCCCGTCGACCGCCGCCATCGTGGCGCGGGATCGCATCGGAAGGCGAGGAATGGAAGCACTCTTGGTCCTGGCAGTACTGGTCCTGCTGGCGATACCGCTGCTGCTGGTGGTGGCGCTGGTGATGATTGCCGGCCTGCGCCGGCGGGTCGCCGCGCTGGAGGCCGCACAGAGCGTGCAGGTCGCGCCCACTTCTGGCCGTGCGCCCTCGGCCGTGGCCGAGCCGCCGCGTGTGCCTGCGGCATCGCGCGAACCCGGCAGCGAGCCCTCGTTCCTGCGGCCCACGGCGGCCACGGCCCCACCGCCGGTTGCCGCCCGCGAGGAGCTGCCGCCACCGGTCCAACCCGCGCGTCCGTCGCCGCCACCGCCGTTGCCACCTGAGCCCACAGTGCCGCCCTTGCCAGCGCAACCGGCCCTGCCGAACCTGGTCGAACGTGCGATCGGTGCGGTCAAACACTGGTTCACCCAGGGCAACGTGCCGGTGAAGATCGGCATGCTGGTGCTGTTGGCCGGTGTTGCTGCGCTGCTCAAGTACGTCAGTGACCAGGGCTGGCTGGTGGTGCCGGTCGAGCTGCGGCTGGCGGGCATCACTGTCGGTGCGCTGGGCCTGCTGGCCTTCGGCTGGCACCAGCGCGAGCGCCGGCGGATGTTCGCGCTGGCCCTGCAGGGGGGCGCCATCGGCGTGCTGCTGCTGACCATCTTCGCTGCCTTCAAGCGTTTCGATCTGCTCGCGCCCGGCTTCGCTTTTGCCAGTTCGATCGCGCTGGTGGCGGGGCTGTGCGTGCTGGCGGTCGTGCAGAACTCGCGCACGTTGGCGGTGCTGGGCATCCTGGCCGGCTTCATGGCGCCGCTGTGGCTGTCCACCGGCAGTGGCAACCACGTCGGGCTGTTCAGCTACTACGCCGTGCTCAACGCGGGCATTTTCGCCATTGCCTGGTATCGCCCGTGGCGTGTGCTGAACCTGCTGGGTTTCGCGTTCACCTTCGGCATCGGTACCTTCTGGGGCGTGCTGCAGTACGACGCGGCCAAGTTCGCCAGTACCGAACCGTTCCTGCTGCTGTTCTTCGTCTTCTATCTGCTGATTCCGTTGTTGTATGCGCGCCGGCAGCCGGCCGGGCGTCGCGATCTGGTCGACGGCAGCCTGGTGTTCGGCGCGCCGCTGATCGCCTTCTCGCTGCAGGCCGGCATGCTGCACGAACAACCGATGACGCTGGCCCTGTGCGCGCTGGGCCTGGCAGCGATCTATGCGCTGCTGGCACGGGCCCTGATCGCGCGCGCGTCGTACACGGTGCTGGCGCAGTCGCATGCAGTAATGGCCGTGGGCTTTGCGACGCTGGCGGTGCCGCTGGCATTGTCGGCGCGGGCCACCGGTGCGGTGTTCGCGCTTGAAGGTGCCGGCTTGGCGTGGCTGGGGTTGCGCCAGAAGCGCTGGTTGCCGCAGGTGACCGGTGCGCTGCTGCAGCTCGCCGCCGCATTCGCATTCGTGGTGGGCGCCGACCATTGGCACCAGGACCAGCGTTTCCTGCTCAACCCGACCGCGATCGGCGCACTGCTGCTGGCCGTGGCGGGTTTCGCGGCGGCATGGAGCTACCAGCGCAGGCAGCGCCATGACATCGCCCTGGCGTATTACCTGTGGGGCCTGCTGTGGTGGTTGGGCGGTCTGGTGCATGAAATCGGCCGCTTCTTCCAGCATTCGGCGCAGGCCGACGCGGTGTTGGTGCTGGCCGCCGTCACCGCCTGGCTGGCCTCGGAGGTGCAGCGCCGCATGCCGGCACGAGCGCTGGGCGTGACCGCGTTGACGATGCTGGCCGCCGGCTTCCCGCTGGCCCTGCTGCAGAGCGATGCGCACCAGCAGCCCTTTGCCGGCTACGGCGCATTGGCGTGGGCGGTGTTCGCCGTGCTTGGCGTGCGCAGCCTGCTGTGCCTGCGCCAGGGCAGCGGCGGCGTGGCCCGTATCGCGCAGTTCCTGTGGTGGCTGCTGTGGCCGTCGCTGCTTTCGCTGCTGGCCCTGTGGGGCGGCGGCGACGCGCGCCTGGCGCAGGGCTGGACAGCATTGCTGGTCACGTTGCCGTGGCTGCTGCTGGCGGCGCTGTCGCTGTGGCGCTGGAACGTGCTGCGCTGGCCGCTGGGTGCTGCGTTTGACCCGGTGCGCCTGCCGCTGCAGTGCGTGATTTTCGCGGTGCTGGCGCTGGCCTGGTTGTTCGGCCTGACCCTGGCGGGCGACGCCACGCCGTTGCCCTGGTTGCCGCTGCTCAATCCTGCCGAACTTGCACAGTGGGTCAGCCTGCTGCTGATCGCGCGCTGGCTGTATGACCCGCAGGGACCGGCGCAGCTGCAGCGGTTGCGTGTGCCGGTGCTGGCCGTGGCCGGTTTCATCGCGTTGACCAGCACCGTGCTGCATGGCGTGCATCATTGGGGCGGTGTGGTCTGGGATCCGACGATGGCCCGCTTCAGCCTGGCCCAGACCAGCCTGACCGTGTTGTGGAGCGTACTCGGCGTGATCGCCTGGGTGTGGGGCTCGCGTCGCGGCCAGCGTGTGCTGTGGATGGTTGGTGCCGTGTTGATGGCCGTGGTGCTGGCCAAGCTGGTGCTGATCGACCGCCAGCATCTGGGCAACCTGCTGGGAATCGCATCGTTCATTGCCTACGGCCTGCTGTGCACCGTGGTGGGCTACCTGGCGCCCGCGCCGCCGAGCGCGCCGCCAACCGTGGAGGAAAACCAATGAGGAAGTGGAGCCGAGCGTTGCTGCCGGTCTTGTTCGGCGTGGCCGGTGCGGTTGCCGCGCAGGCCACGGACTACCGCGCGCAGTACGCCGAACAGTGGCCGCTGAGCCTGTCCAGCGCGCAGTCCGGTGCCTATCGTGTGGTGCTGGAGCCGGCGATCTACCGCCGCGCAGGCGCCGCTGATCTGGGCGATCTGCAGGTGTTCAACGCTGCCGGCCAGGCATTGCCATCGGCGCTGCTGGCGCCGGACCAGCCGTTGGCGCAGCCGCCGGTGCAGCGCGAACTGCCGTGGTTCGCGCTGCCGCCACTGGCCGAGGCCCAGCGCAACGACCTGCAGCTGCTGACCGAGCGCGATACCGACGGCCGTGTGCGCCGGGTCGAGGCCAGGCTTGGTGGTGGTGCGGTGGCGAACGGGCAGGGCGGCTGGTTGATCGATGCCAGCGTGCTTGGCCAGCAGCCGCCGGCAGCGCTGGTGCTGGACTGGGCCGAAAGTGGCCAGCCGCTGCAGGCGCAGGTACAGCTTGACGCCAGCGATGATCTGCAGCGCTGGCAGTCGATCGCCCGTGATGTCCCCCTGGTGGACCTGCAGCGTGCGGGCAAGCGCCTGCTGCAGCGACGCCTGCAGGTCGACAGCAATGTGCGCTACCTGCGGATCCTGCCGCAGGGCGAGGCGCGCCTGCCGGAGCTGCGCAGTGTATTGGCCGAACTGCCGCCGGCGCCGGCAACGGTGCCCTGGGAGTGGCTGTCGCTGACACCGACCGCGCAGGGCAAGGGGGAATTCACCTTTGAACTGGATGGTCGATTCCCGGTGACCCGGGCCGACGTGGCCAGCACCGACAACAGCCTGGTGCAGTGGACCCTGTTCAGCCGCGACGACGAAAGCGCCGAGTGGCAGCGCCGCAGCGCGCCCTGGATCGCCTATCAGCTGCAGCAGGGGGCACCGGGCCAGCGCCAGCAATCGGCGGCACAGCCGTTGGGCGGCATGTACCGCGACCGTTACTGGAAGCTGGTCGCGAGCCCGGTGGAGACCACCAGCGCCCCGACCCTGCGCCTGGGCTATCAACCGGAAGTGATGGTGTTCCTCAGCCAGGGCGCAGCGCCCTACGCGCTGGCCGTGGGCAGTACGACCGCGCGCCGCGCGGAGGCGCCGATCACGGTGCTGATCGAGGAACTGCGGCAGCGCAATGATCCTTCGTGGCAGCCAACCTTGGCGCGCTTGGAAGGCAGCCCGGAGACGCTCGCCGGTGATGCGGCGCTGAAGCCGCAGCACGACTGGAAGGCGTGGTTGCTGTGGGCGTTGCTGGGGCTGGGCGTGCTGGTGGTAGGTGGACTGGCGTTGAGCCTGCTGAAGCAGAAGCCGCAGCCAAGGACAAGCAGGGCCTGGTCGAGCGCCTGAAGAACGTGCTGGGCGATGACGTGGC
>NZ_QQXJ01000001.1:855195-864679 GCF_004348785.1 Stenotrophomonas sp. TEPEL
CGCCCACCCACAGCACCACGAAGCGCCAGTGCTTCGGCCGTTGCCGTTGCTGTTGCCGTTGGCCTCTGCCTGCCGCAGGCATCGCCACCCGATACAATGACCGTCTGCCGCACGCCGGCATCCCATCTCCAGAGCCAAAGAGTTGCCCATGTCCATCGTCCGCATGACCGACCTCGACCTCTCCGGCAAGCGCGTGCTGATCCGCCAGGATCTGAACGTGCCGATCGAGAATGGCCGCATCACCTCCGAACAGCGCATCACCGCTTCCCTGCCGACGCTCAAGCGCGCGCTGGAGCAGGGCGCGGCGGTGATGGTCACCTCGCACCTGGGCCGCCCCAAGGAGGGCGTGTGGAGCGAAGCCGATTCGCTGGCGCCGGTGGCCCAGCGCCTGTCGGTGCTGCTGGGTCGCGAAGTGCCGCTGGTGCGTGACTGGGTCGACGGCGTCGACGTGCAGCCGGGCCAGCTGGTGCTGCTGGAAAACTGCCGCATGAACGTCGGCGAGGGCAAGGACGATGAAGCCCTGTCGAAGAAGTACGCCGCCCTCTGCGATGTGTTCGTGATGGATGCGTTCGGTACCGCGCACCGCGCGCAGGCGTCCACCCATGGCGTGATCCGTTTCGCCCCGGTCGCTGCCGGTGGCCCGCTGCTGATGGCCGAGCTGGATGCGCTGGCCAAGGCCCTGGATGCACCGGCCAAGCCGCTGCTGGCCATCGTCGCCGGCAGCAAGGTCAGCACCAAGCTGGAGCTGCTGGCCAACCTGGTCGGCAAGGTCGACCAGCTGATCGTCGGTGGCGGCATCGCCAACACCTTCATCGCGGCGGCCGGGTACAAGGTCGGCAAGTCGCTGTACGAGCCGGACCTGCTGGATACCGCCCGGAAGATCGTGGCCGACGCCAAGGCGCGGGGTGCGGACATCCCGCTGCCGGTGGACGTGGTCACCGCCAAGCAGTTCCTGCCCGACGCGGCTGCCGAAGTGAAGGCCGTCGATGCGGTGGCCGAGGACGACCTGATCCTGGACATCGGCCCGCAGACGGCCGCGCAGTACGCACAGCTGATCGCCAAGGCCGGCACCGTGGTCTGGAACGGCCCGGTCGGCGTGTTCGAGTTCGAAGCCTTCAGCAAGGGCACCGAAGCGCTGGCCCGCGCCATCGCCAGTTCGCCGGCGTTCTCCATTGCCGGTGGCGGCGACACCCTGGCTGCGGTCGACAAGTTCGATATCGCCCAGCAGGTCAGCTACATCTCCACCGGCGGCGGCGCGTTCCTGGAATTCCTGGAAGGCAAGACGCTGCCAGCGGTAGCCGCCCTGGCCGCGCGCGGCGCATGAGCGTCGATCCGCGGGTGGACGGAGAAGAGCGTGCAACGCTCTTCTTCGACATGGACGGCACGCTGATCGATTCGGAAGTGGGCATCACCACCTGCATCGCCTACGCGCTGCAGAAGATGGACCACCCGGTTCCGCCACAGGAAACGTTGCTGGGCTGGATCGGCCCATCGCTGCGCACCACGTTCGCGCCCTTGTTCGGTGAGCCCGAGCGGGTGGAGCAGGCCGTGGCCTTCTATCGCGAGCGCTTCGACGTGGAAGGCTGGCGCGAGCATACGATCTACCCGGACATCGAAGCGGTGGTACGCGCGCTGCACGCACGCGGCCATCGCCTTGCGGTGGTCACCGCCAAGAACGAGCCGCATGCCCGCCGCATCGTCGAGCATCTGCCGTTCGGTGGCCTGTTCGAGGACGTGATCGGTTCAACCCCGGATGGCTCGCGCAGCAGCAAGCCGCAGCTGGTGGGCGAGGCGCTGCATCGCCTGCAGTTGGCACCGGAACGCTGCTGGATGATCGGCGACCGCCGCATGGACATCGAGGGCGCGCGTCACCACGGGCTGCGCAGTGTGGGCGTGCTGTGGGGCTTTGGTGGCGAGCAGGAGCTCGCCGAGGCCGGTGCCGGGCAGCTGGCCCGCGATCCGGCGCAGCTGCTGGCCTTGCTGGCCTGAGTTGGACGATGCCGCGCGCCGGGCCTTGCCCGGCGGCGTTTCCGCTGCCATCGACCAGCGTATGTCCGGAACATGTCCGGGCGATGTCCCGCAGAGTCAGGCAGCACAAGGCTGTAACCGTATACATGGGACGTGAAGGATGTGCTAATTTCCGTCCTTTAACGGGAGAGGCCCATCCATCATGTTCGAGCGTCAGCGTCGCACCAAGATCCTTGCCACCCTCGGTCCGGCCACCGATCCGCCGGGCGTGCTGGAGGATCTGTTCCGCGCCGGCGTCAACGTGGTGCGCCTCAATTTCAGCCACGGTGACCCGTCCGGCCAGGCCAAGCGTGCCGCCGATGTGCGCGCCGCCGCGCAGCGCGTGGGTGTGGAAGTGGGCATCCTGGCCGACCTTCCGGGCCCGAAGATCCGCATCGAGCGCTTCGCCGAGGGCAAGGTGCATCTCAAGGCCGGCGACCGCTTCGACCTGATCGCCAGCACCGATGCCGGCCCCGGCGATGCCACCCAGGTGGGCGTGAGCTACCTCGGCCTGCCGCAGGACGTGACCGCCGGTGACGTGCTGCTGCTCGACGATGGCCTGATGCAGCTGCAGGTGGTGGAAGTGCAGGGCGAGCGCATCATCAACACCGTGCTCAACGACGGTCCGTTGTCCGATCGCAAGGGCCTGAACAAGCAGGGCGGTGGCCTGTCGCTGGGCGCGCTGACCGAGCGCGACAAGGAACTGATCGGCATCGTTGCCAAGATCGGCGTGGATTTCATCGCCGTGTCGTTCTGCCGCAATGCGCAGGACATGAACGATGCGCGCGAGATCGCCGAATCGCACGGCTGCTACGCCGCGCTGGTGTCCAAGATCGAGCGCACCGAGGCCATCGAGAACCTGGAAGAGATCGTCGACGCCAGTGACGTGGTGATGGTGGCGCGTGGCGACCTGGGCGTGGAAATCGGCGATGCCGAACTGCCGGGCCTGCAGAAGAAGATCATCAAGGCCTCGCTGGCGCAGAACAAGGTGGTGATCACCGCCACCCAGATGCTGCAGTCGATGGTCGAAAGCCCGATCCCGACCCGTGCCGAAGTGCTGGACGTGGCCAACTCGGTCATCGACGGTACCGACGCGGTGATGCTGTCGGCCGAAACCGCCGCCGGTGCGTATCCGGTCAAGGCGGTCGAAGCGATGGCGCGCATCTGCCTGGGCGCCGAGCGCCAGTTCCAGACCGAGACCGACTTCGGCGCTTCGCCGCGCAACTTGGAACGTGCCGACCAGGCCATTGCCATGGCCACCATGTTCCTGTCCCAGCACGTGGGCGTGCGCGCGATCGTGGCGATGACCGAATCCGGTGGCACCGCCCGCTATCTGTCGCGTTTCCGTGCCTCGGCACCGGTGTTCGCGGTCACCCGCCACGACGGCGCCCGCCGGCAGATGGCGCTGATGCGCGATGTGTTCCCGATCAACTTCGACAGCCGCGGCTTCACCCCGCGCGAAGCCGCACGCGGCAGCATCCGCCTGCTGGTGGAGGGCGGCATGCTGCAGGCCGGCGATCGTGTGGTGTTCACCAGCGGTGAGCACATGGAAACCCACGGCGCGACCAATACCCTGCGCCTGCTGGAAGTGGGCGAAGACGGCCGCGCCAGCGGTCTGGGCGACCTGTAAGAGGGGGGGGCATCGGGTCGGAGCCGCGGCGCGGATCCGACCCCTGGGTCAGATCCCCGGAGGGGCTCTGACCCGATCCGGCAGGACATTTTCTGTCCCGCACAGACAGTGGAACCGGTTCCATCCGAGCCTCCACGTCGGGGCAACGGATAGCGGGGCTATACTTACGTTTTTCCCGCACCCGCCACAGGAAGTACATGAGCATCGAACAGCTGGCTGAAACCGCCCAGGCCATGGTTGCCCCGGGCAAGGGCATCATCGCGATCGACGAATCCACCGGTACCATCGCCAAGCGCTTTGCCAGCGTCGGCATCGAGAACACCGAAGAGAACCGTCGCGCCTACCGCGAACTGCTGCTGACCACGCCGAAGCTCAACGAGCACATTTCCGGCGCCATCCTGTACGACGAGACCATCCGCCAGTCGACCAAGGACGGCGTGCCGTTCGCCAAGTACATGTCCGACCACGGCATGATCCCGGGCATCAAGGTGGACAAGGGTGCGCACCCGCTGGCCGGCTGCCCGGGCGAGCTGGTCACCGAGGGCCTGGACGGCCTGCGTGAGCGCCTGCAGGAGTACTACAAGCTGGGCGCGCGCTTCGCCAAGTGGCGTGCGGTCATCAACATCGGCGAGAGCATTCCGTCGGGCACCTGCATCGAGTCCAACGCGCATGCGCTGGCCCGCTACGCCGCGCTGTGCCAGGAATGCGGCCTGGTGCCGATGGTCGAGCCGGAAGTGATCATGGACGGCGAGCACGACATCGAGACCTGCTACGAAGTCACCGAAGCCACCCTGCGTTCGCTGTTCGACGCGCTGTACCAGCAGAACGTGCTGCTGGAAGGCACCATCCTGAAGGCTTCGATGGTCATCTCCGGCAAGGGCTGCGACGAGCAGGCCGATGTCGAGGAAGTGGCCGAGTCGACCGTGATGTGCCTGAAGAGCACCGTGCCGGCGATCCTGCCGGGCGTGGTGTTCCTGTCCGGTGGCCAGAGCGATGAGCAGTCCACCGCCCACCTCAACGCCATGAACCAGATGGGCAACCTGCCGTGGCCGCTGAGCTTCTCTTACGGGCGCGCCATGCAGCAGGCAGCACTGAAGCTGTGGGCCAAGGACATGAAGGGCAACTACGCCGCAGCACAGAAGACCGTCTACGAGCGCGCCAAGGAAAACGGCCAGGCCGCGCTGGGCAAGTGGAACGGCTGATCCGCCGGTTCTGCAGCATGAACTGAACAGGGCAGCGCCGGCATCATGCCGGCGTTTGCTTTTGCCGGTATCGTTGCCGCCTCCCGCACGCCAGGCCAGTGTGGGGGGCATACATGGAAGGCCAAGGAGAAGAAACATGCGTATCACCGCAATCACGCTGGCCGTGGCCACCGTGCTGGCTGTCGGCGGCTGCAACCGGATGGGTGGCAGCACGGACATGGGCAAGGCCCCCTCGCTGGAGTTCGACAAGCCGGTGTCCGGTGAAATCACCTCTCGCAGCGGCGTCAATTTCAACGATGGCAGCCACCATCAGCTGTACCAGCTGAAGCTGGAAGACAAGCAACTGGTCGGCATCAAGCTGACCGGCGCGCTGCGCGGCTCGATCGCCGTGTTCAACAATGGCGTGCTGGTGGCCAGCAGCAGCTCGGGCTATGAGCGCGGCGACGACGTCTCGCTGGCATTCCGCGCCAACGGCACCGGCAGCTACCAGGTGGCCATCAATGCCGACGGCCCCTCCGCCTTCGGGCCATACCGCCTGCGCGCCGAGAAACTGGTGCCGTATGACGGCAAGCCGATGGTCGCCGAAGGCGAGATCGTCGACCTGCTGGTCTCCAAGTCGCAGGATTACACCCTGCAGGTGGACAAGGCGGGCATGTATGAGATTCGCCTGGAATCGGATGCGTTCGATACGGTGCTGAAGCTGGATGGCAACGGCGCACAGTCGGAGAACGACGATGGCGGTGACGGCACCAATTCGCGCATCGGCATGCCGCTGGAACCGGGCAAGTACACCCTGCGTGTGCGCAGCCTGGGCGACGACGGTACCGGCGCTTTCAAGCTGACGGCCAAGCGCGCCGAGTTGCCGGCCAACATGGTCATGCGTGATGGCACCACCCTGCCGAACGCCGGCAGTGTGTTCGCCATGCTCGATGGCGAAGGCCGCCGCCGCTTCCTGCTGAGCCTGCCGCGTGCGGCCGATGTGCGCCTGGACGCGATTTCCAGCCAGGTGGATACGGTACTGCGCGTGGTCGGCGGCGACGTGGAACTGGTCGATGACGATGGTGGCAACGGCACCAACGCACGCCTGGAAGAATCGCTGCCTGCCGGCCACTACACCGTGGACGTGTCCAGCCTGAGCGATGAAGCGGGCATGGTGGAAGTACGCGTGCAGATCGACGGCGCCGCTTCGGCCGCTGCTTCCGCGGCTGCTGAGGCGACCGTCGATGCCGCCGCTGAAGCGACGGACTGACGCCGCTGCAACGGATGCAAACGAAAGGCCGGGCATTGCCCGGCCTTTTTTCCTTCCCCGCCCGGCGTGGTTTCAATGCGCCGCCACGAATCCGGCATCGCCCAGTGGCGGCAGCAGCGATCCGCGCCCACTGTCGGCAACCTGGCCTGCTGCCGTCAGCGCCTGCTGGTAGGCCTTGGCGGTCGCCGTATTGAACGCTACCAGCACGATCTGCATCGGCTGTGCGTGGCTGCGCTGCCAGGCCGATGTTTCGGTGACCGCGATCTGCGCGGCCTGGTACAGCGGATAGCCATACACACCGCAGCTGATGGCCGGGAACGCGATCGACTGCAGGTTCAGCGATTCGGCCAGCTGCAGCGACTTCCAGTAGCAGTTGGCCAGCAGTGCCGGTTCGTCGCGCTGGCCGTCGTGCCAGACCGGGCCGACGGTGTGCAGTACGTACCGTGCCGGAAGCGCGTACGCAGCGGTGGCCCGCACCTCCCCGGTCGGGCAGCGCACGCCGGGGCGCAACTCCGGCAGACGCACGCACTCGGCCAGCAGGCCGGGGCCCGCCGCACGATGGATGGCACCGTCGACACCGCCGCCGCCGAGCAGTGATTCATTGGCCGCGTTGACGATCGCATCCACCGCCAGGGCCGTAATGTCGCCCTGCCACACTTCGATCTTCATGCGTCCGTCTCCTGCCTGTAATTGTTGCGCGCCGTGCCCATGCTGGCTGTACCCTTATCTTGCGGGACAGGACATCGATGCTGCGTCATGACCGTCTCACGCACTGCGATCCGCGCAGTTCATGCACCATGGCCGGCATCGCCTTCACGCAGGCTGAAGCAAGCACCGCTTCCGGGCGAAACGAAAGGTTCCGCAGTTGGGTGCTTCCGCTCCTGGGGAAAACTGTCCGCTTCCAACGGCCGCGCGCAGACAGGAGTGCCCACACAGCAGCGCCGCAATGCAAACGCCCACCACAAGGGTGGGCGTCATCCTGCTGTCATCGACAACGCGGCGATCAGGGCAGACCGGCCAGCCAGTCGTCGTCGGAACCTTCATTGACGTCGGCGAACAGCGGCGTGGAGAAGTAGCGTTCACCCGTGTCCGGCAGCATCGCCAGGATCACCGCGCCCGGTTCAGCGCGATCTGCCACGTCCAGTGCGCTGGCAACCGTGGCACCGGCGGAGATGCCGACGAAGATGCCTTCTTCCGCCGCCAGCCGGCGGGCGGTGGTGATCGCGCGGTCATCTTCCACCGTCACCAGCTCGTCCACCACATTGCGGTTGAGCACATCGGGCACGAAGTCCGGGGTCCAGCCCTGGATCTTGTGCGGCTTCCAGTCATCGCCCTTCAGCAAGGCGGCGCCGGCCGGCTCGGTGGCGATGATGCGGGTGTCCGGGCGGGCGACCTTCAGCACTTCGCCGACGCCGGTCAAGGTGCCGCCGGTTCCCCAGCCACTCACGAAGTAGTCCAGCCGCTTGCCGGCGAAATCACGCAGGATCTCCGCGGCGGTGGTGTTGCGGTGGTAGGCCGGGTTGGCCGGGTTGGCGAACTGGCTGGCCAGGAACCAACCGTGTTCCTCGGCCAGCTCGCGCGCCCTGCGCACCATGCCGCTGCCGCGTTCGGCGGCCGGGGTCAGGATGACCTTCGCACCGTAGGCCCGCATCAGCTTGCGGCGTTCCACCGAGAAGGTCTCGACCATGGTTGCCACGAACTTGTAGCCGCGTGCGGCGGCCACCATCGCCAGGGCGACGCCGGTGTTGCCCGAGGTGGCTTCGACGATGGTGTCGCCCGGCTTGAGCAGGCCACGCTGTTCGGCATCGAGGATGATCGCCAGCGCCAGGCGATCCTTCACCGAGCCGCCCGGATTGAAGGACTCGACCTTGGCGTACAGGGTCACGCCCTGCGGCGCCAGTCGCTGCAGCTTGACGATGGGGGTGTTGCCGATGGTGTCGAGGATGGAGTCGTACAGGGCCATGGGAGCGCTCCAGGAACAGGCCGCGCCGGGCTCGGCGGGCGGAAAGGAAGTGGGCTGGCTGTTCAGGCCAGCGGCTGCCGGCTGACCGTAGCGCCGGCATATGACGCCCGGAAATGACCAGATACCTTTCTTAAACAACCTTTGGTTATAAGCTGGTGACGGCAATTGACCCTAGAGTGGACCTCCGCCCCCACATCGCCCGCCTGCCATGACGCTGACCCAGCTGCGCTACCTGGTTGCCATCGCCGACGCCGAGCTGAACATCACGCTCGCCGCCTCGCGCGTGCATGCCACCCAGCCTGGGCTGTCCAAGCAGCTCAAGCAGCTGGAGGACGAACTGGGCTTCCTGCTGTTCGTACGCAAGGGGCGCAGCCTGGAGTCCGTCACCCCGGCCGGCACCGAAGTGATCAGCCGCGCCCGCGCGGTGCTGTCCGAGGCCAACAACATCCGCACCTACGCGGCCAACCAGCGCCGCGAGAGCCAGGGCCAGCTGATCCTGACCACCACCCACACCCAGGCCCGCTTCGTGCTGCCGCCGGCGGTGTCACGCATCAAGCAGGCCTATCCGCAGGTCAGCGTGCACCTGCAGCAGGCCGGTGAGGCCGATGCGCTGGACCGGCTGAACCAGGGCGATGCCGATATCGCGATCATCAGTACCGCCGGTAGCGAACCCGGCGATGGCATCGCCGTACCGCTGTTCCGCTGGCGGCGGCTGGTGGTGGTGCCCAAGGGCCATCCGCTGGATCGCGCCGGGCGCGCACCGGACTTGGCGGCATTGTCACGCCAGCCGTTGATCAGCTACGAATCCTCGACCCGTCCCAACTCCTCGTTGCAGCGAGCCTTTGCCGCGCAGAGCCTGGTACCCGATCTGGCGCTGACGGCGCTGGATGCGGACCTGATCAAGACTTATGTGCGTACCGGTCTGGGGGTAGGTCTGCTGGCCGAGATGGCGATCAGCGCCAACGATGAAGACCTGCGGGTATGGCCAGCGCCGGCACCGATCACCGAGTGCGTCGCCTGGGCGGTGCTGCCACGCGACCGGGTGCTGCGCGACTACGCGCTGGAGCTGGTGCATGTGCTGGCCCCGCAGATCGATCCGCGCGACCTGCGGCGGGTGCTGGATGGCAACCAGGCCGCGTCCTGGCCGGTGCCGCCGACCTGGGAATCGCTGACCCAGACCATCACGGTGTGAGGTTGGTCGAGCAGGGCTGCGCCCTGCACCTGCTACCGGCCGGAGCAACAGCAACAGCGTGCATTCCGTGGGGTGGCGGGGCGGTGTCGGAGTGCGGGGACGCCGCAAGTACGTCCCTGTAGCAACTGTGTTGCTGGAGGAGCGCCAGCCCTTCCGGTAAACGGGCACGGTAGTGCCGGCCGCTGGCCGGCAGCCTCAGGAGCAACGCCCTCTGGTGCGCTCAGGCGGGGATCGGTCCGCT
>NZ_QQXJ01000001.1:864779-944987 GCF_004348785.1 Stenotrophomonas sp. TEPEL
GGGCGTGAGCCGCATGGATGCGGCGACCGAGCTTACATGGACGTACTTGCAGCGGCCCCCGCAACCGGACCCACCCCGCCTACCCACAGGAAGCCAGCTTTTGATGTTGCTGTTGCTGCTGAGGTTGCCGGCCAGCGGCCGGCATTACCGCAGGTGCAGGGCGCAGCCCTGCCGATAAACCCCCTCCTGCGACGGTTCGTCGCACGGTGCCTTCTGGAGGCACCTCTACACTAGCGCGGTGATCCGTACCGGCTGCCTCCGTCGAACCCTGCTCCAGCTCGCCTTCATCGCGACGCTGTTGATGGTGCTTGCGCCGCTGGTCAGCCGTGCGCTGCAGCAGCCGCAGGGTCAGATCTCTTCACCACAGGGAAGGGCTCTGACCCCATCCACAATGCATGGCGGCATGGACCATGCCCACATGCATCACGGCGACATTGCTGAGGGTCAGAGCCCTTTGCCGGGGCAAAGGGATCCGACCCCGCCCGCCGATCCGCACGCCATGCACGGCGAGGCCTGCGAGTACTGCGTGCTGGCCATGCGCCTGCTGCCGTGGCTGGCCGTGCTGGTGCTGCTGCTGCCCCTGCTGTGGCGGCCGAAGCCGGTGTTCCCATGGTCGCAGCCGCGACTGCCGCTGCTGCATTGGCCGGCACATGCTGCGCGTGGCCCGCCGCTGATCTCCACCGTCCGCTGATTTCCCTATCGAATCCGCCGCACGAGGCCTGCAAGGGCGTCGTGCGCGCGTGCGTACCTTGGAGCTGTTTCCATGAAAATGACTTTCCCCGCTGCGGGCGCCCGTGCGCGCCTGCCGTTTGCGCTTGGCGCTGCCCTGGCCGCGCCCTTCGCCCATGCCGCGCCCGCTGAAGAAGCGCGGACGCTGGATACGCTGGTGGTCACCGCCGCCGCGCCGTCCTCGCCACTGCATTGGGTGACCGATCCGCGCCTGCCGCGGCAGCCGGTACCGGCCAGCGATGGCGCCGATTACCTGAAGACCGTTCCCGGCTTCTCCGCCATCCGCAACGGTGGCACCAACGGCGACCCGGTGCTGCGTGGCATGTCCGGTTCGCGCCTGAACATCCTCAGCAACGACGGCAATCTGATTGGCGCGTGTCCCTCGCGCATGGACAACCCGCTGTCCTACATCTCGCCGGAGAGCTTTGATCGGCTGACCATCATCAAGGGCCCGCAGAGCGTGCGCTGGGGCGCGGGTGCCTCTGCGGGCACCGTGCGTTTCGAGCGTGATACCCCGCGTTTCGATGCGCCCGGGCTGCGTGCCGATGCCAGTGCGCTGGTCGGCTCACGCAACCGCAACGACCAGGTGCTGGACCTGACCCTGGGCAATCCAACGGGCTATGTGCGTGCCAGCGGTAATCGCTCCGAAGCCGATGACTACAAGGACGGCAACGGCGATGTGGTTCCGTCGAAATGGCGCAAGTGGAATGGCGACGTAGCGGTGGGTTGGACGCCTGACGCCGATACCCTGTTGGAGGTCTCCGCCGGTGCCGGCGATGCGATCGCGCGTTACGCGGGGCGCGGCATGGATGGTGCCGCGTTCGAACGCACCAGTTACGCCGCACGCTTCGAGAAGCGCAATCTGCCCGGGGCGTGGGACACGCTGCAGGCGAACGTGTACTACAACGAAGCCGACCACGTGATGGACAACTACACGCTGCGTACGCCGAACCCACACAGCATGATGCCGATGCCGATGGCGTCGAACGTGGATCGCCGCACGCAGGGCGGGCGCATCGGCGCCGAATGGCGCTGGCAGGACGTGCAGCTGGTGGCCGGCGTCGACGGCGAAGACAGCCGGCATCGCGGCCGCATGGGCATGGGCCGCGATACCTACAAGCAGGCGGACTGGAACACCGACGCCGATTTCCGCCGCTACGGTGCATTCACCGAACTGACCCTCGGTGTGGACACCGGGCAGCGTTGGATCGGCGGGCTGCGCATCGATCGTGCCAGCGTGCGCGATGCGCGTGCCGACATCGGCGGCATGATGATGGCCATGCCCAATCCCACCGCCGGCCAGCGCCGCAGGGAATGGCTGGGCAGTGGTTTCCTGCGCTACGAACAGGACCTTGCCGACGGCCTGACCTGGTATGCCGGGCTGGGCCACAGCCAGCGCATGCCCGACTACTGGGAACTGTTCTCGCCCGATCAGGGGCCGGCAGGTGCGGTGAACGCGTTCGCTGGCATCCAGCCCGAGCGCACCACCCAGCTCGACATCGGCCTGCAATACAAGGGCCCGCGCGTGCAGGCCTGGGTCTCGGCGTATGCGGGTCAGATCCAGGACTACATCCTGTTCACCTATCGCGGCAGCGGCATGATGGGCATGAGCCAGGCTGACAACGTGCAGGCACGCATCGCCGGTGCCGAGGCCGGCCTGCAGCTACAGCTGGACGACCAGTGGAAGCTGGGGGGCACGCTGGCCTATGCCTGGGGCGAGAACCGCGATCAGCATCGCCCGTTGCCGCAGATGCCGCCGCTGGAAGCGCGCCTGAGCGCTGACTGGGAAGGCCAACGCTGGAGTGCCGGTGCGCTGCTGCGCGCGGTCACCCACCAGCATCGGGTCGCGGACGGGCAGGGCAACGTGGTGGCGCAGGACCTGGGGACGAGCAGCGGCTTTGCCACGTTGGCGCTCAACGCGGCCTATCGCTTCAGTTCACAGCTGCAGCTCAGCGCCGGTGTCGACAACCTGTTCGACCGTGCCTACAGCGAGCATCTGAACCTGGCCGGCAGCGCAGATTTCGGCTTCCCGGCTGATCCGGTGCGCATCAACGAGCCCGGCCGCAGCCTGTGGATGAAGGTGAACTACCGGTACTGATCCGCCGGGCATGGCCCGGCGCTACCGGTGCGCCGGGCAAACAAGGCCTGTGTCCAAAAGAAAACGGGGTCGGATCCCCGCCAGGTTCCGACCCCGCCCGGCGCCCTCGGCCGGGCCCCTCGACTGTACGACGGTATCGCCGGCCATGGCGCGCCGGGATACATCCCGACATACGCCGACACCGTGCTGCGGACCCCCTGCATGGAATGGGCACACGGCGCTATCGCAGCCCCCGTTCCACGCCGGTAAACGCTTGGCACATACCGCTTTTGCGGGGCCTTGCCTACACTCGGCGGCCGTGCACCACTCAGGACGCTTCATGTTGGCTCGTATCGCTTCGACCCTGGCCCTTGGCCTCAGCCTGGCCGTGCTGGCCGGGTGCGCAGGCAAACAGGAGGCCGCCGCGCGTCGGCAGGGCGAAGCCGTGCCGGTCACCGCGCAGGTCGTGCAGGCGGTGCAGTGGAACGACACGCTGCAGGCGCTGGGCACGGCCAAGGCGCGCGAGTCGATCAGCGTGACCGCCAAGGTGAGCGAGATCGTCGAGCGCGTGCACTTTGAAAGTGGCCAGCAGGTCGCCGCCGGTGCGCCCCTCGTGACCCTGCGCGGGCAGGCCCAGGAGGCCGCATTGGTGCAGGCGCAGGCGACCTTCCGCGAAGCCGACCAGCTGTACAAGCGCCAGCGCGAACTGGCGGCGCAGCGGTTGGTATCCAGCGCGACCCTGGACACGCAGAAGTCGATCCGCGACGCCGCCGAAGCGCGGGTGGCACAGATGCAGTCGGACATCGGTGACCGTCGTGTGCGCGCGCCGTTCGCCGGCGTCCTTGGCATCCGCCAGGTCAGCCCGGGTACGCTGCTGACGCCGACCACGGTGATCGCTACCCTCGACGACGTCGAGCGCATGCACGTCGATTTCCAGGTGCCGGAAGTGGAACTGGCCGCGCTGACCATCGGCGACAAGGTGCAGGCCACCAGCGTGGCCTGGCCGGGCCGTACCTTCGAGGGCGAGGTCAGCACCATCGATGCACGCATCGACCCCGCCACCCGTGCGGTGACCGTGCGTGCCGACTTCGCCAACGGCGACCATGCGCTGCGGCCGGGCATGCTGCTCGATGTGCGCCTGTTCCATCCCGAGCGGCCGGCGCTGGTGATTCCGGAAATCGCCGTGGTGCAGGTCGGTCGCGATACCTTCGTGTACCGCATCAAGAGCGACGACAGCGTCGAGCGCGTGGACGTGGTGACCGGTGCGCGCCGCGCCGGCGTGGTCGAGATCAAGCAGGGCCTGGAAGCGGGCCAGCGCATCGTGGTCGATGGCACCGGCAAGCTGCGCCCAGGCCTGAAGGTCGCGGCCAAGGATGCGGCACCGGCCAGCGGTGCAAAGCCCGCTGACGCCGCTGCACCGGTCGCGGCCGAGGGCCACGGCGGATGAAGCTGTCCGACGTCTCCATCCAGCGGCCGGTGTTCGCCGTGGTGATGAGCCTGTTGCTGCTGGTGCTGGGGGTGATGTCCTTCACCCGGTTGACGCTGCGCGAACTGCCGGCCATCGACCCGCCGATCGTTTCGGTCTCGGTGGATTACACCGGTGCCTCGGCAGCGGTCATCGAGAGCCGCATCACCCAGGTGCTGGAAGACGCGCTGGCCGGCATCGAAGGCATCGATACGATCAACGCGCGCAGTACCAACGGCCGCTCGCAGGTCAGCATCGAATTCACCTCCAACCGTGATATCGAAGCGGCGGCCAACGACGTGCGCGACGCGGTCAGCCGCGTGGCCGACCGCATGCCCGAGGAGGCACGGCCACCGGAGATCGCCAAGGTCGAGAGCGATGCCGACCCGATCATCTGGTTCAACATGGTCTCCTCGACCATGGATACGCTGGAACTGAGCGACTACGCCGACCGCTACGTGGTCGACCGCTTCTCCAGCCTCGATGGTGTGGCCCAGGTCCGCATCGGTGGCCGCCAGCGCTATGCGATGCGCATCTGGCTGGACCGCGACCAGCTGGCCGCACGTGGGCTGACCACCGGCGATGTGGAAACCGCGTTGCGCAACGAGAACGTGGAACTGCCGGCCGGCCGCATCGAATCCACCGACCGCGACTTCACCCTGCGCGTGGAACGCAACTACATCAAGCCGGAAGACTTCGCGACCATCCCGCTGGGCAAGGGCCGTGATGGCTATGTGGTGCGCATGGGCGATGTGGCGAAGATCGAGCTGGCCTCGGCCGAGCGTCGCGCCTACTACCGCAGCAACGGCGAGCCCGGCATCGGCCTGGGCATCGTCAAGACCTCCACGGCCAATTCGCTGGACGTGGCGCGCACCGCGCGCGCCGAGGCCGAACGTGTCGCGCTGACCCTGCCCAAGGGCACGCAGATCTTCGTTGCCTTCGACAACACCACCTTCATCGAGGCTGCCGTCGACCGCGTGTACGCCACCCTGGTGGAGGCGATGATCCTGGTGCTGGCGGTGATCTGGCTGTTCCTCGGCAGCTTCCGCGCGGCGTTGATTCCTGCGGTCACCGTGCCGGTATGCCTGGTGGCGGCGTTCATCGCGCTGTACGCGTTCGACTTCTCGATCAACCTGCTGACCCTGCTGGCGCTGGTGCTGTGCATCGGCCTGGTGGTGGATGACGCGATCGTGGTGGTGGAGAACGTGCAGCGCCGCATCGACCTGGGCGAACCGCCGCTGGTGGCGTCCAAGCGGGGTACCGGGCAGGTGGCGTTCGCGGTGATCGCCACCACCGCCGTGCTGGTAGCGGTATTCCTGCCGGTCGGCTTCCTGGAAGGCAATACCGGGCGCCTGTTCCGTGAACTGGCGGTAGCCCTGGCCGCCGCCGTCGCGCTGTCGGCGTTCGTCGCGCTGACGCTGACGCCGATGATGGCCTCCAAGCTGCTCAAGCCGCATACCGGGCAGGCACCGCGCGGGCTGCACGGCTTCATCAACCGCAATCTGGAACGCCTGGCCGGCGCCTACGGCCGCGTGCTCGATCACCATGTCGATCGCACCTGGATCTACCTGCTGGTGATGGCTGCTGCGTTGGCGGCCAGCTGGCTGCTGATCAAAGTGCTGCCTTCGGAACTGGCCCCGGCCGAAGACCGTGGTTCGTTCCAGATCATGATCGACGGCCCGGAAGGCGCCGGCTATGACTACACCGTGCAGCAGGTGCAGCAGGTCGAAGCGCTGCTGGCACCGCACGTCGGCGCGGACAAGCCGATCGTGCGCGCCAACCCGCGCGTGCCCGGCGGTTTCGGTGCCAGCGAGGAAATGCACACGGGCCGCGTCAGCGTGTTCCTGCAGCCGTGGCGCCAGCGCAGCGAAGGCACGCCGGAAGTCGCCAACGAACTGCAGAAGGAGCTGGACACCATCCGTGGCGTGCGCGTACGTACCCAGGTCGGTGGCGGCCTGGTACGCAGTGGCGGGCAGCCGTTCCAGATCGTGCTGGGCGGCCCGGAATACGCCGAGATCGCACAGTGGCGCGACCGCATCCTGCTGCGCATGGCCGACAACCCCGGCCTGGTCGGCGCGGACTCGGACTACAAGGAAACCCGTCCGCAGATGCGGGTGAACATCGACCGCCAGCGTGCCGCCGACCTCGGCGTGCCGGTCACCGCGATTGGTTCGGCGCTGGAAACGATGATGGGCTCGCGCCGCGTCACCACCTTCGTCGACAACGGCGAGGAGTACGACGTGCTGGTCCAGGCCGGCCGTGATGGCCGCGCCAGCCCCGCCGATCTGGCCGCGATCCGCGTGCGTGCGACCTCCGGCGAGCTGGTGCCGTTGTCCAACCTGGTCACGCTGAGCGAAGTGGCCGAGGCCGGAACCCTGAACCGCTTCAACCGCCTGCGCTCGATCACCATCAGTGCTGGCCTGGCACCGGGCTATCCGCTGGGCGAGGCCATCGCCTGGGCCCAGCAGGTGACCGGCGAGGAGCTGCCGCAGTACGCACAGGTGAACTGGAAGGGCGAATCGCGCGAGTACCAGAGTGCGGGTGGTGCGGTGCTGCTGACCTTCGCCATGGCCCTGTTGGTGGTGTACCTGGTGCTGGCCGCGCAGTTCGAGAGCTTCATCCACCCGCTGACTATCATGCTGACCGTGCCGCTGGGCGTGCTTGGTGCGCTGGTTGGCCTGTGGCTGAGTGGCGGCACGGTGAACCTGTTCAGCCAGATCGGCATCGTCATGCTGGTCGGCCTGGCGGCCAAGAACGGCATCCTGATCGTCGAATTCGCCAACCAGCTGCGCGACGATGGCCGCAGCGTGCGCGAAGCGATCATCGAATCGGCGATGGTGCGCCTGCGTCCGATCCTGATGACCTCGATCGCCACCGTGGTCGGTGCCATCCCGCTGGTGGTGGCCGGTGGCCCGGGCTCGGCCAGCCGTGGCACCATCGGCATCGTGATCATCTTCGGCGTCACCCTGTCCACCTTCCTGTCGCTGTTCGTGGTGCCGGCGTTCTACGCGCGGCTGGCCCCGTATACCCGCTCGCCGGAGGCGGTGAAGCGCGAGCTGGAGAAGCAGGAGGCCGACTCGCCGTCGGTGGGTGGGCATGCCTGAGCCGTCTGCCAACGAGGGCGGCGTCGGGGTCGGATCCCTTGCCGAGGAGGAACGGGCTCTGACCCCACGCTTGCAAGGCAACGGATTCGTCCTGCGCCCCTGGCGCAGAGATGACCTGCAGTCGCTGTTGCATCACGCCAACGACGCGGACGTCTCGCGCGGGCTGCGTGACCGCTTCCCGTATCCATACACCCGCGAGGATGGCGAAGCCTTCCTGGGCGGACGCGTGCTGGCCCCGGGTACGCTGAACCTGGCCATCGAGATAGAGGGCCAGGCCTGCGGCAGCATCAGTGCCCAGCGGGGCGTGGCCGAGCGCGGGCATACCGCGGAACTGGGCTACTGGCTCGGCCAGGCCCATTGGGGGCAGGGCCTGATGACCGCTGTGGTCGGCCTGTTCGCGCCCTGGGTGATGGATGAGCTTGGCCTGTTCAGGCTGCAGGCCACGGTCGTCGACTTCAACCTGGGCTCGGCCCGGGTACTGGAAAAGAACGGTTTCCAGGAGGAGGGCGTGGAGCGCTGCGCCCTGTACAAGCGCGGCGTCCTGCATGACCTGCGCCGCTTCGCCCGGGTACGCAGGCAGCTGCCCTGAAAGGCCGCCGGGCATGGCCCGGCGCTACCGTGGGGGCACGGTCATTGCCGGTCGCCGGGCACGGCCCGGCGCTACCCGTGGTGCGGCCGGCATGCCCGGTAGCGCCGGGCCATGCCCGGCGGATCCCTTCCGGCGCTATCGCAGCGACCTTCGATCAGGGAGAATCGACCGGTCCCTTCCAGCCGACGGGACGTCCTTACAACCCGCCGACTGGAGAGAGCGCGCGTGGAAGCTACCGTACATTTCATCAACAGCATCATCTGGAGCAAGGCGCTGATCTTCATGTGCCTGGCCGCCGGCCTGTTCTTCAGCCTGCGCACCCGCTTCATGCAGATCCGTGGTTTCGTCGAGATGTGCCGCCTCACCGTGTCCGGTGAGAAGTCCGACGCCGGCGTGTCCTCGTTCCAGGCCCTGGCCATGTCGATGGCCGGCCGCATGGGCATCGGCAACATCGCCGGCGTGGCCACCGCCATCGCCTTCGGCGGCCCCGGCGCGATCTTCTGGATGTGGGTGATGGGCTTCCTCGGCGCCTCCACCTCGTATGTGGAATGCACCCTGGCGCAGATCTACAAGACCAAGGATGCCGAAGGCCGCTACCGCGGTGGCCCGGCCTATTACATCGAAAAAGCGATGGGCCTGAAGTGGTATGCAATGGCTTTCGCCATCGCCACGATCATCGCCGCCGGTTTCCTGATGCCCGGCGTGCAGGCCAACGCGATCGCCGACAGCGTCATCAACGCCTGCCGCGGTACCGCGCTGTGCGGTCCGCTCGATGGCCAGGCCTTCGGCATGGAATCGGCGCAGGCGCTGAAGCTGGGCATCGGCATCGTCGTCGCCCTGCTGCTGGGCGTGGTGATCTTCGGTGGCGTCAAGCGCATCGCCAACTTCGCGGAAGTGGTGGTGCCGTTCATGGCCGCCGGCTTCATCCTGATGGCCATCGTCATCATGATCATCAACTACGACCGCGTGCCGGAAATGTTCGGCATCATCTTCAAGAGCGCGTTCGGCACCCATGCCGCGTTCGGCGCGATGATGGGCCTGGCGGTGGAGTGGGGCATCAAGCGCGGCATCTACGCCAACGAGGCCGGCCAGGGCTCGGGTCCGCACGCTGCGGCGGCCTCCGAGGTCTCGCACCCGGCCAAGCAGGGCTACGTGCAGGCGTTCGCCATCTACTTCGACACCATGATGGTGTGCACCGCCACCGCCTTCCTGATCCTGGCCAGCGGCACCTACAACGTGTATTCGCCGGTCGCCGGCGCCGCGCCGATCTTCCAGGGCCTGGCCGGCATTCCCGAAGGTGCGGGCTACGCGCAGGCGGGTGTGGAAGCGGTGCTGCCGGGCTGGGGCTCGGCCTTCGTGTCGGTGGCGATCTTCTTCTTCGCCTTCACCACGATCATGGCCTATTACTACATGGCCGAAACCAACCTGACCTACGTCAACCACAACAAGCGCCGGCCGCTCACCGTGCTGCTGCTGCGCCTGGGCATCATCGGCATGGTGGTGTTCGGTGCCTTCCACAACGCCACCCTGGCCTGGGCGCTGGGTGATATCGGCGTGGGCCTGATGGCCTGGCTGAACATCATCGCCATCCTCATCGTGCAGAAGCCGGCCATGCTGGCCCTGCGCGATTACGAACGACAGAAGAAGCTCGGTCTCGACCCGATCTTCGACCCCGATGCCCTGGGCATCAAGAACGCCGATTTCTGGCGTCAACGCAAGCTGGAGTTGTCCCGTAGTGAATGATCCCTGGAAGAATGCCCGCCGCCCGTCGTCGCGACCGCCGCGGGCCACCCCGCTGCCACCGCGTGAGGGCGGCACCCCGCCACCGCCGGGGCGGGGCAACGACGAACTTCGCCTGTACGGCTGGAACGCGGTGCAGGCGCTGTTCGCCAAGCGTCCGCAGGCGCTGCGCAAGCTGTACCTGGTGGAATCGCTGATTCCGCGCATGCAGCCGGTGCTGAAGTGGTGCGTGGCCAACCGCGTGGGCTATCGCGTGGTGGAGGAGGGCGACCTCAACAAGCTGGCCGCCACCACCCACCATGAAGGCCTGGTGGCCGACGTGCTGCGCGCGCCGGTGTTGCCGCTGGCGCAATGGCTGGCCGACCTGGGCGAAGGCCCGGCGCTGGCACTGTGGCTGGATGGCGTCGGTAATCCGCACAACTTCGGTGCGATCCTGCGCTCTGCCGCGCACTTCGGCGCCAAGGCGCTGCTGCTGCCGGCCAGCAGTACGCTGGCGTTGTCCGGCGCGGCCGCACGCGTGGCCGAGGGCGGCGCAGAGTCGGTGCCGCTGGTGCAGTTGCCTGAGGATGCAGAAGCGATGGCGCAGCTGCGCGCGGCCGGTTTCGGCCTCGCCGCGACCCTGGTCGAGGGTGGCGATAACGTGTTCCGCACTTCGCTGCCGGCCCGCCTGGTCTACGTGATGGGCGCGGAAAGCGAAGGCATGGATCGCGGCCTGGCCAGCCAGTGCGACCAGCAGCTGTCGATTCCCGGCAGTGGCGCGGTTGAAAGCCTGAATGTCGCTTCCGCCACGGCCGTGTTGCTGGCGCAGTGGGTCAGCCAGCGCGGCTGAGCGGTGCAGGGGGGGCGAACCTTGGTTCGCACCCCGATTGCCGCTGCACTCGCCGGGCATGGCCCGGCGCTACCAATGCGGAATCTCCCCTGGTGGGTGCGGACCTGGGTCCGCACCGTTCCTGCCGCGCCGTTACCGCATCACTCGTTCGGCGGCGTGGTTGCCTTGGCTTCGCTACCGAAGTTGCCATCGGCCTCGGCCGCCAGGTAGGCAAACACGGTGTAGGCCGCCACGTTCTGTGCCAGCGCCTTCGGGTCGATCTTGTCGAGGGTGTCGTCGGCGGTGTGGTGCAGGTGGAAGTAATCCGAGCCATCCTGCGCCAGCCACGCCCATGCGCCACCCTTGGCGGCCAGCGGACCGACATCCGGCCCCGGGCCACCCTTGTCGGCCTGGTACTCGATGCCGAGCGGCTTCATCACTTCGGCAATCTGCTTCGTCGCTTCGCGCGAGCCTTCCGGGTTCGGCGAACCGGTGTTGAAGGCGTAGATGCGGCCAGCACCGAAATCGCTCTCGGCGGCCAGCTGGTGCAGGGCTACATCCTTGGCATGCGCCTCGGCGTAGGCCTTGCCGCCATACAGGCCCTGTTCTTCGTTGGCGAAGGCGACCACGCGGATGGTGCGCTTCGGCGCCTGCTTCAGCTGGCCGATCAGGTGGCCGGCGGCCATGGTGATGCCCACGCCTGCGCCGTCATCGACCGCGCCGGTGCCCAGGTCCCACGAGTCCAGGTGTCCACCGATCACCACCACTTCCTTCGGCAGCGTGCGGCCGGTGATCTCACCGATCACGTTGTACGAGGTCGCCGTGCCATCCCAACCGCAGTCCAGTGCGACCTTCACCGTGGTTGCGCCACGGGCAAGCAGGCGCGCCAACTGGTCGGCGTCGGGCACCGACAGCGCCGCCGACGGCACCGGGGTCAGGCCGTCATCAAAGCGAGTGATGCCGGTGTGCGGCACGCGGTGCGAATCGGTACCGGCCGAGCGCATCAGGAAACCGATCGCGCCCTTGCGGATGGCCTCGGACGGGCCCTTGCTGCGGATCGCGCCGCCACGGCCATAGTCGCGGCCATCGCGGAACGGCAGCATCTGATAATCGACGAAGGCGATCTTGCCCTTCAGCGAACCCGCCGGTGCGGCCTGCAGCGCGGCCAGATCGGCAAACCGCACTACCTCGGCTTCGACCGTACCGCCCGGGCTGCCACCCAGCGCGGTGATCTGCAGCGGTTGCGGGCTCCTGCCGGTCACGGCGGCGTGTTCACTGCGGCGCTCCCATTTCGGGAAGGTCACCGGTTCCTTCCACACCTTGTCAAAACCCAGTGCCTTGAACTTGGCTTCTGCCCAGGCCACGGCACGGGCGTCGGCCTCGCTGCCGGCGATGCGGGGGCCGATCTCGGTGGTCAACGATTCGACCACCTTCCAGCCGGTGTCATCAGCCAGCGCCTGGTCGCGCAGCTGCGCGGCGGTGGCCAGCGAAGCCGGCGGCAGGGTGGTGGCATGCGGCGCCGCGAAGGCCGGCGCGGCCAGCAGGGCGAGGGAGGATGCGATGGCAAGGACGCGGCGACGCATGGACAGCTCCGGGAAGGGTGTAAGCCTTGGAGCTTAACAGTCGTTCAGCGCAGCGCATGGGCGGGAGGTCATGGCCGGCGCGGATGCTGTTTTCCGCCAGATGCAGCAAAGCGAAAGCCCCGCCGTAGCGGGGCTTCCGCACGCCTCTGCAGTAGCGCCAAGCATGGCCCGGCGAGCGCAGCGGCAGGATGGCGTTCCGCCGGGCATGGCCCGGCGCTACCCACCTTATTTCTTCAGGCTGTCGCGGATCTCGCGCAGCAGCACCACTTCCTCGGCCGGCGCTGCCGGCGCCGCTTCCTTCTTGCGCGACAGGCGGTTGATCACCTTGATCACCAGGAAGATGGCGAAGGCCACGATCACGAACTGGATCAGCGTGTTGATGAAATCACCGTAGCCGATCACCACGGCCGGGATTTCCTTGCCATCAGGCCCGATGCTGGCCGGCGACAGCGTCCACGCAAGCTGCGAGAAATCGACCTTGCCGATCAGCATGCCCAGCGGCGGCATGATGATCTTCTCCACCAGCGCGGTGACGATCTTGCCGAAGGCCGCGCCGATGACCACGCCGACGGCGAGGTCGATGACGTTGCCGCGCATCGCGAATTCCTTGAACTCGGTGAGCATTCCCATTGTTGTTTTTCTCCTGAGGGCGAGGGGGGCAGCGCGAAGGGTAGCGCAGCTGATGTCAGCCGGCGATCACGCCGTGGCGCTCGGCCACGTTCTCAAGGCGTGCACTGAAACGGTCGCCGGGCTTCAGGGCGGCCACGCCAGACGGCGTACCCATGAACACCAGGTCGCCGGCGCGCAGCTGCCACAGCTTGGACAGCTCGTGCAGGATCTCCGGCACGTTCCAGATCATCTGGTCGAGCAGGGACTGCTGGCGTACCTCGCCATTGATCTCCAGCGACAGGTTGAGCGCGGCCAGATCGCCAACTTCACCGGCGTGCACGATCTCGCTGATCGGTGCAGAGGCATCGAAACCCTTGGCCGAATCCCACGGGTGGCCCTTCTCCTTGGCGGCCGCCTGCAGATCACGGCGGGTCAGGTCCAGGCCCACGGCATAGCCATAGACCAGGGCCTCGGCGTCGGCCACGGCCAGCTCGCCGGTGGGCGCGTCACGGCCGATCGCCACCACCAGTTCCACCTCGTGATGCAGGTTGCTGGTGGCAGGCGGATAGGGGATCACATCGTCGTGGCCGACCACGATGGCGTCGGCCGGCTTGGTGAAGAACATCGGGCGGCCGCGATCATCTGCTGCGGGCACGGCAGCACCCATCTCACGCGCGTGGTCGGCGAAGTTGCGGCCGACGCAGTAGATGCGGTGCACGGGAAAGCTGCCGCCGCCAACAACCGGTACACGCGGCGTGGCTGCAGCAGGGATCACATCGGAGACATCGGACATGCGGGCATCCAGGAAGGGAGTGCCCGCAGTCTAGAACGCAGCAAGGCCCGCCGTCAGCGGGCAGCGTCGATCAGCGCGAGGACGGCAGCGCCGACTTGCGCACCACGTGGTACTCGCCCTCGACCACGTTCGGGTCGACCGGGCGGCTCGGGCCGGACTTGCGCGAAGCCAGCAGCTTCCACGCCAGGCCCACCAGGATCATGGCGGCACCGACGAATACGCCGATGAACACCATCGCGGCCAGGATCGCCAGGCCGAGCAGGCCGACGGCAACGCGCACCAGCGGATGACGCGGCTTGCGCGGGGCAAACAGGGTGCGGAACTGGTTGAAGGCGAAATCGCGATTGAACATGGTGGCTCGATAGGCTGGAAATCAGCGAGCCATGAGTATCAGCAGCTGCCACTGTCATTGAGTGAAAAACTCGTTAAATATAGCCTTGGCTTATTACGGATCAATGACTTGTGTTCATGTCGCAGCTAGTCACATGACCTGGCGTGCGACAATGCGCGATTCCGTCCGAGCCCTCGCCATGACTGCCGCTGTTGCCCTGATCACCCTGGATGCCATTGCCGATGGCGCGTTTGCCGAGGTTGAAGCGGTGGTCGATGGCGATGCCGAGTCGCTGCTGCTGTACCGCGACGGTGAACATGTGCGCGCGTTCCTGAACATCTGCCCGCACGCGGGCCGCCGTCTGGACTGGGCACCCGGCCAGTTCCTGAAGAGCCGCGAAGGCCATCTGGTCTGCGCCGCCCACGGCGCCTCGTTCGCGCTGGACAGTGGCGACTGCATCGCCGGCCCCTGCAAGGGCGACCGTCTGCGCGCAGTGCCGGTGGATGTGCGGGATGGACAGGTCTACCTGGCCTGAGGCATCGGTGTGCGGACCAACGGTCCGCACCCACCAAGTTCAGACCCCACCAAGTTCAGACCCCCACATCAGCGAAACGTCCAGGAATCCATCCACGCCTGGCGTGGATCTACCGTGTCGACCAAGGTCGACACCCACCCACAGCAGCACAGAATGCCGTTCCGACAGCGCGCGGAAATCTGTCGAAGGCGGGGTGGGTCCGGTTGCGGGGGCGTGAGCGCCATGGATGGCGCGACCGAGCTTACAGGGACGTACTTGCAGGCTGTTGCCGTTGCCTCTGCGGGTGCAGGGCGCAGCCCTGCAGAGAAGGCCCCTCAGAACATCAGGTTGATCATCACCACCACCACACAGGTGTAGATCAGCGACAGCGGGCCGCCAACCCGCCACATCTCGCGCGGGGTGTAGTTGGCCGGGCCGGTGATCATTGAAATCACCGGGTTCGACGCCGTCATCAGGTTGTTGGACGCCGACAGCGCCACGATCAGCGCGAACGCCGTGGGATTGCCGCCGGCCGCCAGCGCCAGGTTCACCGCGATCGGCACCATCACGATGGTCGCGCCCACATGGCTGATCACCAGCGAGAACACCGTGGTCAGCAGCGCCAGCGCCAGTTCCAGCACCCAGATCGGAATGCCGGTGGGCAGCTTGTCGATGGTATGGCCGGCCACCCATGCCGCTGCGCCGCTGGAATCCATCGCCCAGCCGAGCGGAATCAGCCCGGCCATCATGAATACCGTCTTCCAGTTGATCGAGGCATAGGCCTCGTCCATGCGCAGCACGCCGGTCAACAGCATCCCGGCCACGCCGGTCATCAGGGTCAGCGCCACCGGCAGCTTGCTGGTCAGCGCGATCAGGATGGTCAGGGCGAAGATCGCCATGGCGATCTTGAACTTGTGCGGGCGCTGCTCGCCGGTGGGGTAATCGGTGACCACCACGAAGTCACGGCTCTTGGCGGCCTGCGCCAGATCAGTCCAGATGCTGTGGAAGACCAGCATGTCGCCGGCGCGCAGCTGCACATCGCGTACATCCTCGCGGATCACCTGCTTGTCGCGGTTGATCGCCAGCAGGCTGATGCCGCGTTCCTTGCGCAGGCGCAGCTCGCCTGCGGTCTTGCCGATGACGCCGGAGGTCGGCGGCACCACCGCTTCGGAAATGCCAGCGCGGCTGGGATTGAACAGGTCACCGAGGTGTTTCAGGCGCGAGGACATGCGCAGGAACTGGTTCTGCGCGAAATCGTGGATCTGCTGGCGCGGGCCCATCGCACCGAGCACGCTGCCGACCCATATGCGCATTTCCGCAGGCGGTGCCAAGCGGGTGTCATTGCCGGTCTTCAGTGCCAGCAGCAGTGGCGCGTCATGCAGGTTCTCGGCCTCGCCCAGGGTCATGCCGACCAGCGGGCTCTCGGCGGTGACCACAAGCTCGAACACGTCGCCTTCGATGCCGTAGGTCTTGGCGAAGTAGCTCTCGGTGCGGGCCGGCGTGGTGCCGTCGTTGACCAGGCTTTCCTCTTCCACCAGCTTGCGGTCGCCGTAATAGCGGAAATACAGCAGTGAGGCGATCAGCAGGGCGACGCCGATCGGCAGCGGCGCGAACATGCGCAGCGGCTCGATGGTGGCCAGGCCGGAGGGCAGGTTGTTGTTGGCCGAGGCCAGCAGATCGTTCAGCAGGATCAGCGGTGAGTTGCCGACCATGGTCAGCGCGCCGCCCATCACGATCGCCGCCGAGATCGGCAGCAGCAGGCGCTGCATGGTCAGCCCGGTGCGCGCGGCCAGGCGCGAGGCGACCGGCAGGTACAACGCCATCACCGACGGGTTCTGCATGAAGGACGAGTTCAGGCCGGCGATGGCCGTGGTCATCATCAGCAGCCGCTGCTCCACGCCATGGCCACGCCGCAGCAGCCAGGCCGCGAGCCGGTTCAATGCACCGGTACGGTCCAGGCCTGCGCCGAGGATGGTGGTGGCGATGATGCTCATCACCGCGTTGCCGGAGAAGCCGCCGAAGATCTCCTCCGGCGCGATCAGGCCGGTCACGCCCAGCACCACCAGCACCACCAGCGCGACCACGTCGGCGCGGATGCGCTCGAACAGGAACATCGCCATTGTGAAGCCGACCAGCCCGAGCACGAGCTTCATGTCAGTGGTCAGCGTCAGCGCGGTATCCATGTGGGGCGCGGCGTCCTCAGGCGTTCATCAGGTGCGGTCGTACAACAGGTCCCAGACGCCATGGCCGAGCTTCTGGCCGCGGGTCTCGAAGTGGGTCTGCGGGCGCCAGTCCGGGCGCGGCACGCTGCCACGCGGACCGGCACGGTTGACCAGGCCGGGGGTGGCATCGAGCACGTCCCACATCTGCTCGGCGTAATCCTCCCAGTCGGTGGCACAGTGCAGGCGGCCACCGGGGCGCAGCTTGCGCACCAGCAGCTCGGCAAAACCCGGCTGGATCAGGCGACGCTTGTTGTGGCGCTTCTTGTGCCACGGGTCGGGGAAGTAGATGCGCACTTCGTCCAGCGCGCCATCGGCGATTTCCTTTTCCAGCACTTCCACTGCGTCGTGGTGGTACAGGCGCACGTGGTCGGCGTTGTCGTCGGCCAGCGCGTTCAGCAGGCGGCCCACGCCGGGCGCGTGCACTTCCAGGCCGATGTAGTCGCGGCTGGGGTCCTGCTGCGCGGCGAAGCGCAGCGCGGCGCCGTTGCCGAAGCCGATTTCCAGCACCTTGTGTGCATCGCGGCCGAAGGTGGCGTCCAGATCACGCGGTTCACCGCTGAAATCCAGGCCGAAACGCGGCCAGCGCTCGTCGAACGCGCGCTGCTGGGCCGGGGTGAAACGGCCCTGGCGCAGCACGAAGCTGCGCACTTCACGGCGGCCTTCGTTGACCGTGAACGGCTTGGGCGGTGCCTTCGAACCGGCGCTGTCGAATGGATTGGTCATCAGCCGATCAACCCATCGATCGGCGAGGACGCACTGGCATAGCGCTTGCGCGGAATGCGGCCGGCCAGGAACGCCTCGCGGCCGGCTTCCACGGCCTTGCGCATGGCGCTGGCCATCAACACCGGGTTGCGCGCGCCGGCGATGGCGGTGTTCATCAGCACGCCGTCGCAGCCCAGCTCCATCGCGATCGCCGCATCCGACGCGGTGCCCACGCCGGCGTCGACGATGATCGGCACCTTGGCATCTTCGATGATCTGCAGCAGGTTGTACTTGTTCTGGATGCCCAGGCCCGAGCCGATCGGCGCGGCCAGCGGCATCACCGCAGCGCAGCCGATCTCTTCCAGGCGCTTGGCCAGGATCGGGTCGTCGGAGGTATAGACCATCACCTCGAAACCGTCCTTGACCAGCTGTTCGGCGGCCTTCAGGGTCTGCACGACGTCCGGGTACAGCGACTTCTGGTCGCCCAGTACTTCCAGCTTGGTCAGGTTGTGGCCGTCCAGCAGTTCGCGGGCCAGGCGGCAGGTGCGCACGGCATCCTCGGCGGAATAGCAGCCGGCGGTGTTGGGCAGGATGGTGTAACGGTCCGGCGGCAGTACGTCCAGCAGGTTCGGTTCGCCCGGGTTCTGGCCGACATCTTTGTTGAAGAACGGGGTGCGGCGGATGGCCACGGTGACGATCTGGGCGCCCGCGGCCTCGGTGGCCAGGCGGGTTTCTTCCAGATCCTTGAACTTGCCGGTGCCGGTAAGCAGCCGCGAGCTGTAGGTCTTGCCGGCGATCACCAGCGAATCGGGGGAGACATGAGCGTTCATGACGCGATTATCGCTTATCCGCCCGAAGATGGGGTCGTCACTTCGACGCCGCCGGGCATGGCCCGGCGCTAACGGAACGGATGCGCAGGGTAGCGCCGGGCCATGCCCGGCGAGCGCGGAGCGCGGGCTTTGCTTCAACCACCGCCAAGCGCATGCACGATCTCCACCACATCGCCCTCGGCCAATGCATGCTCGGCATGACGGCTGCGGCTGACGATCTCGCCGTTCACCTCCACTGCCACCCGGCGTTGCAACAGCTGCTCGGCCGCGAGCAGGTCCAGGAGGGTCGCCGGAGCGGGCAGGGTGCGGGGTTCGCCATTGAGCTGGATGTTCATGGGGCCATTGTCGCTGATCGCCGGTTCGCATCGGAACCGTTGCAAGTTGTGCGCGACGCCTGCACCGGCAAAGCCCGCCGGGCCTGGCTCGGGCGACAATCCATGCGGCGGCGCAGCGTGAGCAATTGGCGGCGCAGTGAAACCATTCACCGTGCGCCGGCGTACGTGCGTCGGATCCTCAAACGATACCCCCACAGGAGTTTTTACATGCTGCTCAGCAAACGCCCGATCCGCTCCCTCATGGCGGCCGCGATCGCGCTGGCCGCGCTGCCGGCCATGGCAGGCGAATCCCCGTTCACCCGTACCGTGTTTTTCGGTGACAGCCTCACCGACAGCGGCTACTACCGTCCCCTGCTGCCGGCGGAGGCGCGTCCGGTCGCCGGCCAGTTCACCACCAACCCCGGCCTGGAATGGGCGCAGTTCGTCGCCGACTACTACGGCACCAATGCGTCCCCCAACGGCAACGGCCAGACCGGTGACAATTACGCGGTCGGCGGTGCCCGCGTGGGTACCGACCTGACCCAGCCGGCCTTCGGTAACGTGCCGGTGCCGTCGCTGAAGACGCAGATGGCCAGGTATCTCGCCGCCAACGGTGGCAAGGCCGACCCGAATGCGCTGTACACCGTGTGGGGCGGCGCCAACGACCTGTTCTCGATCACCGCTCCGGCCCAGGCCCCGGCCGTGATTGGCGCAGCGGTGACCGACCAGATCGGCATCGTGGCCAGCCTCAAGCAGGCCGGCGCGCAGTATGTGCTGGTGCCGAACCTGCCCGACGTCGGCATCACCCCCGGGTTCATCGACCGCGGCGCAGCGGGCCAGGCGCAGGGTACCGCCCTGTCCACCGCGTACAACAAAGCGCTGTACGGTGGCCTGAAGCAGGCCGGCATCGACTTCATCCCGCTCGACACCTATACCCTCCTGCACGAAATCATCGCCAACCCGGGGATGTATGGTTTCAGCAACGTCACCGGCCGCGCCTGCCTGACCGCGTCGTCGCTGACCTGCAGCCCGCTGGCCTACGCCCGCCCGGATGCCGCCAGCAGCTACCTGTTCGCCGATGATGTGCACCCGACTTCGGGCGCGCACCAGATGCTGGGCCAGTACGCCATCTCGATCCTGGAAGGCCCGCGCCTGCAGCAGGTGCTGAGCCACTCGGCACAGACCATCGGCCGCTCGCGCGCCGACCAGGTCAGCCTGCACCAGGCCGGCCGCCCGGCCGACGGGATGTCGTGGTGGGGCGGCGTGCGCGGTGACATGCAGCGCTACGACCACGCCGATCTGTACGACGGCTTGGCCCCGGCCGGCCTGTTCGGCGTCGACTGGGCGCGTGACGGCATGGTCTTCGGTGGCTTCGCCGGCTTTGGCCGCCTGAATGCCGATTTCGGCAACAGCCGCGGCGACTTCACCCAGAAGGACACCACCGCCGGTCTGTTCGCCGGCTGGTACGGCGACCGCATCTGGGTCAATGGCCAGGTCAGCTACACCTGGCTGTCCTATGACGTGAACCGCAAGGTCCAGCTCGGCCCGGCCACCCGCGAACACGGTGGCTCGCCGGACGGCAGCAACCTGACCGCCGCCCTGAACGCCGGTTACGAGTTCGGCACCGAAGGTGGCTTCCGCCACGGCCCGATCGCCTCGGTGATCTGGCAGCAGGTCAAGCTCGACGGTTACACCGAAAGCGCCGATGCCGGCACCCTGGCCACCGCGCTGGGTTACGGCAAGCAGGATGTCGATTCCACCGTCGGCCGTATCGGCTGGCAGGCCCGCTTCGACGGCGGCACCGTCAAGCCGTACGTGCAGGTGACCTACGACCACGAGTTCGAAGACACCAAGCAGGCCAGCGCCTGGGTGCAGAGCCTGCCGGACGTGGGCATGTACCGCGTGCCGGGCATGGACTTCGACAAGAACTATGCAACCGCCATCCTGGGCGCGCGCATGGAGCTGTTCGGCCTGCAGAGCAACATCGGCCTGAGCGCCACCACCCTGCAGAAGCGTGCGCAGGACGCGACGCTGTTTGCCAGCTTCAGCGGCAGCTTCTGAGGCACATGGCGGCAGGCCTGTGGGCCTGCCGTCACCGCTACGGGCAGCTGCAAGGGCCTGCCCGTTGCGTTTGAACACGTGCCCCGCATAGACTTGTCGGGCAACGCGGGCGTAGCTCAATGGTAGAGCTGTAGCTTCCCAAGCTACTGACGAGGGTTCGATTCCCTTCGCCCGCTCCATGTCTTCCAGCGGTTTGCGCCAGATCGAGGCGCTCCGCAATAGCCGAAGCGCTTCGCAATTCACTGCGCCGAAGTGGCTTTGGAATCTCTTTTTCTTTCGCGCGTGGATCCCGGTCGTGGTGACTGATGGATGCTCGGCTGGGCCTGCGCTTCGTGAATGTCTGCCGCCTCGCGGGTCTTATCGAATCCTCAGTGCGATGCGCGCCCGTCAAGGGAAGACTCGCTTCATTCGCGATCGGCCGCGAGGCGTTAGTCTTCGCTGCTCGTTCGGCAGGTTCTTGCGGACTTCGTTCGGGTGTAGAGAATCACGTGGAAAGATGAGTGGCCTGCCTCAACTGCAGGTGACCTTGTTGGCTACGGTACTCAGCGCACCTGGCGTACTGTTTGGAGTTGTGCACTGCCTGCAATTCTGGCTGCAGCGGTAATCCGGAGGGCAGGTCACAACCTCGGACGCTCTGGGGGAAGGATTTCATTGATCGTTCTGCCCCCGATTCGTGCAATAACGTACTTGAATCCGACAGTTCCGGAGAGGTACTCGTAAAGCTCCGCCTCGATCTCGCCGATCTTTTCGCCGAAACTCTCACTCAGCTCCGTCGCCCCTTTAGGCAAATAGCCTGAATCCAGATCAATCCAGACTATGCCTGTAGACGGCTCAGGAGTGATCCGGACAAGTACATGCTCTTCTTGGCCCGGTAGCCGCGTCTGCTGATCCACAAAACGCTGAAGTTCAGGCTCCAGCTGTCGGAAAATCGACATGCTTTCCGCCACAGAGGGAAGTCGCTGTTGCTGCTGAGGCTGTGTCTGTTGCGTGCTTGCATTGGCGGCGAGCGCTAAAGAAAGTGCCAGCCCTGCGACGATACAAGCCAGTCCCCCATGTTGCGTAACAGGCATCATGCATTTCCTTTGCTGATGGATCCCTGCGTCCGAAGTTATCAACAATGATCGCGTCGTTTGAAGTCAGGTAACTCCCCGTCTATTGCAGGTAATTCCGGCGAAGGTGAACGGTGGCCTTTCCAGGCGTGCAGGATGCTGCGTAGGGGGAATGGCCAAGTGCTGTCGCGGCATTGCCCTACTGCGTCGAGCTGGCCGGGGCGCCCTCCTGACCTCGCACATTCAAAAGTCGCTTGGGCGAGCGATTCAGGTGGGCCCGCTTCGTTCGCATCGGCTGGATTCTGTCGGGCCCGCTTCAGGCCGAGCGCGGGGCGTTCGTTTCAAACAATCCGCATGTCCGACCGCTGCGGTCTTCGCTAGTGTGTTGCTCTCATTTCAGGGAGTACGCAGGCATGGATCGCAGGGATGACGTCGTCACCGCGCTGCATCGGATCTTTCTTTCGGCCGGCATAGGCTCGGCCAAACAGGTCGAAGCAGTTCGAGCACTCGGGCGTGCCGGTGGCCCGGAGGCGGCGCGGTTGATCGGGCAGATCTATCAGGATGCCTTCAGCGGGTCGACCGTCCAGATGGCCTGCATCGCCGCGCTGGGCGAAGCGGCACGCACCTGTCCGCCGGTGTTGCCAGGCACGGAGTGAGCTGGGCAGCGCGGCCGCGCGCGGGCCAGGCAGCATCATCCAGACGCAACGCTGCCACGCTATGCTTCGCGCCTGCCGACCGATCCCACTGCGATGAAGCTCGCCATCCTGTCCCGCAACACCCGGCTGTACTCCACCCGTCGGCTGGTCGAGGCCGCGCGCGCGCGCGGCCATACCGTGCGCATCCTGGATCCGCTGCGCTGCTACATGCGCATCGCCGCGGACGGCTTTTCCATGCACTACAAGGGCCGGCCGATGACCGGCGTGGATGCGGTCATCCCGCGCATCGGTGCTTCGGTCACCCGCTATGGCACCGCCGTGCTGCGCCAGTTCGAACTGATGGGCGCACGCACGCCCAATCCGTCCGACGCGATCCTGCGCTCGCGCGACAAGCTGCGGGCGCACCAGCTGCTGGCGGCCAAGGGCATCGACATGCCGGTCACCGTCTTTGGCGACAACCCGGATGACACCGTCGACCTGTTGTCCATGCTCGGCCCACCGCCGCACGTGGTGAAGCTCAATGAAGGCACCCAGGGCCGCGGCGTGATCCTCACCGAGAAGGCCAGCGCCTCGCGCGGCATCGTCGAAGCCCTGCGTGGCCTGTATGCCAACTTCCTGATGCAGGAGTTCATCGGCGAGGCCAAGGGCGCCGACCTGCGTTGCTTCGTGGTCGGCGACCAGGTGGTGGCGTCGATGCAGCGCCAGGCGCCGGAGGGGGATTTCCGCTCGAACCTGCATGCCGGCGGCACGGCGGTCGCGTCCAAGGCCAGCCGGGCCGAGCAGCAGGTGGCGGTGCGTTCGGCCAAGGCGCTGGGGCTGGGCGTCTGCGGGGTGGACCTGATCCGCTCCGAGCGCGGCCCGCTGGTGCTGGAGGTGAACTCCACCCCGGGCCTGGAAGGGATCGAGGCCGCCTGCGGGGTGGATGTGGCCGCACGCATCATCGAACATGTCGAGAAGATCAAAAAATCCTGATATTTCAGAGGCTTGAAATTAAGTTCAGGCGGGGTTGGCGGGTTTAACGCTGCTTTAATCGCCCCGGGCGTAGCCTTCAACGAACCGCAGCTCTGCCTCTCAGCAGGATCGGTATCGGGATACAACTTCAGGCCCAGGCGGGTGCACCGCCTGGGTCTTTTTTATGCCCTGCGTCCCCCTGCCAAGGGGCCCTTGTGGGCACATGGGGACACTCGTACAGTTGGGCCTTCGTTCCGAAGGATCGGGAGGTTGGCGATGTACCGCACCACGATGATCGTGCTGTTGCTGTGCCTGCCTGGCGTTGCACTGGCCAAGCCGGAAAAGGCGGCCGTGCAGATGGACCGCCAGACCCCGGTGGCCGAGCAGGTCCGCCAGGTCGAAAAAGCCCTGCAGCAGGGCGACTACAACGAAATTTCCGCCGAGGACCGCAGTCAGGTCCAGCAGGCACTGGCGCGGATCACCCAGCGGATGGGCGACCGGCAGACCGTCCAGGAGCTGCCACCGCAGGTGCAGAACGACGTCTTCAACGATCAGGAGCGGGTCAACAGCATCCTGACGCGCGCCCACGACGACAGCCGCCAGATCTGCTCGTACCAGCGCACCACCGGCAGCAACATGCCCAAGAGCCGTTGCCTGACCGTGGCCGAACGGCGCCGCATCGAAGAGAAGGGCAAGGCCCTGCTCAACGACCAGCGCACCTACAGCAACTTGAACCCCGACTCCAAGCTTTAGGGCCGCCTGCACCCTGCCGGCCAGCACTTGCTGGCAGAGCGGGCATCCGCATACAGTCGGCGTTCACCTCAGACAGGGATTCGTTTGTCATGAAGCACTCTTTGCTACTAGCCATTCTGGCCACGGGATTGGCCCTTGCCGCTTCAGCTCAAGGCAAGGAGCCTGTGCTGCAGCCGGGCAAGCCGCTGTTGGCGCAGATCGAACAGATTGAGAAGCAGCTAGGTGACGGTGAAACCTATTCGGAGCTCAGCGGTGCGGATCGTTCCCGGGTGCGGGAGACGTTGTCTCGCCTGCGCGGGGTCGGCGAACAGTATGCCAATGGCGTGGGCATGCCTGAATCGGTCCAAACCCAAGTGTTCAACGACCAGGAGGTTGTGAACGTGCTTTTGACACAGGCGCGTGAAGATAGTCGTCTAATATGTCGACGTGAAAAGGCCATCGGTTCCAACCGGACCACGACGCAGTGCTCGACCGTCGCCGAACGAGCCCGTCAGCGGGAAGCCGCCGACCGGGATCTGGCGCGGGCGCAACGCGGTGGCCACACCGCCAACAATTAGAGGTGACAGTGAGAATCCTGGTAATCGAAGACAACAGCGACATTGCGGCCAATCTGGGCGACTACCTGGAGGACCGGGGCCACACCGTGGACTTCGCTGCCGACGGAGTGACCGGGTTGCATCTGGCTGTCGTGCACGAGTTCGACGCGATTGTCCTGGACCTCAACCTGCCCGGCATGGACGGCATCGAAGTCTGCCGCAAGCTTCGCAATGAAGCGCGCAAGCAGACCCCGGTGCTGATGCTGACCGCGCGCGATTCGCTGGACAACAAGCTGGCCGGCTTCGATTCCGGTGCTGACGACTACCTGATCAAGCCGTTCGCACTGCAGGAAGTGGAAGTGCGTCTGAACGCCCTGTCGCGTCGCGGCAAGGGCGTGCAGACCCGCGTGCTGGAAACCGGTGACCTGGAATACAACCTGGACACGCTGGAAGTGCGCCGCCAGGGCAAGCTGCTGCAGCTCAACCCGACCGCACTGAAGATCCTGCAGGCGCTGATGGAAGCGGCCCCGGCCGTGGTCACCCGGCAGGAGCTGGAAACCCGTGTCTGGGGCGAAGAGCTGCCGGACTCCGATTCGCTGCGCGTGCACATCCATGGCCTGCGCGCCGTGGTGGACAAGCCCTTTGAAGTGCCGATGATCCAGACCCGCCATGGCATCGGATACCGCATCGCTACGCCGGAAGCCTGATTCGGTGGCAAGCAAGGGGGAGCGCCGGCGCACGCCTTATCGGCGGCGCCTGCGCAGCCGCATCATCGTCTCGTTCGTGTTGTTGGGCTTCTGCCTGACGACACTGTTCGCGTTCGCCACCAACTGGGCCCGCATGCGGGTGGAAAACCAGCTGGTGGAAGATGTGATGAACCGCAACATCAACGAGTATGCGCGGCGCTTCCATGAGAATCCGGATCGCAATCCGGATCTGCCCGTGCAGCAGATGTATGCCCGCCTGATCAAGCCGGACAAGTTCGAGGCACTCCGCCAGGAAGAGCCGGACTGGTACGAGTTCAAGGACGGCCTGTACAACATGAGCGGCATCGACGAGCGCGGCCAGCGCTATTCCTACAAGCTGGCCGTGCGCAAGACTCCCGATGCCTGGGCGTTCCTGGCCTATGACATGACCGACAGCGTGCGCGGTGGGCAGCAGCTCAACCGCGCGCTGATCCTGTCGGTGCTGGTGTTCAGCCTGCTGTCGCTGGTGCTGGGCTGGTGGTCGGCTTCCAAGGTGATGAAGCCTGTTTCGGATCTGGCCGCACGCCTGCGTGCGTACCGTGGCGGTACCAGTGAGCCCGAGCCGTTGGCGCCACGCTTCCCGGATGACGAAGTGGGGCAGTTGGCACAGGCGTTGGATGACTATTCCTCGCGGCTGACCGAAGTGGTGCAGCGCGACCGTGAGTTCAATGCCGATGTCAGCCACGAGCTGCGCACGCCGTTGGCGGTGATCCGTGGCGCCACCGAACTGCTGCTGACCCGCCCGGGCCTGGACGAAAAGGTGCTGCAGCGCCTGCAGCGCATCCAGCGTGCCGAGCAGCAGTGCAGCGATCTGATCGGCGCGCTGCTGCTGCTGTCGCGCAACGAACGCGGGCAGGGCAGCAGCAATGTAGCCCGGGTGGCCGAGCAGCTGCTGGACGCGCACCGCGCCCAGTTGGGTGGCAAGCCGCTGGAGCTGCACCTGGATGGCGAACGCGATCTGGTCATCGATGCCCCCGAAGCGGCGCTGTCGGTGGCGCTGGGCAACCTGATCGGCAATGCGGTGAAGTATTCGCAGGATGGCGAGGTGCGCGTGCATGTGGGTGCCAACGCCGTGTCGGTGACCGACAGCGGGCCGGGCCTGAGCGAGGAAGATGCCGCCAAGCTGTTCCAGCGCGGCTATCGCGGTACTCACGCCGGTCACTCGCAGGGCGGTGGCATTGGCCTGTCGATCGTCAGCCGCCTGTGCGATCTGTACGGCTGGCAGGTGAGCGTGCGCCCGGGCGGCGCCCGTGGCGTGATCGCCACGCTGACGTTCTCGCCGAAGCCGCTGTAACCCATTCTGCTGCTGCCTTGGTGGATGCCGACCTTGGTCGGCACAAACCCTCCCGTTGCCGATGCTGCTCTGGTGGGTGCCGACCTTGGTCGGCACGAATCCATCCGTTGCCGGTGCTGCTTTGGTGGGTGCCGACCTTGGTCGGCACGAATCCATCCGTCGCCAAAATCTCCCACTTGGCGCGAAATGTCGCATGCAACGCCAATGCAGCTTCCGCGAAGGTGCGGTGTTTCCGGTCCAGCACGACACCTGCGTGATGCATTCCGCGCCCCGTGCGTGTCACACCGCACGGTTCCGCAGACGCTTGGCCCGCATGGCGTTTTCGCCTCATGACCGCAGTGCATGCAGCTGGCGAGATGGCACGGCCGGGGTCGTTGCCCTGGCCGGGATTGGCGTCCCGAATAAACCCGACAATTCAACAGCTCCTGATGCGCCCAGGCCATCATGGAAAATGCACCGCATGCTCTTGCTTCGGCGGGCGGTGCGTGGGGATTCACCAGAATCCGCTGGAGTCTTTTTCCTTGCTGTTGAGTAGTTGGGTCTCCGGTACGCCAACCCGCACCGTCCGCCACCCCGCATCCGCGGGTGGCCTTGCCGTCTGCGAGGAGCATTGCCATGTCTGCACGCACTACCTATCCGAACCTGCGCCGCCTGGTTGGCGAATCCGCCGATCAGTTGCCGGCCGACATCGCCGAACGCATCGAAGACCTACTGGCCGAACCCAGCGACCTGCTGCCCGCGCTGATGGCACGCATGGATGGCCGCGACAACGCCGATGGCCAGACCCGGCAGGGCACCGGTCTCAGTCCGTCGCAGGCGGTAACCCTGGCCAGCCTCAGCCGTACCCTGGCCGGTCTCAATGCGCTGATCCAGATGCTGCACGCCGCCGAAGCGGCACGCGTGCAGGGCAGCGCGGGCCAGCAACTGCCGCCGGATGTAGTGGAAGGTCTGTTGCTGGCCGCCCGCGAACTTGCCCGCTACGCCCGCCAGCAGCTGGAGTAGATCCACGTCATGCGTGGATGCGCGTTCGCGCGGTGCCGATGGACCTGCAGGATTACCCTGCCGCCAACACCAGGTACCGCGCGTGCAACCGCTCCACCTGCGCCTGCAGGTCATCCGGATGGCCATCATTGACCACCACGTCATCGGCCAGCGCCAGGCGCTGCGCGCGGGTGGCCTGGGCGGCGATCATCTGGTCCGCCAGCGCGGCGTCGATGTCGTCGCGCTGCATCAGCCGGGCGTGCTGCACGGCTTCCGGGGCATCCACCAGCAGCACCCGGTCCAGCCACGGATAGGCCTGGCGGCCGCCGACCTCGGTCAGCAGCGGGATCGCCGCCAGCGCATAGGGGCTGGCGGCCTGTTCGCACTGCTGCTGCATCAGACGGCGGATGGCCGGGTGAGTGATCGCTTCCAGCGCCGTCCGCTCGGCCGGGTCGGCAAAGATGTGGGCACGCAGGCGCGCCCGGTCCAGGGCGCCGTCGGCGAGCAGCATGTCTGCACCGAAGCGCTCGGCAATCAGGGCGAGGGCAGGGCTGCCCACCGCCACCACCGCGCGCGCGGCCAGGTCGGCGTCGGCCACAACAATCCCCAGCGCCTCGAAGCGCCGGGTGACCTCACTCTTGCCCGAGGCGATGCCGCCGGTCAGGCCCACCACGTACTGGCTCATGGGGACTCCCCTCAGCGCAGCCCGCTCATCACCAGATACTGGTTCAGCAGGGGCTCGCCCCACATGAAGAACAGCCAGCCTGCCAGTGCCAGGTAAGGGCCGAACGGAATCGGCGTCGCCCGGTCACGGCCGCGGCTGTACAGCCAGATCGAGCCGATGAGGGCGCCCAGCACCGACGACATCAGGATGATCGGCAGGATGCCCTTCATGCCGCACCACGCGCCCAGCGCGGCCAGCAGCTTGAAGTCGCCGTGGCCCATGCCTTCCTTGCCGGTCAGCTGCTTGAACAGCCACCACACCGACCACAGCGACAGGTAGCCCAGCAGGGCGCCGAGCAGGGCCGGTTTGGCCGGCATGTACAGGTTGTCGATGCTGCCGATCAACCCCAGCCACATCAGCGGCAGGGTCAATTGGTCCGGTAGCAGCTGGGTGCGCAGGTCGATGCCGGACAGGGCGATCAGGAAACAGGTCAGCACGATCGCACCGAAGCCCTGCCAGCCGAAGCCGAACTGCCACACGCAGGCCAGCACCATCACCGCGGTCAGCGCTTCCACCAGCGGGTACTGGATGGAGATGGGCGCCTTGCAGTGGCGGCACTTGCCGCCTTGGATGATCCAGCTGAACAGCGGGATGTTCTCGTACCAGGCCAGCTTGTGCTTGCAGTGCGGGCAGTGCGAAGGCTCCACCACGATACCCGGCGGGGGCGGCTCGTAGAAGTCCGGCTCCTCCAGAACCTCGCGCGCATCGCGCTTCCACTGCCATTCCAGCCGCTTGGGCAGGCGCAGGATGACGACGTTCAGGAAGCTGCCCAGAAGCAGCCCCAGGCCGGCCGCGGCGGGATAGCCGAGGCCGGGATGCTGGTCGAGAAATGCCATTGTTACCTTTAGCCGACGACGGCGCCGAGTTTGAAGATGGGCAGGTACATCGCAATGACCAAGCCACCGACAAGGGTACCAATGAATACCATGATCATCGGTTCCAGCAGGCTGCTCAGGGCGTCCACTGCGTTGTTGACCTCTTGCTCATAATACTCGGCCACCTTGAACAGCATCGTGTCCAATGCGCCGGCCTCTTCGCCGATGCCGGTCATCTGGATGACCATGTGCGGGAACAGGTTGAGCTGTTTCATGGCCATATTGACCGGATAACCCACCGACACGTCGTCGCGCATGCGAAGTACGCCATCGCTGTAGACCTTGTTGCCGGTCGCACCGGCAACGATGCCCAGCCCTTCCACCAACGGCACGCCTGCCTTGAAGGTCACCGCCGTGGTACGGGCGAAGCGGGCAATGGCACTGTTGTGCATGATCTGGCCGATCACCGGTACCTTAAGTACCAGCCTGTCCACCGTATGCTGCATTTTCTCCGAGCGCCGGTAGGTCATGGCGATTGCGACAACCGAGCCGATCAGCACGATCGCCATCAACCACCACCACGACACCATGAACCGGGACAAATTCACTACCATCTGGGTGAACGCCGGCAGATCGGCGCCGAAGCTCTGGAAGACCTCTTCGAACTGCGGCACCACCCATACCAGTAGGATCGTGCTGACCAGAAACGCAACGGCCAAGACCATCGCCGGATAGAACAGGGCCTTCTTTATCTTGCCCTTCAGGGCCTCGATGTTCTCTTTATAGGTGGCGATGGTGTCCAGCACCGTCTCCAGCACACCCGCGCTTTCGCCAGCCCGGACCAGATTGCGGTAGAGCTCGTCGAACTGCACCGGGTGGCGGCTGATCGCCTCGTACAACGAAGAGCCACCCTCGATGTCGGTACGCACCGAATCAACCAGCTTCTTCATCCGCGGGTTCTTGTGGCCACTGCCGATGATCTCCAGCGCCGACACGATCGGCACACCGGACTTCATCATGGTGGCCATCTGCCGGCTAAAGAAGGCGATGTCTTTGGGCGATACCGGCTTCCCGGCGGCGCCGAAAAGCGGTTTCGGCTTCACCTTCACCTGGCCTGGGTTGATGCCCTGGCGGCGTAGTTCGGCCCGCAGCAGATTGGCATTCTTGGCCAACTGCTCGCCCTTCATCTTGATTCCCCGTTTGTCGGTCCCCTCCCAGACAAACGGCTGCAACTCCATGGTGCTACGCGCCACGGGCTCTTTCTTGATCGCACTGCGACTGACAGACATGTTGGCTCCCCGGCCCGCCATCCCCAGACGGGCATCTGCCGATGGTAGCGGGTTCACCGCCGACTTGGCAGATCCGGAAGGGGCAGAATGCGAATTCGTGCCGGCTGCCGACCAAAGGTGACGCACTGCGTCACATTGCCGGGTTCGTCGCAATTCCTGTTGAGGGGGCTTCCCATTCACAAATTTGCTGCCATCATTGGCCCCGGGGAAATCCAGGGGGAGGCGTGCCGGGGTTGGCACGCAACCTGCGTTGATCCACCCGCAGGGTGCAGGACACGCTCAGCCGGCCATTGGCCGGACCGATCCAGCGCACTGACTCAACCACTACTATCTTGGGGATGTATGACTATGAAGAACCAGAAGGGCTTCACCCTTATCGAACTGATGATCGTCGTTGCGATCATCGCCATCCTGGCCGCCATTGCGCTGCCGGCATACTCCAACTACACCAAGAAGGCCAAGGTCTCGGAAGTGATCCTGGCGGCTTCTTCGCTGCGTACCGACGTGTCGGAATACGTGGCGAGCAACAATGCGCTGCCGCCGACCACCTGGAAGCCGGACTTCCAGGCGACCAAGTACGTCAGCAAGCTGGAATGGGACGGCAAGTCTATCGTTGCCACCGCGCAGGCGATCGGCGACGCGAACATTGACGCCAAGACCATTACCCTGACGCCCGATGCCACCAAGGTGGCCGATGGCGTGATTCCGGAGTGGGTCTGCGAAGGTTCGATCGACACCAAGTTCCGCCCGGGTTCCTGCCAGGGCAAGAAGGCAGCGGCTCTGTAAGCGCCGCGTCTGAGTGCGATTGAAGAGGGCCCCGTGCGAACGGGGCCTTTTTCGTTTGTTGATTGGGTGCAAATTTGATCTGGAGGTACTCCATGTGTGCATTAGCCGTGCTGGTGCCCAAAGTGGAGATCGACCTGGTAGGCCAACTAGGCGCTGCCTATTCCGAGGTCAGTGTGGAGGCAGGTGCGTTCCTGCTGCTCGCGCTGGTACTGCAGCGGAAAAACGTCGCAGGCATTCTGCGGAATCTCTGGCCGCAGGGCGCGTGGGTGAACCTGCTTTGCCTGATGATGGAGGTGCTGCTGCTGATGCCCCTGCTGGGCATGTTGCTGATCTGGATGTATCGATCCACCCGGGGGTGGCAGATGGACTGGACGTCAGGCCTCTGGGACAGTCTGCCGTCCTGGGGCGTCCTGCTCATCGTCCTGTTTGTTGCCGACGGCATCAGCTATTTCAGACATCGCCTCGAGCACTCCCGCTGGTTCTGGCCGATCCATGCCATGCACCACAGTGATCGTCAGCTGACATGGTTCTCGTCCTATCGCCAGCATCCCCTGAATCGCTTGAATGCTGCAATACTTGATGTTGGCGTGTTGCTGCTGATAGGCGTGCCACTCTGGGCGATCTATGCCAATGCGCTGGTCAGACATTACTACGGCCTCATGACCCACGCCAACCTGCCATGGACTTTCGGCTGCCTGGGGCGGGTGCTCGTCTCCCCGGCGATGCATCGCTGGCATCATGTGCGGCAAGGCGAGGGCGTCGGCAAGAATTTCGCGACCGTGTTCTCGGTGTTCGACCAGGCGTTCGGAACGTATTATGTGCCATCGGCATGCTGCGAGCCCACAGGGCTGGACGAAGCGGGACATAGCGCCTTTCTGTGCCAGATCTGCAAGCCCTTTGTGACGGCGACAAGAGCAATGCGGGGCCCCTTCCTCTAGCACAACGAAGCATGGCGCGTTGAGTAGGTGCTTCGCGCCTGCATTTCCGGACTCGATGAGGTGGAATGAACGCGCGCCAGCGGTGGGGTGGGGCTTGCGCGGTGTGCATCGATGTTGTTTTTTTGCTGATCGAAGATGCGACTGGGGAGCCGCAATGAGCCTTCCATCACGCAACCATGGCCCGTGGCTGCTGCCGATCTTCATCCTTTCCGGTTTTGCCGTGCTGATCTACCAATCCATCTGGACGCAGTACCTGGGGTGTTTCTCGGGCATTCTTGACGCGCCCAATCGCTGATGCTGATCCTGTTCATGGGCAGAATGGCACTCAATGGCCGCAGCTGCACGAGATCACCCCCGAGCGCGTCAGCTCGGTGCTAGCCGGCATGCTGGACCAGTTCTCGGACGTGCGCGCCTACCTGCCCAACCGCAGTGATCTGATCCTGGTCGCCACGCCCAAGGTCAAGCTGCCGCCGATGAATGACTGCCTCTTCCAGCAGCCGGCGCCTCGGGAGGAGCTGGCGCGGATCGGCGTTCATTCCGTGGCAGATCTGAACGACAGTCTGTCGATGGACGATGCCGCACTGAGGGCATTCGTTCCGCTGTATCCATCCCCGAGCAATTCAGATTACTTCCCGACGCTGAAACTGAAGACGCCGGTGGCGCGTTTCCAATGTGCGTTCACGCCTGACTTCCAAGACGTGATGGCTGGGCCTTGGCCAGTCCTCGCGCAACCGCAGCCCGTGCGCCATACCACCGCCGCGGCTGCAGTCAGGCAACCTGCTTCAGGACGTGAAGACAGGCGCCAGCGAGCGCTGGCGCTGGCAGACGTGCTCCAGGATGGGGCAGTGGTAGCGTCGGTTGATGTCTCTGCCGCTGACTGGATGCGAGCCTAGGCACTGCGTGGCTTGGTCGCCGGCTGTGAACTGGACAAGGCTCCCTTGGAAACTACCCGGTTGCTGTCGCACTGGCGGGTGACACCAACCCATCCTTCCGGCGGAACAGCGCGTGGTCTTGTGGGTAGAACGAGAATGGATGGATTGCACCACGCAGGATGCGGACGTGTCCTCCAGCTTGGCCTTGGTCGCAGCGACTGCTGCGGAGGACCATCACGCGGAAATTACAGAAGGCCGACGATTGTTGCAGGGAGAGCAGGAGCAAGCGCTGCTTGCTGATGCCGCAGCAGGTTATTATCTGTTCGGTGCAATGCAGCATGCCGCACGTGCGCTTGGCGACACAACCGCCTCGCGCCAGCTTACGGATCAGCACTGGGAGGCGCTTGCGCCGGACACCCGGCGGAGCGGACCATTGCGCCTGTTGAGCTATCTGGACTACACCGAGCCAGTGGCTACTGCAAAGGCCGATTCACTGCCGTCAGGTCACGAGTAAACGAGGAATACCATGAGTACCGTTTCCACCCCAAACCTCGTCGGCATTACTGGTCTGGCCCGTCGTCTTGTCCAGGACGGCGCGCTCGATGAAGTTGCTGCCCGAGACGCCATGGCCAAGGCCACCGCCGCGCGTCAGCCGCTGCCAACCTGGTTCGCGCAGAACAAGGTGGTCGGGGCTTCGCAGCTCGCCGCTGCCAACGCGGTCGAGTTCGGCATGCCGCTGTTCGACGTGTCCACGTTCGACAGCAGCCAGAATGCGATGAGCCTCGTCAGCGAGGAGCTGCTGCGCAAGCACAACGTGTTGCCGCTGTTCAAACGCGGCGGCAAGCTGTTCGTCGGCACCAGCAACCCCACCCATTCTCTGGACGAGATCAAGTTCCACACCAATCTGGTGGTGGAGCCGATCCTGGTCGATGAAGACCAGATCCGTCGCACCCTCGAGCAGTGGCAGTCCAGCCACGACACCATCGGCGATGCCTTGGGCGGCGATGACGAGGGCATGGCCAACCTCGACATCGGCGGTGGCGACGATGAGATGGCCAGCACCGACAGCGGCATCGACGCCAAGGGCGACGATACCCCGGTGGTGAAGTTCATCAACAAGGTGCTGATCGACGCCATCCGCAAGGGTGCTTCGGACATCCACTTCGAGCCCTACGAAGACGACTACCGCGTGCGCCTGCGCATCGATGGCCTGCTGAAGATGGTCGCGCGCGCGCCGAACAAGCTCAACCAGCGCATTGCCGCGCGCCTGAAGGTGATGGCGCAGCTGGATATCGCCGAAAAGCGCGTGCCACAGGATGGCCGCATCAAGCTCAATCTTTCCAAGACCAAGCAGATCGATTTCCGCGTCAGCACCCTGCCGACGCTGTTCGGTGAAAAGGTGGTGCTGCGTATCCTCGATGGCAGCGCTGCCAAGCTGGGCATCGACAAGCTGGGTTACGAGCCGGACCAGCAGAAGCTGTTCCTGGATGCGATCCATAAGCCGTACGGCATGGTGCTGGTGACCGGCCCGACCGGTTCGGGCAAGACGGTGTCGCTGTATACCGCACTGGGCATCCTCAACGACGAGACCCGCAACATCTCCACGGCCGAGGATCCGGTGGAAATCCGCCTGCCCGGCGTCAACCAGGTGCAGCAGAACAACAAGCGCGGCATGACCTTCGCTGCGGCGCTGCGTTCGTTCCTGCGCCAGGATCCGGACATCATCATGGTCGGCGAAATCCGCGACCTGGAGACGGCGGAGATTGCGATCAAGGCTGCGCAGACCGGTCACATGGTGCTGTCCACGCTGCATACCAACGATGCGCCGCAGACCATCGCGCGCCTGATGAACATGGGCATCGCGCCGTACAACATCACCAGCTCGGTGACGCTGGTGATCGCCCAGCGCTTGGCGCGCCGTCTTTGCGGTAACTGCAAGCGCCCGGCCAATCTGCCGGAGCATGCGCTGCTGGCCGAGGGCTTCACCCAGGCGCAGCTGGATGCGGGCATCGAACTGTATGAGGCGGTGGGCTGCGACGAATGCACCGAGGGCTACAAGGGCCGTACCGGCCTCTACCAGGTGATGCCGATGACCGACGAGATCGCGACCATCGTGCTGGCGGGCGGCAACGCGCTGCAGATTGCCGAGGCCGCGCAGGCGATCGGTGTGAATGACCTGAGGCAGTCGGCGTTGAAGAAGGCGGCTGCAGGTGTGACCAGCCTGGCCGAGATCAACCGCGTAACCAAGGATTGATGCCGTAGATCCACCCCATGCGTGGATGGTGTAACCAGTAGATCCACGCCATGCGTGGATGGCGGTCAGCGCCCAGTAGATCCACGCCATGCGTGGATGGCGCGGTACATGAGGTTGCCGGCCAGCGGCCGGCACTACCATTTCGACGCAGAACGGCTGGTTGACTCACTCCATGCGTGGATGGGCGGTGCACGGGGTTGCCGGCCAGCGGCCGGCACTACCATTTCTACGCAGAACGGCCGGTTGATCCACGCCATGCGTGGATGGCGCGGCGGCGCAACGCCAACCAAGGTTGGCATCTACCAGGGCCGTTCGGCCCTTATTCCATCCCCAGCTTCTTCAGCTTGTAGCGCAGCGCACGGAAGGTGATCCCCAGCTGCGCGGCAGTGCGGGTCTTGTTCCAGCGGTTTTCTTCCAGCGCGCGCTGGATGGCACTGCGCTCAAGCTGCTCGATGTACGAGGGCAGGGCGGCACTGCCCGGATGCAGATCCACCACCGCTTCAGCGTGGGCGGCGCTGCCCGGTGAGCGCGGCGCATGCTGCGGCAGGCGCAGGTCGTCGGCGCCGATACGGTCTTCCTCGGCCAGTGCCAGCGCGCGTTCCAGGATGTTCTCCAGCTCGCGCACGTTGCCGGGGAAGCCGTACTGGGCCAGTGCGTCCAGCGCCGAAGGCGCAAGCAGCGGGGTGGCGCGGCCGTGGCTGCGGGCCAGCCGCGCCAGGATCGACGCCGCCAATGCGGGCAGGTCCTGGCGACGCTCACGCAACGGCGGCACGCGCAATTCGATGACGTTGATGCGGTAGTAGAGGTCGTGGCGGAAGCGCCCGTCTTCGACCAGCTCGGCCAGGTCCTTGTGGGTGGCCGAGAGGATGCGCACGTCCACCGGTTCTTCGCTGGGGGCGCCCACCGCGCGCACCGATTTTTCCTGGATCGCACGCAGCAGCTTCACCTGCATCTGCAGCGGCAGCTCGGCCACTTCATCCAGGAACAGGGTGCCGCCGTGCGCGGCCTGGAACAGTCCCGGCTTGTCGGCATGGGCGCCGGTGAAGCTGCCCTTGCGGTGGCCGAAGAACTCGCTCTCCATCAACTCGGTGGGGATGGCGCCACAGTTGACCGGCACGAACGGCCCGGCGGCGCGCGCGCCCTGCGCATGGATGGTGCGTGCAACCAGTTCCTTGCCCACCCCGGATTCGCCCAGGATGTAGACCGGCGCCTGGCTGCGCGCAACCTTGCCGATGGTGGCGCGCAGCACGTCCATCGCCGGCGATTCGCCGAGCAGGCGTGCGGCCTGTTCGGCGGCGGGGCCGGCAACCGGGCGTTCGCTGTTGTTGAGTTCCAGCGCATGCTTGACCAGGCCGCGCAGCACGGTGATGTCCACCGGCTTGCTGACGAAATCGAAGGCACCGGCTTTCAGTGCTTCCACGGCCAGGTCCATGCTGCCGAAGGCGGTGATCATCGCCACCGGCGTGTGCGGGTAGTGCTGGGCGATCTCGCTGACCAGTTCGATGCCATTACCATCGGGCAGGCGCATGTCGGTGATGCACAGGTCATAGGGATTGCTGGCCAGCAGTTCGCGGGCTTCGGCGAGATTGGCGGCGGTGCTGATGCGCAGGCCCATGCGGCCGAGGGTCAACACCAGCAGTTCGCGGATATCGCGTTCATCGTCGACGACGAGGGCGCTGCGGGTTTCGTTCATGGGTGGGAAAGATAGCCGAGGGTGTGGAAGGCGACAAATGTTTGACGCACGGAATCAGTGCGGAAGCAGGGTGTGCGGGCCGGGCAGTACCAGGCGGAAGCAGGAGCCGCCGGCGGGGACGGGGATGTAATCCAGCCGCGCCTGGTTGGCCCTGCACAGCTCGCGGGCGATATACAGGCCCAGGCCGGTGCCGTGCTCGGAGGTGGTGAAGAAGGGGCGGAACAGCTGCGCGGCGACGGCCTCGGGGATGCCCGGGCCACGGTCCATCACGTCGATCACCGCACTACGCTCGTGCTGGGCCACACGCAGCCGCACGCGCGCGGGCTGCTCGCCGATGCGGCCGTACTTGAGGGCGTTGTGCACCAGCACGGTCAGCACCTGGTACAGGTGGCGCGGGTCGACCTGGGCCGGCACCGAGGTGTCGTTGATGATCGGTTCGATGCTGTCGGTTTCCAGCGTCTGGCCCTGCTTGTACTCCAGCACGAAGCGGCGCACGAAGGCGGCCAGATCCACGTTTTCCGGGTTGGCGCGTTCGCGCCGGGCCAGGCCCAGCACGCTTTCAACGATGCCGTTGGTGCGCTGGCACTGCTGGTGGATGATCTGCAGCAGGCGACGGTCGCTTTCGTTGAAGCCGGTACCTTCTTCCAGCAGCTGCACGGCATAGTTGATGGCCGCCAGCGGGTTGCGGATCTCGTGCGCGAGGCTGGCCGAGAAGCGCCCCATCGCCGACAGAGTGAGTGATTCGGCGCGGCGTGAGACCACGCTGGAGTCGTCCAGGAACACCAGCACCAGGTCGCTGCCGGCCAGCAGGCGGGCGAAGCGTGGCTGCACTTCCGGCTGGTCGGGGTTGAGCTGTAGCGGCATTTCATCCTGTGCCCAGCCGTTGCGCCAGCGTTGCAGGCGCCGCGCAAGTTCGGGGGCGACACTGGCCAGGTCGAGGCGGCCGGAATCACTGTTGCCATCGCGGTCGCCCAGCAGGATCGAGGCGGCTTCGTTGGCCAGGGTGATGCGGTTGTCGGCGTCCACCACCACCACGCCGGTGCGCATGCGGCGGATGATCAGTTCGTTGATCTGGAACAGGTTGGCCACTTCGTCGCCACGCTGGTTGGCCAGCTGCTGGTTGCGTCGTGCACGGTTGCCGACCTGGTAGCTGATGAAGGCCAGCGCCAGGTAGCTGGTGGCGAACATCGCCAGTTCGGCCAAGGTGCGGGTGGGGTCGCCGCCTTCCAGCACCTTCCACAGGTATTCGGCAGCAGTGGCGACGCTGGCGGCCAGCGCCAGCACCAGGCCCCAGCTGAGCGGCAGCAGGGTGGCGGCGGCGGCGATGTTGAACAGCAGCGACATCGAGATGCCGGCGCTGGCGCCGGGCAGGGCGTGCGCCAGCAGGCTGGCGGCGACGATGTCCAGCAGCACGCCGCCGACCACGATCGGCCGCAGCCAGCGTTCATTGCGTCCGATCACCAGCCACAACAGGGACAGCAGCAGATAGGCGGCGCCGACCGAATAGGCCAGGCGCGGATGGTGGGCTTCGCCGACCATGGCCGACAACGGGCTGTACAGCAGGGCGGCGATGACCGAGGCGATCAGCACCCGGTACAGGGCGAAGAAATACAGCTCGCGCCGCGGTATCGATTCGATGCGGTCGATCAATGAAGCACTGGGTGACACGCCGGAACTCCCCTTCTGGCTGCCTGGAACTGGGTCATGACGGCGGTGGGCCGAACCTGCCCGACGTCCCCCGATCGTCGGATCTGCTCGCTGCCCGGTTGCCGGCACCGTGGGTCGAATTTACGGGGCCAGTATAGGGCGCCTGTACCGGGCTGGGCTGCGCAGTCGGCCGGGGCGGGCGTTTGCGGTGTGATCCAGGCCGTGCCGCAACTGCCTGAATGACCATGGAAATCTGGCCTGTTCCGGCCTTTTGTCCATACTTCTTTGCGCCCCGGCGCCGGCTCGGCCACAATAGTGGGCCCGCCGCGGTCCATGCCGGCGCCCCGCCGGGGCCCTGAGGAATTGCGTGCGGTCGTTCCTATTCCCACGGTGACGCATGAATTTCCACGAATACCAGTCAAAACAACTGCTTGCCGAGTACGGCATCCCGGTCCCGGCCGGCAAGGTCGCTGCGACCCCGGACGAAGCTGTTGCCGCTGCCAACTCCCTGGGCCAGGGCCCGTGGATGGTCAAGGCGCAGATCCACGCTGGCGGCCGCGGCAAGGCTGGCGGCGTCAAGTTCTGCAAGACCACCGACGACGTGAAGGCCGCTGCGGCCAAGATGCTCGGCACCAAGATGGCCACCTACCAGACCGCTGGCGTTGAACTGCCGGTCAACCTGGTGCTGGTGACCACCGCTGGCGAGATCGTCAAGGAACTGTACCTGTCGGTGCTGGTTGACCGTGGCACCAAGACCATCACCTACATCGCTTCTTCGGAAGGCGGCGTGGAGATCGAGCAGGTCGCCGCTGAAACCCCGGAGCTGATCCACTCGCTGAACGTCGACTTCGTCGAAGGCGTGCAGGGTTACCACGGTCGTGATTTCGGCTTCAAGCTGGGCCTGACCGCCAAGCAGGCCGGCCAGTTCGCCAACATCATGGTGAACCTGTACCGCCTGTTCAACGAAAAGGACCTGGCGCTGGTTGAAATCAACCCGCTGGCCATCCTGGACGACGGCAACCTGTACGCGCTGGACGGCAAGTTCGACAGCGACGACAACGCCGCGTTCCGCCAGAAGGCCCTGGTCGCCATGCGCGACAAGACCCAGGAAGATCCGACCGAAGTGATCGCTTCGGAGCTGGACATCAACTACGTCACCATGGACGGCAACATCGGCTGCATGGTCAACGGCGCAGGCCTGGCCATGGCCACCATGGACGTCATCAAGCTCAACGGCGGCGAGCCGGCGAACTTCCTGGACGTGGGCGGCGGCGCCAACAAGCAGCGCGTCATCGAAGCGTTCAAGCTGATCCTGTCCTCGGACAAGGTCGAAGGCATCTTCGTCAACATCTTCGGCGGCATCGTCCGCTGCGACATGATTGCCGAAGGCATCATCGCCGCCGTGAAGGAAGTGGGCGTCAAGGTTCCGGTCGTGGTGCGTCTGGAAGGCACCAACGTGGAAGAAGGCAAGCAGCTGCTGCGTGACAGCGGCATGGCCATCATCCCGGCCGACAACATCAACGACGGTGCCAAGAAGGTCGTCGAAGCTGTCAAGAACGCCGCCTGATCCGACACCGAAGGAAATCCAATGTCAGTTTTGATCAATAAGAACACCAAGGTGATCGTGCAGGGCTTCACCGGCCAGCAGGGCACCTTCCACGCCACTCAGATGATCGAGTACGGCACCCAGGTTGTTGGCGGCGTGACCCCGGGCAAGGGGGGCACCACCCATATCGACCTGCCGGTCTTCAACACCGTTGCCGACGCCGTGCAGAGCACCGGCGCCAACGCTTCGGTCATCTACGTGCCGCCGCCGTACGCGGCTGACGCGATCCTGGAAGCCGCTGCTGCCGGCATCAAGGTCATCGTCTGCATCACCGAAGGCATCCCGGTGCTGGACATGCTGCGCGTCAAGAACGTGCTGACCCGTTCGCATCCGGACACCGTGCTGATCGGGCCGAACTGCCCGGGCGTCATCACCCCGGGCGAGTGCAAGATCGGCATCATGCCGGGCCACATCCACAAGCCGGGCAAGATCGGCATCGTGTCGCGTTCGGGCACCCTGACCTATGAAGCGGTCAAGCAGACCACCGAAGTCGGCCTGGGCCAGTCCACCTGCATCGGCATCGGTGGTGACCCGATCAACGGCCTGAACTTCGTCGACTGCCTGAAGCTGTTCAACGAAGACCCGCAGACCGAAGGCATCATCATGGTCGGCGAAATCGGCGGCGACGCTGAAGAAGCCGGTGCCGAGTACATCAAGAACCACGTGAAGAAGCCGGTCGTCGGTTTCATCGCGGGTGCTTCGGCTCCGGCCGGCAAGCGCATGGGCCACGCCGGTGCGATCGCATCGGGCGGCAAGGGCACTGCCGAAGGCAAGTTTGCTGCCATGGAAGCTGCTGGCGTCGTCACCGTGCGTTCGCCGGGCGACCTGGGCGCTGCCATCGCCAAGCTGGTGAAATAAGACCGCAGCCGCGCAGCGGCTACGTGTTTGTAAAGCCGGCCGCTGGCCGGCTGCTTGAAACAGAAGGGCCGCCTCAGGGCGGCCTTTCTGCGTCCGGGTATCCGCCGGGCATGGCCCGGCGCTACCGGCATGGCCCGGCGCTACCAGAATGGTCCACGCGGTAGCGCCGGGCCATGCCCGGCGAGCGCATGTCGCGGCGCTACAATGTGCGCATTGCAACCACAGGCTGGACCCTCATGGCTTCGATCCGCATCGCGATGGCGCAGTTCGACTTCCCGGTTGGCGATGTCGCCGGCAACACCGAGCGCATCATCGAGATGATCGCCCAGGCGCGCGACGAGTACGGCGCCGGGCTGGTGATGTTCCCCGAGCTGGCAGTCAGCGGCTATCCGCCGGAGGACCTGCTGCTGCGCCCGGGCTTCCTGTACGAGTGCGAGCAGGCGATGACCCGCATTGCTGCTGCGTGCCGTGGCATCACCGCTGTAGTGGGCTGGCCACAGGCCGCCGGTGCGGTGGTCTACAACGCGGCCAGCGTGCTGCGCGATGGCCTGGTGGAACAGACCTACCGCAAGCGCGAACTGCCCAATTACGCGGTGTTCGACGAGCGCCGCTACTTCGATGTCGATCCGGACGGTGGCAGCTGCGTGTTCGAGGTCGACGGCATCCCGGTCGGCCTGCTGATCTGCGAGGACCTGTGGTTCGCCGAGCCGCTGGCCGATACGGTGCGTGCCGGCGCGCAGCTGGTGGTGGTGCCCAATGCCTCGCCGTACGAACGCGGCAAGCATGCCCAGCGTGACGCCGTGCTGGCTGCACGTACCCGCGAAAGCGGCGCGGCCATCGCCTACCTCAACGTGGTGGGCGGCCAGGACGCGCTGGTGTTCGATGGTGCATCGGTGGTGGCCGATGGCGACGGCACGGTGCACCCGGCCGCGGCGGCCTTCGTCGACCAGTGGCTGGTGGTGGACTACGACGGCGCTGCCCGCCGCTTCCTGCCACAGGTATGGATGGACGACGGCGACGAGAGCATGGATGCGCTGGCCTGGCGCGCGGTCACCCGCGGCATCCAGGACTATTGCAGAAAGAACGGTTTCAAGAAGGTGTGGCTGGGTCTGTCCGGTGGCATCGACTCGGCGATCGTGCTGGCCATGGCGGTCGATGCGCTGGGCGCGGAGAACGTGACGGCGGTGCGCCTGCCGTCGCGCTATACCGCCGGCATGTCCAACGACCTGGCCGCCGAGCAGTGCCAGGCGCTGGGCGTGAAACTGGAAGCCGTTTCCATCGAGCCGGCGTTCCAGGGCCTGATGCAGGCGCTGGCGCCGATGTTCGAGGGCACCACGCCGGATGTGACCGAGGAGAACCTGCAATCGCGCAGCCGTGGCGTGATCCTGATGGCACTGGCCAACAAGTTCGGTGGCCTGCTGTTGACCACCGGCAACAAGAGCGAGTACGCGGTCGGCTACGCCACCATCTATGGCGACATGTGCGGCGGCTACGCGCCGCTGAAGGACCTGTACAAGACCGAGGTGTTCGGCCTGTCGAAGTGGCGCAACACCGTCGGCGGCGCGCCGGTGATCCCGCCGGCGGTGATCAGCCGCCCGCCCTCGGCCGAACTGCGTGAAAACCAGACCGACCAGGATTCGCTGCCGGCCTACGACGTGCTGGACGGCATCCTGTACCGCTACATCGACCAGGAGCAGTCGCGCACGGAGATCGTCGCCGCAGGCTATGACGCGGCGGTGGTGGATCGTGTGCTGCGGCTGGTGCGGATCAGCGAGTGGAAGCGCCACCAGGCCGCGCCGGGCCCGAAGGTCTCGCGCCGCGCGTTCGGGCGTGAGCGCCGCTACCCGATCAGCAACGGCTACAAGAGCTGAGGACCGGTCGCCGGGCATGGCCCGGCGCTACCGATGTTCGATGGATCCATCGGTAGTGCCGGCCGCTGGCCGGCAACCGGGTGGACCTCCCATCCACGCACGGCGTGGATCTACCGGGCTTCGTCGAGCAGCTGCTCCAGGCCGGCGGTTTCGGCGGCCTCGTCAAATTGGCTGTCCCCCAGCCGCGCACGCACGAATGCCGGGCCATCGGCCGCCGCTGCGTCCAGCGTGCCACGATGGTCGACCGGGTATCGGCGGAATGCCACCGGTTCGCCGCGCAGGGCCAGGCCGACGGCATACAGCAGGGTGGTGAGATAGGGCACGTCGCGATCCTCGCTGCCGTGGCCCAGCATCAACGGTTGGCTGAAGCCCCGCCGTGGCACGCCCAGATAGTCATGCAGCAGCGCCCAGATGCCCGGCACCGAGGTCAACGGTGCGCTGAACATTTCTCCCGTGTTCGCCCCTTCCAGGGTGGCTGCCAGCGGGCCCAGGCACTGCTGGCGCGCCAGCGCGACCCGTGCATGGCCTTCATCGCTGAGTACGCGTGCGATACGCGGCTCCACCTGCAGCAGGCCATCGATCAGGTAAGCGTGATAGGCATTGAGCGCGCCCGGATTCGGCGTGCGGCTGTCCGGCTTCATCACCAGCGCAGTCAGTTCGACGGCCGTGGGGGTGCCGGTGGTGAAGCTGCCTCGGTACTGCAGCGAGGGTCCATAGGACGGTGCCAAATGGCCGGCCGTGAGCGCGGCAGCGCCGCCCTGCGAATGGCCCACCGATACCCAACGCGGTGACAGCGTGGCATTGCCGAGGAAATGGCGGCTGGCCTTGATGAGATCGATGGCGTTGCGCGCGGAGGTGCGCACGTGCAGGTAGGCGTGGTCACCCGGGCTGCCCAGGCCTTGGTAATCGGCGGCGAGAACGGCATAGCCCTGTGCCAGGAACTGGTCGAGGAAGCGGCCATCGCGCTCGGGCTGATAGGGGCCGGATACCGAAGGCGCGCAGTGGTCGGCGATGCCCTGGGTGCCGTGGGCCCAGGATACGACTGGCCAGCCACCGGCCGGCGCAGGCCCGGCGGGCAGGTAGACCAGCCCGGTGGCCTCGGCCAGGCGTCCGTGATGATCGGGGGTGCGGTAGGCCAGCTTGTAGGCCTGGGCGGCCTTGGAGGGCACCCAGCTGGCGCGGTAGGGCGCGGCCGAGAGCAGGTCGCCCGGCTCCGCCGCCCGCGCGACAAGGGGACTGGCGGCCAGCGCGAGCAGGGCAGTGACCAGCAGGGTCGGGCGTGATCGGAACCGCAGGGACGATGAGGACATGTGGCGCTCCATGCAGGCCGGGATGGCCTTTGCGCCGCATTCTGGGAGCTGCTCTCCGCGCCGACTGCGATGGAAGTCGCAGTGATCGCCGGTTCGTAGCATTCCTAGCGGTGACGCCAGGCAAAAAAAAGGCCCCGTGCGGGGCCTCTTTTCTTACTTCTTTTCCAGTCGCGCGTTGCGCTGGCCGGTGGCGGCGGACTTCTCGCCGGCAAACGGGTTCAGCTTGCGGATCATCCACGGGTACTTCGGCCACTTGCCTTCCAGCCACGGGTGATCCGGCTGGTTCAGCTGCAGGACGCGGCGGGCGTCGTCGGCCAGGGTCTTGTTGCCCAGGTGGGTGTAGGACTCGGCCAGCACCGCCACGGCATCGTTCTGGAACGCGCTCTGCGGGTAGTTTTCCAGCAGATAGTTGGCGCGGCCGGCAGCCGAGACCCAGGCGCCGCGACGCACGTAGTACAGGGCGTTGTCGAGCTCGTGCTGGGCGAATACGTCACGCAGCACCAGCATCCGCTGGCGCGCATCGGCGGCGTAGCGGCTGTTGGGATAGCGGTCGACCACGATGTTGAAATCTGAATAGGCCTGGTGCGACGTCGACAGATCACGGCGGCTGGCATCCAGGGACCATACGCGGCGCAGGAAGACCGTACTGCGGTTGGAGTTGGCCAGGCCGCGCAGGTAGTACAGGTACGCAATGTTGCGATGGGTCGGGTAGGTACGGATGAAGCGGTCGATGCTGGACACCGCGTCATCGTGCTTGCCGGCCTTGTACTGGGCGTAGGCCGATTCGATCATCGCCTGCTCGGTGTACGGGCCGTAGGGGTACTGTGCCACCAGGCGACGGAAGCTGGCTTCGGCGCCGCTCCAGTTGCCGCCTTGCATCAGCTTGTGGCTCTTTTCGTAGAGCTGTTCGACCGGGGTGCCTTCATCAGGGCGATCACCCTTGGTGCCGCGGTTGCAGCCAGTGGCGACGATGACCAGCACCAGCAGGAGGGCGGTCAGGCGGACGGGCGCGGAGAGCAGGACGGAGCGTCGGATCATGGGGTCAATGCGGGACGCGGCTGGAATACGAAGGGTCGATGATAGCCTAGTGTCCTGTCCAGCGACTGAAACCGGCTCGCCGGGACCCCAAAATTTCAAAGATGCCCCCTGCCATGTCTGAACAACCCTCCGAATCGGCCCGCCAGGCCGTTGTCCCTGACACCTCCGCCGGCCGCCGTTTCGACGCGGTCGTGGCCGAGCTGTTCCCCGAATACTCCCGCTCCCGCCTGACCGAGTGGATCAAGGCCGGCGACGTCCTGCTGGACGGCGCGCAGGCACGCCCGCGCGACGCACTGCGCGGCGGCGAGGTGGTCACCCTGCAGGTGGTGCTGGAAACCCAGACCAGCGCCGAGCCGGAAGACATCCCGCTGGACGTGTTGTTCGAGGACGAGCACCTGCTGGTGATCAACAAGCCGGTCGGCCTGGTCGTGCACCCCGGTGCCGGCAACCACAGCGGCACCCTGGTCAATGCGCTGCTGTACCGCGACCCGTCGGTGGCGGTGCTGCCGCGCGCGGGCATCGTGCATCGCCTGGACAAGGACACCAGCGGCGTGATGGTCGTGGCCCGCACGCTGGAAGCGCAGACCGCACTGGTCGAGCAGCTGGCTGCCCGTGACGTGCATCGCCAGTACCTGGCGGTGGTGATGGGTGCGCTGGTGGCCGGTGGCACGGCAGATGCGCCGATCGACCGTCACCCGCGCGACCGCCTGAAGATGGGGGTGCGCGAGGATGGCAAGGAAGCGGTGACCCATTACCGCCTGCGCGAGCGCTTCCGCGCGCATACCGCGCTGGAATGCCGCCTGGAAACCGGGCGTACCCACCAGATCCGCGTGCACATGGCGCACCTGCGCCATCCGATCGTGGGCGATCAGCTGTACGGCGGTGCGCTGAAGCTGCCCAAGGGGGCCAGCGACGAACTGGTGGCCGCGCTGCGCGGCTTCAAGCGCCAGGCCCTGCATGCAGAGACCCTGGAGTTCGTGCATCCGATCAGTGGTGAGCCGGTGCGCAACACCGCGCCTGCGCCGGCCGACATGCTGCACCTGATGAAGGTGCTGCGCGAAGACAGCGCGGCCTTCGCCGAGCGCGAGCGGGACCGCTGGTAATGACTACGGCGCTGCCACTGCTGCAGGCTGACTGGCCGGCGCCCCCGGGCGCGCATGCGCTGACCACGCGCCGGCATGGCGCGGGTATCTCGCCAGCGCCGTTCGCCCAGTTCAACCTGGGCAACCGGCACGCGGCCGACGGTGACACCCCGGCCAACGTCGAGCACAACCGGCAGCTGCTGCAGCAGGGCCTGGCACTGCCATCGGCGCCGCATTGGCTGCGCCAGGTGCACAGCAGCACCGTGCTGCGTTTCGCCGCGCCGCCGGTGGAGGGGGCCAGCGAACCGGTGGCCGATGCCGCGGTGACCTCGGTGCCCGGCGTAGTGCTGGCGATCCTCACCGCGGACTGCCTGCCGGTGGTGTTCGCCGCTGTCGATGGCAGCGAGGTGGGCGCCGCCCATGCCGGTTGGCGTGGCCTGGCCGATGGCATGCTGGAGGCCACCGTGGCCGCCATGCAGACGCCACCGGCGCAGCTGCGCGCGTGGCTGGGCCCGGCAGCGGGACCGGCCGACTACGAGATCGGCGAAGAGGTGTACCACGCCTTCGTCGGCCACGACGCGGCCGCTGCGGCGGCCTTTGTGGCGACCCGCCCCGGTCACTGGAAAGTGGATCTGTTCGCGCTGGCGCGACAGCGCCTGCAGGCCGCGGGCATGGAGCTTGGCAACATCCACGGCGGCACGGTCTCGACCATGGCCGATGCGGATCTGTACTCGCACCGTCGCGACCGCCGCACCGGCCGGATGGCGACGCTGGTGTGGATGGATTGATGCGGGGGGATCGCGCTGCGGGGGCAGAACCTGGCGGCGTGATCGTCTTTGATGGCGTCTGCGCGTTGTGCAGCCGCTGGGTGCGTTTCCTGCTGCGGTTCGACCGGCAGGAACGCTTTCGCTTCGCGGCGATGCAGGGCGCGCAGGGCAGCTCGATGTTGCGCGCGCACGGCCTGGACGCGCACGACCCGACCTCGTTCCTGTTGTTGGACGGGCAGGGCGCGTGGACCGATACCGATGCGATCCTGCGCGTGCTGGCGGCACTGGGTGGTGGCTGGCGCCTGGCGACCACACTGCGCGTGCTGCCACGCCGCTGGCGCGATGGCGCCTACCGCGTATTGGCACGCAACCGCTATCGCTGGTTCGGGCGCCATGACGCCTGCTTCCTGCCGACGCCGGCACAGGCCGCGCGCTTCCTCGATTAAGCGCCGCCGGGCGTGGCCCGGCGCTACCCTGTGTCCGGATCAAGATAGCGCCGGGCCATGCCCGGCGTAGGCGGTCAACCTTCCAGGGCTTCGAGGTAGCTGCGGCGCCAGTGGTTGATGTCGTAGGTGCGCAGGTGGTCCATCATCGCGTGCCAGCGTTCCTGCCGCTTGCGCAGGGACATCGTGGCGGCGGTGGCGATGGCATCGGCCACGCCGTCCAGATCGTGCGGGTTGACCAGCAGCGCCTGCTTCATTTCATCGGCGGCGCCGGCCAGCAGGGACAGCACCAGCACGCCGGGATCTTCCGGATCCTGCGAGGCCACGTATTCCTTGGCCACCAGGTTCATGCCATCGCGCAGCGGGGTCACCAGGCCGACAGCGGCGGCACGGTAGAAGCCGGTCAGCGTGGCGTGGGTGAAGTTCTGGTTGACGTAGCGCAGCGGTGTCCAATCCGGCTCGGCATGGCCACCGTTGATGTGGCCGGCGATCTGCTCCAGCTGGCTGCGCAGTTGCCGGTACTCGGTGACATCGCCGCGCGAGACCGGCGCGATCTGCAGGTAGGTGAGCGAGCCACGCTGGTCGGGATGGCGTTGCAGGTAGCGTTCGAAGCCGAGGAACCGTTCGGGCAGGCCCTTGGAATAGTCCAGGCGATCCACACCGATGGCGAGCTGGCGGTCGCGCAGGCTGCTGCGCAGGTTCTTCACGGCCGCCTTGCTGGCGGCGGTGCTGGCCTGGCGGGCGATCAGCTCGGTGTCGATGCCGATCGGGAACGCCGCGGCTCGGAAGTGGCGTCCGCCCGGCGCTTCGAGCTTGCCGTTTTCCAGTACCCGGCCACCGCCGAACAGGCGCAGGTAGGTCTGGAAGCGATCGGCATCGCGCTGGGTCTGGAAGCCGACCAGGTCGTAGGCATACAACGCCGAGAACAGCCGCAGATGGTCGGGCATGGCCTGCAGCAGGTCGGCCGAGGGCATCGGGATGTGCAGGAAGAAGCCGATGCGGCACCCGATGCCGCGCTCGCGCAGCATCGCGCCGAGCGGAATCAGGTGATAGTCGTGGATCCAGACGATGTCGTCTTCGCGCAGCAGTGGGGCCAGCTTGTCGGCGAACAGTGCATTGACCCTGTGGTAGGTCTCGCGGGTGCCGCGGTCGTAGTCGACCAGGTCCAGGCGGAAGTGCAGCAGTGGCCACAGCGTACGGTTGGCGAAGCCGTTGTAGTAGCCATCCACATCGCGCTTGGCCAGGTCCATGGTGACGTACTGGATGTCACCATCGCGCTGTTCGTGCAGCGCGCCACTGGCCTCGCGCACGCTCTTGCCACTCCAGCCGAACCACAAGCCGCCGCGTTCCTTCAGTGCCGCCAGCAGGCCCACGGCAAGGCCACCGGCACGGTTCTCGCCCGGGACGGCAACGCGGTTGGAAACAACGACAAGACGGCTCATGACGCCTCCTGCCAGGAACGCGACAGGCGCATCGCCGCCGTGATCAGGCCGACATGCGAATAGGTCTGCGGGAAGTTGCCCCAGGCTTCACCACCGTCGAACGCCAGGTCTTCCGACAGCAGGCCAAGATGGTTGCGTTGCTGCAACAGTGATTCGAACATGTCGCGCGCCTCATCCATGCGGCCGATCGCAGCAAGCGCATCGATGTACCAGAACGTGCAGATGGTGAAGCTGGTTTCCGGTTCGCCGAAATCATCCGGGGCGATATAGCGGTACAGCGCATTGCCGTGCTTGAGGTCGCGGCCGATGGCGTCGACGGTGGCGACGAAGCGTGCGTCGTTGGCGTCGATGAAGCCGATATCGGCCAGCAGCAGCAGCGAGGCATCAAGGCGATGGCCATCGAAGGTGTCGGTGAAGTGGCCGAGCTCCTCGCTCCAGGCTTTTTCCATGATGCGTGCGTGGATGGTGTCGGCACGCTCGCGCCAGTACTGCGCGCGGTCATCACGCTTCAGGCGCACGGCGATCTTGCACAACCGATCGCACGCCGCCCAGCACATTGCGCTGGTGTAGGTGTGTACTTCGGTGCGGCCGCGGAATTCCCACAGGCCCGCATCGGGCACATCGTGCAGTGCGAACGCCTGTTCACCCAGCGGTTCCAGCCGGGCAAAGGTGTGGCTGTCACCGGGGTCCTGCAGGCGACGGTCGAAGAACAGCTGGGTGGAGGCCAGCACCACGCTGCCGTATACATCGTGCTGGCGCTGTACCCAGGCCAAGTTGCCGCGCCGCACCGGGCCCATGCCGCGGTAGCCGGACAGGCTGGGTACTTCGTCCTCGTCCAGCTTGGCTTCGAAGCCGATGCCGTACAGCGGCTGCAGGGTGCCGTCGGTGGTGGCCAGGTTGAAGATGTAGCCGAGGAACTGCTCCATCGTGCGGGTGGCGCCCAGACGGTTCAACGCGCGCACCACGAAGGCGGCATCGCGCAGCCAGCAGTAGCGGTAGTCCCAGTTGCGCACGCTGCCGGGCGCTTCGGGAATCGAGGTGGTCATCGCTGCGATGATCGCGCCGCTGTCCTCGTACTGGCAGAGTTTGAGGGTGATCGCACTGCGGATCACCGCGTCCTGCCATTCCAGCGGGATGGACAGGTACCGCACCCATTCGCGCCAGTAGTCGCGGGTGCGCTGGAAGGCTTCCTGCACGTAGCCGCTGATGGAGCGGTTGAGTGATTCATCCACGCCCAGGATCAGGTGGATGGGATGGTTGAGCACGAACGGCAGGCCATCACGCACGAAGCGCACCGGCACGTCGGTGGTCAGGCGCAGCACGTGCTCGGGCAGGATCCAGCGCACGTGGTTGCTGCCCCAGGTGGACTCGGGCACGCGCGCGCCCCAGTCGGCCAGTGGTCGTGCGCGGATCACGATGCGCGGGCTGCCGGACAACGGGCGCACCTGGCGGATGAGGCTGACCGGCCGGTAGAAACGGTCGTTCTGGCGCCAGCGCGGGGCGAAATCGAGGATTTCCAGCGCGCCGCCATGCGCATCGCGCAGCACGGTGCGCAGGATCGCGGTATTGGTGAGGTATTCCTGTTCGCTGCCGGCGAAGTCCTCCAGTTCGATGGCGAAGTCGCCGCCGGTCTGCTGGTTGGGGCTGAGCAGGGCACAGAAGGTCGGGTCGCCGTCGAAGGTCGGCAGGCAACTCCAGACAACACGGGCGTGCTTGTCGATAAGGGCGCCGAAGCTGCCGTTGCCGACCACGCCCAGATCAAGATCGGGTTGGGTCATCACGCGGTACATCTCGGTTGCGGCCGTGGGGGCCGGGGTCAATACGCATTCTCACGCAGCCAGGCGTGCACGCTGCGTATGTCGGGCAGCGCGAACACTGCTGCACTGGGTTCACGTTCGCCGATCAGCACGCTCCAGCCATGCAGGCCATTGGCCGCATCGAAGCCGAATTCATCGGTCAGGTCGTCGCCGAGGAACACCGGCAGACGCCCACGGAACGGCAGGTACTGCATCAGCCGACGCACGGCTCGGCCCTTGTTGGTAGCCACCGGGACGAATTCGACGACATGGTCGCCCGGCTGCAGGCGATAGCTGGCACGGCCGCGAACATGGCGGTCGGCGAAGGCGCGTACATCGTTGGCTGCATGCGGCGCGCCACGCCAGTGCAGGGCCAGGCCTACGCCCTTGTTCTCGACCAGTACGCCGGGGTGGCCATGGGCGAAACGCATGGCTTGCTGATGAAGCGCATGCAGCCAGTCGGCGGTGTCGTCACCATGCTCATCGCGTATCACGTGCCCGTCGTGCGCACGCAGTTCGTGGCCATGCAGGCCCGCAGCGGGAAGCTTGAGCGGCGCGAACAACTGGTCCAGCTGTTCAAGCGGGCGGCCACTGACCAGTGCCACGGCACCTTCCAGCCGATCGCTGATGCGGCCGATGGCTTCACGCACATCGGGGAGAAGCTGCACGGCGTCGGGGCGTGCAGCGAATTCGATCAGGGTGCCATCCACATCGAGGAACAACGCGCAGGCGTCGTCCAGCAATGGAGGTGGCGGACGCAGGGGGAGCGGTTCAGCCATGGCGACCACCATGCCAGCGGCGGCGTGTACGCGGGGTCGAGGCCAGGCTACGGCTGGTGCGGACCAACGGTCCGCACCCACCCGGTGGGTGCCGGCGGATTGCGGTAGTGCCGGCTGATGCGGACCAACGGTCTGCACCCACCCGCAGCGAGCCATCGCGTCCCGGTGGGTGCCGACAGTGATCCATCGCGCCCCGGTGGGTGCCGACCGTTGGTCGGCATGCTGTGCGGACCAACGGTCCGCACCCACCCAAGGCAATCACACCCAGAGCAATCAGAACGTGTAGCGCACGCGTCCGTAGTAGTACGCACCGTTGCTGCCGATCGGCGACAGCACGTCGTAGGGCAGGTTGCCGAAGTAGTGGATGTCCTCGTTGGAGCGATCCGGGTAGTTGTCGGTCAGGTTCTGCCCACCGATGGCCACGCTCCACTGCGGGGTGATGCGGTATTCCACTTCCGCATCCAGCTGCCACTCGGCCTGGTAGGTCTGGCGCGGAATGTAGCCATCACCGAAGTTGAATACGCGGGTCGCGCTGCCGTAGCGGTTCACCCGGCTGCTCAGCGACCAGCGGTCGTTGCTCCAAGCGGCCGAGAAACTGCCACGGGTACGCGGGGTGGCGTCGGTCAGCGTATTGGTCTCTTCGATGCCGAACAGCACGTAGTCCGGGTCCAGCGCCTGCAGCTGCGCCGGTGTGGCCAGCACGTTCTTCAGCGTGGTCTTGGTGTAGGCGTAGGTGCCGGTCAGCAGCAGCTGGCCATCGCCCAGCGACTGCCGCCAGTTGCTCACCAGCTCGGCGCCGCGGGTGCGCGTGTCGGCGGCGTTGACGAAGAAGCTGGCGCTCTGCAGGCCGCCGACGCCGTAGTTGGTGGCCACGTAATCGGTCAGCGCATCGCCGGTGATGCTCTCGGACAGCGCGATGCGGTCGTCGATGTCGATCTGGAAGAAGTCCAGCGACAGGTCGAAGTGCTCGCCGATGCGGCTGGTGAAGCCGAGCGAGGTGTTCAGCGACTTCTCCGGCTTCAGGTCCTGCGCACCCAGGCCACGGGCGATGGGGTTGTTGACCGAGAGCAGGCGGCCCTGCACCAGCTGGCCGCCGGCGTTGTAACCGGTGGAGGTGGATTCGTAGCCGATCTGCGCCAGCGACGGTGCGCGGAAATTGTTGGAGATCGCGCCGCGCAGGGCGAATGCCGGGGTGAACGCGTAGCGCAGTCCGAGCTTGCCGGTCAGTTCGCCGCCGAAGTCATCGCTGTGCTCGTAGCGCGCGGCCAAGTCGGTGGAGAATTTTTCGCCGAACTGGCTGGACAGGCTGGCGTAGACGCTGGCCACATCGCGCGACAAGGTCGCCGCGTCCTGCGGAGTCAGGCCACCGCCTGCCTGCGAGCCGGTCGGACGATCGGTGTACGGGCCGGCGGCGTAGCTGGCCGGGTCGCCTGGACGGGTCTGGTAGCGCTCGTGGCGGGCTTCGGCGCCCAGGCCCAGGGTGTGGCTGATGCTGTCGCTCTGCGGGAACACGCGGCTCAGGTCGACGTTGCCCACGGTCTGCGCGTACTCGTAGTCCGCGGTCTTGAAGCGGGTCGGGCTGGTCGGGCCCAGCGAGGCATTCAGCGAATCGCGCAGACGATAGGTGAAGTCGTTCTGCCCGTAATCCAGGCTGCCGTCATAACTCCATTCACCCCACTGCCCACGGAGACCGGCCACCGCCTGCACATCGCGGTTCTCGCCTTCGGAGATCGGCCGGTAGCCATTGGGGTAGACCTCCTTCCAGTTGGCATCGCCATCGGGATAGCGGAAGTAGTTCGCGCCTTCGGTGTCACGCTGGTTGAAGGTACCGAACGCATAGAACGTCGCGGTCCTGCCCACCGGAATCTCGGTGTTCAGCCACAGATTGATGTCCTTGCTGGCGCCATCGCCGAGCACGTAGTTGCGCTTGCCCTGCAGGGCAAGATTGGCCTCGGTCTGGTCCCACGGCGGAATCTGGTCGAAGCCGGCGCGGTTGGTGCCGTTGCGCTTCTTGTATTCCAGGCCGACGCGCAGGAAGCCGCCGTCTTCGCCCAGCGAGGTACCGACCTTGGCACTGAGGTTGCCCGTCTGGCCATCGGTGAGGGTGCGGCCGATCGGCTTGAGGTCGGTGTGGTTGGCGCCGTAGCTGGCTTCGATCTCGCCGCCGTCGCCGCCGTTGTCGAGGATCACGTTGATCACGCCGGCCACGGCATCGGAGCCATACAGCGCACCGGCGCCATCGCGCAGTACTTCGATGCGCTTGATGGCGCTGACCGGGATTGCGTTGAAGTCGACCGGGGTGGTGCCCTTGCCGATCTTGCTGTCGGTGTTGACCAGCGCGGTGTGGTGGCGGCGCTTGCCGTTGACCAGCACCAGCACCTGGTCCGGCGACAGCCCGCGCAGCTGCGCGGCGCGCACGTGGTCGGCACCGCCGGAGTTGGACTGGCGGGGGAAGTTGAACGAGGGCAGCAGGGCCTGCAGGGCGCTGCCCAGTTCGCCATTGACCACGCCGGCCTTGCGGATGTCCTCGGCGGTCAGCACGTCTACCGGCGACGTGGATTCAAGCACGGTGCGGTCGGCGGCGCGGGTGCCGGTGACGATCACCGTGTCCAGGTTGGTGGCGGCGTCCTGGGCCGAAGCCAGGGCGGGGGACAGGGCGAGCGCGATGGCGAGGCCGAGCGGCGACGCGGACAGGCGGGGGGACATGCGGACTCCAGCAGCAACGACGTGGGGAAGGGGGGAGATAGTTTCACTTACATCCATCCGGATGAAGCGATATATTATCTTGGCGTGAGGAGACGGTGCGATGCAAGTCCCGGCTCTCATTGCATCACTTCATGCCCTGCCGGCATGAGGGCATTGGTTGCAACCGCAACCGAGGCGCAGGTGTACCCTCCGTGCCCCTTCGTCGTGCTTTTCCCCCTTCCCGGAGTGCTGTTCCCGATGAAACACCTTGCCCTTGTTTTCGCCGTGCTGCTGGCCACCAGTGGCTGCGCCAGCCTGTCCTCCAAGGCGCCCAGCGCCTATGCCACCACCGCCGACCTGCAGGGCGACGCCGCGCGTCCGTCCAGCGGCCACGGCTGGGTGCGCAGCGAGCTCTATTTCGGCGTGGGCGAAGAGCAGGGCGCCGGTGACCGCCCGCAGGCCGACACCATCAGCGATGCGCAGTGGCGCGCGTTCCTGGACAAGGAAGTGACGCCGCGCTTCCCGGACGGCCTGACCGTGTTCGATGCCTACGGCCAGTGGCTGTTCCGTGGCGATGCCTCCCCGAATCGCCTGCGCACCAAGGTGCTGGTGGTGCTGCATGAGGACAGCCCGCAGCGTCGCGCCGACATCGAAGCGATCCGTCTGGCGTGGAAGCAGCAGACCAGGCACCAGTCGGTACTGTGGTCGCGGCAGGCAGTTGACGTATCGTTCTGACCTGGACGCGCCACTGTGGCGCTGCAGGGAATGACGATGACACCCAGGGATGTGCTGATGGCGGTGATGCTGGCCGGTCTGTTGGCGCCGGCGGCACAGGCGCAGGACGAAGACCGGGGCCCGCTGCGGTTTTCGCCGGCAGCGGGCGTGCAGGCGTCGGTAGAGGTACAGGAGGATGGCATGCTGGCCGTGCTCCTGCAGCCGGCAGGGAAGCGGCAGCGCCTGCCTGGCGCGCCTGACGCCGAGGGAACGTCGCGCCTGGGCGCAGAGGATCTCGATTTCGACGGGCGTCCCGAGCTGGTTGCGCGCGCGACGGTGGGTATGGTCAATGAGGCCGTTGCGGTCTATCGCTTCGACGTGGGCAGCGGTGAGTTCCGCGCACTGAAGGCGGTGACCCATGGACACGACCAGTGTGGTGACCTGATGGGCATTACCGCCGACGCCGCCACGCGCACGCTGACCGCCAGCTGCCGCAGTGGGCCGATGTGGTACACCGACGTGTATCGCTTCAACGGACCGCAGCTCTATCTGTACCGCGGTGAGAGCGTGTTGATGTTGGGCGATACGCTGAACCGGGCGCTGCACTGGGAAGAGACCGAGAACCAGGGGCCACTGGCGGTGTGGCGCACCTACGATCCCTCCGGCAAGGTGCTGGAAAGCGCCATCGGCGACGGGCTCGGCGCACCAGCAAGCGGAGCGCCGCTGGTGGGGCTGATGGCGAGCGTGCTGCCTGCGCGCCTGTTCCTGTTCGATCAGCCCGGTGCGTCCAGCACGCAGCGCTACCTGGTGCAGGGTGATCGCGTCGAGATGCTGGATGAGCAGGATGGTTGGCTGCAGGTGCGCTACCGCAACCCGAAGCGCGGCGCGGTGACGGGGTGGATCAACGTCAACGATTGACGGCAGCCCTGCCCGGAGTTTGCACGACAAGGCGATCGGCCTCTTGCCCACGGGAGCATCACTTCATCGGGACTAGCCTCGGGGTTCCCCCTTGCAAGGCTGTAGTCCCATGAGCAAGCGCGTTGCCGAGATCGTCGTCGATACCCTGCAGCAGGCGGGCGTCCGCCGTTGTTATGGCATCGTCGGCGACACCCTGAACCATGTCACCGACGCACTGCATCGCAGTGAGATCGAGTGGGTGCATGTCCGCCATGAAGAGGTCGCGGCGTTCGCGGCCGGTGCCGATTCACTGATCAGCGGCCAGCTGACCGCCTGCGCAGGTTCGTGCGGTCCTGGCGGTCTGCACTTCATCAACGGCATCTTCGAGAGCAACCGCAACCGCGCGCCGATGGTGCTGATCGCCAGCCAGGTGGTCACCAGCGAACTGGGCATGGAGTTCCCGCAGGAAGTGGATTTCAAGGCGGTGTACGGCAGCTGCACCGTGTTCTGCGAGCAGGTGCACAGCCCGGCCCAGGCACGGCGCGTGGTAGCGCTGGCCTGCCAGGCGGCGATCAGCCGCCGCGGTGTGGCGGTGGTGATCCTGCCGGCCGACATCAGCGAAGCGGAAGTGAAGCACGATGTGCCGTTCTCGGTGCATTACACCCAGCCGGTGCTGCGCCCCTCCGAGGCCGAGCTGCAGCACATCGCCGAACTGCTGGGGCAGGGCAAGCGCATCGGCATCTATGCCGGCGCCGGTTGCCAGGGGGCACATGCGCAGCTGCTGGAACTGGCGCGGCGCCTGCAGGCACCGGTGGCGCACACCTCGCGCGCCAAGGATTTCGTCGAACCGGACAACCCGTACAACATGGGCATGACCGGCATCTTCGGCATCGAATCCGGTTTCCACACACTGATGGAGTGCGACACGCTGCTGCTGCTCGGCGCTGATTTCGCCTGGGGCCAGTTCTACCCGGACAAGGCCACCATCATCCAGGTCGACCGCGATGGCAGCCACCTCGGTCGCCGCCATCCGGTGAACCTGGGCGTGGTCGGTGATATCGCACCGACGCTGGACGCGCTGCTGCCGATGCTGCCCCCGCGCGAAGACAGCAGTTTCCTGGACGAATGCATCGAGCACCGCGACAAGGCGCTGAAGAAGCGCGAGCAGGAGGAGCAGCCGGGCGAAGGCGAGCTGATCCATCCGCAGCACCTGACCGCGCTGCTGTCGAAGTACGCTACCGACGATGCGCTGTTCACCGCGGATGGTGGCTCGCCGATGGTGTGGGTGCTGCGGCACATCCGGGTGAACGGCCGCCGCCGCACGCTGACCAGCCTGCTGCACGGCACGATGGCCAACGCGATGCCGCAGGCGCTGGGTCTGCAGAAGGCCTTCCCGGGGCGGCAGGTGATTTCGTTGTCCGGCGATGGTGGGTTGGCGATGTTGCTGGGCGACCTGCTGACCGCGGTGCAGGAGAATCTTCCGATCAAGGTGGTGGTGTTCAACAACGGCTCGCTGAATTTCGTCGAGCTGGAGCAGAAGGTGGAAGGGCTGCTGGACAACTACACCGACCTGAAGAATCCGGATTTCGGCCGGTTGGCCGAGGTGATCGGCTTCCACGGCCGCACGGTGACCCGCAGCGAGGACCTGGAAGAAGCGGTGCAGGATTTCCTGGCCCAGCGTGGGCCGGCGCTGCTGGATGTACATACCAGTCGCGCGGAGCTGGTGATGCCGCCGCAGATCGAGGCCAAGCAGGTGGCAGGCACGGCGTTGTATGCGGCCAAGGCGGTACTGAGCGGTCGCATCGACGACGTGAAGCATCTGCTGGTGGACAACTTCCTGAAGAAGTGAGGGTGAGGGTTAGGGTTTGATGCAGGGCTGCGCCCTGCACCCGCCGAATCAACGTCAACGTCAGCGTCAACGTCAAAAGCGGGGTATCGGTGGGATGGCGGGGTGGGTCCGGTCGCGGGGGACGCTGCAAGTACGTCCCTGTAAGCTCGGTCGCGCCATCCATGGCGCTCACGCCCCCGCAACCGGACCCACCCCGCCTTCGACAGATTTTCGCTGCTGTTGGAACGGCGTTCTCTGCTGCTGTTTGGTGGGTGTCGACCTTGGTCGACACGGTAGATCCACGCCATGCGTGGATGCTTCCCGATAGTGCCGGCCGCTGGCCGGCAACCACGCAGATGCCTGCGATCCGGCGCTTGAGAGCGCAGCGACCGGCTTCTGCTTTTGATCTTTTGATTCTCATCCGTGGCTGGCGCCCGCAGGAAACTGTCAGGGGCCGGGCGGGTAGGCTGCGCAGGGGCGTGAGCCGCATGGGCCCGAGGCATGCCTCGGGCGGGTTGGGCAGGATGCCCAACCCCGGGCTTGCCGTGTGCGCAGGACAGCGCACACGAGCAAGCGGCGACCGAGCTTACATGGGTGAGGGCGCTTTGCTTGCGAAGCACTGCTTCGCAAGCGCCCGAACGCCCAGCCGCCAGCGGCTGGGCCGGGCCCCGGAGCGCCCGGCCCACCCCCAGAACCTGCTTTCAGCGACCAACCACGAGGGGCTCCGCCGTTGGCTGGAACCTATCATTCCACTCGGGAATTGGCGCGCCGGCCCCGCTGGGCCTACCATCGGCGGTCCCCACCCCCACCGCCCCTTCCATGTCCGCTCCCGCTTCCACCGCGCCGCGCCGCTGGTTCGTCGCCGACGACTTCAATGGCTTCTTCGGCCTGGTCGTCGACAACCTCTCCATCCTCGGTTTCATCGCCATGGCCCTGGTCGGGATGTTCCAGTTCCCCGCCGACGTGGTCTTCGGCCGCATGTTCCCCGGCACCGCCCTGGGCGTGCTGGTCGGCAACCTGCTGTACACCCTGATGGCACGGCGCCTGGCCGCGCGTACCGGGCGCGACGACGTCACCGCCATGCCGCTGGGCCTGGATGCGCCGACCAGCATCGGCATGGCGCTGCTGGTGCTGGGCCCGGCCTTCCTGGCCTTCAAGCAGCAGGGCCTGGACCCGCATGCCGCCGCCATCGCCACCTGGCAGCTGGGCATGGCGTCGCTGGTCATCATGGGCGTGCTCAAGCTGATCCTGTCCTTCTTCGGTGAAGCGGTGACCCGCGCGCTGCCGCGCGCTGCGCTGCTGGGTTCCATCGCGGGCATCGCACTGGTGCTGATGGGCCTGCTGCCCTTGCTGGAGACCCTGCGCTCGCCGCTGGTGGGCTTCACCACGCTGGGCCTGCTGCTGTACGTACTGATCGCCAAGGGCAAGCTGCCGCTGCGCGGCCCCGGTGTGCTGCTGGCCTTCGTGTTCGGCACCGTGCTGTATTACGGGCTCGGCCTGGCCGGTCTGGGCGTGCCCGGCTTCCAGATTCCGGCCTGGGTGCCGCCGCAGGTGGTATTGCCGCTGCCGACGCTGGGCTTCATCGAGGGCCTGCCGACCGCGATGACCTACCTGCCGCTGCTGTTGCCGTTCGGCCTGCTGATGGTGGTCGGTGGCATCAACGTATCCGAGAGCGCGCGCGCAGCCGGCGATGACTACCGCACCCGCGACATCCTGCTGGTGGAGGCGGTGGCCACGCTGGTCGCCGGCGTCTGTGGTGGCGTTGCGCAGACCACCCCGTACATCGGCCAGCCGGCCTACAAGCACATGGGCGCGCGCAGCGGCTACACGCTGCTGACCGGCCTGTTCGTCGGCATCGGCGGCATGCTCGGCATCATTTCCGGGCTGGTGCAGTGGCTGCCGCTGGCGGTACTGGCGCCGATCATCGTGTACGTGTCTATCGACATCACCACCCAGGCGTTTCAGGCCACGCCGCGCCAGCATGCCGGTGCGATGGTGCTGGGCTTCCTGCCGTCGGCGGCCTACCTGCTGGCGATCAAGGCCCCGGGCTGGATTCCAGCCGAGCAGATGGGCGCGCTGCTGACCCACGTCGATGGCCACGGCCTGCCGGAGCTGGCGGTGATCTTCGCGCTGGGCAACGGCTTCATCATCACCTCGATGTTGTGGATCGCCACCGTCGCAGCGATGGTCGATGGACGCCTGCGTCGCGCCTGCGGCTTCCTGCTGGTGGCGGCGGCGCTCACCCTGTTCGGCCTGATCCATTCGGTGGATCCGCGCGGCGGCATCTACCTGCCGTGGGATCTGCAGGGCCTGGCCCGCGTCATCAGCTGGCAGTTCGCCGGCGCGTACGTGGCACTGGCCATCCTGCTGGGGCTGCTGTCGCTGCAGAAGCAGGCGGTGAGGCCGCTGGCTGGGAACGACTGATCACGGGTGGTGCCGGCCTGGCCGGCACCCTCAGAGGCTCCGGTTGGATCGTGCAGTTGCCGGCCAGCGGCCGGCACTACCGATCTGAATCCAGTTCCGGGTAATGCCGGAAGATGCCGTTGGTGTTGAAGGGCAGCCGCCGCTCCGAAGCGAGATAGGCGGCGATGCCGGGCCGTTGTTCCACCCGGTCCTTCAGTGCGCGCAGCAGTGGCAACGTCGGCCACAGCGCCTGCATGCGGCGCGGAAACATGTAGTCCAGCCCGCTCAGCAACTGGAACAGCGACAGGTCCACGTAGGAGTGTTCGCGCAACGGGTGGCGACCGCCATTGGCCTTCAGCACCTGCTCGAAGTAGCCAAGGAATTTCGGCAGGCGCTCATCGCGCATCGCTGCCGCGCGCGCCCTGGCCGCGGTCTTCTGGTCTTCGTAGTACTTCGACGCGGCGATCGGATGGTGGGTGTCGTGCACTTCGGCCACCAGATCGGCGATGGTCAGCTGCAACTGCAGCGCCTGCATGCGCCGTGAGGCGGCCTGCGGAACCAGATCCAGCGTCGGGCCGAGGAAATCGAGAATGGCCGCGACCTGCGCGATGACCTGTCGCCCCGCCTTCAGGAAGGGTGGTGCGAAAGGTCGCGCACCTCCGCTGTGGCCATCGAGGAACGGCTGCATCACGGCGTCGCCGTGCACACGCGCCATGTCCACGTAATCGGCGCCGGCATCTTCCAGCGCCAGCCGCACGAATTCGCCACGGCCCTGGATGCCGGTCCAGTAGTACAGCGCGTACTGCATGAAGGCGTCTCCACCCAACAGGAACAGCAGGGTCGCGCGTACCGCGCAAAGCAGGCGTGAACACAACGGCAGCGGAATGGCTGGGGAACCCCGCCGAATCAGGGCAGTCACACCTTGTCCATGCAGGTGAAAAGCGAGGTTCTGCATCATGCAGAGTGGAAAAGCGGTCTGGCCCTGGGTTCTGGGCGTGGTGGTGCTGGGCGGCGCGGGCACGTGGTTGTTCCGCGACCAGTTGCAGCACCTGGCAGATAGCGTAGCGGTGCCGGAGCAATCCGCACCGACCTCGGCAGTCGCCGCACCGAAGCCCGCTGCTACGCAGGAACCCGGGCCCTCTCCGATCAAGCATCCGCTGGATTCCGAGGCCGCCGCCGACCCTGCGTTACCGAACCTGGCCGACAGCGATGCCGCCGCCTGGAGCACAGTGAGCGAACTGTTCAAGGGCGAGGGCGCGTTGACTGCGCTGTTGCGCGATCACCTGATCCAGCGCCTGGTCACCCAGGTCGACAACCTGGACAAGGCCAGTGTGCCGCCTACCGCGCTGGCCTTCCGGCCGCTACCGGGCAGCCTGCAGGTGGAGCCGGGCGAGGGCGGCGAACGCATCGCTGCGGCCAATGCGGCGCGCTATGCGCCCTATGTGCAGGCCTTCACTGCGCTCGACCCCGCGGCGGCGGCCCAGGCGTACAAGCGCTTCTATCCGTTGATCCAGCAGGCCTATGTCGATCTGGGCCGTCCTGACGGGTACTTCAACGATCGCCTGGTAACGGTGATCGACCACCTGCTGGACACCCCGGAGCTGGCCCAGGCGCCACTGCTGCAGCGCGATGAGCGCGGCCGCTACCGTTTCGCCGATGCCACCCTGCAGTCGCGCTCGATCGGGCAGAAGGCCTTGCTGCGCATGGACGCAGCGCAGGTGCGGGCGGTCAAGCAGCAGCTGCGGGCGATCCGGGCCGCGATCACCCATTGAGCCCTCCGCGTGCGGATCTGATCCGGATCAACGCGCCGACAACACCGCTTCCGGCATGCTGGCCACGGGCTGACTGGCCTTCGAATGCAGTCGCAGCCACCCTTGAAACCGGGTGGGGCAACCGCATCTTTCCAGCATCGCCGGCGCGGGCCGGCCAAGATGACCGATGAGGTTTCGCAATGCGGATGGACAAGCTCACCTCGCGTTTCCAGCAGGCGCTGGCAGACGCGCAGTCGCTGGCGGTAGGCCGCGACAACAGCATCATCGAACCGGTGCACGTGTTCAGTGCCCTGCTGGACCAGCAGGGTGGCAGCACCCGGCCGTTGCTGGCCCAGGCCGGCGTCAACGTGCCGGTGCTGCGCGAACGCCTGGACGAAGCGCTTGAAGCGCTGCCGAAGGTGTCCGGCCAGGCCGGCAACCTGTCGATCGGCAACGACCTCAACCGCCTGCTCAACCACACCGACAAGCTGGCCCAGCAGAACGGTGATGCCTTCATCGCCAGCGAGTGGTTCGTGCTGGCCGCGCTGGAAGACGGCGGCACGCTGGGCATGGCGATGCGCGCTGCCGGTGCCGACAAGGCGCGCCTGCAGACTGCCATCGACAAGCTGCGTGGCGGCGAGAACGTGCAGTCGGAGAACGCCGAAGAGCAGCGGCAGGCGCTGGAGAAATACACCATCGACCTGACCGCACGTGCCGAGAGCGGCAAGCTCGATCCGGTGATCGGCCGCGACGAGGAAATCCGTCGCACCATCCAGGTGCTGCAGCGCCGTACCAAGAACAACCCGGTGCTGATCGGCGAACCCGGCGTGGGCAAGACCGCGATCGTCGAAGGCCTGGCCCAGCGCATCATCAATGATGAGGTGCCTGAAGGCCTGCGCGGCAAGCGCGTGCTGTCGCTGGACATGGGCGCGCTGATTGCCGGCGCGAAGTTCCGCGGTGAATTCGAAGAGCGCCTGAAGGGCGTGCTCAACGACCTGGCCAAGAGCGAAGGGCAGATCATCCTGTTCATCGACGAGCTGCACACCATGGTTGGCGCGGGCAAGGCCGACGGTGCGATGGATGCCGGCAACATGCTCAAGCCGGCACTCGCGCGCGGTGAACTGCACTGCGTCGGTGCGACCACGCTGGACGAGTACCGCAAGTACATCGAGAAGGATGCCGCGCTGGAGCGCCGCTTCCAGAAAGTCTTCGTGGGCGAGCCGACGGTGGAGGACACCATCGCGATCCTGCGCGGCCTGAAGGAGAAGTACGCGGTGCACCACGGGGTGGAGATCACCGACCCGGCCATCGTCGCTGCGGCCACCCTGTCCAACCGCTACATCACCGACCGCCAGCTGCCGGACAAGGCCATCGACCTGATGGACGAGGCTGCTTCACGGCTGCGCATGGAGATCGATTCCAAGCCGGAGGAACTGGACCGGCTGGAGCGTCGCCTGATCCAGCTGAAGATCCAGCGCGAGATGCTGAAGAAGGAAAAGGACGATGCGTCGCGGCAGCGCCTGGCCGATCTGGAAAACGATATCGATGCGCTGGAGCGCGAGTTCTCCGATCTCAACGAAGTCTGGAAGTCGGAGAAGGCCGCGCTGCAGGGCACGACGAAGATCAAGGAACAGGTCGAGCAGGCCAAGGTTGAACTGGAGTCGGCGCAGCGCCGGCAGGATTTCGCGCGCATGAGCGAGATCCAGTATGGCGTGCTGCCGCAGCTGGAAAAGCAGCTTGCCGCTGCGCAGGAGGCCGAGAACACCGACTTCAAGCTGGTGCAGGACCGCGTCACCGACGAGGAGATCGCCGAGGTCGTCTCGCGCTGGACCGGCATCCCGGTCAACAAGATGCTCGAAGGCGAGCGTGACAAGCTGCTGCGCATGGAAGAGGTGCTGCACAACCGCGTGGTCGGCCAGGAAGAGGCGATCAAGGTGGTGTCCGACGCGGTGCGTCGTTCGCGCGCTGGCTTGTCCGATCCGAATCGACCGGGTGGATCGTTCCTGTTCCTGGGCCCGACCGGCGTGGGCAAGACCGAACTGTGCAAGTCGCTGGCCGAGTTCCTGTTCGACAGCGCCGACGCGATGATCCGCATCGACATGAGCGAGTTCATGGAGAAGCACAGCGTCGCACGCCTGATCGGTGCGCCCCCCGGCTATGTGGGCTATGAGGAAGGCGGTTACCTCACCGAGGCCGTGCGCCGTCGCCCGTATTCGCTGATCCTGCTGGACGAGGTGGAAAAGGCGCATCCGGATGTGTTCAACATCCTGCTGCAGGTACTGGACGACGGTCGCCTGACCGATGGCCAGGGCCGCACGGTGGACTTCCGCAATACCGTCATCGTGATGACCTCCAACCTGGGCTCGCACCAGATCCAGGACATGAGTGGCGATGACACGCCGGAAGCCTACACGCAGATGAAGGCGGCGGTGATGGGCGTGGTGCAGGCGCACTTCCGTCCGGAGTTCATCAACCGGTTGGATGACATCGTGGTGTTCCATCCGCTGGACAAGCAGCAGATCAAGCAGATCGCGCGCATCCAGATGCGTGGCCTGGAAAAGCGCCTGGCCGAGCGTGGCCTGAAGCTGGTGGTGTCCGATGCAGCGTTCGATCTGCTCGGCAACGTCGGCTTCGATCCGGTCTACGGCGCGCGTCCGCTGAAGCGTGCGATCCAGGCACAGCTGGAAAACCCGCTGGCGCAGAAGATCCTGTCCGGTGCGTTCGTCAACGGCGATACCATCGAAGTGGGCAACGACGGTGGCCATCTGGTGTTCGCCAAGGCCTGATGCGTGCCACGGGGCGCTGCATGATCGCAGCGCCCCGTCTCTTTGCCAGCGCGAACGTCGGTGTCCGGCGTTCGCCGGCAATGCTCAGAACCGGTGCGTATACCCGGTCATCAACCCGAACTGGTTGGCCTTCTGCACGATCGGGCTGTCGGCGGCGTCGCCGAGCAGGCGGGTGCCTTCCACGGCGATGTACCAGTTGCCGTTGCGACCAGCGCGATGGCTCCATTTCATGCCCAGCCCGGCGCTGACCAGGCCGGCCTTGGGCGTGTGCTGGGCGAAACCGGTACGTGCGGCCTGATCGGGGCTGACGCCGTACCAGGTCTGCATATAGCCGCGGTTGCCGTAGTCGGTGGAGACGCTGCCGCTGACCACGCCACCGGCCAGATCGAACAGCGGCATCTCCAGGTTCAGGTGGATCTGCTGGGTGGCAAGGCCGTTGTCGCCCTTGTCGTCGTCTTTCATCGTGTAATGCCAGGAACCACTCAACACCGCCTCACCCAGCGTATAGCCAGCCGCCAGGCCGACCAGGGGCCGGGTATCGATATCGCCCATGCCACGCAGGAAGTCCGAGCCGCCGAGGATCGAGTTCTTCTCGCGTCGGCTGCCGCTGCCGCCGACGTAGGCACGCACGCGGGTGTGTTCGCCGATCGCCGTGCCCCAACCCGCACCGCTGGTACCCAGAAACCAGCCGCCCGGCGAAGTCACGTCGAACGACAGCGTCGGTGCGGCCTGGAATTCCTCGCTGCCGCTGTAGCGCGGGGCAACGCCGCCACCGGCGGCCAGCTCGAAGGTCCATTGATCCTCCTTGGCATGCGCTGTGGACGTTGCGAACAAGGGCAGCAGGGCCAGGCCGAGCAGGGTGGGGAAACGGCGACGGTGGGACATGGCAACTCTCTACAGTGGGAGGAAATGCAGTGCGCGCATCCGGCGCGTGCTGCTGGGTCGACAGCGTGGCGGGATGCCACCGACCAATCCGTCCGCAGTTGTGCGGGAGTTGTAAGCAACTGTAAGCACGGCCCGTGGCGTTCAGCTGGCAGCCAGTGGCCAGTGCATTTCCAGGCGTGCACCGCCCAGGGTCGCGCGTCCCACACGCAGCTCGCCGTGGTGACGAACCGCGATGCGCCCGGCGATGGCCAGGCCAAGACCAAAGCCGCCGGTGTCGCGGCTGCGGCTGTCATCCAGACGGGTGAACGGGCGCAACACCTTCTCGCGATCGCCTTCGGCAATGCCGGGGCCATCGTCATCCACGCGCAGGCAGGCCTTGCCGGCCACGCTGACCAGTGACACCTCCACACGGGTGCGTGCATAGCGCATCGCGTTGCCGACCAGGTTGCTCAGGGCCAGCTGCAGCAGGCGTGGCTCGGCATCCACGCGCGGCAACGCACTGGGCCAGACCTGCAGCACCAGACCCGCGCGTTCGGCATCGCGCCGTGCGTCTTCCATGCAGGCCTGCAGCCAGTCGTTCGCCTCGATGCGCTGCATGGGCTCGGCGTCGTTGGGATGCTCCAGCCGCTCATAGGCCAGCAGTTCGCTGACCAACCGGTTGAGCTCGGCCAGATCACCATGCAGGCCGGCAGCGAGGTGTGCTCGCCGCGCCGGGTCGTTGCTGTCCTGCATCAGATCCAGGCCGAAGGCCAGGCGTGCGATCGGCGTGCGCAGCTCGTGGGAAATGGCATGGGTAAGATCGCGCTGCCGTTGCACCAGTTCGGCCACGCGCGCGGCCATGCGGTTGGAATGCTCGACGATGACCCGGATCTGCGAACGTGGCGATACCTGCGCACGCGCCTGCAGGTCGCCGGCACCGATGCGGTCGGCATGACCGCGCAGCGCTTCCAGGTCGCGCCACAGCAGGCGTACCCAGGCATACAGGCAGGCGCCGACCAGCAGCAGGATGCACAGGTAGGCGGCGGCGGTCATGTACAGGGTCATCTGCACCTCGCCGGGAAAGTGCAGCCGCAGCCAGCGTCCGTCAGCCCCCTCGATGGGCATCAGCACCTGCTGGTAGCGGTCACGGACGATGAAGCCGTCCCCGCGCAGGGCATTGCGCTCTTCGTCATCGAGCACGGGCGGTGCATCCAGCAGTGACAGCGCAATGCCGTAATGCGGCTGCCACTGCAGCAGGCGCTGCTGTTGCTGTTGGCGGTCCAGGCCGGCCAGTCCGCTGCGCAGCGCGTACACCTGTCCGCGCACCTGTTCGACGAAGACTCGTTCCTGCAGGGGCGTGTAGATGCGGTCCAGCAGGTGGTTGAGGCTGAACACCGACACCAGCAGGCAGCCGCCGGTGACGAACCACAACCACAGGAACAGGCGCTTCACGCCGACCAGGCCGAGGGGTTGAACTGGTAACCGCGGCCCCACACCGTCTTGATCCGGCGCGGTTCGCGCGCGTCATCGCCCAGCTTGCGGCGCAGCTTGCCGATGCAGACATCCACGCTGCGGTCCAGGCCATCGAAGCCGATGCCGCGTGCCGCCAGCAGGATCTGGTCGCGCGAGAGGATCTGCCCGGGCTGGCTGGCCAGCAGCCAGAGGATCTCGAATTCGGTGGTGCCCAGCTCTACGGGCTGCCCATGCAGGTGGACCTCGCGCTGCACGCGATCGATCAGCAACTCGCCATGCATCAGCCTGCACGGCACCCCGGCAGGACCGCTGCCATGGCGACGGCGCAGCAGCGCACGCAGGCGCGCCAGCAGCAGGCGCGGCTCGATCGGCTTGTGCACATAGTCATCGGCGCCGGACTCCAGGCCCAGAACCTGTTCGATATCGTCCTCGCACGCGGTCAGCATCAGGATCGGCACGTCGGAAAAGCTGCGGATCTGCCGGCATACGTCGATGCCACCGAGACCAGGCAGCATCAGGTCCAGCACCACCAGTTCCGGCGCGTGCTGGCGGCAGGCCGCGCTGGCCAGGTCGCCACGCGGCACGTGCTGCACGGCAAACCCATGTTCGCTCAGGTAGTCGCTGACCAGCTCGGCCAGGCGGCGGTCGTCCTCGACCAGCAGCACCTGGGTCGGGTTGCCGGCGGCGGGGGTCCACGGGGAGGGCTGCATCGGTAGGGCGTCCTTGTCCGGGGCGAAGGGCCCGGCGGCGAAGCCTAGCAATGGCCCATGACGACTGCCTGAATCCCGGGCAACCTGATAACCGCCGGTACTGGCGTCATCGCCAGGGGCTCTCAATGGCGGCCAATGGCTGGCCTATGGTGGGCGTTTCCCCGGATGGAGCCTGGCGCAATGAGCGATCCGCAGTGGCAACTGGAAACCCTGGCCGTGCACGGCGGCTACCGCCCCGACCCGACTACCCGCGCGGTGGCGGTGCCGATCTACCAGACCGTGGCCTATGCATTCGATGACACCCAGCACGGGGCGGATCTGTTCGACCTGAAGGTGCCGGGCAACATCTATACGCGCATCATGAACCCCACCACCGACGTGCTGGAGCAGCGCGTCGCGGCGCTGGAAGGGGGCATCGGCGCGTTGGCACTGGCTTCCGGGCAGGCCGCGATCACCTATGCGATCCAGACCATTGCCGAGGCCGGCGACAATATCGTCGCTGCCAGTGCGCTGTATGGCGGCAGCCTCAACCTGCTGGCGCACACGCTGCCGCAGTACGGCATCCAGGCGCGTTTCGCAGATCCGGCTGACCCGTCGGCGTTCGCGGCCTTGATCGATGAACGTACCAAGGCGGTGTTCGTCGAATCGATCGGCAACCCGCGCGGCAACGTTACCGACATCGCCGCCATCGCCGAGGTCGCGCATGCGGCCGGCGTGCCGTTGATCGTCGACAATACGGTGGCCACGCCGTTCCTGCTGCGCCCGTTCGAACATGGCGCCGACATCGTGGTGCACTCGCTCACCAAGTACCTCGGTGGCCACGGCACCAGCCTGGGCGGGGCGATCGTCGATTCCGGCCGCTTCGACTGGACGGCACAGCCGCAACGCTTCGCCCGCTTGAACCAGCCCGATCCGAGCTATCACGGCGTGGTCTATACCGAAGCGCTCGGCGCGGCGGCCTACATCGGCCGTGCGCGGGTAGTGCCGTTGCGCAATACCGGCGCGGCGTTGTCACCGTTCAACGCCTTCCTGATCCTGCAGGGCATCGAGACCCTGGCACTGCGCATGGAGCGGATCAACGCCAATGCGCTGGCCGTGGCGCAGTACCTGCGCGCGCATCCGAAGGTGGCGTGGGTGCGTTATGCCGGGCTGGTCGACGACCCCGAACACGCGGCGGCGCAGCGCTATCTGGGCGGCCACGGCTCCGGTGTGCTGACCTTCGGATTGCCGGGTGGGCGCGTTGCCGGCGCGCGCTTCCTCGATGCCCTGAAACTGTTCACCCGACTGGTGAACCTGGGGGATGCGAAATCACTGGCCACCCACCCGGCCTCGACCACCCACCGCCAGTTGGATGCGGTCGAACTGGCCAGAGCCGGGGTCAGCGAGGACACCGTGCGCCTGTCGATCGGCATCGAGCACATCGGCGATCTGCGCGCGGACCTGGAACAGGCGTTGGCGGACGCCTGATGCCTGCTGGCTTGGTCGTCATCGCCAGAGGCGATCACCACCGCTGCAGGAAAGCGTTACGGTGGAGACGCTCTCCAAGGGCGTGGCGATATCATCCCCGGCCGATGCGGGTCGGCCGGGGATTCTTTTGGGCGCAGCCCACTCAGGTAGATCCACGCCATGCGTGGACGCATTTCGATGCACTGTCGAAATACTCGATTCCGATGGAGATCCATCCACGCATGGCGTGGATCTACTGTGTCGACCAAGGTCGACACCTACCAACAGCAGCACCGAACGCCCTACCGACAGCTCGCTGAAATCCGTCGAAGGCGGACCCACTCCGCCATCCCACGGAATGCCAGCTTTTGCCGTTGCCGTTGTCGTTGTTTCGGCGGGTGCAGGGCGCAGCCCTGCTGCACACCCCTCACACCACTGGAATGCTGTGCTGCCCAAGACTGCGGTACGGCGGGGTCGCCATCACCATTTCCGCCAACGAGTAGGCCAGCTCGCGCTCGGCCATCACCGTGCCGTCGGCACCGTGTTCAAGCAGATGCTTCACTTCGGCATCGCTGTGCGCACGCGCCAGCAGCGTCAGGTTGGGGTTGATCGCACGCAGCTTGGCCAAGGTCTCACCGGCTTCCAGCGGCTGCGGAATCGCCAGCACCGCGATCTTCGCGCGCTCGGGATGGGCTTCGGCCAGCACCTTGTCCGAGGCGGCACTACCGCGGATGCCGGGCAGGCCAGCGGCATGCGCCTCGGCCACGTGTTCCTTGTTGTCGTCGATGATCATCACCGGCACGCCACGGTCGCGCAGCACCTGCGCCAGCGCGCTGCCGACGCGGCCATAGCCGATGACGATGGCATGGTCGTGCAGGTCCAGCGACGGCCCCGGTGGCAGCTCGGTTTCCACCGCCGTCGGCGTGGTTTCCTGGTGCTTCAGCAGCCAGCGGTCGAGCAGGCCGAATACCAGTGGGTTGAGCATGATCGAGATCAGCGCGCCGGCCAGCACCAGCGCCTGGCCGGTGGGCGGCAGGATCTTCAGGGTCACGCCGAGACCGGCGATGATGAAGGCGAACTCGCCGATCTGCGCCAGGCTGGCCGAGATCGTCAACGCGGTGCCCGTGGGGTGGCCGAACGCGCGCACGATGAAGAACGCCGCCGCCGATTTGCCGAACATGATGATGCCGGCGGTGGCCAGCACCTGCCACGGGTGCTCGATCAGGATGCTGGGATTGAACAGCATGCCCACCGAGACGAAGAACAGCACCGCGAAGGCATCGCGCAGCGGCAGGGAATCGCTGGCCGCCTTGTGGCTGAGTTCCGATTCATTGAGCAGCATGCCGGCGAAGAACGCGCCCAGCGCGAAGGACACGCCGAACAGCATCGCCGAGCCGAACGCCACGCCCAGGGCGATCGCCAGCACCGACAGGGTGAACAGTTCGCGCGAACCGGTTCCGGCGATGCGCTCCAGGATCCACGGAATGACCCGGCGGCCGACCACCAGCATCACCGCCACGAACAGGCCCAGCTGCACGAAGGTCCAGCCGATGCTGGCCAGCACGCTGCCGAGGGTGTGGTGTTCATTGGCCGCGTCGGGCCCGAACACACCGGCCATCACCGGCATCATCACCAGTGCCAGCACGCAGGCCAGGTCCTCGACGATCAGCCACCCGACTGCGATCTTGCCGCGCTGGGTTTCCAGCAGGCGGCGCTCTTCCATCGCGCGCAGCAGCACCACGGTACTGGCCGTGGCCAGCGCGAAACCGAACACCACGCCGTGGATGACCGGCCAACCCATCAATGCCGCCAGGCCCCAGCCGAGCAGGGTGGCGACGAGGATCTGGCCGATGGCACCGGGAATGGCGATGGCCTTGACCGCCATCAGGTCCTTCAGCGAGAAGTGCAGGCCGACGCCGAACATCAGCAGCATCACCCCCAGTTCGGCCAGCTGGTTGGCCAGTGCCTGGTCGGCGACGAAGCCGGGGGTGAACGGACCTACACAGATGCCAGCAACCAGGTAACCGACCAGCGGAGACAAACGCAGCTTGTTGGCCAGCGCGCCGAAGATGAAGGCGAGCCCGAGACCAACGGCAACGATGTTGATCAGGTCGGTGTCATGGTGCATCGGCTCTCGCAGAAATCAGGGGGATGCCCCGATTTTCACCTAATGAGCCAAATGCGGCAAACCCCTAGAGCAAATAGGGTCAGATCCCGTTTCCTGCAGGAAATGGGCCCTGACCCCGGATGAGCCCGCCGGGCAGGGCCCGGCGCTACCGCTACCGCTTACCAGTTGTACTTGATCCGCCCGTACACATACGCGCCATTGAAGCCGAACGGCGCGTAGTTGCTGTACGGCAGCATGCCGAAGGTCGAGTTCTGCAGGTCTTCGGTGCGGTCCGGGTACTCGTCCAGCAGGTTGTCGGCGCCCACCGTCAGCGTCCAGTTAGCACTCGGCTTGTAGCTGGCCGAAGCATCCAGCACCCACTTGTCGCCGTAGGTCTGGTCACGCGCGGCGGTGGCCGAATTGCGCACCGTGAACTTGCCGTAGCGGGTCGCCGCCAGGCCCAGTTCCCAGTGGTCCGAGCGCCAGGTGCCGCTGAGGATGGCTTTGTCGTGCGGGTAGCTGTCTTCGATGCGGCCGATCTCATCGCGGCCGATCAGCGACTGGGTCAGGCCCAGCGTGCCGAACACCGCCGGCGTGCCACCCACGCGCTGCACTTCGGTGTCGTTGTAGCTGTAGGCTGCGGTCAGTTCCAGGCTGCTGGCGCTGAACGGCACGGTGTAGCTGGAGACGAAGTCAACGCCGCGGGTGCGGGTGTCCAGGCCGTTGGTGAAGTACGAGAACGCGTTCACCTGCGGCAGGCCGAGCGTGGTCAGCAGCGCGCTGCTGGCCGCATTGGTGGTGATGCTGGAGGACAGCGCGATGCGGTCATCGATGTCGATCTGGTAGGCGTCGACGGTGACGTACAGGCGATCCACCGGCTGCAGCACCAGGCCCAGGCTGTAGGACGTGGAGGTCTCGGCCTTCAGCGGCGACGCGCCCAGTGCCTGTGCGGCCAGGCTGGTGGTCGGGAAGGTGCCACGCTCGACGAACACGCCGTTGAGGAACTGGCTGGTCACCGCCTGGTAGCCCTGCTGGGCCAGCGACGGTGCGCGGAAACCGCTGGAGGCGGTGGCACGCAGCGCTACCTTGTCGGTGAAGGCGTAGCGCGCCGACAGCTTGCCGGAGAAACGGTCACCGAAGTCCGAGTAGTCCTCGTAACGGCCGGTGATGCCGGCGGAGAACTTCTCGGTCAGGTCCGCTTCCAGGCCTGCATAGACCGCGTAGTTGTGGCGGTCGGTATGCACTTCGTTGGTGGGAGTGAAGCCGGCAAAACCCTGCGCACCGCTGCCGGTGTAGGAGTTCAGTTCGCCAGGGTTCTGGTCCCACTTCTCGCGGCGATACTCACCGCCGAAGGACAGCGTAACCGGATAGGCCAGGCCCCAGTCCAGCGACTTGGTCAGATCGGCGTTGAAGATGTCCTGCTGGTACTTCAGCGTGCCGTCGTAGAACGAGCGTGGGCTGGTCGCGCCCAGGCTGTAGTTGATGCTGTTGCGGGTGTGGAAATCCAGGGTGTTCTCGCCGTGGTTCAGGCTCAGGTCCCAGGTCCAGCCGTTGTCGGTGTTGCCTTTGACCCCGGCCACCAGCGAGCGGTCCTTGGAATACTGGTTGATCTGCGGCACGAAGCCGTCCGGGTAGGTCTGCGCCAGCAGCGCGCTCTGCCCGCTGTGGTTGCGCGAACGGTAGAACGCGAACGAGGTGATGTCGCGGTTGCTGAGCAGCGCGCTGGCGTAACCGGTGACGTGGTCGCTGAAATCAAAGCTGGCGTTGGCCGACGCGGCAGTGGCGTCCACGCGCGGGTCGCCGACGATGAAGGTGGTCTGGCCGACGCTGGGGAAGTTGCCGGTGTTCGGCGTGGTGCCGCGATAGGGGCCGGCGCGGTCGCTCTCGTCCTGCTGGCTGATCTGCCCGGCCACGTGCACGCGGCCACGGCCGTTGCCGAATTCCACGCCGGTATCGCCGGACAGCTGGTACTTGTTGCCGTCGCCGGCCGAGTACTGGCCGTAGTCGACCGCCAGGCTGCCGCCACTGCCGCTGCCCTTGAGCACGATGTTGATGACGCCGGCGATGGCATCCGAACCGTACTGTGCCGAGGCGCCGTCACGCAGCACCTCGACGCGCTCGATGGCGGCGATCGGAATCGCGTTGATGTCCACCGCTGACGAACCGCGGCCGATGCTGCCGTTGACGTTGATCATCGCCGAGGTGTGGCGGCGCTTGCCGTTGACCAGCACCAGCACCTGGTCCGGCGACAGGCCGCGCAGCTGTGCCGGGCGCACGCCACTGGTGCCGTCGGTCAGTGCCGGGCGCGGGAAGTTCAGCGACGGCAGCGCGCGCGACAGCGCGGTGGCCAGCTCACTGGTGCCGGTGGACTGCAGGATCTCGGGGGTGATGATGTCGATCGGTGACTGCGATTCGGCGACCGTTCGGTCGGCCACGCGGGTGCCGGTGACGATCACCGTATCCAGGGTGTTGGCGGCGCTGCCGGCCTGCTGGGCGTTAGCAACGAACGGAGAGCCACCGAGTGCGACAGCGACGGCGGCGGCGATCAGGCTGGTCTTGCGGGTCATCGGGAGGGGGCTCCGGTTGGCGGGATGGCACCGGAATCGACATCACGGGGGTGAGGCGGACGACGGTTGTTGCGGTGCGCAATACAGGAATTAACGGGATATTCAGTGCCTGTCAAATGACGGCCTTCAGAAAAAACGTTGCAGCAGCAACCATTTAGCTGCGACAGGCAGTGACGGGGGAGGGGCCCGGGAGGCGCGCGGACAGGACGTGGGAGAGAGGAACGTCGGCCGTCGCGCATCCCGGGGCGCGTCAAGTATTCGTTAACGTTAGAATTGCGTCGCAGGAACAGTGCTTACCAGCACATTCCATTCGGTTATATGGACGCCCCCCCCATGATTTCGCTTCGTAATTTCGCCTTGCGCCGCGGCGAGCGGCTGCTGTTGTCCAATGTCGACCTGACCCTGCATGCCGGTTACCGGGTAGGCGTGGTCGGCCGCAACGGTGCTGGCAAGTCCAGCCTGTTCGCGGCGGTGAAGGGCGAACTGGAGGCCGACAAGGGTGACGTCGACCTGCCGGGCAAGATCCGCATCGCCAGCGTTGCCCAGGAAACCCCGTCCCTGCCGGACCCGGCGCTGAGCTTCGTGCTGGGCGGAGACATCGAAGTGGCTGCGGTGCTGGCTGCCGAAGCCGACGCCACCGCCCGCGAAGACTGGGAAGCGGTGGCCGAGGCGCATACGCGCATGGCCGAGCTGAACGCCTACGACGCCGAAGCGCGTGCCGGCAAGCTGCTGCACGGCCTGGGCTTCCCGGCCGAAACGCACCACCGCGCGGTGTCCTCGTTCTCCGGCGGCTGGCGCGTGCGCCTGAACCTGGCCCGCGCGCTGATGATGCCCAGCGACCTGCTGTTGCTGGACGAACCGACCAACCACCTGGATCTGGACGCGGTGTACTGGTTGGAACAGTGGCTGCTGAAGTACCCGGGCACCCTGCTGCTGATCTCGCATGACCGCGAGTTCCTCGACAACGTGGCCACCCACACCCTGCACCTGCACGGGGGTGGCGCCAAGCTTTACCCGGGCGGTTACACCGACTTCGAGCGCCAGCGTGCCGAACAGCTGCGCCAGCAGCAGATCGCGCATGAGAAGGAACAGGCCGAGCGCGCCCACCTGCAGAGCTTCATCGACCGCTTCAAGGCCCAGGCCAGCAAGGCCGCACAGGCACAGAGCCGGATGAAGCGCCTGGCCAAGCTGGCCGGCACCGAGGCGGTGCGCGCCGAGCGCGAATTCCGCATCGAGTTCGCGCCGCCGGCCAAGCTGCCGTTCTCGCTGATCCGCCTGAACCACGTCGAGGCCGGCTACGGCAGCGATTCGGTGATCCTGCACAACGTGGGCTTCGGCCTGGAAGCGGGCCAGCGCATCGGCCTGCTGGGTCCCAACGGCGCCGGCAAGACCACCCTGGTCAAGACCCTGGTGGGCGAACTGGCACCGATTGCCGGCGAGCGCGCCGCGCACCCGGACCTGCGCATCGGCTACTTCGCCCAGCACACGGTGGAGTCGCTGCATGAAGGCCAGTCGCCGATGGAACACTTCCGCGAGCTGGCCCCGGATGCACCGAACCAGTCGTTCCGCGACTTCCTCGGCAAGTGGAACTTCCCGGGCGACCGTGCCTTTGAACCGGTGGATGGTTTCTCCGGTGGCGAGCGTGCACGCCTGGCGCTGGCGTTGATCGCCTGGCAGCAGCCGAACGTGCTGCTGCTGGACGAACCGACCAACCACCTTGACCTGGAAATGCGCGAGGCGCTGGCTGAAGCCCTGGCTGATTTCGACGGCGCGATCGTGATGGTCTCGCATGACCGCCATCTGATCGGCCTGGTCTGCGACACCTTCTGGCGAGTGGCCGACGGCGTGGTCGAACCGTTCGATGGTGACCTCGACGCCTATGCCGCCTGGCTGCGCACGCGCCCGCAGGCGCAGGGCACCAAGGCACGCATGGAGCAGGTGGAGGAACCGGTGGTGGTCAAGACTGCACCGGTCGCGCAGGTAGTGCAGAAGAAGCCGGTCAACCCGCACAAGCTGGCCAGCGCCGAAGCCAAGGTCGCCGAGCTGGAAGGGGTGCTCGCCGAACTGGACCGGCAGCTTGCTGACTCGAGCAACTATGCCGATGCCACGCGCATGGCCGTGCTCGGCCGCGACCGCGAAGCGGCGGCCGCACAGCTGGAAAAGGCCGAAGCGGCCTGGATGGAACTGCTGGAGTCCTGATTCCATCGGTAGCGCGCGCGTTTCATCCCTGCGCCTGCAGCCATTCGCGGAACCGCTTGGCCGGTTCCCGTTCGGCACGCGAGCGCAGACGGGTCAGCCAGTAGCGACCCAGCTCCAGCGTGGTGGCAAATGGCTGCAGCAGCCGGCCCTCGGCCAGGTCCGCTTCGAACATGCGCAGCGGCAGCAGGGCAACGCCTGCGCCACCGGCCGCGGCCACCGCCAGCGTCAAGGACGAATCGAACACCGGTCCGCGTGCTTCCACGCCGTTGGCCCCGGCCATCTGCAGCCAGCGTGGCCATTCGTCGCTGCGGTACGAACGCAGCAGCGGCAAGGCCGCCAGATCGCGCGGATGCTTCAGCCGCCGCGCCAGTGCCGGCGCGCACAACGGTGCGAACGGCGCGTCCAGGATCGCCGTGCAGGCCTGTCCCTGCCAGTCGCCATCGCCGAAACGGATCGCCAGGTCCAGGCCTTCACCGGCTAGGTCGATGCGGTTGTTGTGGGTCTGCAGCCGCAGTTCGATATCCGGGTGGGCCGCATCGAACGCGGCCAGCCGCGGCAGCAGCCAGCCGGTGGCGAAGGTGCCGACCACGCCGATCGTCAGCACTTCCCGCGCCGGGCCACCGGTGTAGCGGGCGATGCTGGCTGAAATGCGCTCGAAGGATTCATTGAGCACCGGGTACAGGGCTGCGCCTTCCTCGGTCAACGCCACGCCGCGGGGCAGGCGGTGGAACAGGCGGATACCCAGCCGGTCCTCCAGTCCGCGTATCTGGTGGCTCAACGCCGCCTGGCTGACGCAGAGTTCCAGCGCGGCCCGGGTGAAGTTCTGGTGCCGGGCAGCCGCTTCGAAGGCGCGCAACGCATTCAGCGAAAGAGTGGGGTGCAGCATGGGGACGTGTGAGGCAGGATGATGGCTGATGGTAGCGCCTTGCCATGGGCGTTGGATAAATAAAGGGTTTAATGCGTCATGCATGAATTAATCTCATGGCTGACGCTGAAAAAACGCGCTGGTCGCCTCTGCCCACCCTTTCAATAATCGGGACAGCTTCCACGAGGATTCCGCATGCTTGCCCGTCGTCGATTCCTGCAGTTCAGCAGTGCCGCAGTCGCGTCCACCCTTGCGTTGCCGCTGCTGGCCCGGGCTCCCGCTCCCGCCACCGTGCCGGCCACATCGGTCGATGCCGCCATCGCCGCCGCCGCCGACTTCGCCGCACTGGAAAAGGCGTGCAGCGGTCGACTCGGCGTAACCCTGCTCGACAGCGCCGGTGGTCGCCGCCTCGGTCATCGCCAGGACGAACGCTTCCCGCTGTGCAGCACCTTCAAGAGCGTGCTGGCCGCCACGGTGCTGAAGCAGGCCGAGCGCGGTCCGGCACTGCTGGACCGGCGCCTGCCGGTGCGGACCCAGGACCTCCTGGAGCACGCGCCGGTCACCCGCCGCCACGTTGGCAAGGACCTGACCGTGCGTGACCTGTGCCGGGCCACGTTGATCACCAGCGACAACACCGCCGCCAACCTGTTGTTCGCAGCGATTGGCGGGCCGCCGGCGGTGACCGCGTTCCTGCGCGCTGCCGGCGACACGATCACCCGCAGCGATCGCCTGGAGCCGGAACTGAACAGCTTCGCCATCGATGATCCCCGCGACACTACTACGCCGGCGGCCATTGCATCGACGCTGCAGCGTCTGGTGCTGGGCAATGCACTCAGGCCTGCCTCACGCCAGCAGCTGGCCGACTGGCTGATCGACAACGAAACCGGCGATGCCTGCATTCGAGCGGGCCTGGGCAAGCGCTGGCGGGTGGGCGACAAGACCGGCAGCAATGGCGAAGACGCCCGCAACGACATCGCCGTGTTGTGGCCGGTGCAGGGCGGTTCGCCCTGGGTCCTGACCGCCTATCTGCAGGCGGGCACGATCAGCTTCGAGCAGCGCGCGGCGGTGCTTGCGCAGGTCGGGCGGATCGCCGATGGGCTGATCCGCTGAAGGGCGCTCTGCCGGAAGGAGAGGGCACTTTCAGCCGTGTCCGGCTTGCCCGATCCGGATCGAACCCGCATCCTGCGCGCGTTCGATCCACACGGAAGTCCCCCGATGAGCCATGAACTGGTCTACCTGCTGCTGATCTTCGCGCTGCTGGTCATCCCGCGCGCGCTGCAGCGGTTCAGCCTGCCGGCGCCGCTGACCTGCCTGCTGTTCGGCATCATCGGCATGCTCTGGCTGGGCGACCAGGCGCACGACGCGGTCATCGCGCTGCTGGCCACGCTGGGCATCTCCTCACTGTTCCTGTTCGCCGGCCTGGAAGTTGACCTGCAGGCCCTGCGGCGTGGCATGTGGCCGCTGCTGGCGCATCTGCTGATCCGCAGTGCGACCCTGTTCGGCGTCGGCTGGCTGGCCTGGCGTTACGCCGGCCTGCCATGGCAGGCGGCCGGGTTGCTGGCGCTTGCGCTGCTGACCCCCTCCACCGGTTTCATCATGGATTCGCTGTCGCGGCTGGGGTTGAGCGAGGACGAGCGGTTCTGGGTCACCAGCAAGGCCATCGCCGGTGAACTGCTGGCCCTGGCGGCGTTGTTCATCGTGCTGCAGGCTGGCGACCCGGGGCACATGGCGCTGTCCAGCCTGGCCCTGCTGGCGATGATGATCGGCCTGCCGCTGCTGTTCATCGCGCTCGGTCGCTGGGTCGCGCCGCATGCGCCGGGCTCGGAATTCTCACTGCTGGTGATGGTGGGCATGGTGGCGGCGTACATCACCTACCTGCTGGGCGTGTACTACCTGGTTGGCGCCTTCATTGCCGGCCTGGTCGCGCGCCTGCTGCACCAGCGCATGCCGCTGCTGGCTTCGCACGAAAACCTGCACGCGCTGCGCCTGTTCGCCTCGTTCTTCGTGCCGTTCTACTTCTTCAACGCCGGCACCAAGGTGCCCAGCGAAGCGCTGAGCTGGGGGGCACTGGGGCTGGGCATCGTCATCACCCTGGTGGTGCTGCCGCTGCGCATCGCGGTGGTCTGGCTGCAGCGTCGCGTGATGTTCGGCGAAAGCTTCCGCAGCAGCCTGCGTGTGTCGCTGGCGCTGGCACCGACGCTGATCTTCACCCTGGTGCTGGCCGCGATCATGCGCGATCGCTTCCAGATTCCCGCGGTGCTGTTCGGCGCGCTGCTGCTGTACGCCGCCTTGACCACGCTGCTGCCCTCGCTGGTGTTCCGCACGCCGTTCGATGTCGATCCGGTCGAGCAGGAGCCGGCAGGGCAGGGCGAAGATGCGCCGGTGGCGGCGACAGAAGTGGTTGCCGTCGCCCCTGCGGCCGAGCGCTGAGGTGGATCCAGGGAGTGCGGTTTGCGCGCATCGGCCATGGCCGTTAGGGTTGGGGCATGAAACCGATCGCCGCTGTTGCTTCCGCCTTCGCCCTGCTCGGCCTCGCCGCCTGCTCGCAGCCATCGCATACGGTCGACCACGATCTGTCGACCGCGCCGGCCGACGCCTTCATGGCCGCGGTCGCCGCCCATTGTGGCCAGGCCTACGAGGGCAAGGTGGTGGAAGACACGCCGGCGCCCACCGGCAAAGATCCCTTTGCCGGGCAGAAGCTGGTGATGCATGTACGTGGCTGCGCCGACCCGGGACATGAGCTGCGCATCCCGTTCCACGTCGGCGATGACCATTCGCGCACCTGGGTGTTGACCCGTACCGAGCATGGGCTGCGCCTGAAGCACGACCATCGCCACGCCGATGGCAGCCCCGATGCGATCACCCTGTACGGCGGCGACAGCAAGCCGCCGGGCACCGCCGAACGCCAGCAGTTCCCCGCCGATGGCGAATCGGTGGCGATGTTCCGCCGTGCCGACATGCTGGCTTCAACCCACAACACCTGGGCGATGGAGATCGAGCCGGACCAGCGTTTCGTCTATGAGCTGACGCGCCCGGAAGGGCGCCGTTTCCGGGTCGAGTTCGATCTCAGCAAGCCGGTCGCGCTGCCGCCTGCGCCCTGGGGTGATGCAGCGGCGCCGGCACCCTGATCGGCCCCTGGCATGCTGCCGCGGACAGCCCGGTAGCGCCGGGCCATGCCCGGCGGCTTTCAAGCGGAGACCCTGCCACTGCGCTCGCCGGGCATGGCCCGGCGCTACCCCTCAACGCGTGCCGAAGCGCGCCCGGCAGCCGTTGCTGACCCACACGTTGCCGCGCGAGTAGCCCCAGGTCCGGCCTTCCTGGCAGGCGCTGCCGGACAGCTGCTGCTGCAGCACAGGCCGGCCCTGGCGTTCATCCCAGTTGCAGCTCTGCTGGCGGTTGTTGTTGCTGCTGCAGGTCACGCTGTAGTTGCTGTTGCCACCCCCCCAGCCGCCGCCATTGCCCCCAC
>NZ_QQXJ01000001.1:945087-953744 GCF_004348785.1 Stenotrophomonas sp. TEPEL
CCATTGCCCCCACCATTGCCGCCGCCCCATCCACCGCGGGCCTCGGCGAACTCGGCGCGGCAGCCGCGGTTGACCCAGATCGCGCCGTTGCGCACGCCCCAGTTCTGGCCTTCCACGCACTGCGTGCCGGAGATCTGCCGGACCACGCGTGCGTTGCGCCAGCCCACCGGGCAGCTGCGTTCGCGGTTGTCCTGGCTTTCGCAGCGCACGGTGCCGCTGTTGCCGTTGCCGTTGCCACCACCCCAACCGCCGCCGTTGCCGCCATCCCAGCCGCCTCGGCCCTGGGTGAATTCGGCGCGGCAGCCGTTGTTGACCCAGATGCTGCCATTGCGGGTGCCCCAGGTTCGGCCTTCCACACAGGCCGAGCCGGACAGCTGGCGGACCAGCCGGGCATCGCGCCAGCCGGTGTTGCAGACGCGTTCGCGGTTGTTCTGGCTCTCGCAGCGGACCACCCCGTCCTGCGCGGCGGCAGGGGCGGAGTGCAGGGCGAGCGCGGTAAAGGTGCCAAGGATCACGGCCAGGCTGGCCAGGGACTGCGGTTTCATGGCGACATCCCCATGCGGGAGTAGGTGCGCGACTATAAGGACGGGGGCGATCAAGCCCGCGTGACCGTCCGCATTTGCCCCGGCCGGGGCCTCGGCCGCAGAATAAGAGGCTTTCCGGCCCCCATCAGGCGCCGGCGTTCTCCAGCGGAGCTTTCCCCCCATGCGTACCCACTTCTGCGGCCTGGTCGATGAGACCCTGATTGGCCAGACTGTCACCCTCGCCGGCTGGACCGACGTGGCCCGTAACCAGGGCGGCGTCTGCTTCATCGATCTCCGCGATCATGAAGGCATCGTGCAGGTGACGGTGGAGCTCGACAACGCCGAAGTGTTCGCCGTGGCCGCCTCGCTGGGCTATGAGGACGTGCTGCAGGTGGAAGGCGTGGTACGTGCCCGCCACGCGGTCAACGACAAGCTGCGCACGGGCAAGGTGGAAGTGATCGCCACCGCCATCACCGTGCTGAACAAGGCCGCGCCGCTGCCGTTCCACGCCCACGAGAACCCGGGCGAAGAAACCCGCCTGAAGTACCGCTACCTGGACCTGCGCCGTCCGGAGATGCAGCGCATGCAGCGCACCCGCATCAAGCTGGTGCAGGCCCTGCGCCGCCACCTGGACGAAAAGGGCTTCCAGGACATTGAAACGCCGATCCTGACCAAGGCCACCCCGGAAGGCGCACGCGACTTCCTGGTGCCGGCGCGCATGCACCCGGGCGAGTTCTATGCCCTGCCGCAGAGCCCGCAGCTGTTCAAGCAGATCCTGATGGTGGCCGGCTTCGACCGCTACTACCAGATCGCGCGCTGCTTCCGCGACGAGGCCCTGCGTGCCGACCGCCAGCTGGAATTCACACAGCTGGACATGGAGTTCGCCTTCGTCCGCGAGCGCGACGTCCAGGACTTCGTCGAAGACATGATCCGCGCCATCTTCAAGGAAGTGGTCGACGTCGAACTGGATGCCAGCTTCCCGCGCATGACCTGGGCCGAGGCGATGCGTCGCTATGGTTCGGACAAGCCGGACCTGCGCATCGCGCTGGAACTGGTGGACGTGGCCGAACTGGTCAAGACCAGCGAATTCCCGGTGTTCACCGCTGCTGCCAACGATGCCGATGGCCGCGTCGCCGCGCTGCGCATCCCCGGTGGTGCCAGCCTGTCGCGCAAGCAGATCGACGAGTACGCCGCGCACGCCGCCAAGTACGGTGCGAAGGGCCTGGCCTACATCAAGGTGGGCGAGAACGGGGAAATCAGCTCGCCGATCCAGAAGTTCTTCAGTGCAGAGGGCTTCGCCGCCCTGGTCGCCCATGTCGGCGCCGGCAACGGCGACATCGTGTTCTTCGGTGCCGGCGGCTACAACAAGGTGTCCGACTTCATGGGCGCGCTGCGCCTGAAGGCCGGCAAGGATTTCAGTCTGGTCGCCGACGGCTGGGCACCGTTGTGGGTCACCGACTTCCCGATGTTCGAATGGGACGAGGAAGCGCAGCGCTACGTGGCCCTGCATCACCCCTTCACCGCGCCGGCCGTGGACGACATCGCCGACCTGCGCGCGCACGCCAAGACTGCCGTTTCGCGCGGCTACGACATGGTGCTCAACGGCAATGAAATCGGCGGCGGTTCGATCCGTATCCACCGCCCCGACATGCAGAGCGCGGTGTTCGAACTGCTCGGCATCGGTGCCGAAGAAGCCCGTGCCAAGTTCGGCTTCCTGCTTGACGCGCTGAACTACGGCGCGCCGCCGCACGGTGGCATCGCCTTCGGCATCGACCGCATCGCCGCGCTGATGGCCGGCACCGAGTCGATCCGCGACGTCATCCCGTTCCCGAAGACCACCGGTGCGCAGGATCTGATGACCGACGCGCCGTCGCCGATCGTCGACGAGCAGCTGGCCGAAGTGCACATCCAGGTTCGCCCCAAGAAAAACTGATCAGGAGATCCAGGCAATGACCGAGTTTGCGTTTTCGCTGGAGTGGGAAAAGCTGGGCAATGAAGGCTCCGAGGCCAACCTGGTCACCGAGCGTGCACGTGTCTTCGGTGGTTGGCTGGTCCGTGTCGGTACCAACCCGTCGGCCATGGCCCTGACCTTCGTCGCCGACGGCGAAGGCCGCTGGGACGGTGAAGACTTCGGCGTCGAGGATTACGAAGACGACGAAGAGGAAGAGTACGACGAGGACGAGGAAGGCGAAGAAGAGGAAGACGGCGAGGAAGAAGAGGACGACGAGGAATACGAAGAAGAGGAAGAGGAAGACGACGACAAGGAACCGGCGGAGCGGGCTTGACCCGAACCGTATCCTGACGTCAACTCGACCCATGTATTCGATCCGCCGCGCCACCGTGGACGACGCGCCGACCCTGTCGGCGCTGGCCGCACGCACGTTCACCGAAACCTTCGGCCATCTGTATCCGCCGCAGGACCTGCAGGCCTTCCTCGACGAGGCCTACACGGTCGAGCGCCAGCGCACGATCCTGGCCCACCCCGATTACGCGGTGTGGCTGCTGGAGCTGGACGGGGAGGCGGTCGGCCATGCCGCCGCCGGCCCCTGTGGGTTGCCGCATCCGGACGTGAAGCCCGGTGACGGTGAGCTCAAGCGCCTGTACCTGATCAAGACGCAGCAGAGCTGCGGCTGGGGCAGCCGCCTGCTGGAAACCGCGCTGGCCTGGCTGGAGCACGACGGCCCGCGCACGCTGTGGCTGGGCGTGTGGTCGGAAAACTTCGGCGCGCAGCGCTTCTACGCCCGGTATGGTTTTGAAAAGGCCGGCGAGTACCTGTTCCCGGTGGGCGATACCAACGATCTTGAGTTCATCCTGCGCCGTCTGCCGCATCCGGCCTGAAAGCGTTCACCGCCGCTTGCCCCCGGCTTGTGTTCAATCACCGTAGTTCCGCCCCGCTGACCGCCAGGCTGTTGCACATGACTCCCCCCGTTCTGTTGTTGCATGGCATCTGGAATGCCCGTGCCTGGGTCGGGCCGCTGGCCTGGCGCCTGCGTGCGCGTGGCTTCCAGGTCCATACCTTTGGCTACTCGTCCGTATTTGGCGGCCCCGATGTGGCCGTGCCGCAGTTGCTGGAGCGGCTGGCAGATGCCGGCCCGCTGTCGCTGGTCGGGCACAGCCTGGGGGGCCTGCTGGCGCTGGAAGCCCTGCGCCGGCAGCCGCAGCTGCCCGTGCAGCGCGTGGTCTGCCTGGGCTCGCCACTGCGGGGCAGCGGCACTGCGCGCTCGTTGTCCGAACATGGTTGGGGCCTGGCCCTGGGCCGCAGCAGCGAGCTGCTGCTGGACGGGCTGCCGGACTGGCAGGGCAAGGCTGCGGTTGGCCTGATCGCCGGCTCGGTGCCGCATGGGCTGGGCAGCCTGCTCGGGGCGCTGGATGACGATTCCGACGGTACCGTGGCGCTGGCCGAGACCCGCCTGCCGGGCCTGGCCGACCACTGCGTGGTGCGCACCAGCCACAGCGGCCTGGTGGTGTCCCCCGATGCCGCGCGGCAGACCGCGCATTTCCTTCGCCATGGCCAGTTCGACCATGGCCGGGACGCCGCCGCCGCGTAAGGCGGTTCGCCGGGCATGACCCGGCGCTACCGCCCTGCCTTGGTGGGTGCGAACCGTTGGTTCGCACGCTCTCGCCGGGCCATGCCCGGCGGCATCCATCCGTCCTCGACACGGTCAGCGGGCCCGATCAGGTAGAATCCGCGGCCTTATCCATCAACGCACGTACGGAAAGACCCATGGGTAGAGGCCCCTCCATCGAAAACCGCAAGAACGCGTCTGACGCGAAGCGCGGCAAGATTTTCACCAAGATCATCCGTGAGATCGGCGTGGCCGCCCGCGGCGGTGGAGGCGACCCCAACAACAACCCGCGCCTGCGTGTGGCCGTGGACAAGGCGCTGACCGCGAACATGTCCAAGGACGTGATCGAGCGCGCCATCAAGAAGGCCACCGGTGAACTGGAAGGCGTCGAGTACGAAGAGATCCGCTACGAGGGCTACGCGCCCGGTGGCGTGGCCGTCATCGTCGATTGCCTGACCGACAACCGCGTGCGCACCGTGGCCGATGTCCGCCACGCGTTCAGCAAGTGCGGCGGCAACATGGGCACCGAAGGCTCGGTCAGCTTCATGTTCAAGCGCGTGGGCGTGCTGCACTACGGCGCCGGCGCCGATGAGGACGCCATCTCCGAAGCGGCCATCGAGGCCGGTGCCGATGACATCGTGGTCTACCCGGAGGATGGCGCGATCGACGTGCTCACCGCCGCCGACAGCTTCCACGCGGTCAAGGATGCGATGCAGGCGGCTGGCCGCACGCCGGATCACGCCGAGTTGACCTTCCGTGCCGACAACGACATCAAGGTCGAGGGCGACACCGTCCTGCAGGTCAAGAAGCTGCTGGACATGCTGGAAGACCTCGACGACGTGCAGGACGTGTACTCCAACGCCGATCTCGGCGCGGACGCCTACGCCTGAGCGGACGCTGCGCCGGTCGCCTTTGGCGGCCGGTGAGCGGACAATGCGGACCATGATGACCCCAGACGTTTCCAGCCATCACCGCCGCATGCGTCCTTCCCGGATCAGCGGCCTGCGTGCGTGTGCCGCATGACCCGCATTCTCGGCATCGACCCGGGTTCACAACGGACCGGGGTCGGCATCATCGATGTCGATGCCAGCGGCCGGGTCAGCCACGTGCATCACCAGCCGCTGGTGCTGCTCGGTGCCGATGATTTCCCGCAGCGCATGAAGCTGCTGGTGCTGGGCCTGGCCGAGCTGTGCCTGCAGTTCCAGCCACAGGAAGTGGCCATCGAAAAGGTGTTCATGGCGCGCAACCCCGATTCGGCGCTCAAGCTGGGCCAGGCCCGTGGCGCGGCGATTTCGGCGGTGGTGCTGCGCGACCTGCCGGTGCACGAATACGCCGCCAGCGAGATCAAGCTGGCCGTGGTCGGTCGTGGCGGCGCCGAAAAGCAACAGGTTCAACACATGGTCGGGCTCATGCTCAACCTGAAAACCAAGCTGCAGGCCGACGCGGCCGACGCGTTGGCCGTGGCCATCACCCATGCCCACGTAAGGGCAACGGCCAACCGCCTGGGGCTGACTGCCCGCCAGGCGTGGGGCCGCAAATGAGGAGCTGCACGCAATGATCGGTCGACTGCGCGGAATCGTCGCCTACAAGGCGCCGCCGTGGCTGGTGGTGGACGTCAATGGGGTGGGCTACGAGCTGGAGGCGCCGATGAGCACCTTCTACGACCTGCCCGAACTGGGCCGTGAGGTCACGCTCTACACTCATTATTCGCAGAAGGAAGACAGCGTCTCGCTATACGGCTTCCTGCGCGAAGGCGAGCGCCGCCTGTTCCGCGACGTGCAGAAGGTCAGCGGCATCGGCGCGAAGATCGCGCTGGCCGTGCTGTCCGGGGTCACCGTCGAAGAATTCGCGCGCATGGTCCAGGCCGGCGACATCACTGCGCTGACCCGCATCCCCGGCATCGGTAAGAAGACCGCCGAGCGCATGGTGCTGGAACTGCGTGACCGCGCCGCGCAGTTCGGTGCCGGTGGCGCACTGCCGACCGGCAGTGGCCCGGCCCCGGCCGATCCGCTGTCCGATGCCACTGTGGCCCTGCAGCAGCTGGGCTACAAGCCCGCCGAGGCGGCGCGGATGGCGCGCGAGGCCTTCAACGACGGCGACGAAGTGGCCACCGTCATCCGCAAGGCCCTGCAGTCGGCGCTGCGCTGAGCCGCTCCGCTTCCTTTCCATTACACCCTGAGCTTCGCCAGGAGCCCCATGTCCAGCAGTCAAACCCCGCACACCGCCCCTGGCGGCCATGGTCACGCTCCCCCCGCCGGGGGCCTGGCGCTGATCATCGGTGCGATCGGCGTGGTCTTCGGCGATATCGGCACCAGCCCGCTGTACACCCTGAAGGAGGCGTTCTCGCCGCACTACGGGCTCAACAGCGACCACGACACCGTGCTGGGCGTGCTGTCGCTGGCGTTCTGGGCGCTGAACATCGTGGTCACCCTGAAGTACGTGACCATCATCATGCGCGCCGACAATGACGGCGAGGGCGGCATCATGGCGCTGATGGCGTTGACCCAGCGCACGCTGCGCAACGGGTCGCGCTCGGCCTACGTGGTCGGCATCCTCGGCATCTTCGGCGCCTCGCTGTTCTTCGGCGATGGGGTGATCACCCCGGCGATATCGGTGCTGGGTGCGGTCGAAGGCCTGGAGGTCGCTGCCCCCGGGCTGCACGCCTTCATCGTGCCGATCACCGTGGTGGTGCTGCTGGCCGTGTTCGCGGTGCAGCGCTTCGGTACCGCGAAGATCGGCAAGCTGTTCGGCCCGATCACCTCGATCTGGTTCATTTCGCTGGCCGCGATCGGCATCTACAACATCGTCGACGCGCCGGAAGTGCTGAAGGCGTTCAACCCGTGGTGGGCGATCCGCTTCTTCATGGAGCACGGCTGGCACAGCATCTTCATCCTCGGCGCGGTGGTGCTGGCGGTGACCGGTGGCGAGGCGCTGTACGCCGACATGGGCCACTTCGGTGCCAAGCCGATCCGCCACGCCTGGTACTTCTTCGTGCTGCCCTGCCTGGTGCTGAACTACCTGGGGCAGGGCGCGCTGGTGCTCAACCATCCCGAGGCGGTGAAGAACCCGTTCTTCGAGGCGGTGCCGTCGTGGGCGCTGTACCCGATGATCATCCTGGCCACGATGGCGGCGGTGATCGCCTCGCAGTCGGTGATCACCGGTGCGTTCTCGGTCTCGCGCCAGGCCATGCAGCTGGGCTACATCCCGCGCATGCGCATCAAGCACACCTCGCACGACACCATCGGCCAGATCTACATCCCCGGCATCAACTGGGGCATCGCGGTGATGGTGATCGGCCTGGTGCTGGCCTTCCGCAGCTCGTCCAACCTGGCCGTGGCCTACGGCATCTCGGTGTCGGCCACCATGCTGATCGATACCCTGCTGCTGGCCCTGGTCGCACGTTCGCTGTGGCCCAAGGCACGCAACTGGATCCTGCCGCTGTGCGTGGTGTTCTTCATCATCGATCTGGGCTTTGTCATCGCCAACGGCGCCAAGCTGCTGCAGGGCGCCTGGTTCCCGGTGGTGCTGGGCATCTTCCTGTTCACCATGATGCGCACCTGGCGCCGTGGCCGCGAACTGCTGCGCGACGAGATCCGCAAGGACGGCATCCGCATCGACACCTTCCTGCCGGGCCTGATGCTGGCGCCGCCGGTACGCGTACCCGGCACCGCGGTGTTCCTCACCGCCGACCCGACCGTGGCCCCGCATGCGCTGATGCACAACCTCAAGCACAACAAGGTGCTGCACGAGCGCAACGTGTTCCTGCACGTGGTGACCCTGCCGGTGCCGTACGCGGCGGAAGGGCAGCGCCTGAAGATCGAATCGGTGGGCGATGAGTTCTATCGGGTCTACGTGCGTTTCGGCTTCATGGAGACCCCCGACGTACCGCTGGCGCTGATGCGCTCGTGCGACCACGGCGGCATCTACTTCGACCCGATGGACACCACCTTCTTCGCCAGCCGCGAGACCATCGTGGCCACCGCCAACCGCGGCATGCCGATCTGGCGCGACAAACTGTTCGCGCTAATGCACCGGAATGCCGCGCCTGCGACCGGCTTCTTCCGGATTCCGGGTAACCGGTTGGTGGAGCTGGGCGCGCAGGTGGAGATTNAATCTCCACCTGCGCTACGTCCCACGATTTGCTGCGCAAATCGTGGGCCCCGCCCGCATTCCNCCTTANCCCCCCGCCTGTCGGCGCGCCCCCTTGAAACGCAGGCGCCGTTGGCGCCGGCGTTCCGCGCATTCCGCCTTAACCCCCCGCCTGTCGGCGCGCCCCCTTGAACAACAAGGGGGCTCCACTTTCGGAGGCGCCGCGCGCCAGAAGCTGAGCCCGCTCTGCTCCTCAGTTCCCTCCACGCGTGGATCTACCTTGTCGACCAAGGTCGACACCCACCAATAGCAGGGCATGCCGTGTCGACCAAGGTCGACACCTACCAGGAGCAGGCCATGCCATTCCGACAGATAGCGGGAACCTGTCGAAGGCGGGGTGGGTCCGGTTGCGGGGGCGTGAGCCGCATGGATGCGGCGACCGAGCTTACATGGACGTACTTGCAGCGTCCCCCGCAAC
>NZ_QQXJ01000001.1:953844-973093 GCF_004348785.1 Stenotrophomonas sp. TEPEL
GCGGGAGTGTCAGCCGCATGGATGCGGCTGCCAAGCCCCCAGGACGGGTTTACGGCGTCTCCCGCAACCGGACCCACCCCGCCAACCCACAGGAAACCAGCTTTTGCTTCGGCCGTTGCCGTTGCCGTTGCCGTTGCCTCTGCGGGTGCAGGGCGCAGCCCTGCCGAACCACCCGAAACCCTTACTGGAGCAGCGAGCGCAGCATCCACGCGTATTTCTCGTGGGTCTGCAGGCGCTGGGTCATCAGATCCTCGGTCGGGGCGTCGTCAGCGTCATCGGCCACATCCAGCACTTCACGTGCCGTACGGCATACCGCTTCGTTGGCGACCACCAACTGGCGTACCATTTCACGCCAGTCCGCACTGTCGGTCAGGCCCGGCTCCTCGACGATCGAGGTCAGCGCAGCAAATTCCCGGTAGGAGCCCGGGGCATTGAAGCCCAGTGCGCGGATGCGCTCGGCCACGTCGTCCAGTGCCGCCCACTGCTCGGTGTACTGCGTCTCGAACATCGTGTGCAGCGAGTTGAACATCGACCCGGTGACATTCCAGTGGAAGTTGTGGGTCTTCAGATAAAGCGTGAACGCATCGGCCTGGAACCGGGCCAATCCGTCGGCGATCTTCTTGCGGTCGCCCTGGGTGATCCCGATATCGATGTTGGGGGCCGACGGGGCGGAAGCCGCAAGCTTCTGCTTGCCGGTCTTGGGCTTGGTCGTGCTCTTGGTCTTCGCCATGGGGTTCCTCCTTGTGGAATCGTTGGCCTTCACAATAAATCAGTCGTGATGACTGGTCGCATTCAAAGTTTTAAACGAACCGATTGATGAACGCTATCGACAAAATGCCGCAGTCCCGCCAGCGCCAACAGCGTGCCGCCATCGACGGCGCCATGAGCCGCGACCGTGGACGATTGCTGGGAATGCTCTCGCGTTGCCAGGCCAAGCCACAGGATGCGGCGTTGGCCGCCAGTTTCGAGCAGGCCTTGCAGGTTTCGGTGCAGCGCCGGCAGGCGCGGGCGCAACAACAGCCGGCCATTACTCTGGACCCACAGCTGCCGATTGCGCGTGAAGCCGAGACCATCACCCAGTTGATCCGCGACCATCAGGTGGTGGTGATCGCCGGTGAAACCGGCTCGGGCAAGACCACGCAGCTGCCGAAGCTGTGCCTGGCCGCCGGCCGTGGCCAGGCCGGCATGATCGGCTGCACGCAGCCGCGCCGGATCGCCGCACGTGCGGTGGCCAGCCGTGTCGCGCAGGAACTGCAGAGCGAGCTGGGCCAGCTGGTGGGCTACCAGGTGCGCTTCAACGACAAGGTCGGCGAAGACACCCGCATCAAGTTCATGACCGATGGCATCCTGCTGGCCGAAATTGCCAGTGATCGCTGGTTGTCGAACTACGACACGATCATCGTCGACGAAGCGCACGAACGCAGCCTCAACATCGACTTCCTGCTTGGCTATCTCAAGCAGCTGCTGCGCAAGCGCCCGGACCTGAAGCTGATCGTCACGTCGGCGACCATCGATACCGAGCGGTTTGCCCAGCATTTCGACAATGCGCCGGTGATCAGCGTCGAAGGCCGTACCTATCCGGTCGAGGTGCGCTATCGCGCGCTGGAAGGCGAGGGCGAAGACCAGGGCGAACGCACGGTCAACGATGCGATCGTCGCGGCCATCGACGAAATCACCCGCCTGGATTCCCGTGGCGACGTGCTGATCTTCCTGCCGGGCGAGCGCGAGATCCGCGATGCGCACCAGTCGCTGGAGCGGCGCAAGTACCGCAATACCGAAGTGCTGCCGCTGTACGCGCGGCTGTCCAACCAGGACCAGGACCGGGTGTTCAACCCCGGCCCGAACCGGCGCATCGTGCTGGCCACCAACGTGGCCGAGACCTCGTTGACGGTGCCGCGCATCCGTTATGTGGTCGACCCCGGTTTCGCCCGCGTCAAGCGTTACAGCCCGCGCAACAAGCTGGACCGGCTGCACATCGAGCCGATCTCGCAGGCCAGTGCCAACCAGCGCAAGGGCCGCTGTGGCCGCGTGGCCGAAGGCATCTGCTATCGCCTGTATGCCGAGGCCGATTTCCAGGCGCGGGCGGAGTTCACCGATCCGGAAATCCGTCGTTCCAGCCTGGCCGGGGTGATCCTGCGCATGCTGCAGCTCGGCCTGGGCCGCATCGAGGATTTCCCGTTCCTTGAGGCGCCGGATGAGCGGGCCGTCGCTGACGGTTGGCAGCATCTGACCGAGCTGGGGGCGATCGACAGCGAGCGCCACCTGACCGCGATCGGCAAGCAGATGGCGCGCCTGCCGGTGGACGTGAAACTGGCGCGCATGCTGGTGGCGGCTCAGGCGGCGGGCTGCCTGCGACCGATGCTGGTGATCGCCTCGTTCCTGGGCATCCAGGACCCGCGCGAGCGGCCGCCCGAGGCGCGTGGCGCCGCCGACAACGCACACGCGCAGTTCGCCGATGGCCGCTCCGAGTTCGTCGGTGTGCTGCGCCTGTGGGATGCCTATCGCCAGGCCCATGAGGATCTGACCCAGTCCAAGCTGCGCGACTGGTGCGGCCGCCACTTCCTCGGCTTCCTGCGCATGCGGGAATGGCGCGAACTGCATCGGCAGCTGCGCCTGCTGTGCGAGGAACTGGGCTGGAAGGAAGAGGCCAACGAGGCATCGATGGCACCGCTGCTGGCCGGCAGCAGTGCGCCGGCTCCGGCGCGCGATGATGCTGCTGCGGTGAAGGCGACCCGTGGCCAGCTGCACCGTGCCGCGCGCCTGGCCCGCGAGGGCAAGGCCGAAACGGCGCCCGCGCCGGTCGCCGCCCGTGCGCAGAAGGACCAGGCGCCCGACGGCGGTGGTTACAGCGAACGCGTTCGCGCCACGGCGTACCAGACCCTGCATCGGGCCTTGGTGGCGGGCCTGCCCACGCAGATCGGCCATCGCAGCGAGAAGGGTGATTTCCAGGCGCCGCGTCAACGCCGTTTCCTGCCGTTCCCTGGTTCGACGCTGTCCAAGCGGCCGCCACCGTGGCTGCTGGCCGCCAACCTGTTGGATACGCAGAAGGTGTGGGGCATGACCCTGGCGGCGATCGAGCCGGACTGGGTAATTGCCGAACTGCCGCACCTGCTGCTGCGCAAGCACTTCGACCCGCACTGGTCGCGTGCGCAGGGCCAGGTGCTGGCCTCCGAGCAGATCAGCCTGTTCGGGCTGGTGCTGGCGCCCAAGAAGCCGGTGCATTACGGCCGCATCAACGCCGGCGAGGCGCATGACATCTTCGTGCGCCAGGCACTGGTGACCGGTGAGATCAACACCCGCGCCAGCTTCGTGGCCGACAACCAGAAGGTGCTGGAGCAGGCGCGCGAGGAAGAAGCCAAGCTGCGCCGTGCCGGCATCGTCGCCGACGAGGACTGGCAGGCACGCTGGTACCTGGACCGGGTGCCGCCGCAGATCCATTCCGCGTCCGGGCTGGATGCGTGGTGGAAGGCGCTGCCGCCGGAACAACGCAAGGGCCTGCACTGGTCGTTGATGGATCTGCTGCCGGGTGAAGGCAGCGAGCAGGAGCGCTACCCGAAGTACCTGGCGCTGGGCCAGGCGCGGTTGCCGCTGCACTACCGCTTCGAACCGGGGGCCGACGATGACGGCGTGACCCTGGACGTGCCGCTGCACCTGCTCAATGCACTGGATGCAGTGCAGCTGGGGTGGCTGGCGCCGGGTTTCGTTGCCGACAAGGCGGCGGCCTTGATCCGCAGCCTGCCCAAGGCGATGCGGCGCAACTACGTGCCTGCACCGGATTTCGCGCGCGCGTTCTACGAGGCCTTCCCGCAGCCCAGCGCGGACGCGATCACCGGCGAGCTGGCGCGTTTCCTGTCCCGTGCAACCGGGGCAACCGTGGCCGCTACCGACTTCGAGCCCAGTTCAATCGAACCGCACCTGCACATGAACCTGCGCCTGCGCGACGAGCAGGGCAAGGTGCTGGCAACCTCGCGCGACCTCGATGTGCTGCGTGCGAAGTTCGGTGGCCGTGCCGGCGATGCGTTCGCCGCACGTGCCGGGCGCGAGATGGCGGCCGATGGCCTGCGCACGTTCCCGGCCACGCCGATTCCGCTGCAGGTGCCGGGCGAGGCCGGCGTGCCGGCCTATCCCGCGCTGAAGGATGAGGGTGACAGCGTCGCATTGCGAATCTTCGCTGATCGCCAACAGGCCGAAGAAGTACACCCGCTGGGCGTGCGTCGACTGCTGGAGATCGGCTTGGGCGAGAAGATCAAGCAGGCACGCAAGCAGTTGCCGGTAGCGGCGAAGACCGGGCTGCTGTATGCCTCGATCGAAACCCAGGAACGCCTGCGTGGAGATCTGGTCGATGCGGCGCTGAATGCCGTGCTGGCCGACGGCCTGGGCGATATCCGTGATGCAGCTGCATTCGAGCAGCGTCGCGAACACGCCGCAAAAACGCTATTCGGCGAAGCCATGCAGCGGTTGAAGCTGGCCGAGTCGATCCTTGCCCTGGTGGCCGAGTTGAAGCCGATGCTGGAGGCGCCGTTGATGGGCTGGGCGCGCGGCAATCTGGATGACATGGAAGCGCAGCTGGTTGGGCTGATCCATCCGGGTTTCCTGCGCGACACGCCGGCTGATGTCCTGGCGCAGTACCCGCGCTACCTCAAAGCGATGATCCTGCGCACCGAGCGTGCCAAGCGCGATCCCCCGCGTGACCAGGCGCGCATGCTGGAACTGCACCCGTTCCTGGAGGCGTTGCAGGTGGGCGAGCAGCAGGGCCTGCGCGAACGGCCGCAGTGGCAGGCATTACGCTGGGACCTGGAAGAGCTGAGGGTATCGCTGTTCGCCCAGGAACTGGGCGCACGCACCGGCGTTTCGGCGAAGAAACTGGCACAGCGGGTGACCGCACTGCGCCAGGCCTCGTAACCCCTGGGCTGACCCCGCCGGGTACTGGCTGGCGGGGTCAAGCGGAATGGCATCCACGCATGGCGTGGATCTACTGCGGGACGTGGCGCAGCAGGTTGTCGCCAATCGTTGGCTTGGCTCTACAGCAAAGCCAGGCCGTTACTTGGTGCGGCGCACCTTGGGCTGGGTGTTCACGCCTTCGACCTTCAGGTACCACACGCCCATCACTCCGGGGCTGATGCTGACCTTCGGCGACTGCTTGCGTACGCCGGAAATCGAGGTGGCATCGGTCTGTTCCCACTGCTGGCCATTGTCCAGCACGTAGACCCGGCCCTTGCCGAAACCGCGGAACTCGCCCTGCAGCACGCCGCTGATCGGCTCGCTGCTGCCGAAGTCGAAGAAGCCGCGGTTCTTCACGATCACTTCCTGGCGGCCTTCCTCGCGCGCTTCTTCGCGCACCGCAGCGACGGCCTCGGTGGTGGCGGCTTCAACCTTGCCCTGCAGCCAGCGGTTCAGCGTGGCCAGCTCGGCGGCATTGAGCTTGTCCAGGCCTGCGGCCTTGAATTCGGCCGGTGACATCTGCTGCTGCAGGTCGCCCTGCACCACGCGCTGGGCCAGCGCGGGCGCCGACAGGGACAGCAGCACGGCGGCAAAGGCCAGCAGGCGAGGGCGGAAAGGCAGGGTGATCGAAGGCATGGCGGAACTCTCCGGTGGATGTCGGCGAGTGTAGCGGCATGTCCACATTCCCGGCGATGCTGGCCGCGGCGATTGTTCCTGAACGGCTGCGGCGCTAGTGTAGGGGCTTCTGTCTTGCCTGCTCGATGCTGTGAACCGCGCTTCCGTCCCCGGCCTGGATGCCTTGTTGAACCGCCCCTCGGCAGCCGTGCTGCCGGCTCCGCTGCGCCAGGCCCTGCGCGGGCATTGGGAAGCGCCCGACTGCGACCCGCAGATGCGTGCCAGCTGGTCGGTGCTGGGCGATACCCTGGACGCGCTGGCGATGCTCTCGGCAGACGAGGGCGCCGTGGTGGCGGCCCTGCTGTTCGATCTGCCGGGCCTGCGCGTCCACCTCGACGCATTGCCGCTGGGCAGCCACAAAGCGGCGGTGATCGGTCTGCTTGATGGACAGGATGCGGCTGATCCCGTCTGGGCCCTGCATGCCGGGCGCGAGGCGGGCCGCAACAGCGAAGGCCTGCGCCGGTTGCTGCTGGCCATCATCCGCGACCTGCGGGTGGTACCGATCCTGCTGGCCCGGCAGTTGGCGCGCATGCGCGCGGCCGACAAGCTCGATGAGGAGCAGCGCCGCGCGCTGGCCCAGTTGACCCGCGACATCCATGCGCCGCTGGCCAACCGGCTGGGCATCTGGCAGTTGAAGTGGGAACTGGAGGACCTGGCCTTCCGCCATCTGGAGCCGGACACCTACCGGCGCATCGCGCGCGAGGTCGACGAGACCCGCATCGCCCGCGAGCGCTATGTCGAGAACGTGAAGAAGGTGCTGTCGCGCGAACTGGGCGTGCAGGGCATCCGCGCCGAGGTCAGCGGCCGCCCCAAGCACATCTACAGCATCTGGCGGAAGATGCAGAAGAAGCGCCTGGCCTTCGACCAGCTGTATGACATCCGTGCGGTACGGGTGATGGTCGACGACGTGGCTGCCTGCTACGCCGCGCTCGGCGTGGTGCATGCGCTGTGGGCGCCGGTGCCGAGCGAGTTCGACGATTACATCGCCCGGCCCAAGGCCAACGATTACCGCTCGCTGCACACGGCGGTGGTTGGCCCGGAAGGGCGCACCATCGAAGTGCAGATCCGCACCCACGACATGCACGCGCAGGCCGAGCTGGGCGTGGCCGCGCACTGGAAGTACAAGGAAGGCGGCAAGGGCGCGGAGAAGTCGTTCGATCGCAAGATCACCTGGATGCGGCAGCTGCTGGAGCAGGCGCAGGACGGGCATGGCAATGAACTGGCCGGGGCGCTTGATGCCGAGCTGACCGAAGACCGTGTCTACGCGCTGACCCCGAAGGACGAGGTGCTGGACCTGCCGCAGGGCGCCACGCCGCTGGATTTTGCCTACCAGGTGCACACCATGGTCGGGCACCGCTGCCGTGGGGCCAAAGTCAACGGCCGCATCGTGCCGTTGACCTACCGTCTGCGCAGCGGGGATCGCGTCGAGATCCTCACCGGCAAGGAGGCCGACCCGCGCCGCGACTGGCTGATGCCGGCCAACGGCTTCCTGGCCAGCAACCGCTCGCGCGAGAAGGTCCGCAGCTGGTTCCACAAGCTGGACCGTGCGCGCAACGTGCAGGCGGGGCGCGAGCTGCTGGAGCGCGAACTGAAGCGGCTGGGCCTGCAGCATTCGGACCTGTCCGCGGCGGCGAAGAAGTTCCACGCCGACAGCGTCGACGACCTGTACATCCAGGTCGCCCTGGGCGATACCGGCCCCAACCAGGTCAGCCGTTCGCTGCTGGAGGCCGAGCGTGCGGCCAGCCAGCCGGCGCCGACGTCGGCCTTGCCGCGGCCGACCGCGCGCCGCGAGAACCTGGGCAAGTCCAAGTTCACCGTACAGGGCGTGGGCAACCTGCTGGTGCAGCTGGCGCGCTGCTGCCAGCCGGTGGCGGGTGAACCGATCGTCGGCTACCTGACCCGTAGCCGTGGTGTCACGGTCCATCGTGCAGACTGCGTGGCACTGGCACGGCTGGCTGCGACCAGCCCGCAGCGGATCCTGCCGGTGGAATGGGGCCAGGCCGGCGGTGGCTATGAAGTGGACGTGGTGGTCGACGCGGTCGACCGCCGCTGGCTGCTGAAGGACATCACCAACCTGATCGCACAGGAAGACGCCTACGTGCTGGACATCCACAGCGACAACGTCCGCAACAGTGGCCGCGCGCATCTGCGCCTGCGGTTGAAGGTCAGCGACTACGGCCAGTTGTCGAATCTGCTGGGCAAGCTCGATGCGTTGCCGGGCGTGAGCGAGGCGCGTCGTCTGGGCTGAGCTTCACGCTGCCCCGGCTACCCTGCACGCATGGAACGCGAGCCCCCGCATCGCTCACACGGCGCCGCACATCCGGCGCTGGATCGCGTTCGCCGTGAAAGCCGCTGGTGGTGGCTGCAGGCGCGCCATGCACGACGGGTGTGGCGTTGGGCACTGCTGGCTGCCGCAGCCGTGTTCGTGCTGCTGGTACTGGTGCGCAAACCGCTGGCGGATTGGTTCTGGGATGAGCCACAGATAGAACAGCTGCTGGCCGAGGGCGATCGCGCACTGAGCGAAGGACGCCTGACTGCGGGCGACGGCAGCGGCGCGCGTGAACGCTACCAGGCGGTGCTGGCCCTTGATGGCGACCGCCCGCAGGCGCGACAGGGCCTGGCCCGCACCGGCGCGGCAGCATTGCAGCAGTCGCGTGAGCGACTGCAGGCGGGCGACCTGGACGGCTGCGCGCAGGCACTGGCGTTGGCGCGTGAGCTGCAGGTGCCGCGTGCCGAGGCAGACGCGGTGGCCCAGCAGCTGCAGGCGCGTCGTCGCGCCGGTGCCGGCATCGGTGCATTGCTTGCGCAGGCCCGCAATGCCTTTGCAGCGGGGCGGCTGGACGACGGCGACAGCAGCGCGCTGCCGTTGTTCCAGCGCGTGCTGGCACTGCAGCCGGACAACCTGCCTGCACTGGAGGGGCGCGAGGATGCATTGAGCGATCTGCTGCAACAGGCGCGTGCACAGGCAGGGCGCGGCGAACTGGCCACGGCGGCAGCGATCCTGCAGCGCGCACGTCAGTTCGATGCAGGTCATTCCGAGCTTCCTGCCAGCCAGGAAGCGCTCTCCCAGGCCGTCGATCAACGGCTGCAGCAGGGTCAGCGTGCGCTAAAACGGCAGCAGCTTGAGACGGCTGCGGATAGTTTCCAGGCCGTGCTGGCGGTCACGTCCGATGATCCCACTGCACTGCGTGGGCGCGAGCAGACCGTGCAGGCATTGCTGGCGCGCAGCCAGAAGCGGGCCGACGACTTCCAGTTCGAGGCGGCCGACAAGGACGCCGCGCTGGCCGCGGGGCTGGGTGCCTCGCAGGCAGCGCAGCAGCAGCTGGCACAGCGTCTGCAGCGTGCGCGGCAGGCGCGACAGTCGTTGCAGCAGCCGGGCATCAGCGCGGCCCAGCGCGAGCGCCAGCTGCGCGATAGGTTGCGCCAGATCGACCGCGCCGAGCGCGCCGGACAGTGGATCAGCCCTCCCGGTCACAGCGCCTTTGATGCGCTGCGCGAAGCGCAGGCACTGGCGCCGCGCGACAGCCGGGTCAAGGCAGCGGCAGCGCGTCTGCTGCCCGCCAGCCGGTCCTGTTTTGATGACAACCTGCGGCAGAACCGGGTGCAGGCTGCGGGCGCCTGCCTGCAGGCTTGGCAGACCCTGGCGCCGACCGCGACAGGCTTGCCCGATGCGCGTGCCCGACTGGCACAACGCTGGCTGGCGATCGGCAGCGAACGGCTGGGTCGCGGTGATGTGGAGTTTGCCGCCTCGGCCGTGGAGCAGGTGCGGCGGTTGCAGCCGGACCTGGCCGAGCTTCCCGCGTTCGAGGACCGCCTGCGGCACGCAGGCGGTCACATCGACTGATCGAAGAACACCCGCTGCACGGTTGCCGATGCGGCATCCAGCGAGAAATGCTCGGCCACGTTGGCCAGGCCGGCGGCTGCCAGCTGCTGCCACAGCACAGGGTCCTGGTACAGGCGGACCACCGCATCGGCAAAGCCGGTTGCATCGTCGGCCACCAGTACATCCTGGCCGGCGCGCAGGTGCATGCCTTCCACCGCGCAGGTGGTTCCGACCACGGGCTGGCCATGAGCCATGCTCAGGTTGATCTTGCCCTTCACGCCGGCGCCGAAACGCAGCGGCGCGACGGCGATGCGGGCACCATCCATGTACGGAACGATGTCTTCGACGAAGCCATGCATCACCACGCCCGGCTGGGTAGCAGCCAGGGCAAGCAGCGTGTCCGGTGCGCCGGCACCGATGCAATGCAGGCGCACCTGCGGCAGTGCTGCGCGGATGTGCGGGAACACGTCACCGATGAACCACTCCATCGCGTCCAGGTTCGGCGGGTGGCGGAAGCCGCCGACGAACACCAGGTCGTGGCGCTGTGCGAACGGTGCGCCGGTGCCGGCGACTTCATGCAGGTTGGAAATCAGTTCCACCCGGACCTGGGGGGCATCGGCCTGCAGCTGTTCGCGCTCGGCGGCGCTGACCAGCACGGTGATGTCGCACTGGTCCATCACTGCCAGTTCGCTGGCGCGGGTGCGTTCGGCGTTGCGCAGCAGGCCAGCATCGCCGGCCACTTCCGCACCCCGGCGTTCGCGCAGGTAGTGCAGGTCGACGGTGTCGAACACGGTGCGCGCCTGCGGTGCGTAGCGTTCAAGCAGCGGCAGGCATTCGTTGGCGACATGATGGCGCACCATCATCACCACGTTGAAGCGGGTACCGTGGCTGCGCAGCCAGCCTGCAACACCGTCCAGGAAGGGCGTATACCAGACTTCCACGCCCATCCGCTGCAGGGCTTCGGTTGCCACGCCGCCGTGTTCGCGCCGGGTGGGCACGAACACCACGTGGGCGCCGCCCTGCAGCAGCAGGCGGATCAGGTTGACCTGGCGCAGCGAGCCGGAGTCGCGCTCCGGGCGCGGTACTTCCTCATCGAGGATCAGCACCTGGCGGCGGCCACGCAGCAGCAGTGCCGGCGAGGGTACCTCGCCGAGCTTCGGATGGGAGGCCAGTTCAGCGGCCCATCTGGCTGCGAAAATTCCCTGGTTGCGTACCTGGTAGGCCTTCACGCCGCTGCCGGTATCGGTGCCGTTGCTGGTGCCTTCATCGTGGATCACCCGGCTGGCCGGTTGTACCAGCACGCGCAGGCCCTGCGCACGCACGCGGAAGGCCAGGTCGGTGTCTTCGTAGTAGGCGGGCTTGTAGCGGGTGTCGAAGCCGCCCAGCTGCTGCCACAGGGCACGCGGCAGCATCAGCGCGGCGCCGGAGCAGTAATCGACGTCGCGCAGGCTGGCGAAGCGCGGATCATCGGCCGCTTCGAAACGGCCGTAGCTCCAGCCGCTGCCATCGCTGAAGATCACCCCGCCCGATTCCTGCAGGCGGCCGTCGGGGTACAGCAGCTGGCTGCCGACCAGACCGGCATCGGCGACGATCGCAAAGGTATCCAGCAATGCCTCCAGCCAGCCCGGTTGCGGCACGGTATCGTTGTTGAGCAGCACCACATAGCGGCCGCGCGTGCGCGACACGCCATCGTTGCAGGCCTCGATGAAGCCACCGTTGTGCTCGCGCACTTCGTAGCGCAGGCCACTGATCTGCGGCATCCATTGCACCGTTGCGTCGCTGCTGCCGTCGTCCACCACCAGGATTTCGCAGGCTACCGACGGCGGGTGCGCGGCCAGGGCGCGCAGGCAGGCCAGGGTATGGTCGACCTGGTTGTACACCGGAATGACGATGCTGACGTCCGGGGTATCGCTGGTGGGCACCGCAAAGGGAGCGAACGGCTGTGCCGGTGGCAGGTACAGCGGCTTGCGCGGTGCCGGCACCGCGCGCTGGGTGTGCACCCGTATCCGCTGCCAGGTGGCCCGCCAGCCGCGGGTACGCAGGCTGGCCAGGCTGCGGCGGGCCAAGCCGGTCAGGCGATTGATCAGGTAGCGGATTTCGGCCAGGGACATCGCCATCCGGTTGCAACTCCAGCTTAAGCAGGGGGGCCGGGAGAATTCGCCTGCCGCAGCGGCTGGGGTAGACTCGCCAGACCCTACATTGTCGCATTCCCGTGCCCCGACGCTACGATTCAGACGATATCGACGATTTCGACGACGACCAGCAGGACGCCGGTCCGCTCTGGCGGCGCCGGCTGATCACCTGGACCATGGCGGCGGTCGCGTTGGGATTGGGTTTCCTGATCCCCTATACGCTGTACCTGAACCAGCAGGTGACGCAACGCTTCGGTGAACTGCGATGGCAGATCCCGACGCGCGTCTATGCACGTCCGCTGGTGCTGTTGCCCGGCAAGGCGATGGATGCGGCCACCCTGAAGACCGAACTGGCCGCCTCGGCCTATCGCGATGATGGCCAGGGCAAGGATCCGGCAACCTATGCGGTGCAGGGCGGCCGCTTCGTCATCTCCAGCCGCGGCTACAACGATGTGGATGGCCACGTTGCTGCACGCCGGGTCGAGCTGTCGCTGTCCGGCGGCAGCATCGCATCGTTGCGGGACGCCGACAGCCGCAAGGCGCTGAAGGCGGCCCGCATGGATCCTGCGCGCATTGCCACGCTGTATGGGCAGAAGCAGGAAGAGCGCCGCCTGATCCGCATGAACGAGGCCCCGGACCTGTTGGTCACTGGCCTGCAGGCGGTAGAGGACAAGGACTTCAACCGCCATCACGGCATCGATCTGTCCGGTATCGCGCGCGCGGTCTGGGTGACCGTCCGCTCCGGTGGGCAGAGCCGCCAGGGTGCTTCCACCCTGACCCAGCAGCTGGCCCGCAGCGGCCTGCTGGGAATCGGCAAGGAACAGACCGTCACCCGCAAGTTCAACGAAGTGCTGTATGCGTTGATCATGGAAGCGCGCTATGACAAGCGCACCATCTTCGAGGCGTACCTCAACCAGGTGTATCTGGGCCAGCGCGGCAGCCAGGCGATCCACGGCATGTCCTCGGGAGCCGAGTTCTGGTTCGGCCGCGATCTGTCCTCGCTGGAAACCGAGCAGATCGCGCTGCTGATCGGCCTGGTCAAGGGGCCGTCCTACTACGACCCGCGGCGCAATCCCGAGCGCGCGCTGGACCGTCGCAACTTCGTGCTGGGCAAACTGCACGAGGCGACCCTGATCGACGATGCCGAGTACCAGCGTGCGTTGAAGGCGCCGCTGGGCGTGCCCAAGACCCCGGGCCTGGTGGCGGCCAACCGCTTCCCGGCCTACGTTGACCTGGTGCGTCGCCAGCTTGCCCACGACTATCCGGAATCCGCTCTGCAGGGCGCTGGCCTGAGCGTGATGAGCGGCATGTCGCCGTCCGCGCAGGCTTATGCCGAAGGTGCGGTCACGCGCACCATCAAGTCGCTGGAAAGCAAGCGTCGCCCCGAACTGCAGGCCGGCCTGGTGATGACCGACGTGCACAACGGTGACGTGGTGGCGGTGATCGGCAGCCGCGATGTTTCCGAGGTTGGTTTCAACCGCGCCATCGAGGCGCAGCGCCCGGTCGGCTCGCTGCTCAAGCCGTTCGTGTACCTGCTGGCACTGGCGCAGCCGGACCGCTATTCGCTGGCCACCTGGGTCGATGATTCACCCGTGACCGTGCAGCTCGGCCGCGGCCGCAACTGGAACCCCGGCAATGCGGACAACCGCAGCCACGGCACCGTGCGCCTGATCGATGCGCTCGCCCACTCATACAACCAGGCGACGGTACGGGTGGGCATGCAGGTCGGCCCGGAACGGGTGACGCAGTTGATCCACGTGCTGGCTGGCATCAAGGCCGAGGCGAACCCGGCGGTGATCCTCGGCTCGACCGACCAGAGCCCGTACGCGATGGCGCAGCTGTACCAGTTCCTGGCATCGGGCGGCGAGATCCAGCCGCTGCACGCGGTGCGTGGCGTCCTTGATCCGCAGGGCAAGCTGCTCAAGCGCTACGACAAGACCCCGGCACCGGCACAGGAAGGTGACTCGATTGCCGCCAACCTGATCAGCATCGGCCTGCAGCAGGTGGTGGCCAGTGGTACCGCGCAGCGTTTGAACGCCGATGGCCTGGGCCGCCTGCAGCCGGCCGGCAAGACCGGCACCACCAACGATGGCCGTGACAGCTGGTATGCCGGTTACACCGGCGACCACCTGGCGGTGATCTGGATGGGCAATGACCAGAACGAACAGGCCGGCCTGTATGGCGCAACCGGCGCGATGCGAGTGTGGTCGGGCATCTTCCAGCGCCTGCCGACGGCGCCGCTGAAGGTCAGCAACAAGGGCCTGGACTGGCAGCCGGTTGCGGCCACGGGAACCAACAGCACCGATGAAGGGTGCCCGGGCGCACGCCGCTTCCCGTTCGTGGTGGGCTATGCGCCTGCGTATGAACCTTGCGCACCGGCGGCCTTGCCGGACGCGCAGGACGGTGCGGAAGGCGAGGGCGGCGGCTGGCGCAGTTGGTTCGGCCTTGACCGTAAGCCCGAACCCGCCGCTGAACCTGCCGCAGCACCCGCTGCAGCGACTCCTCCTCCAAGCCGATGATGCCGATGACTATCCGTTCGCTGTTCCAGCCCCTGGTCCTGAGTGGCCTCAGCCTGGCCCTGGCGGCCTGCGTGAGCAGCGCGCCGCAGGCGGTCAAGCCGGTGGACACCACCACGCCCGCACAGCGGCTGGCAGCCGTGGAAGCCGCAGCCGGCCCGGATGACAAGGAACTGTCGGTGCAGCCACTGCGCGATTCCCAGGTTGAGGATCTGCGGCAGACGGCGCTGACCCAGCGCAAGGCCAACGATCTGGCCGGCGCCGCCGGCAGCCTGGACCAGGCGTTGCAGATCGTGGCCGGTGATCCGTCGGTACTGCAGGAACGCGCGGAACTGGCGCTGCTGCAGGGCCACTGGGCGGAGGCGGAAACGTTCGCACGCAAGGCTGTGGACCTTGGCTCGAAGACGGGGCCGTTGTGCCGCCGGCACTGGGCGACGATCGAGCAGGCGCGCCTGGCGCGGGGCGAGAAGGAGAATGCGGTGTCCGCGCACGCGCAGATTGAAGGCTGCACGGTGCCGGGGATCAAGCGGTACTGAGTTTCCAGCCAACGGCGCAGCCCCTCGTGGCTGGCTGCCTGGTCGCGTAAGGCAAGAACCGCGCTGGGCCGGGCATGTTGGATTCGCGGGGGACGCCGTGAACCCATCCTTGGGGCTTGGCCGCGGCATCCATGCCGCGGACACCCCCGCAAACCCAACCTGCCCGGCCCAGCGCGGTTCTTGCCTTACGCGACCAGGCAGCCAGCCACGAGGGGCTGCGCCGTTGGCTGGAAACTCAGTACCGCTTGATCCCCGTCCATCCACGCGCTCGAAGCGTGCCACGTACAACTCGCCCATCCGCGCATCCGCTCTGCCTTTGCATTCCGTCACCGGGAAACTGTCGAGGGTGGGGCCGGCAGGGCAGTCAGGACCGTTGGCGCCATGGATGGCGCCATCGAGCTCCCAGGGATGGGTTTACGGCGTGTCCTGGCTGCCCTGTCCGCCCCACCCCGGCACGTAGCAACCCAGAGCCATGAACAAACGCTGTTGCCGTTGCTTTTGCTTGTGCTCTGGCCTGAAACGGGTGCCGGGCAACGCCCGGCCGGGTATCCTTTCCACCTGATGTCCGACCTTGTCCATGCCAGCCGCGAAGCCCTCAGCGAAGGCGGCGCGCTCGCCTCCCATCTGGATGCGTTCGTTCCGCGTCCTGCGCAGCTGCGCCTGACCGAGGCCATTGCCGCGTCGATGCAGCAGCGCGACCTGCTGCTCGCCGAAGCCGGTACCGGCACCGGCAAGACCTTTGCCTACCTGGTGCCGGTGCTGCTGTCCGGAATGCGCACCATCATTTCCACCGGCACGCGCGCGCTGCAGGACCAGCTCTACCACCGTGACCTGCCGCGCGTGCGCCAGGCACTGGGCGTCGGCGGGCGCAGCGCGCTGCTGAAGGGGCGCAGCAACTACCTGTGCCGCTACCGCCTGCAGCAGGCACGCGGCGAGCCGCGCTTCTCGAGCCCGGAACAGGCGGCACAGTTCCAGCGCATCCTGGCCTGGTCCGGCCGCTCGGAATCGGGCGATATCGCCGAACTCGATGGCCTGGCCGACGACTCGCCGCTGCTGCCGATGGTCACTTCCACCGTCGACAACTGCCTGGGCAACGAATGTCCGTTCTGGGATGACTGCTTCGTCGTGCGGGCCCGCCAGCGTGCCCAGGCCGCCGACCTGGTCGTGGTCAACCACCACCTGCTGCTGGCCGACCTGGCGCTGAAGCAGGAGGGCTTCGGTGAACTGCTGCCCGGTGCGCAGGCCTTCGTCATCGACGAAGCCCATCAGTTGCCCGAACTGGCCGCGCAGTTCTTCGGCGAAGGCTTCGGCATGCGCCCCTGGCAGGAACTGGGCCGTGACTGCCTGGTTGAAGCGCGCGGCGTGGGTGGCGCACAGTCTGCACTGCAGGAACCGGTCGATCATCTGCAGCAGGCATTGTCTGCACTGCGTGCTGCGATGGAGGGGCTGCCCGCGCGTGGCACCCAATGGCGCGCGCTGGCAATGCCGCAGGTACGCGAGGGTTTCGATGCGGTGATGTCCAGCCTGGTGGTGCTGGAGCAGGCATTGCAACCGCTGCGCGAAGCCGCTGCTGGCCTGGATGCCTGCCATGCGCGCGCACGTGAGGCGATTTCGCGGCTGGGCCGTTGGCTGGGGGATGAAGAACCCGTGCTCGACTTCGATGCCGATCCTGCAGAAGCGACCGCCGTCGCTGGTGACGTGCTCTGGTATGAATTGACCGCGCGCGGTTTCCGCTGCCAGCGCACGCCGATGGATGTGTCCGCGCCGCTGCGCGAACATCGCGAGCGCAGCCATGCCGCATGGATCTTCACTTCCGCCACGCTGACCGTTGGCGGCGGCTTCGAGCACATCGCCACGCGCCTGGGCCTGGATGATCCGCAGACGCTGGTACAGCCCAGTCCGTTCAACTGGCCTGAGCAGGCACTGTGCTACCTGCCTGAAGGCCTGCCGGATCCAGCTGCGCGCGGTTTCGGGACCGCACTGATCCAGGTGCTGCGTCCGGTGCTGCAGGCGTCGCAGGGCAGGGCGTTCCTGTTGTTCGCTTCGCATCGGGCGCTGCGCGAGGCGGCCGAGGCGCTGCGTGATGGGCCCTGGCCGCTGTTCGTGCAGGGCGAAGCGCCGCGCGCGACCCTGCTGCAGCGTTTCCGCGAATCCGGCAATGGCGTGCTGCTGGGCTCGGCCAGCTTCCGCGAGGGCGTGGATGTGGTCGGCGAGGCATTGAGCGTGGTGGTGATCGACAAGCTACCCTTCGCCACGCCCGATGATCCGGTGTACGAAGCGCGACTGGATGCCATACGCACCCAGGGTGGCAACCCCTTCCGCGACGAGCAGCTGCCGCAGGCGGTGATTGCCCTGAAGCAGGGCGTCGGCCGCCTGATCCGCAGCGAGACCGACCGGGGCGTGCTGGTGCTGTGCGACCCGCGCCTGCTCAACCGGGGTTATGGCAAGGTCTTCCTGCAGTCGCTGCCGCCGTTCCGGCGAACCCGGGCCCTGGCCGATGTGCAGGCCTTCTTTGCGCCACAATGGGCGCCCGTGGCGGATGCCGCTGCCCCGACCGCCGCCGTGGCGGGCCCGGAGCCGGCTCCCGGCGCCACGTTCCCCCTGTTCTGACCCGATCCGATGAAACTGCTCGCCTTTGAAACCGCCACCGAAGCCTGTTCCGTAGCCCTGCATGTGGATGGGCAGGTACGGGAACGCTTCGAGATCGCCCCCCGCCGGCATGCCGAACTGAGCCTGCCGTGGGCGGAGGAGCTGCTGGCCGAGGCCGGCATCAGCCGCCGCCAGCTGGACGGTATCGCGCTCAGCCGTGGTCCCGGTGCGTTCACCGGTGTGCGCCTGGCGATCGCGTTGGCGCAGGGCATCGCGCTGGCGCTGGATCGACCGTTGCTGCCGGTGTCGACGCTGCAGGTGCTGGCGCTGCGCGCGCCGGTGGAAGAGAAGCAGATCCTGTCGGCGATCGATGCGCGGATGGGCGAGTTGTACGTGGCACGCTTCGAGCGCGTGGATGGACTGCCGGTGGCGCGGGATGCCGAGCGCGTGTGCGTGCCGGCGGCGGTGTCGTTGCCGGATGCTGCGTCCGTCTACGGCGTCGGCACCGGGTTTGCCGCGGCCGACGGCGCGCTGGTCGCGCAGCTGGGTGCTGGCCTGCGCCGCTTCGATGCAACGGCGCTGCCACGTGCAGCGGATGTGCTGGCACTGGCGGTACCGGCGTTCGCGCGCGGCGAAGGCATTGCGCCGGAGAAGGTCGAGCCGGCGTACCTGCGGGACAACGTGGCGCTGACGCTGGTCGAGCAGCAGGCGGCGCGGGACGCCAAGGCGAAGGCCAACGGCTGAGCCCCTCGTGGCGGGTGGTGGGTCGCTGAAAGCAGAAGCCGTGGGTTGGCCGGGCGGGTGGACTGCGCAGGGGGCGCCGTGAATACGTCCATGTAGGCTCGGGCGCGCCATCCATGGCGCTTACGCCCCTGCGCANCCCNCCCGCCCGGCNACGGACANTTTCCGTGCGCGTTCGCCACGGAAAATCAAGAACAAAATCAAAGTCAAAAGCCGGTCGCTTCGCTCATATCCACGCATGGCGTGGATCTACCGTATAGGCATGGCGTGGATGCATCGTGTCGACCAAGGTCGACAGCTACCAACAGCAAAGATGCGCCGCGATCTGTCAGGGGTGGGGCGGTGTGGGCTTGCAGGACCGTTGGCGCCATGGATGGCGCCATCGAGCCCCCATGGTGAAGTGACCCCCTGGAGTTGGACACCTGATCCGACCCCGAGGGTTACATGAATAGATATGAGGTTCGTTTCAAATTGCAGGTCGCCAAAGAGGCCTGCAAGACCTCCACATCGGTCAAGGCGGTTGCCCGCCGCCATGGCCTGGAGTTCTCCACGGTCAGGCGGTGGGCAGCGACCTACCGGCTGCATGGCCGGCAAGGGTTTCAGCGCAAACCCCGATCCTACGATCTCCAGTTCAAGCTGGATGTCCTGGAAAAGATGGGCCAGCTGGGCATGTCGGCACGAGAGGCCACGACGTACTTCCAGATAGGCAGCGCCGGCGCGGTGGCGCTATGGCAACGGTTGTATGCTGACGGCGGCGCTCAAGCGCTGGCACCACCCCCACCATCGCCACCAAGACCGATGAAAAAGACCCGCTCGTCCAAGCCCGCCGAGGACATGAGCCGCGATGAGCTTCTGAAAGAAGTGGCCTATCTGCGTGCGGAGACAGCCTACCTAAAAAAACTCGATGCCTTGATCCGGGAAGAGCAGGCGGCGCAGCAACAAAAGCGCAAGCCGTCCAAGGATTGAGGCTGACCTACGCACTGCCGCTTTTGCTCGAAGCGGCCGAGTTGTCGCGCAGCACGTTCTATTACCAAGTGAACGCCTTGGCCCATCCAGATGAGGGCGAGGAGGAACTGCGTGAGCGTATCCGCGCGATTTACGATGAGAACCAAGGGCGCTACGGCTACCGTCGCATAACGCTGGAACTGGCCAATCAGGGCAAGGCCATCAACCACAAGCGGGTGCAGCGGCTGATGGCCGAGCTGGGCCTGCAATCGCGGGTACGCATCAAGCGCTACCGCGCCTTCAAGGGAGCGGCCAATGTCGTGGTCTCCAACGATCTGGGCCGCCAGTTTG
>NZ_QQXJ01000001.1:973193-1086254 GCF_004348785.1 Stenotrophomonas sp. TEPEL
GACTGGTGGAGTACATCCGGTACTACAACGAAGACCGTATCCGACTGAAACTAAAGGGCCTGAGCCCGGTAAAGTACCGGGAACAGGTCGCGCTGGCTGCCTGACCCCCCAACTGTCCAACTTTAAGGGGTCACTTCATGGATGGGTTTACGGCGTGTCCTGCAAGCCCACACCGCCCCGCCAAACCGAACAGCCCAAACGCCGCTCTTGATCTTGCCGTTGCAGTTGCCGTTGCTGTTGCTTGCAGCGGGGCCCGGGCCGCAGGCCCGGGCAGAAAACCTCACCGGTCGTCGCGCAGTTCGCCACCGGGCAGGAACACCCACGTGCGCGTGACCTGCAGGATGTCGATCTGGTCTTCGCTGTCGGGCAACGGCGGGAACGGTTGTGCCAGCTGGATCACCCGCAGCGCGGCTTCGTCCAGCAGCGGCGTGCCGCTGGACTTCAACACCCGGCTGCTTTCCACGCTGCCGTCGCGGCGTACCCCCACGCTGATCACCACCTGTCCCCCCAGCCGGCGCTGCCGTGCTTCGTCGGGGTAGTTCAGGTTGCCGACCTGCTCGGCGCGGTCCACCCACGCACGCAGGTAATTGGCGTAGGCGTATTCGCGCGTGCTGGCCGAAACGAATTTCCGGTTCGGGCGCTTGGCGTACTGCGCCGAACGCAGGTGCACTTCCGCCGCCAGCCGCGCCATTTCAGCATCGCGCTGTTCGCGCGCGGTCATCGGAGCATCCGGTGTTGGTTGCAGCGGGGTAGGGCGCGACTGCGCCACGGCCACGGTGTCCTGGCCATTGCGGCTGCTGACCACCCGCGCCTGCGGCGGCGGCACCGGTGCTGCCGACTGCTGCTGCTGGGGTACCGGACTGATGCCGGCCTGGGCCTGCGGCACGATGCCGGCCTGGTTGTCGCGGGGGCGCTGCGCACGATCGTGCTCGCCACCGCCTTCCTGGCTGGCGGCGGCCAGGAAATCGGCCTGCTTCGGGGTCAGCGCGGTGCGGGTCTGGCTGAAGATCACTTCCAGGGTCGGCACCAGGGGCGCGTCGCCTTTCACGGCAAAGCCGACCCCGAGGATCAGCAGGGCGTGCACCAGCACCGACAGGGCGATGGTGGCGCCCAGCCGCTGCGCTTCGCGCGGCGGCGGGGCGAGAACGGCAGGTGCGGCATCCATCAGCGCAGATCGGCCTCGACCGCGTCGAACAGGGTGCCGGCGATGTTCAGGCCGTACTGCGCGTCCAGCTCGCGCACGCAGGTCGGGCTGGTCACGTTGACCTCGGTCAGGTAGTCGCCGATGACGTCCAGGCCGACGAAACGCATGCCGCGACGCTTCATTTCCGGGCCGACCTGGGCGGCGATCCAGCGGTCGCGTTCGCTCAGCGGACGGCCTTCGCCACGGCCACCGGCGGCCAGGTTGCCGCGAAACTCATCGCCCTGCGGAATGCGCGCCAGGCAGTAATCAACCGGCTCGCCGTCGACCAGCAGGATGCGCTTGTCGCCGGCAGTGATATCGGGAATGAACTTCTGGGCCAGGGCGAGCTTGCGGCCGCCGTCGGTCAGCGTTTCCAGGATCACGTTCAGGTTCGGGTCGCCCTGGCCGCTGCGGAAGATCGAGCGTCCGCCCATGCCATCCAGTGGCTTCAGTACTGCCTGGCCGTGTTCCAGCGCGAAGGCCTTCAGTGCCTTGGCGTCGCGGCTGACCAGGGTCGGCGGGCAGCACTGCGGGAACAGCAGCGCGGCCAGCTTCTCGTTGTAGTCGCGCAGGCCCTGCGGGTTGTTGACCACGCACGCACCGGCGGCGGCAGCGACATCCAGCACCTGGGTGTCGTAGACATACTCGGCGTCGACCGGCGGGTCCTTGCGCATCAGCACGATCTGGCCGGGACCGAATTCGGTCCGGCTGAATGCGCCCAGCTCGTACCAGCCGGCCGGGTCGTCGCGCACCTGCAGGGGGGCGGTCCAGGCCACGGCCACCCCGCCTTCCAGCGCCAGACCGCCCGGGCGCACGTAGTGCAGGGCATGGCCGCGGCGCTGGGCTTCCAGCAGCATGGCGAAGGTGGTGTCCTTGGCGATCTTGATGTGGGCGATGGGGTCCATCACCACGATGACGTTCAACGGCATGGGTGCACCTGTCAGGCAAGGCGTTGATGGTAGCGGCAACGCCGGCCGTGTGCCTCCCCGGCGATGTGCAACGCAGCGTCCCTTGCCGGGCTGCGCAGTGATTGCCAATCCGGTCACGTTCAGCCCGGCGCCACGCCCCGCGCCACGGACCGCCCTTGAAGCGGGCGCGGGAAGTGCGATATAGATACGCTTTCGCAGCGGCTCCCGCCAAAGATTGGGCCGTGCGCTTGGGGAATGGCAATGACTGAAAACACGACTGCGGGCGGGGAGCTCGCAGGACTCCGGGTGATGGTCATCGATGACTCGAAGACCATCCGCAGGACTGCGGAAACACTGCTGAAGCGCGAAGGCTGCGAAGTAGTGACCGCGACGGACGGTTTCGAGGCCCTGGCCAAGATTGCCGACCAGCAGCCGCAGATCATCTTCGTCGACATCATGATGCCGCGCCTGGATGGCTACCAGACCTGCGCACTGATCAAGGGCAACCAGCTGTTCAAGGCGACCCCGGTGATCATGCTGTCGTCCAAGGATGGTCTGTTCGACAAGGCGCGGGGGCGCATCGTCGGCTCGGAGCAATACCTGACCAAGCCATTCACGCGCGAAGAACTGCTGGGTGCCATCCGCACATACGTCAACGCCTGACCAGGGGGGAAAGGCACAATGGCTCGTATCGTCCTGATCGAGGATTCACCGACCGACCGCGCGGTGTTCACCCAATGGCTGCGCCGTGCCGGCCATGAGGTGCTGGAAGCGGACAATGCCGAAGATGGCCTGCAGCTGGTCCGCGACCAGGTGCCGCAGCTGGTCCTGATGGATGTGGTGCTGCCGGGCATGAGCGGATTCCAGGCGACCCGGGCGATGGCCCGCGACGCAGCGATCAAGCACATCCCGGTCATCATCGTCAGCACCAAGGCGATGGAAACCGACAAGGCCTGGGGGCTGCGCCAAGGTGCCGCCGACTACATCGTCAAGCCGCCGCGCGAGGAAGAACTCATCGCCCGGATCAACGAGCTGGTGGCCTGATGCGCTCGCCCTTCGACATTCTTGAAGCCTACGAACGGCGCAGCCTGGCCCACGCGGTGCAGCTGCCCGGGCGGCAGTTCGCCCAGGACCTGTGGCGTGGCGTCGGTTACCGTGTTGGCCAGCGTCGGCTGGTGTCCGATTTCCGCGAAGTGGTGGAGATCGTGCCGATGCCGCCGGTGACCCCGGTGCCATGCGCGCAGCCGTGGCTGCTGGGCGTGGGCAACCTGCGCGGCAACCTGTTCCCGGTGGTCGACCTGAAGTACTTCCTGGAAGGGGCGCGTACCGTCCAGCAGGAAGGCCAGCGCGTGCTGATCATGCGCCAGGCCGGTGGCGACGTCGCCCTGACCATCGATGAGCTGTTCGGCCAGCGCAGCTTCGAGCTGACCCAGCAGATCGAGGCCGGTTCACTGGCCGAGGGACGCTACGGCCACTTCGTCGATCGCGCTTTCCATGCCGATGGCAACGATTGGGGCGTGTTCTCGCTCTCGCTGCTGTCGCGTACCCCTGAATTCCGGCAAGCCGCGGCCTGAGGCCGGGCATCGCCCCCTGCATTGAAAATCGAGGTTGAACGATGAGTACTGCTTCGGATGCCAACAAGTCCGGCAAGCTGCGGCTGGGCGGCAGCAACCTCTGGCTGGCGCTGCTGGCGCTGTCGATGATCCTGTTCGGTGTGAACACCGGCGTGTCCACCTGGCAGGGCAGCCGCCTGGCCGATGCCGGTTCCAAGGCCGCGGACCTGCAGGTGCTGTCGCAGCAGCTGGCCAACCAGGGCCGTGACGCAGTCGGCGGCAACGCGCAGGCCTTCACCGCCTTCAAGGCCACCCGCAACGCGATCGAACAGAACGTGTCGACCCTGCAGGGGCGCTACGGCAACGAGCCCGGCGTGTCCGGGGCGATCTCGACGCTGGCCGACACCTGGGCGCCGCTGGGCAAGCAGGCGGGCCAGCTGGTGGCCAGTGAACCGGCAGTACTGGCCCTGGCCGGCAACGCCAACAACTTCTCCGGTGCGGTGCCGGGCCTGCAGGCCCAGTTGAACGAACTGGTGCGTGCGATGTCCGCCTCCGGCGCCCCGTCGTCGCAGGTCTACAGCGCCCTGCAGCAGGTGGTGGTGGCCGGTTCGATGGCACGCCGCGTGACTGAAATCCGCGCCGGCGGCACGGCTGCCGCCGCTGCCGGTGATGCGCTGGCCCGCGACATCACCGTGTTCTCGCAGGTGCTCGATGCGCTGCGCAATGGCAACGAGGATCTGGGCATCACCGCGGTGCGCGGCGCTGCCGCCGTCGCTGCGCTGGAGCAGTCGCAGCAGAAGTGGCAGGCGATGAAGCAGGACGCCGACGCGATCCTGGCCAGCTCGCGCCAGCTGTTCGCCGCTCAGTCCGCTGCCTCCGCACTGGGCCAGGGTTCGGCGAAGATGCTGACCGACAGCCGCAAGCTGTTCGAAGCCTTCTCCTCGTTCGGTTCGGTGTCCGACACCCGCCTGTTCCCGAATTTCTGGATCGGCGTGGTGTCCGGTGCGCTGTCGCTGATCGCGATCATCGGTTTCGTCTCCACCAACGTGCGCAGCCGCTCGCGCGAGCAGGAACTGCGCTACCAGACCCAGGTGGAGTTCAACAGTCGCAACCAGCAGGCGATCATGCGGCTGCTGGACGAAATCTCCTCGCTCGGTGAGGGCGACCTGACGGTGAAGGCCTCGGTGACCGAGGACATGACCGGCGCGATCGCGGACGCCATCAACTACGCGGTGGATGAACTGCGCCACCTTGTGACCACCATCAACGACACCTCGGCCAAGGTCGCGCTGTCGACCCAGGAAACCCAGGCCACCGCGATGCAGCTGGCCGAAGCGGCCGGCCACCAGGCCAACCAGATCACCTCGGCATCGGACCGGATCGGCGAAATCGCCGCCAGCATCGAACAGGTATCGCGCAACTCGGCCGAGTCGGCCGACGTGGCACAGCGTTCGGTGGTGATCGCCGCCGAAGGTGCCGGCGTGGTCCGCGAGACCATCCAGGGCATGGACCAGATCCGCGACCAGATCCAGGAGACTTCCAAGCGCATCAAGCGCCTGGGCGAATCCTCGCAGGAGATCGGCTCCATCGTGGAACTGATCAACGACATTTCCGAGCAGACCAACATCCTGGCATTGAACGCTGCCGTGCAGGCGGCTTCGGCCGGTGAAGCCGGTCGTGGTTTCGCGGTCGTGGCCGACGAAGTGCAGCGCCTGGCAGAACGCACCTCCGGTGCGACCCGACGCATCGAGAACCTGGTGCAGGCCATCCAGGCCGACACCAACGAAGCGGTCACCTCGATGGAACAGACCACCGCCGAAGTGGTGTCCGGTGCACGCCTGGCCGAGGACGCCGGCACCGCGCTGACCGAGATCGAGCGCGTGTCCAACGCACTCAATACCCTCATCAAGAACATCTCCATCGCCGCCCAGCAGCAGTCGTCGGCGGCGTCGGACATCACCCGCACGATGGGCGTGATCCGCCAGATCACCGGCCAGACCTCGCAGGGTGCCGGGCAGACCGCCGAGTCGATCGGCCACCTGGCGCAGCTGGCGGCCGACCTGCGTCGTTCGGTCGCCGACTTCAAGCTGCCGGCGTGACACGGGCAGGGCGGCGAGCAAGGAACCAGTCGATGAAGCATTTCCATTCCCCACGCCAGGATCCGCGCGACCGTCGCGCGGCGGCGACCGGAGCGCATCCATGAACAGCCTGCGCGATGCGATGAGCCACGCAGCCCTGGGCTGGGTCAAGCCCGAGCTGGACGAGACCCTGCGCCTGGTGCGCAACGAGGTCGAGTACTTCGCCGAAGATCCGGCCGACAGCAGCCGCATGCGCATCTGCGCCGGCTACCTGCACCAGGTGCAGGGCACGCTGCGCATGGTCGAACTGTATGCACCGGCGATGGTGGCCGAGGAGCTGGAACAGCTCGCCGTTGCTGTCGGCAAGGGCGAGGTCGCCGAGCGCGACGAGGCCTGCGCCACCCTGATGCGCGGCAGCGTGCTGCTGCCCGATTACCTGGAGCGCCTGCAGAACGGACACCGTGACATCCCGATCGTGCTGCAGCCGCTGCTCAACGAGATCCGCGCCGCCCGTGGCGAAGCGCTGGTCAACGACAGCGTCCTGTTCGCGTTCGCGCCCGATTCGGTGACCGCCACCGAAGCCGAGCTGGACCATGCACGCGGCAGCCTCAGCGGCCGCAACCGCGAGCTGCTGGACACCGTTGGCAACGCGGTCAAGGAAGAACTGCTGCAGGTCAAGGACGCGCTGGACCTGCACCTGCGCACCGACGGTCCGCCGCAGCAGCTGCAGGAGCAGGTGACCAAGCTGGGTTCGGTGGCCGATACGCTGGGCATGCTCGGCCTGGGCGCTGCGCGGGGCGTGGTCGTGCAGCAGCGCGACGCGCTGCGCGGGGTCGCCGAGGGCCGCCAGCAGATCGACGAAGACATGCTGCTGGATATCGCCGGTGCGCTGCTCTATGTCGATGCATCGCTGGACGACCAGGTCGCACACCTCGGTGCCAGTGGCAGTGGCCAGGATGATCCGAGCGCGGTGGAGAACCGGCGCACGGTGGAAGTGCTGGCGCACGAGGCGATCGCCAATTTCGCCGCCGCCCGCGAGCATTTCGTCGCTTTCATCGAAACCAGCTGGAACCACGCCGAACTGCAGGACGTGCCACGCCTGCTCGGCGATGTCTCCGGCGCATTGCGCATGCTCGACCTGGGCACCGCAGCAGACTATCTGCGCGGCGTGCAGCAGTACATCGAAGCCGAACTGATCGGTCGTCAGCGGGTGCCCAGTGGTCGCCAGCTGGACACCCTGGCCGACGCCATGGCCAGCCTGGAGTACTACCTGGAAGCCCTGCGTGACCGCCGTCCGGGTCGCGAGGACATCCTCGACATCACCCGCAGCAGCCTGGAAGCGCTGCGCTACTGGCCGCTGCCCGAGCGCGGCGTGGTCGCTGCCGAAGACGTGCAGCCGGTCGTGCGCGAAGCTGTCGTCGTGCCAGCCGAGCCGCTGCAGATCGAACCGCTGGATATCGACGTGCAGGCCTCCGCGCCGGCACCGGGTGACGTGCCGGCGTCGCTGCCCGATTTCACCTTCGACCCGCTGCCGGAGGCTACGCCCGCCGACAACGGTCTTATGTTCGGATCGCTGGGTACGCCAGCGTTGTCGGCCGAACCGCACGGCACCCCGGCGCCCCTGTTGTTCGCTGCCTCCAGCGCGCCCGCGCCGGAAGTGCCGCAGTGGGAACTGGGCGGATTCGACGCGCCGGCAGGTAGTGCTGCCGGACGCAGCGACGAGCGTGCGCCGACGTTCGACAGCTTCGATCCGGTGTCCGCCGAGCAGCCCAACACCGCTGCCTGGACGTTGTCCGAAGCGCCGGTGCCGGAAGAGGGCGGCACGCAGGCAAGCACCGTAGACGGCAATGATGACGCCTTCCTTGCGCCGTCGTTGGGCGAGGCGTCGCCTGCCATGTCGCTGGACGTGGTCATTTCGCCGTCCTTCGATCCGGTTGCCGCCGAGCAGGACGGCCACACGTCGCTGAGCGACGATGTGGTGTTCCGTTTCGACAGCAGCCTGCTGCACAACGCCGATGACGTGTTGTCGCTGGAGGCAATGGAAACGCTGTCGTTGGACGACGAGCAGGCCTCGCCTGCGACGCTGGAGTTCATTGACGCAGGTGCGGTGGCGCAGGCCGATGGCTTGGCCATCAGCGAACGGCTCGACTCCACCGTTGATGGCGACGCCGCGATCGATGCCGCAGTCTACGGCGCACCGGCCGCTGATCTGCCCGCATCCGAAGACCTGCCGGCCGTGCCTGCTGCGCCGACAGTGGCGCTGGTCGATGTGGATACGATCGCGCCGATCGACTTCAGCGAAGCCGATGCGCAGTTCTTTGCAGAGCTGAATGCCGCTGCCGCCGGCTTCAATCCGCAGGCCATGCCGGCCGCCGTCGTGCCGACCGAAACCGTGCCGCCGGCCGTGGCCGAGGGCGGGTTCGATGCGGGTTTCGACGACGATGCCGAAAACATCGATCAGGACATCCGCGAGGTGTTCCTGGAAGAATTCGACGACGAGCTGGGCAATCTCGGCACGCTGCTGCCGGCATGGCGCATGCAACCGGACAACATGGACCGGCTGCGGCCGATCCGGCGCATTTTCCACACACTGAAGGGCAGTGGCCGCCTGGTCGGCGCACGTACCCTGGGTGAGTTCGCGTGGAAGATCGAGGGCATGCTCAACCGCGTGCTCGATGGCAGCCGTGCCCCCACGCCGGCGGTACTGGCGATGGTCGATCACGCATACACGGCGCTGCCGCAGTTGAACGCGGCACTGCGCGACGGCCAGCGGGTCAGCGTCGACCTGCAGGCGATGCAGGCCATCGCCGATCGCGTGGGTGCAGGCGAAGAAACGTTCTACGTTGCGCTGCCGGGCGCCACCGCGCCGACGGCCGAGGCGCCGACCGATGCTGCCGCGCCGCTGGACAGCGCCGTGCAGGATGTCGATGCCCCCGCACAGAGCGCTGTCGAAGCGCCGGGTACCCCGGCCAACATCGACAGCGTGCTGCGTGAGATCCTGGAGGCCGAGGTGGAACTCCACCAGGCCACGCTGCAGGGCTGGCTGCGCTCGGCGCAGCAGGCGCCACAGCCGGTCAGCGATGCATTGCTGCGCGCGGTGCACACCATGAACGGTGCCTTCGCGATGACCGAGGTGCCGGAAATCACCGCCGTCACTGGCGGCGCCGAGTCGTACATCAAGCGCGCACTGGCCGCCGAGGTGGTGCCCGGTGATGACGCCGTGGCGGCCCTGGACGAAACCGCGCAGGCGATCAACGCGACCATGGACGCGCTGCAGGCCGAGCAACCGCGGATTGCGCCGCAGGCTGAACTGGCGCAGCGCCTGCAGGCGTTGGCCGGGGAACTGCCGGAAGCACGCTGGCCGATGGCCGGGCTGGACGTCGAGGATGAAGACGAAGACCCGCTGCTTCCGCTGGTCGCACAAGCGGATGCCGCCGACGCCGACATGGGCGAGCCGGTGCATGCGGTGGAGATCGAGCCGGAGGTCGAACGCGACACCGGTGCCGAGGTGCTGGAGGCGCTGCAGTTCAGCGAGGACGCGTTGAGCGATGCGGGCCTGGAGTCCGCCGAATTGACCGGCAGCGATGATCTGTCGCGCTACTTCGATGCAGGGTGGCCGTCGATGCCGGACGGCCCGGCGCCGGAGTCGACGCTGGAAGGGGCTGCTTCCACGCTCGCTGCCGCGGAAATTGACGCCGGTCAGGCTGTGGCGACATCGGAAGACATCCCATCGGAAGACGCGGCGTTGACTGCGGTGGACGATCTGTCGCCGTATCTGGACGCCAGTGCACTTCCTGTTGACGACCGCGACCTGGATGTCGCAAACGACCTGAATACGCTGTCGCCGTTGACGCCTGAAACAGCAGAGGATGACGACGCTGCTGCAGTGCCACTCGACAGCGGGCTGTCCAGCCTGCAGGATGAAATGGCTGTGCCGGGCTTCGCAGACCCGGTCACGCTGGAAGCCGCGCTCGAGGCCGGCCTGCACGTGATCGACGAGGAGCAAGGCCAGGACGAAGACGGGCAATGGCCCGTCCTCGGCCTGCAGGCCAGCGAACTCGCGCCTGGCGAGGCGGAAGCCTTTGCCGAGGATGCGGACGTCGGCGGGGAGGCGGCGGTCGGTGAAGGAGAGAGCACCGACCAGCCGTCCCCGGCGACGGTGGAAGACGTCGGGGCCGCGGAGACGGCGCAGGACGCCATTTCGCCCTCGCGTTTCTTCGAGCTGGAAGATGCTCCGGGCCAGGGTGCCGCGGCGGACAGCGGCATGATCGTGGTGCCGGTCGCGGCGGAGGCTGCGGCGGTCGAGGTCGAACCTGTCGCCGTCGACAGCATCGATGCGGCGGTGCCGACGGATGCGCCCGTGCTCGAAGCCCAGGCCGAAGAAGCCCAGACCGGCTCCGACTCTGAATCCGGATCCGAAGACAGTGCCGACCTGCTCGACTTCAGCATCCACGACCGCGAGCTGGTCGACATCTTCGTCGAGGAAGGCAAGGACCTGCTGGATCATTGCGATGGGCTGATCAGCGAGCTGCGCGAAGCGCCGCAGGATCGCGAGGCCCTGGCCGGCCTGCAGCGCGATCTGCATACGCTCAAGGGCGGCGCGCGCATGGCGGGCATCAATGCCATCGGTGATCTGGGCCACAGCATCGAATCGCTGCTGGAGGCGGTCGCTGGCGGTCGCACCGAGATCGAACGTGCTGACGTGCAGTTGCTGGAACGCGGTTTTGACCGTCTGCACCAGCTGCTGACCCGTACCGGCGAACACCGCATCGTCGAGCCGGCACAGGATCTGCTCGATGCCTTTGAAGCACGCACCACCACCGATATCGCCGCCGCGGCCAGCGCAGCAGCAGCCAGTGCTGCCGCTGCCGTCGTGGAAGAGCAGAGCGCACAGGCGACGCCGGCCGTGGCCGTGGTCGATGCCCCGTTGTCGGCACCATTGCCGGTGGAAGGCTCCAGCGAGGAAGACCCGCTGGCCCGTCCGCAGCAGGAGCAGGTGCGTGTGCGCGCCGACCTGCTCGACCGCCTGGTCAACCATGCCGGTGAAGTGGCGATCTATCGTTCGCGCCTGGAACAGCAGCTCGGTGCCTTCCGTGGCGCGATGGGCGAGCTGGAACGCACCAATGCGCGTCTGCGTGACCAGCTGCGTCGCCTGGACCTGGAAACCGAAGCGCAGATCGTGGCCCGCTACCAGCGCGAGCAGGACCAGGCCGACCAGAAGTTCGATCCACTGGAACTGGACCGTTTCTCCACCCTGCAGCAGCTCAGCCGCGCGCTGAACGAGTCGGCCGCCGATCTGGGTGGCCTGCAGGGCGTGCTGGATGATCTGTCGCGCCAGTACGATTCGCTCCTGCAGCAGCAGTCGCGTGTCAGTTCGGAACTGCAGGATGGCCTGATGCGCGCGCGCATGGTGCCGTTTGACGGCCTGGTGCCGCGCCTGCGCCGTGTGGTCCGCCAGGCCGGCATGGACACCGGCAAGCAGGTCCACCTGACCCTGGAAGGCACCCACGGCGAGCTCGACCGCAACGTGCTCGACCGCATGGTCGCGCCGCTGGAGCACATGCTGCGCAACTCGGTTGCCCATGGCCTGGAAGCGCCGGAACAGCGTCGTGCCGCCGGCAAGCCGGAAGAAGGCGAGATCGCCATCCGCCTGCACCGCGAGGGCTCGGAAATCGTGCTTGACGTGGCCGACGACGGCGCTGGCCTGGATCGCGAGGCGATCCGCCGTCGTGCCATCGAGCGCGGCCTGCTGCCGGCCGACGCGCAGCCGAGCGAGCAGGAACTGGACAACCTGATCTTCGCGTCGGGCTTCTCCACCGCCGACCAGGTCAGCCAGCTGGCCGGCCGTGGCGTCGGCATGGACGTGGTCGGCAACGAAGTGCGCCAGCTCGGCGGTTCGGTCGACATCCAGTCGGTGCGTGGCCAGGGCGTGCGCTTCACCCTGCGCCTGCCGCAGACGCTGGCGGTCACCCAGGCGGTGTTCGTGCAGATCGGCGAAACCACCTTCGCGGTGCCGGTCGCCTCGGTCAGCGGTATTGGCCGGCTGTCGCACGAGCGCTTCGAAGCCGCCGACAGCAGTTACCGGTACGGTGGCGAAGACTATCCGCTGTACGACCTCGGCAGTCTGGTCGGCCAGGCCCCGGCACGCGCCGACGGCCAGGCCCAGGTGCCGCTGCTGCTGGTCCGCGCCGGTGACCTGCGCGCCGCCGTTGCGATCGACCAGGTGCTGGGCAACCGCGAAGTCGTGGTCAAGCCGGTGGGCCTGCAGATCGCCTCGGTACCGGGCATCTACGGCGCCACCATCACCGGCGATGGCCGCGTGGTGGTGATCCTGGACGTGGCCCCGCTGGTGCGTCGTTTCCTGGCCAACCCGACCGCGCCGGTACTGGTCAACGCACCCCGCCAGGAACGGCAGGTGCCGTTGGTGATGGTGGTGGACGATTCGCTGACCATGCGCAAGGTCACCGGCCGCATCCTGGAGCGTCACAACTTCGAGGTGAGCGTGGCCCGCGATGGCGTCGAAGCCCTGGAACAGCTGGAAGAACGCGTGCCGGACCTGATGCTGCTGGACATCGAAATGCCGCGGATGGACGGTTACGAGCTGGCCACCGCGATGCGTGCCGACCCGCGCTACAAGGACGTGCCGATCGTGATGATCACCTCGCGCAGCGGCGACAAGCACCGCCAGCGCGCCTTCGAAATCGGTGTGCAGCGCTACCTGGGCAAGCCGTACCAGGAGCTGGACCTGATGCGCAACGTGTACGATTTGCTGGGGATTGCCCGTGTCCGTGAGTGACCTCGATCCGGTTCCGGCCGTAGCCCTGCTGGCCCGTCCGGGTGCGGCGCGTGAGCGCCTGCGCGAGGCGTTGGCCCATGCCGACGTGCAGATCGTGCTGGAAGACGATCCCATGACGCTGGAGCCGCAGGCGCTGCAGGATGCGCGCCCGCAGTTCGTGGTGATCGCGTTGGAAGCGGCCATTGAAGACGCGCTGGAGCGCTTGGAACCGGCGCTGTCGGCGCCCGGTTTGACCCTGGTGTTCGACGAGGCTGAACTGGCCGCGCGTCGCGATGGTTGGGAAGCGCAGCGCTGGGGCCGTCACCTTGCCGCCAAGCTGCACGGCCACCAGCAGGTGCTGCCGCCGGGCGCCGAGGACGAACCGGCATTGCAGCTTGAGCCGGGCCTGCCGTCGACGCCGCCGCTGCCGCAGGAGACTGCGCTGCAGCCGCACCTGGAACAGGCCCGTTCCTGGGCCGACGACGTGCCGGCTGATGGCCTCTATTCGCCGCCGGCACATCTGCACGAGCCGATCGCGCTGGAGCAGGCGCTGGCTGCGCTGCAGCCGGTGCAACCGGAACCGGCAGCACCTGTGCAAGCAGCACCGGAACCGCCACCGGTACCGGCAGCGGCGCCGTCGGTATTCACCGACCACACGGCCTGGTCGCTGGTTGACGAGGCCAGTGACGCGCCGGCAGCTGCACCGGTTGCCACCACGACCGGATCGCCGGAAGCCACATTCGATACCGGACATCTTTCTCTGGTCGACCTGGACGCTGCCGCGCCTGCAGGTAGCCGCGCCGGCGCACTGCTGGTACTGGCCGGTATCGGCGGTCCCGATGCGTTGCGCCGCCTGCTCGCTGCACTGCCCAGCGGGCTGGCCGTGCCGGTGCTGGTGCACATGCGCCTGGACGGCGGCCGCTACGGCAACCTGGTCAAGCAGATGGCCCGCGTATCGCCGCTGCCGGTGCAGCTGGCCGAAGCCGGCCAGCGCGCCACCGCTGGCGAAGTGCACGTGCTGGCCGATGACATTGGCGTGCACGCTGCTGCCGATGGCCTGTATTTCCAGAGCGAAGCGCAGGGCATTTCGATTGCCGCGTTGTCGGCCGAGCACAGCGCGCTGGTCCTGCTCAGCGGTGCTGACCTGGCCCATGTCGGTCCGGCGTTGGACCTCGCTGCCGCCGGTGCCTGGGTGGCCGGGCAGGTGGGCGAAGGCTGCTACGACCCGGCTGCGGCGACGGCCGTGGTCGCCGCCGGCATGGTGGCCGGTGAACCGCAGGAGCTGGCGCAGGTGATCGCCGCGCGCTGGGGCCTGGATGATGACGGAGATGCGGCATGAGTTACGCCAACAATGATGAGATCCGTGGCGTCCTGATCTCGGCCGGTGCCGAACGGGTCCTGCTGCCCAATGCAACCGTGGCCGAGATGATGTCGCGGGTGCCGGTGCAGGCGGTCGCCGACGCGCCGCGCTGGCTGGTGGGCGAGATCGGCTGGCACGGCTGGCAGGTGCCCCTGGTGTCGTTCGCACGGCTCTCCGGGTTGGGCGAAGAGACGGTGGCCGGCCACAACAAGGTGGTGGTGCTCAAGACCCTCAACGGCAACGCGCAGCGCCCCTACTACGCGCTGTTGACGCAGAGCTTCCCGCAGCTGATTTCGGTACCGCGCGATGGCCTGCTGGCCGACGCGTCCGAGGAAAACCTGCCTGACATCGTGCACATGCGCGTGCTGCTGGGCGAACAGAGCGCGCTGTTGCCGAATCTCGACGCGCTGGAAGCTGCGCTGGATTCGCTGGCGGCCTGACCGGAATCCGCCGGGCATGGCCCGGCGCTACCGCAGGCGTTCCGGATATCGGATAGCGCCGGGCAATGCCCGGCGAGCGCAGCGGCCATCGGACCGGTAGCGCCGGGCNATGCCCGGCGAGCGCAGCGGCCACCGGACCGGTAGCGCCGGGCTATGCCCGGCGAGCGCAGCGGCCATCGGACCGGTAGCGCCGGGCCACGCCCGGCGAGCGCAGCGGCCATCGGACCAGTAGCGCCGGGCACGGACCGGGCACGGACCACCCCACACCGCCCCACCAGCCCACAGACGTCGCCGAGCCGATACGCTTTGGCCGTTGCCGTTGCCGTTGCCTGGCTTGTAGAAAGCGCCCGCCGGCCGCAGGCCGGCCAACACCCCGCTGCGCTGCGGCGCGACCTGCGGCCGACCGATCTGGGATAATGCGCGTTCTTGTTTCCTCTGCTGCCGGACCCGGTCATGACCCAGAAGACGCTGCTCAACGATACCCACCGCGCCCTTGGCGCCAAGATGGTCGATTTCGGGGGTTGGGACATGCCCATCCACTACGGCTCGCAGCTGGACGAGCACCATCTGGTGCGTCGTGAGTCGGGCGTGTTCGACGTCAGCCACATGACCGTGGTCGACCTGCGCGGCGACCAGGTCAAGCCGTTCCTGCGCCGCCTGCTGGCCAACTCGGTCGACAAGCTCAAGACCACCGGCAAGGCGTTGTACTCGTGCATGCTGAATCCGCAGGGCGGCGTCATCGACGACCTGATCGTCTATTACCTGGGCGAGGACTTCTTCCGCATGGTGGTCAACGCCTCCACCCGCGAGAAGGACCTGGCGTGGCTGCGCGAGCAGGCTGCGCCGTTCAACGTCTCGGTCGAGCAGCGTCCGGACCTGGCGATCCTCGCCGTGCAGGGTCCGCAGGCGCGCGACATCGTCATCGGCCTGGCCCGCGAAGCCGACCGTGAGTCGCTGGGCAAGCTCGGCCGTTTCGCCGCGCTGCAGGTGCAGTCCGACGACGGCGTTGAACTGTTCGTCGCCCGCACCGGCTACACCGGCGAAGACGGTTTCGAGATCCTGCTGCCGCAGGATGCGGTGGTCGCGTTCTGGAACCGCCTGCTTGCCGCCGGCGTGAAGCCGGCCGGCCTGGGTGCGCGCGATACCCTGCGCCTGGAAGCGGGCATGAATCTTTACGGCCAGGACATGGATGAAGCGATCAGCCCGTACGAAGCGGCGCTGGCCTGGACGGTGTCGCTGGACGAAGGCCGTGACTTCATCGGCCGCGACGTGCTGGAGGCGCAGAAGGCCGCCGGCAACGCGCGTCAGATGATCGGCCTGGTGATGGATGAGAAGGGCGTGCTGCGCCATGGCCAAGCGGTCACCACTGCCGGTGGCCAGGGCGAGATCCTGTCCGGCACCTTCTCGCCGACCCTGGCCAAGGGCATCGCATTCGCGCGCGTGCCGGCCGGTGAACTCGGCCAGGTCACCGTCGACATCCGCGGCCGTCAGGTGCCGGTGCGGGTGGTCAAGTTCCCGTTCGTGCGCGAAGGCCAGGCCCAGCCCGGCGTGCTTGGCGACGCCTGATCCAAACGTGCCGGTCGTCACTGCCAGCAGTGGCGGCCGGTTGGTTACACTAGCCCCGTTTTTTCCACCCCCTGCATATCTCTGGAGCAGTCCCATGAGCGAGATCCCCGGCGACCTCAAGTTCCTCAAATCCCATGAGTGGGCCCGTGTCGAAGGCAATGGCCGCGTGACCGTCGGTATTTCCGACCACGCCCAGGGCCTGCTGGGTGACCTGGTCTACGTCGAGCTGCCCGAAGTCGGCGCGACCGCCAAGGCCAACGAGCAGATCGCGGTCGTCGAATCGGTGAAGGCCGCCTCCGACGTCTACAGCCCGATCAGCGGCACCATCGTCGAGGTCAACTCGGCACTGGCCGACAAGCCGGAAACCATCAACGAAGACGCCTACGGCGATGGCTGGATGTTCGTCGTCGAAGTGTCCAACAGCGATGAGCTCAACGAGCTGCTGGACCCGGACGCGTACGCCGAAGGCCTGGAAGACGACGAGCACTGAGTCGTCGTTTCCCCGGTACGAAAACGGCCACCCTCGGGTGGCCGTTTTCGTTTTGCAGAACGCCTCCCACTCATGCCGACCGGTTTGCCGCACACCATCGCCACGGCATCAGCCGGTGTTGAGCACGGGCAAAAGGCGTGCGCAGTTTTGCGCAAATCCGTGTTTCCACCCCCGTGGCAGCGCACCCGGATGTGAAAAATTTTCGGCCTTGTTGCGGGGCCGTTGTGCTGGCGTCGGCGCGTGCGTCGCCCTGCAGGAGCACGTCGCCGTGCAATGTTCCATCTCTTCCCTGTGCATGAAGCAGAGTGCCTATTTCAAGTGTTTTTTCTTCGCCTGTCATGCGCAGCCGATGGCGGCGGCGCTGCGCAATGCAGTGTTTGCCGGCGCTCGCGAAGGCACAGTGGCTGGCGCGGGAAGGGCTTCCGGGACGCGGCGGATGTGAAAATTTTTCGCGGGGGTTGTTGACAGTAAAAAAAACCGTGATTAGGTTTCGCCTCAGCAGACCTTGCCTGCCAAACCGAGTGCGCAGAATCAATCGTCCGATGCGAAGCAGCCCCTCGAAGACCACCGCGATCCTGACGACGGTGGAGATGGCCCCGCTTCCCCTCGAGAAATGCAAGGCGACCCCTGTTCCGATGCCTGCTCCGCCGATCGTGGCGGGCATCACCGCATCCGTAACGGCGCGCCTGACGCGCCGGCGGTCCCCGCACGCAGCATGGGCGGGTTTGATCCACCTGGGCGTTTCAACTCCCTATCACTGACGAGGAGCCATCACCATGGCAACCAAGAAAGCTGCGAAGAAAAAGCCCGCCGCCAAGAAAGCGGTGAAGAAAGTCGCCAAGAAGGCCGCTGCCAAGAAGGCAGTGAAGAAGGTCGCGAAGAAGGCGACCGCCAAGAAGGCAGTGAAGAAGGCTGCCAAGAAGGTCGCCAAGAAGGCCACTGCGAAGAAGACAGTGAAGAAGGCGGCCAAGAAGGTAGCCAAGAAGTCCGCTGCCAAGAAGACCGCGAAGAAGGCCGTCAAGAAGGTAGCCAAGAAGGCCACCAAGAAGACTGCCAAGAAAGCCGCCAAGAAGACCACTGCCCGCAAGCCGGCCAAGAAGGTCGCCAAGAAGGCAGTGAAGAAGGCGACAAAGAAGACCGCCAAGAAGGCAGTGAAGAAGACTGCGAAGAAGGCGACCAAGAAGGCTGCCCCGAAGAAGGCTGCCAAGAAGGTTGCCAAGCGCAAGCCGGCCGCCCGCAAGAAGAAGGCCGCTCCGGTGGCCCTTCCGGCAACTCCGGCACCGCTGATCTAAGTACTTCCCGATAGCCGTACCCTGAGACCCCTTCCCCGACTGCCCAGCGGGGAGGGGGTTTTTTTATGGGCTGCCTGCGCCTGGCCAGCTGCGTTCACCCGCTGCGTCGCAGGGAAACCGCTCGACCAGGAAATCCACGAAGCTGCGCAGCCGGGCCGAGTGAAAGCGGTCGTGCGCATGGACCACGTGCCTGGGGCAGCAACGGCACCAGGCTACCGGCATCGATGTCTGCGGCCAGCAGCAGGCTCGACTGCAGGATGATGCCCTGGCCCTGCAGCGCGGCCTGGCGCAACGCTTCGCCGTTGTTGATCTGCAACCGTCCCGGAGGCGGCGCCGGCAATGCCACTTCGTTGCCCAGCCAGTGCGACAGCGCAGCCGGGCCCAGCGACAGGCATTGATGTAGCTGCAGCGCCTGCACGCTGCACCTGGTTGCGTTCCTGGCCTCACCGTTGGCCGGGTACATCACCGGAGCGGTGATTCCGGTGGATGGCGGAATGCACTACTTCGCCCACTAGCCTCCGGCACGATCGGTCAGGGTGCGGCGTCACGTGGAGGACGCGCAAGCGCATACGAAAAAGGGCGACCCGAGGGCCGCCCTTCTGCTCAACGTCGAGCTCGCCAGCTCAGCGCGGCGAGGCCACCGCGCGGTTGCCCGAAGCGCCCTTGCCCTTGCGCTTGTCCTGCTGTGCCGGGGTGGCGCCCTCGGCCATCAGGTTGTCGCTGCCGAAGTCGGTGTCCACGTCCAGCCAACGCTGCGACGGCAGGCCGAGGGCTGCGTCGAGCACGGTCGGCAGCAGGCCGCTGGGCAGGCCGCTTTCGCCGTTCCACATGATGGCGATGCCGAGGTCGCGCTCGGGCACCAGTGCAACAAGGCCGCGGTAGCCCTGCACCGCGCCGGCATGGAACACGACATCGTGACCGGCGTAGTCGAAGGTGCGCCAGCCCAGCGCGTAGCCGGCCGAGTGCAGGCGTTCGCGGCGCCAGCCCGAACGCATCTCGCCCGGTGTGTTGATCAGGCTGGAGTGCAGGGTCGCCAGCAGCGGTGCCGGCAGCACGTCCGGGCGGTGGCCGGTATGGGCCAGCAACCACTGCGCCATGTCACTGGCACTGGCGTTGACGCCGGCAGCAGGGGCGACGCGGTAATAGGTCGGCTTCGGCGTCAGCGACACCCAGCCGTTGCGGCTGCGCACGTGCGGGCGCGCCCAGCGCGAGCTGGCCTGGATGCCGGCCAGGCCGAGGCTGGCATCGTTCATGCCGAGCGGCTTGAAGATGCGGCGTTCGACCGACTGCTCGTAGAAGCTGCCGGAGGCGGCATACACGACGTCGCCGATCAGGCTGAAGGCCACGTTCTGGTAGGCGTAGCAGTCGCCCGGCAGGCACTTCAGGCTGGTGTTGGCCAGCTTCTGGGTCAGCGCGTAGTACTCGGCATTGCCTTCGATGTCGCGGTCATAGGCGTTGTACGGCAGGCCGACGCGGTGGCTGAGTACATCGGCCACGGTCAGGCGGTCGGTGGCCTCCGGCGAGTTCAGGCGGAAGCCCGGCACGTAGTCGGTGACCTTGCTGTCCCAGCGCAGGGTACCGTCGTTGACCAGCAGGCCGGCCATGGTGCCGGCAAAGGCCTTGGACAGCGACGCCAGGCGGAACACGGTGTGGGCGTCGACCGGCAACGGGTTGTTGACGTCGGTGACACCGTAGCCGCGCGCGCTGAGCACGCGGCCGCCCTGCACGATGGCCACTGCCATGCCCGGCACGCGCTCGCCATAGGTGAGCTGCTGCGCCATCGACTCGATGTTGGCGACGTTGAAACCGGCAGCGGGCAACTGCACCTGCGGCACCAGCCCGGTTCGGTAGGCCGCAGGCTGGGTGTGGGCGACGGCGCCACCGGCGGCGGTTTCGATGTTGGTCGGCATCGGCGGCAACGCCGGCGGGGTCTGCGCGGTGGTGGACAAGGCAAGGGGCATCAACATGCCCAGCAAACCGGTGGCCGCCGAACGGATCGGACGACGCAGGCTGTTCTTTTTCATCGGTTGGAACCCGTGCGCGACTGCTGGGGATGATTCTAGCGCCGCTTTTCGCCTGTGCACAAACAAAGCGAAGATGAATGCGCATCTCGTTGAAAAAGTTGGATTTTTGACGCCAGAAAAGCGTGTATCACAAGGTGTCCGCCGGGCCGGTCCGTGACACTGCGTTGCAGCCATCGGCGCCGCCTGCGCTGGCGATGTTGCAGTGCATTGGATAACGTACGCGCTTCACTGCCCCCGGAGCCTGCCATGCCGCTGTCCAACCGCCGTTTGCGGGCGAGGGGAGCCGCGTGAGCGCGGCGCGGGAGAGCGGGGCACTGAAGGGCCTGCTGGCCGCGCTGCGCGAGTCGCCGGCGCTGTGGTGGTCGTTCCTGTACTTCTTCTGCCTGCTCAGCGGCTACTACGTGCTGCGGCCGGTACGCGAGGCGATGGCCGCTTCGGCCGACCTGGAGACGGTGTTCCCGGCGGCGTTGATCGCCTGGTTCGCCAGCCATGGCATCGCCCTGAAGGACTTCGTCCTGCAGTTCCTGTTCTCCTGCGTGTTCGTGATCATGCTGGTGCTGCAGCCGGTCTATGGCTGGCTGGTCAGCCGCTTCCCGCGGCGGGTGTTCCTGCCGGCGGTGTACGGCTTCTTCATCGCCACCCTGCTGGGCTTCTACGCACTGTTCGACAGCGGCGTACCCGGGCGGGGCATGGCGTTCTTCTTCTGGATCACCGTGTTCAACCTGTTTGCGGTCGCGGTGTTCTGGAGCTTCATGGCCGATGTGTTCTCCAATGCGCAGGCGCGGGCCTACTACGGCTACATCGGTGCGGCCGGCACTGTTGGCGCCTTCCTCGGCCCGATCATCACCAGTGCGCTGGTGCAGCGGGTGGGCATCGCCAACCTGATGCTGGTTTCGGCCGGCTTCCTGGTCGTGTGCCTGTTGTGCATCTGGCGCCTGCGCCACTGGGCGGTGCTGCGCGAGCGTGAGCAGCAGCTGGTGTCGGGTGAGCAGCCGATGGGCGGCAGCGTGCTCGATGGCCTGAAGCTGATCGTGCGCGAGCCCCTGCTGCGCTGGCTGGCGATCATGGTGGTGTTCGGCGTGGGTGTCGGCACCTTGCTGTACAACCAGCAGGCCACCATCGTGCGTGCCTCGTTCAACGATGCAGGCGCTGCCACCGCCTTCTTTTCGCGCATCGACCTGGCGGTGAACGCGCTGGCGCTGTTGATGCAGCTCGGGCTGACCCGCTGGCTGCTGTCGCGCCACGGCATCGCCCCGGCGTTGCTGATTCCCGGTTTTGCGATCCTGATCGGCTTCTCCGTGCTGGCCGCATCGCCGATGCCGCTGATGGTGGCGGTGGTGCAGGTGATGACCCGCGCCAGCGAGTTCGCCCTGGCCAAGCCTGCCCGCGAAACCATCTACACCCGCGTGGACCGGCAGTGGCGCTACAAGGCCGGCGCGGCGATCGACACGGTGGTGTACCGCGGCGCCGACCTGACCTTCGCCTGGCTGCACAAGGGGCTGTCGCTGTTCGGTTCGCACGTGGTGTTCATCGGTGGTGTAGCCGTCGCCGGCTTGATGACCCTGGCGGCGTTCGGTGTGCTGCGCGAAGAGAAGAAGCTGCCGCGCGACCGCTGATTTTCCTGGGTCGGATCCCTGTCCCGCAGGGAAAGGGATCCGACCCCATTCTCCATCCCTGTTCGAGGAACCGCCCATGTACTGGATCGCGCTCGCCCTGACCCTGCTGGTCGCCCTGCTGCACGTTTATTTCCTGGTGCTGGAGATGTTCCTGTGGACCCGGCCGCTGGGCCTGAAGACGTTCCGCAATTCACCGGAGAAGGCGGAGACCACGCGCGTGCTGGCGGCCAACCAGGGCCTGTACAACGGCTTCCTGGCGGCGGGCATCGTGGCGGGGCTGGTGCTGGCGCAGCCGGTGCTGGTGACGTTCTCGCTGGTGTGCGTGGTGGTGGCGGGGTGCTATGGCGCCTACAGCGTGAGCCGGCGCATCTTCATGATCCAGGCGGTGCCGGCGATCCTGGCGTTGGTGTTTCGCGCACTGGCGTGATTTCCGGCCAACGGCGCAGCCCCTCGTGGGTTGGTCGCGTGGAGCTTGTCATGGGGTTGGTCGAGCGGACCGATCCCCGCCTGAGCGCACCAGAGGGCGTTGCTCCTGAGGCTGCCGGCCAGCGGCCGGCACTACCGTGCCCGTTTACCGGAAGGGCTGGCGCTCCTCCAGCAACACAGTTGCTACAGGGACGTACTTGCGGCGTCCCCGCATGGACCCACCCCTCCGGCCCAACCGATAAACCGCTTTCGCCGTCCACCCACGAGGGGCTGCGCCGTTCGCGGGAACCTTACTTCGCCGGCGACAGCCACATGTCGATCACCGCGCTGAACACCTCCGTCCCCGCGCGGTCGCGCACACTCACCGTCACCGGCAACGCATAGCCTTCGGTCGCCACCACGATCGGCTGCGCCGGCAATGCCGTCGCCTGCAGCGTGCCGCGCGCCTTGGCCAGGTACTGCACCTGCATGCCCTTCGGGATCCAGCGCATGCCCTTGGGCAGCGACGCATCGACCATCAGCCCGGCGGTCAGTTCGGCCAGGTTGCACATTGCGATCGCGTGCACCGTGCCGATGTGGTTGCGCACCCTGCGGCGGTCGGCCAGCGTGCCCTCGCAGCGGCCGTTCTCCAGGCGCGTGATGCGCGGGGTGATGCTGGCGAAATAGGGCGCCTTGAAGCACACCGCGCGCGAGAACAGCCAGGTGCCGGCAGGCCAGCGCTGCAGGCGGTGATAGAGCGAAAGCAGGGGCGTGGACATGGCGGTTTCCGGTTGGCGGACAAAGCGACGGCGGGCCAGGCCCGCCGTCGAGGCAACACGTGTCGCGGGCGATCAGGCCGCCTGCGAGTGCGGGTCCTTGTTCTGGCGGTCGTAGTAGCTGGCCGCGCGCAGTTCGTGGGTGTCGAAGTCATCCACGGTGATGGTGTCCAGGGTCAGCGTACGCAGCTCTTCCAGCAGGCTGCGCTCGTCCTGGGTGATCACGCCTTCGGCGACGGCTTCGTCCAGCTGCGCCTTGAAGTCCAGCGCCTCGATGCCCTTGCTCTTCAGCGCCTTCAGGAACTTGCGCTCCACCGGCTCGGCCATGATCGCCTTGCTCAGGTAGCTGTTGATGCGGCCACCGGGGTTGTTCTCGCACGGGGTCAGGAACACGCCGCTGGCGAGGCGGTCACGGGCTTCGTTCGGTGCCATCAGCAGCGCAGCCACGCGACGGCTCAGGCGGTCGCCCGGGGCCTCGGCACGACGACCCAGCGGGAAGATCAGCGCCCACATCAGCCAGCCGATCGGACGGATCGGGAAGTTGCGCAGGGCGGCCGACAGCGATTCCTCGATCTTGTGCACGCTGTCATGGAAGGCCCAGGCCAGCAGCGGCTGGTCGGCCTGCGGGGCGCCTTCGTCGTGGTAGCGCTTGAGCATGGCGCTGGTCATGTAGACATGGCTCAGCACGTCGCCCAGGCGGCCGGACAGCGATTCCTTGAACTTCAGCTTGCCGCCGAGCGTCATCATCGAGATGTCGGCCATCAGCGCCAGGTTGGCCGAATAACGGTCCAGCTTGCGGAAGTAGCGGCGGGTGTAGGCGTCGCCCGGGGCAGCGCCGAAGCGTGCGCCGGTCAGGCCGAACCAGAACGAGCGAACGGCATTGGAGATGCCGTAGCGGATGTGGCCGAACAGGCTGCGGTCGAAGTCCTGCAGGCCGGCACGGGTGTCGGGGTCCTGCGCGGCCTTCATTTCCTTCAGCACCCACGGGTGGCAGAGGATCGCACCCTGGCCGAAGATCAGCAGGCTGCGGGTCATGATGTTGGCGCCTTCCACCGTGATGGCGATCGGCGCGGCCTGCCAGCTGCGGCCGGCGAAGTTGCGCGGCCCCAGGATGATGCCCTTGCCGCCGATCACGTCCATCACGTCCGAGATCACTTCGCGGCTCATGTTGGTGCAGTGGTACTTGGCGATCGCCGACGGCACCGACGGCACGTCACCGCGGTCCACGGCAGCGGCGGTGGCCTGCGACAGCGCGCTGATCTTGTACGCCTTGCCACCGATGCGGGCGAGCGCTTCTTCCACGCCTTCGAAGCGGCCGACCGACAGGCCGAACTGCTTGCGGATGCGCGCATAGGCGCCGGTGACTGCGGCACCGGCCTTGGCACCACCGCTGGCGGTGGACGGCAGGGTGATCGAACGACCCACGGCCAGGCACTCGTTGAGCATGTTCCAGCCCTTGCCGGCCATCGCAGCGCCACCGATCAGCTGGGTCAGCGGAATGAACACGTCCTTGCCGCGGATCGGGCCGTTCTGGAACGTCGAGTTCAGCGGGAAGTGGCGACGGCCGATTTCAACGCCGGCGGTCTCGCGCGGCAGCAGGCCCAGGGTGATGCCGATGTCGCGGGTCTGGCCGATCAGGCCATCCGGATCGTACATGCGGAAGGCCAGGCCGATCAGCGAAGCGACCGGGGCCAGGGTGATGTAGCGCTTGTCGAAGGTCAACTTGACGCCGAGCACCTGCTCGCCGTTCCACTCGCCCTTGCAGACGATGCCGTAGTCGGGAATGGAGGTCGCATCGGAGCCGGCGAACGGACCGGTCAGGCCGAAGCAGGGCACTTCACGGCCATCGGCCAGACGCGGCAGGTACTGGTCCTTCTGTTCCTGGGTGCCGTAATGCACCAGCAGTTCACCCGGGCCCAGCGAGTTGGGCACGCCGACGGTGGAACTGACCACCGAAGACACCGAGGCCAGCTTCTGGATCACCTTGTGGTGGGCCAGCGCGGAGAAGCCCAGGCCACCGTATTCCTTCGGAATGATCATGCCGAAGAACTTGTTCTTCTTGATGAAGGCCCACAGTTCCGGCGGCAGGTCGGCATGGACGTGGGTGATCTCCCAGTCGTTGACCATCGTGCACAGCTGTTCGACCGGGCCATCAAGGAAGGCCTGTTCTTCAGCGGTCAGCTGCGGCTTGGGGTAGTTCAGCAGGATGTTCCAGTTCGGATCACCGGTGAACAGTTCGCCTTCGAAGCCGACCGAGCCGGTTTCCAGGGCGATGCGCTCGGTCTGCGACAGCGGCGGCAGCACCTTGCGGAACACCTTCATCATCGGGCCGGTCAGCAGCGGCTTGCGGATGAACGGCAGCAGCAGCGGCACGGCGATCACGGCCAGGATCGCGGCAGCGACGATCGTGGCGGTCTGGCTGACGTAGGGGATGAACCAGCAGGCCACCAGCAGGGCCACGCTGATCAGCGTCCAGGTCAGCAGGCGCATGCGGTGGTAGGCGACGAACGCGCCTGCCAGCAGCAGGGCGAGGAAGGGAATGACGAGGCTCATGAGCGTGCTCCGGTGACGTGCTCGTTTATGGCGGACGAAGCTGCAGCATCCGCTGCGGGCAACACGTCCAGATAGTCCAACACAGTAGCGGTAAAGGCGTCGTTGTCATCACCGGCGACCATGTGCGTGGCCTGCGGTAACTGTACGTGGCGCGCGTGGGGCGCCAATGCCAGGAATTCGGCCACCGTCTGCGGGGTGACCAGATCGCTGCGGCCACCGCTGACCAGCAGCAGCGGGCACTTCACCTGGCGCGCGGCTTCGGCCAGTGCATCCTGGTGCTGCTCGCTGTCACGGGCCAGTTCGGCCACCAGGCGCGGGTCCCAGTGCCAGCGCCAGCGACCGTGGCCATCTTCGCGCAGCAGCGCGCGCAGCGAGTCTTCGGACTTGCGCGGACGATGCGGCACATAGGCCGAAATCACATCGGCAGCCTGCGAGAGCGAGGCGAATCCTTCCGGATGCGCGGTCATGAAGGCGAGGATGCGCTCGACGCCAGCGGTATCCCAGCGCGGGGTGATATCCACCAGCACCATGGCCGAGAACAGGCCCGGCCAGCGCGATTCGGCCAACAGACCGAACAGGCCGCCCATCGAGGCAGCCACCAGTACCGGCGGTCGCGGCTGTTCGCCGGCCAGCACGATCAGGTCATCGGCGAACTGCTCACCGTGGTACGCCAGATCGGCCGCATTCCAGTCGGAATCGCCGTGACCCCGGGCGTCGTAAGCCAGGGTCTGCAGGCCGGCTGCCGACAGCGCCTTGGCCGTGGTCGTCCAGGCATGGCGGGTCTGACCAAACCCATGCGCGAACAGGACGCGGCCGCGACGGCCGGAGGTGCTGGCGGTTGCCGCCAGCGAGGCGCCGTGGGCGGCCTCCAGGCGCAGGTCATGGAATGCAGCGGGAGTAGGGGACATAACCATACTCGCTAGTATGGATAGGTTCGGCAGGAAGTCAATACTGCACGGTATGGTGCGCTGCGGGAATGCCTCCCGGCCGGGTTGCCGACGGTTTCGGCAGCAATCGCGTACTGCAACGAACCCCGGCGTATGGTTAAATCAGCAAATGAATCAACCTGACGCTTCCGCCGGCGAACCGCGTGCCGGCCGCAACAGCCGCCTGAGTGCCGAAGACTGGGCCCAGGCGGCCCTCGATCTGATTGCCGAACAAGGTGTGAGCGCCGTCGCCGTGGAGCCGCTGGCGCGCCGCCTTGGCGTGACCAAGGGCAGTTTTTACTGGCATTTCCCCTCGCGTGATGCGCTGCTGCAGGCCGCACTGGAACGCTGGGAACTGTTCGAGCAGGAACAGGTGTTCGGCAGCCTGGAAGACGTGCCGGATCCACGCGTGCGCCTGCGCCAGCTGTTCCAGATGGTGGCGCACGAAGTGCAGCCGCACATCATCTACAGCGAGCTGCTGAAGGCGCTGGACCATCCGATGGTGCGGCCGGTGATCGACCGCGTGTCGCAGCGACGGCTCGATTACCTGATTGCCTCGTTCCGCCAAGCGGGCCTGAGCTCGACCGATGCACGCCATCGCGCCCGGCTGGCCTACGCGGCCTATGTCGGCTTCCTGCAGCTGTCGCTGCAGCTGCAGCAGCCAAAGCAGGCACGCGAGGATTTCGAAGCGTATGTCGAGCATCTGATCGACACGTTGATTCCGAACGGCTGAGGCGTTCTTCATCGCTGGATGCTGAAAGGCCGCGGCACTGCCGCGGCCTTTTTTCGTTGGGGTATCGGCGCATTTTCCGTGTGGCCGGCCATAACAGAAACGGGGCCCCGAAGGGCCCCGTCCTGTGCGTCATGTTGCTCGCAGACTTCGATCAGAAGCGCTGACGGTATTCCATGTACATGTAACGCCCCGGGGTGTCGTACTGGTAATCGAAGGAGTTGGCAAAGGCCTGGGTGGCCACCGGCGGCTCCTTGTTGAACACGTTGGTGAGACCTGCCGAGACCGTGCCGTTCCACGGCAGGTTATAGCGCACCTGCAGGTCGTGGTAGGTCGTAGCGGCCAGATGGTTGCGCGGGTCAACCTTGCCGCCCAGGCCGACACGGGTCGGATCACTGCACAGCGAAGCCGTACCCGGATAAGCGCAGTCTTCCTCCAGGCCGGAGAAATAGCGAACGGTCCAGCTGGCACCGAAATCGCCGTAGGTCCAGTTCGTGGTCAGGTTCGAACGGATACGCCAGATCGGAGAGCTCTGGGAGTACAGGCCCACTTCCGAGGGGTCCCACTCCGATTCCGGCGTGGCCTTCTGGCGGTACTTGCTCATGTAGACGCTGTCCCACACGAAGGAGAACGAACCAAAGCGCGTGTCCGGCAGCTGGTAGCGCATGGTCAGGTCGTAACCTTCCACTTCCAGTTCACCCAGGTTCTGCAGCGAGCGTGCGAAGTAGGTGATGTCACCCAGCGCATTGCGGGTGATGCCCGAATTGGCCACCACGTCGCACCAGCCTGCACTGCCTTCCACGTAGCACTGGTTGAGCATGTAGCCGACGGTCGGGCGGCTGATCACGTCCTTGATGTTGATCTTCCACCAATCCAGCGAAACATCGAAGCCGCGCACGAAGCTCGGGCTGAAGACCACGCCCAGGCTCTTGGACGTGGAAGTTTCCGGCTTCAGGCCGATGTTGGAGGTCCAATCGAACGGATAGGCCGTCTGGCTGTTATAACCGTCGCGCTGGGTGTAGCCCGGCGAAATACCGGCTGCCGCGCAGCGCTGCGCCACGGCGGCGGTGCCGATGTACGGGCTGTCGCTCGAGCAGGGATCTCCATAGCTGTCGTACGACTGGCTCGCGCCGCCGAACAGGTTGGAAATGGAGGGTGCGCGGAACCCCTCAGCCCAGTTGCCGCGAACCATCAGGTCTTCGATCGGCTTCCACTTGAAGCCGAACTTGCTGTTGATGGTGTCGCCGAAATTGCTGTAGTCCGAGCGGCGGGTGGCGGCGCTGAAATCCAGCGATTTGGCACCCGGCAGGTCCTTCAGCAGCGGCACGGCCAACTCGATATAGATGTCGGTCAGGTCGTATGCGCCGGAGGTCGGCTGGCGGGCGTTACCCGAACTCAGGCCAGCGGACACGAAAGCGTCCGGCATGTCGTAGCCCGACTCCTTGCGACGTTCCACGCCGGCGGCGAAGCCCATCATGCCACCCGGCAGTTCGACAATGTCGCCGGACAGGTTGGCCGTGAAGGACTTCGACTTGTTCTGGTACTTGTCCTTGGCGTTGAACAGAATGTAGTCCAGCTGATCCTGCGGCATGTTGCCAGCGCTGCTGAACGGATTGAATGGCACGCACCCGGCGATGACCGCACCCGGCGCACCGCACTTGACCACGCCGTCGGTGTCCATGAACGAGGCACCGGTCGCTTTGTACAGGTTGCCCATGTTGACGTCGCCAACCTGGGTGTCGATCTGGTCGGAGACGTTGTAGCTGACACCAGCGTCCCAATTGAAGTAGCGGTCGGCCACTTCGAAGGAGCCTTCAAGTCCGCCATACCAATGGAAGGTCTTGACGTCCTGTTCGTAGAAACGGTCCTGCTCGACCAGACGGCGGTTCCAGTTCAACTCGCGCGGATTGGCGGTGCCGTTGGTCGGGTTGTAGTAGCTGTCAGCCAACAGGCCCTGATCGCCGCCGAGATAGCTGCCCGCGCTGAGCGGATAGCCCGCCAGCTGCTGCGCCGAGGTGCGCTGGTTGTACAGGGCGTCGGTACGCAGAGCAATCGAGTCGGTCAGATCGTACCGACCTTGGATGAAGATCGATTTACGCTCCTGCGGGGTACGCAGGTAGTTGTCGGCTGCATAGTTGTAGCGATCGGCATTGGTGAAGCCGTGGTAATTGGCCTCGTTTCGGCCATCGGCGCCGTCGTTGATGACGCGGCGCACCAAGCCTGCGCGATCTTCAGTTGCCGGATCACCGGCCAGATCGCTCCATGCGTCGTAGTCGTCGGTCGGTACGCCGTCGACGGTGAGGTCCCAGAAGCCGCCCGACGCGGTCTGACCGCTGTACTGCGATGCACCCAGGCCATACACCGGATCGCGCGAGATCTTGCGCGCGCCCGCCATCACGGCCTTTTCTTTCACGTAGCTGGCGCCGAACACCAGGCTGCTGCGGTCATTGCTGCTGCCCAAGGTCAGATCAAGTGCCTGGCGCTCACCGTCACCCTTGCTGAACTGGCCGTAGTAAACGTGCGCTTCGCCGCCGTTGAAATTGTCGCGTGTGATGATGTTGACCACGCCGGCGATGGCGTCCGAGCCATAGATCGAGGAGGCGCCGTCCTTGAGGACTTCGATGCGCTCAACGATGGCGGTCGGGATGGTGTTCAGGTCAACGGTGCCGTCCAGGGCCTGCACCCAGCGACGGCCATTGACCAGCACCAGAGTGCGTGCCGAACCCAGATTGCGCAGGTCGACGCCGGCCGAGCCGTCGCCACCATTGTTGAACTGGGTGTTGATCGCCGCGCCGTTCGATGCGATCTGCTGCAGTACTTCGGCGACATTCGTACGGCCGGTCTGCTGGATGGTTTCACGTGACAGCGTCAGAACGGGCTGCTGGGTTTCCAGGTCAACCGAGCGGATGCGCGAACCGGTCACCGAAATGCGATCCAGGTTGGTCGCTTCCTGCGCCTGGGCCGTTACGGATGTCGCCGCACCGGCGATCAGCGCAACGACGACAGCGTCACGCAGCTTGTTGGAATTGAAATTCATTGGCTCTCTCTCTCCAAGAAATCTTGGCTGGGGTAGTGCCTGCACGGCGGGGCCAAAAAAGAAAGGCTCCAAATCGCGAGGCTGAATCGATAGTAACGGCCCTCAACCAAAAATTAAAGCTGCGTTAATTCCCGCTGTGGTTGCAGATGAATATGCTCTGATTTCTTGAATTTCAATGAGTTGACTCGTCCGGAGTGAGGGCGCCGCACCGTCCACCCGTCTCCGAAGCACAAAAAAGTTTCAGTTGATGCATGTCGTGATGTATCCGTTTGTAACGGATAGGTGCTTTTCGCACTTGACAGATGCGTCCAGAAACAATTCGGGCGCCCCTGGGCGCCCGATGTTCAACACAGCTTGTTGCAGTCGATGAGCGACTACAGATCCTGCTCGTAGCGCACGTACGGCACGGTGCCGTCGTCGTTGCTTTCGTTGCGCGGGGAGAACGGGTTCTTGCCGCGGCTGATCACGTTCTCCGCGCCGACGGTGAGCTGGCCGGACCACGGGGTGCGCCAGGTCAGGCCGATGCCCAGGCCTTCCCACTTGCCGGGCTTGCCCGGAACGTCCACCACGCGGCCGATGATGCTGCCGCTGAAATTGCCGTAGCCGGCGCCCAGGCTCAGGCTCTTGCTGTCCCAGCGGTCAACGATGGCCGGTGAGGCGTCAGCCAGGGGTACCAGGCGTGCCTTGGCATAGGTGCCAGCGATGGAGACAAAGCCTTCGCGACCGATGTTCTTCTGTGCGAACACGGTCAGGTCATTCTGTTCGGCGCGCAGCGATGGGGTCTTGCTGGGCGTCGCCAGCCAGGCGGGCAGGGTCTCGCGGCCGGTGCCAGCAGTGATTCCCAGGCGGCCGGTACCACGGTTGAGCGCGGCGGTGCCGGTCAGGCGCCGGTTGGAGCCGATGGCATCGTCGTCGTCGCCCAGGCTGGCCAGCATGCAATGGCTGGCCAGTCCGCTGATGCTGGAGCCGCTGCTGCTGTTGCACAGCAGGCCGAGCGAGTCGCCCGAAGACAGGCCGAACGCAGCATCGAGCGAATTACGGCCGAAGTGCCAGCGTGCGCCCACGGCCTGTTCACCGGTCGGTTCCAGGTACAGCAGGGCCTCGACCTTGCCACTGCCCTTGTTCCAGACCGGAATGACGGTGCGGGTGTCCTTGCTTTGCGCATGCGCGCCCGTGATCGCGCCAAGGGCGATCAGCAGGGCCAGCGGTAGACGCAGGAAGGTACGCATCGGACCAGTTCAGACAGGGACGGGCAGTGAAAGTTCCCGCTGGGGCGGGAACTCGATCCTAGGGTGTTTATGAATTCTTAACAAGCCTTGTTCCTCCCCAGATACAAGACTCATCGGATGTTACTGAAGCCGTTCAGGTGCCGGTACAGCCCCCTGGGCACCGCGGAACAGTATGCCGAACTCCGTCAACGGAAAGTGATACTCCTGTCCGCAGAATTCGCAACGCACGTCCACGGCGCCGGTGTCTTCGGCAGCCGCACGGGCCTCCTGCTCGCCCAGCGAGACAAGCATGGAGGCAACCCGTTCACGCGAACAGGAGCAGGCGAAGGACAGGGCCTTGTCGCCCACCAGCTCCGCCTTCTCCTCGTGGAACAACCGGTGCAGCAGTTCCTCGGCCGGGGTGGCCAGCAGCTCTGCCTTGCCCAGGGTGTCGAACAGCGCGCTGGCGCGGGACCAGCCATCGTCGTCGCCTTCATCGCCAGGCAGCTTCTGCAGCAGCAGGCCGGCAGCACCGTCGCGGCCGGCGGCCAGCAGCAGCCGCGTCGGCAACTGCTCGGACTGGCGGAAGTAGTCCTCGAACGCTTCATCCAGTTCCGGCGCGGTCAGTGCCACCAGGCTCTGGTAGCGCTGCGGTTCGCGCGGGTCCAGGCCGGGATTCTCGATGGTGATGGCCAGCAGGGCGTCCTGACCCAGGTCGGTCAAGTCGCGGGGGGCGTCACCGCCCTCGGCAATCTGGACGATGCCACGCAGGGTGCCGGCGGCGGTGCATTCGGCGAACAGGGTACGCAGCGCGGTAGTGCTGCGCAGCTGGATCGACAGGCGGCCGTCCACCTTCGTGTGGCCGGTGAACAGGGCCGACGCCACGCAGGCTTCGCCGAGCAGTTCGGTGGCGCTGTCCGGATACTCGCCGTGGGATTGGATGTCCTGCCAGGTGGCCTGCAGGCGCACGTGGACGCCACGGACACCGGCGTCGGGGAGCAGGAAGCGGATAAGGGAATCGGATTGGGCGGTCATCGGCTCACATCGCGCGGAAACGGGGATGGTTGCCGGATAATGCGCCGACAACCAGGCATAAGAAGGATGCACCAGTAATGGGGGCAGGGGGAGAGCAGGACAAGGTAGTGGCCGTCGCCGACACGGCGCCGCGCAGGCGCTGGCGCTGGCGCTGGAAGCGGCTGCTGTGGCTGCCGGTGCTGTTCGTGGCCTTCAGCTGCCTGCAGGTGCTGGTGCTGCGTTTCATCGATCCGCCGCTGTCCACGGTGATGGTCTGGCGTTTCGGCGAGGCGCTGGGTGAAGGCGACTGGTCCTACCGGCTGCACTACCAGTGGCGGGACCTTGATCAGATGGCGCCGAGCCTGCCGATTTCGCTGGTGGCTGCAGAAGACCAGCGCTTCCCCGACCACAGTGGGTTCGACCTGCAGGCCATTGAAAAGGCGCGCGACCACAACGCGCGGGGCGGCCGCCTGCGCGGGGCCAGCACGATCAGCCAGCAGGTGGCCAAGAACCTGTTCCTGTGGCAGGGCCGCAGCTGGATCCGCAAGGGCCTGGAGGTCTGGTACACGGTGCTGATCGAAGCCTTCTGGCCGAAGCAGCGGATCCTGGAGATGTACGCCAACATCGCCGAGTTCGGCGACGGTGTGTATGGCGCCCAGGCAGCGGCGCAGACATTCTGGGGCAAGGACGCCGCGCGGTTGAGCCCTGCCGAGAGCGCGCGTCTGGCGGCAGTACTGCCGGCGCCGCGGCGCTACAACGCGGCAAAACCCGGCCCGTACGTGCAGCGTCGCGCGGCGTGGATCCAGCGGCAGGCACGGCAGCTGGGTGGAGCGGGGTATCTGGCGGAGGACTGAGGGCACGGGCCGTAGTGGGAGTACCGCTGGGATTGATGTGGCAGGCGGGCGCCTGGAGCACCGGGCCGACGGGCTGCACACCCCTCAACCACGTACAATCGCGCGATGACTCGCGAACGTCTTACTTTCGTCATCGCCGCGCACAACGAGGAATTGGCGCTGCCCCAGCTGCATCCGCGGCTGTGCGCGGTGCTCGATGGCCTGGCTGGAATCGATGGGCGCATCCTGTACGTGGATGATGGCAGCAGTGACACGACCTGGTCGTTGATCACCTCGCTGGCCCAGGCCGACCCGCGGGTATCGGCGCTGAAGCTGTCGCGCAACTTCGGCAAGGAGGCCGCGCTGACTGCCGGCCTGGACCAGGTGCGCGAAGGCGCGGCGATGATCCTTGATGCCGATGGCCAGGACCCGCCGGAACTGGTGCCTCACTTTGTGCAGCGCTGGCGCGAAGGCTACGACAACGTCTACGGCACCCGCCTGGTGCGTGATGGTGAGAGCTGGAGCAAGCGTGCGACCGCATCGATGTTCTACCGGGTGATCGGACGCCTCTCGCGGACGCCCATTCCGGCCGATACCGGCGATTTCCGCTTGTTGTCCCCGCGCGCGCTGAGCGCCCTGCGCGAGATGCGCGAACGGCACCGGTTCATGAAGGGGCTCTTCAGCTGGGTTGGTTTCCGCCGCGTGGCGGTGCCCTATCACCGGCATGCCCGTTTGGCCGGCACCAGCAAATTCAGCCTGTGGCGGCTGTGGAACTTCGCGCTGGAAGGCATCACCGGCTTTTCGACGGTGCCGCTGCGGGCGGCCACCTACATGGGGCTGGCGACCGCAGGCGTGGCCTTCGTGTTTGCCATCTGGGTGATCGCCAAGGCAGCCATCTACGGCGACCGTGTGGCCGGGTGGCCGACCATGATGGCGGTGATCCTGTTCCTGGGCGGCGTGCAGCTGATCGCGCTGGGGCTTATCGGCGAGTACCTGGGGCGCCTGTATGAGGAGTCCAAGCAACGACCGTTGTACCTGGTTGACGCATGGTTGGCCCCTTCCGTGGCAGACTCGGAGCTGCAACCCACCCTGGGAGGGCAGGCAGATGACGTCGGTACGGCAACTGTTGGACGGCAAGTCCCCTGAAGTGCATGCGGTCGCGCCCGGCGCGGCGGTGATCGATGCGATCCGGTTGATGGCGCAGAAGGGCATCGGTGCGGTGCTGGTGATGGATGGCCCGCGACTGGTCGGGATCCTCTCCGAGCGTGATTACGCACGCAAGATCGTGCTCCACGATCGTTCGTCGCGTGACACCGCAGTGTCGGAAATCATGACCGCCAAAGTAGTGACGGTGAGTCCCGGTGAGCAGGTGGAACATTGCCTGCAGCTGGTCACCGATTACCGCATCCGCCATCTGCCGGTGGTCGAGGGCGGGCAGGTACTGGGGGTGATTTCCATCGGTGATCTGGTGAAGTCGGTGATCGATGCGCAGCGGCGCGAGCTGGATCAGCTGCAGCAGTACATCGTGGCGGGGTGAGTTCTGTCGCTGGCGGGCCTGCGGCCCGCCGGCCCGCTTTTCAAGCAACTGCCAAAGCCAAAGCCAAAGCAGCGCCTTCCTGATGTGCGGGGTGGCGGAGGGCATGGCCGTGCAGGACACGCCGTAAACCCGTCCATGGGGGCTCGATGGCGCCATCCATGGCGCCAACGGTCCTGCACGGCCATGCCCTCCGCCTCAGGACACGTTCCTGCGAGCGCCGTGGGTATTTGATCCCGCTTGATCTGGCTTGGTAGATGCCAACCTCGGTTGGCACTGCTTTTGATGCTGCTCTGTGCTTTTTCTTTTGATCTTGAATTCCTGCTCCCGTTCCGCGGCTGCAGGAGACTGTCCGAAGCCGGAGCAAGGCGGCAGGCAGGACCGTGAGGCGCATGGATGCGCCGACCGAGTCCCATGGGTGAGGGCGCTTTGCTTGCGAAGCACTGCTTCGCAAGCGCCCGAACGCACAGCCGCCAGCGGCTGGGCCGGGCTGCGGAGCGGGGTTTACGGCGTGTCCTGCCTGTCGCCTTGCTTCGGCTATCCGCACGGAAAACAAAGGCGCCGCGAACGCCCGCTCTACTTCGCGTAGTGCCCACCGCAGTCGGCATCCTTGCCCGGCCCCAGTTCGATGGTGGCCAGCAGTGCCGCCGGCGGCGCGATGCTGCCCAGCGTCAACGCCACCGCACCGCGGATACCCAGCGCCTTGAAGTCCGGGCGGAACGACGGGTCCTTGAAGGTGCCGCCGATGCGCAGCGGCGAGCGCAGCACCAAGATGCTCCTGTCCTTCGGTCGTGGCTTCAGCAGCAGGTCCAGCGTTTCGTCGCGCAGGCTGACATCGCCTTCGCCGAGGATGATCGTATCGGTGGTGTCCACTGCCATCGACCGGGTGTGCATCAGGCCGTCGCGCACGCCGAAATCGGCGAAGGCGCAACGAAGAGGAATCTGTTTGTCGCCGGTGAACAGGAACTTCAGCGACTCGGTGATGTCCAGCCCTGCCACCTCCATCAGCAGGTTGCCGACATGGCCGCGGCCCATGCCCAGCGCCACGTCGCCGCTGCTGCTGCCGAGCATCGCTGCGATCGAGTTGCCGTTGCCGGTCAGGTCAATGGCGCCGCTGATACCCCCCTTGGCCTGTTCGGCCAGCTTGGCGTCGGGGAACAACTGGCCCAGCTGCACACCGCGCACGCTGGCCTTCAACGAAGTTGCGATCTGCGGGCGACGTGCATCCATGCGGATCGTGCTGCGGATGTCGCCGCCGGCAACGCCGAAGTTCAGCGGGTCCAGCCGCAGTACACCTTCGTCCAGCAGCAGGTGTGCATCCATGTCGTCCAGCGGCAGCTTCGGTGCATTGATGCGCTGGGCCTTCCAGCGCACGTCGGCATCCATCGCGCGCAGCTTGCCCAGGTTGTACGGCGTGGCCGGCAGCACTTTCGCGCTGGCGGCTACGCGCGCTGCCTCGGCCCGCTGTTCTGCATTGGCGGTCTCGCCGCCATCGGTCTTCGGGGGGGCACCGACGAAGCCGGCAAGATCATCGAAATCCAGGCGGCGCGACACCAGGTTCGCGGTCATCCGTGGGCGTTCCCTGGAAACATCGAACTGCACATCGCCGCCCAGGTCGCTGTCGCCGACTTTGCCGCTGAAGCGCTCGTAGCGCCACACCTGGTGATCGCGCTTCAGGCGGCCATCCAGTGCGTAGGGCGGGGAAGGCGGAATGGCGATGCCCAGCAAGGGATACAGGTCGGCCAGGTCCTGACCGCTCAGCGCGAACTGCAGGTCGAACACCTGCAGCTGGAACGGGTTGGTCAAGGTGCCAGTGGCGACGGCATGGGTTGCGCCAGCGCGACCATCCAGATGGATGCGGAAGGGATGTGCGCTGTCGGTCAGTTCCAGCGGCGATTCGGTGCCGCCGCTCAGGGTAAAGGGATTGCCCTGCCAGCGGCCCTTGCCGGCCACCAGCAGCGGTGGTGCGGCGTCGGCCTGTTTCGGTTGCCCACTGCGCACGTTCACCAGGATGTCAGTGCGGCCGAGTGCGTCCAGGAACTGCAGGCGACCATCGTCGATGAGCAGGCGCTTGAGCTGCGGCGTGGCGCCCCCCTTGCTGTCGCCGAGAAAGTCCCAGTTGCCGGGGTCGCCTTTGCGCGGGGCGGTTTCCAGCAGTACGTCCGGGCGGGTCAGGCGCACTTCGGGCAATTGCACGCTGCCACGCAGCAGCGGCCACACCCGTACGTCGATCTCGACCCGGTCGGCGCTGACCATGGTGGGCTGCTTCGCCCAGGGCGCATTGGCAAAGGTGAGAGTATCCGCGCGCACAGTGCTGGTGCGACCGAGATCGACATCCAGGTTGCCGATGTGCAGGGCGCGGCCGGTGCGCGCCTGTACCGCACGTTCGACCGGACCCTTGAACCAGTTCCAGTCCCACAGTGCGATGAGGACCAGGATCGCCGCGAGCAGGAACACCAGCACGACCAACCAGCGCTGCCCGCGTGGGCCGGGGCGACGCAGGCGCCAGCGCGACGCCTTGGGATCAGCAGGAGCAGAGGCAGCATTCACGCCGCCATGGTTGCCCCGTCGGGGTGGACGGGGCGCGAAGCGATCATGTGCATCGTGTGCAGAGCCGGTGCCTGCTCGCCGGCCAAGGGCCTGGCGTTACCGTCAATACGGGGTCACAGCACCTGTCGGGTCACGGCGACGAAGTGGCAGACGCTGCCGCCGATCACGAACAGATGCCAGATCGCGTGCGAATAGCGGATGGATTCGCGGTGGTAGAAGTACGTGCCAAGCGTATAGGAGAGGCCGCCGCCGAACAGCCAGGCGAGCGTCCCGCCATCGATCGAGGCCCACATTGGCTTGATCGCCACCACCACCAGCCAGCCCATGGCGATGTAGATCACCGTGGACAGCAGCTTGAAGCGACCGGTGTAGAACAGTTTGAACACCACCCCGCCCAGGGCCAGCGCCCAGATCGCGGTGAACATGCCCCAGCCCCAGGGGCCGCGCAGGCCGATCAGGGTGAACGGGGTATAGGTACCGGCGATCAGCACGTAGATCGCGCAATGGTCGAACACCTTGAGGCGGCCCTTGGCCTGCGGGTGCTGGATGGCGTGATACAGCGTGGAGGCGGTGTACAGCAGCAGCAGGGCGATGCCGAACACGATCGCGCTGGCCAGCTGCCAGCCATCGCCGTAGATCGCGGCCAGGGTGATCAACACTGCGCTGGCGGCCAGGGCAAGCACCGCACCCAGCCCGTGGGTCAGGGCGCTGGCAATTTCTTCGCGGATCGAATCAACGGATGTCGTGGACATGGCATGGGCATCGTCTGCAGGGAGGGGGACCTGCACCCCCCTATCATCGCCGCGATGGCGGGCGCATGCACCCCCGCCACCGTATGGTCGCTGAATCAGTTGCCGGTGACCGTATGCGCGGCTTCACGGGTTGCCGAGAAACGCACGTCCGGCGCACGTTCCTGCGCCAGCTGCAGGTTGACCCGGGTCGGCGCCAGGTAGACCAGGTGGCCGGCCGCGTCGAGGGCCAGGTTCAGCGCGTTCTTCTCGCGGAACTCCTCCAGCTTCTTCTCGTTGCTGCAGTGGACCCAGCGCGCCGTGGTCACGCCGACCTGCTCGAAGGTGGCTTCCACGCCGTATTCGTCCTTCAGGCGGTAAGCGGCCACATCGAACTGCAGCACACCCACCGCACCCAGGATCAGGTCGTTGCTGGTCAGCGGACGGAAGAACTGGGTGGCGCCTTCCTCGGACAGCTGTGCCAGGCCCTTCTGCAGTTGCTTGAGCTTGAGCGGATCGCGCAGGCGGGCGCGACGGAACAGTTCCGGGGCGAAGTTGGGGATGCCGGTGAAGGTGATCGCCTCGCCTTCGGTGAAGGTGTCGCCGATGGAGATCGTGCCGTGGTTGTGGATGCCGATCACATCGCCCGGCCAGGCCTCGGCGGCGATTTCACGGTCGCTGGCCATGAAGGTCAGCGCATTGGCCAGCTTCATCTCCTTGCCGGTGCGCACGTGCAGGGTCTTCATGCCGGCAGTGAACCGGCCCGAGCAGACGCGCATGAACGCCACGCGGTCACGGTGCTGCGGATCCATGTTGGCCTGGATCTTGAACACGAAGCCGGTCAGCTTCGGCTCCTGCGGGGCGACGTCGCGGCCGGTGGTGGAGCGCGCCTGCGGCGACGGCGCATGCTCGACGAAAAAGTCCAGCAGCGGCTGCACGCCGAAGTTGTTCACGCCCGAACCGAAGAACACCGGGGTCTGCTTGCCGGCCCGGTAGGCCTGCAGGTCGAACGGGTGGCTGGCACCCTGCACCAGTTCCAGTTCGTCGCGCAGATCGGCCAGCATGCGCTCGCCGATCTTCTCGGCAAGCCCGGGCGAATCGATCGAAGGGAAGATGGTCGAATCCTGACGGGTGAAGTTGCGGCCCTGCTCGTACAGGTGCACTTCGCCGGTGATCAGGTGGACCACGCCCTTCAGGCGCTGGCCCATGCCGATCGGCCAGGTGACCGGTGCGCACTGGATGCCGAGCACGCTTTCAACCTCGTCCAGCAGGTCGATCGGCTCCTTGCCCTCGCGATCGAGCTTGTTGATGAAGGTCATGATCGGGGTGTCGCGCAGGCGGCACACTTCCATCAGCTTGATGGTGCGTTCTTCCACGCCCTTGGCCACGTCGATCACCATCAGCGCCGAGTCCACCGCGGTCAGCACGCGGTAGGTGTCCTCGCCGAAGTCGGCGTGGCCCGGGGTGTCGAGCAGGTTGATGATCTTGCCTTCGTACGGGAACTGCATCACCGAGGAGGTGACGGAGATGCCGCGCTCCTTTTCCAGCGCCATCCAGTCCGAGGTGGCGTGGCGGGCCGCCTTGCGGCCCTTCACCGAGCCGGCCATCTGGATCGCGCCTCCGAACAGCAGCAGCTTTTCGGTCAGCGTGGTCTTGCCGGCGTCAGGGTGGGAAATGATGGCGAACGTGCGGCGACGCGACGCTTCGGTGGCGACTTCGGACATGGCAGTGGCGCCCGCACGGGGCGCTTTTCAAAGAGATAAGCGCCCGATTATACCGGCCTGCCGGCGTCGGCGGGTCAGCGCCCGGCGCTGGCGTCGCCGCTGCCCTCACGGGCGAAGTGCAATTCGCCCTGCGGGGCGAGGATGCGCACCGGCACCGAACGCAGCCCCATGCCCCGGTTGAGCTGCACCACGAAGTGCAGGTGCGGTGCGGTGCTGTAGCCACTGTTGCCGGACAGGCCGATCGGCTGCCCGGCCTGCACGGCCTGGCCGGGACGCACGCGCATGCCGCCGGCCTGCAGGTGGGCGTACATCGCCATGCTGCCGTCGCTGTGCAGGATACGAACGAAGTTGGCGCGTCCAGCATCGCGTTCACGGTCCAGGCCATTGCCGCGGAAACCGTCCTGTACCTGCATCACCGTGCCCTCGCGGGCGGCCAGGACCTGCGTTGCTTCGGGCAGGGCAAAGTCGATGGCGTCGCGATTCTCCTCGTCATCGTGGCTGAACCGGCCCTGCGGCGCCTGGTCCACGCGCAGCTGGGCAGCCTCGAACGGCAGGCGATAGGCGACGTCTTCGGCGCGGGCGGCCGGATTGCCCGGCACCGACTGCAGACGAAGATCCAGTGCCTTGCCGTTGGCAGGAGAGGGAAGATGGCCCACCACCAGGCTGCCGGTGGCCTGCACCAGTGACTGCAGCGGCAACCCCTCCACCCGTGTGCCGGGGGCCGCGCGCAGCTCGATCTGCACCGGGCCGGACAGTGGATTGTCGATCCGTGCCTGCCACTGGTCGCCCAGCGACTGCAGGCGCAGGCGGGTCATCGGCGCCGCGTGCGGGGTGGCGTCGGCCGTGCGCGCGGCCGGCGTCTGTGGCACCAGTCCCCAGCCCTGGCGCCAGTCGGCAGCGTTCGCGGAGGCGCTCGCCAACAGGGGCAGCAACAGGCAGGACAGGGGGAAGCGGGGCATGGGGGTTCCAACAACAAGCGACCGCCGGGACTGTACCTGATCCCGGGAGGGGGCTGCCGGCCACCGGCCGGCACTACCTTGGCAGTGTTGGCTGCAAAGTATCCATCGCTTTATGCGGATGAAGGGATTGACATGCCCGGAAAGGGCTGGCATCGTGGTTCCACCATCGAGACCGGCAGAGGGACAGGCCCTTTGAAGCCGGGGCAGCCCGCAGACGCGAAAGCGCGTGCGTAGGTGCCAAATCCTGCGGGGACCGTGGCGTCCACCGAAAGATGGTTCGAACCTGCACCCAACGTGCACTTCGAACGCGAGCCCCGCGAAGGCTCGATGGCCGATTTCCCTACCGGAACCCGCCATGAGCTTCGCCACCAGCACCGTGCTTCGCCCCGAACCCTTTGTCCCCGTCAGCGTGCCGGTCGATGACCGCGTGCACGCCGAGCGTGGCGAGTTCGCCGCCGTGCTGTCGATGCGTCATGCCGGCCCTTGCCCGGTACGCCTGCGCTACGAGTGGGTCGGTCCGGTCAACGCGCCGGTGGTGGTGCTGGCCGGCGGCATTTCCGCGCACCGCCATGTGGCCGCCAATGCGCAGTTCACCGAGAAGGGCTGGGCCGAAGGCCTGGTCGGCAGTGGCCGCGCACTGGATCCGCAGCAGCTGCGTGTGCTCGCGTTCGATTTCATCGGCGCCGACGGTTCGTTGGATGTGCCGATCGATACCGCTGACCAGGCTGATGCGCTGGCGCTGCTGCTGGATCACCTCGGTATCCGCGCATTGAAGGCATTCGTCGGCTATTCCTACGGTGCACTGGTCGGCCAGCAGTTCGCGATCCGCCACCGTGCCCGGGTACGCCAGCTGGTGCTGGCCAGCGGTGCGCACCGCCCGCACCCGTATGCCGCCGCCTGGCGTGCGCTGCAGCGCCGTGCCGTGGCGCTGGGCCAGCTGCAGTGTGGCGAAGACCACGGCCTGGCGCTGGCCCGCCAGTTCGCCATGCTCAGCTACCGCACGCCGGAAGAATTCGGCGAGCGCTTCGACGCAGCACCGGAAGTGGTCAATGGCCGCGTCCGTGTCGCGGCCGAAGATTACCTCGACGCCGCTGGTGCGCAGTACGTCGCGCGCACGCCGGTCAATGCCTACCTGCGCCTGTCCGAGTCGATCGACCTGCACCGCGTGGACCCGAGCGCGATCCTGCCGCCGACCGTGGTGGTTGCCGTTGAAGGCGACCGCCTGGTGCCACTTGCCGACCTGGTCGGCCTGGTCGAGGGACTGGGCCCGCGCGGCAGCCTGCGCGTGCTGCGCTCGCCCTACGGTCACGACGCCTTCCTGAAAGAAACCGATCGCATCGACGCGATCCTCGCCACCGCCTTCCGCACTTCTGGAGAGTCCGCATGAGCCTGCACGCCGCTGAACCGTCCTGTTGTCGCACCACCGCCGCCGTCCGCGCCGGCATCGATCGGGACACCGCCCACGGTGCGGTCACGCCGCCGATCGTGCTGTCGTCGAATTTCAGTTTTGAAGGCTTCGGCAACAAGCGCCAGTACGACTACACCCGCAGTGGCAATCCCACGCGCGACCTGCTGGGTGAGGCGCTGGCCGACCTGGAAGGCGGCGCCGGCGGTGTAGTGACCGCCACCGGCATGGGCGCGATCAACCTGGTGCTGAACGCACTGCTGCAGCCCGGCGACACCCTGGTGGTGCCACACGATGCGTACGGCGGCAGCTGGCGCCTGTTCAACGCTCTGGCGAAGAAAGGCCATTTCGAACTGGTCACTGCGGATCTGACCGACCCGCGCGCGCTGGCCCAGGCTCTGGCCACGCAGCCGAAGCTGGTGCTGGTGGAAACCCCGTCCAACCCGCTGCTGCGCATCACCGACCTGCGCTTCGTGATCGACGCGGCGCACAAAGCCGGTGCGCTGGTGGTGGTCGACAACACGTTCCTGTCCCCGGCATTGCAGCAACCGCTTTCGTTCGGCGCGGATCTGGTGCTGCACTCCACCACCAAGTACATCAACGGTCACAGCGACGTGGTCGGTGGTGCGGTGATTGCCCGCGATCCCGCCGTGCATGAACAGCTGGTGTGGTGGGGCAATGCCCTGGGCCTTACCGGCTCGCCGTTCGATGCGTTCCTGACCCTGCGCGGCCTGCGTACGCTGGATGCACGCCTGCGCGCGCACCAGGAAAACACCGCCGCGATCGTGGCGCTGCTTGATGCGCATCCTGCGGTGGCCAAGGTCTACTACCCGGGCCTGGCCGATCATCCGGGCCACGCCGTTGCCGCGCGTCAGCAGAGTGGTTTCGGCGCGATGCTGTCCTTCGAACTGGCCAGCTGTGCCGGCGATGATCCGCATGCTGCTGTACGTGCGTTCGTCGATGGCCTGCGTTACTTCACGCTGGCCGAGTCGCTGGGAGGCGTGGAAAGTCTGATCGCACACCCGGCGACCATGACCCACGCCGCAATGACTGCCGACGCACGCGCGGCTGCGGGCATCAGTGAAGGCCTGCTGCGTCTGTCGGTCGGTATCGAGGGCGAGCGCGACCTGCTGGCTGATCTGGGCAGCGCTCTGGCGCGCGCCGAGGCGGTGATCGATGCGGTGGCGCGCGGCAAACAGGTGGCAGACGCATGAGCGCTTTGCCTGTCGAGATTCCGCTGCTGGGGACCGGCCGCTTGGCGCTGCTCGGAACCGGCACCGTCGGTTCGGCCTTCGTGCAGCGCTACCAGGCGTTGCAGGCGCGTGGGATTGAACTGCCCAGCGTGCAGTGGCTGGCCAATTCACGCACCGCGCTGGCGATCGACCGCGATCTGGCGTTGCCGCTGGAACTGGCACGGCGTGCGCCGCGTGATGGGCAGGCTCCGCCGCCGTGGGCCAGCGCTGAAGGGCTGGAGCGTGGCGACGTGGTGGTCGATGCCACCGCCAGCGAAGATGTAGCGGCGCGCCACGTGCAGTGGTTGGCACGCGGTGTGCACGTGGTGACCGCCAACAAGCTTGGCCGCGGTGCGCAGCTGTCGCGCGCGCAGGCCATCGCCGATCGTTGCGCCGACAGTGGTGCGCGTTACGGTGACAGCGCCACCGTCGGCGCCGGCCTGCCGTTGCTCAGCAGCCTGCGCGCGCTGGTTGCCGGTGGCGACCACATCCATGCCATCGAGGGCGTGCTTTCCGGTTCGCTGGCGTGGCTGTTCAATCGCTATGACGGCCAGTCGCCGTTCTCGGCGGCGGTGCGTGAAGCGCTGGCGGCCGGTTACACCGAGCCGGACCCGCGGCTGGATCTTTCCGGCGAGGATGTGCGCCGCAAGCTGTTGATCCTGGCCCGCAGCAGCGGATTGGCGCTGGACGCGTCGCAGGTGCAGGTCGATTCACTGGTGCCGGATGCGCTGGCTGCGCTGCCGCTGGAAGATGCAGTGAATGCGCTGGAGCAGCTGGATGCACCGCTGCAGGCGCGTTGGCAGCAGGCGCGCGACAACGGTCGGGTGCTGCGTTTTGTCGGGCGCGTCGATGGCGAGGGCGCGCAGGTGGGCCTGCGTGAGCTGGCTGCCGACCATCCGCTGGCGCAGGGCGCGGGCACCGACAACCGCGTGGCCATCCACAGCGATCGCTATCGCGCGCAGCCGCTGTTGATCCAGGGACCGGGCGCTGGCGCGGAAGTGACCGCAGCCGCGCTGCTGGATGACGTGCTGCGGATCGTGGGGTGAGCCCAGCCGCTGCTGCGCTCGCCGGACGTGGCCCGGCGCTACCCGCACCGATCCTGGTAGCGCCGGGCCATGCCCGGCGGCTATGGAACTTCAACGCGCCTTGAGGGCCTTCAACAATGCGGCATTGAACTGCTTCGGGTCCTGCACCTGCGGCGAATGGCCCAGTGCCGCGAACTCGACCAGGGTCGAGCCGGGTATCGCCGCCGCTGCCGCTTTGCCCAATTCCGGGTAGTTGCCCAGCGTCGCCTTCAGTTCGGGCGATGCCTGGTCACGGCCGATCGCCGTGCGGTCCTTCTGGCCGATGAACAAGGTGGTCGGCACCTGCAGGTTCTTCAGTTCGTAGACGACGGGTTGGTTGAACACCATGTCCGAGGTCAGTGCCTGGCTCCAGGCCACCTGATGCCTGCCCGCGCCTTCGTACATGCCCGACTGCATGCGCGCCCACGGTTCGTACGCCGGCTTCCACTTGCCGTCGTAGTACACATCCAGCTGGTAGCGGCGGATGCTGTCATAGTTGATGTTCATTTCGCCGGCATACCACGCGTCCACGCTGCGCCAGGGCACGCCCAGCGCCTTCCAGTCCTCCAGCCCGATCGGATTGACCAGCGAAAGACTGCGCATGTCCTGCGGATACATCAGCGCATAACGGATGGCCAGCATGCCGCCCATCGAATGGCCGACCACATGCACCGGTACATCACCCAGCTGCAGCTGCTGCAGCAGCGCATGGGTATTGTCGGCCAGCTGCCCGAAGGAATACTGGTAGCGCTCGGGCTTGCTGGATTTGCAGAAACCCACCTGGTCCGGCGCGATCACCCGGTAGCCTGCCGCCACCAGCGGCTTGATCGTCTCCTTCCAGGTTGCCGCGCAGAAGTTCTTGCCATGCAGCAGCACCACCACGCCGATCGGCTTCTTCTTCGGCGCAACATCCAGATAGGCCATCTCCAGCGCCTGACGCTGCGATTCCAGTGCAAAGGTCTTCACTGGATAGCCGTAGTCGAAGCCCTCCAGCCGCGGCCCGTAGGTTGGCGCAGCGAGAGCGGACAGCGGAAGGCAGGCAAGCAGGGCGGTGGCGATCACGCGCATGGGACATTCCGGGGCAGGGGGATGCCCGAGCCTAACCGGAAAACGGTGACGGTGTTGCCCGGTCGAGAACGGTACTGCAGAGCCGGGTCGATGCCCGGCCCTGCCGACCATCAGCACTCGATGACGTTCACCGCCAGCCCGCCGCGGCTGGTTTCCTTGTACTTGTCCTGCATGTCGCGGCCGGTATCGCGCATGGTCTTGATGACTTTGTCCAGCGACACCTTGTGCTTGCCGTCGCCGCGCATGGCCATGCGCGAGGCGTTGATCGCCTTCACCGCACCCATCGCGTTGCGCTCGATGCACGGAATCTGCACCAGGCCACCGATCGGATCGCAGGTCAGGCCCAGGTTGTGCTCCATGCCGATTTCCGCCGCGTTCTCGATCTGGCTCGGGTTGCCACCCAGCGCCGCGACCAGGCCACCGGCGGCCATCGAACAGGCAACGCCGACCTCGCCTTGGCAGCCCACTTCGGCGCCAGAGATCGAGGCGTTTTCCTTGTACAGGATGCCGATCGCCGCCGAGGTCAGCAGGAAGTCGAACACCCGTTGTTCGTTCGCGCCCGGGCAGAAGCGGTCGAAGTAGTGCAGCACCGCCGGCAGTACACCCGCCGCGCCGTTGGTGGGTGCGGTGACCACGCGGCCACCGGCAGCGTTCTCTTCGTTCACCGCCAGCGCGTACAGGTTGACCCAGTCCAGCGTGGTCAGCGGGTCGCGCATCGCCGCTTCCGGCTTCGACGACAGCTCGCGGTACAGCGCCGGCGCGCGGCGGCCCACTTTCAGGCCACCCGGCAGCACGCCTTCCTCGCGGATGCCGCGCGCCACGCAGGCCTGCATTGCGCTCCAGATCTCGCGCAGGTTGTCGCGGATCTCGTCTTCGCTGCGCCAGCATTTCTCGTTCTCGAACATCAACTGGGCGATGCTCAGGCCGCTGCGCGCGGTCTGCGCCAGCAGCTCATCGCCGCTCTTGAACGGGTAGGGCAGTGGCGTTTCGTCAGGCACGATACGGTCGTCTGCCGCATCGTCCTGGTTGACCACGAAGCCACCACCGACCGAGTAGTAATCGCGGGTGGCCAGCACTTCGTCATCGGCGTTGTACGCGGTGAAGCGCATGCCGTTGGTGTGGTACGGCAGCTTCTGCCGCTTGTTCAGGCCGAGGTCGCGCTTTTCGTCGAAGGCGATCTCGTGCTGGCCCATCAGCATGATCCGCTTGCTGCTGCGGATGCGCTCCAGCGTGGACGGAATGATGTCCGGGTCGATCAGGTTCGGACGCTGCCCTTCCAGGCCGAGCAGGATCGCCTTGTCGGTGCCATGGCCGCGACCGGTCAGTGCCAGCGAGCCGTACACGTCGGCACGGATGCGCGCGACCTGCGCAAGCTTGCCCGGGTCGAGCAGCCACCGATGGATGAAGCGCTCGGCGGCCCTCATCGGCCCGACAGTGTGCGAGGAGCTCGGGCCAATGCCGATCTTGAAAACGTCGAACGTGCTGACAGCCATGGTTGCCGTACTGCGGGTACCGGGAGAGACCGCTATTCTAGCGGTTCATGCCGCACTTCCATGACTGCGGCGCAGCATTTCCGCCAAGCGAGCAAACCCCGGTGTTGACCCTGTTCCAGCGCGACGACTGCCATCTGTGTGACATGGCCCTGGCCGAACTGGCCAGGGCGCGGGCGCCCGAGTTCGAATCGGTGTTCCTCGATGACCAGCCTGCGCTGGAGGCGCGCTATGGGGCGCGGGTGCCGGTGCTGCGCGATGAGCGCGGCGGGCGGGAGCTGGACTGGCCGTTCGATGCGGCCACGGTGCAGGCCTGGCTGTTGGCGGGCAGGTAGCGCCGGGCCATGCCCGGCGAGCGCCAAGCGCGGCCAGCGGTGGAAGCCGCCGGGCATGGCCCGGCGCTACCAGGACGAAGGCGTCTTATTTCGCGTCGAACTTCACGATCGTGCTGATCGCGGTTTCGTCCGGGATGGTCTTGGTATCAGCCCAGTCGCCGCCGCCGACGCCGAAGTCCAGGCGCTTGACCGTGGCCTTGCCGGTCAGCACCGGCTGCGCGCCGGGCTTCCAGGTGAAAGTGAAGGTGACCGGCTTGCTCACGCCGCGCAGTTCCAGCGTGCCATCGGCGGCGAACTGGTCGTTGCCGAGCGCGCGGAAGCCCTTGGCGGTGTAGCGTGCGGTAGCGAACTTGCCGACGTTGAAGAAATCCGCGCCCTGCAGGGTGGAGTCGCGGTCGCTGTTGCCGCTCTTGGCGCCGGCCAGCGGAATCACCACGTCCAGCGAACCTGCGGACGGATTGGCCGGATCGAAGCTGAGCTTGGTGGCAAAGCCCGGGAAGCTGCCGGTGAACACTTCACCGTCGTACTTGGTGGCAAAGGCCAGGAAGGAACCGGCACCCGGCGCCTGGGCGTAATCGGCGGCGAGCACCGGTGCAGTGGCGAGCATGCCGGCGAGGGCGGCGGCCACAGCGGCCGGGGTGGTCAGTTTCAGGTTCATCTGTCAGTCCTTCTGGGGAGAGGCGAGCCAGCCACGCGGCAACATCCGGGACAGGGTGGCATCGCGCTGGAACAGGTGGTGGTAGAAGGCAGCACCGGCATGGGCCAGCACTACCGCAATCAACAGCCAGAAGCCGTATTCGTGCAGGGCATGGGATACCGCCACGACCTGCGGGTCCGGCCCGCTCAGCTTGGGCACATCGACCAGACCGAACCAGCGGAACGGACGCAGGCCGCTGGCCGAGTCGTACAGCCAGCCCGACAGCGGGATGGCGAACATCAGCACATACAGCAGCACATGGGTGGCGCTGGCGATGCGCTCCTGCCAGCCCGGCACGCCGGGTACCGGCTTGGGGGCACCGGCATACAGGCGCCAGCCCAGGCGCAGCACCACCAGTGCCAGCACGGTGATGCCGATCGACTTGTGCGCGGTATAGACCCAGAAATACTTGGGCGTCTTCGGCAGCTCGCCCATGGTCAGGCCGACGATGCCCAGGGCGAGAATCAGCAGTGCGATCAGCCAGTGCAGGGTCTGGCTGACACTCCCCCAGGAGGCAGGGGTGTTCTTGGCGGTCATGAAGGGTCCTTGGTGGCCGTCTGGCTGTCGGAGTGGGGTTGGGGCGTGGGAGTTCCCGCACGGTCGCTGCGGTCGAGCGTGGCTTCAGCCTCGATCCGCACCTGTACCGCATCACCGATCACGCCCGGCCAGGCGGTGATGCCGAAGGCACGCCGGCTCAGCGTGGTGGTGGCGGAGAAGCCGGCCGTACGCCGGAAGGGTGGCAGCGGATAGCGCTTGATCTGGTTCAAGGTCACTTCCAGCGTGACCTCCTGGCTGACCCCGCGCAGGGTCAGCGTGCCGGTCACCTGGGCATGTGTGGCGTCGATCGGTTCGACATGGCGGGAGACGAAGCGGGCGGTGGGGAAGCGTTCGCCATCGAGCAGGCTGCGTGCCAGGGTTGCCTGGTTCCACTTGGCATCACCAAGGTCCAATCGCGACACCGGAATCTCGACGTCCAGTGTCGCAACGCGCCAGTTGTCGCTATCGAACTGCAACTGGCCCTGGCTTCCGGAGATCGTACCCAGCGCCTGCGAGTAGCCGGCATGGTCGATCGCAAACAGCACACGGGTGTGCACCGGATCGATGCGGTAGGCCTCGTTGCCCGCCCAGGCGGGGGCCACGGCAAGCAGCATCGGCAGCAGGGCCAGGCAGTGGCGCATCGGCGGGGGGCTCCGGGAAAAAGACCGTTCGATCATACCCATAGCCCCCGCGCAACGCTGTGTGCACGGCTGCAACAGTTCGTGGTGCCGATGTGGCCGGAAACAGGCTGTTGCAGCGATGGCCGCAGCCCTGTGTGACAATCGGCACAGGACAGGGGGTTCAGGATGACGAGCGGCTGGCGCCGGTGGTGCCAAGGCATTGCAGGAGCAGGTCTGGTGCTGTTGGCGCTTTCGGCTGCAGCGGCGACCTTGGACATGGCCGGTGAAACACCGCGCCTGCGCCGTTTCGGCGCGGCCGAGGGATTGCCCTCGCGCATGGTGGTGGCGCTGGCCGAAGACCGACAGGGCCGCGTGTGGGCCGCCACCGACGGCGGCCTGGCCCGCTATGACGGCGGTGAGCTGCGGGTCTGGCAGCACGACCCGGCACAACCGGATTCGCTGCCCGGCAACGAGATCGAAACGCTGCTGGTCGACCCGCTCGACCGCGTATGGGTTGGCATCAACGGCAAGGGGCTGGCCCGGCTGGATGCCGACCGCGAACGCTTCAAGACCTTCGACTCCGTCACTGAAGGGTGCCAGGGACAGTTCTGGACCCTGGCCTACGCCGAGGATGCGCTATGGGTCGGCAGCAGCAGCCATGGGGTCTGCCGCGTCGGCGAAGACGGCTCGCTGCGCCATTTCCAGCATGATCAGGCGCAGCCCGGCGGTCTGCCGAGTGACACCGTCTTCAGCAGTCTGGTGGATGCGCAGGGACGGCTGTGGGTGGGCACCGAAGCCGGTGTGGCGCGCTGGAACGGCCACGCCTTCGAAGCCGTGGCGCAGCGCGAACTGGCGGCGGTGAGCGTGCTGCGGCTGAGCCGCGATGCAGATGGCGCGATCTGGGTCGGTACGCAGAACGACGGCCTGTATCGCATCGATGCGCAGGATCGGGTGACGCGACCGGCCTGGGCCGACAGTGCCCGCCTGCGCTCGGCGCTGGTCCTGGCCGACAGCCACGGAGGCTACTGGGCGGGAACCTCCGATGGCCTGCTGCGTGGTGACGGCCAGGTGCTGCGCAGGTTGGAAGGCGACCGTGGCAGTGGTTTCCTGACCGGCCATAGTGGCGTGCTCGACCTGATGCAGGACCATGAGGGAGGTCTGTGGGTCGCATTGCTGACCCAGGGCCTGGCTTATCTGCCGCCCGACTGGCGACGCTTTTCAACCTGGTACCAGTTCGATGGCAAGCCGCTGGACAGCCAGTACCTGTTGAGTGCCGCCAGCGACGGTCGCAGCTACTACGTCGGTTCCGCCCATGGCGTCTACCAGATCGATGCACAGGGGACGTTGAGCCTGCTGGCCAGCGACCGCGAACTGGGCAGTGGCGCGGTGTGGTCGGTACTGCCACGTCCCGACGGCAGGCTGTGGCTCGGCCGCGCGGGGCGCATCAGCGTCTACGACCCGGCCACCGGTGTGCTGCGCGACTGGCGCATTGGCGGCGGCGCCGACCTTCGGCAGCGGATCGATCTGATGCGGCAGGCGCCCGATGGCACGGTCTGGGTATCGGTGATGAGCCTGGGCCTGCAACAGCGCGGTGCCGACGGCCGCCTGCTGCGTAGTTTCGCCGGCGCTACGCTGCGAGGCAGCACCGACGCGCCGGTCGAGCAGATCCGCTTCGATGCCAGCGGGCACGCCTGGGTGGTCGGGGAAATGGGCATCTGGCGCGAGCAGGGAGACCGCTTCGAAGCGGTCCCCGGCGTTTCCAGGGGGCCCATCTACGATCTGGTATGGATCGATCCGCGGCAGTTGTGGATCGCACGACAGGGCGCATTCGAGCGCTACCAGTGGGATGGCCTCAGTTTGCGCCTGATCCAGCGTGTCGATGCCAGTGCCGGCGTGCCGCCGGTCAGCATGGGAGGGCTGGCCCTGGCCCGGAACGGCCAGTTGTGGGCGACGACGCCCCGCGGCCTGCTGCGCTGGGATCCTAAACAGCGTCGCCTGCAGATCTTCAATGAGCGCAACGGCCTGCTTGATGCCGAGTTCACCGGACGCCCTCCGGCAATCGATGCCGATGGCCGGGTGCTGGCCGTTACCCAGACCGGCATGGTGGGCTTCGATCCGAACGCTGCCGACGTCGAGCTGCCGCCCTCGCAACTGGTGATCGCGCAGGTTCGCGTCCGTCGCGATGATGCGCGTGGCTGGCAGCCCTTGCCGACCTCCGGCCTGCTGTTGCTGGGGCCGGACGACCGTGACCTGCAGATCGATGCACGGCTGCTGTCCTACGCCAACCCGCAGGGCAACCGCTACCGGTTCCGCGTGCAGGGATACGACCAGAACTGGGTGGAACAGGGCGGGGACGGCCAACGCACACTGTCGCGGCTGCCGCCCGGCGCCTACGCCATCGAGGTGCAGGCCGCGACGGACAGTGGTCCGTGGACGCCCTCGCAGCAGTTGCACATCAAGGTACTGCCACCCTGGTGGCGCAGCGGCATGGCGATTTTCGGCTATGCGATGCTGGGCTCGCTGTTGCTGTTGGCACTGCTGTGGTCGATCCGCAGGCGGTTGCGGCGACGGCAGCAGTGGCAGTTGACGGTGCACAAGCAGCAGATCGCCGAGCAGGCATCGCAGGCCAAGAGCCGCTTCCTGGCGACCTTGGGCCACGAAGTACGCACGCCGATGACCGGCGTACTGGGCATGAGCGAACTGCTGCTGGCCACCGAACTGGACCCGGTGCAGCGCGGCTATGCCGGCTCGATCCAGCAGGCAGGCAGCCATCTGCTGCGGCTGGTCAACGATGCGTTGGACCTGGCCCGGATCGAGGCCGGCCGGCTTGAACTGGACATCCGCCCGTTCGATCTGAGCGGACTGCTGGACCAGGTGCAGGCATTGATGCAGCCGATGGCACAACAGCGCAGGCTGGCGTTCCAGCGCGGGGAGGCATTGCCAGGCCCGATCTGTGTCAGTGGCGACGAGATGCGCATCCGCCAGATCCTGCTGAACCTGCTGGGCAACGCGATCAAGTTCACCGAACGCGGCCATGTCGGTCTGGCGGCGCGCCTGGATGAGGACGGCGGTGCGGTGACGTTCGAGGTCAGTGACAGCGGACCGGGCATCAATGCCGAGCAGCAGCAGCGCCTGTTCCACCGCTTCGAACAGGCCGATGGCCCGCGTACCGCCTCGCGCTATGGCGGCAGCGGGCTGGGCCTGGCGATCTGCCAGGAACTGGCGGTGGCGATGGGCGGTCGCATTGACGTCGACAGCCAGCCGGGGCGTGGCGCACGTTTCGCCGTGCGGCTGCCGCTGCCGTGGAGCCGGCAGCAGGCCTCCAGCCCTGGCCAGGCAGTGTCGCCGACGCTGCCTGCGCTGCGCATCCTGCTGGTCGAGGATGATGCCACCGTTGCCGAGGTCATCGCCGGGCTGCTGCGCAGCCGTGGCCATGAGGTGGTGCACGTGCTGCATGGCCTGGGCGCACTGTCGGAGATATCCACCGAGGGGTTCGACGTCGGCCTGCTCGACCTCGACCTGCCGGCACTCGATGGCACCGCCATCGCCCGCCAGCTGCGCGCGATGGGCTACGAACTGCCGCTGGTGGCCGTTACCGCGCGCTCGGATGCCTATGCCGAGACGCAGGTGCTTGCGGCCGGATTCGATGGTTTCCTGCGCAAGCCGGTGACCGGCGATCTGCTGGTGGCGGCGATTGCCCAGGCGCGCAGTAAACGCCAGATCATCAGCTGAGTACGGCATCCTTCGGCGTGAATCGCGCAACTTTCGGTTTACCATGCCGACGCCCACGGCGTGGGCATCATCAACAGCAGCGTGAGGAGGCCATCGGTGGTGTATCTGCGGGCAGTGACGCTGCTGATGCTGCTGCTGTGCTGCCTGGTGCCCGCTGCCGCGCAGCCGGTGCCACCTTCGCCGCGGCAGGTCACCGTGTTCGACGGGTTGCCATCGAACACCGTCAACCGCATGGCCGAAGACCGCTACGGCTACCTGTGGATTGCCACCAACGATGGCCTGGCCCGTTACGACGGGCGCAACTACCGCATCTGGCGTTCCGAAGACGGCCTGCGCGACAACCGCATCTGGAGCGTGCTGGTCGATGCCCGCAACGAGCTGTGGATCGGCACTGAAAATGCCGGCCTGGTGCGGATGTCGGCCGATCGCCGCCAGCTGCGCTTCTACGACCGCAGCAGCCAGCCGCTGATGGGCAGCAATACTGTCTGGAGCCTGGCTGCGACGCCGGATGGCGCGATCTGGTTCGGCACCCACGAGGGCGGCCTGTACCGGCTGGACAGCAATGACCGTCTGCAGCGGTTCCTGCCCGAAGCGAACAACCCGCGCAGTCTGCCGGCCGCGTCGGTGCCCTACCTGGCCACGCTTGCCGATGGCAGCCTGTGGGTCGGCACCAAGCATGGCGTGGCGCGCTGGACCGGTACCGATTTCGAACGCATCGGCGGCGACCTGGTGCCCAGCCTGCTGATCAATGGACTGACCCCGGAACCCGACGGCAGCCTCTGGATCAGCACGCTGGCCGGGGCCACGGTGCGGCGCCCGGATGGCCGTTTCGAATCCGGGCCCTGGACCTTGCCCGCCGGCGACCAGGTGCTGGGCATGATGCTGCGCGACGAGCAGGGCGGGCACTGGCTGGACACGCGCAGCGGCCTGGGCCGGGGCATCGATGGCCGCTACCAGACCGTACCGCTGTACAGCGCCATCGCCCGTGGCCTGGTGCGGCCGAACTGGACCGGCGCCTATGAGGACCGCGAAGGCGGCATCTGGCTGGCCAGCACCAATGCCGGCCTGTGGCACCTGCTTCCGCGCTGGTGGCAGTTCTCGGTGTTTTCGCGGCTGGAGGATGATCCTTCCTCGCTGCGCAATTCCTATGTGCTCGGTACCAGCCCCTCCAGCAATGGTGGTGTGTGGACGGTCGGCAGCCATGGCGCGCTGGACCGCTTCAATCCGCGCACGGGCGTGATCGAGCAGCACCGCACCTTCGTCAACGGCATGCACTGGCTGACCTCGGTGCGCGAAGACCGACGGGGCCAGGTGTGGGTGGGGTCGACCGATGCCCTGATGCGCTACGACCCGCGTCGTGGCGAGCTGCGGCGCTGGGGGCGGGACTCGGGCGCGGACGCGACCATGGAAGGCAACATCGAGGCGATGATGACCTGCGATGGCGACAGCCTGTGGTTGATGCTGTCGGCGGGCCTGCAGCAGCGTGATCTGGACGGGCGCGTGCGCCGGCGGCTGGAAAACGGCCAGGACGGTCTGCAGGCCGGTCAGCTCAATCTGGACGTGGAATGCGGCCCGCAGGACCGGATCTGGCTGGCCAGCAGCCGCGGCCTGCTGCAATGGCAGCCGGATGCGCAGCGCTTCCAGCCGGTGCCCGGTGCGCCGGCCACGGCGGTGTACGCCCTGCACGTGGGCAAGGACGGCCAGGTCTGGTTGTCCGAGGACGGTCGCCTGTCGCGGTATCTCTGGAGCCAGGGCCGGCTGGAACGGCAGGCGGTAGTGGGCGCCGAGCAGGGCTATCCGGCGATTTCCGCTACCGGCCTGGTGGTCGATGCGCAGGGCGTAGCGTGGGCCACCAGCGCCCGCGGCCTGGTGCGGGTGAGTGCCGATGGCGAGAGCGTACGCCTGTACGGGGTGCACGATGGGCTGCCCAGCCAGGAGTTCCGCGAACACACCCTGATCGCCTCCTCGGCGGGGCGCATGGTGGCGGGTACACCCGCCGGTGTGGTCGTGTTCGATCCCGAGCAGGTGCGGCCTTCCACCCGGCGTGCGCCGCTGGTGATCGAGCGGGTGGAGGTGCGTCGCAACGAGCAACTGCTGGACCTGACCCATGACTCGCCGCTGCAGATCGCCGATGGCGACCGCGACCTGCGTATCGTCGCGCGCCTGTTGTCCTTCGCCGATTCGGCTTCCAACACCTACCGCTACCGGCTGGCCGGCTACGACCCGGATTGGGTCGAGGTGGGCCCGGCAGGCGAGCGCCTGTTCTCGCGCCTGCCACCCGGCGCCTACCGGCTGGAAGTGCAGGCGCGCTCGGCCGACCACGTGTGGTCGCGGGTGCAGACCCTGGAATTCCACGTGCAGCCGCCGTGGTGGCGCAGCTTGTCCGGCCTGCTGGTGCTGGCCTCGATCGGGTTGCTGCTGACCAGCTGGTTCGCCTGGTTGTACCGCCGCCGGCTGCAGCGCCAGCACGCCTACCAGCTCGCCCTGCACAAGCAGGATCTGGCCGAACACGCATCGGCGGCCAAGACGCGCTTCCTTGCCAATCTCGGCCATGAGATCCGCACGCCGATGACCGGGGTGCTGGGCATGAGTGAACTGCTGCTGGCCTCGCCGCTGGATCCGCAGCAGCGCGGCTATACCCAGTCGATCCGGCATGCGGGTGAGCATCTGCTGCACCTGGTCAACGATGCGCTGGACCTGGCGCGGATCGAATCGGGGCGCCTGGAACTGCAGTCCAATGCGTTCGGTCTCCATCGCCTGCTGCAGGATCTGGCCGCGCTGATGGGGCCACTGGCTGCGCAGAAAGGCCTGCGGTTCATCCTCGACAACCAGTTGCCGGCAGGGCTGCAGGCGACCGGCGATGCAATGCGGGTGCGGCAGATCCTGCTCAACCTGCTGTCCAACGCGGTCAAGTTCACCAGCCGCGGCAGCATCACGCTGCACGCGCGTTGCGAGGAAGGGCCGCGTGGGCTGTATTTCGAGGTGCGTGATACCGGTCCGGGCATCAGCCAGGAGCAGCAGCAACGGTTGTTCCGGCGCTTCGAGCAGGCCGACGGTGCGCGCACCGCAGCGCAGTACGGCGGCAGCGGCCTGGGCCTGGCGATCTGCCGCGAACTGGCGCTTGCCATGCAGGGCCGGATCCGGGTGGAAAGCCAGCTGGGAAGTGGTACCTGCTTCGGTGTCAGCCTGCCGCTGCCGCTGCAGCAGGGTGCGGCCAGCGACGGAGGTGCCGACTGTGACGCCGCCGCTGCTGCGGTCAACATGCCGCCGCTACGGGTGTTGCTGGTGGAGGATGATGCAACCGTGGCCGATGTGATGTGTGGGCTGCTGACCACCCGTGGCCATGAGGTGGTCCACGCGGCCCACGCGCTGGCTGCGCTGCGTGAAATCAGCGCGGGTGATTTCGATGTCGGCCTGCTCGATCTGGATCTGCCGGGCCTGAGCGGTTTCGAACTGGCCCAGCATCTGCGCAACCAGGGTTACACGCTGCCGCTGCTGGCGGTTACCGCGCGTACCGACCCGGACCTGCAGCAGCAGGTAGAAGCGGCCGGCATCGGGGGCTTCCTGCGCAAGCCGGTGACCGGTGAGCTGCTGGTGGAAGCGATCGCCCGCGTGCTGGGGAGGTAGGGGTTCGGCAGGGCTGCGCCCTGCACCCGCCGAATCAACGGCAAAGCAAAAGCAAAAGCAAAAGCAAAAGCAAAAGCTGGCATTCCGTGGGATGGCGGGGTGGGTCCGGTNGCGGGGGACGCTGCAAGTACGTCCATGTAAGCTCGGTCGCGCCATCCATGGCGCTCACGGCCTTCGACAGATTCCTACGATCTGTCGGAACCGCGTTCTGTGATGCTGTTGGCAGGTGTCGACCTTGGTCGACCAGTAGATCCACGCCACGCGTGGATGCTTTTCGAGATATTCGATTTCCAATGGAGATTCATCCACGCATGGCGTGGATCTACTGCAGATCGCGGAAATCCGTCGGAGGTGGGGCGGTGTCGGATTGCGGGGTGTCAGCCGCATGGGCCCGAGGCATGCCTCGGGCGGGTTGGGCAGGACGCCCAACCCCGGTCTTGCCGTGTGCGCAGGAAAGCGCACACGAGCAAGCGGCTGCCAAGCCTACAGGGACGTACTTGCGGCGTCCCCGTAATCCGACACCACCCCACCATCCCACGGATAGCCCGCTGTTGCCGTTGCTGTTGCTTGCGCAGTGGCATCTGCAGGTGCAGGGCGCAGCCCTGTCGAACCCTCTACTCCGCTACTTCTTCTACCTGGCGCGGTTCGGGCTTGGTGTCCGGCAGCTGCCAGAAGATCAGCGTCGAGGTGAGCGTGATCGCGCCCACGCACAGGAACGTGGCATGCAGTGCCGCCGTCGCGCCGTGGCTTTCCAGCTGCGTGCCGAATGCGGCCAGCAGGCTGCCTGCGGCGGCTGCACCGAAGCCGGCGGCGAGCATCATCACCATCGACAGCAGGCTGTTGCCGGAACTGGCGAACTCGCGGTCGAGGTCGCGCAGGGTGACGGTGTTCATCACGGTGAACTGCAGCGAATTGACTGCGCCGAAGAACGCCAGCTGCAGCAGGCGCACGGCCAGGTGCTGGCCCGGTGTCATCAGGATGAAGCTGGCCATCGCCAGGCCCACCAGCACGGTGTTGGTCATCAGCACGCGGCGATAGCCGTAGCGTTCGACCAGTTTCACCGCCAGCTTCTTCGACACCATGCCTGCGGCGGCCACGGGTACCATCATCAGGCCGGCGTTCATCGGTCCCAGGCCCAGGCCGACCTGCAGCAGCAGCGGGATCAGCATCGGCATGGCACTGCTGCCGATGCGCGAGAACAGGTTGCCGAGAATGCCGATGCGGTAGCTGGGCACGCGGAACAGTACCAGGGAGAACAGCGGTGCCGTTGAATTTGCCGCGTGCAGCCAGTAACCGACCAGCGCGGCCAGGCCGGCCACGGTCATCAGCATCACCAGCGCGTGTGGTGTGCCGAGCCCGGAAATCCCGTCCAGTGCCAGCGACAGCACCACCATCGCAAAGGCCAGCATGGCGTAGCCGCGAAGGTCGAACCGGGTGCGGTGGCTGGCGTAGTGGTCGGGCATGATCTTCATCGCCGCGATGAAGCCGATGACGCCTATCGGCAGGTTGATCAGGAACACCCAGTGCCACGAGGCGATCTCGACCAGCCAACCACCCAGGGTGGGGCCGATCAGCGGACCCACCAGTGCGGGAATGGCGATGAAGCTCATCGCACGCAGGAAGTCCTCGCGTGGCACCGAGCGCATCACCGCCAGGCGCCCGACCGGCAGCAGCATCGCGCCGCCGATGCCCTGCAGTACGCGCGCGGCCACCAGCTGATGCAGCTGCTGCGCCATCGCGCAGGCCAGCGAGCCTAGGGTGAACAGGATGATCGCCACCAGGAAGGTGCGTCGGGTGCCGTAGCGGTCGGCGATCCAGCCGGAGGCGGGAATGAAGGTGGCCACTGCCAGCGCGTAGCTGAAGACCACCGACTGCATCTGCAGGGGGCTTTCGCCGAGGCTGGCCGCCATCGCCGGCAAGGCCGTGTTGACGATGGTCGAGTCCAGCATCTGCATGAAGATCGCCAGCGAAACCAGCCACAGCAGGGGACGCTGGCGGGTGTAGGTCGATGGCGCTGTGGACATGGGGCGTGGCCGGGGCAACGTGGGGGCGCCATGATCGCGCACTGCGGGTCACGGCGCGATCAACATCGCGCCGTGATTGCCTGCGCGATGCTCAGCGTTGGCTGTGTGCGTGCACTGCGTCGACCAGCACCTGTACATGGGCCGGGTCCATGTCCGGCGACATGCCGTGGCCCAGGTTGAACACATGGCCCTCGCGCGAACCACCGTTGCCGGCGGCATAGGTATCGAGCACGCGTGCGGCCGCAGCGGCGATCGCATCAGGCGAGGCATACAACGTGGTCGGATCCAGGTTGCCCTGCAGCGCTACGCGGCCACCGGTGCGGCGCAGCGCTTCGTCCAGGTCCAGCGTCCAGTCCAGGCCGAGCGCATCGGCGCCGGTCTGCGACAGCGCTTCCAGGTGCAGGCCGGTGCCCTTGCCGAACAGGATCAGCGGCGTGCGCTCGCTGCCTTCGCCGCGCTCCAGGCCTTCGGCGATGCGCTGCAGATAGCGCAGTGAGAACTCGCGGTACATCGCCGGCGACAGCACGCCGCCCCAGGTGTCGAACACCTGCAGGGCCTGCGCACCGGCCGCGCGCTGCGCGCCGAGGTAGGCAATCACCGCGTCGGTGGTCACTTCCAGCAGGCGGTGCAGGGCCTGCGGATGGTTCAGCGCCATTGCCTTGATGCGCGCGAAATCCTTGCTGCCGCCGCCTTCGACCATGTAGCAGGCCAACGTCCACGGGCTGCCGGAGAAACCGATCAGCGGCACCTGGCCATCCAGTTCGCGGCGGATCAGGCGCACCGCGTCCATCACATAGCCCAGATCCTGCTCCATGTCCGGCACCGCCAGCCTGGCGATGGCCGCTTCATCGCGCACCGGGTGGCGGAACTTCGGGCCTTCGCCTTCGACGAAGTACAGCTCCAGGCCCATGGCATCGGGAATGGTGAGGATGTCCGAGAACAGGATGGCCGCGTCCAGCGGGAAGCGGCGCAGCGGCTGCAGGGTGACTTCGCAGGCGATCTCCGGGTTCTTGGCCATGGCCAGGAAGCTGCCGGCCTTGGCCCGGGTGGCGCGATACTCCGGCAGATAGCGGCCGGCCTGGCGCATCAGCCAGACAGGGGTGCAGTCCACCGGTTCGCGGCGCAGGGCGCGCAGCAGGCGATCGTTGCGGAGAGGGCTGGTCACAGTGGGCATTCCTTGGGCGAAAAGAGCAGCGGCGCAGTCAGTCGCCGTGCGAAAGAATCTGGAAGCCCCGATGCAGTTCGGCATCGCGGGCTTTGTCGTAGGCGTGGCGGGCTTCGTCGGCCGACAGGTACAGCTCGCGCCGCAGCTGCGAGCGCGCGCCGACGCGGCCGGATTCACGCAGCAGTTCCCAGCCGCCGAACAGGTCCGGGGCCAGGGTCAGGCGCAGGAAGCGCGGTGCCTGGGCACCGTCGGCGGGTTGTTGCAGGTGGACGTGCATGGCACCGATTGTAGCGGGGGCGAGGTGAGCCCTGCCGCAATGCTGACCTGGAAGTGCCGGCCGCTGGCCGGCAACCTGATGAAACCTCCCAGGTAGCGCCGGGCCATGGCCGGCTAACGCGGAAGCGCTCAGCCTGCGCTTAGCACCTTCAGTACGGCCGCTTCGTCCACGTCCGGTACGACTTCGGCGCGGCCCATGCCACGCCACAGCACCAGGCGCAGGCGGCCGGCCACGTTCTTCTTGTCCAGGCGCATGCGGCCGAGCAGGGCCTGCGGGTCCAGCCCGGCGGGGATTGCCACCGGCAGGCCAAGCTGTTCCAGCAGCGCCTGCAGGCGCACCCGGTCGGCGTCGTCGGCCAGGCCCAGGTGGGTGGAGAGACGGGCCGCCAGCACCATGCCCACCGCTACGGCTTCACCGTGGTTCAGTGCATCGCGTCCCGGTGCGGAGTAGCCCTGTTCGGTTTCGATGGCGTGGCCGAAGGTATGGCCAAGATTGAGCAGGGCGCGTTCGCCCTTCTCGAAGGGATCGCGCTCGACGATGGCGGCCTTGTGCCGGCAGCTGCGGGCGATGGCCTCGGCGATGACCGCATCCTCGCCGGCCGCCAGTGCCTCGGCATGCTGCTGCAGCCACTCGAAGAACACCGCATCGCCCAGTGCGCCGTACTTGACCACTTCGGCCAGGCCGGCGCGCAGCTCGCGCGGCGGCAGGGTGGCCAGCACGCGGGTATCGGCGATCACCGCACGCGGTGGGTGGAACGCACCGACCAGGTTCTTGCCGGCCGGTATATCCACGGCGGTCTTGCCGCCCACCGAAGAATCGACCATCGCCAGCAGCGTGGTCGGCAGCTGCACGCAGTCGATGCCGCGCATCCAGCAGGCCGCGGCAAAGCCGGCGAGATCGCCGACCACACCGCCGCCGAGGGCGAACACGCAGGCATCGCGGGTGGCGCCGAGCGCGGCCAGCGCCTCGATGACCGAGCCGAACTCGGCCAGGGTCTTGGAGGCTTCGCCGGCGGCCAGCACATGCTCAGCCATGATCAGGTCCGGGCGTGCGGCCAGCAGCGTCTTCCTGACGGCATCCAGATAGCGTGGCGCAACCTCGCTGTCGCTGACCAGCAGGACATGGCGGCCACGCACATGGCTGGACAGTGCGGCGCCGTCGGCCTGGGCGCCGGCACCGATGGTGATGGAATAGGGACGGTCGCCGCCAACGGCGACCTGCAGCAGGGCAGGGGAGGTCATGCAGTGGGGTCCTGTCGCTGCCAGTGCGTGGCCAGCTTGACGACAAGCTGGGCAGTGGCATCGGCGGCGGTAAACGGGTCGGTATCAAGAGTGACATCGGCCAGGTCGCGATACAGCGGGTCGCGATGCGCGGCCAGATCATGCAGTACCTGTTCGCGGTCCGGCTGCTGCAGCAGTGGCCGGGCCTTGTCGCGTGACAGGCGCTCCAGCTGGGCTGCGACGCTGACCCGCAGGTAGACGACAAAGCCTCGCTTGGCGATCAGGGCGCGATTGTCCGGGTCAAGCACGGCACCGCCGCCGGTGGACACCAGCTGGCCACGGCCGGCCAGCACCTGCGCCAGCGCCTGGCGCTCATGGGCACGGAAGCCGGCTTCGCCGGAATGCTCGAAGATCGTGGGAATGCTGGCCCCTGTCGCATCGACGATGGCCTGGTCGACGTCGACGAAGTCCAGCGTGAAGCGCTCGGCGAGGCGGCGGCCGATGCAGGTTTTGCCGGCACCCATCGGGCCGATCAGGATCAGGTTCGGAGCGGGATTCATGCCCTCTGATGCTAACACCTCCGTGCCTTGGCCTTTACGTTCTTCACGTCAGGGTGGAGGTTCCTGCGGGGTATCCCGCGCCTGATGGAGTGCCTGCCATGTCGGTTGCCAAGGTCATCGAAATCAATGCGTCCTCGCCCAAGAGCGTGGAGGACGCAGTGCGCAGCGGATTGAAGAAGGTGTCCGGAACGGTCAAGGGCATCCAGGGCGCCTGGATCAACGAGACCAAGGTGGTCACCGACGGCAACGGTGAGATCACCGAATGGCGGGTGAACCTGCGGGTCACCTTCCTGGTGGAATGAGGCTGCTCAGCGCAGCCCTTGCACCTGGCGTTGGGCATCCAGCGCCACTACCCGGTCGGCAATGGCCGGCAGCGCACGCAACGCCTGCCGGCTGACCCGCTCGTAGTACTGCACGAAGCGCTCCAGCTGGGGTCGGTTCATACCGTGCCGCCCCGGCTGGGCCGCCTGCAGGTTCTGCTCCTGCTGCCAGCGCCAACGCGGCACCACCGAAAAATCAGGAGGTTGCAGGAACCACAAGCGGTCGCAACGCTGCCACAGCGCCTGATAGTCGCGGGCCAGCGCCTGGTTGCACCAGCGCCGCCAACGGCCATCGGCATCGGCCTCGCGCTCCAAGGCGTTGAGCGGGACATCCAGTTCGGCATCGTCCTGCGCCGGGGTGCCCAGGAACCAGCCCTCGAACACCAGCAGGTCCAGCGGCGTTTGCAGCTGCGGCCACTGCGCTTCGGGCAGGCGCTCGTCGGCCAGCTTGTCGAAGCGGGGCAAGGCCAGAGGCTTTCGTGCGGCTACTGCGTCCAGTACCGCATGTGCCAGCGGCAGGTCGTGGGTGCCCGGTGGGCCACGGGTGATCAACAACGGATGTACCTGCCGGGCCAGGCGCTGGCGCTGTGCCCGGGTCAGGTAGACATCGTCGATGGACAGCGTTGCGGCGTTCAGGCCACGCGCCTGGGCACGGGCAACCACCTGCGCGGCCAGCGTCGATTTGCCGCTCCCCTGCAGGCCGCTGATCGCCAATACTGGAGCGGCTGCGCTGCTGCCCAGCGCGTCATCCAGCGCCTGCTCGACCACTGTTTCGGGGAATCCTTTCACCTGGGGCATGTACGCAGCGGCGACCATGCCGCCACAATAGCCCAAACCGTGTGAGAAGAATGCTGTCATGAGCGACCTGTACGCCGAAGCCCTGTCGACCTTTGCCGCCCTGTTCGAAGAAGCGAAACAGAGCCGCGAGGTGGAGCCCAATGCGATGACCGTAGCCACTGCCGATACGCAGGGCCGGCCGTCGGCGCGCACCGTGTTGTTGAAGGCGTTCGATGAGCGCGGCTTCGTGTTCTATACCCACCTGGACAGCCACAAGGGTCGCGAGCTGCAGGCCAATCCGCAGGCGGCGCTGCTGTTCCTGTGGCGCAGCCTGCGCGATGCCGGCATCCAGGTGCGCATCGAGGGACGCGTGGAGCAGGTGGCCGATGCCGAGGCCGACGCCTATTTCGCCAGTCGTCCGCGCATGAGCCAGATCGGCGCGTGGGCGTCGCTGCAGTCGAAGACGTTGAACTCGCGGGAGGAGTTCGACGCGCGCGTGGCCGAGGTCGAGGCGCGCTTCGAGGGCAAGGACGTGCCACGTCCGGACGGCTGGAGTGGTCTGCGGGTGGTGCCTGACCGCATCGAGTTCTGGTACGGCGCACAGTTCCGCCTGCACGAGCGCTGGTGCTATGAGGCCGGTGCCGAAGGGCGCTGGAGCAAGCGCTTGTTGTACCCGTGAGTGACGCCGCGCCGACGATCCGCCAGGCCACGCCGGCCGATGCGGCGGCGTGGGCGCAGCTGCGACTGGGCCTGTGGCCCGATGCCGATGATCCGCTGGAGGAGCTGGCGGAATCGCTGGCCGATGCCGAGGGTGCGGTGTTCCTGCCCTGTCTCGCCGATGGCGAAGCGGTGGGGTTTGCCGAAGTGCGCCTGCGCCATGACTACGTGAACGGCACCGAGTCTTCGCCAGTCGGCTTCCTGGAAGGCTGGTACGTGCAGCCGCATTGGCAGGGCCACGCCGTGGGCCGTGCCCTGCTGGCGGCCGTGCAGGACTGGGCGCGTGCAGCCGGCTGTAGCGAGCTGGCCTCTGACAGTCGCGTGGAAGACATACAGGCGCACGCCGCGCATCGCGCGTGCGGTTTCGAGGAAACCGAGCGGGTGGTGTATTTCCGCATGGCGCTGGATGCGGCAACGCCCCGATAGCTGCCAACCTGGGTTGGCTTTTGGCGCAGAGTGCGTGGTGCCGGTGCCCCGATCGCCGCGTGTCAACCAAGGTTGACACCTACCAGTGTGCGCTTGGCTCGACTCTACAGCCCCTCCGCGCGCAGCCATCGCCACAGCGTGGTGCGTGACACCCCCAGCGCCTGCGCCATGCCTTCGCGGTCATTGCGGTGTTCCTGCAGCAGCGCTTGCAGCTGCGCACGCGGTGGGTGTTTGCCGTTGCTTTCCACCGGCAGTGTGGTGGCGCCTTCGTTCACCAGCTCCGGCGCCAGCTGCAGCAGGCGCGCGGCATCGATCAGCCCTTCACTGGGCTGCCAGTGGATGCGCAGCCTATCCACCAGGTTGCGCAGTTCACGTACGTTGCCCGGCCAGTCGGCAGCGCTAAGCAGGGCCAGCGCTTCTGCATCCAGCGGTGCATCGATGCCGCGCAGTTCGCGGAAGAAGTGCGTGGTCAACAGCGGGATATCGCCTCGACGCGCACGCAAAGTGGGCAGTGCGATGCGCAGCGCGGCCAGCCGGTAATACAGGTCGCGGCGGAAGCTGCCTGCCGCCGCGCGCTGCTCCAGCGACTGCAGGGTGGCGGCGACCACGCGCAGGTCGACCGGGGTCGGTTCGGTGGCGCCCACGCGCAGCACTTCGCGTTCTTCCAGCACCCGCAGCAGGCGGGTCTGCAGCGGCAGCGGCAGTTCACCGATCTCGTCCAGGAACAACGTACCGCCATCGGCCGCCTCGACCAGGCCGACGCGCCCCCCGCGACGCGCACCGGTGAAGGCGCCGTCGCTGTAGCCGAACAGCTCCGCTTCCAGCAGTGATTCGCTGATCGCACCGCAGTTCAGCGCAACGAAGCGACCGCGACGACCGCTGGCGGCGTGCAGCTGGCGTGCAACCAGTTCCTTGCCGGTGCCGGTCTCGCCGGTAACCAGTACGGTGCTGTCGTGCGGGGCGTACAGCGCGATCTGTGCGCGCACGTCGGCCATCGCATTGCTGTCGCCGAGCAGGGCATGCGCATCGTTGCGTGCGGCGGTGCGGCGGCGCGGAGCAGGCCGGCTGCCGCCGGAGCGGGCCATGGCCTGGGTCAGCTCCAGCGCATGCTCGAACGCCTGCCGCACCGAATCAGCCGAGTACAGCAGCACGCCGGGCAGTCCGGCCTGTTCGGCATGGTCGATGGCCATGCCGGTGCCGACGATCACTTCGATACCGTTGGCGCGCAGGTCGGCGATGCAGTCGCGGGCATCTTCGCGGGTGACGAAGCGGCGGTGCTCGATGTCCAGGCCGAAGCTCTGCTGGAAGCTGCTGAACACCGGCACGTCGCTGGCATGGGTGACCAGGCCGATGCGTGGGGCGATGCGGCGGGCGCGCGCCAGCGCTTCCATCAGGTCGAAGCCATTGGCGTGGATCGGTACCAGCGGCAGGTCCAGACGACCGCGCAGCCAGGCCGCGTTTGAGCCGCCGGCAATCACCACGTCGCAGTGCTCGCGGCGCAGGCGCTGGCCGATCACTTCCACGGCCTCCTCGAAGCCCAGGTTGATCTGCTCGATGCGCGCGCGGCGGTCGAATTCGGGAATGACATCGCCCAGCAGGCCGGTCAGGCGCGAGACGCTGACCGTCCAGATCACCGGGCGGCCGGGGTCGGCATCGGCGTGGCGCAGGGGCGAGCGGGGCAGGTACATGGACGGATACCGGGAGGCGATGTTTCATGATACATCTGTTTCAGTGTTTCATATGTTTCAGTGTTGCGGGCCGGTCATCCCCGTGAAATCAACCGCTTGCAGGTTGGCATGGTGTTTGCGCCTACCCCTGTGTCCTTCAACCTGGATCGCCGCATGACCGTTTCGACCCTCTCTTCCGCCGGTGCCCGCTTCCGCGAGGCGCTGGCTGCCGAATCGCCGCTGCAGGTGATCGGCGCGATCAACGCCAACCATGCGCTGCTGGCCAAGCGCGCGGGTTTCCGTGCCATCTACCTGTCCGGCGGTGGCGTAGCCGCCGGCTCGCTGGGCCTGCCGGACCTCGGCATCAACACGCTGGAAGACGTGCTGGTGGACGTGCGCCGCATCACCGACGTCTGCGACCTGCCGCTGATGGTCGACATCGACACCGGCTTTGGCCCCAGCGCGTTCAACATCGCGCGCACGGTGAAGTCGCTGATCAAGGCTGGCGCGGCCGCCTGCCATATCGAAGACCAGGTCGGCGCCAAGCGCTGCGGTCATCGCCCGGGCAAGGAGATCGTCTCGCAGGGCGAAATGGTCGACCGCGTGAAGGCCGCTGCCGATGCCAAGACCGATCCGGACTTCTTCCTGATCGCGCGCACCGATGCCATCCAGGTGGACGGCGTGGACAAGGCCATCGAACGTGCCATCGCCTGCGTCGAAGCCGGTGCCGACGGCATCTTCGCAGAGGCCGCCTATGACCTGGATACCTACCGCCGCTTCGTCGACGCGGTGAAGGTGCCGGTGCTGGCCAACATCACTGAATTCGGCGCGACCCCGCTGTTCAGCCGCGACGAGCTGGCCTCGGCCGGCGTGGCCATCCAGCTGTTCCCGCTGTCGGCGTTCCGCGCCGCCAACAAGGCCGCCGAGAACGTCTACCAGACGATCCGCCGCGAAGGCCACCAGCGCAACCTGATCGACAGCATGCAGACCCGCGAGGAGCTGTATGACCGTATCGGCTACCACGCCTTCGAGCAGCAGCTCGATGCGCTGTTCGCCGCCAAGAAATAAGCAGTACCCTGCACCATCAAGTTTCGGAGGGAAACATGAACGATACGACCGCAACCCCGACCTTCAAGCCCAAGAAGTCCGTCGCCCTGTCCGGCACCGCTGCCGGCAACACCGCGCTGTGCAGCGTCGGCCGCAGTGGCAACGACCTGCACTACCGTGGCTACGACATCCTGGACCTGGCCAACACCAGCGAGTTCGAGGAAATCGCCTACCTGCTGGTGCATGGCAAGCTGCCGACCCGCGCCGAGCTGGTTTCGTACAAGGCCAAGCTGAAGTCGCTGCGTGGCATTCCGGCTGCAGTGAAGGCCGCGCTGGAAGAACTGCCGCCGTCGGCGCACCCGATGGATGTGATGCGCACCGGCGTGTCCGTGCTCGGCTGCGTGGCGCCGGAGAAGGACGACCACAACCATCCGGGCGCGCGCGACATCGCCGACAAGCTGATGGCCTGCCTCGGTTCGATGCTGCTGTACTGGTACCACTGGAGCCACAACGGCCGTGCGATCGACGTGGAAACCGACGATGACTCCATCGGTGGCCACTTCCTGCACCTGCTGCACGGCGAGAAGCCGCAGGATTCGTGGGTGAAGGCGATGCACACCTCGCTGATCCTGTACGCCGAGCACGAGTTCAATGCCTCGACCTTCGCCTGCCGCGTCATTGCCGGCACCGGCAGCGACATGTACAGCGCGATCTGCGGTGGCATCGGCGCGCTGCGCGGCCCCAAGCACGGCGGCGCCAACGAAGTGGCGTTCGAAGTGCAGAAGCGCTATGACAATCCGGACGAAGCCGAGGAAGACATCAAGGCCCGCGTGGAGCGCAAGGAAGTGGTGATCGGTTTCGGCCACCCGGTCTACACCGTGTCCGATCCGCGCAACAAGGTGATCAAGGACGTCGCCCGCGAACTGTCCGAAGAGCAGTCGAGCATGAAGATGTACGACATCGCCGAGCGCCTGGAAACGGTGATGTGGGACATCAAGAAGATGTTCCCGAACCTGGACTGGTTCAGCGCCGTCAGCTACCACATGATGGGCGTGCCGACCGCGATGTTCACCCCCCTGTTCGTGATCGCCCGCACCGCCGGCTGGAGCGCGCACATCGTCGAACAGCGCATCGACGGCAAGATCATCCGCCCGAGCGCCAACTACATCGGCCCGGAAGATCGCGACTTCGTGGCCATCGACAAGCGTTCCTGATCATCGCCACTGTTGCACTGCTGCATGCATCCGGCCGGCCCCGTGCCGGCCGGATGCCGTCACCGCCGTATTGCCGGCACCCGGCCCGCCACGAGCATTCCGCCAGCCCATGAATACCGATTACCGCAAGACCCTCCCCGGCGCCTCGCTGGACTATTTCGATGCGCGCGCCGCCGTCGACGCGATCCAGCCTGGTGCCTACGCCACGCTGCCGTACGTATCGCGCGTGCTGGCCGAGAACCTGGTACGTCGCTGCGATCCGGCCACGCTGACCGACTCGCTGAAGCAGCTGATCGAGCGCCGTCGCGACCTGGATTTCCCGTGGTTCCCGGCGCGCGTGGTGTGCCATGACATCCTCGGCCAGACCGCGCTGGTGGATCTGGCCGGCCTGCGCGATGCGATCGCCGACAAGGGCGGTGATCCGGCCAAGGTCAACCCGGTGGTGCCGGTGCAGCTGATCGTCGATCACTCGCTGGCAGTGGAGTGCGGTGGTTTCGATCCGCAGGCGTTCGAGAAGAACCGCGCCATCGAGGACCGTCGCAACGAGGACCGCTTCCACTTCATCGACTGGACCAAGCTGGCCTTCGAAAACGTGGACGTGATTCCGCCGGGCAACGGCATCATGCATCAGATCAACCTGGAGAAGATGTCGCCGGTGATCTACGTGCAGGACGGCGTCGCCTTCCCCGATACCTGCGTGGGCACCGACAGCCACACCCCGCACGTGGATGCGCTGGGCGTGATCGCCATCGGCGTGGGTGGCCTGGAAGCGGAGAACGTGATGCTGGGCCGTGCGTCGTGGATGCGCCTGCCGGACATCATCGGCGTCGAGCTGACCGGCCGGCCGCAGCCGGATATCACCGCCACCGACGTGGTGCTGGCCCTGACCGAGTTCCTGCGCAAGGAGCGCGTGGTCGGCGCCTGGCTTGAATTCTTCGGCGAAGGTGCTGCTGCACTCACCATCGGTGATCGCGCCACGATCTCCAACATGTGTCCCGAATACGGCGCAACCGCCGCGATGTTCTACATCGACGGCCAGACCATCGACTACCTGCGCCTGACCGGTCGCGAGGAAACGCAGGTCGCACTGGTCGAAAACTACGCGCGCAGCACCGGCCTGTGGGCCGATGACCTGGCCACCGCGCAGTACGAGCGCGTGCTGCACTTCGATCTGTCGACGGTGGTGCGCAACATGGCCGGCCCGAGCAATCCGCATCGTCGTCTGCCGGTATCGGAACTGGTCGAGCGTGGCATCGCCGATGCCGCCAAGCTGGAAGCCGGCAAGGCCGAACAGGCACAGGGCCTGATGCCCGATGGCGCGGTGATCATCGCTGCCATCACCAGCTGCACCAATACCTCCAACCCGCGCAACGTGATCGCCGCCGGCCTGCTGGCACGCAAGGCCAACGAGCGCGGCCTGCTGCGCAAGCCTTGGGTGAAGTCGTCGCTGGCACCCGGTTCCAAGGCAGTGCAGCTGTACCTGGAAGAAGCGGGCCTGCTGCCGGACCTGGAGAAGCTGGGCTTCGGCATCGTTGCCTTCGCCTGCACCACCTGCAATGGCATGAGCGGCGCGCTGGATCCGAAGATCCAGCAGGAAATCATCGACCGTGACCTTTACGCCACGGCGGTACTGTCGGGCAACCGCAACTTCGACGGCCGCATCCATCCATATGCGAAGCAGGCGTTCCTGGCCTCGCCGCCACTGGTGATCGCCTACGCCATCGCCGGCACCATCCGCTTTGACATCGAGAAGGATGTGCTGGGCGTGGACACCGACGGCAACGAGGTGCGCCTGAAGGACATCTGGCCGAGTGATGCCGAGATCGATGCGGTGGTGAAGGCGGCGGTGAAGCCGGAGCAGTTTCGCAGCGTCTACAACCCGATGTTCAACGTACGCGTCGAACACGGCGCAGCGGTGAGCCCGCTGTACGACTGGCGCCCGCAGAGCACCTACATCCGTCGTCCGCCGTACTGGGAAGGTGCATTGGCCGGTGAGCGCTCGCTGGCCGGCATGCGTGCGCTGGCGGTGTTGCCCGACAACATCACCACCGACCACCTGTCGCCGTCCAACGCGATCCTGGCCTCGAGTGCGGCTGGCGAATACCTGGCGAAGATGGGCCTGCCGGAAGAGGACTTCAATTCCTACGCCACCCATCGCGGTGACCACCTGACCGCGCAGCGCGCCACCTTCGCCAACCCGAAGCTGTTCAACGAGATGGTGCGCAATGAAGATGGCAGCGTGAAACAGGGTTCGCTGGCGCGCGTCGAGCCGGAAGGCAAGGTCATGCGCATGTGGGAAGCCATCGAGACCTACATGGAGCGCAAGCAGCCGCTGATCATCATCGCCGGTGCCGACTACGGGCAGGGTTCTTCGCGTGACTGGGCCGCCAAGGGCGTGCGCCTGGCCGGCGTGGAGGCCATCGTTGCCGAAGGCTTCGAGCGCATCCACCGCACCAACCTGATCGGCATGGGCGTGCTGCCGCTGGAGTTCAAGCCGGGCACCACGCGCCTGACCCTGGGCATCGATGGCACCGAAACCTTCGACGTCATCGGTGAACGCACGCCGCGCGCCGAGTTGCGCGTGGTCATCCACCGCCGCGACGGCCAGGACGTGATCGTGCCGGTCACCTGCCGCCTGGACAGTGACGAGGAAGTGGCGATCTACGAGGCCGGCGGCGTGCTGCAGCGCTTCGCGCAGGACTTCCTGGAAGGCGCCAAGGTGGCGTAAGGCATCCGACGGCCCGGCAACGGGCCGTCTTTCATTGCAAGGAACCGTTCCATGGCATTTCTCCCGCAACTTCGTATTCCCGCCACCTACATGCGCGGTGGTACCAGCAAGGGCGTGTTCTTCCGCCAGCAGGACCTGCCCGAGGCCGCTCAGGTGCCGGGTGCCCCACGCGATGCGCTGCTGATGCGCGTGATCGGCTCGCCCGACCCGTATGGCAAGCAGACCGACGGCATGGGCGGGGCCACCTCCAGCACCAGCAAGTGCGTGATCGTCTCCACCGCCTCCGTGCCGGATCACGACGTGGACTACCTGTACGGCCAGGTGTCGATCGATGCCGCGTTCGTGGACTGGAGCGGCAACTGCGGCAATCTCAGCACCGCCGTCGGCCCGTTCGCGATCGCCAACGGCCTGATCGATCCGGCCCGCGTGCCGCGCGATGGCCTGTGCACCGTGCGCATCTGGCAGGCCAACATCGGCAAGACCATCATCGCCCATGTGCCGATGCGCGATGGGCAGGTGCAGGAAATCGGCGATTTCGAACTGGATGGCGTGACCTTCCCGGCGGCCGAGATCCAGCTGGAATTCCTCGATCCGTCCGACGATGGTGACGCCGGTGCGATGTTCCCCACCGGCAACCTGGTCGATACGCTGGACGTGCCGGGCGTGGGTAGTTTCGAGGTGACGATGATCACCGCCGGCATCCCGACCATCTTCCTCAACGCCGCCGACCTCGGTTACACCGGCACCGAACTGCAGCCGGCGATCAATGAAGACAAAGCGGCGCTGGAGCGTTTCGAGAAGATCCGTGCCTACGGCGCGCTGCGCATGGGCTTGATCCAGAAACTGGAAGACGCGGCGACCCGCCAGCACACGCCGAAGGTAGCCTTCGTCGCCCCCGCGCAGGATTACGTGTCGTCCAGCGGCAAGGCGATCCCGGCCGCGGACATCGATCTGCATGCCCGCGCGCTGTCGATGGGCAAGCTGCACCACGCGATGATGGGCACCGCTGCAGTAGCGATCGGTACCGCCGCGGCGATCCCCGGCACGCTGGTCAATCGTGCTGCTGGCGGCGGCGAGCGCGAGGCCGTGACCTTCGGGCATCCGTCGGGCACGTTGCGCGTGGGTGCGCAGGCCGCACTCGTTGACGGCCAGTGGACGGTGTCCAAGGCCATCATGAGCCGCAGCGCCCGCGTGCTGATGGAAGGCAAGGTGCGCGTGCCGGCCGGGTGATGGCCTGGTAGTCGCCAACCTTGGTTGGCATGGCGCCGGCATTGCGCGGGTGGCGCTGCACCTGCTCTGGTAGGTGCCAACCTTGGTTGGCATGGAAGCGGCATCGCGCGGGTAAGGCCCAGCGCCAACCAAGGTTGGCGACTACCGGGTTTGTCGCAGCGTGCAACCCCACGAGGAGACCGAACAATGTCCGACAGCCACACCCCATCCAACGCCCGTGCAGCCTGGGATGCGCTGCTGGTGGACATCGTCGACTACGTGCGTGACACGCGCATCGACTCGCCGCTGGCGTTCCAGACCGCGCATCACTGCCTGCTCGACACGTTGGGCTGCGGGTTGGAGGCGCTGTCCTTCCCCGCCTGCAGCAAGCTGCTGGGCCCGCTGGTGCCGGGTATCAGCGTGACCAACGGCGCGCGCGTTCCCGGCACCAACTTCGTGCTCGATCCGGTGCAGGCGGCTTTCAACATCGGCGCGATGGTGCGCTGGCTGGATTTCAACGACACCTGGCTGGCCGCCGAGTGGGGCCACCCCTCGGACAACCTCGGTGGCATCCTCGCCGTGGCCGACTGGCTTGGCCGCAACGCGGCGGCGTTGCGACGCCCGCCGCCGACCGTGCACGACGTGCTGCTGGCGATGATCAAGGCGCACGAGATCCAGGGCGTGCTGGCGTTGCGCAACTCTTTCAACCGGGTCGGCCTGGACCACGTGCTGCTGGTCAAGGTGGCCACCACCGCCGTCGTCGCGCAGATGCTGGGGCTGGACCGCGAGCGGATGCTCAATGCGGTGTCGCTGGCCTGGGTGGATGGACAGGCGCTGCGCACCTACCGGCATGCGCCCAATACCGGTTCGCGCAAAAGCTGGGCGGCCGGTGATGCGACCAGCCGTGGCGTACGCCTGGCGCTGATGGCCGCCACCGGCGAGATGGGCTACCCCAGCGTGCTCAGTGCACCGACCTGGGGCTTCGAAGCGGTATCGATGCATGGCCAGGCGCTGACCCTCGGCCGCCCCTTCGGCAGCTACGTGATGGAGAACGTGCTGTTCAAGATCAGTTTCCCGGCCGAATTCCACGGGCAGACGGCGGTGGAGGCGGCGATCATCCTGCACCAGCAGCTGCGCGCGCAGGGGCGAGCGGCCGAGGACATCGAGCACATCGCGATCCGTACCCAGGAAGCCTGCATCCGCATCATCGACAAGCAGGGGCCGCTGCACAACCCGGCCGACCGCGATCACTGCGTGCAGTACATGGTGGCCATCGCGCTGCTGCATGGGCGGCTGGTGGCCGAGGATTACGAGGACGACATGGCGGTCGATCCGCGCATCGACACGCTGCGCGCGAAGATGACCTGCCATGAAGACCCGCAGCTCAGCGCCGACTACCTGGACCCGGACAAGCGCAGCATCGCCAACGGGCTGACGGTGCGCTTCAACGACGGCAGCGCGCTGCCGGAGGTGCTGGTGGAGTACCCGCTGGGCCACGCACGCCGGCGCGCAGAGGGTATCCCGCTGCTGATGGACAAGTTCCGTCGGCACCTGGCGCACCGCTTCCCCACCGCCCAGCAGCAGCGCGTCCTGGCCGCCTCGCTGGACCCGGTGGCCCTGGCGGCGATGCCGGTGACCGACTACGTGGACCTGTACCTGCCGGGGTAGGGGCGCTCTGGCGGGTGCCAACCCTGGTTGCCATGGGCCCAACGCCAACCGGGGCTGGCGGCTACCGCGCCGGGCATGGCCCGGCGCTACCGTTCCGATGCATTCCTGCCGAATCCGCGTCAACGCCTTGACGCGACGCGCCTATAATGGCCACCTCGATCAAGGAGTGACGACATGAGCGGTCCGGCACGGCGGATGCGGTGGGGATGGACGGCAGCATTGCTGGCAGGAGGCCTGTTGCTGGGCCTGGCCGGTTGCCGCAACGACAGCGGGCAGCTGCCAAAGGCCAGCGGCGAAGCCATCGCCACCAAGGCCGAGCAGGTGAAGGAGTTCACCCTGCTGCGCGCCTACCCGGACCAGAAGAGTGAAGGCCTGTCGCTGGCGCTGGAGTTCTCGCGCCCGCTGGTCGGCACCCAGGACTTCGACAAGCTGGTGCGCTTCGAAGAGAAGGTCGGCAACGATGACAGCAGTTGGACCCTGTCCGATGACGGCCTGACCCTGCGCTATCCCTTCGTCGAAGCCGGCAAGGAATTCAGCCTGGTGGTCTCGCCGGACCTGCTGGCCGCCGATGGCAGCCGCCTGGGCAAGGAACTGAAGCAGAAGGTCTTCAGCGGCGAGCTGAAGCCGGTTGCCGGTTTCGCCTCGCAGGGCAGCGTGCTGCCGGCCAAGGACAGCCGTGGCCTGCCGGTGGTGTCGGTGAATGTGCCGGAGGTCGATGTCGAGTTCCTGCGCGTGCGCGAAAAGGATCTGCCGACCTTCTTCAGCCAGTACCAGCGCGGTGGTCGCCGTGGCAGCTGGGAACTGAGCAGCGACTACGAGCGCAGCCCGATCAACAAGCTGGCCGAACCGGTCTACGTCAACCGCTTCATCCTGGGCGGCAAGCAGAACGAGCGGGTGCTGACCTATCTGCCGACCCAGGACATCAAGGAACTGCAGGAGCCGGGGCTGTATTTCGCCCTGCTCAAGCGCACCGGTGACTACGAGGGCGAGTTCGATACCGCATTCTTCTCGGTCAGCGACATCGGCCTGCACACCCGCGCGTACAAGGACAAGCTGTTCGTCCATACCGCCGCGCTGAAGGACGGTGCATCGCTGAAGGGCATCGACCTGCGCGTGCTCGATGCCAAGGGCGAAGTGGTGCTGAAGGGCAGTACCGACAGCAACGGCAATGCGCTGCTGAACTACAGCCTGGATGCCACCCACGTGCTGGTGGCAAGCAGCGGCAAGGACACCAGTTTCCTGCCCTTCAACCAGCCGGCGCTGGACCTGAGCGAGTTCGCCGTGGCCGGCCGTGACAACGCCTGGTTCGATGTCTATGCCTGGTCGGGCCGCGACCTGTACCGCCCGGGCGAGACGGTGCGCCTGTCGGCGCTGCTGCGCGACAACGACGGCAAGCCGATCAAGAGCCAGCCGGTGTTCCTGCGCCTGAAGCAGCCCGATGGCAAGACCTTCCGCGAAACCCGCGTGCAGCCGGGCGAACAGGGCTACATCAACTTCGAGCAGACCATTCCCGCCGAGGCGCCGACCGGGCGCTGGCAGGTGGAGTTCCGCACCGACCCGGCCAGCAAGGAAGCGATCCAGGGCATGACCCTGCGCATCGAAGAGTTCCTGCCGGAGCGCATGAAGCTGGACCTGGACAGCGCGCAGAAGACGCTGAAGCCGGGTGAAGACCTGCGCCTGCAAGCCAACGGTGCCTATCTGTACGGTGCCCCGGCCGACGGCAACCGCTTCACCGCGCGCATGGCGGTGGCCGCCGAGCAGAAGCCGGTGGAGGGCCTGCCGGGCTACTTCTTCGGCGACCCGACCCTGCAGCTGCCGCGCGAAGCCAAGGATGTCATCGACACCACGCTGCCGGCCAATGGCCAGCTGCGCGAAGACGTGTCGTTGCCGGAAGAGGCGACCAAGGCGAAGGCGCCGATCGCGGTGGTGCTGTCCGGCAGCCTGTATGAAACCGGTGGCCGCACGGTCACCCGCACCCTGAAGCGGGTGGTATGGCCGGCCGCCGCACTGGTCGGCGTGCGCCCGTTGTTCAATCCGGACGACGGCGCTGATTCCAACGGCAACGCGCGGTTTGAACTGATGCGCGTGGATGCGGCCGGCAAGCCGCAGCCGGCCAAGGGCCTGAAGATCACCCTGGTGCGCGAGCTGCGCGACTACCACTGGACCTTCAACGACAACCGCTGGGACTACGATTTCACCCGCCGCTTCGAAAACAAGGAAACCCGTACCGTCGATGCCGGCGGCAGCGCGGTGGCCTTCGACTTCCCGGTGGAGTGGGGCGAGTACCGGGTGGACGTGTTCGATCCGTCCACCGGCCTGACCAGCCGTTATCCGTTCCGCGCCGGCTGGAGCTGGGGCGATGACAACCGTGGCCTCGATGCCCGCCCGGACAAGGTCAAGCTGGGCCTGGACAAGACCGGCTACAAGGCCGGCGATACCCTGGAAGTGACGGTGACCCCGCCGCACGCCGGCAAGGGCGTGCTGATGGTCGAGACCGACCGCATGCTGTACGTGCAGGATATCGACGCCAAGCCCGGTGCCACCTACAAGATCCCGGTCACCGCAGACTGGGAGCGCCACGACGTCTACATCACCGCGCTGGTGTTCCGCGGTGGCAGTGCGCCGAGCAAGATTACCCCGGCCCGCGCGGTGGGCGTGGTGCACGTGCCGATGGACCGCAAGGGCCGCACCGTGGCAGTCGGCCTGGCCGCGCCCAAGCAGATGCGACCGGAGCAGGACCTGCCAGTGACGGTCAGCGCACCGCAGCTGGCCGGCAAGGTCGCGCACGTCACTGTTTCGGCCGTGGACGTGGGCATTCTCAACATCACCCGCTTCCCGGTGCCCGATGCCGGCGCGCACTTCTTCGCCCAGCGCCGCCTCGGCATCGATGCCTATGACATCTACAGCCGGGTGATCGAGAGCTTCGACGGCGGCAGCGGCAAGCTGAAGTTCGGCGGCGACATGGCGCTGCAGGCGTTGCCGCAGGCCAAGCGGCCGACCGCGCGCGTGCAGACCGTGGACCTGTTCTCCGGCCCGGTGCAGCTCGATGCCAAGGGCATTGCCCGCATCCGCCTGAAAGTGCCGGATTTCAATGGCACCCTGCGGGTGTCGGCGCTGGTCTACAGCGATGACCAGTACGGCAAGCGCGATGTGGAAACCGTGGTGCGCGCACCGATCCTGGCCGAGGCCAGCATGCCGCGCGTGCTCGCCCCGGGCGACCGCAGCACGGTGACGCTGGACGTGCAGAACTTCACCGGCAAGTCCGGTCAGTTCAACGTGCGCGTGGACAGCGAAGGCCCGCTAAGCCTGGGCGAAGGCACGCGCAGCGTGCAGCTCAATGCCGATGCCAAGACCACGTTGAGCTTCCCGTTGTCGGCGCGCGAGGGCCACAGCGTGGCCAAGGTGCGCGTGCGTGTGGATGGCAACGGCTTCAAGGCCGACCGCCGCTACGATCTGCCGGTACGCGCGGCGTGGCCGCAGGTACTGCGCTCGCAGGTGCGCACGCTCGATCCGCTGGCGGCGGTGAGCCTGGATGGCAGCCTGATGGACGGGCTGATGTCCGAATCGGTCAATGCCCGCCTGCTGGTCAGCCCGCTGCCGCCGATCCCGTTCGCCAGCGCGCTGCAGGGCGCGCTGAACTACCCGTACGGCTGTGCCGAACAGACCACCAGCAAGGGCTACGCCGCGCTGATCCTGGACCAGGCCACGTCGTCCATGCTCGGCGCTGACGGCCTGGACGCGAAGACCCGTCGCGAGCGCATGGAAGGTGCGTTCGGTCGCCTGGCATCGATGCAGGTGGCCAACGGCAACTTCTCGATGTGGGGTGACGACGGCTACGTGAACCCGTGGCTGACCCCGTACATCGCCGAGTTCCTGCTCGATGCCAAGGACGGTGGCTTCGCGGTGCCGGACAACGTGCTGCAGAAGGCGCTGAACCGCCTGAGCGAAGACCTGCTGTCCGGTGGCAACCAGTTCTACGGCCAGGAAAAACGCGAAAGCCTGAAGTTCGCCAACCAGGCGTACTCGGGTTACGTGCTGGCCCGCGTCAACCGAGCGCCGCTGGGTACCCTGCGCGCGCTGTACGACAACGAACGCAGCAAGGCCGTGGGGGGGCTGTCGCTGGTGCACCTGGGCGTGGCGCTGTCGCTGCAGGGCGATGCCAAGCGCGGCCAGGCGGCCCTTGCGGCGGGCTTTGCCAAGTCCAGCAGCGAACGCCCGTCGTACTTCGGCGACTACGGCAGTGCCGTTCGTGACGATGCGCTGATGATCGCGCTGACCCACGAGAACAAGCTGGCCAAGCCGGCATGGGATGCACGCGCGGTTGATCTTGGCCGTGGCCTGGATGCGCGCCGCAGCAGCGGGTGGATGTGGCTGAGCACGCAGGAACAGGTGGCCATCGCTCGCCTCGGCAAGGCACTGGCCGCCAACCAGAAGGCGCTGGTGGCCGGTGAGCTGGTGATCGGTGGCAACAGCGAGGCCATCGGCGAACGCAAGCTGTTTGGCCGCAACTTCGATGCAGGACAGCTGGCCGCGGGCGTGCGCTTCACCCCGCAGGGACAGCCGCCGATGTTCGCCAGCATCGATGTGGCCGGCATTCCGCGCAGTGCGCCGGCGCCGGACAACAGCGTGATCGGCGTGGAGCGAAGCTACTTCGGCACCGATGGCAAGCCATGGTCGCCGCGTCCGCTGAAGGAAGGTGAAGCGCTGATCGTGCGGGTCACCATCACCGCCGACAGCGAGATGCCCGATGCGCTGCTGACCGACCTGCTGCCGGCAGGCCTGGAGATCGAGAACCTCAACCTGGGCGATGCCAAGCAGTGGGCCGATGTGGTGGTCGATGGCATCACCATCAGCGACCGCAGCGAAGCGGCCGATACCAAGCACGAAGAGTTCCGCGATGACCGCTACGTAGCGGCGCTGAAGCTCTCGCGTGGCAGCAAGGCCAACGTGTTCTACCTGGTGCGTGCAGTCACGCCGGGTACCTACACGGTGCCGCCGTCGCTGGTGGAGGACATGTACCGTCCGCAGCTGCGTGGCGTCGGCCGCAGCAACCCGACCACGCTGACGGTGGTACAGCCGTGACCGTGCGGGCGGGCCGCGACGGCGCGGCCCGTCCCACTGGATGCCGTGGATGAAGGTGGGATCGCTGAAAACGCGGCTGCCGCGCCTGCGGCAGCGGCTGCAACCGCTGTGGCCTTGGCTGCGCTGGGGCACGGCGGCGTTGCTGGCGCTGCTGCTGGTGCTGGATTTCGCCTTCCCGCCGCCGTTGCCCCGGCAACGCGACACCAGCACGCTGGTGGTCGCCGCTGACGGCAGCCCGATGCGGGCGTTCGCCGATGCCGAGGGCGTGTGGCGCTACCCGGCATCGGTCGACAGCGTGTCGCCGCTGTACCTGCAGGCGCTGCTGACCTACGAGGATCGCTGGTTCTGGCGGCATCCGGGCATCAATCCGCTGGCGGTCCTGCGTGCCGGCGGGCAGCTGCTGCGGGGTGGCCGCATCGTCTCCGGAGGCTCGACCCTGACCATGCAGGTGGCGCGCATTCTCGATCCGCATACGCGCACGCCCTGGGGCAAGCTGAAGCAGATGCTGCGTGCGGTGCAGCTTGAGGTGCACCTGTCCAAGCGCGAGATCCTCGCGTTGTATCTGGAGCGCGCGCCCTACGGTGGCACCATCGAAGGCGTGGAGGCGGCCAGCTGGGCCTACCTGGGCAAGCCGGCCGCACAGCTTTCGCATGCCGAGGCCGCGTTGCTGGCGGTGCTGCCACAAGCACCCAGCCGTTTGCGCCCGGATCGTCATCCTGAAGCTGCGCAGAGGGCACGCGACAAAGTGCTGGCGCGCATGGCCGAGCTTGGCGCATGGACGCCGGAGGAAGTGGAAGACGCGCGCATCGAGAACGTGGTCGCACGCTCGCTGCGTCCACCGCTGCATGCGGCACTGCTGGCCCAGCGCCTGCACTCGGCGCATCCCGGGCAGGCGCGGATCCAGAGCAGCATCGACATCGGCCTGCAGCGCACCCTTGAAGAGCGCGTGGCCAGCTATTTCTCCACGCTGCCCGAGCGCACGTCAGCCGCACTGCTGGTGGTCGACAACCAGACCCTGCAGGCGCGTGCGTATGTCGGCACGCTGTCTTTCGGTGATCGGCAACGGCTGGGCCACGTGGACATGGTGCAGGCCTGGCGCTCGCCGGGCTCCACGCTCAAGCCGTTCCTGTATGCGATGGCACTCGATGATGGCCTGATCCATTCCGAGAGCCTGCTGGTGGATGCGCCGCAGAGCTTCGGCAGCTATCGGCCGGGCAACTTCGACATGGCCTTCAACGGCCCGGTCAGTGCTGCCAGTGCGCTGCGCCTGTCGCTGAACGTGCCGTCGGTCGACCTGCTGCAGCGGGTTGGTGCGGCACGCTTCGCCGCGCGCCTGTCGCACGCCGGCATCCAGTTGCGCTTTCCGCCGGGCAGTTCGCCCAATCTGTCGCTGATCCTCGGCGGCACCGGCGCGCGGCTGGAAGACCTGGTCGGTGCGTTCGCTGCGCTCAACCGCAACGGCATTGCCGGCCGCGTGCGCTACACCGATGACGAACCGATGATCGAGCGGCGGCTGGCTTCGCCCGGTGCCAGCTGGATCGTGCGCGAGATGCTGGAATCGAATCCGCGCCCGGGATACGGCGTTGGCACGTTCGACGTTGGCGGGCGGCCGCGCGTGGCCTGGAAGACCGGCACCAGCTATGGCTACCGCGATGCGTGGGCGATCGGCAGTACCCGCCACTACACCGTGGGCGTGTGGGTGGGGCGCCCCGATGGCACGCCGTTGCCGGGGCAGTACGGCGCGGTCACCGCCCTGCCGCTGATGTTCGAGGTGGTCGACAGCCTGCCGCGGCAACGCGGCGATGCGGCGGCCGCGCCGATGCCGGCCAGCGTGACCCAGGCAGACATCTGCTGGCCAACCGGAGAACTGGCCGAAGGGTTGCCAGCGGCACTCTGCCAGCGACGCCTGTCGGCCTATCTGCTGGACGGTGCGGCACCGCCGACCTTCCCCGAACGCGAGGCGCGGCGATGGCAGCCTGGCCGCCAACGCTACCTGGCTGACGCGCGCACCGGACTGCGCGTATCGGCTGACTGCAGCGCGCCGCATGAGGAAGTCGCGCGTGAGATCGCGCGATGGCCGGCGCTGTTGTCACCCTGGCTGCCCAAGGCCACCCGCGATGCCTCACAGCTTCCCGCATTGTCGCCGGACTGTCGCGATGATGGTCGCCAGGCCAGCGTGGCCCTGCATATCGATGGCCTCAACGAAGGCGCGACGCTGGCGCGTGCACCCAATGCCGAACACGGCGTACGCCTGCAGCTGCGCGCATTGGGCAGCGAACAGGCCGTGGACTGGCTGCTGGATGGTCGATGGATCACGCAGACGCGCGGTGCGCAGCTGATGCAGCGCGAATTCGCCGATCCGGGCGCGCATACGTTGACTGCGCTGGCCGCTGACGGCGCCTGGACGCAGGTACGGTTCAACGTGCTGCGGTAGCGCCGGGCCATGCCCGGCGGGTTGGTGCCCGATCACGTGACATCCGCCGGGCATGGCCCGGCGCTACCGATCCACCGTGACCCGGTAGGTGCCAACCTTGGTTGGCACGCGCAGAAGCTGCCCACCAAGGTGGGCGACTACCGGGGCGTTCGCTGGCACGGTGCGGCGCTACTCCCCGATCCAGCCATCCAGCAGGTCGGCGAACTCGTCGGCATGCTCCTCCTCCTGCGCCAGGATCTCCTCCAGGATGCGCTTGGTGGTGGTATCGCTGTCGCCGATGAAGTTGATCATCTCGCGGTAGCTGTCGATGGCGATGCGCTCGGCCACCAGGTTCTCGCGGACCATGTCGCGCAGGTCGCTGCCTTCCTTGTATTCGGCGTGCGAGCGTGCGGTCAGCGTGTCCGGATTGAGGTCAGGCTCGCCGCCGAGCTGGACGATGCGTTCGGCCAGCTTGCCGGCGTGCGCCTGCTCCTGCTGTGCGTGCTCGAGGAACTCGCCCTTGACCGCGTCGGCCAGCATGCCCTTGGCCATGAAGTAGTGCCGGTAGTAGCGCAGTACGCACACATATTCGGTGGCCAGCGCGTCGTTGAGCAGTTTGATCACCACCTTGCGGTCGGCGCTGTAGCTGTCGGTGATCGCCCCGTCCTCGATGTTCTTCCGTGCTCGCTCGCGCAGGGTCTGGCGATCGCTGATGCCAGCGACCTTGGCGGAAGGGGAGGTGTTGCTGGCTTGGGCTGGCTTGTTGGACATGGCTGGCCGGTTTCCTTTGCAGTCAGGGTTTCAGGTGGGCAGGTGATCCAGTACGTAGTCGGCTGAGGACACCTCGAACTGGCCGGGCTCCTCGATCCAGCTCGCGCGCACCGTGCCGTCCACCACGTACAGGGCAAAGCGACGCGAACGCGTGCCCATGCCGGATGAACTTGCATCCAGCTCAAGGCCAAGTGCACGGGTCAGTTCGGCATTGCCGTCGGACAACATCAGCAGACCGTCGGGTACGTGCTGGTCGGCGGCCCAGGCTTTCATCACGAACGGGTCATTGACCGCCATGCAGTAGACATCGATGCCGCGATGGCGGAACGCCTCGAACTTTTCCACGTAGCCGGGCAGGTGGCGGGCCGAGCAGGTGGGGGTGAACGCACCGGGCACCGCGAACAGCACCACCTTGCGCCCATCGAACAGGGCGTGGGTATCAAGGGTCTCGATGCCTTCGCGGATGCGCTTGAGGGTTACTTCCGGGATGCGGTCGCCGACATGGATGGTCATGGGAACTCCTTGCTGGGTGAGGGTAGGGGCCAGGAGGGGACGGGCGCGTCAAGACATTGGAAAACCCACGTATATACCCCATCTCTGTCGTCCGTAGAGGCTCTCAGCCACAGCATGGGGCCGGGTGATGGCAGGCGCATTGCGCTGGATCAGTCGGCCTCACCGTTGCCGCACGACCGGCGGCGTAGCATCGCCGGCGCGTAGAATGAACCCGGGGCGGCGCCCACCGGCGCGGCCGAAGCGAATCGAGGTAGCTGGATGGAATTCAAGGATTATTACGCCACCCTGGGGGTGGAACCGAGCGCGGGCGAGGCGGAAATCAAGACCGCCTATCGCCGGCTGGCACGCAAGTACCACCCGGACGTCAGCAAGGAGGCCGGGGCCGAGGACAAGTTCAAGGCCATCAACGAGGCCTACGAGGCGTTGCGCGATCCCGAGAAGCGCGCGGCCTATGACCAGTTGCGTGCGCAGGGCTATCGCCCGGGCGAGGAATTCAACGTGCCGCCGAACTACGGCGGTGGCGGTTTCAATTTCGAGGAAGTGTTCGGCGGCGGTGGCCCCAACGGTGGTTTCAGCGACTTCTTCGAGAGCCTGTTCGCGCGCCAGCGCGGCGGCCAGGGTGCAGGCCCGGGCCCGGGCTTCAGCAGCCATGGCCATGCGCCCAACCGCGATACCCGGGCCAAGCTGTCGGTACCGCTGGAGGCGGCCTACAACGGCGACAGCCTGCGCATCACCGTCAACGGCAAGCAGCTGGACGTGCGCGTGCCCAAGGGCATCCGTCCCGGGCAGGTGATCCGCCTGGCCGGGCAGGGCAACCACGGCGGCAACCTGCTGCTGGAAGTGGAGTACGCCGCGCATCCGCAGTTCGAGGTCGACGGCCGCAACATCCTGTACACGCTGCCGGTCACCCCGTGGCAGGCGGCGTTGGGCACCAGCATCAGCGTGCCGACCCTGGGTGGCGCGGTGGAACTGAAGATTCCGGCCGATTCCGACGCTGGTCGCAAGCTGCGGCTGCGTGGGCGCGGCCTGCCGGGCAGCCCGGACGGCGACCAGATCGTCGAGCTGGAGATTGTCGCCCCGGCGGCGACGAACGACGCGCAGAAGAAGGCCTATCGGAATCTGGCCAAGGCGTTTGGCGAAACGATCTGAAATCCGCTTCGGTGGGTGCGGACCTCGGTCCGCACCTTGCGGTAGTGCCGGCGGCTGGCCGGCAGAGGCGCGCCAACCAAGGTTGGTACCTGCCAGAGCGCTGTATCAGCCTTGACCGGCGAACACCCGCTCCAGCACTTCGGACAGTTCGTCTTCCGAGAACGGCTTGGTGATGTAGGCCTTGGCGCCCTGGCGCATGCCCCACATGCGGTCGGTGTCCTGGTCCTTGGTGGTCACCAGGATCACCGGAATATGCCGGGTCGCCTCATCGCGGGCGAGCGTGCGGGTCGCCTGGAAGCCATTGAGGTTGGGCATCACCACGTCCATCAGCACCAGGTCGGGCAGCTCGGCCTTGGCGGTCTCCACCCCGGCCGCACCATCGGTGGCGGTCAGGATCTGGTGCCCGAGCTTCTCGACGATGCGCTGTATCCCCAACAGCTGCGACGGTGAGTCGTCGACGATCAGAATGCGTGCCATGTTGTTCCCCATGTGATGCCGGAAGTGTAGTGCCGGCGTCCCGTTGGCGGGAGGGCGACAGCTGCCGTCCGTCGCCTGCCTGCGACGTTCAGTCGATCCGCACCACCGTGCGGCCAAGCGAGCCGCCCGCCAGCATGCGATCGAACACCGCAGGCAGACCGTCCAGACCGACTTCAGCGGTGCAGATGCGGTCCAGGTGCTGCGGTTTCCACGCGTCGCCCAAGCGTGCCCACACTTCTTCGCGCAGCGCGCGCGGGGCATTGGCCGACGAAACGCCGAGCAGCGAGACACCACGCAGGATGAAGGGCATTACGGTCATCTCCAGCGTCGGGCTGGCGGCCAGCCCCGCACTGACCACGCTGCCGTAAGGCACGGTCTGGGCCAGCAGACTGGCCAGCATCGGCCCGCCGGCGTTGTCCAGGCCACCGCCGAAACGTGCCGACTGCAGCGGCCCGGTGTCGGCAAGGGCGTCACGCGGCAGCACCTCGGCAGCACCGATGCCGCGCAGGAAGTCGCTCTGTTCCGGTTTGCCGCTGATCGCGTGCACGGCATAGCCGGCGCGGCTGAAGATGTCCACGGCCAGAGCCCCGACCCCACCGCTGGCGCCGGTGACCGCCAATGGCCCACGCTCGGGCGTCTGCCGGTTGTCCTGCAGGCGCAGCAGCGCCAGCGCGGCGGTGAAGCCGGCGGTGCCCAGCACCATCGCCTCGCGTGGGCTCAGGCCCGCCGGCTGGGCGATGACCGCGCTCGATTCCAGCCGCACGTACTGGCTGTAGCCGCCATCACGGGTTTCGCTGAGGCCACAGCCGGTGGCCAGTACCGCATCGCCCTCGCGCCAGGCCGGATCGGTGGAGGCGACCACCGTGCCGGCCACGTCGATCCCGCCCACCAGCGGGAAGCGGCGCAGGATGCGGCCTTTGCCGGTGCCGGCCAGGGCATCCTTGTAGTTGACCGAGGACCAGTGGGCGCGGATCAGCACCTGGCCGGGGTTGAGGTCGTCCAGACGCAGCGGGACCAGGCCGCTGCGGTAGCCGGCGTCGTCTTTTTCGATGCGGAAGGCGGTGAACGGGGTGGTGGGGGCCATCGGCATTGCCTGACTTCGAGGAAAACGCCACCTTACCCGGTCCGGCCCCTTTCAATCCTGCCGGTCCGCCCCATCTTGTATGATCGGTAGTGGTTAACGGCTGGCGTTGCGGGAAGGGCCCGCGTCGCAGCCCACATCTTGATGGAGCGTGCATGGCCTGGAATACACCCGGCGGCAACAAGGGCGGACAAGGCCCCGAGGACAATCGACGCGGGCCGTTCGGGTCGCGCGGCGGTGGCAATGGTAGCGGCTGGGGCGGATTGCCCGGACCGCTGAAGGATCTGTTCGACGGCGGCATCCTGCGTTGGGTGGTGGCAGCAGTGGTCCTGCTGGTGCTGTTCTCCAGCTTCCAGCTGATCGGCGAACAGCAGCGTGGCGTGGTGCTGCGCTTCGGCCAGTTCTCGCGCATCCTGACCCCAGGCCCGAACTTCAAGCTGCCCTGGCCGATCGAATCGGTCACCAAGGTCAACGCCACCGAGATCAAGACCTTCTCGATCCAGGTGCCGGTGCTGACCCGCGATGAGAACATCGTCAATGTCTCGTTGAACGTCCAGTACCGCATCGATGACCCGCAGCAGTACCTGTTCGGCACCGTTGATGCCGACCAGGTGCTGGAGCAGTCGGCTCAGAGCGCGGTGCGCGAGGAAGTCGGCCGCGCCGACCTCAACGCCGTACTGAACAACCGTGGCCCGCTGGCCGTGGCCGCCGAAGAGCGCCTGCAGACATTGCTGCGTGCCTTCAAGACCGGTCTGACCGTGACCGGCCTGACCCTGCAGGACGCCCGCCCGCCGGAGGAGGTCAAGCCGGCCTTCGACGAGGTCAACGGTGCCCAGCAGGTCAAGGAGCGCCTGATCAATGAAGCCCAGGCCTATGCGGCCAAGGTCGTGCCTGAAGCGCGGGGCCAGGCCTCGCGTGCCCGTACCACCGCCGAAGGCTACAAGCAGGCCGTGGTGTCCAAGGCCGAAGGTGATGGCCAGCGCTTCAGCCTGCTGCAGGCACAGTACAAGGACGCACCGGAAGTCACCCGCAAGCGCCTGTGGCTGGAAACGGTGCAGCAGGTGCTGAGCGACAACCGCAAGGTCATTGGTGGCGATGGCCGCCAGCTGATCTACGTGCCGATGACCGGTGATACCCGTGCCAGCACCTCGGCACCGGCGCCGGTACCGAACCCCGATGTGGTGATGCCGTCGCTGCCGGGTACCACCGCAGTGGAAGCTTCCCGTGATCCGGGCCGGCCGGTGGGCCGCCCGACCGGGCGTCCGAGCGGCCGTGAGGAGGGCAGCCGATGAGAAATTCAATCTGGATCGCCGTTGTCGTAGCGGTGCTGCTGGGCCTGCTGGGCTCGGTGTACGTGGTCCGCGAGGACCAGACCGCCATGGTCCTGAACCTGGGCAAGGTGGTGCGTTCGGACATCAAGCCGGGCCTGCACTTCAAGCTGCCGGTGGTGGAAACGGTGCGGGTGTTCGACCGCCGCTTCCAGGTGCTGGACACCGCGCCGGCCCGTTACTTCACGGCCGAGCAGAAGGACGTCAGCGTCGACTTCTTCGCCATCGGTTACATCTCCAACGTGGGTGATTACTTCCGTGCCACCGGCGGCGATCCGCGTATCGCCAACGCCCGCCTGGCACCGATCATCACCGACTCGCTGCGCAACCAGATCAACTCGCGCACCCTGCAGCAGCTGGTCTCCGGCGACCGCAGCGAGCTGATCGCCGAGCAGCTGAAGGGCATCAACGAAGCCGTCGCCGGGCTGGGCATGCAGATGATCGACCTGCGCATCAAGCAGGTGGACCTGCCCACCGACAGCCAGGTGATCAATGACGTGTACGAGCGCATGCGCGCCCAGCGCAAGCAGGAAGCCGCCAAGCTGCGCGCCGAAGGCGAGGAGCAGTCGCTGACCATCCGCGCCCAGGCCGACCGTGACAGCACCGTGCTGATCGCAGAAGCCGAACGCGATGCCCAGCGCCTGCGTGGTGAAGGCGATGCCGAGGCCGCGCGCATCTACGGCAAGGCCGGTTCGGCTGACCCGTCGTTCTACGCGTTCTATCGCAGCCTCGAGGCCTACCGCGGCTCGATGACCGACGGCAACGGCGTGATCGTGCTGGACAAGAACGACCCGTTCCTGCAGTACCTCAAGAACGATCGCTGAGTCCGCACCGCAGTACCTCACGGGGCCCGGCCATACGCCGGGCCTCGTGCTTTTCCGGAGTTCCCCCATGAAAGATCTGTTCGCCGCCGTCTGTCTGGTCGCGGTGCTGGAAGGCCTGTTGCTGTTCGTGGCCCCCGTGGCCTGGAAGCGCATGGCCGAACGCCTGCTGGACCTGCCCAGCCCGGCCCTGCGCAGCTTCGGTGGCCTGGTCCTGCTGGCCGGGTTGAGCCTGCTGTGGTGGGTACGGCATTAGCAGGGGTCAGATCCCTTTCCGCAGGAAAGGGATCTGACCCCATTCCGGACGTCCAGGCGGGCGGCTGACCGGCTGGTGAAGCCGCCCGTCGGAAAGGTGGCACCGGACCCCGGAAACCCGGATAATGCACAAAAGCCGGACGGGCCTCCCCGTTCGGCTTTTTCCGTGTCTGGGCCTTCCATCGCCGGCCGCTCCCCGTTTGGAGCCGCCACCCAAGCGCTGGCCAGCCCCGCTGCGGTTTACCCGTCCGCGGCCCCGATGGCCGCAACAAATAGAGGAACCCGTCATGGGTCAGTCTGTCGTAGTGCTTGGTGCCCAGTGGGGCGATGAAGGCAAGGGCAAGATCGTCGATCTGCTCACTGAGGAAATCGGCGCCGTCGTGCGCTTCCAGGGCGGCCACAATGCCGGCCACACCCTGGTCATCAACGGCAAGAAGACCGTCCTGCACCTGATCCCGTCGGGCATCCTGCGTGACGATGCGCTGTGCCTGATCGGCAACGGCGTGGTGATCTCGCCGGCCGCGCTGCAGAAGGAAATCGCCGAGCTGGAAACCTCCGGCGTGGAAGTGCGTTCGCGCCTGAAGATCTCCCCGGCCGCGCCGCTGATCATGCCGTACCACATCGCCCTGGACCAGGCGCGCGAACGCGCTGCCGGCGGCAAGGCGATCGGCACCACCGGTCGTGGTATCGGCCCGGCCTACGAAGACAAGGTGGCGCGTCGCGGCATCCGCATCGCCGACCTGCATTATCCGAAGCAGCTGGAAGAACTCCTGCGCACCGCGCTGGATTACCACAACTTCGTGCTGACCAAGTACCTGAACACCGACGCGGTCGATTTCCAGAAGACCTTCGACGAGGCGCTGGCCTTCGGCGAATACGTGCAGCCGATGAAGTCGGACGTTGCCGGCATCCTGCATGACCTGCGCAAGCAGGGTAAGCGCGTGCTGTTCGAAGGTGCGCAGGGCGCGCTGCTGGACATCGACCACGGTACCTACCCGTACGTCACCAGCTCCAACACCACCGTCGGTGGTGCGCTGGCCGGTGCCGGCGTCGGCGCCGATGCGATCGACTACGTGCTGGGCATCGCCAAGGCCTACGCCACCCGCGTTGGCGGCGGCCCGTTCCCGACCGAGCTGGACGATGAAATCGGCCAGGGCATCCGCGACCGCGGCGCCGAATACGGTGCCTCCACCGGCCGCCCGCGTCGCTGCGGCTGGATGGACATCGTCGCGCTCAAGCGTGCCGTGGCCATCAACGGCATCAGCGGCCTGTGCATCACCAAGCTGGACGTGCTGGACGGCATGGAAAAGCTGAAGGTCTGCATCGCCTACGAATACAACGGCAAGCGTACCGAGTACGCGCCGCTGGACGCGCAGGGCTGGGAAGAGTGCACCCCGGTGTACCTGGAGTTCCCGGGCTGGACTGAAAACACCCACGGCATCACCAACTGGGACGACCTGCCGCCGGCCGCACGCGCCTACCTGCGTTCGCTGGAAGAGCTGGCCGGCTGCCCGATCAGCATCGTCTCCACCGGCCCGGACCGCGACCACACCATGGTCCTGCAGGATCCGTTCGCCTGAGCGATGCGGCGATGCCAGACGCTGCCTGGCAACGCTGCCGCACCGGTAGCGCCGGGCCATGCCCGGCGTCGCTGAAAGAAGAAGCCCCGCGAAAGCGGGGCTTTTTCGTTAGTGTGTACGCAATGCCAGCAGGGAAGCGGATCGATGACCGGCGATGTCAGCGCGAAAGGGACGCGGGTGCTGCGGATCACCCTGTGGGTGTTCTGGGGCCTGTGGGCAGTCGCCTGTGTGGTGCTGGCGGTGGGCGCCGTGGCCAACCACCTGGCGTCACGCACGCAGACCCTGCCGCTGGTGCTGAGCCCCGGTGCGAGCGCGGAGATCACGGTCTACCGCTTCATTGATGATCGTCTGCGGTTGCGGCTGCGTTACCCGCCCAACGCCGCCGACCCGGCCCTCGACCCCGGCGTGCTGATGCGTGTCGACACCCCCAACGAGCATGCGGACTTCCGTGCGGGCGTGCGTTCTGGCCCAGCCGGGACGGATATTGTGCGCAGGCTGGAAACCGTTGAAACGGCTGTTTTTACCGCCGCGTACTTCGGCTATGGCCGCGGTGATGCGTTGCCCCGTGGCCGCTCCTGGCTGCGGGTGACCGTGCTGGAAGTGGAGCCGGCGCTGGTCGGCAGGCCGGCAACGGTCGAAGTGCAGCCGCCGTTGGATCTTCTGAAACTGACCGACCTGGACTACCTCTGGTTGTGGCCGTTCTTCTTCTGGAAAGTGGTGGCGCTGTTGCTGCTGGTTCCAGGTATCGCACTGGTGATCTTCACCATCGCGCTGCGGCGGGGGCGACGCCGGTCTCCGCTGCGGTAGCGCTGGGCCATGCCCGGCGTTCCTGCAGAAGGAAGCCCCGCACAAACAGGGACTCTTTCGTTCGTCGGGGCGGATTGCTGTCGCATTTTGCCTTGGATCACTGTGGTGCGACAGGCAGGGGCTTGATAGGAAGCACCGTGTGCCAATGGTTGGCGTCGTGGATGTTGCACAGTATGCGGCCTGCGCTCGTGGCGTCTTGTCGACTGTCGCATGATTGGTGACTGCCCCGCGGGTCCTGCGCGGTGGTATCTGCCAACCAACGAGGAGAAATCACATGGGCGCATGGGGACACGGTTCGTTCGAGAACGATGACGCGTGCGATCTGGTCTGCGATCTGACGGAATGCACGGATTTGTCGATGTTGGAGGAAGCACTGCGCGCTGCCATCAATCCCGATGACTACTTGGAGGCACCCGAGGCAGGCAGGGCGGTCGCGGCGGCTGAGGTAGTGCTGGCGCTGCTGGGGCAACCAACGGATGCCCTTGCTGAGGAGGAAGAACTACTGGCCTGGGTGAAGGCACGCAACCAGGTCCCATCGGCCACACTATTGTCGCTGGCGCAACTTGCTGTGCAGCGGGTACAGGCCGATGACTGCGAATTGCGGGAATTGAAGGAGGAATCCGGTTCGCTCGACGAATGGATGGCCGAAGTGGACAGGCTGCGGGCAGGCCTGCGCGCCGCAGGCGGCGCAGCCGGTTGATACTTCAGCGGTCGGCCGTCTGCAGCAATGGATAGGGATTGATCGACTCGCCCTTCCACCATTGCTTCTCCGGGCCCAGCACGTGCACTTCGAAATGCAGGTGCGGGGCTTCGGGGTTGGCGTTGCCGGTGCTGCCGACGTAACCGATCACGTCGCCGCGCTTGATGGTCTGCTTCTCGGCCAGGCCGTCCGCGTAGCGCTGCAGGTGCGCGTAGTAGTAGCACCAGCGGCCGCTGGGTTCGAACTGATAGACGGTCAGGCCGCCACGCTTGCTGTCGAACAGCTTCTCGACATGGCCATCGGCCACCGCCAGCACCGGTGTGCCGGCAGCAGCCATGATGTCGATCGCATCGTGCACGCGGCCTTCGCTGCGTGCGTCAGTGAAAGTGTCCTGCAGTTGCGAGGGCGTGATGCCCTGTACCGGCAGCAGCAGGCCGGAGGGTGTGTCGCCCGTTGCTGCTGGGGCGGGCGCAGCGATTGCCGTTGTCGCCTGCTCCACGGGTACGGCACGGGCGCTGTCGGCCGCAGCGGAGGTCTGCGCCACTGCAAGGGGGCGGGCACCCGTGTCATCGGACAGCTCGCCATCACGCTGCAGCCACCATCCGGCTGCCACGCCCATCACCAGCCCCAGTACGATCAGTTGCGCCAGTCGCATCGGCTCACTCCTGCATGACGACCGGTACCGACGTATCCACCGCTGCAGCCACGCGCAGCGCATCCCAGTTGGTCATGCGCACGCAGCCGTGCGATTCGGTCTTGCCGACATGGCCGGGCACCGGCGTGCCGTGCAGGCCGTAATGGGGTTTGGACAGGTCGATCCAGACCCGGCCTACCGGATTGTTAGGCCCGGGCGGAATCGTGGCCTTGCGATCGCCCTTGCTGGCATCCCAGAACAGCTTCGGATTGTAGTGGAATGGCGGATCCCGGTAGACGCCGAGGATCTTCCACTCACCGATCGGCAGCGGGTCGTGCTCGCTGCCCGACGATACCGGTACCTGCGCGATCACCTTGCCCTGCGCGTCCAGCAGCTGCAGGGTGGAGTCGGATTTGTCGACCACCAGTTTGGCGGCCTTGGGCAATGCCGCGGGCGCAATATTGGGCACCTGGATGCGGCTGCCGGCCTTGCTCAGATCCACACCGGGATTGAGCGCCTTCAACAGCTCCGGTGCGGCATGGAAGCGCTCGCCCAGCGATTCCTCCACGCTGCTGAAGCCCAGTGCCTTCAGCTTGGCCTGGTCGGCGGGCTTTTTGGGAACCGCAACGAACGGACCGGCCACGTCCTCTGCGGTCAGCGTGTAGCTGGCAAGGGGGCCGACCGAGTCGGCCTGCAGGGCCTTCCAGGTGGCGTCGTCCAGTTCGCCGCTGACCGTCAGCCCGTGCGCTGCCTGGAAGCCGGACACCGCGCGGCGTTGATTGCTGCCCACTTCGCCATCGATCTCGCCCGGAGAGAAATTCGCGCGGTCCAGAAGTACCTGGGCGTGCAGGGGCGAGTGCGCCGCCGTGTCAGGGCCGGCCTTTTCGGCGATGGGTGCTGGCAGGCCGGCGGGCGGGGGCGTCTGCGCAAAGGCGGGCGACATCAGCAGCGACAGGGCGAGCAGGGCGGGGCGGCATACGGGCATGGGCATCTCCAGACAGATCACGCCTCCACCCTGCCCGTAGACGCTGCGCAGCCGCCGTGAAAGAAAACTGATGCCAGCATGAGCAGTGGGGCCGCGCCGCCGGGCCATCCTCCCGCGGCAGAAGCGGGAGGCCGGGTCTCACCAAGGTGAACGGCTTCCGACGCAGTCGAGCGGGAGGCGATCAAGATTCCCGGCTGGCGGGCCGATATGGGCGCATCCCCCCCGTTTTGGATTCACCCCATGAACTACTTGAGGAACGTCAGGGTCGCCTGGCGTCTTGGGCTTGGCTTTGGCCTGTTGTTGCTGCTGGTTGCCGCCGTGGTCGCTACCGGTGCCACCGCCACCATGGTGCAGAAGCGCGCGATGGAGCAGGTGGTCGAGGTCGGCGTAGCCAAGGTGCGGCTGCTGTCGGAGATGCTTGATGCCAACAACCAGATGATGGTCGTGCGCCGCGAGATGCTGATCCGCCAGGGCGAAGACCGTGCCAACGACGAGCAGCGCATCGCCGCTCTGGTCAAGCGCTACGAGGCCAGTTGGACGGCCTACCAGGCCCTGCCCGGCGATGCCGAAGGCAAGGTGATCGGCGAGACCATCGCCGCCAAGCGCGCGATCGCCCGTCCGCTCAACAAGCAGACCAGCGAACTGATGGAACAGGGCGATTTCCCCGGCGCCGTGGCGCTGACCCTGGGCCCGGTGCAGGAAGCGGCCAATGGCTGGAACAAGGCACTGGCCGATGGCGTGGCCTATGAAGAAAAGGAAAGCCGCGAGGCCGCTGCCGAGGCGATCCGCCTGGGCGAGCGCAGCCTGCTGCAGCTGCTGGTGCTGGGTGGCGTGGCGCTGCTGGCAGGCATCGCCGCATCGGTGCTGATCGGCCGCAGCATGACCGGCCCGCTGGCGCGTGCAGTGCAGCTGGCCGAGCGCCTGTCCAAGGGTGAACTGGACCAGGAATTCCGCCTGGGTGGCCGTGACGAGCTGACCCAGCTCGGCGAGGCCATGGCCAGCGTGCGCCAGAGCGTGCAGGCCGCCATCGGCGCGCAGCTGCAGATGGCCGAGCAGCATGAGGCCGGCGCGATCCGTTACCGGATGGACGCCAGCGCGTTCCCCGGCGACTTCGGCCGCATGGTGCAGGCCACCAATCACCTGGTCGAATCGCACGTGCAGGTGCAGCTGCTGATGGCCGAGGTGATGCAGCGCTATGCCATCGGCGACCTCAGCCGCGATCTGCCCGAGTACCCGGGCGAGAAGGGCACGCTGACCCGCACGCTGGCGGCGGTGAAGCAGAGCCTGATGGCGATCAACGCGCAGATCGATGAACTGGCCCGTGCCGCGCGCGCTGGCGATTTCAGCGTGCGTGGCGATGCTGCGGCATTCCAGTACCAGTTCCAGGCGATGGTGAACCACCTCAACGGCATGATGGCCAGTTCGCAGGCCAGCATCGCCGATGTCTCCGACGTGCTGCGCGCCATCTCGCATGGCAACCTCACCGCACGCATGGAGGGCGAGTACGAGGGCGTGTTCGCGCGCATGCGTGACGATGCCAATGCCACCACCACCCAGCTGACCGGTATCGTGCGTGGCATCCAGGTGGCCGCCGACAGCATCAACAACGCGGCACAGGAGCTGGCGGCCGGCAACAACGATCTGTCGCGCCGTACCGAACAACAGGCCGCGAATCTGGAAGAGGCTGCCGCCTCGATGGAAGAGCTGACCTCGACCGTGCGCCAGAACGCCGAGCTGGCACGCCAGGCCGACAGCGAAGCGCACGCGGCCGGCGTTGCCGTGCGCGAGACCGAGCAGGCCATGGCGCAGATGGCCACGGTGATGGGCGAGATCGACCAGTCTTCGGCGCGCATTTCGGAAATCTCCACGGTGATCGACGGCATCGCCTTCCAGACCAACATCCTGGCGCTGAACGCTGCAGTGGAAGCGGCGCGCGCCGGCGAACAGGGCCGCGGCTTTGCGGTGGTGGCCAGCGAAGTGCGTACGCTGGCACAGCGTGCCGGTGTCGCTGCCAAGGAGATCAAGGAGTTGATCGAGGACGCCGCTGCCAAGGTGCAGAGTGGCCTGGCCGTGACCGTGGAATCGGAAGCCGCCATTGCCCGCGTGGCCCAGGCGAGCTCGCGTACCACCCAGCTGATGAGCGACATCGCCGCCGCCAGCAAGGAACAGGCGGCCGGCATCGAGCAGGTCAATCAGGTTGTGGTGCAGATGGACCAGGTCACCCAGCAGAACGCCGCGCTGGTGGAAGAGGCCACCGCTGCCAGCCGCGCGCTGGAAGAGCAGGCGCATGCGCTGACCACGTCGGTGTCGGTATTCCAGCTGGAGCAGGGGGCGCGCACTTCACACGCCAATGCACGCGCTGCCTGACGCCCGACGTTGAACCGGTAGTCCCAAGCCAGCCCCGGNCCGGGGCTGGCTTTTTCCTGGTTGGTCGCCTCAGCGTGGCGCGGCAGTCGCCTGCGGCGGGCAGCGACGTGGATTGCAGCGTTGCTTGCCAGTGCCTTCAGCGCTGCCCAGCGTGCCGGTACCTGAAGCACCGCCTGCGGCACCATAGCCCAGGCGCAGGCCGATGCTGGTGGCACGGCTTGAACCCCGGGTCTGCTCGTGGCCCAGCAGCAGCGACATGAACCAGCCCCGTTGCAGGCGTACGTCCATGCCTGCCGCAATCGACAACGCGTGGTCGTTGTAGCTCTGCATGCGCAGCTGGTAGTCCTGGGCGCGCGGTCCGATGGCGTAGTTCAGGTACGCATCGCCCTTGTCATCCAGCGCCTGGCGGTACTCGATGCTCCAGAACGGACGTACACGTGCCTCCGGGTCTGGTGACAGGTAAGCGCCTTCAAGGCCCAGCGCCACGGCACTGTTGCGCACCACCTGCTGGCGGTAGACCAGGTCGTACAGGCCCGCGCCACTTTCGCGGTAGCTGTCCAGGGTGCTGCGGCTGGCCTCGACACGGCCGTAGCCGGTCAACGTCGTGCCGGCATGGCGATGCTCGTAGCCGAAGGCCAGCGAACCGAACCACTGGTCACCGTCACGCTTGCCCTGAGCGAACGCATCGGCGTCGGCACTCCATCGGCGGGTATCGAAGTCCAGCGTGCCGGTAGCCACGATGCCATCGACGAACACGTGCTCACCGCCGCGCCACAGGCCATAGGCCGCCAGTGAACGCTGGTCGGACTTCACCCGTGCGTCGTTGTCGTCCATGTCGCTGTTGTTGTGGCCCACGCTGCCGGCCACACCGAACAGGAACCGGTTGCCGAAGGCGCGGTCCACGCCGATGGTCAGGCCATCGGTGCGGAAATCGTAACGGCTGCTACCGCCCGGACCGGCACCGTAGCTCGCACTGCCGGATGCCCACAGGCCCCAGCCAGCGGGCAACGCAGGCAGGGCGTCGCCGCCCAGTCTGGACATGGGGACCGATACGTTTGGCAGATCGTTGCCACCAGCGTAGCTCAGCGACAGCTGGTTGCTGGACGCGTTGCTGCCTCCACGAACCTGACGCAGACGATCGCGGATGTTGGACTGCTGAGCACTTGCGAAGCGAACGCTCGCGTCCACCTGTGCCTGCAGACCGGCCACAACGCCTGGATCGCGGGTCGGGTCGGGGCGTTGGCTGACCACCAGGCGCAGTTGCGCGGTGCCCACCGCGTAGCCGCCTGACGCCGCCTGGGTAACGGTGAGGATCGTTACGCCTTCGCCCACCAGGGTGACGGTGCGGCCCTGCACGCTGGCGACCGTCGCATCACTGCTCGAGTAACTGAAGGCGCCGCGGCTGGGGCTCTGCGGATCGATCAAGTCGAAGGCCGCTTCGCCGTACATCTTTTGCAGTTCCTGCGGCCACTGCAGTACCGGCACTGCGGCGGTGATGTCCACCTCCAGCGTCACCTGCGTGGCGGCCAGGTACTGCGTGTTGCCGGCCTGGTTGGCGGTCAGGCTGCAACGGCCGGCGGCGAGCATGGTCACGCTGCCGCCTTCCACGCGGCATACAGCCGGGGTGGTGGTGGCGAAGACGATGGCATTGCCGGACGCACCGCCGCTGGCCGAAACGCTGAAGCGCCCATTCTCGCTGTAGACCGGCGCGGTGGGATTGGCCATGAACGCGCTGATCTGCTGCATCGCTTCAAGCACCTGCAGGGTATAGGCCTGGCTGGCGGTAAAGCCGTTTGCATCGGTGACGGTCACGGTGAACGCGTAGCTGCCTGTGCCCTGCGGCGTACCGGAGAACACGCCGTCGCTGCCCAGCGCCAAGCCGGTCGGCAGGGCACCGGCGCTTACCGCGAAGCTGTACGGTGCCGCGCCGCCGGAAACCTGCAGGCGCTGCGTGTAGCCGGTTGCCGTGGACGACTGCGGGAGGTTGGAGAGCGCAAACGCCAATTGCGGAGCGTTTACCACCAAGGTGTAGGCGGTGTCCTTGCTGGACGGGCCGTTGCCGGTGCTGCTGTCGGTCACGCGCACGCTGAAGCTGTAGGTGTTCGCGGTTGTAGGTGCGCCGCTGAAGACACCTGTCGAACTCAGCGCCAGGCCTGGAGGCAGCGTACCGATCACCTGGTAGCTGTACGGCGCCGCACCGCCGCTGGTGGACAACGTTGGTGTGTAGGCGGTGCCCGCAGTTGCTGCGGCCAGGGTGGCAGGCGTTGCCACCAGCGTTGGCGGAGACACGGTGATGCTGACCGTCGCTGTGGCCGAGGTCGTGTTGCCGTCGCTGGCCTGATAGCTGAAGCTGTCGGCACCGTAGTAGCCGGTTGTCGGCGTGTAGGTAACCGTCGTTCCGCTGACGGCGGTCTGGCCGTGCGCCGGGTTGCCGATGATGACGACGCTGGTGGGAATGCCGCTGATCGTCAGTGCCACAGCGGTTGCGGTGTCGTAGGCCACCGTTGCACTGGAAGGGCTGGCAACGATCGCATCAGCGGCAACGGCGGCATTGGAGGCGGCAGACGCGCTGCCGGTACCCGCGCTGTTGGTGGCCGTGACGGTGAACGTGTACGACTGGCCGACGGTCAGTCCGCTGACAGTGATCGGAGAACCTGCACCTGTGCCGGTGGCGCCGCCGGGAGCGGCGGTGACGGTGTAGCCGGTGATCGCCGATCCACCGGTACTGGCCGGGGCGGCGAACGTGACGCTGATCTGACCGGTGCCCGACGGGCTGGCGGAGACGCTGGTCGGTGCGCCGGGTACCACCGCATTGACGGTGAACGACTGGCTGACCTGCGTTGCTGGCAGGTATGTGCTGTCTCCGGCCTGGTTTGCATTGATCGTGCAGGTGCCGGCGGTGACGAAGCTCAGCTGCCCACCGCTGCTGATGGTGCAGACCGCGGTTGTCGATGAAGTGAAGTTGACCGCCAGGCTGGAGCTGGATGTTGCTGTCAGCGTGGGACTGGTGCCATAGGTCTGCGCGCCCGGATTGACGAAGGTGATCGTCTGCGGGGACGCTGGAGTGACGGAATTGGAGGCGGCAGACGCGCTGCCTGTTCCGGCGCTGTTGGTCGCGGTGACGGTGAAGGTATACCCAATGCCGTTGGTCAGGCCGGTAACGGTGATCGGCGAACCGGCGCCGGTGCCGGTCAGTCCTCCGGGATTGGAGGTCACGGTGTACGCGGTGATGCTGCTGCCGCCATTGCTGGCCGGCGCAGCGAAGGTCACCGACGCCTGACTGTTTCCAGCGGTCGCGGTACCGATCGTCGGCGCGCCGGGGGTAACGGCGGCAACGGTGAAGGTCTGGGAAACGGTGGTTGCCGAATCATAGGTGCCATCACCCGCCTGGTCGGCATTGATGGTGCAGCTGCCGCTGGTCAGGAAGGTCAACGTGCCGCCCGAAGTGATCATGCACACAGGGGAGGTGGACGAAGAGAAGGTCACCGGCAGTGCAGAGCTGCTGGTGGCGGTCAATGCTGGGGCGGTGCCGAAATTCTGCGTGCCGGGGTTGGTGAAGGTAATCGTCTGCGGACCCTTCGGCGTGACGGCATTCGATGCGCTGGATGCCACGCTGGTGCCGACGGCGTTGGTGGCCGTGACGGTAAAGGTATAGGCCGTGCCGTTGCTCAGGCCAGTGACGAGGATCGGCGATGCGGTGCCCGTGCCGATCATGTTGCCAGGCGAGGACGTGACAGTGTAGCTGGTGATGGCAGACCCGCCGGTGTAGGCAGGTGCAGTGAAGCTGATCGTGGCCTGGCCATTGGCTGCGGCCGCCGTACCGATGGTCGGGGCATCCGGCGCGGTGGGAATGGCGACGCTGTGCGTGGTGCCGCTGCTGTATGCCGTGGCGACATTGCCGGCTGCGTCGACAATATTGGTGCTGCCGTTGACATTGAGCTTCAGGGTGCCGTTGCCGGTAATGCCCGTCACGTCCACGCTGTAGACGGCGCCACTGCCCGACACTGCGGCAAAGTTGCCGGTCGCGTTGCCTGTACTCACCAGAGTGAAGTCGTCGATGGAAACACCGCTGACCGCCTCGCTGAAGGTCACCGCGAAGCTCACGCTGGTCGCGGTGGCCGCCGGCGAACCACTGGGGGCGGTGCTGCTGACGGTCGGGGCCAAGTCGTCGGTGACCACAATGGCGAGCGTTTTTTCGAAGACGGCGCCGTTCTCGTCCGTCGTGCGGACGCGGATGCTGCGATTGCCCGCAGCCAATGCAGCGGGCGTGTTGGCCCGCAGTGTGTTGCCGGCTATGGTGAAACTGGCATTGTCGGTGCTGCCGGCACCGGCCGCCAGCGAATAGGCGAAGGTGCTGCCGATATCCGGGTCGGTGCTGGTCAGCGTGCCCACGGTCGTGTTGGCCGCGCTGCTCTGCAGGACCGTATTGGCTGACAAGGCGATATCGGACGGTGCGCTGTTGGGCACATCGACCACCAGGTTGTTGATCGCGTGCCAGGAGCGAAGATTGGTGTTGACGGTGTTTCCGGGCAGCATCCGGATGCGTACTTCATCGACGTTGTCGAAGCTTGCCGGCAGCATGATCGTGATGGGCTGGTATGCGGCCCACGGGAAGGAGTGGGTCGCGCCTGCAGCGGGAGCCCCCGCGCGGTATCCGCGCACCTGTACCTGCGTGTTGTAGTCCTCGCCCCAGTTCAGATAGACGAAAGACTTGAGTGAAAACGGCCGCCCATTGCTGGACTTGATCACCATGTCCAGCCGTCCTGGGCCGTCCTGATCGTGGGTCAGCGCACTGAAATTGGAATTGCCGCTGCCGAAGAACGCGTCGGTGCGGTGATACATGGCACCGATGGCCGGTCCACCGTCGACATCGGTGTTCATGATCTGCAGGGAAAGGCCGGCAGGCGAAAATGAGCCACCCTCGCCACTCTGGGCGATGCCGCCTGGCCAGTCTCCAGAGCTGAAATCGAGCTGCGCGGCCTGCGCGGACCACACGGTCAGCGCGCACAACAGCAGCAGCGCCGCCCGCAGCAGCGGACGGGCAAAGTTTGGTGCGGACATGCGATCCCCCTGATCAATCCACGAATGTCAGCCACCGCACTGCGCTTGGGCGCCTCTGCCGGTGGGCCGTTCCTTCCTGTCAGATTCCCGATGTCGGCCGGGTTGCCGGTCGACAGTCCTTTGCCGTGATGCAATTTCCGTGCCGTGGCACGTCCTTCCCCAATCCCCTGGGCCGCCGCTGGCGACCCGTGTGGCGGCGATTCTATCCGTTTCTTCGCCGTTGCCAACGGGGGCTTCTGAACCGGTCATGCCGCATGCCCGCGTACCCCTGCGTATGGCGTACCTGTGCGCGTTCGATCATGCTTGACGTCCTCCGTTGCGGACATGGGCCGGTTTCGCATTGAGTGCGGCGTTGACACTGCAGGTCGTCATGTTGCCGGGGCTGGATGGCACCGGGCGGCTGTCAGTGCCTTTTCTGGGGGCGCTGCGCGCAGGTGGACTCGATGCGCGCGTACTGGCGCTGCCCAGCGCGGGTGCGCAGGACTACAGAACACTGGCAGAGGTGGTACGACCGCAACTGCCTGCGCAGCCGTTCGTGCTTGTTGCCGAGTCCTTTGCCGGCCCTCTTGCGGTTGAACTGGCCGCAGGCCTGCTTCCTGGTCTCCGTGGACTGGTGCTGTGCACGACCTTCGCACAGCGGCCGGTGCCATTGCCCCCCAGCGCCGCGATGGCGCTTGCGCCTGCATGGCCGATGCCGCCGTTGCCACTGCTGGCGCGCCTGCTGCTGGGGCGGTGGCGGACCGGTGAACACATGTCGATGCTGCGCGATGCGTTGGCTCAGGTTCCAGCAACCACGTTGCGGCAGCGCGCCGCAGCGACCCTGCAGGTGGACGTACGCGCATTGCTTCCGCAGATCGCGGTGCCGACGCTGTGCCTGCAGGCAGGCCATGACCACCTGCTGTGGCCGCCGAGCGTAGCCGAGCTGCAGACCCTGTTGCCGGACGCGCGGCACGTGGTCCTGGAAGGGCCGCATCTGCTGCTGCAGGCCTGTGCCGAACCGGCCGCCGCGGTGGTGGCCGGTTGGGTGAGGGCGCTGCCCGCTACCGGCTAACTGCCGGCGCGGGTGCGTGCGGCCTTCTTCGCCGCGGTCTTGCGTACCGCCTTTTTTGCTGCACGGGTTTTCGCGGCCTTCTTCGCTGCGGTGCTGCGTGAGGCGCTCTTCTGCGTTGCCTTCCCGGCGGCCGCCTTCTTTGCAGCAGTCTTCTTTGCAGGCGTCTTTTTCGCAGCGGTCTTCTTCGCCACCTTCTTTGCAGGCGCCTTGCTTGCGGAAGCCTTCTTCGCCGTGGTCTTTCTGGTCACCTTCTTCGTTGCCTTGCGCGCGCTGCCGCTGCGCTTGCCACCACCATCCTGCTTGTTCACGGTGGCCCAGGCGATGCGCTCGGCGCTGCCTTCACTGGCACCGCGTTCGCGCTCACTCTCTTCGATATGCTCGGCCTGGCGCTTCTGCTTGTCGGTATAGGCGGATTTGTCACCACGGGGCATGGGGATTCTCCTGTCGAACGGTCAGGCCAGCAGGCGCAGCTTCGGCTCGCGGGCCCACTGGCGGGTGGCGGCAGCGGCGAGGAAGGCCTTGCTGTCTTCGGCCTCCACGGTGCCGGCATCGTTGCCGACGCGCGCTGCCTTCAACAGGGCCTGCGCGCCTTCGTCACTGGCGATGGCTTTCAGGTGCGCCCAGGCGTCGCTGACAAAGCCCACGGCTGCCGCTTCCCTGGCCAAGGCCTTGCCGGCGTCGGCACTCAGCACGACCGCCACTGCATCGAACACCACCGACGGGGTACCGGCCAGCTGTCCGTCGGCGGCCTGCATTTTGCCGTCGCTGAGCGTGGCACCACCGATTTTCGGCGCGACCAGCTTGACGCTGGCGCCGGCCTTTTCGGCCGCCTTGCGCAGAGTGGCGATCACCCGTGCATCGGAGCCCTCGTCGAACAGGATGCCGATGCAGCGCCCCTGCAGCAGGGGCTTGTTGCGGCCGATCACACGAACCTCGGGTGCGGCGGGCAGGTCCTGTGCAGGGGTTGCCGTCGGTGCCGGGGCGGGCAGGGTGCCCAGTGCCAGCCCGTCGGCCACGCGCTTGGCCAGGCCTTCGTCGATGTTGCGCAGATGGCTGACGGTGCGCACGCGCACCTTCTCGGTTTCCACCTTCGACAGCTCGAACACCAACGCCGAGGCCAGGTGCGCCTGTTCCGGTTTTTCCAGGCTGCGGAAGAACATCCGCGCCTGGCTGTAGTGGTCGGAAAAGCTCTCCGCGCGGGTGCGGCCCTTGCGCCCATCATCGGCGCTGGCGTGGCTGCGGAAACCGGCGGGCGTCTCGCGCGGGCTGTCTTCCTGCAGCGAGCTGGGGTCGTAGGCCACGCGCCCCTTCGGCACCTGCATCTGCATGTGGCCATCGCGCTGGTGGTTGGCGAAGGGGCACTTCGGTGCGTTGATCGGAATCTGGTTGAAGTTCGGTCCGCCCAGTCGGATCAGCTGGGTATCCAGATAGGAGAACAGCCGCCCCTGCAGCAGCGGGTCGTTGCTGAAATCGATGCCCGGCGGCACGTTGGCCGGGCAGAAGGCGACCTGCTCGGTCTCGGCGAAGAAGTTGTCCGGCCAGCGGTCCAGCACCATGCGTCCGATCACCTGCAGCGGCACCAGCGACTCGGGGATGATCTTGGTCGGGTCCAGGTGGTCGAACGGGAAGCCATCGGCCTGTTCTTCGCTGAACAGCTGCACGGCCAGCTCCCACTCGGGGAAGTCGCCGCGCTGGATCGCCTCGAACAGGTCGCGGCGGTGGAAATCGTTGTCGGCGGCCTGCAGCTTCAGCGCCTCGTCCCAGACGGTGGACTGCAACCCAAGCTTGGGCCGCCAGTGGAACTTGACGAAGGTGGAGTTCCCTTCCTCATCCAGCAGACGGAAGCTGTGGATGCCGAAGCCTTCGATGGTGCGCAGCGAGCGCGGAATCGTGCGGTCGCTCATCGCCCACATGATCATGTGCATCGATTCGGGCATCAGCGAGACGAAATCCCAGAACGTGTCGTGTGCGCTGGCCGCCTGCGGGAACGCGCGGTCCGGTTCCATCTTCACCGCATGGATCAGGTCGGGGAACTTGATCGCGTCCTGGATGAAGAACACCGGAATGTTGTTGCCGACCAGGTCCCAGTTGCCTTCCCTGGTGTAGAACTTCACCGCGAAGCCGCGCACGTCGCGCGGGGTGTCGACCGAGCCGGCGCCGCCGGCAACCGTGGAGAAGCGGGTGAACACCGGCGTCTTCACCCCGACCTCGGTGAGGATCTTCGCCCGGGTCACCTTGCCCAGCGAGCGGGTCAGTTCGAAGAAGCCGTGGGCGGCCGAACCGCGCGCGTGGACGATGCGCTCGGGAATGCGCTCGTGGTCGAAGTGGGTGATCTTCTCGCGCAGCAGGAAGTCTTCCAGCAGGGTGGGGCCGCGCGGTCCCTGGCGCAGGGAGTTCTGGTTGTCGGCAACCGGTATGCCCTGGTTGCTGGTCAGTACCGGATGGGCGCCTCCTGCGAGCTGATGCAGTTCATCGCCCTGGCCGCGGCTGTCACGGTCGGCGGCGGTGGTGGCGGGAGCGCGCTTGCCGGTCGGCGTGCTGGCGGCCATGGAAGATCTCCTGGAGCGGGTAGGGGGCAGACCCCAGACAGTGGCGCCAGCGGCGTTAATGCACGGTCCCGTGGGAGTGAACGCGCAGACAAATCGGCGGCTCGGGTATGCTTGCCGCATGCGAGTCGAACCCGCCGACATTGAAGCCCTGTTCGACGCCATTCCGGACGTGCTGTTCTTCATGAAGGACCGCCAGGGCCGCTACACCTACGTCAACCAGACCATGCTGCGACGGCTGGGCCTGCGTGCGCGCAAGGACGTGATCGGACGCACCGCGGCCGAGATCTACCCCACCGGCCTGAGTGCGGACTATGTCGACCAGGACGCACGCGTGCTGTCCGGCGAGGTGATCGAGAACCTGATGGAGCTGCACCTGTTCGCCAACCGCGAACCGGGCTGGTGCCTGACCTGCAAGCGTCCGCTGCTGGTGGACGGGCAGGTCGAGGGGTTGATCGGCATTTCCCGCGACCTTGGCCAGAAGGACAGCCTGGGGGCCCAGTACGAGCAGCTCCGTCTGGCCTTGGCCCACCTCAATACGCACTACGCCGAGAACGTGCGGATGCAGACGCTGCTGGACATCACCGGATTCTCGCTGTCCAAGCTGGAGCGCAGCTTCCGCAAGGTGTTCCAGATGACGCCGCAGCAGGTGCTGACCCGGCTGCGGATCCAGATGGCCATGCACCTGCTGCATGGCAACGAGAGCATCGCCTGCATCGGCCAGGCCTGCGGTTTCAGCGACCAGAGCGCGTTCACCCGCAAGTTCAAGGCTGAAACCGGTTTCTCCCCGCGCGCCTACCGCGCCCGCATCGGCGGCAGTGTCGGCGAGCCGGTACCGGCCTGAGTTTCCTGCTGCGCTGTGCCTATCCCCGCGGCGGCTGGACACGGTAAGGTGTCGCCCTTGTAGCCGCCGCCAGCCCTGCCGATGCCCGCCACCCCCGATAACACCGCTTCGCCCTCCCGCCTCGGCCATTCGCTCAAGCCACGCCAGCTGATCATGATGGGGCTGGGCAGCGCCATCGGCGCCGGCCTGTTCCTCGGCTCCGGCGTGGGCGTGCAGGCGGCCGGCCCGGCGGTGTTGGTGTCCTACCTGGTGGCCGGTGCGCTGGTGATCATCGTGATGAACGCGCTGGGCGAAATGGCCGCGGCCAAGCCGACCAGCGGTGCGTTCTCGGTGTATGCGGCCGATGCCATGGGCGCCACCGCCGGTGCCACCGTGGGCTGGCTGTGGTGGGTGCAGCTGGTCATCGTGATCGCCGCCGAGGCGGTAGGTGCGGCCGGGTTGCTGGCCACGGTCTGGCCGGTGGTGCCGGTACCGATGGCGGCATTGGCCTTCATGCTGTTCTTCACCGCGATCAACCTGCTCGGGGTGAAGAACTTCGGCGAGTTCGAATTCTGGTTCGCCATCCTCAAAGTGGCGGCGATCCTGGCCTTCATCGCCGTGGGCGTGGCGCTGCTGATGGGCTGGCTGCCGCAGGTGGCCTCGCCGGGCCTGAGCAACTTCACCGAGCACGGTGGCTTCGCACCGAAGGGCCTGGCCGGCATCGGCGCGGCGCTGCTGGTGGTGGTGTTCGCCTTCGGTGGCACCGAAATCGTGGCCGTCGCTGCGGCGGAGACCGAAGACCCCGAGCGCAGCATCGCCCGTGCCATCCGCACCGTGGCCTGGCGCATCTTGGTGTTCTACATCGGTTCGCTGAGCGTGATCATCGCCGTGGTGCCGTGGACCAGCGAAGCGCTGAAGTCGCCGTTTGCCGCGGTTCTCGATGTCGCCAATATTCCGGGCGCGGCCACCGCCATCACCCTGATCGCGGTCATCGCCCTGCTGTCAGCGCTCAATGCCAACCTCTACGGCGCCTCGCGCATGATGTATTCGCTGGCGCAACGCCGTGAAGCACCGGCCGTGCTGGGCTGGACCGATCCGCGCCAGGTGCCGGTGATCGCGGTGCTGGCCAGCGTCCTGTTCGGCTTTGCTGCCACCATCATGGAACTGCTGTTCCCGGACAAGGTGTTGCCGGTGCTGCTGAACATCGTCGGCTCCACCTGCCTGCTGGTGTGGACGCTGTCGCTGGTCTCGCAGCTGGTGCTGCGCCGTCGCGCCGACCGCCTGGGCACGCGCCTGCCGTTCCGCATGGCGGGCTTCCCGTGGCTGACCGTCTGTGCGCTGGCGATCCTGGCGCTGATCTTCGGCCTGCTGCTGAGTGAAGCGCATACGCGCCTGCAGTTCCTGTCGATGGTGGCGCTGACGGCGACCATCGCGGCCAGCAGCGCCATCGCCCGGCGCATGCGCGAGGCGTGATGGGGCCGCCGGGCATGGCCCGGCGCTACCACGGGGGCTGCACATCCGCCGTGCCATCCTGATCGGGTGGGCCATCGCCGGCCCGACGAACGGGAGCACCGCATGCTGCGCAGCCGTCCCTTCCTGATGTTCACCGGCCAGGCCGAAGCGGCGCTGGCCCTGTACGCCGAAGCCTTCGCCGAATTCCGCCTGCTGGCCCTGCAGCGCCACCCGGACGGGGCGGGCGCGGGCGTGCCCGGGCAGGTCCGCCAGGCCATTTTCCTGCTCGGCGGCACCCACTACCTGTGCTTTGACAGCCTGGATGTGCACGACTTCACCTTCACGCCCTCGATCTCGCTGTTCGTCGAGTGTTCCGGCGCCGAATCATTCGAGCGTGCCGCGCGCGTGCTGGGTGACGGCGGGCACTGGCTGATGCCGGTGGGCGAGCAGGATTTCAGCAGCCGCTACGGCTGGGTGCAGGACCGCTTCGGCGTGTCGTGGCAGTTGAGCCTGGGGCAGATGCCCGACCCGTGACGCGTTCTGCCGCTGCGCTCGCCGGGCATGGCCCGTCGCTACCGGAAAACAAGAACGGCGCGCTCGCGCGGGCCGTTCTCATACCGATGCCGCGATGGCTTACGCCTCGACTTCGTCATCCTTGTAGGCATCGACCGGGATGCAGGCACACATCACGTTCTTGTCGCCGTATACGTTGTCGACGCGGGCGACCGGCGGCCAGTACTTCTGCAGCTTCAGGCTCGGCAGCGGGAAGGCGGCCAGCTCGCGCGGGTAGGCGTGGGTCCACTCGCTGGCGGTCACGGCCGTGGCCGTGTGCGGGGCGTTCTTCAGCGGGTTGTCCTCGCGGTCCAGGCGGCCGTCTTCGATCGCGGTGATCTCTTCGCGGATCTGGATCATCGCGTCGATGAAGCGGTCCAGCTCGTGCAGCGATTCGCTTTCGGTCGGTTCGACCATCAGCGTGCCGGCCACCGGGAAGCTCAGGGTCGGGGCATGGAAGCCGAAGTCGATCAGGCGCTTGGCCACGTCTTCGGCACCGATGCCGCTGGCCTTCTCCAGCGGACGCACGTCCAGGATGCACTCGTGCGCGACCAGGCCGTTGCGACCGGTGTACAGGGTCTTGAAGTGCGGGGCCAGGCGCTTGGCGATGTAGTTGGCGTTGAGCTGGGCGACCTGGGTGGCCTTGCGCAGGCCTTCGGTGCCCATCATCGCGATGTACATCCAGCTGATCGGCAGGATCGAGGCGCTGCCGAAGCTGGCGGCGCTGACCATGCCGACCGGACCGTTGTCACCCAGCTTGCCCGGCAGGAACGGGGCAAGGTGCGACTTGACCGCACACGGACCAACGCCCGGGCCGCCGCCGCCATGCGGGATGCAGAAGGTCTTGTGCAGGTTCAGGTGCGAAACGTCCGACCCCCACTTGCCCGGCTTGGCCACGCCGACCAGGGCGTTCATGTTGGCCCCGTCGGTGTACACCTGGCCGCCATGCTTGTGGATGATCTCGCAGATCTCCACCACCTCTTCCTCGAACACGCCGTGCGTGGACGGGTAGGTCATCATGATCGCGGCCAGGCGGTCGCTGTACTTCTCGGCGTTGAGGCGGATGTCCTCGACGTCGACGTTGCCGTTGGCATCGGTCTTGGTGACCACGACCTTCATGCCGCACATCTGTGCCGAGGCCGGGTTGGTGCCATGCGCCGAATCCGGGATCAGGCAGATGTCACGGTGATCTTCGCCACGCGAGCGGTGGTAGGCGCGGATCGCCAGCAGGCCGGCGTACTCGCCCTGCGCACCGGAGTTCGGCTGCAGGCTGACGGCGTCGTAGCCGGTGCACTCGACCAGCATCGCTTCCAGCGAATCGATCAGTTCCTTGTAGCCCAGCGCCTGCTCGGCCGGCACCAGCGGGTGGATCTGCGAGAACTCCGGCCAGGTCACCGGGATCATTTCGGCGGTGGCGTTGAGCTTCATGGTGCACGAGCCCAGCGGGATCATCGTGCGGTCCATCGCCAGGTCCTTGTCGGCCAGCGAACGCAGGTAGCGCAGCAATTCGTGCTCGCTGTGGTGGGTGTTGAACACCGGGTGGGTCAGGAACGCGGACTGGCGCAGCAGGCCGGCCGGCAGCGCATCGGCGGTGCTGGCATCGAGCGCGTCCACATCAACGGTGGCACCGAACAGCGCGCCTAAGGCGACGATGTCGGCGCGGGTGGCGGTCTCGTCCAGGCTGATGCCGACCGAACTGCTGTCGATCGCACGCAGGTTGTAGCCGGCAGCACGGGCCTTGGCATGGATCGCGTCGGCGTCGACACCGGTGACGTGCAGCGTGTCGAAGAAGTCGCCACCGACCTGCACACCGGCAGTGCGCAGCGCGCTGGCCAGGATGGCGGCCAGGCGATGGGTGCGGCGGGCGATGCGGGTCAGGCCTTCCGGACCGTGGTAGACGGCATACATCGAGGCCATCACCGCCAGCAGCACCTGTGCGGTGCAGATGTTGGAGGTGGCCTTCTCGCGGCGGATGTGCTGTTCGCGGGTCTGCAGGGTCAGGCGGTAGGCCGGGTTGCCCTGTGCGTCGATCGAGACGCCGATCAGGCGGCCCGGCATCGAACGCTTGTAGGCGTCACGGCAGGCCATGAACGCAGCATGCGGGCCGCCGAAGCCGAACGGCACGCCGAAACGCTGGCTGTTGCCGACCACGATGTCCGCACCCCATTCGCCCGGGGCGGCCAGCAGGGTCAGTGCCAGCAGGTCGGTGGCCACGGCCACCAGGCCGCCGCGCGCGTGCACGGCATCGACCAGCGCCTTGTAGTCGCCCACCTGGCCGAAGGTGTCCGGGTACTGCAGCAGCAGGCCGAAGGCTTCCGCTTCCAGCGCTTCGGCCGGGGTGCCCACGCGCAGCACGATGCCCATCGGCTCGGCGCGGGTGCGCAGCAGTTCCAGCGTCTGCGGGTGCACGGCGTCGTGCACGAAGAAGGTGTCCGACTTCGACTTGGCCGAACGCTTGGCCAGGGTCATCGCTTCGGCGGCGGCGGTGGCTTCGTCCAGCAGCGAGGCGTTGGCGATTTCCATGCCGGTCAGGTCGGCGCACAGGGTCTGGAAGTTGATCAGCGCTTCCATGCGGCCCTGCGAGATTTCCGCCTGGTACGGGGTGTAGGCGGTGTACCAGGCGGGGTTTTCCAGGATGTTGCGCAGGATCACGTTCGGCGTGTGGGTACCGTAATAGCCCTGGCCGATGAAGCTGCGCAGCACAGTGTTCTTGTCGGCGATCGCGCGGATCTTCGCCAGCGCCTGCACTTCGGTGATCGACTCCGGCAGCGCCAGCGGTGCCGGCGACTTGATCTTGGCCGGCACGATGGCATCGGTCATCGCATCCAGCGAGGCGTGGCCGATGACGCCGAGCATCTGCGCGATCTCGGCATCGTTGGGGCCGATGTGGCGCTCGACGAACGCCGAATGGTGCTCGAGCTCACGCAGGGAAGGGGTGTTCTGGGACATGGCGAAGGATCCGTCAGGAAAGGGCACACGCACGGGCACAAGCCGCCGGTCGGCGGTCTGTGGGCGCCCCTCTGTCCTTTTGCCTGAGAGTTTAAAAGCGCGGAAAACCGCAGCTTCGTGCCCCTTCGGCGCCGGATCGAACCGGTCTCTCCAGAGTTCTGTTACGGGTGGTATCGGGCCTGAGCGATTACGGGCGTTGCGCCTTCGGCAGCGGTGACCTGCTTCTCCCACCGTGTTGCCCGCCGATTATAGCTCGTTGCCGGCGCCTGACGGTGGCCTGGGCTGGCCTCACGGGGCTGAATGGCCGGTGGCCAGGGCGTGCGTTTTGCGCAGTACTGCATGGCATCGCGCGCATTCCCCACCTATGATGGTGGGATTCTCGTATTCATCTGGCGCCGTCCCTGCTGCAGGGGATCGGCGCCCGCCGTGCGTGCCGCGCATGGCCCTGCCGGACGCTTGCCCGATGACCGCCGCCGTTGCTCCTTCCACCCGCCGCATGGCCCTGTTGCTCGCTGGCCTGGCCATGTTCGGTCCGTTCTCGATCGACACCATCTTTCCTGCGTTTCCGCAGCTGGCCCAGCGCCTGGCGGTGGACGAGGTGGCGGTGCAGCAGACCATCAGCGTCTACCTGCTGTTCTACGGCCTGATGAGCCTGGCCCATGGCCCGCTGTCCGATGCGTGGGGACGCAAGCGGGTGATCCTCGGCGGCCTGGTGGTGTTCGTCGGCGCCTCGGTGGGCTGTGCGTTGTCTACCGACCTGACCACGCTGCTGGCGTTCCGCGCAGTGCAGGGCCTGTCCGCCGGCGTGGGCATGATCGTCGGCCGCGCGGTGATCCGCGATCTGTACCACGGCCACGACGCGCAGCGGCTGATGAGCCAGGTGTCGATGCTGTTCGGTATCGCCCCGGCCATCGCGCCGATCATCGGTGGCTGGATCCTGCTCAGCGGTGCCGGCTGGCCGCTGATCTTCTGGTTCCTGGTGGTATTCGCGCTGGTGCTGCTGGCGGCCACCGCGCGCTTCCTGCCGGAAACCCATCCGGTGGAGGCGCGGATCGCCCTGTCGCCACGCACGTTGCTGCGCGATTACGTGCGCATCGGCTTCAATCCGCGGTTCCTGCGCCTGGCCCTGGCTGGCAGCATCGGGTTCGGCGGCATCTTCCTGTACATCTCCTCGGCACCGGCCATCGTGATGCAGCACCTGCATCTGGGTGAAGGTGGCTTTGCCTGGTTGTTCATTCCCACCATCGGCGGCATGACCACCGGTTCGTTCCTGTCCGGGCGCATGGCCGGGCACAGCACACCGACCCGGCAGGTCGCGCTCGGTTTCACCCTGTGTGCGGTCTCTGCCGTGCTGAACATCGGCTACGTCACCCTGGCGCCGCAGTTCGCGCTGCCTTGGGCGGTGATGCCGATCTTCCTCGGCGGCATGGGCATGGCGCTGATCTTCCCGATCCTGGCGCTGGCGGTGCTGGACATGTATCCGCTGCAGCGCGGCCTGGCGTCGTCGCTGCAGGCGTTCGTGCAGCTGATGATCAGCACCGTGGTGGCTGGCGTGATATCGCCGCTGCTGCACAGCAGCCCGCTGCACCTGGCACTGGGACAGGCGGGCTTCTTCGCGGCCGGCTTCGTGTTCTGGTACTGGGAGCACCAGCGCGAGCGCGCATCAGAGGCAGCCGGCACGGCGCATTGAGCGTCGCGCAGGGGTAGGGCAAGCGATCACGCGCGGCGCCCTTGCGGCGCTGCGGGCAGGGATCAGGCTGGGGTTTCCAGCGAGCCGGTTCGTGGGTGCACGACAGCCAGCCATCCCGATGTCGTCGCAAGAGGTACCCCCATGGCTGCGCAGAGACCTATCGTCTGATCCGCCGGCATCTGCTGACGTGCTGCGGCCTGGATCGCCGCGCGGTCACCTTCATGGGGTACTGGCGGCAGGGGCGGGCACTGGACTGAGCCGCTACCGCACCGGCGTGAACCGGCATGCAGGGGGTGTGGGTTATCCTTGCGCCCCCGCAATGCAAGCCCCACTGATGTCGACCTCTTCCAAATCCCGCCGCGACCAGCGCCGTCGCCAGGAACAGCAGGCTGCCAACAAGGCCGCCGCCACCGCCTCGCCCGTCGAGCCGCACGCCGAGCTGCGCGACACGCAGCGCACGCTGCTGGCCGGAATCGTCCGTCGCGATGGCGAATGGGTGCTGGGCATGGATGGCCGCATCGCCGGCCAAAGCGAGAGTGCGGCCCAGGTGCTGGCGCTGATCATGCAGGCCGGTGAACTGCACGAACGGCAGGGCACGCCGGTGCGCTTGATTTACTCGGATGCGCTGCGCGATGCGGCGCAGGCCGAAGCCAACGAGAAGGGGCAGACCTTCGAGGAATTCAAGGCCCTCGCGGATCCGCCCCTTCTTTCATTTCGCCGCCGCCGCCGGTGCCGCGCTGGCCTGCCAACCGCACATCTGGCCTTCGTTCTGCTGCTTCAACCAGGCATTGACCGGGCTGAAGTACTCGATCATCGGGCCGGCATCGAGCTTGTCCGAGCCGGTCAGTTCCTTCAGCGTGGCCTGCCACGGCTGGCTGGCACCCTTGCTCAGCATCGCCCAGTACTTCTGGCCGGCTTCCTTGTTGCCGTAGAAGGTGCACTCGTGCAGCGGGCCCTTGAAGCCGGCGGCATCGCACAGGCCCTTGTAGAACTGGAACTGCAGGATGCGCGCCAGGAAGTAGCGGGTATACGGGGTGTTGCCCGGCACATGGTACTTGGCACCCGGGTCGAAGAATTCCTCGCCACGGGCGCTGGCCGGGGCCACGCCCTGGTACTTGGCCTTCAGGTCCCACCATGCCTTGTTGTAGTTGTCCGGGGTGATCGAACCATCGAACACGCCCCAGCGCCAGCGGTCGATCATCAGGCCGAACGGCAGGAACGACACACCCGACAGCGCCATGCGCATCTGGTTGTTGATGACCGCTTCGCGGCTCTCGGTCGGCGCGTCGACCAGCCCGATCGAGCTGAGGTACTTCGGCGTCATCGCCAGCACGATGGTGTCGCCGATCGCTTCATGGAAGCCATCGTTGGCGCCGCCCTGGAACAGCGGCGGCAGCGGGTTGTAGGCCAGGTCGTAATAGATGTGGCCCAGCTCGTGGTAGATGGTGGTGAAGTTCTCTTCGTTGGGCTTGATGCACATCTTGGTGCGCACGTCGCCTTCCATGTTCATGTCCCACGCACTGGCATGGCAGACCACGTCGCGGTCATCGGGCTTGATGAACTGGGTCTTGTCCCAGTACGACTGCGGCAACGACGGCATGCCCAGCGATACGTAGAAGTCCTGCGCACGCTCGGTCATCTGCTTGGCGGTGCGCAGTTCGGCCTCGCGTTGCGCCTTGTACTTCGCGGCTACGTTCGCATCCTTGCCGGCCTTGGCCAGCGCCGCGCTCAGGTTGGTCTGGTACTGCTTTTCCAGCGCTGCAGTGATGTCCAGGCTGCCGGCGCCCGGGTACGGTTCCAGCTGGTCCCACAGGTTGGACCAGTCCTGCTGCCACATGTTGCCCATCAGGTGCGCGGCGATCAGGCCGTTGCCCACCTCGGCCTTGTCCTTGCCATAGGTCTTGTCCAGCTTGCCGCGCGCGTAGCAGTGCAGCTGCTCGTACATCGGCTTGACCTGTTCCCACAGGCGATCGGTTTCCGGTCCGATCTGCTCCGGCGGCATGTCATAGCCACTGCGCCACATCTGCCCGGCATCGGTGAAGCCCATGCCCTTGGCACCTTCATTCACCAGACCGACGAACTTCTGGTAATCACCGCGCATGCTCTTGGTGGTGCTGTGCCAGCCCTGCCAGGCATCGAGCTGCTGGTCATAGTCGCGGCTGCGCGCCAGCACCTGCTCCAGTTCGCCCAGCTGGCGGCAGGAGTTGGGATCGTTGGCGTCGGTGCAGTACTTGCCTGCGCCGTAGCTGCCTTCCATGCGGGTGGCGATCTGGGTCAGTTCGGCCAGCTTGGCCGGGTCGCGCGGCGCTGGCATCGACGACATCAGCTTCAGCAGGTGGATCGCGCGCTTGCTGTCTTCGCTCATCGGCTTGCCATCGAACTTGCCAGCCTGCTCGATCCAGCTGTTGAGCTGGGTCAGCGAACGCTCGTTGGCCTTGGCCGCGATGCGCTCTGAATCGCTGTTGATGTAGGTCGAGGACAGCCACTGCGCCGAGGTCATCTCCGGGTAGGCCGCCTTGAATTCGGCATTGATGCGGGCCACGAACTGGTCAGCGGTTTCGCCGGCCGGTGCGCTGCTGCTGGCGGTCTCGGCGCCTGGGGTGGGTTCCTTCTTGCAGGCGGCCAGGGCCAGCGTGGCGGCGGCGATTGCCGAGGCCAGCAGGAGATGACGGTGTTTCACGGGCGATCCTTGGGTGGTGAACGACCGCCGAAGGCTAGTGGGCAGGCGTTGCCACCGCAAGTGGCGGACGTCGGCCGGGCNGCGCCCNGCACCCGCAGAGGCCTTCAAGCAACGGCAGAAGCCGCAGCAACAGCAAGAGCGGGCTATCCGTGGGGTGGTGGGGCGGTGTCGGAGTGCGGGGACGCCGCAAGTACGTCCCTGTAGGC
>NZ_QQXJ01000001.1:1086354-1123894 GCF_004348785.1 Stenotrophomonas sp. TEPEL
GGCTTGCAGGACCGTTGGCGCCATGGATGGCGCCATCGAGCCCCCATGGACGGGTTTACGGCGTGTCCTGCAAGCCCACACCGCCCCGCCAAACCCACAGAACCCCAGAGCCGACGCTCCAGCAGTTGCGGTTGCAGTTGATGTTGCCGTTGCCGTTGCCTCCGCGGGCGCCGGGCTGCAAGCCCGGCACCCACCGGGAACCTCAACAGCAGCGACCACCGTTGCGCCCGCCATACCGCGCTTCCTGCCGCTCGCGGAAGAACGTCTTGTAGTCCATCGGCTCGCGGTCCGGATGCTTCTCCCGCACATGCCGCACATAGTTGTCGTAGTCGGGAATGCCGCAGCACAGCCGTGCCGTCTGCACCAGGCGTCGCCAGATCCGGCGATGCGCCTGGTACTGCCCCACCGGAACCAGTTGTGTACTCATTACAGGTCCACCATTTCATGCGGCTTCAGCGCCACGTACGGGGTCTCGCGGTCGCTGCGCTGCGGATTGCGGCGCGCCGCCACGATCGTCTTGATCGAATACACCAGCACCGACGCCACCACCAGCAGGAACAGCGCGGTCAGGCCGGTATTGACGTAGGCATTGACCACGATCTGCTGCATCTGCGCGACCGACTTGGCCGGTGCGGTGATCGTACCGCTGGCCAACGCGTCCTGGAACTTGTGTGCCTGTGCCAGGAAGCCCTGCGCCGGATTGCTGTCGAAGATCTTGATGAAACCGGCATAGGTGGTGCAGATCAGCAGCCACACCGCAGGTACCGCGGTGACCCACGCGTAGCGGTCACGCTTCATCTTGAACAGCACCACCGTGCCCAGCATCAGCGCGATGCCCGCCAGCATCTGGTTGGAGATGCCGAACAACGGCCACAACGTCTGGATGCCGCCGAACGGATCGACCACGCCGGTGTACAGCAGGTAGCCCCACAGCGCCACGCAGCCGGCAGTGCCGATGATGTTGGCAGTCCACGACTCGGTCTTCTTCAGCGCCGGCACGAAATTGCCGAGCAGGTCCTGCAGCATGAAACGACCGGCACGTGTGCCCGCATCCACCGCGGTGAGGATGAACAGCGCTTCGAACAGGATGGCGAAGTGGTACCAGAACGCCATCATCGCGTCGCTGCTGCTGGGGATCGCCTCGTGCAGGATCTGCGCGATGCCCACCGCCAGGGTGGGTGCACCACCGGCACGATGCAGGATCGTCGGCTCACCGATCGCTGCCGCCGTGGCCGTCAGCTGTTCGGGGGTGATGGTGAAGCCCCAGGTATTGGTGATGTAGTGCGCCGCCGACGCTGCATCGGCACCGATCACCGCTGCCGGGCTGTTCATCGCGAAGTAGATGCCCGGATCGATGATCGAGGCCGCCACCAGCGCCATCACGGCCACGAACGATTCCATCAGCATGCCGCCGTAGCCGATGTAGCGCATGTGCGCTTCATTGGCCAGCAGCTTCGGTGTGGTACCCGAAGAGATCAATGCATGGAAACCCGACACTGCACCGCAGGCGATGGTGATGAACAGGAATGGGAACATGCCGCCCTTCCACACCGGGCCGTCGCCGCTGGCCGCGAACTGGGTCAGCGCCGGCATCTTCAGTTCCGGCATCACCACCAGGATGCCGATGGCCAGGGCGATGATCGTGCCGATCTTCAGGAAGGTAGACAGGTAGTCGCGCGGTGCCAGCAGCAGCCAGACCGGCAGCACCGAGGCGACGAAACCGTAGCCGATCAGCATCCAGGTGATCTGGGTGCCGGTGAAGGTGAACGCCGGGCCCCAGGTCGGGTCTGCCGCCACCTTGCCACCGAACCAGATCGCGGCGAGCAGCAGCACCAGGCCCACCACCGAGATCTCACCGATCTTGCCCGGCCGTATGTAGCGCATGTAGACGCCCATCAGGATCGCGATGGGCATCGTCGCGATCACCGTGAACATGCCCCACGGGCTTTCCGCCAGTGCCTTGACCACCACCATCGCCAGCACGGCCAGGATGATGATCATGATCAGGAAGGCACCGAACAACGCGATGGTGCCGGGCACCTGGCCCATCTCCTCGCGCACCAGGTCACCCAGTGAGCGGCCGTTGCGGCGGCTGGACAGGAACAGGACCATGAAGTCCTGCACCGCACCGGCCAGCACCACGCCGACCACCAGCCACAGCAGGCCGGGCAGGTAGCCCATCTGCGCGGCCAGCACCGGGCCGACCAGCGGGCCGGCACCGGCAATGGCGGCGAAGTGGTGGCCGAACAGCACGTGCTTGTTGGTCGGTACGTAGTCCAGGCCATCGTTGTTGATCACCGCCGGGGTGGCCCGGGTCGGATCGAGCTGCATCACCTTGTCGGCGATGAACAGGCTGTAGAAGCGGTAGGCGACCAGGTACAGCGATACCGCCGCGACCACGATCCACAACGCGTTGATGTGCTCACCGCGCCGCAGCGCCACCGTGCCCAGGCAGAACGCGCCGAGCAGGGCGAGGGCCGCCCAGCCTATTTTGGAAAAACCTTTCATGAGGTGCTCTCTCCCGGAAAGACAGGCAAAGAGTCCCGCGTGCCCCTGGCAGGGTCAATGTGCACGGGACCATTGTGCAGTAGTACTTTGGTCGTACATGGGTGTGGCAGGTGGCGATGTTCCCTCGCAGCCGACAACGCAGACGATGCCGGCGTGCGGACATGACGCGCGGCGAACACCAGGGATGGAACAATCGGTTGCGACGGCATCCATTGGCGTTGCGCACTGCAGCGTCCATTTTTACCGGCATCCACCCAACAGGAGTCACCATGAGCCTTCCCGAGCCGGTCCGCGTCCTGCGCACCATCCGTGGCATGCCCACCTCCGACGGTGCCGGTGTTCGCCTGACCCGGGTCATCGGCGGCCCGTCGCTGCCCGACCTCGATCCGTTCCTGCTGCTCGATGAATTCGGCACCGATCGCGCCGAGGACTACATCGCCGGTTTTCCCGAGCATCCGCATCGTGGTTTCGAGACCGTCACCTACATGCTCGATGGCCGCATGCGGCATCGCGACAATCACGGCAACGAGGGCCTGCTGACCCCGGGCAGCGTGCAGTGGATGACGGCTGGCCGTGGCCTGGTGCATTCGGAGATGCCCGAGCAGGAAAGCGGGCAGATGCGCGGCTTCCAGCTGTGGGTGAACCTGCCGGCGCGCGACAAGATGACCGCGCCGAAGTACCAGGAATTCGCTCCCGGGAAGATCCCGGTGGTGCAGCCGGCCGAGGGCGTGCAGGTCAAGGTGATCGCCGGCACGGTCGAGGGCACGGCGGGGCCGATCGCCCAGCCGGCGACCGATCCGCTGTACCTGGATATCGAACTGGCCGCCGACCGCGCCTGGACCTATGTGCTGCCCGAAGGCCACAACGCGTTCGTCTACGTCTTCGAAGGCGGGTTGACGGTGGGCGAGCAGGATGCGGCGCGCGACGTGGCGCGGCAGGAACTGGCGGTGCTGGGCGGCGGCGAGCAGCTGCATCTGTCGGCAGGCAGCGGCGGTGCGCGGTTGATCCTGGTGGCGGGTCGTCCGCTGCGCGAGCCGGTGATGCGTCATGGCCCGTTCGTGATGAACACCCGCGAAGAGCTGATGCAGGCCTTCGTCGATTTCCAGGAAGGCAGGTTCTGAGGTCGCACCGCGAGCCATGCCCACAGCACATTGGTAGCGCCGGGCCGTGCCCACAGCACATCGGTAGCGCCGGGCCATGCCCGGCGGATCTCCAGAAGAGCCGGCACGGCCAAAAACCGCCGGGCATGGCCCGGCGCTACCGATGGATCGGGTGGAAGTGCGGGAATGCTGCCAGGCAGTCATCCCCGCAGCCCTCAGCGGCCGTCGGCCACGGCAGAGGGCGTCAGGTTCATGCCCTGCGCAAGCTGCTGCAGCGTGCCCAGTTCCTGAGGGCTGTCGGGATACAGCGCGATCTGCGCGTAGCGGCCCTTGTCCAGCTTGACCACGCTGATGCGGCGCTCGGCATAGCCCGGCGGTTGCTGGCCGCCAAGATCCGGCTGGTACCAGTACATCGATTCACCGGCAAAGCTGCCTTTTTCCTGGCGCAGCGAGCGGGTCAGCGGAATGCCCGGATCGCGCTGGCTGAGCATCAGGCTCAGTACTTCGCGCCCGTCACTGGTGGCCGCGCGGCAGACCAGGAAGCCGGACTGGGCCTGCTGCTGCCATTGCAGGCCGCTGCTGGCGGGCAACGAAGGACAGTCGATCGGGGCCTGCGCGCAGGCAGACGCCGCAACGAACAACAGGCTCGACAGAACAACAGGCGCGAACTTCATGCATCCCCCAAGGTGGCGTGTCGTTGGCACCGCCGGTGACACCGGCGGTCGAGGCATCCCATCCCCGGATGCCGTCCTGCCCGGCGAAAGCACGGGCGGATGACCAGACCTTAACGGAACGTGAGCGATCGCACAAATCGCGGTTACATCCGCAACCATTGCGGCCGGGGGCCGGCCGCAATGGCACGGTCATGGCTCAGCGGTCGTTGCCGATCCACTTGTAGATGATGCCGCCGATCGCACCGCCCAGCAGCGGGGCGATCCAGAACAGCCACAGCTGGCCGGTGGCGCCGCTGCCGGCGAAGAAGGCCACCGCCGTGGAGCGGGCCGGGTTCACCGACGTATTGGTCACCGGAATGCTGATCAGGTGGATCAGGGTCAGGGCCAGGCCGATGGCCAGCGGCGCGAAGCCCGCCGGGGCCTTGCCATGGGTCGCGCCCATGATCACGATCAGGAACACGGCCGTGAGCACCACTTCGCACAGGAATGCGGCCGCCACGCTGTAGCCGCCGGGCGACAGCGCACCATAACCGTTGCTGGCGAACGCACCGGCCTGGCTGCCATCAATGGCGAAGCCGCTGGCACCGGAGGCGATCTGCAGCAGGATGAAGCCGGCCAGCAGGCCGCCGGCCACCTGGGCGATGATGTAGGGCACCAGGTCCCGGGTCGGGAAGCGGCCACCGGCCCACAGGCCCACGCTGACCGCTGGATTGAAGTGCGCACCGGAGATATGGCCGAACGCGTAGGCGCCGGTTACCACGGTCAGGCCGAAGGCCAGGGCCACGCCGAGGAAACCGATACCCAGCGGATTGCCGTCGCCACCGAACTTGGCGGCCAGCACCGCACTGCCACAGCCACCCAGAACCAGCCAGAACGTGCCGAGGAACTCGGCGGACAAGCGTTTACCCATGCTCATGTGTTGCACTCCTTTGACGGTCTAAAGTGTGATTTATGTCACATTTCAGTGATCAGCGGGTGACTGTAGCGTCAACGCCGGGTGCAGGGATACACCTTCGGATGTGTGCAACACGCGATGCTCAATGCTGGGGCAGGGGAATGAATTCCTTGTCGTCGCCGGGAATGGTGCCGAAACGGCCGGCTTCCCAGTCGTGCTTGGCCTGCTCGATACGCTCCTTCGAACTGGACACGAAGTTCCACCACAGATGACGTGGGCCATCCAGCGGTTCGCCGCCGAACAGCATCGCCTTCACCGGCGTCTTCGCCCGCAGGCGGCCGCGCGCACCGGCTTCGGGAATCACCAGGTGCTGGGCGGGGATGTCCACACCATCCAGCTGCGCTTGGCCTTCGAGGATGTACAGCGCACGTTCGCGGTGACCATCATCGATGTCGATCTCCGCATCCGGGTCCAGGTCGATCGCCACGTTGAGCGTGTCGGCGAACACCTTGACCGGCGACTCCTCGCCATAGGCGCGTCCGGCAATGACGCGCAGCCAAGCGCCGTTGCGGCGCTGCTCGGGCAGGGTGGCGGCGGCATGGTGGTAGAAGGCCGGTTCGATTTCCTCATGCGACTTTGGCAACGCAACCCAGGTCTGCATGCCGTGGATCGGGTTGTCATGGTCGCGGTCCGGTTGCGGCGTGCGCTCGGAATGGGCGATGCCGCGGCCGGCGGTCATCCAGTTGACGTCACCGGGACGGATCACCTGGTCCGAGCCCAGCGTATCGCGGTGGCCGATGGCACCGGACCAGAGGTAGGTGACGGTGGCCAGGCCGATATGCGGGTGCGGGCGCACGTCGATGGCGGTACCGGGGTGCATGAGTGCCGGGCCCATCTGGTCGACGAACACGAACGAACCGATGCTGCGGGCCTGCAGGGTGGGCACGGCGCGGCGCACTTCGAGGCCGCCGATGTCGTGCACGCGCGGGGCGATGATGATGGTCATGCGGGCGTTCTCGCTGGCAGGGATCAAGGCGGTCAGCATCGCATGCGGTGGTGGCGGTGACATTCCCCGTCCGGGTAACAGGTTGTTCCAGCCAACGGCGCAGCCCCTCGTGGCTGTGGGTTGGTCGCTGAAGGCAGAAGCAGAAGCAAAAGCCGCGCTTGGCCGGGCGGGTGGGGGGCGCAGGGGACGCTGCAAGTACGTCCATGTAAGCTCGATCGCGGTGTGGGTGGGCAGGACCGTTGGCGCCATNNATGGCGCCATCGAGCCCCCATGGATGGGTTTACGGCGTGTCCTGCCAACCCACACCGCTCCGCCCAACAAACAGAAAAGCCAGAGCCGCTGTGGCTCTGGCTTTTGCTGTAGCTGTTGTTGTTGTTGCCTCTGCGGGTGCCGGGCCGCAGGCCCGGCCGATCAAACCACCGGTTCGCGCAGGACCGGGTTGTCCCAGCCCGGGCGCGGGGCGAAGCGGTCGCCGTGACGCTGCTGCAGCGCCTTCAGGCGCTCGACGATGGCATCGGCACCCACCGCACGGATGTGCTGGATCGGACCGCCGCGGAACGGTGCGAAGCCGGTACCGAAGATCACGCCCGCGTCCAGCAGGTCCGCGTCGGCCACCACGCCTTCGTGCAGGCACGCCACCGCCTCGTTCAACAACGGCAGGATCAGGCGATCTTCCAGGTCGGCAGGCGCTTGGTAGTCGCGCGCCACGTCCGGCTTCTTGGCCCGGCCGTTCTCCCAGGTGTAGATGCCCTGGCCATCCTTCTTGCCGCGCTTGTCCGGTTCCACCGTCTGCAGCGCCGCCGGAATCTGCAGGCCCAGGAACGGGGCCAGTTCCTTGCCTACGCCAGCGGCCACGTCCAGGCCCACGGTGTCGATCAGTTCGATCGGGCCCATCGGCATGCCGAACTTGACCGCCGCCTTGTCGATCACCGGGCCCGGAATGCCTTCAGCGTATGCGGTGGCCGCTTCCAGCATGTACGGGAACAGCACGCGGTTGACCAGGAAACCGGGCGTGCCGGCCACCGGCACCGGGAACTTGCCCAGCGCCTTGCAGAAGGCAGCCAGGCGACGCTCGGTTTCGGCCGCCATGCCGTCGTGATGGATGATCTCCACCAGCGGCATCTGGGCCACCGGGTTGAAGTAATGCAGGCCGGCGAACTGCGCCGGGCGCTGGATGTGATCGCGCAGCTCCACCAGCGGAATCGAGGAGGTGTTGGTGGTCAGCAACGCGTCGAGCTTCATCTTCGGTTCCAGCGTCTGGTACAGCGCACGCTTGGCTTCCGGGTTCTCGATGATCGCTTCGATGACCAGATCGGCCTGCGCCACGCCATTGCCTTCCAGGTCCGCACGCAGGCGCGCGGCAACGGCCGGGCGCTTGCTCTCGTCACGCACCTTCTTGGCGAACAATGTCTGCGCACGCTCCATGGCCGGGTCGATGAAGCGCTGCTCGCGGTCCTGCAGGGTCACTTCAAAACCCTTGTAGGCGGCCCACGCAGCAATGTCACCGCCCATCACGCCGGCACCGACCACGTGCACGTGGCGGATGCCGGAATCGCCACCGCCCAGGCCCTTCAGGCGTTCGGTGAGGAAGAAGATGCGGATCAGGTTGCGCGCGGTCGGCGTGCTGGCCAGCTTCACCACGGCGCGTCGTTCGGCATCCAGGCGTGCCTGCACCGGCTTGCCGCCGCTGCGCTGCCAGGTGCTGATCAACGCATACGGCGCCGGGTACTGGTCCTTCTTCGCCTTGCGTGCGACCTGCTTGACCATCTGCGGGGCCAGCAGCTGGCGTGCCGGCCAGGTATTGGTCGCCCAGGCCAGCGCACGCTGCTTGAACGGGCGGGTGGTGCCGGACAGTGCCAGCGCCACGGCGGTATCGAGCACGACGGCCGGTGCCACCACCTTGTCGACCAGCCCGATGCCGCGTGCGGCCGAGGCCGACAGCGTGCGTCCGGTCAGCATCATGTCCATTGCCGCCGGCGCGCCGACCAGCTGCGGCAGGCGCGCGCTGCCGCCCCAGCCCGGGAAGATGCCCAGCTGGGTTTCCGGCAGGCCGATGCGGGTGGAGCTGTCATTGGATGCAACGCGATAACGGCAGGCCAGGGCCAGCTCGGTACCGCCGCCCAGGCAATGGCCATGGATGGCGGCCACGGTCGGGCAGGGCAGTTCTGCCAGTTTCTGGTAGGTCGACTGGCCGCGGCGGATGGCGTCGTTGACGGTGCCGCGGCGATCGAACTCCTGGAACTCCTTCAGGTCGGCACCGGCGATGAAGCCTGCCTTCTTGAGGGACTGGATCACCACGCCCTTCGGTGGGTCCATGGCGATGCGCTCCAGCAGGTCGCCCAGCTCCAGCAGCACATCCTGCGACATTGCGTTGACACTGCTGTCCTGACGATCCAGGGAGAGGACCACCACGCCATCGTCGCGGATCTCGGGGTGCCAGTGGCTGAAGCGGAGACCATCGAAGCTTGAGAGCATGGACGTTCCATCCGGTTGTGTATGGAGAAGGGGGCTATGATCCAGAGGTTGTTTCCCCCGCGTCAAATCCCAATAGCAGGGGTATGGCGCCCCGGATCGCAGGCCTTGGATCGGAACGTTAACGGAACGGTGGTTAAAAGCTGGTGCGGCGCCAGGTGATCGGCGACTGAACTTTTCCCGGGATTGGCAGTCTCATTGCCCGACGTCGGTTGGGCTGACAGGAGTGCGGCCCCTCATGGCCGATGTTGATACACCTCAGGAGCTGGATCTGGAACTGGTCCGGCGCGTGCAGCACGGCGAGAGTGCCGCCTTCGATGTCCTGGTGCGCAAGTACCAGCATCGGGTCGTGGCCCTGGTCGGTCGCTACATCGCCGACTGGAGTGAATGTCAGGACGTGGCCCAGGACACTTTCATACGTGCGTACCGTGCGATTGGAAGCTTCCGTGGCGACGCCCAGTTCTCAACCTGGTTGCATCGGATCGCTGTGAACACCGCCAAAAACCATCTGGCTTCGCACAACCGCCGCCCGCCGACCGATGACATCGACATCGGCGACGCCGAGCAGTTCGACACCGGCACGCGCCTGCGCGACACCGATACGCCCGAGCGCGAGTTGATGCGCCAGGAACTGGAACAGACGGTGATGAAGGCCGTCAACGCGCTGCCGGAAGAACTCCGGTCGGCGATCACCCTGCGCGAGGTGGAAGGCCTGAGCTACGAGGAAATCGCGCAGAAGATGGGGTGCCCGATCGGCACCGTGCGTTCACGGATCTTCCGGGCGCGCGAGGCGATCGACACCGAACTCCGGCCGCTGCTGGACATCGGCAGTGCCACCCGCGAGAAGAGCCGTATATGACCCGCATTCCGAACAACGAATCGCACAACCACCAGTCTCCCGCCGGGCAACGCCTGGACGAACGCCATCGCCAGCAGCTGTCGGCGCTGGTCGACGGCGAGCTGGGGGCAGACGAGGCGCGCTTCCTGGTGCGCCGCATGGAACATGATCCGGAACTGGCTGGCTGCCAGGAACGCTGGCAGCTGCTGGGTGATGTCATGCGCGGCCAGGCGTCGCTGCTGGCACCGGCCGGTTTCAGCGCCGCCGTGGCTGCCGCCATCGCCGCCGAGCCCGCACCGCTGGCCGAGCCCAAGCGTCAGGCCCGCCGTAGTGGTTGGCGTGCATGGGGCGGCGGTGCGCTGGCCGCTTCGGTTGCCGCCGTGGCGCTGTTCGTCGGCCGCGAAAAACTGCAGGAGGCGCCGCCGGTGGATGTCTCCACACCACAGGTGATCGCCAGCCAGGCGCAGTTGCCGCCGGCATCGGAGCAACCGGCTGCCGTCACCGAGGCGTCGGTGGACACTGCTGCGATGACCGTGGCCAGCGTGCCGGCGGTGGCCATGGCCGCTGCCAGCCGTCGTCAGGATGTGCGCCGCGCCAGCGCCACCCGCAGCCAGCAGGCCGCACGCGTGGCCCAGCGCGATGACGCACCGCTGCGCGCGGTTGCCAGCCAGGCGCCGCTGACCCCGACCATGCCCGCCGGTAGCGCGCGCACTCTGCCCTTTGGCGAGGTCGGCAACCTGCAGGCACGGCCGTGGCCGCGCTCCAGCCTGGCGCCCGCCGCCGGCGGCGCCCTCAATGCCAGTTTCCCGGCCCATGCCGGTGGCGCCGCGTTCTATCCATTCGAGCCACGCCTGCAGGACGACCTGCCGGCGTCGCAACGCCCGCGCGACTGAGCCGGGTACCGTTCCACGCCCCGCCGTCGGCGGGGCGCTTCTTTCCTTTTCCATCCGACCCGGAGGTTGCCGTCCGATGACTCCCCGACTCCGCACGCATGCCATTGGCCTGTTCGCCCTGACCCTGCCGCTGGTGGCCTGTGCCCAACCGGCGGCGCCTGCCGCCCAGCCGCAGGCCGCCGCCGCTGCTGCTGCGGCCCCACGCGCACCGGCGCAGCCGTTGGTCAGTGGGCTGCCTGACTTCACCAACCTGGTTGAGCAGGTCGGCCCCGGTGTGGTCAACGTCGACACCACCATCGTCCGCAGCACCCGCCAGGCGCGGGGCGGCATGGGCCCGGGTGATGACGAGATGCCCGAGTTCTTCCGCCGCTTCTTCGGCCCGGATTTCCCGATGCCCGGGCAGGGCCCTGGCGGGCAGGACGGCGGCCCCAGCATCAAGGGCCGCGGCATGGGCTCGGGCTTCATCATTTCGCCTGACGGCTACGTGCTGACCAATTACCACGTGGTCGCCGACGCCAGCGAAGTGAAGGTCAAGCTCGGCGATCGTCGCGAGTTCACCGCCAAGGTGATCGGCAGCGACCAGCAGTACGACGTCGCCCTGCTGAAGATCGACGGCAAGAACCTGCCGACCGTGCGCGTGGGGGATTCCAACAGCCTGAAGCCCGGTCAGTGGGTTGTCGCGATCGGCTCGCCGTTCGGCCTCGACCACTCGGTTACCGCTGGCGTGGTCAGCGCCCTCGGCCGCAACACCGGTGGACCGGACCAGCGCTATGTGCCGTTCATCCAGACCGACGTGGCGATCAACCAGGGCAACTCCGGCGGCCCGCTGCTGAACACCCGTGGTGAAGTGGTCGGCATCAACTCGCAGATCTTCTCCGCTTCGGGTGGCTACATGGGCATCAGCTTCGCGATCCCGATCGATCTGGCGATGAGCGCGGTCGAGCAGATCAAGAAGACCGGCAAGGTCACCCGTGGCCAGCTCGGCGCGGTGGTGCAGGAAATCGACGGCCTGAAGGCGCAGGCGATGGGCCTGCCCGACAGCCGGGGTGCGCTGGTCAACCAGATCGTGCCGGACAGCGCTGCGGCCAAGGCCGGGGTCAAGATCGGTGACGTGATCCGCACGGTGAACGGAGCGCCGGTCAACAGCTGGTCCGATCTGCCGCCGCTGATCGGTGCGATGGCACCGGGCAGCCGCGTCACCCTGGGCGTGATCCGCGATGGCAAGCCGCGTGACCTGAGCGCGACCCTGACCGCTCTGGCCGAGGACGCGCAGGGCAGTGCCCGCAGCCCGTCCGCCGGCAATGACACCGCGGCTCCGCAGACCGGCGCCAATGCCCTGCTGGGATTGGATGTTGCCGACCTGACTGCACCGCAGCGCAAGCAGCTGGGCCTGGAGGCGGGCGAAGGTGTCCGCATCACCGCCGTGAAGGGCGAGGGCGCCCGTGATGCCGGCCTGTCCGGTGGCATGGTGATCCTGCAGGTGGCCAGCACTCCGGTCGGCAGCGTTGAAGCCCTGAACCGTGCGCTGTCCGGCTACAAGAAGGGCGATGTGGTCATGCTGCTGGTCCGTACCGGCAGCGGCAACAGCGCCTTTGTCGCGGTCAAGGCCGGCCCGTAACAACCGATGGCCGCCTTCCCGGCGGCCCTCGTGGTGTCCCCGAAGCCCCGCCCTGGCGGGGCTTCGGCCATTCCGGGGCCGTGCCGGCAGGCCAACCACGCGGCGGCCCTCCGGGCATGCGATAATCGACCGTTACCCTGACGACGCCGCGCGCCGCCGCCACCTCTCTATGTCCTCTGATTCGATGCGGAACATCCGCAACTTCTCCATCATCGCCCACGTCGACCACGGCAAGTCCACGCTGGCCGACCGCATCATCCAGCTCTGCGGCGGCCTCCAGGCCCGCGAGATGGAAGCGCAGGTGCTCGACTCCAACCCGATCGAGCGTGAGCGTGGCATCACCATCAAGGCGCAGTCGGTGTCGCTGCCGTACGTGGCGAAGGACGGCCAGACTTACCACCTGAACTTCATCGACACCCCCGGCCACGTCGACTTCTCCTATGAAGTCAGCCGCTCGCTGGCCGCCTGCGAGGGCGCGCTGCTGGTGGTCGATGCGGCCCAGGGCGTGGAAGCGCAGTCCGTCGCCAACTGCTACACGGCCGTTGAGCAGGGGCTGGAAGTGGTGCCGGTGATCAACAAGATCGACCTGCCCACCGCCGATATCGAGCGCGCCAAGGCCGAGATCGAGGCCGTGATCGGCATCGATGCCAGCGACGCCGTGCCAGTCAGCGCCAAGACCGGCCTGAACGTGCAGGACGTGCTGGAAGCGATCGTGCATCGCATCCCGGCGCCGGTGCCGCGCGATACCGACAAGCTGCAGGCGCTGATCATCGACTCGTGGTTCGACAACTACCTGGGCGTGGTCTCGCTGGTGCGCGTGATGCAGGGCGAGATCAAGGCCGGTGACAAGCTGCAGGTGATGTCCACCGGCCGCAACCACCAGGTCGACAACGTCGGCGTGTTCACCCCCAAGCGCAAGGTGCTGCCGGCACTGCGTGCGGGCGAAGTGGGCTGGGTCACCGCCAGCATCAAGGACGTGCACGGCGCTCCCGTGGGCGACACCCTGACCCTGGCCGGCGACCCGGCACCGAAGCCGTTGCCCGGCTTCCAGGAAATGCAGCCGCGCGTGTTCGCCGGCCTGTTCCCGGTCGATGCCGAGGACTACCCGGACCTGCGCGAAGCGCTGGACAAGCTGCGCCTGAACGATGCCGCGCTGCGCTTCGAGCCGGAAAGCTCCGAAGCGATGGGCTTTGGTTTCCGCTGTGGCTTCCTCGGCATGCTGCACATGGAAATCGTGCAGGAGCGCCTGGAGCGCGAATACAACCTGGACCTGATCAGCACCGCGCCGACGGTGGTGTATGAAGTCCTGAAGACCGATGGCACGATCATCAACATGGACAACCCGGCCAAGCTGCCGCCGGTGAACCATGTGCAGGAGATCCGCGAGCCGATCATCCGCGCCAACGTGCTCACCCCCGAGGAGTACATCGGCAACATCATCAAGCTGTGCGAAGAAAAGCGCGGCAGCCAGATCGGCATCAACTACCTGGGCAGCCAGGTGCAGATCAGCTACGAGCTGCCGATGGCCGAAGTGGTGCTGGACTTCTTCGACAAGCTGAAGTCGGTCAGCCGTGGCTATGCCTCGCTGGACTACCACTTCGTTCGCTTTGATGCCGGTCCGTTCGTGCGCGTGGACGTGCTGATCAACGGCGACAAGGTCGATGCGCTGTCGCTGATCGTGCATCGCAGCCATGCCGATCGTCGCGGTCGCGAGCTGTGCGAAAAGATGAAGGACCTGATCCCGCGCCAGCAGTTCGACGTGGCCATCCAGGCCGCCGTCGGCTCGCAGATCATCTCGCGCACCACGGTCAAGGCCATGCGCAAGAACGTTCTGGCCAAGTGCTATGGTGGCGACGTTTCGCGCAAGAAGAAGCTTCTGGAAAAGCAGAAGGAAGGCAAGAAGCGCATGAAGCAGGTCGGCCGCGTGGAAATTCCGCAGGAAGCGTTCCTGGCCGTGCTGCAGATGGACAACAAATAAGCCCCGAAACCGGCCTTCGGGCCGATCGTCCGGTGACGTTGCAAAGGACCCTGAATGAAACTGTTTGAGATCCTCCTGGTCGTGCTGACCCTGGCCTCCGGCCTGATCCTGCTGGCCGACAAGCTGTACCTGGCCAAGCGTCGCGCCCAGCGCGCCGGCCTGCTCGACACCGAGCCGGTGCTGGTGGACTACTCGCGAGCGTTCTTCCCGGTGCTGGCGATCGTGCTGATCGTGCGCAGCTTCATCGCCGAACCGTACAAGATCCCGTCCAGCTCGATGATGCCGAACCTGCTGATCGGCGATTTCATCCTGGTCAACAAGTTTTCCTATGGCCTGCGCCTGCCGATCACCAACACCCGCTTCGTGCCGGTCGGCGATCCGGCACGTGGTGACGTGGTGGTGTTCCACTTCCCCGGCCATGGCGACAATGACCCGGCCAAGGGCGAGAACTTCATCAAGCGCGTGATCGGCGTGCCGGGCGACACTGTCGTGTTTGAAGGCGACGGGGTGATCCTCAACGGCGAACCGCTGAAGTACGACAACAAGGGCATCTACGCCGGTCACAAGGGCCAGGGCGAGGGCGCCAACCTGCTGGTCGAGCACCTGCCGGGCCGTACCCACACCGTGCTGGAGACCGATTATCCGCGTGGCCAGGGCCAGTGGACCGTGCCGGCTGGCAAATACCTGGTGATGGGCGACAATCGCGACAACAGCGACGACGGCCGTTTCTGGGGCCTGCTGCCGGAAGAGAACCTGCGCGGCAAGGCATTCCTGATCTGGCTGAACTGCCAGGGCTGGTTCTGCAAGGACGGCTTCGAACCGTCGCGGATCGGCTCGAGCATCAACTGATTTCACATCCACTCGCGTATCTGGGGAGAACGCAATGAAGACGATGAACACGCAGCGCGGCATGACCCTGACCTCGTTCCTGGTAGTCCTGATCGTGGTCGGCTTCTTCCTCTACATCGGCATGAAGCTGTTCCCGATGTACCAGGAGTATTACGCGGTGCGCTCGGCAATGAAGAGCCTGGCCAAGGAACCGGGCATCGGCAGCATGGCGCCGGCCAACATCCAGGATCTGTTCTTCAAGCGGCTGTACATCAACTACTCGGACAACGTGAAGCCGGCCAACGTCAAGTTTGATCGCCGCGACAACGGCTGGACCCTCAAGGTCAACTACGAAGTGCGCCGCCCGCTGGTCGGCAACCTGGATGTGGTTGGCAAATTCGATTCTTCCCAGGACCTGACCCGTAGCGGTGCCGAATAAATCTTTCCAACGTGAAGACCTGATCGGTCACGCCTTCCGCGATCCAGACCTGCTCAAGCAGGCGCTGACCCATCGCAGTGCCGGCGCGCCGCATAACGAGCGGCTGGAGTTCCTTGGCGACAGCATCGTCAACATGATGGTCGCCGAGGCGTTGTACCTGCGCTGGCCCAAGGCGGACGAAGGCGCGATGACCCGCGCCCGCGCCGAGCTGGTGCGCGAGGGTGCGCTGGCGGTGATCGCGCGTGCCCTGCAGTTGGGTGACCGGCTGACGATGGGGCCTGGTGAAATGAAGTCCGGCGGCCATCGCCGCGACTCGATCCTGGCCGATGCATTGGAGGCCGTGGTCGCGGCGATCTACCTGGATGCCGGCTTTGAAGCCTGCCGGGCGAAGGTCCTGCCGTGGTTTGCCGCCTCGATGGAGGCGCTGCCGGCCACCGGGCGGCCGGAGAAGGATCCCAAGACCCGCCTGCAGGAATGGCTGCAGGGCCGACAGAAGGCGTTGCCGCAGTACGAACTGGTGTCAGAATCCGGTGACGACCACGCCAAACACTTCCGGGTACGCTGCAACGTAGCCGACCCCGCCGCCAGCACCGAGGGCGAAGGCTCCTCGCGGCGGATTGCCGAACAACAAGCGGCTGCGGCCGTCCTTGAACAACTGGATTCCAAGTGAGCGAACAAACTCCCCATCATTGCGGCAGCGTGGCCGTCATCGGCCGCCCCAACGTGGGCAAATCGACCCTGACCAATGCCTTGGTCGGGGCCAAGGTCAGCATCGTGTCCAACCGGCCGCAGACCACCCGTCACCGCCTGCTGGGCATCGCCACCTACCCGGAAGGGCAGCTGGTGCTGGTCGACACGCCCGGCCTGCACAAGGTGCAGAAGCGGGCGATGAACCGGGTCATGAACCGCGCTGCCCGCGGCTCGCTGGAAGGCGTCGACGCCGGCCTGCTGGTGATCGAAGCCGGTCGCTGGGACGAAGAAGACAGTCTGGCCTTCAACGTGCTGCGCGACGCGGGTATCCCGGTGGTGCTGGTGGTCAACAAGATCGACCGCATGAAGGACAAGGGCGCACTGCTGCCGTTCCTGCAGGAAGTGACCGCCGGCCGTGATTTCTCGTCGGTGCATCCGATTTCGGCGCAGAAGCGCAACGGCCTGGAAGCCCTGGTCCGTGACGTGCTGGCGCTGTTGCCGGAAGCCCCGCCGATGTTCGGCGAGGACGAGATCACCGACCGCAGCCAGCGCTTCCTGGCCGGCGAACTGGTGCGTGAACAGCTGATGCGCCAGTTGGGCGAAGAGCTGCCGTACGCCACCACAGTGGAGATCGAGCGCTTCACCGAGGACGGCAACCTGCTGCGCATCGGTGCGGTGATCTGGGTCGAGCGCGAAGGCCAGAAGGCGATCGTGATCGGCAAGGGCGGCACCCGCCTGAAGGAGATCGGGGCCAAGTCCCGCCTGCAGATGGAGCGTTTGTTCGGGGCCAAGGTGTTCCTGGAAACCTGGGTGCGCGTGCGTGAGGGCTGGTCGGATGACGAGGCCGCGCTGAAGGCCTTCGGCTACGAATAAGCCGCGACGGTCGCTTCGATGCTGATCGAGGACGACACCGGCTTCGTGCTGCATGCGCGGGCCTATCGCGAGACCAGCCTGCTGGTCGAGGTATTGAGCGCCGAGCACGGCCGGATCGGCCTGCTCGCGCGTGGTGTTTCCACGGCCAAGGGCCAGGTGCTGCGAGCGGCCCTGCAGCCACTGCAGTGGATCCGCTTCAGCGCGCTGCAGCGTGGCGAACTGGCCCAGCTGCGCGGTGCTGAAGCGCTGGATGTGGCGCCGCGCCTGCTCGGCCAGACCATGCTGGCCGGGTTCTATCTCAGCGAGTTGACCCTGCGCCTGGCACCGCGCCAGGACCCGCTGCCGGAGTTGTATCTGGCCTTTGGTGAAGCGCGTGCGCGCCTGGCCGTGGGGGCCGGACTGGCCTGGACGCTGCGTCGTTTCGAACGTGAGCTGCTGGCGGCGCTGGGCGTGGGTTTCGATCTGGAGACCGCCAGCGATGGCCAACCGATCGACCCGGCCGCACGCTATGAACTGGACCCGCAGGAAGGACCGCAGCGCCTGCTCAGCGAGCGCGGCGGCGAGCGTCGCGCGGCGGCTACCGGTTCGGCACTGCTGGCCCTGGCAGCCGACGACGAACCGGAAGCCGCCGATCTGGCCAGCCTGCGCCTGCCGATGCGGCGGGTGCTGGCCCATCATCTGGGCGCGCGCGGGTTGAAGTCGTGGGAGATGCTGGAGCAGCTGACACCCCGGCGTTGAGGGGTGTTCGGCAGGGCTTGCAGCCCTGCACCTGCCGAATCAACGTCAACGTCAACGTCAACGTCAACGGCAAAAGCTGGCTATCCGTGGGTAGGCAGGGTGGGTCCGGTGGCAGGGGACGCCGTAAATACGTCCCTGTAGGCTCGGTCGCCGCATCCATGCGGCTCACGCCCCTGCCACCGGACCCACCCCGCCTTCGACAATTGTCCGCGAGTTGTCGGAGCGGCTTCCGGCTCTGGTAGGTGTCGACCTTGGTCGACACGTAGATCCACGCCATGCGTGGATGATCTTCGATCCAATATCGGAATATTCGATTTCGATGGAGATTCATCCACGCATGGCGTGGATCTACCAGGTCGCGGAAATCTGTCAGAGGCGGGGCGGTGTCGGAGTGCGGGGTGTCAGCCGCATGGATGCGGCTGCCAAGCTCCCATGGACGGNTTCACGGCGTCCCCGCACTCCGGGGTGTCAGCCGCATGGATGCGGCTGCCAAGCNNCCANGGACGGNTTCACGGCGTCCCCGCACTCCGACACCGCCCCGCCATCCCACGGGATGCCCGCTTTTGACGTTGAATTTGACGTCAGCTTCGGCGGGTGCAGGGCGCAGCCCTGCCGACCAATCCTCAGTGCAGCAGGGCGGCCACCGCCGCGCGGAACCCCGCCTGTGCCTGCCCCGATTCGGGCGTGTGATGCAGCTGCCGTACCGCACGTGCCAGTCGCGCTGCACCCACGAACCCGCAGCTGGCCTGCAACCGGTGCAGCTGGCTGCGCAGCTGGCGCTCGTCATTCTGGTCCACCGCCTGTTCGACCGCATCGCGCACGCCCGGCAGTTCGGCCAGGAACAGCTCGCGCAGGGCGATCAGGTGGTTGCGTTGGCCATTGAGCGCGGCCAAGGCGGCGGTTTCGTCCCAGTCCTCCAGGGCCAGCTCGACCGCCGCCGGCGGAACCGTGGAACCGGCGGGGCTGTTGACCAGCGCACGACGCACCGCCTTCAGCAGTTGGTCACGGCCCAGCGGCTTGACCAGGGTGTCGCTGAAACCGGCCTCGCGCAGGCGGGCGTGAATGGCAGCGTCGCCGTCGGCGGTATGCGCCAGCGCCGGGGTGTCCGGATGCGAGCGGCGCAGCTGGTGCAACAGCTGGGCACCGTTGCCATCCGGCAGGTTGACGTCGATCAGCCACAGATCGTGGGCACCGGGCTCGGCGCGCGCCAGGGCGCTGGCCAGTGAGTCGGCGGTGTCCACATCCGCTGGTAACGTTTCCAACGCCGCTTTGAAAAAACCACGGCTGATGATGTCGTCCTCGACAAGCAGGAAGCGGGGTCGACTGGCCCGCGGGGTCATCTGCATCAGGGCTGCCTCCATGTCAGCTGGGGTCAATCATCAAGCACGGCGGCGGCGGGCGCAAGCGGCCAGCGGCCCGGCCAGTCAGGATCTGCGACAATACGGCCCCACTTTTGCCCGCAGCCTGTTGCCACGTGGCCCGATCCCGCTCCCGCATCGACCGTACTCCCTTCCAGACCGAGATCCTCGACCTCAGCCATGATGGTCGCGGTGTTGCCCGCCGTGAAGGCGAGGGCGGCAAGGTCACCTTCATCAGTGGCGCCCTGCCGGGCGAAGTGGTGGTGGCCGAACAGACCGCCCGCAGCCGCCACTTCGATGAGGCGCGCACGGTGGAAGTGCTGCAGGCATCGCCGCAGCGGGTGACGCCCAAGTGCCCGCATTTCGGCACCTGCGCCGGCTGCGTGCTGCAGCACCTGGACGAAGACCAGCAGATCGTGGCCAAGCAGCGCGTGCTGATGGACAACCTGGAGCGCATCGGCCATGTGAAGCCGGGCACCGTGCTGCCGCCGCTGGTGGGTGACAGCTGGGGCTACCGCCGCAAGGGCCGGTTCTCGGTGCGCCGGGTCGAGAAAAAGGACAAGACCCTGGTCGGCTTCCGCGAGCAGGACCCGCGCTTCGTCGCGGACCTGCAGCAGTGCCTGACCGTGATCCCGGAAATCGGCACCAAGGTGGAGGTGCTGTCGACCTTCATCGAATCCCTGGATGGCAAGCGCGACATTCCGCAGATCGAATTCATCGCCGGTGACCAGGCCGTGGTGCTGACCGTGCGCCACCTGCAGCCGCTGAGCGATGGTGATCGCGCTGCCTGGGCGGCCTTCGGCCAGCAGCATGGTTTTGTCATCTACCTGCAGTCGGGCGGCGTGGATACCGTGCAGCCGCTGGACGGACAGGGCGTGGCGCTTTCGTTCCGGCTGGCGCCGTGGGATGTCGAACTGGCGTTCCGTCCGCTGGATTTCATCCAGGTCAATGCCAAGCTCAACGAGAAGATGATCGCCCACGCGCTGGACCTGCTTGAACCGGGTGCCGACGAGCGCGTGCTGGACCTGTTCTGTGGCCTGGGCAACTTCACCCTGCCGCTGGCGCGCAAGGTGCGCGAAGTGGTGGGCGTGGAAGGCGATGCCGGGCTGGTGGCGCGTGCGCGTGAGAACGCTGAGCGCAACGGGCTGGCCAACGCGCAGTTCTACAGCGCCGACCTCACCCAGGACCAGCGCAGCACGGCGTGGATGCGGCAGGGCTTTGACAAGCTGCTGCTGGATCCGCCGCGTTCGGGCGCCATCGAAGTGCTGCAGCAGCTGCCGTTGAAGCAGTTCAAGCGCATCGTCTATGTCAGCTGCCATCCGGGCTCGCTGGCCCGCGATGCCGGCTACCTGGTCAACGAACAGGGCTTCACCCTGGTCAGCGCCGGTGCGATGGACATGTTCCCGCATACCGCGCACGTGGAAAGCATCGCGGTGTTCGAAAAGCGCTGATGCCTGCAGCGCCGGGGGCTGCCCGGCGCCTGCCTTGCCGCTTGCAGGCAGGCAATGCGGTCAGTCGGCCGGGGCGTTCTGCCACTGGCCGTCCACGCGCACGAAGGCCATGGACTGCTCGCCGTGCTCGCTGCCGTCGCCTGCGCGCACGGTGCATTCGATGGCGGCCCTGTCGCTGCCGACCTCGCAGTTCCTCACTTCCTGAACCTGCAGGGTGCTGGCAGCCTGTTCGAAGCGTGCGCGCAGGGCAGGGTCGGCCTGCTGCTGCGCCTGCCCGGCGATCCGTTCGCGCAACAGCGCCTGCACCCTTTCCCGGGGCGGCGCCGGTACGGGCACATTGCGCTGGTCAGGCAGTGTCCACACGCCGTCCACCAAGGCCAGCCGCAGCAGCTGCGGTCGCGAGTTGATGCCTGCGCTGGCGGTGGCGATGCAATCGACGGCGTCGCCGGCCTCGGCGGGCGCACAGCTGTCCAGGGTCTGCAGACGGGGCCGGAAGGTCTCGGCAACCAGGCGGCTGCTGCCACTGGCGGGGCGATCGGCAACGGCCTGATCGAACATCCGGTCCATCGCAGCCTGTGCCTGCTGCAGCGAAGGTACGGCCGCCGATCCGGCGCTGGCAACGGCGCACGGCAGCAGCGCCGACAGGGCAAGACCGCGACGAAGGCGATGGGAAAGCGTCATGAGCGACCATTCCGTGGTTGGGGGCCGCGCAGTGTAGTCGTGCCCGTCGCCGCGCCGATAGGCAGCGTCTGGCGTGAGCCGCATACTGTGCCCATGGGCATCGAAATCGAACGCAAATTCCTCGTCACCCATGATGGGTGGCGCACCGCCGCGCACCGGGTCATCCCGATGGCGCAGGGCTACATCAACGATCTGGGCGCGCTCGACCGCGGCACCCAGAATGCCTCGGTGCGGGTCCGTATCGAAGGCGACAAGGCCGCGCTGAACCTGAAGTCGCGCACCCTGGGCCATACCCGGCAGGAATTCGACTACCCGATTCCGGTGCAGGATGCGCGCGACCTGCTGGCGCTGTGCGTCGGCGGCCTGATCGACAAGCGCCGGCATCTGGTCGAGTACGCCGGCCTGACCTGGGAAGTGGACGAGTTCCTCGGTGACAACGCCGGCCTGGTGGTCGCCGAGGTCGAGCTGGACAGCGCCGACCAGGCCATCGACCTGCCGGACTGGATCGGCGCCGAAGTGACCGACGACGCCCGCTACTACAACGTCGCTCTGGCCAGCCGCCCCTATTCACAGTGGTGAGCCCCACCGTCCCCTTTTTTCCAGGGTATCGGCCCCCATGTCGGGCGGATGAGAATCGACATCTACTCCGACGTGGTCTGTCCCTGGTGCTGGATCGGCAAGCATCGCTTCCAGCAGGGCGTGCAGTTGCTGGGCGCCGATGCGCCCGAACTCGAGATCCACTGGCAGCCGTTCCAGCTTGACCCGGATGCGGACGCCACCCCGGTGCCGCTGCGCGAGGCCTATGTACGCAAGTTCGGCGGTGCCGAGCGCACCGAGCAGATTCTGGGCCAGACCCAGACCACTGCGCGGGCCGAGGGCCTGCCGATGGACTTCAGCCAGGGCCAGGTGCGGGTAACCACGCTGCCGGCGCATCGCCTGCTGTGGCTGGCTGGCCAACACGGCGTGCAGGAGGCCGTCGGTGAGGCGCTGTTCCGCGCCCATTTCGAGCATGGACAGAATCTGGCCGACCCGGCGGTGCTGGTCGAGGCCGGCGCCGCCGGTGGCCTTGCCGCAGACGAGATCCAGCAGATGCTGGCCGGCGATCGTGGCCTGGCCGAAGTGGAAGCGGGCCTGGCTCAGGCCCACGCACTGGGTATCTCCTCGGTGCCCACCTTCGTCATCGAGGGCCGCTGGGCGGTTTCCGGGGCCCAGCCCCCGGAGGCCTTCGCCAACGCGCTGCGCCAGATCGCCGCCGAGCAGGCGGCGGGGCAGGGCGCGGAGGGTGCCCCGGACGGCGGCGACGACGCCTGCGGCGCGGACGGCTGCAAGGTCTGACCGACCCGCAAAAGGGGACGGAGGGGATCAAGTCGCATCCGGCACTGAGGGGTTGATTGCGCCTTGTTCCCCTCCGTCCCCCTTTTTGACCACTGCGCCTGTTGGCCGGTTCTGCGACAATGCGGCACTGCGCCATGCGGGCGCCCGTTGTGGAGATCGACCATGCTGCTGATCGGCGTTGCCGGTACTGAACTGACCGCCCAGGAACGCGAGTGGCTGCAGCACGATGCTGTGGCCGGGGTGGTGCTGTTCAAGCGCAACTTCGCTTCGCGGCAGCAGGTGACCGAACTGTCGGCGGCGATCCGCGCTGCCGCACCGCGTCCGCAGTTGATCTGCGTGGACCAGGAAGGCGGTCGCGTGCAGCGCTTCCGCGAGGGCTTCAGCGAACTGCCGCCGCTGCAGGACATCGGTGCCCAGTACGCCAGGGATCCCGACGCTGCGCTGGCATTGGCCGAGCAGCACGCCTGGCTGATGGCCAGTGAGGTCCGTGCCAGCGGCGTGGACCTGAGCTTCGCCCCGGTGGTCGACCTCGGCCGTGGCAATCGCGCCATCGGCAATCGTGCCTTCAGTGAAGATCCGCAGGTGGTGGCCGCGTTCACCGCTGCCTATGTGCGCGGCATGCATGCGGTCGGCATGGCCGCCACCCTCAAGCATTTCCCCGGCCATGGCACCGTGCTGGAAGACACCCACGTGGATACCGCGATCGATCCGCGTGGGCTGGATGAACTGCGCGCACAGGATCTGGTCCCGTTCACGGCCGGTATCGCCGCCGGCGCCGATGCGGTGATGATGGCGCACGTGATCTACCCGCAGGTCGCACCGAAACCCGCTGGTTACTCGCCGCGCTGGATCCAGCAGATCCTGCGTGGCGAGCTCGGCTTCCGCGGTGTGGTGTTCTCCGATGACATCGGCATGGCCGCCTCGCACAGCGCCGGTGGCGTGCCGGCACGCGTGCACGCACACCTGGATGCCGGCTGCGATGTGGTGCTGGTCTGCCACCCGGAGCTGGTCGATGAAGCCCTGCACGCGGTGCAGGGACGCTCCCTCAATACCGCTGCGCTGCTGGGCCTGCTCGGCCGCGGCGCGCTTGGCTGGGATGGCCTGCTGGCCGATGCCCGCCATGGCGACACCCAATCCCGTCTGCTGCAAACCCTTGGAAGAACCGTCTGATGCCGAACCTCACCATTTCCCAGGCCCTGGCCCAAGCCGACCTGCTGGTCGACCGCCCCACCATCGACAAGGCCATTGCCGGCATCGCCGACGCCATTGCGCGCGACTACCAGGGCGAGGTGCCGCTGTTCCTGTCGATCATGCACGGTGCGCTGCCGTTCGCCGGCCAGCTGGCACTGGAGCTGGGGGCCCGTGGCCAGGACGTGCAGTTCGATTACCTGCACGCCACCCGTTACCGCGGTGAGACCACCGGCGGCGACCTGGTGTGGAAGCACAAGCCGGCCACGGCGCTGTTCGGTCGCCGCGTGCTGCTGGTCGATGACATCCTCGACGAGGGTTACACCCTGCAGGGCGTGCGTACCTGGTGCCTGGAGCAGGGCGCGACCGACGTGCGCATTGCCGCGATGACCGTGAAGAAGCACGATCGCGCGCTGCCGGACGTCACCGCCGACTATGCCGGCATCGAGCTTCCGGATCGCTACGTGTTCGGTTTCGGCATGGACGTCAACGAAACCCTGCGCTGCGTGCCGGCCATCTACGCGATGAAGGAATAACAACGCGGCCGCCTGCGGCCTGCGTTTCCTGCCGCCGGCATCCTCGGGTGCCGGCGTTCTTTTTTCTCTGGAGTGCTTTCCATGCAACAGATCGCCCTGGCCGTGATTGGCGGTACCGGTGTCTACAACCTGGCCAAGCTTGACGACGTGCAGACCCACGAGGTCGACACCCGCTTCGGCAAGCCGTCCGGCCCGGTGCGGGTCGGGACATTGCTCGGTCATCGCGTGGCCTTCCTGGCGCGCCACGGTGAAGGCCATTCGCTGCCGCCGCACAAGATCAACTACCGGGCCAACCTGGCCGCGCTGCAGCAGATCGGCGCGCAGCGGGTGCTGGCGCTGAACACGGTCGGTGGCATCGGTGACGATTTCGGGCCGCGCGTGCTGGCCTGCCCGGATCAGGTAATCGATTACACCTGGGGCCGCATCAGCACGATCTGCGAAGAAGAGGGCACCGACGTGGTGCACGTCGACTTCGGCCATCCGTATACGCCGATGCTGCGCAGCAAGATCCTGGCGGCGGCGAAGGTGACCGGCGTGAAGGTCCACGATGGCGGCTGCTATGGCGCGACCCAGGGCCCGCGGCTGGAAACCATCGCCGAGATCGCGCGCATGCGCCGCGATGGCTGCGATCTGGTCGGCATGACCGGCATGCCCGAAGCGGCGCTGGCGCGTGAGCTGGGGCTGGATTACGCCTGCCTGGCGATCGTTGCCAACTGGGCCGCCGGGTGCGGTGATGGTGAGGAGATCACCATGGCCGAAGTGCTCGCCAATGTGCAGGCCGCCAGCAACGGACTTCCGGAACTGGTCGGCGAATTGGCGCGGGGGTGATTGTCTTCGCGTAACAAGCTTTGCATACTCAGCTTGTGCGCGGGTTCAGCGTACACCACCCATTCATTGCATAAGGTCACGCATCACCATGCCGAACGGTACCGTCAAGTGGTTCAACGACGCCAAGGGATTTGGCTTCATCTCGCCGGAGGACGGCAGCGCCGACGTCTTCGCGCACTTCTCCGCGATCAACTCCAAGGGCTTCCGCAGTCTGCAGGAAGGCCAGAAGGTCACCTACGACGTGACCCAGGGCCCGAAGGGCGCCCAGGCCTCGAACATCGTTCCGGCCGAGTGATCCACTCGATAGTGCGTTGAAAACCCCGCTTCGGCGGGGTTTTTTTTGCTGGCCGTGAAGATGCTCCTGCGGCGGGCGCGCCAACAGAGGCCATGAAAGCTGAGCGCCGCCACCACTGCCGGCTCTCCTGCGAAGTAAAGGACGAGGCAGCCGCGCAGAGGCTGCCGGGGGACATTCGCAGGAGAGCCGGCAGTGGTGGCGGAGCCCGATGCACATCTGCTCGGAAGAGGGGGCAGCTGATGTACCGCCCCTGCGCCGATGGCACAATGCGGGCATGACGGAACGACTGCGCATCGCCGTGATTGGATACGGCACCGCTGGCCAGGCATTGGCCATCCTGCTCACCCGTGACGGCCACGAGGTGGAGATCTTCGAACGCGTGCCGACCCCCGGGCCGGTGGGTGCGGGATTCCTGCTGCAACCCAGTGGACTGCAGGTGCTGTGGCAGATGGGCCTGCTCGAGGCCGTGCGTGGCTACGCCATGCCGGTGCGACGGCTGTATGGCGATACGCCGTGCGGGCGTGCGGTGATGGACATGGGCTATGACGGTCTGGATGCGCGCCTGCACGGCATGGGCATGCAGCGCGGGGCGTTGTTCTCGGTGCTGGACCAGGCGCGTGAAGGCGCTGGCGAGCTGCACGTGGGCACGACCATTGTCGAGGTCGATCACCAGCAGGGGCGGCTGCGCGACAGCGACGGTCGCACGCACGGACCGTTCGATCTGGTGGTTGCCGCCGACGGCGCCGCCTCCACGCTGCGCAACGCCGTCGACGATGGCGCGGCGCTGGACCGGGTGTACCCGTGGGGCGCGCTGTGGTGCCTGTTGCCGGCCGAAGACTGGCCACACATGCAGCAGCTGCGGCAGCGCTACGTCGCCGCGCGCAAGATGATTGGCCTGCTGCCGGTGGGCACCCGACCCGGTGACGACACGCCTCGCCTTAGCTTTTTCTGGAGCCTGCCGCGTGCGGACTTCGACCGCTGGCAGGGCGACGGCATGGCGCCCTGGCTGGAAGAACTGCATGCGCTGTGGCCACAGGCGGGCGCGCGCTTCGCCCATCTGCGCGACGCCGGTCAATTGGCGCGCGCGGTGTACCGCGATGCCGTGATGAAGCGTTGGCATCAGGGGCGGCTGGTGCTGGCAGGCGATGCAGCACATGCGATGAGCCCACAGCTGGGACAGGGCGTGAACATGGCGCTGCTGGATGCACTGGCACTGCGCGACGCCTTGCGCACCCACGGTGGTGGTGAGCCGGCATTGCAGGCCTACCAGGCGCAACGACGTGCGCATGTGGCGGTCTATCAACGCTGGAGCCGCTGGCTGACGCCGCTGTTCCAGTCCGATCGCGATGCGTGGGCGAAGGCGCGCGATGTGCTGTTGGGACCGATGGGACGACTGCCTGGCGGGCGTGGGCACATGCTGCGCGTGCTCAGCGGCACCCAGCACGGATGGCTGGGCGCGTTGCCGCTCGATCCTGCATTCATCCAGGCGCTTGCCGCTGCGCCCCTGCCGCTACAGGGCATGGAAATGCCGGCCACCGCGTGAATCCTTTCGTTACGGCACTTAACGATTGCCTCACCCCGTATGTGCGACAAGAGATGAGCACGCGGCAGCCGCGTCGCCCGCTTTCCTTTTCGTGATCGATCATCGCGTGGCCCGGGTGGCGCCGCCGTCGTTGCCTGCTGCGGCCCGGATGCGCCGCACGATGCACCAGGAGGATGCCATGTTGTTCGCGGTCGAGAAGCTGGAATCGGAAATCTGCAAGCTGCGCGGTCTGCTGCGGATGCTGCACGAGGACCAGCCCGACGTACTGGAAGATGTGTTCGAGTTTCATGTCGGCAGTCTGATCAGCCACGCATCACCGGAAAGCCACGGCCATATCCGCGCCTGCGCGCAGGAAATGCTGATGGCGATACAGGCACTGCCGCGCCATGCCGACGAGGCGCCGCAGGATTTCAGCCTGATGCACGGAATCGCCGCCCGCCCGTCGTAATCCCGCGCAGGTCTCGACGCGTCAGCGAACCGGTAGCGGCACTACGCTGTCTTCCACACAGGCGAGCAGCTGTTCGCCCGGCGCGAGCACAGGCACCACACCGGCGGTGAATGCCGAGAATGCCGGCAGGATGGTCACGCCCTGACGCAGCCAGAACGCGGGGAAGCGCCGACGCAATGCCGGCAACGCAACCTGCGGATGCACATGGCCCGCCAGCACGTGCGCGGAGGCATCGGCCAGCGGCTCGTGCCGCAGCAGGAACGGTCCCCATCGCGCGTCCTCATGCATCTGCACCTGCAGCGCCGCCTTCGGCAGATCCCGGTCGTGATTGCCGCGCACCACGTGGATTTCCAGCGCGGCGTGATGTTCGCGCCAACCGAGCCATTGCTGATACCAGGCCGCGCGATGCGCCGGGCCGTGCAGGACGTCGCCGAGGATCCACAGTTGTCGGCACTGGTGCGTGGCCAACAGGTCCTGCAGGCGCTGCAGGTCATTGCCGGTGCCGCCCGACGGCAGGGCGATTCCCGCACGCCGGAACACGTCCGCCTTGCCCAGGTGCAGGTCGGCGATCAACAACGCGCGCTGCGCCGGCCACAGCAGCGCCCGGCCGCCGAGCAGAAGCATCGACTCACCTCCCAGCTGCAGCGGAAGATCAGCGGCCATGGCGGCGCTCCAGCTGCTGCGCGGCACGCTGCACGCGTGTGCGCCAGTCTTCATTGCTGAACTGCCCGCGCAGGCGTTCGGCCCACAAGGGAAATGCCAGCGGGGTCAGTGATGAGGGCCGCTGCAGGGACAACGAACGTGTGGCGATGCGTGCCAGCACCTGCTGCAACCCGGGCAGGTCGAGGCTGTCGTGCAGTACTTCCTGCTCGGCCAATGCCAGCAGCAGATGCTCCGGGTCGTGCTCGCGCAGCACGTCATGCAGCAGTCCGGCGGAGGCCTGCAGCTGGCGCAGCGAGCGCGGCATGCCGCCCGGCAGGCTGGGTACCAGCAGGCCCGCCACGCGCGCGATGCCGCGGAACTGGCGGCGCGCCAGTTCGCCCAGGTTCACCGCTTCGCGCAAGTCCTGCAGCAGGTCGCCAGCGTCCAGCATCGCGCGCCAGTCTGGTTCCTGCAGTTCCACCGGCGAGGCTGGCGCGAGCACCAGGCCATGGTCGTTCACTGCATAGCCGATGCTGTTGCGTTGCCGACGGGTGCAGCGCAGGGCCAGCAGCGCAGCCAGCGCTTCATGCACATGGCGGCCGGCAAAGGGATAGACGAACAGGAACTGGCCTTCGCGTCGGCGCACGTCTTCCACCAGCAGGTGGTCGGGCGATGGTGACGCAGACAGCTGCGACTGCAGTGCCAGCAGCGGCGCCAGCCACCGCGACTCCGCGCTGTGGTCGGCGCCTGACAGCACCTTCTCCAGTTCGCGGCCCAAGGGCATCGACAGTGGCAGCTGACCGCCCTGCCAGCGCGGTACCACGCCATCACCACCACCGCGCGCCACGCGCACGAACGCGGTCATGTCGCGCAGCTGCACCAGCTCCAGCAGCCGCCCTGCAAACTGGAAACGGTCGCCGCGGCGCAGGCGGCTGGCGAACTGCTCTTCCACCGCGCCCAGGCTGCCGCCACGCAGGAACTGCACGCGCACGCTGCCGTCGCTGCTGATGGTGCCGATCGACAGCCGATGGCGCAGCGCCTGGCGGCGATCGGGCATGCGGTACATGCCGTCGGCATCGCGTACCACCTTGTGGAACTCCGGGTAGCGGGACAGTGCACGTCCGCCCTGCACGATGAAATCGATCACCGCATTCCACTGTGCGTCCTCCAGCGCGGCGAAGGCATGCGTGCCCCGGACCTGTTCCAGCAGTGCATCGGCGTTGAAGCCGCCCGCCAGCGCGCGGCTGACGGCGTGCTGGGCCAATACGTCCAGCGACAAGGTGGGAGGACGTCGCGCTTCGATCACCCCGTCATGCAACGCGTGCCGGGCCGCCGCGTACTCGGCCAGTTCCAGCGCATGGCTGGGAACACACAGTACTTCGCCGCTGGCACCGGGCCGATGGCGCGCACGCCCGGCGCGCTGGCGCAGGCGCGCCACGCCCTTCGGGCTGCCCAGCTGCAGCACCTGGTCCACTTCCGGAAAGTCCACGCCCAGATCCAGGCTGGAGGTGGCCACCACGCACCGCAACGTGCCCGCGCGCAGTCCGTCTTCAACCTGTTGTCGCAGCGCAGGGTCCAACGAGCCATGGTGCAGGGCGAGCGTGCCGGCATCTTCCGGCCACACGGCTGCGAGGGCCTGGTGCCACAGTTCCGCCTGCGCACGGGTATTGGTGAAAAGCAGGCTGCTGCGTGCACGGAACAGCGCGTCGAGCACGCGCGGAAGCTGGGAAAGGCCAAGATGCCCGGCCCATGGAAAGCGTTCGCCGGGTTCGGGCAGCAGGCTGCGGATCGTCACCGGCCGCTGCCGTGCACCTTCCACGATCGTTGCCTGTGGACGGTGTGGCAGCAGTACGTCACGTGCCTGTGGCAGGTTGCCCAATGTGGCCGACAGCCCCCACAGCTGCATCGCCGGCGCTGCATCACGCAGCAGCGCCAGATTCAACTGCAGCAGCACGCCACGCTTGTTGCCCAGCAGTTCGTGCCATTCGTCCACCACCACGCAGCGCAGTTGGCGCATGCGCTCAAGGGTGTCGGGATAGCTGAGCAGCAGCGCCAGCGACTCCGGCGTGGTGACCAGCACGTCGATGCGACCTTCGCGGGCCAGGCGCCGGTCGCGGTTGCTGGCATCGCCGCTGCGCAGCCCCACGCGCCAGCCCAGGCCAAGGCCGTCGATCGGTGCCTGCAGCGCACGTGCGGTATCGCTGGCCAGCGCACGCAGTGGCGTTACCCACAGCACCTGCAAGGGGCGTACCGCGCTGGCGCGACGCGGTGCGGGGGGCGGGTCGATCATCGCCTGCAGCAAGGGGCCACCGAACATGGCAAGGGTCTTGCCGCTGCCGGTGGGCGTGTGCAGCAGGCCCGATTCGCCCGCCAGGTAATGACGCCACATCGCGCGCTGGAAGGGCAGGGGGCGCCAGCCGCGGCTGCCGAACCATGCGTGCAGGCGCTGCAGCGCATCGCTGCGCTTCATCGCGCCAGCGCCTGCAACTGGGCCAGGTGGTCGGCTTCGGCAGCCGGCTTGTCGTGGCGCCAGCGCAGGATGCGGGGAAAGCGCACGGCGATACCGGACTTGTGGCGCGCGCTGCGGTTGACTGCTTCGAAACCAAGTTCGAACACCTGTTCGGCACTTACGCTGCGCACCGGGCCGAAGCGTTCACGCGTGTGCGCGCGGATCCAGCGGTCGAGGGCGAGGATTTCCTTGTCGTCCAGACCGGAATAGGCCTTGGCTACTGGAACCAGTGTGTCGCCGTCCCAGACGCCGAAGGTGTAGTCGGTGTACAGCGTGCTGCGCCGACCATGGCCTGCCTGCGCGTACAGCAACACCGCATCGATCGTGAGCGGTTCGACCTTCCACTTCCACCAGTCGCCGCGGCGACGACCGGACTGGTAGACCGAATCACGACGCTTGAGCATCAGCCCTTCCACGCCACGCTCGCGCGATGCTTCGCGCAGCTGCGAGGCATGTTGCCAATCGTCGGCGTCTACCTCGGGCGAGAGCTGGATGCGCGGATCGCCGAGCGCGCCGACCACCTCGGCCAACTGCACGCGCCGCTGCCGCAGCGGCAATGCACGCAGGTCCTCACCGTCGCGCTCAAGCAGATCGTAGGCGAGCACGCGTACCGGCGTGTTGCGCAGGGTGGCGGCGCCGGGTTTGCGGCGCTGGATGCGGGTCTGCAGGGCGGTGAATGCTCGCGGCAGATTGTCGGCGTCGTCCCATGCCAGCAGCTCGCCATCGAGCACGCAGCCATCGGGCAGCGATGCTGCAGCCTGTTCGATCTCCGGGAAGCGACCGTCCAGCCGCTCTTCGCCGCGCGACCACAACGCCACCTCACCCTGGCGCCGCAGCAACTGCAGGCGGATGCCATCCCACTTCCATTCCAGCAGCCAGTGGCTGATGTCGCCCAGCCGCTCGGTAGGCTCGCCTTCCAGCGGCGAAGCGAGGAAGAACGGGTAGGGCTGCTGACGATCGGTCGGCAGTTCTTCGGCAGACAGCAAGGTGGTAAGCAGGCCGGGGGAGGGCACCCAGTCGCCGAGCATGCGCTGGGCGATACGGGCGATATCCAGCCCGGACCACTCGGCCAACGCCTGCTGCACCACGCGCTGCGATACGCCAACGCGCAGCGCGCCGGTCAGCAGCTTGTTGAAGACCAGGCGTTCGGCTGATGCCAGCTGTCGCCAGCCGTCGACTACGGCGGCACGACGCACCGGCTCCGGCTGGTTGGCAACGGCAAGCAGGTGGTGTTCGATCCAGTCGGCCAGAGGCCGATCCTCGGCGTCGGTGGCCGGATCATCGAGCAGCAGGGTAAGCGTTTCAGCAAGGTCGCCGACCTGCGCGTAGCTGTCCTCGACCAGCCAGGGTGGCAGGCCGGATTCGTCGGCGATCCACGCCCGCAATTCGCCGCTGCCGGCGATCTTCCGCCGCGCGCCGCCCACTTTGCCGCCGCTGAGCAGGTACAGCGCCCACGCCGCATCGTGCGGACGTGCGTGCTGGAAGTAATCGATCAACGCCGCGCGCTTGTCCAGCGTCGCCGTGCTGCGATCCAGCCGCTGGTACAGCGCGGCGAAGGCTTTCATTCCTCGGCTCCGAAATCGGTGCGGAACGCTTCGGCGGCAATGCCACGTTCGCGCAGGTAGGGAATCAGCGCATCGGTGTTGCCGTGGGTGGCGATGACCCGCTGCGCGCCGGTCTGGGTGATGGTCTGCAGCAGCGCTGGCCAATCGGCGTGGTCGGAGATCACAAAGCCACGGTCGACGTTGCGCCGGCGGCGGTTGCCGCGCAACTGCATCCAGCCCGAGGCGAAACCGAGCTGGTGACGGCCGAACCGGCGCAGCCACGGCGTGCCGGCGGCCGAAGGCGGGGCCAGGATCAGCTGGCCGGCCGCATCGGGCTGACGCCCCTGTTCGGCAACGGTGAGCGTGTCGAGCATGGGCACACCGGCCTGGCGATAGACAGCCACGCCGTTGGCAATGGCACCATGCAGCCAGGCAGGCTGGTCATCCACCGCGCGCAGCTCGGCAAGCACGCGTTGTGCCTTGCCCAGTGCATAGCAGAGCAGTACGGCCGCTTCCCCACGCTGCGCGCACTCACGACGCCAGGCGGCGATCTCGGCCGCCACGGCACGGGTATCGGGCCAGCGGTAGATCGGCAGCGCAAAGGTCGCCTCGGTGATGAAGGTATCGCAGGGCACCACTTCGAATGGCGTGCAGGTCGGATCCGGCTGGCGCTTGTAGTCGCCCGACGCCACCCAGACCTGCTCACCATCGTCGATGCGCACCTGCGACGAGCCGAGCACGTGGCCGGCCGGATGCAGCGATACCTGCACCCGGCCCAGCGCGAACGGCACGCCCTCGGCATGCGCGTGCAGCGGCACATCGCCCAGGCGCCAGCGCAGGATCGGCACGCTGCCGGTGCTGCAGTGGTACTCGCCCATGCCCGGACGGGCATGGTCGCCATGGCCATGGGTGATGACCGCGCGCGGTACCGGCCGCCAGGGATCGATATGGAAATCGCCTGCCGCGCAGTACAGCCCTTCCGGCCGCAGTACTACCAGATCGTCGTTGCCTGCCATGCCGTCACTGTGGCGGTCCGGTCGTGCACGTGGCGAGAATCGGCCTGAACGCGGGGTTGCCGGGCGATACGGCACAATCGGACCGCACACCTCTTGCCGGCGGGGAAAGGAACCGATGAGTGGACCGAGCTTCAACAGCAGCGCTCCCTACGAAACCCATGTGGTGCTCAACCAGCCACCGCCGTTCGCCGGCCGGCAGCTGTGGACCGACGACATCGCATTGATGGAGGCCGTGCAGCGCGAGGGCGCGGCGGCATTCGCACCGCGGTTGGCGGTGTACGGAGGGTTGGCTGGCGACGCGCTGTACCGGCTGGGCTTCGACGCCAACCGCGATCGCCCGCGCCTGCGCACCCATGATGCGCAGGGCCATCGTATCGACACCGTGGAGTTCCACCCGGCGTATCACCAGTTGATGCAGACGGCCAAGGAGCATGGCGTTGCCGGGCTGTCCTGGCACGAGCCACAGCCCGGCGCGCATGTCGCGCGCGCTGCGCTGAGCTACCTGCACCACCAGGCCGAGGCCGGCACCAGCTGCCCGTTGACCATGACCCATGCAGCGGTCGCCGTGCTGCGCGGGCAGCCGCATCTGGCCGAGTGGGCGCGCAAGGCTGCCGCACCGGTATACGACCCGCGCGATGTGCCAGTGGCCGACAAGGCCGGCATTACCCTGGGCATGGGCATGACCGAGAAGCAGGGCGGTTCGGATGTGCGCGCCAACACCACCCGCGCCGAACCCATCGACGGCGAGCGCTATCGGCTGATCGGCCACAAATGGTTTTTCTCCGCACCCATGTGCGATGGCTTCCTGGTACTGGCGCAGGCGCCGGCCGGATTGACCTGCCTGCTGATGCCACGGCGCCTGGCCGACGGTGATCGCAATGCATTCCGCCTGATGCGCTTGAAGGACAAGCTGGGCGACTGGGCCAACGCATCCAGCGAAGTGGAGTTCTGTGGCGCCCAGGCCTGGCGGGTGGGCGAGGAGGGACGCGGGGTGACCACCATCATCGGCATGGTGATGATGACCCGGCTGGACTGCATGCTCGGCGCTGCGGCGGAAATGCGCATGGCGCTGGCGCAGGCGCTGCACCATGCGCGGCATCGACGTACCTTCGGCAAGCCACTGATGGACCATCCGCTGATGGGCAACGTGCTGGCCGATCTCGCGCTGGAGTCGGAAGCGGCCACGGTGCTGGCGATGCGCATCGCGCGCGCAGTCGATCGCGCTGGCAGCGATCCGGCCGAGGCCGCGCTCGCGCGGCTGGGTACGGCCTTGGGCAAGTACTGGATATGCAAGCGCGCACCTGCGTTCGTCAACGAAGCGCAGGAATGCCTGGGTGGTGCCGGCTACGTGGAGGAATCGATGCTGCCGCGGCTGTACCGGCAGGCGCCGTTGAACTCGATCTGGGAAGGCAGCGGCAACATCCAGTGCCTGGATGTGCTGCGCGCGCTGGCGCGGGAGCCGGAGGTGCTGGCGGCACTGCACGGTGAACTGGAGGCGGTGGCCGATCGTGATGCGGGTTATGCGTCGGCACTGCAGCAGTGGCGCGATGCGGCGGCGCCGGAAGAGTCACAGGCACGGGTGTTCTGCGAACGCACTGCCTTGCTGCTGCAGGCGGCGCTGTTGCTGCGTGCACGCAGTCCGATGGCCGAAGCGTTCATCCGCAGCCGGCTGCATGGCGAGCACGGGTTGGCGTTCGGCACGCTGCCGGCGGGGTTGGATGTGGCGGCGATGCTGGCGCGTGCGCTTCCGTAGGTGCGGCCAACGGCGGAGCCCCTCGTGGTGGGCGCTGATGCTGATGGATGGGCCGCGCGGGTAGGTCGCGCAGGGGGCGCCGTGAATACGTCCTTGTAGGCTCGGGCGCGCCTTGCTCCTGTGCGCTGTCCTGCGCACACGGCAAGACCGGGGTTGGGCGTCCTGCCCAGCCCGCCCGAGGCATGCCTCGGGCCCATGGCGCTTGCGCCCCCTGCGCAGCCCGCCCGCGCGGCCTTGGATGGTTTCCGTGCGCGCCCAGCGCGGAATCAACAGAAGAAGCGAAAAGCAGAAAAGCCGCGGCGATGCCGCGGCTTTTCCGGTAGCGCCGGGCCATGCCCGACGAACGCGAAGACCTCAGTGCTTGGCTTCTTCCTTGGCGGCAGTGGCCTTGGCGTCTTCGGCTACATCGCGGGCCTTGTCGGCAACCTTCTGCGCGGCATCGGCGGTGGCGTCGCTGGCGTGGGCGGCGGCATCGGTGGCTGCGACCTTGGCCTTGTCGGCGGCGGTGGCGGTCGCGGCTGCGGCGCTGTCCAGTGCCTGCTGGGTATCGGCAGCAGCCTGTTCAGAAGCGGCGGCGGTCTTGTCGGCAGCGTCGCGGGTGGCGGCGGCGGCCTTGTCGACGGCATCGCGTGCGGCGACACCGGCGCTGTCGGCGGCCTGCGCGGCATCCTGCTTGGCCTGTTCGGCTTCCGGGCCCTTGCAGGCAGCCAGTGCGAGCAGCAGGGAGGCGGCCAGCAGGGTAGTGGTCAGCGGACGGATCTTCATGGCGGTCTCCGGTACTGCAATGGATGGGGACGCCAGCCTATTCATACCGTTGTGAAGACCTGGTGGTGACCTGCGCACGGAACTGCGCGCAAAGAAAAAGCCGCTGGCGAACCAGCGGCTTCTTCAGAACAGCTTGAAGAAAGAAGTTATTACTTCTTGGCTTCTTCAGCAGCGTCCTTGGCCTGCTCAGCGGTAGCTTCGGCAGCCTTGGCGGCGTCCTTGGCTTCGCCAGCAGCGGCGTCGGTGGCAGCGCCAGCAGCCTGGGCAGCGGCGTCGACCGAAGCGTCAGCAGCGGTGGCGGCGGTGTCAGCGGCCTGCTGGGCAGCGTCGGCGGTCTGGGCGCCAGCAGCGGCGGCCTGGTCGGCGGCAGCCTGGGCTTCGGTGGCGGCCTGGTTGGCCGAAGCAGCGGCGTCCTGGGCAGCTTCCTGCTTCGAGCAGGCGGCCAGGGCCAGAGCCAGGGACATCGCGACCAGCAGCTTGTTGATGCTCATTGTGTAAATCCTCGTCGTTAGAATTAGGCAACGCGCATGCTGCGCGCCGACAACATGATGACAAGCCAAGATTGGGTGTCAAGCGATCCCGCATTCATTTTTGCGAAATAGACGTTAAACCCTTTCAGATCAACTCGATGGCGATAGCCGTCGCTTCGCCGCCGCCGATGCACAGGGTGGCAATGCCGCGCTTGCCGCCGCGCGTGCGCAATGCGTTGACCAGGGTGACCACCAGGCGTGCGCCGGAGGCGCCGATCGGATGGCCCAGCGCGCAGGCACCGCCATTCACGTTGAGCTTGTCGTGCGCGATGCCCAGTTCGCGCATCGGTGCCATCGCCACCACGGCGAAGGCCTCGTTGACTTCGAACAGATCGACCTGGTCCAGCGACCAGCCGGTCTTCTCCAGCAGGGTGTGGATGGCACCGATCGGAGCGGTGGTGAACCACTCCGGCTCCTGCGAATGGGTGGCATGGCCGACGATGCGGGCCAGCGGCTGCAGGCCGCGTGCGGCAGCATCTTCTTCGGTCAGCAGGACCACGGCCGCAGCGCCGTCGGAAATGCTGGAGGAACTGGCGGCGGTCACGCTGCCGTCCTTCTTGAAGGCCGGGCGCAGGGTCGGGATCTTGGCAATGTCCGAACGGCCGGGCTGTTCGTCGCTGGCGACCTCGACTTCACCCTTGCGGGTGGCGACCTTCACCGCAACGATCTCGTCGGCGAAGGCGCCACTGGCCTGGGCTGCCTGTGCGCGCTTGACCGATTCGATGGCGTAGGCGTCCTGCTCTTCGCGGGTGAACTGGTACTTGTCCACGGCGCATTCGGCGAACTCGCCCATGGCCTTGCCGTCATAGGCATTGACCAGGCCGTCGTGGGCCATGTGGTCCACCGCCTGGAAGTTGCCGAAACGGTTGCCGGTGCGCGAATTGGGCAGCAGGTGCGGTGCGTTGGACATCGACTCCATGCCGCCGGCGACCACGACCTTGGCCGAACCGGCCTTGATCAGGTCATGCCCGAGCATGATCGCCTTCATGCCCGAACCGCAGACCTTGTTGAGGGTGGTGGCGCCGACCGACAGCGGAATACCGGCGGCGATCGCTGCCTGGCGTGCAGGGGCCTGGCCGAGATTGGCCGGCAGCACGCAGCCCATCAGGACTTCGGAGACGTCGCTGGCAGGAACGCCCGACTGTTCCAGCGCGGCGGCGATGGCGGCCGCGCCGAGGGTCGGCGTGGGAACGCCGTTGAACTGGCCGAGGAAGGAGCCGATGGCGGTGCGCTTGGCGGCGGCGATGACGATGTTGGACATGGCAATCTCGTTGATGCGTGAGCAATGTTCGGAAAGGAGACGACGGGCATTGGATACGGCGCCGTTTCCCGGCAGACTGCGTGGGGGTCGGCCCAGTATAGAGGGTCGGCGAAGACTGCCGCTGGGCAGCACTGGATGCCTGCCCGGATGGCGGCAGGCCAACGTTCATGGGAAGGAAACGATGGAACGTAAGACGATGGGAAGGTCGGTCCTGGCATCGGCGCTGGCGGTTGCGCTGTCGGCGTGTGGCGGTGGAGGCGGCGGCAGCAACGTGCGCATCGACCCGCCCCCGACCACGCCTCCAGTC
>NZ_QQXJ01000001.1:1123994-1152074 GCF_004348785.1 Stenotrophomonas sp. TEPEL
CCCCCCCGGTTACCCCGCCGCCCGCCGCCAGACCGCTTGAGCCGGCCGTGGATGCGCATCTGGCACAGACCAACGCGCGTGCGGCACAGGCCAGTGGCGCGACCGGCCGCGGCGTGCGCATCGGCATCGTCGATTCGGGCGTGCTGCGCAGTGCCGAGGCGCTGAACGGACGGGTGGTGGCCAACTTCAACTACATCGACCCGAGCCGCAACAATCTCAACGTCGATGACGTGCTTGGCCATGGCACGGCCGTCGCCAGTCTGGCGGCCGGTGTACCGGTGGGGGTCTGGCCCGGCGGCATCGCACAGGGTGCGGAGATCGTCTCGGCACGCATCATTTCCGACACCACGCCCAAGGATGACGGCAGTGGCCGGGGCAATTCCTTCAGCGGCACGCTGGGCGTGGCCGGGGTCCACCAGGACCTGATCAACTACGGCGTGAAGGTGATGAACAATTCCTGGGGCGGCCTGTACTGGACCGACCTCGGCACCACCGCACAGGTCGCGGGCGAATACCGCCCCTTCATCATCAATCACGGTGGCCTGGTGGTGTTCGCCGCAGGCAACGAAGGGCGCGACCAGCCCAGCAGCGTGGCCGCGCTGCCCAGCCAGCGTGGCGTCGGCGGATCGCTGCCGGCAGCCGACCTGGAGAAGGGCTGGCTGGTGGCCACCGCGATCGATCCGAACAAGCCCGGTGAGCGTGCACCGTGGGCGAATGCCTGTGGCGACGCCGCACGCTATTGCCTGACCGCTCCCGGCAGCGCGGTGTTCCCGGAGCCGGGTACCGGCAAGTACCTGTGGAACTACGGTACGTCCTTCGCCGCGCCGCTGATCTCCGGCGCCGCAGCGCTGGTCTGGCAGCGCTATCCATACTTCGACAACGACCTGGTGCGGCAGACCCTGCTCGGCACCGCCACCGACATCGGCGCGCCGGGCGTCGATCCCATCTACGGCTACGGCATGCTCAACGTCGGCAAGGCGGTGAACGGTCCCGGCCGCTTCGACTGGGGCGATGTCACGGTCAATGTCGACGCGGCCTCTTCGGGCTCGATCTGGAGCAACGACATCACCGGCACTGGTGGCCTGATCAAGCGCGGCGATGGCCGGCTGGAGCTGAGCGGCAACAACAGTTACAGCGGTGCGACCCGCATCGAGCGCGGCAGCCTGGCCCTGCGCGGTGGCGCCGTGATCCGTTCCAACGTGAGCGTTTCCGGTGCCGACGGTGCCTCGATGGCCGGCCTGCAGTTCATGCCCGGCACGCCGCGGGTGATCGGCAACGTCGACAACGGCGCCAGCGTGGTGCTGGTCAACGCCAACACCACCGCGACCATCGAAGGCAATTACAGCCAGCGGCCGGATGCGCAGCTGATCGTCGCACTGGGTGTGAACGCGCTGCAGGTGACCGGCACCGCGCGCCTGGCCGGCGGCGTGGTGGTCGATGGCATCGTGTCCGGCTACGTGCCGCAGGTCGGCAGCCGCCAGGGCCTGGTCCATGCCAACGGCGGTATCAACGGCACGTTCACCACGCCGGTGGCCAACACTGGCGCCAACGGCCTGACCCTGCTGCAGGCGCAGTACGGCTATGGCAGCAACGACGCGTGGATGGACCTGACCCAGGTCAACGTTTCGGCAGCCGCATCGGGCCTGGGCGCCAATGCACAGGCATCGGCACTGCGGGTGCAGTCGGCCTTCACCGCGCTGGACCGCAATGCGGATCTGCAGGGCTCGGCGTTCGGCGTGGCCGCAGGTGCGCTGCAACGTACGTCTGGCGGAACCGACGGCCTGTCGGCGAGCCTGGAGAGCTTGTCCGGACAAGCGCATGCACGCGCTGAAGCATCGACCTTCGACAGCGTGGACATGTCGCGCCGCGCGGTTGCCGAGCGCTTCGACCGCGTGCAGGCTGCGCCCAAGCTGCGTGGCGCCTGGCAGAGCGCGCTGGGCGAAGCCGGGCAGGGCAGCTTTGCCGGTAACGCCGCCGACAGCCAGGGCTGGATGGCCGGCCAGGACGTGGCACTGGGCAGCAACGGCCTGCTGGGCATGGCCTTTGGCGAAACCCGCAGCAACGGCGGCAGCAACTTCAGTGGTGATCGTGGGCGTGACCGCCAGGCGCAGGCGCAGCTGTACGCCGGCTGGAACCTGGGGCGTGGCTATGCGCTGGCCCAGTTCGGCACCGGCCAGTTCACCCGGGAACTGGATCGCCAGTTGCTGCTGGGTGCCGGTGCCTACGGTGTGTCCGCGCGTTACGGCGGGCGTTTCAGCAGTGCCAGCGTCGAAGGCGGCTACCGTTTCGGGCGCATCGGTGCGTCGTTGACCCCGTACCTGGGGGCCAGCAGCACGCGCCTGGATACCGATGGCTTCAGCGAGCAGGGCGGCTTCGGCTTCGGCCTGCGCGGTGAAGCGTCGCGTTCACAGCGCAGCCAGATGCTGGCGGGCCTGCGGGGTGAGCGGCAGTGGGGGCGCTGGACGCTGCGCGGCCATGCCGAATGGCAGCAACGGCTGGATGGCGGTGAGCAGGCCTGGCAGGCAAGTTTCGTTGGCGTTGATGCCTGGGCGCCATTGGCCGGTGTTGACGCACCGCGTGGCAGTGCCTTGTTCGGCCTGGCGCTGGAATCGTGGTGGGGCCGCAATGGCCGCCTGAGCCTGGGTATCGACCAGCGCGTGGGTGGCGATGATGCACGTCAGGCGGCGCTGCGCTACAGCACCGGTTTCTGATCATGGCGCCGGGCTTGCCCGGCGCGTTCATCCGGCGGTGCCGACCCCTCGTCGGCACCCGTCCGGTTGCCGAGGGCGGCGCTCAGCCGCCGCGCAGGTCGCCCAGGCGCGGCGTGCTGCGGCCCAGCGGCATCTTCAGTTTGCCGATCGACAGGATGCGCGCTTCTGCGATCCGGTCAGCCGCGCGCTGCGGGGCGATGTTCTCGCGCTGCGACAGTTCGAAGATGCGCGTCAGGTTGTGGTAGATGCTGCGGATCAGCCGCATCGCGCGCTCGCGGTTGTAACCGTCGATTTCCAGCGACACGTTCATCACGCCAGCAGCGTTGACCGCGTAGTCAGGGGCATACAGGATGCCGCGCGCATGCAGCTCGTCGCCGATCTCCAGGCTGGACAGCTGGTTGTTGGCGGTGCCACAGATGATCTTCGCCTTGATCCGCGGCAGCGTGTCGGCGTTGATCGCGCCTTCCAGCGCGCACGGCGCGAACACATCGGCGTTCACTTCGTGGATCTCGTCCGGCTTGACTGCCTCGGCGCCGAAATCGTTGACTGCACGATCCACCAGCGCGCTGTCCAGATCGGTCACGTACAGCTTGGCGCCACGGTCGCGCAGCAGCTTCACCAGTTCCATGCCGATATGGCCCAGGCCCTGCACCGCGATGCTGGTCTTGCCCACTTCCTCATGGCCGAACTTGAAGCGCATCGAGGCCATCAACGCCTGCAGCGCGCCATAGGCGGTGAACGGCGCCGGATCTCCCGAACCGCCATGGACCTGGTGCACGCCGGTGACGAACTGGCTCTCCAGGTAGATGTTCTCCATGTCGTTGACGTCGGTGCCGACATCCTCGGCCGTGATGTAGCGACCACCCAGCGAATCGACATAGCGGCCGAACGCGCGGAACAGCACTTCGGTCTTGTCGGCCTTGGGGTCGCCGATGATCACGGCCTTGCCGCCACCGACATTGAGACCGGCCAGTGCATTCTTGTAGGTCATCGTGCGGCTCAACCGCAGCACATCGGCCAGCGCATCGTCGGTGCTGGCGTATGGGCGCATGCGCACCCCGCCCAGGGCAGGGCCCAGGGTGGTGTTGTGGATGGCGATGATCGCCCGCAGGCCGGCATCCTGGTTGTGGCAGAACACCACCTGTTCGTGGCCGGTGGTTGCGAGGGTTTCGAATAGCATGGGGTCTCCGATGGCGCGATCAGCGGTGAACTGCGGCGAACTGCCAATGAACGGTAGGGTCCGAAAACAAAAAAAGCGACGTCGTCGGTACAGGGGGACGGGTCGCGCGGCGCCATTCTAGTCCATTCGCCCGGGATATGCCGTCGACGCCGGAGGCGCCCGGGTTAAAGAAGATGAAAGTGCGGCCGATGCTGCGACGACGGCAGGTCGCCGGATGTGATGAAGGCGCAGGGGCAGGCAGTGGCAGCAACACAACGACAGGATGGGCGGCGATGACCGCAGCGTGGTGGCGATCTGTGCTTCGTTGGCTGTCGCAGCTGACCGGGCAGGCCCCGTCACGCCTTGCCGCAGCCCCCCGCCAGGCCGTGGCCGCCGCAGCGGCCAGCCTGCAGGGCGATGCCCTGCCGGCAGCCGAGGTCGCCGGCCACCTGCAGCGCGGGCTGCATGCGCTGGCACTGTATCCGCGCCTGGCCGGCGAACCGGCGGCGGTCAGCGCGTCGGGCCTGGCCGAGGCGGTGGACCGGGCGCTGCAGGACCGCGACTGGGCTACCCGACAGCTGCCGCGGCGCCCGCAACTGCTGCCGCAGCTGATCCAGACGGTCAATGACGACGTTGCGTCGGCGCGGGTGATGGCCGCGATCATCGGCCAGGATCCGGTGCTGACCGGCAACCTGCTGCGGATCGCCAACAGCCCGGCCTACAAGGTGCACGAGCGGCCCGTGGAAAGCCTGCAGCGGGCGGTGACCCTGGTCGGTACCGAAGGGGTGCGGCAGATCATCAGCGCCGTGCTGGTGCAGCCGGTGATGCAGGTGCAGTGCGAGGTGTTCCCGCAGTTCAGTTCGATCATATGGGAGCACGCCCTGCTGGCGTCGCGCGCGGCCGCCGACCACGCCCGCACGGTCACCTCCGGGGATGCCTTCGCTGCGCAATGGCTGGGCCTGGTGCAGGGCCTGGGCGCGGCGCTGGTCATGCGTCAACTGCTGCAGGAAGCACAGGTGCGTGGCGAAGAAGTGGAGCCCGCGCTGGCCCTGCAGTTGCTGCAGCAGTGGTCACTGCCGTTGGCGCAGCGGGTGGCAGCAGCGTGGGAACTGCCCGAACCGGTGCATCAGGCCTTGGCGCCCGATGCAGACGGTCCGCTGGCCGACAGCCTGCGCCTGGCCAGCGCCGCTGCGGCGGCCAGCCTGCTGTGCCGGCACGGGCATGCCAGCCAAGGCCGCATGCTGGCCTTGCTGGAACAATTGCCGGCAGCGCCGCCACACGCGCTGCGCTGGATCTGGCGGCGCCTGCATGGGCGCAATGTGGAAACCCTGGACGAAAGCCTGCACGGCGATGGCGAGGGGAACGCCCCCTGATGGTTACAGCTGGGATTCCAGCGGCAACCAGCTGATCACCCGTGCCGTCCAGCGTTTGCCGAGGCTGCTGCCGGGCTCGGCATCGACCCAGTGTGGCGGCGGCTCGCGCTGCAGCCAGCGCAGCTGCTCATCAGCGCCGAGCGCAAGCCACCAGCTGTATTCCGGGCTGGCCAGGCGCAGGTATTCCGCACGCAGCCGTGCGCCCAGCACCGGGTCGTCGAACAGCACGCCCATCTCGGTGTTGAGATAGGCCGAACGCGGATCGAGGTTGAACGATCCGACGAACCCGCGCCGGTCGTCGACCAGCAGTGCCTTGGTGTGCAGGCTGGCGCCACTGCTGCCGAACAGGCTGCCTTCACCGCTCTGGCCGTTCGCCTTCAGTTCGTACAGCTGCACGCCGGCCTTCAGCAGCGGCACCCGGTAGCCCATGTAGCCACCGTGCACGGCAGCCACATCGTTGGCCGCCAGCGAGTTGGTCACCACGCCTACCTGGGCACCCCGGCCGGCCATCGCCGAAAGTCCGTCCAGCCCTTCGCTGCCGGGCACGAAGTACGGCGAGATCAACAGTGCCTTGTAACGCGTCGACTGCAGTTGCCGGACCAGTTCGGTGACCAGCCAGTCATCGTGTGCATCGTCGTGGTGCTTCATTGGCGGATCGGACACGATCCGTACCTGCGCACTCCAATGCAGCGGCTCCGGGCTGGGGCGCTGGCGCAGGCGCGACTCGACCACGCGCTGCACGTACGGCTGCGCCTGCGCCTGCAGGGCCTCCCGGTCGGACTGGCGAACCAGCTGCTGTAGTTGCACATCCGTATAGTTCGCCAGCGCCGAGATCGGAATCGCCGCGTCGCTGTTCCAGTAGTCGTCGAAGATCTGGTTGGCCTGCTGCACGGCCGGGCCGGCCACCACCAGGTCCAGGTCCTGGAAATTCACGTCGCTGCGCGCGCTGAAATACTCCGCGCCGATGTTGCGGCCGCCGACGATCGCGATGCGTCCGTCGGCGATCCAGCTCTTGTTGTGCATGCGGTGGTTCACGCTGAAGGCGCGCTGCACCAGCTCCAGCGTGCGGGCGATGCCGCTGCGGTTGCGGAACGGGTTGTACAGGCGAAGCTCGATGTTGGGATGCGCATCGAGCGCCATCATCAGCGCATCCTTGTCCTTGGCATTCATGTCATCAAGCAGGATGCGCACGCGCACGCCACGTTCGGCAGCGTCGTACAGCGCCTTGGCCATCAAGTGGCCGATCAGGTCGTCGTGCCAGATGTAGTACTGCAGGTCCAGGCTGCGGCCGGCGTGCTCGGTGATCATCGCGCGGGCAGCGAACGCATCCATGCCATCGCTGAGGAAGGCTACGCCCGACTGCCCGGGATGAGCGGCCTGCAGGGGCATCATCTGCCGATCGATGGGCGTCTGCGCAGGTTGCAGCGGCAGTACCTGCGACGCTTCGCCGCGCGCCTGCGGGGCCAGGTGGTCGGCCAGCAGCAGGCCGGACAGCACCAGCAGAAGCAGGGCGGCGATGATGATCGCGGCCACGCGCAGCAGGCGTCGCCAGAGGGGTTTGCGCAGACTCATGACGCCGATGGTAGATCCTGGCTACGCATGGAGGTAGACCTACGCCACGCGTGGATGAACTGCCACCGGTAGATCCACGCCATGCGTGGATGAAGCGCCGTGACTCAGAACCGCTCGTCGCTGCCCAGATACCGCCACTGGCCTACGGGCAGCGGGCCCAGCGCCACCCGGCCGATGCGCAGGCGACGTACAGCCACGACCTGCAGGCCGGCAGCCGTCACCGCAGTCCTCAGGCCCTTCGCGGTCAGTCCCTTGCCTGCAAAACGCAGGCGCTGCTCGCTCTGCCAGCTGACCTTCGGGCCGCCTGCTTCATGCTGCAGCCGGGCCATCAGCCACGGGCCACGTTCCGGGCCGCCTTCAGCCACTTCGACCAGGTACTCCTGTTCGGTGCGGCCCAGGTTGCGCTGCAGGTGCGCGAGCACCGCCGGATCCTGGCTGACCACCACCAGCCCGTTGTCGTCGGCCGGCAGCGAGGATGCCAGCTGGAGGCCGTGGAAATGCCGTTGCAGCGGACGGATGTCGCTGGCATCCAGTTCGCTGCGGGTCTCGGTGCGGATCAGCGCGCACAGGGCATCGGCCGGCACGCCCGCCGGTTTGTGCAGCAGCATGCTGGCGCGCTCGGCCTTGCTGTCGCTGGCCTGCTCGGCCACCACGATGCTGGCGCTCTCGTCCACCGGGCGCTGCGGCTGTTCCACCACTTCACCATCGACGCTGACCCAGCCGCCCTCGATATAGCGCCGCGCTTCACCACGCGGGATGCCGAGCAGGGCGGACAGGCGTTTGTCGAGTCGGGTCGGTTCCATGGCGAAAGGTCGGGCAGGGGGCGCGCAGTGTAGCCGCTACGGCGGCTCAGCGCTGGCCGCGGTTGGCCAGCTCGGTCAGGTACAGGCGGGTATCGAACTCCAGCTGCAGGTAATCCGGCTCCATGTGCTGGCACAGCTGGTAGAAGGCCTTGTTGTGGTCGGCCTCCTTCAGATGGGCTAGCTCGTGCACCACGATCATGCGGAGGAAGGCGGCTGGCGCCTGCCGGAACACGGTGGCGATGCGGATCTCGCGGCTGGCCTTGAGCCGGCTGCCGTGTACACGGGAAATGGCGGTGTGGGTCCCCAGCGCATGCTTGATGACCTCCAGCGTGTTGTCGTAGCAGACCTTGTTGAGCGGCACCGACTTGCGCAGGTAGCGGTCCTTCATGTCCTGGGTGTAGTCGTACAGCTGGCGGTCGCTGCGCACCTCATGCGGGTCGGGGTAGCGCTGCTGCAGCCAGGGGCCGAGCTTGCCCTGTGCCAGCAGATCGCTGACCTGGGCGACCAGGGGTTCGGGGTAGCCGGTGAGGTACTTCAGCACAGCCATGCAGGGGCGTCGGCGCGTCGGTAGAATGGGGCATCCAGATTACACGCGGTACGTATCAACCATGGCAAAGCCCAACGCGCTGCAGGAACAATTGCTCAAGGCCGGCCTGGCCAAGAAGTCGCAGGCCAGTGCCGCCGCGCGTGAACAGGCCAAGGCCCGCCAGGGCAAGGCCGAGTCGACGTCGGCGGAGGTCCAGCGTGAAGCTGAACGCGCCCGGGCCGAGAAGATCGAACGTGACCGCGCACTGGCCGCCGAGCGCAACGCGCAGGCCCGGCAGGCTGAGCGCAAGGCGCAGGCCAGGCAGATCATCAGCGCCCACGCCGTGCCGCACAAAGGTGAGGACGAGTACCGCTTCAGCGATGGCGCGGTGATCCGCACCCTGTTGATCGATACCAAGCTGCGCAAGGCGCTGTCGGTGGGCGTGCTGGTCATCGTGGCCCATGGCGACGGCTACGCGGTGCTGCCACGCGCGGCAGCGGAGAAGGTGCGTGAACGCGCCCCGGAAGCCATCATCGTCGACCATGGCACGCCCGGCTCCAGCGCCGAGATCTCCACCGGCAACGCCGAGGACGACGCCTACTACGCACAGTTCCAGGTCCCCGACGACCTGGTCTGGTAAGGCTGCGCTGAACCGGCCGCAGCGTCCGCCGGGCATGGCCCGGCGCTACCGATTGCGGCGGGGTGTATTGTCCCCATATCAGGCGACACCCCTGCGGAGGATGGCCATGGCTACCGGTTGGGCCGGAGATGGCGCGGTCCAGGACCAGATCGACGCCACTGTCGACGATGCGATTGCCCGCGCGCGGCGCCAGCTGCGCCAAGGCCCGGGTCTGGAACGCTGTGAGGAATGCGACGCGCCGATTCCCTCGGCGCGGCGTCAGGCAGTGCCTGGCGTACGGCTGTGCGTGAACTGTCAGCAGGCGCACGACGAAGAGGAGCAGGCGCAGAGTGGCTACAACCGCCGGGGCAGCAAGGACAGCCAGCTGCGGTGAAGGGTGGTCGGCAGGGCGGCGCCCTGCACCCGCGGTAGTGCCGGCCGCTGGCCGGCAACCTTAAGAGCAACAGCAACAGCGGCATTCCGTGGGGTGGTGGGGCGGTGTCGGATTGCGGGGACGCCGCAAGTACGTCCTTGTAGGCTTGGCAGCCGCATCCATGCGGCTGACACTCGGATTGCGGGGACGCCGCAAGTACGTCCTTGTAGGCTTGGCAGCCGCATCCATGCGGCTGACACCCCGCAATCCGACACCGCCCCNCCTTCGACAGTTNNCCGNTGTCTGGTNGATNCACGCCANGCGTGGATGAATCTCCATCGNAATCGNATATTTCGACAATTGATCGAAGAGCATCCACGCATGGCGTGGATCTACGTGTCGACCAAGGTCGACACCTACCAGCAGCAGCCGGGAATTGTCGAAGGCGGGGCACTGTGGGTTTGCGGGGTGTGAGCGGCATGGATGCCGCGACCAAGCCTCCAGGGATGGATTCACGGCGTCCCCGCACACCCACAGTGCCCCGCCACCCCACGGAATGCCGGTTTTTGACGTTGACGTTGACGTTGCCTTGGTTTGAAGGCCTCTGCGGGTGCAGGGCGCAGCCCTGCCGAACAATCCCCTCAGCCGTCGCCCTGGATGCCGCCGGGCGCCTGCGTCGGGTCGCGCCAGCGCCGCACCGTGCGCTGGAAGAACAGGTTGTTCGGCAGCTGCAGCACCGTGCCCTCGTGGCCGTTGCCGGTTTCCTGCAGCGTGGTGTAGATCAGGTTCACGTCGATCACCCGGCCCTTCAGCCCGGGCTTTTCGCCGTTCTCCAGCACTTCGATGTAGTCATGCAGGCGGAACGGTCGCGTAGTGAAGATCAGCAGCGTGCAGAAGATGTTGGACAGCACGCTCCAGGCCGCGAAGAACGCCACCGCGCCCACCGCAGCGAAACCGGTGAACGCCGTCCACAGCACCGAGGGCGATGCGCCGAGCAGGCTGAGGATGTACAGCACCGCGCTGAAATAGACCACGAAGCTGGTGATCCGGCGCGCGCCCATCACCATTTCCGGCGGTAGCGTGTAATGGTCGGCGAAGCGGCGGATCAGGCGCCGCGCCAGTACCCGCAGCAGCCAGGCGGCGAGCAGGGTGATCAGGATCTGCAGGGCGATCCCGATGTCATGCAGCCAAGGGTGGGTCCAGGCGGGCAGGTGGTCCTTCAGCGACAACATCATGGGGCGACAACGTGTGACGGAAACGGGGCTTGATGTTACCCGGCGCGTGTCGACGTTTCGACCGCCTGTGCCCAGGCAAGGCAGACAAGGTCCTGCTTGTGCTGCTGCAGGCAGGCGCGGCCGCTTTCGGCACGCCAGTGCAGGGAAACGTCGAACGCCTGCAGCAGCATGCAGGCCGCGATCGCCAGCAGGGCGGCGCAGGAAGGGCTGGACATGGGAGGCTCCTGGCCGGGCAGGCCTGCGGGGGACCTGTGATGGATGCAGCCAGGCGCGAAAAGGTTGCAACCGAAAAGCGCTCCGGAAGCTCTAAACCTTTTTCCGGCGGGCCGCATCCAACGGATATGCTCGACATCACCATGCCCGCGCCGCCTGCCGCCAACGACGTCGTCGACGAAACCGCCTTGGTACGTGCAGCGGCGGCCGGCGATACCGCTGCCTATGAACAGCTGTATCGGCAGCATGCGCCGCGGGTGTTTGCCACCCTGTGGCGGCTGTGTGGCGGGCAGCAGGCGCGTGCCGAGGATGCACTGCAGGAAGCGTTCCTGCAGGCATGGAAGGCACTGCCCGGCTTCCGTTTCGAGAGCAGCCTGTCGACCTGGCTGCATCGGTTGGGGGTGAACGCCGCGCTGATGGAACTGCGCGGTCGTGCCGCCGGGCATGACCACGACAGCCTGGACGACGTGGACGGTGGGCTGCCGGAGATGGCGGTGCACGACGGCTGCGCCGGCACCGAACGCGACCTGGAGCGCGCGTTGGCGACCCTGCCGCCGCGCGCACGTGCGGTACTGGTGCTGCACGATATCGAAGGCTGGAAACACCATGAAATCGCCGGCCAGCTGCAGATGGCGGTCGGCAGTTCCAAAGCACAGCTGCATCGCGCGCGTGGCCTGCTGCGCGCGCGCCTGGGAGACATGACATGAGTACGCACGACCCCGATCACGACCTGCTGGCGCGCCTGCGCGCCCTTCCCGCGGAACGCAGCGCCCCGGCCGATGGCTGGGAACGCCTGTCGGCGCGGTTGCCACCCCGCGAACCGGTTGCCGTGCAGGCGCCGGTGGACAACGTGGTGGCCTTGCCACTGCGCATCCGTCGACGCTGGTGGCTGCCGGTCGGCGCGGCGCTGGCAGCCAGCCTCGCGCTCTACGCGGTGGCGCCGTGGCGGCATGCGCCCGAGGCGCTGCCTGCACCCAGTGGCCTGCAGCTGCAGGCCGATGCGATGACCGAGCAGTATCGGCAGGCAGTGGCGTCGCTGCCTGATGGCACTGCGCCGGAGTGGCAGCCCGCGCTGCATGAACTGGATCGCAGTGCGGAACAGATCCGCGCCGCGATGGCGCAGGACCCGCGTGCGCCGCACCTGCTTGGACAGCTCAAGCGGACCTATGCGCTGCGGCTCGAACTGACCCGGCAGGCGGCCCAGGCCGCCTCCGGTCTGACAACCTGAGGAGACCCCCCGATGCGAACCCTTTCCCCTCTCTGCGCGGCCCTGCTGCTGGTGCCCGCCATGGCGCTGGCCGATACACGCGTCGATGAACGCCACAACATCGCCAGCGGCGGCCGCATCGAACTGAGCAATATCGCTGGCAAGGTGACCGTACGCGGCTGGGACCGCAATGACGTGCAGCTCACCGGCACGCTCAGCGACGGCCTGCAGCTGCGCCAGGAAAAGAGTGCCAACCGGGTGCGCTGGGAAATCGAGTATCCGCGACGCAGCAACACTGGCGGCGCCACCCTGACCCTCAACGTGCCGCGCTCGGTGGAGCTGCTGCTGAGCACGGTCAGTGCCGATCAGGACATCAGTGGCGTGGACGTGCGGCGGCTGCAGGCCGACACTGTCAGTGGCGACCTTGCCGCCGCCGGTCGTAGTGGCGACAGCGTGCTCAACACGGTCAGCGGCAATGTCACTGCGCGGTTGCAGACCCCACGGCTGGACGTGAACACGGTCAGCGGCCGGATCGAGGCCGGCGGGGGCGTTTCCGGGGAGATCGGTGCGCAGACGGTGTCTGGCCGGGTTGGCGTCGATGCCGGTCGCATCCAGCGTCTGGTGGTGGAGACGGTATCCGGAGGCATCGACCTGTCGGCGACCGCCCTGGCGCCGGGCGGGCGCATCAACGTCGAGTCGGTCAGTGCCTCGGTCAGCCTGCGCCTGCCGCGCACGGTGTCGGCGCAGCTGTCAGTGAACAGCTTCAGCGGCTCGATCAACAGCGACGCCGGCAAGGTGGAGCGGCCGCGCTATGGGCCGGGCAGCAGCCTGGATGCGCGGCTGGGCAGCGGCGACGGCGATATCCGCGTGCAGTCGCACTCGGGCAGTGTGCAGGTGCGCCTGGACCGCTGAGCGCGGCCCGGCAGGCCGCGGCGGCAGCGCCGCCGCGGTCGGGGGAGGGTCAGCTGGCTTTCTTCAGCGCCCAGGTGGTACCGAGAACTTCAATCTTGCCACCGCTCTTGCGGAACGCGGCCAGGTCGGAAGCGATCGAGTCGCTGTTGACCACGGTGCTGGCGGATGCGCCCTTGCGTTCGCTGCGGATGCTGTTGCTGGCCTTCGCGGGGGTCTTTGCCTTGCGGGGCATGGTTGCTCCTGTCAGGTGGAAGGGGAGGAAAGCGCGCAGGATTCAGCCTGGCGCAGGTAGTCCTGCCGCTCGCGGCGGCAGTCGTCGCCGCCCATCGAAAACTGGCGGCAGATCGCCGGGCGCTGCGAATAGATCGTGCAGCGCAGGTGATATGGATCGATCGCCGCGCACCAGCCTTCCTCGTTGCGCGCCATCACGGCACGGCCGTGTGCGTCGCGCGACAGGAACTGGCCGGGCACGTGGTCGCCGGGCTGCAGCAGGACCGGCAACCGGCAACAGACCGCGTCACAACGGCGGCAGTCGATGGGTGCTGGTTCAGCGTCAGGTTGTACGGCCACAGGGGCCTGGCGGGTGCCCAAAGCGGGTCTCGATGGCGGCTCGGGTAGTACGCGGACCATGATCGAGCCAGAGGACATGGTCGCCAGACCCGCTGGGGGTCAGGCTGCACCATGGGTACACACACCGGCGAGGCCAGCGGAAGGTGCAGCGGTTTTCTAGCCGACCAAGGGTAGCGCAGACCGCGTAACGTTTTGTTAATCCCGGCTGGCTGCCGCCAGCGCGAGGCCCTGGACGACCCCCAGCGAGGGCTCGCCGTGGACCATACGGGCGCCCGGGAAGGCCTCGGCAGCCGCCTGCCGCAGGTAGCCGGCGCGGGACATGCCACCGGTCAGGAACACCGCATCCGGGTCGCCGCCGATGTCGCTGCGGACCTTGGCCAGCAGTTCGCGGATCTGGGTCAGGTAGCCATGGGCGGCGGCGGCCAGGCCGTCGGCGCTGTTGTCCACGTGCAGGTCGCGGGCGATGTAATCCAGCGTGCTGCGGTGTTCGCTGGCACCGCTGAGGGCGATCTTGGCGCGCTCGACATCGCGGTACAGGCGGGCGGTGTTGCCGGTGTCCTGCAGTGCCTGCAGGCGCGCGCCCCACGGCGCGTCGACGTTGTCGTAGTTGTGCTGGCGGAACTCGCGCTGGCGGGTCATGTCCTGCACGGTGGCCGCTTCCACGTAGTGGTGGGTGGGCACGCGGGTGATGCCGCGGCCGAACAGCGGCATGTAGCCGGACAGGCTCAGGGCCAGGTCGATATCGGTGCCGCCGCGGGCAATACCCCAGGCACGGTGGATGCGCGGTGCCTGGCTGCCGCCCACTTCGGCGTGGGCGATATCGGTAGTGCCGCCGCCGATATCGACGATCACCGCCTGATGGCGATCGCGGCTTTCAGCGTGGTAATGCATCGCTGCGGCGGCAGGCTCTTCAAGGAAATCGATGTGGTCGAATCCGGCCTGGCTGGCCGCTTCGCGCAGGATGTCCAAGGCCTGGTCGTTGCCGGCCTCGCCGATCGAGCTGCGGAACTGTACCGGGCGGCCGAGCAGGGCGCTGCGCAGCGGCTGGCCGACCTGGGCGCTGGCGGTCAGGCGGATGTGTTCGAGGATGTGCGCGGCAATGCCGGTGATGGTCTGCCGCGCGCGTGGGTGCAGGTTGTAGCCGAGCATGGACTTCGGGCTCTGCACAAGGTTGCCTTCGTGTTCCTCGAAATACGCTTCCAGTGCGTCGTCGCCATAGACGGCGTTCTGCAGCAGGTCGCTGGCGCTGCGTTCCTTTCCGGCGCGAGCCTCCATCCATTCCCGGCGCAGGGCACGCAGTGCCTCGCGGCGCAGGGCCTGTGGCGTGCGCTCCTGGCCGGCAGCACGGGCCGCGCGGGCGGCGCTGTCGATCAGCTGCTGCAGTTCGTGTTCCTGCCCGGCGTCGAGCTGGAAATCGTCCGGGTCGGGCACCACGCCGGGGAAGTACACGCTGGTGCGGAACTGCTCGGCATCGCCGAAGCGGATCGGCAGCAGCTTCCCATCACGCACGATGGCAGCGGCGGAGTTGCTGGTACCGAAGTCGATGCCGAGGCGCATGGGGAGGTCCGGGGACGATCAGGGGCCGCGCACTCTGCTGGAGTTTGCCGCGCGCTGCAAGTTCCGGTGGCTGCCTCGGGCGGGGGGGGGGCGAAGCTGCGCCCGGACCGTCGCCGGAAAATGAACGGAAAGGCCGGGCGGTTACAATGGCCGCTGTTGATTCATTTTGAGGTACTTGCAATGTCTTCTGTTCCCGCCTGCCCGCAGTGCACCCTGGAAAACACCTATGCCGATGGCGCGCTGTGGATCTGCGCCGACTGCGGCTTCGAGTGGACGACCGAAGAAGGTACCGGTTCGACCCTGGTTGTGCGTGACAGCAACGGCAATACCCTGCAGACCGGCGACACCGTCACCGTGATCAAGGACCTGAAGGTCAAGGGTTCTTCGATCCCGCTCAAGCAGGGCACCGTGATCCGCAACATCCGCCTGGTCGAAGACGATGCCGAGCACATCGAGGGCAACTCGGACAAGATCAAGGGCCTGGTGCTGAAGACCTGCTTCCTCAAGAAGGCCTGATCGCGGCTCAGCGCTTGGCCTGCTGCGCCCGCCAGCGGGCCAAGCTGTCCAGCTTGGCCTGGTAGCGTGCCTGCTGCGTTGATCCGCCCAGTTCCTGCGCCCGCAGCAGTTCGCGGTCCGCACGCCGCAGCCGGCCCGTCAGGAAATACACCCGCGCCAGGCCGAAGTGGAACTGGTGCGCGGTGTCGTACAGGCGCACCGCCCGCCGGTAGTACGTGATCGCCTTGTCCAGGTCGCCAGCGCGTTCGGCCTGGGCGCCCTGCATGTACTGCGCGAACGGGTCCTCGCGCTGCACCGACTGCAGCTTCTTCTGCATGGCTTCCGCCTGCGCCGTCATGCCCAGCTTGCGATAGAGCGCACTGGCGTTGTTCAGCGCTGCACTCTGGCGTCCGTCCAGGCGCAGTGCCGTGTCCAGCGCCGTGCGGGCCGCCTGGTCATCGCCCAGGCGGTTGTCGAGCACGCCGATGTTGTTCCATGTCGAGGCGAACTCCGGGTCCTGCGCCAGCGCGGCATCGAAGAAGGCACGTGCTCCTCTCAGGTCGCCATCGGCCAGCTGCTCCGCGCCCCGGTTGTTGTAGTAGTGCGCCAGCGCCCGTTCGCGGCCAATCGGTTGTGGCCCGTGGCGGTCGTACAGCACGTTGCGGTCCAGGTCGACCGTACCGTAGCGGCCACCGACATCCACGCCGGCGTTGACGTGCCCGACGTTGTAGACAACGCCCTGGTCCTGGTCCTGGTACCACGACACCACCTGGCCGACTTCCTGCACCCGCGCCTGGATGCCGGCCTCACGTGCCAGGGTGACAAACAGCAGGGTGAAGGCAAGGCAGTTGGCGCGCTGGTGCTGCCAGATCTCGCTGATGGTGTAGGTCGCATCGGCGTCGTACTGCAGGTCCATGCCGTGCTGGCTGAAGATCATTTCCACCAGCGCCTGCAGGCGCTGGTCGCGCGAATGGCTGCGGCTGATCACCTGCTTCTGCAGCATCTCGCGCATCGCCGGTGGGATCGCCAGCACCTGTTCGGGTGTCGGCACGCTGGCGGCGGTGACCTTTACGGTGGAGATGGTCGGGATGGCGGGCGCAGCGGCTGGAGCATCCTGCGCGGACAGGGCTGGCGCGCCGAGCGCAGCCAGTGACAGGAGAAAGCATCGGGCGGCAAGACGGCGCATGACGGTTTCCGGCAGCGGCGGGCGCTCCCGCCTGCGGCCAGTGTAGACCCGCGCGTGGCGGTCCGCATCCACCGGCGACCGGCGCTGCGCGTCGTCCACAGCCGGTGTGGACCAGCACGCGACAAACCTGTGGACAACTGCCCTGCGCCCTTGCCCGGCACGGGATGTGAGTGGCTGGTGAAAAAACAGCCAGCTTGCCCGGCGGTGCCAAGGGCGGGATCATCCCTGCATGGACTTCGCCCCGCTGACTCTCGCTCCCGCGCATTGGCAGGCTCTGCAGGATGCCTATGCGACGCCACCGCGCGCCTATCACCACTTCGGCCATGTGCGCGCGGTCCTGCAGCATTGCCAAGAGGTGGCTGCGGGTCCGGGCTGGCAGCAGCCGGCCGAGGTCTATCTGGCAGTGCTGTACCACGATGCGATCTACCAGGCCGGCCGCAAGGACAATGAGGCCAGGTCGGCCGCGCTGGCCCTGCAGGCGATCGCGGACTGGCCCGAGCTCGCATCGGTCGATGCCGGCCGGGTCGAGCAGTTGATCCTGCTCACCGCCCGCCATGGCGAGCTGGGCCCGGACGATGTCGATGCCGAAGCGGCGCTGTTCCTCGACTGCGACATGGCGATCCTGGCGGCACCGGAGGAGGTGTTTGCCGCGTATGACCGCGGCGTGGCCGAAGAGTACAAAGGCGTGGTGCCGGGCTTCCTGTACCGCGCCGGACGCCGCCGCTTCCTGCAGGGGCTGCTGCGCGCGCCGCGGATCTTCCTCAGCGACTTTTTCGACCAGCGCCTTGATGCCGCCGCGCGAGCCAACCTGCGCCGCCAACTGGGCGCCTGAGCGCGCCGCTACACTATCCACCTGCCATTGCGTGGTGTTGTTTGCAGCCGTGACCGTCTCCGATACTCCCGCCGATCCCCGTCCGCTGCCGCCGGAAGAACCCGGTCCCAACGAGTGCTGCGGCAGTGGATGCCCGTTGTGCGTGCTCGACCTGTACACCGAGGAGCTGCAGCGTTACCGCAAGGCGCTGGCTGAGTGGCAGGCACGGCATCCGGACGCTGGCCCATGACGCGGGCCCGTCCGGCCGCGACGCTGGCGCTGGTGGCACTGCTGCTGTTCCTGGCGACCGCGTTGTGGACGCAGTTCGCGCGGGCCGACCTGGATTGGGTGAAGGCCACCTTGAGCCTGTACCTGCATGGGCCGTGGGGCCTGGCGCTACGCAGCGCCTACTGCCTGCTGGCGCTGGCCATCGCCGTGCTCGGCATCGCGTTGTATCGGCACAGCGTGGGGCCGCGGCGCAGCGCTGCGGCACCGCTGTTGTTCTGCGTGGCCGCCGTTGGCCTGGCCACCGTCGCCATCGGTGACAGCTGGCTGCCCGAGGCAACGCCGTTGCTGGCGCCGTTGATCCACGGCCTGGCTGCCAATACCGCCTTCCTGTGCGCCAGCGTCGGCATGCTGCTGCAGGCCTGGTACCTGCGCCGCGAGCCGGGCTGGCGGGGCAGTGCGGCGCTGTTGTGGGGCTGGGCCTGGCTGGCCTTCGTGCTGCTGTGGGTACACGTGCTGTGGCGCGGTGGCCCACCGCGTGGGCTGGGGCAGAAACTGGTGATCGCGGTGATCGTCGGCTGGCTGCTGTGGTTGGCGCTGGCGCTGTATCGCCGCGGGCGTACCGCCGGCACCCGCTGAATCAACCACCTGCCTGGTTGCAGGCCGCCTGTACCGGTACGTGCCGTGCACGCAGCAGCGGCGTATCGTGTGCGCATTCCAACGGGATGCGAAACGATGCGTGCAGGGCTGGGCAGGGCAATGGGACTGGTGTTGGCGCTGGCGGCGGTGCCAGCGGTGGCGTCATTGCAGCAGGTCAGCCATGGGCGTTTCGATCAGGTGCCGGTGCATGTTCCGGCCGGGGCACCGCAACGGGTGGTGATCTGGTTCCATGACGGCGCCGATGCCGATGACAGCCGCCTGCCGATTGAAGCGCTGCGCGCCGATGGAGCACTGGTCGCATCGGTGGATGTGGCCCACCTGCGTGGCGTGCTCAAGCGCGAAGGCAACAGCAGCTGCGCGTTCGGCGCGGGCGATGTCGAGAATTTCTCGCGTTGGGTACAGGCGTTCCTGCATCTGCCGGGGTATCACCTGCCGTTGGTTGGTGGCAGCGGGGAAGGCGCCGAACTGGCCTATGCACTGGCAGCGCAGGCCGACACCCAGGTCTTTGCCGGCCTGCTGACCTCGGGATTCTGCCCGGCACATGTGCACGAGCGCATGGTCTGCGGTGATGGCGTGAAGCACGACCGCCTGCAGCCCAGCGAACTGAATTTCCCGTGGTTGAACGCGGCCGGTGCGCCGGGGTGTTCGACCAACAGCGCTGGCGCGTTCGTGCAGCAGGTTGCAATGGCGCGTGAATTCAAGCGCACCGCCGCTGGCGATGCGACACCGGGGCTGGTGGCCGCCGCGCGGGTGATCGGCGCGCAGCCCGGGGTCGCGCTGGCACCGCCGCCGGATGCCCTGAAGGGGCTGCCGGTAGTGGAAGTGCCGGCGCAGGGCAGCGGTGACACCTTGGCGGTGTTCGTTTCCGGCGATGGCGGCTGGGCCGGCCTGGACAAGGACGTGGCCGGTGCCCTGGCCGAACATGGCGTGGCGGTGGTTGGCATCGATTCGCTGCGTTATTTCTGGAGCGAACGCACGCCGCAGGGATTCGCTGTCGATCTGCAGAAGATCATCGGCCACTACCGCCAGCAATGGCAGCGCGACAAGGTGATGCTGATCGGTTTCTCGCAGGGCGCCGACGTGCTGCCAGCCACCATCAACCAGCTTGATGCAGGCACCCGCGCCGGCCTAGAGCGCATCGTGCTGCTGTCGGTGGGCAGGAACGCCGACTTTGAATTCCATGTCAGCAACTGGCTGGGCGGCGGTGGCGGCGGCCTGCCGATCGCGCCGGAAGTGGCGAAGCTGCCGGCGGCCAGGACCCTGTGCGTGTACGGCGACAAGGACGAGGATGCACTGTGCCCCGATCTGCCGGGCAACGACGGCGTGCACAAGGTCAAGTTGCCGGGTGACCATCACTTCGGCGGTGACTACGATCGCCTGGCCGAGGTGATCCTCAAGGGCGGCGCGTAAGCGGCCTCATGGGACCACCGCCGGGCATGGCCCGGCGCTACCCGTGCGGACGATCCATCAGGTAGCGCCGGGCCATGCCCGGCGGATCGGGGCGTCAGTTGCGCCGCGGGTCCAGCGAGATCAGCCGCGTGGCATCCAGCAGTGCAGCCGGCAGGTGCATGCCGCCGGGCGCGGCCAGGTAGCGCGGTCGCCACTGCGGATCGAACTTCGACTTGAACCTGCGCAGGCCGCTGAAGCCATAGAAGCGCTCACCATGCCGTGCGAGCAGGCCGGCCAGGCGGTTCCAGCGACCGGCCAGACGGTGCTGGGCCAGGCCGGACAGCGGCGCCATGCCCAGCGAGAACCGTGCGTAGCCCTGCGCGCGGCCCCACAGGAACAGCTCGATGAACAGGAAATCCATCGTGCCCTTCGGTGCATCGCTGACATGACGCATCAGATCCACCGACAGTTCGGCGCCCGCCGGTGCCTGCCACAGGTTGGCAAAGGCCACGATCCGACCTTCAGCTTCGACCAGGGCGATCGGGAAACGCACGAGATAGTCCGGGTCGTAGCTGCCCAGCGAGAAGCCCTTCTCGTCGCCTGACTTGTCCTCCAGCCAGGCGTTGGAAATCGCATGCAGGCGTGGCAGCAGGGCAGGGATCTCTTCCGCCGGTGCTACGCGGAAGGACAGCCCGCCGCGCTTGCCGCGGTTCCAGGCTTGCCGCAGGTCGGCACGCTCGCGGCCTTCCAGGCCGAAGTCGTGCAGCGGCACCATGGCCTCTTCGCCCAGCTTGACCAGGCCCAGGCCGAGATCGAGATAGGTCTGCCAATACGCCTCACCCACCTGGTAGAACACCGGGCGCAGTCCGAGCCGATCGGCTTCTTCGCGGAAGCGCCAGATCAGTGCGCGCGCCACCTCCGGTGGCCCGACCGGATCGCCCATCGCGATCAGCGAGCCGCCGTAGCGCTGCATCATCACAAAGCCCTTGTGCTGCTCATCGCGCAGCACCGCCTTGTCGGCAGTCAGCACCAGGCAGGCCTGGGTGTCGGTGGCGCCGGCCAGCACCGGTGCCAGCGCCTGCAGGGTTGCGTCGTCGGCAGGCGGCAGCGGGCTGCGCGTGCTGTGCAGCAGCCGCGCCAGGCCGAACATCACCAGCGCCATCGCCACCAGCAGCAGTGCACGCAGCGCGCGCGGCGCATTGCCGGACACGGCGAACTGCCACCACAGCTCGTTCTGGTATTCGACGTGGCTGTAAGTGAAGAACAGCAGCCACGTCACCGCCACCAGCACCAGGCCGAGGTTGCGCAGCCATGGCCACGACCAGGCTTCGTCCAGCAGCGCGCCCTGGCGATAGAACTCGCGCCGCGCCGCCCACAGCGCCATCGCCACCAGCAACGCCGACAAGGCGATCAGCGGTTGGCCACCGCGCAGCCAGATCGGCAGCGGTGCGATCACGCAGATCGCCATCGCCAGCATCCAGGCTGCGTGGCTGCGGCGGGCCAGGCCTTGGCCGATCAGCAGCAGGGCGACGCCGGCCAGGCTGCCGATCAGGTGCGAGGTTTCCAGGATCGGCAGCGAGGCATTGATCAGGTGCCGTCGTGGTGTGGGCAGGGTGCCGTCAATGACCAGCGCGGCGCCGACGCTGAAGGCGGCCAGCGCGATGATCTGCGGCAACCACGGACGCAGCGCGTACCAGCCGGTGCGGGTGGCACCTGCGCTGGCCTGCAGCGGCTGCCGCAGCGCGGGCGCCAGGGCCAGCACGGTGGCCAGCAGCAGCGGCAGCACGTAGTAGCTGACGCGGTAGATCAATGCCGCCGCCAGTACTGCAGCCGGCGCCACCTGCGGCAGCAGCTTCAGCAGGCTCCACTCGAACACGCCCAGGCCGGCCGGCACCGTCGACACCAGGCCGGCCAGCACGGCCACCAGATACAGGCCGACGAAACCGGGCAGGCCGGTCGGCGTGGAATCGGGCAGCAGCACATAGAAGGCGGCACTGGCCAGCACCAGTTCGACCACGCTCAACACGGTGACCCCGAGCATGGTGCGCCGGTCGGGCAGCCACAGGCCATGGCCGAAGATGCGGAACTGGCGACCGTTGCGGCCGACCAGGACGAAGGTGGCCGCATAGGCGAGCAGCGCGACGATGCCGACCACGCGCACCGCGCCGGGGTCCAGCGGCAGCGCAAGCGCGGCCGCGGCCGGCTCCATGCACAGGGCAACGCCGATCAGCAGCCACGCGCCGAAGATGAAGCCGAGCGTGCTCATCAGCACCACCTGGCCGATCTGCGCCAGGTCCAGGCCGGCACTGCGGTAGCCGCGCAGGCGCACTGCGCCGCCGGTGAGGGCGGCAAAGCCCACGGTCTGGCCCAGGGTGTGGGCGAGGAAGGCGGTGATGCCGATCCGTGCCGGGTGCACGCGGATGCCACTGCGGCGCAGGCCGATTGCATCGAAGCCGATCAGGCAGGCGTAGCTGGCCAGGCCGAGCAGCACGGTCAGCGCGATCTGCGCAGCGCTGAGCTCGCGGAAGGCCTGGCGGATGGCGCGGTAGCCATGCTCGTCGAATTCGCCAGCCAGCCCATGCAGGGCCAGCGCGAGGATCAGCAGCGGGACGACGATGGTGACGACCCGCTTCCAGGTCGGTGTGGAAGGGGAGGCAGTGGAATCGGTGGGTGCGGTCATCGGCGCAAGGGTGCGTCAGGAAGGGCGAGGGCGGTGTCAACGCAGGCGTGGCGCATCGTGCGCCTGTCCACGCCGTTTGACCAGCACTGCCGCTGTGCTGGTGGTGGCGGTATCCAGTGGCCGCAGCGGGCACACACTTCCAACGCCGGCTGGGTGAGAATGCAGTCCAGACCACCCGCAGGAGCCACGCCCATGATGGAGCGTTACGACGTCGGACCGCGCATGTCCGAGATGACCGTGTACAACAAGGTCGCCTACCTTTCCGGCCAGATTCCGGAAGACACCAGCCAGGACATCACCGGCCAGACCCGGCAGGTGCTGGCCGAGATCGACAAGCTGCTGGCGCTGGTGGCCAGTGACCGCCAGCACGTGCTGCGTGCGGAGATTTTCCTGGCCGACATGGCCGATTTCGAGGGCATGAACAAGGCGTGGGACGAGTGGGTGGTGGAGGGCGCGACCCCGGCCCGCGCCACGGTTGAAGCCAAGCTTGCGCACGCCGAATGGAAGGTCGAGATCATCGTTACGGCGGCAGTGCCGTAATGTCCGGACAGGGGTCAGATCCCATTTCCTCCGGAAAAGGGATCTGACCCCGTTTGCCGGGGCTGACGCTGCAACATCCGTTACAGCTGCGGCTGCAGTCGTGTGCTGGCCTGCGTGCACAAGGCCAGGCAGGCCATCATCAGGCCTTCCATGACCCGGTCGCCGACGTACTCCTCCGGCGTGCCGTTCTGCCGGGTGCGTTCGGCGGCCAGCAGGACCTCCTGCACCACGCGCAGCCCGGCCAGCGCGCAATCGGCATCAGCCAGCGCCATGCACCGGCTGGGAAGTTGATGCCGCTCCGGCCACGGCTGACCGTCAGCGGCGGCGCCGGTACCGATGCGCCGCAGGGTCGCAACCAACGTGGTGGGATCAAGCGCTGGCGACGGTTCCGTGTCCTCGTCGGCGTCTGCCGGGCCGAGGTAGGCGTGCAGATGGGGGAAATCCGATGCGTTCATGGCAAGGCTCCGTGCAGGACAGACGGTAGCCGCCACTCAAAGGTGGCGGACGGAGACGTGGCTCGAAAACCGGTGTCGAACGCTCCGGCTGGCCCGAAGGCCCCCACGCCCCGCCCGCCATAGCCGGCAGACGGATTGCCAGCCGGCGCCACGCAAGGTGACGCCGGCTGGCAAGCGTAAACAACGTTCGACAAAACGGGTTTTCGAAGCCCGGCCACCTTTTTTCGGTGGCTCATCATCTGTAAACCTGCTGCTACGCAATGCCAATCAGACGAGTTGCATTGCTCGCACCATCAAGACGCTTTCAGCATTTTTGCATGCTGTTGAAGGGCCTCAAGCGCAGCTGGCGCAGGGGGGCGCGAATGATCGAGCAATCTGCGACAGACATCCTGATTCGGCAGTTGTCAGCGTGCACGGTAAAGGTCGATTGCGACGAGGGTTCATGACATCGGACAGATAGTGCGGACCAAGGTCCGCACCCACCAACATCCCAGCCATGGCATTGCAGTTGCTCGACCGTCCGCCACGGATATCTGTCGGGGGCTGGTGGGCGGGGGCAAGCGGGACCGTTGGCGCCATGGGCCAGGCGCATGCGCCTGGCGGGTTGGGCAGGACGCCCAACCCCGGTCTTGCCGTGTGCGCAGGATAGCGCACACGAGCAAGGCGCCATCGAGCCCCCAAGGATGGGTTTACGGCGTGTCCCGCTTGCCCCCGCCCACCAGCCCAGATCCTGAAGCCCAGGCAGCCGATGCTCCCAGCCGTTGCCGTTGCCGTTGCCGTTGCCGTTGCTGTTGCTGTTGCTGTTGCTGTTGCTCTCAGCGCAACGCGACGCCGCGGCGTCGCAAAAAAAAACCTACACCAACACCAGCTCGATGCAATCCACCGGGCACGGTGGAATACACAACTCGCACCCCGTGCACAGATCGGCAATCACCGTGTGCATGTACTTCGCCCCGCCGACAATCGCATCCACCGGGCACACCTGTATGCACTTGGTGCAACCGATGCAGTCAGCCTCCACGATCAATGCCACCTGCGGCGGCTTGTGCTCGCCCCGGCTGCGATCGAACGGCAACGCCGGCACACCCAGCACCTGCGCCAACGCCCGCGCACCGGCATCGCCGCCGGGCGGACAACGATCCACGCCAGCCTCGCCACGTGACATCGCCTGCGCATACGGGCGACAGCCGTCGTAACCGCATTGCCCGCATTGGGTCTGCGGCAGCAAGCGGTCCAGGCGTTCGGTCAGGGGCGGAATCAGGCTCATGCGTGGCGAAGGCTGCGCGTTGGGTTACTTCAGGGGTTTGCCGCGGTACCAGCGCTCGTGCGCCAGGGCCAGCATCGGGCGATCCTCCGTGCTGTCACCGTAGGCATGGATGCGTGTGTAACGTGACAGGTCGAACTGGCGGCGGATGTGCTCGACCTTGCGCGGGCCACAATCGCCACCGGCGTAGCGGCCGGTCAGGCGTCCGCTTTCGCTTTCCAGTCGATTGCAGATCAGCTGCAGGCCCAGCTGTTCGCACCACGGCCGCAGGTACAGGTCCAGTGAACCGGACACCACCACCACGGTGTGCTGCTGCTCCTTGTGCCAGCGGATCTGCTCCAGCATTTCCGGGCGCACGACATCAGGCAGGAACTCGCGGGAAAAGCCCGCAGCCAGCGTCTCGATGTCATCGGCGTGGCGCTCGCTGAAGGTCAACCGGGTCACCCGTGCGCGGATGCGCTCGGCGGAGATCAGTTTCAGCTTGTAGGCAAGCAGCCACGGGCCGACTTTCCACCAGGCCTGTGCCAGCTGTTCGGCGGTGGCGACCCGGCGCAGGAAGCGGCCATAGGTGTCGCAGGTGGTGACAGTGTGGTCGAAGTCGAACAGCGCCAGTTCCAACGCAGCATCTCCCATCACGGTACCTCCCTTCGCGGTGCTCAGGACCGGGCGCGGCCGGGGCCGCGCCCGTACTGCATCAACGAACCGGCATGCCCGGCTGCGCGCCGCTGTCGGCGTCCAGCAGCGCCAGCGCGCCGCCATCGAAACCGGCCGACAGGATCATGCCTTCGCTCAGGCCGAAGCGCATCTTGCGCGGTGCCAGGTTGGCGATGAACACCACGCTGCGGCCGACCAGCGCTTCCGGCTCGCCGTAGCTGGCGCGGATGCCGGAGAAGATCTGGCGCTTGCCGAGGTCGCCGGCATCCAGTTCGAAACGCAGCAGCTTGTCCGAGCCTTCCACGAACTCGCACACCAGCACCTTGCCGATGCGCAGGTCGAGCTTGGCGAAGTCGTCGATGCCGATGTAGGCCGGCGCGTCGGCGCTCTTTGCTTCGTCCTTGGCCACCACCGGTGCGGCAGGCTTGCTTGCTTCAACCTTGGCAGAGGGGGCGGCGGCGGTCAGGGTGTCCTTGGAGGCGTCGATCATGGCGTCAATCTTCTTCGGGTCGATACGGGTGAACAGCGGGGTGTAGTCGGTGATGCGATGGCCCAGCAACGGCTGCGCCAGCTCGGTCCAGTCATTCACCGGCGCGGCCAGGAAGGCCTCGGCCTGCGCCGCGGTGGCCGGCAGCACCGGCTTCAGGGCGGTGACCAGTACGCGGAACAGGTTCAGGCCCTGGCTGCAGACCGCCTGCAGCTGCGTATCGGCGCCTTCCTGCTTGGCGATCACCCACGGCTTGACGTCGTCGATGTAGCGGTTGGCTTCATCGGCCAGGGTCATGGTCAGGCGGATCGCCGCGGCCGGGTCGTTGCGCTCGTACGCCTCACGGATCGGCGCCAGGCCATCGACGAAGCGCTGGTACTGCGCCGCGTCGGGCAGCTGCGCGGCCAACTGGCCATCGAAGCGCTTGCTGATGAAACCGGCGCAGCGGCTGGCGAGGTTGACGAACTTGCCGACCAGATCGGCGTTGACGCGCGCGATGAAGTCGCCCAGGTTCAGGTCGAGGTCGTCGACGCCACCACCGGACTTGGCGGCGAAGTAGTAACGCAGCGCCTCCGGCTCCAGGCCGGCATCGAGGAACGTACGCGCCATCACGAAGGTGCCGCGCGACTTGCTCATCTTCGCGCCATCGACGGTCAGGTAGCCGTTGACGTGCAGGCGGGTCGGCGCGCGGTGGCCGGTGCCGTGCAGCACCGCCGGCCAGAACAGGCCATGGAAATTGACGATGTCCTTGCCGAGGAAATGATGCAGCTCGGTGCTGGTGCCGGCGCGCAGGTGCGCTTCGAAGTCCTCGCCGATCCTGCTGCACAGGGTCTGGAAGCTGGACAGGTAGCCGATCGGCGCGTCCAGCCAGACGTAGAAGTACTTGCCCGGCTGGCCGGGAATCTCGAAACCGAAGTACGGTGCATCGCGCGAGATGTCCCACGCACGCAGGCCGCCTTCGGCGTAGAGCCATTCACCCAGCTTGGCCTTCACGCCCGGCAGGGCGACATCGCCGGCCAGCCAGTCGCGCAGGAAGCCGTCGAAATGGCCGACCTCGAAGAAGAAGTGCTCCGAATCGCGCATTTCCGGGGTGGCCCCGGAGATCACCGAGCGTGGCTCCTTCAGGTCGGTCGGCGCATAGGTGGCGCCGCAGACCTCGCAGTTGTCGCCGTACTGGTCGGCGCTGCCGCAGTTCGGGCAGATGCCCTTGACGTAGCGGTCGGGCAGGAACATGCCCTTGGCCGGGTCGTAGAACTGCGCCACCGAACGGCGGCTGATGTGGCCGGCCGCTTCCAGCTTCAGGTAGAACGCCTCGGTCAGCGCCTTGTTGGCGGCGGAATTGGTCGAGTCGTAATGGTCGAAGGCGACGCCGAAAGCGGCGAAATCGCGCTCGTGGCTGGCCTGGATGTTGGCGATGAAGGTTTCCGGGGTAACCCCGGCCTTTTCCGCAGCCAGCATGATCGGCGTGCCGTGGGTGTCGTCGGCGCACACGAACCAGGCCTTGCCGCCACTCATTCGACGCGCCCGCACCCAGATGTCAGCCTGGATGTAGCCGACCAGGTGGCCCAGGTGCAGCGGGCCGTTGGCGTAGGGCAGGGCGGTGGTGACGAGCGCGGTACGGGTCATGGTCACGGGGTGCAGCCAGGGGGAACCGGGGATTATCGCATGCCCGCAACGCGGTGACCCGGCCGGAGCCGGGTCACCAGGGCATTGCCGGGGGCCGTGGCGCTTACTCGCGGACCCAGGTCTGCGCGCGGCAGATGAAGGCGATGCAGCCGGACACGTCCAGCTTGCCGCCGCCCGGCTGCAGCTCGATCTTCGAGCGGTAGGTCTTGCCGTTGGCCGGGTCGAGGATGGTGCCACCGGACCACTTGCTGGTGGTGCCCTTGTCCTGGCTCAGGTTCCAGAGAATGGTCATGCCCTTCACCGGCTTGTTCTTGTTGGCGCCCTCGCACCCATCGCAGACCGGGTTCGGGCCCTTGTCCGAGTGCAGGATCTCGACCACCTTGCCGGACAGCGTGCCGTTGGCAGCCTGGCTGATCTCGACGATCGACTTCACCTTGCCGGTCTTGTCGTCGATGGTCTTCCAGCGGCCGGCGGCACTGTCGGCGGCCTGCGCGGAGAGCGCGGCCAGGCACAGCGGCAGCGCCAGCAGCAGGGTCTTGAAGGTCTTGCGCATGGTCCCCTCCCAGGGTTCATTCCGGCACGATGCCGGTACGGGTCGACTGTATACCCATTCGGCGGGGTATGGGGAAGGGGGCTCGGCCGGGCTGCGCCCGGCACCCGCAGAGGCAACGGCCGGAGCAACCGCAAAAGCTGGCGTTCCGTGGGATGGCAGGGTGGGTCCGGTTGCGGGGGACGCTGCAAGTACGTCCATGTAAGCTCGGTCGCCGCATCCATGCGG
>NZ_QQXJ01000001.1:1152174-1238120 GCF_004348785.1 Stenotrophomonas sp. TEPEL
GCGGGGGACGCTGCAAGTACGTCCATGTAAGCTCGGTCGCCGCATCCATGCGGCTCACGCCCCCGCAACCGGACCCACCCCGCCTTCGACAGAGTCCTGCGATCTGTCGGAATGGCATGGCCTGCTGTTGGTAGGTGTCGACCTTGGTCGACACATGTGGAGGCGATGGGGTCAGATCCCTTTTCCCTCGGAAAAAGGATCTGACCCCGGGGGGCTCAATCGACTTCGTACAGCTCCAGCGGCAGGTCGTCGGGGTCGGCGAAGAAGGTGAAGCGGCGGCCGGTGTATTCGTCCACGCGGATCGGTTCGCATTTCACGCCGTGGCGGGCCAGGCGTTCGATGAAGGGCTCCAGCGCGGCTACCCGGAACGCGAGATGGCGCAGGCCCTGGGCTTCGGGGCGGCTGGGCCGTGCGGGGGGCGAGGGGAAGGAGAACAGCTCCAGCTGGCCGCCATCGGGCAGGGCCAGGTCCAGTTTCCACGAGTCGCGTGCCGCGCGGTGGTTCTCGGCCAGTATGCGCAGGCCCAGCACGCGCACGTAGAAGTCTTTCGAGCGGGCGTAGTCGCTGCAGATCAGTGCGGCATGGTGGATGCCCAGCAGGCCGGTGGTCGTGGTGGTCATTGCAGGGTGTCCAGCCAGCGCTGGGCGATCTTCTGCGCCAGCGGATAGGGTTCGGGGGCGTTGCGGTTGCTCAGCACGATGACTGTCAGGTGCTTGTCCGGGTAGCGCAGGATCACGTTGCGGAAGCCGATGCTCTCGCCGCTGTGCCAGTGCATGCGGCCGTTCAGGCGCCAGCCGAAGCCGTAGTGCGGCACGTCCGCTTCGGTGGTGGCGGTGGCCGGGCTGAACATGGCCTTGCGTGATGCGGCCGACAGCAGGCGGTCGTCGTACAGGGCTGCGTCCCAGCGGGCGAGGTCGTCCAGCGAGGAGTAGATGCCACCGTCGCCGAGCACAGCGCTGGTGGTGCTCTGGTCGGTGCGCTGCCAACGTCCGTCAACTTCGCTGTAGCCATAGGCACGCTGCGCGACCTGGTCGATCCCGTCCTGGTGGGCGACGGTGTGCGCCATGCCCAGCGGCTGGAAAATGCGCTGCTGCAGGAAGCTGGCAAAGTCGCTGCCGGCGGCACGGCCGACGATCAGCGCCAGCAGTGCGTAGCCGCTGTTGCTGTAGCGGTACTGGCTGCCGGCTGCGAAGGCGAGTCGATCTTCGCGGGCCAACAGCGCCAGCACGTCGGCGTCGTGCACCTGCCGGGTGTCGGCCGGGTCCATCAGGTCTTCGTAGTCCAGCAGGCCGCTGGTGTGCGACAGCAACTGGCGCAGGGTGATGCCGGCAGCGGCGGGCGGCAGCTCCGGCAGCCAGCGCCGCGCGGGCTGGTCCAGCGCCAGGCGACCGTCCTCGACCAGCAACAGCACCGCCGCAGCGGTGAACTGCTTGCTGACCGAGGCCAGGCGGAAGTTGCTGGCCGGCGTGACTGCGCTGCCATCTTCAACCACGGCCAGGCCGTAGCCGCGACGGAACACCGGCTGCCCGTCGTGCAGCACCAGCACCGCCGCGCCCGGCACCTGGCTGTCGTAGGCCTGCATCAGTCCATCGATGCCCGCATCCGGCGGTGCCAGCGGTGCCGCTGCCAACGCTATCGACGGCAGCAGAGCGAGAACCGTGGCACACAGCAGGGCGGCAGGGCGCATGGCAGCTCCGTGGCGGTCAGGGCGCGGGCGCAGGCGTTGCAGCGGCCGGCTGCGCCAGCCAGCGTTCGATCTTGTGGTCCAGTACATCCAGCGGCATCGAACCGTCCTTCAGCACTTCGGCATGGAAGCGGCGCAGGTCGAACGCAGCGCCCTGGCGTGCCTTGGCCTTGTCGCGCAGGGCGATGATCGTGGTCAGGCCGGCGACGTTGGACAGCGCCTGGCCAGGCTGGGCCATGATCCGTTCCACTTCCGCGTTGGCATCGTCAGCGCTCATGTCCACGGTTTTCTGCAGATAGGTCACAGCCTGCTGCTTGCTCCAGCCCTGCGCATGCACGCCGGTATCGGCGACTACGCGCGCGGCGCGCAGCAGGCGCGAATACAGATAACCAATGCGGTCGTACGGATCGGTGTACACCCCGAGCTCGTCGCCCAGGGTTTCCGCATACAGGCCCCAGCCTTCGACGAAGGCGAGGTCACCGCCGAGGCGGCGGAAGCGCGGCAGCTTGGTCAATTCCTGTTGCAGGCCCAGCTGCACATGGTGCCCGGGAATGGCTTCATGCAGGTACTGCACCGGCACGTTCCAGCGCTTGCGGCTGGGCAGGTCGCGGGTGTTGACGAACAGCACGCCGGGTTGTCCCGGCGGCGACGGCTGGTAGGAGGCTGCGGCGGCGGTCATGGCACGCTCCGGTTCCACTGCACGGATCTGCAGCGGCGCCTTCGGCAGGGTGTCCAGTACCTGCGGCAGGCGTGCATCGACCTGCTGCTGCACCTGCCGGTAACGGTTGAGCAGCGCGTTGGCATCGCTGTACTGGAACTGGCGGTCGTTGCGCATGCTGCGCAGCAGCTTGGCCTGCGAACTGCGCAGCTTGCCGTCGCGCATCACCGTGGTGATCTGCGCCTGCAGCTCCTGCACACGCTGCTCGCCCAGCGCATGCAGCTGCGCGGCGGTCTGCTGGCTGGCGGTGGTCTGCACGATCAGGTTGGCGTACCAGGCCTGGCCGTTGGGAAGTGCGCCAAGGCCGCTGCTGCTGCGCGTGGCAGGCAGGTATTCGGTGGCGATGAAGCCGCGCAGGGCGCGGTAGGCCGGCATGATGCGCAGTTCGATCATGCGCTTGTACTCGGCGCTGATGCGCGCCTTGTCTTCGGCGGAGATGGACTCGGGCATGGTCCGGATCGGCGACCAGAAGATGCTCTCTTCAGCGCTCGGCTTGATCACCGCGTCCAGCTGCGGCAGTACCTTTTCCATCAGGTCGCGCGGCTGCACCACACCGGCCTTCATGCCCTGGCGCATGTTGTCGATGGCCTGCTCGAACAGGTCGGGGATGCCCAGCGAGCGTCGCGACCAGGTGTCGTAGTCCTTGGCCGTGTTGAACGGCTGTGCGCCAGCACCGGCGCCGAGGATGGCCATGATGCTGCCGACGTTGTAGTACTGGCTGATCGGCATCATCCAGCTCGGATAACGCTCGGCGGCCAGCGATGCGCGGGCATCACGCACGAAGATCTCGTAGCTGAGCAGGTCCTGCCCCTGCAGGCCGTCGCTGCCGATCTTCTCGACCTTGCCCAGCCATTCGGTGGTGAAGTCGTGCGATTGCTGGCGCCAGGCGGCGGAAAGGATGTTGGGCAGCTGGTCGTTGTAGCGCGGCTCGCCCTGGAAGGTGGCCTGCAGCGGGTTCAACCGCATGGAGGCATCCCAGTATTCGTCGTACAGCCGCTCCAGCTGCACCTGCTTGGGCACCGCACGGGCAGGGGCGACCGGACGCGGCGCGGCGCGGCGCGCCGAACTGCCGCGGGCCGGCGTGGTGGCACGTGTGCCGGCGCGGGCCTTCGGCTTGGCCGCCTGGCGGGTCTGCGCGGCGGCGGGGCGGCTGCCCTTCTTCTTCGCTGCTTCGGCCGGCGGAACGGCGCTGAACAGGAACAACGCGGCGATGGCGGCGGCCAGGACGCGGGGGGAATACGGCATCAAGAAGCTTCCGTGGAACACAGACCGTGGAGCTTGCACGATCCGCGCGCGTACGGCCAGCGTGGGGGCGCAGTCAGCTTGCGCGCCGCTGGGGCTTCAGTCAGCCGCGGCCGCAGCGCGCAGGTCGGCGGCGCGGTGTTCGCCCAGATAGCGGGTGATTGCACGCCGCATCAGGTACAGCAACGGAATCAGGGCAATCGCAAAGCCCATCTTGTAGACGTAGTTGACGCTGCTCACTGCCAGGAACAGTGATGTCGGCCAGTGCTGCGGGCCGAGCACGAAGGCGATCCAGATCACCACGAAGCTGTCCACCAGCTGCGAGACCGCGGTGGAACCCGTAGCACGCAGCCATACATGGCGCTCGCCGGTTGCCTGGCGGATGCGGTGGAACACCGCCACGTCGATCAACTGGCCGAACAGGAACGCCACCAGCGAACCGGCGATGGTCCACATGCCCTGTCCGAACACCGCCGCGAACGCGGCTTGGTAATCGGGCACGCCGTGGGCATCCATCGAGGTCACCCACCAGCTGGCCGGTGCCAGCGAGATCGCCGCGAATGCGAACAGGAAACCGTAGGCGATCAGCACCACCGCCAGCCACGAGATGAAACGCACCCCGCGCTTGCCGAAGAATTCGTTGATGGTGTCGGTCATGATGAACACCACCGGCCACAGCAGCGTGCCGGCGGTGAAGCTCAACGAGCCGGTCTGGCCGAACAGGTTCCAGTTCAGCGGGTCGATGCCGAGGGTGTCTTCCAGGGCAAAGATCTTCACCCCGATCAGTTCGGCCAGCACCGCGTTGCCGCAGAAGAACGCAGCCAGCACGATGAACAGCAGGACCGCGCGGTCCTGCAGCGGGCGCGCGTGCGACGCCTCGCTCATCCGGAACGATCGCCGGCGCGGGTGAACGGAACGCTGGCTGGTGCCACTGCACCGCCGGAAATGATGAAGCTCATTGCCTGGTCCACCGTCCAGTCGGTCGGGGTGAGCAGTTCGACAGGCACGATCTCCAGATAGCCCGAGGTCGGGTTCGGCGTGGTCGGCACATAGACGGCCGCCAGTTCGCGGTCGGTGCCCTGTTCCTTGATGACCCGGGTGACCAGGCCCACCGACTTCATATCGCGGTGCGGGAAGTCGATCAGCACCACGCGCTGGGTACTGCCCGGCTCGGTCTGCAGCATGTCCAGCAGCTTCTTGGCGCTGTCATAGATGATGCTGGCCAGCGGAATCCGCTTGATGACCGCGCCGACCCAGCGCAGCAGGCGCTGGCCGACCACGCGGCGGCTGGCCACGCCCACCGCCAGGATCACCAGCAGGGTGGCCAGCAGGGCAATGGTGTTCTGGATCCATTCGGCGCGGACCCAGCCGAGGTAATGCGGGAAGCTGGTCGCGATCTGTTCGGACAGCGGCACCACCAGCGGGCTGGAGATGCCCGACAGCAGCACGAACACGAATTTGACCACCACCCAGGTCAGCCAGATCGGCAACAGGGTCAGCAGGCCGGTCAGGAACAGGCGCTGCAGGGAGGGACGGGGAACCAGGGCGGGGGCATCGAGCGACATGCGCGCATTGTAGCGGTCGCGGCCGCTCGTTTACGCTGCCCGTTGGCGGCGCTGGCCATGCGGGGAAGGGATGCTGTGTTGAGGATGCTGCGGTGGTTGGGCTGGGCAATGCTGGGTCTGCTGTTGATCACCACCGCGGCATGGCTGCTGTCGAGGTTCTGGCCGTTGTCGGCCGCCCAGCAGGAGGATGTCCGCCTGCTTGAAGCCGCGCATCGCAGCGAGGGCAGGAACGGCTTCGCTTTGCTGTGGACGCTGCCCTTCGATGGGCTGGACCTGGCCCAGCGTGAGGCGGCATTGGCCGAAGATCTGCAACGCTGGCGGACGACGCCCACGCAGGCGTCGCATGCGTCGGTGCTGGCCGCCAGGCACGCACCGTTGAATCTGGATGGGGCAGGTCGTTGTGCAGTCGGGCCGGTCGGCTGCCTGGCCCAGGTACGCGCTGAGCCGCAGCGCTTCGCTGACGCCCACGCGGGGCATGCCGGCCTGCACGAGCGACTGGCCCGGATGGCCGACTACGATCGCTTTGATTCCCCGTTCCGGCCCAGCGGAAACGAGCCGATGCCTCTGCCGGCCTATGTGCCGCTGCTGGATGGGGCAAGTGCACAGGCATTGGCCTATCTGCAGGGCGATGTTGCCGGTGCCATCGAGGGCAGCTGCAGCGCGGTGCGGTTTGGCCGGCGGATGATGCGGACCGGCAGCACGCTGGTGGACAGCATGATGGGCGCCGCCGTGGTGCGGACCCATGCCGCGCTGCTTGGCGACATGCTGGTCGAGCAATCGCCGGATTACGCGCTGCCCGCCGCCTGCGAGTCGGCGCTGCAGCCACTGGACGTCGACGAACAGAGCCTGTGCCAGGCGATGCAGGGCGAATTCGCGATGAACAAGGCGGCCATCGAGGCGTCCACGCAGACAGCAGGCAGCCGCCTGCTGCTGGATCGCGAGCACACCCTGGCCCGGATCGCCGGCAGTTTTGGCTGGGCATGCCGGCCCGCTGCAGCCAAGGCACTGACGGCCGACGTCCCGCTCCTTGTTCCGGCGCCACCGCAATGGGATGTGGGCTGCGTGGCCAATCCGCTGGGATGCACATTGAGCGCCATCGCCGGGCCGCACCATGCGCCGTACGCGGCGCGCAGCCAGGATACGGCGGCGATGATCCGCCTGCTCGGCGCGCAGCGCTGGCTGCGGCAGCAGCCCGGGCCCGCTGACGAGGCGCTGGCGCGGTTGCCGGCGCAATGGCGTTCGGACGCCCGCACGCCCGAGGTGTCTGCCGATGGCCGCTACCTGCAGGTGCTGCGGCGCGGACCTGCGCGCGAAGGCGAAGGCCCGTATCTGTCGATGCCGTTGCGGGCGGATTGACCCGCGCTCAGCCGCCGTCGCCGAGCGGATTGAACGCCCAGCCATCACCGACGCTGTCCAGCGTCCAGTGCTTGCGGTCACGCAGGGTCTGCCAGCGCACCTGTTCCTTGTCGTCCTTCATGCTGCCTTCGGTCAGCTTCACCTTGCCGGTGGAGTAGTTCACGCTGAGGCCCTCGGTCTGCCCGGAATTGCGCATCATCGTGTCGCGGTCGTAGCCGATCAGCGCGAAATCGCCTTCCTGCCAGCGGAACGTGAACGTGGTGGTGCCCATCGACCAGCTGCCCGCGCTGGAGAACGAGTACAACCCAACCCGCAGTGCGCCGCGCTGGATCGACACGCCGGTGCCTTCGGCCAGCGCATCGCTGAGCACGGGCGAGTCCGGCCGTGGAATGAGCGTGTGGTTCTGCGCGGCCAGCACGTAACCGGACGGTCGCGCGAAGGCGATGGCGAGGATGCGCGGGTTGCTGTCATACGGCGAAGGGCCAAAGCCATCGTGCTCGATGATGTTGCGCGGGTCCTGCTGGCGCAGCACCAGCGCGAGGTCTGCGCGCCCGTCCTGGTCGAGGTCGCCTTCGATCCTGTATTCCAGCGTCCAGCCGGCAGGTACGAATCCCTCGGCCGTGGCGGCCTGCGCGGGCACGGCGGGATAGCGTACCGGCGGTACGTCCAGTGCAGTGGCGGCGAAGGGCAGGGCGGTCAGTGCCGCAGCAAGGAACAAAAGGCGCATTGCAGCCTCCATGGCAGGGCTGCAGAGGATAGCCGGGCGTCAGCCGGCCCGCTTTACCGTGCGTGTGGCTTCAGGCGCACATAGACTTGCTTGCGTACCTGCGCGACCACCTCGCCGGCTTCGTCGACCACATCATTGCTGAACCAGCGCAGCACTTTTTCGCCACCGGCCGCCGCCGTGCGCAGTTCATCCAGCAGAGCGTCGTCGATGCGGAAAGACGTGCGCACCGTGCCGCGACCGGGCTTGAGGAAATCGATCGCACCGGCGCGATCCCAGACGTAATAGTCACGGCCCAGGGTGTGCATCAGGCCCAGCATCCAGAACGGATCGGTCATCGCAAACAGGCTGCCACCGAAGTGGGTGCCGACGTAGTTGCGGTTCCAGGGGCGCAGGCGCAGTTCCACGTCGATCTGCCGGTAGTCCGGGGTGATCCGGGTGACATGGATGCCGGTGAACAGGAACGGTGGCCACAGGTTGATGCCGAAGCGGAACGTGCTGGCTTTCATGCGGGAACCGGCAGGGGACGGGGTTCACAGTCTAACCATTCGCATGCGTATGTTGTAGCCCGCAGCGGTTCCGCCGAGCCTGCCGGGCGCTACGGTGCTAGGGGCCGCCGTCGATCACATAGCCGTCGCGGCCATTGTCCTTGGCCCGATACAGCGCGTTGTCGGCGCCTTCGACGAAATGATGCGGTTGCAGGTCGCCGTCAGGCACACGGGTGTAGACGCCGATGGTCAGGGTGACACCTGTGTCGCTGGTGCCATCGCCGGGTGGCGGCAGGGCGCGGATGCAGGAGATCAGGTCTTCGATCACCTGCCGCGCGCCTTCAACCGGGGTGTCGGGCAGCACCAGTGCGAATTCGTCGCCGCCGTAACGGGCAGCCATGTCACGGGGGCGCCGGGCATGCGCCTGGATCAGGCGGGCCACTTCGCACAGCACGCGATCGCCGACCTGGTGGCCATGACGATCGTTGTGGTGCTTGAAGTGGTCGACGTCGATCAGGGCCAGGGTCAGTGGCTTGCCACTGCGGCGTGCCGCATCGCATTCCTGTTGCAGCGACTGTTCGAAGCGCAGGCGGTTGCCCAGTCCGGTCAGCGCATCACGGTTGGCCTGGCGGTGCCAGGAGGCGATGCGCCAGGTCGCCCACGCCGTCAGCACCAGCACGACGCCGAGCAGGGCGCTGGCCGGTGCCCACCAGAGGCTGCCGGTGCGCAGCAGCAGCCAGCTCAGCAGCGGCGCAGCCGGCAGCGAGCACAGCGCAATCACCCAGGGCAGGCGCAGCCCGAGCAGCAGCACGCACATGGCCACCAGCAGGCCGCCCAAGGCGTCCTGCCAGGCGCGGGGCAACACGTTGATCTGCTTGTCCTGCAACAGCATCGAGGCGATGTTGGCCTGGTACTCGCTGGCGCTCATCCAGTATTCGCGGGTGGTGGGTGTCAACAGGCGGAGGGCGATGCCGCTGGCCGTCATGCCCACCACGATGCGCCTGCCACGCAGCATCGAGGCATCCACGCGCCCTTCCAGTACATCGGCGTAGGACACCTGCGGCAGGCGTTCCGGTGGCCCGGCATAACGCAGGCGCACGTAATCATTGCGGCGCCATTGATAAGGCGATTCCAGCGCCGGGTCGGGGTCGGGCAGGCCCTGTGCGCGTTGCGTCGGCAGGCCGGTCAACGCCAGGCCGAGTGCCGGCCAGTGCGCCTGGCCGATGCCGGCGTGCAGGTAGACCCCGCGGGCGACGCCATCTCCGTCGACTTCAACGTCGCTGTGGCCCATGGCGGCAGCGCTGGCGGCAATCAGCGGGATCGGCAGCATCTCCTCGGCCATGCGGTCGCCGGCGGCCGGCGCGGCCAGCACCGGCAGCACCACACGGCCGTTGCGACGGATCGCCGCTGCCAGCTCGGCATCCTGGCGCGCATCGCGACGGTCGGGCTCGGACAGCATGAGGTCCAGTGCGACGCGCTCGGCACCGGCGTCGGTCAAGCGGTCCAGCAGGCGGGCATGCATCGAGCGCGGCCACGGCCACTGCCCCAGCCGCTGCAGGCTGCCTTCGTCGATGGCTACGATCAGCACGCTGGGGTCGGGGCGGTAATCCCAGCTGCCAACCATCAGGTCGTACGCGCTTTCGTCCTGCCGCCACAACCACTGGCCATGGCTGACCACCGCCGTTGCTACGCCTGCCAGAAGGGCCAGCAGGATCCGTCGCGACCATGGCAGCGGCGAGCGCCTCACAGCAACAGCCACAGCAGCAGGGCACCACCGCTGGCGCCGTAGCACAGGCGACACGGCAGCTTGACCTGCTGGGCGGGCGAGAACGGGCCAGCATGGCCGTCGTCATCGATGTACTGCACGCGGATGTGCAGCGTGCCGCGCCACGGGCGCTTGAAGCTGACCTGCGGTTGGTCGACGGTGGTATCGAGCAGCGGCGCGCTGAAGTCGCCGCGACGATCGACCTGCACCCGGTAGCGCTGCCCGTCGCTTCCCGCCTGCCAGCGCACCGTCAGCTCGCCATTGGCTGCTTCCGGCGGTTGCAGTGCCGGGTCCACGGGCTCATTGGTCAGTTGCAGCGTCATTGCCTGGCCATAGCGCCCCTGGTGGCCCTGGTCATCACGCGAGGCGATCCGCCAGTAGTACTGGCCGGGAGGCAGCGGCTGGGCCAGGCGCAGGTCGGTGCCGCCGGTGCTCTGCTCGCGCAGCGGCTGCAGGAACTGCGGCTCATCGGCCACCTGCAGCACGCTGCTGCTGGCACCGGGTGCCTGGCTCCAGTGGAAGCGGGGACGGTCGCTGTTGACCGCCTGTCCCTGCAGCGGGGAAATGGTCAGCGGCGGTGGAGGCTGGTCGTCGAGGACGAAATCCTCGCTGGCATCCAGGCCTTCCACACCCTGTGCATCCACCGCGCGCAGCAGCAGGCGAAGCGTTCCTGGCGGCAGCTCGCCGATCACCAGCCGGGTATCGGCGGTGTCGGCGGCAAACAGCAGGATCTCCGGGGTGGCGGCCTGCACGACTTCCACCCGGTAATGATCGGCACCGGTCACCGGCTCCCACGCGAGCTGTACCGGCAGGGCTCCCAGGCGGGTCGAATCGGCATGCAGGCGCGGCGCCGGCAGCAGGCCGGAAACCGCTTCGGGCGCCGTGCCGCTGCCAGCGCTGCGGCTGGCCTGGCCGGGGTGCACCAGACGCTGGCCATGCGGGTTGCCGACCTGCACCTTGCCCTCCAGTACCTCGGTGGCACCGGCATGGGCGTCATCGCCGGCACTGACCCGGAACACGGTGCCGCGCACGCTGCTGGTGGCCGTGGGGGCATCGATGATGTAGCGCGAGGCCGGCCCGCGCGCCGGGGTGACCCGGTTGCTGGCGCGCCCCTGCTGCAGGCGCAGGCGGGTATCGACCATGCCGGTGCGGCCATAGCGGCTGAGCTGGTCCAGGCGCAGGCGTGAGTATTCGCGCAGCTGCAGCCGCGACGCATCGGCGAACTCAAGGGTGATGCTGGAATCGGCCTTGGTCTGGATCGCGTCGCCGATGTGCAGAAGTTCGCCTGCGCGCACGGCGCGGCTGCTGCTGCCATCGGCCGCGTTCAGTTCAACCTGCCCACGCACGGCCAGTACCCGTGCCGGGGCGGGTTCAACGCGCAGCCAGCTGATCGGGAAGCGCAGCAGTTCACCCGGCGGCAGCCGATACGGGTTGTCGATGCGGTTGTGCTGCTGCAGCTGCTGCCAGCCGATGCTGGGCTTGAGGTAGGCCGCGCCGAGATCCCACAGGGTATCGCCGGGGCGGACCCGGTAGTTCCAGTCCTGCGCGCCGGCGATTGCCGGCAACAGGCAGAGGGCACACAGCAGTGCGCGCAGGAAATACATGATGAAAGACGACGAGCGGCCAACGGTCACGGATAGCTGTCCCGGCAAAGCGGGGGCGCAGCAGCAAGACCCCATGGCCCCGACCTCATCCCCCCGAACGGATCGTGGCGGCCCCAAGGCCACCATCGCGGGCATTATTGCCCGCGTTCAGTGCAGGGATTCTGAACGATGCCGGTGCCGTTCAGAACAGCAGGGAGGCCATCCGGCGCCGCGAACGGCCGACCAGGTCTTCATCGGCGATGACGTTGAACGCATCGATCAGGGCCTTGCGCGGCAGTCCTTCCTGGAAACCGCGGTCGATCCGCAGCATCTCCAGGAACTGTTCCAGCGCAGCTTCGTCCTCGCTGGCCAGCAGCAGCTGCACACCCCGCAGGTGGCGTGCCTGCAGATCCTTGCCGTCGGCGGCGATGCGCGCATCCAGCTCCTCGGCGGGCGGGGCATCCTTCAGCGCGGCGGCGAAGGAGAGCCGGGCGCGACCACGCACGGCGCGGTCGTCGGTGGCCAGATTGGCGGGCAGGGCATCGATCAGGGTGCCCGCCTCGTCCACGCCGCCGACCTGCAGCAGGGCCAGGGCCAGGTCGAGCTTCAGCTCATCCTTGTCCGGCTCGGCGGCGATCTGCGCGCGCAGCACGTCCACCTGTGCCTGCGGGTCCAGCGGCGCTTCGTCTTCGGCAATGGTGTCGCCGATATCGGCCGGCACCACGCCGTGCTGGGCCAGGAATTCACGCAGCTGGCCTTCCGGCAGGGCGCCGGGGAAGCCGTCCACCAGCTGCCCACCCTTGACCAGGAACACGGTGGGCACCGAACGGATCTGGAAGGCCGCCGCGATCTGCTGTTCCTTGTCCACGTCGACCTTGGCCAGCTCGAACGCGCCGTTGTATTCGCCGGCCAGCTTTTCCAGCATCGGGCCGAGGGTCTTGCACGGTTCGCACCAGGTCGCCCAGAAATCCACCAGGACCGGCGTCTGCAGCGACTTCTGCAGCACTTCCGCCTCGAAGGTGGCAGTGGTGGCATCGAATACGTAGGTCGTCTCGGTCATGGGGCATCGTTCGGCATCTGGAGACCGATTCTATGGTGACGAACCTTGCCGGTCTCAACCCTGCGGTCACGCCCCCCATGAAATCGCGGACGGCTTGGCGCAGGTGCCGGCTGCCGTGACAATGGCCTGATGTTCTCCTGAAGAGTGGCTGCAATGTCCGTGGTTCGGCTGGATCGTTGGGTAGGCATGCTCGCTGCAGCTCTGTTCGTGCTGTCGGTGGCCGGCTTCGGTGCGGCCCTGCCGGACTATTCGCAGGCGATGCATCCGGTGACCTGGCTGGGTGCGCACGGCATCCCCCATGCGCTGGGCTTCAACCTGCTGGGCCTGGTGCTGCCGGGTGCACTGGCGGTGGTCGTGGCCGAGCGCCTGCGCCGGCAGCTGCCGGTGGACGCCGCCTGGACGGCACGCGTGGGCAGCCAGATGCTGCTGCTGGCCGGTCTCGCCTTCATCGCGATGGGCCTGCTGCCGCTGGATTTCGAAGACCAGATGGGCATGCAGGGCCCTGCCAGCAAGCTGCACGCCAGCGTGTGGATGGTCTGGGCACTGGCCTTTGTCGCCGGCAGCGTGATGCTGGGCGCGGCGCGGCTGCGGCATTCCGGCGGGCGCAGGCTGGGCCTGCTGACGCTGGCCTGCGGAATCGGTGCCGGTCTGCTGGCGTTCGGTCTGCCGGGGGTACTGCCGGCGGCGCTGGCGCAGCGGTTGGCCTTTGCCTGCTGGGCGCTGTGGCTGGCCCTGGCCCTGCCTCTGTCGCGCGGGCGCTGAGACGCTTCCCGCAGCCACGCCGCGCGCCGGTCCGGCAGGCAGGATTGGAGCCATTTGCCGCACTGCGGTACGCTGTACCGCTTTGCCGCCGCAACCGCGTGTTACATGACCAGCGTCGAACCCAACGTTTACGATCCGCAGCAGGTTGAATCCGCCGCCCAGCAGTACTGGGATGCTACCCGTGCCTTCGAGGTCGATGAAGCCTCGGACAAGCCGAAGTACTACTGCCTGTCGATGCTTCCGTATCCGTCCGGTGCGCTGCACATGGGCCACGTGCGCAACTACACGATCGGCGACGTGATCAGCCGCTACAAGCGCATGACCGGCCACAACGTCCTGCAGCCGATGGGCTGGGACGCGTTCGGCCTGCCGGCGGAAAACGCCGCGATCAAGAACAAGACCGCGCCGGCCGCCTGGACCTACAAGAACATCGACCACATGCGCAGCCAGCTGAAGTCGCTGGGCTATGCCATCGACTGGTCGCGCGAGTTCGCCACCTGCCGCCCGGACTATTACGTCCACGAGCAGCGCATGTTCACCCGCCTGATGCGCAAGGGCCTGGCCTACCGCCGCAACGCGGTGGTGAACTGGGACCCGGTCGACCAGACCGTGCTGGCCAACGAACAGGTCATCGACGGACGCGGCTGGCGCTCCGGCGCGCTGGTGGAAAAGCGCGAGATCCCGCAGTGGTTCCTGCGCATCACCGACTACGCCCAGGAACTGCTGGACGGCCTGGACGAACTGGACGGCTGGCCGGAGTCGGTCAAGACCATGCAGCGCAACTGGATCGGCCGCTCCGAAGGCCTGGAAATCCAGTTCGACGTGCGTGATGTCGATGGCACCGCACTGGATCCGCTGCGCGTGTTCACCACCCGTCCGGATACCGTGATGGGCGTGACCTTCGTGTCGATCGCGGCCGAGCACCCGCTGGCCCTGCATGCGGCGAAGAACAATCCGGAACTGGCCGCGCTGCTGTCGGAAATGAAGCAGGGCGGCGTGTCCGAGGCCGAGCTGGAGACCCAGGAAAAGCGCGGCATGGATACCGGCCTGCGCGCCATCCACCCGGTCACCGGCGAGAAGGTGCCGGTGTGGGTCGCCAACTTCGTGCTGATGGGCTACGGCACCGGCGCGGTGATGGCCGTACCGGGCCACGACCAGCGCGACAATGAATTCGCCAACAAGTACAACCTGCCGATCCGCCAGGTCATCGCGCTGAAGTCGCCGCGCAAGGACGAGGGCGCCTACGACGCGACGCGCTGGCAGGACTGGTACGGCGACAAGACCCGCGAGACCGAACTGGTCAACTCCGACGAGTTCGACGGCCTGGACTTCCAGGGCGCCTTCGAAGCGCTGGCTGAACGGTTCGAGCGCAAGGCCCAGGGCCAGCGCCGGGTGAACTACCGTCTGCGCGATTGGGGCGTGAGCCGCCAGCGCTACTGGGGTTGCCCGATTCCGGTGATCTACTGCGACAAGTGTGGCGCGGTGCCGGTGCCGGAAGACCAGTTGCCGGTGGTGCTGCCTGAAGACGTCAACTTCGTCGGCACCGGTTCGCCGATCAAGGCCGATCCGGAATGGCGCAAGACCACCTGCCCCGATTGCGGCGGCGCGGCAGAGCGTGAGACCGACACCTTCGACACCTTCATGGAGTCGAGCTGGTACTACGCCCGCTACACCTCGCCGGGCGCCCGCGATGCGGTCGACAAGCGTGGCAACTACTGGCTGCCGGTGGACCAGTACATCGGCGGCATCGAGCACGCGATCCTGCACCTGATGTATTTCCGCTTCTACCACAAGCTGCTGCGCGACGCGCGGATGGTGGACAGCAACGAGCCGGCGCGCAACCTGCTGTGCCAGGGCATGGTGATCGCCGAGACCTACTACCGGCCGAACCCGGACGGCTCGAAGGACTGGATCAACCCGGCCGATGTGGAAGTGCAGCGCGACGAGCGAGGCCGCATCACCGGCGCCACCCTGATCGCCGACGGTCAGCCGGTGGTGGTCGGTGGTACAGAGAAGATGTCCAAGTCGAAGAACAACGGCGTGGACCCGCAGGCGATGGTCGGCAAGTACGGTGCCGACACCGTGCGCCTGTTCTCGATGTTCGCTGCACCGCCGGAACAGTCGCTGGAATGGAACGAAGCCGGCGTGGACGGCATGGCCCGTTTCCTGCGCCGCCTGTGGGCACAGGTGCACAAGCACGCTGCCGACGGTGCCGCACCGGCGCTCGACGCGGCCGCACTGGATGCCAGCCAGAAGGCCCTGCGCCGCAAGACCCACGAGACCATCGGCAAGGTCGGTGACGATTACGGCCGCCGCCACAGCTTCAACACCGCGATCGCCGCAGTGATGGAGCTGATGAACGCGCTGGCCAAGTTCGAGGACGGCAGCGAGCAGGGGCGCGCCGTGCGCCAGGAAGCGCTGCAGGCCATCGTGCTGCTGCTCAACCCGATCACCCCGCACGCCAGCCACGCCCTGTGGCAGGTGCTGGGCCATGGCGAAACGCTGCTGGAAGACCAGCCGTTCCCGCAGGCCGACAGCAGTGCGCTGGTTCGCGACGCGCTGACCCTGGCCGTGCAGGTCAATGGCAAGCTGCGCGGCACGATCGAGGTCGCCGCCGATGCCGCGCGCGAACAGGTTGAAGCGCTGGCGCTGGCCGAGCCGAACGCGGCCAAGTTCCTGGAAGGCCTGACGGTGCGCAAGATCATCATCGTCCCCGGCAAGATCGTGAACATCGTCGCTGCCTGATGTACCTGGCACCGGCCGCCATCGTGGCGGTCGGTGCGTTGTCGCCACGCCGGGCACGCCCGGCCGATGGCCCTGCGTTCACGCGGCCTCGGGCACCCTGTCTGTTGCCGTGATCGCCCGGCTCCGCCAGACTGTCTCCATGACCCGAATCCTGCTTGCCCTCGTTCTCGTCCTCGGCCTCGCCGGCTGCGGTTTCCACCTGCGCAACAAACTGATGCTGCCGACCGACACGGCGCCGGTGAAGGTGGTCTCCACCGCGCCCTACAGCGAGCTGGTCAAGCTGTTGAACCGCAGCCTGCTGGCCTCCGGTGCGCGCTTGGCCGATGAGGACAGCAAGGGCCCCAACGCCCAGCTGCAGGTGCTGTCCGAACGCTGGGGCGACCTGCCCATCGCGATCGACTCGCAGGGCCGCGCGCAGGAATACAGCCTGCGCTATGCGGTGATCTTCATCTTCCGCCGCGAAGACGGCAGCGAGCTGGTGCCGCAGCAGGTGATCGAACTGTCGCGCGACTATGTGTCGCCGCCAACCGACGCCACCGGTACCACCACCGAACGCGAGATCCTGGCCGACGAACTGCGGCGGGAAATGTCCGCCTCGATCATCCGCCGTATCGACAGCGTGGTCCGCGCCGAACTGGAAAAGGGCGGCAGCCTGTCGGCGCCGAAGCCGGTCGAGCACGATCCGATCGAGCCCGCACCCGCCGTCCAGCACTGAGCCGGGCGCCCGATGGAACTGCGACCGGAACAGTTGGCCGGGCAGGGCGCTGACACGGCGCTGGCGCCGGTCTATCTGATCGCCGGTCCGGAAACGCTGCGTGTGCTGGAGGCGGCTGATGCCGTGCGTGCCCGTGCACGTGCGGCCGGCATCGACGAGCGCGAAGTGTTCGATGCCGATGGCCGTGATTTCGACTGGAACCAGCTCGACGCCAGCTTCAATGCCCCCAGCCTGTTCAGTGCCCGCCGCCTGGTGGAAGTGCGCCTGCCCAGTGGCAAGCCGGGCAAGGAGGGTGGTGAGGTGATCAGCCGGTTCTGTGCCAACCCGGCGCCGGACGTGATCCTGATGATCACCGCCAACGAATGGAGCAAGGCCCACCAGGGCAAATGGGCCGAGGCGGTGAACCGCGTCGGCGTGCTGTCGGTGGCCTGGGCCATCAAGCCGCATGAGCTGTCGGACTGGATCGAACGGCGCCTGCGCGGCAGGGGCCTGCGCGCCGAACCGGCGGCCGTGCAGCGCTTGGCCGAACGCGTGGAAGGCAACCTGCTGGCGGCTGCGCAGGAGATCGACAAGCTCGTATTGCTGGCCGACGGCCAGACCCTGGACGTGGAACGGATGGAATCGCTGGTGGCCGATGCTGCCCGCTACGACGTGTTCCGGTTGGTGGAAGCCACCTTCTCCGGCCAGCCCCAGGCGGTATTGAGGATGCTGGCCGGGTTGCGCGGCGAAGGCGAGGCCGTGGCCGCGCTGATGCCGATCGTGATCCGCGAGCTGTTGGCCGGTGCCGGCCTGGCACGGGTACAGGCACGCGGCGGCAATCTGGCGGCGGAGATGAAATCCCGGGGTATCTGGGAATCGCGGCAGGCGCCCTACAAGCGCGCGCTGCAGCGGCATCCGGAAGGCAAGCGCTGGGAACGTTTCGTGGCCGAAGCAGGGTTGGTTGACCGCATCGCCAAGGGCCGCGCAGACGGCGATGCCTGGCTTGCACTTGAGCGCCTGCTGGTGGCGGTGGCCGAAGCGCGTGCGGTGCGGCTGCTCGCCCGGGCCTGATCCATGAGCCTTCGGATCTATTACGGGGGCACCTTCGACCCGGTGCATCTGGGCCATCTGGCAATCGCGCGCGCTGCGCGCGATGAACTGCAGGTGGCGGTGCGCATGCTGCCTGCTGCCGACCCGCCGCATCGCGCGGTACCGGGCGCGACCGCCGAGCAACGCTGCACCATGCTCGGCCTGGCCATCGGCGATGAGCCGGGCCTGCTGCTGGACCGGCATGAGCTGGATCGGGCCGAGCGCTTCCCTGGCCGACCTTCCTATACCGTCGATACCCTGCGCGAACTGCGGGCCGAACTGGGCCCCAGCCGCCCGCTGGCGTGGCTGGTGGGGGCCGACAGCCTGCTGGGCCTGCCCAGCTGGCACGAGTGGCAGGCGTTGTTCGGTCTGGCCCATTTCATCGTTGCCGAGCGGCCCGGCAGCCCGCTGCGGGCCAGTGTCGACGGCGCGCTGGGCCAGGCCACCGAGGGGCGCTGGGCCGACAACGAGCAGGCCCTGTTCACCAGCCCGGCCGGCCGCATCCTGCGCCTGCACCACCCGCTGCGGGTGGAATCGGCCAGTGCCGTGCGCGCCCAGATCGCCGCGGGCGGCCCGTGGCGGGCCATGCTGGCACCGGCGGTGGCCGACTACGTTTCTGGCCACGGCCTGTACCGCCCCGCCACCTCGTGAATACGGTTGCCGCGCTGTGCCCGTATAATCGCCCCCACGTTTATCGAGTCGACCCGCTTTGAGCAACCAGACCCAGCCCCAGACCATCAAGGTCGATCTGCCCAGCCCGCCGCCCTCCGTGCCGGAACTGCTGGCCAGCGTCCGTCAAGCCACCGAAGACCTGAAGGCCAAGGACCCGGTCGAGATCGACGTACGCGGCAAGTCCAGCGTCGCCGACTACATGGTGGTCGTGTCGGGTACGTCGACACGCCATGTGAAGTCCATCGCCGACGAAGTCGTGCGCTTTGCCAAGAACATCGATGTCATGCCGCTGGGTGTTGAAGGCGAGCGTGAAGCCGAATGGGTGCTGGTCGACCTGGGCGACGTCATCGTGCACGTGATGCTGCCGCGCGTGCGCGAGTTCTACGCGCTCGAGCGCCTGTGGACCGTTGGCGACCAGCCGCCGTCCCACGAAGACGACGAAGTGGCCTGAGCCATTCGTTGATGCGGTTTTCGACGGCGCCCGCCTGATCGCCACCGGCGAACGCGCGCCCAGCTGGGTGGCGCAGGGGTTTGCCGAGTACCAGAAACGGCTCTCGCACTGGCTGCCCTTTGAACTGGTGGAGATCGAGCCCGGCCTGCGTGGCAAAGGTCGCGATGCACGCCGCGCCACCGAGGACGAAGGCAAGCGGGTGATCGCTGCGCTGCCAAAGAATGCCTATGTCGTTGCCCTGGACGTACCGGGCCGCCAGCTCAGTTCCGAACAGCTGGCGCAGCGCCTGGAGCATTGGCGCGGACAGGGCAGGGACCTGGCGTTCCTGATCGGTGGCCCCGAAGGGCATTCGCCGGAAGTGTCTGCACTGGCCGATGAAAAGTGGTCGATCGGCCCGCTGACGCTGCCGCACATGCTGGTGCGGCTGGTGGTGGCCGAGCAGTTGTATCGCGCTGCTGCGATGTTGGCCAATCACCCCTACCATCGCGCGTGAAGAGTCGTTATACTGGCGGTCTGCCCGAATAGCTCAGCCGGTTAGAGCACTTGACTGTTAATCAGGGGGTCGTTGGTTCGAGTCCAACTTCGGGCGCCACATTCAAGAGGCCTGCATCGCAAGATGCAGGCCTTTTTTATTGTGTCGCGCCGCGCAGTCGCGTGCGGCGGTAGATCCACGCCATGCGTGGATGCATGGCGCGCGATCTTTCGAGCGGACTCGACTCTACACTGCAGGTCCATCACGTGGATGTTGACGATGCGCGCTCGCTTTGCATTTCTCCTGCTGATGGTCCTGCTGCCGTCTACCGCATCTGCAGCCGCGCCTGCTACCTGGCACCCGCCAGCCGGTACCACCGAATTCCCTCTCTGGCCCGATGGGCAGGTGATGGCGCCACCGAAGCTGAAAGGCCGCGAGCAGGTCAGCGAAAACGTGTCCAAGGCCAGTGGCGAGCGCTGGATGATGCTGCAGAACGTGGCCGTGCCCACGCTCACCGTGTTCCCGCCGAAAGGCTCGCCCAACGGAACGGCAGTGATGGTGATACCGGGTGGTGGCTACAACGTGCTGGCGATCGACCTGGAAGGCAGCGAGATCTGCGATTGGCTGACCGCGCAGGGCGTCACCTGCGCACTGCTGAAGTATCGCGTACCGGCCTCGGGACCGAACTGGGACCGCGAATGCAACTGCCGCGACATCCCGGCCGTGCCGATGGCCTTGCAGGATGCGCAGCGGGCAATGGGCCTGCTGCGTGCGCAGGCCGCGCGCTGGATGATCGATCCACAACGGTTGGGCGTGATCGGCTTCTCGGCCGGCGGCCATGTGGTGGCGGGGTTGAGCACGCATGCGCAGCGCAGCTATGCACCGCTGGATGCGGCCGACGTGCAGTCCAGCCGGCCGGATTTCGCGATGCTGCTGTATCCAGGGCATCTCTGGGTACGCAAGGATGATTCGCTGGAAAAAGACATCGTGGTCGATGCAAAGGCGCCGCCGACGTTCATCGTGCAGGCCACCGATGACCCGACGGACGATGTCCGTCATGCATTGGTCTATCACCGCGCACTGATCGATGCCGGCGTGCCGGTTGAAATGCATCTGTTCGCGCACGGCGGCCACGCGTTCGGCCTGCGCCTGAAAGATGCGCCGGTGTCGGCATGGCCCAGCCTGGCAGAACGCTGGATGCATGACATCGGCATGCTGACGAAGCACTAGCGTCGGGCGTGGCTCGGCCTTACAAGGTCAGCGCACCACGGGCGAACGCCACCAGCGTAGCGATCGCCACCACCAGGATCGCGCCGAACAGCACCCATTCCCAGCGCGTGAACACCCGCTCGCCACGCTGGCGCCGGGTCAACGCGTACAGCACTACGCCCGGCACATACAGCAGTACCGACAGCAGCAGGTTGTCCAGGCCACCGGCATACACCAGCCACAACGCATAGGCGCTGGCCAGCAGCGCGACGATGAAGTCGCGCCAGCGGGCGCCGGCCGCGCTGGCGTATGCCTCGCCCTGCCAAGCCAGCTTCACGCCGAATGCGCTGGACAGGAAGTACGGCACCAGGCTCATCGACGCCGCCAGCAGCACCAGGCTGGTGTAGCTGCCCGAATTGAACAGCACCAGCAGCAGGAACAGCTGGATCAGGCCGTTGCTCAACCACAGCGCATTGGCGGGCACGCCGCGCGCGTTCTCGCGGCCGAGAAAGGCCGGCATCGTGCCATCGCCAGCGGCGGCAAACAGAACCTCGGCGCACAGCAGCACCCATGCCAGCAGCGCGCCCAGTACCGAGATGATCGAGCCGATGATGATCACCGTCGCCCCCCATTCGCCAACGATCGCGCGCAGCACATAGGCCATCGAGGGATTGGGCAGGCCGGCCAGTTCGGCCTGCGACAGCACACCCATCGACAGCAGGCTGACCAGCACCAGCAGCAGCCACACGCCGAGGAAGCCGATCACGGTGGCGCGGCCGACATCGGCGCGTCGTGCCGCGCGCCGCGAATAGATGCTGGCACCTTCGATGCCGATGAACACCCACACGGTGACCAGCATCATCCCGCGCAGCTGCTGGCCCATGTCGCCCAGCGCGGGAGCGCCGAAGAAGTCGGCGCGGAACACGTCCATGCGGAATGCGCCGGCTGCCAGGATCAGGAACAGCGCAATCGGCACCAGCTTGGCCACGGTGACCAGGCCATTGATGATCGCCGCGGTGCGCAGGCCACGCAGTACCAGCAGGTGCACGGTCCACAGCAACAGCGACGATGCGGCGATGGCGGCCGGTGTATTGCCTTCGCCGAACACCGGTGCGAAGTGGCCGAGACCGCTGAAGATCAGTACGAAGAAACTGGCGTTGCCGAGCACCGAAGCGACCCAGTAGCCCCACGCGGCGGAGAAACCGATGTAGTTGCCGAAGCCTTCGCGCGCGTACGCATAGATGCCGGTGTCCAGGTCGGGGCGGCGATTGGCCAGGGCCTGGAACACGAAGGCAAGCATCAGCATGCCGGCACCGCTCACCGCCCAGCCGATCAGCGCGGCGGCCGGGCCGGCGCTGCGCGCCACGTTCTGCGGCAGCGAGAAGATGCCGGCACCGACCATCGAGCCGACCACCAGTGCGGTCAGTGCGGCCAGGCCAAGGCGTTGGTTGGAAGAGGGCATCGCGCCGGTCGCAGGAGAAGGTGCACCCATGATGGACGCTGACGCGTGTGTAGAAAAGCAAAGGCCCGGGCGTGAGCCCGGGCCTTTGCGGGTGACGCTGCAGCAGGATTACTTGAAGGTGTACTTGGCGCCGACGGTGAAGTAGCGACCAATGGCACCGCTGAAGTGCAGCGGGTTGTAGTTCACGCCACCGTAGGTGGTCGGATCGAGCGGAGCGATGCGGTCGAACACGTTCTGCACCGAGGCGTTCAGCTCGAAGGCTTCGGTGATGTTCCAGCGGCCGGACAGGTCGAAGGTGGTGAACGAGGAGATCTTGGTGACGTCGGTACCGTCGGCATAGGCGAACTGGTAAGAGCCGTCCGGGCCACGGAAGTCCGTGTTCTCCATCTTCGAGATGTAGTTGGCAACGCCGCTGACGCTCCAGCTGCCCTGCTTCCAGGTAGTGCCGAAGTTGATGCGGTTCTTCGGCGTGCCGATGCAGTTGGTCACATCGCAGTTGCCATGGGTGCCGGCGTAATCCCTCGTGACATCGGCATCGGTGCGCTCGAACTTCAGCACGTGGCTCCACTGCAGGTCCATTTCCAGCTGACCCGGGCCAATGTCAAAGGTCTGGCGGATATCGGTATCGATGCCGCGCACGCGGGTCGATGCAGCGTTGATGTACTGCGTGTTTACCGCCAGGATGCTGCCGGTGCCGGGAACGCCGTTGAGCAGGTTGTTGTCGCGCAGCACGTTGCCTGCAGCGATGGCTGCGCCGGTATCGCCCTGGGCGATTTCATTGGTGCGCTTGATCTGCCAGGCATCGACGGTCAGCGAGGTGGAGGAGGTCGGCTGCAGCACGATGCCCACCGAATAACTCTTGGACTCTTCCGGCTTCAGATCCTTGTTCGGGCGGGTGATGATGGCGACCGGCAGGGCGCCGCAATCGTCGTCCGTTGCACCGGGGGCCGGATTGCCGCCCGGGCAGCGCACAGGGTCGGCGGCATTGGAGAACGCTGCCAGGCCGCCATCGCCGTTTTCAGCCGGATTGGGGGCACGGAAACCTTCTGCATAGCTGCCACGGAGCGCGATCCAGTCGGCCGGGGTCCACTTGATACCGACCTTGGGCGTCGCCTTGCCTTCGCCGCTTTCATACTTGTCATAGCGCATGGCGGCCGACAGTTCCAGCTGCTCCAGCACCGGCGCCGACAGTTCGACATAGCCGGCATACACGTTCTGGGTGCCGTCGTAGGCCGAGTAGCCCAGGCCGATGATGTCACCCTGGTCGGTGTAGGTCTGCGGGGTCAGGCTGTTGCTGGTCTTGCGCCACTCGGTGCCCATCGCCAGGCCCAGCGGGCCACCCTTCAGATCCATCAGGCTGCGCGACACGGTGAAGTCGAACATGTCCAGGCTGGACTTGGCGCGTGCGCTGATCTGCGGCGAGATGTAGTCGTACAGTGCCTGCGAATTGAGGTTGGCATTGTCGCCGATGCGCCACACACCGCCGGCACAGTTCGGATTGCCCAGTGCGCACTGCACGGCGCTGTAGCGCAGGAAGCCGGTGCGCTTGTTGACCAGATCGGTGCCGGAGTGCAGGTAGGCGGTGTCGTAGCTCCAGTCACCCCAGTTGCCCTTCACGCCAACCAGGAACCGGTTGAACTCGTTGGTGTTGTTGGTCACGCGCGGACCGACATCCCACGCCGAATAGCGCAGGCGCGAGGCCTGGCCCGGGATCGGATTGTCCGGATGGTTCGGGCCAAGCACCGTTGCCCCGTCGCCGCTGTTGGCGTTGACCGGGCCGCCGGGATAGCCCCAGCCGCCGGACACGCCCGACGGCGTGTTGCTGAAGGTGGTTTCCTTCTTCGAGTAGCCGATTTCGGTGTAGACCTCACCGCCCTCGCCAAAGGCGAAGCTGGCGCGGCCGAACACGTTGACGTACTTCTCCTCCGGGGTCAGGTCACGGTACAGCTGGTTCGGATCCCACAGGCAACCTTGGGCCTGTGCGGTGGCCTCGGTCTGGCCGGGGATCGTGGTCAGGCCGGCGCAGCCCGGCAGCGCGACCAGGAAGGCGGGATTGTCTTCGTCTACATTGCGGTCGTCATATACCGCGCCGGTGGGGCCCACGCCACCGCGGGTGCGGCCGGACAGGAAGGCGCCACCCAGGAACTGGGCATTGTTGCCGTAGCCCCACGGACGGATATCGCCGGTGCCGATCCACTTGCGGTTCTTGCGGTCGCTGATCTTGATCGCGTCGGTCTTGCCGACATCCAGGCTGAAGAACGCATTCCAGCCATCGGTTGCGAGGTCGCCGGTACCGGCGGTCAGGGTGGCCTTTTTGGCATCGCCATCGCCGTCGCCGGAAATGCCGTAGGAGCCGCGCAGGATCGCGCCCTGGAAGTCGCTGCGCAGGATGATGTTGACCACGCCGGCGATGGCATCGGAACCATAGATCGCCGAGGCGCCGTCCTTCAGCACTTCCACGCGCTCGACAGCGTCGAGGGGAATGGTGCTGAGGTCGGTGAACACCTTCTGGCCGTCATCGGCCAGGCCATAGGTCGCCATGCGGCGGCCGTTCAACAGCACCAGTGTCGAACCGGCACCAAGGCCGCGCAGCGAAATGCCTGCGCCACCACCGGCGAAGCCGTTGCCGAAGGTCTTCGGAATCGAACCGGAACCGTCAGCGGTCAGGGTCTGCAGGTACTCGGCCACCGTGGTCTTGCCGGTGCGATCGATTTCCTGGCGGGTCACCACCTGCACCGGCGACGGTGTCTCGGTGTTGGTACGCGGAATGTTCGAACCGGTGACGGTGATCCGGTCAAGGTTGGTGGCCTGTTCCTGCGCGAAAGCAGAAGAGGAAGCCACGGCCCCGGCGAGCAGCAGGGCACCGCCGGTGAGGATATGGGTAATGGACGTTGCCAGGTGGTTGCGGCGGCGGCTGGCGGGCCGTTGGATCGGGTGTTTCACAGCTTCTCTCCTGACTGGAAAACTCGAGCATTGAGGGCTGTCTCCGGTGTGTCCCGGGACGCGTCAATCTAGGTTTCCGGCAGGTGACGAAGGTGTGAAGTTTTACTAAATTCGTAACGGTTTTCCAACGGATCGCAAATAACCGGGCAGCTTGGCCCTGTTTCGGCCCATTCACCGTTGTGACCGGCCCGGCGNGCTGCCGGGCCGGTCGGTGGCTCAGTCGGGCAGGGAGAACTGCACGGGCACCATGCCGATGGCGGGAACGGCCATGCCGTCACGCTCGGCCGGCACGAAACGCCAGTGGCGCAGCACCTGCTGGCGGGCGGCCTGGTCGAGGCTGCGCGAGCCGCTGCTGCGTTCGATGCTGACGTTCACCGGCTGCCCGCTGGGGTCCACCTCCACCCGCAGCAGCACCGTGCCCTGTTCGTGATTGCGCAGGGCCTGGATCGGGTAGCTGGGCGGCGGGTTGTTGCGGTACTGCAGCTGGGCGCCGGCCAGCGGCGTGGACGGGGCAATGGTCGGCGCAGCCTGCACCGCGGTCGGCTCGGCCGCCGGCAGGATGATGCCTTGGGCCTCCTCGACCGTCGCGGTGGGCGTCGGCAGTGGTGCGGGCACCGGCGTGGCCTGCCGCTTGTGCACCACCTCCACCTTTTCAGGCTCGGTCGGCACCGGCAGCGGCTCGATCGGCTTGGGCTCTTCCCTGGGAATGAACCGTACCGTGGTCTGATCGCGCGGCAGCGCGGTAATGGCCTGGTAGGTCGCCGGGATCAGCAACAACAGGAACGCGAGCAGATGCAGGGCGATGGCCGCACTCCAGGCGGCAACGCGGGCGGGATCGAAGTGCAGGGGTACTACGGGATACGTACGAACCATGGTCCACCTCCATGCCAGTGTCGAAGTCCTCAACGCACCAGGGCCGCCATCGGGGTTGCCGCACGCGGCTGGCAGTCAATCATTAGCGCGCTGCCTCCACCACTGCCTAGAGGCAGGGGCGGCAGCGTTGGGCTGGCCTTCATGTAACGCTGCCGGCACGGCGGCGGTGGAAACGAAAACGGCGCCCCCGCAGGGCGCCGTCGGTTGAACGGAAGGAGCCTCAGCGGCCCAGTTCGAACACCACGTCCAGGTTCACCGAGACGGTCGATTCACCCGGGGCGACCGGGGTGGCCTTGTCCATTGCCATGCCGGCGGCCTGCGCACGCATCATCGGCATCGGGCGGAAACCGCCACCGGCGTTCTCGGAAATGCTGACAATGCGGCGCACCTGCAGGCCAAGCGACTTGGCATAGGTCTGGGCACGGGCCTGGGCCTTCTTCAGTGCCGCCAGGCGCGCTTCGTCATAGACCGGCTCGGGCTGGTCGATCTCGAACTGCGGGCCGTTGATCTGGTTGGCGCCCTGCGCGGCCAGCGCGTCCAGCACCTTGCCGAGCTTGGCGATGTCGCGGACCTTCAGGCTGACGGTGTTGCTGGCCTGGTAGCCGGTGATCTTCGGGGCTTCGTTGTCGGCATAGCGGTACTGCGGGTTGAGGCTGACGCCGCTGGTCTGCACGTCGCGCTCGGCGATGCCGGCGGCCTTGATCGCAGCCAGTACCTTGTCCATCTGCTGGGCGTTCTGGCGCATGGCGCTGTTGCCGTCGGCGGCCTGGGTGACCACGCCGGCCGACAGCGTGGCCACGTCCGGCACGCGGGTGGCTTCGGCGTTGGCCGAGATGTTCAGCAGGGTGCCTTCGGCCGCGGCGGCGATCGACGGCGACGACGGGTCGGCATGGGCGGTCATCGAAGCTCCAAGAGCGAGGGACAGGGCAAGCAGCAGCGGGGTGGCGGTGCGACGCATGGGATCTCCTTGTTGTGGCGGTGAGGGTGGTGTCGTAGCGATGAACGCGTTGTGAGTCCGTTCGGGGTTGCAGGCGCCGGGAAGGATTGTCCGACGATTCAGGTACCGGCGTCAGGTTATGCTGTGTCGATGCTCTATCTTGCTTCCCGCTCCCCCCGACGCAACCAGCTGCTGGCCCGACTCGGACACCCTTTCCAGGCGTTGGACCTGGAGGTCGTCGAGCAGCGCGCGGCCTCTGAAAGTGCCCAGGACTATGTCTGCCGGGTCGCCGCCGACAAGGCGCGCGCCGGCCTGGCACGGGTGCTGGCCGATGACCCGCAGGCGCGGGTGCTGGGCTCGGATACCGAAGTGGTGCTCGATGGCGAAGTATTCGGCAAGCCGGCCAACGCGGCCGACGCGCGGGCGATGCTGGCACGGCTGGCCGGGCGCACCCATCAGGTGATGACCGCCGTGGTGGTGGTGGACGCGCGCGGGCTGGACAGCGAACTGGTTGTTTCCGAGGTCACCTTCGCCGCCATCGAGTCCGCCGACATCGCTGCCTACGTCGCCACCGGCGAGCCGCTGGACAAGGCGGGTGCCTATGCCATCCAGGGCGGTGCCGAGCGCTGGATCGAACACCTTTCCGGCAGCTACTCCGGTGTCATGGGGTTGCCGTTGCTGCATACCGATCGTCTGCTGGCACGCTGCGGCGTGCTGGCCCCAACTGCTGATGCCGCCAGGGAGGCTGCCGATGTCTGAGGAAATCCTGGTCAATGTGACCCCGCGCGAAACCCGGGTCGCGGTGATCGAGAACGGCATGCTGCAGGAACTGCACATCGAGCGCGGTTGGCGCCGGGGTGTGGTCGGCAACATCTACAAGGGCAAGGTACAACGGGTCATGCCGGGCATGCAGGCGGCATTCGTCGAAGTGGGCCTGGAGCGCGCCGCGTTCCTGCACGCCAACGACGTGGTGCGGCCGGCGCCGGTGGCCAGCGCCGATACCGAGAACACGACCCTGCCGCCGCCGTCCAGCGTGCCGATCGTGGAGCTGCTGCGCGACGGCCAGGACATCGTGGTGCAGGTGGTGAAGGATCCGATCGGGACCAAGGGCGCACGCCTGACCACCCAGATCAGCATTCCCTCGCGCTACATGGTGCTGCTGCCGCAGTCGAAGGTGGTGGGCGTGTCGGCGCGCATCGAGGACGAAGGCGAGCGCGCGCGGCTGAAAGCGCTGGTGACCGAACTGTCGGCCCAGCACGGCGGCTACGGCTACATCGTGCGCACCAATGCCGAGGGCCAGCCGGCCGAGGCCATCGCCGAAGACATCGCCTACCTGTCACGGGTGTGGAACGTGGTCGAGCGCCGCGGCCGCGAGGCGGCGTCGTGCAGCAACATCTATGAAGACCTGAGCCTGCCGCTGCGTTCGGTGCGCGACCTGATCCGCAAGGACGTGGACAAGGTAAAGGTGGACTCGAAGGAGACCTTCGCCCAGCTGCAGGCGTTCGTGGCCAAGTACATGCCGGTGCTGGCAGAGAAGATCGAGCTGTACAGCGGTGATCGTCCTATCTTCGACATGTTCGGGGTCGAGGACGAGATCGGCCGTGCGCTGGACAAGCAGGTACCGCTGAAATCCGGTGGCTACCTGGTGATCGACCAGACCGAGGCGATGACCACCATCGACGTCAACACCGGCTCGTTCCTCGGCCAGCGCAACCTGGAAGAGACGGTGTTCCGCACCAACCTGGAGGCCGCGCAGGCGGTGGCCAGGCAGCTGCGCCTGCGCAACCTGGGCGGCATCATCATCATCGACTTCATCGACATGGATGACGCCGAACATCGCCGCCAGGTACTGCGTACCCTGGAAAAGGCGCTGGCCCGCGACCATGCCAAGACCACGGTGTACGACTTCTCGCCGCTGGGCCTGGTGGAGATGACGCGCAAGCGCACGGTGGAAAGCCTGGAGCGCCAGCTGTCGGAAACCTGCCCGCAGTGCAGTGGCCGCGGCACCATCAAGACCACCGAAACGGTGACCTACGAGATCTTCCGCGAGATCACCCGCGCGGTGCGCCAGTTCGATGCCGCGCGCCTGCTGGTGATCGCGTCCAGCAAGGTGGTGGCGCGGATCACCGATGAGGAATCCACGGCCGTGGCCGAGCTGGAAGAGTTCCTCGGCAAGAGCATCCGCTTCCAGGCGGACGAGCAGTATCTGCAGGAGCAGTTCGATGTTGTTCTGCTCTGATCCAGGCCGGCTGTCTGCTTTCGGTGGCCGATGAGCGCGCCGCCGCGCCTGCGACTGCGAAGGATCCGCCGTCACTTCATCGCCGCATGCGCGGTCGGCCTGGTCGGGCTTGCGCTGCTGGTCGGCACCCTCAGCCAGCTGTTGCCGCTGGCTGAGCGCCATCCGGACCGGATCGCGGCCTGGCTGAGCACGCGCGCCGGGCAACCGGTGCGCTTCGAACGCCTGGACACCGCCTGGACCCGACGTGGTCCACTGCTGCAGTTGAAGGGCCTGCGCATCGGCGCGGGCCAGGGCCTGGCCATCGGCGATGCCGAGGTGCTGGTGTCGATGTACAGCGGCCTGTTGCCGGGCCGCTCGCTGACCGAACTGCGCCTGCGCGGCCTGGCGCTGGACCTGCAGCAGGCCGCCGATGGCCGCTGGTCGGTGCGCGGCCTGCCGCAGTCCCGCGCTGGCGGCGATCCGCTGGATGCGTTGCGCCGGCTGGGCGAACTGCAGGTGATTGGTGGTCGCCTGGGCGTGCATGCGCCGGCACTGGGTGTCGATGCCACCCTGCCACGTATCGACCTGCGCCTGCGTGTGGATGGCGACCGCCTGCGGGTGGGCGTGCGTGCCTGGGCACAGACCGACGCCTTGCCGCTGACGGCGGTGCTGGACCTGGATCGCCAGCGCGGCAACGGCCAGGCCTGGGTAGGCGCCGATCCGATCGATTTCCGTGCCTGGGCGCCGTTGCTGGCGGCCGGCGGCATGCGCCTGCGCCAGGGCAAGGGCGAGCTCAACCTGTGGCTGACACTGCGTGATTTCGCCCCGGTGGCGCTGACCACCGATTCGGACCTGCGTGATCTGCGTGTCGAAGGCGCGCCGATGCCTGGCGTGGCGCGCCCGGAAATTCAATTGCAACGGCTGCAGGCGCGCCTGCGTTGGCAGCGGACGGCAGAAGGCTGGGCGCTGCAGGTGCCGCGCCTGCGCCTGCAGGCCGATGGCAGCCAGCAGCAGCTGGATGGGCTGCAACTGCGGGTGGGCAAGCAGATGCAGGTGCAGGCCGCAGCAGCGCAGGCGGGTACCGCGTTGCGTGCGCTGGCGCTCAGCGACCGCCTGGACGCGGGCCTGCGGCATTGGCTGTACCTGGCCAAGCCGCAGCTGGAGGTGGCGCAGCTGCAGTTGCGCGGGCAGCAGGATGGCCCGTTGTGGATGCAGGGCGAACTGCAGTCGCTGGGCTTTGCCAGTGTTGGCAACTCGCCGGGCCTGCGCGGCCTGGGTGGCCGCTTCGAGGGCGATGCCAACGGCTTCAGCCTGCAGCTGCAGCCCCAGCGCCAGCTGCAGTTCGATTGGCCAACCGGTTTCGGCGTGCGTCACGACCTGCGCCTGGCCGGGCAGATCGTCGGTTGGCGCGACGAGGCCGGTGGCTGGCGCATCGGCACCCCGGCGATGCGTGTGGAAGGCACCGACTACGCTGCCGACGTGCGCGGTGGTCTCTGGTTCCAGGGCGATGGCACCCGGCCGTGGATGCAGCTGGCGGCCAAGCTGGACGATGTACCGATGACCGCGGCCAAGCGTTTCTGGATCCACTCCAGGATGAGCAAGGGCGCCACCGACTGGCTGGACATGGCCTTGGCCGGCGGCCAGGTGCGCAACGGCATCGGCCTGGTCAGTGGTGACCTGGACGACTGGCCGTTCGACAACAACGATGGCCGCTTCGAGGCCACCGGCCACATCAGCAACGGTGACATCCGCTTCCAGCACGATTGGCCGTTGATGGGCCAGGTCGATGCCGATGTCGCCTTCATCGGCCCTGGCTTCCACATGCAGGGGAGCGGCGATCTGGCCGGCGTGGCAGTACAGACGTTCGAAGCCGGCATCCAGGATTTCGGCCAGCAGCCACTGTACGTGCGCGCCGACAGCCAAGGCGACGCCGGCAAGCTGCTGGCGATGCTGCGGCAGAGCCCGCTGCACAAGGAATACGGCGACACCCTGGACAACCTCGCGGCAAGCGGGCCGGCCAACGTGCATTTCGACCTGCTGCAGCCCCTGCATCATGACCAGGGCGGTGGCCACCTGCAGGGCACGGTGGACCTGGCCGGGCTGAAGCTGGTCGACAAGCGCTTCCAGCTGGAATTCGACAACATGCGCGGGCAGGCCCGCTACAGCAACGCGGGCTTCGCCGCCGAGGAGCTGGCAGTGCGCCACCTCGGCCAGGACGGCCGGCTGAGCCTGCGCGCCGGTGGTTTCGTGCGTGACCCCAAGCTGGCCTTCGAATCGGAACTGGCCGCCACGCTCGATGCGGGCGTGCTGATCGACCGCGCGCCGGAAATGGCCTGGCTGAAGCCTTACATCAACGGCACCTCGCCGTGGACCATCGCGGTGAACCTGCCGAAGGTCGCGCCGGGTACACCAGCGCCGCCCAGCGAGCTGCGCCTGCGCTCGGATCTGCTGGGCACCCGCCTGGACCTGCCGGCACCGCTGCAGAAGCCGGCCAACGAACCGCTGCCGACCACCGTGGCCGCACAGCTGCCGATGGGCGCCGGCCGCATCGACGTGGCGTTCGGCCAGCGCCTGGCGCTGGCCGCGCGCAGCCACAACAACCAGACCGGCGTGCAGGTCACCCTGGGCAGCGACCACGTTGACCGCGAACCACCGCCCAGCGGGCTGACCATCAATGGCCGCAGCCCGACCCTGGATGCGCTGGAATGGATCGGCCTGGCCCGTGGTGCCGGTGGCGATGGCGACCCGATGCCGCTGCGCGCAGTGGACGTGCAGGTCGGCCAGCTGATGCTGATCGGCGGCGTGTTCGAGCAGACCCGCCTGCAGCTGCGCCCTGGCCCGCAGGCGCTGGATGTGCGCCTGGATGGCCCCTCGCTGGCCGGCAAGTTGAATGTACCCAACGCCGATGGCGGCACCATCAGCGGCCAGCTCGAGCGCGTGTACTGGCAATCGCTGCCGACCCTTCCCGGAGCCACGGCGGCACCGGCGCGGGTGCAGGCCGGTGCCGACGACATGGACCCGGCCAAGCTGCCGCCGTTCGCACTGGACATCGCCGACCTGAAGTTCGGCAAGGTCGTGCTGGGCCAGGCCGTGCTGCGAACGCGGCCGATCGCCAATGGCCTGAGCGTGGAACAACTGCAGTTCCGCGCCCCCAGCCAGGAGATCGACATCCGTGGCCGTTGGCTGGGCAAGGGCGGCGGTTCGCGAACCGCGCTTGATGCGCAGGTGCGCAGTGAAGACCTGGGCGGGTTGCTGCAGAACCTCGACTACGGCGGCCAGCTGCGCGGCGGCTCCGGCCACGCCCAGCTGCAGGCCTCGTGGCCCGGCGGTCCCTCGGACTTCCAGCTGGGCAACCTGCAGGGCCAGCTTGATGTGAATGCCCGCAATGGCCAGCTGCTGGAGCTGGAGCCGGGTGCCGGCCGCGTGCTGGGCCTGCTCAGCGTCGCCCAGCTGCCGCGGCGGCTGATGTTCGACTTCCGCGACTTCTTCTCCAAGGGCTTCGCGTTCAACCAGGTCGAGGGCAGCGTGCAGTTCGGCGAGGGCATGGCCCGTACCGACAAGGTGTTGATCGAAGGGCCGGCAGCGAACATCACCATCCGTGGCCAGGCCGACCTGCGCAAGCAGCAGTTCGACCAGACCATCGACGTCAACCCGCGCGCCGGCAACCTGCTGACCGTGGTCGGCGCGGTGGCCGGCGGCCCGGTGGGCGCAGCGCTGGGTGCAGCCACCAATGCGGTATTGTCCAAGCCATTGGGCGAGATCGGTGCCCGCACCTACAAGGTGACCGGCCCCTGGAAGGAGCCCAAGGTGGAGGTGATCGAGCGCAGCCGCGAACGCGCGCCAGTACCCGCACCGCCGCCGCGCCTGCCGCCGTTGCCGGCCGTGCCGCCGACCGTCACCGAACCACCGCCACCGCGCTGAGCGCGGCCCCCGTTTCCCCAGGGCGGCCTTGCCTGACCGCCTTCACACCCCCAGATCGAGACCATGACTGACAACGCCCTGACGCTTGCCCAAGATCGCCTGTTGCGCCCCGGTGGCCTGGATACCGCTGGCCTGGAGCGCACCTTCGGCCAACTGCTCGGCCCCGGTGTCGACTTCGGCGACCTGTATTTCCAGCATGCCCGGCGCGAAAGCTGGAGCGTGGAAGACGGCATCGTCAAGGACGGCGCCCATTCCATCGAGCAGGGCGTGGGCGTGCGTGCGATTGCCGGTGAGAAGACCGGCTTTGCCTATTCCGATGACATCCATGCCGGTGCACTGCTGACCGCAGCGCAGTCGGCACGTGCGATCTCGCGCGAAGGCGGTGCACAGACCGGACGCTCGCTGCTGCGCGGCGATGCGCGCGTGCTGTATCCAGCGCTGGACCCGATCGACGGCATCGGCAACGAAGCCAAGGTCGAGGTGCTCAAGCGCCTGGACGGCTACCTGCGCGCGGCCGACCCGCGCGTGAAGCAGGTGATGGTCAGCCTGTCCGGTGGCGTCGATACCGTGCTGGTTGCCCGCACCGATGGTGTGCTGGGCGCCGACGTGCGCCCGCTGGTGCGGTTGAACGTGCAGGTGATCGTCGAGCAGAACGGCCGCCGTGAGTCGGGTTATGCCGGCGGCGGCGGTCGCTATGGCTATGAAGCGCTGTTTGCCGATGGCCGCCCGGAAGCCTTTGCGCGCGAGGCGCTGCGGCAGGCCCTGGTGAACCTGGAAGCGGTGCCGGCGCCGGCTGGTGTGATGCCGGTGGTGCTGGGCCCGGGCTGGCCGGGCGTGCTGCTGCACGAGGCGGTCGGCCATGGCCTGGAAGGTGACTTCAACCGCAAGGGCACCAGCGTCTACGCCGGCAGGATCGGCGAGCGCGTGGCCGCCCCGGGCGTGACCATCGTCGACGACGGCACCCTGGATGGACGCCGTGGTTCACTCAACATCGATGACGAAGGCCACCCGACCCAGTGCACCACGCTGATCGAGGACGGCATCCTGGTCGGTTACATGCAGGACAGCCTCAACGCGCGGCTGATGGGCGTGGCGCCGACCGGCAACGGCCGTCGCGAGTCGTTCGCGCACATGACCATGCCGCGCATGACCAACACCTACATGCGCGCCGGTCAGCATGACCCGCAGGAAATGATCCGTTCGGTGAAGAAGGGCCTGTACGCGGTCAATTTCGGCGGCGGCCAGGTCGACATCACCAGCGGCAAGTACGTGTTCTCGGCCACCGAGGCGTACCTGATCGAGGACGGCCGGATCACCGCTCCGGTGAAGGGCGCGACCCTGATCGGAAATGGCCCGGAGACCATGCAGAAGGTGCGCATGGTCGGCAACGACCTCGCCCTGGACGAGGGCGTGGGCATCTGTGGCAAGGACGGGCAGAGCGTGCCGGTCGGTGTTGGTCAGCCGTCGCTGCTGATCGAGGGCATCACCGTCGGCGGTACCCAGGCCTGAGCACGGCGATGGCCACAGCCACCGCCATGCCCGACGGGGACTCAGTCCTCGTCGGCGTCGCCGACCGGTTCGTCTGCCTCGACGTCCTCAGCGGACGCCTTCAGGCCCAGCGCGGCCGGCAGCATCAGCGTGCGCAGCACCTGGAAGATCTCGCGGTAGGCGCGTGGCGGCTTGTTCTTGGCCTTTTCGGCCTGGGCGTTGCGTACCAGCGTGCGCAGCTGCTGGCGGTCGGCCTGCGGATGGTCATCCAGCAGCGCAGCCAGGGCCTTGTCGCCTTCATTCATGAGGCGTTCGCGCCAGTCTTCGACACGGTGCATCATCGCCACTTCGCGGCGCCCGGTTTCGCTGTTGGCATCCAGCGCATCGCGGATCGCGTCCAGCGTGGCATCGTCCTCGCGGCGCATGTGCTTGGCCAGGAACGCCAGCTGCCGCTTGTGCGCGATATGGGCGGTGATGCGCTTGCACTCGGCGATGTGCGGCAGCAGGTCCTCCGGGATCGGCAGGCGCGCCAGCTGGGCCGGGGTCAGCGACACCAGCTTCTCGCCCAGGGCCAGGACGTCGAGCGCATCGCGCCGGTTCTGGCTGCGGCTCTTGTCGTGGAATTCACCGGTTTCTTCGTCGCGTCCGCGCATCGTCCATACCTGATTTCAAAAAAAGTCGCCCGGCGTGATGCCGGGCCCAACCCGCACAGGATAAAGCATTGAACGTGATCGCCCCTGAAGTCGCCGTCGGCGACGACAGCCCGGCCCGGCTGGAACGGCTGGCCGACATCTCCCAGCAGCTGCTGCAGCGTGCCCGCGCTCTGGGCGCCAGCCAGGCCGAGGTCAGCTGCAGCGAAGACCGTGGGCTGGAGGTCAATGTCCGTCTCGGCGAGGTCGAGACCGTGCAGTCCACCCGTGACCGCGGCATTGCCGTGACCGTCTACTTCGGCCAGCGCAAGGGCAGTGCCAGTACCGCCGACCTGCACGAGGCCAGCTTGCTGGCCACCGTCGAGCAGGCCTGCGCGATCGCCCGCCATACCGAGGATGATCCGGCCGCCGGCCTGGCCGAGGCCGACCTGATGGCCCGCGACTTCCCCGAACTGGATGGCTGGCACCCCTGGGAGCTGCAGGCCGACGACGCGGTGGACCTGGCGCTGGCCTGCGAGGCCGCGGGCCGCCAAGCCGATGCGCAGATCCGCAATTCCGATGGCGCCTCGGTGTCGAGCATGCAGAGCGTGTCGGTCTATGCCAATTCGCATGGGTTCATCGGCCGCGAGCGCGGTACCCATCATTCGATCGGCTGTGCGCTGATCGCCGGCACCGGCGATGGCATGCAGCGCGACGGCTGGTACACCGGCGCCTTGGCCCGCGAGGATCTGGAAGATCCGGCGAGCGTCGGTCGCCGCGCCGCAGAGCGCACGATCGCCCGCCTGCAGCCGCGTTCGCTGCCGACCGGCAGCATGCCGGTGCTGTACGCGCCGGAAGTGGCGCGCAGCCTGGTGGGCCACCTGCTGTCGGCGGTCTCCGGCGGCGCACTGTACCGCCAGGCGAGCTTCCTGCTGGACAGCGTCGACCAGCAGCTGTTCCCCGACTGGATGCAGATCGAGGAGCTGCCGCACCTGCGCCGTGGCCTGCGCTCGGCCGCCTTCGACGGCGACGGCGTGGCCACGCGTGCCTCGGCCCTGGTGCGTGACGGCGTGCTGCAGCGTTACGTGCTGGGCAGCTATTCGGCGCGCAAGCTGGGCCTGCAGACCACTGCCAATGCCGGCGGCGTGCACAACCTGCAGCTGGCGGCCAATGCCGGTTCGCTGCAGGACATCGCCGCGCAGATGGGCAACGGCCTGCTGGTGACCGAACTGATGGGGCAGGGGGTGAACGGGGTGACCGGCGACTACTCGCGCGGCGCTGGCGGCTTCCGCGTGGAGAACGGCCAGATCCAGTATCCGGTGGACGGCATCACCATCGCCGGCAACCTGCGGGACATGTTCATGGCCATCGAGGCGGTCGGCAGCGACGTCGATCCGCGCTCCCATATCCGCACCGGCTCGATCCTGGTGGGACGGATGACGATCGCCGGCAATGATTGATGGCATTGATGGCGTAAGCTAGGCCCGCCTGACGCGACCGGCTTGCCGCTGGTCGGTCAAGACCACCCCAAAAAAAAGGAGTTTTGTCGTGAGTGAATTCGAGACTGTCCCGGCGGCCAGCAGCGTACCCGCTGACCAGCGCACCATGGCCCTGGCGGCGCACCTGCTGGGCATCTTCACCTGGTTCATCGGTGCACTGATCATCTGGCTGATCAACAAGGATGACGCCAGCAAGGCCTTCGTCACCGACCAGGCCAAGGAAGCGCTGAACTTCCAGATCACCGTTTCCATCGCGATGTTCGTCTGCATCATCCTGAGCTTCGTGATCATCGGCATGTTCCTGGCGCCGATCGTCGGCCTGCTCAGCCTGGTCTTCAGCATCATCGCTGCGGTGAAGGCCAACAACGGCGAAGCCTACCGTTATCCGTTCGCGCTGCGCCTGATCAAGTAAGCGGCAACGATCAACGACGCAACAAGAAACGCCCGGCAATGCCGGGCGTTTCCGTGTATGGCGGACAGGGTGGCGCCGGGCCATGCCTGGCGAGCGCGCGGCGTGGCAGATCCATGCCTGCAGTCAGTGATCGCGTTCCACGGCCAGCGTGGCCAGCGCGCGCAGCGCATCGGCTTCTTCGTGATAGCCCGCCAGCGCCTGCTGCATGCGCGCGGACAGTTCGCGCAGCTGCGCCTTGGCACCGTCCATGCCGAGCAGGGCAGGGAAGGTGCTCTTGTCCTGGGCCTGGTCCTTGCCGGCGGTCTTGCCGAGCTGTTCGGAACTGGCTTCGACATCGAGGATGTCATCGCGGACCTGGAAGGCCAGGCCGAGCGCATCGGCGAAACCGTCGAGCTGGGCCAGCACGGGTTCGGGCGCATCACCGCACAACGCGCCCATGCGCACCGCAGCGCGGATCAGCGCACCGGTCTTCAGCGCATGCATGCGGGTGAGGGCTGCCAGCGACTGCTGCTGGCCCGTGGCATCGATGTCCAGCGCCTGGCCGCCGCACATGCCGGCCGCGCCGGAGGCATGGGCCAGGGTCTGCAGGCACGCCACGCGCAATGCCGCCGGCAGCGGTGCATCGGCGAGCAGGCCGAACGCACGGGTCTGCAGGGCGTCGCCGGCGAGGATCGCGGTGGCTTCGTCGAAGGCGATGTGGGTGGTGGGCTTGCCACGGCGCAGGGCATCGTCGTCCATCGCCGGCAGGTCGTCGTGCACCAGCGAGTAGGCGTGGATCAGTTCCACCGCCATCGCCGCGGCATCAAGCCTGTCCAGGGGCGCGCCGAACACCTGGCCGGCGGCATAGACCAGCAAGGGGCGCATGCGCTTGCCGCCACCGAGCACGGAATGGCGCATCGCCTGGTGCAGGCGTTGCGGGGCGTCGGCCGGAGACGGCAGCGCAGCGTCGAGCTGGCTTTCGATACGGTCGCGCCAGCGCGCGAACAACGCCTCAGCCGTCATGGCTGGGCGGATCGAAGGGTTCGGCGGTGTCGGGCTGGGCCGGATCGCTGAGCAGGCGCACGCGCAGTTCGGCCTGCTCCAGCGCCTGCTGGCACTGGCGGTACAGACCAACGCCACGTTCGTAAGCACTGAGCGAGGCTTCCAGGCTCAACTCACCGGTTTCCATCTGCTCCACCAGCTGTTCCAGCGATTCGAGCGACTGCTCGAACTGGGCGACCGGGGAGGCGTTTTCGGGGGACTTCTTGGCCATGCGACAAGTGTGGACGGCGCGCGCGCGAGGGTCAATTCACCAGCCGCCCGGATGCCACTGCAACTGCGCATTGCGTGCCTGCAGCCAGGCCTGCAGCGGTGCGGCAATGACTACATCGGCGGCCGCCAGCAGCTGCCCCTGATCGAACAGCAGGGGCAGCTGTGCACGTCGCCAGGGCGCCAGGTGCTCGCGCTGCAGGCAATCCTTCAACGCGGATGAATGCGTACGGCCGGGGAGCACGATGCGCTCGCCGCCCTGGCGGGCACGCAGGTCCAGCGGATGTTCGAAGCCGTCCGTGCCGAGCAGGCGCAGCTGGCCACCGTCGGGCAGCCGCAGCGGCGCGCGGCCGTCCCATGCCGCCTGCCAGTCCTTCGGCAGTGACGGCAACGCTGCCGGCAGCAGGTAGGCGTGCTGGCGCCACTGGCGGATGGCGTGCTGCTGCCAACGCACCTGCGACTGCCGATCGGCGCCTGCGGCCATCAATTCGTTCTGTACTTGCCGCAGCACATGCGCCGGCAACGGGGCTGCGCCATGGCGGCGCACCCACGCACGCAGCACGCGCGCAGCACGCTCCGGTGCAACCTGGCGCAGCAGCTCCAGCGACAGCACCCGGGGTGCCACTTCCAGGTGAGCGAGCAGTTCGGCGTCTTCTTCATCGAGCAATGCACGGGTCTGCGCGCAATGCGCGGCGCTGCCGGCCAATGCGGCGGTGGCATGCGGCCAGCGCTGGCGCAGCAGTGGCAGTACCCGCAGGCGCAGGAAATTGCGGTCGGCGTGGTCTTCGCCGTTGCTGGGGTCTTCGATCCACTGCAGGCCGTGTGTCGTCGCGTAAGCCTGCAGTGCGCTGCGCGGCACATCGAGCAATGGCCGCCACAGCCGATGGCCCTCAAGGCGGCTGTCAGCGGTCATCGCCGCCAGCCCATCGATGCCCGAACCGCGCAACGCGCGCAGCAGGAAGGTCTCGGCCTGGTCGTCCCGGTGCTGGGCCAGCGCCAGGGTTTCCCCGGCCTGCAGCTCGGCGCTGAATGCAGCGCGACGTGCCAGCCGGGCGGCCCCTTCGATGCCATGGCCGTCATCACGGCTGACCTGCACGTGGTGCACGGCCAGTTCGATGCCCAGCACCGCGCATTGCTGCTGGCAGTGCTGCACCCAGTCATCGGCAACCGGTTGCAGGCCATGGTGTACGTGCATGGCACGCAGCGGCGTGCCGGCCGCCTGTGCCGATCGCCACAGCCAGTGCAGCAGCACGGTGGAATCCAGGCCGCCGCTGTAGCCGACCAGCAGCGGTGCATCAAGCGGAACGAGGGCGGGGAAGGCAGTCACGGCGGCAAGTATAGGGTGGGTGGATGAGTCGGCAGGGCTGCGCCCTGCACCCGCCGATGCAAGCGCAACAGCCAAGGCAACAGCGGGCATTCCGTGGGATGGCGGTGCACTGTGGGTTTGCGGGGACGCCGTGAATCCGTCCATGGAGGCTTGGTCGCCGCATCCATGCGGCTCACACCCCGCAAACCCACAGTGCACCGCCTCCGACAGTTGGCCGGTGGCCAGTAGATNCACGCNATGCGTGGATGAAATCTGTCAGATATCGAATGAAATTCTGGGCCATTCCCGTGTCGACCAAGGTCGACACCCACCAAGGGAAGGCCACCCCGTTCCGACAGAGCGCAGGAAACTGTCGAAGGCCGGGCCCACCCCGCCATCCCACGGAATGCCTGCTGTTGCTTTGGCCGTTGCCGTTGCCTGGCGTCGGCAGGTGCAGGGCGCAGCCCTGCCGAAAAACCCTTACTTCACTCGACGACCGGAACGATCGATGCGGAACCACTCACCGCCTTCCATCGGCGTATGCCCGTCGCCATCGGGCGTGCCCCGGCGGCAGCCGTTGCAGACCTCGGCCACGCCGTCCTGGAACGGCCAGGCAAAATCGAACGTGGCCGCAATCACCTGCTCGAAGGCAGCGTTGAAATAACCCACGCGATCGCCGACGCGGCCGCGGAACAGGCCTTCCTGCAGCGGGTCTGCGCCGTTGTCCCAAGCGATCACCGCCTGGCTGCGGCCGCGACGGTCGACGTAGTGGAAGCCATCGGCGGTCTGTACCAGCGCCAGGCCATCGCCGTCGTAGGGAAGATCCTGCAGGGTCTCCGCGCTGATCTGCGGCTTGTCATCGACGACCTCGCAGCCGGGCAGCATCCACAATCCGTGTTCTTCGGTCATGACCTTGCAGGCCGGGCCCTGCGCCGACGCCCATGGGCTGGCCAGCACGCCCAGCAGGGCCAGCCAGCGCGCAGGGCGGAGGCTGCCCAGCGCAGAGCGTGCCGGCCGCGCCATCACTTGGCCTCGGCCCTGCGTTCGAAGGTGGCCGGTGCCGGCAGTTCCACCGGTACGCCCTTGTCGTCGCAGGTGCCGGCCTGGCACAGGCGATCGCGCAGGGCCGGGGTGGCCTGCACGATCATGTGGTAGATCGCGTTCTGCTCCAGGGTGCCGCGGATCGCCTTGCTGCCGGGGCCGCGTGCCCAGATGCCGACGTCCTCGCCACCATGCGATTCGGACTTCATCGGTACCAGCGCTTCCTGCATGTAATCCGGATGCTCGGTATCGACGTCGTGCAGGTTCGGGCGGCCGTTGGCCGGCTCGAAGCTGCTGGGGTTGTGCGGGTAGCGCTTCGGGCCGGCCGGTTGCTGGTTGCTGGTGCCGGTATGGCCGGGGCCGTTGGCGTAGCTCAGGGTGGTGTACGGCTGGCCGTTGCCATCCAGCGCGTAGTCGAGCTTGCCGGCACCATCTTCGCCACCCTTGTCCTTCACCTTGCCCAGGATCGGATTGCCGCGGGCCGGGTAGCCGACGAAGTTCAGGGTGTGCGAATGATCGGCAGTGACGATGATCAGGGTGTCATCGGCCGAGGTGAGCTCGTTGGCCACGCGCACGGCATCGGACAGGGCCACGGTTTCGGTCAGCGCACGGTAGGCGTTGCCGCTGTGGTTGGCGTGGTCGATGCGCGCGCCTTCGATCATCAGCACGTAGCCTTCCTGATGGCGCGACAGGTTCTTGATCGCCGCAGCGGTCAGCTCGGCCAGGCTCGGCTCACCGGCCGGATCCTGCGGGCGTTCGTATTCGTAGCGCATGTGGTCGGGCTCGAACAGGCCGAGGATCGCCGGAGCGTTGGCGGCGGCCTGCAGCTGCTTGCTGTTCCACACGTAGGCGCCCTGCGGGTGCGCCTGCTGCCATTCCTGCACCAGGCTGCGACCGTCCAGGCGCTGGCCGACCTTGTCGTCGTACTCGGGGTCGCGCTCTTCCACGGTGGTGAACTCACCGCGACCACCGCCCAGGGCGACCAGCGGGCCGCGGCCGTAGCGCGAGGTCGACAGCAGCTGCTGGGCGATGTCCTTGCAGCCGGCGGCCTTGGCCGCCTCGGTCAGGTCGGTGTCGTTTTCCCAGTTGCGCTCGGGCGAGTGCGCATAGGTTGCGGCCGGCGTGGCGTGGGTCAGGCGCGCGGTGGAGACCACGCCAGTGGCCAGGCCGGCGCTGTCGGCCAGCTGCAGCCAGGTCAGCAGGCCCTTGGACAGGCTGTCGGCGCAGTCGGTGCGGATGCCGGCACTGACGCCGATCGCACCCATGTGGGTCTTCACGCCGGTGGTGATGGCGGTCATGGTGCCGGCCGAATCCGGGGTCTGCGAATCGGTGTTGTAGGTCTTGCTGAACGCGGTGGCGGGGAACCGCTCCCACGACAGCAGGTTTTCTTCACCGGAGCCGCCCTTCTGCTGGCCTTCGTAGATGCGCGAGGCGGCCACCGTGGTCAGGCTCATGCCGTCGCCCAGGAACAGGATGACGTTCTTGGCCTTGCCGGACATCGCGCCGTTCGCCGCTGCCTGCGCAGCGCCGCTGCGGTACCACCACTGCGGGGTTTCACCGGCAGGGTGGGCAACGGGGGCAACGCTGACCTTCAGGCCGGCTGGAGCGGACGCGGGGGCAGTGCTGGCGCAGGCGCCGAGCAGCAGGGTCGTGGCGCAGGCGGCCAACAGGGAGACGGAACGACGCATGGACGCTGGGATCTCACAAAGTGTAACGGGACGTTCATTATGCCCGGCCCTGCAAGGCACGCCGATGACACACTGATTTGCCATGCGGGCGGTCGTTCTGCGGCCCGCCTTGGGCTATCGTGCCAGCATCCCTTCCTACCCCCTTGGATTGCCTATGAAGCTGGTCTCTGCCTGGCTGCGGATTCCATTCTGGCAGCGCGTGGTCGGTGGCTTCGTGCTCGGTGCGCTGGCCGGCTGGGCGCTTGGCCCGGCTGCTGAAACCTGGTTCGGCCCGCTCGGCGAGCTGTACGTCACGCTGATCAAGATGATCGCGGTGCCGCTGGTGTTCTTCGCGGTGATCAACGCGATCTCTTCACTGCACGGCCAGAAATCGGTCGCCGCGCTCAGCGGGCGCACGTTCCTGTGGTTTGTGATCACTGCTGCGTTGGCGGTATGCGTGGGCCTGGGCGTGGGTACGTTGCTGCAGCCCGGCGCCGGTGGCCTGCAGCTGTCGATGGCCAGCAACTATGTGCCGCGCGAAGTGCCCAGCGTGGTGCAGGTGCTGCTGGATGTGGTGCCGTCCAACGTGTTCTACGCGCTGTCGGGTATCGGCACCAAGGTCAACGCCGCTGGTGAGACCGTGCTGGCGGCGGGCCGTGGTTCGATCCTGCCGGTGATCTTCTTCGCTGGCCTGGTCGGCTTTGCCATCGTCAAGCTCGGCGAGAAGGTGACCGAAGCGCGCAAGCTGGTCGGGCAGATGAGCGACATCATGATCCAGGTGACCCGCTTCGTGCTGGAAGTCACCCCGATCGGCACCTTCGGCCTGATTGCCGGCCTGGTCGGCAGCTACGGCTTCGAGAAGCTGCTGCCGTTGGGCCACTTCGTGCTGGCGCTGTACGTGGCCTGCGCGCTGCACATCGTGGTGGTGTACAGCGCGCTGCTGCTGGCGCATGGCCTGAACCCGCTGAAGTTCTTCCGTGGCGCGGCGCCGGGCATGCAGGTGGCCTTCGTCAGTTCCTCCAGCTTCGCGGCGATGCCGGTCGCGCTGCGCTCGATCACCCACAACCTGGGCGTGAACAAGGACTACGGTTCGTTCGCGGTGCCGCTGGGCGCGAGCATCAAGATGGACGGCTGCGGTGCGATCTATCCGGCGCTGTGCGCGGTGTTCATTGCCCAGTACAGCGGTGTGCCGCTGACGCCGGAGCAGTACGTGGTGGTGCTGATCGCTTCGGTGCTGGGCAGCTTCGGCACCGCCGGCGTGCCTGGTACGGCGGTGATCATGGCAACGGTGGTGCTGAGTGCGGCCAACCTGCCGCTGGAAACCATCGGTTACCTGTATGCGATCGACCGCATCCTGGACATGATGCGCACGATGACCAACGTGACCGGACAGATGCTGGTGCCGGTGCTGGTGGCCAAGGAAACCGGCCTGCTCGACCAGGCGGTGTACGACAACCCGTCCACCAATGTCGGCATCGATGACCCCGACCCGAGCCCGCCGCGCGCCTGAAGGGGCACTGCAACGTGCTGTATCAGCCGCTGTAACACGGCTGATACAGCCCCGATGGCGCCTTGCGCAGTGGTGTTTCCTGCGCGTTAAGACGAACGGAATCCGAACGAAGTTGTAACACTGTGGCGTCATGCCGCCGTGGTGTTACCCGTCAAACCCCCGCTGCGACGGACTTCCGGTGTTGGCACGAAAGCTGCTCTCTCCCTGCGCATATGCAACGGGAGAGCGGCATGGAAGGCAGCACCACCCTTTTCACTGTTTCCGGCCGGCAGCTTGCGCTGTTGCTGGTGCTGGCCGTTCCGCTGGCGGCTGCGGCCTCGGGTGCCCGTCAAGGGGTGAAGGCGCAGCCGGGTGAGATCGTCCTGCTGCGCGACGTGTCTACACGCCCGGCCTACCGCATGGCGCCGCCCGGCGTGGCGTTGATCGCCGATCCGAAACCGCAGCATGAGATCGCCGCCGCACTCGGCAGCAGCGGCGCTGCCAGCGGCATGGATGAACTCAGCGATGACGACTACGCCGGCCTCGGCGCTGGCCAGACCGGTAGCGTGCATGCGCACGGCGTCACCACTGTCGAGCGGGTGACGCAGCAGGCCCTGGGCGGAACCCTTGGACGCTCGGGCGAGGGGATGATGAGCGGCAGCAGCCTCAGCGGTGCGATGAGCGGCCCGCTGGGGGCGGTCGGCAATACCACGCGCGGCATCGGCGATACCGTGCGTGGCGCACTGTCGCAGTTCCCGCTGGGCGCTCCGGCGCAGGCGGGTGGCAAATGAAGCGCGCAGTGCTGCTGGCGGCCTGGCTGGCATTGCCCGCCACAGCGCTGGCCGACGACTACAGCGGCATGCTGGCCTACCTCGACGTGACCCGCATCGACGGTCGCGCGCTGGCCGGTGCCAGTGGTGCCATCGCCATCAACCAGGCGGCGGGCGATCTCAACATCCAGGCCAATCTGCATGGCATGGCCAGCGGCGACCGCGCCGACGTCGCCATCGCTGCGCGCCAGCAGCACAGCAACGACGTCGTGCTTTCGGCACCACTGGAAGCCAGCGCGCACATCGCCGGACAGGCATTGGCAGGCGCCAGCGGCATTGCATCGATCAACCAGGCCAGCGGCATCGCCAACACGACGCTCAACGTCGTCAGCGCGACGCTGGCCCGGCAAGGAATACGCGAGTCCGATGACACGGCGTTGGCCGCCTCGGACATCGCGTCAGCAGGGGGGCAGGGCGACACCGGTGACGGTGTTGCGGCGGGTATCCGCAGTGTCGGCGTTGCGTCGACGGCACTGCGGGGCTTCGACGGTGTCCTGCAACTCAATCAGATCGCGGGAGCGCGAAACGATACGGCCAATGTTCTGGGCCTGGTCGTGCAGGGCAACCCGTGAGTACCACCCACCCGAACCAATCACCTGATGAGAGAGAGGGCACCATGAAAGCGACTGTCAAAAAGACCGTACTCGCCATGGCAATTGCCACTGCCTCGACCGCTGCTGCGGCCAATGGCTGGGACAACCAGAATGCCAATGCGAACATCAGCCACAACCATGTCGTGACCGAAACCCGCAACGACACCCACAACCATACCGACAACGAAGTCCGCAACTGGACCCGCACCAACACCACGGTACGCAACAACACCGACACCTCGAACGTGAGCCGTACCCGCACGGTGAACGTCAACGAGCAGGTGCAGAAGAACAGCAACATCCAGGCCGACGAGCGCAAGGAAAAGAACAACCACGGCGTCGACGTGAACCTGGAGAAGGATCTGCGGCTGAGCTCGGACATCAACTTCTCCGGCGATCCGACCATCACCGGTGACATCGACCTGGATTCGGCAGCCATCGCCGTGATCGACAACCGCCAGTCGATCAGCAACAACCTCACCGGCAACAGCCTGGTCAGCAACAGTGCATCGATCGCCGATGATGTCGGTGCGGGTGCCTCCGGCAATCTCGGCTTCAACGTGGTGGCCGGCGACAACAACGCGCAGGACAATGCTGCGTCGCTGTCCGCTGCGGACGCTTCCTTCAGCTTCGGCATGGCCGACGCCGAGGTGTTCGTCAACCAGGCCGGCTTCGGCAACACCACCATGAACTCCGGCGTCACCAACGCCGCCGGCCTCGGTGGCAATGCCTTCGGCGGCGCCTCGGGCAACATCGGCGTGAACATCGCCTCGGGCAACAACAACGAGCAGAAGAACGCGCTCGCAGCCTCGGTGGCAACCAGTGCGATGGCACAGTCGAGCATCAGCTCCAACCAGGTGTCCACCGGCAACACCGTGTCCAACGCCGGCTTCGTGCAGTCCTACACCGATACGGTTCAGGTCGGCCTGAGCGGTCGCGTCGCAGGCGGTACCCTGGCCGTGGGTGCCGGTACCTATCGCGGCACCGGCAATGCCTACCAGATGGCCAACTACTACCTCGATTCGTGGAGTGGCGATCTGCCGCATCCGGGTGGCAATGCGACCGGGCACATCGATCTGGACAACGAGATCCAGAATGCAACGATGAACCCGAACCGGCCGGGAGTGGGTGGCCTGGGCTTCGATACGCGTGAAAGCGGCACCAGCCAGTTCGTCGAGCTGGGCGTGGCCGACCTGTATGCCAGCCTCAGCGGCACGGTCAGCACCACCCGCTGGGTGAACGTCGATGCGACCAACACCTCGGCACTGTCCGGCAGCGCGTTCTCCGGCGCGTCCGGCAACATCGGCGTGAACGTGGCATCGGGTACCGGCAACCTGCAGGCCAACAGCCTGGCATTGGCCGTGGCGCAGCCAAGCACCGGTGGTGGGACCGGCGGCGGCGAGTGATCCACGGCGTGACCGCTTTCGCAGCGAACCTGCGTTGAGCGCAACAAGCCCGGCCATCCGCCAATGGCCGGGTTCCCCCGGGGGCCCCTGTCCCTCCTCCCCCTTGGGGCAGGGGCTCCTTCCTTCTCGTGGAGAACGGCATGGCTGGTCATCACTGGTGGTTGCGTCTGCTGCCCTGCCTGCTGCTGCTGACCAGCGCATGTGGCTGGGCAGGCGAGGTGGTGTTCAGCGGGGTGCTGCCCAATGGCGCGCTGCTGCAGCAGAAGGTGGAAAGCATGCAGGAGCGGCGTTATCGCAACCTGGTGCGGCAGCACACCGACTACAGCTGCGGGGCGGCCGCTCTGGCCACCATCCTGCGTCATGCCTACCACCTGGACACCACCGAGGCGACGGTGATCGAGGGAATGATGGGGGTATCGGATCCACAGCTGGTCAAGGAACGCGGTTTTTCACTGCTGGACATCAAACGCTATGTCGAATCGCTGGGCATGCGTGGACGCGGTTATCGCATCGATGAATCGCGCCTGCGCACGTTGCGGGTTCCTGGACTGGTGCTGATGGATGTACGCGGCTTCCGGCATTTCGTCGTGCTCAAGCAGGTGCGCGACGGCGTGGTGGAAGTGGCCGATCCGATCCTGGGCAACCGCAGCCTGTCACTGGCCGAGTTCAGTGCCGCCTGGCCGTCACGCGCCGTTTTCGTCGTGATCGGCAGCGACTTCGATCGCAATACGGTGCTGCTGCAACCCAGCGAACGGCCCAGTGCCCGCGCGTTGTATGCGCGGCAGGGACCGATCACCGATGCCGAACTGGTCGACTTCGGCTTCAGCCACGCCGACCTGTTCTGAAGGAGGCACGATCATGCAATGCCAACGTGTAGTACTCGCCCTGCTGCTGATGCTGCCGGTGTTGCCGTTGATGGCGGCAGACGGTGCACCGGGGCGAGGCCTGAAGGAAATACCCGATCCCGAACTGAACCTGATGCGCGGCCGCTACACCGTCGGCGGCAACAACGTGGCCTGGTTCGGGGTGACGATGATTTCGCAGTGGCAGGGACCCAACGGTGCGGTGGTGCAGGGCGCGCTGACCCTGGGCATGGATTTCCGCAATGGCGGTACACCCAGGCTGAGCTTCCAGCCAAGCGTGCACGTTACCGCCGCCGACGCACCGTTGCCGGCAACGGCGGGGCGCAGCATCGACAGTACCGGCCTGGCCAATGCCAGCGGACTGGTGCAGAGCGTGCAGGTGGCCGGCGATGGCAACACCGCACGCAACGTGACCACCCTGACCGTGCGTGACGGCGCGGTGCCGACCGCACTGGGCGATGACGGCAGCCGCATGGCGCAGGCACAGCAGGGCGGGGCTACTGCCACCGCCATGCTCGAAGGCAACCAGGCGCGCCTGCTGCTGCAGGTTGATGGGCAGAGCCTGGTACAGCAGTGGATCCGCAATGGCAGCGTGGGGCAGGGCATTGCCCTGGCCGGCGATGGACAGACCGCCAGCAACCGGCTGCAGCTGGAGCTGGTACGCAATACCGCGGCCAACAACCTGCCCTTGAGCCAGAACGTGGCCCAGGCGATCGGGATGAACCGCGGCATGGGCCCAGGCCAGTAACACGGCCTGGTCGGGGGAACCGACGTACAACGCAGGTCACCGACATGCACACTTTCTACCGGCTTACTCCGCTGGCGCTGGCGGCGCTGGCGGCCACTGCCTTCGCCCAGCAGCCTGCGCCCAGTGATGGCGCCGACATGCAGGCATTGATCGCGCAACTGGAACAGCTCAAGGTCAATTACGCACAGGAGGTACGACGCCTGCGCGAACTGGACATGCAGGTGCAGGCGATGCAGGCGCGGCTGAGTGGTCGCGCAGGCCCCGGTGCGACGCCCGCTGCGCCGTTGGCGCCGGCTGCGGCATCCGCGGTACCGCCCAGCAGCGAAGGCTATGCCAGCACCGCGGCCGAGGCACAGCAGGCCAAGCAGGAGGCCCGGCGCAGCGTGGATGACGTCAAGCAGCAGCAGGCGGCATTGTTCTCGCGCCGGTTCACCATCGAGAACGGCCTCACCTATGCACGCTACGACCGCAAGCAGCTGACGCTCAACGGGTTCCTCGCCCTGGATGCGATCTTCCTTGGCAACATCGCGATCGAGAACGTCGAATCCGATTCGTTGACCTACAACCTGGCCGCGCGCTGGGGCGTCAGCCCCAACCTCACCTTGAACATGGACGTGCCGTACCTGGCACGGCGCACGGTCTACCAGAAAGGCGGTGCCGGCGGCGCTGCGGCGGCGATCGCGCAGGAAGAAACCAACGGCAGCGGCATCGGCGATGTCAGCCTGAGTGCCAATTACCGGCTGTTCTCCGAACGCGGCTGGCGCCCGGAGACGGTGCTGACCGGTGGCGTTACCGCACCAACGGGCCGCGCACCCTATGGCCTGGACTGGAAAGTAATCGAGCGCGATGACGATGACTACATCCGCTTCGCGGTGCCGCAGGAACAGCCGACCGGCAACGGCGTGTGGCAGGCCAACCTGGGCGTATCGATGGTGAAGACCGCCGATCCGGCGATCCTGTTCGCCAACGCCGGCTACATCCATTCGTTCCCGCGCGGCTTCAGCGATATCGACAGCAACCCGGACACGGTCAACCCCGGCGATGTGAAACTGGGCGGTTCGGTGTACTTCGGTGCCGGCGTGGCATTCGCGTTCAACGAGCGCACCAGCCTGAGCATTTCCTTCAGCGACAAGATCAGCACGCGCGCCTCGACCCGGTTCAAGGGCGGTGAATGGGTGAAGGTGATCGGCAGCGATGCCAATGCGGCCTCGCTCAATCTCGGCGTGACCTACGCGTTGAACCAGCACACCACGCTGGTGACGCTGCTGGGCATCGGCCTGACCCCGGATGCGCCGGACTTCACCCTGGCATTCAAGGTGCCGTACATGTTGTAAGCGCGGCTGCCCGGCATGGCGCGGCGCTGCACAGCCGCGCTTTGCCGGCGTCGGGCCATGCCCGGCAGTGCAGGTTCCTGCGTTGTCAGCGCTGCGCCGGCAGCTCCAGATGATGCTTGCGGCACAACCGGTATATCGTGACCCGCGAGATCTGCATGTGCCGCGCGCACGCCGACACGTTGTAGCCATGCTGGCGCAGGGCCTGCAGCAGTACATCGCGCTCCACCTGGCCACGCGCATCCTGCAGCAGCGCGCGCCGCGCAGGGGCGTCCGGCTCTGCCAGGTCCAGGTCAGCGGCGCTGATCAGCTCGCCTTCGGCTACGATCGCCGCCCGCTGCACGCGGTTCAACAACTCACGTACGTTGCCGGGCCAGTCGAACCCGCGCATGGCCTGGCGCGCGCCGGGATCAAACCCGCGTGCACGGCCGGGGTGGCGCTGCCGGAAACCGCGCAGGAAGTGCTCGGCCAACAGCAGGACATCGCTGCCGCGTTCGCGTAGCGCGGGCATCGGCAAGCGTAGGACATTGAGGCGGTAGTAAAGGTCCCGGCGGAAGTGGCCCTGGGCCACCGCCTGTTCCAGTTCGACGTGGGTGGCTGCCAGTACGCGCACGTCCACACGCAGCGGCTGGTTGCTGCCGACCCGTTCCAGCGTCCCCTCCTGCAGCACCCGCAGCAGGCTGGTCTGTGCGTCGGCGGGCAGGTCGCCGACTTCATCGAGGAACACGGTGCCGCCGTGGGCACTTTCAAACAGTCCGATGCGGCGTTGGGCGGCACCGGTGAAGGCCCCGCGCTCGTGGCCGAACAGTTCGGACTGCACCAGATTGGCAGGGATCGCGCCGCAGTTGATCGCCAGGAACGGTTTGCCGGCACGGCCGGACAAGGCATGCAGCGCCTGTGCGGCCAGCTCCTTGCCGGTGCCGGTCTCGCCGGTGACCAGCACCGGCAGGTCGACCGGAGCAAATTTATGCAGGGAGGCGCGCACCGACAGCAGGGCGGTGCTGTCGCCGATCAGCGCCGGCAGGTTGCCGGACTCGCGGACAATGTGCAGCAACGCGTCGTCGCCCTCGGACTGTCGCTGCATTGCCGACAGCAGATCGTGCAGTTCCAGCGGCAGCGCGAACTGGTCGCGGCAGGCGCGCAGCAGCGGTCCCCACGCGGGCGGAGCGCTTCCCAGTCCAGCGGGCAGCACGGCGAGCCAGGGCAGGTGGTGATGCCGCTCGATCCACGGCAGCAGCAACTGCACGGCGTCGGTATCAAGGCAACGAAGATCAACGATGGCAACCAGGTGATCGCGGCTGCGCAGGCCGATGGCCATGGCAGGGGCAGGGCTGACGCAGCGCAGTTGCCAACCGGCCGCCGCCAGCGCCCCCCGCTCGGCGGCCTGCGGTTGACCGAACCAGATTGCGCAACGCGATGGAATCTCCAGGCTTGCCGCCATTCCTTTCCCCCAGGCAACGCGGGCGGTCCAGCCGGGCACCCGCCGCGCCGCCCCGCGCCGGTATGCTGTGGCCGAACGCGGTCGGCCTGTCGCGGTCACTGCAACCTCGACATCAAGGACCAACGCAGCCAGCGGCGGCCAGCGGCCAGCGGCCCCGGTTACTGCCAGCCGCCCAATGAAAAAAGCCGCTGCAGGGCAGCGGCTTTTCAGGCAATGCGCAGATGACCCAGGCTCAGAGGTCGACCCGGCGGGCCTGCATGAACTTGTTGCCCCAGTAGCCGGTGAGCAGAGTGTCGACGCGGACGTCCTTGCCGGTGCTCGGGGCGTGCAGGAAGCGGCCATCGCCCACATAGATGCCGACGTGGTCGACCCGGCCCTTGCGGCCGAAGAACACCAGATCACCTGCAGCCAGCGCGGCGCGGTCGTTGATCAGTTCGGCATTGGCGTCATGCGCCATTTCGCGCGAGACGCGCGGCAGCTCGATGCCCAGCGCCGAACGGAACACGTAACCGACCAGGCCGCTGCAGTCGAAGCCGCTGTCCGGATTACTGCCGCCCCAACGATACGGCGTACCAAGCAGGGTCATGGCCCGGCGCAGCAGCGACTGCACCTTGCCGTTGTCGGCAGCGTTGCCGACCACGACGCTGCCATTGGCGGCGCTGCTGGTGTCGTAATTGGCGAGGAGGCGGCTGAGGTCACCGGCCACCATGGCCGAGCGGTCCATCAGGGGAATGGTGTCATTGGCGGCCAGGTGCGGCAGCAGGGCGGCCAGAGTGGCGCTGGCGGCGGCATCGGCGCGGCTGCGCTGCGGAGCGGTGGCGTCGGCCTTGGCGGCTGCGCGGGGAGCGGTCTCGGCGGTGGCAGCCGGGGTCGCGTCGGTACGGGTGGGAGCGGACTGCGACCAGGCCGGAAGGCTGGTCAGACACAATGCCAAGCCCAGCAGAAGTGGGCGGACACTACGTGAAGAAACGGCGGTCTGGCCTTGGCACGTCGGGTCGTTTGTCGTCACGCGTCGGTCACAAGGAAAAAAACGATGGGGCATCATGCCCTGTAAAAGCNGTAATAAGTTAAAAATTCCGTTAATAAATCGTTAGTTGCGCAGTGATGCCTGTCACATTTTTGAACATATCGCCTGTTCATTTTAGCGAAGGACACGTTTGGCCCCTGTGTAGTGGTCCTTCCAATAGGGGCCGCTGAGGGAATCCAGGCGGACCGTTCCGCCGCTGCTCGGGGCATGCACGAATCGACCTTCGCCCACGTAGATACCGACGTGGCTGACACTGCCGCGACTACCAAAAAAGACCAGGTCGCCGGTTGCCAGGCGCTTCGGGTCGATCTTCGGCCCCTGTACCGCCGCCAGGTCGCGTGAGGTCCGCGGCAGCTTCAGGTCCAGCATTTCCCGGTAGACGTAGGCGACCAGGCCACTGCAGTCGAAGCCGGATTCGGGCGTGTTGCCGCCGTAGCGATAGGGCGTGCCGACCAGGCTGATGGCACGCATCAGCACCGAATTGGCGGCTTCGGGGTTGTCCGGTGTGGTGCTGGGCCAGCTTGCCGCAGGCGGTGGCGGGGCGGAACGGACGGCCTTGCTGCCGCCGCAGGCGGTCAGCAGCAGGGGCAGGGCCAACAGCAGGGGCAGGGCCAGCAGCAGGGCGGGCGCGAGGCGCCGGCGCGTGCCGGACGAAACTGGCGTGATGTGCATGTTCTCCGGATAATGCCCGACCTTGGATTGGCCGTCATGATGGCGGCGTCCCCGCTGGGCGACAACCCGCCCCAACCCGCCTGCCTCCGGCAGATCCAGACAGAGTTGCGCATGAAGATCGAAAAAGACCGCGTTGTCCGCTTCCACTACACCGTCTCCGAGGCCGGCCAGGAGCCGATCGAATCGTCCAAGGACCGCGGCGAGCCGCTGGCGATCCTGATCGGCCACGGCAACATCATCCCGGGCCTGGAAAACGCCATGATGGACAAGGAAGCCGGCGCGGCCTTCGAGGTCGACGTCAAGGCGGCCGACGCCTACGGCGAGCGCCGTGACGGCCTGTCCCAGCGCGTGCCGAAGAAGCACTTCGGTACCGCCAAGCTGGTCCCGGGCCAGCAGGTCGTGCTGCAGACCAACTTCGGTCCGCGTGCCGTGACCGTGCAGAAGGTCGGCATGAGCGTGGTCGATGTCGACCTGAACCACCCGATGGCCGGCAAGGACCTGCATTTCAACGTGGAGATCGTTGAAGTGCGCGAAGCCGGCAAGGAAGAGATCGAACACGGCCATGTCCACGGTGACGGTGGTCACCAGCACTGATCGCATCGCGATCGTGATGGCAGCAACGGCCCGCTTCGACGGGCCGTTGCGTATCTGGAACAGGACGGGGCCATCCATGGCCCGCAGGCCGGCGGCATAATGACGGACCTGCACGCCGGATACCCCGTGAACACCGCTTCCCCTTCCCTGCAACCGGTGGCTTCCGGCGAACGCATCGCCGTGCTGGACATACTGCGTGGCTTCGCCCTGCTGGGCATCCTGCTGATGAACATCGAGGCCTTCAGTGGGCCGTTGGACCTGGCCTTTACGGGCATCGACGCGCAATGGCAGGGCATCGACTACTGGGCCGATGCGTTCGTCTATGTGTTCGTGCAGGGAAAATTCTTCACCCTGTTCTCGCTGCTGTTCGGGGCGGGCTTTGCGGTGATGGCCCAGCGCGCCGAGGCAGTGGGCCGCCAGTTCACTCCGTTCTACCTGCGCCGCAGCGCCGGGCTGCTGCTGATCGGCCTGTGCCATGCACTGCTGGTCTGGTCGGGCGACATCCTGGTGCTGTATGCGCTGGCCTCGCTGCCATTGCTGGCCTGCCGTGAGGCACCGCGCAGCTGGCTGCCCTGGATGGGGTTGCTGGTGTATGCGCTGGGTGTTGCGCTGATGCTGCTGGTCGGCGCGATGGTGTCGATGGCCACCCCGCAGGACCTGCAGAAGATGCTGGTCGACGCGCAGCAGGGCATCGACCAGCAACGCCTGGTGTACGGCCAGGGTGACTGGATGCAGGCCAACGTGCAGCGCCTGCATGAGTTCGGCGCGTCGCTGGGTGGCATGTTCATTTCCGGGCCCGAAGTGCTGGGCATGTTCCTGCTGGGTGCCTGGTTCGCCGGCAGCGGCGCATTGACCGCGCCGGAGCGTTTCCCGCGGTTGTATGCCGGCCTGCGCTGGATCGCATTGCCGCTGGGCCTGCTGGCCACCCTGGCAGGTGTGTTGTGGAAGCCGTATCTGGCGCCGGGTGTCTATGACCTGCCGACCACCACGGCAATGGCACTGGTGGCCGTGGGCGGTGTGCCGATGTGCCTGGGCTACCTGGCCTGGATCGTGCACTGGCGCGCGCGCATGGGCTGGCTGGCGCCGGTCGGTCGGATGGCGTTGACCCACTACCTTGCCCAATCGGTGGTCTGCACGCTGCTGTTCTATCACTACGGGCTGGGATGGTTCGACGTGCTGCCGCGTGCCTGGCAGCTGCAGTTGGCACTGCTGCTGTTTGCAGCGCAGGTGATCTTCAGCCACCTGTGGCTGCGCCGTTTCCGCTTTGGTCCGATGGAATGGCTGTGGCGTGCGATGACGTACCAGCAGTGGCCAGCACTGCGCCGTGGGGCCGGGCAGGGGTGATCGATGCCGGCCGCGCGCGTTTCGACCTGCGTGGCTGCATGCATCAGCAAGCGTGCCGCTGCATGCCCTCACGTCTGGCCTGCAGTGGGCCGTGGCATGCTCGCAGCAGCATGGGTGGCGGCGCCAACCCGCTGCCTGCCGATCTTCGTTGCGGGCGCTCGCCCGCCATCTTCCCTGTCGACTCGAGCGATTGCGATGAATACTCCCTCTTATGACTACGATCTGATCGTCCTTGGCGGCGGCTCCGCTGGCCTGGCCGGTGCCATCCGCGCTGCGCAGCATGGCAAGCGGGTTGCCCTGCTGGAGCCGGGTGAACTGGGGGGGACCTGCGTGAATGTCGGGTGCGTGCCGAAGAAGGCGATGTGGCTGGCCGCCGATCTGGCCGAGCGCATCGGCCTGGCCAGCGCGATGGGCTTCGACGTGGCGCCGCGTCCGGCGCTGTCGTGGAAGGAACTGGTGATCCATCGCCAGGCCTACATCAGCAACATCCACACCAGCTATCACAAGCGCCTGGATGAAACCGGCGTGGTGCGCATCCCGGCCCGCGGCCATCTGCTGGATGCGCACACCGTGGCGTGCAGTGATGGCGTGCGTTACAGCGCTGCGCAGATCCTCATCGCCACCGGCGCCCATCCGCAGCGGCCGGACATTCCCGGCGCCGAACTGGGCCTGGTATCCGATGATTTCTTCGACCTGCGTGCGGCACCGGCCGAGGTCGCCATCATCGGTGGTGGCTACATCGCGGTGGAACTTGCCGGGCTGTTGCAGGCGCTGGGCAGCAAGGTGAGCCTGCTGGTACGTGGCAGCCGCCTGCTGGAGCGCTTCGACTACGAGCTGACCGCGCAGTTGGCCGAGAACCTGCGCCAGCAGGGCGTGCGCATCCACTTCGATTACCGTCTGCGTGAGTTGAAGCGCGACGGCGAACGCGTGCGCGCGTTCGGCCATGACGGCCCGATCGACAGTGTGTTCGACGCGGTGTTCTTCGCTACCGGCCGGCGCGGCAACAGCAAGGAGCTCGGCCTGGAAGCACTGGGCATCGGCATCGGCGAACACCAGCAGGTGGAGGTGGACGCGTGGCAGACCACGGCGGTGCCAAGCGTGCATGCGGTCGGTGACATCGCAGGCAAGGTCGGCCTGACGCCGGTCGCCGTGGCTGCAGCGCGACGCCTGATGGATCGTCTGTTTGGTGGCCGCCCGAAAGCGAAGATGGACTACGACAACGTGGCCAGCGTGGTGTTCTCGCACCCGCCGCTGGGCGCGGTAGGCATGAGCGAGGAAGATGCACGTGCGCGCTTCGAGCAGGTGACGGTGTACCACAGCCGGTTCCGGCCGATGCTGCAGGCGCTGGCCAACGGCACCCAGCGCAGCCTGTTCAAGATGGTCTGCGCCGGCCCGGAGGAGCGCGTGGTGGGTGTGCACCTGCTCGGCGAAGCAGCCGACGAGATCCTGCAGGGTTTCGCGGTGGCGGTGAAAATGGGGGCGACCAAGGCCCAGTTCGACGACACGGTGGCCATCCATCCGACGTCTGCTGAAGAAGTGGTGTTGATGCGCTGAGCCGACACTCACGGTAGTGCCGGCCGCTGGTCGGGAACCTCGACAGCAACGGCCGAAGCAACAGCAACAGCAACAGCAACAGCGTGCATTCCGTGGAATGGCGGGGTGGGTCCGGTTGCGGGGGACGCTGCAAGTACGTCCNTGTAAGCTCGGTCGCCGCTTGCTCGTGNGCGCTNTCCTGCGTACACGGCAAGACCGGGGTTGGGCGTCCTGCCCAACCCGCCCGAGGCGTGCCTCGGGCCCATGCGGCTCACGCCCCCGCAACCGGACCCACCCCGCCTTCGACAGATTGCTGCGATCTGTCGGAACTGCGTTTTGTGCTGCTGTTGGTGGGTGTCGACCTTGGTCGACACGTAGATCCACGCCATGCGTGGATCAGGAGTTGCAATGAGCCTGAACGGACATCGGATCGTTCGCCCCGAAGTGCCATGAGACAATTGGAAGCAATCCGGCTGCTTCCAGCCGCCCATGCGGCCCGTTTTTTTCCTGATGTCCACTTCTTCTCCCGGTATCGCCACCACGTCCCCGCGCATCGCTCTGGGCGGTATCGGCCTGGCTGCGATCGGCGCCATTGCCGCCTCGGGCAAGGCGATCATCGTCAAGCTGGGGCTGCGCCATGGCGTGGACGCGACCACGCTGCTGGCGCTGCGCATGCTGATGGCGCTGCCCCTGTTCGCGCTGATGGCGGTGTGGGCCTCGCGCCGTGCAGAGCGACTTTCCTGGGCTGACCGCGCACGCGTGCTGTGGCTCGGCTTCACCGGTTACTACCTGTCCAGCCTGCTGGATTTCCAGGGCCTGCAGTACATCAGCGTGACCCTGGAACGGTTGATCCTGTACTTGAACCCGACCCTGGTGCTGCTGATCAACGTGCTGCTGGCGCGGCAGCGGCCGGGTCGCTGGCAGGTCGGCGCGCTGGTGCTCAGCTATCTCGGCGTGCTTATCGCGTTCGGCCATGACCTGCAGCGGGAGGGTGGGCAGATCATCCTCGGCAGCCTGCTGGTGCTGGGCAGTGCGCTCAGCTATGCGCTCTATCTGTTCGGCAGCGGCCAGGTGGTCGCCCGTATCGGCGCGGTGCGTCTGACCGCCTACGCCAGCTGCGTGGCCAGCGTACTGGTGCTGCTGCATTTCACCATCACCCATCCACTGCCGTTGCTGTGGCAGGTCCCCGCTGTCGTGCAGTGGTTGTCGCTGATCAACGCAACGGTCTGCACCGTGCTGCCGGTGCTGGCGATCATGCTGGCGGTGCAGCGCGTCGGCTCGTCGCTGGCTGCGCAGGTGGGTATGCTGGGCCCGGTTTCCACCATCGTGATGAGCCTATGGCTGCTCGACGAACCGATGGGGCCGGCGCAGATCGCCGGCACCGTGCTGGTCCTGATCGGCGTGCTGCTGGTGACGCGCCTGCGCCGCTGACGCCGGAGCAGGCGCGTGCCCGCATCCTGGCGGTGATCCATGCGATCCCGCCAGGGCAGGTGTTGGGCTACGGGCAGGTCGCGATGCGCGCCGGCCTGCCCGGACGCGCACGGCTGACCGCACGCATCCTCGGCCAGAATGACGATCCCTCGCTACCCTGGCACCGGGTGCTGCGCTCGGATGGGCGCATCGCCATGGCCGAAGGTTCGGCCGGCTGGCGCGAACAATCGCAGCGGCTGCGCGCCGAGGGTGTCATCGTCGAAAACGGCCGGGTGCGGATGCCCGCGACCGACCCGGCGGCGGCGCTGGATGCGGCCGTATGGGGGCCGGGCTGATCGCCGCCTGCGACTGAACGGACGACCGTCCGCTCTGGTCAAAAAGGGCCGGTGCTGCGGCTATGATGGAGGCCGTTCCATGCCGGTGTCCCCATGTTCCCGCGACTGCCAACCGTCACCAAGGCCCTGTTGATCGCCAACGCGATCCTGTTCCTGCTGCAGCAGCCGTTCCTGCTCGGCATGCAGACCTTCGAGCCGTTCATGCTGCAGCCGCTGCAGCAGGGGTTCGATGCGTTCTCGCCGGGCGGCAATTTCCAGCCCTGGCAGCTGCTGACCTACGGCTTCCTGCATGGCAGTTTCTTCCATCTGTTCTTCAACATGCTGGCCGTCTTCATGTTCGGCGCGCCGCTGGAACAGACCTGGGGTGAGAAGCGCTTCCTGACCTACTACCTGGTGTGCGTGGTCGGCGCCGGCCTGTGCCAGTTGCTGGTCGGCACGATGCTCGACAATCCGGCCACGGTGCTGGGTGCGTCCGGTGGTGTGTTCGGCCTGCTGCTGGCTTACGGCATGCTGTTCCCCAACCAGCGGGTGATGCTGCTGTTCCCGCCGATTCCGATGAAGGCACGTACGTTCGTGATCCTGTTCGGCGTGGGCGAGCTGGTGCTGGGCATGACCGGCTGGCAGCCGGGCGTGGCCCATTTCGCGCACCTGGGCGGCATGCTGTTCGGCTGGCTGCTGATCCGCTACTGGCGTGGCCAACCGCCGTTCAACAAGCGTCGTCCGCCCGGCCCGCCAAAGCGACCGAACCACCTGCGCAGCGTCAAATGATCCGAAGGAACATTTGACGCTGTAGGTGCCGACCGTTGGTCGGCACACCTCGTCCCACGAGGGTAGATGCCAACCTTGGCTGGCACGCATTTCATGCATCGGCCAGCACCACCTGCGCCGCGTTGTGCCCGGGCGCGCCGGTGACCCCGCCGCCCGGATGCGTACCCGCGCCGCACAGGTACAGGCCGGGCAGGGCGCCGCGATAACCGGCCTGGCCGATCATCGGCCGCGCCGAGAACAGCTGGTTGGCGCTGAGCGCACCGTGGAAGATGTCGCCACCGACCAGCCCGAACGTGCGTTCCAGATCCAAGGGTGACAGGGCCTGTCGACCGAGCACGCTGTCGGCGAAGCCGGGAGCGTAGTGATCGACGGTAGCGATCATCAGGTCGGCGACGGTATCGCGGTGATCATCCCAGCGTCGGCCATCGGGCAGCTCCGGCGCCACGTGCTGGCAGAATAGACTGGCCACATGCTGCCCGGGTGGCGCCAACGAGTCGTCCAGCGTGCTCGGAATCAGCATCTCCACGATCGGCTCGCGCGACCAGCCCTCGCGACGTGCGTCCAGCCAGGCATGGTCCATGTAATCCAGGCTGGGCGCCATGATGATGCCGGCACTGAGGTGATCGCCGGGGCCGGGCAGGGCACGGAAATCCGGCAGCCGCGACAGCGCGACGTTCATCCGGAACGTGCCCGAGCCGCAGCGCCAGTTCGCCATGCGTTCACGGGTGGTGACGGGAACCTGGGCGGGCTGCAGCAGTTGTTCGTACAGCAGCTTCGGGTTGACGTTGGCCACCACGGCACGTGCGCGCAGGCTCTCGCCGCCGGACAGCGCGACGCCGACCACGCGTCCGTCTTCCACCAGCAGGCGCTGCACGTCGGCATCAACGCGCAGCTCGGCGCCGGCCGCACGCGCCGACGCGGCGATGGCCTGGCTGATCGCGCCCATGCCACCGATGGCGTGGCCCCACGCGCCCTTGACCCCGTTGCACTGGCCGAACACGTGATGCAGCAGTACATACGCGCTGCCTGGCGTGTACGGGCTGGCGTAGTTGCCGACAATGCCATCGAAACCAAACAGGGCCTTGATCGGCTCGCTTTCGAACCAGCGATCCAGGTACTCGGCGGCCGACAGCGTGAACAGGTCCAGCAGTTCCTGGCGCAGTGCAGGGTCGAGTGCGGCCAGCTCCCGTCCCAACCGGCCCATCTGCCACAACGCCGGCAACGCACGCCAGCCGGCCATCACCCCGAGGTCGGGCGGCGGACGCAGCGCCCAGTCGCGCAGCACATCGGCAAATACTTCCAGGCGCGCTTCATAGGCGGGCAGCGCCTGCGCATCACGTTCGGAGAACTTCGCCACCTCGGCCTGGGAGCGGCCAGGTGCGGACAGCAGGTAGCGGCCATCAGGCAATGGCAGGAAGTTGTTGGCTGGCCGCGCGACGATGCGCAGCCCGTGCGCATGCAGCTGCAGCTCCTCGATCACCTTCGGCTGCAGCAGCGACACCGTGTACGAGGCCACCGAGTTGCGGAAGCCCGGGTGGAACTCCTCGGTGACAGCTGCACCGCCAAGGATGCCGCGACGCTCCAGCACCAGCACCCGTTGCCCCGCGCGCGCCAGATACGCCGCGCACACCAGCCCGTTGTGGCCGCCGCCAACGATGATCGTGTCCAACGTCGTCATGCGTTGCGGATCGCCGCTTCGATGGTGGCGATGTCGATCTTTTTCATCGGCATCATCGCGTTGAAGGCGCGCTTGGCCAGGGCCTTGTCCTTGCTGGTCACCGCGTCGATCAGCATGCGCGGGCTGATCTGCCAGGACACGCCCCATCGGTCCTTGCACCAGCCGCATTGGCTTTCCTGGCCACCGTTGCCGACGATGGCATTCCACAGGCGATCGGTCTCGGCCTGGTCCTCGGTGGAAATCTGGAACGAGAACGCTTCGCTGTGCTTGAAGGTCGGGCCACCATTGAGGCCTACGCAGGGAATGCCGCAGACCGTGAATTCGACGGTGAGCACGTCCCCCAGCTTGCCGTCGGGGAAGTCGCCGGGCGCGTGATGCACAGCGGTTACTTCGCTGTCGGGAAAGGTCTTCGCATAGAACGTGGCGGCCTCGAGCGCGCCGTTGTCATACCAGACGCAGATCGTGTTCTTGTGAGCCATGGCGGGGCTCCGCAGTGGACGAAGGCGCAGCGATAGCATGGGCGGCGTTAATGCCGGATCGTGCTGCACTGCGGAAGCTGCCGGCGCCGCGCTACCATGGCCGGACGACACGACAGGGATGATGCGTGAAGATCCTGATTCTGGGTGGCTATGGGGTGTTCGGGGGACGTCTGGTCCGCTTGCTGGCCGACCTGCCGATGCTGGAACTGCTGATCGGCGGCCGCAACCTGGCAGCGGCGCAGGCCTTCTGCGCAAGCTATGTGGGGCAATCGACGCTGCGTCCACTGCAGGTCGACCGGCAACGGCTGGCCACGGCCCTGCAGGCCGAGCGACCGGACTTGGTGGTGGATGCCTCCGGTCCTTTCCAGGACTACGGCGAACACCGCTACGGCGCGATCGAAGCCTGCATCGCCGCCGGCATTGATTATCTGGACTTCGCCGACGCGGCAGACTTCGTATTCGGCGTTTCGCAGTACGACGCGCAGGCCAGGGCGGCTGGTATCTACGCACTGTCCGGCGTCAGCAGTTTCCCGGTATTGACTGCGGCAGTGCTGCGCGAGATGGCCACGCACATGGACATCGTCAGCGTGGAAGGCGGCATCGCGCCATCGCCCTATGCCGGCATCGGCCTGAACGTGATGCGTGCGGTGGTCGGCTATGCCGGTTCGCCGGTGAAGCTGCGCCGCAACGGTCGCGATGGGCACGGCATCGGCCTGGCCGAGAGTCGCCGCTTCACCGTCGCGGTGCCGGGGCGACTGCCGCTGCGCAACCTGCATTTCTCGCTGGTGGATGTGCCGGATCTACAGGTGTTGCCACCCGAACATCCGACGATGACCGACATCTGGATGGGGGCTGGCCCGGTGCCGGAGATCCTGCATCGCGTGCTCAATCTGCTGGCCAAGGCGCGCCTGCACCTGAAACTGCCATCGCTGGAGCCATGCTCGCGGTTGTTCTATACCGTGTTGAACCTGATGAAGTTCGGCGAGCATCGCGGCGGCATGATCGTGCGTGCCGTAGGCACCCGCGATGGTGCGCGTGTGGAACAGAGCTGGCACCTGCTGGCCGAAGCCGATGACGGCCCGTACATCCCATCGATGGCCATCGAAGCGGTGATCCGCAAGCAGCTGGCCGGTGAACGGCCGTCACCGGGGGCTCGCCCGGCCACGCATGCGCTGGAACTGCCCGACTACGACCGGCTGTTCAACGGACGCACGATCCATACCGGTTTCCGCCGCGACATGCCCGGTGCCAGCCTGTACCAGCGCCTGCTGGGCGACGCGTACGCGCTGCTGCCGGCCAGCGTACAGGCGTTGCATGCACCGTCTGCCGCCAAGCGCTGGAGCGGCACGGCATCGGTCGAACGCGGGGGTGGGTTGTTGTCGCGGTTACTGGGGAACGTGTTCGGTTTTCCGGCAGCGGGCGAGGCGGTGCCGGTCAGCGTGGAGTTCACCGCAGAGGCGGGTGGTGAGCGCTGGACACGGACCTTCGCCGGCCGTCGTTTCTCTTCGTTGCAGACGCAGGGGCAGGGGCGCAACGAAGCGCTGCTGGTCGAACGCTTCGGTGCGGTATCGGTAGCGTTGGCACTTCTGGTCGATAACGGGCGGCTGCAACTGGTGCCGCGACGCTGGTCGATCCTGGGCCTGCCGTTGCCGCAGTGGCTGCTGCCGGGGGAGAACAGTTTCGAAAGTGATGAGGATGGGCGCTTCGTCTTCGACGTGGAGATCGGCGCGCCGGTGGTGGGGCGAATCGTGCATTACCGGGGAACGTTGAAGGCGGTGTAATGGGTGTCGGTGCAGCGCTGGATACACCATGAGTGTCGGAACCAGAACGCGGGGCTGTCGTATTGAACGCTTAACACAACACATCGACTTCGTTCATGTGACGTATGCGACCGCTGTTGACCTGCTGAGGATGCGGTCGTCACGGTGCCGCTGATTGGCTGTAATACCCGTGTTTTCAGCTGTCTGGCCCGATTCAAAGGCGTCGCTGATGCCCGCTTGCTGACGCTTTCGTCCTGATTCATCGCGGGTTGCAGCACTGCCATGCGAGGGCGGCCCGTGCCTATAAATCCCGTCAGTTTCATCACGGGAGAGAGCTTCATGGCATTTGCATCCACGCATCGTGTGTTGAAGCGCAGCGCGCTTTCGGCGGTGTTGTTTTCCATCGTTGGAGCCGTTGCTGCACAGAGCACGACGGGCACGTTGTTCGGCACTGCAGCCGGTGCAGAAGGCGCTACCGTTGTCGCCCAGAGCGACAGCGGTCTGCGGCGGACGGCGCCCGTTGATGCACAGGGGCGCTACACCTTCGGCGCATTGCCGGTGGGGCGCTACAGCGTCAGCGTGCAGCGCGACGGCCGTGTCATCGAGCAGCAGGACAACATCCAGTTGCGCGTGGGCAGTGGCACCGAAGTTAGTTTCGCCGCACATGGGCCGGCCACCACGCTGGACGCGGTCAACGTCACCGCAGCGAATCTGCCGAAAATCGATGTGACCCACACCGTGTCGAAGTCCGTCATCACGTCCGAACAGCTGGATGTGCTGCCGTTGGGCCGAAGTGCCGAGGCCATCGCTTTGCTTGCCCCTGGGGTGGTCGCCGGTAGCGGTGAATTCTCCAACGGTTCGCGATCCGTGCTGTCGTTCGGTGGCGCCAGCGTTACCGAGAACGCCTACTACCTCAACGGCTTCAATGTCACCAACCCGCTGAACAACCTCGGCGGGATCAGCCTGCCCTACGGTTCCATCGATCAGCAGGAGACCTTCACCGGTGGGTACGGTGCGGGTTATGGCCGTTCCACAGGCGGTGTCATCAACCAATTGGGAAAACGCGGCACCAACAGGTGGCTTTTCGGGGCCCAGGTGACGTGGACACCGGCGGAGCTTGCCGAGTCGCCGGCATCGGTCAACTACCCCGACATGGCCTTGCCGGATGACTATGCCTATGAAAATGAGTCCAAGCCCGGCACGTTGTACCGTTACCGTCGGGGAGACAAGGCGACCACCACCAGCTACAGCGGCTATGTCAGCGGGCCGCTGATCGAGGATCGCCTGTTCATCCACCTGGCCGCTGAGTCCAATCGGCGTGAAGGTGTATCGACCGGCAGCGAGGCATCTGCGCAGCAGGCCCGCAACCACTATAGCGTTGATACACCGAAGTTCTACGGCAAGGTCGACTGGAACATCAATGACGACAATATCCTGGAGTACACCCGTTTCCAGGACACCGATCGTTCGGGTGGTTACTACACCGGGTTCGACTACGACACCTTGACCGAAGGGGATCGCACGGGCACGTTTCCCAATACGACCAAGGCCACGACGGACGTCGATATCTTCAAGTACACGGGGTATCTCAACGACGACCTGACCTTGAGCGCAGTGTGGGGGCGCACCCGCGTCGGCAACCTGGAATTCAACCCACTGGATTCGGGCAACCCCTTCATCAGTGGTGCCGGGAACCAGGATCCGTCCCTCACTGGTGGAGCCCCGGTTCGCAATGACCAGGCCGGCCTGTACACCAAGGCTTCTGATGCGGGCAGTACGACGCAGGGGCTGCGCATGGACCTGCAGTACCGCATCGGCAACCACGAGTTGACCGCCGGCGTCGACAATATGACCTATCGGGCGCACAACGAAGGGCAGTCCATGACCGGGCCGGGTCATGCCTGGATCTACTCCCGCGGCAATCCGGGCGCGTCGCCCAACCCCGGCTTCGGCATCGCACCGCCGGGCGGCAATGGCTATTTTGTGCAGAAATACATCTTCTCTACCACCACCAGCATGTCGGTGAAGCAGAAGGCCTACTATCTGGAAGACCGCTGGCAGCTGACGCCCGAGTGGCTGCTGACGCTGGGCCTGCGGAATGATCGTTTCACCAACTACAACAGCGATGGACGCGCGTATGTGGAAAGTGGCGACCAGTGGGCGCCGCGGTTGGGTGCCAGCTGGGATGTGCTTGGTGACGCGTCGTTGAAGGTCTTCGCTAACCTTGGCCGCTACTACCTGGCATTGCCCAACAGTGTGGCCATCCGTGGTGCGTCCGCGTCGACCTACACCCGTGAATACTTCACTTATACCGGCATTGACGCCAACGGCAACCCCACGGGCCTGACGCCTTTGGGCGACGGTCCGGTATCAACCAACAATGAATACGGTCAGGCTCCCGACCCCCGTTCGGTGGCGCCCACAGATCTGCGTTCCCAGTACCAGGATGAGCTGATCCTGGGTTTCGAGAAAACCTTGGGCAGTAGCTGGAACAGTGGCGCAAAACTGACCTTCCGGCGGCTGCAGTCGGCCATTGACGATACCTGTGATTCCGGTCGCTTCGCCGACCGACTCGCTGGCATGGGGCTGGATGCAGACGCGTACGAGCTCCCGGGCTGCGTGATCTTCAACCCGGGGCAGACCAATAGGTTCCAGGTACGTCATCGCGATGGTTCCGGTTATACGCCCGTCACCATGAGCGCGTCCGATTGGGGCTACGACGGCAAGAAGGCCAAGCGCGAGTACGTGGCGGTCGATCTGTTCATCGAACACCCGATGTCCGAGCGCTGGTACGCGCGCCTGGACTACACCTGGTCACGTAGCTTCGGGAACACCGAAGGACAGGTGAAGTCCGATATCGGTCAGGATGATGTTTCCAAGACCCAGGACTGGGATGCGGTGTCGCTGATGGAGTACGCCGGTGGCTACCTCGCCAATGATCGGCGGCACCAGTTAAAGGCGTTCGGCGCCTACCAGATCAATGACGAATGGACGGCCTCGTCGACGGTTCGTGTGATGTCGGGCATGCCCAAGAGCTGCCTGGGTTACTACGGAAGCGACCAGAGCGATCCGGCGCATGGCTATGGATCGGCGTACCACTATTGCAACGGTGAGCCGTCACGGCCCGGTGATGCCGGCCGGCAGCCGTGGACGGCGCAGCTGGACATGGGCGTGATGTACCGGCCTGTGTTTGCCGGCAACCGCCTTGGCTTGGGGTTGAACGTCTTCAACGTACTCAACCAGCGGCGCCAACTGCAGTCGACGGCGAAGTATCAGACGGGTCCGGATACGGTCTCCAATCTCTACGGCATGGGCAGCCATTTCACGCCGCCGCGAACGGTTCGCTTGACCGCCTCGTACGATTTCTGACCTGCGCGCATAGCGGCTCACTCTCCGCATGGGTTGGCTTGGCCCTGATTCGTCAGGGTCCTTTTCCAACGGAACCTTCAACAGAAAGGGCGCCCGAAGGCGCCCTTTCATCAACACAAAGCCATCAACCTCAGCGCCAGACCTTGATCTGCTCGCCGTCGGTGCGCTGCATCGGCTGGCCCGGCTTGCAGCTGAAGCTGGCGCCGAACGCCGGCAGGTTCGACAGCGGGCCGTTGGTGCGCCAGCGACCTGGTGCACGGATGTCGGCGGTCAGGCGGCGTGCGGCCTCGTTCGGCGACAGCTGCTGCGGCCACAGCGCGGCCCAGGCGCGGAAGAAGCCCTGCTGCTGTGCCGGCTTGGCCTTCGGCTCCTGCGCGGTGTACGCGGCCCAGGCCAGCTCCAGACCGGCGATGTCGGCCAGGTTCTCTTCCTGGGTCAGCGTGCCGTTGACCTTGGCCCCCTTCACGCCGGGGAACTCGTAGGCGCCGTACTGGCTGGCGACACGGGTGCCAAGCAGGGTCCAGGCGGTCTTGTCGGCCGGGGTCCACCAGCTGCGCAGTTCGCCCTTGGCGTCGACCAGCGCACCCTTGGCGTCGATCGCGCGGGTCAGCTCGTGGCCGACCAGGCCGCCGAAGCTGCCGAACTTGTCCGCGGCATCGGCCTTGGCGTTGAACACCGGGCCCTGCAGGATCGCCGCAGTGACGATCAGCCGGTTCTGCGCCAGGTCATAGGCCAGCGACGGCTGCTGCGGCAGCACGTCCCAGCGGCGGTCGGCGTTGCCCTTGCCGATGCGCTTCATTTCTTCGCGGTGGCGCCAGGTCGAGGCGATCAGCATGTTGCCGCCGAACGAACCACGGCCCATCGGCTGCACGCTGTAGTCCAGGTCGCGCAGCGGGGTGCCGATCTCGATCTTCAGCGCGGCCAGCTTGGCCTGCGCTTCGGTCTTGGCCTCGGCGCTCATCCAGCTGTTGTTCTTGACCGCTTCGATCTGCACTTCACGCACCTTGTCGACGATCCAGGCCGCCTGGCGGCGGTCTTCGGCGGACAGGTAACGGGCTGCGTATTCGCGGCCGACCATCGGGCCAGCGGCCACGTTGATCGCGTCCAGCACGCTTTCCCAGCGCTGCGGCGGCAGGGTCTCGCCACGCAGCACGCGGCCACGGAACTCGAACTCCGCATCGCGGTACGCCTTGGACAGGTACGGCGCCATCGAGTCGCCCACGCGCCAGCGCAGGTAGGCCTTCCACTGGTCCGGCTTGAGCTTGGTGACCATCCCGTCGAGCTGCTTGAACAGCGCCGGATCGGCCAGCGACACCAGGTCATCGTTGACGCCCTGCGCCTTCAGGAACGCATCCAGCTGCAGGTTGCGGTAGCGGCTGTTGAGGTCCTTGGTGGAGATCGGCGCGTAGTTGTTGAACGGGTTGTTGATGCCCGCCAGCGACTGCGCGTTGCGGGCCAGTTCGGTTTCCAGCGCGATCACCGCCTGCGACTCGGCGTCCAGCTTGGCCGCGGGGGTGCCGGTCAGTGCGAGGATCTGCTTGACGTAGTTGCGGTAGCGGCCCATCAGCGCGACGGTGTCGGCGTCGGTGCGGGTATAGAAGGCCGGATCAGGCAGGCCCATGCCGCCCTGCATGAAGTAACCGATGTGGCGGTCCAGCGCCTTCAGGTCCACGTCCGGACCGAAGTTGAAGGCCACCGGGATGCCGACCTGGTGCAGCGCGGCGATCGAGGCCGGGACATCCTTGGCCTTCTTGATCGCGTTGATGCGGGTCAGCAGCGGGGCGATCGGGTTGGAGCCGTCGGCTTCCACGGCCGCTTCGTCCAGGCCGCTGGCCCAGAAGTCGCCCAGCAGCTTCTGCACGTTGCCCTGCGGCGCCTTCATCGAGGCGTCCAGCAGTTCACGCTGTTGCTGCCGGCTGCGGTCGACCAGCTGGCCCAGTGCGGTGGCGGCGCCGGTCTGCGGCACCGGGTTGGCCTTCAGCCAGCCTGCGTTGGTGGCGTCGTAGAAATCGCTGCACTGCGCACTGACGGCCGGGGCGCGTGCGGCCTTCTTCTTGGCGGCGAACGCATCGTGGGTCGGAACCAGGGTCGCCAGGCTGATGCCCAGGGCGATGGCAAGCGGACGGAAGTTGGGCATGTAGAACGAATCCGTGATGGATTGAGGGCGGGCGAACTATAGCAAGCCGGGCAGGGTGGGAGATGCATGCTTCATGGTGCATCCGCCGGGCATGGCCCGGCGCTACCGGCTGGCATGGGCACGCCATGCGTGGCTGCGGCCACCGCGCGGAAAAACAAAGGCCCGGGAATCCCGGGCCTCTGCAGGAAAGCCGTGGCCTCAGCCGTGGCTTACCAGATCACCACCTGCGAGTCGCCGGTGCGCGACATCGGCGTACCCGGCTTGCACTGGAAGGCCGCGGTGAAGGTCGGCAGGTTCGACGGCGCACCGATGGCGCGGAACTGCGCCGGCGCGTGCGGGTCGGTTGCCAGGCGGACCTTGGCGTTCTCCGGGGTGTACTTGGTGCGCCACACGGTGGCCCAGTTGAAGAAGAAGCGCTGATCGCGGGTGAAGCCGTCGATCTTTGCGTCTTCCTTGCCAGCCGACGCCTTCTGCAGCGCGTCGTAGGCGGTGGCCAGACCACCCAGGTCGGCGATGTTCTCGCCCAGGGTCAGATGGCCGTTCACGGCCTGGCCGTCGACCTTGTACTGATCGAACTGCTTGACCAGCTTGCCGGTCAGGCCAGCGAAGTTCTTCGAATCAGCTTCGGTCCACCAGTTCTCGAAGTTGCCGGTCGGCCCGAAGCGGCTGCCCTGGTCGTCGTAACCGTGGGTCATTTCGTGGCCGATGACCGCACCGATACCGCCGTAGTTCAGCGCGTCGTCGGCCTTCGGGTCGAAGAACGGCGGCTGCAGGATGGCGGCCGGGAACACGATCTCGTTCTGCAGCGGGTTGTAGTAGGCGTTGACCGTCTGCGGGGTCATGCCCCACTCGGTCTTGTCCACCGGCTTGCCGATCTTGGCCAGGTTGTACTGGTAGTTGAACGCGGTGGCCGCGCGCACGTTGCCCAGGTAGCTGTCGCGGTTGGTCTGCAGGCCCGACCAGTCACGCCACTTGTCCGGGTAACCGATCTTCGGAGTGAAGGTTTCCCACTTGGCGATGGCCTTGGCCTTGGTCTCTTCGCTCATCCAGGACAGGCCCTGGATGCGTTCCTTCAGCGAAGCGGCCAGGTTCTTCACCAGCTCTTCCATCTTCGCCTTGGCTTCCGGCGAGAAGGCGACCTTCACGTACAGCTGGCCGAAGGCTTCGCCGGCATCGCTCTCGATGGTGCCCAGCACGCGCTTCCAGCGCGGCTTCTGTTCCTTCTGGCCATTGAGGGTCTTGCCGTAGAACTCGTAGTTTTCCTGCACGAACGCATCGGCCAGGTACGGCGAGGCACTGTCCACGGTGTGGAAGCGCAGGTAGGCGCGCCATACCGACGGATCGGTATCGCCCAGTGCCTTGCTCACTTCCTGGTGGAAGGCCGGAATGGCCAGCGAGAACTTCTCCGGCGCGGCCACGTTCTGCGACTTGAAGAACTCGGTCCAGCTGAAGTTCGGAGTCAGCGCATCGGCCTCGGCCAGGCTGACCGGGTGGTAGTACAGGGAAACATCGCGCGACAGCTCGACGCTGGACTTGGACGCCTTGGCCAGGCGGGTCTCGAACTTGACGACTTCTTCAGCCTGCTTTGCGGCATCGGCAGCGGCGACGCCGGACAGTTCCAGCACCTTGGCCACGTGGGCCTGGTAGGCCTTCAGCTTGTCGGCCTTGGACGCATCGGTATAGAAGGTCTTGTCCGGCAGGCCCAGGCCGCCCTGGCTGGCGTAGGCCATGTTCACGGCCGAGTTCTTGAAGTCGGCTNCGGCGCCGAAGCCGAACAGCACGTTCTCGCCCTTGGCGGCGCTGGTGCGGAGGTAGTTGGCGATGGCGGCCTTGTCCTGCAGGCCGTCGATCGCGGCCAGATCGGCCTTCAGCGGCTCGATGCCCTGGGCGTTGACCTTCGCTTCGTCCATGCCGGTGGCCCACAGGTCGCCGACGATCTTCTCGATGCCGGCCGGGTTCTTGACCTGCGCGACCTGCTCGGCCAGCTGGTGCTGCACGGCCACCGAACGTTCGTCGAGGATGGTGAAGGCACCCCAGCTGGTGCGGTCGCCCGGGATCTCGTTGGCGGCCAGCCACTTGCCGTTGACGTAGTCGCCGAAGGCGGTGCAGGCGTCAAGGTTGCTGTCCAGATCGCTGGCCTGGAAGGCGTTGTAGGCCGGCAGCTTGCTCTCGTCGAGCTTGTAGGTGGTGGCGGCGTCGGCCGCGGCCGGCGTGGAGGCGGTGGCATCCTTTGCCGGGGTTTCGTTCTTGCCGCAGCCGACCAGCGCGGCCGAAACGGCCAGGGTCAGCAGCACGATCTTGGGAGTACGGGTCACTTGAATGGCCTCCAGGCCGAGTGAGTCAGGGAAGGGCCGGGGGAACGGCCGTGGGCCGAACGATACGCCGCCGGCCCGCACTGCAAGGGTGTCGAAGGTCATGGCCGGGCGCAAGGGGGCCTTGCCGGTACCGGAAAAAGACAGACCCGGCAAAAGCCGGGTCTGTCGGGGTACTGCGGTTCTGGATGGATCAGAACTTGTACGAGGCGCCCATATAGAAGTAGCGACCGATGTTGTCGTACATGGCCGAGCCGACATCGGAGCCGAAGTAGTTCACCGGGGGATCCTTGTCGAAGGCGTTGTCGATGCCCAGATAGACGTCGATCTTGTCGCCCGGGAAGCGGTAGCCGAACTGGAAGTTGTTGTAGACGTAGGAACCGTTGCGGATCGGACTCTGCGAACCTGGGTTGCTGTTGTAGCTGTCCGGGGTCACGCGCAGGTTTCCGTCAACGTAGGTCATATCCCACGAAGCGCGCCACTGGCCCAGCGAGTACTTGGTCTGCAACTGGGCACGCCAGCGCGGATCGGTCACGTAGGTGACGTACTCGGTGTATTCATCCGGGAAGTCCTGGAAGGCCCATTCGCGGGACTGCAGCAGACGGGTGCCGACGAAACGCACCACGGTATCGCCACCGGCCAGTTTGAAGCGGTAGTCCATTTCCAAGTCGACACCGATACGGCGCGAGCGGGCCAGGTTCTCGTTCAGCGCGGTCCAGCGGGTGATCGAGTACTCGGGGAAGGCCCGGCCCTGGGCGTCGGTGAAGCCACCGACCGGCGCGCGGACGATCTGGCCACAGAACGCATTGCCCACGCCCCCCGGCGAATCAACGCAGCGGGTGGCATTGGTCTGCGCGTTCACCGCACCGATGGCGTCCTTCAGGTTGATGTTCCAGTAGTCGATCGACATGCCGAAACCTTCCAGGAACTCGGGCTGCCACACCAGGCCGTAGGTGAAGCTGCGAGCGCGCTCGGGCTTCAGGTCCGGGTTGCCGCCGCTCACGCCGGGGCGGCTGGCGGTGTAGGTGTCAACCCAGCCCACTGGAATGCCCAGCGCCGAGCAGTTGGCCTGGCGCAGCGCCGGATCCTTGGCGGTGGACGGACGGTTGCTGTTGGTCACCAGGTAGTTGCAGGGATCGGCGACGGTGGCGAAGTTCTCGCTCTGCGGGTTGTACAGCTCACCGATGCTCGGTGCGCGCACTGCCTGCGACAGGGTGCCGCGGGCGCGCAGGGTCGGAATGATGGTCCAGTCCAGGCCCACCTTCCAGGTGGTGGTCTTGCCGATGCTGCTGTAGTCCGACCAGCGGCCGGCAGCATCCATGGTCAGGTTGTAAATGCCCGGGATGTCGGCCAGCAGCGGTACGGTGGTCTCCACGAACGCTTCGCGCACGTCGTACTTGCCGGCACGGTTGGGAATGGCGTTCAGGAAGGTCAGGCCCTGTGCGGCCAGCGGATCGGTGATTTCGCGGCTCTTCTCGCGGCGGTACTCCACGCCACCGGCCACGCCCACGTCACCGGCCGGCAGGCTGAACAGTGATCCGTTGGCGACCGAGGCGCTGAACACGCTCTGCTGGATGCGGGAGAAGTTGTACGACTCGACGTTCATCCAGTCGCGAGCGGCCTGGGTGACCTGGCCATTGCCCAGCACGCTGAACGGAATACATCCCTCGCGGCCGAAGGCCGAATAGACGCGGCCGGTGTGCGGATTGATGGCGTTGGGGTTCAGCGTGGTGCGGCAGGTGACCTGGCCGGTGGCGGGGTCGATCACTGCATCCAGGCCAGCCTGCCAGCGCTCGTTGATGCGGTTGTTGAGGTTCCAGCGCTTGACTTCGCTCTGGCCCCAGTTGCCGTATACGTCGTAAGTCCAGTTATCGGTCAGGTTGCCTTCCATGCCGAGCACGAAGCGCTGGGTGTTGCGCTCGACGTGTTCACCACGCTGGCCGGCATCGACGTTGAAGCGGTTCAGCGTGATCGTCGAGGCGCCGTTGGCCAGCATCAGCGCACGCAGTTCCGGCGTCACAAAAGCGTTGTCGCGCTGGATGCGAAGGGTGGTATCGAACGACGGCTGGGCCAGGAAGTCCGATTCGGTTTCGGTGTACTTGCCTTCGAAGTAGATGCGGTGGTTGTCGGTCAGGTCGAAGTTGATGATCGTGTTGACGCTCTTGCGATCAAACTCCGGCTGCAGATCGGCCACGGCATTGAGGTCGGCGAAGTCGCAGTTGGTGCAGCTGCTGTTGCTGACGACAATGCCGTCGTAGCGCTGCTTGCGGAAGGTGCCGTCCGGGTTGAACTGGTAGCGGTTGCCCCACGTTGCCGGGTTGGTCGCGCTGAAGGTGCCCAGGGTGAACGTGCCGCCATAGGAGATCGAGTGGTTGCCACCCGGGCCGCTCAGCACGGTCTGCGGGTTGCTCTCGCTCGGCGGCTTGGACGAGTCATAGTTCGGGTTCGGCACCGACACCAGGTACTGGCGACCGATGGAACGGTCGGTACGCACGAATCGGTCCTGCTTGCTGTACTCCAAGGCGATGGCAGCGTTGCCGCGGCCACCGGCGAAGTCGGTACCGGCCGACATGCTGACGAACGAACGGTTGAAGCCGCCTTCATCGGCCATGCCGGTCTGGCCGCGGATTTCCGCGCCATCGAAGGACTTCTTCATGATGAAGTTGACCACGCCGGCTACGGCGTCGGCACCATACACGGCCGATGCGCCACCGGTGATCACTTCCACCCGCTCGATCCATTCCACCGGAATGGTGTTCACGTCGACCGAGGTCGAGCCGGAGGTCGCGCCGACGTGGCGGCGACCGTTGACCAGCACCAGGGTACGCGAGGGGCCCATGCCACGCAGGTCCATCAGTCCTACGCCGGCGGTGCCGATGAAGCGGGTCGAGTTGCCCAGGGTATAGGTCGGGGTCAGCGCCGGCAGGCGGGTCATCAGGTCGCCGATGTTGTTCGCGCCGGTGGCGCGGATTTCTTCGGCGGTGATGGCAGTGACCGGGGAGGGGGTCACGAAGCCGGTGCGCGCGATGCGCGAGCCGGTCACGCTGACGCGGTCCAGGTCGATCGGGTTGTTGCCGGAGCTGGCTTCCTGGGCCAGGGCCGGGGCTGCGGCAGCCATCATCAGGCCGGCGAGCAGGGCGTTGGTCAGCGGGTGGCGACCGGGCGTGCGGTGGTGTGTCATCGAGTGGATCCCCCTATGGACAAAATTCTCTCGCCTCCATGCAATTGTTATGGTGATGTTCAGATGTCGTCCTGACTTGGCTCGAACCTAACATGCAATTAACGAGAAATGCATGTTCCCGTCACAATTTGCAATATGCCGCAGTGCTTAGCTACATAAAAGTGCAACAAATACATCTACTTGGTCTCATTTGTGATGGACGCACGGAGATCGCTCGGATGATGCTGAATCCCACGTTAAGGTCGACTTTGCGCAGGGTGGCGGTTTGTTCTGAAAAAAAGCCCCGGGTCGAAGCCGGGGCCTTGGTTGTTCAGGGGCCTGTGCTGCGCGTTCAGCCGCTGGCGGGGTCAGGGTCTGACCGGTCCGTCCTGAAGGGCGGGCATTTCGGTGCCCGCATCCGGTTCGGGCAGCTCTCCTTGTGGCTTCACCTCCGGAATGCGGGAGGCGGCCGTTTCCTTCGGCAGCTGTTCGACGCCGCCGACGTTGACCGAGCCGATCCGCGGCTTCTTCCAGATAGAGTCGTGCCAGGCCTGGTAGCGTTCGGGGTCCCAATAGCGTTCGTCGTAGAACTTGGAGCCGTCGATTTCCTGCGGACCCGCCGGGCCGGGCACGATGATGCGCAGGGTTCCGGTGAAGCCGGTGCGGCTGCCGGTCGTGGCACGGCGTTCACGGCGCAGCACCGCAGCGATGCGCGGCTGCGCGGCGGCATCACCGTAACGGGCGTAGATGGCTTCGCCTTCGCTCACCGCCCGCGTGCGTTCGGCTTCATCCAGCTGCTTCCAGTAGCGTTCGCGCATTTCCAGGAAGCCTTCGTAGCCACGTTCGGCGGCCAGGTCCATCCAGGCATAGGCCAAGGCACGGTTCCGGACAGTGCCATCGCCGTTCCACAGCATCTCGGCCACCATCGCCTGCGATGGCTTGTCGGCGTACTGGGCGGCGTACTGGAAGAAGCGCAGCGCGTCCTCACGCTTGCCGGCCTTGTACTTCTCCAGCGCCAGCAGCCGGAAGCGCAGATCCGGGTGGCCGTTGAGGAAGCCGGCGGTGATCATCAGCTTGTCCTGGGTGGGATCGGTCGGAGCCTGGTCAGTCGCCAGCGCGTTCGTGTACATCAGCAGTCCAGTCAGCAGGGCGCCGGTCGCCATCCATTGCGGGTATTTCATCTGCGGTTTCCAAGGTGCGTGGTGAGGACCGGGCGGGCAGGGCCCGCCCGGCGATGCCAGGCTCAGGGGCTGGCGGCATTGCCGCCGCCGGCGCCGATGTGGCGGTCGAAGAACTTCAGCATTTCCGTATACAGGTTGACCCGCGCGTCTTCGCCATAGAAGCCGTGCATTTCCCCGCTCTGGACAATCATGCCCTCGGGCTTGTTACCGGCGGCGATCAACGCCTTGTTCATCAGCTCAGTCTGCTCTGGTACGGCACGCGCGTCACGTGCACCGGCGGCCAGGTAGACCGGGATCTTCACCTCGGCCGCGCGCAGTGCCGGCGAAGCGCGATTCCAGTCTGCGCGCTCGGTGCCGTGGGTGCGGCGCAGGAAGCGCAGGCCCGATTCGCGCTGCGGAATGTCGCCCTTCTTGAACAGCATGTCGATATCGTAGACGCCCACATAGCCAAACGCGCACTTGAACAGGCCCGGCTCGCGGATCGGCGCCATCAGCGCGGAATAGCCGCCGAAGCTGCCGCCGTATATGCAGATGCGGTCGCGGTTGGCGTAGCCGTTGTCGATGGCCCAGTGGGTTGCTTCCAGGATGTCGTTCTGGATGCCCTGGTCCCACTGCCGGTGGCCGGCATCCTCGAAGGCCTTGCCGTAGCCGGACGAGCCGCGGAAGTTGACCTGCAGCGTGGCGTAGCCGCGGTTGGCGAACAGCTGTGCTTCCGGATTGAAGCCCCAGTTGTCGCGCGGGCCGATAGGTCCGCCGTGCGGGTTGACCACCAGCGGCAGATTGCGCCCGTTGGAGCCGTTGGGCAGGGTCAGGTAGCCGAACACCTTGCGGCCGTCGCGGGTGGTGATGCTGAATGGCTTGATCGACGCCATGTTCTTCTTGTCGATCTGCGGGCGGCGGGACATCAGGAAGCGGGCCTTGCCGGTATCGCGGTCGTACAGATACAGCTCGCCAGGGTTGCTGTCGCTGTACACGCTGACGATGATCTTGCGGCCGTCCTGGGTGTAGCTGGAGAAATCGACCATCTGACCGTCGAAGGCAGCCGCCATCGAGCCATACAGTTCGGCATCGGGGTGGTCTTCATTGATCAGCTTCACCGCAGGCGCACCGGCCTCGGTGACCACGCCGATCAGCGTACTTTCGTCGGTCGACCAGATGTAGTTGGAGACTTCGGCAACCGGGTCCTGGAACAGCGGCTTGAAGGCGCCGCTGGCGGTGTCGAGCACGCCGACGGCGGCTGGCGCCTTGCCATCGTTCTCGGTGGCATAGACGGTGCCCGTGTTGGTCGTGGTGATCACATCCAGGTGCTTGCCGCCACTCTTGGAGGCATTGAGCAGAGTCCAGCCGCTGCCATCGCGCCGGTACAGTTCACTGCGCTCCTCGTACTCACCTTGTTCGTTGCGACTGGAACTGCAGATCGCAAAGCGCGGCTCCTTGGCGGCGTCCAGCGCGATGCTACAGTTTTCCTTCGGCGCGCGGCCCAGCGAGGTGCGGCGGCCGCTGGTGGTATCCATGCGCACGATTTCGGTGTTGCCGCCCTCGGACGAGCGCGCCGAGGTGACCTGCATGATCACGTTCTGGTTGTCGCTCTTCAGCGTATCCAGCAGCGAGAAGCTCTCGCGGCCGACTTCCTTGCCGCGCTGGGTGGCGTCGCGGGTACCGTAGTAGATCAGCGGACGAGCTTGGCTGCCGTCGGCGTTGACGGCATACCATTCGCCGGTGGACATCGGCGAGGCGTAGCCGCCCAGCTTCTTGACCGCGTCGAACAGCAGGCGGTCGGGACTGGTCCAGTAGAACGAGCCGATGCTCTTCTTGTCCGGCAGCGAGTGCACCTTGACCGGCTTCAGGTCGCTGGTGCGGATGACCGTCAGCACGTCCTGGTCGCCTTGGTCGACTGTGATGGCCAGGTACTCGCCGTTGGGCGATATCTTGACCGTGCCGTAGGTCGCATGGCCGACGAAATCCTTGACCGGCTGCTGCGGGGCGACGGCGTGGGCGGGCGGTGCAGCCGCCGCGATCGCCAGCGCGAGGAGGGACAACATGCGCTTCATACGCATTCTCCAGATGTTTGAGGCAATGGGTGCCCTGCAACGCGAAGAGCCCGGCAAGGCCGGGCTCTCCGTTGCAGCATGGAACGATCAGTTCAGCTTGTACTCGAACTGCACGAAGATCTCGCGACCGATCGCGCTGTAGTTGTAGAAGAAGAACGGATAGGTGTTGTAGGTGTCGTCCTTGGGCGCCAGTTCATCGAAGACGTTGTTCACGTACAGGCCAATGGTGGCTTTGTTGGTGATCTTCTTCTGGATGTTGGCGTTCCAGATCACGTAGGAGCCGATGCGGCCGGTTTCCGCCCAGTTCGGCAGCGAACCCCAGCGGTAGCCGTACACGGTGGCGCCCCAGTCGTCGCGTTCCCAGCTGGCGGTCCAGTTGATGCGGCTGCGGAAGTTGAAGAACTGCTTGTGGTCACGCACGTTGCGCGTGCCGCTGCCCGGGAACTCCTGGTCTTCCAGCTTCAGCACGTGGGTCCAGTTCAGGCCCAGGTCGAAGTTGCCCCAGCGATCGGTGTCGATCTTGTACTTCCAGGCCACGTCCAGGCCCGAGGTCTTCTGGTTGGCCTGGTTGAACGGCACGGAGTGGTAGTCGACCACGTACTCGTCTTCACCAGTGGTCGGGTTGATGCCATCGCGGCCGACCAGACTGCGGAAGTAATCGCACGCGGCAGAGGTGCCATCCACCGGTGCGCCGTCGCGGGTGCGGCCCAGGCGGCAGTCGGCTTCATTGCGCATCAGGTAACCGAAGGCGATGTCCTTGACCGCGCCTTCCAGCTCGATGTTGTAGTAGTCCACGCTGAGCGACATCTGGTCCATGACGTCCCAGACGAAGCCAACGGTGGTGGACTTGCCGGTTTCTTCCTTCAGGTTGCGGTTGCCCTGTCGGTCGCCCTGGATGGAGTAAGTGTAGTCGGTGCCCGAGCCGCAGTCGGTATTGCTTAGCGGGTTCAGGCCATCACGACGGCAGCGGTACTCGTCCAGCGCGCCGTTGAGGAAGAAACCCGACGGCTGGGCGAAGATGTAGTGCATGTCCGGCGCACGGAAGCTGGTGGCGTGGGTGGCACGCAGCAGCAGGCTCTGCACGGGGCGGTATTCGAGGCCGGCCATCCACGTGGCGGCACCGTCGACCGAACTGGCGTCGTCGTACTTGTCATAGCGACCGGCCAGGTTGGCCTTCAGGGTGCTGAAGATCGGCACGCTGAACTCCAGGCCCGCCGCATATCGACTGCGCTCGCCGCCGCCGCCGGTGGCGGTACGACCCAGCGGGCCACCGGTACCGGTGTAGTCCTGTTCCATGCGGAAGTCCGGCGAGATGTCGTACTTCTGGCGGGCGGCTTCCAGCACACCGGCCATGGCCAGCGGGCCGGCCGGCAGTTCGAACAGGTCACCGCTGATGCCGAAGATGGCCTGCGAGGACTGCGAATCGGCGGTGCTGGAGAACTTGTCGCTGAAAGAAGCGACCTGCTCCGGCGTCAGCGGGTTCATCAGACGATCGACGTTCAGACGGTAGATCGGCAGCCCATTGGGGCGCGTGCCCAACTGCGGGCCGTAGAAGAAGTCGCGCACGCGGCTGGCCACCGGCCAATTGAAGTTGTCATCGGCGCTGTAGCGCGAGTGCGACAAGGTGGCGTCCCAGTCGAACTTGTTGGCGATGTTGCCGCGCAGGCCGAAAGCCACGTCCAGCGACTTTTCGACGTAGTTGTTCTGCGCACCGATGCTGCCCACTTCCGACGGGGTCAGGATGCGCTGCACGTTGCCAACAGTGCCGCCGAACTGCGGATCGTAATGGTTGGTGATGCCCAGGGCTCCGCCGCTGGCGAAGAAACGGGTGGCACCGGCCAGCTTGGCCTCCGAACGCGACGCGCTCAGCTGGCCCCAGGCCTGCAGGCCGCCGTTGAAATCGTAGGTGCCGTACAGGTAGCCGGACTGGGTGCTGTCGGAATTACGGATCGACTGCGTGGCCGGATAGCCGAAGTAGCCGCAGCGGTTGGGCGCGGCCACGGTCGGTGCGGACTTGTAGGTTTCGAATTCGGCGAAGCGGCCGCAGACTTCAGCCAAGCCACCCGGTGCGGGCCATTCGCGGATCGCGCCAGCGCCGCGGTTGACGGTGAAACGAACCGATTCCACTGCGGTGGCGTCGGCCGGATCCACCGACGGGTCGTCGCGGTAGGAATCCATGAACTTGCGCTGGCTGGCGTAGATCGCCTCGCGCTCCATGGCTTCGAAGGCATAGGTCAGGCTCCAGTTGCTGCCGGTCTTGCCGCCGACCCACTGCAGGCGACCGGAGTCACCGCCGCCGCGGGTGGTGGTGCCGCCGCGCAGGGTGATCGTGTCGCCTTCGAAGTTGGTCTTCATGATCACGTTGACCACGCCGGCCACCGCGTCCGAACCATAGATCGCAGACGCGCCGCCGGACAGGACTTCGATGCGGTCGATCGCAGCGGCCGGGATGTTGGCCAGGTTCACTGCGTTGGACTGGCTGTTGTACGGCAGCGGGTAATCGGTGGCGCGGCGGCCGTTGATCAATACCAGCTGGTAACCCGGGCCAAGGCCGCGCAGGTTCAGGAAGCTGGCGTTCTGGGTGAAACTGCCCGAGGTCAGTTCGTTCTGCACCGAGCCGGTGAACTGGCTCAGCGTGGTCAGCGCGTCATATACGGTGTTGAAACCCTGCTTTTCAATGTCCTGCGAAGTCACCACGACCACCGGTGCCGGGCCTTCGACCTCGGCACGCTTGATGCGCGAACCAGTGACCGTGACCTTGTCCAGCTGGGTGGTGGTGCCGCCGCGGCCAGCGGTCTGTTCCTGGCCGCCCGCGTCCTGGGCCAAGGCAGGTGCTGCGACCGAGACAACCAAGGCCGAAGTCAGTGCGAAGCTCAGCGGGTGGCGGCCGAGCAGCTTCCGATGCGTCATGAGTGGATCCCCTTGAATTCATTCCGTTCGCACTTGGTGTCCTCGGGAGTCGTGCCCGGGTGGCGTCCAATGTGCCCCTTGAAAAAGTGAACTAAGTCACGATTACCGGCTTCACGAGCCGACGACCCGAGATTAACACGAGCTTAACTAGTCCAGTCAAGTGTTCATCAGCAAGTCATAAAGACATGATCGGCAAAGTTGTTTTTCGGGCCGTCTTTCGGGACGGTGCTTGCGTAAGTGATTGAAATTACTTTCATTAATTCAAGTGTCGTGGAGTTCGCTCAAAAAAAAGACCCCGCTGAAGCGGGGTCCATGAAACACATGCGCAGGGTTCTTACTTGGCACCGAACTCGTACTTGGCCTGCACGTAGATGGCACGGCCATACGCGTTGTACAGGTAGTTGTTGTACGGCTGGCCGCTGGTGCCGGAGAAGCTGTACCGCTGGTTGTCGGGCATCTTGTTGAACACGTTGTTGACCATCAGCGACAGGGTCAGGTTGTCCATCGCCCGATAGTTCACGCTCAGGTTGTAGGTGGTGTAGGAACCCCACTTGCCGGCCTTGTAGCCGGAGCTGTGGACGTAGTCGTAGCCATTGCCCAGGTAGGCCATGTAGTTCGGCGTCTTGCCGATGTAGTTGGCATACAGGGTGGTGGTCCACTTGTCCTTGGCCCAGCCGATCGAACCGTCGGCGCGCACCTTGGCGTACGAGTCGTACACCCACATCGCATACGGGTCGCGCAGCAGGTCCAGGTACTCATCGCCCGGCTGCGGTTGCAGTTCGCGCTTGAGCATGTCGGTGTAGTTGCCGGAGAACTGCAGCGAACCGAAGCGGCCGATGTCCTGTACGTACTTGAAGCTGGCCGTCAGCGCCTGCAGGTTCTGGCTGGCCACGTTCATCTTCGGCGTATAGATCTCATCGAGTACGCCGGAGGCGTCGCGGGTGATCCAGTCGCTGACGTTCTGGCAGCTGGCCGAGGTGTTGTTGGTCTGGCCGTTGCGGCAGTAATACTCGGCCAGCAGCAACTGGTCGGAACTGAGGGTGTTGACCTCGTTCTTGATCTTCCAGTTGTAGTAGTCCACCGACACCGACAGGTTGTTGATGGGCGCCCACACGATGCCGGCGTTCCAGACATCGGCGGTAATCGGCTCCAGGTCCGGGTTGCCGGATTGGGTGCCGAACACCGACACGCTGTCATACGGGCAGCCGGTGGTGTTGGCCGGGTCGTAGCCCAGCTGGCCGCAACGGTAATAGTCGGTGGAACCGTTGGCGTAGTAGCCGCTGACACCCTGGAAGGCGTCGGACAGGGTGGGCGCGCGGAACGCGGTGCCGTACTTGCCACGGAACAGGAGGCTGTCGATCGGACGGAATTCCAGGCCGACGCTGTAAGTCGCCTTGTCGATGGTGTTGCCACCGATCTTGAAGGCGTCGTAGCGGCCGGAGCCGGTCACCGTCAGTGATTCCAGCAACGGCATGCGCAGTTCGCTGGTCACCGCGTAGCTGCTGCGATGGCCGGCGCCGGAAACCGCAGTGGTACCCCACACGCTGCCATCCACCAGGCGGGTATCGGGCGTGTAATCCCAGCCTTCGCTGCCGCCTTCAACCACCACTGCGAAGCCGGCGTCGCCGCCGGGCAGCTTGAACAGCGAGCCATTGGTGACCTGCGCACGCAGCAGGTTCTGCCAGGTGCGGCTCTGGCTGTAGGTGTAGCCGGTGAAGCTCTGGAAATCACCGCTCGGCAGTGGTGAGTAGAACGCTTCCCAGTCCGGGCTGTAGATGTTGTACCCGGTGCTGGTGGTGCCCAGCACCGGCCCCAGCACGCGCTGCTCGAAGTAATCGTTGATCGGATCGTTCCAGCGCACGAAGTTGCGCTCGGTCAACTTGTATTCGCCGCGGGTGAAGCTGGCACTGTAGTCCCAGCTGCCGGCCGTGCCGCGGCCGCCGAGCGTGACCTGGTAAGCCTTGTTGCGATCGGTGTTCATGATGTCGCGATAGCCGCCGGTGCCGATGTCCTCCGGCGCGAACACGCGCTGCAGGTTCATGTACTGGCCGCTGCCCTGATCGTAGAAGCGGCCCCAGCCGGAGGAGGTGCCCCACCAGGTGTAGTTGGAGCCGGTGGCGTACTTCACTTCTTCCAGGCTGTAGAGCGCGTCGCCGAACAACTGGAAGTTGTCGTTCACATCGAAGGTCATCGAGCTGTAGATCTGCCCGCTTTCCTTGCCGTTCTTGATGGTCTTGTAGCCGGTGCCATAGACCGAACCGCAGGCTTGGCCGGTCGGCCGGGTGCCGAGCACGGTGGTGCCGTCGAACTGGCCCGCCACGTTGGCGCACAGGTTCGGGTCCATCATCGCGTAGCGGTTGCTGTTGGCCGGCAGCAGCACCAGGAAGTCGTTGGAGACGTACTGGGGGCTGTAGCCGTCGGGATTGTTGACCTTGGTCAGGTCACGCTGATAGCCCCAGATTGGGCTGGTCTTTTCGTACTGCACGTTGACCAGCGCATGGAATCGATCGTCGACACCATTGAAGCCGCGCGCCGCACTGACGCGTACGCTGTTGCCGCCGCCTTCGGAGTAGGCACCGCCACGGACGTTGAGCACACCGCCATCCATGCGCTCCTTGAGGATGATGTTGACCACGCCGGCGATCGCATCCGAACCGTACAGCGAAGACTGGCCGCCGGGCAGGATCTCGATGCGCTCGACGATATCGATCGGAATGCCGCTGATGTTGTTGAAACTGTCGCTGCCGTTGTACAGCGCCGGATACGAGAGCATCGGGCGGCCGTTGATCAGGTACTTGGTGTAGCCGGGGCTGAGCCCGAACATGCCGGCGGCCTCGGCACCCTGCGTGAACGAAGCGGAGGTCTGCCCGCCCTGCAGGCCGCCGGTGGACAGCGAGGACTGCTGCAGGACGTCGGCGACGCTGGTGAAGCCGCGGGTCTGGATGTCCTCGGCGGTGACGGTCAGAACCGGCGTGTGGTTCTCGATCTGCGTCTGCGGGATCAGTGAACCGGTGACGGTGACGCGGTCAAGCTGGGTCGGGCCGGTGTCCTGCGCGTGGGCTGCGCCGGAGGCGAGCAGGGTGCCGATCAGGGCAAGGGTCAGGGGGTGACGCGAAGGCGTGGAGCGATGGCGAGACATGATGGATCCCCGTAATGAGCGATGTCGTCTGGCTGATGTCCTCCCTGACATCTTCATGATGTGTTCAGTTGCAATCCATTCAGCCGGACCGTAACACGACGTTCACGTTGTCAAAACGGTCCCGTCACACGGATGTGCTGCTCATCGGAAGAAAAGTCCTTTGAAATCAGTGCGTAAACGCGATTGTCTGGGAATGTTTCAAAATGTTGCGTTGCGGAACAAAATCGATCGAAGCCGATGTTTCGTATGTAGATCAAGGGCTTGCTGGCTTCGCGGATGCTTTTCTCATTATTTAATTTATGAGACGAGTTTGGATCTTCCGTCTCAATTGACGGGCATGAAAAAAGGCCCCGCCGGAGCGGGGCCTCTGCGCAAGTGCGGGTTCGACGCTTACTTCGCTCCGAACTCGTACTTGGCCTGCACGTAGACCGCACGGCCGTAGGGGTTGTAGATGCTGCTGTTGTACGGTGCGCCGATGTTGCCGGCGTAGCTGTGGGCCTGGCCGTCGGGCATCTTGTTGAACACGTTGTTGACCATCATCGACAGCGTCAGGTTGTCCATCGCCTGGTAATTCACGCTCAGGTTGTAGGTGGTGTACGAGCCCCACTTGCCGGCCTCGTAACCAGACGGATGCACGTAGTCGTAGCCCTTGCCCAGGTACGCCATGCGGTTGGGCGTCTTGCCGATGTAGTTGAAGTACACGGTGGTGGTCCACTTGTCCTTCGCCCAGCCCACCGCACCGTCGGCACGCACCTTGGCGTACTGGTCGTAGTTCCACATCGCGTACGGGTCGCGCAGCAGGTCCAGGTACTCGTCGCCCGGCTGCGGCTGCAGTTCGCGCTTGATCATGTTGGTGTAGTTGCTGGAGAACTGCAGCGCACCGAAGCGGCCGATGTCCTGCACGTACTTGAAGCTGGCCGTGACCGCCTGCAGGTTCTGGCTGGCGATGTTCATCTTCGGCGTGTAGATCTGCTCCAGCTTGCCGGTGCCATCGCGGGTGATCCAGTCGCTCACGTTCTGGCAGCTGGCCGAGGTGTTGTTGGTCTGGCCGTTGCGGCAGTAGTACTCGGCCAGCAGCAACTGGTCGGAACTGAGGGTGTTGACCTCGTTCTTGATCTTCCAGTTGTAGTAGTCCACCGACAGCGAAAGGTTGTTGATGGGCGCCCACACGATGCCGGCGTTCCAGACGTCGGCGGTGATCGCTTCCAGCTCGGGGTTGCCGGACTGCTCACCGAACACTGATTCGTTGGCATACGGGCAGCCAACCGTGTCGCTCGGGTTGAAGCCGAGCTGGCCACAGCGGTAGTAGTCGACCGAGCCGTTGGCGTAGTACCCGCTGCGGCCCTGGAAGGCATCGGACAGGCTGGGCGCGCGGAAGGCGGTGCCGTACTTGCCGCGGAACAGCAGGCTTTCAATGGGACGGAATTCCACGCCGATGCTGTAGGTCGATTTGTCGACGGTCTTGTCGGCGATCTTGAACGCGTCGTAGCGGCCCGAGGCGGTCACGGTCAACGACTCCAGCAGCGGCATGCGCAGTTCGCTGGTCAGCGCGTAGTTGCTGCGATGGCCGGCGCCGGCCACCGAGGTGGTGCCCCAGACGCTGCCATCAAGCAGGCGCTGGTCGGGGGTATATGACCAGCCTTCGCTGCCCGCTTCGGCCACCACTGCCAGGCCCGCATCGCCACCGGGCAGCTTGAACAGCGAACCATTGGTGATCTGCGCGCGGCCCAGGTTCTGCCAGGTGCGGCTCTTGTTGTAGGTGAAGCCGGTGAAGGTCTGGAAATCGCCGGCCGGCAGCGGCGAATAGAACGCGCCCCAGTTCGGGTTGTAGATGTTGTAGCCGTCGTCGGTGACGCCCAGCACCGGACCCAGCACGCGGTCTTCGAAGTAGCTGTCGATCTCATTGGCCCAGCGCGCGAAGCTGCGCTCGGTCAGCTTGTACTCGCCACGGCTGAAGCTGGCGCTGTAATCCCAGTTGCCGACGTTGCCGCGCCCGCCCAGCGTGATCTGGTAGGCCTTGTTGCGATCGGTGCTCATGGTGTCGCGGTAGCCGGCGGCGCTGATGTCCTCCGGCGCGAACGCGCGCTGCAGGTTCATGTATTCGCCACTGGCCTGGTCGACGAACGCACCGAAGCCGACATCGCTGCCCCAGAAGGCGTAGCCCGAACCCGAGTTGTACTGCACTTCTTCCAGGCTGTAGAGCGCGTCTGCGAACAGCTGGAAGTTGTCGTTGACGTCAAAGGACATCGACGAATAGATCTGGCTGCTTTCCTTGCCGTTCTTCAGCGTCTTGTAGCCGGCACTGAAGGGTGAACCGCAGGATTCGCCGGTGGCACGCGTGCCCAGTACGGTGGTGCCGCCGAACTGGCCTGCCACATTGGCGCAGCGGCTCGGGTCCATCATCACGTAGGCGTTCTGCTGGTCCGGCAGGTAGACCAGGAAGTCGTTGGTCGGAACCTGCGGCGTATAACCCTTGGTGTTGTTCTGCTTGGTCAGGTCGCGCTGGTAACCCCAGATCGGGCTGCTCTTCTCATACTGCACGTTGACCAGCGCGTGGAAGCGGTCATCGAACGCATTGAAACCATGCGCGCCGCTGACGCGGAAATCGTTGCCGCCACCCTCGGTGTAGGCGCCGCCGCGTACGTTCAGTACACCACCGTCCATGCGGTCCTTGAGGATGATGTTGACCACGCCGGCGATCGCATCCGAGCCGTACAGAGACGACTGGCCGCCGGGCAGGATCTCGATGCGCTCGACGATGTCGATCGGGATGCCGCTGAGGTTGTTGAAGGTGTCGCTGCCGTTGTAGAGAGCGGGGTAGGACAGCATCGGCCGTCCATTGATCAGGTACTTGGTGTAGCTCGGGCTGAGACCGAACATGCCCGAGGCTTCAGCGCCCTGGGTGAACGAAGCGGAGGTCTGGCCGCCCTGCAGACCGCCGGTGGTCAGCGAGTTCTGCTGCAGCACCTCGGCAACGCTGGTGAAGCCACGGGTCTGGATGTCCTCAGCGGTGACGGTTAGGACCGGCGTGTGGTTCTCGATCTGCGTCTGCGGGATCAGCGAGCCGGTGACGGTCACGCGTCCAAGATCGGTGGGAGTGTTGTCCTGGGCGAGCGCGATCGCGCTGCTGCTGGCCAGGATCAGGCCGCTGAGGACGGCGCGGGTGAGCGGGTGACGCGGGAAGCCATTGCGAGACATGCGGTACTCCGTGTGGTCGTGAGAAACGCGTTTTCCCTTTCCTGGGAACTCATGGATGGTTCAGCAGCCCTGCAGGCGCAGGAGGGCGGCGTTTTTCGAACGTAACACACGCTTAACTTGTTTTTCGCGGGCTTGTCGCGCTCTCGCAATGTCTGGTTGGGAGTTAATAAAAATTTCTTTAAAAACAATTTATTGCAATAGTGGTACGAATTTGCCGAGTCNGGCTTAATGAATATGGAGTAAA
>NZ_QQXJ01000001.1:1238220-1286565 GCF_004348785.1 Stenotrophomonas sp. TEPEL
AATGAATATGGAGTAAATGTTCGGATACTTAACAATCGAGATGTTCCAACGGTGATCGCCGCACATGCCTCGCCAAAAAAAAGGCCCCGCCGAAGCGGGGCCTGGTCCGGAATCAAACCCGGAAATCGACGGGATTACTTGCCGAAGTCGTACTTGGCCTGCACGTACACGGTGCGGCCGTAGACGTTGTACAGGTAGTTGTTGAACGGCGTGCCGGAGGTGCCCTGGTAGCTGTGAGCCTGCTGCTCGGGCATCTTGTTGAACACGTTGTTGACCATCAGCGACAGGGTCAGGTCATCCTGCACGCGATAGTTCACGCTCAGGTTGTAAGTGGTGTACGAAGCCCACTTGCCTGCCTTGTAACCCGACGCAGCATGGGTGTACTCGTAGCCGTTCAGGCCCGCCAGGTAGTTCGGGGTGTGGCCGATGTAGTTCGCGTACAGCGTGGTGGTCCACTTGTCCAGCGACCAGGCCACCGACGCGTCGGAACGGACCTTGGCGTAGCTGTCGTAGTTCCACATTGACTTCGGGTTGCCCAGCAGGTCCTGGAAGTCCTCGCCCGGCTGCGCCTGCACTTCACGCTTGAGCATGTTGGTGTAGTTGCCCGAGAACTGCAGCGAACCGAAGCGGCCGATGTCCTGCAGGTACTTGAAGCCGACGGTCACGGCCTGCAGGTTCTGACGGGCCACGTTCATCTTCGGGGTGTACAGCGAGCTCAGGTTGCCGGCCGAATCGCGCACGACCCAGTCAGCCACGTTCTGGCAGGTGGCCGAGGAGCCGTTCGGCAGGCCGTTGCGGCAGTAGTACTCGGCCAGCAGCAGCTGGTCGGTGCTGGCCGTATCGACCTCGTTCTCGATCTTCCAGTTGTAGTAGTCGGCCGAGATCGACAGGTTCGCCATCGGCGCCCAGACGATGCCCGCGTTCCAGACGTCGGCGGTGATCGGCTCCAGGTCCGGGTTGCCGGCACGCTCGGAGTAGACCGAGACGCTGTCCGCGTAGCGGCAGGCGTCGGTGTTGCCCGGCACGTAGCCCAGCTCGCCGCAACGGTAGTAGTCGGTGGAGTTGGCAGCGTAATAGCCGCTACGGCCCTGGAACGCGTCGGGCAGGGTCGGCGCGCGGAAGGCGGTGCCGTACTTGCCGCGGAACAGCAGGCTTTCGATCGGACGGAACTCGACACCCACGCTGTAGGTGGCCTTGTCGACGGTGTTGTCGGCGATCTTGAAGGCGTCATAGCGACCGGAAGCGGTCACCGTCAGCGACTCCAGCAGCGGCATGCGCAGCTCGCTGGTCACCGCGTAGTTGCTGCGATGACCGTTGCCGGCAACAGCCGACGAGCCCCACACGTCGCCGTCCAGCAGGCGCTGGTCGGGGCTGTAGTCCCAACCTTCGCTGCCGCCTTCGACGACCACGGCCAGGCCGGCATCACCGCCCGGCAGCGAGAACAGCGAGCCGTTGGTGACCTGCGCGCGTGCCAGGTTCTGCCAGGTGCGGCTGTGGTTGGTGGTGTAACCGGTGAAGCCAGCGAAGTCTTCCGGCGAGATCGGCGAGTAGAACGCGCCCCAGTTGGTGTTGTAGATGCCGAAACCATCCCGGGTGCCCAGCTGCGGGCCCAGCACCTTGTCGGCGAAGTAGCTGTTGATGGCATTGCCGAAGCGCTGGAACTTGCTCTCATCCAGGCGGTATTCGCCACGGGTGAAGCTCAGGCTGTAGTCCCAGTTGCCGACTGCCCCCTTGCCGCCCAGGGTGACCTGGTAGGCACGGCTCTTGTCGTTGTTCAGGATGCCCTTGTAGCCCTCGCCGCCGATGTCTTCCGGAGCGAACGCGCGCTGCAGGTTGACCAGCTTGCCGGACGCCTGGTCATAGAAGCCACCCATGGTGCTCTTGGTGCCCCACCAGAGGTAGTTCGAGCCCGAGGTGTATTCGGTCTTTTCCTTGCTGTACAGCACGTCGGCGAACAGCTGGAAGTTGTCGTTCACGTCGAAGGTCATCGACGAGTAGAACTGTCCGCTGTCCTTGCCGTTCTTCAGGGTCTTGTAGCCGGCGCCGAAGACCGAGCCGCAGGACTGGCCCGTCGGGCGGTTCGCCAGCACGGTGGTGCCGTCGAACTGGCCGGCAACGTTGGCGCAGTTGCTCGGGTCCATCATGTACAGCGCATTGGTCTTGGCGTCGATGACGGCGAAGTCGTTCGACGGCAGCTGCGCGGTGTAGCCGTTCGTGTTGTTCTGCTTGGTCAGGTCGCGCTGGTAGCCCCAGATCGGGTTGCTGCTTTCGATCTGCACGTTGACCAGTGCATTGAAGCGGTCGTCCAGCGCCGAGAAACCGTGTGCACCGCTGACGCGGAAGCTGCTGCCACCGCCTTCAGTGGAGGTGCCGCCACGCACGGACAGGCTGCCGCCTTCCATGTGGTCCTTCAGGATGATGTTGACCACGCCGGCGATCGCATCCGAACCGTACAGGGAGGACTGGCCACCCGGCAGGACTTCGATGCGCTCGACGATGTCGATCGGAATGCCGCTGATGTTGTTGAACGCGTCGCCGCCGTTGTACAGCGCCGGGTAGGACATCATCGGGCGGCCGTTGATCAGGTACTTGGTGTAACCCGGATTCAGGCCGAACATGCCAGCGGCTTCAGCGCCCTGGGTGAACGAAGCGGAGGTCTGGCCGCCCTGGATGCCGCCGGTGGTCAGCGAGGACTGCTGCAGCACCTCGGCAACGCTGTTGAAGCCGCGCGACTGGATGGCTTCAGCGCTGATGGTCATGACCGGGGTCTGGGTCTCGACCTGGGTCTGCGGGATCAGCGAGCCGGTGACGGTGATCTTGTCCAGATTGGTGGCCTTGTCCTGGGCCATTGCCGGCGAGGCGGCAACCAGGGCGGAGATCAAGGCGACAGCGAGGGTGTTGCGACGTGCGGAATTGCGAAGGTCTTTCATGTAGTTCCGTTCAGAGAGCAAATACGAGTACGGCACTGCGCATGCGCCATCGTGCGTGCCGTAGATCCAGCAACGCAGCCCAAAACCAGTGCTCAGCGAACGTAACATGAACTTAACAATCTGTGCACGAATCTGTAGCAATCCTGAATTTCAGTCAGCGTACGTCCAGCTTGTATGATGTTGGGTTATTCTTGTCGATTCACCCGGAGCCCGCAGTGAACAGTTCTTCCCGTCGTCCGCATGCCAGCCAGGTGCAGAAGGGACTGGCGCCGCATGCGCGCATCCGCAACGTGATCGCGGTGGGCTCGGGAAAGGGTGGAGTGGGCAAGTCGACCACGGCGGTCAACCTGGCCGTCGCACTGCGGCAGCTGGGGGCGCGCGTCGGCGTGCTTGATGCCGATATCTACGGCCCCAGCGTGCCGGCGATGCTTGGCTTGTCCGGTCGCCCGGAAAGCCCGGACAACAAGAGCATCGAGCCGATGCGGGCCTTCGGCGTGGACACCATGTCGATCGGTTATCTGGTCGAGGACGAAACGCCGCTGATCATGCGCGCGCCACGCGCGACGGCGGCGCTGACCCAGTTGTTCGAAGACACGTTGTGGGACGATCTGGACTATCTGCTGATCGATCTGCCGCCGGGCACCGGCGACATCCAGCTGACCCTGGTGCAGAAGATCCCGCTGGCCGGCGCGGTGATCGTCACCACGCCGCAGGACATCGCTACGCTGGATGCGAAGAAGGCGCTGAAGATGTTCGAGAAGGTCGAGGTGCCGGTGCTGGGCGTGATCGAGAACATGGCTGTGCATACCTGCAGCAACTGCGGGCATGTGGAGCACCTGTTCGGCGAGGGGGGGGGCGAGCGCATGGCGGCGCAGTACGGCGTGCCGCTGCTGGGGTCGCTGCCGCTGCAGATCGGCATCCGCGAGCAGGGCGATGCCGGTACCCCGATCACCGCCGCGCAGCCGGAATCGGCGGCGGCCCAGGCCTACCACCGTGCCGCCCAGCGTCTGGTCGAGGAGGTGGGCAAGCGCCCGCGCGCCTCGATCCCGATCCTGTCCTCGCTGCTGTAGGGCCCGCTGGCGGCTGCGGCGGCGACGCCCGGCCCCCTGCTAGAATCCTCGCGCCCCCTCGCACCCAGGACAGAGCATGAGCATCAAGAGTGACCGTTGGATCCGCCGGATGTCCGAACAGCACGGCATGATCGAGCCGTACGAGGCCGGGCAGGTCAAGCAGGCCAACGGTGAGCGCATCGTCAGCTACGGCACTTCCAGCTACGGCTACGACGTGCGCTGCTCGCGCGAGTTCAAGGTGTTCACCAACATCAACTCGACGATCGTGGACCCCAAGCATTTCGATCCGGGCAGCTTCGTCGATATCGTCGGTGACGAGTGCATCATTCCGCCGAACAGCTTCGCGCTGGCGCGCACGGTCGAGTACTTCCGCATTCCGCGCGACACCCTGGTGGTGTGCCTGGGCAAGAGCACCTATGCGCGCTGCGGCATCATTGTCAACGTGACCCCGCTGGAGCCGGAGTGGGAAGGCCACGTGACCCTGGAATTCAGCAACACCACGCCGCTGCCGGCGCGCATCTATGCCAACGAAGGCGTGGCGCAGATGCTGTTCTTCCAGTCCGATGAAGTGTGCGAGACCTCGTACAAGGATCGCGGCGGCAAGTACCAGGGCCAGACGGGTGTGACCCTGCCGCGCACCTGACAGCCTGCGTCAGCGCGTTTCGGTAGCGCCGGGCCATGCCGGTCACACCCGTCTGGCCCTGGTACTTGCCGCCGCGACCGAACAGGATCGCAATGCCTACGGCGACCAGGCCGAGCGGCCACCAGGTCAGCAGCAGGCGCGACAGGTTCAGGTTGGTCCAGCCAAGGTTGCTGGCCAGCATGAACAGGCCGATCAGGATCAGCAGGATGGCGGCAACGATATTGAATCGCATCGGATCGGCACTGGCTCAGGAATGGGCCGGATATCCTAGCCGTTCCTTCCAGTAGGCGACATGCTGGTCCAGTGCGGCCGGCTCATAGCGGTGCGCCGGGCCGCTGCCCCAGACCGGGCCGGGCCACGCCGGATCGCCGTCGTGGCGGCCGATGACGTGGAAATGCAGCTGGCGCACGATGTTGCCCAGCGCGCCGATGTTGATCTTCTCCACCCCGTCGGAGCCCTTCAATGCCTTGCAGGCGCGGTTGAGCTCGGTGCGCAGCTTGTCCTGCTGTTCACCGTCCAGCTCGATCCATTCGGTGACCCCGGCCAAGCGCGGGACCAGCACCAGCCAGGGGAATCGTTCGTCGTTCATCAGTCGCACTTGCGACAACGGGCCTTCGGCCACCAGCACGCTATCGGTGGCCAGACGTGAATCGAGTTCGAAATCGCTCATCCAAGATGCTCCGAGAAGAAGTCCAGGGTGCGTTGCAGCGCCAGGGCGGCGCTGTCTGGATCATACGCATGTCCGACCTCGCGGTTGAAGGCATGGTCGGCCGGATACACGTAGGTCGCCATCTGCGGCAGCTTCTCACGGTGCGCCTGGACAGCCTCCGGCGGGATGCTCTTGTCCTGCGCGCCGAAGTGGAACATCACCGGGGCCTTCGGCGCTTCATCCAGGAACTGCACGTTGCGCGCGCCGTAGTAGCTCACCGAGGGCAGGCCCAGGCGCAGCGCGGACAGCAGGGCGACGCTGCCGCCCCAGCAGTAGCCGACCGTGCCGACCTTGCCATGCGGTGCCAGCCGGGTTGCCGCAGCGCGGACCACTTCCAGTGCCTTTTCCATGCCCAGCGCGGTGACCCGTTCCAGTCCATCCTTCACGCCCTCGGGGCTGTAGGGCAGGGCATCGGGGTCTGCCTCGGGGCCGTCGACCAGGTCGAAGAACGACGGCGCCAACACGGCGTAGCCCTCGGCAGCAAACCGTTCGGCGACGCCGCGGATATGCGGGTTGGCGCCGAAGATCTCCTGCACCACCACCAGCGCGCCGCGGGGTTTGCCCTCGGGCAGTGCCTGCCAGGCACGGACCGGGCCGTAATGCGTATCCAGGGTGATCCATTCGGACATCGGGGTGTACCTCGTTGCAGGGGGGGCAGGCCCGCATTGTCGGTGCTGGGCGGGTTAGCGCGATGTCAGCGGTTGTGCGGGATCGGGCGGCTCGCGATTCAGAGGCCGCTACCCAACCCGGTATACTGGCGCCCTTTCAGGCCCCGGCCCCCAGGTCCCCCTGCCATGCCGGCAGGGGCCCAGGCCCCCAGAGTCCCGCGATTCCATGTCCCAGCTGAACCCCAAAGTCGGCTTCGTCAGCCTTGGCTGCCCGAAGGCCCTCGTCGATTCCGAGCGCATCCTCACCCAGCTGCGCTCGGAAGGCTACGACATCGTCCCGTCCTATGATTCGGCCGACGTGGTGGTGGTCAACACCTGTGGCTTCATCGATTCGGCGGTGACCGAATCGCTGGATGCCATCGGCGAGGCGATGAACCAGAACGGCAAGGTCATCGTCACCGGCTGCCTGGGCAAGCGCCCGGAGCAGATCCGCGAGGCGTACCCGAACGTGCTGGCGGTGTCCGGACCGCAGGATTACCAGAGCGTGATGGAAGCAGTGCATGCAGCGCTGCCGCCCAAGCACGACCCGTTCGTGGATCTGGTGCCGGACTACGGCATCAAGCTGACCCCGCGCCACTACGCATACCTCAAGATTTCCGAAGGCTGCAACCACCACTGCAGCTTCTGCATCATTCCGTCGATGCGCGGCAAGCTGGTCTCGCGTCCCGTGGACGAGGTGCTGCGCGAAGCCGAGCGCCTGGTGCGCGGCGGTGTGCGCGAACTGCTGGTGGTTTCGCAGGACACCTCTGCCTACGGCGTGGATGTGAAGTACGCCGAGAAGATGTGGCGCGACAAGGCCTACCAAACCCGCCTGAAGGCACTGTGCGAAGGCCTGTCCGAACTGGATGCGTGGGTGCGCATGCACTACGTCTATCCGTATCCGCACGTCGATGACGTGGTGCCGCTGATGGCCGAGAACCGGATCCTGCCGTACCTGGACATCCCGTTCCAGCACGCCAGCCCGCGCATCCTGCGCCTGATGAAGCGTCCCGGCGCCGTCGAGAAGACCCTGGAGCGGGTGCAGAACTGGCGCCGCATCGCGCCGGACATCACCGTGCGTTCGACCTTCATCGTCGGTTTCCCGGGCGAGACCGAGGCCGAGTTCGAAGAGCTGCTGTCCTTCCTGGACGAAGCGCAGCTGGACCGCGTCGGTGCGTTCGCCTACTCGCCGGTGGAGGGCGCTACGGCCAACACCCTGCCGGACCCGGTGCCGGAAGAAGTGAAGCAGGATCGACTGGCGCGTTTCATGGAGAAGCAGGCGCAGATTTCGGCTTCGCGTCTGGAAGCCAAGATCGGCACGGTGCAGCAATGCCTGGTCGATGCCATCGAAGGCGATATCGCGGTGGCCCGTTCCAAGGCCGATGCGCCGGAGATCGACGGCCTGGTGCATATCCAGAACGCAGACCAGGTGGCGTTGCGCGTGGGTGAGTTCGTCGACGTGGAAATCACCGAGAGCGACGAGCACGATCTCTACGGCGACGCACTGCCGCCGACCACGCGCCCGGCATTCGACCTCAAGGTGCTGTGACCGGGGCGGAAGCTGCTGATGGCGGCCCCCGCCGCTTCGTGCCACCGCTGCGTGCGGCGGTGGACAGGGCTGCGTTCGATCATCCGCTGTTTGCCGGTATCGCCGGGTTCGCTGATCTGCTGACGGCAGCTGACTGGCCACGCGTGATCGATCTGGACGCGCGCCTGGCGCTGCCGGACAAGCGCTTTGTTGAACAGGATGCGGCGTTGCTGGCCGACGGCCTGCACTACGAAACGCGCATTGCCGAAGGGCGCATCGCAACCCGCGCGGGCAACTGGCACGACTTGTTCAACGCCCTGGTCTGGGCACGCTACCTGCCGATCAAGTGCGCACTCAACGCGCAGCAATGCCGGCACATCGAGGGTAGGGCCGCAGGACAGCGCAACCGCGCGCAGGCCGCGCTTACCCAGTTCGATGAAACCGGCGTGGTGGGGCGTGTGCGTGACCCGGCATTGCTTGCAGCCTGGGATGCTCACCAGTGGCGCGTGCTGTTCGAGCCGATCCATTGGCAGTCAGGACGGATCGCCATCGCCGCGGTGTTCGGTCATGCCTTGATGGAACAGGCGCTGCTGCCGGGCCGGCTGCTGGTCGGTAAATGCGTGGTGCTGCAGGGCGATGAGGATGCGGGCTGCATCGACACGGTCGCGCGCGCCATCGAGGAGGGCAGGGTGCTGCTCGATCCATTGGAGCTGCGTCCGCTGCCATTGGCGGGTATTCCCGGCTGGCACACCGACCAGGCGCCAGCCTTTTACGCGAACGACGATTATTTCCGTCCGCTGCGCGAAGGGCGCCGCTATCCGCCGCCGCTACTCTAGAAGCTAGCCCATGGCCGGCTGAGCGCCGCTGCCCGCCACAGGCTCAGCCGTTGGCCGCAGCCTCGTACTCCACACCGATCACCGCAAAGGTGTGGTTGCCACTGGGCAGTTCTACTGAAAACTCATCATCCAGGCGTTTCTTCAACAAGGCCCGCGCCAAGGGCGAATCGATGCTGATCCAGCCCAGCCCCGCATCGGTCTCATCCGGCCCGACGATGCGGTAGCGGCTGGTCTGCCCGCTGTCCACGTTCTCCAGCTCAACCCACGCACCGAAGAACACCGCTTGCGGATCGGTTGGCGTGGTGTCGACCACGCGCAGTGATTCCAGGCGCTTGGTCAGGTAGCGCACGCGACGATCGATCTCGCCCAGCTGCTTCTTGCGGTAGGTGTATTCGGCATTCTCCGAGCGATCGCCTTCGGCCGCGGCGGCTGCCAGCGCCTTGACCACCTCGGGTCGACGCACCCGCCACAACTCATCCAGCTCGGCCTTCAAGCGTGCATGGCCGGCGGCGGTGATCAGCGCGGTGCTCTTTTCTGCGGGGGGACGCCAACGCGACATGTAATGCGGATTCTCGTGCGGAATGAAACAACCACGGCGCGCCGTCGCCGGCGCGCCGCAAATGAACTGCGGGGCTCTCAGCGCTTGCCGCCGAAAATGCCACCGAGGATGCCGCGCACGATCTGGTTGCCCAGCTTGGTGCCGACCGTACGCGTGGTCTGCTTGGCCATCGTTTCGATCATGCCCTGGCGGCGCTTGGTACCGAAAATGGCGTCCTTGATCGACTGCCCGAAGCCGCCTTCCTGTGCCTCGTCCTGTTCACGGCTGCGCGCGGCCGGCGCATCGGCCTTCTCGACGGCCTTCTGCGCGCGCTGGGCCAGCAGTTCGGCTGCCGATTCGCGGTTGACGGCAGTGTCGTAGCGCGTGCCGACCGGGCTGCCGGCACGCACCTGCACGCGCTCGGCCTCGGTGATCGGCCCCATGCGGCAGCGCGGCGGGGCGATCATCGTCTGCTGCACCGGCATCGGCACGCCCTTGTCCTGCAGTGTGGAGACCAGCGCTTCGCCGGTACCGAGCTGGCTCAGCACCTTCACCACTTCCAGCTTGGGGTTCGGCACGAAGGTCTCGGCGGCGGTCTTCACCGCCTTCTGGTCGCGCGGGGTGAATGCGCGCAGCGCGTGCTGTACACGGTTGCCGAGCTGGCCAAGGATGTTGGCCGGCACGTCGTCCGGGAACTGCGAGCAGAAGTACACGCCCACGCCCTTGGAACGGATCAGCCGCACCACTTGTTCGATGCGCTGTACCAGAGCGGGCGGCGCATCGTCGAACAGCAGATGCGCTTCGTCGAAAATGAAGACCAGCTTCGGCTTGTCGAGGTCGCCCACTTCCGGCAGCTGCTCGAACAGCTCCGACAACAGCCACAGCAGGAACGTGGAGTACAGCTTGGGCTTGAGCACCAGCTGGTCGGCGGCAAGGATGCCGATGACACCGCGGCCGTCATGGTTGACCCGCATGATGTCGGCCAGTTCCAGCGCCGGTTCGCCGAAGAAATGCTCGCCGCCGTCCTGCGCCAGCCGCAGCAGGGCGCGCTGGATGGCGGCCACCGACTGCGCGCTGACCAGGCCGTATTCGGTGGAGATGTCCTTGCGCTCCTCGGCGACCAGGCCGAGCAGGGCGCGCAGGTCGTCCATGTCCAGCAGCAGCAGGCCGCGGTCGTCGGCCAGCTTGAACACGATGTCGAGCACGCCGGCCTGGGTGTCGTTCAATTCCAGGATGCGGGCCAGCAGGGTCGGGCCCATCTCGCTCACGGTGGTGCGCACCGGGTGGCCGAGCTTGCCGTACAGGTCCCAGAACACGGTGGGGCTGGCGGCCGGGGCATAGTCGCTCACGCCGATCTCGGCCGCGCGCTTGAGCAGGTTCTCGGCGCCGGTACCCGGCACGGCCAGGCCGGAGACATCGCCCTTCACATCGGCCAGGAACACCGGTACCCCGATCCGCGAGAAGCCCTCGGCCAGGGTCATCAGGGTCACGGTCTTGCCCGTGCCGGTGGCGCCGGCGACCAGCCCATGGCGGTTGCCGAGTTTCGGCAGCAGGGTGACAGCCACATCGTCGGTGATGCCTTTGCCGAGCAGAATCGGATCCATGGTCCAGCCCTTGTGATGAATGTGCCAATGTTAACCGCCGACGGTGACGGGCCGAAGGTCGGCTTGCCCCGACGTTGGCAGCGCCGCTACTCTGCCTGCCTGTTTCATACACAGTGCCACCAATGCCCGTTCCTGTCCTGATTTCCCGCACCTGGCCGCTGCTGGCCCTGGCTGGCCTGGTTTCCCTGGCACCGGAGGCCCACGCACAGCGGGTTTCGGCCCGGGACAAGGTGAAGGTGGATGCCCTGCAGCAGCGCATGACTGCAGCCGAGAAGCGCTACAGCGATGCCGTTCTGCTGGTGGCCAACGCCGATCCGAAGGGGCGCAACGAGGCCGATGCCGCGCTGGAGGACATGGAAGATGTCATCAGCGAATGCGTGAAGCAGAAGGGCTGCCAGATGAGCAACATGCTGGCGACCTACAAGCGCCTGCTCAAGCACGATGCCGATGCCGCCGCCGATGATGACGTGGCCGATGAAGCCGGCGACCGCCTGGAAGCCGACCCGGACCATGTCGGCCCGCTGGCTGCCGACGTGCCCGAGGCGGCCCGCGCAGCCGCGCTGCTGAACGACAAGCGCCATGCCTTCGACAACATGGTCGAGTACAACCCCGCCGTGCAGGCCGGCATCCGCCGCTGGCTGACCGACATGCGCCCGGCGCTGATGACCACCTACGAGAACTACCAGAACCTGCGTGCGGTGATGTGGCCGGAATGGGAGAAGCGCGGCCTGCCCGAGGCGCTGCTGTTCGGCATCATGGCCAAGGAGTCCAATGGCCGCGTGCACGCATCCTCACGCGCCGGCGCCGCGGGCCTGATGCAGTTCATGCCGGCCACCGGCCGCCGCTTCGGCCTGGGCCCGGACGGTACCGGTTTCGATACCCGCTTTGATGCGCGCAGCGCCGCTGAAGCCAGCGCGACGTACCTCAACGAGCGGATGCGTGAGCTCAACAACAACGTCGAACTGTCTCTGGCCGGCTACAACGGCGGTGAGGGCCGCGCGGCGCGCGTCTACAAGCAGTACCCGGGCCAGAGCTTCTGGGTGGACAGCGTCTACAACCAGTTCCCGGGCGAAACCAAGGACTACGTGCCGATGGTGATCGCCGCGTCCTGGATCTTCCTGCACCCCCAGCAGTACGGCGTGGAGTTCCCGAAGATCAACGCGCAGCCGGCCACCATCCGCCTGGCGCGCTCGACCACGATCTACGAACTGACCATCTGCCTGGGCAGCCATGGCACCCGCGATGGCTACATGCGCGCATTGCGCAACCTCAACCCGCGCTATGAGGCCGATGGCTGGATTCCGGCAGGAACCCTCATCAACGCCACCAACCGCATTGCTGGCCTGTACGCGCGCAACTGCGTCAGCGGCCCGCGTGCGGATCTGGCCCGAACCCTGATCACCGCTGACCTCAATGCCGCGATCGTGCGCCCGAGCGCCGCCAGCTACACCGGCAGCGTGGCCGTGGGCGGGGTGGTGCCGGTGGTTGATCCCAATGCCGCCAGCAGCGTGCCGACCACGCCCGCCGCGCCGGTGGCTGCGCCGCGCCCGGCGCCGGCCCCGCGCGACAAGCCGGCCCGCAGCTACAAGGTCGGCAAGGGCGAGACCCTGGGCCGGATCGCCGCGAAGTTCCAGTGCGATGTGCCGGTGCTGGCCCGCGCCAATGGCCTCAAGGCCCCCGGCTACAGCCTGCGCCACGGCCAGGTGCTGAAGCTGCAGGGCTGCGACAAATAATCTCTCCGCACTCTGGATATCGCATGGACCTCGAAGAAACCCGCAACCTGTTCACCAACCTCCGCGAGAACACTGACTGGGACCTGGACGCCCCGCTGCTGTGGGGGTACTTCTTCGTGCACTCCACCGCCGAGCCGCTGCACGCACTGGCCACCCACCTGCAGGCACAGGGTTATGTGCTGGTGGAAGTGTTCGAGCAGGAGCCGGAGGACGGTGAGGCTGCATTCCACGTGCTGCATGTGGAGCGCGTGGAAGTGCACGACGAAACCTCGCTGGACAAGCGCAACCAGGAACTGAGCGCGCTGGCCACGCAGATGGGCGTGGAAGACTACGACGGCATGGACGTCGGCCCGGCGCCGACCCTGCAGTAACGCACCTGTCCGGTAGTGCCGGCCGCTGGCCGGCATCTGCGTTGATCCAACGCATCGAGCGTTGCCGGCCCCGAGCATCCGGTACAGCTGGGCCAGGCACTGGCCAAGCTGCGCTGATCCTGCGGTAGTGCCGGCCGCTGGCCGGCAACGCTCGATGCGTTGGATCAACGCAGATGCCAGCCAGCGGCCGGCACTACCGCAGGATCAGCGCAGCTTGGCCAGTGCCTGGCCCAGCTGTACCGGATGCTCGGCATCCAGGTGCGGGGCGAATTCGGCCACGCCCGGCGGCAGCAGCACGATCACGGTCGAGCCGTAATTGAAGCGCGCCATCTCTTCGAAGCGCTGCAGGGTGATGCCGCGGCCCCGGTAGTCCTTGCGGGTGATGCGGTCGCCGTAATGCGGAATCTCTTCGCCGCTCCACACCGTTTCCACGCCCGACACCAGCAGCGCACCGACCATCACGCTGACCATCGGGCCGAAGCTGGTATCGAAGTGGCAGACCAGGCGTTCGTTGCGTGCGAACAGGCCGGGCACGTTGTTCACCGCAGCCGGGCCGACGCTGAACAGACGGCCGGGCACATGCACGGTTTCGCGCAGGGTGCCGGTCCACGGCATGTGCACGCGGTGGTAGTCGCGCGGCGACAGGTACACCGTGGCATACAGGCCGTCGTTGAACGGCTTGGCGTCCTCGGCGCTGCCCAGCAGCTCGGCAGCGGTGAACGACTGGCCCTTGGCCTGGAAGATGCGTCCGGCGTCGATCTTTCCCAGCTGGCTGATGCGGCCATCGGCCGGCATCACCAGGCTGCGCGGATCGGTATCGGCCACGCGCGCGCCGGGTTTCAACGCGCGGGTGAAGAACTGGTTGAAGGTCGGGTAGCTGCGCGGGTCCGGATTGGCCGCTTCATCCAGGTTGACGTTGAACTTGCGGGTGACCGTGTCGATCAGCCAGCGCGATACGCGCGGGTTGTCCGAGTACGCCAGCGAACGCGCCATCGAGGACAGCAGGCGGTGGGGCAGGACGTACGTCAGGGCGGTGGTCAGACTCATGGGGCGGATTTCTCGGTCAGCTTCTGCAGGTCGCGGGCGATCGCCGGCGCGTTGAACGGGGGCCGCACCAGGCCGGCGAGCCGGCCCTGCGGATCGAGCACGGCCAGGCTGGCGGAGTGCTCGAGGGTGTAATCCTCGGGATTCTCGTCGAAGTGCTTGCCCGGCACCTTCTGGAACACGAAGCCCAGCGAGGTGGCAAAGCGCTCCAGCGAGGGGATGTCGGCAGTCGCCGCCAGGGTGTCCTTGTGGAAGCCATGGGCGTACTCGCCCAGGCGCGTGGCGGTGTCGCGCTCCGGGTCGACCGAGACGAACAGCACACGCGGGCGCAGGCCGTCGGGCAGGGCTTCCCACTGGTTCTGCGCGCCGGCCAGCTCCGCCAGGGTGGTCGGGCAGACGTCCGGGCAGAACGTGAAGCCGAGGAACACCAGGGTCCAGTGGCCTTTCAGTTCGCCGGGAATCAGGCGCGTGCCGTCGGACTGGGCCAGGTTGTAGTCGGGCAGGGCGCGCGGCTGCGGGTACAGGGTGATCGCTTCGGTGGCCGGCTGCCCGGCCGGCGGCTTCGGCGCGAACACCTGCTGGGCGGCGAGCAGGCCAAGGCCCGCCGCCAGGGCGATCAGCAGGATGATGCCGACGTTGCGATTGAACATGGGATTCCGCCGCAGGAAGTGGCCACCATCATACCGGCTGCGGCTGGATCGTTTCTGCGGCAACGGATGCCGGCGCAGGCAGCAACCCCTATAATCGGGGGCCACTTTGCCCGCAGTACCGCCATGACCGCTGAAACGGCCGCCGAACTCCATACGATCATCGATCTGATCCGCTACGGCACCAGCCGTTTCAATGCTGCGGGCCTGACCTTCGGGCACAGCTACGACAATGCCCTGGACGAGGCCACCCAGCTGGTGCTGCACGGCCTGCACCTGCCGCACGACCTCGGCCCGGCCTACGGCCAGGCGCGCCTGCTGCGCGAAGAGAAGCTGGCGGTGCTGGAGCTGTTCCAGCGCCGCATCGATGAGCGCATCCCGGCCGCCTACCTGACCGGTGAAGCCTGGTTCGCCGGCCTCAGCTTCAAGAGCGACGCGCGCGCCCTGGTGCCGCGTTCGCCGATCGCCGAACTGATCGAGTGCGGCTTCGAGCCGTGGCTGGCCGGCCGCGATGTCACCCGCGCGCTGGACCTGTGCACCGGTTCGGGCTGCATCGCCATCGCCATGGGCCACTACTACCCGAACTGGGAAGTGGACGGCGTGGACCTCAGCGATGAGGCGCTGTCACTGGCCGAAGAGAACAAGGAACGCCTGCAGGCGCACAACGTGACCCTGCTGAAGTCGGACCTGTTCAACGGCCTGACCGGTCGCCACTACGACCTGATCGTCACCAACCCGCCGTACGTCACCAACGACGAGACCGACGCTCTGCCGCAGGAATACTCCTACGAGCCGGAGATGGGCCTGCGTGCCGGCGAAGACGGCCTGGACCTGGTGCTGAAGATCCTGCGCGACGCGCCGCTGCACCTGAGCGAAGACGGCCTGCTGATCTGTGAAGTGGGCGAGTCCGAACAGCATCTGATCAAGCTGCTGCCGGAAGTCGACTTCGCCTGGATCGAGTTCAAGGTCGGCCAGATGGGCATCTTCGCGGTCGAATGCCGCGAGCTGATCGCCCACAGCGCCCGCATCACCGAACTGGCGGCGCAGCGCCCGTGAGCTCCAATTCGTTCGGCAAGCTGTTCACCGTCACCACGTTCGGCGAATCGCACGGGCCGGCCATCGGCTGCGTGATCGATGGCTGCCCGCCGGGGCTGGCGCTGGACGCGGCCGAATTCAACCATGACCTGCAGCGTCGCGCCACCGGCAAGAGCCGGCATACGTCGGCACGGCGCGAGGCCGACGAGGTCGAGATCCTGTCCGGGGTGTACGAGGGCCTGACCACCGGCACCCCGATCGCGCTGCTGATCCGCAACACCGACCAGCGCAGCAAGGACTACAGCAACATCGGCCAGCAGTTCCGTCCGGGGCATGCCGACTACAGCTACTGGCACAAGTACGGCATCCGCGACCCGCGCGGCGGTGGCCGTTCTTCGGCGCGCGAGACCACCATGCGCGTAGCTGCTGGCGTGGTCGCCAAGAAATGGCTGGCCGAGCGCTTCGGGGTCACCGTGCGTGGCTACCTGTCGCAGCTGGGCGAGATCCGTCCGGCCGGTTTCGACTGGTCGGCGGTGGAAGACAACCCGTTCTTCTGGCCGCACGCCGTGCAGGTGCCCGAGCTGGAGGCGTACATGGATGCGCTGCGCAAGTCCGGCGATTCGGTCGGTGCCCGCGTGGACGTGGTCGCCGACAATGTACCGCCGGGCTGGGGCGAGCCGATCTACGGCAAGCTTGATGGCGAGCTCGCGGCCGCACTGATGAGCATCAACGCGGTGAAGGGCGTGGAGATCGGTGACGGTTTCGCCAGCGCCATGCAGAAGGGCACCGAACACCGTGACCTGCTGACCCCGCAGGGTTTTGCCAGCAACCACGCCGGCGGCATTCTCGGTGGCATCTCCACCGGCCAGCCGGTGGTCGCCTCGATGGTGCTCAAGCCGACCTCCAGCCTGCGCCTGCCGGGTGAATCGCTGGATACGGCCGGCAATGTGGTGGAGGTAGTCACCACCGGCCGCCATGATCCCTGCGTCGGCATCCGCGCCACGCCCATCGCCGAGGCGATGATGGCCCTGGTGCTGATGGACCAGGCGCTGCGCCACCGCGCGCAGTGCGGCGATGTCGGCACGATCACCCCGCGCATTCCCGGGCAGATCGATGGCTGACACGCGGCCGACCGTGTGGGTGAGCCAGCCGCTGATCGACGCGGCCATCGCGCCGTTGCGCGATCGCGTGCAGCTGCGCAGCACCGATACCGTCACCGCCTGGTCGCCACAGCAGATCGCCGCGCAGCTGGCCGACGTTGACGGGGCGATCATCACCCTCAACGAGCGCATCGGTGCAACCCAGGTCGCCGATGCCGCGCAGTTGAAGGTGATCGCAAATGTCGGCGTCGGCTACAACAATCTGGATGTCGACGCGCTCAGCGCTGCCGGCATTCTTGCCAGCAACACCCCGGACGTTCTCACCGAGACCACCGCCGATCTCGGCTTTGCGCTGTTGATGGCCACTGCGCGCCGGATCACTGAATCCGAGCGCTGGCTGCGCGAGGGCCAGTGGGGGCAGTGGTCGTTCCAGACCATGCTGGGTGCCGACATCCATGGCAGCACGCTGGGCATCCTCGGCATGGGCCGCATCGGCCAGGGCATCGCCCGTCGCGGCGCACACGGCTTCGGCATGAAGGTGCTCTACCACAACCGTTCGCGGCTGGCGGCCGATACCGAAGCCGCGCTCGGTGCGACCTACGTGGATCTGGACACGCTGCTGGCGCAGTCCGACCATCTGGTGACCGTGTTGCCGTACACCGCCGCCTCGCACCACATCATCGACGCCGCCGCGCTGGCCAAGATGAAGCCGTCTGCCACCCTGGTGAACATCGCCCGCGGCGGCATCGTCGACGAACTGGCGTTGGCCGATGCACTGGCCAACGGTCGCCTGGCGGCGGCCGGCCTGGATGTCTACGAAGGCGAACCGAACGTGCGGCCGGAACTGCTGGCCCTGCGCAACATCGTGCTGACCCCGCATATCGGCAGCGCATCGCTGGCCACGCGTACGGCCATGGTGCAGCTGGCCGTGGACAATCTGCTGGCCGGGCTTGGCCTGGATGGCAGCCCGTCGCGCATGCCGAGCGCGATCAACGCCGACGCGGCCCTTGCCGCGCGCGCGACCTCGGACAAAAAAAGCGGGAAACGATAGGGAACCTCCGCGCATCCATCCGAGGAGGCTCCCCGAACCCAGCTGTCGTGCGTGAGTTTTCCCCCTTCCCGTTTTCGTGAGAGTTCCCCCATGAGCAATGCACAACGCAGCTTCCACGTCGCCATCGTCGGCGCCACCGGCGCGGTCGGCGAGACCATGCTGGCCATCCTGGCCGAGCGCGATTTCCCGGTCGGCACCCTGAGCCTGCTCGCTTCCGAGCGCTCGGCCGGCGGCGAAGTCGAATTCAACGGCAACAAGGTCAGGATCCAGGACCTGGCCACTTTCGACCCGAGTGGCGTGGACATCGCCCTGTTCTCGGCCGGTGGCAGCGTGTCCAAGGAATACGCCCCGAAGTTCGCTGCCGCTGGCGCGGTGGTGATCGACAACTCCTCGGCCTTCCGTTACGACGATGACGTGCCGCTGGTGGTGTCGGAGGTCAATCCGGACCAGGTCGCCAACCGTCCGCGCGGCATCATCGCCAACCCGAACTGCTCGACCATGCAGATGCTGGTCGCGCTGGCACCGCTGCACCGCAAGTACGGCATCGAGCGCATCAACGTGTCCACCTACCAGTCGGTATCCGGTGGTGGCCGTTCGGCACTGGAAGAACTGGGCAAGCAGACCGGCCAGCTGCTGAGCTTCCAGGAAATCGATCCGCAGCGTTTCCCGGTGCAGATCGCCTTCAACCTGATCCCGCATATCGACGACTTCCAGGACAACGGTTTCACCAAGGAAGAGATGAAGCTGATCTGGGAGACCCGCAAGATCCTGGGCGACGACAGCATCCTGGTGAACCCGACCGCTGTGCGCGTGCCGGTGTTCTATGGCCACTCCGAATCGGTGGCGATCGAAACCCGTGACAAGGTGACCGTGGCCGAAGCGCGCGCGCTGCTGGAACAGTCGCCGGGCATCGAGGTGGTGGATCGTCACGAGGCCGGTGGCTACCCGACGCCGGTCACCCATGCCTCGGGCACCGACGCGGTGTACGTCGGCCGCATCCGCGAGGACCTGTCGCATCCGCGCGGCCTGAACCTGTGGATCGTGTCGGACAACGTGCGCAAGGGCGCAGCCCTCAACGCGGTGCAGCTGGCCGAGCTGGTCGCCGCCGAGAAGCGCTGATCCGGCCTGTGCAGCCGGGCCCGCGCCCGGCTGTGACTGCGGTGGGTGCGGACCGTGGTCCGCACGCTTTATAGTGTCGCCCATGAATAAACGAGCCAAGGGCGCACGGCGTCCGCTCACCTGTCTTTCCGCCGCGCTGCTGGCCCTGGTCAGCAGTTCGGCCATGGCCCTGGGCCTGGGCGACATCCGGGTCCTGTCCAAGCCGGGACAGCCGTTGCTGGCCGAGATCCCGGTGATCTCGGCCGATCCGTCCGAACTTGAGAACCTGCGCGTCGCGCTCGCTTCGCCGGTCACCTTCGAGCGCGTTGGCCTGCAGCGCCCGGCGGGTCTGGTCAGCGAACTGCAGTTCGAGCTGACCCGCAATGCGCAGGGCAGGGCGGTGGTACGGGTGACCTCGCAGACGCCAGTGGAAACTCCCTCGTTGAGCTTCCTGGTCGAGGCCGACTGGGGCCAGGGCCGGCTGGTGCGTGAGTACTCGGCGCTGGTCGATGCACCGGCCAGTGCACTGGCCGTGGCCGAACCGGAAATCGTCGCGCCAGCCGGTGTGCTGTCGGACACCATCGTCCGGGATGCGCCTGCCACCGCTGCAACCGCACCCGAGCCGGCACCGGTCACGGCGGCCGCCGCACCTGCTGCACCGCGTCCACGGGCTGCGTCACCTGCACCTGCGCTGGTCGCAGACGGCAGTGTGACCGTGCAGCGCGGACAGACGCTTTCGCAGATCGCCGGCTCGCTGGCCCGAGGCAATCAGATCAGTCGCGACCGGGCGATGATCGCGCTGTTGCGTGCCAACCCCGAAGCCTTCATCCGTGGCAACGTCAACCTGCTCAAGCAGGGCGCGGTGCTGCGCATGCCGGGCGATGCCGCATTGGCCGCGGTGGATGCGGCCGAGGCCACCGCGCTGGTCCGCGAGCATGCCGCGCAGTGGCGGCAGGCACGCACTGTGCCACAGCCGGCTGGCGCCGCAATGCCGGTGGCCAAGGCCGATGGCGCCGCTTCTTCCCCGGCTGCGGCCACAGGGGCACGACTTGAAATTGCTCCGGCGCTGGCATCCGACGCCGCGCACGCGGGCACAACCACCGGCACCAGTGCCGGCAGCGAGGGTGACATGCTGGGCAACGAACAACTGCGCCAGGCCAAGGAGGACATCGCCACCCGCGATGCCGAAATCGGCGATCTGAAGCAGCGCGTGGCGGAGCTGGAGAAGCTCAAGGAGCAGCAGCAGTCACTGATCGCGATGAAGGACAACGACCTGGCCGCCGCGCAGCAGCGTTTGGCCCAGGCGCCCGGTGCCCCCGGCGCTGGCACGCCGTGGTACTGGCTGGGCCTGCCGCTGCTCGTGCTGGTTGCCCTGGGCGCCTGGCTGCTGCGTCGTCGCAAGCCCTCGCCGCTGCCGCCGCTGCGCGAGGAACACGATGCCGCCGGCCTGGCAGCAGCGCTGCCGGCAGGTGCCGCGCTGGATACCCTGACCGAACAGGACGCCGGGGTGAACGCCGATGGCGGACGCCAGGAACCGGCGATGCCGGCCTGGGCTGCCACTGCCGACCATGACGCGCCGGCTGCGGACATCCATGAGGATGCCTCGTCGGCCGAGTGGCGGGCGGGTGAGCTTGATGAGGACGAACGGGTTGAACTGCCTGCTGCGGTGAACGATCTGCCGCGCTGGGACGATCCTGCCGGCGCTGCTGCGGTTGCGCCCATCGCGCCAGCCGAGGTGGCCGTGCCCGAGTACGCGCTGCAGGCCGAACAGGAGCCGCAGTTCCGCGGTGTGTTCGATCTGCCGGCCGAACCGCATGAGCATGAGACGGCCGCACCGGTCGACCCGCACGACGACCGTGCGGCCGCCGAGGACGCCGTCGGGTCTGCGACAGGCAGTGCCCATGACTGGACCCCGCGTGTCGGCCAGGAGCGGCTGGAGCTGGCCATCGCCTATCTGGACCTGGGCGACGCGCAGACCGCGCGCACCCTGCTGCAGGAGGTTGCCGAAGGGGGTGACCTGCATTGCCAGGCGCAAGCGCGCGAACTGCTGGCCCGTCTGCCCTGACACCCCTTCGACAAGGACCTGCGATGACCCGCGAACGCCGTCTCGACTACGTTGAATTCGCCTCGAGCGACCCGGCCGCGAGCCGCGCGTTCTTCGAGGTCGTGTTCGGCTGGTCGTTTGTCGATTACGGCAGCGACTACACCGCTTTCGATGACGGCCGCCTGCAGGGAGGCTTCTTCCGTGGCCAACCGCAACGTGCCAGCGAAGGCGCGCCACTGCTGGTGCTGTATGCCGAGCAGCTGGCGCCGATGGAGGCGGCGGTGCGCGCGGCCGGTGGTCAGATCGTGCGGACCGTGTTCTCTTTCCCTGGCGGCAGCCGTTTCCAGTTCGTCGAGCCCGGTGGCAACGAACTGGCGGTCTGGTCCGAGCGCGACCCGGCCTGAGCGCCGCCCCACCCGCAACATCGAGGTAGCACATGCGTTACGCGCTCGGCGTCGAGTACGACGGCAGCGATTTCAGGGGATGGCAGAACCTGGGCGAGGGCGGACCCAGCGTCCAGGCCAGCCTGGAACAGGCCCTGTCATCGGTGGCCGATACCCCGTTGCAGGTGGTCTGCGCCGGCCGCACCGATGCCGGCGTGCACGGCCAGTGCCAGGTCGTGCACTTCGACACCGACGTGGTGCGTGATCCGCGCGCGTGGATGCTCGGCACCACTACCCGCCTGCCGCGTTCGATCGCCGTGCGCTGGTGCGTGCCGGTGGCCGACGATTTCCATGCCCGTTTCTCCGCCCGGGCACGACGTTATCGCTACCGCCTGCTCAATCGCGAAGTGCGCCCGGCGCTGGGCCGGCAGACCCTGAGCTGGGAGCGGCGCCCGCTCGATGCCGAGCGCATGCACCTTGCGGGGCAGGCCCTGCTGGGCGAGAACGATTTCAGCGCCTTCCGCTCGGTCCAGTGCCAGGCCCTGCATGCCCGGCGAGAGCTGCAGTCGCTGCAGGTCAGCCGCCACGACGACGTCATCGAAGTGGCGGTGCGCGGCAATGCATTCCTTCATCACATGGTCCGCAATATTGTCGGCTCGTTGATTCTGGTTGGCAGTGGGGAGAAACCGGTGGAGTGGATCGCCGAACTGCTGGCCGGGCGCGACCGAACCGTAGCCGGTCCCACCGCTCCTCCGCAGGGACTGGTGTTCCTGGGGCCGCTGTACCCCGACAACTGGCATCTGCCCGCCGAGGTAACGCTATGAGCCGCTCCTACTATCGTACCCGCATCAAGTTCTGTGGCATGACCCGTGCCGGCGACGTGCGCCTGGCCGGCGAGCTGGGCGTGGATGCGGTGGGCTTCATCTTCGCCCGCGAGAGCAGCCGCCGGGTCGCGCCGGCCGAAGCGCGCGCGATGCGCCAGGCGATCGCACCGATGGTCGACGTGGTGGCGCTGTTCCGCAACAACAGCCGGGAAGAAGTGCGCGAGGTGCTGCGTACCGTGCGGCCGACCCTGCTGCAGTTCCATGGCGAGGAAGACGAGAGCTTCTGCCGCAGCTTCAACATGCCCTACCTGAAGGCGATCGCCATGGGCGGGCGCGAGGAGATCAATGCGCGCACCCTGCAGCTGCGCTACCCCAGCGCCGCCGGTTTCCTGTTCGACAGCCATGCGCCGGGCGGCGGCGGCGGTACCGGCGTGGCCTTCGACTGGTCGCGTATCCCCACCGGCCTGCACCGGCCGTTCCTGCTGGCCGGAGGCCTGACGCCGGAGAACGTGCATGACGCCGTGCTGGCGACCCTGCCGTGGGGCGTGGATGTCTCCAGTGGCATCGAGTTGGAGCCGGGCATCAAGGACGGCTACAAGATGCGCACGTTCGTGGAAGAAGTCCGGCGCTCCGATTGCGCCGTGCTGGATTGAGACACGGTCACTTCCGGGGTGTCCGGTCTTCACATTTGAGCCTGCACACCCTCTTCACATAGGATGATCCCAAGCGTGCTGGCCATGAGGGCCCGCACGAGGATCGACGGAGCCGCTGGTGGCGTGCTCCGAACGGGCGCCTGGCGCCCCCGCCCAGGAAGGCAAGCGATGCAGGAATTCCTAACCGTCGTACTCGGTTATCCGACCCTCCCGTACAGCGTCGCGCTGGCGGTGGCGGTTCTGTATTGGGGGATTGCCGCCTTTGGCTTGGTCGATGACGGTTTCGGCGAGGCCGGTGCCGATGGTGCCCTCGAAGGCGACGCCCATCTCAGCGGTCTGTCAGCGCTGCTGGCGCGCTGGGGCCTGGGCGGCGTGCCGCTCATGGTGGTGGTGACGCTGCTGAGCCTGTTCGCCTGGACCCTCACCTACTTCATCCATCTGTACCTGCTGCTGCCGTTGCCCAACCTGCTGCGCTGGTCATTGGGCACCGTGGTGGCGGTGCTCGCACCACTGCCGGCGGTGCCGGTCACCGCGCTGCTGCTGCGTCCCATCCGCCGCTTCCTGCTGCGCCTGCGCCCGGTGCCGCAGGCCTCGCTGCTGGGCCGGGTCGGCGTGGTCGCCTCGCCCAAGGTCGATGCACGCAGTGGTCATGCCACCGTCGACGACGGCGGTGCCGGCCTGGTCCTGCAGATCCGCAGCGACATCGAACTGCAGCGCGGCGAGCGCATCGTGCTTGTCGAGCACGTGGCTGCACAACACCATTACCGGGTGGTCCGCGCCGACGCGGTCGCCCTCGACTTCCAGGACAACCTGCTTCCGGGCAACAAGGAGAAACATCAATGACGTTGGCATCCGCACTACCTTTCCTGGCCATCGTGGGCACCATCGTGGCCATCCTGCTCGGCTTGGCGGGCCTGTTCAAGGCGTTCTACCGCAAGGTCGACCAGGGCGTGGCCCTGATCGTCAACGACATGAGTTCCACCCCGAAGGTGCATTTCACCGGTGCGCTGATCATTCCCGTGCTGTACCGCGCCGAGCTGATGCGGATCAGCCTGATCACCCTGCAGATCGACCGCCGCGGCAAGGAAGGCCTGATCTGCCGCGACAACATGCGCGCCGACATCGCCGTGGCGTTCTACCTGCGCGTCAACGAGACCCAGGCCGACGTGCTGCGCGTGGCCAAGGCCATCGGTGCCGACCGTGCGTCGGACAAGCATGCCGTCGATGAGCTGTTCAACGCCAAGTTCTCCGAAGCGCTGAAGACGGTCGGCAAGAAGTTCGATTTCACCGAGCTGTTCGAGAAGCGCCAGGAATTCCGCGACGAGATCATCGCGGTGATCGGCAACGACCTCAATGGCTATGTGCTGGAAGACGTGGCCATCGACTACCTGGAGCAGACCCCGAAGTCGCTGCTGGACCAGTTCAACATCCTCGACGCGCAGGGCATCCGCAAGATCACCGAGCTGACCGCTGCGCAGAACGTGGTGACCAACGAGCTGGAGCAGAACGAGAAGCTGGCCATCACCAAGAAGAACGTCGAAGCCCGCGAAGCACTGCTGGCCCTTGAACGCCAGCAGGCCGAAGCCGAGGCACGGCAGAAGCGCGAGATCGAGACCATCCGTGCGCGCGAGGAAGCCGAGACCGCCAAGGTGCAGGAAGAGCAGCGCCAGTTGTCCGAGAACGCCCGTATCGAAGCGCAGCAGCTGATCGACATCCGCGAGCAGAACCGCATGCGCGAAGTTGAAGTGGCCGAGCAGAACCGCCAGCGCGCCGTGGCCATCGAAGCCGAGCGCGTGGAGCGCGCACGCCAGCTGGAGCAGGTCACCACCGACCGCGAAGTGCAGCTGCAGGGCGTGGAGCGCGACAAGGTGGTCGAGCAGGGCAAGATGGACGTGGCCAACATCACCCGCGAACGCATCTCCATCGACAAGACCGTGGCGCAGGAAGAAGAGCGCATCAAGGAAGTGCGCGAAGTCTCCGAGGCCGACCGCCAGAAGCAGGTGTTGATCCTGGAAGCCGAGGCCAAGGCGCAGGAAGCGCTGGTGCGCGAAGTGAAGGAAGCCCAGGCCCGCGAGACCGCCTCCAAGCATCGCGCGGTCGAGCTGACCACGCTGGCGCAGGCCGAGCACGAAGCCGCCGGCAAGCAGGCCGAGGCCAAGCGCCTGCTGGCCGACGCCTTCCGCGCCGAGCAGGCCGCACCGGGCCTGGCCGAAGCGCAGGTACGCGAAGCGTCGGCGCTGGCCATCGAGAAGGTCGGCATCGCCGAGGCGCGCGTGATCGAGGCCAAGGCCGAGGCCGCACTGAAGCAGGGCAGCAACGAGGCGCGCGTGCTGGCCGAGACGCTGCAGGCACAGGCGCAGGGCGAGGAGAAGATGGGCCTGGCCCGTGCCACCGCCACCGAATCGCTGGGCAACGCCGAAGCCAGCGTGGTGCAGAAGAAGCTGCTTGCCGAGGCCGAGGGCCTGGTCCGCAAGTTCGAAGCCATCGCTTCGCTGAGCGACCAGGCTCGCGGCCATGAAGAGTTCCGCATGATGCTGGACAACAGCCTGAAGCAGGCGCTGGCCTCGATCGAAGCCGGCAAGGAAGTCTCGCGCGAGAACGCCGGCGTCATCGCCAGCGCGCTGCGCAACGCCGACATCGACCTGGTTGGCGGCGACGGCGGCATGTTCGAGAACCTGATCAAGGCGGTTTCGCTGGGCAAGTCGATCGAAGGCTTCGCCGGCAAGAGTCCGATCGTGCAGGACCTGATGCAGCGCTACCTGGGCGTCAACGTGGCCGACAATGCACCGCGGCAGATCGCCGAGGACGCAGAGACCGTGCCCGTCGCGGCGACCGTCGTGGTCGACAGCGCGCGCTGATCCACCCGGCGATGGCCATCGCCATCGCCCACCCGTGCCGGCCGCATCGACGGCCGGCCGTCCGTGAGCCGGAAACCTGCTGATGTCCGAAACCAAACCGTCCACCGAGTCCGCCGCACCAGAGGCTGCCGGCGCTACCGTCGACCAGGCCGTAGCCCAGGGCGGCGCCTATGAAGTCCTGCGGCGCCGTCTCGGCGAACAGGGCCAGCGCCTGCAGGCCGTTGCCGAGCAGCTGAACCGCCAGCGCCTGGCCGAGTTCGGCGACAGCCGCCTGGAGGTGATTGGCCGCTTCCGCATCCGCAGCGAGAACAACTGTGTCGGCCGCGACATCGTCCAGGTCGGCCCGGATCGCCTGCTGTTCGGCTACAACGTGTTCATCGGGCTCAAGACCCAGACCCGCATCGAAGATGTGTTCGGTCTGTACCGGCTGGTACAGGGCGCTGATGGCTACGACGTCGCTGCCCTTGAACTGAAGGGCAGTTTCCTCGCCCAGCCCGGCTTCGTGCATGACTTCAACGAGCTGTACGCCTACTACAAGCATGCGCGCCTGCTGCAGCTGATCGTGGTGGGCGACAAGCTGCTGGCCTCGTTCCAGATCGGCGAGCGCAGCAGCGACGTGCGCGTGTTCCGCTGGGCGTTGTCACGCGAAGGTGAACTGACCTATCTCGATGCACGCGGCGAGCGTGACATCGCCTTGCCGCCGCCCTTCGATTTCGAATGGACCCGCGCCACGCGTGACCTTGCCGTCAACGGTCGCCACTCGCATCTGAACATCCTCGATACCCTGTTCGTGGAAACCACCGGTGGCGATCTGACCATCAAGGTGGAGAACAACACCGAAACCGGGCAGGGCATCTACAGCGAGCCGGTGGAGGACAGCACGCAGTCGCTGGACGATGCCCAGTTCGAGTTCGCCCGGGTCGGCTCGCTGGTGCTGCTGAAAGTGCTGCCCTACCGCGAAACCGAATGGCGCGGACTGATCTACAACACGCTTACCGGCGACATCGTGCGCAACGATGCCATCGTCCAGGCCTGCGTGCAGCTGCCCGAAGACCACGGCATCATCTTCCCCGGCGGCTATTACCTGCAGGGTGGCGAGCACAAGGCGTTCGACGCCTCGATGGATGGCATGCAGTTCAAGCGCAGCATCCGTTCGCCCAACGGCGAGGACGTGCTGTACATCTTCTACGAGCGCGAAGGCGGGCGTTCGGCGCTGTTCGTCTACAACACGATCCAGCGCGTGCTGCAGAACCCGGTCTTCGGCCACGGCTACGCCTTCATGCAGGACGGGCGAATGGTGCTGTTCCATGCCGAAGGCACCGAGCCGACCCGCATCCATCCGATGCAGGTCTGGCAGACGCCCTTCAGCAGCGATGAGTTCGCCGCCAGCCGTCCGCCCGGCAATACCTTCATGGGGCGCATCGGCAATGCCGAGCTGGTTCGCGGCATCTCCAACCTGTTCAACCTGGCGCGCGAGATCGACGGCCAGGATGTATCGGTGCAGCGCTACCAGCGCCTGGTAGCCGATACCCGGCGGCTTTTCGATGCGCATCATTGGCTGGGTGACGAGGCCTGCGATGGCGCCGAAGCCCTGCTGCGGCAGATCAGTGCCACCGGCGAATCGGTGCTGGACGAATACGAAAAGGTGCAGTCGATCCGCCAGCAGTCGGCGCAGGCGATGGCCGAGGCAGAGGCCACGCACAAGGCACTGCTGGGCCGGCTGCAGCCGGAAAACTGGAACGAGGTGCAGGCCTTCGTCGAAGCGCTCAACGCGATCACCGCACTGCGCGGTCGACTGCTGACCATCCGCGAACTGCGCTACATCGATACCGCGCGCATCGAGGCGATGGCCGCCGAACTTGTGCAGGCGCACGACCGTGTCGGCGCCGCCACCGGTACCTTCCTTGCCGGCGATGCAGCACTGGCCCCCTTGACCGCCCGCATGCAGGCGCTGGACGAAGCCGCACAGCAGGCCGCCAGTGCACGCCAGCTGGATGAGCAGCTGGACGGCCTGCGCGGCATGGCCGGCGACCTGGACATGCTGTCCGAGCTGATGGCCGGGCTGAAGGTCGACGATGCGACTGCGCGCACCCGCGTGGTCGAATCCATCTCGCTGCTGTACGGGCGCCTGAACCAGGCGCGCGCACGTGCCGAACAGCGCCGCAAGTCGCTGGGCTCGGCCGAAGCCGTGGCCCAGTTCGCTGCCCAGTTCGCCCTGTTCTCGCAGTCGATCACCAGCGCGCTGGCGATGGCCAGCGACCCTGAGCGGGCCGACGAGCAGTTGTCGCGCCTGCTGGTGCAGCTGGAAGAACTGGAAAGCCAGTTCGGCGAGCACGAGCAGTTCCTCGGCGACATCCTGAGCAAGCGCGAAGAGCTGGTCGAAGCCTTCGATACGCACAAGCAGGCCCTGCTGGATGATCGCCAGCGCAAGGCGCGCTCGGTGCTCGATGCCGCCAACCGCATCCTTGATGGCCTCGCAAAGCGTACCGAGCGGTTCGGCACGGCCGACGAGCTCAACGCGTTCTTCGCCGGCGATCCGCTGATCCTCAAACTGCGTGAACTGGCCGAGCGCCTGCGTGCGCTGCACGACAACGTCAAGGCTGACGATGTCGAGGCGCGCCTGAAGGGCGTGCGCGACCAGGCCGTGCGCCAGCTGCGCGACCGCAGCGACCTGTACGAGGCCGGCGGCAACGTGGTCCGCCTTGGTCCGCGCCATCGATTCAGCGTGAACACCCAGGCGCTGGACCTGACCCTGCTGCCACGGGGTGAAACCCTTGCCATCCACCTCACCGGCACCGATTTCCTGGAGAGCCTGCACGATCCCGAGCTTGATGCGCTCAAGCCGTTCTGGCCGGTGACCCTGGATTCGGAATCGGCAGCGATCTACCGTGGCGAATACCTGGCCGGGTGCCTGTTGCTGGCTGCGGAGGAGGGCCGCGATGGCCTGGACCTGGCCCAGCTGCAGCACGATGCAGCCGAACCGGAAGCGCTGGGCCAGCGGGTCCGCGCCTTTGCCGCGCCCCGTTACCGCGAGGGCTACGAGCGCGGTATCCATGACCATGACGCCGCCCTGATCCTGCGCGCGCTGTTGCCGCTGCAGCAGGCCGCCGGACCGCTGCGGCATTCGCCCCATGTGCGTGCGTTGGCACTGCTGTTCTGGGCCGCGCGGCAACGCGATGAAGCCGTGACGCAGTGGCCCGGCCGGCAGGCCGGTGCCGAGGCCATCGCGCGCCTGTTCGGCTCCGATGAGGGGCGCCACGCTCTGCGTGCGGAAATGGCCAAGGCGCTGCATGACCACGCACTCGCGCATGCACTGCCGTTCGACGCCGCTGCCGCCGATGCAGCAGCGGCATATCTGGGCGAAGAACTGGTGGCCGGCGAGCCGGTGTTCAGCACCAGCCGGCACGCGCGGGCATTGCTGGACGCGCTGTCGCAGCAACTGGAGCAGGCGGGCCAGCGTGATGCGCTTGAACGTGCGCTGCAGCGCTCGCAGGATCCGCTGGCCATGCGTTGGGCATTGGCCGGGCAATGGCTGCGAGCGCTCGCCGGGCTGCCGGCACAGTCGGCGCATGCCGGCTATGTCGAAGAAGCGGCGGCATTGCTGCTGGTGCAGCGACAGCTGCGCACCCGTGCCAGCGATGCACCGCTGCAGGCGGAGGTCAGCGGCCTGCTGGGCGAACATGCCCGCATCCACAACGGCAGCCTGACCGTGTCGCTGGACGATTTCCTGGCACGCCTGCAGCACCACCTGCAGTCGTTCGTGCCGGCCTTCCACGCCTATCAGGCGGTGCGCCAGGGCATCATCGGTCGCGAACGCGAAACCCTGCGGCTGTCGGAGTTCAAGGCCCGGCCGTTGTCGTCCTTCGTGCGCAACAAGCTGATCAACGACGTATATCTCGGCGTGATCGGCGACAACCTGGCCAAGCAGATGGGCACCGTTGGCGAGAACAAGCGCAGCGACCTGATGGGCCTGCTGATGATGATCTCGCCGCCGGGCTACGGCAAAACCACGTTGATGGAGTACGTGGCGCATCGCCTCGGCCTGGTCTTCATGAAGATCAACGGCCCGGCGCTGGGCCACGAAGTGCGGTCGCTGGATCCGCAGCAGGCACCGGATGCGACCTCGCGGCAGGAGCTGGAGAAGCTCAACCTGGCGCTGGAGATGGGCAACAACACCATGCTGTATGTCGATGACATCCAGCACACGCACCCCGAGTTCCTGCAGAAGTTCATCTCGCTGTGCGATGGCACGCGCCGCATCGAAGGCGTATGGCGCGGCCGTACGCGCACCTACGACATGCGTGGCAAGAAGTTCTGCGTGGTCATGGCCGGCAACCCGTACACCGAATCCGGCGAAGTGTTCAAGATTCCGGACATGCTGGCCAACCGTGCCGACATCTACAACCTGGGCGATGTGCTCGGTGGCATGGAAGCAGCCTTCACGCTCAGCTACATCGAGAACAGCCTGACCTCCAACCCGGTATTGGCGCCGCTGGCCACGCGCGAGATGGCCGACCTGTACCTGCTGGTCGACCGCGCGATGGGCAAGGATGTGTCCACCAACGGCTTGAGCCACGCCTACAGCGGCGCAGAGATCAACGAGATCACCGCCACCCTGCAGCGCATGCTGCAGGTCCGCGATGTGGTCTACAAGGTCAACCAGCAGTACATCGCCAGCGCTGCCCAGGATGACCGCTATCGCACCGAGCCGCCCTTCCGCCTGCAGGGCAGCTACCGCAACATGAACAAGCTGGCCGAGAAGATTTCGCCGGTGATGAATGACGACGAGCTGCAGCAGCTGATCTCCGACCACTACCTGGGCGAAGCGCAGCTGCTGACCACCGGTGCCGAAGAGAATCTGCTGAAGCTGGCCGAGCTGCGTGGCGTGCTCGATGAAGAACGCGCGCAACGCTGGGCGCAGATCAAGCGTGATTTCCTGCGCAACAAGGCAATGGGTGCCGGTGACAGTGATGTCGGTGGCCGCGTGGTCGCGCAGCTGGCCGACATCGCCAGTGCGTTGCAGCTGCCACGGCCGCCGCCGCCGGCAGAGGTGGCCGTCGTACCGGAGCCTGCGCCATGGCCGGCCCTGCTGGCAGCGCTGCAGCGCCTGGCCGATGCACGTCCGGCCAGCGCGCCGGCTGCCGCCGTACCGCAGGCCGCAGCCACGCCATTGGCCGAAGACCTGCAGGCTGGTCTGGCGCCGCTGTTGCAGCTGCTGGTCGCCTCGCAGGAACAGCAGGTGCAGTTGTCGCAGACGTTGGCGGCGTTTGCCGGGTGGGCCCGGCAGCAGGTAACGGCCGATGTGGCCACGACCGACACGCGTCGTCGCCCGCGGGTGCGTCGTGCAGCGACTCCGGAAGAACGTGCGCTGGACGAAGCGTTGATGCGCCACTTCTACGGTGAATCATTGCCGCCGGAAACGGTGGCCGATGACGGCCCACGGCCGCCGCCGCTGCCGTGACCTGCATGCGCTCCCTGCCCGAACCCGTGCTTCCGGCGCGCGCCGATGTGGCCGCGCTGGCTGCGTACGGCAGCCCCCTGCTGCAGGGGCTGGCCGAGCCGGCGTCGTTGCCGGCCGAGGCAGGTGGCGAAGGCCTGGTGGCTGCGCTGGCGCGGATCGCACTGGCGTTGCAGGCCAGCGATCCGGCGCGCCTGCGCCGGCGGGAGAGCTGGTGGGGGCGCCTGCTCGGCCGTGACGTTGAACGCCAGGCGCAGGCGCAGGGGCTGCAGGCGCAGCTGGGCGTGCTGGCGCTGCAGGCGCGCGAGCAGGCCCAAGGTCTCGCGCAGCGTGTGCAGCAGCGTGCCCGGGCCATCATCGACAACGACGCGGCTGCAGCCGCGTTGGAGAACTGGGCCACGTTCGGCGCCGCGCAGCTGGCAATGCTTGACGGAGCCGCGCAGGCCGCGCTGGCGCCACGCGTGGACCACCTGCAGCGGCTGGCCACGCTGCGACGCATCGAAAGCGGGCAGTGGCGGCTGCTGCAGGAGCAGGACGAAGCCCTGCTGCAGCGCTTCGTCCGCATCCACGATGTCCTGCTGCCGGCCTGGCGCCAGGCCGCATTGGCGCGTCAGGCACTGGCGCAGGCTGCACAGGCCGAGCAGGCAGCCACGCTGCAGGCCCAGATCGACGACGAAGTAGCTGCTGCTCAGGCTAGACTGCCCTGAGCCGCCCGCCGCTGCCGCTTATCCACCGCAAGGACACTGCCCGATGACCCAGGACAGCCAGAACTCCGGCACGATCGTGCCCGCCACCACGCCCGCCCCTGAACTTGATGACAGCACGTTGAAGGCCCTCGGCTTGGTCCGCGACGACCTGCCGCACATCGCCGAGATCGGCCGCGAGCTGGAAGACCTGCGTCCAGGCAACCTGCAGGTGTTCGGCCGTGAGGCCGCCGCACGCACAACGGCCTTCTCCAGCCAGCTGCTGGACCAGGTGCGCAACCGTGACCTCGACGCCAATGGCGAGAAACTCGGCGAAGTGGTGCGCATCGCGCGCGAGCTCAAGCTGGATGGCTTTTCCCAGCGCTCGAAGGTGCCGTTGATCGGTGGCCTCATCGATCGCCTGCGTTCTTCCAAGGGCGAACTGGTGCAGAAGTTCAGCGATACCAATTCGCAGATCGAACAGCTGCTCGGCGACGTGGGCGCGCAACAGGCACTGATGACCAAGCGGGTGGCCGATTTCGACCGCATGCATGACATCGTCCGCGAGGAGCGTCATGCGCTGGGCCTGTATGCCGCCGCCGGCAAGCAGCGCCTGGCCCAGCTGCAGTCCGAGCAGTTGCTGGGGCAGGGCAGCGATGACCCGCAGCAGCGCATCCGCCAGAGCGAGATCGACAATGCGATCCGCCTGATCGAGAAGCGCGTTTCCGACCTGCAGCTGATGCAGCACGCGGCTGACCAGTCGCTGCCGATGATCCGCCTGATCCAGGCCAATGCGCTGCAGCTGATCGAGAAGTTCAACACCGTCCGCGACATCACCATCCCCTCGTGGAAGCGTCAGTTCGCGATCCAGTTGTCGCTGGGCGAACAGAAGAACGCCGCCGAGCTGGCCAATGCCATCGACGATGCGACCAATGAGCTGATGCGGCGCAATGCCGATCTGATGCGCCAGGCGTCGGTGGACACCGCACGCAGCAACCAGCGCGGGGTGATCGACGTGGCCACGCTGCGCCACGTGCACGATCAGCTGATCGCTACCGTCGAGGAAGTGCGCAGCATCCATCGCGAGGGCATGCAGCAGCGTCAGCAGGCCGAAGTCGAGTTGTCGCGCCTGCGCGAGGATCTGCAGCAGCGCCTGGCGGCGCCGACGGCGTCGTAGCCGGCGTCTGCGGTGGACGTCCCAAGGGAAGGGGTAATGTGACGAAATGCGCATTTTTGCGTTGTATCGGGATGCCGACGACGAAGTCGACATCCACCGAACATTTGTTCGCACACAATGCGCCTGACCGCCTTGGCTGAGTGCCGGGTGGGCCGTGTTCAACCCTCTCGCCCCCTGTGGTGCGTCATGCCTTCAATGAGGTCGCAATGGATATGCCCCGTCTTTCTTCCCGCCGGTTCCGTGTGGCCCGCGTTGCGCTCGTTCCGGGCCTGCTGCTCGCCTTGGGAGCGTGTGCGGCGGGAGATTCATCAAATCCCGCTGCAGCGTCGCGCGCCGCCGTTCCTGCGCCTGCAGTGGCCCCGGTCTCTGCAGCTGGAGCGGCACCAGCGTCCACGCCGGCAGCGGCCAACAACGGGCTGGCCGCGCTGATCCGCGCCAGCGGGGTGACGTGCAGCAATGCCAGTGCCGGTACCGGCTGCACAGCAGGCGATGTCGACAGCGGTGACTTTTACGATGTCGAACTGTCGCCGGACTGCGGCGACCAGGGATTCTTCGCCGGCGTGGCCGAGGCCAAGGGCGTGGAGACGCTGGATGCGGTACCGAGCAGCGGCAGCAGGGCCACCGCCACCGCGAAGCTGTCGAAGGGGCAGCTGGTGTGCGTGCAAGGCATCGGCCGCACCGGACAGAATCCGCTGTTCTATTACGTTGTCGCCATTCCGGCCAACACGGTCGGCAAGTGCAAGGACAATGCATTGTGTGACACCTATGGTGACAGGCCGATCAACAATCGGGTCGCCACGGGAGGCGAGGCCTGCCATGCGGCAGCCCCAGGACACTACGCCGGGAACTGCGCACAGGGCTGGGTCAGTGCGGATGTGCTGGACGTGTTTTCCAACGGAATGTAATCGCCGCCGGGGGAGCGGTCCAATCAACCACTGGCAAAGGAACAGCGCATGTCGGATCCAAACATCACTCGGGTAGTCAGCAGCGTCGGTACGACGCGCACGCTGGAAATGGACGATGGCAGTGTCATCGAACGGTCAGGCGGCAGCGTCTCGTGGCGCAACAACAACCCTGGCAATCTCAAGTTCGAGTTCGCCGGCAGCGCGGACAAGACGGTAACCAACCCCCGTACCCGCGAGCAGGCGCTCGAGGCGGCGCAGGGACGTTACCAAGGCGTGGTCGGTCTGGACCAATGGGGCAACGCGGTCTTCGAAAGCTATGAAGCCGGGCGGGTGGCGAAGATCCAGCTGCTCGAGCGCCGTTTTGGTGACAAGACCGTCGAGGAAATGCTGCCGAGTTACTCCAAGAAGGACTACAGCGGCACGACCCACCACAAAGAGCAGGCCGCCACCATCTATGCGGAGGGTGACCGCAACGGCGTTGATCTGCGCTCGAAGACGGTCGGGGAAATGAGCGTGCGCGAGCGCGAGGTGCTGGCCGACGGTATACGGCGTTTCGAGGGCTGGCAGCCGGGCGATGTCGCTACCGTCCAGCAGCCGACGCGCACATCGGCTGCCGCGCCGGTGCAGACCCAGACCCCGACTCCAGCAACAACGCCTGCTACGACCGCACCCGCTGCAACCCAGACCGTGGCTGCGGCCGGTAGTGCCGCCGTCTACAACGAGGCCCACCAGCACTTCATGGGCTCCGGCCGCCAGTACGAGTATGGCCGGCCGGACCATCCACGGCCGGGTCGAGACAGCAGCCGGCTGGAGCGCGACCTGGACGGGGACGGGCGGCTCGGTGTGGATTGCTCTGCATTCGTCTGGCGCGGCCTGAAGAACGCGGGCTACGACGTGCGTGGCGAAAACGCCGCGGGCTTCACGACCTCGACCCTGTTCAACGGCGCAAATACAACCGCGTACGCGCGCGAGCATTTCGATGTGACCTCGGCGGCGGATGCGCGCAAGCCCAATGGCTCGCTGAAGCAGGGTGACATCCTGATGTTCTCCTCTTCGCAGGGTCAGCATGTCGGCATTTTCAAAGGCTACGACGCGCAGGGAAACATCCAGTTCATCGGTTCCCAGGGCAGTACCGGGCCGGCTGAAGTCACCATTCGCCCAGGTGGTTACTGGGACGGTGGTGGTACGCGCATCGTCGGTGCACTGACGCCCAAGCCGGAGTTCCAGGTCCGTGCGCCGCTGCACGGCAATGGCGAGCCGGCGCTTTCTCGCCCCGCCGCACCGGCGGGGGCATCGGCAGCGCAATCGGCGCCATCGCACGCAGCATCGGCCGAGGTGATCCGGCACGGCCAGCGCGGCAGTGATGTGCAATCCCTGCAGCAGACCCTCAATCAGCTTGGCGTGCGCGACGCGCACGGCAACCGGCTGGCCGAGGACGGTCGCTTCGGTGACCACACCCGCGAGGCGGTGCTCGCCTTCCAGAAGCAGCAGGGTCTGGTGCCCGATGGCATCGCCGGCCGCAACACCCACGCTGCGCTGGCCACAGGCCGTTTGCAGGGCCAGGAGCCGGCGGCTGCCGCGCCGAAGGGACCATCGCTGAACGATGCTTCGCATCCGGACAATGCCCTGCACAACGCAGTGCGCAGCAAGCTGCCAAGCGTGTTCTCCGAAGAAGCCGCGGCCAACATCACCCTGCATGCAAAAGAGAACGGCATCGACGCCGCCGACAAGCTGCAGAGCATCACGGTGCAGGATGGCAAGGCGTTCGTGATGGGAACCACGCCGGGATTCCGCGCCGCCGTTGACCTTGCCCAGGCGCCACCATCGCTGGAGCACACCAGCGCGAAGCTGCTGTCCGATCCTTCGCAGCACCAGCAGGTGCAGGAAGAGCAGCAGCGGGTCGCGATGGGCGGCCGCTGAGGCCTGCGCAGTGCTGGCACCGGGCGGATCAATCCGCCCGCGTTGCCGGCCATTGCGCACCCGCCGCGGGGGCCTCATCGCAGTTGGGCAGTCACCCAGTCCGCCAGCACGTCCACGCGCGCATCGACAGGGCCGTCCGGCCGCGCCAGCACCCAGAACCCGCCGGTCGCAGCAAATCCCCACGGTGCCACCAGCCGCCCGGCCGCCAGATCCTCGGCCACCAGTGGCTCCGGCGCGATCGCCGGGCCCAGCCCCGCTACCGCTGCTTCCAGCAGGTAGTACAGGTGTTCGAAGCCGGTGCCGAGCTGCAGCTGGGCTGGGTCCAGCCCGTGCGACTGCGCCCATGCAGGCCACGCCTGCGGGCGCGAACGGGTGTGCAGCAGCGTTTCCCGCAGCAAGGCCGACGGGGGGACATGGCGCAACCGCTGCGCCGCCGGGTGCGAGGGCGCCACCACCACACCCACCCGTTCCGGTGCCAGCTCGCGCACCTGCCAGCCGCGCGGCCATGGTCCCTGTGCCAGCAGCAGCACCGCATCCAGCGTGGCCTGCGCCTCGGTGAAACTGCCATCCAGGGCCGACCACTGCAGGCGCACGCCGGGCAGGGCAGCCTGCAGTGCCGGCAGCCGCGGAATCATCCAGCGCGCCAGCACGCTGCCGCTGCAGCCCAGCACCAGGGCCGGCTCCGCGCTTGGCCGCCGCAGTTCGCGCACGCAGTCTTCAATGCCGCCGAACGCCTCGCTGCAGGCCTGTTGAAGGCGGGTGCCGGCGGCGGTCAGGCGCAGTCCGCGACCGGCGCGCTGGAACAGGGCCAGGCCCAGATGGTCTTCCAGCAGCTTCAGCTGCCGGCTGATCGCGCCATGGGTCACATGCAGCGCCTGGGCAGCGCGGCCAACGCCACCCAGACGTGCGGTGGCCTCGAACGCTCGCAGGGCATTCAGGGGCGGCAGCAGTGACGCGCTCATGTGAGATTTCCTGACGGGATAGGCCAGATAATATCCATTTTTCCGGACACAATCCGTGCGCTAGAGTATCCACCTGTCTGAACGACCGGTCGTCTCCATGCCTGACTCCCCCATCGCCGATTTCCATGCCTTCCCTGACGCCCAGGGCCACTTCGGCCGTTACGGTGGCAGCTTCGTCGCCGAAACCCTGGTCGGCCCGCTGCAGGAACTGGCCCAGGCCTATGACCAGGCCCGCCAGGATCCGGCGTTCCAGCTGGCCTATGACCGCGACCTGGCCCATTACGTAGGCCGGCCGAGCCCGATCTACCATGCTGAACGCCTGAGCGACCACGTCGGTGGCGCGCAGATCCTGCTCAAGCGCGAGGACCTGAACCACACCGGCGCGCACAAGATCAACAACACCATCGGCCAGGCGCTGCTGGCGGCGCGGATGGGCAAGAAGCGCATCATCGCCGAGACCGGCGCCGGCCAGCATGGCGTGGCCAGTGCCACCGTCGCGGCGCGGCTGGGCCTGGAGTGCGTGGTGTACATGGGCGCCACCGACATCGAGCGGCAGAAGATCAACGTCTACCGCATGAAACTGCTCGGGGCGACGGTGGTGCCGGTGACCTCCGGCTCGGCCACCCTGAAGGACGCCCTCAACGAAGCGATGCGCGACTGGGTCACCAACGTGCAGGACACCTTCTACATCATCGGCACGGTGGCCGGCCCGGATCCGTACCCGCGCATGGTGCGCGATTTCAACGCGATCGTCGGCCGCGAGGCGCGCGAGCAGATGCTGGCCGAGTACGGTCGCCTGCCTGATGCGATCACCGCCTGCGTCGGCGGCGGCAGCAATGCGATCGGCCTGTTCCATGCCTTCCTCAACGACCGCCAGGTCGAGATCGTCGGCGCTGAAGCGGCCGGTGATGGCATCCACACCGGCCGCCACGCCGCCTCCATCGCCGCCGGCCGCCCGGGCGTGCTGCACGGCAACCGCACCTATGTGCTGTGCGACGACGATGGCCAGATCATCGAGACCCATTCGGTGTCGGCCGGCCTGGATTACCCGGGTGTCGGCCCCGAGCATGCGTTCCTGGCCGACAGCGGCCGTGCGCGCTACGTCGGCATCACCGACGAAGAGGCGCTGCAGGCCTTCCATCTGCTGGCCCACACCGAAGGCATCCTGCCGGCACTGGAGTCCAGCCACGCGCTTGCGCAGGCGATGAAGCTCGCGCGCGGGCGTCCGCGCGACCAGATCGTGCTGTGCAATCTGTCAGGACGTGGCGACAAGGACGTGCATACCATCGCGGCGCGCGAAGGGCTGGTGCTGTGAGCGCACTGATGCGCAGTACGGGCGTGCTGCTGGTGCTGGGCCTGGCCGCGTGCCAACCGCCGGAGCCGCCGGTACTGGCGCCGGCGCCCAAGGCCGCTGCGCAGCCGGCGCAGCCGATGGCGGCCAACGATGACGTCGACCCGATTGCGAGCACGCCCATCGATGATCCACCGGCCTCGGCCGCGGTCTCCAGCGATGACGCGCCCGCCGTGGCGTCGGTGGCGCTGGATCATGCCGGCGAGGTGCTGATCGGCCAGCACATGAGCGACCTGAAGGCCTTCGGGCCGTGGACGGCAATGGGCGCGGTCGAAGCCATCGGCGGCAGCTGCGAGTACTACGACGGCAAGGGGCTGCCGCCCGGCGTGTCGATGATGACCGACGAAGACCGCGTGGTCCGTTTCGATCTCGGCCCGGGCGAGGACGCCAAGGCGCCGGTTGACCAGCCGGGTCCATTCGGCCTGCGCATCGGCATGACGCGGGCGCAGGCGGTGGCGCAGTTCCCCGGCGCGCCGGTCTCCAGCCCGCATGCCTACGATGGCGATCAGGGCGAGTACCTGACCTGGCAGGACCCGGGCTCGGACCTTGGCATCCGCCTGGAAGTGTTTGAAGGGAAGGTCATCCTGATGTACTGGGGGACCAGCGAAGCGATTGAACTGATTGAAGGATGTGCCTGAGATGCCCGTTTCCCGACTCGATGACTGTTTCCAGCGCCTGCGCCAGCAGCAGCGCAAGGCCCTGATCCCCTTCATCACCGCCGGTGATCCTTCGCTGGACGCCACCGTGCCGGTCATGCACGCGCTGGTCCAGGCCGGTGCCGATGTGATCGAACTGGGCGTGCCGTTCTCCGATCCGATGGCCGACGGCCCGACCATCCAGCGCAGCTCCGAGCGAGCGCTGGCGCGCGGTGCCGGCAACCGTTACGTGCTGCAGGCGGTGGCGCAGTTCCGGCAACAGGACGCGCAGACGCCAGTGGTGCTGATGGGCTATCTCAACCCGGTCGAAATCCACGGTTACGTGGCGTTCGCCGAAGCGGCGGTGGCCGCTGGCGTGGACGGCGTGCTGCTGGTCGACCTGCCGCCGGAAGAGGCCGGCGAAGCCCAGCAGGCCTTCGACGCTGCAGGCCTTGCGCTGGTTCTGCTGGCATCGCCGACCACCAGCGAGGCGCGCGCCGACAAGCTGCTGGCGCTGGCCCGTGGCTATCTGTACTACGTCAGCTTTGCCGGGGTCACCGGTGCCTCGGAACGACTGGACAGCGACGCGGCCAGCGCACGCCTTCAGGCGCTGCGGGCCAGGGCCAGCGTGCCGGTGGTGGCCGGTTTCGGCATCAAGGACGCCGCCAGTGCGGCGGCCATGGCCCGCCAAGCCGATGGCGTGGTGGTCGGCAGCGCACTGGTGGCAGTGCTGGCCGAAGCAGGCTCGGCTGAAGAAGCCGCACAGCGCGCGGGCGCCTTCCTCGCGCCTCTACGGCAGGCGCTGGATCAGTAACGGTAGCGCCGGACCATGCCCGGCGGTGGGGCGCGCAGGAAGATCCGCCGGGCATGGCCCGGCGCTACCCAGCACCTAAACGTACGTCCCAGCATGGTTTTTTCCAGCGGGCCCAAGGCCGGGCAGGGGGTGCACGGGCAGGGAAAGCGGAGCTAGACTGTCCGCCTTTGCGGCCCCCGGGCCGCCCTGAACGGAAGTGTCCTCCCGCATGAGTTGGCTCAGCAAGTTGATGCCGTCTGGCATCCGCACCGACAACACCCCCAGCAAGAAGCGCAGCGTCCCCGAGGGCCTGTGGGAAAAGTGCAGCAACTGCGGCAGTGCGTTGTACCGTCCGGAGCTGGAAGAGAATCTGGAGGTCTGCCCGAAGTGCGGCCACCATATGGCCATCCGCGCGCGCGCCCGTCTGGCTGCGCTGTTCGACGCCGACAGCACCACCGAGATCGCTGCCCGCCTGGGGCCGACCGACCTGCTGAAGTTCAAGGACCAGAAGAAGTACAGCGAGCGCATCAAGATCGCGCAGAAGAACACCGGTGAGTACGACGCGCTGATCGCCATGCGCGGCCTGCTCAAGGGCCGTCCGCTGGTGGCCTCGTCCTTCGACTTCGCCTTCATGGGGGGCTCGATGGGCTCGGTGGTCGGCGAGCGCTTCGCCCTTGCTGCCGAGACTGCCGCCGAGATCGGCGCACCCTATGTGTGCTTCTCCGCCAGTGGCGGCGCGCGCATGCAGGAGGGCCTGTTCTCGCTGATGCAGATGGCCAAGACCTCGGCCGCGCTGGGCAAACTGCGTGAAGCCGGGCAGCCGTACATTTCGGTGCTGACCCACCCGACCACCGGCGGTGTGTCGGCATCGTTCGCGATGCTGGGTGACATCAACATCGCCGAACCGCATGCACTGATCGGCTTCGCCGGCCCGCGCGTGATCGAGCAGACCGTGCGCGAGAAGCTGCCGGAAGGGTTCCAGCGTTCGGAGTTCCTGCTCGAGCACGGCGCCATCGACCAGATCTGTGACCGTCGTGAACTGCGCGACCGCCTGGCCGACCTGCTGGCGATGCTGCGGCGCGAGCCGGCACCGGAGGAGGTTTGATGGGGGGCCGCAAGTACTTCGGTACCGACGGCATCCGCGGTCGGGTCGGTCAAGGGCCGATCTCGGCTGATTTCGTGCTGCGCCTGGGCAACGCCCTGGGCCGTGTGCTGGTTGCCCAGCGTGGCCAGGAGGGGCGCCGCCCGATCGTGGTGATCGGCAAGGACACGCGGATCTCCGGTTACATGTTCGAAGCCGCGCTGGAAGCGGGGCTGGTCGCTGCCGGCGCTGACGTGCAGCTGCTCGGCCCGATGCCGACCCCGGCCGTTGCCTTCCTGACCCGTACCCTGGGCGTGGATGCGGGCATCGTCATCAGTGCGTCGCACAATCCGCATTACGACAACGGCATCAAGTTCTTCTCCGCCCAGGGCGAGAAGCTCGACGATGCCACCGAGCTGGCGCTGGAAGCCGCATTGGACGTGCCGTTCACCACGGCCGTTTCGGAAAAGCTCGGCAAGGCCTCGCGTGCACGCGAGGCCGTCGGCCGCTACATCGAGTTCTGCAAGTCCAGCGTGCCGCGCGCGTTCGATCTGCGCGGTGTACGCCTGGTGCTCGACTGCGCGCATGGCGCCACCTACCAGATCGCGCCGCTGCTGTTCCGCGAACTGGGGGCGGAGGTCATCGGCATCGGTGCCGAACCCAATGGCGTCAACATCAACGACGGCGTCGGGTCGACCCACATCGACAACCTCGCTGCAAAGGTCCGTGAGACCCGCGCCGACCTGGGAATCGCCTTCGATGGTGATGGTGACCGGGTATTGATGGCTGATGACCGCGGCAACCCGGTCGATGGCGATGACCTGGTGTACATCCTGGCGCGCGCATGGCAGGCCGACGGTCGCCTGCGCGGTCCGGTGGTCGGCACCCTGATGAGCAATTTCGGCCTGGAAAAAGCCCTGGCCGAACTGCAGATTCCGTTCCAACGCAGCAACGTCGGCGACCGCTACGTGCATCAGGCACTGGTGGAGGGAGGCGGCGTACTCGGTGGCGAAGCGTCCGGCCATCTGCTGTGCCTGGACCGGGCCACCACCGGCGACGGCATCGTCAGTGCCCTGCAGGTACTGGTGGCGCTGAAGCAGCAGGGAAAGAGCCTGCGCGAAGCGCTGCAGCCGTTGTCCAAGGTGCCGCAGAAGACGGTCAACGTGCGCCTTGGCGATGTCTCGGCCAAGGCCACCGTGCAGGCCGAGAGCGTGCAGGCTGCGCTGATCGAAGCGCAGGAGGCGGTATCCGGTCGCGGGCGTGCCTTCCTGCGTCCTTCCGGCACCGAACCGGTGGTGCGGGTCACGGTCGAGGCCGATGACGCGACGCTGATGCAGGACACCTTGGACCGGCTTTCGGCGGCGGTTAGGACGGCGGCCGCGGCTTGAGCCCTGCTGCTGGATCGAACCAACACCATGGCCGCCTGTGCGGCCATGGTGCTGTCTGGTGCAAGCAAGGCATCAGGCCCTGCCCGTCATCTCCGTCTGCCATTTCCAGGTGTCGCGGCACATGTCCGCCAGGCCATGGCGCGCGGTCCAGCCCAGCTCGCGCAGGGCCAGGGACGGATCGGCAAAACTCACTGCGATGTCGCCGGTACGGCGACCGGTGATGCGGAACGGAATCGGCCGGCCGACGGTCTGCTCGAAGGCCTTGATCAGTTCCAGCACGCTGTGGCCCTGGCCGGTGCCCAGGTTCAAGGTGATGCTGCGGCGCTTGTCGCGCAGGTACTGCAGCGCCAGCACATGGGCCCGCGCCACGTCCTGCACATGGATGTAGTCGCGTACGCCGGTACCGTCGCAGGTCGGGTAGTCATCGCCGAATACCTGCACTTCGGGCAGCAGGCCGGCGGCCACCTGGGCGATGTAGGGCATCAGGTTGCTGGGCGTTCCGTGCGGCAGCTCGCCGATCAGGGCGCTTGAATGCGCTCCCACCGGGTTGAAGTAGCGCAGCGTTGCCACGTGCAGCGCCGTGTCGGCGCCGACCAGGTCGGACAGCAGCTGCTCTACCACCAGCTTCGAACGGCCATAGGGCGTCATCGCGCAGGTCGGGGCCGTTTCTGCCACTGGGCAATGGTCCTGGTCGCCGTACACGGTTGCCGACGAGCTGAACACGAACGTGCCCACGCCGGCATCGCGCATGGCGCCGAGCAGGGCGAGGGTGCCGTTGATGTTGTTGTCGAAGTAGTCCAGCGGCATCTGCCGCGATTCGCCCACCGACTTCAGCGCGGCAAAATGCAGTACCGCATCGATCGAATGCTCGCGCAGCACCGTGGTGATCCGCGCACGGTCGCGCACGTCGGCCTGTACGAACAGCGGCGCGAAGCCGGTGATGTCGCCGATCCGGCCGATTACCCCGGCGTTGCTGTTGCACAGCGAATCGACGATGACCACCACATGGCCCTGCTGCTGCAGCTCCACACAGGTGTGGGAGCCGATGAATCCAGCGCCGCCGGTAACCAGAACGTTCATTTCCTGTAGTCCTTCCACTCTGCTGGAGCTTCCTTGCCGAAGCGGTGTCAGCCCAGGGCTGACGGCGCCATTACGGGCCCGGCACCATCTTCTTCTGCCGTGCCTTGAAGCCGTTGAACAGCGGTGCGATCAGCGGGTTGTAGCTCCACGCGATGCGCTTGCGCAGCCAGCTTGCCGGCCGGTTGCGGATGGCGAAGCGGTAGATGCGCTCGGGATCGCCGCCGACCACGTTGCGTCCGAACGGATGGGTGGTATGCAGGTAACGGAACCCCTGCTCACGCGCCACTTCGATGTAGTCCTGGTCGAAATCGCCGTACGGCCAGCACAGGGTGTCGGACACTTCGCCCAGCTTCTCCAGCAGCACTTCCTTTGCCATCGACAGGTCGCCACTGATGCCGGCGCGACGCTGCGCCCGATCCAGATCCTGGCGGCGCAGCCAGCGCGTATGGGTGTGGGTGTGGCAGTGGATCTCGAAGGTGCCCGCCTCGATGGCTGCACGTGCTTCGCTCCAACGCATCATCACCTCGTCACTGCGGCCCTGCTTGTAGATCAGGTCTTCGCAGGCGCGATGCTCGGGCGTTTCCGGCAGCGCGGCGCCGGCGATGCCGGCATGCGGGCGTACCGGGCCCTCGTGCATCCAGCCGGTCACCACGAACACCACCGCGTGCATGCCGTACTTCTGCAGGATCGGATGGGCGTAGACCCAGTTGTCCAGATAGCCATCATCGAAGGTGATCACGATCGACTTGCGCGGCACCGGTTTGCCGGCCAGGAAGCCGGCGTACTGGTCCAGCGTCAACGAGGTCCAGCCGGTGCGCGCCAGCCAGGCGATCTGGCTCTCGAAATTCTCCGGCGACACCGTGATCATGCCGGGCGAGTTGCTGACGTGATGATGCATCAGCACCGGTACGGTTCTGGCATTAGCCATGACCCAGCTCCTTCATCCATTGGTGGTAATAGTGTTCGGTCGCTTCAGCGTGGCCCTCGGGGCTGAAACGCGTGGCACTGCGGATCCAGTCCCAGCCGGAACGTCCCATCTGCCGGCGGCGCTCGGGATCATCCACCAGCAGCCGCAGCGCGCCGGTGAGGGCGGCATTGTCGCCAAGCCGGGTGAGGATGGCATTGCTGCCTTCCACCAGCATTTCAGGCACGCCGCCGACCCGATGCGACACGATCGGCAGGCCCGCCTGTGCCGCTTCCAGGAAGACCGTGCCCGACGCTTCCTTGTGGGTGGCCAGGGCGAAGATGTCGAAGCCGGGCATCAGCTGGCAGGCATCGCTGCGGAAGCCCAGCAGATGGACCTGGCGCTGCAGATCGTGTTCGGCGCAGGTGGCCTGCAGGCGCTGCATCACGGCCTGGCCATCGCCGACCACCACCAGATGCAGGTGCGGGTTGGCTTTGCACAGCGGCACCATGGCCTGCAGCAGTTCGGCGTGGCCCTTGGGTTCGCGCAGCACTGCCACGCAGCCTACGACGATGTCCTGTTCCTCGAATCCGAGCTCGGCGCGCACGCGTACGCGCGCCTCCTGCAACGCCTGCCAGGAGGGCTCATGCGTGGCGTCGGTTGGCGCAACCGCCATCGGCGGCACGATGCCGATGTGCTCGGCGGGAACGCCACGGTCGGCCAGCAGTTGTTTGACGAAGTTGCTTACCGTGATGACCCGGTGGGGCAGGCCGGTATAGGTCAGCAATGAATTCACCGGGCTCATCAGGTGGCGTGAGCGCACCACCAGCGGCGTACCGCCCAGTCGTGCACCCGCCGCGGCGATCAACGCATCGCGGCGGCTGGTGGTGTTGACCACGTCGTAGCGCTCGCGGCGGACCAGCCGTGACACCGACCAGATGCCGCGCAGCAGCCGGGCCATGCCGCCCATGCGCAGCGTATGCACGGTGAAGCCATCGTCGCGCGCGCGCGTGGCCAGGCGCGCATCCGGCTGGCACAGCAGGGCGACATGATGGCCGCGCGCGCGCATCACCTGCATGTGGCGGAAAATGTAGATCTCCTGCCCACCCATGCCTTTGGCGGCTTCGGTATGCAGGATGCGCAGCGGACGGTTCATGCGTGGATCGGTCCTTGGATTCAGCGGTTGCGGAAGCGGGTCAGCGCTTCCCATGCCGCGCGGATGCTGGCGGCGTCGGGGGTCTGTTGCGGCAACGGGCGGTAGGCCGCATCAAGCGCGGTGGCGTTGCCGAATTTGTCGAACACGTAGATCGCCTCGCCATTGCGTACTGCGCGCTGCGACCAGCTTTCCACCACCAGCGCACGCTTGCCGGTCGGTGCCGCCAGCAGGTCGTGGCCGGTGCTGTAGTCGGTCAAGGCGTTCTCGCAGCCCAGGCCGTGGCGCATCAGCGTCGGCACCCAGTCTTCATGCGAGCTGACGCGTGCGTCGCGGCCGCCTCCCTGGCCGGGCCAATGCAGCACGAAGGGCACCTGCAGCTGGTAGTTGGAGAAATTGCCGTTGTGGCCCCAGTAGTTGAGTTTGAGGTCGTTGAATTCCTCGGCGTGGTCACCGGTCACCAGCACGATCGTGTCCTGGTCCAGTCCCTGGGCACGCAGGTCATCCAGCAGCGAACCAATCAGGCTGTCGGCGTAATGCACCGCGGTGTGATAACGGTTCAATTCCGGCGTTGGATCGTGCTCGGGGCCGAACTTGAGGAAATCGATGGCATCGGCCATCGGCGTGGCGAGCGGCGGATAGCCGGCCGGCATGTGGTAGGGCGCGTGGGTGGAATCGAGGAACACGAACCCGAACCACGGGCGCTGCGCAGCCTGGCTGGCGCGGATGTCCTTCCGCAGTCCAGCGACGATGGCGGCATCACGGCCGTCGGAGGTCAGTTCGGACGGCCCCTGGTGCAACTGGTCGCGGACATCGGCGAACGCGGTGCGATCGAACTCCGGGCTGTACAGCGGCGCGCTGCCATACAGATGCAGGTCATAGCCCTGCTGTCCCAGCACCTTGAACAACTGCGAGCCGCGCTGCTCGTCGAGCATGCTCGGCCAGTAGCCACCCGGCAGGCCGTACAGCAGCCCGAACAGGCCATAACGGGTGGCGTTGCCGGTGCTGAAATGGTGCTCGTACACCAGCGAGGACCGGGCCAGCGCCGAGGCGTTGGGCATGAACTGCGGGGTGAGCACGTCATGGCGCAACGACTCCAGTACCACCATCAGCACGTTCGGCCGCTGGTGGCTCTGGCAGCGCAGAGGCTGCAACGGATAGTTGAGCTGGGCATGGCGTGGATCGGGCAGGCCGGCCGGGTGCTGGCTGACCACGCCTAAGCGACGCATCGTGCTCTTGGCAGTGATCGGCTGCGCCCATGGCAGGTAGTTCCATTGGCTGATCACTGCGCGCTCGCCGAGCGCGTCGTAGTAGGCAGTGGCGACCTGGCCGCCGCCCATCAGCAGGGCAACCACCGCCCAGGCCTGCAGTACCCGCCGCCGCGGCGGCGCTGCGGGCAGCAGCTTCCAGCACGCCCACGCCAGCAGGCCCTGCGCGGCGAAGATCGCCGACACCAGAGCCGCCACCTGCAGCCAGGTCTTCCAGGACAGGCTGACCTGATCCTGCAGGGCGCCGCCGAACACCATGTTGGCGACCATCGCGTTGAGATGGAAGCGATACAGCGCGAAGACCTTGGCATCCACCAGCAGCAGGCAAAGCCACAGGCCCTGGCAGATCACCGCCGAGACGCTCAACGCGCGCGCGCTGCGCGGCCACAGGCCGATGGCCAGCGGCAGCAGGCCGGCCAGGGCACCGAACGCGAGCAGGTGGCCGGGCAGGGCGAACGCCAGGTACGCCAGGCCGAGTGTGCCGCCCGGATTGTCGCGCAGCGGCACGTTGCCCAGCGCGATGAGCGCGGCAAGCACGGCATTGGCCGCGATGAACAGCGACCACCACGCCAGCCTGCGCCAGCGTCGGGCGGGCCCGGGAAGAGCGGCGGCGGTGGCGTCGGGCAGGGCGGCGTCCATGGAGGGGCAGGGCGGCGTCCATGGAGGGGGCGGGTTCAAGTGGGCAGCAAGGGCGTTTCCCGGCGTGACGAAGTCGTTAAACCGCGCGGGTGGCGCATTGTATCGGTTTGTTTCAGTGTGTCGGTGGCGTGCCCCGATCTATCTGTCACAATGTTCAGATCGGTCGCCATGACATGGCGGGCCCGTACCGACTCAACGACAAGCCAGGAACCGCTGTGAGCCAGATCCCCACCCTCGACATCACCCGTTTCGACAGTGACCGCGACGCCTTCGTGGCCGAGCTGGGGGCGGCGTACCGCCAATGGGGATTCGCGGGCATCCGCAACCACGGCATCCCGCAGGCCGACATCGACGCGGCCTACGACGTCTTCAAGGCCTTCTTCGCACTGCCGGATGAGACCAAGCGCAAGTACCACGTGCCAGGCAGCGGCGGCGCCCGCGGCTATACCCCGTTCGGGGTGGAGACCGCCAAGGGCTCCAAGCACTTCGACCTGAAGGAGTTCTGGCACATCGGTCGCGAGATCGCCGACGACTCCAAGTACCGGGACGTGATGGCGCCGAACCTGTGGCCCTCCGAGGTCGAGGGATTCCGCGAGCGTGGTTACGGCCTGTACCAGGCGTTGGACAACCTCGGTTCGCGCGTGCTTTCGGCCCTGGCCCTGCACATCGGCCTGCCGGAGCACTTCTTCGCCGACAAGACCAATTTCGGCAATTCGATCCTGCGCCCGATCCATTACCCACCGATCACCACCGACGACATCCCCAACGTGCGCGCCGGTGCCCATGGCGACATCAACTTCATCACGCTGCTGGTCGGTGCCAGCGCGGCGGGCCTGGAAGTGCAGTCGCATGATGGCCAGTGGGTGCCGTTCACCTCGGACGCGGACACCATCGTGGTCAACATCGGCGACATGCTGCAGCGCCTGACCAACCATGTGTATCCGTCGACCATCCACCGCGTGGTCAATCCCCCGGGCGAGTTGGCCCGCCAGCCGCGCTACTCGGTGCCGTTCTTCCTGCACCCGAACCCGGATTTCCTGATTGACGTGCTGCCCTCGTGCATCACCGAGGAGAACCCAAGCCGGTACCCGGAACCGATCACCGCGCACGGCTTCCTCGAAGAGCGCCTGCGCGAGATCAAGCTGAAGTAACAAGAAGGCCGCCGAAAGGCGGCCTTCTTGTTACGGGCAGCGCCGGGCCATGCCCGGCGAGCGCAGCGGAGGGGTTTCGGCAGGGTTGCACCCTGCCCCCGACAATTTCCCGCGGCTGTTGGTAGGTGTCGACCTTGGTCGACACGATCTATCCATTTATCCACGCCATGCGTGGATGAGATCTGTCAGGTCTCGAGGCAGGAAAGAGTTGAAGCTCTGCTTTCGCTTTTGGGGGGGCAGATCCCGGCGGCCGCCCGGGATGCTGCCTTTGCCTTTGCTCTTCTTTTTTCTTTCCGTGGCGGGCGGAACCGCCGGAATGTGTCAGGGGCCGGCCGGGTGGGCTGCGCAGGGGCGCCCGGCGCCATGGATGGCGCCTACGAGCTTACAGGGGTGAGGGCGCTTTGCTTGCGAAGCACTGCTTCGCAAGCGCCCGAACGCACAGCCGCCAGCG
>NZ_QQXJ01000001.1:1286665-1308936 GCF_004348785.1 Stenotrophomonas sp. TEPEL
GGCGCCCCTGCGCAGCCCACCCGCCCGGCCAACCCTGCAAATCCAGCCGGGGCTCTCCGCAACCAACCTAAACCCGCCACGAGGGGCTCCGCCGTTGGCTGAAAAATACATGTAACCGCTTACACGGAAACGATTTTTTGACGCAGCAGGTATCATGGGCGGCTGAGTTCACACAGGAGCCACCCGCTCATGCGCCGCAAGATCGTCGCTGGAAACTGGAAGCTGCACGGCAGCCGTCAATTCGCCACCGAACTGCTGGGGCAGGTCGCTGCCGGGCTGCCCAAGAGCGGGGTGGAGGTGGTCATCATGCCGCCGATGCCCTATCTGGGTGAGCTGGTCGACGACTTCGGCGAGACCGGCCTGGCCTTTGGTGCACAGGACGTCAGCAGCAACGAGAAGGGCGCCTACACCGGTGAGGTCTGTGCGGCCATGCTGCACGAGGTGGGTGCCCGCTATGGTCTGGTCGGCCACTCCGAGCGCCGCCAGTACCACAACGAGAGCAGTGAACTGGTCGCGCGCAAGTTCGCCGCCGCCCTGCATGCCGGCCTGGTGCCGGTGCTGTGCGTCGGTGAAACCCTTGAGCAGCGCGAGGCCGGGCAGACCGAGGCGGTCATCGCCAGCCAGCTGGCCCCGGTGCTCGAGCTTGTCGGGGCCGCAGGCTTCGCCAATGCCGTGGTCGCCTACGAGCCGGTCTGGGCGATCGGAACCGGCCGTACCGCAACCAAGGAGCAGGCGCAGCAGGTGCACGCGTTCATTCGTGGCGAAGTCGCGCGCATCGATGCTAGAATTGCTGATTCACTGCCCATTGTTTACGGCGGTAGCGTGAAGCCCGACAATGCCGGGGAACTGTTCGCGCAGCCGGATGTCGATGGTGGGCTGGTTGGTGGTGCCTCCCTGGTGGCCGCCGACTTCCTGGCCATCGCAGAGGCGGCGGCAAACAATTAGTTTCGGTTGCCGGCTAGCCGCCGGCACTCTAGTCCGAGGGCGGATTTCCAATGCTGATGTTGATCCTCAATGTCGTCTACGTGCTGGTTGCCGTAGCCATGGTCGCGCTGATCCTGATGCAGCGTGGCTCGGGTGCGGCGGCAGGTTCGGGCTTTGGCGCTGGCGCCTCGGGGACCGTGTTCGGTGCGCGTGGCGCGTCCAACTTCCTGTCCAAGTCGACCAAGTGGCTGGCCGTGGTGTTCTTCGGCATCAGCCTCTTCATGGCCTGGTACGCCGGCCATGGCAACCGCCCGGCCGCCGATCAGGATCTGGGTCTGATGTCCGCCCCGGCGGCCAGCGCTCCGGCCGCTCCGGCGGGCGAATTGCCGGCCGTTCCGAAGGCCGATGCGGTCCCGGCCGCCCCGGTTCCGGCCGCAACTGTGCCGGCTCAGGCGGAATCTTCGGTTTCTGGTGAAGAAAAGCCTTCGGAAGGCTCCCAGAAAGACTGAAGCCGGTTACAATACGCGGCGCATCGGGAAGATAGTCTGATGTGATCGTTTGCCCAGGTGGCGGAATTGGTAGACGCACTACCTTGAGGTGGTAGCGACTTAGGTCGTAGGGGTTCGAGTCCCCTCTTGGGCACCATTTAGTAAGTAAAGCGGGTTGGTCTGGCGCGCAAGGCGCCAGGCAGCTTCCCGTCCACTCCCCCATGCCAAAGCGCCTGCAGGCGCAGCGGCAGAGGCAAGAGAGAATCGCTGTGCTGGCCGAATATTTGCCGTCTCTGCTGTTTCTGATCGTTGCCACCGGTATCGGCATTACGCTGATGCTGGTTGGTCGATTCCTCGGTCCCCGCCGCCCCGATCTGGAAAAGCTGTCGCCGTACGAGTGCGGCTTCGAAGCCTTCGAAGACGCGCGTATGAAGTTCGACGTGCGCTACTACCTGATCGCGATCCAGTTCATCGTCTTCGACCTGGAAATCATCTTCATCGTGCCGTGGACGCAGGTCTTCATGGAGCTTGGCGCGCGTTCGCTCGTCACAATGGGTCTGTTCGTCGGCATGCTGTTCCTCGGTTTCATCTATGTCTGGAAGAAGGGAGCGCTGGAATGGGAGTGATTCAGACTCTCGATGGCCTGATGACCAATCCTGTCCCGGAAGGGCGGGTTGACGACATCCTGCGGCCGGAAGGCGACAACCCGCTGCTGGAAAAGGGCTTTGTCACCACCAGCGTCGATGCGCTGCTGAACTGGGCACGCACCGGCTCGATGTGGCCCATGACCTTCGGTCTGGCCTGCTGTGCGGTCGAAATGATGCACGCAGGTGCAGCGCGCCTGGACCTTGACCGCTACGGCGTGGTGTTCCGCCCGTCGCCGCGCCAGTCCGACGTGATGATCGTCGCCGGCACCCTGGTCAACAAGATGGCCCCGGCGCTGCGCAAGGTCTATGACCAGATGCCCGACCCCAAGTGGGTGATCTCCATGGGCAGCTGCGCCAATGGCGGTGGTTACTACCACTACTCCTATTCTGTGGTGCGCGGCTGTGATCGCGTGGTGCCGGTGGACGTCTACGTCCCGGGCTGCCCGCCGACCGCCGAGGCGCTGGTGTACGGGATCCTGCAGCTGCAGAAGAAGATCTGGCGTACACAGACCATCGCCCGCTGACCCCTTCACCTGACAAGAGCGCGCCAAGCCCCCATGGCAGAGCAAGCATCCTTCATCGACCGACTCTCCGCACGTTTCGCTGGTGCGAAGGTCATCGTGGTCGAACCCCGCGGCGAAGTGACGCTGGAAGTGCCTGCCGCTGAGTGGCACGCCACCGCCCTCGCGCTGCGTGACGAGTTTGGTTTCGAGCAGGCCGTAGACCTCTGCGGCGTCGATTACCTCGGTTATGGCTCCGATGAGTGGGACACCGCCGACGTGTCCTCGCAGGGCTTCAGCCGCGGTGTCGAGGGCAAGGCCCAGGGCCGCTTCGCCTGGGGCGAATTCCCCAGCGAAGAGAGCGCCGATGGTGCCCGTCCGCAGCACATGCCGACCCAGCGCTTTGCCGTGGTCGCACAGCTGCGTTCGTACCAGCACAACCTGATGATGCACCTGCGCTGCTTCGCGCCTGACGAAGCGCTGCCGGTGGTGTCCTCGCTGACCAGCATCTGGCCGGGCCTGAACTGGTTCGAGCGCGAAGCGTTCGATCTGTATGGCGTGATCTTCGAAGGTCACCCGGACCTGCGCCGGATCCTGACCGACTACGGTTTCGTCGGCCATCCGTTCCGCAAGGACTTCCCGCTGATCGGCAACGTCGAAGTCCGCTACGACGAAGAAAAGAAGCGTGTCATCTACGAACCGGTCACCTCGGTGGAGCCGCGCGTCGGCGTGCCGCGCGTGATCCGCGACGACGCCCGCCTGCAGACCGCTGCCGGCGAGCGCTCGCAGGAGGCAGTGAAGTGAGTCACGTACACCAGGCCGGCGAAGCATTCGCCAGCAACGCTGCCGAAAGCCGGCAGGAAATCCGCAACTACACCATGAACTTCGGCCCGCAGCATCCGGCCGCGCACGGTGTGCTGCGCCTGATCCTGGAGATGGACGGCGAGACCATCATGCGTGCCGACCCGCACGTGGGTCTGCTGCACCGGGGCACCGAGAAGCTGGCCGAATCCAAGCCCTTCAACCAGTCGATCGGCTACATGGATCGCCTGGATTACGTGTCGATGATGTGCAACGAGCACGCCTACGTGCGCTCGATCGAGACCCTGATGGGCATCGAGGCGCCGGAACGCGCGCAGTACATCCGCACGATGTTCGACGAGATCACCCGCATCCTGAACCACCTGATGTGGCTGGGCTCCAACGCACTCGACCTGGGTGCGATGGCGGTGATGCTGTACGCCTTCCGCGAGCGCGAAGAGCTGATGGACTGCTACGAAGCGGTCTCCGGCGCGCGCATGCACGCGGCGTACTACCGTCCGGGCGGTGTCTACCGCGACCTGCCGGACCACATGCCGAAGTACAAGGAATCGCGCTGGCACAAGGGCAAGGCCCTGAAGAACCTCAACGCCTCGCGCGAAGGTTCGCTGCTGGACTTCCTGGAGAACTTCACCAATGAGTTCCCGGGTCGTGTCGACGAATACGAGACCCTGCTGACCGACAACCGTATCTGGAAGCAGCGTACCGTCGGCATCGGCGTGGTCACCCCCGAGTTGGCCCACCAGTGGGGCATGACCGGCGTGATGCTGCGTGGCTCGGGCGTCGCCTGGGATCTGCGCAAGAAGCGCCCCTATGCGAAGTACGATGCCGTCGATTTCGACATCCCGCTGGGCAAGGAAGGCGATTGCTACGATCGCTACCTGTGCCGCGTTGCCGAAATGCGTCAGTCCAACCGCATCATCAAGCAGTGCGTGGCATGGCTGAAGGCCAATCCCGGCCCGGTCATGGTCAAGAACTTCAAGGTCGCTCCGCCCAAGCGCGAGGACATGAAGGACGACATGGAAGCGCTGATCCATCACTTCAAGCTGTTCAGTGAAGGCTATTGCGTGCCGGCCGGCGAGACCTATGCCGCGGTTGAAGCGCCCAAGGGCGAATTCGGCTGCTACCTGGTTTCCGACGGCGCCAACAAGCCGTTCCGCGTACACCTTCGTGCGCCGGGCTTTGCCCACCTGTCCTCGATCGATTCGATCGTGCGCGGCCACATGCTGGCCGACGTGGTGGCGATGATCGGTACCTACGATCTGGTGTTCGGCGAGGTTGACCGGTAATGCCGTCCGCCACGCCAACGCCCGCTGCAGGCAGCCGGCGCAAGCCGGCGCCGCAGTTTCTGCAATTTCACGTTATGCATTTCGCTGAGGTCGGCCGATGAAGGCGACAGGTAATTTCGAGGCGGCGCGCGACGTCGACCCGATGGTGGTGTTGAGCGACAAGACCCGTGCTCACATCGATCACTGGCTGTCCAAGTTCCCGCCGGACCGCAAGCGCTCTGCCGTGCTGCAGGGTCTGCATGCTGCCCAGGAGCAGAACCAGGGCTGGCTGACCGACGAGCTGATCGCCGGCGTGGCCAAGTACCTGGACCTGCCGCCGGTGTGGGCCTACGAGGTTGCCAGCTTCTACTCGATGTTCGAGACCGAGAAGGTGGGCCGCAACAACGTGGCCATCTGCACGAACATCAGCTGCTGGCTCAATGGCGCCGAAGACATCGTGCGCCATTGCGAGAAGAAGCTGGGCATCAAGAACGGTCAGTCGACCGCTGACGGCCGCATCTACCTCAAGCGCGAGGAAGAGTGCCTGGCCGGCTGCGCGGGTGCACCGATGATGGTCATCAATGGTCACTACCATGAGCGTCTGACCCTGGAAAAGGTCGACGAGCTCCTGGACGGGCTGGAGTAAGGGCATGGCACATCACCACGAATCCAAGGGTCCGGTCGGCCCCGCGCCGCTGCCGCACCAGGTGGTCTACACCACCCTGCATTACGACACCCCGTGGTCGTACGAAAGCTATCTGAAGACCGGTGGCTATGCTGCCCTGCGCAAGATCCTCGAAGAGAAGATCCCGCCGGAGCAGGTCATCGAGATGGTCAAGGCCTCGGGCCTGCGCGGCCGCGGCGGCGCCGGTTTCCCGACCGGCCTGAAGTGGTCCTTCATGCCCAAGGGCAACGTGCAGAAGTACATCCTCTGCAACTCGGATGAGTCCGAGCCGGGCACCTGCAAGGATCGCGACATCCTGCGCTACAACCCGCATTCGGTGGTCGAAGGCATGGCGATTGCCTGCTACGCCACCGGTTCGACCGTGGGCTACAACTACCTGCGCGGTGAATTCCACCACGAGCCGTTCGAGCACTTCGAGCAGGCCCTGGCCGATGCCTATGCGAACGGCTGGCTGGGCAAGAACGTGCTGGGCTCGGGCGTGGATATCGACATCTACGGCGCCCTGGGTGCCGGCGCCTACATCTGCGGCGAAGAAACCGCGCTGATGGAATCGCTGGAAGGCAAGAAGGGCCAGCCGCGCTACAAGCCGCCGTTCCCGGCCAATTTCGGCCTGTATGGCAAGCCGTCGACGATCAACAACACCGAAACCTACGGTTCGGTGCCGGCGATCATCCGCAATGGTCCGGAGTGGTTCAAGGGCCTGAGCCTGACCGCCAATGGCGGCCCGAAGTGCTTCTCGGTGTCCGGTTGCGTGCAGAAGGGCGGCAATTTCGAAGTGCCGCTGGGCACCACCTTCGATGACCTGCTGGAAATGGCCGGCGGCCTCAAGCCGGGTCGCAAGCTCAAGGGCGCGATTCCGGGCGGCGTGTCCATGCCGGTGCTGACCGCGGCCGAGCTGAAGGGCCTGCCGATGGACTACGACACCATCCGTGCGCTGGGCTCCGGCCTGGGCTCCGGTGCGGTCGTGGTGCTGGATGACAGCGTCTGCTGCGTCAAGTTCGCCTGCCGCATCAGCCAGTTCTTCCACAAGGAATCCTGTGGCCAGTGCACCCCGTGCCGCGAAGGTACCGGCTGGATGCACCGCGTGCTGGAGCGCATCGTCGCCGGCAAGGCCACGATGGAAGACCTGCACCAGTTGAAGACCGTGGCCGGCCAGATCGAAGGCCATACCATCTGTGCGTTCGGCGAAGCGGCGGCATGGCCCATCCAGGGCTTCCTGCGCCAGTTCTGGGACGAATTCGAGTACTACATCGTCAACGGTCATTCGATGGTTGACGGCAAGAAGGTGGAGGCAGCCGCCGCATGAGCGCGCAACCCATAAATCCCAGCGTGCCACCGGACCACGTCACCATCGAGATCGATGGCAGGTCGCTGGTCGTGCCCAAGGGTTCGATGATCATCCAGGCCGCCGACAAGGCGGGCATTTCGATTCCGCGCTTCTGCTACCACGAGAAGCTGCCGATCGCTGCCAACTGCCGCATGTGCCTGGTGGATGTGGAAAAGTCGCCGAAGCCGGCACCGGCCTGCGCCACGCCGGTGATGGAAGGCATGAAGGTCGCCACCCGCAGTGAAAAGGCGCTGAAGTTCCAGCGCTCGGTGATGGAGTTCCTGCTGATCAACCACCCGCTGGATTGCCCGATCTGCGATCAGGGCGGCGAGTGCGAGCTGCAGGACGTGTCGCTGGGCTACGGCCGTTCGGTCAGCCGCTTCAACGAGCGCAAGCGCGTGGTGGCCGACGAGGACATGGGCCCGCTGGTCGCCACCGAGATGACCCGCTGCATCCAGTGCACCCGCTGCGTCCGTTTCACCGCCGACGTTGCCGGTACCTATGAACTGGGTGGCATGTACCGCGGTGAAAACCTGCAGATCGGCACCTACGACGGCAAGCCGCTGACCACCGAGCTTTCGGGCAACGTCGTCGACGTGTGCCCGGTCGGCGCGCTGACCAACAAGGTGTTCCAGTTCCGCGCCCGTCCGTGGGAACTGACCGCGCGCGAATCGCTGGGCTACCACGACGCGATGGGCTCGAACCTGTTCCTGCACGTGCGTCGCGGCGAAGTGCTGCGTACCGTGCCGCGCGACAACGAGGCGGTCAACGAGTGCTGGCTGTCCGATCGTGACCGTTATTCGCACCAGGGCCTGTACAGCGAAGACCGTGCGGTCAAGCCGCTGCGCAAGGTCAATGGCGAGTGGAAGGAAGTGAGCTGGGCTGAAGGCCTGGCCGCGGCCGCCGGGATCCTCAAGGCCAACCAGGGCGACAACCTGGGCGTGCTGGTGCATCCGTCGACGTCGAACGAGGAGGGTGCACTGCTGGCCCGCCTTGCCACCGGCCTGGGTTCGGCCAACATCGACCACCGCATCAACAACCGCGACTTCTCCGACGCCGCCACTGCCGAAGTGTTCGGCCTGCCGCTGGCCGAGATCGAAGGCGCGGACCGCATCGTCGTGCTGGGCAGCAACATCCGCCACGAGCTGCCGCTGCTGCACGCCCGCCTGCGCAAGGCGCAGACCCAGAACGGCGCGAAGATCCACGTGGTCAACCCGGTCGACTTCGACTTCGCGTTCAGCGTTGCCGGCAAGCAGATCGTGGCGCCGTCGAAGTTCGCCGATGCGCTGGCCAACGCCGAGCTGCGTTCGGCGGTGCAGGGCGGTACCAATACCGTGCTGATCGTCGGTGGCATCGCCGAGAACCATCCGCAGGCTGCCGCGATCCGCGCCGCTGCGCGTGATTTCGCCGCCGCCACCGGTGCCAAGCTGTGCCGCATCCCGCAGGGCGCCAATGCGATCGGCCTGACCCGCGCTGGCGTGCTGCCGGCCGGCAAGGACGTCGCTGCGATGCTGGCCGATCCGCGCAAGGCCTACGTGATCTACGGCCTGGAACCGGGCCTGGACTTCGCCGATGCTCCGGCCGCGCGCAAGGCGCTGGTCGGCGCACAGGTGGTGGCCTTCAGCCAGTTCGCCTGTGCTTCGACCCGCGACGTCGCCGACGTGATCCTGCCGATCGGTGCGCTGCCGGAAATCGATGCCACCCTGACCAACCTCGATGGTCGCGAGCAGTCGGCGCGTGCCGGCGGCAAGCTGCCGGGCGAGGCCCGCGAGGGCTGGCGCGTGCTGCGTGCACTCGGCGGTGAGCTGGCCGTGGCCGGTTTCGAGTTCATCGACCTGGCCGGCCTGCGCGCCAGCCTGGCACCGGTGACCGTGCAGGTGTCCGCTTCGGCACAGCCGGTGCTGGCGGGCGAGGGCATGGAAGTGGCGTCGACCGCTGCGATCTACCGCACCGATGCGGTGGTCCGTCGCGCCCCGGCGCTGCAGTCGCATCCGCTCAACAACGCCCCGCGCATCGTGCTCAACGCTGACGATGCCGCCCGCCTGCAGCTGCAGGAAGGGCAGATGGCCAAGGTCGGCACCGATGCCGGCAAGGCCACCCTGCCGGTGGTGGTCGACGCCCGCGTCGCTGCGGGTTCGGTCTGGATTGAATCGGGCCACGGCGCAACCGCGCCGCTGGGTGCCGCTCGTGTTTCGGTGGTGGCTGCATGAACGAATTGCTGATTAACGCGGTCGATCCGCTGCACCAGTGGCTGCTCGGCCTGGGTGACATCGGCGCGCTGATCTGGATCATCCTGAAGATCCTGGTGATCACCGTTCCGGTGATCGTCTCGGTGGCCTTCTACGTGGTCTGGGAACGCAAGCTGATCGGCTGGATGCACGTCCGCCACGGCCCGATGTACGTGGGCATGGGCATCTTCCAGGCCTTCGCCGACGTCTTCAAGCTGCTGTTCAAGGAAGTGGTCCAGCCGAGCAGCGCCAACAAGGCGATCTACCTGCTGGCACCGCTGATCACCCTGGCCCCGGCCTTTGCGGCCTGGGCGGTGGTGCCCTTCGATTCGCAGCTGGTGCTGTCCAACGCCAATGCCGGCCTGCTGTACCTGCTGGCGATGACCTCGCTGGGCATCTACGGCATCATCCTCGCCGGTTGGGCGTCCAACTCGAAGTATGCCTTCCTGGGTGCCATGCGCGCCTCGGCGCAGATGATCAGCTACGAAATCGCGATGGGTTTCGCCCTGGTCGGCGTGATGATCGCTTCGGGCAGCCTCAATCTCAGCAACATCGTGATGGCCCAGGCCGGCAACTCCGGTTTCTTCGACTGGTTCCTGCTGCCGCTGTTCCCGCTGTTCATCGTGTACTGGGTGTCCGGCGTTGCCGAAACCAACCGCGCCCCGTTCGACGTGGTGGAAGGCGAGTCGGAAATCGTCGCCGGCCACATGGTCGAGTACTCCGGTGGTGCGTTCGCGCTGTTCTTCCTGGCTGAATACGCCAACATGATCCTGATCAGCTTCCTGATCTCGATCTTCTTCCTCGGCGGCTGGCTGAGCCCGATCCAGGGCTGGGTCAACCCGGGCGAGATCTCGCCGTTCATCGACTGGATCTGGAAGGGCGGCTGGCCGTGGCTGTTCGTCAAGGTCTTCTTCTTCGCCAGTGCCTACATCTGGTTCCGTGCAAGCTTCCCGCGCTTCCGCTATGACCAGATCATGCGCCTGGGCTGGAAGGTCTTCATCCCGCTGACCATTTTCTGGATCGCGGTTACCGCCGTCATGGTGTTCTTCGGCGTGATTCAAAAGGGCGTCTAAGTGATGAACAGGATTACCCATTACTTCAAGAGCCTGCTGCTGCTCGAACTGCTGGCCGGTCTCTGGCTGACGCTGAAGTACAGCTTCAAGCCGAAGTACACGATGATGTACCCGATGGAAAAGTTCCCGCAGTCGCCGCGCTTCCGTGGCCTGCACGCCCTGCGCCGTTATCCCAACGGTGAAGAGCGCTGCATCGCCTGCAAGCTGTGCGAAGCGGTGTGCCCGGCATTGGCCATCACCATCGATTCGGCCAAGCGCGAGGACGGCACCCGCCGTACCACGCGCTACGACATCGATCTGTTCAAGTGCATCTTCTGCGGCTTCTGTGAGGAAAGCTGCCCGGTGGACTCGATCGTCGAGACCCACATCCTCGAGTACCACTTCGAGAATCGTGGCGAAAACATCGTTACCAAGCCGCAGCTGCTGGCCCTGGGCGACCGTCTCGAATCCGAGATCGCCGAGCGTCGTGCCGCCGATGCCGCTTACCGCTGAGGTCGAGAGATGGATTGGGTAAATATCGCTTTCTGGGTCTTCGCCATCGCGGCAACGGTTTCGGCCGGTGCGGTGATCAGCGTGCGCAACCCCGTGCACGCTGTCCTGTGCCTGGTGCTGACCTTCTTCTCCATCGCCTGCGTGTGGCTGCTGGTCGGCGCCGAGTTCCTCGGCGTGGCACTGGTGCTTGTCTACGTGGGTGCGGTGATGGTGTTGTTCCTGTTCGTGGTGATGATGCTCGACATCGATCCGGACAAGCTGCGTGAAGGCTGGGTGCGCTACCTGCCGGTCGGCCTGATCGTGGCCGTGGCGATGCTGGTGCAGATGCTGATCCTGATCGGCGTGAAGGGCAGATCGGTCAACCCGTTCCCGGCCGACAACGCCGCCGCGCTCGCCGCCGACAGTTCCAACGTCACCTGGCTGGCCCGCAGCCTGTTCACCGAGTACCTGCTGCCGTTCGAGTTCGCCGCCGTCATCCTGACCGTGGCCGTGGTCGCCGCGGTGATGCTGACCCTGCGCCGTCGTGAAGGCCTGAAGACGCAGAACCCGTCGCAGCAGACCATGGTCAAGGCACACGACCGCCTGCGCATGGTCAAGATGGACGCCGAACAGCCGCAGATCCACAGCAACACCACGCCGGCCGCAGGCGACGAGGAGACCAAGGCATGATCTCGATCACTCTGGGCCACATCCTGGCGCTGGGCGCGGTGCTGTTCTGCATCAGCCTCGCCGGCATCTTCCTCAACCGAAAGAACATCATCGTCCTGCTGATGTCCATCGAGTTGATGCTGCTGTCGGTCAACATCAATTTCGTCGGGTTCTCGCGGGAACTGGGGGACACGGCCGGCCAGCTGTTCGTGTTCTTCATCCTGACCGTGGCTGCTGCCGAGGCCGCCATCGGCCTGGCGATCCTGGTGACCCTGTTCCGTACACGCCGCACGATCAATGTCGGCGAAGTCGATTCGTTGAAGGGCTGATCCACAGATGGAAATCACTCTCTCCAAGAGTCTGTTGATCGCAGTGGTGCTTGCACCGCTGTTCGGCAGCATCATCGCCGGCCTGTTCGGTCGCCAGGTCAAGCGCTTCGGCGCCCAGACCATCACCATCCTCGGTGTCGCCGTTGCCTGCGGCCTGTCGATGCACACGCTCTATCAACTGCTGTGGGGCGGTGCGCAGCCGTTCAACGAGAACCTGTACACGTTCTTCGAAGTCGGCCAGTACTCGGCCCACGTCGGCTTCATGGTCGACAAGCTGACCGCGATGATGATGGTGGTGGTGACCTTCGTGTCGCTGCTGGTCCACATCTACACGATCGGCTACATGCAGGACGATCCGGGCTACCAGCGGTTCTTCAGCTACATCTCGCTGTTCACCTTCTCGATGCTCACCCTGGTGATGAGCAACAACTTCCTGCAGCTGTTCTTCGGCTGGGAAGCGGTGGGCCTGGTGTCGTACCTGCTGATCGGTTTCTGGTTCAAGCGCCCGACCGCGATCTTCGCCAACATGAAGGCGTTCCTGGTCAACCGCGTCGGTGACTTCGGCTTCCTGCTGGGCATCGCCGGCGTGCTGTGGGTGTTCGGCACCCTGGACTACTCGCAGGTGTTCTCGCAGGCCGGCATGCTCGCCGATCCGCGCGCACAGCTGCAGGTCTGGGACGGCACCATGTTCGGCATGCAGCTGCTGAACGAGCCGGTGATCTGGTCGATCGCCACCGTCATCTGCATCGGCCTGTTCATCGGTGCCATGGGCAAGTCGGCCCAGGTTCCGCTGCACGTCTGGCTGCCGGATTCGATGGAAGGCCCGACCCCGATCTCGGCACTGATCCACGCCGCCACGATGGTGACCGCCGGTATCTTCATGGTCACCCGCATGTCGCCGTTGTTCGAGCTGTCGCAGACCGCGTTGAACTTCATCCTGTTCATCGGTGCCACTACCGCGTTCTTTACCGGCCTGATCGGCATCGTGCAGAACGACATCAAGCGCGTCGTCGCGTACTCCACGCTGTCCCAGCTGGGTTACATGACCGTGGCGCTGGGCGTGTCGGCGTACTCCGCTGCGGTGTTCCACCTGATGACCCACGCCTTCTTCAAGGCGCTGCTGTTCCTGGGTGCCGGCTCGGTCATCATCGCGATGCACCACGAGCAGGACATGCGCAAGATGGGCGGCCTGCGCAAGTACATGCCGATCACCTTCATCACCATGTGGATCGGCACCCTGGCCCTGGTCGGTACGCCGTTCTTCTCCGGCTTCTACTCGAAGGACACGATCATCGAGGCCGCCGAGATCCACGCCCACATGCAGGACAGCTGGGTGGCCACCTATGGCTACTGGGCGGTGCTGGGCGGCGTGCTGGTGACCAGCTTCTACAGCTTCCGCCTGCTGTTCCTGACCTTCCACGGCAAGGAACGCTTCCGCGACGCGCATGATGACCATGGTCATGGCCATGACGATCACCATGCTGCCGACGCCCACCACGCAGATGCGCATGACGACCACGGCCATGGCCACGGTCCGCATGCGCCGCATGAAACGCCGTGGGTGGTGACGTTGCCGCTGATCCTGCTGGCCATCCCGTCGATCGCCATCGGTTTCTTCAGCATCGGTCCGATGCTGCATGGCACCGACTGGGCCGGTCACCACGCCCATGCGGCGATCAAGGGCCAGGTCAACACGTTCTTCACCGGCATCGTCGATTTCTACGATCCGGCCAAGAACACCGTGGCCTTCCTGGGCGAGGAGTTCCATGGTCCGGTGGCGTTCGCGCTGCACGGCATGATGCTGCCGCCGTTCTGGCTGACCCTGGCAGGCTTCCTGCTGGCTGCGTTGTTCTACCTGTGGAAGCCGGACCTGTCGGGCAAGGCACGCAAGACCTTCGCCCCGGTGGTGTCCGTGCTGGAAAACAAGTACGGCTTCGACAAGCTGTGGATCGACGGCTTTGCCGGTGGCAGCGTCAAGCTGGGCAAGGTCTCGCGCTGGATCGACAGCAACATCGTCGACGGCGTGGTCAATCTCTCGGCACGTGTTGTGGACGTCGCAGCCAGCGTGCTGCGCCGTACCCAATCCGGTTTCCTCTATCACTACGCCTTCGCGATGATCATCGGCCTGATTGCCCTCCTGGGCGTGCTGATGCATTACCTGCGTTGATGACCTGTACGGAATAAGAAGACGTGTCGAACTGGCCTCTACTCAGTGTCCTCATCTGGCTGCCGATCCTCGGCGGTGCCCTGATCCTTGCGATCCGTGATGCGCAGACCGCCCGCTGGGCGTCGCTGGGCGTGGCGGTGCTGACCTTCGTGGCGAGTCTGTCGCTGCTGGGCGGCTACAACCCGGGCATCGACGCGCTGCAGTTCGTCGAGACCCACGCCTGGATCCCGACCTACAACATCGGCTACAACCTGGGCGTGGACGGCATCGCCGTAGCGCTGATCCTGCTCACCACGCTGGTCAGCGTGCTCGCCCTGATCGGCGCCTGGAGCGCGATCGACAAGCGCGTGAACCAGTACGTGGCCGCCTTCCTGATCCTGGAAGGTGTCACCGTCGGCATCTTCGCCGCCACGGACGCGATGCTGTTCTACGTGTTCTTCGAGGCGATGCTGATCCCGATGTTCCTGATCATCGGTGTCTGGGGTGGCCCGCGTCGCATCTACGCCGCACTGAAGTTCTTCCTGTACACCTTCCTCGGCTCGGTGCTGATGCTGGTGGCGCTGATCTACCTGTACATGAAGGGCGGCAGCTTCCAGCTGGCCGACCTCTACGCACTGCAGCTGTCGGGCAAGGAACAGACCTGGATCTTCTTCGCCTTCCTGATCGCGTTCGCGGTCAAGGTGCCGATGTTCCCGGTGCACACCTGGCTGCCGGACGCGCACGTGGAAGCGCCGACCGCCGGTTCGGTGATCCTGGCCGCCATCGCACTGAAGATCGGCGGCTACGGCTTCCTGCGCTTCAACCTGCCGATCGTTCCCGATGCTTCGCAGGAATGGGCATGGCTGGTCATCGCGCTGTCGCTGATCGCAGTGATCTACGTCGGCCTGGTCGCCCTGGTGCAGGACGACATGAAGAAGCTGATCGCTTATTCGTCGATCGCGCACATGGGCTTTGTCACCCTGGGTACCTTCATCGCCCTGTGGCTGGTGCGTGAAGCCGGTAACGTCGATGCGGCCCGCCTGGGCCTGCAGGGCGCCATGGTGCAGATGATCTCGCATGGCTTCGTGTCCGGCGCGATGTTCTCCTGCGTCGGCGTGCTGTACGACCGCATGCACAGCCGCCGCATCGCCGATTACGGCGGCGTGGTCAACGTGATGCCGTGGTTCGCCACGTTCGCCATGCTGTTCTTCATGGCCAACGCCGGCCTGCCGGGCACCAGCGGTTTCGTCGGTGAATTCATGGTCATCCTGTCGGCGTTCCAGCGGAACCCGTGGATCGCCCTGGGCGCAGCCACCACCCTGATCATCGGTGCGGCCTACACCCTGTGGCTGTACAAGCGCATCTTCTTCGGTGAGGTGGCCAACAGCCATGTCGCCGAGCTGAAGGACATCAACGGCCGCGAATGGCTGGTGCTGGGCGTGTTCGCCATTGGCGTACTGGCCCTGGGCATCTACCCCAAGCCGCTGACCGACCTGATGGAGCCCTCGATCGCAAAGCTGGCGATGCAGATCGCATCCAGCAAGTTGCTGTAATTCCAGGATTTGATGATGACCACCTCGCCGCTGCTGCCATTGACCGCTGCTGACCTGCCACCGCTCGCTCCCGAGCTGGTGCTGATCGGCAGTGCCTTCGCCCTGATGATCCTCGACCTGTTCGTCAGCGAACGGAACAAGATCGTCACCCACCTGTTCTCGGTCGCCGCACTGGCCGTGGTGCTGTTCATGCTGGCCACCGGCGTGGGCGGGCAGGGGGAGGTCTTCCATGGCATGTTCGTGCGCGATACCGCCGCGGACGTGATGAAGACCGGGATCGTGCTGCTCAGCGGCCTGACCCTGATCTACGGCTGGGGCTACCTGCGCGAGCGCAAGCTGTTCCAGGGCGAGATTCCGGTGCTGATCCTGTTCGGCACCGCCGGCATGATGATCCTGGTGTCCGCCGGCAGCCTGCTGATGGTGTACCTGGGCCTGGAACTGCTGGCCCTGTGCTCCTACGCGCTGGTCGCCAGCAACCGCGAAAGCGGCCTGGCCTCGGAAGCGGCGATGAAGTACATCGTGCTCGGTTCGCTGGCCTCGGGCCTGCTGCTGTACGGCATGTCGCTGATCTACGGCGCCACCGGCAGCCTGCACCTGGACGCCATCCAGGCCGCCATCCCGCACTCGGAAGAGCGCGTGCTGCTGGTCACCGGCGCGGTGTTCATGATTGCCGGCGTTGCCTTCAAGCTGGGTGCCGCACCGTTCCACATGTGGCTGCCCGACGTGTACCAGGGTGCCCCGGCGCCGGTCGCGTTGTTCATCAGCTCGGCGCCGAAGCTGGCCGCTTTCGGCATGGCCTACCGCCTGCTGGAAATGGGCGTGGGCCCGCTGTCCACCGAACTGCAGCTGCTGATCGCTGGCCTGGCCGCGGTCTCGCTGGTGATCGGCAACCTGATGGCCATCGCGCAGAGCAACCTCAAGCGCATGCTGGCGTTCTCCACGGTCTCGCATATCGGCTTCCTGCTGATGGGCATCGCCGGCGGCGGTTCGCAGGGCTATGCGGCCGCGCTGTTCTACGCCCTGGCCTACGCGATCATGTCGACTGCTGCTTTCGGCGCGATCATCGCGCTGTCGCGCGCCGGCTTCGAGGCCGAGAACATCGAGGACTTCAAGGGCCTGAACGCCCGCAATCCGTGGATGGCCGGCCTGGTGCTGTGCATCATGGCGTCGCTGGCAGGCATTCCGCCGTTCCTCGGTTTCTGGACCAAGCTGGCCGTGCTCGGCGCTGCCATCAATGGCGGCCTGCTGTGGCTGGCGATCCTGGGCGTGCTGTGTGCCGTGGTCGGCTGCTTCTACTACCTGCGTGTCATCAAGGTCATGTACTTCGATGAACCGGTGGGCGAGGCCATGCCGCGCAGCAAGGATCGCGTGCTGGGTGTCGTGCTGGGCGTGAACGCACTGGCATTGCTGGCGCTCGGCCTGGCCTGGAACCCGATCATGGTCTGGTGCCAGCAGGCATTTGCGCATCTTGCATAAAAGTTGACACAAAGCTGCGTGATTCGTGTAATATACGCAGCTTGAGTTGTCACTGCAGCGGTTCGGCCAGAACATCGTTGCGGAGCGCCTCCCTCGTCGGAGTGGGGCAGCGGTTTAAACACTTCCGGTGCGGGGTGGAGCAGTCTGGCAGCTCGTCGGGCTCATAACCCGAAGGTCGCAGGTTCAAATCCTGCCCCCGCTACCAACACATCGAATCGGCGCCAACCAGTTCGATGAATGAGGAAAAGCTTGCAGGTTTTGAAGTTATCCCTCATAATTCCGCTTCTGATGCGGGGTGGAGCAGTCTGGCAGCTCGTCGGGCTCATAACCCGAAGGTCGCAGGTTCAAATCCTGCCCCCGCTACCAAGTAAAGAATGCGCCTTCGAAGCTCTGCTTCGAGGGCGTTTTTCTTTGCGGCTTCCGCCGATCCGCCGGGCCATGCCCGGCGAGCACGGCGAAGGGTTCCGGGATGGCCGCAGCCTTGCACCAGAGCGGTGCAGGGGCTATCATCAGCGGCCTAGAAGTACCCCTGACGGCGGCACTCCCATCGGAGATCCACCCGGAAGGAGGGCCGCAGCACGCTTGTTCAGCGCGTTGCAACCGGAATCCAGTCACCGGAGTCTTTCCGGAAAAGGGGCCCAGCGGGCCCTTCGTCGTTTTCGGGGCGTCATGTTTCCATGCTGGCCAAGGCCGGCACCCAACCAAGAGATCAAGGCAGGCTGTGAGCGACAAGGCAACCGACATCGCGAATCTGCTCGCCCCGACCGTTGTGTCGCTGGGCCTGGAGCTGCTGGGCGTTGAGTATCTGCCGGCCCCCGGCGGTGCGACCCTTCGCCTTTACATCGACGTGCCGCTGGCGGAACAGCCGGAGCGCATCATCAATGTGGACGACTGTGAGCGGGTGAGCCGCGAAGTGTCCGCACAGATGGACGTCGAAGACCCGATCAGCGGCAATTACACGCTGGAAGTGTCTTCGCCGGGCGTGGATCGCCCGCTGTTCAACCTGGAGCAGTTCGGTCGTCACCTCGGCGAATCGGCCAAGGTCACCCTGAAGCTGCCGCAGGAAAACCGTCGTCGCCTGCAGGGTCGCATCGAAGCGATCGACGAGGCGCAGGGCAGCATCACCTTCATCGTCGACAACGCCGCACTGGTGGTGTCGGCCGACAACATCGACAAGGCGCGGATCATGCCTGACTGGGTGGCGCTGGGGCTGGCCCCGAGCAAGCCGACCGGTCCGGCACCGAAGCGTCCGAAGCCGAACAAGAATTCTTCTTCCAACGAGCCGGCGGCAAAGAAGCCGCGCGCGGAGTGAGCCAATGAGCAAGGAACTGTTGCTGGTAGTGGACGCGGTCGCCAACGAGAAGGGCGTGCCGCGTGAAGTGATCTTCGATGCCATCGAGGCCGCCCTGGCCTCGGCAGCGAAGAAGCGCTATCCCGACGAGGAAGTGCTGACCCGCGTGGTCATCGACCACAAGGATGGCAACTACGAAACCTTCCGCCGCTGGGAAGTGGTGGCCGACGACGTAGTGATGGAATCGCCGGATCGCCAGATCCGCCTGATGGACGCCATCGAAGAAGCCGAAGGCGTGGACGTCGGCGATTACATCGAAGAGCAGATCGAGAACCCCGACTTCGGTCGCATCGCCGCCCAGGCCGCCAAGCAGGTGATCGTGCAGCGTGTGCGCGAAGCCGAGCGCCAGCAGGTGGTCGATGCCTGGGCCGATCGCGTCGGTGAGCTGATCACCGGTGTGGTCAAGCGCGCCGAGCGCGGCAACATCTATGTCGATCTGGGCGGCAACGCCGAAGGCTTCATTCCGAAGGACAAGGGCATTCCGCGTGACGTCCTGCGTGCCGGCGACCGCGTCCGCGGCTACCTGGCCGAAGTGCGTTCGGAGCCGCGTGGCCCGCAGCTGTTCATCAGCCGCGCCGCACCTGAATTCATGATCGAGCTGTTCAAGCTGGAAGTGCCGGAAGTCGGCCAGGGCCTGGTGGAAATCAAGGCCTGTGCCCGCGATCCGGGCGACCGCGCCAAGATCGCCGTGCTCGCCCACGACCAGCGCACCGATCCGATCGGCGCCTGCATCGGCATGCGTGGTTCGCGCGTGCAGGCCGTGTCCAACGAGCTCAATGGCGAGCGCGTGGATATCGTCCTGTGGAACGAGAACCCGGCCAACTTCGTCATCAATGCGATGGCGCCGGCCGAAGTGCAGTCGATCATCGTCGATGAAGACAAGCATTCGATGGACCTGGCCGTTGCCGAAGACCGCCTGGCGCAGGCGATCGGCAAGGGTGGCCAGAACGTGCGCCTGGCCAGCCGCCTGACCGGTTGGCAGCTCAACGTGATGACCCAGGACCAGGTGACCGCCAAGTCCGAAGCCGAACAGGCGGCGGCCCGCCAGCTGTTCATGGACAAGCTGGAAGTGGACGAGGAAATCGCTGGCATCCTGGTCAGCGAAGGCTTCGGCACGGTCGAGGAAATCGCATACGTACCGGTCGGCGAACTGCTGGCCGTGGAAGGTTTCGACGAAGACATCGTCGAAGAGCTGCGCGCACGTGCCCGCGATGCGCTGCTCAATGAGGCCCTGGCAGTCGAGGAAGGCCTGGAGGACGGCCAGCCGGCACAGGACCTGCTGTCCCTGAAGGGCATGGACGAAGCCACCGCATATGCGTTGGCCGGCCACGGCGTGCGTACCAGCGAGGACTTGTCCGACCTGGCCGCCGACGAGGTCATGGACTTCGGCATCGAAGGGCTGGACCAGGAGCGCGCCGCGGCGCTGATCCTGGCCGCGCGTGCCGAGGAAATCGCCCGACTGGAACGCGGCGAATGAGCCGGCAATGAACAGGGCCCTGAGCCGATCAGGGCGTAGAATCCGCGCCACCTCCAGATGCGGGGGGGCGCCCACAAGATCATAGGATCCGAATGTCGCAGCAAACCACCATCCGCAAGCTTGCTGAACTGGTCAATACACCGGTCGAAAAACTGCTGGAACAGCTGGCTGGTGCCGGCATGAAGTTCAGCGGTCCCGACCAGGTCGTGACCAGCTCCGAGAAAGTGAAGCTCCTGGGCTTCCTTCGTCGCTCGCACGGCAAGCCCGAGCAGGCCCCGGAAGAGACTGATCAGTCTGCCAAGAAGATCACCCTCAACCGTCGCAAGCAACAGGAAGTGACGGTCAATTCCGGTCGCAGCAAGACAACCGTGAACGTGGAAGTGCGCCAGAAGCGTACCTACGTCAAGGCCGATGGTGGTCGTGCGATGACCCCGGACGAAGAGCGTGCCGACATCCTGCGCAAGCTGGAAGAGTCGCGCGCACGCAACCTCGCCGAGCAGCAGGCACTGGCCGAGAAGGATCGCCTGCGTGACGAGGCGATCGTCCGTGCACGCGAGGAAGAAGTCGCCGCCAAGGAGCGTGCTGAGGCCGAGAAGAAGGCGGCCGAGGAAGCTGCGGTTGCCGCCAAGGCTGCCGAGGCGCTGGCTGCCAGCCAGCCCAAGGTGCGCGCACCGATCGACGAAACCGCGCCGCGCCCGCCGCGCACTCCGGCTGCAGCCCCGGCTGCTCCGCGCAGTGCACCGCCGCGCAGCGACGACCGCAACAACCGCAGCGCGCCGCGCAACGAGCGTGGCCCGGGTGATCGCTTCGCCGGCCAGATGCATCTGTCGGCCGCCGATCGGGCACGCCGTGGCAACAGCAACAACAGCAACAACCGTGGTCGCCCGGGCAGCCGCCCGACGTCCGGCCGTCGCGACATGTCGCGCGGCGGTGGCAACGCCGGCCCGCATGCCTTCGAGCGGCCGACCGCACCGGTGGTGCGTGAAGTGGCGATCGGCGACACCATCACCGTGGCCGACCTGGCGCAGAAGCTCGCGCTGAAGGGCGGCGAGGTGGTGAAGGCGCTGTTCAAGATGGGCGTGATGGCCACCATCACCCAGTCCATCGACCACGACACCGCGGCCCTGGTCACCGAAGAACTGGGTCACAAGGCGATCCGCGCCAGCGACAACGACGCCGAAGACGCGCTGTTGGCATCGGCCGGTGAGAACCAGGGCGAGGCCGTGCAGCGTCCGCCGGTGGTCACCATCATGGGTCACGTCGATCACGGCAAGACCTCGCTGCTGGATTACATCCGTCGCACCAAGGTCGCCACCGGCGAAGCCGGCGGCATCACCCAGCACATCGGTGCGTACCACGTTGAAACGCCGAAGGGCGTCATCAGCTTCCTGGATACCCCGGGCCACGCCGCGTTCACCTCGATGCGTGCCCGCGGTGCCAAGCTGACCGATATCGTGGTGCTGGTCGTGGCTGCCGATGACGGCGTCATGCCGCAGACCAAGGAAGCGATCCAGCACGCCCGTTCGGCGGGTGTGCCGCTGATCGTGGCGATCAACAAGATCGACAAGTCCGGCGCCGACCCGATGCGGGTCAAGAACGAGCTGCTCTCCGAGCAGGTCGTGGCCGAAGACTTCGGTGGCGACACCCAGATGGTGGAGATCTCGGCCAAGACCGGCCTGGGCATCGACGATCTGCTGGAAGCTGTTTCGGTCCAGGCTGAACTGCTGGAACTGAAGGCGGTTGACGACGGCCGTGCCAACGGCGTGGTCATCGAATCGTCGCTGGACAAGGGCCGTGGCCCGATCGCGACGGTGCTGGTGCAGCAGGGCCGCCTGAAGAAGGGCGATTACCTGGTGTGCGGCATCCAGTACGGCCGCGTGCGTGCGCTGTTCGACGAAACCGGCAAGCAGCCGGAGTTCGCTGGCCCATCCATCCCGGTGCAGGTCCTGGGCCTGTCCGGTGTGCCGGAAGCCGGTGACGACTTCGTCGTCGTCGACGACGAGCGTCTGGCCAAGGACGTTGCCCAGCAGCGTGAGACCAAGCGCCGCGAATCGCGCCTGGTCGCCACCGCGGGCAGCCGCATGGAAGACATCATGGCGACCTTGGGCAAGGGCGAGGGCCAGCAGGTCCTCAACCTGGTCATCAAGGCCGACGTGCAGGGTTCGGTGCAGGCGTTGAGCCAGGCCCTGGTGGCGCTGTCCAACGACGACATCCGCATCAACGTGATCCACTCCGGCGTGGGCGGCATCACCGAGTCGGACGCCAATTCGGCCGCCGCTTCGAAGGCCACCGTCATCGGCTTCAACGTGCGTGCGGATGCTTCGGCCCGTCGCATCATCGAATCCAACGGTGTGGACCTGCGTTACTTCTCGATCATCTATGACGTGATCGACCAGGTGAAGCAGGTGGCCTCCGGTCTGCTCGGCGTGGAGATCCGCGAAGAGATCATCGGTATCGCCGAGGTCCGCGACGTCTTCCGCAGCTCCAAGCTGGGTGCCGTCGCCGGCAGCATGGTCATCGAGGGTGTGGTCAAGCGCAACAAGCCGATCCGCGTCCTGCGCGACAGCGTGGTGATCTTCGAAGGCGAGCTGGAATCGCTGCGCCGCTTCAAGGAAAACGTCGAGGAAGTCCGCAACGGTACCGAATGCGGTATCGCGGTGAAGGCCTACAACGACGTCAAGCCGGGTGACCAGATCGAGTGCTTCGAGCGTATCGAAGTGCCGCGCACCCTGTAATGCTGTGCGGTGGCCCGACCAACGGTCGGGCCCCACCATGTACCTGTAGCGCCCGACCGTTGGTCGGGCGACAATCGAATCAAAGGTAGCGCCCGACCGTTGGTC
>NZ_QQXJ01000001.1:1309036-1377324 GCF_004348785.1 Stenotrophomonas sp. TEPEL
GGGGGGGCGACAACTGAATCAAGAGTCCCTCGTGCCCAAGACTTTCCATCGAACCGACCGTGTCTCCGCCCAGCTGCGCCGTGAACTCGGCACCCTGGTGCACAACGCCGTGCGCGAACACGGGTTGCCCTCGGTGAGCGTGTCCGACGTGGAAATCACCCGCGACATGGCTCATGCGAAGGTGTTCGTCACCGCGCTGATGCCGGAACGTTCGGTTGAAGCCGTGAAGGGCCTGAAGGAACTGGCCTGGGGCCTGCGCATGGAGCTGGCCCGCGCGATGAAGCTGCGGCATGTGCCGGAGCTGCATTTCCACTACGACGACTCGGTCGATCGTGGCGAGCGCATCGACAACCTGCTGCGCGACCTGCCAGATACCGTCGCCGCCGAAAAGCGTCGCGAAGGCGACGAAGAATAACCGCGCGACGCCGGGCATGCCCGGCGTTGTTGCATTCCGGCTGCGCGATGTCTGATGCAGATCGCGCTGCGCGCTCGCCGGGCATGGCCCGGCGCTATCCGTACCTGTCATGACCCGAATTCAGTTCCGCCGCCTGGATGGCATCCTGCTGCTCGACAAGCCGACTGGCATGAGCTCCAACGCCGCGCTGCAGGTCGCCCGTCGCCTGTTCCGTGCGGAGAAGGGCGGCCACACCGGCAGCCTCGACCCGTTGGCCACCGGCCTGTTGCCGCTGTGCTTCGGCGAGGCGACCAAGATCGCCGGCCTGCTGCTGGGCTCGGCCAAGGCCTACGACGCCGAGATCGTGCTGGGCCAGACCACCGATACCGATGACGCCGAGGGCCAGGTGCTGCTCGAGCGGCCGGTGCCCGTGATCAGCCCCGAGGCCCTGCAGGCGGCGATCGCGCCGCTGCTTGGCGAGATCCTGCAGCGTGCGCCGATCTATTCCGCGCTCAAGCAGGGCGGGGAGCCGCTGTATGTGAAGGCCCGCCGCGGCGACGCCATCGAGGCGCCCGAGCGCCAGGTGATGGTTCACGCCATCGAGATTGTGGAGCAGCAGCCCGAGCGGCTGCGGCTGCGGGTCACCTGCGGCTCGGGCACCTATATCCGCAGTCTGGCCCGTGACCTGGGTGAAACGCTGGGCTGTGGCGCGCACATCAGCGCCCTGCGGCGCCTGTGGGTGGAGCCGTTCCGCGAACCGGCGATGGTCACCCTGGAGCAGCTGAGGGCCCTGGTGGACGCGCAGGACGAAGCCGCCATGGACGCGCTGCTGCTGCCGCTGGCGGCGGGCCTGTCCGAGTACCCACGGGTCGACCTGGATGCCGGGCAGACCCAGCGCTTCTGCGTGGGCCAGCGCCAGCGCGACCTCTCCTGGCCGCGCGGCCTGGTGGCGGTGTTTGGTCCTGGATCGGTGGTGCAGGGCCTGGGCCAGGTCGACGACAGCGGTCTGCTGGCCCCGCAGCGCCGCTTCAACCTCTGAACGGGGAGGCCCGGTTCAGCCCCGGACCTTGTTCCAGAAGCCCCTGGCCGTTACAATTCCGCGGCCGTTTTACGGCAGCCTGCCGCAGGCGGGTTTCATCCATTTGTTGGTTCACGGCGAGCCAGGCGGTGCGCGAAAGCGCGTTCCTGCCGGCCACGCATCACAGAGAAAAAAAGACATGTCGATCGACACCCAGAAGGTCATTGAAGACAACAAGCGCAGCTCGGCTGACACCGGCTCCCCGGAAGTCCAGGTTGCACTGCTGACCGCCCGCATCGAACTGCTGACCGGCCACTTCAAGACCCACAAGAAGGATCACCACAGCCGCCGCGGCCTGCTGCAGATGGTCAACCGCCGCCGCAGCCTGCTCGACTACCTGAAGAAGAAGGACGTCGAGCGTTACAAGGCCCTGATCGAGAAGCTTGGCCTGCGTCGCTAAGCAACGAATACCCCGCGGCGCAGCGATGCGCCGCGGTTTTGTTTTGTAGCACCGCAATACCATTTTCAGACCGGAACGACCGGTCATCCGTTGGCGGCAAGGGTCGCCCACGGTCCATTCGCAGACAGCATCCCAAGGACACCATCCGTGGCAAAAATCACCAAAACCTTCCAGTACGGCAAGCACACCGTCACGCTTGAGACTGGCGAAATCGCCCGTCAGGCCGGTGGCGCCGTCATCGTCAAGTTCGACGACACCGTGCTGCTGGTCTCCGCCGTTGCCGCCAAGAGCGCGCGTGAGGGCCAGGACTTCTTCCCGCTGACCGTCGATTATCAGGAGAAGTTCTACGCCGGTGGCCGTATCCCGGGTGGCTTCTTCAAGCGCGAAGGCCGCGCGACCGAGAAGGAAACCCTGATCTCGCGTCTGATCGACCGTCCGATCCGTCCGCTGTTCCCGGAAGACTACAAGAACGAAGTCCAGATCATCGCCACGGTGATGTCGCTGAACCCGGACATCGACGGTGACATCCCGGCCCTGATCGGCGCTTCGGCCGCCCTGTCGCTGGCCGGCACCCCGTTCATGGGCCCGATCGGCGCTGCCAAGGTCGGCTACAAGGATGGCCAGTACATCCTCAACCCGACCGTGACCGAGCTGAAGGATTCGCAGCTGGAGCTGGTCGTCGCCGGTACCTCCAACGCCGTGCTGATGGTGGAATCGGAAGCCGCGCTGCTGTCCGAAGAAGTGATGCTGGGCGCTGTGACCTTCGGTCACCGCGAGATGCAGAAGGTCATCAACGCCATCAACGAGCTGACCGTCGAAGCCGGCACCAAGCCGTCGACCTGGGAAGCCCCGGCCAAGAACGAAGCGCTGATCAGCGCCCTGAAGGAAGCCATCGGCCCGCGTCTGGGTGAAGCCTTCCAGGTGCGCGACAAGCTGCAGCGTCGCGATGCCATCTCCGCGATCAAGAAGGACGTGCTGGAGACCCTGGCTGGCCGCGTCGCCGCCGAGGGCTGGAACCCGGCCGAGCTGTCGAAGGAATTCGGCGAGCTGGAATACAGCACCATGCGCAACTCGGTGCTGGACACCAAGGTCCGCATCGACGGCCGTGCGCTGGACACTGTCCGCCCGATCGCCGTGAAGACCAGCGTGCTGCCGCGTACCCACGGTTCCTCGCTGTTCACCCGTGGTGAGACCCAGGCCATCGTGACCATCACCCTGGGCACTGCCCGTGACGGCCAGGTCATCGACGCCGTCTCCGGTGAGTACAAGGAAAACTTCCTGTTCCATTACAACTTCCCCCCCTACTCGGTGGGTGAGTGCGGCCGCATGATGGGCCCGAAGCGTCGCGAGATCGGCCACGGTCGTCTGGCCAAGCGCGGCGTGCTGGCAGTGATGCCGTCGCTGGAATCCTTCCCGTACACCATCCGCGTCGTCTCGGAAATCACCGAGTCGAACGGTTCCTCGTCGATGGCGTCGGTCTGCGGCTCGTCGCTGGCCCTGATGGACGCCGGCGTGCCGGTGAAGGCTCCGGTGGCCGGTATCGCCATGGGCCTGGTCAAGGAAGGCGATCGCTTCGTCGTCCTGTCCGACATCCTGGGTGACGAAGATCACCTGGGCGACATGGACTTCAAGGTTGCCGGTACCGCTGAGGGCATCTCCGCTCTGCAGATGGACATCAAGATTGAAGGCATCACCGAAGAGATCATGAAGCAGGCTCTGCAGCAGGCCAAGGCTGGCCGTCTGCACATCCTGGGCGAAATGGCCCACGGCCTGACCGCCCCGCGTGAGGAGCTGTCGGACTACGCGCCGCGCCTGCTGACCATCAAGATCCATCCGGACAAGATCCGCGAAGTGATCGGCAAGGGTGGTTCGACCATCCAGGCCATCACCAAGGAAACCGGCACCCAGATCGACATCCAGGATGACGGCACCATCGTCATCGCTTCGGTCAATGCCATCGCTGCCCAGGCCGCCAAGGCCCGCATCGAGCAGATCACCTCGGACGTCGAGCCGGGCCGCATCTACGAAGGCAAGGTCGCCAAGATCATGGACTTCGGTGCGTTCGTCACCATCCTGCCGGGCAAGGACGGCCTGGTCCACGTGTCGCAGATCTCCAGCGACCGCGTCGAGAAGGTCGGCGACGTGCTGAAGGAAGGCGATGTGGTCAAGGTCAAGGTGCTGGAAGTCGACAAGCAGGGCCGTATCCGCCTGTCGATGAAGGCCGTCGAGGAAGGCGAAGGCGCCAGCGCCGAGTAATCGACCGCAGGTCGATTACGGTAGGTGTCAACCTTGGTTGACACGCCGCAGCTGACATCGCTGGAATGAAAAAGCGGGCTTCGGCCCGCTTTTTCTTTGCCTGTAACCTCTGCCGCGCATCAGCCTACGGCGACTGTTCCTCTGCTTCTTCCTGACCCAGCCACCACACCTGGCCCAGCTGCGGATCCTGCTGCGGGTGCTCACGGTGTTCGATCGCATCGAGCGCGCGCCCGGTGCCTGCCGCGGCCCAGGCCGACATCAGTTTTTCGACCGCAGCGCGGCCCTGTGCGGCAATACCGAGATTGCGTTCGCGCGCCCAGCTCCCGTCATCATCGTGGCTGTCGTCACCGTGCTGGTGAGGTGCGCCATAGCTGCAACGCAGGCACAGGTGACGTACCGAATGGGTCCAGTCTTCGACCAGGCCGATGCCGGGCAATGTCATTGCGCGCAGCGCGGCGATGTCGTCCTGCGAACCGCATTGCACGAACACGGCGTAGGTCGCCATGTCCGACTGCTGCAGGCGCTGCATGGCATTGAACACCGGTACGTCGCGCTCGCCGTAGGGGCGGCGCCCTGTGGAGGCACCGTCGTGCAGCACGATGTCGCCGAAGCGGAACCCGCTCTCTGGAAGCGGCACGTTCTCCAGCCGCGCGCGCACCGGATCGAGCCGCCGCATGTACACGGTCTCGCCGCTGGACCACGGGTTCAGGCGAACACAGGCAACGCCGAAATTGCCGTCGATCGGGCCTTCACCCTCGGGGAGGGTGATGCCGCAGCGGGTCCATTGCCGACGCGCCTCGGCCCAGTCACCGGCGCCGGTGGCGGCAATTCCGGCATTCCACGTGGTGGCCTCATCGACTTCATCGCGCAGCTGCTCGGCGCGGAGGTTGTCCTGCAGCGACAACGACCACTCGCGCAGGTACTTGTGTGCCAGCCCGCGCATGTAGTGCAGGTGGGGGATGTCGGGCGTCCATTCGACGAGCTGGCCGAACAGGACTGCTGCATCAGCCAGGTTGCCCGCATCGAAGGCCGCATAGGCACGGGCCTCCAGCGCCTGCAGTTTCTCCAGAGTCTCGTCGTCGAGCAGTGCGTCGTCTGCGTCGTGGTCGGTGGTCATGTCCGTGTGCCAGTGAAATTCCAGCGCTACCTTAGCCCAGCCGGGACCCGCGTTGTCCTGCTGCGGAATGCCGCAGCAACCCGTCGGCCACGTCGATGTCATCTTGCATCGATCTGCGCCTGTCCGTCGGACGACATGCACGGACATCTGCACCACGGGCCGATCTGTTTGCTAACGTGGCGGCGCCTTCGACCCGGGAGTTTCCATGTTCCGCCAGACCTTGGCCGTACTTGCAGTGCTGATCGCCGGCACCCTGCCCATTGCCGCGCAGGCGCAACCGGCGCAACCGCCGATCTTCGGTGCGTACTATCCCGGCGGTTCCGCCGAGCGCTATCCGGTATCGAGCATCCCGGCCGAACGACTCACCCATCTGTTCTATGCGTTTTCCACCATCGAGAACGGACGCTGTGCGATCGGTGCCGAGGCGCCAGCCAACTTCGCCGCGTTGGCCGAGCTCAAGCGCAGGCATCCGCATCTGCGCACGTTGATTTCGATCGGGGGCTGGGGCGCGGGCGGGTTCTCCGATGCGGCGCTGACCGAGACCAGCCGCAGGCGCCTGGTCGATTCGTGCATGGCGTTGTTCTTCGAGCGCCATGCCGGCAGCTTCGATGGCGTGGACATCGACTGGGAGTTCCCCGTCAGCGGTGGCCCGAAGGAACTGGCGCACCGGCCGCAGGACCGTGCCAACCTGACCAGGCTTGCGCAGGCCTTCCGGTTGGCGCTGGATGCCCGCGGCAGAATGGCGGGGCAGCCGATGCTGCTGACCGCCGCGCTGGCCGCCGGCCGCCTGCAGACCGATGGGCCCTATGACCCCGCCGCCAGCTACGATCTGCCGGCGTTGGCCAAGGTGTTCGATTTCATCAACCTGATGAGCTACGACATGGGCACTGGCTTCTCGGCGGTGTCGACTTTCAATGCACCGCTGCATGAAGTGCCTGCAGACCCGCTGGCGCCGGAACTGCGGCGCTGGAACAACGTGGCCGGTGCCGTGCAGTACTACCGCGAGCATGGCGTGCCGGCGACCAAGCTGGTGCTGGGCGTGCCGTTCTACGGGCGCGGCTTCAAGGTCACCGGCGAGTCGGCGGACGGCCTGTACCAGGCCTACAGCGCGCCGGCCGATGCCGGTGACTGGCGGGTGATCAAGGCGCGCTATCTCGACCAGCCGGGTTGGACGAAGCAATGGCAACCGCAGGCGCAGAGCCCGTGGCTGTACAACCCGGCGCAGAAGATCTTCATCAGCTACGAGGATCCGCGCTCCATCGGCCTGCGTGCGCAGTTCGCGCGCGAGCAGGGCCTGGCCGGTGTCTTCATGTGGGAGCTGACCGGTGACGACGAGCAGGCCAGCCTGCTCAACGCCATGCTTGCTCCGTGGCAGAAGGCCCGCGTCGGCGACTGACCGGTTCGACATTTTCGGCCAGAGGCCGGTCCGGCGGTGACGGGCAAACGCTGTGGCCCGAAACCGCACATCGGCGCCATGCACGCAGCGCTAAGCTGCGCGCATGATCATCATCGACCGCTTGGACCATCTGGTGCTTACCGTTGCCGACATCGAGCGCAGCTGCGACTTCTACCAGCGCGTGCTGGGCATGCAGGTCGTGCGCTTCGGCGCCGGCCGCGTCGCCCTGCAGTTCGGCCAGCAGAAGATCAACCTGCACCCGGCCAGCGCGCCGCTGCAGCCCCACGCGCTGCGACCGACCCGTGGCAGCGCCGATCTGTGCCTGATCACCCCGCTGGGCGTACAGGCGGTGCTGGCCCACCTGCAGACCCAGCAGGTAACGATTGAAGAAGGACCGGTGCCGCGTACCGGAGCGTTGGGGCCGATCGAGTCGGTGTACTTCCGTGATCCGGATGGGAATCTGATCGAAGTGGCCCGCTACGTGGAAGCCATGTAAACCCAGCGTGCTGCGAGCTGGCCTGGTCAGTTCGCCCACACGCTGTTGGGGTCACCGTTGCGGGCCCGCCGCTGGCTCGCGTACGCCAGGCGCGCAAAGCCAAACGCCATCGCCAGTGCCATCGCATCGATCCAGAACAGCGGCCAGTGACCGCGTGCGGCGGCCAGCCACAGCCAGTCACCGCTGAGTGCGCCATGTGCCAGCGGCACCAGCGCGGTACTGATTGCCGCCGCCCACAGCAGCTCGCGCGCGGCCTGTGCCGGGCGGCGCAGGGCTGCCCACAGCGCACACGCCGCCCAGGTCACGAAGCAGGCCCAGCGGATGCCGTGGTCGACCATGGCCGGCGCGGCCAGCTCCAGTACCTGCGCGGCAACGAACGCCACTGAGATCGCCACGCACAGGCCGATGCAGACGCCCACCGTGGCCCGCGCCATGTTGACGGCCGCGCGCAACTGCTGCGGCTGACGGCGCTTGCGGCGCGATTCGATCCACAGCAGGTTGCCCGAATAGAACAGGAAGGCGCCGCCGAGGCCGAGCAGGAAGTACAGCCAGACCACCACGCCGTTGCCGAACTCGCCGAAATGCAGGGCGTAGGCCGCACTGAGCGTGGCGTGGTTGGCATCGCGCTGGCCGGGCAGCTGGCTGGCCAGCACGCGGCCGCTCTCGACATCCAGTGCAACAGCGCCGAGCGGGCCGAGGGTGCCGCTGGCCTCGCCGGTGATCTCGATGGTCGCGTTGGCATCACCGCCATTGGCCAGCTTCAGGTACACCGGTTCGAAGTTGGCCACGCCCTGTGCGCGCGCCACTTCCAATGCCCGTGCATGCAGTTCACGCAGGCTGCCCGGTGCGGCAGGGATGCCACTGGCTTCGCGCAGCGGCGCCGTATCCATCGCCGTCGGTACCGCCTGCAGCGCCTTGCCGTCGTAGATCAGGGGATCGAGTACCGCCATCTGCATGAACACCAGGCAGAGCAGGGTGCCGGTCACCGAGAACATGAGATGGAACGGCAGGCTGAGCACGCCGATCACGTTGTGTGCGTCCTGCCACTGCTGCTTGAGATTGCGGCCCGGGCGCAGCGCGAACAGATCGCCCAGCAGCTTGGGCAGGTGGATCACCAGGCCGCTGAGCAGAGCCATGCCGTACAGCAGGCTGACGATGCCCATCACGTAGACGCCGGCCACCGGCAGGCCCAGGCTGTAATGCAGTTCGTTGACCAGTTCGGCCAACCCGGTCTGCGGTGGCGTCGGGCTGCCGCCGGTCTGTCCCGGCCATGCATAGCGCCAGCTGCCGTCTTCGGCCTGCCAGTAGGCCAGCGGCTGCGGATGATCGGCGCCCGGGAAGGTCATGCCGACGTGGCGTCGCGCTTCCGCATGCGTGGCCAGAACATCGTCGAGCAGGTACTGGGCGTCATCCAGGCCGGCGGGCAAGGCGGTTGCTGCGCCGGGCGTCTGCCATAGCGGCAGATCGTGGTGGAACAGGGTCAGTGCGCCGGCATAGAACGCCACGAACAGCCCGAAGCCGGCGACCAGGCCGACCCAGGTGTGCAGGGTGGTGAACGTGCGCAGGGTCTGTGAACTGAACTTCATGCAGTCGATCTCATTGTACTGCGCCGGCCAAGCGCAGCAGGCCGAGTACGGCGAAGCCAAGGGCCGCGCAGCCGGCCAGGGTCAGCCAGGCGCGCAACGCGCTGCGGAAACTGAACGCCCACAGCGCAGCCAGCATCCACAACGGGACGAACGCGATCAGGCTCGGCACCAAGGCCTTCTGCCAGGGGCCCGGCGGCAGCCATGCGACCAGGCCGGTCGCCGCAGCGGCAAGGAAGAAGCCGGCGAAGATGCCGGCCAGTGCGCGCGACCACATCAGCGCGGCTCCACATCGGGGCGGTGCCACGCGGCCAGTGCCGGCAGCAGCATGGCGGCCAGCATCCAGGTGCACAGCATCGCCACCAGGCCGGCGGCAAAGCCCAGTTCGGCCATCCACAGCCACAGCGCAGCAACGGCAGCGACCAGACCGATCTGCCGGCCCAGGCGCCCGGCACGGCGCAGGCGTGGCCAGCGGCAGTGCGGGGAGGCGGCATAGAAGGCCAGCGCGGAGAACATCGCCGACAGCATGCCGAGACTGCAGAAACCCAGGGTCGACAGGCCAACGGTGATCATCGGGGGCTCCGGGCTCGGCATATGGCCGGTGAACGCGGGGCACGGGCGGGACCGGCAGGCGCCGGTCGGGGCGGGTGGCGCATTGCAGGGTCCTGGGGGTCCTGGGGGAAGCGGGCAGGCTGGCACGGGGCGGGCTGCGCGGACATGGTAATCATTGCGTTTTCACGCCGCCAGCCATCGCCATTCAGGCACCGCTTGGGCTTTGTCCGCCGCTGGTTTAAGATCACGGGCAACCACATCCTGGAACCAAGGTGGCCCGCGCACTGCGCCGGCCGAGCGTGCGACATGAGCACTACCACCGCCCACTGTTGACCTGCCCCGAAGGCCCTGCATTCCAGGCGCCCTCGCGGCGCTTTTTTATTGCCCGGACGACCGCCCGGGAGCGCTTTCCAGCCCGCCACGGCGGGCCCCGCATGAAGTCATTGCAATGATCACGATTACCCTTCCCGACGGCAGCCGCCGCGAATTCGAAAACCCCGTCAGCGTCATGGACGTCGCCCAGTCGATCGGCGCCGGCCTGGCCAAGGCCACCATCGCCGGTTCGGTGGATGGCGTGCTGGTCGATGCCAGTGACGTCATCGACCACGATGCGTCCCTGCGCATCATCACCGCCAAGGACGAGGAGGGCGTGGAAATCATCCGCCACTCCAGTGCCCACCTGGTCGGCCACGCGGTCAAGCAGCTCTATCCGGACGTGAAGATGGTGATCGGCCCGGTGATCGCCGAGGGCTTCTACTACGACATCTACTCCGAGCGCCCGTTCACCCCCGAAGACATGGCGGCGATCGAAAAGCGCATGGGCGAGCTGATCGCGCAGGACTACGACGTCATCAAGAAGATGACGCCGCGTGCGGAAGTCATCGAGATCTTCAAGGCCCGTGGCGAGGACTACAAGCTGCGCCTGATCGAAGACATGTCCGACGACATCCAGGCGATGGGCATGTACTACCACCAGGAATACGTGGACATGTGCCGCGGCCCGCACGTGCCGAACACCCGCTTCCTGAAGGCTTTCAAGCTGACCCGCATTTCCGGCGCCTACTGGCGTGGCGATGCCAAGAACGAACAGCTGCAGCGCATCTATGGCACTGCGTGGGCCGACAAGAAGCAGCTCGAGGCGTACATCAAGCGCATCGAGGAAGCCGAGATGCGCGACCACCGTCGCATCGGCAAGCAGCAGGACCTGTTCCACCTGCAGGAAGAAGCACCGGGCCTGGTGTTCTGGCACCCGAAGGGCTGGGCGCTGTGGCAGGTGGTCGAGCAGTACATGCGCAAGGTCTACCGCAACAGCGGCTATGGCGAAGTGCGCTGCCCGCAGATCCTGGACGTGAGCCTGTGGAAGCAGTCCGGCCACTGGGACAACTACCAGGACAACATGTTCTTCACCGAATCGGAGAAGCGCACCTACGCGGTCAAGCCGATGAACTGCCCGGGCCACATCCAGGTGTTCAACCAGGGCCTGCACAGCTATCGCGACCTGCCGATCCGCTACGGTGAATTCGGTTCCTGCCACCGCAACGAGCCTTCCGGCGCGCTGCACGGCATCCTGCGCGTGCGTGGCTTCACCCAGGACGACGGCCACGTGTTCTGCACCGAGGCGCAGATCGAATCGGAAGTGACCGCGTTCCACCAGCAGGCACTGGCGGTATACCAGCACTTCGGCTTCGACGAGATCCAGATCAAGATCGCCCTGCGCCCGGAATCGCGCCTGGGTGACGATGCCACCTGGGACAAGGCCGAGGGCGCGCTGCGTTCGGCGCTGACCGCCTGTGGCGTGGAATGGCAGGAGCTGCCGGGCGAGGGCGCCTTCTACGGCCCGAAGATCGAGTACCACCTGAAGGACGCCATCGGCCGCACCTGGCAGCTGGGCACCATGCAGGTCGATTTCATGATGCCCGGCCGTCTGGGCGCTGAATACGTGGACGAGAACAGCCAGAAGAAGCATCCGGTGATGCTGCACCGGGCCATCGTCGGCTCGATGGAGCGTTTCCTGGGCATCCTGATCGAGCACCATGCCGGCCAGTTCCCGGTCTGGCTGGCACCGACCCAGGTGGTGGTGGCCAATATCACCGATGCGCAGGCTGAATACGTCTCTGCGGTGACCAAAAGCCTTGCGGATCAAGGCTTCCGCGTCAGCGCCGATTTGCGTAACGAGAAGATCGGCTATAAGATTCGCGAGCACACGCTGCAGCGCGTGCCGTACCTGCTGGTCATTGGTGACCGCGAGAAGGAAAACGGCGCTGTGGCGGTGCGTACGCGTTCTGGCGAAGATCTCGGCAGCATGAGCCTCCAGGCTTTCACCGAGCGGCTCCAGGCCGAGGGCGCGTAAACAAAGGTCCGGCCCGTGCGCATTGGCGCCCGGGCCGGGTTCGACACCCTTGGGAGATCGCAATATCAGTACCCCTGACAACAAACAGAACCGCAAGAATCAGGAAATCCGTGTGCCGCGCGTCCGCGTGATCGGCAGTGACGGAGAAATGATCGGCGTGTTGACGCGAGACGAAGCGTTGTCCATGGCCGAAGATGAAGGCCTGGACCTGGTCGAGATCCAGCCGCAGGCCGACCCGCCGGTGTGCAAGATCATGGACTTCGGCAAGTTCAAGTTCGAAGCCCAGAAGAAGGCCAGCGAGGCCAAGAAGAAGACCAAGCAGGTCGAGATCAAGGAAGTGAAGTTCCGTCCGGTCACGGACGAAGGCGACTACCAGATCAAGCTGCGCAAGATGCGCGGTTTCCTTGAAGAAGGCGACAAGATCAAGGTCAACATCCGGTTCCGTGGCCGTGAAATGAGCCACCAGGAACTGGGCCGCGAGATGGCTGGCCGGATCGAAGCCGATCTGGGCGAAGACATCGTCATCGAATCCCGTCCGCGCCTGGAAGGGCGTCAGATGGTGATGATGATCGCGCCGAAGAAGAAGACCTGACGCCTGACGGGCTGCCTCGCGGGGCGCCTGGCGGCTGAATGGATCAAGGTGAAGGGACGCCGCTGGCGTCCTTTTGCTTTTTGCGGGGCGGCGGGGCCGGCCTCGGTGTGAAAACGGTGTGGGGGCTGGTTACAGGGCGGATTTGCCTGTATCATGCCCGGCTCGACCCACCCAGGACGGGTCGTACGCCGATCATGGCAGGACGGAAAGAGCGGCCCAGGCCGCCGCCAGATCAGTCAGAAACCAGGGTCATATCCCATCAAGGACATTGCAATGCCCAAGATCAAGACCAACCGGGCAGCGGCCAAGCGTTTCCGCAAGACCGCCTCGGGCAAGTACAAGTGCGGCCACGCCAACCGTAGCCACATCCTCACGAAGAAAGCGACCAAGCGTAAGCGTAACCTGCGTCAGACGAATCACGTCCGCGCAGAAGACGCAGGCCGTCTGGACCGCATGCTTCCCTACCTCTGAGGACTGATACATGGCACGAGTAAAGCGTGGCGTACAGGCGCGTCGCCGCCACAAGAAAATCCTGGATCTGGCGAAGGGCTACTACAATGCCCGTCGCAAGGTCTTCCGCGTCGCCAAGCAGGCGGTCATCAAGGCACAGCAGTACGCCTACATCGGCCGTAAGCAGAAGAAGCGCAACTTCCGTTCGCTGTGGATCACCCGCATCAACGCGGCTGCCCGCATCAACGGCCTGAGCTACAGCCGTTTCATGAACGGCCTGCTGAAGGCTGGCATCACCCTGGACCGCAAGGTTCTGGCTGACATTGCCGTGCACGACGCAGCTGGCTTTGCTGCACTGGCCGAAAAGGCCAAGGGCGCACTGGCGGCATAAGTCCTTCCCGATGCCGTTGCCGTTCACGGAGAACGGTGTCAGGTAGAGGCAATGCATGGGGAAGGGCGCAAGTCCTTCCCCATTCTTTTTTGTGCCGGGCGCAGCCGTGCAGATGGCGGGCGACCGGCAAGCGGTTGCGACGGCGCGGCCCTTCGCGCATCGCGATGGCAGACCGACTGGAGTTCCGGCTACCCATGAGCGACATCCAATCCCTCACTTCCCAGGCGCTGGCTGACGTGGCCGCCGCGCAGAGCCCGGACGCGCTGGAGCAGCTGCGCGTGGCCCTGCTTGGCAAGAGCGGCAGCATCACCTCGCAGCTCAAGCAGCTCGGTGCGCTGCCGGCCGACGAGCGCAAGGCGGCCGGTGAGGCCATCAACCAGGCCCGCGACGCGCTGAGCAGCGCGCTGGGCGAGCGCAAGGCGGTGCTGGAAGATGCTGCGCTCGATGCGCGGCTGGCAGCCGAGGCGATCGACATCACCTTGCCGGGCCGCAGCGGCGAACGCGCCGGCCTGCATCCGATCACCCGTACCCTCGAGCGCATTACCGGCATCTTCGGCCGGCTGGGCTATGAGTTGTCCGAAGGGCCGGAGATCGAGGACGACTGGCACAACTTCGAAGCGCTGAATTTCCCGCCGCACCATCCGGCGCGCGCCATGCATGACACCTTCTACTTCGGTGACGGCCGGCTGCTGCGCACGCATACCTCCGGTGTGCAGGTGCGCTACATGGGCGAACACCAGCCGCCGCTGCGCATGATCGCCGCCGGCAAGGTCTACCGCAGCGACAGCGACCAGACCCACTCGCCGATGTTCCACCAGGTCGAAGGCCTGCTGGTCGACGAGCACTCGACCTTCGCTGACCTGAAGGGCACGCTGTCCGAGTTCGTGCGCGCGTTCTTCGAGCGCGATTTCGAGATGCGCTTCCGCCCCAGCTACTTCCCGTTCGTTGAACCCGGCGCGGAAGTGGACATTGCCTGGCAGCAGCCCGATGGCAGCACCCGCTGGCTGGAAGTGCTCGGCTGCGGCATGGTGCACCCGAACGTGCTGCGCAACGTCGGCATCGATCCGGAACGCTACACCGGCTTCGCCTTCGGCATGGGCGTGGAGCGTTTTGCGATGCTGCGCTACGGCGTCAACGACCTGCGCGCCTTCTTCGAGAACGACGTGCGCTTCCTCAAGCAGTTCGCGTAACGCATCAGGCAGCGCCGGGCCATGCCCGGCGGACTCAACAACGCAGGCCCAGGCGCATGCGCCGGGCCCACCAGGGTGACCCCATGAAATTCTCCGAAAACTGGCTGCGCAGCCACGTCCCGACCACTGCCTCGCGCGATGAGCTCAGCGCGGTGTTGACCGCCATCGGCCTGGAAGTGGAAGGGGTGACCGCGCTTGGCGACGGCCTGCAGCACGTGGTCGTCGCGCGTATCGTCGAAGCCGAACGCCACCCCGAAGCCGACCGCCTGCAGGTATGCAAGGTTGATGCGGGGCAGGCCGAGCTGCTGCAGATCGTCTGTGGTGCGCCGAATGCACGGCCGGGCCTGGTCGCGCCGCTGGCGATGGTCGGTGCGCAGATTGGTGAGTTGAAGATCAAGCCGGCCAAGCTGCGCGGCGTCGAATCCAACGGCATGCTGTGCTCGGCCAAGGAGCTGGGCCTGGACAGCGATGCCTCGGGCCTGCTGGAACTGACCGATGATGCACCGGTCGGCCAGTCCCTGGTGGAGTACCTCGGCCTGCCGGATGCCAGCATCGAGATCAAGCTGACCCCCAACCGCGCCGACTGCTTCAGCATCCGCGGCATCGCCTATGACGTTGCCGCAGCCACGCGCAGCGAAGTACTGGATTTCATCGCAGAGCCGATCGCTGCCCAGAGCACCCGCGAGTTGGCGATCCAGCTTGACGCCGGTGCCGAAGCGCCGCGCTATCTGGGTCGTGTCATCGAAGGCGTGAATGCTGCGGCGAAGACCCCGTTGTGGATGGCCGAGCGCCTGCGCCGCAGTGGCGTGCGCCCGGTATCGCTGCTTGTCGACATCACCCAGTACGTCATGCTCGAGCTGGGCCAGCCGATGCATGCCTACGATCTCGGCACCCTGCAGGGCACGATCGGTGTGCGTCGTTCGCGCGCAGGCGAAAGCCTGAAGCTGTTGGATGGCCGTGATGCTGCGCTGGACGACAGCTTCCTGGTGGTCACCGACGCTGATCGCGCGGTCGGCCTGGCCGGCCTGATGGGCGGCTTCGATACGCGCGTCACCGATGCCACCACCGCCGTGTTCCTGGAAGCGGCGCACTTCGCGCCGGCCGCGATCATGGGCCGCGGCCGCAAGCTGGGCCTGCACACCGATGCGGGACACCGCTTCGAGCGTGGCGTCGACCCGGCGCTGCCGCGTACTGCCATCGAATATGCCACCCGCCTGGTGCTGGACCTGGCCGGCGGTACCCCGGCGCCGGTTACCGAAGCGGTACGAGAGGCCGACCTGCCGCAGCCGGCGACGATCCTGCTGCGCCGCGCGCGCATCATCCGCGTGCTGGGCATCACCATCGAAGACGCCGAAGTCGAGCGCATCCTGCGCGCGCTGGGCATGGACGTGGTCGCCGCTGGCGAAGGCTGGCAGGTCACCGCGCCGAGCCGCCGCTTCGACATCGCCATCGAAGAAGACCTGATCGAGGAACTGGCCCGTATCCACGGCTACGAGGAGATTCCGACCACGCTGCCGGGCGGTGCCTCGCGCGTGGCGATGCCGTCCGAGACCCAGCTGGACGCGCTGAGCGTGCGCCGCCAGCTGGTCGCACGCGATCTGCAGGAAACCGTCAATTTCGCCTTCGTTGACGATGGCCTGCTGGGCCAGTGGCAGCTGCGCGAGGATCTGGTACCGCTGGCCAACCCGCTGTCGGCCGAACTGGCGGTGATGCGCCCATCGCTGCTGCCGGGCCTGGTCGCCACGTTGGGCCGCAACGCTGCCCGCCAGCTCGGCCGGGTGCGCCTGTTCGAGCTTGGCCGGGTGTTCGCGCAGCAGGCCGGAGACGGCCAGCCGGCGCCGCTGGAAACCCCGCGCGTGGCCGCCGCGGTCTGCGGTGAAGCGCAGGCGGTGCAGTGGGGCCTGCCGACCCGCAAGGTCGATTTCCATGACCTGAAGGGCGACCTGGAATCGCTCGCCGCAGCCAGTGGCGCGGTCCTGGAGTTCCGCCCGTCCACCCGTGCCTACGGCCATCCGGTGCGTTCGGCCGAGGTGTTCCGCGACGGCCTGGCCATCGGCTGGATCGGCCAGATCCACCCGCGCCTGGCCAAGGCGATGGACATCGACGTGGACGTGTACGCCTTCGAGCTGGACCTGGAGGCGCTGTCGGCCCGTGCGCTGCCGCGCGCCGGTGAACTGTCGCGCTACCCGGCAGTGCGCCGCGACCTGGCCTTCCTGGTGCCTGAACAGGTGGCTTGGAGTGACCTGGCGGCGACCATCCGCCAGGCTGCCGGTCCGCTGCTGCGCGAGCTGAACCTGTTCGATCGCTATGTCGGCCAGGGCGTCGAGCCGGGATTCAAGAGTCTCGCTATGGGCTTGATTTTGCAGGACAAGTCGCGCACTCTGACGGACCGCGACGTGGAAGCGGTAGTGGCCGAGGCGGTCACTGCCATCGAGCGTGAACACCACGCCCGGATCCGCGGCTGAGCGGGCAGCACTCGGGGGTAGCAGGCAATGGCATTGACCAAGGCGGAGATGGCGGAAAAGCTGTTCGACGAAGTCGGTCTGAACAAGCGGGAAGCCAAGGAATTCGTCGACGCGTTCTTCGATGTGCTGCGTGAAGCATTGGAACAGGGACGTCAGGTGAAGCTGTCGGGCTTTGGCAATTTCGACCTGCGGCGCAAGAACCAGCGCCCGGGTCGCAACCCCAAGACCGGCGAGGAAATTCCGATTTCCGCCCGTACGGTGGTTACCTTCCGTCCGGGCCAGAAGCTCAAGGAGAGGGTGGAAGCTTATGCTGGATCCGGGCAGTAACCGCGAACTTCCGCCGATTCCGGCCAAGCGCTACTTCACCATTGGTGAAGTCAGCGAACTGTGTGACGTCAAGCCGCACGTGCTGCGCTACTGGGAAACCGAGTTTCCCAGTCTCGAGCCGGCCAAGCGCCGTGGCAACCGTCGTTACTACCAGCGCCACGACGTGCTGATGGTGCGGCAGATCCGCAGCCTGCTGTACGAACAGGGCTACACCATCGGTGGCGCGCGCCTGCGCCTGGATGGCCCGGATGCGCGCGAGGAATCGGCCTTGAGCAACCAGATCATCAAGCAGGTGCGGATGGAACTGGAAGAAGTGCTGCAACTGCTGCGTCGCTGACCCATTTCCGCCGTAATCCGCTATACTTCACGGCCCGCCGCACTGGCGGGCACATCGCAGCATCAGTCGGGGCGTAGCGCAGCCTGGTAGCGCATCTGCCTGGGGGGCAGAGGGTCGTCGGTTCGAATCCGGCCGTCCCGACCAATACTGTCGATAGAACAAGGGCTTGCGCCATGCGGTGCAGGCCCTTTTTCGTTGTGGTCGCTTCGTATCCACAATTCCTCCACTATCGCGGTTTTGCGATATCCGTGGTCACTGGCCGCCAAGGAACTTCCTTGCTGACCATGCTTGATGACGAACGCAGAAGCGTCGCCACCATGGTCGGCGCCTGCAGCCGGCAGCGGCACGGTGATTGCGAGATGCACTTGGGCTGTGCCGCTGAGTGGCAGACAGGCCGTCTATCCGGGCAATCACGAGTGCATCTATGATCTTGCGTACGCCATGAAGAAATTCACCTACAAACACACCCAAAGGCCGAAGTACCTTGAAGGTTGTTTCTACTGGAAGGGGCGCGGATATCACTACCCGGAATGCCTGCCGACGGCAATCATCTCGGCGGACGAGTTGCCGATGGAGGACCCTTGGATCGCCTTGTCATGGGTCCTGGAACGCGCAAAGAGCGCAGACTTCAGCCACGTATCGAGGCTGAGACACTGGATACTGGATCAGCAAAATGATCCGACACTGGTATCGGCTTGCTTGGGTATCACCGCGGATGCTGGGCTTGATGACGACCTGGAGTTCCTTGCAGAGCTCATGCTCGAGGGGCCGAACTATTTACGCATCGAGGCGAGTCTCGCTGCGCAGTGGTCCGGCGTGCTTTGGTTGGTTCCCTTCATGCTTGAGGCTTGGCGTGCGCTGAGCCGTCGTGCCGATCGGACTGCCATCGAGACGGATATCGTCAACCTGCTGGATCCAATGCATGGCGAGCCACGGTTCTTCGCCAGTGGACTGAGCGACGTCGAGTACACCAGGGCCGTAGACGCGCGGCTGGTCGAGCTGAAGACCGCCCTTGGTGACGACGGGGCGTCGATCTCCGGCGGAGCGGCCGTCGATATGAATCAACAAGTCTGGCTCATGAGGAAATCGCTGGTACCGAAGGACAGCGCACAGTGGATCGATTGGGGAAGCTTCCTGGTCTGGAGGCGTAAATTTGAAGTGTATTCTGGAGTGGACTGCTTCAGGTTCTACGGTGATGGAGGCATGTTTCAGCCCAAGGAGGCATCTGGCATCCTGGACCGCTATCTCGCGTCGCCCATGCACTTTGATGTAGGGGAGCGGTACTTCTTTGGCCACTTGGTGCCGCGGCGAATGAAACCTGTCTGAAGGGGGCGGCAAGGCTGGTGGGTCACCGGATTCATCCGCGTCGCAACGTGCGTCGCGGACCGGGGCGGACCGGGGCGGACCGGGGCGCGAACAAGGCCCGTGTAAGGTGGAGCTCGTCCCGCCCGGCTGCAGCGAAGCCTGGGTAAATGAGGGGGGGCGACGCCCAGCGCGCCACTAGCGCATACCAGCGTCGCACGCGCTGCTTCCTGCTGTGGGAGCCTCGTTCCAACGAGGATGCAGCCGCAGCCATCGCACTCAGTAGACGCGGAACTCGGCGCGGCAGCCATCGCTGACCCATACACCGCGTCGGTCCCAGCCCCAGTTGCGGTCCTCGATGCAGGGGGTGACCGATTTCTGCTTGACCAGCCGCACGTCATGACGGACACGGATGCGGCACTGCTTCTCCTTGTTTTCGTAGGATTCGCAGACCAGACGCTCGCCATCGCGATCACGGTCACGGCCGGGCCAGCGGCCACGCCCGCGCTCTTCGGCGACGAATTCGGCGCGGCAGCCGTCGGTAACCCACAGCATGCCGCGGCGCTGTCCCCAGTTGTCATCTTCAACGCATCGCGTCACCGACAGCTGCCGCGCCAGTCGCGCGCGTCCTTCGAACGGGCACTGCTGGGTCTTGTTGAAGTGCGATTCGCAGGTCGTGCGCGGTGACGATTCGCTGTCGTAATCCTGTGCCGAGACGGTGGTTGCGGCCAGCAGCAGGGCAAGTGCAGAGCCGCCCAAAGGCAGTAGCAGGCGAAGGCTCATTGAAACCTCGGGTTGGGGGATGGGACGCAAGAATGGCGCACGTGCGACGCTCTGCGACGACGGGGGCATGCGCTGGCTCAGGACGGATTTATAAGTGTGCGACGGCGCATGCAGGCCGTGACATCCCGTATCATCCCGGGCACATCCGATTGCATCGGCTTACAGTTTTTTACACGTTCCAGCGCTTTCGGACGCGGCCTTCGGGCATCGCCCGTGGCCGCTGGCGCGGGTGCGGACAAGGATGTGCGGACCACGACGACCACAGGGGGTTGCGTTGATCAGCAGTATCGTCATTCATCGGTCGGCCGGCACAGGCGCGGCCGACGTGCAGGTCCTGGACACGACGTTCAAGGGCAAGCGTGTTTTTGTTGCGTGGGGCCTGCGTGGCCTGGAACTGACCCGTGAAGCCGAGCCGGAAGATACGGTTGCGGCCCGCGATGCCTTGCGGCGGGTTTCCCGCCAGGCCGACGGGCCGCGCAGCAGCGAGATCTTCATTGCCAGCCAATCGGGCGTGACCATCAGTGTCTACCGGATGCTGACCGAAGCCCGCAGCGGCGACGCCGTGTTCTTCCTGTGCGATTCGCCACCGGTGGTGGAATGGCTGGTTACTTCGCTGGAAGTGCAACCCGAATCGCCTGCCTGACCGGACGCCTGACCGTGCAGTCGAGCCTGTTCGACTGCACCCTGCCGTGGGTTACGCCAACGCTGCGTCCACTGCCGCGCGCGCATGCAGGGTCGTGGTGTCGAACAGCGGCACCGGGCTGTCTTCGGCGCGTAGCAGCAGCATGATCTCGGTACAGCCGAGGATGATCGCCTGGGCACCGCGGGCAACGAGGCGTTCAATCACCTCGACGTACACCTGTCGTGATCGCTCGTTGACCACCCCGGCGATCAACTCCTCGTAGATGATCGCGTGTACCTCGCGGCGGTCATCGGCCTCCGGAACCAGTACGTCCAGGCCGAAGCGCTCGCTCAGGCGGCCACGGTAGAAGTCTTCCTTCATGGTGAAGGCGGTGCCGAGCAGGCCGACGCGCTGCAGACCGGCCTGCACGATCGCCGTGGCAGTCGGGTCGGCGATATGCAGCAAGGGCAGCGGGCAGGCCGCCTCGATCTCAGCAACGAGTTTGTGCATGGTGTTGGTGCAGATCAGCAGCAGGTCGGCGCCACCGGCCTGCAGCCGCTGCGCGGCATCGACCATCTCGTTGCCCAGGGCATTCCAGTCGCCGTCGTGCTGCAGCTGCTTGATGCGGGCGAAATCCAGCGACCACATCAGCAGCTGCGCCGAATGCGCGCCGCCCAGCCGCGCGCGTACCTCTTCGTTGATGAGGCGGTAGTACTGCGCCGAACTCTCCCAGCTCATGCCACCGATCAGGCCAAGCGTCTTCATGCGTGTCTCCGTGCCGGGGAAGCGCCATTGCAGCACAACAGGGGCCAGTGCGCGCAATTGTGGGTGGACCCGTCGCAGCAGCTGCCGACGGGCCTGATCGGCGTGATAATGGGGTACGACAGGCAGAGGGCAGGGCGATGGGCGAGTGCTGTGGCTGCGGCAAGACGCTGGATGTGGCAGCCATGCAGGCGCGTCACCGGCGCGTGCTGTGGATCGTCCTGCTGATCAACCTGGCGACGTTCCTGATGATGGTCGGCGCGTCCTGGTACAGCCACTCGTCCTCGCTGCTCTCCGGTGCGCTGGACAACCTGGGCGATGCGGCGACCTATCTGCTGAGCCTGCTGGTGGTGGGGGCCGGCGTGGCGGCCAAGGCGCGGGTTGCGTTGTTCAAGGGCGTGCTGATCCTGGCGGCGGCCGTGGCAGTGGCGGCACAGATCGGATGGCGGCTGGCGCATCCGCAGGTCCCCCTGTTCGAAAGCATGGGCCTGGCCGCGCTGTTGAACCTGGCTGCCAACGGTTTCTGCCTGTGGCTGCTGACGCCGTATCGCAATGATGACGTGAACCTGGCATCGGCCTGGGAATGCGCACGCAACGATATCTTCGAGGGCGTTTCGGTGGTGCTGGCGGCGGGACTGGTGGCGCTGTTCGGTGCCGGTTGGCCGGACCTGCTGGTCGCCATCGCGCTGCTGGTCGTGTTCCTGCGCTCGGCGCTGCGGGTGCTGCGCATCGCGATGACCGAGCTGCGCGCATCGCGCATTGCCACCGGCTGAGCCGCAGCAGCTGTAACCGTCGAATCGACCCCGGACTGTACATGGTGGTGACAGCCGCTGCGCACTATCCTTGCAGGGATTATTACGGTGGATGAAGTGATGGCCCTGCATACCTGGTGGTGGTTCCTGGCGACAGTCTTCGTGCTGTGTGGCACGCCGGGCCCGAACATGCTGCACATCCTGGGGCGCAGCGTCGGCCTGGGCTTCCGTCGCAGCGTGCCGGCCATGGCCGGTTGCCTGCTGGCGATGCTGCTGGTGCTTGCGGCGTCCGCGGCCGGCCTGAGCGCGGTGCTGCGATCATCGCCGATGCTGTTCGATGTGCTGCGCTACCTGGGTGTGGCCTACCTGGCCTGGCTGGGCATCAAGGCGTGGCGGGACAGCTACCGGCAGGCGCCGGTGGCGACAGACGTCGATGCAGCAGCGCTGGCGCCGGTGCACGGTGCCTGGGCAGTGTTCCGTGGTGGCCTGCTGGTGGGGTTGAGCAATCCCAAGCTGCTGCTGTTCGCCGCCGCGTTCCTGCCGCAGTTCGTCGACCCCGCGCGTGGCCAGGCCGTGCAGTACACGGTGCTGGTGGCGACCTTCGCCACCTGCGAACTGTTCTGGTACGTGATGTATGCCGCAGGCGGACATGGGCTGCGCCGTTGGCTGGCAAAGCCATTTGCGCAACGCTGGTTCGAACGCCTGGTCGGCAGCGTGTTCCTCGCTTTCGCAGTGGCGCTGCTGCGCTTCCGGCCGCGCTGAGCGGCTTCGTTTCACGCCGCGCCTGCGACCTGTTCACGCGTGTGGCATCGCGGCGTACCTAACCTGATCCCACCTTCAGTATTCCCGCCAGGGAGAGGATCGACATGATCAAGTGGGCCATCATTTTCGCCATCATCGGCCTGATCGCCGGTGTGCTGGGTTTCGGCGGCATCGCCGGCGCTGCCGTGGGCATTGCCAAGTTCCTGTTCTGGGCCGGCATCATCATTGCCGTTGTGCTGTTCGTGCTTGGCATGACCGTCGCCAGGAAGGTCGCCTAGCGCGGCGGGTCGTGCAGCGGCGCGCTCAATGTGCGCTGCTGTGCGAGAACAGGTTGATGACCAGCACGCCGGCACAGATCAGGCCGATGCCAATCAGTGCCGGCGCATCCAGGCGCTGCTTGAACACCAGCAGGCCGATCAGCGAGATCAGCACGATGCCGACGCCGGACCAGATGGCATAGGCAATGCCGGTGGGGATCGACTTCATCGTCAGCGACAGGAGGTAGAAGCACACGCCGTAACCGGCGAGCGCGCCCAGCGTGGGGCCGAGGCGGGTCATGCCTTCCGATGCCTTGAGCAGGGACGTGGCGATCACCTCCAGCACGATCGCACCGGCCAGGTAGACATACGGGTTCATCGAATCCTCCTGCTCATGCCGGTTCGCACAGCTTCAGCGCCTCAAGGGCCATGGCCTGGGCATTCTGGCGCTCGTTTTCGTCCAGCGGCCGCCCATAGGCGGTGGCCCAGTAACCATCGGCAACGCAACGCGCGGCGTACAGGCGCGGATCGCTGGCTTCATCCGGGAACTCGGCGAGCATGCTGCGCAGCCACGTGCGCCAGTAGACCAGAAGCGCCGGCTCCAGCATGTTGCCCATGGTGAGCCCGATGTCGTTGATCTGCTCCTGCTGCAGCAGATGCTCGAAATTCACCTGCACATAGGCACGGCTGAAGCGGCCATGGCGGGCCGGGGACTGTCGCAGCACCGCACGCACTCTGTCTTCGAAGTCAGCGATGAGCGAGGTCAGCGTCGCCTCGACCAGGTCCTGCTTGCTGCTGAAATGATGGAACAGCGCGCCCTTGCTGACACCCGCAGCATCGGCGACGTCCTGCACGGTGAGCGCTGCCAGCCCATTCTGGCCGAGGGTGTGGGCGGTCGCGTGCAGCAGTGCCTGGCGCACGCTGTCGGGCGCCTTGCGGCGCGAGCGGGAAGGGGATTCTGTCATGGGGGGAACGAAACCGACTGGACGGTATGATTGTAGCGCGGGGCGATGCGCCCGGCGCGCACGATCAGGTCGTGAGCTCACTGCAGATAGAACGCGATGCCGGTGCCGAGCTGCAGGTCGGGGCTGTTGCGATTGAGGCCCAGGTCGAACGAGGCGTCCAGCTGCACGTTCGGCCGCAGCATCCAGGTCAGCCCTGCGCCGGCGATGGCCTGGTCGGGTTGCTGGTTGGCGTGGGTGAAACCGGCTTCGAGATAGGTGCCCAGCCGTTCGGTCACGCTCAACGAGAGGCTGGGCGACCAGGTGGTGCTGCGCTGGCCGGCGCCACGCTGATGACTGCCATACAGCGCGCCGCTCCAGCGGTCGTTGAAGCTGTGCTCGACGCTGGCGGCCAGCGCGTACTGGCGGCCGTCGCTGAAGGCTGCATCGCCACGCGCGATCACCCCGCTGGCCAGCAGCGCCCACGCCGTGCGCTCGGTACTGCCGGGACCTGCCCATTTCACTCCGACGGTGCTGTCGCCGGCGCCGCGCTGCTGCGTGCGCGGCATGTCGGGGCCACGTTCTCGCTGACGCTGCCATGGCGTGGACGCCAACTGCAGTTCCCAGCCCGGCGCCAGGCCCGTGCGCAGCAGCAGGTCGCTGGACAGCGTCGTCGTGCGCAGGCCGTCGCGATCACGCTCACGTTGATAGCTGGGCAGGCCCAGTTCGACGGCAAGGCCGCCACGCGGCACCGTGTCGGTGCCGAAGCCAATGCCGGGACGATCAAAGCTGGGAGGCTCCGCGCCCAGCACCGGGGTACTGGCCAGCGACAGGGCGATCAACAGGGTGTGGCGCATGCGGGTTCCGTCTCGCAGGGGGTCTTCAGCATGCCCGGCGATACCGTGCGCGCGGCGTGAGCCGCACCGCTCAGTCGCTGATGCGGGCGAAACGCGCCTGCGGGCCGTGCTCGCCGGGCACCTGCTCGATGAACATCGTATAGGGTCGCACCCACAGGCCGCCCTCGCCATACAGAGCGCGGTAGAGAACCATCGGCTGCAGCGTCTCACTGCTGCGGACGATGTCGATCACTTCGTACTCGCCACCTTTGAAGTGGCGGTAGCGGCCGGGTGCCAGCGCGGGCAGCGGGGTCAGGTCAGTCATGGGGGGCGTTACCTGCGTGCCGGCGACGCCGGGGTGGCGCAGTAGGCATCGATGGCTTCGGCGGTGTTGGCCAGGCCCTGCGCCTGTGCCAGTTCCCACGGGCGCTCGCAGCGCTGGCTGCGTTCGCACCACTGATAGCCGGCCGAACCGATGCAACCGTGCGCATCGCGATCGCCACCGACCACGGATGTGGCGGCGTCACGGGTGACGGGTTTTTCCGGGCTGGCACACGCGGCAAGGGCCAGCAGCGGGATCAGCATCAGGACTTTCATGGGCGCGGCTCCGTGCCGTAAACCGACAGTCTGTTCGGTCCCGGCAGCAGCGGCAAGCACCGCTGTCCGATCCTCAACTCAGCGATGCGCGGACCAGTTCTTCGATCAGTACCACGTAGCTGGCGGCGAAATACAACTTCAGAAGCGTCGAACGCTGCAGCGGAAGCGAGGTGCGCATGTGGAAGGGGCCCCTGTTGATGACGGTAGTGTGAAGCGCGGCTGACTTCGTGACAAGGGTCACGGAACGAATTTCCTAAATCGGCTCAGGGATGTGAGGGGGGTGCTTTCTGAGGCGATGGTGGGGAGTTTTCGGATAAATCCGATAGGTCTTCCCCGGGGCGCTGGCTAGGCTGGTCAGGCATCGGAGATTGGCCTTGCGCCGTTCCCCGATTTCCCAGAACCGCAGGAGCCCAACATGGTCATCACTGTCCAATGCAACGCCCAGCGCTGGTCCGTCCTGGATCCGCAGACACGCACGACCGAAGTGTTCAGCACCGGTGCGGCCGCCTTCGATGCCGCCGCCTCGCGGGCCAGCGAACATCACTGCCGTACCGGCCAGCACAGCACCGTACGCGTGGAAGCGCTGGGCACCGCGGTCGACGCGCTGCACTTCGGCCGCTGAGCCACCGCAGCCGCAGTCAGTTGCGGTTGGGTTGGTTGAATGGGGGAAAAACCGCCGTCGCAGCTCCCTCTGTGCGGCACGCCGGGAATCGCTGATGCTTGCCTCCACCGTATTCACCTGGAGACGAGGGATGGGCAAGGGACTCACTTGGCGCACCGTGGCGTGCACCCTGTTGCCGATGATGGCTGCCGCTGGCGGCGTGCAGGCGCAGAACTATGGCTACGACGATCGCTACGATGATCGTGGTGGCAATGGCATCGTGCGCTGCGAATCGGTCAAGAACCGCAGCAACGAATGCCGGCTGGAGGGGCGTGCGCGCATGATCCGCCAGTTGTCCGGCTCCCCCTGTGTGGAAGGTGAGACCTGGGGCCAGTCCCGTTACGGTGTATGGGTCACCCAGGGCTGCCGTGCCGAATTCGTCGGTGAATACCGGCGGCCGGGCGGTGGCGGCGGTGGTTGGGGGTGGCCAGGTGATTGCCTGCCATTCCAATGACCGGCGCCAGCAGTACTGCGATGCGCAGGTTCGTCGCGGCGTGCGCCTGGTACGGCAGGAATCGCGCAGTGCCTGCGTCGAAGGCCAGACCTGGGGCTGGGACCGTCGTGGCATCTGGGTCAGCAATGGCTGCAGGGCCCAGTTCCAGGTGAACTGAGGGGCTGTCGCAATCGGCTCAAGATCAGAAAAATCTGATAGCGATCACACTTCTTTCCTCGTATTGTCGACTCCCGGGACGCCTTGCGCGTCCCGGTTCGCACTGGCCATTCCTGTCGTGCCTGGTGCGGTCATTCTCTCGTCGTCGATACGCTGTTCAAGGAGTGAGCAACGCATGTTGATCCGACTGCAATGTGAGCAGCGCCAATGGCGCGTGCTGCACCCGGACAAGCCGGAACCGATCGAGTTCCGTGATGGCGTCCGTGCCTTCGATTTCGCCGAAACCCTGGCCCGCCTGCATTTCACCGATACCGGCCAGCGCGCCTCGGTGCGGGTGGAGTCCAGCGGTGCGTTTGTCGAGGCGATCAGCTACGGCTGAGCACGCCGTTGTCGGCATGGTCTGCGCCATCCACGCATGGCGTGGATCTACCTTTACCCTGGTAGATCCACGCCATGCGTGGATTATTTCTGCGCCACCGGTACCTATCCACGCCATGCGTGGATGCGGGGCCTGGGGAGCCACGCATGATGGCCCCATGACCCCCGCGGCGCTCAGCCCGCCGCGCTCAACGGCGGGTTGCCGGCGGCCAGATGCGGCCAGCGCTTGAGCAGGGCCGCACGGATGCCGGCCGCATCGATGCCGGCCTCGGCCAGCAGATCCTCGCGGCTGGCGTGATGCTGGAAGGCATCGGGCAGGCCCAGGTGCAGGATCGGACGCAGCACGTCCTCGGCATTGAGCAGTTCGGCCACGGCCGAGCCGGCGCCGCCTGCGACCACGTTGTCCTCGATCGTCACCAGTGCGTCGTGCTGGCTGGCCATCGCCAGCACCAGCTCGCGATCGAGTGGCTTGATGAAACGCATGTTGGCCACGCTCAAACCCAGTTCGCGACCCACCTGTTCGGCGGCGGCGACGGTGCTGCCGAACGCGAGCAGAGCGACGCGGTTGCCCTGCAGGCGCAGCTCGCCCTTGCCGATCGGCAGGGTCGACAGATCGCTGCCGGCATCCACGCCTGTACCGCTGCCGCGCGGGTAGCGCACCGCAGCCGGGCCGGGGTGCTGCAGGCCGGTGCTGAGCATCTGCCGGCACTCGGCCTCGTTGGAGGGGGCCATCACCACCATGTTCGGCACGCAGCGCAGGAAGCTGAGGTCGAGGTTGCCGGCGTGGGTTGCACCGTCCGGGCCGACGACGCCGGCGCGATCGATCGCGAACAGCACATCCAGGTCCTGGATGGCCACGTCGTGCACCAACTGGTCGTACGCGCGCTGCAGGAAGGTGGAATAGATCGCCACCACCGGCTTGCCGCCCTGGGTGGCCATGCCTGCGGCCAGGGTTACCGCGTGCTGCTCTGCGATGGCCACATCGAAGTAGCGCTGCGGATATTCCCTGCTGAAGCGCACCAGGCCCGAGCCTTCGCGCATCGCCGGGGTGATGCCGTACAGGCGCGGCTCGGCCGCGGCGGCGTCACACAACCAGTCGCCAAACACGTCGGTGTAGGTCGGCTTCTTCGCGCCTGTCTTGGCCACCAGACCCTTGTCCGGATCGAACGGGCCCACCGCGTGGTAGCCGATCTGGTCGCCTTCGGCCGGCTCGTAACCCTTGCCCTTGGTGGTCATCACATGCAGCAGCTTCGGCCCCTTGGAGGCCCGCAGCGTCTTCAGCGCGGACAGCAGCGCCGGCAGGTCATGACCATCGATCGGGCCGGTGTAATGGAAGCCCATTTCCTCGAACATCGTGGACGGCACGAACATGCCCTTCCAGTGTTCTTCCCAGCGCTTCACGAAACGCGCGGGATTGTTCTTCTTGTCGCCGAGGATCTTCTTGCCGCCTTCGCGCAGCGCATTGAGCGTGCGGCTGCCGGTGGCGCGGCCGAGCATCTTGGTCAGCCCGCCCACTGCCTCGGAGATCGACATGTTGTTGTCGTTGAGGATCACCAGCAGGTTCGGTTCCGGGTCCATGCCGCCGGCGTGCATCAGCGCTTCGAACGCCATGCCGGCGGTCATCGCACCATCGCCGATCACGGCCACGATCTTGCGGTCGTCACCTTCGGTCTGGCGCGCGATGGCCATGCCCAGCGCCGCCGAGATCGAGGTCGAGGAGTGGCCGACACCGAAGGTGTCGTACTCGCTTTCCTCGCGCTTGGGGAACGGCGCGACGCCATCCTTCTGCTTGACGGTATGGATCTCGTCGCGGCGACCGGTGAGGATCTTGTGCGGATAGGTCTGGTGGCCGACGTCCCAGACCAGCTGGTCGAGCGGCGTCTGATACAGGTAGTGCAGGGCCACGGTGAGCTCGATCACGCCCAGGCCGGCGGCGAAATGGCCACCGCTTTTGCCGACCGATTCGATCAGGTAGGCACGCAGTTCATCGGCGACCGCCTTCAGTTCGGATTCGTCGAACGTGCGCAGGTCATCCGGTGTCTGGATGCGCGCGAGGCGGGGATAGCGGGCAGAGTCGATCATCATGTTCGCACTTTTTCTGAACGCCCATTTTCGCCCTCAAACGGGGGTGGGGCAAGCAAACGCCGCCGCCCGTGACAGGACGGTGAGGGTTGCATTCCCGGATGTTCAGGTGCAGAGCTTGGAACGCTTGGGCAGCTGGGCCCTCAGGAACGCCATCTGGTCGGCCAGGATGTTGCGGTTGGACAGGATCAGGTGCTCGATCCAGCTCGGCCGGTAGGGCACCGCCAGCAGCGGCATGCCGGCCTGTTGCGGGGTGCGGTCGCTCTTGCGCGAATTGCAGTGGAAGCAGGCGGTGACTACGTTTTCCCAGGTATCCAGGCCGCCCTTGGACAAGGGCATGACGTGGTCGCGGGTCAGGGTAGGGCGTCCGAATTGCTGGCCGCAGTAAAGGCAGAGATGGGCGTCGCGGGCGAACAGGGCCGGGTTGGTCAGGTTCGGTGTCGGGTCCAGTGCACGCGAGCGGGCATGGCCGCGCGCGGCGATGATCGGGTGCAGGTCCATTCCGCTCTGCATGCCGCTGCGACGATTGGTCCCACCGTGGATGTGCAGGCAGGGATCGCCGAGGGTCCAGGCGACGGCATCGCGGGCGTAGAGACAGGCCGCGTCCTGCCAGGTGATCCAGTCCAGGACCCGGCCATGACCATCCAGTGAGAGCAACCGGACCGTGCCGGGGCGATGCAGCGTCGTGGCGTTGGGCGATGCTTCGGCGCCCGGAGCAGAAAACGGAGCTCCGGCTTCGATCAGACCCAAGCGTGTAGTGTCTGTCTCCATCGGGAAAACAGCTTATACCTGAATGTTGACGATTTGTGTATCGCCCGCTGGGCGATACACAAATACCAACAGCCGCGGGGAATTGTCAAAGGCGGGGTGGGTCCGGTTGCGGGGGCGTGAGCGCCATGGATGGCGCGATCGAGGCTACAGGGACGTACTTGCGCCGTCCCCCGCAATTGGACCCACCGCGCCATCCCGCAGGAAACCAGCTGTTGCTGTTGCTCCAGCTGTTGCGGTTGCCGGCCAGCGGCCGGCACCACCGTGGGTGCCTGCTGCGGCCCGGCTCAGGCGCCGAAGCGTTCGTCGTCCATTGCCATCAGCGGTGCGGCGCCCGCCTGGATGGCGGCGGCGTGGCTGAGGGTGCGTGGCAGCACGCGGGCGAAGTAGAAACGTGCGGTCTCGCGCTTGCCCTGGGCGAATGCCGCGCCGTGTGCGCTGGCATCGGCGGCGGCAACGCTGCGGGCCCACCAGTAGGCCAGCACCACATAACCCGAATAGAACAGGTAGTCGTAGCTGGCCGCGCCCAGTTCGTCCGGATTGGCGGCCGAACGCTGCAGCACGTCCATCGTCAGCTTGCCCCATTCGGCGGCCTTGGCGCGCAGCGGGCCGATGAACTCGGCCAGGCTCTCGTTGCCTTCATTCGCCTTGGCGAACGCCTCGATCTCGGCCAGCATCAGTTTCAGGCCAGCGCCCTGGCTGGACGCGGTCTTGCGGCCGATCAGGTCCAGCGCCTGGATGCCGGTGGTGCCTTCATACAAGGTGGTGATGCGCGCATCGCGGGCCAGCTGTTCCATGCCGTGTTCGCGGATGTAGCCGTGGCCGCCGAAGCACTGCAGGGCGTTGTAGGTGTTCTCGATGCCCCATTCGGTCTGGCAGGCCTTGGAGATCGGGGTCAGGAAGCTCACCAGGGTGTCAGCGCGCTCGCGTTCGCCGGCATCTTCCGCATGGTGGGCGACGTCGATCAGGGTGGCCGCGTGCAGGGCCAGCAGGCGGCTGCCTTCCACCAGCGACTTGATGGTCAGCAGCATGCGACGCACGTCCGGATGCACAAGGATCGGGTCGGCCGGCTTGTCCGGGAACTTGGCGCCGCTGAGCGAGCGCGACTGCAGGCGCTCGCGGCTGTACTTCAGCGCGTTCTGGTAGGCGCGCTCGGACAGGCCGATGCCCTGCAGGCCGACACCCAGGCGCGCAGTGTTCATCATGGTGAACATCGCCTGCAGGCCCTTGTGCGGCTGGCCGACCAGGTAGCCCTGGGCGCCATCGAAATTCATCACGCAGGTGACCGAGCCCTTGATGCCCATCTTGTGCTCGATCGAGCCGCAGCGCAGCGCGTTGCGCTCACCGACGTTGCCGTCGCGGTCGACCTTGAACTTCGGGGTGACGAACAGCGAGATGCCCTTGGCACCCGGGGGCGCATCGGGCAGCTTGGCCAGCACCAGGTGCACGATGTTGCCGGTCAGGTCGTGCTCGCCGGCGGTGATGAAGATCTTGGTGCCGGTGATCGAATAGCTGCCATCGGCGTTCGGCTCGGCCTTGGTCTTGAGCAGGCCCAGGTCGGTGCCGCAATGCGGTTCGGTCAGGCACATGGTGCCGGTCCAGCGGCCCTCGATCAGCGGCTTCAGGAAGGCCTCGTGCTGCCAGGCTTCGCCGTGCTGCTTCAGCGCTTCGATGGCGCCGTGCGACAGCAGCGGGAAGTTGCCCCAGGCCAGGTTGGCGGCGTTGATCATTTCATTGAGCGGCACGCCGAGCGTGTGCGGCAGACCCTGGCCGCCCAGTTCCGGCGATGCGGTCAGGCCGGTCCAGCCGCCGTCGACGAACTGGTCGTAGGCCTGCTTGAAGCCGGGTGGCGTGGTCACTTCGCCGCTGGCCTGGTCGAGCACGCAGCCGATCTCGTCGCCAACGCTGTTGAGCGGGGCCAGCACGTTGGCGCTGAAGCGGCCGGCTTCTTCCAGCACCGCATCGACTACATCGGCGGTGGCGTCGGTGAAGCCAAGACGGGCGAACAGCGGCTCGACCTTCAGCACATCGTGCAGGCCGAAACGAAGGTCGGAAAGCGGGGCGGTGTAGCTGCTCATCGGTGCGTCTCGATTTGATCAGTAACAGGGGGAGCGGCGCGATGCGTCGCGGCGGAAAGCGGAGATCAGCGCAGCACGCCGGGCAGGCCCGGGGCCTGGTTGAGCGTGCTGCGGCTGTTGATATCGAAGGTGCGCTGCTTCTTTTCCTGCGGCGTGGCCGACACCGTGCCCTTCAGGCTGTAGGCGAGGGTGCGGTTGCTGGCCAGTGCGTCGGCGATCACCAGGCGCGCGGCCGGGCTGGGCTTGAAGTTCACGTTGATGACATCGGCAGAGACGCCGCCGATGGAGATGCCCGGCTTGGCTGACAGGGGGCCTGCTTCGGTGTCGCCGATGGTCAAGACCAGTGCGACATCGTCGAAGCTCATCGGCATCGAACTGTAGTTCTGCAGGCGCAGGGCGACAGTCCAGTCGCCGTTGGCCTGCACGGTCAGCTGCTGCAGGCTCGCGGCCGGTTCCGAAACGCGCTTGACGATGCCCTCGCCGCAAGCGACCAGGGCCAAGGTGCACAGGACGATCAAGACGGTACGGAAGCGGTGGAACATGGGCGCAGGTCCTCTGAAGGCGGTGCGTGGGATAAGCATACTACGGCGTATGGTGGAAAGGGTCGCCCGTGGCGACCGGCCACAGAGGGTAGCGCGTGAAGATGCACGTCAGGCGTGCGTGATGCTGGATTACGGGCGTGGCGTGCGCCGGTTGGGCGCCGCCTCAATCGGCGGGCGTGTCGCGCAGGGGCGCCATCATGCGCAGTGGTGCGAGGTCGTAGCCCATCGCTTCGGCCTTTGCCTTGAGCCGGTCGAACAAGGCGCGGTCCATCTCCGGCAGGCGCGCGAGGATCCACAGATACCTGCGGCCGGGTTCACCGACCATCGCCCACTGGTAGTCCGGGTCCAGCGCGATCACCCAGTAGTCGGCCCAGACCAGGGGCACCCAGCTCAGCCAGTCGGGAACGAAGCGTACCTGCAGTTGGCCGGGCTGCCCGGCAACGGGCCGCGCCACACCCTCGGCGACAATCCGCTCGCCATCGGCCTTGCGGCAGGCGTTGGTGACGCTGATCCGGCCATCGCGGCGCAGCCCGTAGTTGGCAGTGATCTCGCCCACGCATTGCTTCTGGAACGACACCGGCAGATGGGCGATCTCGTGCCACTGGCCGGCATAGCGATCGATGTCCAGTTCGCTGACCGCGCGCAGGGGCTCGGCAGCGAGTGCCGGTGCGGCGAAAAGCAGCAGGCAGGCGAGCAGGGCAGGGTGCAAGCGCATTGGTCGGCTCCGGGCAGGACTCTGGAGCGTAGGGTGCACGGCGCGCGGAGGTGTGAATGTTTCGTCAACCCACGTGCCGCATCCGCGCAGGATCGATGCGGCGCGATCCATGTCGTGCGTGGACGCAAAGTCACGGACAAAAAAAGACCTGCATTTCTGCAGGTCTTTGAACATGGTGGCCGAGGACGGAATCGAACCGCCGACACGGGGATTTTCAATCCCCCGCTCTACCAACTGAGCTACTCGGCCATGTAGAAAAAAAAGACCCGCATTTCTGCAGGTCTTCGAAAGTGGTGGCCGAGGACGGAATCGAACCGCCGACACGGGGATTTTCAATCCCCTGCTCTACCAACTGAGCTACTCGGCCACTTGTTTCGTTGCAGCGATATCGCTGCCGAGGACGCGCATATTACGGACGTAGGACAGGTTCGGCAAGCGTTTTGGAAAAAAACCTTCACATTGGTGTCTGTGGCCGGCGGAAGACGCTGCAAGTGGTTGATCCTGCGTTGAGCCAACCGGATGGGATTACCTGACGCGGAAAACAGCGGCCTGCCGATGACACCAAACCTGACGCGGCAGGCGATGCAGCGGCGGAGCAGGGAAGGCGCCAATGGAACGCTGTTTTCATGGCATCCACGAGGGCAGGGCGCGGCGTACTGTCGCGGTTCCCCTCCCGACGCTGCCCGCAGCAGAGCCATTGGACATGTCCAATTCAACTACCCGCATCGTGCTTGCCTCGCGCCCGCAAGGTGCGCCGGTCGCCGCCAACTTCCGCCTCGAGCAGGTGCCGCTGCCGGCATTGGCCCCGGGCCAGGTGCTGCTGCGCAACCGCTACCTGTCGCTGGACCCGTACATGCGCGGACGCATGGACGACGGCCCGTCGTACGCGCCGCCGGTGGCAGTGGATGCGGTGATGGAGGGCCAGACCGTGGCCGAGGTGCTGCAGTCGCAGGCGCCTGGCCTGGCGGTGGGCGAGCTGGTGCTGGCCCCCGGCGGCTGGCAGACGCATGCCGTGGTGGCGGGTGATGCGATCAGCCGGCGCCTGGATCCGGCCGGGCTGCCGCTGAGCACAGCGTTGGGCGTGTACGGCATGCCGGGGTTCACCGCGTACTCCAGCCTGATCGAAATCGGCAAGCTGCAACCCGGCGAGACCCTGGTGGTGGCCGCTGCCAGTGGACCGGTCGGCGCCACCGTGGCCCAGTTGGCCAAGCTGCAGGGCGCGCGCGTGGTTGCCATCGCCGGCGGTGAGGACAAGCGTGCCTATCTGGAAACACTGGGCGTGGACGTGGCGCTGGACCATCGCGCCTCTGGTTTTGCCGAACAGCTGCGCGCTGCCGTGCCGGATGGCATCGACGTGTACTTCGAGAACGTGGGTGGGCATGTGCTCGATGCCGTGCTGCCGCTGCTCAATGATTTCGCGCGCATTCCGGTGTGCGGCACCATCGCCACCTACAACGCCCGCGGCGTCGCGCAGCCGGGGCCGGATCGGCTGCCGGCGCTGTTCAGCCAGATCCTGCGCCAGCGCCTGACCGTGCGTGGCTTCATCGTCCATGACTTCAAGCATCTGTGGCCGGATTTCGAGCGTGACATGCCGCAGTGGCTGCGCGATGGACGCATCCAATACCGCGAAGACGTCGTGCAGGGTCTGCAGAATGCACCGGAAGCCTTCTTTGGCCTGCTGCAGGGGCGCAACTTCGGCAAGCTGGTGGTGAAGCTGGATTGAGCGATCGCGTCAGCGACGGGCCATCTTTTCCCGCCTCAGCAGTTCGCGCTTGCGTTCAACGCCCCAGGCATAGCCGGACAGATCTCCGTCGCGCCGCACCACGCGGTGGCAGGGCACCGCCACCGCGAGAGGATTGCTGGCACAGGCGCGGGCTACCGCGCGACTGGCACGCGGAGCGCCGATGCGCGCTGCGATGTCGGAGTAGGACGCGATCTGCCCGTGCGGAATGCGCTGCAGTGCCTGCCATACCCGCTGCTGGAAGGCGGTGCCACGGATATCCAGCGGCAACGCGGTGCCGCGCGCGGGCTCTTCGACCAGGCCGATGACCTGTGCAATGAGATGTTCGTAACCCGGGTCAGCACCTACCAGTTCAGCGTGTCGAAAGCGCTGCTGCAGGGAGTGCAGCAACGCTTCTGGATCATCGCCCAGCAGGATCGCGACCACGCCGGTGCTGCTGCTTGCCACCAGTACGCTGCCCAGCGTGCTCTGTGCAATCGCGAATCGGATGATCTCGCCGCCGCCGCCGGCGCGCCAGCGCTTGGGTGTCATCCCCAACAGGCGGGGTGCATTTTCGTAGAAGCGCCCACTGGAACCGAATCCGGCCTCATGGAAGGCATCGGTGATGCGGTCCTGGCGCTGCAGCCCTTCGCGCAGGCGGTCGGCGCGCAGGGCGGTGGCGTACTGCTTCGGCGTCAGGCCGGTGGCCTGCTTGAACAGGCGGTGCAGGCGGGTCGGGCTGCAGCCGGCGATGTCGGCCAGTTCCTGCAGCGACGGTTCGTCGACGCTGGCCTGCAGATGACGGCAGACCCGTTCGATACGGGAATCCAGGGCGATGGCGGCGGTGCTGTCCATGCCGTGATTCTGGCATGCACCAGGGCGGCGGAAACTCCGTTTCCTGCACCCACTGCCGGGTCCGGAAACGGAGTGTCGGCAGCGCTGCACAAGCGCATGGTGACTGGCACATCCCAACCCGGAGCACACCCATGCGGCTGCACGACAAGATCATCCTCATCACCGGCGCCAGCGCCGGCATCGGCCGCGCCAGCGCACTGCGTTTCGCCGCCGAGGGCGCGCGACTGGTCCTCAATGCGCGGCGACCACAGCCGCTTCATGAACTGGCTGCACAGATCCGCGCAAGCGGCGGCGAAGTGGCCGTGCATGCGGGTGACGTGGCCGATCCTGCCACCGCGCAGGTGCTGGTCGATCTGGCCGAGCAGTCGTTTGGCGGATTGGACGCCGCCATCAACAACGCCGGCATGCTGGGCCCCAGCCTGCCCACCGCAGAGCTACCTGTCGATGCCTGTCGCGAGGTGGTGGCCACCAACCTGGATGCCGCTTTCCATGCCGCGCGCGCGCAGTTGCCGGCACTGCTGGCTCGCGGCGGTGGCTCGCTGGTGTTCATCGGCACGTTCGTCGGCCACACCGTGGGATTCCCGGGCATGGCGGCCTATGCAGCGAGCAAGGCCGGGCTGATCGGCCTGAGCCAGGTGATCGCCGCCGAGTACGGTGCGCGCGGCGTACGCAGCAACGTGCTGCTGCCCGGCGGCACCGACACCGAGATGGGCCGGCAGGCCGCGCCCACGGGCGACGCGCGTGAGTTCGTGCGCTCGCTGCACGCCCTCAAGCGCATGGCTGAGCCGGAGGAGATCGCCAACGCGGCGTTGTTCCTGGCCAGCGATGAAAGCAGTTTCGTCACGGGCAGCGCGATGCGTGTCGAGGGAGGAGTGTCGATTACCCGCACCTGAGCATGCTCACCGGCGTGGCCGGTAGCGGATGCCGCTGCTGGCCATGAACCCCTTCGGATCGAAACGGGCCCAGGCCTCGCCCCAGTCGAAGCGGGCGTGCCCACCGGCCAGCGTCCGCCCCAGTGCCGCGCCGAGCGTGTGCTTCATGAAGGCAACTTCGGCGTCGATGGCCGCCTGGGTCGGCCAACCCTCCTGCAGTGTTGCACCGGGCAGCTCGACGCCCATCGCCACCATGTCCAGTTGTTGGCCGTGGAAGCACAGGCTGATCCCTGCGCTGGCGCCGCCCAGGCTCAGCCCCTGCAGGCTCAGCCACAGATAGCCTGTGCCGACATCGCGTTCGCCGTGGATCCACGCGGCAAACGCGATGCGCGCCTGGTCAAGTGACAGCGCGGGGCCGATCCGGGTCGGCAGGTTGCCGATCTGGATGCGTCCTTCGGCGGCGTCGATGGTCATTGGCGCTGCTGGCGAAGCGGACTGCGCACGAGAGGGCATGGCAATTTCCAATAGACATGATGCGTTCTGATTCTGGAGGTGGGCCGGTTGCGGTCGCAAGGCCGTGGCTGCACACCGTGTTGGCGCTGGACTGACCTGCGGCTCACGCCGCACGCCTTAGCGTTGCCGGAAGCATCGGCCTCCCGCCGAGTGATGGAGCTTTCGATGAGCGAGCGCGACAAGGAACAGGCTGACCCCAAGCATGGCGTGCAGGAGAGCCGGCAGGACCAGCGGCAGGATGAGGTGGCAAAGCAGCGGCCCGGGCAGCGCGATGAGCAGGTGCGCGATACCCATTCGCGCAGCCCGCAACGCAAGGACGGCAGCCAGGACCCGGCTTGAGCGTCTGGCCAAAACAGAAAGCCCCGGCAGTGCCGGGGCTCTCTGTTTTTCATATGGTGGAGCCAAGGAGGATCGAACTCCTGACCTCGTCATTGCGAACGACGCGCTCTCCCAGCTGAGCTATGGCCCCATGGGTGTAATGCATCCCGTGGGCAGCGGAGCTGGCGCCACGTGACGGCCCTAGCATAACGCCGTCACGTGGCGGCTGCCAAGTGGGGCGCAAGGCACGCAGCGGAGTCGTCGCTGCGTCCCACTGCGGCCCGTCGTTTCAGGGCAGCAGGGCCGCCGCGCGCTGGATCGCGATGTCGGTCGCCGCTGAAATACCATGCAGGTGGATGCAGGCGTGGATCATCCCCGGCAGGCGCTCCAGCGTGCAGTCCACACCCGCGTCGCGCAGTTTCGCGGCGTAGTGTTCAGCTTCATCGCGCAGCGGATCGAACTCACAGCTCAGCACCGTGGCCGCCGGCAGGCCACGCAGATCGCGGGCGAGCAGGGGCGAAGCCAGCGCCTGTCGGCGGTCACTGTCGCCGAGATAGGCCTGCCAGCAGCGCTGCATCAGTCCGGCGCTGAGGTAGTAGCCGTCGGCGAACTCACGGTAGGAGCCGCTGGCCATGGTGGCATCCAGTGCCGGATACAGCAGCAGTTGATGCGATGGCAACGGCAGTCCCTGATCGCGCAGCAGCAGGCAGCACGCGGCGGCGAGATTGCCGCCGGCGCTGTCGCCGCCGATGACCAGACGCGCCGGATCAAGACCCAGCGCGGCGGCATGGGCCTGCAGCCACAGCCAGGCATCGGCGACGTCGTGCAGCGGCGTCGGGAACGGATGCTCCGGCGCCAGGCGATAGCCGACGGCAGCGATGACATGGCCGCTGGCATTGGCCAGGGCCCGGCAGGGGCCGTCATAGACCGCCAGCGAGCACTGGAACCAGCCACCGCCGTGGGCGAACAACAGGGCCGGGCGCGGTTCCGTGCTGATGGCTGCGGGCGTGTACAGGCGCACGACCAGTGCATGGCCGTCGCGTGCGCTCACCACGTGCTCCACGACATGCGATACCGCCTCGGTGGCACCCTGCAGCGTGGGCAGCGCCTGTTCGCTGAGTGCACGCACTTCCAGCAGATCGTCCGGCAATGGTTGCGCCGCCACCGCATCCACGAACGATTGCAACGCAGGTTCAAGCGGCATGCTCAGCCTCCTGCAGGAACGGCAGCAGCTGGGCGAGGAAGGCGTCCGGTGCTTCTTCCATGATGAAGTGGCCACAGCCTGGCACGACGCTGCCGCGCAGGTCATCGGCGTGCGGCTGCAGGGTCAGCATGGGGGCGTTGCCGGTGGCGTGCTCGGCGCCGATGGCCAGTACCGGCATCGTCAACCGGCGTTGTGCGCGGAGCTGGTTCTGGCGGATGGTTTCCGGAATCGCGCGGTACCAGGCAAAGCCTGCACGCAACGCGCCGGGGCGGCTGTAGGCGGCGATGTAGGTTTCGCTGGCTACCGCGTCGCGCCGGTAGGACCAGCGGTCGAACATGAAGTCCAGGTACGCGCGTTCGCGACCGCTGATGAGAGCCTCGGGCAGATCGGCCACCTGGTTGAACATGAAGTGCCACAGGAAGATGTTGTCGGCCGGCGCGGCGAAGATGCCCGGCTCAGGCGCCAACCCGGGAATCACCGCTTCGGTCACGGCCAGGCGCTGCACCGCCTGCGGCTGGTCGCTGGCCAATGCATAGGCGATCCACATGCCGATGTCATGGCCGACCACCTGATAGCGCTCGTGGCCCAGCGCCTGCATGGTCTGGTGCAGTACTGCGGCGGCGCTGCCGGTGTCGTAGCCGTGCGCAGGGCGATCGGATTCGCCGATGCCGGGCGGGTCGACCGCGATCGCTTCGAAGCCGGCCTCGGCCAGGGCATGCAGCACGTGGCGCCAGGCGTACCAGGTCTGCGGCCAGCCGGGAATCAGCAGCACCGGTTGACCGCTGCCGGCGGAGACGCAATGCACGCGCTGGCCGTCGATGCGCCGGTAGTGGTGGCGCAGGGTGTCGTCGCCGGGGGTACCAGCGGTGGAAAAATTCGTCATGGGGATGTTCCTGTGGGGGCTCAGGCGATGCCGAGCATGTGCTGCATCTGGGCGCTGCTGATCGGCGCGCCGGCGAAGTCGTCGAAGATCTTGTCGGTGACCGGGATGATGTGGTCGCGGATGAAGGCGGCACCTTCGCGCGCACCGGCTTCCTGGTCCTTCAGGCAGCACTCCCATTCCAGCGTTGCCCAGCCGGCGTAGTCGTACTGCGCCAACTTGGAGAAGATCGACCTGAAATCGACCTGGCCATCGCCCAGCGAGCGGAAGCGGCCCGCGCGTTCGGTCCAGTCGGCGTAGCCACCGTAGATGCCCTGGCGGCCGTTGGGACGGAACTCCGCATCCTTGACGTGGAACATGCGGATCAGCGGATGGTAGATGTCCAGGAACTGCAGGTAATCCAGCTGCTGCAGCACGAAGTGGCTGGGATCGAACAGGATGCGGCAGCGCTCGTGCTGGCCCACACGCTCGAAGAAGCGTTCGAAGCTGGTGCCATCGTGCAGGTCTTCGCTGGGATGGATTTCGTAGCAGAGGTTGATGCCGTTGTCCTCGCAGGTATCGAGGATCGGCCGCCAGCGGCGCGCCAGCTCATCGAATGCGGCATCGATCAGGCCCGGCGGACGCTGCGGGAAGGGGAACAGGTAAGGCCAGGCGAACGAGCCGGAGAAGGTGCCCATGTCCTGCAGCCCGAGCCGGCGCGAGGCGCGGGCGGCCAGATGCAGCTGCTGCTGTGCCCATTCGCTGCGTGCCTGCGGATTGCCGCGCAGTGCTTCCGGTGCGAAACCATCGCACAGCTCATCGTAGGCCGGATGCACCGCCACCAGCTGGCCCAGGATGTGGGTGGTCAGCTCGCTGACCTGCAGGCCGTGCTCGGCCAGGGTGCCACGCAGGTCATCGCAGTAGTCCTGGCTGTCGGCGGCGGTGGCCAGGTCGAACAGGCGCGCGTCCCATGCCGGAATCTGCAGGGCCTTGAAACCATGACCGGCTGCCCAGGCGGCGATGCCGGACAGGCTGTCGAACGGCGCCTGGTCGCCAGCGAACTGCGCCAGATGCAGGCTGGGGCCTTTGAGGGTTTGCATGTGTTGCTCCAATTTTTTGTCGGTCGACAAAGAATAGGCGCGTGCATCGGGATGGTCAACACCCGCGTTACACTGCGCGCCTCAGAACGGCAGGCAGGCAGATGGCAGGGCGACCGCGCGAATTCGACAGGGACGAGGCATTGCGCAAGGCGATGCTGCTGTTCTGGCAGCACGGCTATGAGGGCACCTCGATGTCGGCCCTGGTCGAAGCGCTTGGCATTGCCTCGGCCCGCATCTACGCCGCGTTCGGCAGCAAGGAGCAGCTGTTCCGCGAAGCGGTGGCGCTGTACGAGGAAGGGGAGGGCGGCTTCGCGCCGCGCGCGCTGGAGCAGGCGTCACTGCGCGATGCGATCGGCAGCATGCTGCGGGATGCCGTGTTGACCTACACCCGTCGCGGTCGTCCGCATGGCTGCCTGGTAGTGTCCTCGGCCAGCAGCGTGTCACCGGATGGCGAGGGCGTACGCGACTGGCTGGCCAGCCACCGCCGCCAGCGCACGGCGGCGATCATCGCGCGGCTGCAGCAGGCGCAGGCGGCTGGCGAGCTGGCGGCCGATCTATCCGTGCAGGCGCTGGGCGATCATTTCGCCACGGTGCTGCATGGCATCTCGGTGCAGGCGCGAGACGGCATCAGCCGCGAACGCCTGCTGGCGATGGTCGAGGTCGCGTTGGCGCCGTTACCGCAGCAGGGCTGAGGCCGGACTGTGCCGAAAACGGCCTGATACCCCTGCTGTCTGCCGGCGCAACGAAATTGTAACAATTTGGAGGATAATGGCCGCTTGCGCAGTTTTCCTCCTATTTGCCGCCCGGCCAGCGCAGGCCGCACGGACGCCTCCTCAGAGCTTTCGATGCCTTCCCATTCCGATTCCCGCCGTTCGTCGGGCATGTCGTCCTCCTTCGTTTCCTTCCGTCGCCATCCGCTGGCCCTGGCCTGTGCAGGCCTGGCGCTGGCTGCCAGCTTCGGTGCTGCCGCGCAGGACAGTGCACCGACCCCGACCGGGCTGGACACCATCACCGTGACCGCCGAGCACCGCGAGCAGAACCTGCAGGAAGTGCCGGTGTCGGTAGGCGTGGTGCAGGGCGAGCGCATGCGCGACTTCACCGCCGGCGGCGACGACACCCTGCTGGCGCTGTCCGGCCGCGTGCCGAGCCTGTATGCGGAAACCACCACCGGCCGCATCTTCCCGCGCTTCTACATCCGCGGCCTGGGCAACATCGATTTCTACCTCGGTGCCTCGCAGCCGGTGTCGATCATCCAGGACGACGTCGTGCTGGAGCACGTGGTGCTGAAGTCCAACCCGGTCTATGACGTGGACCAGGTGGAAGTGTTGCGCGGTCCGCAGGGCTCGCTGTTCGGTCGCAACACCACCGCCGGCATCGTCAAGTTCGACACCCTCAAGCCGACCCAGGACTACAGCGGCCGCGTCAGCGCCAGCTATGCCTCCTACAACAGCGTGTCGATCGACGGTGGCTTCGGCGGCCCGATCAACGACATCGCATCGTTCCGCGTGTCGGCGCTGTACCAGCACCGCGACGACTACGTCGACAACACCTACACCGGCCCCAGCGCCGATGGCACGGTCAGCCCGAAGAAGAACGCCATGGGCGGCTTCGACGACCGCAACGTGCGCGCGCAGCTGCTGCTGACCCCGAGCGACCAGTTCTCGATCCTTGCTTCGGCCCACGCCCGCGACTACGAAGGCACCTCGACCCTGTTCCTGCGCAACGCACTGACCAAGGGCTCGAACCAGACCGACGTGCCGCGCGACCAGGTCGCCTACGACGAGGCCGACAACAACCCGCAGGCGTACAAGACCTACGGCGGTTCGGTGAAGGCACGTTATGACTTCGGCGCGATCGACTTCACCTCGATCACCGCTTACGAGACCACTTCCGGCTACAGCCGCGGTGACACCGACGGCGGCGCTGCGGTCAACTTCCCGGTCAATGGCGTGCCGAACGGCTACGGCCAGTCGATGGGCCAGATCCGTGACCTGGACCAGTGGACCCAGGAGTTCCGCCTGGCCAGCCATGACGACAGCGCCCTGCAGTGGCAGGCCGGTGCGTTCTACTTCAACGGCAGCGACACCACCGACTTCTACCAGCGCGCCTGGTTCCTGAAGGGCGCTGCGCGCAACCCGAACAATTGGGTGCGCCTGCGCAACAAGAACACCTCCTGGGCCGGTTTCGGCCAGCTCAGCTACGCCTTCACCGACAAGTTCACCGTCACCGCCGGCCTGCGCCAGACCCGCGATGAGAAGCACACCCGTCTGCTGAAGACGGCCGATACCGCTGCCGGCCTGGTCACCTACAAGGGCCGCACCGACGTCAAGATGACCGACACCACCCCGAGCTGGGATCTGAGCGCGATGTATCAGATCACCCCGGATGTGAGCGTCTATGCGAAGGTTGCCCGCGGCTTCCGTGGCCCGACCATCCAGGGCCGTTCGGCGGTGTTCAATGCCGACTTCACCACCGCTGATTCGGAGACGATCCTGTCGTGGGAAGCGGGCGTGAAGAGCAGCCTGTGGGACAACCGCCTGCGCCTGAACGCCACCGCGTTCACCTACACCGTCAACGACATCCAGCTCAACGGCAACGATTCGGACGGCAACGGCGTGCTGTTCAACGCAGACAAGGCCAAGGCCTACGGCTTCGAAGCGGACATGGAGCTGCGCCCGATCCAGAACCTGACCCTGAGCGCCGGCCTGAGCCTGCTGCACAGCGAGATCAAGGACAAGCGCGTCTACGCGCAGGTCTGCGGCCTGAACGGCCAGGTGGTGTGCACGGTGAACGATCCGACCATCAAGGTCGGTGCCAACACCTTCGCACAGATCGATGGCAACCCGCTGCCGAACGCACCGAAGTACAACATCAACCTGGCAGCGCGCTACGACTTCCCGGTCAGCGACGCGGCAACGATGTTCGTGTCCACCGACTGGAACAAGCAGGGCTACACCAGCTTCGTGCTGTACGACAGCAAGGAGTTCAACTCCAAGGGTGATTTCGAGGGTGGCCTGAAGATCGGCTATTCGGGCAACTACGGTGCCTACGAAGTGGCGCTTTTCGCGCGCAACATCACCAACGAGAAGAACCTCAAGGGTGTGATCGAGAACTACATGGCCGCGGTCTACAACGAACCGCGCACCGTGGGTGTCTCGCTGAACATGAACTGGTAAGCACTACCGGTTGGAGTATCGAAAACGGCGCTCATCGAGCGCCGTCTTTCGTTGTCCGTCCCGGTTCCTCAGGCTGCGGGCAACAACGCCTGCAACCGCGGCTCCAGTTCCTGCTGGCGCCAACCGGCCAGTGCAGCCGGCCACTGGCGATGCTCCAGATAGCTTTCCAGATGCTTGCGTGAGGCCAGCACGCCGTCGGCCAGGCCGAGCTCGCGGCTGCGTTCGGCCACCGCATCCTGCAGCTTCTTCAGCAGCTGCTTGCTGGCATCGCTGGCCTGCATCGCCAACGGCGCATCGGCTTCGTCGGCCAGCGGCGTGTCCAGCGCCTGCCATACCGCAGCGGCCAGCTTGCGCGGCGCCTTCGGGAACTGTTCGAACAGCTTGCTCACTGCAGCGGCATCGGCTGGCGGAGTGCGTGCCAGGGTAGCGGCCAGTTCATTGTCCAGGATCCAGCTGCGCGGGCGGTCGCTGGCGCGCGCCTGCACGTCGCGCCAACGCAGCAGGCGCAGCAGGCGGCGCTGCGCGGGCGCGTCCAGGAACTGCGCCGAGCGCATGCCCAGGTGGGGCCAGCGGTCTTCGTCATTGGCCACGCTGGCCAGCAGCCGCTCGCCATCGTCGTGCAGCCACTGCTGGCGCCCCAGCGTTTCCAGCTTGGCGGAGATCGCGTCGTGCATCGCGAACAGATGCTCGACGTCGTCGGCGGCGTACTTCAGCTGGGAGTCCGACAACGGCCGGCGCATCCAGTCAGAGCGGGTTTCGCCCTTTTCCAGTGCCACGCCGGTGATCTCCTGCACCAGCTTCTGGTAGCCCATGCCAGCACCGATGCCAGCCAGCGCGGCGCCGATCTGGGTGTCGAACAACGGACGTGGCAGCACGCCGCAGGTCCACTTGAACGCCACCAGGTCTTCGCTGGCGCTGTGCATCACCTTGGTGATGGATTCATCGGCCAGCCACGGCGCCAAGGCCTCGGGCATGCCGGGAATCAACGGGTCGATCAGCAGGACGTCCTCGCCGACGGCCATCTGCACCAGCGCCAGCTGTGGCCAGAAGGTGCGTTCACGGATGAATTCGGTATCCAGGCCGATGCGGGTCGGCCGCTGCTGGCGGTATGTGTCCAGCTCGGCGGGGGTGGTGATCCAGGTTGCCACGTGTCAGGGCCTACTACTCGGGTTTGCTCAGGCAGGGGAGAATAGCCTAACGTCGGTCCGCATCCGTGCCGAAGGAGGCCCTGCTTGCGTTTTCTGCTGTCGCCCGCGCTGTTTACCGCCTTGGCCTTGGGCCTGGCCGGTTGCACGCCGTCGCCCCCGGCGCAGACCTCCGGTGGCCCCGCAGGCCACCCGGCCGATCCCGCACCAGAGGCGGCCGGGCCGGCGCCAGGGACCGGGCAGGGCACGGTGACCATTGCCGGCGCCGATGCGGCCGAGGACGTCCAGCAGTGGACGCCGCCGCGGGTCGATCGCCAGGGACGTACGCTGGCACAGCTGCGCCGGGCTGCCGAGCAGGCGTTCGCGCAGGGGCGTCTGTATGAAGACGGCGATGCGGCAGTGCCCCTGTGGCTGGCAGTGCAGGAGGAAGACGCAGACGATCGCCAGGCGCGCCTGGGCCTGCAACGTGCCAAGCAGCGCCTTCTGCAGCAGGCCGATGCCTTGTTGCAGCGACCATTGCAGCAGCGTGAGGCGCTGGCCGAAGCCGGGCGCCAGGCGCTGGTGCTGCTGACCCTGGCGCCGAAGGATGAGAAGGTGCGCGCGCTGCAGGGGCGGGTCGAGACTGCGCAGCGCGTGGTCGCCTACAACCGCGCGGGCGAAGACGATCTGCGCGCCGATCGGATAGGGGAAGCCGGCGATGGTGCGATTGGCAACTTCCGTGAGGCGCTTGCGCTGGACCCGGCAAATCGCCGCGCGCGGCAGGGCTTGGCAGCTGCGGAAAGTGGGCTGATCCGGCGTGCCGAGGATGCCGCGCGCATCCGCGATTTCGCCAGTGCCGGCGCCTGGTTGGCAGAGGCAAGCAAGGTAAGGGATTCGTCACCGACGATCGCCGATGCGTTCGAGCGCATCGAGCAGATCCGTGCAGCGGCATTGGTCCAGCTGCGCGATGGCGGCCTGCATGATCTGACCACCCCGCAGGGGCTGAAGCCCGCGCGCGAGAAGCTGGCCGAAGCGCTGCGCATCGCTTTGCCGGGCGACGCGGTGGTGGCGCAGCTGCGCGAACGCATCGAACTGGCCACCCATTACGGCAGCTTCCGGCCGGGGCAGGTGTTCAGCGATGCGCTGCGTGATGGCGGCCGTGGACCGCAGATGATCGTGGTACCGCATGGCGGATTCCAGATGGGCGCCAGTGATACCGAGCCGGGCGCAACCGACGCAGAGCGACCATCGCACTATGTACGCTTCGAGCGCGGTTTCGCGATGGCGATCACCGAGATCACCGTGAGTGATTTCGAGCGCTATGTGAAGGCGACCAATGCCCGCCCGCGTGCAACCCGGCGTGGCCATTCGGTGGTCTATGACGAGCGCAGCGGCAATTTCATACGTCGCAGCGGCGTGGACTGGCGGTCCGACTATGACGGCGGGCGGGCACTGGGCAATTCGCCGGTGATGCACGTGAGCGTGCGTGATGCGGAGAACTACGCGAACTGGCTGTCCGAACAGACCGGCCGCAGCTACCGCCTGCCCAGCGAGGCCGAGTTCGAGTACGCGATGCGTGCCGGCAGCAGTGGTCGCTACCCGTGGGGCGATGCCGGGCTGCCACCGGAAGGCAGTGGCAATTTCACCGGTAGCAAGGATGTTTCGCCTTCCGGCAGGCATTGGCACAACGCCTTCGTCGGTTACGGCGATGGTTGGTGGGGACCGGCCCCGGTCGCCAGCTTCCAGGCCAACGCGTTCGGGCTGCATGACATGGGCGGCAACTTGAGCGAGTGGGTGGCCGATTGCTGGCATGCCAGCTATCGGCGCGCGCCGGCTGATGGTGTGGCGTGGTTCAACCCGGGTTGCCGTTCACGGGTGATCCGGGGTGGCAACTGGGCCAATGCCCCGGAGCAGACCCGGGCGGCGTGGCGCCAATCGCAGGATTCGGATACCACCAACGCGCGCATCGGCTTCCGACTGGTGCGAGGGATCTGACGGGCACGACTGGCTCGGCGCCGGTTTCACCCGCCGCAGGCAGCGCCGCACTAAGATTGCGCCGTACCCGCCGGCCGGCGGGGTCAGCCGGAAGACCTGCCGATGCGCAACGATCTTTTTTCCCGCTCGCCGCAGCAGCGGCGTGGCCTGTTCGGCAACATCCGCTGGTGGGTGCTGCTGCTTGCCGCCGGCTATGCCGCGTTCTACTGGTTCTCCAACCGCGCGGTCGACCCTTATACCGGCGAGAAGGTGCTGATCGACAGCAGCCTGGACGCCAGCCAGGAGAAGGCGCTGGGCCTGCAGGCCTACCAGCAGATCCTGTCGCAGGAACGCCCTTTGGGCCCGAATGAACAGGTCTCGCGGGATGTAAGGGCGATTGCCGAGCGACTGATCGCCAAGGTGGACGTGGTCGAAACCGCGCTGGCGCAGGAACACGGGTTGCAGCCGGCACACTTCGCACGCGACTTCGAGTGGGAAGTGAACGTGATTCCGTCCGAGCAGGCCAATGCCTTCTGCCTGCCCGGTGGCAAGATGGCGGTCTACACAGGGCTGATCCCGGTGGCGCGCACCCGCGATGCGATGGCGGTGGTGATGGGCCATGAGATCGCCCACGCATTGCTGCGCCATGGTGCACAGCGCATGGCCCAGCAGAAGCTGACCCAGATCGGCCAGGTGGCCGGCGCCGCCAGTGGCATGGATGCGCAGCAGCAACAGATGATGATGTCGGCGATGGGCTACGGGTACCTGTTGCCGTACGCGCGCAGCCACGAGACGCAGGCCGATGAAGTGGGCCTGATGCTGGCGGCCGCGGCGTGCTTCGACCCGCGCGAGGCGGTGCCGCTGTGGCAGCGCATGGGCCAGGCCGGGGGTGGCCAGTCGCCGCCGGAGTTCGCCTCGACCCACCCCAACCCGGGCACCCGCATCCAGAACCTGCAGGCGTTGATGCCGAAGGCACTGGAGTATCGGCAGAAGTTCTGCGAGCAGGCCAGGTAAAGGGTATTTCGGCAGGGCTGCGCCCTGCACCCGCAGAAGCAATGGCAACGGCCGAAGCAACGGCAGAAGCAACGGCAGAAGCGGGTTTCCTGAGGGATGGCGGAGCGGTGTCGGATTGCGGGGACGCCGCCGCGGCCAAGCCTACACGGACGTACTTGCGGCGTCCCCGCAATCCGACACCGCTCCGCCATCCCACGGTATGCTCGCTGTTGCTGTTGCTACTGGGGTTGCCGGCCAGCGGCCGGCACTACCGCGGGTGCAGGGCGCAGCCCTGCCGCACCCCTTACTTGACCGCAGTCACCTGCACGTCGATCACGCCGTCGCCGACCCGGGCCTGCAGTGCGTCACCTGGTTGCACCTGCTCGATCCGGCGCACCAGCGCGCCATCCTCTGCACGGGTCACGATGCTGTAGCCACGCGCGACGGTCGCCAGCGGACTGACCGCTTCCAGCGAACGTGCAAGGCCACGCAGGCGCAGCGCATCACGCTGCATCAGGCGCTGCAGCGCCGCTTGTGGGCGCCCGCCCAACGCGGCAAGGCGACGTCGCAGCGCCTCCATCTGCCGCTGCGGATGATGGCCCCGCAACACTGCGGCAGCGTGGCGCAAACGCGCTGCGCGACGCTCCTGCTGCTGGTTGTGCGCCGCATGCAAGCGACGTCCGAGATCCAGCTGACGACGGCGCAGCAGATCCAGTCGTGCCTGCGGACTCTGTGCGTTCAAGCGCAGCAGGGCGCGATCAGCGCGCTGCATGGCCTGCTGCATGGCGTGGCGTTGCAGCTGCACCATGCGAGCCGCGTTGCGGCGCAGGCGCAGGGCCAGGTCGCGCTGATCGGGTACCAGCAGTTCCGCGGCCACCGATGGCGTAGGCGCGCGCAGGTCAGCAGCGAAATCGCTGAGACTGAAGTCGGTTTCGTGACCCACCGCCGAGACCACCGGCGTGCCGCTGGCGGCGATTGCGCGGGCCAGCGCTTCATCGTTGAACGCCCACAGGTCTTCCAGCGAGCCACCACCACGGGTCAGCAGGATCACGTCGTAGCGGCCGCTGGCATCGGCGGCCTGCAGCAGGCGGGTGATCTGCGCGGCAGCGGTTGCGCCCTGTACCAGCGTCGGCAGCAGATCCACTTCCAGCAACGGGAAGCGGCGGCCGAGCACGCTCAGCACATCGCGCACGGCGGCACCGGTGGGCGAGGTGATCACCGCCAGGCGCTGCACGTGGGCCGGCATCTGCCGCTTGCGGGCCGGGTCGAACAGTCCCTCGGCCTCCAGCCGCGCCTTCAGTTCCTCGAACGCGCGACGCAGCGCGCCTTCGCCGGCTTCCTCCATGTGGTCCAGCACCATCTGGTACTCGCCACGGGCGTCGTACAGGGTCACCTTGCCGCGCACCAGCACGCGCATGCCCTCGCGCGGCACGAACTTCAGGTACTGCGCCTTCATCCTGAACATCGCAGCGCGCAACTGCGCTCGCGCGTCCTTCAGGGTGAAATACAGATGGCCGGACGCCGGCCGCGCCACGCTGCCCAGTTCGGCTTCCACCCAGATCGCCGGGAAGCTGCCTTCCAGCAGGTCGCGCGCCAGGGTGTTGAGCTGGCTGGGGGTGAGGACGTCGTTGTTGCGTGGCTGCATGGTTACGGCGTGGGGCAGATGGAGCAGGGGGCTCAGGATCGCACGTCAGCGCTGGCCGTGCTGGGCCAGTGCCCATTGCACGTGTTCGCGGACCACGGGCGAAGCAGCCTCGGCGCGCGTCTGCAGCGCCGACAGCGTCTCAGCCGTGGTTGGCGCATTGCCCAGTGCCACGGCGATGTTGCGCAGCCAGCGCTCATGGCCACTGCGGCGGATCGGGCTGCCTTCGGTACGGCGCAGGAATTCAGCTTCGTCCCAGCCGAACAACTGGTCCAGGCGTGCGGTGTCCAGGTTGTTGCGGGCGCGGAAGTCAGCTTCGTCGGTGCGCTTGGCGAACTTGTTCCAGGGGCAGACCAGCTGGCAGTCGTCGCAGCCATAGATGCGGTTGCCGATCAGCGGTCGCATCTCCACTGGAATCGCACCGTCATGCTCGATGGTCAGGTAGGAGATGCAGCGGCGCGCATCCAGCCGCTGCGGGGCGGTGATGGCCTGGGTCGGGCAGACGTCGATGCAGCGCGTGCAGGTGCCGCAGTGCGCGCTGGCCGGCGTGTCGATCGGCAGCGGCAGGTCGATGTAGATCTCGCCGATGAAGAACCACGAGCCGCCGTGGCGGTCGATCAGGCAGGTGTGCTTGCCGATCCAGCCCAGCCCCGCGTTGCGTGCCAGCGCGCGTTCCAGCACTGGCGCCGAATCGACGAAGACGCGGTAGCCCAGCGGCGCCACTTCATCGTTGATCTGCGTGGCCAGCTTCTGCAGGCGGTTGCGCATCAGCTTGTGGTAATCGCGGCCGAGCGCGTAGCGGGCGACGTAGGCGCGTCCCGGATCGGCCAGGGTCGCCCACGCCTCGGTGTCGTCCCTGTGGCTGTAGTCCATGCCCACCGAGATCACCCGCACGGTGCCGGGAAGCAGCTCTGCCGGGCGCGCGCGCAGGGTGCCGTGGCGTGCCATCCAGTCCATCGTGCCGTACAGGCCCTGGCCCAGCCAGTCGGCCAGGTGCGCCTCGTCCTCGCTCAGTTCGATGCCGGCGATACCGCAGCGCTGGAAGCCATGCGCGCGCGCCAGATCGCGGATGCGCAGTACGGCCAAGGCCGGATCGAGGGGGGCAGGGACGGGGGACATGTGCACCAGTATAAAATCCCCGCATGGCCAACCTCGCCGATCTGTTCGATTCCCGTGCCGCACGCACACTCGATGCCCGGGCCTCCGCGCTGGCGGGCGATGGTGGCTGGGGCCTGATGGCCCAGGCGGGCCAGGCGGCCTGGCAGAGCCTGCTGCAGCACTGGCCGCAGGCGCGGCGGATCGGCGTGGTGGTTGGCAGCGGCAACAATGGCGGCGATGGCTATGTGCTGGCCTGTCATGCGCTGCAGGCCGGGCGGCAGGTGCAGCTGATCGCGCTGCCGGGCAGCCCACCTTCCACGGCGTTGGCGCAGCGCGCCGCAGCGGATTTCAGGTCCGCGGGCGGCACCGTCACTGATTTCAACGGCGAACTGGCCCAGGCCGATATATGGGTCGATGCCCTGTTCGGCCTTGGCTTCTCCAGGGCACCAGAGGGCGCGGCACTGGCCTTGATCGAGGCGCTGAACGCGCAGCAGGCGCCGGTGCTGGCGTTGGACGTACCCAGCGGTGTCGACGCCGACCATGGCTGCGTGCCGGGCGCAGCCGTACGCGCGGCCCTGACAGTGCAGTTCATCGTCGCCCACCGCGGCCTGTACACCGGAGACGCACTGGAATACATCGGGCGCAGGCATCTGGCACCACTGACGCTGGCCGATGCGGCCTGGCAGGGTGTCGTCGCTGCTGCAGAGTGCTGGACGCAGTCGCGGCTGCCCGATCTGCTGCCGCCGCGCCGTGCCAACAGCCACAAGGGCGAATCCGGCCATGTGCTGTGCGTGGGCGGCAATCATGGCAGCGGCGGTGCCATCGCGATGGCCGCCGAATCTGCGCTGCGCGCCGGCGCGGGCCTGCTGAGCATCGGCACCCGCCGCGACCATGTCGGCCCGCTGCTGGCGAGGTTGCCTGAAGCGATGACGCACGCGCTGGAAGATGGCTCAGCGCTGCCGGCGTTGCTGGCAAAAGCCAGGGTGGTAGCGATCGGCCCGGGCCTGGGCCAGGACGAATGGGCGCGCGCGCTGTATGCGCGTGTGCTGCAGTCAGGCCTGCCGCTGGTGATCGACGCCGATGCGTTGAACCTGCTGGCGCAGGATGCACATGCGCTGCCCGATGCGATCCTGACCCCGCACCCCGGCGAAGCCGCGCGCCTGCTGGAAACCACCACGGCGGCAGTCCAGGCCGATCGCTATGCCTGCGCGCAGGCGCTGGCCGAGCGCTATCACGCAGTGGTCGTGCTGAAAGGGGCGGGCAGCATCGTCGCCGCGCCCGGCCACGCACCGCGACTGATTGCGGCCGGCAACCCGGGAATGGCGGTGGGTGGCATGGGCGACCTGTTGACCGGCATCATCGCCAGCCTGCGCGCGCAGGGCCTGCCTGCGTTCGATGCGGCGGCAGGCGGTGCGCTGCTGCATGCCCTGGCCGGCGATGTCGCTGCCTCCGACGGTGCACGCGGCCTGCTTCCTACTGATCTGCTGGCGCCCCTGCGGCGGCTGGCCAACCCGGAACGTTCCCGATGACCGAATTCTTCCTTGCTGACAGCAACGCCACCGAACTGCTGGGGCAATGGCTGGCAGCCACCCGTCCGCCGCAGGCGCTGGTCGAGCTGCGCGGTGATCTTGGCGCCGGCAAATCGACCACGGCGCGCGCGCTGCTGCGGGCGCTGGGCGTGCAGGGGGCGATCCGCAGCCCCACCTATACCCTGGTCGAGCGCTATCCGTTGTCCAGTGGCGGTGAGGCCTGGCACATGGACCTATATCGCATCGGCCAGGCCGGCGAGCTGGATTTCCTCGGGCTGGACGAGGGCAGTGCCGTGCTGTGGCTGGTCGAATGGCCAGAGCGCGGTGCCGGTGCGCTGCCGCCAACCGATCTGGTGGTCGCACTGGAGATTGAAGGTCAGGGGCGTCGAGTTCGTCTCACCGGTATCAGCGACGCGGGACGTGAATGGCTGCAGCGGCTTCCCGAAGGTGGCGACTTGCAGGCCCTTTCTGTCGGCTGACGAGAACAAACACCGGCAGGTTACGGATTATTAAGGAAAAAGATGTTGCATTCCGTTCAGTGCGGTGATTGAATCCTGAGTCATGCGCCCGGGGAATCGACTCATTGCCATCTGTGCCGCCGTCGGACTTGGTCTGGCGAGCGTCAGTGCGTGGGCCGGTGAGGTCCGCCAGGTGCTGCTCAATACCGGTGCGACCGGAACCCGCGCGGAAATCGCGCTGGTCGGCAGTGGTGGCTACAAGACCCTGTCGCTGGCCGGTCCGAACCGGCTGGTGGTCGATTTCCCTGATTCCAGCGCGGTGCGCAACCTGAAGATGCCGTCGCCGCAGGGCGTGGTGACTGCGGTGCGCACCGGTCAGCCGGTGCCGGGCACTTTCCGTGTCGTATTCGACCTGGCCGAGACGGTCGCCCCCTTCCGCCCGCAGATGCAGCGCGAAGGCAATGAATCCAAGCTGGTGATCGAGTGGCCGGGCGATGGCCCGGCCGTGGCCGCCGGTCGCCCCGCGCCGACGCCTGCGCCGACGCAACCGCCAGCGGCATCTTCGGTGAGTCCGGCTGCGGTCCCGGGCCCGACCCCGGCACAAACCGCACAGTCCCGTGGTGATGCCGCGCGAGCCACTGCGCTGTTGACCGCGCAGGTCCAGCAGCAGGCCAGTGCCAGCGCAGCGGCACCCGCCGCGCCGACGCCGGCGCCGAGCACCACCCCGGTGCAGATGGCGGCAGCAGGCACCACCGCCAGCAGCACGCCGACCTCATCGCCGGCAGCGATCCTGGCTGGTCAGGCCACCACTGCGGTTGTGGCCACCCAGCCGAAACCGGTGCCGACACCTGTCGCGCCGACCGAGTCGCCGCGTCCGACCATGCCCAGCGATGCCTCGCGCATCCGCATGCAGCCGGGCATGCGTCACCTGGTGGTGGCGATCGACCCGGGCCATGGCGGTCAGGATCCGGGCGCCATCGGCCCGACCGGCAAGCGCGAGAAGGATGTCACCCTGGCGGTGGCGCGTGAGCTGGCCCGCCAGGTCAACGCCACGCCTGGCCTGAAAGCCTTCCTCACCCGCGACAGCGATGTGTTCATCCCGCTGCCGATGCGTGCGCAGAAGGCGCGTGCGAACAAGGCCGACATCTTCATTTCGATCCATGCCGACGCCGCCGAAAACCGCTCGGCCACCGGTTCGTCGGTGTATGTGCTGTCGACCAAGGGTGCGTCTTCGCAGCGTGCACGCTGGCTGGCGGACAAGGAAAACGCGGCCGATCTGGTCGGTGGCGTGCGCCTGCAGCAGACCGAAGGCACGCTGGCCAACGTCCTGCTGGACCTGGCCCAGAGCGGTTACATGAAATCCTCCGAGGACGCAGCCGGGCACGTGCTGGGCGGCCTGAAGCGTATCGGCAACAACCACAAGCCGAACATCGAGCGCGCCAACTTCGCCGTGCTGCGCACTTCGGACATGCCGGCGATGCTGGTGGAAACCGCGTTCATCTCCAACCCCGACGAAGAGCGCCGCCTGATCGACCCTGCCTACCAGCGCAAGGTCGCCGGTGCGGTGCTGGATGGCGTGCACACCTTCTTCAGCCGCCAGCCGCCGCCGGGCACCTTGTACGCCGCGCGCGCGCAGGCCGAGATCGACGCTGCAAGCACCGTGGCGGGCGGCAGCAAGTAACCCGCGCAGCGGTTTACGGTAGCGCCGGGCCATGCCAGGCGGATTGGATCGCGCAGCGGGTTACGGTAGCGCCGGGCCATGCCCGGCGGCGGATGTGCAGCTCCGTTATCATCAGGGCATGAAGTCTGAAACCCAGCCAGCCCCATGAACGCGCCCGATCCGCGTCCGATCCGGCCGTTGCCGGAAATCCTGATCAACCAGATTGCCGCCGGTGAAGTGGTCGAACGACCCGCATCGGTGGTCAAGGAACTGGTGGAGAACGCGATCGATGCCGGCGCCAGCCGCGTCGATATCGAGCTGGAAGAAGGCGGTGTGCGCCTGATCCGCATCCGCGACAACGGCAGCGGCATTGCCGCAGAACAGTTGCCGCTGGCGGTTTCGCGGCACGCCACCAGCAAGATCGCCAACCTGGATGAGCTGGAAGCGGTGGCCACGCTGGGTTTTCGTGGCGAAGCGCTGCCGTCGATCGCCTCGGTCAGTCGTTTCACCCTGGCCTCGCGCCGTGCCCATGATGAGCACGGTTCGGCACTGCAGATCGAAGGCGGCAAGATCGGCGAGGTGACCCCGCGCGCGCATGCGCCCGGCACCACGGTGGAAGTGCGCGAGCTGTTCTACAACGTGCCGGCGCGGCGCAAGTTCCTGCGCGCCGAGCGCACCGAACTGGGGCATATCGAAGAGTGGCTGCGTTCGCTGGCGCTGGCCCGTCCCGATGTCGAGCTGCGCGTCTCGCACAACGGCAAGGCCTCGCGTCGCTACAAGCCGGGCGACCTGTATTCGGACGTGCGCCTGGCCGAGACCCTGGGCGAGGACTTCGCCAACCAGGCCGTGCGCGTGGACCACAGCAGTGCCGGCCTGCGCCTGCATGGCTGGATCGCGCAGCCGCACTATTCGCGCGCCAGCACCGACCAGCAGTACCTGTACGTCAACGGCCGTTCGGTGCGTGACCGCAGTGTCGCCCATGCAGTGAAGATGGCCTACGGCGACGTGCTGTACCACGGCCGCCAGCCGGCCTATGTGCTGTTCCTGGAACTGGACCCGACGCGCGTTGATGTGAACGTGCATCCGGCCAAGCATGAGGTGCGCTTCCGCGATTCGCGGCTGGTGCATGACTTCGTCTACCGCACCCTGAAGGATGCATTGGCCGACACCCGTGCCGGCATGACCGCGCAGGAGATCGGTGCCGGCGCGGTGCATCCGGCCGAAGGCGACCCTGCGGCGGCGATGCCGGGCGCGACGGCGTCCAGCTTCGGCTACGTGCGCGGCCCGGCGCCCGGTGCCGGGCAGGGCGGCGGTGGTGGCGGCTCCTCTGGCTGGCGCCCGCAGCAGCCGCTGGGCCTGCAGGTGGCCGACGCACCCGCAGCCTATGCTGCGTTGTATGCGTCGCCAGCGGGTGCCGAGCGTGGTGCGGCACTGCCGCCGATGCCGATGGAGAACGGATTGCCGGTCACCAGTGCCGACGCCGGCGTGCCTCCGCTGGGCTACGCCATTGCCCAGCTGCATGGCATCTACATCCTGGCCGAGAACGCCGAAGGCCTGATCGTGGTCGACATGCATGCGGCGCACGAACGCATCGGCTACGAGCGGTTGAAGAATGCGCACGATGGCATCGGCCTGCAGTCTCAGCCGTTGCTGGTGCCGATCACCCTGGCGGTGGGCGAGCGCGAGGCCGATACCGCCGAGGCGGAGGCCGATACGCTGGCCGCGCTCGGGTTCGAGATCACCCGTGCCGGACCGGGCGCGCTGCACGTGCGCAGCATCCCGGCGCTGCTGGCCCATGCCGAACCCGAAGGCCTGCTGCGCGATGTGCTGACCGACCTGCGCGAGCACGGCCAGAGCCGTCGCATCGCCACTGCGCGCGATGAGCTGCTGTCGACCATGGCCTGCCATGGCGCGGTGCGTGCGAACCGGCGCCTGACCGTGCCGGAAATGAACGCGCTGCTGCGCGACATGGAAATCACCGAGCGGTCCGGCCAGTGCAACCACGGCCGACCGACCTGGGCCCGTTTTTCGCTGGCGGAGATCGACCGCTGGTTCCTGCGCGGACGTTGAGGGGAGCACCGATGCGATTTTGCCGAATGGGCAGCCTGCTGGCGGCCCTGTTGTTGGTGGCCTGCAGCCCGGCACCCACGCCGGCACCGGCTGCCGTTGAGGATCCGGCCTTCGCCGCACAGCAACAGCAATGGCGGGTGCTGCGCTACCAGGACCTGACCCGGCCCGATGGCTGGACCGCGCTGGTCGGCCTGCACTGGTTGCAGAACCGATCGCACTTCGTCGGCAGCGGCGACACCAGCGGCATCCGCCTGGCGGTGGGGCCGGCCAAGCTGGGCCTGCTGCGCCGTGACGGCGACCAGTGGTGGTTCACGCCGGAGTCCGGCACGGATGTCACCCTTGATGGACAGCCCGTGCGCGGGCGTGTGCGCATGGATACCGACAAGGATCCGCAGCCGACCCTGCTGGCCTTCGATGGCGGCAAGGGCCAGCTCAGCCTGATCCGTCGCGGCCCGCGTGATGCACTGCGGGTCAAGCATGCCGATGCACCCGCGCGCCGCGATTTCGCCGGCCTGCAGTACTGGCCCGGTGGCCCGCAATGGCAGGTGCAGGCCCGCTTCATCGCGCATCCGCCAGGCAAGACCCTGCCGATCGTGGACATCACCGGCCTGACCACCGAGATGCCCAACGCCGGTGCCGTGGAATTCGATCGCGACGGCCGCAGCTGGCGGCTGGAAGCGATCGGCGAACCGGGGCAGCCGCTGTTCCTGATCTTTGCCGACCGTACCAGTGGCCACGGCAGCTACCCTGCCGGCCGCTATCTGGATACCGATGCGCCCACGGCCGACGGCCACGTGACGATCGACTTCAACCACGCCCACAACCCACCGTGCGCGTTCACCGCCTATGCGACCTGTCCGTTGGCGCCGCCGGAAAACCGCCTGGACCTGCGCGTGGAAGCGGGTGAGAAGACGTATCACCTGCCTGAAGGAGAGGGTTGAACATGTTGATGAAACTGTTGCTGCGCAGTGTCGTTTTTCTCGCTGCCTGCGCCGTCGGTCCGTTGGCCGTCGCGCGCGATGCGCCGGCCGAAGCCACGGCCGGCAAGCCGCCGGTGCCGCTGCTGTGGAAGGTCACCGGGCAGGGAGATGCACGCCTGTACCTGCTGGGTTCCTTCCACCTGTTGAAGCCGCAGGACTATCCACTGTCGACCGAGGTCGAGCAGGCATTCGAAGCCTCGCAGCGTGTGCTGTTCGAAGTGAGCCCTGAGGAACTGCAGTCGCCGCAGATGGCCAGCCAGATGGTGCAGGTGGCTACCCGCAAGGATGGCAGCGAACTCAAGCGTGACCTGGATGCACCGACGTGGCAGAAGCTGCAGGCCTATGCGACGCAGAACAAATTGCCGTTGGCGCAGTTGCAGGGCATGAAAGCGTGGTTCGTCGGCCTGACCATCACCGTCGGGCAGATGCAGAAACTGGGCTTGGACCCCGAGCTGGGGCTGGACCGGCACTTCATGCAACGGGCGCAGAAGGCCGGCAAGAAGACCGCAGGCCTGGAAGACATGTCCAGCCAGATCAACCTGCTCGATGGCATGAGTGTGCAGGAGCAGCGGCAGATGCTGTCCGAGGCGCTGGACGAAGCGGGCAAGGGTGACGCCCAGGCGCAGATGCTGCATGAGGCCTGGCGCCGCGGCGACGATCGCCTGCTGTGGAACCGGATGGGCGTGGAGATGCGCCAGAAGTATCCGCAGCTGTACCAGCGCATCAATACCGACCGCAACGATGCGTGGGTGCCCAAACTGCTGCCGTACCTGCAGGCCGGGCAGGGCGGCACGCTGGTGGTGGTGGGCGGCCTGCACCTGCTGGGCAACGACGGCGTCGTCGAGAAGCTGCGGGCCAAGGGGTACAAGGTCGAGCGGGTCTGCAAGGGCTGCAGGAAGTAGAACCACGCCACGCGTGGAGGCGTTCAAAACAGAACGGCGCGCCGNNGGCGCGCCGTTTTCGTATCTGCCGGGGCGGGGGCCTCAGCGGCGGGTCTTGCCGCCGGTGCCGGTGCTGCCGGTCGGATCATGCGGCTTGCCGGCCGTACCGGCGCCGGTGCCCGTTCCGGTGCCACCCGGGCGCGGGCCACCGAAACCGCTGCCCATGTTGCGCTGGAATTCCTGCCACAGTTCCAGGTTGCGCTCGGTCAGCTGGTTCATCATCGCCCACGGCGTCTGCCCCAGCAGGTTGCCCATCTGCTGGCGGAACTGCTGCTGCTGGTCGAGGAAGACCTGCATGCTGCGCTCCAGGTAGTTGCCCATGAAGCCCTGCAGGGAGTCGCCGTAGAAGCGGATCAGCTGGCTCAGCAGCTGGGTGGAGAGCATCGGTTCGCCGTCCTGCTCCTGGTCGGCGATGATCTGCAGCAGGACCGATCGGGTCAGGTCGTCGCCGCTCTTGGCGTCGCGGACTTCGAAGTCTTCGCCGTCGAGGATCAGCTGGCGCACGTCCTCGATGGTGATGTAGCTGGAGATCTCGGTGTCGTACAGACGGCGGTTCGGATACTTCTTGATGATGCGGGTCGCAGCCATGAAGCGGTACTCGTCACAGTAGACGCGCAGCATGGCGCAGTGCAGCAGCGGTTGCAACCGCCCCAGCCCCCGCCAGGCTTGGCTTTCCGTCGCCGGAATGTTGCGCAGCAAGGCTTTGCGTGCTGCGCAGCATGACCAACGGCAGGGTGCAGCACGGGCTTTCAGGCCCTGGCGCCTTTTACCAGCCCATGTGATGGCCGCCGTTGATGTCCAGGTTGCTGCCGGTGATCCACGAGGCCTCTTCGGCCACCAGGAAGGACACGCCGTAGGCGATTTCTTCCGGCTTGCCCAGGCGCCCGGTCGGGATGTCGGCGATGATCTTGGCGCGCACTTCCTCGGGCACCGCCATCACCATGTCGGTGGCCACGTAACCGGGCGAGATCGTGTTCACGGTGATGCCGAAGCCAGCGTTCTCGCGCGCCAGCGAGATGGTGAAGCCATGCATGCCGGCCTTGGCGGCGGCGTAGTTGGCCTGCCCGTACTGGCCCTTCAGGCCATTGATCGAGCTGATCTGGATGACCCGGCCCCAGCCGCGTCGACGCATGCCCTCGATGACCGGGCGGGTGACGTTGAACACCGAATTGAGGTTGGTGTTGATCACATCGTGCCACTGCTCCGCGCGCATGCGGTGGAAGGTGGTGTCGCGGGTGATGCCCGCGTTGTTGACCAGGATCTCGACCGGGCCCAGTTCGGCCTCGACCGCGCGGATCAGGCCTTCGGCGCTGGCAGAGTCGGAGACATCGCCGGGGAAGATCGCCACGTGGTAGCCGCGTTCGGTCATCGCCTGCTGCCAGGCGCGGGCCTTGGTTTCATCGCGGTAGTTGGTGGCGACCCGGTGGCCCTGGTCGGCCAGGCGTTGGCAGATGGCGGTACCGATGCCGCCGGTTCCGCCGGTGACCAGTGCGACGCGAGATGTCATGGAAAGCTGTCCGGATGTCAGGTGGGGGAAGGGGGATTCTGCAACATCGGCGCGGAATGTGCGCCGGCCGGCAGCAGAATGTCCGCGCGCGGCAGCAGGCCGGGGTTGAAGCTGCGCTGCGCGGCGGCCAACAGCGCGTCGCGGTCGCCGATGCCGTCCAGAGCGCTGGTCGGCTGGCCCAGCAGTTCCCACAACCGGCGCAGCACCGGTACCGGCTCGCTGGCATCGACCGGCAGCGCGGCCAGTGACTTGGACAGTTTGTGGCCCGGTGCATCCAGCAGCAGCGGCAGGTGCCAGTAGCGCGGCGTCGGCAGGTCCAGCGCCTGCTGCAGCAGGATCTGGCGGGCGGTGGAATCGAGCAGGTCGGCGCCGCGCACGACTTCGTTCACGCCCTGCGCGGCATCGTCGACGACGACCGCCAACTGGTAGGCCCAGCAGCCGTCGGCACGGCGCAGTACGAAGTCACCGACGTCGGCATGCACGTCCTGCTGTTGCGGGCCGCGCAGGCCATCGTCGAAGCGCACGATGCTGCCGGGCGGCACGCGGAAGCGGACGGCCGGGTCTGGTCGTGCCTGCCGCGCGAGGCAGCGATGGTGGATGCCGCCGTCGGCGGCCAGGTCGCTGCGGCTGCAGTGGCAGACGAACGCGTGGCCATCGGCCAACAGGCGGTCCAGCGCCGCTTGGTAAGCGTCGCCACGCGCGCTCTGCCAGATCACCGGCCCGTCATGGACCAGGCCGAACGCGGCCAGGGCCTGCAGTTGCGCCTGTGCGGCGCCGGCCACCGTGCGGGGTGGGTCGACGTCCTCGATGCGCAACCGCCACAGGCCGCCATGGTGGCGCGCAAGCAGCCAGCTGCCGAAGGCAGCGAGCAGGGATCCGGGATGCAGCAGGCCGGTGGGCGAGGGCGCGAAGCGGCCGCAGGGAAGGGAGGAGGTCATGCAGGCTGAATCGTCGGTCAGGTTGGCGCTTGAATTCAAGCTGACTGCACCGCAAATTGACGAATATCGACCCCTTCCGAGCCGGAATTTCCCATGTTCACCCGTATTGCCCTCTTTCTAGCGACCAACCTCGCGGTGCTGATCCTCGCGGGCATCGTGATGTCAATCCTGGGCGTGGACTCCCGTTCGATGAGCGGCCTGCTGGTCATGGCTGCCATCTTCGGTTTTGGTGGTTCGCTCATCTCGCTGTTGCTGTCCAAGTGGATGGCCAAGCGCTCCACCGGTGCGGTGGTGATCACCGAGCCGCGCAACCAGACCGAGCGCTGGCTGCTGGCCACCGTCGAGCGCCAGGCCAAGGCTGCCGGTATCGGCATGCCGGAAGTGGCGGTGTATGACGGTCCGGAGATCAACGCGTTCGCCACCGGTGCCAACCGCAACAACGCGCTGGTGGCGGTGTCCACCGGCCTGCTGCACAACATGAGCGAGGATGAAGCCGAAGCCGTGCTCGGCCACGAGATCGCCCACGTCGCCAACGGTGACATGATCACCATGGCACTGCTGCAGGGCGTGCTGAACACCTTCGTGATCGTGCTGGCCCGCGTGGTCGGCGGCGTCATCGACAGTGCGCTGTCGGGCAATCGCGAAGGCGGCGGCCGCGGCTTTGCCTACTACATCATCGTGTTCGTGCTGGAGATGGTGTTCGGCCTGTTCGCCACGATGATCTCGATGTGGTTCTCGCGCCACCGCGAATTCCGTGCCGACGCCGGCGGTGCATCGCTGGCCGGCCGTCAGAAGATGATCTCGGCGCTGGAGCGGCTGCAGCTCAACCACGGCCAGAGCACCTTGCCGACGCAGATCGCCGCGTTCGGTATTGCCGGTTCGACGGCGAAGAAGCTGTTCATGAGCCACCCGCCGCTGGAAGAGCGCATTGCCGCGCTGCGGGCGTCGACTGCGGCGTAAGCTCCGGCTTCCGATGGAGATGCAGGAACGCCTGGCCTCGCGCCGGGCGTTTTTGTTTGCGGGGAGGCATTGCTGGCGCCGGGCCATGCCCGGCGGGCTCTTTTCCGCGCCTGCGGAGAGGTGTCACTTTCTTTGCGCGCAAAGAAAGTAACCAAAGAAACGCTCCGCCGGCCGCGAGCCGTCGTGCTTCGCACGTCGGTTCCCTGCGCTCCTCGGTCCGTCGAGGGACGGCGCGGGAACTCGCTACGCTCAGACACCCGCACCTCTTCGCCCTCGCCGGACCTGCGGTGCTCGGCTCGCTATAAGGCGGACTGGAAGATCAAGATCAACGGCAAGAGCATCCACGCATGGCGTGGATCTACTGGGTGCAGCTGTGGCGTTTGATCTTGGGTCCGCCTTGTAGCGAGCCGAGCATCGCAGGGGAATCAGGGGCGCAGAGGCGCCGATGTCTGAGCGCAGCGAGTTCGGCGCCGTCCCCTGGTTCGCCGAGAAGCGCAGGGCACCGGTGCGAAGCACCGGCTCGCGGATGGCGGCGTGTTTCTTTGGTTACTTTCTTTGCACGAGATAAGGCGGACTGGAAGATCAAGATCAACGGCAAGAGCATCCACGCATGGCGTGGATCTACTGGGTGCAGCTGTGGCTTTTGATCTTGGGTCCGCCTTGCAGCGAGCCGAGCATCGCAGGGGAATCAGGGGCGCAGAGGCGCCGATGTCTGAGCGCAGCGAGTTCGGCGCCGTCCCCTGATTCCCTGAGAAGCGCAGGGCACCGGTGCGCAGCACCGGCTCGCGGATGGCGGCGTGTTTCTTTGGTTACTTTCTTTGCACGAGCAAAGAAAGTGACAAGCACGATCACCGCACAAACGAAAACGGCACCTTCGCAGTGCCGTCTCCATGAACCGCTTTACGCGCGAACTCAGAACTTCGCGTCGAACTCGGCAGCGTAACCGGTGTTGACCAGCACCTTCTGCAGCGACTCGGCCACCTTCAGGTTGCCGGCCACGATCTGCTGGGTGTCCGGGCCACGGTTGTCCATGCGGGCCGGGGTGGCGCCCTTGAAGTCGCAGACCTTGCCACCGGCTTCGCGCACCAGCAGCACGCCGGCAGCGATGTCCCAGGCCTTCACGCCGGCTTCGAAGTAGGCGTCGGCGCGGCCACAGGCCACGTAGGCCAGGTCCAGCGCGGCCGAACCCGAGCGGCGGATGTCCTCGGCGTGCACCAGCAGGGCGTCCAGCGACTTCAGCTGCGCACTGGCGCGGGCACGCTCGCGCGGGGCAAAACCGGTGTGGATCATGGTGCCTTCCAGATCCTTGCGGTCGGCCACGCGGATGCGGCGGTCGTTGAGCACGGCGCCGGCACCACGGCTGGCGGTGAACAGTTCATTGCGCAGCGGGTCGAAGATCACCGCGTCGGTCGGCTCGCCGTTCTCGACCAGGGCGATCGACACGCAGTAGTGCGGCACGCCGCGCAGGTAGTTGCTGGTGCCGTCCAGCGGGTCGATGACCCACATGTGGCGACGCTCGCTCTGCACGCCACCTTCTTCACCGAAGATGCCGTACTCGGGGTAGGCACGCTTGAGTTCCTTGACGATCACCTTTTCCGCGTCCGCGTCGACTTCGCTGGCGTAGTCCATGCGGCCCTTCTGGACTACATTCAGTGCCTCGAGCTTGTTGATGTTGCGCAAGAGGACGTTGCCGGCGAGGCGGGCGGCCTTGACCATGACGGTGACGGCGGGTTTCTGCATGGCATGGGCTCCCGGAAGGGCAGAAGAGAAGGGCTGGCGGGGGAAAAGAGCGGGTCCGGCGCAGTGGCCGGCCGCACAGTTTACCATTGGTCTTCGTCCAGCTCGACCCTTTCCCTGTTCATGTCCCAGTTTCCCGCTGCCACCCGCCTCCGATTCGTCCTGGTCGGTACCCAACACCCCGGCAACATGGGGGCCGCCGCCCGTGCCCTGAAGACCATGGGCCTGGCCCGCCTGGTCCTGGTGGCGCCGGAGAAGCCGCTTGATGAAGAGGCCTTCCGTCGCTCGGCCGGCGCCGAGGACGTGCTCGGCGACGCGCCGGTGGTGGCCACCCTGGCCGAAGCCGTGGCCGACTGCCGGTTCGTGCTGGGGTGCACAGCGCGTGCGCGCCGGGTCCAGCTGGAGGAGTTCCTGCCGGCAGATGCCGCCGCCCGCGCCGTCTCCAAGGCCAGCGAGGGTGCCGAGGTGGCGCTGGTGTTCGGTCGCGAGCGTACCGGCCTGACCAATGAGGAACTGCAGCTGTGCCATGCCGCCGTGCACATTCCGTCCGACCCGGAGTTCAGCTCGCTCAACCTGGCCGCCGCGGTGCAGGTGCTGGCCTATGAAGTGCGCATGCAGCTGCTGGGCGCACAGCCGGTGGCCGCGACCGAGCCGGACAACCGCGAGCAGGTTGCCAGCCACGATCAGATGGAGAGCTTCTTCGCCCAACTTGGCGAGACTCTGGACGAGATCGATTTCCACAAGGGGCGCGCGCCCGAGTCGGCGATGCGCAAGCTGCGCCGCCTGTTCCTGCGCAGCGAGCCAAGCGAGCAGGAAGTGCGCCTGCTGCGCGGCATCCTGGCCGATACCCAGCGCATGGCGCGGCTGGCGCAGAAGAACGGCAAGGACAGCTGACGACGTTCTCATTTTTTCGGGTAGTCTGTCCGGATACCCCGGGGGGATGATGCTTGTGTCGGGTCTGTGTAGGGCAATGCAGGGGGGAACTGCTGCGCCTGGCCTTGGCCCTGATGGCCGGGACTGCGCATGCTGCGTCCGGTTCGCAGAAGGGGCGTTGGGCAGCGATGAGGGGCAACGCGCGATGACGCACGATCATGCGCTTGGCAGTGTTTACTGGCAGGGTGCCGGACCGGCGCCGGGGGTGTCAGGCCGGGCGTCCGCCGGGTTGTCGCGTGTCGCCTGTCTTCGGCGGGTGCAGCGTGCGTTGCAGAAGGTGTTGGGGGCTGCCGGTTTCCGCCGCGTCGATGCGCATGCGCAGCCGTGGCGGGATGATTTGAAACAAGGGTCGACGCGCGTGCGGATGGAAGTGGAATGAAGTTGCTCGGCTCGGGGATGCAGGCCCGGTTCCTGCTTGCGATGGGCGGGGCGATGCTGGTGGTGGTGGCGATCCTGGCCGTGCTGCTGGGGCGGCAGGCTGCGATGCAGGGCGAGGTGAGGTCGCTCAGCAACGGCGTCATCCACGAACTGTTCGACCGCAGCGTGCGCAGCCGTGGCGAGGCCATGGTGCGCGAGCTGTCCGATGCGCTTGCCGCTCCGCTCCACAACAACGATCTGGACCAGGTCGGGGCGCTGGTGCGCAGCATTTCGCGGCAGCCGGTGGTGCGCTACGTACTGGTGTTCGACGACCGCGGGCGGCTGGTCCACGACGGCTCGGCCGGAGTGCCCGGATCCGGGCGGCCGATGACCGATCCGTTGGCGGCCGGGGCGGTTGCCGCACAATCACTGGTGGTGCAGCAGTCGCCCACGGTGCTCGACAACGCAATGCCGATCACGATGGGCAATCAGCGCATCGGTGGTGTCCGCGTCGGCATGGCGCTGGATGAAGTGCTGCAGCGTGAGCAGGCCGCCAACGCGACCCTCGGTGAGCGGCTGCAGCAGATGGGAAGCCGGCATCTGGGCTGGCTGCTGCTGATGCTGGGCCTGCTGGTGGTGATCGGCGTGGTGGTGATCCTGTACGTACAGCGCACGCTGGTGGCGCCGATCCGTGAGCTGGCTGCAGCCGCCCGGCGCATCGAAGCGGGCGACTACCAGGCGCCGCTGCGTGAAAACACCCGCGACGACGAGGTCGGGGAACTGGTGCGCGGCTTTGCCCGCATGCGTGATGCGATCGCCCGCCACGACCGTGAAGTGCGGCGCATGGCCTACACCGACGCCTTGACCGGGCTCACCAACCGCCTGGCGTTCCGCGAGGCGCTGGACCATCGATTGATGGCCGCACGTGCGTCCAATCACCGGTTGGGTCTGCTGTTTGCCGATATCGATGATTTCAAGCGGGTCAATGACACGCTGGGCCACGAGGCCGGCGACGAGGCGCTGCTGCAGTTCGCCCAGCGCATCGGCCGCGCAGTGACCGAGGCCGGCGGCGACGACGCCGTGCTGGCGCGGTTCGGCGGCGACGAGTTCGTGATCCTCGTCGGGGATGGCGATGTTGCGGCCAATGCGCGGTTGCTGGCCGAAGTGCTGGTGCGCGAGCTGGGCAAGCCGCTGGTGGTGCAGGGCAGGGAACTGTTCCTGGGCACCTCGATCGGCGTGACCCTGTTCCCGGACGATGCCGCGGATGCGACGGCGCTGCTGAAGAACGGCGACATCGCGATGTACCAGGCAAAGATGGCCGGCAAGAACTGCTATCGCTACTACAGCCGGGCCATGGATCACGCGGTCGAGCGCCGCGTGCACATGGAGCAGGAGCTGCGCGGTGCCTGGGAGCGCGGCGAGCTGCGGCTGGCCTACCAGCCGATCTTCCGCATGCGTGACCGCCGCATGGTTGGTGTGGAAGTGCTGCTGCGCTGGCAGCACCCGACGCTGGGCACGATTCCGCCATCAGTGTTCATCGAGGTGGCCGAGCAGAGTGGCCTGATCGAGGTCATCGGCCCCAAGGTGCTGCGTGCCGCCTGCATGGAAGCGGTGCAGTGGCCGCGAGGCGTGGCCGGTGACGAGTTGTTCGTTTCGGTCAATGTGTCGCCACGGCAGTTGCGCGGCGGGGAGCTGCCGGCGTTGGTTGCGCAGTGCCTGCAGGAGTCGGGCCTGCCGGCCTCGCGCCTGCACCTGGAGCTGACCGAGACGGCGGTGATCGGCGACGAGATGCTGGCCGCGCAGCTGCTGGACCGCCTGCACCGGGCCGGGGTGAAGGTGTGGCTGGACGACTTCGGTACCGGTTTCTCCGGTCTCAGCCACCTGCGGCAGGTGCCGGTGGACGGCGTCAAGATCGACAAAAGCTTCGTCGCCGACATGCAGCGCGACCCGGACGACCTGGCCCTGACCACGGCGATCATCGCCATGGCCCACGCGCTGGGCATCACGGTGGTGGCCGAGGGCATCGAGCAGGAGGCCCAGTTCGAGCTGCTGGCCCAGCGTGGCTGCGACCTGGGTCAAGGCTACCGGCTGAGCCACCCGGTCACCGCCACCGAAGTGGTGCGGATGATCGAATCGGGCGCGTGAGGCGCTACAGCGGGCGCTTGCTCGGGTCGCCGGGCAGTTCGCGGACCAGCTTGGGGACCAGGTAGCCGGACAGCCGGGCAGTGAGGCCGGCAATCAGGGCCTTGGCCTGGATGTCGTCCACTTCGAAGTGGGCCACGCCCTCGACGCGATCCAACTGGTGCAGGTAATAGGGCAGCACGCCGGCGGCGAAGCTGCGTTCGCTCAGGTCCTGCAGGGCCTGCACGCTGTCGTTGACCCCGCGCAGCAGCACCGCCTGGTTCAGCAGCTGGGCGCCGATACCACGCAGGCGGGCCATCGCGGTATCGACGCTGGCGTCGAATTCATTGGCGTGGTTGGCGTGGACCACGATCGCCAGTGGCCACGGCAGGCTGCCCAGCCAGGCCAGCAGTTCCTCGTCCACGCGCTCGGGCAGCACGATCGGCAGGCGCGTGTGGATGCGCAACCGGCGGATGTGCGGGATCTGGCGCAGCGCATCGGTCAGCTCGGCCAGCTTGTGCGTAGCCAGCGACAGCGGGTCGCCGCCGGACAGGATCACCTCATCGATGTCCGGGTCTGCGGCGATGGCCTCCACGGCCTCCTGCCAGCCGCCCTTGGCGGCGTTTTCGGCGCCATAGTCGAAATGCCGGCGGAAGCAGTAGCGGCAGTTGATCGCACAGCTGCCGGTAGCCACCAGCAGGGCGCGGCCACGGTATTTCTGGATGACCCCGGTGGCCTTCTTGGCCGCGCCGTCGCCCACCGCGTCAAAGCTGAACCCGGGCGCCGGGCGCATCTCGGCGTCGATCGGCAACACCTGCCGCAGCAGCGGATCGTGGGCGTCGCCACGGCGCATGCGGGCCACAAAACCCTCCGGCACGCGCAGCGCAAACTGGGCGATGGCCGTCTCCGATACGCCCAGCGCCGCGGCATCCAGATCCAGCCGGGCCAGCAGCGTCTGCGGGTCGCGCACGGCCTGCCGCCACAGCTGCTGCCAGCGCGCGGGCGCGCTTGGCGACTGGGTCCGGGGGAAGGCGGAAAGCTGCATGGAGAGGGGGCCTGCGGTTATCATGGACACATAAACAGTTGCCCGCCGGGGTTCCGGTGGGCTTTCCATTCTATCCGGCTCGCCGCACGCGCGGCGGTTTCGCCATTTGAGGAGCTTGAGCATGGCCACTGCGGGCATGAACGATGTCAAGAACGGGATGAAGATCCTGGTCAACAATGAACCGGCCGTCATCTCCGAGACCGAGTTCATCAAGCCGGGCAAGGGCCAGGCCTTCACCCGCGTGCGCTATCGCTTCATCAAGTCGGGCCGCACGGTCGAAATGACCATGAAGGCGACCGACGACGTGGAAGTGGCCGATGTGGTCGATACCAACATGGACTACATGTACAGCGACGGCGAGTACTGGCATTTCATGGACCCGGTGACCTTCGAGCAGGTGCAGGCCGACAAGGCCGGCATGGGCGGCGCCGAGAAGTGGCTGAAGGGCGAGGAGTCCTGCATCGTGACCCTGTTCAATGGTGCGCCGATTTTCGTGCAGCCGCCGAATTTCGTTGAACTGAAGATCACCGAGACCGATCCGGGCGTCCGCGGTGACACCTCGGGCGGCGGCGGCAAGCCGGCCACCCTGGAAACGGGCGCCGTGGTACGCGTGCCGCTGTTCGTCAACCAGGATGAAATCATCAGGGTCGACACCCGTTCGGGCGAGTACTCCTCGCGCGTCAAGTAATCCGGCGCAGCCGGATTACGGTAGTGCCGGCCGCTGGCCGGGTACGCGCCATCGCATTCGCGCTGGCGCTCCCACGATCCGCCATGGCGGATCG
>NZ_QQXJ01000001.1:1377424-1441559 GCF_004348785.1 Stenotrophomonas sp. TEPEL
ATCCGCCATGGCGGATCGTGGGCCCCCACTCACCAGCATCCACACCCCGCCGCTTCGCGGCCGCCCCTGACTCCGGGGCTTGCCTTCCAGAAGCCCAGCGGTAGCCATTTGACCGGTGATCAGTCGCCAGGTCGCCAAGGCTACGTACGGTCCTTCCCCAGCCAGTGAGCCCGCATGAGCGATAGCCCGCACCTCCCCGAAGCCTGCGACCTGCTCATCGAAGCCGGTCATGTCGTTCCGATCGAGCCGCATGCGGTGGTGCTGGAAGACCATGCCGTGGCCATCCGTGGCAGCGAGATCGTGGCCATCCTGCCGCGCGCCGAAGCGCGTGCGCGGTTCCGCGCCACCCAGGTTGTCAGCCGCCCAGAGGCGGCGCTGATGCCGGGCTTGGTCAACGCACATACGCACAACCCGATGACCCTGCTGCGCGGCGTCGCTGACGACCTGCCGCTGATGACCTGGCTGCAGCAGCACATCTGGCCGGTGGAAGCGGCGGTGATCGGTCCCGAATTCGTGGCCGACGGCACCACCCTTGCCATCGCCGAGATGCTGCGTGGCGGCACCACCTGCGCCAACGAGAACTATTTCTTCGGCGACGTGCAGGCCGCCGTCTACAAGAAGCACGGTTTCCGCGCGCTGGTCGGCGCGGTCATCATCGATTTCCCCACCGCCTGGGCCAAGACCGACGACGAGTACTTCGCCAAGGCCGGTGAACTGCATGACCAGTGGCGCACCGACCCGCTGATCGGCACCGCATTCGCGCCGCATGCGCCGTACACGGTCAACGATGCCAATTTCGAGCGGGTGCGGATGCTGTCCGACCAGCTGGACATGCTGGTGCATCTGCATACCCATGAAACCGCGCAGGAAATCACCGATTCGATCAAGCTGCACGGCCAGCGTCCGCTGGCGCGGCTGGATCGCCTCGGCCTGGTCAACGACCGCCTGATCGCGGTGCACATGACCCAGCTGACCGAGGCCGAGATCCACCTGTGTGCCGAGCGTGGCGTCAGCGTGGTGCATTGCCCGGAATCGAACCTGAAGCTGGCCTCTGGTTTCTGCCCCGCCTGCGCCCTGCAGCGCGCAGGCGTGAACCTGGCCATTGGCACCGACGGCTGCGCCAGCAACAACGACCTGGACATGTTCAGCGAGAACCGCACCGCGGCGATCCTGGCCAAGGCCGTGGCCGACGATGCCACCGCGCTGGACGCGGCGACCACGTTGCGCGCCTCCACCCTGGGTGGCGCCCGCGCATTGGGCTTCGGCGAGCGCATCGGCTCGATCGAGGTCGGCAAGCAGGCCGACCTGGTCTGCGTTGATCTGTCCGCGCTGGAGACCCAGCCGCTGCACAACGTGCTGTCGCAGCTGGTGTACGCCACCGGCCGTCAGCAGGTCAGCGACGTCTGGATCGCCGGCAAGCCCAAGCTGGTGCAGCGCGAGCTGGTCGGCATGGACCTGCCGGGCATCATCGCCAACGCGCGCCAGTGGCGCGAGCGCATCCGTCATATCCGCGCCTGAGTGCAGGCGCCGCAAGGACAACCGTCATGACTGCCCCCCACGCTTCTTCCAATTTCGATCAGGCCGAGCTGGACAAGTTTGCTGCGCTGGCCAACCGCTGGTGGGACGCCGACGGCCCGCAGAAGCCGCTGCACGCACTGAATCCGGTGCGCCTGCAGTACGTTGCCGACCGCGCGCCGCTGCGAGGTGCGCGTGTGCTCGACATCGGTTGCGGTGGCGGGCTGCTGAGTGAAGCGCTGGCCCAAGCCGGTGCCGAAGTGACCGCCATCGACCTGGCGCCGGAGCTGGTCAAGGTTGCGCGTCTGCATGCCCTGGAAAGCGGCGTCAGCGTCGACTACCGGGTGCAGGCCGCCGAGGACCTGGCCGCCGAACAACCGGGCAGCTTCGATGTGGTGACCTGCATGGAAATGCTCGAGCACGTGCCCGATCCGGGCGCGATCATCGAGGCCTGCAAGCGTCTGCTGAAGCCGGGTGGCCATCTGTTCCTGTCCACCATCAACCGCACCGCAGCCGCATTCGCCGTGGCCATCGTCGGTGCCGAGTACGTGGCACGGCTGCTGCCCAAGGGCACCCACCACTACCAGGAATTCATCAAGCCGGCCGAGCTGGCGCGCTGGCTGCGCGAGGCCGACCTGCAGCTGGCCGATGTCAGCGGCATGGCCTATGAGCCGTGGCGCAACCGCGCCCGCCTGAGCAGCCGCACCGACATCAACTACCTGGCCCACGCGGTCAAGGCGCCGTGACCGCTGCCGTGTTCCCGCGTGCGGTGCTGTTCGACCTGGACGGTACGCTGCTGGACAGTGCCCCGGATTTCGTCGCCACCCTTGATGCGATGCTGGCTGAGCGCGGTCGCGCACCGATCGATCCGGCGCAGTTGCGGCCGGTGGTGTCCAAGGGCTCACGGGCGATGGTGTCGGTCGCGTTTCCAGAGCTGGAAGCGGCCGAGCGCGATGCATTGATTCCCGAGTTCCTGCAGCGCTACGAAGCTTCGATCGGCCAGCACGCCGTGCTGTTCGACGGCGTCGCCGGCATGCTCGGTGCGCTGGACGAAGCGGGCACCGTGTGGGGCATCGTCACCAACAAGCCCGAATACCTGGCGCGGCTGATCGTGCCGCAGTACGGCTGGCAGCAGCGCTGCGCGGTGCTGGTCGGTGGTGACACCCTGGCCGAGCGCAAGCCGCATCCGTTGCCGCTGCTGCACGCCGCGCAGCGGATCGGCATCGCAGCGGAAGACTGCGTGTACGTCGGCGACGATGAGCGCGACATCATCGCCGCGCGTGCTGCCGGCATGCCGTCGGTGGCGGCGCTGTGGGGCTACCGCCTGCACAGCGATGACCCGTTGGCCTGGCAGGCCGATGTGCTGGTCGAGAACGCCGGACTTCTGCAACTGGCCAGTCTCTGGCCGAACCGGCCGGCGACCCCGGCCCAGCCGTAAGGAACAATGTAGTGAGCAGTACCGCGCTGGATAGTTTCCTCGACAAGTGGCGCAGCCGTTGGCCGGAATGGTCGGTGGCCGAGCCGTTCGTGGCCGAACCACAGCGCCGCGTGGCGCTGGCATGGTTCGCGCTGCTGCAGGAATTCGACGACATGCTCAATACCGCTGGCGACCCGCTGCCGGCGGACGCCAAGCTGGCGTGGTGGGGCGAGGAACTGCGCAGCTGGGCCGCGCAGCGTTCGCGGCATCCGCTGGGACGCGTGCTGGAGCCGGTGCGGGCACCATGGGTGCAGCTGGCCGAGGCGCTGCCGGATCTGGTCGAGGCGCGCACCGTAGCGCTGGACGCTGCCGGCGCCGAACGCGCACTGGGCAACTATGCCGACGCGGTGGCTGCGGTCGAGGCCGTGATGTTTGCCGACAAGCCGCGCAAGGGGGCTGGCCATGCCGTGCTGCTGCAGACATTGGCGCAGCGCCTGCAGGACGCTGGCGTGGCCGGGGTGCCGCGCAGCCTGATGGACGAAGATGCCGGCAACGCTGCACAGCGTTGGGCGCAGCAGTTGCTGAAAGGCTGGGGCACCCGCGTGCCCGGTCCACGTGCCCGCCGGGTGTGGTCGAGCCTGGCGCGTGCACGCCTGGCGGCGCAGGCCGCCGGCAAACCGATTGAAGCCACGCCCGTGCGCACGTTGCTGCGCGTGTGGTGGGCCGCGCGCGGCTGAGCCATCGGCCGCTGCGCCCGCCGGGCACGGCCCGGCGCTACCGTGCATGTGATCGGGGTAGCGCCGGGCCATGCCCGGCGGGGAACCTTGCGTGCGTTACTTGCGCTCCAGCACCAGCAGCGGATCGATGCGGGTGTCGAACCAGTTCATGCCCCAGTGCAGGTGCGGCCCGGTGGCACGGCCGGTGGCGCCGACGGCGGCGATCACCTGGCCCTGTTCGACGCGATCACCGACCTTCACGTCGATGCGCGACAGGTGCAGGAAGTTCGAACTGACCCCGAAGCCGTGGTCGAGCAGCAGGGTGCCACCGGTCAGGTACAGGTCCGGCCCAGCGAACGTCACCACACCGGCCGCCGGTGCCTTCACCGGGGTGCCGGTGGGTACGGCGATGTCCATGCCGGAGTGGCCGGCACCGGGCTGGCCGTTGTACACGCGGGCGTTGCCGAAGCGGCCGCTGATGCGGCCCTGCACCGGCCAGATGAAGGTCTGGGTGAAATCGGTGCGGTTGTCGTCGCGCGCACGCGCAGCGGTGACCTGCGCCTGTTCGCGCTTGATCCGCTCGGCAATGGCTGGGGGCGGATTGACCGTCTTCGGCGGTACGCCGTTCACCCGCTCGGTCGGCCAGTCGCGTGGGGTCACGGCGATGGCGGCCGTCTCGCTGCTGCCATCCGGTCGGCGGATCTGCACCTGCAGCGGGCCCTTCTCATCGCGACCGATGCCGAACACCACGCTGCCGTAGCTGCTCACGCGCAGGTCGCGGCCTGCATAGCGCACGCTGCTGCCGGCGGGAACCTTGCCGATCACCAGCGCGCCCTGCGACGCGCTGGCCGGGAACACCACGCGGCTGTCGATCAGGTCGCCGATGCCGTCCTGTGCCTGGGCTGCGGGTGCGGAGAGCAGGGGCGCTGCCAGCAGCAGCGCCGCGAACATGAGTGCCGGACGCATCAGCGGTCGTAGGTCATGCGCTGGCCGGCGGGCTCGCCCACCAGCGTGCTGCCGTCCCACACCAGCTGGCCGTTGACCCAGGTGGAGGCCACGCGCGAACGGAACGTGGTGCCCTCGAACGGCGACCAACCGCACTTGGACAGCACGTCCTCGCGCTTGACCGTGAACGGCACATCCTCCACCAGCACCAGGTCGGCAAAGTAGCCTTCGCGCAGGAAGCCACGCTCTTCCACATCGAACAACTGGGCCGGGGCATGGGCGAATTTCTGCACGACCTGCTCGCGGGTCAGCTTGCCTTCGTGCACGCGTTCCAGTGCGGCGACCAGGGCGTACTGCACCAGCGGCAGGCCGGACGGCGCCTGCGCATAGGGCTTCTGCTTCTCTTCCCAGGTATGCGGGGCGTGGTCGGTGGCCAGCACGTCCAGCACGTCGTCAGCCAACGCGGCGGTGATCGCCTCGCGATCGGCCACGTCCTTGATCGCCGGATTGCACTTGATCAGGTTGCCCTTGGTCGCATAATCCGGGCGGGCGAAGTGCAGGAAGTGCACGCAGGTCTCGGCGGTGATCTGCTTGCGGCTGCCGTCGGCGCGGATCAGCGGGCCCTTCTCGAACAGGGCCAGTTCGTCGGCGGTGGAGATGTGCAGCACGTGCAGGCGGGTGCCATGCTTGCGCGCCAGCGACATGGCCAGCCGCGTCGACTTGATGCAGGCCTCGCGCGAACGGATGTCCGGGTGCATCTCCGGGGTCAGTGCGTCGCCGTACTTCTCCTGGAACGCTTTCAGGTTGGCATCGATCATCGGCGTGTCTTCGCAGTGCGTGATGATCGGGGTGGGGCACTCGCGGAAGATCGCGTCCAGGGTTTCGGGGTTGTCGACCAGCATGTTGCCGGTGGACGCGCCCATGAACACCTTCACACCCGGCGCCTTCTTCGGATCGAGCGCACGGATGGCGTCGAGGTTGTCGTTGCTGGCGCCGTGGTAGAAACCGTAGTTGGCCCAGGCACGGCCGCGCGCCAGCTCGTACTTGGCTTCCAGGATGGTCGAATCCAGGGTCGGCGGGTTGGTGTTGGGCATGTCCATGAAGCTGGTCAGGCCACCGGCCACGGCCGCAGCCGATTCGCTGGCGATGTCACCCTTGTGGGTCAGGCCGGGTTCGCGGAAATGCACTTGGTCGTCGATCATCCCGGGCAGCAGCCAGCGCCCGGCCGCATCCACCACCTGTTCGCCGTCACGCGGAGTCAGACCCTTGCCGATCTGCGCGATGCGGTCGTTCTCGATGCGCAGGTCGCCTTCGAAGGTCCGGCCTTCGTTGACCAGGCGGGCATTGGTGATGAGCGTGGAGGACATGTCAGTGTTTTCCTGTGCAACGGCAAGAGGGGGCGTTGGGAGATTCGGGCACTGGATCGAAGCCGCCGGGATGGAACGGATGGCAGCGGCCCAGCCGTCGCGCCGCCAGCCAGCTGCCGCGCAGCGGGCCGTGCCGGGAGATGGCATCCATGGCGTATTCAGAGCAGCTCGGTACGAAACGGCAGCGCGGCCCCAGCAGGGGGCTGATGAAGCGCTTGTAGAAGCGCAGCAGGGCGATGAGCAGGCGCGAGATCACGCAGTCATCTTAAGCCAGTTGGCATGAAGGCCGCATTTGTGCAGGATGGGCCGTTGGTCGCATGTCGTAGATGGCCTGCGACCGCTAGCGGCACCCTTCCAGGTGCCGGACAGGTTCCGTACCGCGCAAGGCGGTCCGTGTTGGTCGGACCGCGCCTTGGGCCCGTTGACTCCTGGACTGAATGGAGCGGGCCCCCGAGGTTGCTGCTGCGGGTCGGGTAGGCTATAAAGGCCCGCTTTCCCGGGCCCCGGGGAATCCAAGGAAGAGCGTTTCGTGGCTGCTAAAAAAACTGCAAAGAAGGCCGTCAAGGCCGCCAAGAAAACCGCCAAGCCTGTTGTGAAGAAGTTGGCGGCCAAGCCCGTTGCCAAGAAGCCGGCCAGCAAGCCGGCGACCAAGGCGGCATCCTCACAGCCGGCGGCCAGGAAGGCCACCGCAAAGAAAGCGCCGGTGAAATCCGGCAAGCCGGCAGTGGCGAAACCCGCTGCGCCGGTCAAGGCCAAACCTGCCGCTGCCAGCAAGAAGGCGCCGGCGGTGAAGAAGGTTGCCAGCAAGGCTGCGCCGGTGAAGAAGGCCGCTGCCAAGCCGGCACCGAAGAAAGCAGCAGCCAAGCCGGCGCCGAAGGCGGTGGTGAAGAAGGTTGCCGCCGCGCCTGCTGCCAAGCCGGCAGCAAAGAAGGTGGCGCCTGCCAAGCCGGCACCGGCCAAGAAGGTTGCCAAGAATGTCGCCCCGCCGGCTGCCAAGCCGACGCCGGCCCCTGTAGTGAAGTCCGCACCGAAGCCAGCTGCGAAGCCGGCCCCGGCCAAGTCTGTCCCGGCCAAGACCGCGGCAGTGGCAGCAGCCAAACCGGCCCCCAAGCCGGCCCCGGCCGCCGCTTCTGCAGCATCGACCGCCCCGCAATCCAAGAATCCCGTGCCCGTTTCGAAATCGCCTGCTAAAACCGCCGTGAAATCCGATTCCGCTCCGAAGACCGTGACCCGCCCAGTGGGCAAGGTCGCCGTGGCCGTTGCCGCCCGTTCGACGGCACCTGCGCCGCGCAGCAAGTACAAGGTCGTCGAATACAAGACCGACGAGGCCACTGGCCGCCCGATCCTGCCGGCAGGCTACAAGCCGGCCTCGGACGAGGAGTACATGAGCCCGCTGCAGCAGGAGTACTTCCGTCAGCGCCTGCAGAACTGGCGCGCCGACCTGGTGGAAGAGTCCAAGCAGACCATCGAGAACCTGCGTGAGGAAGTGCGTGACATCGGCGATGAAGCCGAGCGCGCGACCCGCGAAACCGAGAACTCGCTGGAGCTGCGCACCCGTGACCGTTACCGCAAGCTGATCGGCAAGATCGACAGCACCCTCAAGCGCCTGGAAGCAGGCGATTACGGGTACTGCGTGGACACCGGTGAAGAGATCGGTCTGGAGCGCCTTGAAGCGCGCTTGACCGCCGAGCGCACCATCGACGCCCAGGAGCGCTGGGAGCACCTGCAGAAGCAGCAGGGCGACTGATTCCGGTTCGTTGTGATGTCATGCAGAAAAGCCCGGCTTCGGCCGGGTTTTTTGTTGGGTTCGAGTTGGCTGCGTAGAGCGGCGCCTTCCGGGTATCGGGGGGGTCCTGCCCGGACCCACCCGCAGGCTCTCGACGGTTTCCGGCGTGCGCGGTTGCTGTAAAACCGAGCCCATGCTCGGCTCAGGCCGAAGCCGGAGGGTGGGGAGGACAAAAGCAATAGCAAGAGCAGCCAAGCACGGCTTGGCTCTACCAGAGGCAGCAATGCGTGCGCTCGCGGCTGTCGGGGCCGCCTTGTAGCGAGCCGAGTACCGCAGGGGAATCAGGGGCGAAGAGGCGCCGCTGTTTGAGCGCAGCGAGTTCGGCGCCGTCCCCTGATTCACCGAGGAGCGCAGGGCACCGGTGCGCAGCACCGGCTCGCGGATGGCGGCGCGTTTCTTTGGTTACTTTCTTTGCGCGCGCAAAGAAAGTGACACCCCGCCGCGGTCGCGGAAAGAGCCCGCCGGGCATGGCCCGGCGCTACCGGCGCGTGTGCGCACGGAAATCCGCTCTACTGCAGATCGCGCAGATTCAATTTCCGCAGCGTCGGGTTCTTCCACGCGGTGATCCCGGCCACGCTCAGCACCGCGAATCCGCCCAGTACCACCGCCGGTACCAGCCCCAGTACCTTGGCCATGGTGCCGGCATAGAACGCGCCCAGTTCGTTGGACGAACTGATGAAGATGCCGTTGATCGACGATACCCGGCCGCGCATCTCTTCCGGCGTGGCCAGCTGCAGGATGGTGGAGCGGATCACCACCGACACGCCGTCGAAGGCGCCGTAGAACAGCAGGATCAACGCCGACAGCCAGAAGTGCTGGGACAGGCCGAAGCCGATCACGCACAGGCCGAAGCCGGCGACCGCGAACAGCAGCACCCGACCGGCATTACGGTGCAGGGGGTGGCGCGCCAGCCACAGGCCCACGCACACCGAACCCAGTGCCGGCGCCGCGCGCAGGATGCCCAGGCCCTCCGGGCCGTGATGCAGGATCTCGTGCAGGAACGCCGGCAGCATCGCCACCACACCGCCCAGCAGTACCGAGAACATGTCCAGCGCCATGGCGCCGACCATGATCCGGTTGCCGACCACGAAGCGCGCGCCTTCGGCAATGCTCTTGAAGATCGGGGCGGCCGGGCCGGCATGCACCGGCTCTTCCACCTTCAGCGTGGCCAGGCAGCCCATCGCCACCAGCGCGAAGGCCGTGGCCACCGCATAGGACAGGCCCTTGCCACCGAAGCCGACCAGCACGCCACCCAGTGCCGGGCCGGCGATCATGCCAGCCTGGAACACCACGGCGCCAAGGCCGGCGCCACGGGCGAAGTGCTCGCGTGCCAGCACGCGGGCGAACAACGCGTTGTAGATCGGCGACAGGAAGGCGCGGACCATGCCGGTCAGCGCGATGGCCGCATAGATCGGCCACACGCCCTCAACCGGCAGCCAGCCCTTGGCCACGCTGGTCAGCACCAGCGCGGTGGCGACCAGGCCGGAACAGGCGACCATGCCCAGCTTGCGGCGCGGCAGATGATCCACCAGGTACCCGGCGAACGGGGCCACGCAGAAGAACGGCAGCACCTCGGCCAGGCCGATCAGGCCCAGCGAGAACGGATTGCGGGTGACTTCGTAGATGTGCCAACCGACGGTGACCGCGACCACCTGGTAGGACAGCATCGCGAAGATGCGATACGCCAGCAGCCTGGCGAAACCGGGCCGGGACAACAGGCCCAGCGCGGTGCCTTCGGCCGTGGCGGGCTCGCTCACGACGGATCGCGCTGCAGCTGGGCCTGCGCGGTCTCGCGGATGAACGCCAGCATCGCCGCCACGCCGTTGCTGCGGGTCGGCGACAGGTGGCGGGCCAGGCCGATATCCTGGATATAGCTGGGCTCGGTGGCCAGGATCTCCTGCGCGCTGCGCCCGGAGTACACGCGCAGCGCCAGGAAGATCAGGCCGGAAACGATGGCCGAATCGCTGATGGCGTGGAAGCGCAGCGACTGCGCGTTGCCTTCCGGCACGATCCAAACCATCGACTGGCAACCGAGCAGGCGGTGCTCTTCGGTCTTCCACGCGTCCGGGAAGGCGGGAAGCTTGCGGCCGAGGTCGATCAGGTACTGGTAGCGCTCGGACCAGTCGCCGAAGAAACCGAATTCCTCGGCGATGGCCGTCTGCGCCTCGGCGGCGGTGGGTTCAAGCGGGAACGGGGAGTCGATCACAACAGTCTCTACAGTAGGGAGCGTGGCCGGCGGACCGGCCACGGGGCAGGGCAGGTCAGCCGCGCTTGCGCGACCAGCGCACGCCCTGCGGGGTGTCTTCCAGCACGATGCCTTCGGCGGCCAGCTGGTCGCGGATGGCGTCGGAACGGGCGAAGTCGCGCGCCTGCTTGGCCGCCGCGCGTTCGTCGATCAAGCCCTGGATGCGCGCGTCGTCGTCGCTGTCGCCGGCGGCGTTGCCGAACCATTGCGCCGGATCGGCCTGCAGCAGGCCCAGGGCGAGGCCGGCGCCAAGCAGTTCACTCTTCAGGCGTGCGCGTTCGGCAGGATCGGTGGCGCGGCGCGCTTCACCGGCGATACGGGCCACTTCGGCCAGCGCCTGCGGCGTATTGAGATCGTCATCCAACGCCGCTTCGATCTCTGCCGGGATCACCGCGGTGGCGGCAACGTCGGCCAGCTCGCGCAGGGTGCCGTACAGGCGGTCGAGGGTGCGGCCGGACTGTTCGATCAGCGCATCGGACCAGTCCAGCGGCTGCCGGTAGTGGGCCGACAGCAACGCCAGGCGCAGCGCCTCGGGGGCATGCCTGCGCACCAGGTCGTGGACGCGCTCGATGTTGCCGATCGACTTGCTCATCTTCGCGCCGCCGAAGTTGAGCATGCCGTTGTGCAGCCAGAAGCGCGCGAACACCTTGCCGCCGTGCGCGCACTCACTCTGTGCGATCTCGTTTTCGTGGTGCGGGAACTGCAGGTCGACGCCGCCGGCATGGATGTCGATGGTCTCGCCCAGGTGCGCGGCGGCCATCGCCGAGCATTCGATGTGCCAGCCCGGACGGCCGCGGCCCCAGGGCGATTCCCAGCCCGGCAGATCGTCGCTGGACGGCTTCCACAGCACGAAGTCGCCGGGCGCGCGCTTGTAGGGAGCGACCTCGACCCGGGCACCGGCCAGCATCTCTTCCGGGTCGCGGCGCGACAGCTTGCCGTAGCCCTCGAAACTGCCGACGGCGAACAGCACGTGGCCCTCGGCGGCGTAGGCATGCCCGCTGCCGACCAGCTGCTCGATCATGGTGATGATCTGCGCCATGTGCGCGGTCACTTCCGGCTCGATGTCCGGCGGCACCACGCCCAGCGCGGCCATGTCTTCACGGTAGGCAGCAGCGAAACGGTCGGTGATGGTGCTGATCGGCACGCCCTGCTCGCGCGCGGCGGTGTTGATCTTGTCGTCCACGTCGGTGATGTTGCGGGCGTAGCGCAGCGCACCGAAGCGCCGCCGCAGCAGGTCGGCCAGCACCCCGAACACCACCGGCCCGCGGGCGTTGCCGATGTGCACGTAGTTGTAGACCGTCGGGCCGCACACATACAGGGTCGGACAGGCCGGATCGAGCGGGGTGAACGGTTCGAGCTGGCGAGTCAGGTTGTTGTGCAGGCGCAGGGTCATGGGTCTGTGACTGGGGGACAAGCCTGTGATTTTAGAACGTGTCGGGGTCCTTTGGGGGGCCGTTGCCACCGGTGGACGCCAGCGCCGGCCGGGGTGGGGTGGGCAGGAACGGCGCGGACGGGTAATGTTCAGCCCCTTGCGGTCACCACTGCCTACACTATTGCCGTGTCCCTGCGCCCTTCGCCAATGAAAACCACCGCGTTGCTGACCCTGGCCTGCCTGTCGGCGCTGCCCGCCGTGGTCCTGGCCCAGGAGGCCGAGCCCCGCAACCGGGTGGTGATCGTGGAGAACGTGAAGTTCGACTACGCGCAGGTGCTCAACGTGGAGCCCGTGTTCCAGACCCTGCGTGCCACCCGCACCGAAGAGCACTGCGAGCCGGTCTCGACCCGGACCCTGGCCCCGGTCAACGTCACCGGCGAGGAGCCGGTGGAGGACAAGGGCCGCATCGGCCGCCTCTGGGATTCGGTTCGCTCGATGTTCAAGCGCAGCGACGAGGAGGTGCTGGAGGAACTGCCGGCCGAAACCCCCGCCCCGGCGCCGGCCAACACGGGCCCGATGCTGACCCGGGACTGTCGTATCGTGCCCGTCGGACGCGAGTTCCGCCGTCCCATCGCCTATGACGTGGACTATGTCTACAAGGGCACCAAGTACCGTTCACGGCTGCCGGAGGACCCGGGCAACCGGCTCAAGATCCGGGTTTCTATCACCCCCTGGGTGGGCCCGGAGCAGGCTGCCGCCGGCACCCCCTGATTCTGCGACGCCGGCCACTTGCGCCGGCCCCGGCCGCATGTAAAGATTGCCGACCAATGAAGCTCACCGACTTCCAGCACGACAGCAGCGCCGCCCGCCAGGCCACTGGCATGACGTCGCGTGCCCGTCGACCGGAACCCCACATTCTCGCTGGGTAATCCGGAGCTTTCTGCTGTTCGTCCGAAAAAAACCCAGCCCGCCGGCTGGGTTTTTTCGTTTCCGCGTTCTGAAAGCTTCATCTGCAACCTTTTCGTACCACCCTGGTTCCCGGTTTTCCCTTCCACCTTCCACCGCGTCGACCCTCGGCGCCGCTCATGCAAGGAATGATGATGTCCCCCAAGCACTTCCTGAACACCCAGGACTGGAGCCGCAGCGAACTTGACGCGCTGCTGACCCAGGCTGCGCTGTTCAAGCGCAACAAGCTCGGCGACCAGCTCAAGGGCAAGTCGATCGCGCTGGTGTTCTTCAATCCGTCCATGCGCACCCGCACCAGTTTCGAGCTGGGCGCGTTCCAGCTCGGTGCCCACGCAGTGGTGCTGCAGCCGGGCAAGGATGCATGGCCGATCGAGTTCAACCTCGGCACGGTGATGGACGGCGATACCGAAGAGCACATCGCTGAAGTAGCCAAGGTGCTCGGCCGCTACTGCGACATCATTGCCGTGCGCGCGTTCCCGAAGTTCGTCGACTGGGCCTACGACCGCCAGGACGTCGTGCTCGAGAGTTTCGCCAGATACTCGCCGGTGCCGGTGATCAACATGGAGACCATCACCCATCCGTGCCAGGAGCTGGCGCACGTGATGGCCCTGCAGGAGCATTTCGGCACCCAGGACCTGCGCGGCAAGAAGTACGTGCTGACCTGGACCTACCACCCCAAGCCGCTGAACACCGCAGTGGCCAACTCGGCGCTGACCATCGCCACCCGCATGGGCATGGACGTGACGCTGCTGTGCCCGACCGCCGACTACATCCTCGACGAGCGCTACATGGGCTGGGCCGAGCAGAACGTGGCAGAGAGTGGTGGTTCGCTGAAGATCAGCCATGACATCGACAGTGCCTATGCCGGTGCCGACGTGGTCTACGCCAAGAGCTGGGGCGCGCTGCCGTTCTTCGGCAACTGGGAGCCGGAGAAGCCGATCCGCGACCAGTTCAAGCACTTCATCGTCGACGAGCGGAAGATGGCCCTGACCAACAACGGCGTGTTCAGCCACTGCCTGCCGCTGCGCCGCAACGTCAAGGCGACCGACGGCGTGATGGATTCGCCGCAGTGCATCGCCATCAACGAAGCCGAGAATCGCCTGCATGTGCAGAAGGCGATCATGGCTGCTGTTGCCGGCCGCTGATTTCCGTACGTCGTTCACGCATTCCAGACACTCCGCCGGGCATGGCCCGGCGCTACCAGGACATATCCCCCCATGAGCAACAAAGACGTCGTTCTCGCCTTCTCCGGCGGCCTTGATACCAGCTTCTGCGTGCCGTACCTGCAGGAGCGCGGCTACAACGTGCACACCGTGTTCGCCGATACCGGCGGCGTGGATGACGAAGAGCGCGATTTCATCGAGAAGCGTGCCGCCGAGCTGGGTGTCACCAGCCACCAGACCGTCGATGGCGGTCCGGCCATCTGGTCCGGCTTCGTCAAGCCGTTCGTGTGGGCCGGCGAGGGCTACCAGGGCCAGTACCCGCTGCTGGTGTCGGACCGTTACCTGATCGTCGATGCCGCGCTCAAGCGCGCTGCCGAACTGGGCACCAACATCATCGCCCACGGCTGCACCGGCATGGGCAACGACCAGGTGCGCTTCGACCTGGCCGTGAAGGCCCTGGGTGACTACCAGATCATCGCGCCGATCCGCGAGATCCAGAAGGAACACACCCAGACCCGCGCCTACGAGCAGAAGTACCTGGAAGAGCGTGGCTTCGGCGTGCGCGCCAAGCAGCAGGCCTACACCATCAACGAGAACCTGCTGGGCCTGACCATGTCCGGCGGCGAGATCGATCGTTGGGAAGCACCGGGCGAGGGCGCCCGTGGCTGGTGCGCACCGCGCGCCGAGTGGCCGGAACAGGCGCTGACCGTCACCCTGAAGTTCGTCGAAGGCGAAGCCGTCGAGCTCAACGGCAAGGCACTGCCGGGCGAGCAGATCCTGGCCCAGCTCAACAAGCTGTTTGCCCCCTACGGCGTCGGCCGTGGCGTGTACACCGGCGACACCGTGATCGGCCTGAAGGGCCGCATCGTGTTCGAGGCACCGGGCCTGGTCTCGCTGCTGGCCGCGCACCGCGCGCTGGAAGATGCGGTGCTGACCAAGCAGCAGAACCGCTTCAAGCCGGACGTAGCGCGCAAGTGGGTGGAGCTGGTCTACGAAGGCTTCTACCACGACCCGCTGAAGACCGACATCGAAGCCTTCCTGAAGTCCTCGCAGGCCAAGGTCAATGGCGAAGTGGTGCTGGAAACCCGTGGCGGCCGCGTCGACGCCGTTGCGGTGAAGTCGTCGCACCTGCTCAACACCAAGGGCGCTACCTATGCGCAGTCGGCCGACTGGGGCGTGGAAGAGGCCGAAGGCTTCATCAAGCTGTTCGGCATGAGCTCGACGCTTTACGCGCAAGTCAATCGCTGAGCGGTTGACCACGCATTCCACCTCAACCCTGCGCCGTTGGCGCGCCCCCTTCAACAAGAAGGGGGCTCTCCACCAGACGCATTCCGGTAGCGCCGGGCCATGCCCGGCGGAATTCCACAGGAACTGTTGATTCATGCTTGAACAGACGATCTCGCATCTGCAGGCACTGGTGTCCTTCGACACCCGCAACCCGCCGCGTGCGATCACCACCGGTGGCATCTTCGATTACCTGCGCGACAACCTGCCCGGGTTCAATGTGGAGGTGATCGACCATGGCGCCGGCGCGGTCAGCCTGTATGCCGTGCGCGGCACGCCGAAGTACCTGTTCAACGTGCATCTGGACACCGTGCCGGACTCGCCGCACTGGAGTGCCGACCCGCACGTGATGCGCCGCTTGGACGACCGCGTGGTCGGCCTCGGCGTGTGCGACATCAAGGGCGCGGCCGCGGCGCTGGTGGCGGCCGCCAATGCCAGTGATGGCGACGCGGCCTTCCTGTTCTCCAGCGATGAAGAAGCCAACGATCCGCGCTGCATCGCGGCGTTCCTCGCCCGGGGCATTGCGTACGAAGCGGTGCTGGTGGCCGAACCGACCATGAGCGAGGCGGTGCTCGCCCATCGTGGCATCAGCTCGGTACTGATGCAGTTCGCCGGCCGTGCCGGCCATGCGTCGGGCAAGCAGGATGCAGCCGCCAGTGCGCTGCACCAGGCGATGCGCTGGGGCAACCGCGCGCTGGACCATGTGCAATCGCTGGCCTCGGCTCGCTTCGGTGGATTGACCGGCCTGCGCTTCAACATCGGGCGCGTGGAAGGCGGCATCAAGGCCAACATGATCGCGCCGGCGGCGGAAGTGCGCTTCGGTTTCCGGCCGCTGCCGTCGATGGATATCGATGCGCTGCTGGCGACCTTCGCCGGCTTCGCCGAACCGGAAGCGGCGCTGTTCACCGAGACCTTCCGTGGCCCCAGCCTGCCGGCAGGGGATATCGCCGAAGCCGAACACCGCCGCCTGCTGGCGCGCGACGTGGCCGACGCGCTGGACCTGCCGATCGGCAACGCGGTGGACTTCTGGACCGAGGCGTCGCTGTTCTCGGCCGGTGGCTACACCACGATGGTGTTCGGTCCGGGCGACATCGCCCAGGCCCACACCGCCGATGAGTTCGTGACGCTGGAGCAGCTGCAGCGCTACACCGACGCCGTACACCGGATCATCGCCGCCGGCGCCTGATCGACCCACAACGCCGCTGCGCTTCTGCGCAGCGGAACTGCAACGCGGCGACCGCCGCCTGTGACGAAACCGAAATGTCTCCTGCCCTCCAGCCCCACCGCCAGACCCGCCAGACCATCGTGCGCCTGCTCTCGAGCATGGCCAGCGCGAAGGAGATCAGCCAGTACCTCAAGCGCTTTTCGCAGCTGGACGCCAAGCGCTTCGCCGTGGTCAAGGTCGGCGGCGCGGTGCTGCGCGACGATCTGGACGCGCTGACCTCCTCGCTGTCGTTCCTGCAGGAAGTCGGCCTGACCCCGATCGTGCTGCACGGCGCCGGCCCGCAGCTGGATGCGGAACTGTCGGCCGCCGGCATTGAAAAGCAGACGGTCAACGGCCTGCGGGTGACCTCGCCGGAAGCGCTGGCGATCGTGCGCCGGGTGTTCCAGCAATCCAACCTGCGCCTGGTCGAAGCGCTGCAGCAGAACGGCGCGCGCGCCACCTCCATCACCGGCGGCGTGTTCGAGGCGGAGTACCTGGGCCTGGATACCTACGGCCTGGTCGGCGAGGTGAAGAAGGTCAACCTGGCGCCGATCGAGGCCAGCCTGCGTGCCGGCTCGATCCCGGTCATCACCAGCCTGGGCGAGACCGCCGGTGGGCAGATCCTCAACGTCAATGCCGACTTCGCCGCCAACGAACTGGTGCAGGAGCTGCAGCCGTACAAGATCATCTTCCTGACCGGTACCGGTGGCCTGCTGGACGAGCAGGGCAGCGTGATCGATTCGATCAACCTGTCCACCGAGTACGACCACCTGATCGCACAACCGTGGATCCATGGTGGCATGAAGGTGAAGATCGAACAGATCAAGTCCCTGCTGGACCGGTTGCCGCTGGAATCGTCGGTGTCGATCACCCGGCCGGCCGACCTGGCCAAGGAACTGTTCACCCACAAGGGCTCGGGAACGCTGGTGCGCAAGGGCGAGAAGGTGCTGCGTGCAACCGCCTGGAGCGAGCTGGACCTGCCGCGCCTGAAGGGCCTGATCGAATCCAGTTTCGGCCGCACCCTGGTGCCGGACTATTTCGAGAGGACCACGCTGCTGCGCGCGTACGTCAGCGAGAACTACCGCACGGCGGTGATCCTCACCGATGAGGCCGAGGGCGTGTACCTGGACAAGTTCGCCGTGCTCGATGACGCGCAGGGCGAAGGCCTTGGCCGCGCGGTCTGGAACGTGATGCGCGAGGAAACCCCGCAGCTGTTCTGGCGCTCGCGCAACGGCAACCCGATCAACCACTTCTACTACGCCGAGTCCGATGGCTGCTACAAGCAGGGCCATTGGAAGGTGTTCTGGTACGGTGCCGATGGCATCGACCGGATCAGGACCTATGTCGACCACTGCGCGGTGCGTGCGCCGAGCCTGGAGGGCTGAGCGCGATGAACCACGCAGACTGGACCCGGGTACCCACGTTGACCGGCACGCATGCGCGGCTGGAACCGCTGCAGATGAGCCACATCGACGGCCTGCGCGGCGCGTTGGGCGAAGGCGCGCTGTCCAGGCTCTGGTACACCCAGGTGCCCGATGCGAAGGCCATGACCGGCTATGTGCAGGCCGCGCTGCAGGCACAGGCCGAAGGCAAGGTGCTGCCGTTCGTGGTGTTCGATGCCAACGACCAGATCGTCGGCACCACCCGTTACTACGATCTGCAGCCGGACGTACCGCGGCTGAGCATCGGCTACACCTGGTATGGCGAGTCGGTGCAGCGCACCGGGGTCAACTCCGAAACCAAGCTGATGCTGCTCAGCCATGCCTTCGAGCGGCTGGAATGCCTGAGCGTGGTGTTTGAAACCAGCTGGTTCAACTTCACCTCGCGCACCGCGATCGCACGTCTGGGCGCCAAGCAGGATGGCGTGCTGCGCAATCACCGCCGGCATCCCGACGGCACGCCGCGCGACACCGTCATCTTCTCCATCATCGATGCGGAATGGCAGGGCGTGAAACGCCACCTGCAGCACCGCCTCGATTCGCACGCATGAGCACGCACGCATGAGCACTTCCTCCTCGTTCACCGTCGGCATCGTCGGCGCCCGCGGCCATACCGGCGCCGAGCTGATCCGCCTGGTGGCAGCGCATCCGAACCTGCAGCTGGGTTTCGTGTCCTCGCGCGAACTGGCCGGGCAGCGCGTGTCCGACCACTACCCGCAATGGCAGGGCGAACTGCAGTTCGAGAATCTCGACGCCGACGCCGTTGCCACCAAGGGCGTGGACGCGGTGGTCCTGGCCCTGCCCAACGGCCTGGCCGCGCCGTTCGTGGCGGCGCTGGAAACGGCGAAGCCGGACACGGTGATCGTCGACCTGTCGGCCGACTACCGTTTCGACAACACCTGGTACTACGGCCTGCCTGAGCTTACCCGCAGCCGTTACCGCGGACAGAAGCACATCAGCAACCCCGGCTGCTATGCCACCGCGATGCAGCTGGCGATCCATCCGCTGCTGGATCTGCTGGCTGGTCCGCCGCAGTGCTTCGGCGTGTCCGGCTACTCGGGTGCGGGCACCTCGCCGTCGGACAAGAACAACGTTGAACTGCTGGCCGACAACCTGATGCCGTACGCGCTGACCAACCACGTGCATGAGCGCGAGGTTTCCGTGCAGCTGGGCGTGGCGGTCGAATTCATGCCGCACGTCGCGCCGCATTTCCGTGGCATCACCCTCACCGCCAACCTGTGGTTGAACCGCGTGCAGACCCGCGAGCAGATCGTCGAGCGCTTCCAGCAGGCCTACGCCGGTGAAGCACTCATCGAGGTCGTGGACGAGGCGCCGTGGGTGAGCCGCATCGCTGGCCGCCACGGTGCCCAGGTCGGCGGCTTCACGCTCGCCCCGGGCGGCAAGCGGGTGGTGGTGGTGGCGACCCTGGACAACCTGCTCAAGGGCGCGGCCACCCAGGCCATGCAGAACCTCAATCTTGCGCTGGGCATCGACGAACTGACGTCGATCCCGCACTGAAACCGTACAGGAGCTCCCCATGGCAGACCTTCTTTGGCAGAAGCCCGGCGTCGCTGTCGATGCCCAGATCCAGACCTTCCTCGCCGGCGACGACGTGATCCTCGATCGCGAGTTCTTCCTGCATGACATTGCTGCCAGCGCCGCGCATGCGCAGGGCCTGCAGCACATCGGCATCCTCAGCGCCGACGAACTGGCCGGGTTGCTGCGTGAACTTGAGGTGCTGGCACAGGACTTCCGCGAAGGCCACTTCGTGCTGGATACGCAGTATGAGGATGGCCATTCGGCGATCGAGGCACGGTTGACCGAGCGCCTTGGCGATGCCGGCCGCAAGATCCACACCGGCCGCAGCCGCAACGACCAGATCCTGGTCGCCACCCGGTTGTGGTTGAAGGAAAAGCTGCAGCGCGTGGCGCAGGTCAGCGCCGAGGTGGCAAAGGTTGCACTTGACCGTGCGCAGGCCGAGCAGCATCTGCCGATTCCCGGTTACACGCACATCCAGCGTGCCGTGGTGTCCTCGGCCGGCATGTGGTGGGCCGGTTGGGCCGAAGCCTTCATCGACAACGCCGTGCGTGCCCGCGATACCCATGCCTTGGTCGATACCAATCCGCTTGGCACCGCCGCCGGTTACGGCGTGAACCTGCCGCTGGATCGCGAGCACACCACCGCCGCGCTCGGCTTTGCGCGCATGCAGATTTCGCCGATCTACGCGCAGCTGTCGCGTGGCAAGTTCGAACTGGCTGCGCTGGAAGCGCTGGGCGGCGCGACCCTGGACCTGCGCCGCATTGCCTGGGACCTGTCGCTGTTCACCAGCGCCGAATTCGGTTTCGTCGCGTTGCCGGCGCAGTACACCACCGGCAGTTCGATCATGCCCAACAAGCGCAATCCGGACGTGATCGAGCTGATGCGGGCGACCCATGCCAGCGTCGCCGCTGCACGCACCGAAATCGAGCAGCTGCTGTCGCTGCCGTCGGGCTACCACCGCGACCTGCAGTCGTCCAAGGGCGCCATCTTCCACGGCTTCGGGCGCGGCCTGGCCGCGCTGGAGCTGCTGCCGGCGCTGCTGGCCAACCTGGAATGGCGCGATGACAAGCTGCGTGCAGCGATCGATTCGGGCATGTACGCCACCGATGTCGCAGTGGAAGCTGCGGTAGCGGGCGTACCGTTCCGCGAGGCCTACAAGGCTGCTGCTGCCGGTGCCGACAGTGCAGGGCAGGGGCGCACGCCGGAAGGAAGCCTGGCGGCGCGCGTATCGCCGGGTTCGGCGTCGGACCTGCGCCTGGATGAACTGCGTGCGCGCTGGCAGGCGCTGTCCTGATGGCCGGCACCGTCTACCTGGTGCTGGCGATGCGCCTGCCGGGCTTCACCGATGCCGTGGTGCAGCCGCACCGCGACTTCCTCGATGCGTTGCAGGCCGAGGGCCGGCTGCAGCTGACCGGCGGCTTTGCCGACGGCAGTGGTGGCGCCTATGTGCTGTGCAACCTCGACAGCCTCGCGCAGGCGCAGGCCATCGTCGCCACCGATCCGCTGGTGACGATGCAGGCGTCCGCGTTGAGCGTCCACGAATGGAATACCCGCTGAGGCGCCCCTGATGACCGTCCACGCCGCCCACGTTGCATCGCCGTTCCCCGAACAAGCGCTGCCGTCGTGGCGGCGCGCCGTGCTCAAGGTCGGCAGCAGCCTGCTGGCCGCCGACGGTGGTGGCCTGTCGCCGCGCCACGCGCTGGGCCTGGCCCAGTTCGTTTCGGCCAACGTGCTGGCCGGGCGCGAGGTCGTCATCGTCTCCTCCGGCGCGGTCGCTGCCGGCCGCGCGATCCTGCCCCGGGCTGATGAACCCGGTGCGGCGATGGCGGCGCGGCAGGCGTTGGCGGCGCTGGGCCAGGCGCAGCTGATCGGTCTGTGGCAGCGCTTCTTCGAGCGCCCGGTGGCGCAGGTGCTGCTGACCCATGACGATCTGCGCAACCGCCGCCGCTATCTCAATGCGCGGGCAACCCTCAACGAGCTGCTGCGGCTGGGTGCGCTGCCGGTGGTCAACGAGAACGACACCGTTTCGGTGGATGAGCTCAAGCTCGGTGACAACGACAACCTGGCCGCGACGGTGGCAGCGCTGGTCGATGCCGATGCACTGTTCATCGCCACCGACATCGACGGTCTCTACAGTGCAGATCCGCGCACGCATGCCGATTCCCGGCCACTGCATGAAGTGGCCGAGTTGAACGATGCCGTGCTGGCGATGGCTGGCGGCGCCGGTTCGGTCGCCGGTACCGGCGGCATGCGCACCAAGCTTGAGGCCGCAGCCAAGGCCGGCCGTGTCGGCATCGAAACCTACCTGTTCAACGGCCGCAGCGGCGAGGTGGTGCGCGCGCTGGCGCAGGATCGCCTGTTCGGCACCCGTATCCATGCAGCACGCAGCCGCGAGGCGGCCCGCAAGCACTGGCTGCGCCATGCTCCGCTCGCCGAAGGCGCGATCCTGATCGATGCCGGCGCCGCCCAGGCAATGCGCGAGAAGGGGGCATCGCTGCTGCCCGGTGGCATCACCGGTGCCGACGGCGCGTTCCGGCGCGGTGACATGGTGCAGGTATGCTGGAACAGCGACGCCGGCCGGGTGTGCGTGGCCCGTGGCGTCAGCCAGTACGCCGCCGATGACGTGCGCCGCATTGCCGGCCGCCACACCCGCGACATCCAGACCGTGCTCGGCTACAACTACGGCGGTACCGTCGTTCATCGCGACGATCTGGTGCTGCCATGAATCCATTGCAGGATATGCCGATGAGTGAGATCGAATCGCAGGCGCGTGCCTGCCGCGACGCGGCCCAGGTGGTTGCCGGCCTGGACAGCGATGCACGCAGGACACTGCTGCAGGCGATGGCGCAGGCGCTGGAGGTCAATGCCGGACAGATTCTTGCAGGCAATGCACGCGACCTGGCCGCCGCCCGCGACAAAGGCGTGGGCAGCGCGATGCTCGACCGCCTGGCACTTGACCCGGCGCGCCTGCTGGCGATGGCCGACGCCGTGCGCGAGGTGGCCGGCCTGCCGGACCCGGTCGGGCAGGTGACCCGCGACGAGGTGCGTCCGAACGGCATCCGCGTCCAGAAGGTGCGCGTCCCGCTGGGAGTGATCGCGATGATCTACGAAGCACGCCCGAACGTGACCGCCGAAGCCGCCGCGCTGTGCCTGAAGGCGGGCAACGGCGTGATCCTGCGTGGCGGCTCGGAGGCGATCCATTCCAATACCGCCATCGCCCAGGCGTTGGCGGGGGCATTGAAGGCCAACGGCGTGCCCCCTGCCGCTGTGACGGTGCTGACCGACCTGCGCCGCGAAGCCATGCTGGAACTGCTGCAGCTGCACGAACTGATCGACCTGGCCATTCCGCGTGGTGGCGAAGGCCTGATCCGCTTCGTCGCCGAGCACGCGCGCGTGCCGGTCATCAAGCACTACAAGGGCGTCTGCCACCTGTTCGTCGATGCCAGTGCCGATGCAGCCAAAGCGCTCGATCTGCTGGTGGATGGCAAGTGCAGTCGCCCGTCCGCGTGCAATTCACTGGAAACCCTGCTGGTGCACCGGGACATTGCCGCAGCGTTCCTGCCGCGCGCTGCACAGGCGCTGGCCGAACGTGGCGTGCAGCTGCGCGCAGACGAGCGCGCGCAGCCATTGCTGCCGGGGAGCACCGCGGCCAGCGAAGACGACTATGCCGCCGAATTCCTTGATCTGGTACTGGCGGTCCGCGTGGTCGACGATCTTGATGCAGCGATCGCGCACATCCGTCGCTATACCTCCGACCACACCGAAGTGATCGCCACTGAAGACGCAGCCAGTGCCGAGCGTTTCGTCGGCGCATTGCGCTCGGCGGTGGTGATGGTCAACGCGTCTTCGCGTTTTTCCGATGGTGGCCAGCTTGGCCTCGGCAGCGAGATCGGCATCTCCACCACGCGCCTGCACGCCTATGGCCCGATGGGGCTGGAAGCGCTGACGGTCGAACGTTTCGTGGTGCGCGGCGAAGGCCAGGTCCGAAGGTAGGTTCATGGCCGGGCTGCGCCCGGCACCCGCAGAGGCTGCGGCAACAGCCGAAGCAACAGCCGAAGCAACAGCAACCGCAAATGCAACGGCAACAGCGGGGTTCCTGCGGGAGGCCGGGGTGGGTCCGGTTGCGGGGCACGCTGCAAGTACGTCCATGTAAGCTCGGTCGCGCCATCCATGGCGCTCACGCCCCCNCAACCGGACCCACCCCGCCTTCGACAGATATCCGCAATCTGTCGGGATGGCATGGCTTGCTCTTGGTGGGTGGCGACCTTGGTCGACACGTAGATNCACGCCATGCGTGGATGCTNTTCGNTCAATTGTCGAAATATTCGATTTCGATTTCGATTTCGATTTCGATTGAGATGGACCTACCGTCACCGGGAANCTGTCGANGGTGGGGCGGTGTCGGATTGCGGGGTGTCCGCGGCATGGATGCCGCGGCCAAGCCTACAGGGACGTACTTGCGGCGTCCCCGCAATCCGACACCGCACCGCCAAACCACGGATCCACCCCAGAGCCGGCTGTTGCTGTTGCTGTTGCAGTTGCCAGGTTGCCGGCCAGCGGCCGGCACCACAGCAGGTGCCGGGTGCAACCCGGCCGAACCCCCGCCGGGGTAAACTAGCCGGATGGCTTCCCGTCCCGCGCACGACCTGCTCCGCCGCGTCTTTGGTTACGACGATTTCCGTGGTCCGCAGCAGGACATCGTGGAGCATGTGGCTGCCGGTCACGATGCCCTGGTGCTGATGCCTACCGGTGGCGGCAAGTCGCTGTGCTACCAGGTGCCCGCCCTGCTGCGTGACGGTTGCGGCATCGTCATCTCGCCGCTGATCGCGCTGATGCAGGACCAGGTCGAAGCCCTGCGCCAGCTCGGCGTGCGCGCCGAATTCCTGAACTCGACCCTGGACGCCGAAACGGCCGGCCGGGTCGAACGCGAACTGCTCGCCGGTGAGCTCGACATGCTCTATGTCGCTCCCGAGCGCCTGCTGACCGGCCGCTTCCTGTCGCTGCTGTCGCGCAGCCGGATCGCCCTGTTCGCCATCGACGAAGCCCATTGCGTGTCGCAATGGGGCCACGACTTCCGCCCCGAATACCGGCAGCTGACCGTCCTGCACGAGCGCTGGCCGGAGATTCCGCGGATCGCTTTGACCGCCACCGCCGACCCGCCAACCCAGCGCGAGATCGCCGAGCGCCTGGACCTGGCCGAAGCACGTCACTTCGTCAGCTCCTTCGATCGCCCCAACATCCGCTACACCGTGGTGCAGAAGGACAACGCCCGCAAGCAGCTGAGCGATTTCCTGCGCAGCCATCGCAGCGAGGCCGGCATCGTCTACTGCATGTCACGGCGCAAGGTGGAGGAAACCGCTGAGTTCCTGTGCACGCAGGGGTTCAACGCCCTGCCCTACCACGCCGGCCTGCCCGCGGAAGTGCGTGCCAACAACCAGCGCCGTTTCCTGCGCGAGGACGGCATCGTCATGTGCGCGACCATCGCCTTCGGCATGGGCATCGACAAGCCGGACGTACGCTTCGTCGCCCATACCGACCTGCCCAAGTCGATGGAAGGCTACTACCAGGAAACCGGCCGCGCCGGTCGCGATGGCGAGGCCGCCGAGGCCTGGCTCTGCTACGGCCTGGGCGATGTGGTGCTGCTCAAGCAGATGATCGAGCAGTCCGAGGCCAGCGAGGAGCGCAAGCAGCTGGAGCGGTCCAAGCTCGACCACCTGCTGGGGTACTGCGAATCGATGCAGTGCCGCCGGCAGGTGCTGCTGGCCGGTTTCGGCGAGACCTATCCCAAGCCTTGCGGCAACTGCGACAACTGCCTGACACCGCCGGCGGCCTGGGATGCCACCATCCCTGCACAGAAGGCGTTGAGTTGTGTTTACCGCAGCGGCCAGCGCTTCGGCGTCGGCCACCTGATCGACGTCCTGCGCGGCAGCGAGAACGAGAAGGTCAAGCAGCAAGGCCACGACAAGCTGAGCACCTACGCCATCGGCCGCGACCTGGATGCACGCACCTGGCGCAGCGTGTTCCGCCAGCTGGTGGCCGCCAGCCTGCTGGAAGTGGACAGCGAGGGCCACGGTGGCCTGCGCCTGACCGATGCCAGCCGCGATGTGCTGACCGGTCGCCGCCAGATCAGCATGCGCCGCGATGCGGTCAGTGCCAGCGCCGGGCGCGAACGCAGCGCGCAGCGCACCGGCCTGTCGGTGCTGCCGCAGGACCTGGCCCTGTTCAACGCGCTGCGCGGCCTGCGCGCCGAGCTGGCGCGCGAGCAGAACGTGCCGGCCTTCGTGATCTTCCACGACAGCACCCTGCGCAACATCGCCGAACAGCGCCCGACCTCGCTGGACGAGCTGGCCCGGGTCGGTGGCATCGGCGGCACCAAGCTCAGCCGCTATGGCCCGAGGTTGGTCGAGATCGTGCGCGAAGAGGGATGACCCGGTAGCGCCGGGCCATGCCCGGCGGCCCGCATATCGACCGCGCTTCACGCTCGCCGGGCATGGCCCGGCGCTACCAGGCTGCGCGATTGCGCACCCTCGCCCGGCTCAAACCTTGAACCACCCGTTCAGCCGGATGTGCATGTCCGCCCACTTGCCGCTAGATTAGCGCCATGTCCGTCGCCTCGACCCTGCTCCGTGTCGTGCTCATGCTCAGCCTGTTGCTCAACGGGCTGAACGCGGCCATGGCCAGCGGACACGAGGACATGGGCCGCATGGCCCATGCGATGGCCTCGGCGATGACCGATGAAGGCGACGCCGACTGCCACCACCACGCCGGCATGACGGCCGACGAGGCGCCGCAGGCCAAGGCCCCCGCCGACGACGCACACTGCCAGATCAAGGACTGCGTGCGCAGCTGTGCCCAGCACCCGCTGCTGGCCGTGCAAGCGCTGCCGTTCCTGGCGGGGCCCGGTCTTTCCCTGGCCCCGCAGCCGATGCCTGCCAATGGCCGCCCGGCACCGCCGCTGCCGCCGATCTCACGCCCTCCCATCGGCTGATCCAACACGCCTCGTGCGCGCTGCGCACTGAAGCCAGCCCTGCGCTGGCGTCTTTCCGTGTTTGGAGTCACCACCATGAGCACCCGTATTCCTCCCGGCCCGGGCGCTGTGCCCATGCCGTCGCGCCGTCTGTTCGTGCAAGGCATCGCTGCTGGCGGCGTGGTTGCCGGCATCGCCGCGGCCGGCATCCCGCAGCGCGCGCTCGCCGCCGCTTCTGCTGCACCCCGCCTGGCCAGCGCTCCGGCAGTCATCAGCGATACCCGCGTCGAACTGGCGATCGGCGAGTCGCTGGCCAACTTCACCGGCCGTAGCCGCCCGGCGATCACCGTCAACGGATCGCTGCCGGCACCGATCCTGCGCTGGCGCGAAGGCCAGACCGTGGACCTGTTCGTGCGCAACACGCTCGGCCGGCACCCTACTTCGATCCACTGGCACGGCATCCTGCTGCCGGCCAGCATGGATGGCGTGCCCGGCCTGAGCTTCAACGGCATCGGCCCCGGCGAGACCTACCACTACCACTTCGACCTCAAGCAGTCCGGCACCTACTGGTATCACAGCCATTCGCTGTTCCAGGAACAGGCCGGGCTGTACGGCGCGCTGATCATCGACCCGGCCGAACCGGCGCCGTACCGGCATGACCGCGAGCACGTGATCATGCTGTCCGACTGGACCGACATGGATCCCGGCGCGTTGTTCCGGCGCATGAAGAAGCTCGCCGAGCACGACAACTACTACAAGCGCACCCTGCCGGACTTCCTGCGCGACGCCCGTCGCGATGGCTGGTCGGCCGCGCTGTCCGACCGCGGCATGTGGGGCCGGATGCGGATGACGCCCAGCGACATCTCCGACATCAACGCGCACACCTACACCTACCTGATGAACGGGACCGCGCCGGCCGGCAACTGGACCGGGCTGTTCCGCAGTGGCGAAAAGGTGCTGCTGCGTTTCATCAACGGTGCGTCGATGACCTACTTCGACGTGCGCATTCCCGGCCTGAAGATGACCGTGGTCGCCGCCGACGGCCAGTACATCCATCCGGTCAGCATCGACGAGTTCCGCATCGCCCCGGCCGAAACCTACGACGTACTGGTGGAACCCAGCGGCCAGGACGCCTTCACCCTCTTCTGCCAGGACATGGGCCGCACTGGTTATGCCGCCGGCACCCTCGCCGTGCGGCATGGGCTGCAGGCACCGATTCCCGCGCGCGATCCGCGCCCGTTGCTGACGATGGGCGACATGGGTCGCGACATGGGCGGCGGCGGCCACGGCGGCCACGACATGGCAGCAATGAAGGGGATGGAAGGCGGCTGCGGTGCCAGCATGGGCCACGGCGCACATGGCGGCGGCGATACCGCCAGCAAAGCGCCAAAGCATCCGGCCAGCGAGCGCAACAATCCGCTGGTGGACATGCAGAGTTCGGCCACCGAGCCGAAGCTGGACGACCCCGGCATCGGCCTGCGCGACAACGGCCGCCAGGTGCTGACCTATGGTGCGATGCGCAGCCTGTTCGAAGACCCCGATGGCCGCGAGCCCGGCCGCGAGATCGAGCTGCACCTGACCGGCCACATGGAAAAGTTCTCCTGGTCGTTCGACGGCATTCCCTTCGCCGGCGCCGAACCGCTGCGCCTGAACTACGGCGAGCGCATGCGCATCGTGCTGGTCAACGACACCATGATGCAGCATCCGATCCACCTGCATGGCGTGTGGAGCGACCTGGAAAACGCACAGGGTGAATTCCAGCTGCGCAAGCACACCATCGACATGCCGCCCGGTACACGCCGCACCTATCGCGTACGCGCCGATGCACTCGGCCGATGGGCCTACCACTGCCATCTGCTGTACCACATGGAAGCAGGCATGATGCGCGAAGTGAGGATCGAAGAATGAGCCGTTCCCTGCTTGCCCCAAGCCTGTTGACCCTCGGCCTGTTGGCCGCACTGCCGGCATTCGCGCAGTCCCGTGCCGGCCATGACATGACCGCACACGCGCCTCCTGCCGATGCCACGCCAGCGGCCGACGTGGATCATTCGGCGATGGACCATTCGAAGATGGATCACGGTGCGATGGACCATTCGACGATGGACCATGGCGCGATGGATCACGCGACAATGGGCCACGGCACACCCGCGCCGACGCAGCCGCGCGAGCCGATACCTGTCCCCACCGATGCTGATCGTGCGGCCGCGTTCCCCCCCATCGCGCATGGTGCGATGGAGCACGCCCCGGAGATCCACAGCCTGCTGCTGATCGATCGCCTGGAGCACTGGGATGGAAAGAACGGCAACGGCCAAGCCTGGGAGGCCAGCGGCTGGATCGGCGGCAACATCAACCGCCTGTGGCTGCGCACCGATGGCGAACGCAGTGAAGGCCGCACGGAATCATCAGGCGTGGAAGCGCTGTACGGGCGTGCAATTTCGCCGTGGTGGGACGTGCTGGTCGGTGTACGCCAGGACTTCCGCCCCGCCGATTCACGCACCTGGGCGGCCATCGGCATCCAGGGCTTGGCGCCGTACAAGTTCGAAAGCTCGGCCACGCTGTATGCCGGTTCCGGTGGTCAGCTGATGGCCAAGGCCGAGATCGAATACGACGTGCTGTTGACCAACCGGTTGATCCTGCAGCCCCTGCTGGAAGCGACCGTGGCCAGCAAGGACGAACCGGAGCACGGCATCGGCCGCGGCCTCAACAAGGTCGAAGCCGGCCTGCGCCTTCGCTACGAGTTCAATCGCCGCTTCGCCCCGTACATCGGCATCAGCCACGAACGGGCTTTCGGTGATACCGCCGACCATGCCGGCGACCATGCACGCGACACGCGCTGGGTCGCCGGCATCCGCATGTGGTTCTGAGCAGCGGATCATGAGCAGCAGCCAGCCCCGGCAACCGCCGGGGCCGGCTACACTGCCGCACGTTCCATTGCAGGCTGCACCATGTCGTTGCATATCCGCCGCGCCACCCTGGCCGACGTCGACGCGTTGTCGGCGATCGCCATCGCGACCTATACCGAAACCTGGGGCGATTCCTATCCGCCGCAGGATCTGCACGCGTTCCTGCAGGATCACTACGGCACCGAGCCGCAGCGAGCGGAGCTGTCCGACCCGCGCAGCGCGGTGTGGCTGCTGCTGGAGGGTGAGACGGTGGTGGGCTATCTGGCCGCCGGTGCCAACACCCTGCCGCATGCCGAAGCACGCGAAGGCGACATCGAACTGAAGCGGCTGTACATGCTGGCCAGCCACCAGAACGGCGGCCACGGCGCGCGCCTGATGGACACGTTCATGGCCTGGCTGGACCAGCCACAGCGCCGCACCCTGTGGGTGGGCGTGTGGGAAGAGAACTTCGGCGCGCAGCGCTTCTACGCGCGCTACGGCTGCAGCAAGGCCGGCGAGTATGACTTCATCGTCGGCGACAGCCGCGACCGCGAGTTCATCCTGCGCCGGCCCTGAGCCGCGTCAGAAATCGAACAGCTCGGAGAGGAAGCTCTCCTTCTTCTTTTTCTTGTAACCCTGGCTGTACTGGCCCCGGTTGTCATCATGGCGCTGGCCGAGATGACGGGTATCGCGATGCATCACCGGCGGCGGAGCGGCCTGCGGTTGCACCGGCGCGGGCCCTGGGGGCGGCATGGCGGCACCTGCACCGTCGGTGGCGCGCTCGATGATCTTGTCGAGTTCGCCACGATCCAGCCATACGCCACGGCAGCTCGGGCAGTAGTCGATCTCGATGCCATGGCGCTCGGCCATCTGCAGGGTCTGGGTCTTGCACACGGGGCACAGCATTCGCATTGCTCCTGTCGGTCTGGCCTCGACTGTACCTGCGTGCGGATGACTGGGCGGCAACGCATGACCGATGGCACAGAGACTTCCGGCGCGTGCCACCACGTCCGCCGCCCTGCAGACTGCCTCGCGACCTCGCTGCAAGGAATGCATGTGACTGCCCGTGACTCGATTCCCACAGGCGTCCGCCTGTTGCTGGTGCTGCTTGGCGTTGGCCTCGGCCTGAACGTGCGCGACATCAGTGCCGCGCTGGGCGCGCCGATTCCCGCCCTGCCCATGCCCTACGGTGGCAGCCTGCTGGACAACGCGCTGGCGGTGCTGGTCGCACTGCTGCTGGCCACGCTGCTGCGCCCTCGCGGTGTGGGCCTGCTGGCGAGCCTCGGCCTGCGCGGGAACGGCATGCGTGGCCTGTTGTGGGTGCTGCTGGCCAGCGTGCCGTGCTGGCTGGGGCTGGCCCTGCTGGGGACGCACAACACGGCCCTGACGACGCTGGACGCCACGATGCTGGCCGTGCTGTTCCCGCTGGCCGAAGAAGTGCTGTTCCGCGGCCTCGGCTTCGTGCTGCTGGTGAAGATCGTACGCGGCCCGTGGCCGTTGCTCGCACTGCCACAGGCGCTGCTGTTCGGCATGGTGCACTGGCTGGGCTTCGGCGGCTTCGACGGCGGCGGCATGGCCCTGTTCGTCGGCGTAGTGATCGCCTTCGGCGGTTTCATCTTCGCCTGGCTCGACCACCTCGACGGCAATACCTTGTGGTGCGGTCTGGCCCTGCACGTGTCGATGAACCTGGCGTGGAATGTGTTCAGCCTCGACGACGCCGTTGCGCTCGGCTGGCAGGTCACCAGCCTGCGCATCGGCACCGCGCTGCTGGCGGTGGCGGCGCTGGCTTGGCATGTGCGGCGCCAGCGCAACCGCACGCTGTAACGCCGGCTTAGCCGATCCTGCACACGGGGATCACTGGGGGCTTGCGCATACTTGCGCGCCTTTCATGCCCTGCCGTCCGGAGTTGTTGCGTCATGCTGCTGTCCAAGCGCCACGTTGAACCACGCGTCCTGCTGATCGAAGACGCCGAGGAAACCCGTGAACTGAGCCGGATGGCGCTGGAGAGCCAGGCCTGCCACGTCGCAGGCGTCAGCAGCGCCGAAGCCGCGCTGGGCCTGCTGGCCGCTGGAGAGCGCTTCGACCTGATGTTCACCGACGTCAATCTCGGCCTGGTCAGCGGCATCGAGGCCGCCAACCGCGTGCGCAGCCTGTATCCGCAGCTGCCGATCCTGGTGACCTCCGGCATGGACCAGCATGCCGTGCTGCCGCAACTGCACGAAGGCATCCATTTCCTGCCCAAGCCCTACAACATGAGCGAGCTGCTGGATGCGATCCGGCTGTGCTTCCGCCATGCCGCCGATGCCGCGCTGATGCCGGCGCCGCAGGCGAGCGCGGCCTGAGGCTGCCATCCACGCATGGCGTGGATCTACTGGTGCAGCCACGCATGGCGTGGATCTGCCGTTGTATCCACGCTTGGCGTGGATCTATTGGTGCATCCACGCTTGGCGTGGATCTACTGCGATGCGCACCGTTGCGTGAACGGAAAATCCTGCCAGTAGATCCACGCCATGCGTGGATGGAACCGGCCGTCAACCGCCGGTATACGGCCCTTCACCCGGAAGTACCTGCAACAGCGCGTGGGTCGCGCCAAACCTCTCAAGGCGATGCCGGCGGCGGTACCGGGAACAACGTACGCAGGCCCTGCAGCGCCGCCGGGTGGTAGATCGTGGCGTGGGTCTCTTCCGGCAGCGGCTGGTACTTCACCAGCGTTGCCGGCGATGCCTGCTGCAGCACCGCCGCCAAGCGTGCGCTCGACGCAGCCAGTTCCGGTTGGCCACTGCTGGCCAGGAACAGCCGCGCACCGCTGCGCGCGACGGACGGCACCTGCTTGCCTGCGCCAGACAGCAAGGCGCCGCCGTTCCACCACAGGCTGGGGTCCAGCGCGATATAGCTGTTGAACAAGGCCGGTTCCTGCAGCAGCGTCTCGACCACGAACAACCCGGCCAGCGATTCACCGATCAGTGCTCGCTCGTCGGTAGTCGCATAGCGCTGGCGCACCTGCGGCATCAGTTCACCGCGCAGGAAATCACGGTACGCCGCCGAGCCACCGATGCGCGGCGCGATCTTCCGATCCTCCGCCACGTTGCTGGGGCCGGTCATGTCGCGGCGGCGCTCGGTGTTCTCGATTCCAACCAGCAGGAACGGGCGCATGCTGCCGTTGCCGGTCAGCACCTGCACCAGCCCGGCCACGTGCAGGAAGTCCTCGCCGATGCCGCCGTCGGGCATGTACAGCACCGGCAGCGGCGTCTTCGGGTCCAGGCCCCACGGCTGCGGGCGGTAGACGTTGATGCGGCGGGTCTCGCCCAGCGCCTTGGACTGGAGGGTGAAGGTCTCGCCGATGACCAATGGGGAGGCGACCGTCGGCTGAGGCGCCGGTTCGGCGGCCATCAGCGGCGCGGCGGAGACACAGGACAACAACAGCGACAGCACGATCAAGCGCATGGGCATCCCATCCAGCGAAAGAAGCCGAGCATAGCGCCAGGACGCCCGCATTGGCGCATTCCAGATGCGTAGATCCACGCCATGCCTGGATGACTTGCCGTGACTCGCGCCCGGGTACGCCCCCATACCGCGCGTGCACCGTCACGTGTCGCGTTTGAACCGCCGAGGACGCCGCTACCGTCGCACCTGCACCGAAATGCGGGGGGTACAACTGGAACGCACAGAAGACATTGATAGCGAAAGTGAAGCCAGCTTTACACGCGCTGGTTCACGGCAGATGCATCGTAATGCGCGGTTTGCGGCATCTTCCAGCGCGATCAACCAGCCGCGGAAACGAATGCGTCGTGTACTGACGCTTGCTGCGCGAGACAGGCCTGCGCCACCATCGTCGCGCGTCTGGATTCCGCATGCCCTTGCGGAAATTTCTGATTGAAATCCAGGCGCAGGCGTAAACACCATGCTGCGCCGCCGACAACGGGTGGCACCGGGCCTGCAAGCCTGGGAAGACAAAAAGCATGTTGTTTGCGCTCACCCGTCGGCACTGTCTCCGGACCGTGCCGGCGGGTGATCCGTCGGCCTTTATGGCGGGCGGTGCGTGGGGGTCTTCGGATCCGCCGGTTAACTGCTTCCCGTCTTCCCGGCTTGCAGCCATGCACCGTCCGCCACCCGTCCTGCGCGGTGGCATTCCCACCCCAGAGCCGAGGAAGCCGAGATGACCGAAGGTCCGCCCTATGCCTCATATGCCGCCAGCGTCAACGACGACGATGACAACCCTGCGCCCGAACTGAGCACGTTCCTGGGCTGCCTCGAGCGCATCCGCGCGGGTGAAGGTGCAGACGGCCAGCCCTGGCCTGATACCGGCCTTCCCGCAGGGCGCAGGCTGGCACTGTCACGCGTGGAGCGGGCGGCCGTCGGCATGCTGACCGTGGCAGAGATGCTGCACGCCGCCGATCGCTGCCGATCAATCGCAACGCCGGACCGGCATCTGGATGACGGCGTGGTCGAAGGGCTGTTCTTCGCCTTCCGCGGGCTGGCGGAACTGGTATGCCGGGATATCCGGCCTGAGTAGGAACACTGCACCATAATCCTGCCCATAATCGGACCGGGCCCGTCCCGTGTTCCATCGACACTGACACAAGGAGGTTCGCATGTTGAATGCCATGATCATTGCCGCGCTGGCCGCAAGCCCCGCCGCGCCCGTGCCGTACGCCGACTGCCTGCTCGGCAACATCCAACCCGGGTTATCCGACCGCGCCGTGCAATTGGTGCAGCAGGCGTGCGCCGCAAAGCACCCCGACAGCTTCACTGCCTCGCTGGAACTGGAGCGCAATTACAGCGCCCAGCGGCAGGCCCGGTTCGACGCTGAACGCGCCGCAGTGGAGCGTGCTGCGAACGCGGCCGCGATTGCCGCACAGGTAGCGGCAGACCGCGAGGCAGCCCGTTCCCAGGGCGCAAAGTCCAGGTAGGCCCTCACCGTTCTGCAACAAAAAAGGCACCGCTTGGCGGTGCCTTTCTGGATGACCGGAGTCATTGCCTGCAATGGTGGGCCGTGATGGATTCGAACCGTCTACCAGAACACTGGAAAGAACCTGCTTCTTCCTTTCGGACAGCAGGTTGCACCGCTTTATTCTTCCACCCACCGCGCGTGGGGCCTTCCTTGCCCGATGCTCACTCGACAGTTTTTCCGGCATTTCAGGGGATAGGCATGCGATCCGCGACCGAGGCTCCATCGTCTGACTCCGACTACCGGGCCATTCGGGAACTGCTGTGCCGCGACGCGCGGCCGAAGTGATCGCACTGACGGTGACGGCAATGAAATAGGCGTCCGGCGGGCGCCTCTTCACAATGCAGCGGCAAATCAGGAGCGCTGCACGTTGCAATCCAGCCACGCCTGTACGCCTTGCAGCGCGGCCCCGATCTTCGCATTGAACGTGCGCTCCACATCCCACGCAACGCCCCTGCCTTGGGCAAAGGCCGCGCGATACTTCTTGATCATGTTGGCCGGGTCGTCAGCCAGTTCCTGCATGAGCTGGGGTACGCCCCAGATCACCAGCTCGAAAGGTTCGCCGAACGCCTTCTGCAGGATATCCGGAAGGTCACCGTAACGGATGGTGTCGCCTGCCAGATACACGATCTCATTGCGGATCGCAGGTGTGTGGAACACGATGCGCGCTGTCATTTCGCCGATGTCATCCGGCGTGGTCAGGGTGACCGCGTTGCTCGCCGAGCCCAGCGCGTTCACTTTATGCCCAATCAGGTCGACCACGCCGAAATCGGGTTCGAAGAGGTAGCTGGTGAACATCCCAGTGGAAATGATCACCCAGTCCATCGCGGTCTGCGAACGCAGATACTCGCGCACGTCCAACTGCGCGTCGAACAGGTCCTGCGGGCCACCGCGTCCGATGGCATCAAAGTCGACACCGAACTGCCACGGGAAGTACCGGGGGATGCCGGACTTCACCGCCGCGCGCGCCACTTTCATCGGCGTATTGCGACCTGCGGCGTAGCCGGTGCATCCAATCACGGTATCGAACTGCGCGAAGGTGGCCGCCAGCGCGTCCACCGTTTCTGTCACCAGATCACCGGCGACGATGTCCACCCCCAGCGAGTGGAGTTCATCAACGATCCGCTGCTTTTCAGGCAGAGCTGAGTCGATCGACGCCGCCCGCAGCATCACGCTGATCTGTGTCCCGGCATGGTTTGCGGCCAGACGTGCAAGGTTGCGGATGACAGGCATTCCAAGCTCGCCTGCGCCGAGCACCAGGATCGAACGTGACGGGATGGCGCTGATATGGGATGACATTGAATTCGCCTTGTGTGTGTACGATGGCGGCGATTCTGCTCGCCTCATGGCCCACACGTAAGAAGGCACATCGATGATACCGACCGCACCGTTCATGAGTCCGCAAGAGCTCCTGCGGCATTCTCAAGCCATATGCGACGGCATGAGCGAGGACGAAGACGGCCTGCGCCGCGAGGTTCTGGCGCACGCCGGCAGCCGCTGGTCGCTCGGCATCATCCATGCGCTTGGCGTGTATGGAACGCTGCGTCATGCCGAGGTCGCGCGCCGGATGAAGGGGATCACCCAGCGCATGCTCACGCGCACGCTCCGGCAACTGGAGCGGGACGGGTTGATCAGCCGACAGGATCACCACGAAGTGCCGCCGCGTGTGGAGTACAGCATCACGCCGCTGGGCAAAGACCTTCTTGTGCTGATGATTCCCATGTGGACATGGGTGGTCGCGCATGCAGAGGACTTCCGCCGATGCCGGCAGAAGTTTGATTCTTCGGACGCGGAATGATGGGGTGATCTGCGGCGGCGGCCTTTTCTGCGTGCGCACGAAAAAGGCGCCCAGCAGGCGCCTCAGTCATTGATGCATTGGTGGGCCGTGATGGATTCGAACCATCGACCAAAAGATTAAAAGTCTTCTGCTCTACCGACTGAGCTAACGGCCCATGCAAACGCCCCGGCCTTTCGGCGGGGTGGGCATTCTACCGTACTTTTTCGGGTTGGGTGAAGCCGGGGATCTACCAGGTTGCCCGCCAGCGGCCGGCACTACCCCCGCTGCGGGCCTCTAAACCTTTCCGCCACGCGCCGCATCTCACCTGCGACCCTGCCCCGGAGCGATGGATGCGCCTGCCACTGCCGCTGATGCTCGCCCTGCTGCTGCCGTTTGCCGCCGCTGCGGCATCGCCTGCACAGGTGCGGACCGACGACATCGGCCGCTTCTGGGCTACTTATGATGCGGTACTCGCCGAGCCCGATGCCGCGCAGCGGGTGGCCCTGGTGCAGCAGCGCTATATCGAGCCCGGCAGCCCTGGCTTGCATGCGCTGATGAAGGTGCGCAACTACACCGCCGCCGAATACGCACAAGCAATGCTCGCCTGGCCGCGCTTCTGGGCCTCGGTGCGGCCGCTGACTGCCAACGCCCGGCAGGCCAGCGCCACGCTCGAGCAGGATCTGGCTGTGTTCCACAGGCTCTACCCCGCCCTGCGCCCGGCCAGCATCACCTATGCGGTGGGCGTGCTGCGCACAGGAGGCACCACGCAGGGGGACCAGGTGCTGATCGGTGCGGAGATGGCACTCGGCGATGCAAGCGTGGATGTCAGTGAACTGCCGGAGCCGTTGCGCAGTCGCCTGCGGGCCTTCTACGACAGCGCGCCCGGCGCGAACAACGCGCAGAACAACCTGCATGAGTACGTGCACACCCAACAGCGCGAGACCACCGGATCGCTCGCGCAGTACGCGGTGCGCGAAGGCGTGGCCGAGTACATCGCCGAGCGGATCAGCGGTCGCCGCCCGGCACTGCCGCTGTACACCTATGGCCCGTTGCACGAATCGGAGATCCGCGCTCGCTTCAGTGCGGAGATGGATGGCGATGCGCTGGACAACTGGCTGTACAACAGCGCCCGTAATGCGTTCGGGGTGAGTGATGTGGGGTACTACGCGTGTTACCGCATCGCGCAGGAGTACATGCGGCAGCAGCCGGATGAGCAGGCGGCAATCGCACGGATGATCGAGCTGGATTACAGCGATCCGGTTGCGGTGCGCGGTTTCATCGAAGCATCGGGGTGGTTGCAGCCTCCGCGCACCAATGAGGCTGCCGGCCAGCGGCCGGCACTACCGGAATCCCAACATTGGTAGCGCCGGGCCGCGCCCGGCGGGTCAGGCGGTGCGAACCAACGGTTCGCACCCACCGGGGTAGCCCGGCAGCGGTAGCGCCGGGATAGTGAGTGCGAACCAACGGTTCGCACCCACCGGCCACCGGCCAGCGGCCGGCACTACCAGAGTCGGTCAGGCGTACAGCGTCGGGTCGGGCACGCCGGCATCGGCGAAGCCCTGCGCGCGCAGGCGGCAGGCATCGCACTGCCCGCAGGCCGCGCCGCTGGCATCGGCGTTGTAGCAGGACACGGTCAGGCCGAAGTCCACGCCCAGGCGCACGCCTTCGCTGACGATCTGGCCCTTGCTGAGGAACTGCAGCGGCGCATGCACGGTGATGCCCGCGCCTTCCACGCCCGACTTGGTCGCCAGGTTGGCCAGCGCCTGGAAGGCGGCGATGAATTCTGGGCGGCAATCCGGGTAGCCGGAGTAGTCCACGGCGTTGACGCCGCAGAAGATGTCGTTGGCGCCAAGCACTTCGGCCCAGCCCAGCGCCAGCGACAGCATGATGGTGTTGCGCGCCGGCACGTAGGTGACCGGGATGCCCTCGCCGCCCGCCTCGGGCACGTCGATGTCGTCGGTCAGCGCCGAGCCGCCGATGCTGCGCAGGTCCACGTCCACGGTCTTGTGCACGATCACGCCTTGGGCCTTGGCCACGCGCGCGGCAGCATCCAGCTCGGAGGTGTGGCGCTGGCCGTAACGCACGCTCAGGGCATGCACGGCGAAGCCCTGTTCCTGGGCCATGGCGATGACGGCGGCTGAATCCATGCCGCCGGAGAGAAGCACGACTGCCTTCTTCATGGGTAAATCATCCGGTTGGGGGGAGAAAGCCAGCACGCTGTCCCGCGCCGGAGCTACATCAGGAAACGCTGCGCCGGCTCATCGGCCCGGCTCGTCGTTCCACAGGATTTTATGCAACTGCATCTGGAAGCGCACCGGCAGCCGGTCTTCGACGATCCAGTCGGCCAGCTGGCGGGCAGTGATTTCGCCCTTGCTGGGTGAGAAGAACACCATCGTGCGCTGCACCAGCTGGTGTTCGGCGACCATGGCCTTGGCCCAGTTGTAGTCTTCGCGGTTGCAGATCACGAACTTGACCTGGTCACGCGTGGTCAGCAGCGGCAGGTTCTCCCAGCGGTTGCGCGCGACCTCGGCCGAGCCCGGGGTCTTGATGTCGACCACGCGCGACACGCGCGGATCAACAGCGCTGACGTCCAGCGCACCGGAGGTTTCCAACGATACGTCCAGGCCGGCATCGCACAGCTTCTGCAGCAGCATCAGGCAGCGCTTCTGCGCCAGCGGCTCGCCGCCGGTCACGCAAACGTGGCGCACGCCCTGCGCCTGCACGTGGGCCACGATATCGTCGATGTCCCACCAGGTGCCGCCGTGGAAGGCGTAGGCGGTGTCGCAGTACTGGCAGCGCAGCGGACAACCGGTCAGGCGCACGAACACGGTCGGCCAACCGGCGGTATCGGCTTCGCCCTGCAGCGAGGTGAAGATCTCGGTGATCTTCAGGCGCGGCAGGGGCGACTGCACGATCTCGCTGGGCGTGGCAACGGCGGCGGACGGGGGAACGGCGGTCATGGCGGGGACTTCTTGGTGGGACACGTGGCGGGTGGGCTACCGTGGCCGGTAACGAACGCAGCCGGGCATGGCCCGGCTCTACAACAGCAGCCGGTCGGGCATGGCCCGGCCGGTAATGCAAGCCGCCGGGCATGGCCCGGCGCTACCGGATCCGGACGGGTTTGCCGACCCGGAAACGAAAGCAGCCGAGCAAGGGCTCGGCGCTACGGGGAACACATTGTACGCCCGCTCAGCGGATCAGCGGATCTGATTGCCGAGGCGGATCGACTGCAGGCGGTCCTGCGCGGTACGCGCGGCATCCGAGCCCGGGTATTGCGCCACGACGGTCTCCAGCGTCTGCTGGGCCTGGTCGACTTTGCCCTCGCCGTACTGCGAGAGGCCGACCTTGAGCAGGCCGCCAGCGGCCTTGTCGTGGGTGGGATAGCGCGAGAGCAGTTCGCGGAACTGGGACTCGGCCATCGGGAAATTGCGGGTGGCGTAATAGCTTTCACCCAGCCAGTACAGCGCATTGGGGGCGTAGACGCCGTTCGGGTACAGCTCCAGGAAGCTCAGGAACAGCTGCGCCGAATCATCGTACTTGCCCGCCTTCAATGCGTCGAAGGCCACGTTGTAGGACGTACGTTCGTCACCGGTGACGGCCAGGCTGCCCGGGTCACCATGGACGGAAGGCGGCCGCTCGGAAGTGGCCGCCGCTGCGGGTTTTGCCGGGGCTGCAGGAGCCTTCGGTGCGCTCGCCGGAACCGCAGGCAGGGCCGGGGCGGCAGAGCCCCCTTCCAACCGGTTCAGGCGGCTGTCCAGATCCAGGTACTGGTCCTGGGCGGTCTGCTTGAGCTGGGCGTTGTCGTGCTGGAGTTGCTCGATCGAGGCCTGCAGGCTGGTGACCTGCTGCCGCAGCTGATTGATCTGGTTCAACAGGTCCTGGTTGGCACTGTTGTTGTACATCTGCTGCTCGAGCGAACCGACGCGGTCGGCCAGGCTCTGTCGTTGTGCATGCGCCGGTGCGGCAGCCACGAGGGCTGCCGCAACGACCAGCATCAGTTTGATGCCAAGGCGCATGGATTACTGCGCGGTGTAGACGATTTCGACGCGACGGTTCTGCGACCAGCAGGACTCGTTCGACTCGGTGCAGACCGGACGCTCTTCACCGTAGGACACGACGGTCAGCTGCGAAGCCGAGCCACCGTTGGCCTGCAGTGCCGAGTTGACGCCGTTGCCACGACGCTCGCCCAGGGCCTGGTTGTACGCACGCGAACCGCGCTCGTCGGTGTGGCCCTGCAGGGTGATGCGCGAGGACGGACGGTCACGCAGGTACTTGGCGTGGCAAGCCATGATGGCCTGGAATTCCGGCTTCACGTCTTCCTTGTCCAGGTCGAAGTAGACAACGCGCTGGCGCAGGCAAGCGTCGGTGTCCAGGTCGCCCGGGCCGTACAGGCCCGAGGTCGACGGACCGGTCGGGGTGGTGGTCGAGGTGCCGGTGTCAACCGGGGCTGCCGGCTCTTCCTTCACCTTCTTCGAGCAACCGGCCAGGACGGCCACAGACAGCAGGGAAACAAGCAGAACGCGGGTGGACTTGTTCATGGCGATACCTTTGTGGCTCCTAAGCCGATGAGGGGTTCAATACAGAGAAAATATTAACACTCTTTTAGCGCTGGGTACGGTATGGGGACCATGCCGGCTCGCGCACATCACCGTCTGCCAGAACCAGGCGCTGGCGCACGCGCGCATCGGCCGAGACGGCGTACAGCACACCACGACCACCCTCGCGGGCGGCATACAGCACCATGCTCGCGTTGGGCGCGAAGCTCGGCGATTCGTCCAGCGAACCCGGCGACAGCGTGCTCCAGCGGGGCGAACCCAACGAGCTGTCCATCACCGCGATCTTGTAGCTGTTGCCCGAACCCTGGGCAACGGCGATCTTCTTGCCGTCGTAGGACACCGAGGGCTTGGCATTGTAGTTGCCCTGGAAGGTCACGCGCTCGGCGCTGCCGCCACCGGCACCGACCTTGTAGACCTGCGGACGGCCGCCGCGGTCGGAGGTGAAGTACACCGCGCTGCCATCCGGTGCCCAGGTCGGCTCGGTATCGATGGCGAAGTGGTTGGTCAGCTGGGTCAGCTGCTTGCTGCCCAGATCCATCACGTAGATTTCCGGGTTGCCCGAACGCGACAGGGTCAGGGCCAGCTTGCGGCCGTCCGGCGAGAAGGCCGGGGCGCTGTTGATACCGCGGAAGCTGGTGACCAGCTCACGGGCGCCGGTGGAGATGTTCTGGATGTAGATGGCCGAGTTGCCACGCTCGAAGCTGACGTAGGCCAGCTTGTTGCCATCCGGGCTCCACGACGGCGACAGCAGCGGCTCGGCCGAACGCACGATGGTCTGCGGGTTGAAGCCATCCGAATCGGCCACCATCAGCGCGTAGCGCATGGCGTCGCCCTTGCCGCTGGCGGTCACGTAGGCGATGCGGGTCCAGAAGGCACCACGGACGCCGGTGATCTTCTCGTAGATGGCGTCGGCCATCTGGTGGGCAACGTCGCGCATGGCATTGCCACGTGCGGTCATTGCCAGGCCCAGCAGGCGCTCGCCCTTGGGCACGTCGAACAGCTCGTACTCGACGCGGTAGGCGCCGGCACCGGCGTCCATGACCCGGCCGACGACGATGTAGTTCTGCTTCAGCGCGCGCCAGGTCGGGAACTGGATCTCGCCGCCGCGGGTCGGCTTTTCCACGATCTGCGCTTCGGGCAGCGTGCGGAACTGGCCCGAACGTTCGAGGTCGGCACGGACCACGCCGGCGACGTCGGTCTGCGGAGCACCGGCTGCACCTTGGTAGGGCATCGGCACGATGGTGATCGGGAGGGCGGAGGCATTGCCGCCGATGATGTCGATATCCAGCCCCTTCTGCTGCGCGACGGCAGCAAAGGGCAGCAACAGGGCCGCAAACACGGCAAGCCAGCGAGGCATCTTCTTCATGGAGCGCTCAAATAGGGGGAACCGGAACGAGGGATAACAAAACGGCAGTGAACCGCTTCGCAATCATGAACCAAGGGTACGTGAATTCCTGGTCAGTGCCAGCCGGGTCTCTCACATGCCGTTAACGTCGCGGCCACCTTTCGTGCGGATGACGCGTCCCAAGCATGGCGTGGACGGCCCGTACGATCCAGAGCTGAAGGCGTCACTGGACGACGTGACAGCCCCAGAGGGCTGCCCTGCCCCGCGCCTCAGCGATCCTGGGCGGTGAACGTGAAGTTGATCGTGCGTGCGAATACCTGCTCGAAACCGCGGTACGGCAGCGGCTGGGCGTTGAGCACGGCGGCCTCGATCGAGCGCTTGCCGGCTTCATCGAACGGGCAGCCGGCGCTGACCGTGGCGCTGCGGACGGTACCGCCCGGCAACTGGTTGATGGTGATCTGGCAGCGTTGGCCCAGCGGCACGCTGTCCGGACGCACCCACTGCGCCAGCACCTTGGCCTGGATGGCCGCCGCGTACTTGGCAGACAGATCATCACTGCTGCCACCACCACCGGCCGCCGGCTGTGCGGCACCACTGGCACCGGCAGCGGCCGTGCCTGCAGCATTGCGCGCAGCGGCAACCTGGCGCAGCTTCTGCTCGGCCAGCTTGGCTTCCTTTTCGGCCTGCTCGCGGCGGGCACGGATGTCGGCGATCTTCTTCTGCTTCTCGGCCTCGGCCTTGTCAGCGGCCAGGCGCTCCTGCTCGGCCTGCTTCTTCTTGGCGTCCGCCTCCTGCTGCTTGGCCAGGCGCAGCTTCTGCTCGGCCTCTTCCTGGCGCTTGCGCTCGGTCAGGTCGATCTGCTCCTGGCGGCGCTTGGCTTCCTGCTCCTGCTTGGCCTTTTCCTGCGAGATCGCCAACGCGCTGACCGCGTCCTGGTCCTTGGTATCGGGCTGCGCCACGCGCTCCTGCGCCTGTTGCTGCTGCGGCGTCGGTGCGTCCTGCGGGCGCGGCTCTTCAATCGGCTGCGGCGGCGGGATGGTGTCTTCCGGCACCGGGATCGGTTCGGCCACCGGCGGCGGCAGGTCTTCCAGCTTTTCCGACTGGCGCAGGGCCTGGCGGGCGGCGGCGGCTTCGGACGCGGACAGCGCCAGGCTGGCCTCGACCGAGGGATCACCTGCGGCGGCATCGGTATTGCGCTGCGGTGACCACAGCCAGGCGCCGATGAAGATCAACGCGACCAGCAGGTGCACCAGCACGGCCAGCACCAGCGGCTGGCCCCAGCCGGGTTCCTGCTTGTGCGGTGGCGGCAGGGCGTCAGCGTGCATCGGTGGCCAGGCCTACCTTGTCCACGTTGGCGCGCTTGATCACATCCATCGCCGCGATGACCTTTTCATAGGCCACGGCACGGTCGGCGGCGACGATCACGCGCACTCCCTTGTCCTGCGCGGCGATGCCGGACAGGTGGCCCTGCAGTTCCTCGGCGGTGACGGCCGTGGGTTCCTTGGCGTCGGGCAGCTTCAGGCTGAGCTGGCCGTCCTGGCGCACCGAGACGATCACCGGGTCCTGCTTGCTTTCCAGCGCCTTGGCGTTGGAATTGGGCAGGTCGACATCGAAGCTCAGGGTGAGCAGTGGCGCGGTGACCATGAAGATGATCAACAGCACCAGCATGACGTCGATATAGGGAACGACGTTGATTTCCGATTTCAGCTTGCGGCGCTTGCGGCGACCGATGGCAGCGGACATGGCTTGGACTCCCGGGTCTGGCGCTTACTCGTCGCCAGCGCTCTGGCGCTGCAGGATCGAGCTGAACTCGTCGGCGAAGGTCTCGAAACGCACCGACATGCGCTCCACGCGGGTGGTGAAGCGGTTGTAGGCCCACACCGCCGGGATCGCCACGAACAGGCCGATGGCAGTGGCGAACAGCGCTTCGGAGATGCCCGGGGCGACGGCGGCGATGCCGGCCTGGGCGCCGCTGCTGATCATGTCGTGCATGGTCACCATGATGCCGAACACGGTACCGACCAGGCCTACGTACGGGGCGGTCGAGCCGATGTTGGCCAGCAGCTCCAGGTTGCGCTCGAGCTGGTCGACTTCGCGGGTGTAGGTGGTGCGCATGGCGCGCTGGGCACCTTCCAGCTGGGCGCGGCCATCCAGCCGGCGCTTGTCGCGCAGGCGGGTGTACTCGCGGAAACCGGCTTCGAAGATGGCTTCCAGGCCGCCGACATTGCGGCTGCGGTCGGTGGCCGAGCTGTACAGCTTGCCCAGGTCGGCACCGGACCAGAAGCGGTTCTCGAACTCGTCGGCTTCGCGGGTGGCCTGCTTGAAGATGCGGGCCTTGCGGAAAATGATGACCCAGCTGACGAACGAGCCGACCAGCAGCGCCAGCACGATGATCTTCACCGGCAGGCTGGCCTTGGCCATCAGTTCGAGGTAGTTGATGCCGCCGCCGGTGGTGGCCTGGGCAAGGGTCTGGGTCGCGGCATTGCTGACGTCAGCCGGCAAAGCCTCGGTGACCGTGGCCTGCAGGGCCAGGAGCGTTGCGATCATCCGTTGTTCCTCAAGAGTTCTGTTCGGATTCGGGGTGGAGGTGGGGTTGCAGCGCGACAAGGACGGCATCGTCCATGCCACGCGGGCGGAAACTGGCCGCGTCCAGTGCGGCGATGCGGACCTGTGCGGACAGCAGCAGCTGGCCGTCGCGCAGGACCTGCTGGTCGAAGACCATGCTGGCCTTCTTCAGCTGGACCAGGGTGGCGCTCACCTGCAGCTGGTCATCCAGCCGTGCCGGCTTGATGAAATCCATCTGCATGGAGCGCACCGCAAAGACCATGCCGTGCTCGGACCGCATGCGCTCCTGGCCGTAGCCCAGCGCGCGCATCCATTCGGTCCGGGCCCGTTCCATGAAGGCCACGTAGCGGGCGTGGTAGACCACGCCGCCAGCGTCGGTATCTTCCCAGTAAATGCGTGTCGGCCAACTGAATCGCGGTTCAACCGACATCGGGGACCTCGGCAAACAGGTCCTGCGGCGGGTTCTTCGGCTTCAGGCCCATGTGCCGGTAGGCCTTGTGGGTGGCCATGCGGCCGCGGGCGGTGCGCACCAGGAAGCCCTGCTGGATCAGGTACGGCTCGACCACGTCTTCCAGCGTGCCACGCTCTTCGGACAGCGCCGCGGCGAGCGACTCGATGCCCACCGGGCCACCGTCGAAGTAATCGACCATGGTCTTCAGCAGCCGGCGGTCAAGCTCGTCGAAGCCTTCCGGGTCGACCTTGAGCATCTGCATTGCGGCCTGGGCCACGGTCTGGTCGATATGACCACCGGCCTTGACCTGGGCGTAATCGCGCACGCGGCGCAGCAGGCGGTTGGCGATACGCGGGGTGCCGCGCGCGCGGCGCGCGATCTCCCCTGCCCCGTCGGCGGTGCAGTCGATGGCCAGGATCGCGGCCGAGCGGCGCACGATGCGGGTCAGTTCTTCGACGCTGTAGAACTCCAGGCGCTGGACGATGCCGAAGCGGTCGCGCAGCGGTGCGGTCAGCAGGCCGGCGCGGGTGGTGGCGCCGATCAGGGTGAACGGCGGCAGGTCGATCTTGATCGAGCGCGCCGCAGGGCCCTCGCCGATCATGATGTCGATCTGGAAATCTTCCATCGCCGGGTACAGCACTTCTTCCACCACCGGCGACAGGCGATGGATCTCGTCGATGAACAGCACATCGTGCGGCTGCAGGTTGGTCAGCAGCGCGGCCAGATCGCCGGCCTTCTCGATCACCGGGCCGGAGGTCACGCGCAGGGCCACGCCCAGTTCGTTGGCGATGACGTGGCTGAGGGTGGTCTTGCCCAGGCCGGGAGGACCGAAGATCAGGACGTGGTCCAGCGCGTCGCCACGCCCCTTGGCGGCCTGGATGTAGATCTCCATCTGCTCGCGCACCGGCACCTGGCCGAGATAGTCGGCAAGTCGCTTGGGTCGGATGCTGGCGTCGGCGGCGTCATCCTCGCGGGTGGCGCCGGCGGCGATGATGCGGTCGTCGGTCATGTGCTGATTATGCGGTAAAAGCGGGGAGATTCGGCCGGGCTTCGCCCGGCACCCGCAGAGGCAATTGCCGGAGCAGCTGCCGGAGCAACAGCCAAAGCTGGCTTCCTGGGGGATGCCGGGGTGGGTCCGGTTGCGGGGGACGCTGCAAGTACGTCCATGTAAGCTCGGTCGCCGCATCCATGCCAACGCCCGTATGCGTGACGCTCAGAGCGGACCGATCCCCGCCTGAGCGCACCAGAGGGCGTTGCTCCTGAGGCTGCCGGCCAGCGGCCGGCACTACCGTGCCCGTTTACCGGAAGGGCTGGCGCTCCTCCAGCAACACAGTTGCTACAAGGACGTACTTGCGGCGTCCCCGCAATCCGACACCGCCCCGCCATCCCACGGAATGCCAGCTGTTGCTTCGGCTGTTGCTGTTGCTTCGGCCTCTGCGGGTGCCGGGCGCCGCCCGGCCGAACCCCCGTTACCTCAACAGCTGTGCGGTCATGCCCAGCGGCCGTGCATGCTCATCCATGTGCAGGGTGATGGCCTTGGCACCGAACATCTGTTCGGCAAGCTGATCGCTGGCACCCAGCGAATGGGCGATCTCCGCACGACTTGCGTCCTCGTGCGGGCCGCGCCGTTCCTTGCCGGCAAAGCGGTAGCGGTTGTACTCGGCCCAGGCGATCAGCAGCAGCGCACAGCACGTCAGGATCACCGGCAGGGCGATGATCACGAACGGGTCCAGATGCTGCTTGCGCTCGTACAGCTGCAGCCACGCCAGCTGCCCACCGAGCAACCAGGACACCAGCGTGACCAGCGGTGCCCACAGGTAGAAGTAGAACCCCCAGAATGCCAGGGTCACAAAGCCCCAGGCAGTGCGCTGCAGGCGGGGCTGCTTGAGCGGCTTCTGGATCAGGCGCGAGTCGAAGCGGTTGGACGGCGTCCTGGCAGTCGTCTGGCGATGTGCGTTCATCGGATACCTCTGTCTGGGCTGACCCAGGTGGCACGCTTGCCACGCCGCCGGAGAAGGGTCTTCGGCAGCGCCACCAGCGTGGTGAACAGGCTGATCAACCAGTACGCCATCGGGTACCAGATGACCCAGAAATAGTTGCGGCCGATATGCGTTTCGTAACGCCTGTCGATGATCAGGCTGCTGGCGAACTGCAGCAGGCAGACCAGGGCCAGGATCACGCCATGCCATTGCGGCAGCAACGTGTCGATGTACAGCGATGGCGGCATCGGGATGAACTTGCCCACTGCCCACAGCAGGATGATCACCAGCATGGTGTAGGCCCACAGCACGCTGAGGATGTACTCCAGCAGCACGCCCCACATCCGCCGCTTGCGCCAGCTGAACAACGAAGTGCCGTGGCGCAGCAGCACCTCCACGCCGCCCTGTGCCCAGCGCAGACGCTGCCGCCACAGACCTTTCAGGGTTTCCGGCATCAGGATGAAGCACAGCGCGTTGGGCTCGTAGCGGATGTCCCAGTGATCCAGCTGCAGCCGCCAGCTGATGTCGATGTCCTCGGTGACCATGTCATCGGCCCAGTAGCCGATGCGATGCAGGGCGGTGCGACGGAACGCGGCAATGACCCCGGACACGGTGAAGATGCGGCCGTACACGCGTTGGGCGCGCTTGATCATGCCGATGATCGAGGAGAACTCCGCCACCTGCAGGCGGCCGAGCAGGGTGGAGCGGTTGCGGATGCGCGGGTTGCCGGTTACCGCACCCACGCGTGGGCCACTGGTCAGGTGCCAGACCATCCAGTGCATGGCGAACTCTTCCAGCATGGCATCACCATCGATGCACACCAGGTACTCCGATCTAGCGGCCAGCGCGCCCATGCGCAACGCGTTGGCCTTGCCCAGGTTGCGGTCCAGATGGACCACGCGCAGGCGCGGATGAAGCGCTGCAAGCGCGTCCAGGCGGGTGCCGGTGTCGTCGGTGCTGCCATCGTTGATGGCGATCACCTCAAAGTCCGGATAGCGCTGGGCCAATGCCGCGCCGAGGGTGTCGTCCAGGTTCGCCGATTCGTTGTGGCACGGGATCAGCAGGCTGGCGAACGGATACTCCGCCATCGGTGGTGGGTCGTTGCGCGGCCGCGACTTCCGCTCACGGCGGAAGAAATAGTACAGGCCCCCGGACATCCAGAAGAACGCCATCACCATGGGGTAGAAGAAGGCGAACTGGAACATGGCGTTGAGCCACGGATTCATGTCCACGTCACTTCTCCGGATACGGGAAGTTGCGCGCGGACATCGCCGCGCGTGCATCCTGGGTCGACGGCTTGTCGGCGATGAAATCGTCCGGGTACCACGCGAAATGGCGCACGCCCTGTGCCTGCAGGCGGCGGATCTGCGCGCGCAGCTGTTCGCCGCTGATCGGCCGCTGCGTGCGCCAGTCCACGGTCTGCAGCTCGAACATCGTGTGCTTCAGCTCGGGGTCGTGCGCACGCACGGCCACCACCAGCTTGTCCAGCCAGCGCTGCGGGCGGCGGCTGCCTTCCATCCATGGCATCGCCATCAGCGCGGTGCGGTCGTAGGCCTTGTTGAACAGGTCCAGGCGCTGGGCGAACCACGCCGCGCTCTGCGGCTCCAGCACCGGCTGCGCGTACAGGTTGCGCACGGTGCCCAGCTTGGGGCGCCAGCGTTGTGCGCTGTCACGCAGTTCCAGGGTGAAATCGATCAGCGCCTGCGTGCGGCCGCCGTCGCTGCCTTCCTGCGGCAGCTGGGCAAGTTCGGTATCGCGCACGTAGCCGTCATCGTGGAACAGCAGGCCTTCGAAATACGAATTGATCGCCAGGTCTTCGTAGATGTCCTTGATGATCTGCCGTGCCTGCGGCTTGGTGAAATCCAGGCGGTACATGCCATCGCGTTCCGGGCTCTGGATGCCCAGCGCCGCACGCTGCGCAGCGTCGGGCAGTTCATAGCCCAGCACCGGCAACCACGCATACACCTTCACCCCGGCACGGGTTTTCAGCTGCCAGGCGACGCGGTTGAACAGGTCCGCGCGCATCGGCAGGTGGCGGTTCGGGAAGTACAGGGCATCGGCGGTGTTGTTGCCGTCCGGATCGGCGAAGGCCTGCAGGTAGACGTGGGTCGGGCCGATCCGCTTCACCCGCTCGATCAGCGCATCCAGGTTGCGCGCCTGCTGTGCAGGGTCGCTGTCGTAGACCGAGTCCATATCGATCTGCAGTGCACGGGTGCCGTCCAGATTGACGTTGCGACGCAGCTCGAAGGCCAGCGAGGTGATGTTCGGATTGCTGGTCACCAGCAGGCGTGCCAGGCCATGCAGGTCGGCGGTCACCGGCGTGCTGCGTCCTTCCAGGTCGAAGGACACCGGCATGCCCAGCTGCTCGGCGATGTCGTTGCTCAACTGGTTGTAGGCGGCATACGGCCAGACGATCGCTTTCGGGCGTACACCCAGTTCCTTCTCGATGCGCTGCACGCTGCGGCCGAGATCGTCGCGCAGGCGCTTCTCGTACTCCTGCGCGCTTTCATAGCGCTGCGCCTTGGGGTCGTAGATGCGGGTGATCACCGCCGGGGTCTGGTTGCCCTGCGGGTTGGACTGCACGCCGTGGTGCAGGTTGTCGGTATGGCTGGCCAGTTCGATCAGACCGCTGGCCTGCATTTCGCGCAGCTGGTCCCAGGTCAGGAAGTCGTCATGGCCGAAGGGACGGTAGCCGTAGTCGATGGTGCGGCCCGGTGCCATGTCCACGTAGTCGGTGATCACCGCCACCAGGGCCGGATAGTTGTACGCGCGCAGCAGCGGATAGACGCGGCTGTATACGCTGCGCAGGCCATCGTCGAAGGTCAGCAGCACCGGCCGCGGCGGCAGCGTTGCTTCACCGCGCGAGGCCTTGATCAGCTGTGACAGCGACACCGGGTGATAGCCATGGGCGGACAGCCAGTCCAGGTGTGCGGCGAAGTTCTGCGTGCTGACCGCGTAGGCATCGCCGTCGGATTTTTCCAGCACATCATCGCGCACGTCGTGGTAGCTGAGGACCAGCAGGCCGTTGTCGGCCGCGTCCAGTTCCGCGGCCGAGCTGGCGCGCTGGGCTGCGGCAGGCAGCGCGAGGGCCAGCAGCGTCAGCAGCAGTACGGTCGTCAGGTTGCGAAGCATCCGTTCCATCTCATTCTCCCCAGCGCAGCGCGGCATCGAAGCCGATATGTCGTTCACGTTGGCCGTCGTAGACCGGCCGCGACCAACTCACGCCGTACTCGAGGATCCGCCCTTGATCGAACTGCCATTCGTGGCGATAGGCCACAGTCGGAATGATTGAACTGCCAAAACCTTCCTGCCAGTAGTTGCCCACCGACACCGTCAGGCGATGGCGGAAGTGGCGCTCGTAGTGGCGCCACAGCTGCTGGTCGATGCGCAGGCCCACCTCCACCGAGCGATCCCGCGAGGGGTTGAAGTAGGGCGCATCGTCGCGGCTGCCACGGCTGGTGTAGACGCTGCCCAGGCCATCGATCAACAGGCGCGGGCGGGTCAACAGCCGTTGTTCGATCGCACTGTTCAGCGTATCGCGGCGGTTGCCATCGTCGTAACGGAACTGGCTGCCACCGAAGCTCCAGTGGGTGCGCTCGTTGCGCGTGTAGTCCACTGCAACCGCAACGCTGTCGGCGGTGATGCCGGCTACGCGTGCCTGCATCGAGGCTTCCGGGTCATTGCGGGCAGCGGTTACGCCGGCATGCCAACGATCATTGAACTGCCAGCCGAAGCCGCCGCGCAGGCCGGTGTCGCCGATGCTGTCGTTGGGGCGCATCACCGCTGCCTCGGCGTCGAGGCGGTCGAAGCGGTAGCGCACGCCAGCACCGATCCACAGCGGATCGATGTCCTGGTCCTGGAAGCTGACCGAGCGGCGGTCGGCGAAGGCAAACAGGCGCCAGCGGTCGTTGAGAACCGGCGAGGCCACTTCCACGCCGTAGTGCAGGTCGTCGTTGCCCAGCGGCGAGGTGCCGCCACCGCCGGAACTGCGGCCACCCTCGACCTTGGCCAGCAGCTGCCAGCCGCGATGGGCGCGCCAGTCACGGTCCATGCGTTGCACCGCCGGCTGGCTTGGATAGCGTGCCAGCAGATCGTCATGCAGCGGCCGCGCCAGGTCGTCGCGTTGCAGCTGCACGTAGGATTCGTACATGCCCAGGCGCGGCGCGATGTCACGCGGGTCCAGGGTATAGGCCATCTGGTGGCGCTCCAGCGCCCGCCGCGGCCAGCCGCGCATCTGGTAGACGCTGCCCAGCGAGGTCTGCAGGCTGCCATTGCCCGGGCCGACCTCGACCAGGGCTTCCAGTTCGCGCTGGGCCGTGGGCAGGTCGCCGCTGTAGGCCCGCACCATCCCCAGGTTCAGGTCGGCCTCGTAACGCGCCCAGTTCTGGAAGGGAGTCTTGCCGCCGCCCCAGCGCCAGGCCGGTTCGTCCTTCTGCCAGGCCTGCAGGTAGCCCACCGCCTTCTCCGCCTGCTCTGTTTCCAGATAGGCATAGGCCAGCTCCGAGCGTGACTGGAAGCGTGAGGGATCGTTCTTTGCGGCGGCCTCCAGCAAGGGAATGGCCTCTTGCGGGTTCTGCGTGGCCATCAGCGAGTCGCCTAGGGCTGGCAGCACGTAATCGGGCAGGGCATGGCCTTCGCGCTGCAGCGCCCGCGCCTCGTCGCGCACCTGCGCGTGGCGGGCCAGGCGGTTGAGCAGGATCAGCCGGTCCATGCGGATACGCAGCGGCGCCTGCGCCTGCGTTGTGCCATCGCGCTCGACGTACTGCTCCATTTCCGCCAGCGAAGCCTCGGCCTCGTCCAGCCGGGTGTCTTCGCTTTCCCCGTAGGCCAGGCTCCAGTTGACCAGCTTGGCCACGTAGTTGGCCTCCAGCCGCGCTTTCTGGTCCTGGTCGAACAGGTTGGGCCGGGCCTGGTAAAGCCGCCAGGCGCGATGGGCGTTGCCGATGTCGCCCAGGGTCAGGACCTGCAGCTTGTACAGCAGGTCGTCGTTGGGCTCGCGCAGCTGCGCCCGCTCGATCGCTGCCAGTGCATCGACCCAGCGCGCCTGGTCACGGTAGTGCCCGATCTCGGCGAGCCGGTCGGCGCGCGTGATGACGGTGGGCGGCGAGGCCGCGTGGGCCCAGCACGCCAGAGTGGCGCAGGCCAAGCCGACGCACAGCGCCAGCGGACGATGAACAACCATGAGACCCCCTAAGCATCCATTGCTGAACGATGTGCTCAAAAGTGTGACGCACATCACATGCCAACTATAGCTGACACTCTGCCCAAGCGCCTACTTCCTATCCGTACCTTGTTGACGGAGAGTCCTTGGATGACCGGCCAGCCCTGTCGCAACGCGTTGTCGCGCATACACTTTTCTGCTGTCCACTGGAACGGCAGGGGGCAGCTTGGGGCCGCCCTGTGGGGGCGCACCCTGCGGGCAAGCCCAGTTCTGGACGCATAACGGGTCAGCTTTGGACACGCCACGTCACCCGCTGCGGTGGCGGTGTGTAGATCGCGGTAGTGGGGTACGTGGGTCGAGCTTCACGGCGGCGGACGTCGGCCCGCCGGTCCGGTCACCACAGGTCTTCAAGCTTGCGCGGCTTGCAGGCCACCCACGAGGCGCACAGCATCAGCAGCGCGCAGCCGAACAGGAAGGCGAAGGGCAGGGTCCAGCCCTCGCTGACGGTATGCAGCCAGCCGACCAGGAACGGGCCCAGGCAGCTGAAGCTGTAGCCCACGCCCTGCATGAAGCCGGACAGGGCCGCCGAACCGGTGGGGGTGCGCGTGCGCAGATTGATCAGGGTCAGCGCCAGCGGGAACGTGGACGGCCCGACGCCCAGCAGGCAGGCCCACAGCAACGGCGCCTTCATCGGGGCGAACAGCAGGCCGGCGAAGGCGATGACGAAGGCGGAGAAGCCGATCAGCACCAGCGGGAAGGGATTCTGCAGGCGCACCGCCAGCGATGGGATCACCAGCGAGGGCAGCAGGCCCAGTGCCGAAAACACCGCGACCATCACCCCGCCGAAGGCGGGCGTGGCGCCGGCTTCGACCACGATGCGCGGCAGCCAGGTGAACATCGAATAGGTCATCAGCGAGGTCATGCCGAACATCAGCGTCATGCTCCAGCCCAACGAGGTACGCCAGACCTTGCCGTGCGGCAGCGCGGTGGGATCACTGCTGTCCAGTACCGGCCTGGGCGCACTGCGAGCCAGCAGCATCCATGGCAGGGTCGCAGCCAGCGCCAGCAGCGCCCACATGCCCAGCGACACCCGCCAGCCTGCGGCGTTGGCCACCGGCACCGCCAGCAGCGCCGGCATCATCGTGCCCAGCTGCAGCACGCTGATGTACAGCGTGCTCATGGTGCCGACCTTGTTGGCGAAGTAGCGCTTCACCAACGGCGGCACCACCACGTTGCCGATGCCCATGCCCGCCAGTGCGATCACCGAGCCCAGCAGCAGGGTGCCGACATTGCCGGCGCTGGAGCGTAGCAGCAGGCCGGCAGCAGCCATCAGCATCGCCAGCAGGGTGGTGCGCTCAAGGCCCAGGCGTCGTGCCAGCGCCGGGGTGGCGACGCCGAACAGTGCGAACGAGGCGGTCGGCAGCATGCCCAGTACGCCGGTCATGGTGGTGCCGAAGCCGAACTGCTGGCCCAGCACGTCCAGCAACGGGGTGATGGAGGTGACGGCGGTACGCAGGTTGACCGCCGCCAGCAGGATCGCGGCGAACGCCAGCACGCGCCCGTGCAGCAGTGGTGGCGAAGAGGAGGTGGGCGAGGTCATGCGGTGTTCCTTGCAGGTGGCGCACGCCATGCAGAATGACGTGCAGCGCCCGCACCGGGCGCGGCCGGTGTGGCAGGTGGGGAGTGGCGGCCATTGTACGTGGCCGGGCCGGGTCAGGCCCCCGGCGGCATGTGCTGATGGCGGCGTAGCCGGGAGTGCCGGATTCCAGGTACAAAAAAACCCGGAGGACACTGATGTCTTCCAGGCTTCTTGGTGACCACCGGAGTGGTCGGGGAGACAGGATTCGAACCTGCGACCTCTACGTCCCGAACGTAGCGCTCTACCAGACTGAGCTACACCCCGAAGGGAGCCGCCTATTCTAGCCATTTCCCCCGATGGCGGCAAGGGGGAAGACCGTTCTGCTTCGCTGCCGTGGCAGCGACTCCTGCGGGAACAAAAAAGCCTGGAAGACTTCACCAGGCTTCAATGCGACCACCGAAGTGGTCGGGGAGACAGGATTCGAACCTGCGACCTCTACGTCCCGAACGTAGCGCTCTACCAGACTGAGCTACACCCCGAAGGAGCCGCCAAGAATACGGTGTGAAGGCCGTATCGGCAACCCTTTTTTACAGTTTCAGCGCACTTCCTTGTCGGCGCGGCCGCTTTCGCGCGCTTCGAACCACATCCCGTTGAGGATGGCCACGACCGAAGCCAGGCCGGCGCCGAGAATCCAAGCGAAATACCACATGGTCAATCTCCTGTGTGCGAGGGGGTGTGCCGACCCTGGGCCGGCACACGGGCAATCAGTACGCGTTGGGGTTGTCGTCCATGTCCTCGACCGTCGTCTTGCCCTTCAGCACGCGGTACACCCAGGTGGTGTAGGCGAGGATGATCGGCAGGAAGATGGCCGTGGCCAGCAGCATGATCCACAGCGTGAGGTGGCTGGACGAACTGTCCCAGACGGTCAGGCTGGAGGTGGGCTGGCTGGAGGACGGCAGCAGGAACGGGAAGATCGCAAAGCCGACGGTGAGGATGATGCCGGCAATGGACGCGCCCGAGGCGATGAAGGCCAGGCCGCCACGACGCGCGCGCAGCAGCACCGCGCTGGCAAGCGCACCCAGCAGGCCCAGCAGCGGGAATACCAGCGTTGCCGGCATGCTGCTGTAGTTGCGCAGCCAGCCACCTGCGGCGGACCCCAGTTCGGCGGTCTTCAGCAGCGGATTGGTCGGCCCGTCGGTCACCACCTGCGAAGTGATCTGGTAGCCCGGCAGGCCGAAGGCCACCCAGGCGCCGGCAGCGGCGAACAGCACGAAGCTGATGATCGCGGCGATGCTGCCAGAGCGCGCCGCACGTTCGGCCACCGGACCGTTGGTCTTCAGCACCAGCATGGCCGCACCGTGCGACACCAGCATGGCCACGCTGATCAGGCCGGCGATGAGCGCGAACGGCGTGAGCAGGCCGAAGAACGAACCGGTGTAGGTCACGCGCAGGGTGTCATCGAAGTGGAACGGCACACCCAGCAGTACGTTGCCTACGGCGACGCCGGCAATCAGGCCCGGCAGCAGGCCACCGACGAACAGCACGCGGTCCCAGTTGTCGCGCCAGCGCTTGGACGGCAGCTTGCTGCGGTACTTGAAGCCGACCGGGCGCAGGATCAGCCCGAACAGCATCGCAAACACCGCCAGGTAGAAGCCGGAGAAGCTGACCGCGTACAGCGGCGGCCATGCGGCGAAGATCGCGCCGCCACCCAGCACCAACCAGACCTGGTTGCCTTCCCAGACCGGGCCGACGGTGTTGATCACCAGCCGGCGTTCTTCATCGGTCTTTGCCACGAACGGCAGCAGCGTGCCGACGCCAAGGTCGAAACCATCCATGACGGCCCAGCCGACCAGCAGGATGCCGAGCAGCAGCCACCAGATCACGCGGAGCGTGGTGTAATCAAGTGCAATGAATTCCATCTGGATTCTCCTGCCTCAGGCCTGGCCGGGGGCAACGGCATTGGGGGAAACAGGGCGGATGTCGGCCTGCAGCGTCGGCAGGATGTCGTCCGGGCCCTTGCGGACCGCCTTCAGCATCAGCTTGATTTCGATGATCAGGAGCACCGTGTACAGGCTGGTGAACACCGCCAGCGTGGTCAGGATTTCATGCAGTGCCAGGCCCGATGCCGCGTAGAAAGTCGGCAGCACGCCATCCACCGCCCACGGCTGGCGGCCGTACTCGGCCACGAACCAACCGCATTCGATCGCGATCCACGGCGCCGGCAGGCTCCACACGGCCAGCTTCAGGAACCAGCGCTTGTCCTGGAAGTTGTTGCGGCACGAGAAGTAGAAGGCCAGCGCGAAGAAGGCGATCAGGTAGAAGCCCAGCCCGGCCATGATGCGGAAGGTCCAGAACAGCGGCGCCACGCGCGGTACGGTATCCATCGCCGCCTTGGAGATTTCCTCCGGCGTCGCGTTGAGGATGTCCTCGCGGTAACGCTTCAGCAGCAGGCCGTGGCCGAGGTCCTGCCAATGGCGATCGAACATTTCACGCGCTGCAAGATCGTTCTTGTCCTTCTTCACCCGTTCCAGCGCACCGTATGCGATCTGGCCACCGCGGATGCGGTGCTCGGCGCGCTCCACCAGTTCCAGGATGCCCGGAATCGGCTGGTCCAGCGAACGGGTGGCGATCAGGCCCATCAGGTACGGGATCTTGATCGCGTAGTCGTTGGTGTGGGTGTCCTGGTTGGGAATGCCGAAGGCGGTGAAGTCGGCCGGCGCACGCTCGGTCTCCCACATCGCTTCGATCGCCGCCAGCTTCATCTTCTGGTGCTCGCTGGCGGCATAGCCGCTCTCGTCACCCAGCACCACCACCGACAGCGAGGACAGCAGGCCGAAGGCTGCGGCGACCGCGAACGAACGGCGTGCCATGTCCCTGTGCTTGTTGCGCAGCAGGTACAGGGCGCTGATGGACATCACGAAGATCGCACCGGTCACGTAACCGGCACTGACGGTGTGCACGAACTTGGCCTGCGCCACCGGGTTCAGCAGCACCGCGGCGAAGTCGACCACTTCCATGCGCATGGTTTCGGGGTTGAACACCGCACCGGTCGGGTTCTGCATCCAGCCGTTGGCGATCAGGATCCACACCGCCGACAGGTTGGTGCCCAGCGCCATCAGCCAGGTCACGGTGAGGTGCTTGACCGGGCTCAGGCGCTTCCAGCCGAAGAAGAACAGGCCGATGAAGGTCGCTTCCAGGAAGAACGCCATCAGGCCTTCGATGGCCAGCGGCGCACCGAAGATGTCACCCACGTAATGGCTGTAGTACGACCAGTTCATGCCGAACTGAAACTCCATCACCAGGCCGGTGGCCACGCCGATGGCGAAGTTGATGCCGAACAGGGTGCCCCAGAACAGGGTCATCTGCCGCCAGACCTGCTTGCGGGTCATGACGTACACGCTTTCCATGATGGCAACCATGAAGGACAGGCCAAGCGTGAGCGGTACGAATAGGAAGTGGTACATCGCGGTCAGAGCGAATTGCAGCCGCGACAGTTCTACGACTGTCTGATCAATCATGGCCTGGCTACCTCGTTGGATAGTGCCGTTGCAGGTGGCGGGAAGGGTGGTCTACGGGGTGAATGATGTGACCGACTACTTCAAACAGCCTTGATCCAGATCAATGTATGAACAGGTATCCAGGAGGATCGTATGCCAACCCGATGAAGACTGCGACCGCCGGCCGCAGGGGAAGGCTGTTGCCTGGGCCTACAATGCCGTCCATCCCCCTGCTGCCTGTGAAGAGCCTTGAGCGCTGCCGAACCGACCGCTGACGCCCCTGATCGGGATGAAGAATCGACCCGCCTGCGGCGTGTGCGTACCGCCTGGCTGGCCGATCTGGCCCGTGCCGCGAAGGGGCGGCAGCGGCTGGCATCGCTGTGCATCAGCGTGTCCGGCGCACTGTTGATCGGCCAGGCCGCCGCCATCGCCTGGCTGGTGCAGCAGGTGCTGGTCGAGCGCGCGCCGCTGGCCGAGGGCCTGCCGGTGCTGGCCGCGCTGGCGGTGATCCTTGTCGTGCGCACCCTGCTGGGCAGTGCCACCCAGGCTGCGGCCGGTGACGTTGCCGATGCCGCACGCCTGTCCCTGCGCGAGCGTGTCTTCGCGCGGCTGCTCGGGCACGGCCCATTGTGGCTGCGGCAGCGCCGTACCGGTGAACTGGGCGAGCTGATGCTGCATCACGGCGATGCGATCGAGAACTACTACAGTGGTTTCCTGCCGGTGCGCACCGAAGTGGTGGTGGTGCCGTTGTTGATCCTGGCTGCTGTGGCCTGGGTCGATTGGGTGGTTGCACTGATCCTGTTGTTCACTGCCCCGCTGGTGCCGTTTTTCATGATGCTGGTGGGCTGGGGCGCCGAAGCCGCCGGGCGCGCGCAGCTGGGTGAGCTGGCGCGGATGAGCGGGCACTTCGCCGATCGCATCAAGGGCCTGGGCCTGCTGCGCCTGTATGGCCGAGGGGAAGCCGAACTGGCCGGCATCGAGGCCGCAGCCGAAGGTGTGCGCGTGCGCACGATGAAGGTACTGCGCATCGCCTTCCTGTCGTCCACCGTGCTGGAATTCTTTGCCTCGGTCAGCGTGGCGATGGTTGCGTTGTATCTGGGCCTGAGCTATCTGGGCCTGATGTCGCTGCATGCGACCGTGCCGACGCTGGGGGCGGGCCTGTTCTGCCTGCTGCTGGCACCGGAGTTCTACGCGCCGTTGCGGCGCCTGGCCGCGCACTATCACGATCGCGCCAATGCACTGGCCGCCGCCGCCGAGGTGGAGCGCCTGCTGCAGGTGCTGCCGGAAGAGGAGGCCAGCACAATCGACGGCACGGTGCCGCTGACGCCGGAGCCTGCCGAGGCCGCGTTGCCGCCACTGCAGGCGCACGGTCTGGTATTGCGTCCGTTGGGCGCCGCGCACGATGTGCTGCAGAACCTGGAGCTGCAGCTGGAACCGGGCCAGCGTCTGGCCCTGGTCGGCCCCAGTGGCAGCGGCAAGAGCACGTTGCTGGAAGCGCTGGCCGGTTGGCTGCCGCCGCGTGCTGGCCGGGTGCAGCTGCGGCCGGGGCTGCAGGTGGCCTATGCCAGCCAGCGTCCCTATCTGTTCCACGGCACCATCGCCGAGAACCTGCGTTTGGCCGATCCCGGTGCCAGCGACGCGCGCCTGCGCGCCGTTGCCGAAGCCGCCCAGGTGCTGCAGTTCGCACAGCGCCTGCCGCAGGGGCTGGATACGCTGATCGGCGAGCGCGGCTTTGGCCTGTCCGGTGGCGAAGCACGTCGCATCGGCCTGGCGCGCCTGCTGCTGCGCGATCCGCAGGTACTGCTGCTGGACGAGCCGACTGCTTTTCTCGATGCCGAAACCGAAGCAGCGCTGCTGCGCAGCCTGGCCGCCTATGCGCGCGGACGCAGCGTGGTGGTGGCCACCCACAGCCCGGCGGTGATCGCCTGGGCCGACCGCTGCCTGCTGTTGCCCGAAGGGCGCCTGGTTGAGCCGGCGCAGGCGGTACGCGCATGAGCCCTTCCGTCGATTCGCTGCGCACGGTATTCCTGCGGCATCGCCCGCGCCTGCTGCTGGCAGTGCTGCTGCTGTGGACCACGATGCTGGCCGGCACCGCCCTGCTGGGCCTGTCCGGTGGCTTCCTCACTGCTGCAGCGCTGGCCGGTGCAGCGGGCCTTGGCCAGGGCTTCAATTTCTTCACTCCGTCGGCCGGCATCCGCGGCCTGACCATGGCGCGCATCGCATCGCGCTACTTCGAAAAACTGGTGGGACATGACGCCACCCTGCGCATCGCCCGCGACCTGCGCGTATGGTTCTTCCGCCGCGCGCTGCCACTGGCCCCGGCACGGCTGGGTGCAACCCGCACCGGCGATCTGCTGGCGCGGCTGCTGGGTGACATCGGCGAAATCGATGGCTTGCTGNTGTAGTCGCTGATGTCCAGGCCGCCCAGCGCCAGCGAATCGGCGTAGGTCTGGCCGGCGGCAGCACGCGGATCCTGCGAATAGATCGCGTCGACCACCGGCAGCGTCGGCAGCGTTGATCCTGCCATCGGCAGCGGTGCTGCTGGCGGTACTGGCGTTGCTGATCGGCATCGGCGTGCCGTGGCTGGGCGTGAGGGGCCATGACAGCGAAGAGGCCGACCGCGCCGCACATCGCGCAGCGTTGCGCACGGCCGCATTCGAGGGGCTGGAAGGGGCGGCTGATCTGGCCGCGCTCAACGCTGGCAATGCCTGGCAGTTGAAGGTGCGGGTGGCGGCCAAGCAGGTGGCCTCGCGCGATCGTCGTCGACGCCTGCGGCTGATCGCTGCATCAACGCTGCATGGTGTGCTGGCCGGGCTCGGCCTGGTAGCGATGCTGGCACTGGCGCTGCATGCGGCCGAACAACAGCGCATCGCAGCGGAAATGGCCGCCGGGCTGGTGTTCCTGACCGTGGCGATGATCGAACTGTGGGCGGGCATGGGCCTGGCCTGGCAGTCGCTGCAATCGGGCCGCATTGCGGCCGCGCGCCTGCAGGGCATCGTCGAGCAGGCACCTTCGGTGCCGGAGCCGGTGTCGCCGCAGCCGCTGGCGCCGGCGGCGACCGTGCATTGGGATGACGTGCATTTCCAGTGGCCGGGCGCCGCACGGCCGGTCCTGCGTGGCGTGCAGCTGACGCTGGCGCCGGGCGAGCGCATCGCCATCCGTGGCGACAGCGGCAGCGGCAAGACCACCTTGTCGAGCCTGCTGCTTCGCCTGTGGGATCCGCAGCAGGGGCGGTTGACCTACGGTGGCCAGGACCTGCGTGATGTCGCCCAGGCCGATTGGCACCGGCACCTTGCGTGGCTGCCGCAGAACGCGCCGGTGTTCGCCGGCAGCGTGGCCGCGAACCTGCGGCTGGGCGATCCCGAGGCCAGCGACGAGGCGTTGTGGGCGGTGCTGCAACGGGTACGGCTGGGTGAATGGGCCGAGCGCAACGGCGGCCTGCAGGCGTGGGTGGGCGAGAACGGTGCAACGATGTCGGCCGGCCAGGCGCGGCGTCTGGCGCTGGCGCGCGCGCTGCTGCGCAATGCACCGATCCTGCTGGTGGATGAGCCCACCGAAGGCCTGGACGTGGATACCGCGCGCGCGCTGCTGCAGGACCTGCCAGCACTACTGGAAGGGCGCAGCCTGCTGATGATCACCCACGATGACCTGCCCGCGGGTGTGGTGGATGTGCAGTACCGGTTGGTGGACGGGGTGCTGGTCCGCGAACCGCTTCGGTAGATGCCGACCTTGGTCGGCATAACTGCGTGGCGTGGATCTACAGGGCAGCTACCGCGAAAACGCGCGCAGCATCACCGCGATCGAGGCCACGTTGGCCAGCACGCACAACCAGAACACCCACTGGAACGGCGCCTTGCGATGTTTATGGCGGAACAGCGCCTGGCCGAGCAGCGCGCCGGGCCAGCCGCCGGCAAAGGCCAGCAGCTGCAGCGTGCGTTCGGGCGTCCTCTGCTGTTTTCGCTGCGCGGCGCGCTTGTCGTGCCCATACAGGCCGAACGACACCGCACTGGCCAGCACGCACCATGCGCCCAGCCAGAGCGGAAACACGCCGGTTGCGGTCAAGCCGATCAACGCACCGAACGCGGCCAGTGCGAGATTGCGCCGCCACGCCACTACAGTTCGTCGAGGAAGCCGCGCACGGCCGGGCCGAAACGCTCGAAGTCGACCAGGAACGCGTCATGACCCTGTGGCGATTCCAGACCGATGAAACGCGCGTCCGCGCCACCGGCGCGCAGGCCATCGGCGACCTGTTGCTGCTGCTGTACAGGGAACAGGATGTCGGTGTTGGCACCGATCGCCAGTGCCTTGCCGACGCGGATGCTGGCCAGTCCGGCCATCACATCGCCATCGCCATACTCGGCCAGATCGAACCAATCCATCGAGCGGCTCAGGTACAGATAGCAGTTGGGGTCGAAGAAACGCACGAACCGGCGAGCATGGCCTTCCAGATAGCTCTCGACCTGGAATTCCAGGCCGAACGGGTCATCGTCGGTCTGGTCTGAATCCAGCCGCACGCGACCGAAGCGGCCATCCCATTCCAGTGCCGAGCGGTAGGTGATCACGCCCAGCTTGCGTGCCATGCGCATGCCCGATTCCGGGTACGCCTCATCGTCGTAGTGGCCACCGTTCCAGTGCGGGTCCAAGCGGATCGCCTCGCGCTGCAGCGAACGGATGGCGATCGAGAACGGCAGGGCCTGTGCGCTGCCGGAAATGTTGATATGGCTGCGGGCGATGCCCGGGTGCAGCAGCAACACCGCCAGCGCCGTCATCCCTCCCATCGAATTGCCGATCACGCAGGCGAGTTGTCCGATGCCCAGTGCGCGCACCACGTCGATTGCCGCGCATGCGCCGTCTTCGATGGACAGTTCCGGGAAATCCAGGCGATACAGGTCGCCGGTGGCCGGATTGATCGAGGCCGGGCCGGTGGAACCCTTGCAGCTGCCCAGCGAGTTTACGCAGACCACGAACCAGCGGTCGGTATCGATCGGCTTGCCGGGGCCAACCATGGCTTCCCACCAGCCTGGCGCAGGATTGGCTTCGTTGGCCGCTGCATGCGCATCCGGCGACAGGCCGGTGACGATCAGGATCGCGTTGCTGGCCTCTTCGTCCAGCGCGCCCCAGGTCTCATACGCCACACGAGCGCCGTGCAGGGCGCCGCCACGTTTGCACGGGAACGGCGAGGGCAGGGCATGGAAGCGGGTGCCGGGCGGAATGAATTCGGTCATGCGGCCATTCTAGCGGGGCGGCGTGTGCAGCTGGCGACACGCTGGTTTCCGTCAACGGGCTGAGCGTGAATCCGCCGGGCATGGCCCGGCGCTATCCACGCGCACCACCGGTGCCCGGCGCTACCGGTGGTGCGCGTGGATAGCGCCGGGCCATGCCCGGCGAGCGCAGCGGCGCGTGTACGTTACGGGAACTGCAGTTCAACCACACCGTCATGCGGCAGGCTGACCTTGACCGGGGCGGTCTGCAGGTCGTCTTCGCTGCGGTTGGCGCTGCCGCTGCGCGAAATGCGCGCCAGTACTTCCACTTCGCGATGTGCCGACAGCGGTGCGGTCGGCATCGGGCTGTCGCCGTCGCCGAGGCCGACCGTTGCAGGGAAGCCGGCCAGCGGCAGCTTGCGTGCAGCCACCGGCATCGGCGGGCCGCCCACCGCGCGCGCCAGCACGAAGACCTGGGTGCTGGCAGGCCAGTCACCCGCTTTCAACGATGCGGGCAGCTGCACCCGTACCTGCAGCAGCGCGGGGGCAGCGGCCGGTGCGTGCGCCGGTTGGCCGGCCGCCTCGCGGGCGATGGCGATCTGCGCCTGCAGCGCCTGTGCGGCACCCGGCTCCAGGCGTGGCAGCAGCGTGCTCCAGAGTTCGGCGGCCTCGGCATTGCGGCCACGCTGGCGCAGGGCAATGCCAAGCAGCCAGCTTGCGCGCTCGGCATCGGGCGACAAGGTACGTGCGCGCTGCAGCCATGCCAGCGCTGTGTCATCGAACTGCTTGCCAGGATCGGCCTGGGCGCGTGCCTGGGCGGCCTCGACCAGCACGCCTGGTTCGTCCGGTGCCAGTGCTGCGGCGCGGTTGAAGGCGTCGGCCGCGGCGGCGGCATTGCCAAGCTCGGCCTGCGAACGACCCAGCAGCGCCCAGCCATCCGCACGTTGCGGGTCACGCTGCAGCGCCTGCTGCAGCGCCTCTACACCGTTACGCAACGTGGCGACCGAAGGCGCAGGCTGCACCTGTGCGGCGCGGGGATTGCCGACCAGCAGGTACAGGCAGGCGCCGGCCACGCCCAGTGCCACCACCCCCAGCACGAAGCTGCGACGGCCATGCTGGCGCAGCGGCCACAGCACCACGGCCGCCAACAGCGCAGAGGCCACTGCGGCGACCATCGGTAACCAGTGCGTCACCAGTCCTCTCCTTCGGCAGGGTCCGCTGCAGCGGATGCATCCATCTGCCGACTACGGCGACGGACGATGCCCATCACCACCAGCGCGCCGGCACCCAGTACCAGCAGCGGACCGCCCCACAGCAGCCAGGTACCCGGTTGCAGCGGTGGCTGGTAGAGCACGAACTCGCCATAGCGGGCGACCAGGAACTGCTTGATCGCGTCGTCGTCGAGGCCCTGCTGCATCAACTGCAGCACTTCGCGCCGCAGGTCCTGCGCGATCTGCGCATTGGAATCGGCCAGTGACTGGTTCTGGCACTGCACGCAGCGCAACTGCGCAGCCAGGTCGTGGAAGCGCGCCTCCTCGGCTGCATCGCGGAACGCGAGCGGCCGCGCATCATGCACGGGTTGCTGGGCGAGGCCGGACTGTGGCACCGCCAGGGTCATCGCCAGCAGCAGCGGCAGCAGCCAGCGCATGCGCTTACGGCGAGGCGTGCAGGGTGTTGCCGGCATCGCCCTGGGCCTTTTCAAGCTTTTCCAGCGCCGGAATCAGCTTCTCATCGACCACCTGCTGGGTCATCGCGCCGCTGTACTTCCAGCGCACGATGCCACTGCCGTCGACCAGGAAGGTCTCCGGTGCTGCCGTCACACCCCAGTCGATGGCGGTGCGGCCTTCGATGTCGCTCAGCACGACCATGAACGGGTTGCCCAGCTGTTCCAGCCAGTGCAGCGCGTCGGTCGGTTCGTCCTTCCAGTTGTAGCCGATCACGCGTACGCGCTTGCTCTCGGCGAAGCGGGTCAGTACCGGATGTTCTTCACGGCAGGCCGCGCACCAGCTGCCCCAGACGTTGAGCAGGTACGGCGCACCACGCAGCTCCTCGCTGCGCACGATCATCTGCGGGTCATGCAGTACCGGCAGCGCGAACGCCGGCGCCGGCTTGTCGATCAATGCCGAGGGCAGCACGTCGCGCTGCGGATCGCCCGATTTCATCACCCCGTAGATCATCAGGCCGAGCAGGCCGAAGAAGAACAGGACGCCGATCACGATGGCTACCGGCGGCAGCGGGCGGGAAGGGCGTGGGGCGGGTGACTCGGACA
>NZ_QQXJ01000001.1:1441659-1522373 GCF_004348785.1 Stenotrophomonas sp. TEPEL
GGCGTGGGGCGGGTGNCTCGGACATGGGGAACTCCTACGGACGACGAAAGCGGCGATCGGCAGCGGTGATGAATCCGCCCAGGGCCATCAACAGCGCGCCCAGCCAGATCCAGCGCACGAAGGGCTTGATGTGCACCCGTACCGCCCATGCATTGTTGCCCAGCGGCTCGCCCAATGCCACGTAGACATCACCGCTGAGGCGTGCATCCATGCCAGCCTCGGTCATCACCTGGCCGCCGCTGGCGTACTGGCGCTTCTCGGGATGCAGCAGGGCCAGTTCGCGACCGTCGCGCAGCACCCGCAGATGGCCGCGATCAGCGATGAAATTGGGGCCTTCGCGGTGGTCCACGCCCTCGAAGCGCACTTCGTGGCCGGCGACCACCACCTGCTGGCCCGGCGACAGCGCCACTTCGCGCTGCACGTTCAATGCTTCCACCAGCAGCGCGCCGGCCAGGAACACCGCGACACCGGCATGGGCGACGATCATGCCAAGCATCTCGGCAGTGAAGCGGCCATTGCCACGCAGGCGCTGCCAGACGAACCGGGCGGTGCCCAGCCCAACCCAGGCCGCAGCCGCAACGCCGATGCCGGCCTTCCAGCCATTCTGCGGCGCCTGCCACCAGGCCCAGGCGCCAAGCAGCACAGCCAGGCCCGCCCATGGCAACAGCAATGCCAGTGCGCGCGAAGGTTGGTCGCGCTGCCACTTCACCAGCGGACCGAACGGCAGCAGCATCACCATCGGTGCCATCAGCAGCAGGAACAGGCTGCCGAAGTACGGAGGGCCCACCGAGATCTTGCCCAGCGACAGCGCATCGGCCAGCAGCGGGTAGAGGGTGCCCAGCAGGACCATCGCGCAGGCGCTGGCCAGCAGCAGGTTGTTGGCCAGCAGCAGGGTTTCGCGCGAGGTCGCGGTGAAGCCACGGCGCGGATCGCCGGCATCCACGGCCAGCCGTGGCGCACGCAGTGCATACAGCAGCAGGCTGCCCCCCACCAGCACCGACAGGAAGATCAGGATGAACAGCCCACGCGAGGGATCGGCCGCGAACGAATGCACGCTGGTCAGCACGCCGGAGCGCACCAGGAAGGTGCCCAGCAGCGACAGCGCGAACGCCGCGATGGCCAGCAGCAGCGTCCAGCTGCCGAAGGTGCCGCGCTTTTCGGTGACTGCCTGCGAATGGATCAGCGCCGCGCCGACCAGCCACGGCATGAAGCTGGCGTTCTCGACCGGGTCCCAGAACCACCATCCGCCCCAGCCCAGCTCGTAGTACGCCCACCAGCTGCCCAGTGCGATGCCCAGCGTGAGGAAGCCCCAGGCGACATTGGTCCAGGGCCGCGTCCAGCGTTGCCAGCGTGCATCGACGCGGCCTTCCAGCAGTGCCGCCACGGCGAAGGCGAACGGCACCGCGAAGCCGACGTAGCCCAGGTACAGCATGGGCGGATGGATGATCAGCCCCGGGTCCTGCAGCAACGGGTTGAGGTCACGGCCTTCCAGTGGCACCGGGTTCAAGCGCAGGAACGGATTGGAGGTGAAGATCAGGAAGGCGAGGAAGCCGACGCTGACCATGCCCATCACCGCCAGCACGCGCGCCTGTACCGGTGCCGGCAGGTGGCGCGAGAACAGCGCCACTGCACCGGTCCACAGCGCCAGCACCAGCGCCCACATCAGCAGCGAGCCTTCGTGAGCCCCCCACACCGCCGAATAGCGGTAGATCAACGGCAGCAGCGAATTGGAGTTCTCGGCGACGTAGCGCACCGAGAAATCCTGTTGCACGAAGGCCGCCGTCAGTACGGCGAAGGCGCCGGCCAGCAGCACCAGTTGGGCAAAGGCCGCCGGGCGGGCAACGGCCATCCATGCGTCATTGCCGCGCTGCGCGCCCACCAGCGGCAGCACCGCCTGCAGCAGCGAGGCCAGCAGCGCGCACAGCAGGAGGATCTGACCGAATTCGGGAAGCACTCAGCGCGCCTCGGGCGCCGTGACCGGCACATCGTGCTTGCGATGCGCATCGCCCATCTTGTCGGCCACTTCCTTGGGCACGTAGTTCTCATCGTGCTTGGCCAGCACCTCGTCAGCGACGAAGGTACCGTCCTGCAGGCGACCGCTGGCGACCACGGCGGTCCCCTCGCGGAACATGTCCGGCAGGATGCGGTCGGTACTGACCGGCAGCGTCGCATCGCCGTCGGTGACCACGAAGTGGGCCTGCAGCGAGCCGCTGGGTCGATCGAAGGACCCCTTCACCACCATGCCGCCCAAGCGGAAGCGGGACTGCGCATCCACGTCCCCGCGCAGCACTTCCGAAGGCGTGTACAGGTAGGCGATGTTGCGCTGCAGGGCGAAGGCCACCAGCGTGGTCGCCAGCCCGGAGGCCAGCAACAGCAGGAGCACCCAGATCATGCGGCGTCGCTGTACCGGCGTCATCGGCTGAGCTCGGTAGCCAGCGGCGCCGGTGCCGACGCGTTGCTACGCGCCTGCAGCCGCTGCTGGCGGCGTTGCGCCAGCTGTCGGGCGCTGCGCAGGCGCAGCCACGACCCCAGCGCATCGCAGGCCAGCACCAGCAGGAATACCGCGAACGCGGCGATGAGGTAGGGCAGGTGGGTCATCGCCGAGCCTCCCCATCCGCGGTGCCGAAGCGCTCGCCGACCCAGGCCTTGCCGGCCTCGCGCGCGATGTTGTCGGCACGCGCCTTGGCCAGCAGCGAGCCGACGAACCACAGCTTGGTGGCCACCACCATCCACCACAGCGGGGCGATCAGTTCCGGCCGCACGGCGTTCTCGCCGAACACGTTGATCGACTGGCGCTGGTGCAGCGCGCCCCACCAGTCCACCGAGTAACGGATGATCGGCAGCAGGCCCACGCCGACGATGGCCAGCAGGCCGGCCGCGCGTGCGGCACTGCGGCGGTCTTCGATGGCGTGGTACAGGCCGATCACGCCCAGGTACAGGAACAGCAGGATCAGCTCGCTGGTCATGCGCGGATCCCAGTCCCACCAGGTGCCCCAGGTGCCCTTGCCCCAGATGCTGCCGGTCAGCAGGGTGATCAGGGTGAAGCCGGCGCCCATCGGCGCACAGGCCATCGCCAGGATCTCGCAGATCTTGATGCGCCAGATCAGCGCCACGGCGGCGTAGGCGGCCATCAGCGCGAACACGAACAGGCTCATCCAGGCGCTGGGTACATGGATGTAGATGATGCGGAAGGCGTCGTGCTGGTTCTGTTCCGGCGGTGCCACGAACAGCCCCTGCCACAGGCCGATCAGCAGCACCGGAACCGCCGCGGCGTAGAACACGCGGGACCAGCGTGCGGCGAAACGATCGAAGGTCGGGGGCGAACCGAGTTGATGGAACCAGCGGACGATCGGATTCATGCGTGGCGGCTATCCAGCAGGGGTGGATTGGCTCTCAGCTCGGTCAACTCAGAGAAATACGGATCGCAGCAGCGGTGGCCAGCGGTGCCAGCACCAGGGCGATCACCAGTCCAGCGCCCAGCATCAGCAGCGCACCGACCGGATCCTGCCCGCGGCTGGCTGCCGCCAGGCTGCCGGCACCGAAGACAAGCACCGGTACGTACAACGGCAACGACAGCAACGCCACGAGAATACCAGAGCGCCTGATGCCGACGGTCAGTGCAGCAACCACGCCACCGATCAGGCTCAACAACGGTGTTCCCAGCAGCAACGATGCCAGCAACATCGGCAGCTGGTCATGCGGCAGATGCAGCATTTCCGCCAGCAACGGGCTCAGCAGGATCAGTGGCAGGGCGGTGGTCGCCCAATGCAGCAGCACCCGCACCAGCACCAGCCACGCCAGTGGCACCGGCGCCAGCAGCCATTGTTCAAGCGAACCGTCTTCGGCGTCGGAGCGGAACAGCGAATCCAGCGCCAGCTGCCCGGCCAGCAGTACCGCCAACCACAGTACCGCACCGGCGGTGGCGGCCAGCGGCTGCGGGTCCCGGCCCTGGGCCAGGGCGAACAGCACCACCACCAGCAGGGCAAACAGCACCGGCTGCAGGGCATCGCCGCGACGCCGCCAGAGCAGGCGCAGGTCGCGCGCAATCAGCGCGCTGGCGGTCTGCCACAGGCCTGGTTCGGTGCCTGGCGCGATCATGCTACACCCCCCAGATCGAGCTGGCGGGTGCGTACCGGCGGGGCGGCATAGGCGCCATGCGTGGTGACCAGGGCGGCGCCGCCACTGCGCAGGTGTGCGGAAATCATCCGGTTGACCAGGTTGATGCCTTCCAGGTCGAGGTTGGCATAGGGTTCGTCGAGCAGCCACAGCGGTGCCGGCGACAGCCAGATGCGGGCCAGGGCCAGCCGCCGCTTCTGTCCGGCCGACAGGTGCCGCACAAGGGTGTCCTCGTAGCCGGCCAGGCCGACGATGGCCAGCGCATTGCCCGGCATCTGCCGTGCGCGGCGGCCGTGCAGGCCGCAGAGGAAATGCAGGTTCTCCAGCGTGTCCAGGTCCGGCTTCAGCGCCGGCAGGTGGCTGAGGTAGGCGACATAGCGCGCACGCTCGGCGTTGCTGGCCGGCCTGCCATCGATCAGCACCTGGCCCGCGCCCGGGCGCGCCAGGCCCGACAGCACGCGCAGCAGGGTGGTCTTGCCGGCACCGTTGCCGCCCTGCACCAACAGGGCCTCGCCGGCATCCACGTGGAAGTCCAGCGGGCCGAACACCGGCTCGTCATTGCGGGAGAAGCTCAGGCCGCTGGCGGCCAGCAATGCAGGGGTGTTCAAGGCGCAGGGGTCTTCATGCGGGAGTGCGGCAGCAATTGTAGCGGTGAATGTGACCCGGTAGCGCCGGGCCATGCCCGGGAGCACGCAGCGCGGCTTGCCATCGGTGCGGCATGTGCAAAGAGCCGCCGGGTATGACCCGGCGCTACCGTCGGCGCCGCAGGCCGGGTCGGGATTTCGTACACTTCCAGCCCTTGTTTCCCCACAGCCCAGGCCGATGCAACCGAACACCAAGCTGCCCAAGGTCGGTACCACGATCTTCACCGTGATGTCCCAGCTCGCCGCCGAACACGGCGCGGTCAACCTCGGCCAGGGGTTCCCGGATTTCTCCGCGCCGCAGCGCCTGATCGACGAGACCAGCAAGGCGATGGCCGCCGGCCTGAACCAGTACCCGCCGATGACCGGCGTGGCACCGCTGCGCCAGGCCATCGCGCAGAAGTCGCTGGACCTGTACGGCGCGACGATCGATCCGGACACCGAGATCACCGTCACCAGCGGCGCCACCGAGGCGATCTTCAACGCCATCCACGCCGTGGTGCGTGCCGGCGAGGAAGTGATCGTGCTCGACCCGGCCTACGACTGCTATGAACCGGCGATCGAACTGGCCGGCGCCACCGCCGTGCACGTACCGCTGGACCCGCAGACCTTCGCGGTGGACTGGGACCGCGTGCGCGCGGCGATCACCCCGCGCACCCGCCTGCTGATGGTCAACACCCCGCACAACCCGTCCGGCGCGATGCTGGACGAGGCCGACATGCAGGCGCTGGCCGATGTGCTGCGCGGCACGCAGATCTACCTGATATCCGATGAAGTGTACGAGCACATCATCTACGACGGCCGTCGCCACGAATCGGCGCTGCGCTACCCGGAACTGCGCGAGCGCACCTTCGTCATCTCCAGCTTCGGCAAGACCTATCACTGCACCGGCTGGAAGATCGGTTATGCGGTGGCGCCAGCGGCAATGACCGCCGAGTTCCGCAAGGTGCACCAGTACAACACCTTCACCAGCTTCGGCCCGGCGCAGTACGGTTTCGCCGCGATGATCCGCGACGAGCCGCAGCATCATCTGCAACTGGGCGCGTTCTATGAAGCCAAGCGCGACCGTTTCCGCGAGCAGCTGGCCGGCACCCGCCTGAAGGCGCTGCCGGTGCCGGGCGGCTACTTCCAGCTGGTCGATTATTCGGCCATCAGTGACCTGCCGGACCACGAGTTCGTGAAGTGGCTGACCATCGAGAAGGGCGTCACCGCCATTCCGCTGTCGCCGTTCTACGAAACCGCGCCGGTCGGCCAGCGCCTGGTGCGCCTGTGCTTCGCCAAGAACGAGGCCACCCTGGACGCGGCGATCGAACGCCTGCGCCTGCTGTGAGCGGAGGAGACAGCATGCAGGACCTGCGCATTTCCCTCGTCCAGGGCGATACCCGCTGGCACGACCCGGCCGGCAACCGTGCCTATTACGGTGCGTTGCTGGCGCCGCTGGCCGGCACCACCGACCTGGTGATCCTGCCGGAAACCTTCACCAGCGGCTTCTCCAACGAAGCCATCGCACAGGCCGAAGGCATGGACGGCCCGACCGTGGCGTGGGTGCGCGCGCAGGCCAAAGCCTTGAATGCGGCAGTGATCGGCAGCGTGCAGCTGCGCGATGGCGAGGGCGTCTACAACCGCCTGCTGTTCGCCACCCCCGATGGTGGCCTGCAGTACTACGACAAGCGTCACCTGTTCCGTTACGGCGGCGAGCACGAGCGCTACGCCGCCGGCCGCGACCGGTTGTGCGTGGAATGGAAGGGCTGGCGGATCAATCCGCAGGTCTGCTACGACCTGCGTTTCCCGGTGTTCTGCCGCAACCGCTACAACGTCGAGCGTGTTGAACAGCTGGACTTCGACCTGCAGATCTTCGTCGCCAACTGGCCTTCCGCGCGCGCCTATGCGTGGAAGACCCTGCTGCGTGCGCGCGCGATCGAGAACCTGTGCTTCGTCGCTGCGGTCAACCGCGTGGGCGTGGACGGCAACCAGCTGCATTACGCCGGCGACAGCGCGGTCATCGACTTCCTCGGCCAGCCGCAGGTGGAGATCCGCGAGCGCGAGCAGGTGGTGACCACCACCATCTCCGCCGAAGCACTGGCCTCGCATCGTGCACGCTTCCCGGCCATGCTCGATGCCGATGCCTTCCATCTGGATGTGCAGGCCTGATACGGCGGCTGAACGCTTCCCGCCCCACCGCGCGCGCCTGCATCCAACGTGCACGCGCGCGCTGCTAGATTCGCCCACATTCCGACCGATGTGGATGTTATGCCGATGAATACCAAGCCGTTTGCCCTGCTGCTGGCGCTCGCCGCAGCGTCCTTGGCCCCGACCGCGCAGGCCGGTGGCAACCTTGACTGCCAGCTGCGCTACAACCTGTCCGGCTGGTCACTGATCTACAAGACCGCCTCGGGCAACGGCACCATCCACTGCACCAACGGTTCCAGCATGCCGGTGCGGATCCAGCTGAAGGGCGGCGGCCTGACCGTCGGCAAGTCGAAGATCACCGATGGCCGTGGCAGCTTCACCGGCGCCGGCAGCGTCGGCGAGCTGCTGGGCACCTACGCCTCGGTCGGCGCGCATGCCGGTGCGGTGAAGTCCAGCAACGCGCAGGTGATGACCAAGGGCGATATCTCGCTGGCCCTGTCCGGTACCGGCAAGGGCTGGGACCTGGGTGTGGACGGCGCGGCGTTCACCATCAGCCGGCGTTGAGGCGGGAGGGTTCGCCGGCTTCCCAGCTGATGCGGATGTAGTGCTGCTCGGCGTCGCTGGGCAGCCGTTCGACGCTGAAGCGGTTCTTGAGCAGTTGCTCGACGACACCGTCGATGAGGCGCTCGCTGGCCAGCGCCTTGTTGAAGCCGAACACGATGTAACGGCGGCCGTTTTCCGAGCCGACCTGGATCGATTTGTCCAGATCCCTGTAGTACTGCTCGATCGGTCGAGTGGCGGCGTCAGCGTTTGCACGGGCCTGCTCTGCTGTGATGGTGATCATCGGCATCTGCGTGGTTGCGGAGAACATGCACCATAGCCAGCGCTACCGCGCGGTTTCCGGCAGTGGCGCACAGTGCAGGGCCTTTGCAGCAATTCCTAGGCCAGCGCGCTCCGCGGACGCAGCAACCACAGCGCCAGCAGTGCACAGGCGATGATGGATGGCGCCAGCATCTGCAGTGCGCCGACAACGGCCATCGCCGCGCCGATCAGCAGGTAGTAGAGCAGGCCGAACAGGGCGCCGGCACTGCCCAGGCAGTGTGCATAGCCTCGTAGTGCCTGCCCGAGCACATTGGGGATGGCCAGGCCGAATCCCGCCACGACCGGCAACATCGCCATCACCATGACCGGTTGCCCGCGCAGCAGCGCGGCCAGGACGCCACCGGCCAGTACCAGCGATGCCGCGATGCGGATGCGCGTCAACGCAGGGGCGCCGGCACGCAACAGGCGGCCATTGGCCCAGGCGCCCAACGCCGAACCCAGCGCCAGCACCGCACCGCTGGCGCCGAACCAGCTGGCGGGCCAGTGCAGGCGTGCGAACACGAACGGCCCCAGCGCGTACCAGCTGTACATGGCCACGTTGAAGGCCATGACCAGCAGCGCGTTCGACCAGATCCAACGGTCGCCCAGCAGTTGCCGCAGCAGGGGCCGCAGCGCTACGGGCGCGATCTGCGCGGGCCGGCTTTCACGCAGCCCGGTCACGCAGCCGAGCATCAGCAATGCAGCGATCAGCAGCAGGCCGGCCTGTACGCCGGCATAGCCATCGGCAGCGACCAGCAGCGAGCCCAGTGCCAGCCCAATCGCCGGGCTCAGCGCCAGCGCCATGCCAATCCAGGAGAACGCCTGCGCCAGCGCGGGCCCTTGAAGGTGGTCGCGCAGCACGGTCTGGGTCACCACCGAGGCGGCGGCGGCGCCCAGGGCGGCCAGCATCTGCGCAGCCAGCACCTGGCCGAACGTGCCGGCCGCCAATCCGCCCAGTGCCGCCAGCACGAAAACGCACAGGCCACCCAGCAGGGCGGTGCGACGGCCAATGCGGTCGGCCAGCCTTCCCCACAGCAGGACGCCCAGCGCGAACCCCAGCAGGTACAGGCTCATCGCCTGGCTGGCAGCGCTGGCCGGCAGGGTGAAGCGTTGCGCCAGATCGGCCAGCGCCGGGCTGTACAGGGTCTGCGCCAGCTGCGGAAACATCAGCAGCGCAATGGTGAGGGACAGCAGGCGAGGCGACATCGGCGCGCTCCGGAAACAGGGGCGCGCATTGTCGTGGCCGTGCTGATGGCGCACTCTATTGATTACGACAGTAGATGGATGAAATCGGACATGGCGTGGCTGCAGCCCGACGCTCGCTTCGATGCCGATGCCTGCAGCGCCCCGGTGATCGGTATCGCTGCCACGCTGGCCGAGCATGACTCCGGCTGGCACCAGCACGCACGTTCGCAACTGCTGTACACGCGCGCCGGTTGCACGCGGCTGACGTTCGGCGATCGCATCAGCCTGTTGCCGCCTTCGCGCGCGGCGTGGATTCCGGGTGGTCTGCTGCACCGCGCGCAGATGCGACAGGCGGTGGACTATCGGTCGCTGTACTTCGATGCCACGCTGTCGGCGTACTTGCCGCAGCAGCCAGCAATCATTGGTGTCGGTCCCCTGCTGCAGGCGCTGCTGGAGCCGATTGCGCAGGCGCCGTTCGCACATGACTGGCAAGCGCCGCGAGCGGGGCATCAACTGGCGCTGTGCGTGCTTGAGATTGCCGCTGCGCCGGTGGAGCCAATGGAGCTGCCATTGCCGCGCGACCCGCGCATCGCCCGCTGCATGCCGGTGGCCGAGCAGCTGCCGCCCGAACTGGGCGAGCTGGCCCGGCGCAGCGGACTGAGCGTGCGTACGATCGGGCGCCTGATGCAACGCGATACCGGCATGGGCTACCAGGCGTGGCGCCAGCAATGGCGGTTGATGCGGGCCATGGAACTGCTGCTTGGCCATCGTGTCGCGCACGTGGCGCTGGAACTTGGATTCTCGGCAGAGAGTCCGTTCATCGCCTTCTTCCGCAGCATGGTCGCGACCACGCCTGCGGCGTTCCAGCGCGCCGAAAGCGCTCGAGCGGCAGGGTGAGAGTGGAGCGGTCGCGGCCGAACGCGGGGAAGCGGGCGCGTGGGCCCGGCTTCCGTCGCCGTGTCTACTGCTGGGCCATCAGCCAGGCCAATGTGCCGCGATGTGGTTCGGGCACGGTGCTGGACGCGGCATCAAGCAGCATCAGCGATGCCCAGCAGACGTCGGCAGCCGGTGCGGTGTCCATCCGCGGCAGTACCGCCATGGCACGCTCGCGCGTGGTTTCGTCAGCCATCGAGGCGAGCAGGGCCTCGGTCGCCTCGGCAATCTGCTGTTCAGTGGCAGGGGTTGCGGGTCGCTGTTCGAGCTCGGCGAGGCTGGCCTGGTAGCTCATCTCGAACCAGAAATCGATGTCCTGCGGCGGACGCTTCTCCAGTTCGTTGAACAAGGTCCTGCCTACCTGCGCAATGTCCGAGGCCGTGGTGGCGCGGGCGATCAGTGCGCATTTCTCTACCGGCATTCCGCGCAGCATTGCGGCCAGCAGCTGCGCACGCCGCTCCAGCATGGGGCGGGGCAGGCGGCCGATGCCATCCAGTGCAAGCTGTGCACCGGCCACGGCAGCCTTGTCCTTGCTGCCGGCCTGCTTGATGCGGGTGAGATAGCGCTCATCGACGATCAGCCGACGCAGCATGCGGTCGGCCGGATCGTGCAGGGCCGAAGATTTCAGCCAGGGATTCTGCGTGGCGGCGATTTCCTGCTTGAGCCGGTCGGCAGCGCGTTCGCAGCCGCCGACCAGCAACAGCGCCACCAGCACGGCGCCGATGCGGGCGCCGAGGGACAACATCCGTGTCATCGCTGTGTCCTTCATTGAAGGTGGAGATCAGCCGCCGCGCGGGCCGCTGCGACGCGGGCCACCCGGGCCACGGTTGCCGCCGGGGCCACCTGGGCCGCGGTTGCCACCCGGGCCGCCGGGACCACGGTTGCCGCCCGGACCACCCGGACCACGGTTGCCGCCCGGACGTGCATTGGCATTGCCGCCCGGACGACCGTTGCCGGCCGGACGCGAGCTGCCGTACGGGCTGAAGCCGGGGTTGGCGTGGTCGGACGGGAAGCTGGGAGCATTGCCCGGATGGCCGTACGGGTGCTTGTTGCCCTGGCCCTGCGAGCGGTTGCCCGCGCCGGCCGGACGACCCTGGCCGCCCGCGCCACCGCGTCCTTCACCCCCAAACCCGCCGCGACCCTGGCCGCCACCGGCGCCTGCGCCCGGACCCTTCGGCTTGCCGTACGGACGGCCCTGGCCGCCTGCGCCCGGACCACGGGCACCCGGGCCACGAGCGCCCGGACCGGCATTGCGGTGGCCGCTCGGGCCGGTGCTCACGCCATCGGGCACGTACCAGGTACGGAATGCGGCCGGGTTGCCTTCCGGCAGCGAGCGGTCGTTCTTCGGCGCGCGCTGCTTGAACGGGCGCTGCGACTGCTTGGCAGCAGCTTCACCACTGACGGTCAGGCCGCCCTTGAAACCGCCACCGCCCTTGCCGCCGCGACCGCGGCCGCGGTCTTCGCGCACGTTGTCGAAGCGACGCAGTTCGCGGCCTTCATCGGCGGTGTTGTGACCATTGACGTAAGCGTTGCCGCGGCCACCTTCGCGCACGCGCACGGTGGTCTTGGCGGCGCGACGCTGGCCGATCACCGGCTGCAGGGTCAGGGCCGACGGCGCGCCTTCTTCCAGCTTCAGTTCGGCGCGCAGCGCTTCGACCTGGCTGCCCGGCAGTTCGACGGACTGGCCGCGGGCCAGTTCGCGCGGCAGGCTGACCTTGCCGTAGCGGGTGCGCTTGAGGCGGCTGACTTGGCAGCCCTGCGATTCCCACAGGCGGCGCACTTCGCGGTTGCGGCCTTCCTTCACCACGACGCGGAACCAGTCGTGCGAATCGGTGCCGCCGATGCGTTCGATCTCATCAAACTTGGCCGGGCCATCTTCCAGCGCGACACCACGGGTGAGGCGGTCGACGACGGCATCGGGCACCTTGTCCTCGCCTTCCGGGGCGCGCACGCGCACCACGTACTCGCGCTCGACCTCGAAGGAGGGGTGCATCATGGCATTGGCCAGCTCACCATCGGTGGTCGCCAGCAGCAGGCCGGTGGTGTTGATGTCCAGGCGGCCGACGGCGATCCAGCGGGCGCCCTTCAGCGGCGGCAGGGATTCGAACACGGTCGGGCGACCTTCGGGGTCTTCGCGCGTGGTCACTTCGCCTTCCGGCTTGTTGTAGACCAGCACGCGCGACGGCTCGGCCAGCGCGGTGGCGACGAAGCCGCGGCCGTCGAGCTCGATCCTGTCGCCGCTCTTGACCGACATGCCGGTCTGCGCGACTTCACCGTTGACCTTGACCAGGCCTTCGGCAATGCGCTGTTCCAGCGCACGGCGCGAACCCAGGCCGGCCTGGGCCAGGACCTTGTGCAGGCGTTCTTCCAGCTTGAACTGTTCGGACGTGGCTTCGCGCTTGAGCGAAAGCTTGTTCAACGAGGGCTTGCGGGGGGTGTCACTCATCAGTTTTGCTCCGGCCGACGGTTTCGAGGTCGGCCTCTGGTTCGGAATCGGCTTGGTCAACAGCCACGGTCGTCTTCGCGACGGCGTTGTCTTCGCGTTCGTTCACTGTCACCGCGCGCTCGCCCGGCGCGGAATCGGGGTGCCCATCATCGGAGGGCGAAGGTGCTTGCTCATCGTCGGCCGGCGCAGGAGATGCGTCGGCAGAATCAGGGGTGTCGCCGGCGGTGGTGCCGGTGTCGTCATTTGCAGCGGCTGCCGCGGCTTCGGCGCTCACGTCCGGGCCATCGGCGCTGGCGACCGGTGCTGCGTCGCGATCCAGCGCCAGCTGCGGTTCCAGGTCGCCCAGGTCCTTCAGCTCGGACAGCGGCGGCAGTTCGTCCAGGCGCTTCAGCCCGAAGTAGTCCAGGAAGCCCTTGGTGGTGCCGAACAGGGCGGGCTTGCCAGGCACGTCGCGGTGGCCGACCACGCGGATCCACTCGCGCTCTTCCAGTGCCTGGATGATGTTGCTGCTGACCGCCACGCCGCGCACCTGCTCGATCTCGCCACGGGTGATCGGCTGCCGGTAGGCGATCAGGGCCAGCGTTTCCAGGGTGGCGCGGGTATAGCGGGTCTTGCGTTCGGTCCACAGCCGGCTGATCCAGCCATGTACTTCGGCGGTCACCTGGTAGCGGAAGCCCGAAGCCACCTCCACCAGTTCCACGCCACGGTCCTGGCAGCCCTCGCGCAGCCGTTCCAGCGCACGTTCGATGCTGCCCGGTGGTGCCGGCTCGTCTTCCGGGAACAGGTCCTTCAGCTGGGCCAGGGTGAGCGGCTGGCTGGAGGCCAGCAGCGCACCTTCGACAATGCGGTTGATCAGCGTTTGATCCATCGGCAGTCAGCGCTCACTCGTTTTCATTGGCGGCGTCGTTGTCGTCGAACTCGCTGCTGAACTGCAGCGGGGCATTGGTATTGCCGGCGGCCAGGGACTTCACGTAGATCGGCGCCAGCGGTTCTTCCTGCACCAGGTCCAGCAGCTGCTCCTTGGCCAGTTCCAGCACGGCCAGGAACGTGACCAGCACGCCCAGCTTGCCTTCTTCGGCGGTGAACAGGTTTTCAAAACGATAGAACCTGCCGTCTTCAAGCCGCCCCAGCACTTCACCCATGCGCTGCCGGACACTCAGTGCTTCGCGCTTGATCGCGTGGCCGCTGAACAGCTCGGCGCGCTTGAGCACGTCGTGCAGCGCCATCAGCATTTCCTTCAGGTCCACCGGCGGCGGCAGCTTCACTGCGGCGCGCTCGGGCATGAAGGCATGGGCCACGGTGGTGTCACGGTCCTGCCGGGGCAGGGCGTCGATATCCTCGGCGGCCTGCTTGAAACGTTCGTACTCCTGCAGCCGTCGCACCAGCTCCGCACGCGGATCGGCTTCCTCGCCCTCCACGCTGGGGGGGCGGGGCAGCAGCATGCGCGACTTCACTTCCGCCAGGATCGCCGCCATCACCAGGTACTCGGCGGCAAGCTCGAAGCGCAGCTCGCGCATCACGGTGATGTATTCCACGTACTGCCGGGTGATCTCGGCCACGGGAATGTCCAGCACGTCCAGGTTCTGCCGGCGGATCAGGTACAGCAGCAGGTCCAGCGGCCCTTCAAAGGCGTCAAGGATGACTTCCAGCGCATCCGGCGGGATGTACAGGTCCTGCGGAATCTGCAGGACAGGTTGCCCATGCACCACGGCCAGCGGCATTTCCTGCTGCTGGGGGGCGGGCGGCCGGGTTGGCGTGTTCGCGTCGAGCGCGAGTTCGGAAGTCATCTAATGGAGATCAGGATTGCAACGGACCAGTCGCGGTAGCTGACACACCGGGCAACTGCCACGGACCGCCAGGACACCAGGCGCGCCTGTCTCGGCGCGGTTCCACACATCAACAACAGGGCGCTCCGCAGGACACGGCAGCGACAGGACTACGGGGAGGTCGTCTACGTGGCCCGGTCGGGTGGACCGGTTCGAAGCAGCGGGTCGGTCGTCGGGGGCTGCGTTGGCCGCAAAAACCGACGGGCTGCTGCATCCAGCCACGTGCAATGGTCCCTAGGGTAAGCCTTTGCCGCGCCAGTGTCCAGCCGAGGCCGGGCAGGCGGCGGGATTGGCTAGAATCTGCGCACCAGCAACGCGAGCGAGGACATGCCGGTGTGGTACGTGATTGAAGGATTTGACGGCCAGGATGTGCTGGCCCAGCGGCTGCAGGCGCGGGCCGAGCACCTGGCGCGGCTGACCGCGCTGCGCGATGAAGGCCGCCTGCTTCTGGCCGGGCCGTGTCCGGCGATCGACAGCGAAGACCCGGGCCCGGCAGGGTTCAGCGGCTCGGTGGTGATTGCCGGCTTCGACTCGTTGCAGCAGGCCCAGGCCTGGGCCGATGCCGATCCCTATGTGGCCGCAGGCGTCTATGTGCGGGTACAGGTGCGACCGTTCCGCAAGGTGCTGCCGTGAACGCGGAACGGATCGAGCAGATTCGTGACGCGCTGCAGCAGGCGCTGGCTCCCAGCGTGCTTGAGATCGAAGACGACAGCCATCGCCATGCAGGCCATGCCGGAGCGCGCGATGGTCGCGGCCATTTCAACGTGCATGTGGTCAGCGAGTGCTTCGCGGGAATGGCCCCGCTGGCGCGTCATCGCGCGGTCTACGCCGCCTTGGGCACGTTGATGGAAACCGACATCCACGCCTTGTCCATCCGCGCGCATACCCCGTCAGAGCAGGGCTGAGGCCTTGTCCCGCGTTGTCCTGGCAGGTCCGCTGATGGGCCTGCCAGGGACAGGTTTCCGTGTCCGTTTGCGGACATTCGTCTAACGGACTGTTTACAAGCGCAGATGGAAACGCTTACATTCCGCGCCAATGCTGGTAGGTCCAAGCCGTGGAGGGCGGCTTCGTGAACAAGGCAGCCATAACAATCAAAGACGTCGCCCGTGAAGCCAAGGTCTCTGTGGCCACCGTTTCGCGCGCGCTCAACGGGCATGAAAATGTCGCCGAACCGGTCCGCCAGCTTGTGCTGGAGGTGGCCGCACGGCTGCGTTACACCCCGCACGCCGCCGCCCGCAGCCTGAGCAGCCGCCGCACCAATACGGTGGGTGTGGTGCTTCCGGACCTGTACGGCGAATTCTTCTCCGAGTTGATGCGTGGCATCGACAACGTCGCCCGCAGCCGGCGCCAGCACCTGCTGGTGTCGAGCTATCACGGCGACCAGGAGCAGCAGGGTGCAGCCCTGCGTGCCATGCGCGGCCGGGTCGACGGTCTGCTGGTGCTCTCGCCCTATGCCGAGAGCCCCGGGTTCCTGACCGACAACCTGCCGCAGGCATTGCCGACGGTACTCATCAACACCTACCTGCCTGGGCAGGACCATCCGGTGTTGAGCATTGATGACCATGCAGGGGCGATGGCAATGACCCGCCACCTGCTCGATGCTGGCCATCGGCGCATTGCATTCATTTCTGGCCCGGACCTCAACTTCGACGCGCGCGAGCGCCTGCGCGGCTTCCGTGACGCGTTGGCGGCGTTCGGCAGCGGCGCCGAAGGCATCGAGCTGCCCGGTGATTTCGACGAAGCTTCCGGCCACCGCGCCGGTCAGGAGTTGCTGGCAGCCGGCACGCTGCCCGATGCCGTATTCGCCGCCAACGACATGATGGCCCTGGGTTGCCTGTATGCCTTCGCGCAGGCAGGTGTCCATGTCCCCACCGATGTCGCCCTGGCCGGCTTCGATGACATTCCGCTTGCGCGTTTCGTTCACCCGTCGCTGACCACCATGCAGGTCAGCATTGCCGAACTGGGCGATCGGGCGATGTCGCGTTTGTTGCAGTTGATGGACGGCACCTCCACGGAAGGGGCAGGGGACAAGCAGACCCTGGTCCCGCGCTTGATTGTTCGCGATTCCACCACTCCGCCATCCGGCCATTGAAGCCAGAGGCGTTCCTTCTTTCTTGATTGATCGCAGGTGCCGCGCAAGCGGTCACCGCCACCCGGAGATTGAGTTGATGATGCATTCCACTATCCGTACGCCGGCGCGCCGGCTGCTGAGCACCGCACTGGTCAGCTGCCTGATGCTGGCCGCCGCCCCGAACGTCATGGCGCAGTCGGCCAACGCCAGCCTGCGCGGCCAGGTGTCCGGCGCCCAGGCCGGTGCCGAAGTCACCGCCACCAACGTCGCCACCGGTACCGTCCGTCGCGGCACCGTGCGCGCCGACGGCAGCTACTCGCTGATGGGCCTGGACCCGGGCACCTACAACGTGGTCGCCAACGGCCAGACCCAGAAGGTCACCGTCACCGTCGCCTCGACCGCGACGCTGAACTTCAGCGAGGCGGCTGCCGGTGGTACCGGCTCGACCGCCGCCACCAACCTGGACACCGTCAACGTCGTCGCGCCGACCCTGCTGCAGGAAGTGCGTACCTCCGAAGTCGGCAAGACCGTCAGCCTGCAGCAGATCCAGACCACCCCGCAGGTGTCGCGCAACTTCCTGGAGTTCGCCGACGCGGTGCCGGGCCTGATCTTCACCCGTGATGCCAAGGGCAACACCTCGCTGCGTGGCGGTGCCACCAATTCCGACGGTACCAACGTCTACATCGACGGCGTGGGCCAGAAGAGCTACGTCAAGGGCGGCGGCGTGGCCGGCCAGTCCGGCAGCGCCGGCAACCCGTTCCCGCAGCTGGCCATCGGCGAATACAAGGTCATCAGCGGCAACTACAAGGCCGAGTACGGCCAGGTGTCGAGCGCGGCAGTGACCGCTGCCACCAAGTCCGGTACCAATGAATTCAAGGGTGAGGCGTTCTACCGCTACACCGATGAGGACATGCGCGCCAAGACCCCGGCCGAGCGCCAGGGCGGCAAGGACAAGATGGTCTCGGCCGAGAAGGAATACGGCTTCGCCCTGGGCGGCCCGATCATCCAGGACAAGGCGCACTTCTTCGTGACCTACGAAGCCAAGCGCTTCGACCTGCCGGTCACCATCGCGCCGGACGGCGCGGTCACCGGTGCTGCCGGCCTGCTGCCGGCCGCAGGCGCCGCTGGCCTGGGCCCGGCCAGCCAGCCGTTCCAGCAGGACCTGATCTTCGGCAAGATCGACTTCGAGCCCACCGACAACGATCGCATCGAGCTGACCTTCCAGGACCGCGACGAAACCCAGTCGCAGTTCAGTGGCCAGACCTCGCCGGAAGCCGGTCGTGAAGTGGTCAACACCGACCGTCGTTACGCCCTGCGCTGGAACCACAGCGGCGAGCGTTACTACAACGAATTGATGGTCACCCATGAAGATTCGTTCAACAACCCGACCCCGCTGACCCTGGCCAACGGCATCACCTACACCGCCCCGGACGGCACCGAAGACCGCACCGTGGTGAAGATCGGTGGCGCATCGGCACTGGATTCGCAGGTGAAGGGCCAGAAGGGCTGGTCGATCGAAGACAACCTGACCCTGGATGGCATCCAGTGGGCCGGCGACCACACCATCAAGATGGGCGTGAAGTACAAGGCGATCGACCTGTACGCCTCCGATGCGGCGCAGATCAACCCGACCTTCACCTACAGCCTGGGCGATCCGGACTTCCCCGATTCCATTCCGTACAAGGCGCAGTTCGTCAAGCCGGTGACCGGCGTGGACGGCGTGTCCGGTGAAGTGCGTTCGAAGTCCAAGCAGTACGGCGTGTTCATCCAGGACGACTGGCAGGTCAACGACCACCTGCAGATCAACCTCGGCCTGCGCTGGGACTACGAAAAGACCCCGTCCTACCTGGATTTCGTGACCCCGCAGGCCGTGGTCGACGCGATCTATTCGCAGGATCCGCGTGCTGCCGCCGGCCAGACCTACGCCGATTCGCTGGCGCTGGGCGGCCTGGACATCAGCGACTACATCAGCAACGGCCACAACCGCAAGGCATTCAAGGATGCCTGGCAGCCGCGCCTGGGCTTCTCGTATGACATCAACGCCGACGAGCAGCACGTGATCCACGGTGGTGCCGGCCGTTCGTACGACCGCGACCTGTTCGACAACCTGCAGCTGGAAACCACCAAGCTGGCCCTGCCGCAGCCGACCATCTACTTCCGCAACCCGGCCACCGGTACCTGCATCAACGGCCAGGCCGCCTGCTATGACTGGAACCCGAACCTGCTCAACGGCATCGGCAACCTGCAGAGCCTGGTCGGTGCGACCAGCAATGCCGGCCTGGAAGTGGATCTGCTTAACAACAAGCTGAAGGCGCCGTATTCGGATCAGTTCAGCCTGGGCATGAGCAACCAGATCGGTGACTGGCTGACCGACGCCACCATCGCCCGTACCCTGAGCTACGACGGCTTCGCCTTCACCCTGGGCAACCGTTACCCGACCGGCCAGTTCTTCGATGACCCGCGCCTGTGCGGTGGCACCGAGCCGGGGCTGAGCCAGGCATGGAGCTGCAACGTGCCGGGCTTCGGCAGCCTGATCATCGGCCAGCAGGGCATCAAGACCCGTGCGACCCAGGTCCTGCTGTCGGCGCAGAAGCCGTTCACCCAGGAAAGCGGCTGGGGCACCTCGATCGCCTACACCTGGACGACCGCGCGCCACAACCGCGACATCAACGAGAAGTACGCCTTCGACCGCGGCCTGATCGAGGATTACCCGACCATCCGTTCCAACGGCGCGCCGCGCCACCGCCTGGTGGTGACCGGTTCCTACGCGGGCTTCTGGGGCATCACCTTCGGTGGCAAGATCACCTTGGCCACCCCGACCGCCGTCAATGACTGGTACCCGGTGCCGCAGGCCAGTGGCTACAACCTGCCGACCCCGCAGGCGGCTGTGCCCAACGCCAATGGCAAGTTCCTGGTCGGCGGCAAGATCTTCGGCTACCGTTCGGTCGATCTGCAGGCGACGAAGACGTTCAAGCTGGCGGGCGATACCGAGCTGTACGCTCGTCTGGACATCATCAACGTGTTCAACTTCGACAACTTCTCCACCTACAACTACGTCAAGAGCAACGGCAAGCTGCAGGCCAGCTACAACGAGACCGGCGACATCATCGGTACTCCGCGTCAGGTCAAGGCCGAAGTGGGCTTCCGCTTCTGATCGCGGGAAGTTGATGCAGTACGCAGCCATCGGTTTGCCGATGGCTCCGGTTTCAACGGCAATGGCCGGCCTCCGGGCCGGTCCATTGCCCACGCCATTGCCGGGCAGGGGGCAATGGCGTGGGCAATGACCGCGGTGTCATCAACCACGTTTTCGTGGTTTTTTAAGGCCGCACTTTGTAAACGATTTCAGGTCATTGGACGTTATGCTCTTTCATCGATCAGCCCACCGGAGGAACCGCGCCATGCAGGCACGCCACCTGATGACCGCCGCTGCGATGACCCTGGCCATCGCCGCCTGCAAACCGGCCCAGCAGGAGCCTGCCAAACCGCGCCCGCCGGTGATCCTGATCGAGGCCGACGCACCGCCGCGGCCGATGAAGCCGGAGCTGCCGCCGCTGTTTGATGACATCGAGCGCCGCACCTTCCAGTTCTTCTGGGATACCACCAACGAGATCAACGGCCTGACCCCGGATCGCTATCCGTCGCGGCCGTTTGCCAGCATCGCCTCGGTCGGCTTTGCGCTGACCGCCTACCCGATCGGCATCGAGAACGGCTGGATCAGCCGCAACCAGGCCATCGACCGCACCCTGACCACCCTGAAGTTCTTCCGCGATGTGCCGATGGGCCCGCAGCGCACCGGCAAGGCCGGCTACAAGGGCTTCTATTACCACTTCCTGGACATGCAGGAAGGGCGCCGCTACGACAGCTGGGTGGAACTGTCCTCGGTGGATACCGCGCTGCTGATGATGGGCGTGCTGTTCGCGCAGTCGTACTACGACGGCGACGATCCGCGCGAGAAGGAAATCCGGCAGATCGCCGACACCCTGTACAAGCAGGTCGACTGGCCGTGGCTGCAGCAGCGTGCGCCGCTGATCTCGATGGGCTGGTTCCCCGAGAACGGCTTCATCGACCATGACTGGATGGGCTACAACGAGGCGATGATGGTCTACATCCTCGCCCTGGGCTCGCCCAGCCACCCGGTCAGCCCGGATGCGTGGACGGTGTGGACGCGCACCTACGACAACGACTGGGGCGTCTACCAGGGCCAGGAATACCTGTCCTTCGGTCCGCTGTTCGGCCACCAGTACAGCCATGTCTGGATCGACTTCCGCGATATCCAGGATGCGTACATGCGCGAGCGTGGCAGCACCTACTTCCTCAACAGCCGTTCGGCGGCGCTGGCCCAGCGAGAGTACGCCATCGCCAATCCGATGAACTGGAAGGAGTACGGCGAGAACGTGTGGGGCCTGACCGCCAGTGATGGTCCGCAGAACACCAGCCAGGACTACCGGGGCGAGCAGCGCCAGTTCCGCCATTACTCTTCGCGTGGTGCGGGCCTGCGCGAGAATTTCGATGACGGCACGATCGCGCCGACCGCGGCGATCTCCTCGGTCGTGTTCGCGCCCGAGGAAGTGATCCCGGCCACGCTGGAGATGCACAAGCGCTACGGCGACTACATCTACTCCAGCTATGGCTTCCTGGATTCGTTCAACCCCAGCTTCAACTACGACATCCCGATCAAGACCGGGCGGGTGGTGCCCGATCGCGGCTGGGTCGCCAGCGATTACATCGCCATCGACCAGGGCCCGATCCTGACCATGATCGCCAACTACCGCAACGACTTCGTCTGGGATGTGATGAAGAAGAACCCGTACATCCGCAAGGGCCTGGAACGGGCCGGCTTCAGTGGAGGCTGGCTGGCGCCGGAAGGCTCCTTCCAGCCGCTGGAGCTGCAGAAGGATGAGAAGGCCGCCGCAGCGCGTGCGGTCGGTATCGCCGAATCACGTGCGGCCGCCGCGCAGGAACAGAAAAACAATGCCAACCGCAACACCGGCCAGGGGAAGTAACAAGGTGCACGACTGGAAACACCGCCTGCGACGCTGGGCATTGCCTGCATTGGCCGCGCTGGTCATGGCCGGCTGCGCCCGCCAGGAGCAGGGCACCACTACCGTGCGCTTCTGGGCGATGGGACGCGAGGCCGAAGTGGTCAGCGAGCTGATCCACGAATTCGAAGCGGAAAACCCCGGCATCAAGGTCGATGTGCAGAACATCCCGTGGACCGCCGCGCACGAAAAGCTGCTGACCGCCTTTGCCGCTGATGGCCTGCCCGACGTGTGCCAGCTCGGCAACACCTGGGTGCCCGAGTTCGCCGAGCTCAACGCGCTGACCCCGCTGCAGCCGTTCGTGCAGCACTCCACCGTGGTCGATCCGAAGGACTACTTCCAGGGCATCTGGGATACCAACGTGATCCACAACGAGCTGGTCGGGGTGCCGTGGTACGTCGATACCCGCCTGATCTATTACCGCAAGGACCTGCTGGCCAAGGCCGGCTTCGACCATCCGCCGCGCACCTGGGCCGAATGGAACGAGCAGATGGCTGCGATCAAGCGCATGCAGGGCCCGAACCGCTATGCGGTGCTGATACCGATCAACGAGTTCGAGCAGCAGCTGTCGCTGGCCCTGCAGCAGCCCGATCCGCTGCTGCGCGACGACGACACCCGTGGCAATTTCTCCAGCCCCGGCTTCCGCCGCACGCTGGGGTTCTACGCCAACATGTTCGAGCAGGGCTGGGCACCGAAGATGTCCGAGACGCAGATCTCCAACGTCTGGGATGAATTCTTCCGCGGCTTCAACGTGTTCTACATTTCCGGCCCCTGGAACATCCGCGAGTTCAAGAAGCTGCAGCCGAAGGAACTGGAAGGGCAGTGGGGTACGGCCGCGCTGCCGGGTCCGGACGGTCCGGGCGCGGGCATCGCCGGTGGTACCAGCCTGGTGATCTTCCGCAAGTCGCAGCAGAAGGAAGCCTCCTGGAAGCTGATCGAGTTCCTGTCGCGGCCGGCAATCCAGGCGCGCTTCCACGCGATCATCGGTGACCTGCCGCCGCGTCGCAGCACCTGGAACGCGCCGTCGCTGGCCAACGATCCGCTTGCCGCCGCTTTCCGTGACCAGCTGGAGCGGGTCAGGCCGACCCCGAAGGTGCTCGAATGGGAGCGCATCGTGCAGGAAATGCGCATCGTCACCGAACAGGTGGTGCGCGGTGGCCTGCCGCAGGACAAGGCCGTGGCCGAACTGGACCAGCGCGTGGACAAGGTGCTGGCCAAGCGTCGCTGGATGCATGAACAACAACGCCTGCAGCGCAGCGCACCCCCCTCGGGTTCGACCAGTGCAGTCGCGGCCGGGAGCCCGCAATGAAACGTACTTCGCTTGCCGGCTGGATCTTCGCCGGCCCCTCGCTGATCGTGCTCGGCGTGTTCTTCGGCCTGCCGGTGGCTTCGGCGCTGGCCCTGAGCGTGACCGACTTCGACCTGTATGCGCTGGCCGACAGCAGCAACCTGCGATTCGTGGGTCTTGGCAACTACATCGACCTGCTGCAGACCCCGATGTTCTGGAAATCGCTGTGGAACACCACCTATTTCGTGGTGATCGGCGTGCCGTTGTCGATTGGCGTATCGCTGGGCGCGGCCATACTGCTCAACGCCCCGGCCGCGCGCTTCAAGGCGCTGTTCCGCACCGCGCTGTTCGCCCCGGTGGTGACCACGCTGGTGGCGGTGGCGGTGATCTGGCGTTACCTGTTCCATACCAGCTATGGCCTGGTGAACTACGGCCTGGGCCATCTGGGCATCAGCCCGATCGACTGGCTGGGAGATCCCAACTGGGCGATGCCGACCATCATGCTGTTCGCGGTGTGGAAGAACTTCGGCTACAACATGGTGATCTTCCTGGCCGGCCTGCAGGCGATCCCGCATGACCTGTACGAGGCCGCGCGCATCGACGGCGCCTCGCGCTGGAAGCAGTTCCTGCACATCACCCTGCCGATGCTCGGCCCGGTGCTGCTGGTGGTCGGTGTGATCACCGTATCCGGTTACTTCCAGCTGTTCGCCGAACCCTATGTGATGACCCGCGGCGACCCACTGCAGAGCACCGTCAGCGTGCTGTATTTCATGTTCGAGGAAGGCTTCAAGTGGTGGAACCTGGGACGCGCCTCGGCTGTGGCGTTCCTGCTGTTCCTGATCATCCTGGCGGTGACCACCGTGATGCTGCGCTTTGGCCGCAAGAGGCAGTTGGTATGAGTCGTGAAATCGGCCAGTCGCGCTGGCACCCGTGGATGATCAATGGCGCGTTGCTGGTGCTGGCCCTGGTCAGCCTGGCACCGTTGCTGTGGATGCTCTCGGTGTCGTTCATGCCGCAGGGCGAGGCCACCCATTTCCCGCCGCCGCTGCTGCCGTCCAGCATCACCACGCACAATTACACCGAGTTGTTCGCACGCACCGGCATGGGCGGCAACTTCGCCAACAGCCTGCTGGTGTCGCTGGCGATCACCCTCGGTTCGCTGCTGCTCAACACGATGGCCGGCTACGCCTTCGCCAAGCTGCAGTTCGCCGGCCGTGAGCGACTGTTCCAGGTGCTGATGGCGGCGCTGGTGATCCCGGCACAGGTGGCGATGCTGCCGCTGTTCCTGTTGATGAAGCAGCTGGGCCTGGTCAACAGTTTCGGCGGCGTGATCGTGCCGGCGCTGGCCAGCGTGTTCGGCATCTTCCTGGTGCGCCAGTACGCCCGCTCCATTCCCGATGAGCTGCTGGAAGCGGCACGCATCGACGGGGCAGGGGAGCTGCGGATCTTCTTCCAGATCGTGCTGCCGATGCTGAAGCCGGTGCTGGTGACGCTGGCGATCTTCACCTTCATGGGCGCCTGGAACGATTTCATGTGGCCCTTGATCGTGTTGACCGACCAGGAGCACTACACTTTGCCGGTGGCCCTGGCCACCCTCTCGCGCGAACACATCATGGACGTGGAAATGATGATGGCCGGCGCAGTGGTCACCGTGGTTCCGGTGCTGGCGCTGTTCCTGGTGCTGCAGCGGTACTACATCCAAGGATTGTTGCTGGGGAGTGTGAAGGGATGATGCGTGCGATCGCCGTTGGACTGGGCCTGTTGTGGTCTTCCCTGGCGATCGCCGCACCACCGGCGCTGCCCGCGCCGAAGGTGCTGGATGATTTCGACGACATCAGCGCCTGGAAGCTGGTGTTGTCCGACCAGGTCAGCGGCTCGCTGCGGCCGGTCAGTGGCGCTGGCGGTGGCCGCGCGCTGTGCCTGGATTACGACTTCCATGAGGTCTCCGGTTACGTCGGCATCCGTCGTCCACTGAACATCGAGTACCCGGCCAACTATCGTTTCGGCTTCCAGCTGCGCGGTGATTCGCCGTCAAATGACCTGCAGTTCAAGCTGATCGACGCCAGCGGCGACAACGTGTGGTGGGTCAACCGTCCCGGCTACGCCTTCCCCAAGGCGTGGACGCCGGTGGAGTACCGCCGCCGGCAGATCGACAAGGCCTGGGGGCCATCGCCAGAGAAGGACATGGCGCGCAGTGCGGCGATGGAATTCACGATCTACAGCAAGGTCGGCGGCCGCGGTACCGTGTGCTTCGACAAGCTGACCCTGCAGGGCCTGCCCGCGCAGGATGATTCGGCGCTGCGGCCCTCGGTGATCGCCGATACCGCCACCGCGTTGCAGGACCGGATGATCGACGGCAAGTCCGATACCTTCTGGATCAGCGGTGGGGTCAAGCAGCAGACCATCAGCCTGGACCTGCACAAGAACCGGGAGATCGGTGGTGCGGTAATCGACTGGCTGCCCGACCTGGAGGCGAATCGCTACACCGTGCGGACCTCCGAGGATGGCCGTGACTGGCGTACCGTGCGCGAAGTGACCGCAGGTGCCGGAGGCCGCGACTGGCTGGCACTGCCCGACACCGATGCGCGCTACGTGCGTTTCGACCTGCAGGGCGGGCCGAACTGGCGCTACGGCATCCGTGACATCACCCTGAAGCCGCTGGCGTTCGCCGCGACGCCCAATGCCTTCCTGTCCTCGGTGGCGGCCGACCTGCCGCGTGGCGCGTTGCCGCGCGCCTACGTTGGCGAGCAGCCGTACTGGACGCTGCTTGGCCTGGACGGTGGCCAGGAACAGGCGTTGATCAGCGAGGACGGCGCACTGGAGCCGGCCAAGGGCAGCTTCAGCATCGAGCCGTTCATCCGCCTCGACGGCAAGCTGCTTGACTGGTCGAACGTTGCCATCAGCCAGTCACTGCAGGACCGCTACCTGCCGATCGCCACGGTCGACTGGGTGCACGAGAAGGCCGGCCTGTCGGTGACCAGCTTCGTGCAGGGCACGCCCGAACGCGCTCAGCTGATCGGGCGCTACCGCTTGAGCAATCCGGACAAGGTCGCGCACGAATACACCCTGGCCCTGGCGATCCGCCCCTGGCAGGTCAATCCACCCACCCAGTTCCTCAACACCGTGGGCGGCTTCAGCCGCATCGACAGCCTGGACGTGGGCGAGCAGCTGGTGCGCATCAATGGCGAACCGCGGCTGTACCCCCTGCAGGTACCGGATGCGCGCTTTGCCAGCAGCTTCGACGGCAAGCTGGATGCGATGCACCTGGCCAGCGGCGAGCTGCCCGGCACCACTGCGGTGAAGGACCCGACCGGCATGGCCTCCGGCGCACTGCTGTACACGATCAAGCTCGAACCCGGGCAGAGCCGCGAGGTGGCGATCGTGCTGCCGCAGACCGGCAGCTGGGCGCCGCAGGCGCTGGACGTGGCCAAGGCACAGCAGCAGGTCGCGACGATGTGGCGCGACAAGCTGGGCGTGGTGACCCTGCAGGTGCCCGCTGCCGGGCAACCGCTGGTGGAAACCCTGCGCACCGCGGTGGCGCACATGCTGATTTCGCGGGTCGGCCCGCGCCTGCAGCCGGGTACGCGCTCCTATGCACGCAGCTGGATCCGCGATGGCGCGATGATCTCCGAAGGCCTGCTGCGGATGGGTCGCAGCGATGCCGTGCGTGACTACGTGACCTGGTATGCGCCCTATCAGTTTGAAAACGGCAAGGTGCCGTGCTGCGTCGATGCGCGTGGCAGCGACCCGGTGCCGGAGAACGACAGCCACGGCGAACTGATCTACAACATCGCCGAGTACGGCCGCTATACCGGCGACACGGCCTTCCTCGAGCAGATGTGGCCGCATGTGCTGGGCGCCTACCGCTACATGGAACAGCTGCGCGGCAGCGAGCGCACCGAGGAGAACCGCGCTCGCAATCCTGCCTTCTACGGGATGATGCCGGCCTCGATCAGCCACGAGGGCTATTCGGCCAAGCCGATGCATTCGTACTGGGACAACTTCTGGGCGCTGCGTGGCTACAAGGACGCCGCGCAACTGGCGGCGCAGCTGGGCAAGGTCGAGGCGATGCAGATCAGCGAGTCGCGCGATCAGTTCCGTGATGACCTGCAGGCCTCGCTGCTGGCGGCCATGCAGCAGCACCGCATTGATTACCTGCCGGGCTCGGCCGAGCTGGGTGACTTCGACGCCACCTCCACCACGATCGCGTTGGCGCCGGGCGGTGAGCAGGGGCGGTTGCCGCAGCAGGCGCTGGATGCGACCTTCCAGCGTTACTGGAACGAATTCGTCGCGCGCCGCGATGGCAAGCGCGAATGGAAGGACTACACGCCGTACGAATGGCGCAACGTCGCCGCGTTCGTGCGCCTGGGATGGCGTGATCGCGCCTGGCAGGCCACCGAGTTCTTCTTCAAGGATCGTGCGCCGCAGGCCTGGAACCAGTGGGCCGAGGTCGTCTCGCGCACGCCGCGCAAGCCGTTCTTCGTGGGTGACCTGCCGCATGCCTGGGTGGCCTCGGACTTCGTCCGCTCGGCGCTGGACATGTTCGGCTACAACCGCGATGCGGATGAGGCGCTGGTGCTGGCCGCCGGTATCCCGGTGGCGTGGCTGCAGGGCGAGGGCATTGCCGTGCAGGGCCTGCGCACGCCGCAGGGGCAGCTCAACTATCGCCTGCAGCGCAGCGACAAGCAGCTGGTGCTGGAAGTGCAGCCCGGGCTGGTGCCGCCGGCCGGTGGCGTGGTGCTGCCATGGCCGTACGCAGGCGAGCCGGGCCAGGCCACGGTCAACGGCCAGGCGGCGGAATGGGTCAACAACGAGCTGCATGTGCACCAGTTGCCGGCACGCGTCGAGATCGATGTGCCCAGCGCGGTGCGCCGCGCCGAACGCAAGGAAAAGTAAGCATGCGAGGTCCGCTCGGAATCGGTCGCGGTTTCTGCGCGCTGGGGCTGGCGATCGCGCTGGCCCTGCCGGGATTGGCGGCAGCCGCCTTGCCGGTCAGCGCCGCCGATGCGGCCACAGCGGTCGGCGAGCCCGGCATGAGCATGGTCACGTTCAACCTGCACCACGACCGCGAGGACTGGCCCAGCCGTCGTCGCACGATCGTGGCCGAGCTCAAGCGCCTGCAGCCCGATGCCATCGCGCTGCAGGAGGTGATCCAGAAGCGCAACGTCCGCAACCAGGCGCAGTGGCTGGCCAGCCAGCTCGGCTACCGGTACGTGTTCGTGTCCACCGATCCGGTGGGCGCGCCCAAGCGCTATGGCAATGCGCTGCTGACCCGGCGCCCGATCCTGGCGCATGGCGAGCACCTGCTGCTGCCGCTGGATGACTACCGCACCGTGGCCCATCTGCGCATCGACGTGGAGGGCAGGTCGGTCAATGTCTATGCCACCCATCTCAACGAGCGCAGTGACGACGCCGGCCAGCGCATCCGCCGCAGCCAGGTCGAAGACCTGCTGCGTTTCATCGCCGGCAGTTCTGCGGAGGCACCGGTGGTGATTGCCGGCGACTTCAACGCCCTGGTCGATGCCGGCGATCTGAGCGAACTGCGCAGCCACTACGGCGACAGCTACGGCAGCGTGCACGTCAACACCGACCTGGCGGGTGTGAGCACGCTCAACCGCCATTACTACCAGGCGCCGTCGCGGATCGACCACATCTTCTTCCAGCAGGACGAGATGGTCGCGCGCGAAGCGAAGATCCTGTTCGACCAGCCTGATGACGGCGGCCGCTGGGCCTCCGATCACTACGGGGTGTGGACCCGGCTGCAGTTCGCGCCGAAACCCCGGTAGCGGCATCGCGCGGCGACGCGGCAGGCGTTCGCTACGGCAACTGATACGTCATAAACAGAAGCGGCGGGGATCTCGATCAGGCGGCAGGCGGCGTGCGCTTGCCGGCGTCTTCGTCTTCTTCCGAGGCCTGCGCGTCGGCGGCCTGGGCGGCAGCGTCGGCATGGCCATCGGCGATCGGGTCGACCGTCGCCGGCACCACCGCATCGGCGAGCGGCGCAGCGGATTCCACCGGTGCGGCTTCGACAGCCACCGGGGCGGCCCGCTGCTCGACGACCGGGGCGACTTCAACCTCGGCCTTCGGTTCGACTGCCGGAGCAGCTTCAACCACCGGCGCAACGTCGGCCACTACCGGCTTCGGCTCGGCCACCGGTGCGGCTTCGACCACCGCGGTCGGTTCAGAGACCGGAGCGGCTGCGACCACTGCGGTCGGTTCAGCGACCGGAGCTGCTTCGATTGCCGCAGCGGTCTCGACCACCGGCGGCTTCGCCTCGATCACCGGAGCCGCTTCAGGCGCCGGCTGCACCGGCGTCGCTGCATCGATGGCATCCAGCATGCTGGTCTGCACCGGCGACGGGGCCGGTTCGACCTTGGCGACTGCTTCCACCGGAGCCGGAGCCTGCACTGCGGCGGCCACCGGAGCGGCCGCTTCGACCACGGGGCTGCTCACGGCAGCAACCGGGGTAACCGCGGCAGCCACTGCAACCGGTGCACGTGCCGGCTTACCGGCATCAGCGGCGGCCGGCTCGACTTCGTCATCGAAATCGAATTCCGGCTGCGAACGCGACGGCTGCACGGCAGCTGCCGGTGCGCCGACCGGAGCCGGGGCGGTCGGCTCGACGGAATCGCCGTCGTTGTCCTCGCCCTCGGCATCATCGCCGTCGTCCAGGTCATCGCCCAGCACGTCGCCGCCAGCGGCGTTCTCGGCGCCACCGCGACGACGACGACGACCGCCACGACGGCCACGGCGGCGGCGGGTTGCGCCTTCACCGGTCTGGTCGCCTGCGGTATCGGTCGCAGCATCTTCGGCAGCCCCGGTCGCAACCACGACCTCGGCATCGGTCTTCGCGGCGGTGTCCACGGTGTCCACGGCGGCGACAGTGTCGGCCACGTTTTCAGTGGCAACGGCCGGTGCCTGTGCCTTTTCTTCCTGCACCGCGACGGTGGCGGCAACTGCGGTCGTGGTGGCCACGGCTGCTGCTGTGGTCGCGACATCGGCCGGTGCTTCGGCAGCGGCGCGCTGCGGCTTCTCGGCCGGCTTGTCACCGTCCTGCGGGCGCGGCTGCCTCGGCTGCTTCAGCTTCGGCTGCTGCTGGCCCTGGCCCTGGCCCTGTTCGTTGCGCGGCTTGTTCTGCTGCTGCGGCTGCTGGCCATCCTTCGGCTTGCCCTGCTGCTGCGGTTGCTGCTGGCCATTGCCATTGGCCTGGTTGCCGCCGTTGCGGCCATCCTTGCGCTGCTCACCACGGTCCTTGCGGTTGCCGCCGTCCTTCTGCTGCTGAGCATTGCCATTGCCATTGCCGCCGTTGCCACGGCTGTCTTCGCGACGGTCCTTGCGGTCCTTGTTGCGATCCTTGTTGCGGTCACGGCGGCCGCCATCCTGCTGCGGCTGGCGTGCGGCCGGTGCCGGTGCGGGGGCCGGTGCCGGCTCGCCGCCAAAGATGCGCTTGAGCCAGCCGACGACGCCACCACTGGCGGCGGCTGCCGGGGCCGCTGCGGCCACCGGTGCCGGGGCCGGGGCGGCGACCGGTTCCACTTCCTCGCGCACCGGGGCGGGCGAGTTGTGCTTGACCTGGGTCACCATCGGCGGCGGGATGTTCAGCTGGCCCTTGGTCAGCGCGTGCACCGGCAGCTTGCGCGGGGTACCGCGCTGGTAGCTCGGCTTGCCGCTTTCCTCGCCCAGCTCGTTGTCGCGCAGGCGGGTGACGGTGTAATGCGGGGTGTGCAGCTGCTCGTCGGCAACGATCACGATCGGCGCCTCGTGGCGCTTTTCGATTTCGCCCAGCGCGCCGCGCTTTTCATTCAGCAGGTAATTGGCGATCTCCACCGGCGCCTGTACCAGCACCTGCCCGGTGTTCTCCTTCATCGCATGCTCTTCGGCGACGCGGATGATCGACAGCGACAGCGACTCGACGCTGCGCATGCGGCCATGGCCGTCGCAACGCGGGCAGACGATCTGGCTGGATTCGCCCAGGCTCGGGCGCAGGCGCTGGCGGCTCATTTCCAGCAGGCCGAAGCGCGAGATGCGGCCGACCTGCACGCGTGCACGGTCGTACTTCAGCGCGTTGGCCAGGCGGTTCTCGACCTCGCGCTGGTGCTTGTTGGAGGCCATGTCGATGAAGTCGATCACCACCAGGCCACCGAGGTCACGCAGGCGCAGCTGGCGGGCCACTTCCTCGGCCGCTTCCAGGTTGGTCTGGAAGGCGGTGTCCTCGATGTCGCTGCCCTTGGTGGCGCGCGAGGAGTTGACGTCGACCGCGGTCAGCGCTTCGGTCTGGTCGACCACGATCGAGCCGCCCGACGGCAGGCGCACGTTGCGCTCGTAGGCGCCTTCGATTTGTGATTCGATCTGGAAGCGGTTGAACAGCGGGATGTCGTCCTTGTAATGCTTGAGCTTGCGCAGGGTCTGCGGCATCACCTGCTGCATGAACTCCTTGGCGTGCTCGTACATCTCCTCGGTGTCCACCAGGATCTCGCCGATGTCGGCGCGCAGGTAGTCACGCAGGGCGCGCACGATCAGGCGCGATTCCTGGTAGATCAGGAACGGGGCCGGCTTGCTCAGCGCCGCTTCGGCGATGGCGCGCCAGACGTTCAGCAGGTAATCCAGATCCCACTGCAGCTCTTCCGCATCGCGGCCGACGCCGGCGGTACGGATGATGACGCCCATTTCGTCGGGGATGTTCAGCTTGTCCAGGGCGTCCTTCAGGGCGGCCCGGTCTTCACCCTCGATGCGACGGGAGACACCCCCGGCGCTGGGCGAGTTCGGCATCAGCACCATGTAGCGGCCGGCCAGGGAGATGAACGTGGTCAGGGCGGCGCCCTTGTTGCCACGCTCTTCCTTGTCGACCTGGACGACCACTTCCTGGCCTTCCTTCAGCAGTTCGCGGATACCGGCCTTGTTGTGGTCGACACCGGCCTGGAAGTAGTCGCGGGAGATTTCCTTCAGCGGCAGGAAGCCATGGCGGCCACCCCCGTATTCGACGAAGGCCGCTTCCAGCGAGGGCTCGATGCGGAAGATCCGGCCCTTGTAGATGTTGGACTTCTTCTGTTCCTTGGACGGCTGCTCGATGTCGATGTCATACAACGACTGGCCATCCACGATGGCAACGCGCAGCTCTTCAGCCTGCGTGGCGTTGATCAGCATTCGCTTCATTGTTGCGTTCCTCGCAAGCGGCTACCGCGCGGAACGCCATGGGGTTTCGCCTCTGGACACGGCTCGCCGCCCATTCGCGCAAGCGCGGGGAGGGCGGCTTGGGTTTCCAGCGCTACGACACCACGGCAGGCCGCGGGAGCGCTTCAATTTTCTGGTTTTGGGGTGTTGCAGGGCCGGAGGCAGCTGTCAGCCAGGCTGGAGCGCCGCACGGGACATGTTCAGCGCGATTGCGTGTCAGGCAATCGGCGATGGCCGGGAACGCCGGTGAGCCGCTAACATGGCCGCCCCGCGGGCGGTGGTCGCGCACTGTGCCGGATTCGTCGGAAGCTGGGCTTCTGGCCCTGAGTAACTTCCAACGAAATCAATCCCTTATCTCGCCCCCCGAGTGTAACAGAATAAACAGGCTGATGACTGCACAAGACCCCACCAAGCCGGCCGGCGACAAGCCTTCCGTGCGCATGATCACCGTTCCGGCCGACCGCGCCGGCCAGCGCCTGGACAATTTCCTGCTCGGCCAGCTCAAGGGTGCCCCGCGCAGCCTGGTCTACAAACTGGTCCGCAGCGGCCAGGTGCGCATCAATGGCGGGCGCGCCAAGGCCGAGCGCAAGCTGGAGGCCGGCGACGAAGTGCGGATTCCGCCGGTTCGTCTCAGCGAAGAAGGAGACAAGGCGGGTCCGCCCGAGGCGTTCATGCGCCGGCTGGAACAGGCCATCGTCTTCGAAGATGCCCGGCTGCTGGCGCTGAACAAGCCGACCGGTGTCGCCAGCCACGGTGGCAGTGGCATCAGCTTCGGCGCGATCGAGACCCTGCGTGCGCTGCGCCCCGGGCAGACCCTGGAGCTGGTCCACCGGCTGGACCGTGACACCTCGGGCCTGCTGATCGTGGCCAAGAAGCGTTCGGCGCTGAGCGAGCTGCAGGCGCTGCTGCGTGAAGACCACGGCGCGGGCATCCGCAAGCGCTACCTGACCCTGTTGGCCGGGCGCATGCCGGACGGGGTGATGACGGTCGACGCGCCGCTGCACGTGGGCCTGCGCCAGGGCGGCGAGCGTCATGTGCAGGTCAACGCGATCGGCAAGGAATCCATCAGCCATTTCCGGGTGCTGGAGCGCAAGGGCGGCCATTCCTATTGCGAGGTGCGCATCGAAACCGGCCGCACCCACCAGATCCGCGTGCACGCCCAGCACCTGGGGCATCCGGTGGCCGGTGACGACAAGTACGGCGATCCTGCGGTCAACAAGCGGCTTCGTGAGCAGATCGGGCTGAAGCGCCTGTTCCTGCATGCGGCGTCGCTGGAGTTCGCGCTGGATGACGGCAAGAGTCCGTATGTGCTGAACGCGCCGCTGGCCGATGAGCTGGTCGAGGCGCTGGATCGACTTCGCTAAGGGCGGTTCGGCGGCGCCCGGCGTTTGGCTGGAGCCGTCGTTTCCCTGCGATAAGTGGGCTTGTCACTTTCTTTGCTCGTGCAAAGAAAGTAACCAAAGAAACACGCCGCCATCCGCGAGCCAGCGCTGCGCGCCGGTGCCCTGTGCTCCTCGGTCCGCCGAGGGGCGGCGCGGAACTCGCTGCGCTCAAACACCCGCGCCTCTTCGTCCTCGCCGGACCTGCGGTGCTCGGCTCGCTACAAGGCGGACCCGACAGCCGCAGCGTAGACCCCAGGCTGTACGCAGCCTTTGCAGAGTCGAGCAACGCTCGACTCACGCGCGCAGCGCGGGCTTCGCTTTTAGTTCTTTCATCGCGCGGCTGGCACGCACGGAAAAATAAGGGGCACGGGCGGGGTCAGTTCGCGGGGGTGTCCGCGGCATGGGCCCGAGGCATGCCTCGGGCGGGTTGGGCAGGACGCCCAACCCGGCCTTGCCGTGTGCGCAGGACAGCGGACACGAGCAAGCCGCGGCCAAGCCCCCAGGGGTGAGGGTGCTTTGATTGCGAAGCACTGCTTCGCAAGCGCCCGAACGCACAGCCGCCAGCGGCTGGGCCGGTCTGGGGATTAACGGCGTCCCCCGCGAACTGACCCCGCCCGGGACCATTCAGAAAGGTTCGGGTGCCAGCCGCGAGGGGGCTCAGCCCGTTGGCCGCAAATCCCTCACCACTTGAACAGCACCAGGCTGATCGCCAGCGTACCCATGCCGGCCACCAGGCCATACACGGTTTCGTGGCCCTTGGCGTATCGCTTGGCCGCCGGCAGCAGCTCGTCCAGCGCCAGGAACACCATCACACCGGCAATCAGGCCGAACACCCAGCCAAACGTGGCGTGGGACAGCGAGCCGGAAAGCAGTACATAGCCAATCGCCGCGCCCACCGGCTCGGCCAGGCCTGACAGGAGGCTGGCGGCGAACGCGTAGAACTTGTTCTGCGTGGCGAAGTACACCGGCACCGCAATGGCGATGCCCTCGGGAATGTTGTGGATGGCGATGGCGAAAGCCAGCGGCATGCCCACCGACGGGCTCTCCAGCGTCGCGAAGAACGTCGCCAGCCCCTCCGGGAAGTTGTGCGCGGTGATCGCCACCGACGTCAGCAGGGCGACCCGCTTCAGGTACTCGCGGCTGTTCTCGCGGAAGGCCGGGTCCTGCTTGTCCAGGCTGTCATGCGGGTTGGGAATGAAGTGGTCGATCAGCACGATCACCACCACACCCAGCAGGAAGGCGAGGGTGCCGTAGGTGAAGCCGGTGCGCTCACCATAGGCCAGCGCGAACGAGGCGATGGATTTGTTGAGGATCTCCGACAGCGAGACGTACACCATCGCGCCGCCGGCAAAGGCCAGGCCGAAGGCCAGCAGGCGCGGACTGGGGCGACGCGAGAACAGCACCAGCAGGCTGCCGATGGCGGTGGCAAGGCCCGCAGCGAGAGTGACCGCCAGGGCGATCCAGATGTTTTCGGGGGGAATCTGCAGCATGTACCGACGCGTTCCTTGTCATCGAGCAATCGCCCCGGCACGGGCCGGGGCGGCAAAGGCGAGGCGGGCGTCGGCTGGCCTCGTCACCGGCAGGCGATCAGCCGCCGCGGCGCAGGCTCTCTTCGATGGCGAAGCACTGGTCCGGCTTGGGCTGCGGCGGGTTGAAGCTCACTGGCACCTGGATCGTGGCCGGCACGGCCTGGCCGTTGCGGGTAGCGGCCTTGAACTCCCAGCCCTGCACGGCGGTCTTGGCCAGCTCGTCCAGCTGCGCATTGCCCGCGCCGGTCAGCAGGGTGACCTCGCTGGGCTTGCCGTCGGTGCCGATCACCACCTTGAAGGTGCTGGTGCCGCCCACGCCGGTGCAGGCGAGCTCGAGCGGGTACTGCGGCGGCGGGGTCTTCACTGCGGCCACCTCGGTGGGCGGGGCGGCCGGCGGTGCCGGTTGCTCGGAGGAGCCGCAGCCGGCCAGGCTGGTCACGGCAAGCAGGGACAGGCTCAGCAATCGCACGTTCATTTCGGTTGCTCCGTAAGGGCTGAAGTCTTCGCTGCGCAGATGAAGTCGTTCTCGCTCAGGCCGCCCACGTCGTGGGTGGAGTAGCGGACGACGGCACGGTCGTAATGGACGCCGAGGTCCGGGTGATGGTCCTCGCCGTGGGCGACCCAGGCCAGCGCGTTCACGAAGGCCATGGTGGCGTAGTAATCCTTGAAGCGGAACGTGCGCACCAGCGCCTGGCCGGCCTCGGCCAGTTCCCAACCGGGAACCTGCGGCAGCAGTTCAGCCAGCCGGGCCTCGCCCAGCTTGTGGTCGCTGCCCTTGCGCGGCACGCAACGGGCCTGTGCCAGCGGAATCAGGTCGGCCATGGGTTCCTCCACCTCGTGTTGACTGAACAATGCGCCGGCCGGTGTATAAAACGAATGAGCGGCTGACGCTTACTTGGCTAGAATAGCCTGATGATCCAGATCTCCGACACTGCCCAGACCCATTTCCGCAAGCTGATCGAACGCGAGGGCGTGCCCGGCATGGGCGTGCGTTTGAGTGCGGTCGATCCTGGCACCCCGCGTGCCGATGCCCGGCTGGAGTTCGCCGAGCCGACCGATCTGCTCGGCGACGAGTGGGCGGTGGACTGTGATGGCTTCACCCTGTATGTCGACGCCACCAGCGTGGGCTGGCTCGATGGCGCGGAGATCGACATCGTGCCCGGTACCGCTGGTACCCAGCAGCTGACGATCAAGGCACCGCGGATCAAGGGCGAAGCGCCCGGCGATGCCGCCTCGCTGGTCGAGCGCGTGCATTGGGTGGTGGAAAACGAAGTCAATCCGCAGCTCGCTTCGCACGGTGGCAAGGTCGCCGTGCAGGAAGTCTCGGCCGACGGCGTGGTGCTGCTGCGCTTCGGTGGTGGCTGCCAGGGCTGCGGCATGGCCGACGTCACCCTCAAGCAGGGCATCGAGAAGACTTTGATGGGCCGTGTGCCCGGAGTGACCGCCGTGCGTGACGCTACCGATCACGACAGCGGCCACGCTCCGTATATTCCGCGCGGCAACGCCGCCTGATCGCCAACGCGTGCCTCTGCCCAGAGCCGAGCAACTCATCGACCTGCTGCTGGCGCGCCAGCAGCGACCGCCCATCCTCGAGAAGAGCACCGGCCTGCCGTACGGCTGGGCGATCTGGCTGCGGACGCTGACGCCGCTGCCGCGTCCGTTCCACGCGCGCGAGGTGATTGCAGTGCTGCTGCCGCGGCCGCTGCCCGGGCCTCCGGGGCGCTTGCCGGGGCTGGGGCCCTGGGCGTCCCTGCGCCGCCTGTTCTGGCAGGACTGGGACCCGGCGCCGCGTGACCAGCGCTGGATGCGCTGGACCTCGGCGCTGCTCAGCGCGTTGCTGCATCTGGTGTTCTTCCTGCTGCTGCTTTGGGTGGCGGTGATCCGCACGTCTTCGCCGGACGAGCAGGGCAGCGAGGGTGAGCGCGTGCAGATTGAATTCGTCGGACGTGCTGCACAGGAAGGCGGCGGCGACCAACCCGGTACCGAGGCGGTTGCCGCCGCAGAGGCCGGTGCCGTAGCCGCAGGCCAGGATGCTGGAGCGGCGACAGCGCCCCGGCCGCAACCGTCTGCACCTGCGCCGTCTTCCACTGCCGCTGCCACGGCACCGACCGCCAGCATGCCGCCGCCGCCCGAGGCGGAGCCGGCGCCGGTGGCCGCACCGCCGCCCTCGCCGGTACAGGCCACCGAAGTTGCAGAGGCGACCGCCGAATTCGTGGTGCCGCCGGTCGCACTGCCGCGCACCGAGATCAGCATCGTGCCTCGCGACACCATTCCGACCGTGCGCGAGCGCAGCGTGCAGCCGGTACAGGCTGCACCGATAGCAACGCCGGTACGCACGCCCGAGGTGGCAGTGCAGGCGCCGCGCGTGCGCGATGTACAGGTGCAGGAGCGCGAAATCAGCACGGTTGAAGCGCCGGTGGCGCCGCAGCCGATGCGCACCACCGACATCCAGGTACGCGTGCCGCAGCGCGACGTGCAGGTGCGCGAGCGCGAAGTGCAGGCGATGACCAATCCGCAGGTGCGCATGGCCACCGTCGCAGGGCGCGAGCCCACGGTGCGTGCGCCTGCCGGGCGCGAAGTGCAGGTGCGCGAACGGGAGGTTGCTGCCGCGCCGCAACCTGCCGCGTCGACTGCGGCAGGCAGCGCGACCACGCCGACGCCGGCACCCGCCGGCAGTTCGGCCCAGAACAGCGCCAGCGTGGCGCGCCCTGCGACGACCAGCACCGCCGCCGCACAGGCGGGCGCCCGTCCGGCACCAACCCCGGGCAACTGGGCAACGCCCGCCCGCGGTGACGACTGGGGCGCCTCCAGCCGCAATCGCGACGGTGCCAACCAGGGCGCCGCGCAAACCAGTGCGGGCAAGGGCGATGGTCTGTTCAACGCTGACGGCAGCGTACGCATGGCCGGCCAGGACGGGGCCGGCAAGGCCGAGCGCGGCGCACCCGGTGGGGCCAACGACGGCTGGAGCAAGGAGCGCATCGCCGCGTCCGGCAAATGGCTGAAGCGGCCGCCGTACGACTACACGCCTACCTCGTTCGACAAGTACTGGGTGCCGCAGGAATCGCTGCTTGCCGAATGGGTGCGCAAGGGTGTCAAGGCAATGGAGATTCCGTTGCCGGGTACCAGCACGAAGATTTCCTGCGTGATCTCGATCCTGCAGGCCGGCGGCGGCTGTGGCCTCACCGATCCGAACATGCAGGACCAGCCCGCAGTGGCGCGTCCGCCGCCGGATATCCCGTTCAAGAAAGAGCTGCAGGAAGATAACGGCAGCCGATAGGGTGCCGCATCCACGCATGGCGTGGATCTACTGTGCATCCAGCTGCGCCGGGTAGATCCACGCCATGCGTGGATGATCCATGGGCTTCACGTGGATGCCGACCAGGGTCGGCCTCTACCTGGTCATTCGCTCTGTGACAGGAACACCCAGAACGGGACGTCGCGGCCTACCCAGTCACGGCTGGCTTCATCGAGGATGTCCAGCAGCGTGTCGAACTCCTTGCCTGCACCAGCGCGCAGGGCATCGACGTCGGCCAGGAACAGCGCATAGCCATGGGCCGGCAGCCATTGCAGGTCGCGCAGGTTGTCAGACAGGGCGTCCCAGTTGCCGCCGAAGCCGGCAGGGAAATCAAGCTGGGCCGCCAGCCGCGCCAGCAGGGTGCGCTTGTCGCCCACGCCATCCAGGTCGATCCGGATCACCTTCAGGTCGGCATCGCGCATCGCTGCCGACAGCGCGCTGATATCGGAGCTGTCGATCGCGTAGACGCCGGCGTTGTTGATGTCATGCAGGCCGAGGCCGAAATCATCGTGGCTCATGGACGTTCTCCGGAGGCCGGTACGGTGAAGCTGCGGAACGATTCGTAGTGATCATCGGTGTAGTACCAGGCATCGGGCGGGTTGCCACCGGTGACGATGCGCCGCGCGCCGCGGTTGCCTGCACCGGGCGTGTCGACGGTGTACTCGCGGTAGTAGCCACGCGGGCGCTGTGGCAGCTGTTGTTCGCGGTTGCCGAAGGTGCTGCCATCCTGCCGATGAGGGAACGGGCCGCCGCGCTGGATCAGCGCGATGGTCTGGCGGGCCTCGGCCGGAAGGAAGGCGGGCAGACCGCTGTCGCTGCTGCTGTTGCGCAGCGCCGGTGCGTTGGCCGCCGGAGTGCCCTGCAGGTCGGGGGCGAACTGCGGCGGCGGCGGCCGCTGCAGGAAATGATTGACGACCAGGCCGAGCAGCAGCAGGACGATGGCAGCGATCAACAGCCGGGGGTTGCGCATGGGCAGGAGCAGGCGAGGGTGGTGCGCCCACTGTAGCGCCTGCGCGCTGCACCCTGCATGAGGGCGCGCGCCGCGTCACCGCTGCGTAACAATTGCCGGCATGCTCACCTGCAGGACGCAATTTCCTTTACATCCCCCTTGGTAATCTGGCGGTCTGTCCCCATCATTCACCGCGCAACGCCCGACACCGTCGGGTGCCCTCGCAATCAGGAGATGCATCATGGCCTACACCCTGCCCAAGCTGTCCTACGCCTACGACGCGCTGGAACCGCATATCGATGCGGCGACTATGGAAATCCATCACACCAAGCATCACCAGACCTACATCAACAACGTCAACGCGGCGCTGGAAGGCACCGAGTACGCTGACCTGCCGGTCGAAGAGCTGGTGAAGAAGCTGAAGTCGCTGCCGGAGAACCTGCAGGGTCCGGTGCGCAACAACGGTGGCGGCCATGCCAACCACTCGCTGTTCTGGACCGTGATGGCTCCGAATGCTGGCGGCAACCCGGTGGGCGACGTGGCCAAGGCCATCGACAAGGACCTGGGCGGCTTCGACAAGTTCAAGGACGCCTTCACCAAGGCCGCGCTGACCCGTTTCGGCAGTGGCTGGGCGTGGCTGAGCGTGACCCCGGACAAGAAGGTCGTGGTCGAGAGCACCGGCAACCAGGACAGCCCGCTGATGGAAGGCAACACCCCCATCCTCGGCCTGGACGTGTGGGAACACGCGTACTACCTGAAGTACCAGAACCGTCGTCCGGAATACATCGGCGCGTTCTTCAACGTCATCGACTGGAATGAAGTCGAGCGTCGTTACCAGGAAGCGATCGCCTGAGAACGGTAGCGCCGGGCCATGCCCGGCGGCTTCAACAGAAGGCCGGGGGAGACCCCGGCCCTTTTTGTTTGCGCATCGGTAGTGCCGGCCGCTGGCCGGCAACCTCATGGTTCTCATTCGGTGGTGGCAGCCACGTCCTGCAGCCGCAGCGTCGCCATCACGCCCAGGCGCAGGCCGGGCAGGTCGCCATCGGCGGGCAGCATGATCGCCTGCTGGCGGATGCCGCCGAAATGCTTGACCTGGAACAGCACGTCCAGCCCATGGCCACTGGCGCCGCCGCCGCTGGCCGCCGGTGCGCCGGGATTGCGCCGGGCCGGCTGGAAGCCGGGCGTGCTGCGCACCAGCTCGACGGTGCTTGCGGAAAAATCCCCGGCGATCAGGCTCGGCATGCCCTCGGCCGTGGCGCCGATCCAGGTCATCAGGTCGCTGGTCTGATGTTGCCGGGCCGTGGCCTCATCCGGCTCCGGCCGCAGGCGCGCGACGTAGACGTTGACGTCATTGTCGCCCAGCCGCAGGCGCATCATGCCGGCGGCACTGAAGGTGCCCGGCGGATGCAGCAGGGTGACGCCGTCCTCGCTGACCGGCAGCCGGCTGAGCATCGCGTTGCCATGCCGGACCGGCTGGCTCGGCGGGTCTGCGGTGACGAAATCGCAGCTGTAGCGCAGCCGGCTGGCCAACCAGCAGGCCGGGTTGCGCCCTTGCTGCTGCAGGACCTGCTGCACCGAGATCACATCCGGCTGCAGATCGGTCAGCAGCTGCAGTACCTGTTCGCGGCGCTGCTTCCATTGCCCTTCATCACGGCTGGGCAGTTCCAGCGCGGCGACGGTCAATTGCCGCACCTCCGTGGCAAGGCCGGCCGCCGGGGGCGCCTGCGGTCGTGCCAATGCAGGCACGGCCAGCATGAGGGCAAGGCAGCTGGACAGGATGCGGGCAAAGGGGAGGGGGCGCATAACGATAAGTTTACGCTTTTGCCGTGCAGGTTCCGTGACTTCCGGCAGAGCCGCACATGCCTGCCATGCTTTGGCGCGCCTGTCATGCAGCCCTGCAGCGTGCTTCGCACGCATGGGTTCCGGTACTCTTGCGCCTTTCGTTTTGCAGGAATGCCTTACAGGATGAGCCACGACGCAGTCGCCCCCATCGCCGGCCAGGGAAAGATGCCGCGCCAGATCCCGTACATCATCGGCAATGAGGCCTGCGAGCGGTTCAGTTTCTACGGGATGCGCAACATCCTGGTGCAGTTCCTGATCACCTCCCTGCTGCTGCAGGAAATCACGGCCGAAGGCCGTGCCGGTGAAGCCAAGGACATCATGCACAGCTTCATGATCGGCGTGTATTTCTTCCCGCTGCTCGGTGGCTGGCTGGCCGACAGGTTCTTTGGCAAGTACCACACCATCCTGTGGTTCAGCCTGGTCTACTGCATGGGCCATCTGTGCCTTGCGCTGTTCGAGGGCAGCCGTGGCGGCTTCTTCCTCGGCCTGGGCCTGATCGCGCTGGGCGCCGGTGGCATCAAGCCGCTGGTGGCCTCGTTCATGGGCGACCAGTTCGACCAGAGCAACAAGCACCTGGCCAAGATCGTCTTCGATGCCTTCTACTGGATCATCAATTTCGGCTCGTTGTTCGCCTCGCTGCTGATCCCGCTGGTGCTGAAGAACTGGGGCCCGCAGTGGGCGTTCGGTATTCCGGGCATCCTGATGTTCATCGCCACCTTCGTGTTCTGGCTGGGCCGCAAGCGCTACGTGCTGGTGCCGCTGCCGCCGAAGGACCCGCATTCGTTCGCCAATGTGGTGCGCACCGCGCTGACCACGCGGGTGGCCGGCCAGGGCCGTCCGGGCCTGGTGATCGCCGTGCTCGGCCTGGTGCTGGCGGTGGCCTCGTTCGGCCTGGTCGGCTCGCTCGGCATCGTGATCTGCCTGTGCCTGGCGCTGGTCTCGATCCTGGCGGGCATCGGTGGTGGCACCTGGCTGCAGCTGGACCGCGCGCGTGGCCAGCATCCGGCCGAAGCCGTGGAAGGCGTGCGCTCGGTGCTGCGCGTGCTGGTGATCTTCGCCCTGACCACGCCGTTCTTCTCGCTGTTCGACCAGAAGGCCTCGACCTGGGTGCTGCAGGGCCAGCAGATGCAGATGCCGAGTTGGTTCACCGCCTCGCAGATGCAGGCGCTCAACCCGCTGCTGGTGATGATCCTGATTCCGTTCAACAACCTGGTGCTGTACCCGGCCCTGCGCCGCTTCGGCTTCGAGCCCACCGCGCTGCGCCGGATGACCGCCGGCATCGCTTTCAGCGGCCTGGCCTGGATCGTGGTGGGTGGCATCCAGGTGGTGATGGATGGCGGCAATGCGATGTCGATCTTCTGGCAGATGCTGCCCTACGCGCTGCTGACCTTCGGTGAGGTGCTGGTCTCGGCCACCGGCCTGGAGTTCGCCTACAGCCAGGCCCCGCAGGCGATGAAGGGCGTGGTGATGAGCTTCTGGAACCTGACCACCACCATCGGCAACCTGTGGGTGCTGCTGTCCAACGCGGCGGTACGCAACGACACGGTCACCCACAAGATCGCCAGTACCGGCTTGAGCGAGGCGGCATTCCTGATGTTCTTCTTCGCCGGTTTCGCCTTCGTCGCGGCGTTGGCCTTCGGTTGGTATGCGAAACGCTATCGTATGGTCGACAACTACCGCACCGCCTGAGCCTGACATGACCCCCGTCAATCTGCTGTTGATCGCCATCACCGCCATCCTGTCGTGGATGGCGTTCAACAACCGCAAGCTGGCCGATCGCCTGATCCTGTGGCCGCCGGCGGTGGATCGCCACCGCCAGTACGACCGCCTGATCACCTACGGCTTCATCCATGCCGACTGGTCGCACCTGATCTTCAACATGATCACCCTGTTCTTCTTCGGGGGGTTCATCGAGAGCGTGATGGTGCAGCTGACCGGCAGCTACCTGGTCTACCCGGCGTTCTACATCGGTGCGCTGCTGGTCTCGATCCTGCCCAGCTACCTGAAGAACCAGAAGAACCCGAACTACCTCAGCCTCGGAGCGTCCGGGGCGGTGTCGGCGGTGCTGTTCGCCTTCATCCTGATCAAGCCGTGGTCGATCATCCTGGTGTTCTTCATCCCGGCGCCGGCGATCGTCTATGCCGCGTTCTACGTCGGCTACAGCATCTGGATGGACAAGCGCGGTGGCGATCGCATCAACCACAGCGCGCACCTGGCCGGTGCGGCGTTCGGCGTGATCTTCATGCTGGCCATGCAGCCGAGCATCTTCAGTCACTTCCTGCGCGAACTGTCCAACCCGACCTTCCGCCTCGGCGGCGGCTGAGGGTGGCCGGGGTCGGATCCACTGGATCCGACCCCCGCGGCCGCGGCCTCGCTCCGGGTCAGACCCGGGTCTGCTGACCGTAGGTATCGAGCAGGCGGGAGAAGACTTCCTCGCCGATGCTCTGGAACGCCTGGTCTTCGGTCTGTCCCTCCACGGCCAGTTGCAGCAGGCCCTCCAGCAGGGCGTGATCGGTATCGGATTGGGAATCGCTGGGGTGCATCACGGGCCTCCACGGCAGATCGCTTGGTCAACTGTCGCAAGGGGCATGCCAGGCTGGCGCACCCCTGCAGAGGGGTTAGCGGCCGGCTGGCCTGAAGCTTGAGGGCAACAACTGACGCAACGGGCGCAGACTTGTCCCTGTTCAGACTTCACGCGATCATGGCGCCCGCGTGCGCACCATCCACGCAGTCGCCGCAGGAGACAGTCCCATGGCTTCGGTCACGCCCCCCGGTCTGGCTTACGAGGTCGAACACGATCAGGTCAACCACCGTTTCACCGCCCGTGTGCGTGGGCAGGTGGCACTGTTGGAGTACCAGATCAAGCGCAGGCGGATGGTCATCACCCATACCGAAGTGCCCGAGCCGATCGCCGGCCGCGGCATTGCCGGTGAGCTGACCCGGGTCGCACTGCGTTTCGCCCGTGAGCAGAAGTACAAGGTGGTGCCGGCATGTGCCTATGCCGAGGCCTTCCTGCAGCGGCACGAGGAGTACCACGATCTGCTTGTGGGCTGAATCCAGCGGGCCACCCTTCAGCCAGGGCAGGCGATGATGCATGAACATGAACAGGGGATCCCGATGAAGATTGGAAACAACCGGCCACTGCACGCCAGCGTGCTGGCCGGCGCTATGGGCGTGCTGTTGCTGGCCGGTTGCCAGCGCGAGAACGAGGCGGCGCCGGCCACCGATGCCGCACCTGCGGCCGAAGCCACCGGCACCGCCGAAGCACCCGCAGCGGAAGCGCCGTTGGATCTGCGCGATGTGATCGAGAACAACGAACGTGAAGTGGTCGGCATCAGCTACCCGGCGGGCATCGATCGTTATCCGGGCCTGGCACGCGCGCTGCAGGCCTATGCCACCTCCGCCCGCAGCGATCTGCAGCAGGCGCTGGACGGGCTGGGCAACGACAAGCCGACCATGCCCTATGAGCTGTCGCTGAGCTTCGAGAAGCTGCTGGAGACGCCGCAGCTGGTGGTGGTCAGTGCCGACGGCAGCCGCTACACCGGCGGCGCCCATGGCGAACCGCTGGTAGCTCGTTTCGTGTGGCTGCCGGCGCAGCAGCAGATGCTCAGCGCCGACAAGCTGGTGACCGATGCCAAGGGCTGGAAAGCGATCAGCGATTTCGTCGCCGACCAGCTGCGCGAGCGTGTGGCCACCCGCCTCAGCGGCGAGGACATGGACCCGTCGCAGTTGCAGGAATCGCTGCGCAATGCCTCGCGGATGATCGCCGACGGCACCGGTCCGCAGGCCGACAACTTCAGCCAGTTCCAGCCGCTGACCGACGACAAGGGACAGATCACCGCGCTGCGCTTCGTGTTCCCGCCCTACCAGGTGGGTCCATACTCGGACGGCACCCAGACCGCCGATGTGCCGGCTTCGGTGTTGTTGCCACACGTGGCCAAGGAGTATGTGGAGCTGTTCGCACGCGGGTAACCGTAGACGAGGAGGTGACGTGGATACAGGGTTGCAGGAGCGGGTTGCCGGCCTGCTCCACGAGGCCGGGGTCCAGATCGATGGAACCCGGCCGCAGGATATCCAGGTGCATGACCCGCGCTTCTTCGCGCGGGTCATCGCGCACGGCTCACTCGGCCTGGGCGAAAGCTACATGGACGGCTGGTGGGATGCCAACGTCCTCGATGAATTCCTGGTCCACCTGATGCAGGCGCACCTGGACGAACGGGTGCACGGCTGGCGCGAGGTGGCCGACGCCTTGAAGGCGCGCCTGTTCAACCTGCAGTCCGGGGCGGGCAGCTACGAAGTCGGCCGCCGCCACTATGACCTTGGCAATGACCTGTACCAGGCGATGCTCGGCCAGCGCCTGGTCTACAGCTGTGGTTACTGGCGCAATGCCGACGATCTGGATGGCGCGCAGGAAGCCAAGCTGGATCTGGTGTGCCGCAAGCTGGGGCTGCGTCCCGGGCAGCGCGTGCTCGACATCGGCTGCGGTTGGGGCGAGGCGCTGAAGTTCGCCGCCGAACGATACGGTGTCAGTGGCGTGGGCATCACCATCTCGCAGGAGCAGGCCGACTTCGCCCGCACGCTGTGCGCTGGCCTGCCGATCGAGATCCGGTTGCAGGACTATCGCGAACTTGATGAACCTTTCGATGCGATCTTCTCGATCGGCATGTTCGAACACGTGGGCGACAAGAACTACCGCAGCTTTTTCGACGTGGCCCGGCGCTGCCTCTCGCCGCGGGGACTGCTGCTGTTGCATACCATCGGCAGCAACATTTCGCGTCACCGCACCGATCCGTGGATCGCCCGCTACATCTTTCCCAATTCGATGCTGCCGTCGGCGGTGCAGATCAGCCGGGCGTTCGAAGGGCGCTTCGTGCTGGAGGACTGGCACAACTTCGGTACCGACTACGACCTGACGCTGCAGGCCTGGCGGCGCAACGTGGAAGCGGCGTGGCCACGGCTGGACGCACGTTATGACGAGCATTTCCGGCGCATGTGGCGCTTCTATCTGGCCGGATCGATGGCCAGCTTCCGCTGCCGGCATGCGCAGCTGTGGCAGCTGGTGCTGTCGCCGGAGGGCGTGCCCGGGGGATATGTAGCGCCGCGGTGATCTGGAAAAGCATCCACGCATGGCGTGGATCTACTGGGATCACGCAACCCTGCGGTAGATCCACGCCATGCGTGGATGGCGTACAAAAAAACCGCCCGGTCTCCCGGGCGGTTTTCGTTTCACGCTATGCGGTGCCGGCGATCAGTTGCCGGTGCCGGTCAGGCCACGCTTTTCCAGCAGCGGTTCGATCTGCGGCTCGTGGCCGGCAAAATCGCGGAACAGCTGCATCGCATCCACGCTGCCACCCTTGGACAGCAGGGTCGCGCGGAAGTGGTCGCCGTTCTTGCGGCTCAGGCCGCCGTTGTCGCGGAACCACTTCTGGGTGTTGGCGTCGAGCACTTCCGACCAGATGTAGGCGTAGTAGCCGGCCGAGTAGCCGCCCATGATGTGGCTGAAATACGGGGTCCTGTAGCGCGGCGGAACCGGCGCATAGTAGATGCCGTCCTTCTCCAGCGCGGCGCGCTCGAAGGCCATCACGTCCTTGGCGGCCGGGACCTGGTCCGGGCCGATCTGGTGCCAGCGCTGGTCGAGCATGGCCGCACCCAGGTACTCGGTGGTGGCAAAGCCCTGGTTGAACTTGGCTGCAGCCAGCACCTTGTCCAGCAGTGCCTGCGGCATCGCCGAGCCGTTCTGGTAGTGCTTGGCGTAGTTCTTCAGGATGGCCGGGTTGTCGGCCCACATCTCGTTGACCTGCGAGGGGAACTCGACGAAGTCGCGCGGCACCGCGGTGCCCGAGAAGTACGGATACTTCACATTCGAGAACATGCCGTGCAGGGCATGGCCGAACTCGTGGAAGGTGGTGCTCACTTCATCCCAGGTCAGCAGGGTCGGCTGGCCGGCCGGCGGCTTGGGAATGTTCAGGTGGTTGGCCACCACCGGCTTGAAACCGGTCAGCTTGGACTGCGAGACGTACGAGTTCATCCACGCACCGCCGCGCTTGGAGGCGCGTGCGTACGGGTCGAAGATGAAGATCGCCAGCTGGCTGCCATCGGCATCGAACACGTCATAGACGGTGACGTCATCGTGGTAGACCGGCAGGTCGGTGCGCTGCTTGAAGGTCAGGCCGAATTCCTGGTTGGCGGCGAAGAACACGCCGTTCTCCAGCACGTTCTTCATCTCGAAGTATGGCTTCAGCTGCGATTCGTCGAAGTTGTACTTGGCCTGGCGCACTTTCTCGCTGTAGAAGGCCCAGTCCCACGGCTCCAGCTTGAAGGTCGGCTTGCCGGCGGCCTTCTGTTCCTGGTCGATCATTGCCTGCAGGTCGGCGGCTTCGCGCTTGGCGTTGGCCACCGCTGCCGGGGCCAGCTTGCCGAGCATCGCATTGACCGCTTCAGGGGTCTTGGCGGTCTGGTTGGTCAGGTTGTAGGCGGCAAAGTTGGCAAAGCCCATCAGCTTGGCCTTGTCGGCGCGCAGCTGCATGATGCGCGCGACCAGCGCGGTGTTGTCGAACTCACCGCCGCGGCTGCCGCGGGTGGTGGACGCTTCGTAGATCTTCTGGCGCAGGGCACGGTTGGCCAGGTTGGTCAGCGGCGGCTGGCCGGTGGTGTTGAGCAGGGTGATCACGTACTTGCCGTCCAGGCCACGGGCCTTGGCGGCTTCGGCGGCAGCGGCGATCTGCTCCTTGGACAGGCCGTCCAGTTCCTTGACGTCGTTGACGGTGATCGCCGAAGCGTTCACTTCCGACTGCACGTTCTGGCTGAACCTGGTGCCGAGGTTGGCCAGCTCGGCGTTCATTTCCTTCAGCTTGGTCTTGTCGGCCTCGGACAGCTTGGCGCCGGCGCGCACGTAGTTGTCGTAGTACTTCTCGACCAGGCGCACGCCTTCAGCGTCCAGGCCCAGGGTGGTGCGGCTGTCATACAGTGCCTGGATGCGTGCGAACAGCTTGCCGTTCAGCGCGATCGCATCGCTGTGCGCGGCGAACTTCGCCGAATAGTCGGCCTGCAGCTTCTTGCGGGTGTCGTTGGTGTCGGCGCCGACCAGGCTGAAGAACACGGTGGTCGCGCGGTCCAGGGTGTCACCGCTCTTTTCCAGGGCGATGATGGTGTTGTCGAAGGTCGGCTTGGCCTTGTTGCTGGCGATCGCCTCCACTTCCTTCAGCTGCTGCGCCATGCCGGCGTCGAAGGCCGGGGCGAAGTCGCTGTCCTTGATCTTGTCGAACTGCGGGAAATGCAGCGGCAGCGGGCTGTCGGCGAAGAACGGGTTGGCCTGCTGGGCATTGGCAGCGGCGGCCGGGGCGGCGGCGCTGGCCGAATAGGCGGGCAGGGCAAGGCCGAGGGTCATGGCCACGGCAAGGGCAAGGCGGGTGGTCAAGGTCGATACTCCGGTAAGGCAAACAAGGGCCTGAGGGTAACCCGGCCCGGCGCGCCCGCACTTGTGTCAAAAGGCATGTTGCCGGGGCCGGGCGCGGGTACCATGCAATCACCGCACACGGCCCACCGCCATGACCACTGCCTACGATTTCAGCTTCCGTGACCTTGAAGGCCAGCCGCAGGCGTTGGCGCAGTACCAGGGCCGTCCGCTGCTGCTGGTGAATGTGGCCAGCCGCTGTGGCTTCACCCCGCAGTACACCGGGTTGGAACAGCTGTGGCAGGACTATCGTGATCGCGGCCTGGTGGTGATCGGCTTTCCCTGCAACCAGTTCGGTGCGCAGGAGCCGGGCGATGCCGCGCAGATCCGCCAGTTCTGTTCGATCGATTACCCGGTCAGCTTCCCGCTGTCACAGAAGATCGAGGTCAATGGCGAGGGTGCCGACCCGCTGTGGGCGTGGCTGTCGCAGCAGAAGCGCGGGCTGCTGGGTATCGCCCGCATCAAGTGGAACTTCAGCAAGTTCCTGGTCGATCGCCAGGGCCAGGTGGTGGATCGCTATGCGCCGACCACCAGGCCGGAGCAGCTGCGCGGCGGCATCGAGGCGCTGCTTTGACCGGTAGCGCCAGGCCATGCCCGGCGACCGATATCCGCCGGGCATGGCCCGGCGCTACCGAGGCGGCTTATTTCTCGACGAACGCGCGCTCGAACACGTAGTGCCCGGGCGTACCGATGCGCGGCGAAGTCTGGAAGCCACGGCTGTCCAGCACGGTGCGCAGGTCGGCCAGCATCTGCGGGCTGCCGCAGATCATCGCGCGGTCGTTTTCCGGGCTCAGTTCCGGCAGGCCGAGCGTGCGCTGCATCTCGCCGCTTTCCATCAGCGAGGTCAGGCGGCCCTGGTTGGGGAACGGCTCGCGGGTCACCGCCGGGTAGTACAGCAGCTTGTCGCCGACCATTTCGCCCAGGAACTCATGCTCGCGCAGTTCCTTCTCGAAATAATCGCGGTAGGCCAGGTCCTTTTCGTAGCGCACACCGTGGCACAGGATCACCTTGTCGAAGCGCTCGTAGGTCTCCGGGTCCTTGATCACCGACAGCCACGGCGCCAGGCCTGTGCCGGTGCCCAGCAGGTACAGGTGCTTGCCCGGGTGCAGGTCGCTGATCAGCAGGGTGCCGGTGGGCTTCTTGCCGACCAGTACCTTGTCGCCTGGCTTGATGTGCTGCAGGCGCGAGGTCAACGGACCGTCCTGCACCTTGATGCTGAAGAATTCCAGCTGTTCTTCCCAGTTGGCGCTGGCGATGGAGTACGCGCGCAGCAGGGGCCGCGCATCGGTCTCCAGGCCGATCATCACGAACTGGCCGTTCTCGAAGCGGAAACCGCTGTCACGGGTGAGGGTGAAGCTGAAGTAGGCGTCGGTCCAGTGGCGGACCTCAAGCACCGTTTCGGCGCCGAAAGCGGAGGACATGAGCGTATCTATCGGAAGTCGTCGGGACAATTCTATCTCAAATGAGACAGGTTCTCATTAGGCGGAACGAGAGGCGTTCTCAGCGATAACCGGCCGCCTGCAGTTCGAACAGTTCGGCATAGCGGCCGCCCTGTGCCATCAGCTGCTCGTGCGTGCCGCTGGCTTCGATCCGGCCATCGGCCAGCACCAGGATGCGGTCGGCCATGCGTACTGACGAGAAGCGGTGGGAAATCAGCACTGCCGTACGATTATCCGCCAATTCCCTGAACCGCTGGAACACCTCGAACTCGGCACGGGCGTCCAGTGCCGCGGTGGGCTCGTCCAGAATCATCACCTGTGCATCGCGCATCCACGCACGGGCAATGGCGATCTTCTGCCACTGCCCACCGGACAGGTCCACGCCCTGCTGGAAGCGGCGGCCGATCTGCTGGTCATAGCCGCCGGGCAGGGCAGCGATCACTTCCTCGGCCATGCCGCGGCGGGCGGCATCTGAGATCCGCGCGCGGTCGTCCATCGCTTCGACCTGGCCGACTCCGATGTTCTCGCCGGCACTGAGGTTGTAGTGCACGAAATCCTGGAAGATCACGCCCAGATTGGCGCGCAGGTCGTCCAGGTCGTAGTCGCGCAGGTCGCGCCCATCCAGCAGGATGCGGCCTTCGTCCGGTTCGTACAGGCGTGCCAGCAGCTTGACCAGGGTGGTCTTGCCCGCGCCGTTCTCGCCGACCAGCGCCAGTACTTCGCCCGCGTGCAGGTGGAAATCCAGGTGGCGCACGGCCCATTGCTCAGCATCGGGGTAGCGGAAGCCCACGTCCTCGAACACGAAGCCCTCGCGGATCGGCTGCGGCACGCGCACCGCGTCCTTGCGCGAATGGATTTCCGGTTCGATCTGGAAGAACGAATACAGGTCGTCCAGGTACAGCGCCTGGCTGGCCACCTGCGAGAACCCGATCAGCAGGCCTTCCAGCAACTGGCGCAGGCGCAGGAAGCTGCCGGCGAGGAAGGTCAGATCGCCGATCGAGAAATCGCCACGCACCGTGCGCCAGGCGATGTACGCATACGCGGTGTAGTAGCCCAGCGTGCCCAGCGCGGCCAGCAACGTGCCCCAGAACGCCCGCCGCCGGGCAAGCGCGCGGTTGGCCAGGAACAGTGCCGCCGACAGGCTGCGGTAGCGGTCGACCAGGAACCGGTGCAGGTTGAAGATCTTTACTTCCTTGGCCGTCTCGACGCTGGCACCGAGCTGGCGCAGGTAGTCCAGCTGGCGGCGCTCCGGCGTCCACAGGAAGTTGAGGCTGTAGCCGGCCGCATTGAAGTGCGACTCGCCGATGAACGCCGGCACCAGCGCCAGCGCCAGCAGCAGGATCAGCCACGGCGCATAGACCAGCAGGCCGACGGCCAGGCTGGCCACGGTGATCGCATCCTGCACCTGGCCGAACAGCTGGCTCATCAGGTTCATCCGGCCCATGGTCTGGCGCCGTGCGCGGTCCAGCTTGTCCTGCAGGTCCGGGTCCTCGAAATCCTCCAGGTCCAGGGTCGCCGCATGTTCCATCAGGCGCACGCTGGTGGCGTTGGCGAACAGCTCCGACAACAGCGCATCGGCGTAGCTGACCAGCCGGCCGAGCAGGTCCGAGGCGATGGCCAGGCCGAATTCCAGCGCCAGCAGGCCCAGCAGTGGATTGAGCAGTCCGCTGGACAGCGCCTCGCCCATCGGCGGAAAACCGGCTCCGTGCTGGCTCAGGTGCAGGGCGGTATCGATGATCAGCTTGCCGACGTACAACATCGCCACCGGCAGCAGCGCACGGATCAGGCGCAGGCCGAGGCTGGCCAGGGTCAGTGCGCGGCTGGTCTGCCAGACCTGGCGCAGGAACGGTGGCAGGTTGCGCATCGCCCTGAAGCGTTGGCGCAGGCTGGGTTTCTTGGCGCCGGCAGCGCCGGCAATGGGAGAGGCGGGCATGCCGCCATTGTGCGCGCCTGATACGTGCAGGTGGGGTCAGGGCAGCCGTGTGGGCACCGGGGTCGGATCCGTTCGCGTTGCGAAGGATCCGACCCAACCACATCCATGCATGGCGTGGATCTACCGTGTCGACCAAGGTCGACACCTATCAACAGCTGCGGGCACCCGTCCCACCGGGCTGGCCCCCTTTTACGGCAGCGGCGGCAGCAGCCCAGCCCCCAGCCGGTTCCAGGCATTGATCACTGCAATGCCCATGCTCAGGTCGCTGATGCCTTTCTCATCAAAGTGCGGTGCCAGCGCGTCGAACGCCGCCTGCGACGGTGCGCCATCGGTCAACCGGGTCAGCGCCTCGGCCCAGCCCAGCGCCGCGCGCTCGCGGCCGTCGAAGAAGCGGCTTTCGTGCCAGGCGGGCAGCGTATCCAGCTTGCGCGGTTCGATGCCGCCCTTGCGCAGCGCGGTGCCGTGCATGTCCATGCAGTAGCCGCAGCCGTTGAGCTGCGACACGCGCAGGAACACCAGTTCCATCAACGTTGGATCTATCGAACTGTCATGCACCGCCTTGCTGGTGGCGAGCAGGCCCTTGAAGGCATCGGCGGCCAGGCGGGTGTAGGGAACGCGGGGAGAGGCAGGGTTGGACATCTTCAGCTCCACGGCGGCCACCATGGCCGCCTTTCACTACAAGGACGCCGGAGTATCGCGGCGCGTGACAACCGCAGGCAGTTTTTCTGGATTCAGCACGCTGTAGAGATTGGCGATGCGGCCATCGACTACCTCGATGGTGGTGATCGAGTGCAGGTGGTCGCCTTCGAAACGCAGGATCGCCGGTTCGCCATTGACATAGCCGAGCTGTGCCGGATGCGCCGCGCCGCGACGGGCGATGGCCCAGAACAGGCGGCCGATGCGTTCGGCACCCAGCAGAGGACGCACCGCCGCGGTGACCACGCCGCCGCCATCGGAAACCAGCAGCGCGTTGGCATGCAGCAGCGCCTGGATGGCCTCGCTGTCGCCCCGCTGGGAGGCGTCCATGAAACGCGCCAGCAGCTGCCGGTGCTGGTTGGCATCGGCATTGAAGCGCGGCCGCCCAGACTGCAGGCGCTGCCGGGCCCGGTGCACCAGCTGGCGGCAATTGGCCTCGCTGTGGCCGATCAGCTCGGCAATCTCGCGGTAGTCGTGGTCGAAGGCTTCCTTCAGCAGGAAGGCGGCGCGCTCCTCCGGTCCGAGCTGTTCGAGCAGAGTCAGGAAGGCCACGGAGACGTCGTCGGCCAGTGCGTGCAGCTGCGCAGGGCCGGGCGCCGGGTCGGGTTCGAGGGTGACCGCCAGCGGCTCGGCCAGCCACGGGCCGATGTAGTGCACGCGCTCGCGCTTGGCCGCGCGCAGCCGGTCCAGGCCGAGCCGGGTGGTGGTGGTGACCAGCCAGGCTTCGGGGTCGCGGACGGCCGCCGGGTCGGCGCCGGACCAGCGCAGCCAGGCATCCTGGACCACGTCTTCGGCGTCGGCACGGCTGCCAAGCAGTCGGTAGGCCAGCGCCATCAGGCGCGGGCGGTGGGTCTGGAAGGCGGCTTCGGCGTTCATGTGGGCAAGGACGCGCCAGCGGAGTGCGGCGTGACAGAGGGCAGGGTCGGATCTTGCCGGCCAGCGGCCGGCACTACCACCCCGCGGTCGAGGGAGGGGGTAAAATGGGCGGATTACCCCCGCCAGCCTTCAGCAAGCGAGCAATCCGTGACATCGATCAAGCAGGAAGACCTCATCCAGTCCGTCGCCGACGCGCTGCAGTACATCTCGTACTACCACCCGGTCGATTACATCAAGAACCTCGCCGCCGCTTACGAGCGCGAGGAGTCGCCGGCAGCGAAGGAGGCGATCGCGCAGATCCTGATCAACTCGCGGATGTGCGCCGAAGGCCATCGGCCGATCTGCCAGGACACCGGCATCGTCACCGTGTTCCTGGAAATCGGCATGGATGTGCGCTGGGATGACGCCACCATGGGCGTGGAGGACATGGCCAACGAAGGCATCCGCCGCGCCTACCTGTACCCGGACAACAAGCTGCGCGCTTCGGTGCTGGCCGATCCGGCCGGCAAGCGCATCAATACCAAGGACAACACCCCGGGCGTGGTCAACGTCAAGGTGGTGCCGGGCAACACCGTGGAGGTGATCGTTGCCGCCAAGGGCGGTGGCTCGGAAGCCAAGACCAAGTTCGCCATGCTCAACCCGTCCGACTCGATCGTCGACTGGGTGCTGAAGACCGTGCCGACCATGGGCGCCGGCTGGTGCCCGCCGGGCATGCTCGGCATCGGCATCGGCGGCACCGCCGAGAAGGCGATGCTGCTGGCCAAGGAAGCGCTGATGGAGCCGATCGACATCACCGAGCTGCAGGCCCGTGGGGCGTCCAACCGCATCGAGGAGCTGCGTCTGGAGCTGTACGAGAAGGTCAACGCGCTTGGCATTGGTGCCCAGGGCCTGGGTGGCCTGACCACCGTGCTCGACATCAAGATCAACGACTACCCGACCCACGCGGCCAACCTGCCGGTGGCGATGATCCCGAACTGCGCCGCCACCCGCCATGCGCACTTCACCCTGGATGGCAGCGGCCCGGTGATGCTGGACCCGCCGTCGCTGGAAGACTGGCCGAAGCTGACCTATGACGCGTCCAAGGGCACCCGCGTGGACCTGGACACGATCACCCCGGAAGACGTGGCCAGCTGGAAGCCGGGCCAGACCCTGCTGCTCAACGGCAAGCTGCTGACCGGCCGCGATGCCGCGCACAAGCGCATGGTCGACATGCTCAACAAGGGCGAGGAACTGCCGGTCGATCTGAAGGGGCGCTTCATCTACTACGTCGGCCCGGTCGATCCGGTGCGCGACGAAGTGGTGGGCCCGGCCGGTCCGACCACCGCCACCCGCATGGACAAGTTCACCGAGCAGGTGCTGGCACAGACCGGCCTGCTGGGCATGGTCGGCAAGGCCGAGCGTGGTCCGGCCGCGATCGAGGCCATCAAGAAGCACAAGTCGGCCTACCTGATGGCCGTCGGTGGTTCGGCCTATCTGGTGTCCAAGGCGATCAAGGCGGCCAAGGTGGTCGGCTTTGCGGACCTGGGCATGGAAGCGATCTACGAGTTCACCGTGGAAGACATGCCGGTGACCGTGGCCGTCGATTCCACCGGCGAGTCGGTGCACAAGACCGGCCCGCGCGAGTGGCAGGCCCGCATCGGCAAGATTCCTGTCGTGGTGGAGTGATCGGCGCGGCGTCGACCACGCCCGTCCGATTGCAGAACGGCGCCCGGGTGGCGCCGTTCTTCGTTTAACGACTGCAACCGTGCGGCTTTGCTAGGGTGTGCGCGTTGCCAGGCAAGGGAAGCTGTTTGTGCGTCAAGGAATACGCAATGCTTTCGCCGCAGTCGCCCTTGCCTTGATGGTGGGCTGCGCGCCGCAGTATTACGTCGAGCAACCCACCAGCGAGGCCGGCCGTGTGTGTGCGGCAGGATGTGCGCAGCGGCACATGCAGTGCGCGGATCAGGCGCGTTCAATGGCCGAGATGGCGCAGCAGAGCTGTCAGTCGGAAAAGGAACGCATCATCGACAGATGCAGCGACATCGCTGACCAGAAGATGCGGCATCGTTGCGAGGGTGCACGTGGCGCCGGCGCGTACTGCGCCACCGCAGCCAACACGAGCGCCTGCGATGCGACGCGGGGGCAGTGTGTACTTGACTGCGGCGGAGCGGTGAGCGAAACCCGTTCTTCCGGCAGTCTTCCGGTCTATTGAACAAGGAGCGTCCTGTGAACCTGTTGCGTAGCCTTTCCCTTGTCACCCTGCTGGTCATGGCCGGCTGCAGTACGTCATCTTCGTCGTATGGCGGTGGCGGCGGCTTCAGCGCCGGTGCCCAGTGCCAGATGCAGTGCCAGGCCAGCTATCGCAGCTGCATGGCCGAAGGCCAGGGGATCGGCAGCCGCCAGTCCAGCTGCGAGCAGCACGTGGCACCGGCGCCGGACCAGCGCTGCAAGGACATCGAGCATCCGGAACTGCGCCGTTCCTGCGAGTTGAAGGCGCACGACTGCACGCTGCGCGCACCGATGATGGGCTGCGGCGAGCGTCGGGATACCTGCATGAGCACCTGCGGCTGACCGCGCCGGGGACAGCGCGCATAATCAGCCGTTCCCCGCCCAGGACAGGTCCTATGCGCACCACCTTGTATGGTTCCACCAGCACCGCCTCGCTGGTGGTGCATTGGCTGCTGATCGAGCTCGGTATCGAGCACGAACTGGTGCTGCTCGATTTCGAAACGCGCGAGCACAAAGCAGCTGGCTACCTGGCGCTCAATCCGGCGGGCAGGGTGCCGACCCTGTTGATCGACGGCCAGGTACTGACCGAGGCGGCCGCGATCGCGCTGTATCTGGCAGACCGTCATCCGCAGGCAGGGTTGTTGCCTGCCGTCGGCACGCCGGAACGCGGCGAGGCCTATCGCTGGATGTTCTGGTGCGCCAACACCGTGCAGCCGGCATACCGCGCCTGGTTCTATCCGCATGAAGCAGCGGGTGGCGAGTGCATCGACGCAGTGCGTGCGATGGCCCGGCAGCAGCTGGAGGCGGCGTGGCAGCACGTTGCCACGCACCTGCAGGACGGCGGTCCCTACCTGCTCGGCGATGCGCCGGGCGTGGTCGATTTCATGCTGGTGATGTTGATGCGCTGGTCACGCAACATGCCCACGCCCAGCGACCACTGGCCGGTGTTGAAGGCGTATGCGGATCGGCTGAAGGCGCGGCCGGCGTTCGCCGAGGTCTATCGCCGCGAAGGCATCACCGACTGGCGGTAACCCGTTCTGTAGAGCCGGGCCATGCTGGGCTGCATTCACGGGTGGCACGCGAACCGCAGCCGAGCATGGCACGGCTCTACCAAAGCGGGGCGGGTTACAGGATCTCCAGCACCGTTTCCGGTGGCCGGCACAGGCGGGTGCCTTTCGCGGTGCGTACCACCGGGCGGTTGATCAGCCGTGGGTGGGTGGCCATCGCGGCCAGCAGGGCGTCGTCATCGCTTCCCTGCAGGCCCAGTGCGGCAAACTCGGGTTCCTTGCTGCGCACCAGCCCGGTCGCGGCCAGGCCGGATTCCACCAGTACCTGGCGCAGCGTGGCTACATCGAGCGGGCTGCCGAGATAATCGATCACAACCGGTTCGAAACCGGCGTCGCGGATCAGCTTAAGGGCCGCGCGCGAGTTGCTGCACGCGGGGTTGTGCCAGATCGTCACATCCATCAGAACCACTCCAGCAGGGACACGCCGACGCCGACGTAGGTTGCCTTGTGGTTGTAATCGATCAGGCTCTCGCCATAGCCGTCGAAGATCTGCACATGGCCGCGCAGCAGGTTGCTGATCGGGAAGCCGTAGTCCAGCTGCAGCGCGCCGTGCGAGCGGTCACCGGTGCGCAGCGAATGACGTGCCATCAACGAGACTTCGTGACCCTTGTGGTTCCAGGTCAGGGTCGCGTCGCCGCGGCCCATGTAGTCCTCGATGTCCGGGTTGTTGTCGTCGCTGCGGGTCTCGGGAATGCGGTACCAGGGACGCAGCACCAGTGCCCAGTTCTCGCGGTCCAGGCCGACGTTGAGGATCACCCGGTTCCAGCTGCGCGACAGCGGATCGGCACGGCCGTTGGACTGGTGGTTGAGGCTGATGCCGGTCATCCGCCCACGCCAGCCACCGATCGAGTAGCCGTTGCGGAACACCATCATCACTTCCGGCTCGTAGTTGGTCTCGCGGAACGGGCGCGAGTCCTCGCCGTTGTAGGCCTGCCAGCGCGAACTCTGGGTATAGCCCGCCCAGATGTCGCCGTTGTCGCCGAACAGGTTCTCGGCGATCTTGGTCTTGAAGCTGATCTGGAACTTCAGCTCGGCGCTGTCCAGCACCTGCGGGGTGGTCACGCTGTTGGCCGGGTTCGGCGAGTCCGGCATGGTGTTGCGGTCGCTGGTCCAGAATGCCGGCAGCAGGTACACAGGCTTGTACGCGCGCAGCTGGAACGGGCCCAGCTTGGAGTCCTCGGCCAGTTCCCAGCGGCTGTCCAGCAGCGAACCGCGGCCGGCATTGGCAAGTGCGCTGTCCGGCGCTTCGGACCGGAACAGGTCGCTGACACGCTCGCGCAGCTTCTCCTCGCCCTGGCTCACCCGCGCGGTGTCGCGCTGCTCGCGGCGTGCCTGTGCGGCGGCTTCGGCGGCCGCATCAGCTTCGGCGGTGGCCTGAGGCGTGCGCCCGAACTGGCGGTCGTAGCAGGCCAGGCGGGCAGCATCGGTCGTGATGGCCGAGCAGGCGGCCGGCGAGGCCTCGGCGCTGGGCGCGAATTCCTGGGCAGCCACAGGCGCGCTGGCCAAGGCCAACGCCAGCGGTGCAAGGCGGGGAAACAACGGAGAGAGGGTCATTGCAGCAGGCCCTTCGGAATGAATGCGGAAAGAGGGACAGTGTGGCGGCTGCATCGGGTAACGGCCAGCCCCACGGGTTTATGCCCGGCGTGTGCGTGCGCGCTGTGTGAAGGCCGCATGCCTCACAGGAACCAGGCGAAGGCGAACAGGCCCAGCATCGCGATCACCAGCGCCAGCTTCAGCGCCAGGCCCAGCAGGATGCCCAGCCAGGTGGCCAGCCCGACCTTGGTTGAGCGGCCCAGCTCGCGGGTATGCCAGTACTCGCCCAGCAGCGCGCCCAGCAGCGGCCCGGCGAACAATCCGATCGGCATGAAGAACAGGCCGACGATGCTGCCGATGAAGGTGCCCCAGAGCGCTTTGCGGCTGGCGCCCACGCGCTTGGCGCCGACCACGGTCGCCAGCACGTCGACCAGCAGCGACAGCGCGGTCAGCACGCCGAGGATCAGCAGGGTGGGCCAGCCGACATGGACGAAGCCGTCTGCCCAGGCGGCCAGCACCAGCCCGATGAAGACCAGCGGGATGCCCGGCAGGGCTGGCAGGACGATGCCGGCGATGCCGATGAGGACAAAAATGACCGCTAGCAGATACAAGATGAATGAGAGGTCCATGCTGTCCCGTATGGTTGTCTTTTTGGGGTTGACAGTGAAAGGTTTTTACCAGTTGCTTTTTCGTTTTGGTCGGGTTAAGTTGCAGACGCTGAGCTTGGCAAGGTCACCGTGGATCGTGGCCTGATGAAGCAAGATCATTCCGATCCGCTGCATCGATGCACCTCGCTTCCCCCTTGCTTGTCAGCCGCCCAACAGGCGTATCCAACAACAAGAGAGAGTCAAAGGGAGTTAGTGAGATGGCTGATCGCGAGAACGGTACCGTGAAGTGGTTCAATGATGCCAAGGGCTTCGGCTTCATCAGCCGGCAGAATGGCGAGGACGTGTTCGTGCACTTCCGTGCCATCGAGACCCAGGGCTTCAAGAGCCTCAAGGAAGGCCAGGCTGTGAGCTTTGAAGTGGTGCAGGGCCAGAAGGGCCTGCAGGCTGACAAGGTCCAGCCGGCGTAATACCTGCCGCTTGCCGGCATGAAAAAGGCCCGCGCAAGCGGGCCTTTTTTTGTTGCTCCGGTTCTGATCGGCCGGGGCCCGCTGCGGGTCAGCGCAGGATGACCTTGCCGTTGACCACGCGGACATAGGTGTTTTCGCGGATGCCGCCGAGGTCGCGCTGGTTGACCACGATGGTGCGGCCATCATCCATGCGCACGCTGATGTCGTAGGTATCGCTGGTGACGTTCTTCTGGATCTGGTTGCCGGCCAGTGCACCACCCACGGCGCCGGCGGCGGCGGCGATGTTCTTGTTGCCGCGGCTGCCGCCGGTGTGGTCGGAGATCTCATGGCCGGCCACCGCGCCGACGATGCCGCCGAGGATCGCGCCGGTGGCGGAGGGCGCGGTACGGCCGGACTGCACGGCATTGATGCGGGTGACGATGCCGCAGTCGGCGCAGCGGCTCTGGTTGTAACCGGAGTTGTTGCCGTAGCCGCCGTTGTTGTAGCCGCTGTTGTTGTAACCACCGCCGCCATAGCCCGGCGAGGTGGCACAGCCGGCCAGGCCGACGGTTGCGATGACACTGGCGGCGATGAGCTGGATCTTCATGGGGCGTCTCCTGGCCGTGAAGGCGGGTGCGTTTGGGTGGTACTGCGTCATGCAGCAGGGTGAGCGAATCCTCCTCTTTCCAACGTGAACAAGGCGCCAACCACACTGGCCTTCGCCCACTCGAAGATGAATCAGCGGAAGTCCTGATGACAGGCCCGGCAATCGTCCTGCAGTGCCTGGACCTGCTGCGCCAACGCGTTGCAGTCGATCGGCGGGCTGGCCAAGGCCGTGTTGAGGTCGGCGCGGTACTGGCTGGCGTGCTGCTGGAATTGCGGGCTGTCCTTCAATCCGGGGAAGGCCTGGTCCAGATCGTTGGACAGCAGGCGCAGCACCTGCAGGCGCGGGACGCTGTCGGCCAGGCTGCAGCGGTTCTGCTGCTGAGCCTGCCGCAGCAGATCCGCCTGCCGCTGCATTACCTGCATCAGGCTGTCCGGGAACGGATCGCGGCGTGCCTGCAGTGCGCGGCCGACCATCACCGTGGTAATCAGGCCGATCAGCAGGCCCAGGCCGAGCACGAACAGATAGCGGTAGGCGGTGGACGGGCGGCGGGGTGGGCTGGCACTCATGGCGGGCGCTCCGGGCGTGCAACGGTGGGTTCGGCGTCGTCGTGCTGTAGTCAGGGGACCTGCACGTTAAAATAGCCCGATGAACGAACAGGTCAAACAACGCTTCGCCGGTATTGAACGGCTGTATGGCGTCGGCGCGCTCGAGCGCCTGCAGGGCAGCCGTGTTGCCGTGGTCGGCATGGGCGGCGTCGGCTCGTGGGTGGTGGAGGCGCTGGCACGCTCGGCGGTGGGCCATCTGGCCCTGATCGATGCCGATGACATCTGCGTATCCAATACCAACCGCCAGCTGCCGGCGCTGGAGGGCAGCTACGGCCGCAACAAGGCAGAGGCCATGGCCGAGCGCTGCCGGGCGATCAATCCGCAGATCGAGGTCGACGCCGTGCAGGCGTTCCTGACCCCGGCCAACATGGCTGAATTGCTGGACCGCGGTTTCGACCTGGTGATCGATGCCTGCGACAGTTTCCGGGTGAAGGTGGAAACCATCGCCTGGTGCCGCCGCCGCAAGCTGCCGTTGCTGACCGTCGGCGCGGCCGGCGGCCGTACCGATCCCACCCTGGTGCGCATCCGCGATGTCTCGCGCACCGAGCATGACGCGATGCTGGCGCTGATCCGCAAGAAGCTGCGCAGCGAATTCAACTTCCCGAAGAACGCCAAGCGCTATTTCGGCGTGCCGGCGGTGTATTCACTGGAAAACGTCAAATATCCGCAGGCCGACGGGAGTGTCTGTGGGCTGCGGCCGAACCTGGGCGCGGATGCGGCCCTGAAGCTCGATTGCGGCGCCGGCCTGGGCGCGGCCACCCACATCACCGGCGCATTTGCGTTCGCGGCCGTGGGCAAGGCGCTGGAGATGCTGCTGGAGCCGAAGAAGGTGAAGGCCGGAGCGGCCGAGGATCACGCCGACGCGTGATCGGTAGCGCCGGGCCCTGCCCGGCGAGCGCACAGCGCGACCAGCACAATGCCGCCGGGCAGGGCGCGGCGCTACCGGTCAGGCGGGCAGGTTGAACAGCCGCCGGGCGTTGTCCGTGGTGGCCTGCGCCACGGCGTCCAGTTCCATCCCGCGCAGTGCGGCGATGTGGCGGGCGATGACCGCCAGCCGCGCCGGCTCGTTGCGCTGGCCACGGATACCCGCGTCGGGCTGGTCCGGCGCATCGGTCTCCAGCAGCAACTGCTCCAGCGGCATCGTGCGGACCAGCCGCTGCAGACGCTGCGCACGCTCGTAGGTCAGTGGTCCGCCCAGGCCGAGCAGGAATCCCAGCTTGTGCAGCTGCGCGGCCTGTTCCGGGCTGCCGGAAAAACTGTGCACCACCCCGCGCAGGCCACCGATGCGGCGGATCGCGGTGATCACCGCATCCACTGCACGGCGGGCATGCACGATCACGGGCAGATCGAACTCGCGCGCCAGCGTCAGCTGTCCGACGAAATAGTCCTGCTGTGCCCCGGCATCCAGCCCCTCGACGAAGAAATCCAGCCCGCATTCGCCGATCGCGCAGGGCCGCTCCTGTTCGATCCATTCACGCAGCTGCGGCAGGTGTTCGGGCCGGTGCTGGTCAAGGAACATCGGGTGCAGGCCATAGGCGGGATAGAGGCCCGTCGCCTGCTGGCAGACCTCGCGCAGCTTTGGCCAGCTGGCCGCAGTGATGGCTGGAACCACCTGCATCCGCACGCCGGCAGCGCGCGCGCGGTCGATGACCGCCGCGCGGTCGCCATCGAATTCGCTGGCATCCAGGTGGCAGTGGCTGTCGACCAGCAGGTTCAACGCTGCTCCAGCGGCGGAGGTGTGGTCGCGCTGCGGCTCTTCCAGTTGGCCAGCAGCAGGGTGCCAAAGCCCAGCACCAGTTCGTCGACGAACGGAATCGGGTCGGGGATGAACAGGGTCAGCGCGAACAGGCCGGCGGTCAGCTTGAACAGGGTGGGGTAGCGCAGCCGGCGTGCCCATTGCAGGACCGGCAGCAGCATCGGGTTGGCCATGGCGGAGGTCCTCCGGGGGAATGTGCAAACGCTACCACGGGCCCAGCATTTCCAGATGCTGAATGGGTTACGGCGGTGAGCAGGAAATGTGGAGATTCCGTTCAGGCACCGCATGCTGCAATCTGGCCTGAGAACGTTGCGGACGGTCCGCAAGGAGCAGGTCATGAAAAGCACAACTACAACTGTCCTGGTCGCAGCGGGCGCGCTGCTGGTCGGTGGTATCGCCACCGCCGCCTTCATGAAGAGCGGCGACAAGTCGCCGGAGCTGAGCGCCGGGAACCCGAGTGAATCGCGCCTGGTCGATGGCAATGCCACCGACGATGGCGCGCGTGGCGACGCAGTGGACGCCAGTGCGCCGCGTGGCCTGGAATACGCCGATGTGCTGAAGGTCGATCCGATCACCGAGAAGCAGAAGGCCTATGCCACCGTGATCGGCACCGATCCGGTACGCGAGACGTCCACCACCCAGACCCCGCATGAAGTCTGCCAGGACGTGGTGGTGCAGGAACGCCTGCCCGAGCGTGATGGCAACGTCGGTGGCACCGTGGTCGGTGCCGTGGTCGGTGGCCTGCTGGGCAACCAGGTGGGCGGCGGCAATGGCAAGAAGGCCGCGACCGCTGCCGGTGCCGTGGCCGGTGGCTTCATCGGCAACCAGGTCGACAAGCGCCATGTGGGTGGCCGCGTGGTCAACCGCACCGAGCGCCAGTGCCACACCGAAACGGCGACCTCCGAGTCGAGCCGTGTCACCGGCTACAACGTGACCTACCGCAATGAAGACGGCACCACTGGCACGATGCGCATGGGCAGCAAGCCGGGCAACCGCATTGCCATGGGCACCAGTGACGTGGTCAAGGGCTACAACGTGACCTACCGCTACGACGGCGCAGAGAAGACCGTGCGTATGGACAACAAGCCGGCCAGCGATCGCCTGCCGGTGGTGGATGGGCAGCTGGTCACCCAGACGGCTGCAGCCGGCGACGCGACCGCGAACCGTCAGTAATTCTCCGGCAACATCGGTAACGAACAGGCCAGCCGTTGCTGGCCTGTTTTTTTATGGGTGGGGTTCATCCACGCGTGGTGTGGCTCTACCATGACGCCATGAGCATCTTCGACCTGCGCATCGAAACCGAACGCCTGATCCTGCGTCCGCCGCAGCGGCAGGACTACGCCTCCTATCTGGCGTTCTGCGCCGATGAGGAGGTGATGCGCACGCTGGGCGGTATGCAGGCACCCTCGGTGGCATGGCGCAGCTTCTGCAGCCTGGCCGGCGCATGGCAGCTGTTCGGCTTCTCGATGTTCAGCGTGATCGAGAAATCCAGCGGTGAATGGATCGGTCGCATGGGGCCGTGGCAGCCGCAGGACTGGCCCGGCACCGAGGTCGGCTGGAGCATCCGCCGGGCCAGCTGGGGCAAGGGCTACGCACCGGAGGCGGCGACCGCAGCGATCGACTGGGCGTTCGATACGCTGGGTTGGGGCGAGGTGATCCACACCATCGCCGAAGACAACGAGAACTCGAAGGTGGTTGCACGCAAGCTCGGCAGTACGCAGCTGCGCATGGGGCAGTTGCCACCGCCCTATGGAGGCAAGCCGCTGGAAATCTGGGGGCAATCGCGCGGGCAGTGGCAACAGCGCGCACGCTGAGCGCTGCCTGGGAGTGTCGGGCGCTGGCCGGCATCCGCACCAATCCAGCTGCATCAAGGTTGCCGGCCAGCGGCTGGAATTACCGTATCGCCATGCTGCACCCGCGCTTGGCAATCGCCAGGCGGCTTGCCAGACTGCGGGCAGCCGGCTGCAGGCCGGGACCTCCCTGGAGCAGGCAATGGTGGAAGAACGCAGTGCGTTGACGGTGCATGGCATGTCGGTCTCGGGCAATTGCCACAAGGTGCGCCTGTTGCTCGAACAGCTCGGCAGCCGCTACCGCTGGGTGGAGGTGGACAGCGCCCACGGCCAGACCCATACCGCGGAATTTCTCGCCCTCAATCCCAATGCCAAGGTGCCGTTGATCGTGCGCGACGACGGCCGCGTGCTGACCGAATCCAATGCGATCCTGTTCTGGCTGGCCGAAGGTACGCCGTATCTTCCCGCCGACGGTTGGCAGCGTGCGCAGGCATTGAGCTGGATGTTCTTCGAGCAGTACACGCATGAACCCTGCGTGGCGGTGGCACGCTTCATCCGCGGTTGGACACCGGCCGACTCGCCACGCCGTGCTGAACTGCCGCGCCTGCATGAGCGCGCTGCCAGCGCGCTGGCGGTGATGGAGCAACATCTGCGCCAGGCGCGGTGGTTCACCGGCGATGACTACGGTATCGCCGATATCGCCTTGTTTGCCTATTCCGATGTCGCCGCCGACGGTGGCATCACGCTGGATCCATTCCCGCAGGTGCGGGCCTGGCTGCAGCGGGTACGTGCGCAGCCTCGCTTCGTGCCCATGCCCGCGGTGACTGCCGAGGTGCGCGCGCGGTTCAACGCGCCGGATTGATTCCCCTGCAGCGTCGGCGTGCTCGGCCAGTGGAAGGGTCGGGCGGTCCGGCGCCACGGTCTGCAACAACGGCACGGAGGGTGTTCGATGTTCGCTGTGGTTCCTGATCCCATTCCCGCACGCATGCGTGGCCTCAACCGCGCCGAGGTCTGTGACGCCAATTTCCTCGAGGCCGTGCGCGACTGGCGCGGCATCCCGCGGCCGCGCCCGGCGCCGGATGCGCCGATCCTGCCGGGCAGCACCCTCACCGCCGCCGCCTTCGCTGAACTGTTCGAATCGCAGCTGCTCAGTCGCCAGCTGGACCTGATGGCGCGCGTGCTGCGCGTGCAGAACAAGGTCTTCTACACGATCGGCTCGTCCGGCCACGAAGGCAACGCGCTGCTTGCGCGCGCCTGCCGGCACACCGACCCCGCCTTCCTGCACTACCGTTCCGGCGCGTTCATGGCCGAGCGTGCGCGGCTGGTGCCCGGCATGGATCCGGTGCGCGACGCCGCGCTGTCCTTCGCCGCCAGTGCCGACGACCCGGCCAGCGGCGGCCGTCACAAAGTGTGGGGCAGCAAGCCTCTGTGGGTGCTGCCGCAGACCTCGACCATCGCCTCACACCTGCCCAAGGCGGTGGGTACCGCGCTGGCGATCGAGAGTGGCAGGCGCCTGAGCCAGCCGCTGCCGATTCCCGCCGACAGCATCGTGATGTGCTCCTTCGGCGACGCCTCGGCCAACCATGCCACCGCGCAGACCGCGTTCAATACCGCGATGTGGTCGGCCTACCAGAAGCTGCCGGTGCCGATCCTGTTCGTCTGCGAGGATAATGGCCTGGGCATTTCGGTGAAGACGCCCGAGGGGTGGATCGCAGAGCGCTTCAGCCGGCAACCGGGCCTGGACTACTTCTTTGCCGATGGCCTGGACCTGGCGGCCGGCCACGCGCAGGTGCAGGCGGCGGTCGAACATTGCCGGCGCATGCGTCGGCCGACCTACCTGCACCTGCGCACCACGCGGTTGATGGGCCACGCCGGGACCGACTTCGAAGTGGAATGGCGCGCGTTGGCCGAACTGTGTGCGGCCGAGGCGCAGGACCCGCTGCTGCGCTCGGCGCAGATCGCGCTGGAGTCGGGCTGGATGGATGCGGCGGGCGTCGAGGCCGCCTATGAAGCCCTGCGCGCGCGCTGCATGGCCGCGGCCATCGATGCTGATACGCGGCCGAAGCTGCAGACATTGCAGGAAGTGATCACGCCGTTGGCACCCTATACGCCCGCAGCGGTGCAGGCCGAGGCCGAGCGCGTGGCGCCAATCGAGGCCCGGCAGGCGCTGTACGGCGGCGCCGAGGCGCTGCCCGAACGGCAACCGCCGCGGCACCTGGCGATACAGATCAACCATGCGCTGCAGGAGCTGCTGGGCAAGTACCCGCAGGCGCTGTTGTTTGGCGAGGACGTGGCGCAGAAAGGCGGTGTCTACACGGTGACGCGCGACCTGCTGCGCCGTTTCGGCCCGCGCCGGGTGTTCAACACGCTGCTGGACGAGACCATGATCCTCGGCATGGCCCAGGGGCTGGCCAACATGGGCATGCTGCCGATCCCGGAAATCCAGTACCTGGCCTACCTGCACAACGCCATCGACCAGGTACGTGGCGAGGCCTGCTCGCTGCAGTTCTTCTCCAACGACCAGTTCCGCAACCCGATGCTGGTACGGGTGGCCGGGCTGGGCTACCAGAAGGGGTTCGGCGGCCACTTCCACAACGACAATTCGATCACGGCGCTGCGTGACATCCCGGGGCTGGTGGTGGGCTGTCCGTCGCGTGGCGATGATGCGGTGATGATGCTGCGCACATTGGCGGCATTGGCCCGCGTGGATGGTCGGGTAGCGGTGTTCCTTGAACCGATCGCCCTCTACATGACCAAGGATCTGCACGCGGCCGGCGATGGCCAGTGGTTGTTCGACTACCCCGCACCCGGGCAGGCGCTGGTGCTGGGCGAGGGCAGGGTGTACGCGCCGGATGCCAGCGATCTGGTGATCTTCACCTATGGCAACGGCGTGCCGATGGCGCTGCGCGCAGCGGCCGCCATCGAGCAGCAGCTGGGCTGGCAGGTGCGTGTGGTCGACCTGCGCTGGCTGGTGCCGTTGAATGCGGCCTTCATCGGCGCCCAGGCCGCCACCGCGCAACGGGTGCTGGTACTGGATGAAGGGCGGCAGAGCGGGGGCGTAGGCGAGGGCGTGATCACCGCGCTGGTCGAGGCCGGCCATGGCCACCTGCCCGTGCGCCGGGTCTGCGGTGCCGATACCTATACGCCGCTGGCGGGGGCAGCAATGTTCGGGCTTCCAAGCGACAATGCGGTGATTGGCGCCGCCCTCGACCTGGCGCAGGAACCCTGATGCATGTGTGGATTGGCAGGTATGTTGTTGCCGGCGGCACAGACGCCGGCCGAGGTCCTGCAGGCGCAGGCGCTGGCCATGGGCCAGGCGCTGCACCATCGCGGGCCGGATGACGGCGGTACCTGGGTCGATGCCGCCGCTGGCATTGCCCTGGCCCACCGGCGCCTGAGCATCCTCGATCTTTCACCGCTGGGCCACCAGCCGATGGCCTCGGCCGACGGCCGCTATGTGATGGCCTACAACGGCGAGGTCTACAACTTCGCCACGCTGCGCGCCGAACTGGAGCCGCTGGGGCATGCGTTCCGTGGCCATTCCGATACCGAGGTGCTGTTGGCCGCGATCCTGCAGTGGGGCGTCGAGGACACCCTGCAGCGCGCCAACGGCATGTTTGCCATCGCCCTGTGGGACCGCCAGGAACAGTGCCTGTGGCTGGCCCGCGACCGGGTCGGCAAGAAGCCGCTGTACTACGGCTGGGCCGGTGATGCCCTGGTGTTCGGCTCGGAGCTGAAGGCGCTGTGGCAGCACCCGGAGTTCGACAACGACATCGACCGCGATGCGCTGACGCTGCTGCTGCGGCTGGATTACATCCCGGCACCGCACAGCATCCACCAGCGCTGCTACAAGCTGATGCCCGGGCGCGTGCTGCGGCTGGATGCGGCGGCCGTGGCGGCTGGAGCCAGCGCACATCGCCCTGAGCAGGCGCAGCGTCCGTACTGGGACGCGCGCGCGCGCATGCAGGCGGCACTGGCCGCACCGTTCCAGGGCCGCATCGAGGAGGCCGAGGAGCAGCTGGATGGCCTGCTGCGCGATGCCGTGGCGCTGCGCATGGTCGCCGATGTGCCGGTGGGCGTGTTCCTGTCCGGCGGCACCGATTCATCGCTGGTGGCGGCGCTGATGCAGGCGCAGAGCGGGCAGCCGGTGCACAGCTTCAGCATCGGCTTCAGCGGCTCCCACCACGACGAGGCACCGTTGGCCAAGGAACTGGCCACCCACCTTGGCTGCGATCACACCGAGCTGTATGTCAGTGGCGCCGATGCGCTGGCGGTGGTGCCGCAGCTGCCGGCGATGTTCGACGAACCCTTTGCCGATGCCTCGCAGGTGCCGACCGCGCTGGTCGCCCGCCTCGCCCGCCAGGGCGTGACCGTCGCACTGTCCGGCGATGGCGGCGATGAGTTGTTCTTCGGCTATACCCGCTATGTACGCGCGCTGCGCAACTGGCAGATGCTGGGACGGGTGCCCGCGCCCCTGCGGCGCTGGATGGGTGCGCGTGCGCACCAGCAGGGCGAGGCGTCGCGCACCGGCGGGCTGGCCGCGTTGCTGGCCGAAACCGGCGCACGTGGCATCGGCGATGTGTATCGCAACCGCATCTCGCGCTGGCGCGATCCGGCGGCCGCGGTGATCGGTGCACGCGAAGCGGGCAGCTTCTACGATCTGGCCGATCCGCTGCATGGTGCCGGTACGCCGGCCGACGCGATGATGCTGGCCGACTTCGTCAGCTATCTGCCCGATGATCTGCTGTGCAAGGTCGACCGCACCTCGATGGCGGTCAGCCTGGAGGCACGTGCGCCCTTGCTGGACTGGCGCGTGGCCGAGTTCGCCTGGTCGCTGCCGCTGGGCTTCAAGCGCAGTGAGTCGACCAGCAAGGTGCTGCTCAAGCGCGTGCTGGGGCGGTATGTGCCGCAGTCGATGGTGCACCGGCCCAAGCGTGGATTCGGCGCACCGGTCAGTGATTGGCTGAAGGGCGACCTGAAGCCCTGGGCGGACGAATTGTTGCAGCCGGCGCGGCTGGAACGCGAAGGCGTGCTGTCGGCCGCCGCTGTGCAGCCACTGTGGCAGCAGTTCCTGGGCGGCCAGCGCAAGTGGCACACGCACCTGTGGAACGTGCTGATGTTCCAGGCCTGGCAGGACCACTGGCGGCAGATGCGTGCAGGCGTGAAGCGCACTTGATCTTCACCGGCGGGGAAGGGCGCGGCGGCTAGGCTGGCCCTCCCGCACCGTGAGGAGTATGTCCTGATGTCCGTCCCCACCATTGCTGTATTCGTCGGCAGCCTGCGCAAGGACTCCTGCAACCGCAAGCTGGCCCGCGCGCTGGAGAAACTAGCCGGTGACAAGGCGCGCTTCCAGTACGTGCAGATCGGCGATCTGCCGTTGTACGACCAGGATTTCGACGCCAGCTACCCGGCGCAGGGCACGCGCCTGAAGGACCAGGTGCGCGCCGCCGACGCCGTGCTGTTCGTGACCCCCGAGTACAACCGTTCCGTGCCGGGCGTGTTGAAGAATGCCATCGACATCGGCTCGCGCCCCTATGGTGACAGCGCTTTTGCGGGCAAGCCAGCGGCGGTGATCGGTGCTTCCATCGGCCAGATCGGCACGGCGGTGGCCCAGCAGCACCTGCGCAACAGCCTGGCCTTCCTGGACATGCACGTGCTTGGCCAGCCCGAGGCGTTCATCCACTTCAAGGATGGCCTGATCGATGCCGACGGCACGATCCACAACGAGGGCACGCAGACGTTCCTGCAGGGCTATGTGGACCGGTTCCTGGCCCTGATCGCGGTGCATGCCAAGGGCGACTGACGCCAGCAGCGGCGGTCCCCATCTGCGATAATGGCCCGCTTCGGGCGTCGCAACGACGCCCGTCGCAGGCAATGCGACGCCCTCGCGCCAGTCTGGACAGGCCCAGGCGGATATCCCCCGTTCTTCCACGGCTTATCCACAGGTTTGTCCATGGCCGCCGGACTCGGCGCATGCCTACACTCGTCTGGCCCCTTTTGCAGGAAACACCGCAGCATGTCCGCCCGTTCCGGCTTCCGTTCCAACCGCAGAGAGCGCGGCGATGGCTTCGACCGCGATCGCGATGAATCGCGTATCGACCAGTTGCGCGTGCCGCCGCATTCGGTGGAAGCCGAACAGGCGGTGCTGGGTGGCCTGATGCTGGCACCGGAGGCCTACGACCGGGTCAACGACCAGCTGACCGAGGGTGACTTCTACCGCCGCGACCACCAGATGATCTACCGGGCGATCCGCGAGCTGTCCGAGCGCGAACGCCCCTTCGATGCGGTGACCCTGGGCGAGTGGTTCGAATCGCAGGGCAAGATGGAGCTGGTGGGCGATGGTGCCTATCTGATCGAACTGGCCAGCACCACGCCGTCGGCGGCCAATATCGTGGCTTATGCCGAGATCGTGCGTGACAAGGCGGTGCTGCGGCAGCTGATCCAGGTCGGCACCGACATCGTCAACGATGGTTTCCAGCCCGAGGGCCGCGACAGCAGCGAGTTGTTGTCCGCTGCGGAAAAGAGCGTATTTGCCATCGCCGAACAGGGCGCGCGCGGCCGTACCGACTTCGTGGCCATGCCCGGTGCGTTGAAGGACGCATTCGAAGAGTTGCGCAACCGCTTCGAGAATGGCGGCAACATCACCGGCCTGCCGACCGGCTATACCGATTTCGACGCGATGACCGCCGGCCTGCAGCCGACCGACCTGATCATCCTTGCTGCGCGTCCTGCAATGGGCAAGACCACCTTCGCCCTGAACATCGCCGAATACGCGGCGATCAAGTCGAAGAAGGGCGTGGCGGTGTTCTCGATGGAAATGTCCGCATCGCAGCTGGCGATGCGCCTGATCTCGTCCAATGGCCGCATCAACGCGCAGCGCCTGCGTACCGGCCAGCTGGAGGACGAGGACTGGAGCCGGGTGACCGGTGCGATCAAGATGTTGAAGGAAACCAAGATCTTCATCGACGATACGCCGGGCGTGTCGCCGGAGATCCTGCGTTCCAAGTGCCGCCGCCTCAAGCGCGAGCACGACCTGGGCCTGATCGTGATCGACTACCTGCAGCTGATGAGCGTGCCGGGCAACAGCGAGAACCGCGCGACCGAAATCTCCGAGATCTCGCGTTCGCTGAAGGGCCTGGCCAAGGAACTGAACGTACCGGTCATTGCCCTGTCCCAGCTCAACCGCTCGCTGGAAACACGTACCGACAAGCGCCCGGTGATGGCCGACCTTCGCGAATCGGGCGCAATCGAGCAGGATGCGGACATGATCGTCTTCATCTACCGCGACGATTACTACAACAAGGAAAATTCGCCGGACAAGGGCTTGGCCGAGATCATCATCGGCAAGCACCGTGGTGGCCCCACCGGCTCGTGCAAGCTGAAGTTCTTCGGCGAGTACACCCGTTTCGACAACCTGGCCCACGACTCGGTCGGTTCGTTCGAATAGCGCCGACGGCGTTACGGTAGCGTCGGGCCACGCCCGGCGGATCTGCTCCCCAGCGGCAGGTTTCATCGCCCCCCAACCGGCTTTCGTCGCAAACCGTTTGCGGGCGACAGGGCAGGGTAGCAACGTGGTTGCAGGCGGCGGGGTGCCGCCGAGGGAGCCTCTGATGAAGACCTTGTTTGCGCTTGGTGTCTGGTGCCTGCTGTTCGTGCTGTGCTGGCCGTTGGCGCTCCTGGCGCTGATCGCCTGGCCGTTCGTGTGGCTGCTGAGCCTGCCGTTCCGCCTGCTCGGCATCACCTTCTCGGCACTGTTCGCTTTCCTGCGCGCGCTGTTCATGCTGCCGACACGCCTGCTGGGCGGCGGACCGGTGACCGCATGAGGCCGATCGTCATTGCGATGGTGGCGCTGCTGGTGGCGGCGCCCGCGTCCGGCAAGGAGCCGCCGTCGGCCTACCTGGAGCGCGGGCACGATCCTGCTTTGGCCGCCACCGCTGCGACTGCAGAGGATGCGCCCAGGGAATCCTGCCGGGTGGTGAAGCAGTGGAAGGCAGGGGAAACGGTCGTCCAGCACCGCATCTGTGACGATCCGCCGAAGAGGGCTGCCGCCAAGCCGGCGCCGCAGCCGATGCAGCGTTGATCCGCCATCTGCCGGTACGGCGGCGGCTTCAGGATGAGGGTGCCGCGGCGGCCGGCGGTGCCGGGAACACCTGTTCGCGCAGATCGCGGTAGACCATGATGATGCGGCCACGCGGCCGCACTACGAATTCAACCTGCAGCGGCGCGCCGGCGGTGGCTGCCGCCGGATGGGTCACCGTGCAGGGCTGCTTGATCCCACAGCGCCGCAGGGATACTTCCAGGCTGCCATCGCTGGCCGTGCGCACATCCGCGCCGGGTGAGTGGAAGAGCGTCTCGGCAGGCACGTGATAGCGGATCAGCACGTCGCCATCGCGTTGCGGCATCACTTCGACCGGCTGCACCTCGGCTGCGCGGTAGTCGGTTCTGGGTGGGGTGGCATTGCATCCGGCCAAGGCGAAGCCGAGCAGCAATGGCAGGCGGCAGAAGCGGGACAGGTGCATGATCGTACGGCTCCATGGAAATCGGCGGCGGCCACAGCATTCCCTGGCCGGTTGCATTGGGCCGGGTTGCAGGCGGGCGGTCAAGCGGCCAACAAAAAACCCCGCCGAGGCGGGGTTTTCCGTATCCAGCAACGCTGGCCAGTGGCCGGCACTACCCGATGGATCAGTTCGCCTTGTGGATCGCGCGCTTGCTCACGGCCATCGCCGCGTCGTGCACCACTTCCGACAGCGACGGGTGGGCGTGGCAGATCCGCGCCAGGTCGTCGGCCGAACCGCTGAACTCCATGGTCAGCACGCCTTCGTGCACCAGCTCGGACACGTTGGCGCCGACCAGGTGCATGCCCAGGATGCGATCGGTTTCGGCGTGGGCCAGAACCTTCACGAAGCCTGCCGGCTCGATCATCGCCACGGCACGGCCGTTGGCAGCGAACGGGAAGCTGCCGGCCTTGTACGGGATGCCCTCGGCCTTCAGCTGCTGCTCGGTCTTGCCGACCCAGGCCAGCTCCGGCTCGGTGTAGATGACCCACGGAATGGTGTCGAAGTTGACGTGGCCCGGCAGGCCGGCGATCAGTTCGGCAACCGCGATGCCTTCCTCGAAGCCCTTGTGCGCCAGCATCGGGCCGCGCACGCAGTCACCGACCGCCCAGACGCCGTTGACGCCGGTGTGGCAGTGCGCGTCGACTTCGATCTGGCCACGCTCGTTGATCTTGACGCCGGTTCCTTCGGCCAGCAGGCCCTTGGTGGCGGCGCGACGGCCGACGGCCACCAGCAGCTTGTCCACGACCAGCGACTTCTCGCCTTCGGCGTCGGTGTAGGTCAGGGCGACTTCCTTCTTCTTGCCCTTGCCGGTCACTTCGGCCTTGGAGACCTTGGCACCCAGGCGGATGTCCAGGCCCTGCTTCTTGAACTCCTTGGCGGCGGTCTTGGCCACTTCGGTATCGGCCGCAGCCAGGAAGTCCGGCAGCGCTTCCAGGATGGTCACTTCCGAACCCAGGCGCTTCCACACGCTGCCCAGCTCCAGGCCGATCACACCGGCGCCGATCACGGCCAGGCGCGCCGGCACTTCGGTGAAGTCCAGGCCGCCGACGTTGTCGACGATGGTTTCGCCGTCGAACTTGGCGAACGGCAGTTCGATCGAATCCGAACCGGCGGCGATGATGACGTTGGTGCCCTTCAGCTCGACGACCGAGCCGTCATGCTGGGTGACCTTGACCACGTTGCCCGGCTGCAGTTCGCCGAAGCCGTAATAGGCGGCGACCTTGTTGGCCTTGAACAGCATGGCGATGCCGCCGGTGAACTGCTTGACGATCTTGTCCTTGCGGCCAACCATCGCTTCGACGTCCATCTTGGCATCCTTGAAGCTGATGCCGTGGTCGCCAAAGATGTGGCCCATGTTCCAGAACTGGCGCGAGGAATCCAGCAGCGCCTTGGACGGGATGCAGCCCACGCGCAGGCAGGTGCCACCCAGGGCCGGCTTGCCGTCCTTGCCCAGCGCTGCGTCGATGCAGGCGGTCTTCAGGCCAAGCTGGGCCGCGCGGATGGCAGCGTGGTAACCGGCCGGGCCGGCACCGATGACGACGACGTCGAATTGTTCAGCCATTGAAATAGTCCTTGTTGCATTACCAGAACCCCTCCGCGCAGGCGCGGAGGGGCGGGAGGTCTCTTACAGGCCGAACAGCATGCGGCCCGGGTTTTCCAGCTGGTTCTTGATGTCCACCAGGAACTGCACCGAGTCCTTGCCGTCGATGATGCGGTGATCGTAGGACAGCGCCAGGTACATCATCGGCGCGATCACGACCTGGCCGTTCTGGGCGATCGGGCGCTCCTTGATGGCGTGCATGCCGAGGATGGCGCTCTGCGGCGGGTTGATGATCGGGGTCGACAGCAGCGAACCGAAGGTGCCGCCGTTGGTGACGGTGAAGGTGCCGCCCTGCAGTTCTTCCAGGCTCAGCTTGCCGTCACGGGCCTTCTTGGCGTAGTCGGCGATGGTCTTTTCGATGTCGGCGAACGACATGCGCTCGACGTTGCGCAGCACCGGCGTGACCAGGCCCTTCTCGGTCGACACGGCGATCGAGATGTCCGAGTAGCCGTGGTAGATGATGTCGTCGCCGTCGATGGAGGCATTGACCAGCGGGAAGCGCTGCAGCGCGTTGGCGGCGGCCTTCACGAAGAAGCTCATGAATCCAAGCTTGATGCCGTGTGCCTTGACGAACTCGTCCTGCAGTTCCTTGCGCGCCGCCGACACCTTGGACAGGTCGACTTCGTTGAAGGTGGTCAGCATGGCGGTGGAGTTCTTCGACTCCATCAGGCGCTCGGCGATGCGCTTGCGGATGCGGGTCATCGGCACGCGTTCTTCCGGACGTGCGCCACCGGCCTTGCCGGCGCCGCCGTTGCGGGCGAAGTTGACGATGTCTTCCTTGGTGACGGCGCCACGACGGCCGGTGCCGTCGACGTCGGCCGGGTTCACGCCTTCGGTGATGGCGGTGAAGCGGGCGCCCGGCGGCAGCGCGTCGGCAGCCGACTTGGCAGCCGGGGCCGGGGCAGCGGCGGCGGCCGGAGCAGCAGCGGCCGGAGCGGCCTCAGCCTTCTTCTCTTCGGCAGCCGGGGCCGGTGCAGCAGCCACGGCGCCTTCTTCGATGATCGCCACGACCTGGCTGGAAGTGACGGTGTCGCCTTCCTTGAACTTGATTTCCTTGATCACGCCATCGACCGGCGACGGCACTTCCAGGACGACCTTGTCGGTTTCCAGGTCAAGCAGGTTTTCGTCGCGCTTGACGGCGTCGCCCACCTTCTTGTGCCAGGTGGCGATGGTGCCGTCGGCGACGGATTCGGGCAGTACCGGGGCTTTGACTTCGGTGGCCATGCGGGAGCTTCCTGGTTTGTCTTCTAAATAGGGGAGAGTTATTCAGCGAACGAGTCGTTGAACGGGTTGACCAGTGCATCGGCGACCAGCTGCTGCTGTTCGCGGACGTGGTCAGCCATGTGACCGGCAGCCGGCGAAGCCGAACGTGCGCGACCGGCGTAATGCAGGCTCTGGCCATCGGCCAGGCAGAACTGCAGGTGGTGGCGGATCTGGTACCACGCGCCCTGGTTCTGCGGTTCTTCCTGCGTCCACACCACATCGGTGGCCTTGCCGTACTTCTTCAGTTCGGCAGCCAGCAGCGCACGCGGGAACGGGTACAGCTGCTCCACGCGGATGATCGCCACGTCGTCCTGGCCACGCTTGGTCTGGTCTTCCAGCAGGTCGTAGTAGACCTTGCCCGAGCACAGCACCACGCGCGTGACCTTCTTGGCATCTGCATTGGCATCGCCGATCAGGTGCTGGAACTCGCCATTGGCCAGCTCGTCCAGGGTCGACACGGCCAGCTTGTGGCGCAGCAGCGACTTGGGCGACATCACCACCAGCGGCTTGCGGGTGGTCAGGTGCTGCTGGCGACGCAGCATGTGGAAGGCCTGAGCCGGGGTCGACGGCACCACCACCAGCATGTTCTCCAGTGCGCACAGCTGCAGGAAGCGCTCCAGGCGCGCCGAGCTGTGTTCCGGGCCCTGGCCTTCATAGCCATGCGGCAGCAGCAGGGTCAGGCCGGAAATGCGGCCCCACTTTGCTTCGCCGGCAGCGATGAACTGGTCGATCACCACCTGGGCGCCGTTGGCGAAGTCGCCGAACTGGCCTTCCCAGATGCACAGGGTGTTCGGATCGGTGGTGGAGAAACCATACTCGTAGGCCATCACCGCTTCTTCGCTGAGCAGCGAATCGATGACGGTGGCCTTCTCCGGCGAATCCACCAGCTGCCGCAGCGGCAGGTAGTAGTTGTCGGTCTTCTGGTCGTGCAGGATCGCGTGGCGGTGGGTGAACGTACCGCGGCCGACGTCCTGGCCGACCAGGCGCAGCGCACTGCCTTCATCCAGCAGGGTTGCGTAGGCCAGGTTCTCGGCAAAGCCCCAGTCGCCCGGGATCTCGCCGGCAGCCATCTTGCGGCGGTCGTCGTACACCTTGGCCACGCGCGAGTGCAGCTGCACTTCTTCGGGCACGGTGTTGATCAGCTTGGCCAGCGCGACCAGCTTGTCCTTGTCGACCTTCGTCGACACCGGATCGGACAGCTTGCCTTCCAGCAACTTGGGCCAATCAACGAACAGCGGGCTGGTCGGCGGGGTCTTTTCGACCTTGGCCAGCTCGGTGGTCACTTCACCGGCATCGAGCTTCTCGCGGTACGCATCGACCATCGCCTTGCCGGCGCCGGCGGCGATCACGCCTGCCTTTTCCAGCTGCTCGGCGTACATCTCGCGGGTGGTGGCGTGCTTGCGGATCACCTGGTACATCAGCGGCTGGGTGATCGCCGGCTCGTCGGCCTCGTTGTGGCCCCAACGGCGGTAGCACATCAGGTCGATGACCACGTCCTTGGCGAACTTCTGGCGGAACTCGAACGCCAGCTGCGCGGCGAACACCACCGCTTCCGGATCATCGCCGTTCACGTGCAGCACCGGGGCGGCAATCATCTTCGCCACGTCGGTGGCATAGCGCGTGGAGCGCGTGTCCTGCGGATTGGAGGTGGTGAAGCCGACCTGGTTGTTGACCACGATGTGCACGGTGCCGCCAACGGCGAAGCCGCGGGCCTGCGACATCTGGAACAGCTCCATGACCACGCCCTGGCCGGAGAAGGCCGCGTCGCCGTGGATCAGGATCGGCATCACCTGCTTGCGTGCGGTGTCCTTGCGGCGTTCCTGGCGCGAACGCACCGAGCCGGCAACCACCGGGTCGGCGATTTCCAGGTGCGACGGGTTGAACGCCAGGGCCAGATGCACCGGGCCACCCTCGGTGGCCACGTCGGCGGAGAAGCCCATGTGGTACTTCACGTCGCCGGCCGAAGCGTGCTCGTCGTGCTCGAACTTGCCTTCGAATTCGTCGAACAGCTTGCGCGGGTTCTTGCCGAGGGTGTTGACCAGCACGTTCAGGCGGCCGCGGTGGGCCATGCCGATCACCACGTCCTTGACCCCATCCTTGCCGGCGCTGCGGATGATGGTGTCCATCATCGGGATCAGCGAGTCGCCGCCTTCCAGCGAGAACCGCTTCTGGCCGACGTACTTGGTGTGCAGGTAGCGCTCGAGGCCTTCGGCGGCGGTCAGCCGCTCCAGCGTGCGGCGCTGGGTGTCAGCGTCCAGCTGGTAGTTGCCACCGGCCAGTTCCAGCTTCCTGTAGATCCACTGGCGCTGCTCGACCTCGGAGATGTGCATGAACTCCGCACCGATCGAACCGGTGTAGGTCGCCTTCAGGCGCGCCAGCAGGTCACGCAGCTTCATGCGCGGCTGGCCACCCACGCCGCCGGTGCTGAACTCGCTGTTGAGGTCAGCATCGGACAGGTTGTGGAAGGGCAGGCCGAGGTCCGGGGTGTTGACCGGCGCGGCCAGGCCCAGCGGATCCAGGCGGGCATCCAGATGACCACGCGAACGGTAGGCGGTGATCAGACGACCGACATTGCGCTCGCGCTCATCGCCTGCACCGGTACCGGTGCCTGCTTTCAGCGCATCCTTGGCCGCGTCCGCGATGTGGGAAATGACGGCCGAGTGCGGAATGTCGCCCGCTTCGCGGCCCTTGAAGCCGTCGAAGTAGATTTTCCATTTGGGATCGACACTATCCGGGGAGACCAGGTACTGCTCGTACAGGTCCTCGACATAGGAGGCGTTGCCGCCGGCGAGTTGCGAAGATTGCGCAAACTGCTTCAGTTGATTGTCCACGATGGAGGGTGCTGATTCGCTTTGTGGGGTATGGCTTCAGAAGGACCCGGCACGAAGATGAATAGCCATGCACGGGCGCGTTCAAACGGCCAAATTGTACCCCCATCCGGACACGAAGGGGCAGCGACGAGGCCATCGGGCGTCCCCCGGTGTCGGTCCCAGACAGGTTGAGCGCACCGGTCGCGGTCAGATGCCGAGTGCGCGCAGTTCGCTGCATTCGCGCGAACGGTCCCAGACACGCTGCAATTGCTGCTCGAACGGCTGCGAACGTGCCGGCAGCGCGATTGCCGATTCGCCGTCGAGGCGATGGCCGATGAGACGAAAGTAGAAGTCGCCTGCATCGTTGAGCAGGCAGGCCGAGGCCAGGGCGCGATCGATCGGATCGGCGACCTCGCGGAACTGGATCACACTGGGCAGGCGCTGGAACAGCGCCAGCAGCGGCGCACCGGCGCTGGCGATGGCTGCGGCGTCATGCACGATCACCCGCAGCTGCTTGTCGTGGCGGGCGGTGACGAAGCGGCGCAGGGCCGCCTGTACCGGCGGCGCATCCAGCAGGCCGGGGTCCAGCTGCCGGCTGTGCAGCCACAATCGACGGCGGGCGCGGTGGATGATCGCCGTGGTGATCGCCACCGCTTCAGCGCGGCTGTCGATGGCGGAAACGGCCTGCAGGCGGCGCCGCATCTGCTGGTGGCCAATGCCGGCTTCTTCGAATTCGGGGCCTTCCGGAAGGAAGCCCTGGCGGGCGTAGAAGTCGCGTGCCGGCAGCTGCGCATGCAGGTGCAGCTCGGCCAGGCCGAGCTGGCGCCCGGCCTGCACCAGTGCCTCAAGCAGGGCCTCGCCAATGCCGTGGCCGCGATACGCCGCCAGCACCGCCATGCGGCCGATGCGGCCATCCGGTGCCAGCCGCCCGGTGCCGACCGGATGCCCGTCGGCATCCAGCGCCAGCACGTGGGCACAGACCGGGTCCAGGGCATCGCGCTCCAGGGCGGCGTCGATGCCCTGTTCCTGCACGAACACCCGCTGGCGCACGTCGTGGATGGCGACGTGGGCCTCGGCGTGAATGACCTGCTGGACCCGCAGCGGGCTCATGGCTCAGCCGCGGCCGGCGTCGCTGTCGTCTTCATCGTGGTCATCGAAGTTGACGATCACTTCAATACCGTCGTCGTGCACGGTCACCAGATGGACGTCATCGGACATCGAGTCAGCCTCGATCACCTCGACCTGCTCCTGGCCCTCGATCACTTCACCCAGCACCGCTTCCTCCTCGTCGGCGTACACCTCGTTCGGATCGATCAGCTGGAACACGCCGCCGACCAGCAACTGCTGGACCACCGCACGGCCCTTGTCGGACAGACTGCGGTAGGCGGCCGCGTCGAGCTGCTCGGCACCTGCCAGGCGCTGCGCGTCCTTGACCGGCAGGGCGAAGTCCTGGCCGCTGACATACAGGCTGGCACCGCGCTTGGCCCGGCGCCAGGCCAGGCGCGCCCACGGGTGGCGCTGCAGCAGCAGGCCCGACTGCAGGGCCTCCAGCACTTCTTCCTGCGGCGGCGCGGGCTGATGGGCCATCACCTCGCCGGCGGCGCGGTAGGTGGTGATGAAGCGGCCGAACCAGTCACCCAGCTTGTCCGGATCGTTCATGCGGATGGCGTTGAGCGCGGTGATCACCCGCGCCATCGCCACGGTGTCGATCTCGTTCGGGTCGGCCGGTGCCTTCAGGTCGGCGTCCTGGTAGCGGATGTTCTCGTCGGCGTCGGCGATCAACGTGTCCAGGTAGTCACTGATCAGCTCGGCCGAAGACGGTGCGCGCATGCCGAACGAGAACGTCAGGCACGGGTCTTCGGCAACGCCGTGATGCGGCACGTTCGGCGGCAGGTACAGCATGTCGCCCGGTGCCAGCACCCAGTCGTGGGTCGGCTTGAACACTTCCAGCAGCTTCAGTTCCACGTCGGGGCGGAAGCCCAGCGGCGGGCGCTTGCCCTTGATCGATTCACTGGCATCGATCTGCCAGCGGCGGTGGCCGTGGGCCTGCAGCAGGAACACGTCGTACTGGTCGACATGGGCACCGACCGAACCACCGGTAGCGGCGAAGCTGATCATCACATCGTCCATGCGCCAGCGCGGCAGGAAGCTGAAGTGTTCGATCAGGGCGCGCACGTCCTTGTCCCATTTGTCCACGTCCTGCACCAGCAGGGTCCAGTCGTGGTCGGGCAGGGCGGGGAAGATGTCTTCCTGGAACGGGCCGCTGCGCACGCGCCAGCTGTCCTGGGCCTTGTCGTGCTCGATCAGGCGGGCCAGCACGCCCTCTTCGCAGGCCAGGCCGGCCAGGTCTTCCGGCTGTACCGGGGTCTGGAAATCCGGGAAGGCATTGCGGATCAGCAGCGGGCGTTTCTGCCAGAAGTCACGCAGGAAGGTGGCCGGTGCCATGCCCAGCGGCTGGCCGCGGCGGGCGGTGACTTCGATCAGGGGAGAGGAGGACTTGCGGGCGGCCATGGGGAGTTCCTTGCAGCGGAAAGCGGGAGGGGCGGCGTGGCGGGCCGCCAAGGGCTCCATTGTCCGACGTTCGATGGGATTGCGCACGTGTGCTGGTTTGTCGCGGGGTGTCCGGCCAACGGCGGAGCCCCTCGTGGCGGTCAGGCTCACAAGCAAAAGCCGCGCTTGGCCGGGCGGGTGGGCCATGCAGGGGCGTTGGCGCCATGGATGGCCCCATCGAGCTTACAGGGACGTACTTGCAGCGTCCCCTG
>NZ_QQXJ01000001.1:1522473-1539730 GCF_004348785.1 Stenotrophomonas sp. TEPEL
GCGCCATGGATGGCGCCATCGAGCCCCCAGGGACGGGTTTACGGCGTGTCCCGCGAACCCAACCCGCCCCGCCAAGCACGGCAAAAACCCAGAGCCGCTTTTGACGTTGCTGTTGCTGTTGCCGTGGCAGTACAAGCCTGCCGCAGGCAGCGCCCGCGGCCGCCGCCGCAAGGAAAACCCTTAAATCTTCTTCGCCAGCGACTCGGCCAGGCCGGTGTAGCTGCCCGGGGTCATCTCCAGCAGGCGCTGCTTGGCATCGGCCGGCAGCTCCAGCCCCTGCACGAAGGTGCGCATCGACTCGGCCGTGATGCCCTGGCCACGGGTGAGCGCCTTCAGCTGCTCGTACGGGTTCGGCAGCCCATGGCGGCGCATCACCGTCTGCACCGCCTCGGCCAGCACTTCCCACGCCGCATCCAGATCGGCGTCCAGGCGCTGCGGGTTCACTTCCAGCTTGCCCAGGCCCTTGGCCAGCGAATCCAGCGCCACCTGGCTGTGGCCGAACGCGGTGCCCAGCGCGCGCAGCACGGTGGAATCGGTCAGGTCACGCTGCCAGCGGCTGATCGGCAGCTTCGCGCTGAAATGCTCGAACAGCGCGTTGGCGATGCCGAAGTTGCCTTCGGCGTTCTCGAAATCGATCGGGTTGACCTTGTGCGGCATCGTCGACGAACCGACTTCGCCTTCCTTCAGGCGCTGCTTGAAATAGCCCAGCGAGACGTAGCCCCAGATGTCGCGGGCCAGGTCGATCAGGATGATGTTGGCGCGGCGGGCGGCATCACCGATCTCGGCGATGTTGTCGTGCGGCTCGATCTGGGTGGTGTACGGGTTGAACACCAGGCCCAGCCCGGTCACGAAGCGCTCGGCGAAGGCCGGCCAGTCCACATCCGGGTAGCTGGCGATGTGCGCATTGTAGTTGCCGACGGCGCCGTTGATCTTGCCGGTCAGTTCAACCGCGGCGATCTGCCGGCGCTGGCGCTCCAGGCGGGCGACCACGTTGGCCAGCTCCTTGCCCAGCGTGGTCGGCGAGGCGGTCTGGCCGTGGGTGCGCGACAGCATCGGCTGGCCGGCTTGGGCATGGGCCAGCGTGCGCAGTGCAGTGGCGATGCCGTCCAGGGTCGGCAGCAGCACCTCGCGACGGGCCTGTTCCAGCATCAGGCCGTAGCTGAGGTTGTTGATGTCTTCGCTGGTGCAGGCGAAATGCACGAACTCCAGCGCCGGCGCCAGTTCGGCATCGTCCTTCAGCTGTTCCTTGATGAAGTACTCCACCGCCTTGACGTCATGGTTGGTGGTGCGCTCGATCTCCTTCACGCGCGCCGCCTGGGCCGGGCTGAAGCCGTTGGCCAGTGCACGCAGGCGGACGATGGCAGCGTCGGAGAACGCGGCCAGCTCGACGATGCCCGGCTCGGCGGCCAGGGCCAGCAGCCACTCCACTTCGACCGTGACGCGGGCCTTGATCAGGCCGTACTCGGAGAAGATCGGGCGCAGGGCGTCGACCTTGCCGGCATAGCGGCCATCGAGCGGGGACAGGGCGAGCAGGGCGGATTCGGACATGTCGGCGGGGCTGGGACGAGCGGCGGGGCCGATATTCTACGACGCGTGGCCTTCGCATGCTCGGTAGCGCCGGGCCCTGCCCGGCGGATGGCGGCCGCGCTGGGCGCTCACCGGGCGCGGCCCGGCGCTACCCGTTCAACGCGCTGCCCGTTCAATCGGCCCTGCGGATGAAACGATCTGGCCCGTCCTCGCCATCCCACGCTGCGGACAAGGGAGTATCGTTGTCGCAGCCGCCAGCCCGGGAAGCGACACCCTGCCAGCCGCCGCTTTCCTTTCCCCAACTGAAGTAGTGCGGAGTTGATGCAATGAGCAAAGCTGCAAGCAAGAGTGCCCCCAAGGGATTCCGGATCGAGCACGACAGCATGGGCGAGCTGCAGGTGCCTGCCGACGCCCTGTGGGGCGCGCAGACCCAGCGCGCTGTACAGAATTTCCCGGTGTCGGGCCAGCGCATGCCGCGCGGCTTCATCCGTGCGCTGGGCCTGGTCAAGGGCGCTGCCGCCGGCGTCAATGCCGAGCTGGGCCATCTGCCGAAGACCGTGGCCAAGGCCATCCAGTCTGCCGCGGCTGAAGTGGCGGACGGCACGTGGGACGCGCAGTTCCCGATCGACATCTACCAGACCGGCTCGGGTACGTCCTCGAACATGAATGCCAACGAGGTCATCGCCACCTTGGCCAATCGCGCCGGCAAGGCCGGCAAGACCACGGTGCACCCGAACGATCACGTCAACCAGGGGCAGAGCTCCAACGACGTGATTCCAACGGCGCTGCGCGTGTCGGCCGTGCTGGCCACCCATGAGCAGCTGCTGCCGGCGCTGGTGCACCTGCGCAGGACGCTGGACAAGAAGGGCCGCAGCCTGCGCAAGGTGGTCAAGACCGGCCGCACCCATCTGATGGATGCGATGCCGCTGACCTTCGAACAGGAATTCGGTGCATGGTCGGCGCAGCTGGCCTCGGCCCAGGAGCGCATCGAAGACAGCCTCAAGCGCGTGCGCCGCCTGCCGCTGGGCGGTACCGCCATCGGCACCGGCATCAATGCCGACCCGCGCTTTGGTGCACAGGTTGCCAAGGCGCTGAAGCAGCAGACCGGCTTCAAGTTCGACAGCGCCGAGAACAAGTTCGAAGGCCTGGCCGCGCAGGACGACGCGGTGGAACTGTCGGGCCAGCTCAATGCGCTGGCGGTAGCCCTGATCAAGATCGCCAACGACCTGCGCTGGATGAACGCCGGCCCGCTGGCGGGCCTGGGCGAGATCGAACTGCCGGCACTGCAGCCGGGGTCCTCGATCATGCCGGGCAAGGTCAATCCGGTGATTCCTGAGGCGACGGTGATGGCCTGCGCGCAGGTGATCGGCCACCACACGGCGATCACCGTGGCCGGCCAGACCGGCAATTTCCAGCTCAACGTGACGTTGCCGCTGATCGCGGTGAACCTGCTTGATGGCATCGGCCTGCTGGCCAATGTGTCGACCCTGCTGGCCGACAGCGCCATTGCCGGCCTGAAGGTGCGCGAGGACCGTGTGGCCGAGGCGCTGGCGCGCAATCCGATCCTGGTGACCGCGCTGAACCCGATCATCGGTTACGAGAAGGCCGCAGCGATTGCCAAGCGCGCCTACAAGGAGCAGCGCCCGGTGCTGGACGTGGCGCTGGAAGACAGTGGCCTGGCCGAAGCCGAGCTGCGCCGCCTGCTGGATCCGGCCGCGTTGACGGCCGGTGGCATCCAGGCCGGTGGCGGTGGTGCCGGCGGCTGATCGAGCGGTGTGCGGGCCGAGGTCCGCAGCCACTACAGGCGAGAAAGAAGAACGCCGCCCGGGAGGGCGGCGTTGTTCGTTTCAGCGACGGTCGGCGACGATGTTGCCGAAGGTCTCGGTGTAATCCTTGAACTCGGGAATGGTCTGCACCAGGTCCGGCGGAATCACCTGCATGCCCTCCGGCGGCACGATCTTCACCGGCTGCATGTCGGGGTCGGCCGGTGCGGCCACCAGCGTGTTCTGACGCAGCACCTGCAGCTTGCCGAACATCGTCTGCAGCATCTGCTTCTGTTCGGCGTTGAGCGGGATCAGGATCTCATCGATCTTCATCTGCCCGTCGGGCAGGATGATGATGTTCGGTGCCGGCTGGCGGCGAACGGTCACGATGCTCTCGCTGACGGAAATCTTGGGTTTGCCACGCTCGGCGCGGTGGTTGCGGTAGTCCTGGTCACAGCCGACCAGGCCCAGGCAGAGCAGGGCGGCCAGCAGCAGAAACAGCTTTTTCATGGCGGTTCGATGAAGTGCATCCGGGGCTGCCATTGTAAGCCCGCCGGGGCGCAGCGGCCGGCAACGCAGGTGCGCGGCCGGCCGGGTGCGCTGATCTGTCACAGGGGTCAGCGGTTGACGACGGTGTCCTTGCCGCAGTCGTCCACATCGCTCTGGTCCATCGTGGCATAGGGCTTGAACGCCGGCAGCGAGGCAGCCAGGGCCTGCTGGCTGGCCAGCATGGCCGGCATGCGGTCGCAGATGCGCTTGGCCTGCGCTTCGATCTTGGCGGCCTCGGCGTTGATCCGTTTCTCGATGCCTTCGCTGTCACCGCTGAAGATGCCCTTCAGCGCTTCACCGGCAGCGTTGGCGCCGAGCTTGGCACCTGCCAGGCCGACATCCATGCCGTCCATCGCCACCGCCACCACGTGGCCGCGGTAATCAAGCAACTGGCGACGCTGGCCATCGTCCAGCGCCACCGGCTTGCCACCGATCAGCAGCTGTCCCTGCGGGGTGATCTCCGCGCGTGGCTGGTTGTCGGCCGAGATCTTGATGCCGCCTTCGGCAATTTCCCTGCGGGCGTCATCCATCGCCTCCTTGACGGTCTGGCCGACGCCGCCTGCGGTCTCGGCCACCGCTTTGCCGGTGGTCTTGTCGGGGCTGGACGTGTCGCCACAGGCGATCAGCGGCAGGCACAGCAGGGCAGCAGGCAGCAGGCGCAGCAGACTCATGGCATTCCCCTCGGATCGGATGGTTGGACGTTACTTGCCGCGCGGCAGGGTGATGGTGCCGGACACGTTGCGATGCTGGACATCGCCGCTGCCGCTGTGCTCGACGGTGAGGTTGCCGCGCACGCCGTCGACATCGATGTCGCCCGAGCCGTGGCTGCGCACGCGGACATTGCCGCCGACCTGCTCGATATCGACGTTGCCGGAGCCGACCACGCCGACCTCGACGTTGCCCTGCACCTGCTTGAAGCCGATGTCGCCCGAACCGACGGTATCCAGCCGCGCGTTGCCACGCACGTCGGACACCTTCAGGTCACCGGAACCGACCGTGCCGACGCTGGCATCACCGCCGATGTTGCGGGCGTTGACGTCGCCCGAACCCAGCGAGAGCAGGTTGAACGACGCGGCTCCATCGACGTCCAGGTCGCCCGAGCCCACTGCGGCATGCACGCTGCCACGGGTGCCGCGGGCGATGCCATCGCCGGAGCCCACGTCCATGCTCAACGACTGCGCGTTCTCGATGCTGCCATCGCCCGAGCCGATCTTGAACTGCAGCGGCAGGTTGTCCGGCACGCTGCCACGGATGTCCAGCCAGGCGTAGCTGTTACCCATCGACAGCGCGTCGCGGCTGTCGCGGCGCAGGCTCACCACCAGCTTGTCGCCCACGCGGCGCTGGTCCAGCACCAGCTGGTCCAGCCAGTCCTTGCTGGACGCGCACGCGCGGCCTTCGAGCTGGCCGCCCCCCGCGCTGGCGACCACCTTCAGGTCATGCTGGTTGATCTCGAACACCACCGCTTTGGCACCGGCCGCGTCGATCTTCAACGCGCGCGGCGCGGAGAACTTGCAGTTCGGTCCATCGGCGGCCAGCGCCGACAGCGGCAACAGCAACAGTGCAGTACAGGCAATCAAGGAACGCATGGATGGTGCCTCCAGGTTGGCGATCAGATTTCGCCAGCGCGCTTGCGCAGGCGGATGGCGATGAAGATGAAGGCCACGCCGAAGGCCGCGCCGATCCACAGGTCGGGCATCGCCAGCGACTTCAGCTGCTGGGCAGGGTTCATCAACGAAACGATCGAATCCAGGCTTTTGTGTTCGTTGCTGGCGCCCAGGCGGTACAGCAGGTCGACGCCTGGAACGGTGCCCAGCAGCAGGCGGCCGACGATGTGCTGCCAGAACCAGCCGGTGGTCAGGTCGAACAGGTGCATCAGCTTGGTGGTGCTGACGATGATGCCGGCGAACAGCGGCAGCATCACCGCCCACAGGAACGGCTTGCTCTTTGCCCAGGCCGAGCAGAGCAGCAGCCAGCCGGCGGTGGGCAGCGCCCACAAGGCGTAAACAGGGATGGCGGCGAGCAGGCCGGCGGCCAGGGTCAGCGGGCTGGCCGGCCCCCAGATCAGGGTGGTAGGACTGCCGCCATGGGTCAACGCGACCAGGCTGATGATCAGCAGGAACCCGTACATGGTGACGATGGCAGCCAGCGTCGCTACCAACGGGGCCACGATCAGTGCGCTCAGCGCCTTGGACAGCACGGTCTGGGTATCGGACAGCGGCAGCGACTTCCAGAACAGGATGCTGCGGTCGCGGCGATCATCGTACAGCGCACCCAGGCAGTAGAAGAACACCACGAAAGCCAGTACCAGGAAAGGCCAGGTCGAGCTGAGGATGAGAGTCAGGTCCAGGCCGTTGCCGAGGTCAGCCATGTCGTTGGCGCTGATCTGGCGGGTCAGCAGGCCAAGATCAAGGCCGTTGATGTTCACGTCCTCGCCATCAATGTGCAGGCCGCCGTCGCGGGCGGCACGGTGCAGGGCGAACAGGCCCAGGCCGATGCCGATGCCGCTCATCAGCAGCGAGACGATGCCGGCGATCACCGGGGCGTACAGGAAACCACCGCGGTTTTCCCAGTATTCGCGCTTGAGCAGCCAGCGCAGGGTGCCTGCGGGACTGACAGGATGGTTGACGGCATTCATGCGTAGGTCCCCTTCATGACAGCGACGAACAGATCGGCAAGGCCGGCGTTGCGGGTTTCACCCAGGCTGGCCAGCTGGCTGCGTGGCACCCCGTCGAACAGCAGGACGGTCTTGCCAAAGGCCTGGCTGCGCTCGTCGATGGGCTTCAGTGCGCGGGCGGTTTCAAGCTGGTCGGCACTGACCAGCAGTTCGGTATAGCGGTCGCCAACTTCGTCCATTTCCGCATTGAGGACGATGCGGCCGTCGCGGATGAACATCACGTCGGTGAGGATGTGCTCGATCTCTTCCACCTGGTGGGTGGTGACGATGATCGTCTTCTGCTCGTCGAAGTAGTCTTCCAGCAGGCGCTGGTAGAACTCCTTGCGGTACAGGATGTCCAGGCCGAGCGTGGGTTCGTCCAGCACCAGCACCTTGGCATCGATGGCCATCACCAGGGCCAGGTGCAGCTGCACGATCATGCCCTTGGACAGTTCGCGCACGCGCTGCTTCGGCTGCAGCTTGGTGTTGGCCAGGAAGCGTTCGCAACGGGCGCGATCGAAGCGGGGGTGCACGCCGGCGACGAAGTCGATCGCCTCACGCACCTTCAGCCAGCGCGGCAGCACGGCGACATCGGCGATGAAGCAGATGTCGTTCATCAGATCGTCGCGGTGCACGCGCGGGTCGCGGCCGAGCACGCTCAGCTCGCCTTCCACCGAGGTCAGGCCGAGCACCGCCTTCAGCGCGGTGGTCTTGCCGGCACCATTGGGGCCGATCAGGCCGATGATGCGGCCTGCCGGAATGGAGAAGCTGGCGTTGTCGAGCGCGAGCGTGTTCTTGTAGGCCTTGCGAAGGCTACGGGCGGTAATGACAGCGTCGCTTGGCACAGCGGTAGTGGGACTGGCATTCATCAGAATTTCCCCTGGGGCAACAATTCGTCGAGACTCAGGCCCAGTCGCTGGATGCGTTCCAGTACGGCCGGCCATTCATCGTTGAGGAAGCGTTCGCGCTCGCTGCTGCGCAGCTGCGTGGCCGCCTGTTCGGTCATGAACATGCCCAGCCCGCGGCGCTTCTCGACCAGGCCTTCATCGGCCAGCTCCTGGTAGGCGCGCGAAACGGTAATGGGGTTGAGCTGGTAATCGGCGGCCACCTGGCGCACCGAAGGGAGGGCATCGCCCGGCTTGAGGATTCCGTCAAGCATCATGGCGATCACGCGTTCCTTCAGCTGGCGGTAGATGGGAGCGCCGTCGCTCCACTGGATGTCGCTCATATTCAGCTCCGTGGGGTCAGCGGCTGTGCGAACGAGAAATACGGCATGGACAGGGAGCTGTGCAGCCGACGCGGGGGGGAGGGAGAGGGAGCGGCATTCCCTGCCGTGGGTGCTGCTGCGTCCTGCGTACTGTCTTCGGAGAGGGCGGGGGAGGAGGCGGCAGGCGGTGCCGGCATGGCCAGCCAGACCAGCACGAACACGGTTGATACCGCGGTGACCGCAGGGGCGGCAAGGCTGCGACGCATCCGGCTGTTCATGGTTCCCCCTGTCTCAGGTGACTGGTGTTGTATGCAACTATAACACCGGCACGCCTGTGTGCAAGTCCTGCCCACACCCAACTGATGGCAGGGGTAGTTATGGCGCCGTAATATTCGTTCAACCGTTTGATATGCATTGAAAAATGAAACTGCGGAAGCGCGTTTTCCGTCGGCCTTCCATTCAGTCATGTCCATGCTATGTCATCACCAGTGGGCTTGGACGCGCGGCCGGGTGCTTCCGCCATGCCGTGCAAAGCGCGAAAGCGCATGCGCTCCAGGGGCGTGCAGACCCCAGTGCTATAGTTCGGCCGATTCCCGGCCGGTCACGGCCGGACCCCTGGAATGGCTACCGCGGACCGTCTCCCAATGCCTTTGTCGACTGCCTCTTCGCGCCGCGTTCGCGGCCTGTCCCTGTTGACCCTGCTGGCCGCAGGCCTGGCCACGTCGGCCGCCGCGTCGGCCGCAGATCTGCTGGATCTGTCGTACCGGCCGCTGGCGGGCAAGCAGCAGGTCAACCTGCAGCAGCGTTACCACGGGCAGGTGCTGCTGGTGGTCAATACGGCAAGCAAGTGCGGCTATACCCCGCAGTACGAGGGTCTGGAAGCGCTGCAGAAGCAGTACGCCGGCAAGGGGTTTGCCGTGCTCGGCTTCCCGTCCAACGATTTCAAGGGGCAGGAGCCGGGTGATGAAAAGCAGATCCAGGATTTCTGCACGCTTACCTATGGTGTGAAGTTCCCGATGTTCGAAAAGGTGCACGTGACCGGCGCGCAGGCCACGCCGCTGTATCAGCGCTTGACTGCCGCCACCGGCGTGGCGCCGGCGTGGAATTTCCACAAGTATCTGGTCGGACGCGATGGCACGGTCATTGCCCAGTTCGCCAGCAAGGTCACCCCGGATGATCCGCAGCTGAAAGCGGCCATCGACAAGGCGCTGGCGGCACCGGCCGCACATTGAATGCCGGCACGGATGCCTCGACATCGACGGCATGCGTGCGACAATACGTGTTTTCGCGCCGACGTCGGCGTCCAGTCACTTCCAGGAATGCAGCGAATGAAAATGGGAATGCGCGGCGCCGCGGCGTCGGTTCTGATTCTGGCGATGGGCACCTCCGGTGTCGCCCTGTCGCAACAACCGGCCGCTCCCTCGGCCGCCAAGGAGACCGCACCCTTGAATTCCCCCAAGCAGAAGCTCGGCTACGCCATTGGTCTGGACGTGGCCAAGTCGTTCGCGCCGATCGCCGATGAAATCGATGCAGCCGCGCTGCGCACTGCCGTGGAGCGTTCCTTCGAAGGCCTGCAGCCGCAGATCACCCAGGAACAGGCCAAGGCGACCGATGCCGCCCTGCGCCAGGTGGTGATGGCCCGCAGCGGCCAGCAGGTGCCGGGCGTCGCGCCGGGCTCGCAGCCGGCGAAGGTCGATCGGGTCAAGGTCGCGCAGATGATCGGTGCTTATTCGGTGGGTCCGTCGCTGGCACAGCTGAAGGACGATATCGATACCGCCTCGCTGTTTGACGCGATCAACACTGGCCTGAGCAAGGGCCAGCCGAAGATGACCGAAGCCGATGCCACTGCCACCATCCAGTCGTTCATGGGTGCCAAGCAGGCCGAGATGCAGGCCAAGGCCGCACAGGCAGCGCAGACCAACCGTCAGGAAGGCAACGCATTCCTGGCCAAGAACAAGACCCAGCCGGGCGTGGTGACCACCCCGTCGGGCCTGCAGTACCAGGTGATCCGGCCGGGCAGTGGCGAGCGTCCGCTGCCCTCCAGCAAGGTGCGCGTGAACTACGAAGGCAAGCTGCTCAACGGCACGGTGTTCGACAGTTCCGCGGGCCGTGGCCCGGCCGAATTCGGCCTGGACCAGGTGATCAAGGGCTGGACCGAGGGCGTGGCCCTGATGCCGGTCGGCTCGAAGTACCGCTTCTGGATCCCGGGTGAACTGGCATACGGCGAGAACGGCACCCCGGGTGGTCCGATCGGTCCGAATGCCACCCTGACCTTCGACGTCGAGTTGCTGGGCGTTCTGCCGTAAGCCACCACGGAGTCAGCACGGATATGCGCGTTGCGATTTTTGGTACCGGCTACGTAGGTCTGGTGACCGGCACCTGCCTGGCCGACGTCGGCCACCAGGTGGTCTGCGTCGATATCGACCAGGCCAAGGTGGATGGCCTCAACCGGGGCATCATCCCGATCTACGAGCCCGGCCTGGAGCCGATGGTGAAGGCCAACCACGCCGCGTCGCGGTTGGTGTTCACCACCGACGCGGCGACCGCCATCGGCCACGGCCAGGTGGTGTTCATCGCCGTGGGCACGCCGCCGGACGAGGATGGCAGCGCCGACCTGCAGTACGTGCTGGCCGTGGCCCGCACCATCGGTCGGCACATGTCGGTGCCGACCGTGGTGGTCAACAAGTCGACGGTGCCGGTAGGCACCGCCGACAAAGTGCGTGCGGCCATTGCCGAGGAGCTGGCGGCGCGTGGGGCGGATATCGCCTTCGATGTGGTGTCCAACCCCGAATTCCTGAAGGAAGGCGACGCCGTTGCCGACTGCATGCGGCCTGACCGCATCATCATCGGTGCGACCAGCGCCGAGTCGGTCGCCGTGATGCGTCGTCTGTACGCACCGTTCAACCGCAACCACGATCGCGTAGTGGAGATGGACGTGCGTTCGGCCGAGCTGACCAAGTACGCCGCCAACGCGATGCTGGCAACCAAGATTTCGTTCATGAATGAAATCGCCAACATCGCCGAGCGCGTGGGCGCCGACGTCGAGCAGGTCCGCCAGGGCATCGGTTCGGATCCGCGTATCGGCTGGCACTTCATCTATCCGGGTGCCGGTTACGGCGGTTCGTGTTTCCCCAAGGATGTGCAGGCACTGGCGCGCACCGCGCAGCAGGCCGGCCTGGAGCCGAAGCTGCTGAATGCGGTGGAGGCGGTCAATGAATCGCAGAAGGGGCACCTGTTCGCCCTGATCCAGCGCCACTACGACAAGGGCGAAGACGAAGGCGTGCGCGGCAGGACGTTCGCCGTGTGGGGCCTGGCGTTCAAGCCGAACACCGATGACATGCGCGAGGCCTCCAGCCGCCGCCTGCTGGCCCAGTTGTGGGAAGGCGGTGCGACAGTGCGCGCCTACGATCCGGAGGCCATGCATGAATCGCAGCGGATCTTCGGCGAGCGCGATGACCTGGTGTTCTGTGACAGCGCCGACGATGCGCTGGAGGGCGCCGATGCACTGGTCGTGGTGACCGAGTGGAAGCAGTTCCGCAGCCCCGATTTCCAGATGCTGCGCGAGCGGCTGAAGGATGCGGTGGTGTTCGACGGCCGCAATCTGTACGAGCCGGCTGAAGTCGAGGCCGCCGGCCTCGCGTATTACGGCATTGGCCGGGGACGTTCGCTGCATGTCTGAAGTACCGACCGAACGCGAGCAGGCGCTGGAAGCGCGCCTGGTCGAGCTGGAGATGCGCGTGTCCTTCCAGGAACACGCGCTGGCCGAACTGAGCGATGCACTTGCAGACGCGCGCATGGAAGGCAGCCGCAATGCCGGCATCCTGCGCGTGCTGCTGGAAGACCTGGGCAAGGTCCGCAATGCATTGAATTCTTCTGATCCGGCGAGCGAACCGCCGCCGCCGCACTATTGATCCATACCCTATGAGCGATACCCTCCGCGACCAGCTGATGGGCCTGGGCTTCAAGCCCGCGCCCAAGCCCGAGCGCAAGAATGATGCCCCCCGCCGTGATGGCCGCCCGCAGGGCAAGGGTGGTGCTGGCAATGGAAAGCCGCAGCACGCTGGCAAGGGCGAACACAAACCCGGCGAGCGGCGGGCGCATGGCAATGGCGGCCCGGGCAAGCCTGGCCAGCAGCGTGGCCAGGGCCACGGGCAGGGGCCGCGCAAGCCGCGTACCGCCGAGGAAATGGATCTGGCCAAGGCTTACGCGATCCGTGCGCAGCGGGAGAAGGAAGAGCGCATCGAGACCGAGCGCCTGAAGCAGGAAGAAGCCCGCCAGCGCCGCGAGGCCAAGGTGAAGCTGGAAGAACTGTTGAAGGACAAGAGCCTGAATGCTGAAGCGGCCGATATCGCGCGCCACTTCCCGTACGGCGGCAAGATCAAGCGCATCTACGTCACCGCCGAGCAGCTCAAGGCACTCAATGCCGGTGAACTGGGCGTGGTCCAGCTCAACGGGCGCTACCTGCTGGTGACGGCTGAAGTCCTGGCCCAGTCTGAAGCGGTGTTCGCCGCTTCGGTGGCGTTGAAGGTCGACCCGAATGCACCGGCCGAGGACGATCCCTACGCCGACCCGCAATACCAGGTGCCCGACGACCTGGTCTGGTAAGCACAGGATGGCTGCGGCGGGCCCAGTGTCATCGCGGCCGCGAGGGAAGGGATGACCGTTGATCCAAGCCGCGGCTACGTGCCGCACATCGACGGCCTGCGTGCGATTGCCGTGCTGGCCGTCATCGTGTTCCACCTGGACCCGGCCTGGCTGCCGGGCGGGTTCACCGGCGTTGACGTGTTCTTCGTCATCTCCGGTTTCGTGGTCAGTGCCTCTGTACATCGGTTGCCGGCGCTTTCGCTGGGGCAGTCGATGCTGCGCTTCTATGCGCGCCGCATCCGCCGCATCGCACCGGCACTGCTGACCTGCCTGCTGGCGACTGCCGTGGCAAGCGTTCTGTTCATCCCCGAATCCTGGCTGAGCGAGGCCAGCGACAAGACCGGATTGATGGCCTTCTTCGGTTTCAGCAACTGGGTGCTGGCGGCCATCGGCAACGACTATTTCGCGCCCAGGGCCGAGTTCAATCCGTATACCCATACCTGGTCGCTGGGCGTCGAAGAGCAGTTCTACCTGTTGTTCCCGCTGCTGTTCCTGGCTTGGGCGCGCGGCCGGCACGGGCGCTGGATCAGCCTGGGCCTGTTCGCGCTGGTCAGCGTGGCGTCGCTCTCGCATGCCGCCGCGCTGGGCACGCGCGAGGCGCCGCCGCCGTGGGCGTTCTATGCCACCAGTACCCGTCTGTGGCAGCTGGGCGTGGGCGTGCTGCTTTTCCAACTGCTTCATGTGCGCGAGCCGTACATTGCGTTGACCGGGCTGCCCGCAAAACGCAGTGCGCCATTGTTCTCGCTGCTGGCCATGTTGTCGCTGGCGCTGCTGGGTTGGGCCCTGTGGTCCGCGCGCGCGGGGCACTCGCCGTGGCCCGACGGTCTGCTGCCGGCTTTCGCCACCGCCGGCCTGCTGTGGTCCCTCCATCATCACCCGCAGGCGTGGATCGGCCGTCTTCTGGCCAGTTCGCCGATGCGCCGCATCGGCCTGCTTTCCTATTCGCTGTACCTGTGGCATTGGCCGGTGTTCGTGCTGATGCGCTGGACCGTCGGCTTGCAGACGCCTGCGCAGATGGCTGCCGCCGTCGGACTGGTGGTGGTGTTGTCCTGGCTGTCCTGGCGCTGGGTGGAACGCCCCTTCCGTGGACCACTCGCGCAACACCTGACGTCCGCACGCTGGGTAGTCACCGGTGGGGTGGTGCTGCTGCTGGCAGGGGGCATGCAGATGCTGCTGTACGCGCAGGCGCCGCTGCTGTCGTTGAGTACGGTGAGTCGACATCCGGCCGATTGGTACCCCAATGGCAAGAGCGTGGCCCGCGACTACCCGGACTGCGAGCTGGACGTCGGCAAGCGCCGTTTCGAAGGAGGCAGTGCACGCACCTTCGCCCGCGGCCAATGCAGCCGTCCGGTGGTCGCAGGCGCGCCGGCGCAGGTATTCGTTGCCGGTGATTCACACGCCATGGCCTATATCGAACTGCTGCAGCGCCTGGCCCTGGATACCGGGACGCAGGTATCGCTGTATGGACGTGGCGGTTGCCCGCAGATCAGCCTGCAGAAGTGGCGAGGCGCCGGCGCTGGCTGTGCTGCGTTCGATGCGGCCGTGCTGGCCGACATCACGCAGCGGGCGCAGCCCGGTGATGTGGTGGTGCTGGTGTCATTGCGGATCCCGCGCCTGTCCGACCAGTTTGTATTGTTCGATGCGCAGGCGCAGCTGGCCGGTGAACTGACGCCGGAAGCCGCCGCCGGACGCGAGGCGGAAGTGGCTGAGTCGATCACGCAGTGGACGCCGTTGGCCGAGCGCGGTGTGCGGATCGTGCTGGAAGCACCCAAGCCAGTCCTGCCGGCGCCACCCTATCGCTGCTCGGACCGCTTCAATGCCCGCAACGAGGTCTGCCGCAACGGCATGGACAGCACCCGCGTGGCCATGGATACCCTGCGTGCCCCCATGCTGGGCAGCCTGCGGCAGGTGGTCGATGGCCTGCCCGGTGCGGTGCTGTGGGACCCATTGCCGGTGCTGTGCGATGCCGCCAAGTGCCCGGCGCAGCGGGAGGGCAGGCCGCTGTACTTCGATGGCGACCATCTCAGCGCATACGGCAATCGCGTGTTGTTGCCGTCGCTGCAGCAGGTGCTTCTGCAACCGTGAAACCGGGCATGACCCTGCCTTCCTGAGCAATCGCGGGCAGGGCTGGCACCGGGCCAACCCTGTCGGCGGATCATTCCGGATCGTAATCCAGGTTCGAGGCCAGCCAGCGTTCGGCCTGGGCACGGTCCACGCCCTTGCGGCGTGCGTAGTCGGTGACCTGCTCGCGACCGAGGCGGCCGACCACGAAATACTGGCTCTGCGGGTGGCTGAAGTAGTAGCCCGATACCGCTGCGGTCGGCAGCATCGCGAAGCTCTCGGTCAGTTGCATGCCGGCGTTGGTTTCCGCGCCCAGCAGGTCGAACAACCGGCGTTTTTCGCTGTGCTCGGGACAGGCGGGGTAACCGGGGGCGTAACCGGGGGCGGGGCGGATGCCGCGGTACTTTTCGTCGATCAGCGCTTCGTTGTCGAGCCTTTCGGCGTGGTCGTACCCCCAGAACCCGGTGCGTACGCGCTGGTGCAGGCGTTCGGCCAGTGCTTCGGCAAAGCGGTCGGCGAGCGCCTTCAGCAGGATTGCGTTGTAGTCGTCGTGGTCCGCCTCGAAACGGGCCACGTGCGCGTCGATACCGATGCCTGCGGTGACTGCGAAGGCGCCGATCCAGTCCTGCTTGCCGCTGTCGGCCGGGGCGATGAAATCGGCCAGGCAGAAATCCGGGCGTTCGGCGGGCTTGTCCACCTGTTGCCGCAGGAAGTGCAGGGTGGCCTCGCCATCGGGATGCTGCACGCGTACGTCGTCGCCGATGCTGTTGGCAGGCCACAGGCCGAACACGGCCCTGGCCTGCAGCCACTTCTCGCTGACGATGCGGTCCAGCATCGCGCACGCGTCCCGGTACAGCTCGCTGGCCTGGGTGCCGACGATCTCATCGGTGAGGATCGCCGGATATTTGCCGGCCAGCTCCCACGCCTGGAAGAACGGCGTCCAGTCGATGTAGGGCACCAGCTCGGCCAGCGGGTAGTCATCGAATACATGCAGGCCCGGCTGCTTCGGTGCGGGTGGCGTGTACGCTTGCCAGTCGCACTGGAACTTCTGGCCACGTGCATGTTCCAGCGAGACCAGGCGCTTGGCGTCACCGCGGTTGCGGTGGCGGGTGCGGATCTCGGCGTAGTCCGCCTCGTTGGCGGCGACGAACGCATCCCGCAGCTCGCGCGAGATCAGCGACTGCGCCACACCCACGGCGCGCGAGGCGTCCTTCACCCAGACCGTCGGGGCTTTGTAGTGCGGGTCGATCTTCAGCGCGGTGTGCGCACGCGAGGTGGTCGCGCCGCCGATCATCAGTGGCAGGTCAAAGCCCTGCCGCTGCATTTCACGGGCGACATGGCTCATTTCTTCCAGCGACGGTGTGATCAGGCCGGACAGGCCGATGATGTCGGCCTGGTGCTCGCGGGCGGCATCGAGGATCTTCTGCGCCGGCACCATCACGCCCAGGTCGATCACCTCGAAGTTGTTGCAGGCCAGGACCACGCCGACGATGTTCTTGCCGATGTCGTGCACATCGCCCTTCACTGTGGCCATGATGATCTTGCCATTGCTCTTGGCGGTGTCGCCGCTGCGGGCCTTTTCAGCTTCGATGTAAGGCAGCAGGTAGGCCACTGCCTTCTTCATCACCCGTGCCGATTTCACCACCTGCGGCAGGAACATCTTGCCGGCACCGAACAGGTCGCCGACCACGTTCATGCCGGCCATCAGCGGGCCCTCGATGACGTCCAGCGGGCGGCTGGAACGTTGCCGGGCTTCTTCGGTATCGGCGTCGATCCAGGCATCCAGGCCATGCACCAGCGCATGCGCCAACCGTGCGTCCACCGGCTTCTCGCGCCAGGCCAGGTCTTCGGTCTTCGCCGCGCCCTTGCTGCCCTTGTAGCGCTCGGCGATTTCAAGCAGGCGCTCGGTGGCATCACGGCGGCGGTTGAGGATCACGTCCTCCACCCGCTCGCGCAGTTCCGGCTCCAGCTCGTCGTAGATCGGCATGGCGCCGGCGTTGACGATGCCCATGTCCATGCCTGCGGCGATCGCGTGGTACAGGAACACCGAGTGGATCGCCTGGCGCACGGTTTCGTTGCCACGGAACGAGAACGAAACGTTGGAAACGCCGCCGGATACATGGCAGTGCGGCAGGGTCTGCTTGATGATGCGGGTGGCTTCGATGAAGTCGACCGCGTAGTTGTCATGCTCTTCAATGCCGGTGGCGACGGCGAAGATGTTCGGGTCGAAGATGATGTCCTGTGGCGGGAAGCCGATTTCCTCGACCAGCAGGCGATAGGCGCGGGTGCAGATTTCAACCTTGCGCGCGCAGGTGTCGGCCTGCCCGCTCTCATCGAAGGCCATCACCACTGCGGCCGCACCGTAGCGCAGTACCTTGCGCGCATGCTCGCGGAACACGACCTCGCCTTCTTTCAGCGAGATCGAATTGACCACGCTCTTGCCCTGCAGGCACTTCAGGCCAGCCTCGATCACGCTCCATTTGGAGGAATCGACCATTACCGGGATGCGGGCGATGTCCGGCTCGGACATGATCAGGTTGAGGTAGCGGGTCATCGCCGCTTCCGAATCGATCAGGCCCTCGTCCATGTTGACGTCGAGGATCTGTGCGCCGCTGGCCACCTGCTGCCGGGCCACGTCCACCGCTTCTTCGTAACGGCCTTCCTTGATCAGCTTGCGGAACTGCGCGCTGCCGGTGACGTTGGTGCGTTCGCCGACATTGACGAACAGCAGGTCCGGGGTGATGACCAGCGGTTCCAGGCCGGACAGGCGGGTAGGGCGGACAGGCGTCATGATCGGCGGCGATGCCATGCGTCCACACGTGGAAACCCTGTCACACGTGTCGGACTGCTACG
>NZ_QQXJ01000001.1:1539830-1594548 GCF_004348785.1 Stenotrophomonas sp. TEPEL
GCAACAGGGGGGCGTGCGGGAGGGGGCGGAGGTGTTCATGCCGCCTGCACCTGGGCGGCAGGCAGCACGCGCGGCGGCAGCCCTGCCACTGCCGCGGCGATCGCACGGATGTGGTCGGGGGTGGAGCCGCAACAGCCGCCCACCAGGTTGAGCAGGCCATCTTCGGCAAAGCCGCGCAGGGTGGCGGCCATTTCCTCGGGTGTTTCGTCGTACTCACCGAAGGCATTGGGCAGGCCGGCGTTGGGATGGGCACTGACGTAGCAGTCCGACACGTGTGACAGGGTTTCCACGTGTGGACGCATGGCATCGGCGCCGAGTGCGCAGTTCAGGCCGATCGACAACGGCCGTGCATGCGCGAGTGACGCCTGGAACGCCTCGGCGGTCTGTCCGGACAGGGTACGCCCGGAGGCATCGGTGATGGTGCCGGAAATCATGATCGGCAACCGCGCGCCACGTGCGTCGAAGGCCTCCTCGATGGCGTACAGCGCAGCCTTGGCGTTGAGCGTATCGAAGATGGTCTCGACCATGATCGTGTCGGCGCCACCATCGATCAGGCCATCGATGGCTTCCCGGTAGGTACCGCGCAGCTCATCGAAACTGGTGTTGCGGAAGCCGGGATCATTGACGTCCGGGCTGATCGAGGCGGTGCGGCTGGTCGGGCCGAGCACGCCGATGACGAAGCGCGGCTTGCCCGGCGTGGTCGCCGCCACCGCATCGCAGCAGGCACGTGCGACGGCCGCACCCGCCTTGTTCAACTCGTACACCAGGTGTTCAAGGTGGTAGTCGGCCTGGCTGACCGAGGTGGCGTTGAAAGTGTTGGTCTCCACCAGGTCCGCGCCCGCTTCCAGGTAGGCGGTATGGATGCCGGCGATGACCTCCGGCCGGGTCAGCAGCAACAGGTCGTTGTTGCCCTTCAGGTCGTGGCCTTCGGGTGTGCCGCCGTGGTCGCAGCCGGGGCCATGGGCGTGGTCGTAACCGCCGGCGAAGCGCTCGCCCCGGTAATCGGCTTCCTGCAGGCCGTGGCGCTGGATCATCGTGCCCATCGCGCCGTCGATGATCAGGATCCGCTCGCGCAGGGCAGCGAGCAGTGATTCCACGCGTTCCGGGTGCAACCAGGGCAGGGCGGGCATGGCGACCTCAGGGCTTGTTGGCGATCAGCGAGATCACTTCGAAATGCGGCGGGCGCTTTTCGCGGGTGACCGTTTCCAGGTTGGAGACCTGCAGGCCGGCCTTGTCGACGAACTTCTTCAGCTCCTTGTCACTGAAGCCCAGATTGACGTGGCCATAGGCATCGACCGCAGCCTTGTGCTCATGGCGGGCCAGGCTGCACAGCAGCAGGCGACCACCCGGGCGCAGCACGCGCGCGGCCTCGGTGACCGCCTGCGCCGGTTTGCTGGCGTAGGTCAGGGCGTGCATCAGCACCACAAGGTCGAAGCTGCGGTCCTTGAAGGGCAGGGCATGCATGTCGCCCTCGCGGACTTCAACGTTCGGCAGGCGGCGCAGGCGTTCGCTGGCGGCGGCCACCACGCGCGCGCTGGTGTCGATGCACACGTAGCGCCGTGCATGCGGTGCGACCAGTTCGGCCAGCACGCCGTCACCGGAGGCAATATCCAGCACGTCGCCGGTTTCCAGCAGCGGTAGCGCGGTGCGCGCCAACGCTTCCCAGGTACGCCCTGGGGAATAGTGGCGCTCCATGTCGCCAGCCACGCTGTCGGCCCAGTTCTGGTCGGCAGCGCGGTGGGCGAGCACCGCAGCGACTCGTTCAGCATCCTGGCGCAGCAACGGGTCGTCGCTTCCGTTGCTCAGGGCATGCCACAATGCACGCTGCGCCGGGTCCAGCTGGGCTTCGTCGAAGCGGTAGTAGGCCGACACGCCCGCACGGCGGTCGCGCACCAGGCCGGCTTCCTTCAGGCGCGCCAGATGCGTCGATACCCGCGGCTGCGCCAGCCGGGTGATGGCCGAAAGCTCGGCCACGGTCAGCTCTTCCTGCTCCAGCAGCGCCAGCAGGCGCACACGGGTAGCATCGGCGAACACCTTCAGCCGGGTCGACCAGTCTTCCAGATCCATAAACATCTACCTATCGCGATATAGAGATATATTCGCCGACGGGGGGTGCCCGGTCAAGCCGCCGCCAGGGCCGGGTCAGCCCTCAATGCCCCGCCCCCGGTACAATCGGGGCACCTGGGCGCGCGTTGCGCGGCCCATAACATGATGTACCCGGGAGGGTGTTGTGGATTTCAGCTTTACCGAAGAGCAGTTGATGCTGCAGGACGTTGCGCGCCGGATCGCGCAGGAAAAGATCGCCCCGAGTGCGGAGCACCATGACCGTACTGGCGAGTTCCCGCTGGACAACATCCGCCTGCTGGGCGAGAACGGCCTGATGGGCATCGAAGTGCCGACCGAATACGGTGGCGCGGGCATGGACCCGATCGCGTACGTGCTGGCGATGGTGGAGGTCGCCGCCGGTGACGCTGCGCATTCGACCATCATGTCGGTCAACAATTCGCTGTTCTGCAATGGCATCCTGAACCATGGCAGCGAGGCGCAGAAGCAGAAATACGTGCGCGCCATTGCCGAAGGCGAGGCCATCGGTGCATTCGCGCTGACCGAGCCGCAGTCGGGTTCGGACGCCACTGCGATGCGTTGCCGCGCGGTCAAGCAGGCCGACGGCAGCTATGTCATCAATGGCAAGAAGAGCTGGATCACTTCCGGCCCGGTGGCCAAGTACATCGTGCTGTTCGCGATGAGCGAGCCGGACAAGGGCGCGCGTGGCATCACCGCGTTCATGATCGACACCGACAAGGCCGGTTTCGGCCGTGGCAAGACCGAACCGAAGCTGGGCATCCGTGCCTCGGCCACCTGCGAGATCGAGTTCAACGATTACGTGGCGCAGCCCGAAGACGTGCTGGGGCAGGAGGGCGAGGGCTTCAAGATCGCCATGGGCGTGCTTGACGCCGGTCGTATCGGCATCGCCTCGCAGGCGATCGGTATTGCCCGTGCCGCCTATGAAGCGACCCTGGAGTATGTGAAGGACCGCAAGGCCTTCGGTGCGGCCATCGGCACCTTCCAGATGACACAGGCGAAGATCGCCGACATGAAGTGCAAGCTGGATGCGGCGCTGCTGCTGACCCTGCGCGCGGCATGGGTGAAGGGCGAGGGCAAGCGCTTCAGCAACGAGGCGGCCATCGCCAAGCTGACTGCTTCTGAAGCGGCAATGTGGATCACCCACCAGGCCGTACAGATCCATGGCGGCATGGGCTACTCCAAGGAAATGCCGCTGGAGCGCTACTTCCGTGATGCCAAGATCACCGAGATCTACGAAGGCACCTCGGAGATCCAGCGCTTGGTGATTGCCCGCAACGAAACCGGGCTGCGTTGATTTTCCCGTGCCGCGCCGCTGCAATGGCGGCGCGGCAGTAGATCCACGCCATGCGTGGATGGCGTTGTGCCCAGATGGCATGCCCCTCTGGCTTTCCAGGATGCATGCTGCTCCAATGCGGTTCGTTTTTCTGGAGATACCGCATGATCTACCGCGGCTGGGGCTTCATGACGCTGGTGACGCCGATCGCAGGCATCCTGTTGCTGGCGTACTTCTTCCCGCACGACGGCGCCAAGGGCAACATCCCGCTGCAGCAGGTACTGCTGGGGGGTGGCATCGGTGCGGCAGTGAACGTGCTGCTGGGCCTGTGGCTCAACCGTGCGCCGCGGCTGAAGGGTGAGGCTGCACCCCATCATTTCTTCTTCGTGCCGATGCAGTGGGTCGCATTGGTGATCGTTGCAGTGTGCGTGATGATCTCGCTGCTGCGCTGACACGTCGCCTTGGAGAGCGCCAACCAAGGTTGGCGGCTACCGGGCATGCCGCTGCTTTGGTAGATGCCAAGCTTGGTTGGCATGGATTCAAAAGCAGCAAAGAAAAAAGCCCCGGATCGCTCCGGGGCTTTTCATTTCAGCAACTCAACGTCGGATCAACGATCCGGGCGGTGGGCGCTTTCCGCATCACGCTGGCGGCCGAGGAACTCCTTCGACGGTTCATCCAGCTTGTCGCCCAGCATGCGGCGAACGACCACGAAGAACACCGGGATCATCAGCAGGCCGAGCAGGGTGGCGAACAGCATGCCGCCGATCACGCCGGTACCGATGGCGTGGCGCGAGTTGGCGCCGGCACCGGTGGAGATCGCCATCGGGATGACGCCCATGATGAACGCGAAGGACGTCATCAGGATCGGGCGGAATCGCAAGCGCGCCGCTTCGATGGTGGCATCGCGCAGGGTCTTGCCCGCCGCACGCTGCTCCACCGCGAATTCCACGATCAGGATCGCGTTCTTCGCGGCCAGGCCGATCACCGTGATCAGGCCGATCTTGAAGAACAGATCGTTCGGCAGGCCGCGCATCATCGACAGGGCGAGTGCGCCCAGAACGCCAAGCGGTACCACCAGCAGCACCGCCACCGGGATCGACCAGCTTTCATACAGCGCGGCCAGGCACAGGAACACCACCACGATGGACAGCACCAGCAGCAGCGTCGCGGCGTTGCCTGCCAGGATTTCCTGGTAGGACAGGCCGGACCAGTCGTAGCCGAAGCCGGCCGGCAGGTCGTCGTTGACGATGCCTTCCATGGTCTGCATCGCTTCACCCGAGCTGGTGCCCGGTGCCTGCGAGCCGACGATGTTGATCGCCGAGTAGCCGTTGTAGCGGCTCAGCGACGGCGGTGCCGAGACCCATTCGGACTTGACCACCGTGCTCAACGGAATCATCGCGTTGGTGCCGTCGGCATTGGTGGTCAGGCTGGACGGGCTGTAGAAGCTCTTCAGCGATTCCTGGCCGGTGCGGTACGGACCATCAGCCTGCATGGTCACGCGCTTGATGCGGCCTTCGTAGAAGAAGTCGTTGACGTACACCGGGGCCAGCATCAGCTGGATGGTGCTGTACACGTCCGACACCGACATGCCCATCGACTGCGCCTGCACGCGGTCCACGTGCAACTGCAGCTGCGGGGCGTTTTCCAGGCCGTTCGGGCGCACGCCCACCAGATGGTCCGGCTTCTGCGCGGCCTGGCCGAGCAGGATGTTGCGGGCCTGGGTCAGCTGCTCGTAACCGGCGCCGCTGCGGTCCTGCAGCCACATGTCGAAGCCGCCGAACTGGCCAAGACCCTGCACGGTCGGCAGGTTGACCACGAAGATCTGCGCTTCCTTGATGCCGTAGAACGCGCCGTTCATGTTCTGGATGAATTCCGGAGCAGTGAACTTGCGCTCTTCCCACGGTTTCAGGCGGATGAAGCCCATGCCCACGTTCTCGCCGGAGCCGACGAAGCTGAAGCCGGCCACCTGCAGCATGCCTTCATAGCCATCCTGCTTTTCCAGGATGCCGCGCATCTGCGCGAACGCTTCGTTGGTCTGGCTCTTGGTCGAGCCCGGCGGCAACTGCACGATCGCCAGTGCGTAACCCTGGTCTTCCTCAGGCAGGAAGCTGCCCGGCATGCGGGTGAACAGGAAACCGCACAGCACGGTCAGCACCACGAACAGGATCATCCAGCGTGGTGCATGGCGCACCGCGGAGGTGATGTGGCCCACATAGGTGTGGCTGATCTTGTCGTAGTACTTGTTGAAGGTGCGGTAGACGATGTTCGGGTTGTCGTTGTGCGTCGGTTTGAGGAACGTCGCGCACAGCGCCGGGGTGAAGCCCAGCGCGAGGAACGCCGAGAACGCCATCGAGATGGCGATGGTCAGGGCGAACTGCTTGTAGATCTCACCGGCGGCACCGCCCTGCAGGGCCGAGGGGATGAACACCGCCGCCAGTACGACGGTGATGGCCACCACCGCACCGGTGATCTGGGTCATCGCCTTCTGCGTGGCCGGCTTCGGCGCCAGGCCTTCCTCGGTCATGATGCGTTCGACGTTCTCGATCACCACGATCGCGTCATCGACCACGATGCCGATCGCCAGCACCATCGCAAACAGGGTCAGCTGGTTGATCGTGAAGCCGATCATCCACATGCCCAGGAACGTACCCAGCAGGGCCACCGGGATGACCAGGGTCGGGATCAGGGTGGCGCGGAAGTTCTGCAGGAAGATCAGCATCACCAGGAACACCAGCAGCACCGCTTCGAACAGGGTCTTGACCACTTCCTGGATCGAGATCTTGACGAAGGTGGTGCTGTCATACGGCGAGAACCAGGTGACGCCGGCCGGGAAGCTGGGCTGCAGCTCGTCCATCTTGCCGCGCACGGCCTCGGCCACGTTCAGGGCGTTGGCGCCCGGCAGCAGCTGGATGGCGAAGGCACCGGTGGGCTTGCCGTTGTACTGGGTATCGAAGCCGTAGTTGTTGGCACCGAAGGCGACGCGGGCGATGTCCTTCAACAGCACGCGCGAGCCATCGGCATTGGCACGCAGGATGATGTTCTCGAACTCCTGCGGCGAGCTGAAGCGGCCTTCGGCCGACACCGTGGCGGTGAAGTGCTGGCCTTCCGGCGACGGGTCGGAGCCCAGTGCACCGGCGGCGAACTGCACGTTCTGCGCGCGTACCGCCGCCAGCACCTGGCTGGCCGACAGGCCATAGCCCTGCATCTTCTCCGGGTTGAGCCAGATGTTCATGGCGTACTCGGAACCGAACTGCTGTGTGCTGCCGACGCCGGGAATGCGCGAGACCTGGTCGAGCACGCGCGAACCGACGATGTCGTTCAGTGCGTCACGGTTGATGGTCGGCGTATCGGACTGCAGCGCCACCACCATCAGGAAGCCGGCGTTGGCCTTGGCCACCACCACGCCCTGCTGGGTGACTTCCGAAGGCAGTCGCGGCGTGGCCAGCGAGACCTTGTTCTGCACCTGCACCTGGGCGATATCCGGATCGGTACCGGTCTCGAAGGTCAGGGTGATCGAGGCGCGGCCGTTGGAGGCCGATGAGGAGCTGAAGTACAGCAGGTGATCGATACCGGTCAGCTGCTGCTCGATCACCTGGGTAACCGATTTCTCGGTGGTATCCGCACTTGCGCCCGGGTAGGTGGCCGAGACGGTCACCTGCGGCGGGGCGATGTTGGGGTAGGACTCCACGCCGAGGTTGAGGATCGCGATCACGCCGCTGAGCGAGATCAGGATCGCCACCACCCAGGCGAAGACTGGATGTTCGATGAAAAATTTAGGCATGACGGAAGGTCCCGTTACTGCTTGTTCGATTCGGTGGCGGCCGGCTCGGCCTTGTCGGCCTGGTCAGCCTTGGCCGGTGCCTTGGCGTCGGCCGGAGCTGCGGCAGGCGCGCCAGGAGCAGCGCCGCCGGCGGCAGGCTTGCCGTTGGCGTCCTGGCCCGGGGTCCACGGCTTGGCCGTGGCCGGCGTGCCTTCCTTGACCTTCTGCACGCCGGCGACGACCACCTTGTCACCCGCGGCCAGGCCCTCGCTGACCAGCCAGTTGCCGTTCTGCGCACCGTCTGTCTTGACGTTCTTGCGGACGACCTTGCCGTCGGCGCCCACCACCATCACATAGCCGCCGTTGGTGTCACGCAGCAGGGCCTGCTGCGGCACCAGGTAGGCGTTGTTGCGCTCGCCCAGGTTGGCCTGGAAGCTGACGAAGGCGCCCGGCAGCAGGATCTTCTGCGGGTTCGGCAGCACCGCGCGCAGCGACACCGCGCCGGTGGCCGGGTCGACCGTGGTCGAGGAGAAGTCCAGCGTGCCCGGCTCGCTGTAGGTGCTGCCGTCGGCCAGCTTGACGTTGACCGTGGCCTTGCCGTCGCCGGACAGGGCCAGGGTGCCCTTGGCCTGCTGCGCACGCAGCTGGGTCAGTTCATCCACGCTCAGCGAGAAGTTCACGTACAGCGGGTCGAGCTGGTCCACGGTGGTCAGCAGGGTCACATCGCCCTGGCCCACCAGTGCGCCTTCGGTGACCTGCTGCTTGTTGGCCACGCCACTGATCGGCGCGGTGACTTCGGTGTAGCCCAGGCTGATGCGCGAGGACGTCACCGCAGCTTCGGCCTGCTTGACCGCGGCCAGCGCGGTGCGCTCGGCCGACTCGGCATTGTCCAGGTCGGCCTTGGACACGAACTTCTGCGGCGCCAGCGAACGGGCGCGGTCAGCGGCGACCTTGGCGTTGGCGTAGGTCGCGCGGGCCGAAGCCAGCTGGGCCTCGGAGGCGTTGAGCGAGGCGCGCAGGGGCGCCGGGTCGATCAGGAACAGGGTCTGGCCCTGCTTGACCTCGCTGCCTTCCTGATAGACGCGCTTGAGCAGCACGCCGGGCACGCGGGCGCGCACATCGGCGCTGCGGAACGGCGACAGGCGACCGACCAGCTCGCGCTGCAGCGGCAGGGTCTGCGGCTTGGCGTCGATCACGCCCACCTCCGGCGGTGGGGGCGTCGGCTGTTCCGGCTTCTTGCAGGCAGCTACGGCGACAGCGACGGCGCACGTCAAGGCAAGGGTGCGGAGTGGGGCGGTCATCAGGAGGAACTCCGGGGTTGGTTTGAAGACGGGGCCGGCGAGGGCTGCGGCGCGAACGCGCGCAGGAAGCCATCGACGGAGAACTCTGCCCAGCGCCGACGCAATGCAGCGTCATCACGATGGGGGGTATGGAAGCGCTGTTTGTCGAAATCCTGACCGGCAATCATGCTCAGCAGCAGTTCGGCCATGAAGTGCGGGTCGTCATGCCGCAGCAGCCCGCGACTGCAAACGGTTTCAATCCATTCAGCAAGATGAAGCGTCAACGCGCCGGCGCCATGCCGGTACAGCGTACGCGCCTCTTCGGGAAACTGTGCTGCATCGGCGGCGATCAGGCGGCAGGCCTGGCCGACGTGGGGCTGGTTGAAGTGCTCCAGGAAGTCGGTGGCGAACTGCAGCAGGCTGCCACGCAGGTCGTCACCGCGGAGTGCACGCAGCATGGCCCCGGTGGCGTGGCCGACGTGGCGCTGCATCACCCGCCGCAGCAAGGCCTGCTTGTTGCCGTAGCGCGAGTACAGGGTCTGCTTCGAGCAGCCAGCATGCTGGGCGACCGCGTCCATGCTCATCTGCATGCCCTGTTGGGCAAGCAGTTCGCGCACGGCGTCGAACACGCGCTCATCACGCGCGTCGAGGGCGACAGGAAGGTAGGCCGGATTCACGGGGTGGACTATACCGTCCAGTTCAGGATTGTGGAATCGCGCCGATGTTGCCGCGTGTGTCTTCCGGTAACACGTTTTGCCGATCCTGTCGGCAACGCTGTGCGACTGCGATGCCCATGCCGGTGCGAACTGAATAGGGCGTCTAAACCGCAGCAAACCCGAATCTGGTTATTCCGTCCTGCAGCAAGGCCTTTTCGTGCGGTAGGGCTACAATTTCATTTTCCCAACTGAGCAAGCGCGCCGCTCTGCCATGAAACCGCAAAAAACCGCAGCCAAGACCGTGAAAAACAAAAGCAAACCAGTCGAGTCGGAGGTCGCAGTGACCGCTGGTTTCTCCCTGGAGCCGGTGTACACGGCCTTGCGCAAGCGTTACCCCGCGGCCGCCCAGGCCGAGGCAGTGGCATTCGCCTCCAGCTTCTACAAGCGCATGGAGGCCGACGAGTTCCCCCATCACAGCGCTGAGGAGTGGGCCACGCTCGCAGCCGAAACGCTGGAATTCGCCCGTGCCCGCAAGGCCGGCAAGGCCAATGTCCGCGTGTTCAATCCGACGGCGAAGGCCAACGGTTGGGAATCGCCGCACACCGTGCTGCAGATCATCAACGACGACATGCCGTTCCTGGTCGACACCGTGACCATGTCGCTGGCCGAGCATGGCATCGGCGTGCATGTGCTGGGCCACCCGGTGCTGCATTTCACCCGTGACAAGGCCGGCAAGCTGACCAAGGTCGGCGAGGGCCAGCTGGAATCGGTGATGCTGCTGGAGATCGACCGCCAGCCGGCCGAAGCCATGGCAGACATCGAGCAGGCCATCAACAAGGCGCTGGATGAAGTGCGCGCCATCGTGCGCGACTGGCAGCCGATGCAGGACAAGGCGCTGGCGCTGGCCGACGACCTTGGCAGCCGCCAGCTGCCGGTCGATGCTGCCTCGCGCAAGGAAGCGCAGGAATTCCTGCGCTGGGCCGCCGACAACCACTTCACCTTCTTCGGCTACCGCGAATACCGCGTCGAGAAGCAGGGCAAGGAAGACGTGCTGGCGCCGCTGAACGACACCGGCCTGGGCCTGATGCGCGGCAAGGACAAGTCCGCTGCACGCCCGGTCAAGACCCTGGCCGCGCAGGGCCTGAACACCACGTCCGGGCTGAAGGACGCGCTGATCCTGACCAAGACCAATGCCCGTTCGCGCGTGCATCGTGCCGGTTACATGGATTACATCGGCGTGCTGGAATTCGACGCCAAGGGCAGGATCATCGGCGAACAGCGCTTCCTCGGCCTGTTCACCTCCAGCGCCTACAACCGCCGCCCGTGGGAAATCCCGCTGGTGCGCCAGCGCTACGAGCACGTGATGAAGCAGTCCGGCCTGGCTGGCTCCAGCCATAGCGGCAAGGCCCTGCGACACATCCTGGAAACCCTGCCGCGCGAAGAACTGTTCCAGTCCAGCGAGGACGAACTGTTCCGCACCGCGATGGGCGTGCTGGGCCTGCAGGAGCGCGTGCGCAGCCGCCTGTTCCTGCGTCGCGACAAGTACAGCCGTTTCATTTCCGCGCTGGTCTACCTGCCGCGCGAGCGTTTCAACACCGACGTGCGCCTGCGCATCGAAGCGATGCTCAAGGAAGCGCTGCACGGCGAGTACGTGGACAGCTCGGTGGTGCTGGGTGAATCGCCGTTGGCCCAGGTGCACCTGATCGTGCGTCCGAAGCCGGGCGAAATGCTCGACGTCGATACCGCCGAACTGGAGCAGAAGCTGGCCCAGGTGCTGCGCAACTGGCAGGACGACCTGCGCGAAGCGCTGGTCGCCCGCCATGGCGAAGCCGAAGGCCTGCGCATCGCTGCGCGTATCGGCAAGGCGCTGCCGGCCGGTTACATCGAAGACAACAGCACCGCCGTTGCCGCCAACGATGTCAGCCAGCTCGATGCGCTGACCGGTCCGGACGACCTGCGCCTGAGCCTGCAGGCCGTGCCGCGCGAATCCGGCGATGGCCTGCGCCTGAAGCTGTATCGCCAGCTGGATGACATCCCGCTGTCGGACGCGCTGCCGATGATGGAAAACATGGGCCTGCGCGTGATCGCCGAGCGTCCGTACCGCCTGTCGGTGGACAACGCGCCGGTGTACGTGCAGGACTTCGAGGTCGAGTCGACTGCCGGTACGATCGATGCGGCCAGCGTCGATGAAGCCTTCGGTGAGACCTTTGCCCGCGTCTGGCACGGCGATGCCGAGAACGATGGCTTCAACCGCCTGGTGCTGGCTGCCGGCCTGCACTGGCGCCAGGTCGCCATGCTGCGTGGCTACTGCAAGTACCTGCTGCAGACCGGCGTGCCGTTCTCGCAGGCTTACGTCGAAGGCACCTTCACCCGCTACCCGTTGCTGGCACGCCTGCTGGTGGAGCTGTTCGAAGCCCGCTTCGATCCGGCCACCGGCCATGAAAGCAAGGAAGACATCGCCGCCGGCCAGGCGCAGCTGAAGGCCCACCTCGAGGTGCTGGCTGCCGGCGACGAGGCCACCCTGAAGGTGCTCAAGACCGTGGTCGACGCCCGCAAGGGTGACCGCGATGCGCAGATGCAGGCCGCGCGCGAAGCGCTGCTGAAGCTGATGGACCGCGTGTCGAGCCTGGACGAGGACCGCATCCTGCGTTCCTTCATGGGCGTGATCGATGCGACCCTGCGCACCAGCTACTACCAGACCGATGCCAACGGCCAGCACGGCCATGTCATCAGCTTCAAGTTCGATTCGGCCCTGGTGCCGGACCTGCCCAAGCCGCGCCCGTACCGCGAAATCTTCGTGTACGGCCCGCGCGTGGAAGGCACCCACCTGCGCTTCGGTGCCGTCGCCCGTGGCGGCCTGCGCTGGTCGGATCGCCGCGAAGACTTCCGTACCGAAGTGCTGGGCCTGGTCAAGGCGCAGATGGTCAAGAACACCGTCATCGTGCCGGTCGGTGCGAAGGGCGGCTTCTTCGCCAAGATGCCGCCGGTGAACGGCGATCGCGATGCGATCTTCGCCAACGGCGTGGCCTGCTACAAACTGTTCATCCAGGGCCTGCTGGACATCACCGACAACATCGTCAACAACAAGATCGTGCCGCCGGTGGATGTCGTGCGCCATGACATGGACGATCCGTACCTGGTGGTGGCCGCCGACAAGGGCACTGCGACCTTCTCCGACATCGCCAACGGCCTGGCCATCGCGCACGGCTTCTGGATGGGCGATGCGTTCGCCTCCGGCGGTTCGGTTGGTTACGACCACAAGGGCATGGGCATCACCGCGCGCGGCGCATGGGAGTCGGTCAAGCGCCACTTCCGTGCACTGGGCCGTGACAGCCAGACCCAGGACTTCACCGCGGTCGGCGTCGGCGACATGTCCGGCGACGTGTTCGGCAACGGCATGCTGCTGTCGCGCCACATCCGCCTGGTTGCTGCGTTCGACCACCGCCACATCTTCCTCGACCCGAACCCGGATGCAGCGACCACGTTCGTCGAACGTGAGCGTCTGTTCACCGTGCCGCGTTCGAGCTGGGCGGACTACGATGCCAAGCTGATAAGCAAGGGCGGCGGCGTGTATCCGCGCAGCCTGAAGTCGATCGAGATCACCCCGCAGGTGCGTGAAGCGCTGGGCCTGGACGAGAACGTCAAGGCGCTGTCGCCGAACGATCTGATGAGCGCGATCCTGAAGGCACCGGTCGACCTGCTGTGGAACGGCGGTATCGGCACGTACGTGAAGGCCGCCAGCGAGCAGCACAGCGATGTCGGCGACCGCGCCAACAATGCCCTGCGCGTGAATGGTGGCGAGCTGCGCTGCAAGGTGGTGGGCGAGGGCGGCAACCTGGGCATGACCCAGCTGGGCCGCATCGAAGCTGCCCAGGCCGGCGTGCTGCTCAACACCGACTTCATCGACAACTCGGCCGGTGTGGATACCTCCGACCACGAAGTCAACATCAAGATCCTGCTCAACGATGTGGTGCGGGCCAAGAAGCTGACCGTCGAGCAGCGCAACAAGCTGCTGGCGTCGATGACCGACGAAGTCGCCGCGCTGGTGCTCAACGACAACTACCGCCAGAACCAGGCCCTGAGCCTGATGGAGCGGATGGCGGTCAAGCGCCTGGGTTCCAAGCAGCACTTCATCCGTACCCTGGAACAGCAGGGCCTGCTGGATCGCCAGATCGAGTTCCTGCCTTCCGATGCCGAGCTGTCCCAGCGCAAGGCACGCGGCCAGGGCCTGACCCGTCCGGAACTGTCGGTGCTGCTGTCCTATTCCAAGCTGGTGGCGTTCGCGCAGCTGCTGGATTCGGACATCCCGGAAGATCCGTACCTGTCCAAGGAGCTGCAGCGCTACTTCCCGACCCCACTGCAGAAGAAGTACGCCGACGCGATGGAGCGTCACCGCCTGAAGCGCGAAATCATCGCCACGGCGGTGACCAACCAGACCATCAACCGCATGGGCGCCACCTTCCTGATGCGCATGCAGGAAGACACCGGCCGTTCCATTGCCGAGGTCGCCAAGGCCTACACCATCAGCCGTGAAACGCTGGATGCACGCGCGCTGTGGGCGCAGATCGATGCCCTCGACGGCACGCTGCCGGAGTCGGTGCAGATCGACGCGCTGGAAGTGATCTGGAAGCTGCAGCGTTCGTTCGTACGCTGGCTGCTGTCGCGCCCGGGCCCGATGCCGGGCATCACCGAGGCGGTCAACCGCTACCAGGGTCCGTTCAACGACATCCGTGTTGCTTCGGGTGTGCTGCCGGATTCGCAGCGTCCGACCTACGAAGCCCTGGTGGCCGAGTGGAAGGAAAAGGGCCTGCCGTCGGCGCTGGCACAGCAGCTGGCCGAACTGCACTTCCTGGAACCGGCGTTCGACATCATCGAACTGGCCCGTACCCGCAAGCTGAAGCCGGTGGACGTGTCCAAGGTCCACTTCCGCCTGGGCGACGCCCTGCAGCTGCCCTGGCTGTTCGAGCAGATCGACGCGCTGGAGGTCAACGGCCGTTGGCACGCGGTGGCACGTGGCGTGCTGCGCGACGAGCTGGCCGCCCACCACCGCAACCTGGCTGGACAGGTGCTGGCCACCAAGGGCAGCACCGCTGAAGCCAAGGTGGCCGCATGGATCGGTCGCGACGACAGCAGCCTGCGCTTCACCCTGGCGATGCTGGCCGAGCTGGCCGAGCAGAAGACCCTGGACTACCCGACCGTTTCGGTCGCGGTGCAGCGCCTGGGTCAGCTCGCGGCCCACGGCGCGTAAGTGATGTAGTGCCAGGCCACGCCTGGCATGCGTGAACCGGAACCGATGTACGGCGGAGCAGGTAGCGCCGGGCCATGCCCGGCGAGCGCAGCGGCGCTCGGTTATGCTCTCCACCGAGCCTTCCCCCGGATCCACCGATGAGCGACACCCCCCGCATCGCTTTCCTGGCCAGTACCACCGAACCTGCACAGATGGCCCGTGCGGCGATGGTCTCGCGCTATGGCGACCACGCCCCGGACCAGGCCGACGTGCTGTGCCCGCTGGGCGGCGATGGCTTCATGCTGCAGACCCTGCATCGTCACGGACACCTGGGCAGACCGGTATTCGGGATGAAGCTGGGCACGGTGGGCTTCCTGATGAACCAGTACCGCGGCGACGACGACGTGCATGCGCGTATCGCCCGTGCCGAGCCCGCCCACCTGCGCCCGCTGGAAATGGTGGCGCTGACCGAATCGGGTACCACCACCGGGTCGCTGGCCTACAACGACGTCTCGCTGCTGCGCCAGACCCGGCAGGCGGCGCATATCGGCATCGACCTCAATGGCCAGGAGCGGGTGGGCGAACTGATCGGCGATGGCGTGCTGGTGGCCACCCCGGCCGGAAGCACCGCCTACAACTACTCCGCACATGGGCCGGTACTCCCACTGGGCTCGCACACCATCGCCCTGACGCCGCTGGCCCCGTATCGCCCGCGGCGCTGGCGCGGTGCCATCCTCAAGGCCGACACCGAAGTGCGCTTCCGCGTGCTCGATCCCTACAAGCGTCCGGTCAGCGTCACTGCCGATTCGCACGAGACCCGCGATGTGGTCGAAGTGACGATCCGTGAGTCGCGCGAGCACCGGGTGACCCTGCTGTTCGACCCGGAGCACAACCTTGAAGACCGGATCCTGAGCGAACAGTTCGTTTTTTGACGACAATAGACGGCCGGCACTGCCGACCGCTTGAAGGACCCCACCGATGGGCGACAACTCCCCCCGTTTGCTGACTGTCGCGGTGACCTCGCGTGCGCTGTTCGACCTGGAAGAAAGCCATGCGCTGTTCGAGAGCGATGGCGTGGCCGCCTACGCCGAGTACCAGCGCCAGCACGAGGACGACATCCTCGGGCCGGGCGTGGCCTTCCCGGTGGTGCGCAAGCTGCTGGCGCTGAACCAGGGCGCCAGCCCCGAGAACCCGCGCGTGGAAGTGATCCTGCTGTCACGCAACTCGGCCGATACCGGCCTGCGCATCTTCAATTCCATCCAGTACTACGGGCTGGGCATCATCCGCGCGACCTTCACCGCCGGTGAGCCGACCTGGCCGTACGTGAAGCCGTTCGGCACCGACCTGTTCCTGTCGGCCAATCCGGAATCGGTGCGCAGCGCGCTTCGGCATGGCATCGCAGCGGCCACCATCCTGCCCAAGCCGCCGGGCGAGACCGCTGCCGCTGCCGCCGACCAGATCGACATCACCCGCCCGGCCGGGCAGCTGCGGATCGCCTTCGATGGAGATGCGGTGATCTTCGGGGACGAGAGCGAGCGCATTTCGCGCGAGCAGGGCGTGGAAGCCTTCGGCCGGCATGAACGCGAGCGTGCACGCGAGCCACTCAGTGGCGGTCCATTCCGCGGCTTCCTCTCTGCGCTGCACACGCTGCAGGAAGTGTTCCCGGCCGGCGACAGCGCGCCCATCCGCACGGCGCTGGTGACCGCACGTTCTGCACCGGCGCATGAGCGGGTGATCCGCACCCTGCGCGAATGGGGCGTGCGCCTGGACGAGGCGCTGTTCCTGGGCGGGCGACACAAGGGCCCGTTCCTGCAGGCGTTCGGTGCCGACATCTTCTTTGACGATTCGCAGCACAACATCGACAGTGCGCGTGAACACGTCGCCGCCGGCCACGTGCCGCATGGTGTCGCCAACGAAGGTTGATCGTCACCGGGCATGGCCCGGCGCTACCAGTTGGGGAGGTCGGCGGTAGCGCCGGGCCATGCCCGGCGAGCGCAGCGGCGATCCGTCACGGGCTGCCCGACATCCCCAGCTGCAGGTCCACCACCTTCCAGCGCAGGCCCTGCGGTTCCAGCACCACCTTCAACGGTGGCTGGCCGGGGCCGCGATCGACGTCGACCACGAAGCGGTCCAGGGCTTCGAAGTGGTGTTCGGCGTTCTTCAGCGGTCGCGCCGGCTCGGTTGCACCCAAGGCCTCGCCGTCCTGCAGTTCATTGCGGCCGCGCTTCCACAGCACGTGGCCCTGCAACATCGCGCCGATGCCGCTGGGGGTGACCATCGTGTCCACCGCGGCGCCACCCAACTGGTCACCCAGCCCGTACAGCAGGGCACCGAAGGGACTGGCAGCCACCTCGGGGCCGGCCTGGCGCACCAGATAGTCATTGAGCTGGGCGCGCAGGCTGGTACGCACGCGTGGGAAATCCACGTAGCGCTCCAGACGGGCGGTGTCCCGTTGTTCGATGGCCTTGGACAGGCCATGCACGGTCAGGTAGGGGCCGCCGAACCACCAGGCGGCCACCACAGCGATCAGCAGAACGAGGATGCCAATGAGCTTCTTCATGGTGCACAGCCTGCCGCAAGTACGGTTGCCGGTGGTGAACGGCGGGTGATCCCAGCGATGCCACCGGCGCCGGTCAGAACTCCAGATCCAGTGCAGCGCACAGGTAGTCGACGAACGGGCCGAGCGCCGCCAGGTCCTTGCCGAGCGTGGACAGCAGGCGCGGGCCGGTCATCGTGGCATCGTCCAGCGAACGCCACATCACCCAGTTGCGGTGCTTGAGGTCATCGATGAACTCGAAGTCGGCCGGGAAGCCGCGCGGTGGGCGCACCAGCTTCTCGGTTTGCTCGAAGTCGAAACGCCTGCGCAGCGCCGGTGCGTGCGCAGCTGCCTTCCAGCTGCCCGGGTTGTCGAGGATGAAGTGGCGGACGCGGCGCTGGGTTTCCGGTTCGGGATGCCACAGCCCGGCGCCGACGAAGCTCTCGCCGGGTTGCAGGTGCACGTAGAACGAGGGTGCGGCCACTTCACGGCGGCGCTCATGGAACAGGCGCGCACCCTGCCAGGTCTTGTACGGCGATTTGTCGTTGGAGAACCGCGCGTCGCGGTGGATGCGGAACAACGAGCCGCCCACACCACGCGTGTCTGCGCGGAAGTGTCCGCTGACCTCGGCCAGGGCCGGCTGCAGGTCGCCCAGCAGGCGCAGGAACGGCTGCCGCACGTGGTCTTCGTACTGCTGGCGATGGTCGTTGAACCAGGCCTTGTCGTTGTGCAGCGCCAGGCTGCGCAGGAACTTGAAACTGGCATCGGAGAAATAGGTGCTCACAGGTCCTCCTGCAGGTGCTGGCCCCAGTCACGCAGCGATTGCAGCAGCGCGGCGCGCCGGGCATCGTCGGGCGCCTCGGCTGCCAGCGCGTCGAGCTGCTGCTGGTACTGGGTCAGGTTGAGTTCGCCCATGCCTTCCTCACCGAGCAGGCGCTGGCGGCGATAGGCTTTCCAGCGCTCGCGTTCTTCCGGTGCGAGGCTGTCGGGATGATTGCGGGCGCGATAGCGGAACAGCAGTTCCGGCAAGCGCGGATCGCGGAAGCGGCCCTCCAGTGCGGCCAGCTGCTCGGCGGGCGTGGTCCGTGCCAATGCCAGCAGCGGCTTGTCACCGGCGCCGAGGAAGCCGTCGTACAGCGATGCATCCACATCGGAAACGCTCGCCGCGCGCGGCTGGTTGTAGACCTGGCGCGCCTTCTCGGCCAACTGCGGCGCGAACGCGCGCAGGCGTTCGGCCTTGGCTTCGATTGCCGCCACGTCCAGCCCGAGTCGTGCGTGGTCATCAGCGCGCAGGTGGTTCCAGGCCACCAGCGCCGGCACCTTGTTCAGGTGCACTTCCTTCAACGGCACCCGCGCCACGCCTTCGGGCAGTTCGCTGGCGCGCAGGTACAGGCGCTGGGCGATCACTTCGGCGGGCAGTTCCAGCAGGTCATCGATGTCGCCGTCGAGATCGAATACGATCACCCGGTTGTTGATGGTCGGATGCACCGCCAGCGGCAACACCGGCGCCGCGCACAGGCGGCTGGCCGGGTAGCGCATCGAGATATGCAGCACCGGCTTCAATGCGGTGATGTCGAGCAGGCTGCCGACGAAACGCTTGTCGCGCAGCTTCAGCGCGTAGTCCCACAGGCGCGGCTGCGACTGCTTGAACAGGCGCGCCATGCCGATCGTCGCGCGCACGTCCGACAGCGCTTCGTGGGCATCGCCCTCGCGCACGCCGTTGGCCTCGGCCAGATGCTCCAGCTTGAACGAGGTGGCGCCGTCCTCGCGCTTGGGCCAGTGGATGCCGTCCGGGCGGATGGCATGCATCAGCCGCAGCATGTCCAGCAGGTCCCAGCGCGAGTTGCCGTTGCGCCACTCGCGTTCGTACGGGTCGTGGAAGTTGCGGAACAGGCCGTAGCGGATGAACTCGTCATCGAAGCGCAGGGTGTTGTAGCCCAGTGCGCAGGTACCGGGGCGCGAGAGCTGCTCGTTGATCCGATCGAACGCCTCGGCCTCGCTGATGCCTTCGGCCAGCGCCTGCTGCGGCGTGATGCCGGTGACCATCGTCGCCATCGGCGAGGGCAGCAGATCATCGGCCGGGCGAACGAAGAAGCTGACCGGCGCGTCGATCTCGTTGAGATCGCTGTCGGTACGGATTGCCGCGTACTGGGAGATACGGGTGCGACGCGGATCCTGGCCGAAGGTTTCCAGGTCGTAGAACAGGAAGCTGTCGGCCATCAGTGCGCGCCCTCCAGCACCGGCAGCTGCGCATGGATCTGCGCCTCCAGTGCGTTCCAATCGATGTTGTCCAGGGTGTCGTGGCCTGCAGTGGCGGCGATCAGCATCGCGCGCTGGAGGTCGGTGCGGCGCAGTGCCTCGGCATAGGGCGTGTGCAGGAACGTCACCATCGTGTAGTGCGGGACGAAACGCGTGGGCCAGCGCCGCTGCAGTTCGTGTTCCAGCTCACGTTGCAGCAGGAAGGCCGGATCGGCCACCCTGTCACGCATCTCCAGATAGTTCTCCAGCGCCATCTGCTGGATCGCACGCGCGTTCGGCTTGCGCTCGGCCTCGAATGCGGCGAACGCACTCTGCAGGTCGTCCGCCTCCATCAGATGGCGGGCCAGCGCCACACAGTCCTCGAACGCGCAGTTCATGCCTTGGCCGTGGAACGGCACCATCGCGTGCGCGGCATCGCCGATCAGCACGGCACGTGCCTGCTGGTGCCAGCGTTGCAGGGTGAGAGTGCCGAGCAGGCCGGGTGGATGCTGCTCCCAGTCCGCACGCAGGTTGGGGATCAGCGGCAGGGCATCGGCGAACTCACGGGCGAACAGCGCTTCGGCCTGGGCGCCAGTGGTGACCGTAGCGAAGCTCGGATCGCCATCGTTGGGCAGGAACAGGGTGACGGTGAAGGTGCCCTCGTGGTTGGGCAGGGCGATGCACATGTAGTGACCGCGCGGCCAGATATGCAGGGCATTGCGCTCGATGCGGAAGCCACCATCGTCGCTCGGCGGAATTTCCAGTTCCTTGTAGGAATGGTCGAGGAAGGCAATGTCCTCGCCCAGCGGTTCGCGCCGGTTCATCGCCGCACGCAGCGCCGAGCCGGCGCCATCGGCACCCACCAGCGTATCGAAGCGGATATCGTGCGGGCTGTCGTCACGATCATCGATGAAGCGTGCGTAGCCGGCATCGAAATCGACGGTGTGCAGGCGGCGGTGGAAATGCACGGTGGCGCCGGCCTGCTCGGCCAGTTCCAGCAGCGTGGTATTCAGGTCGCTGCGATGGATCGACCAGATCACTTCGCTGTCGTCGCGACCATAACGCTGCAGCTGCGGCTCGCCCTCGCGCGGATGCACCATGCGCCCGCGCATCATCACCGCCCGCGCCATCACTTCGTCTTCCACGCCGGCCTGGCGCAACGCGTTGCGCCCGCGCTCGGCCAGGGCCAGGTTGATCGAACGGCCGCTTTCGTAATCGGCGATGCGCGGATCGCCACGGCGTTCGTACAGGGTGATGCGCCAGCCCTGCCGTGACAGCAGGATGGCCAGCAGGGATCCGGCCAGGCCGGCGCCGACAATGCTCAGCGAGCGGGATGCATGTGCGATCAACGAACTGTCCAGCAGTAGGGGAGGGCGGCTTACAGGCCAGCCCAGGCTTCCACTTCCTCGACGAAGTGGTGCACGTCGAGGTAGCGGTTGTAGAGCGGGGTGGGCGAGATGCGGATTACGTCCGGTTCGCGCCAGTCACCCAGCACGCCGATGGCGCGCAGGTGTTCGAACAGGGCGCGTCCACGCTCGCGGCCACCGATCACCCGCAGCGACAGCTGGCAGCCGCGGCGCTCCGGCTCGGCCGGGGTGACGATCTCCAGCACCTGCGGCAGGCGCGCGCGTACCAGTGCGTCGAGCATGCCGGTCAGTGCCAGCGACTTGCTGCGCAGCGATTCCATGCCAGCGCGTTCGAACAGGTCCAGCGATGCCCGCAGCGGCGCCAGGCCGAGGATCGGCGGGTTGCTCAGCTGCCAGCCCTCGGCACCGACCGCCGGCGTGAACTGCGGTGCCATCTGGAAGCGGGTGGCTTCGTCGTGGCCCCACCAGCCGGCAAAGCGCGGCAGCGTGGTGTCGCGATGATGGCGCTCGTGCACGAAGGCACCGGCTACTGCGCCGGGACCGCTGTTGAGGTACTTGTAGTGGCACCACACGGCAAAATCCGGCGCGATGTCATGCAGGCGCAGCGGCAGGTTGCCGACCGAGTGCGCCAGGTCGAAGCCGATGCGCGCACCCTGCAGGCGTGCGGCGCGGGTGATCGCATCGAGGTCGAAGGCCTGGCCGCTGCGGTATTGCACGCCGGGCCACAGCACCAGCGCCAGGCGCGGACCGTGCGCGGCGATCGCGCGTTCGATGGCGGCCATCGAGATCGTGCCATTGGCTTCATCCGGCTGCACTTCCACCAGGCAGTCGGCCGGGTCGAAGCCATGGAAGCGGATCTGTGCCTCCACCGCATGGCGGTCGGTCGGGAACGCACCGGCTTCCATCAGGATCACCGGGCGTTCTGCCGTGGGCCGGTAGAAGCTGACCATCATCAGGTGCAGGTTCACGCTCAGCGTGTTCATTGCCACCACTTCGCTGGGCAGCGCGCCGACCACGCGCGCCAGCTGTGCGGTGACCAGGCGGTGGTACGACAGCCATTGTGTCGGCCCGGTGAAGTGGCCTTCCACCGCCAGTTCGCCCCACTGCTTCATCACTTCCTGCACCGCAGCCTGCGCACCGCGCGGCTGCAGGCCCAGCGAGTTGCCGACGAAGTAGGTCTGCTCACCGCCACCGTGGCGCGGAATCAGGAATTCCTGCCGCAGCGGCCGCAGCGGATCGGCGGCATCAAGGGCGATGGCGTGGGTGCGGCTGAGCAGGTCGGACATGGTCGGGCAACAGGCTGCAACGGGGTTGCCAGTGTAGCGCCTGGGGCATCACCCGGTAGCTGCGCACCCAGCGCCAGCGCCGCATGATCCGGTAGTGGCCAACCTTGGTTGGCGCACGTGCGAGCAAGCGCCCACCAAGGTGGGCATCTACCGGGGGGCGGAGCGCCGTCAGGCCGCCACTGGCGCAGGCAACGGATCCACGTGGCCGCACGCGCTGCAGGTGCGCAGTTCCAGGCTGGCCTGGTAGCGCGCGAACACCTTCGGCAGGTCGGTCTCGATGTTCTGCAGCGTGAAGTACTCTTCGTACAGCTTGTGGTTGCAGCGCTCGCAATGCCAGATCACGCCATCGCGTTCATGCGGCAGGCGCTTGCGTTCCACCACCAGGCCGATGCCACCGGGCGGGCGCCGCGGTGAGTGCGGCACCTTGCCCGGCAGCAGGAAGATTTCGCCGGCACGGATCGGGATATCGCGCACCGCGCCATCCTCCTGCACCTTCAGCACCATCTCGCCTTCCAGCTGGTAGAACCACTCCGGGCCTTCGTCGTAGTGGAAATCGGTGCGGCTGTTCGGCCCGCCGACCACCATCACGATGAAATCGCCGTTGTCGATCATCTTGTTGCCGACCGGCGGCTTCAGCAGATGCCGGTTTTCCTCGATCCAGGCGTGCAGGTTTATCGGCGAAGCGAGCATGGTGTCTTCCCCAGGGGATCAGTCGCGCTTGCCCTTGCGCGGAACATAGGACAGCGCCTTTTCATAGGCCGGCTGCAGGTCTTCCTGGGAGCCGACGTCGATGCCCATCTCGCGCACGCGGCCGTCCTTCAGGCTGTACACCCAGCCGTGCACCATCAGCTTCTGGCCGCGGGCCCAGGCGTCCTGCACGATCGTGGAGCGGCACAGGTTGGCGACCTGCTCGATCACATTCAGTTCGCACAGGCGTGCGTGCTTGAGTTCATCGGTATCGATCGCATCGAGGATGGCGGTGTGTTTCTGCATGACATCACCGACGTGGCGCAGCCAGTTGTCAGCCAGGCCGACCCGGGTGTTGTGCAGGCATGCGTGTACGCCACCACAGCCGTAGTGGCCGACGATCAGGATGTGCTTCACCTTCAGCTGGTCCACCGCGTACTGCACCACGCTCAGGCAGTTCAGGTCGGTATGGGCGACCACGTTGGCCACGTTGCGATGCACGAACACCTCACCCGGGGCCATGCCGATGATCTGGTTGGCCGGCACGCGCGAGTCGGAACAGCCGATCCACAGGTATTCCGGATGCTGCTGCTTGGCCAGCTGATGGAAGAAATCCGGATCTTCCTTCTCGATCCGGTCAGCCCAGTCGCGGTTGTTCTGCAGCAGCTTGTGGATGTCTTTCATGTTCGGGGTCCCTGGCGTCGGGTGGGGGCAAGGCGCGGCCGTTCTGGTCGCGTCGTCGCGGGAAACAGGGCGCTTAGCTGCCTGCGGCGGCTTCGTCGCGATACCGGCGCATCCACTGCGCCAGTTCGGTGGAATGGGGATTGTCCAGGCGTTGCAGTTCGGCCATCACCGCCTGCTGGTTGGCCTCGGGGTGGTTCTGGCTCAGCTTCAGCGTCAGCTGCACCTGCTCGACGGTGAAGCGGAAGCCGACGATGCCGCGCAGCTGGCGGCGGTGGTCGTCACGCTCGGGTTCGAACCGCCAGTTCTGGCCGACGCTGGCTTCGAAGTGGTCGCCGGTATCGCTGACCAGCTGGGCCAGGGCATCGGTATCGTCGAAGGGCTGCAACCGGCCGCGCAGCTCGGCGGCTGCGTAGTTCCAGGTGGGCACCCGTGCCATCGGTTCCTTGTCCGGGTACCAGCTGGCCGATACATAGCCATGCGGCCCCTCCACCAGCACCTTGGCCGCACCGCTGTGGCGTGCCTGCGGGTTGGCACGGGCCCAGTGGCCGCGCAGCTGGATGTGGTCGCCGTCGCGCTGGTACAGCACCGGCAGCCGGGTCAGTTCCGGCAGGCCATCGCCACCGGCGGTCAGCACGGTGACGAACGGATCACGCGCCAGCAGGCGATCCAGCCACAGCAGGTCGGTCTCGGCGAAAGCGCGCGGGGTGAACATCGGTTGGCCTCAGGCGCGGCTGCCGAGCGACTGCACCATGCGCCCGCGCAGGCCTTCGTCGCTGCCTGCCTGCGGTGGCTGCACTTCATGCAGCGAGAAACCGCGCACCAGGGCATCTTCTTCATCCAGGCCGTCGTACTCGACGAACTCGGCATCGAACAGCTGCGAGCGGGCGGTGTCTTCGCTGTCGTAGCTCAGCGTATTGCCATCGCTGTCCAGCACTTCGGCGGTGCCGGCCTCGCGGATGCGCAGGCGTGCCCAGATCAGGGTGTTGCCGAGGCTGGCCAGCCACCAGCTGTCGCGCACGTGGGAAAGGTCGTTCATGTGTGTCTTACCAGAGCGAGGCCAGCCAGAGCAGGGCAGCCATGCCCAGTCCGGCCAGCAGGGTCAGCAGCGATACCCAGGCGGGCGTCGCCAGCCCGGACAGCGAGCGGTCCGGCTGGGTGCGGTATTCGCGCCGCAGCAGCCAGCCCAGCGCATCGGGCTTGAGGAAAGCGCCACTGCCGAAGCGCTGCGCCAGCGCCGGATGGCGATCACGTACATGCACCAGGGTCAACGGCCAGAAAATCACGAAGGCACTGAACCCGGCCACTGCAACGCCGACGAAACACAGGGCGAAGAACAGGGTCATGGGGGCAGTACCTCCGTGGTCGTGCGTGTGGGCTTAGAAGTCCGCGCTGCCCGGGGCGCGCGGGTAGGGGATCGCATCGCGGATGTTGGACAGACCGCAGACGTAGACCACCAGGCGCTCGAAGCCCAGGCCGAAGCCAGCGTGCGGTACCGAGCCGTAGCGGCGGAAATCGCGGTACCAGCTGTAGTGTTCGCGATCCAGGCCGAACTGCGCCATGCGTGCATCCAGCACATCCAGGCGCTCTTCGCGCTGGCTGCCACCGATGATCTCGCCGATGCCCGGGGCCAGCACGTCCATTGCCGCGACGGTCTTGCCGTCATCGTTCAGGCGCATGTAGAAGGCCTTGATGTGCTCGGGGTAGTTGGTCACCACCACCGGGCGACCGACGTGTTCCTCGGTCAGCCAGCGCTCGTGCTCGGTCTGCAGGTCCAGGCCCCATTCGACCGGGAAGTCGAACTTCTTTCCGGATTTCTGCAGCAGGCTGACCGCATCGGTGTAGTCGATGCGTTCGAACGGCGCGTTGATGAAGTCTTCCAGCTTGGTGATCGCGTTCTTGTCCACGCGCTCGGCGATGAAGGCCAGGTCGTCGCCGCGCTCGTTGAGCACCGCGCGGAACAGGTACTTCAGGAATTCCTCGGCCAGGCGTGCGTCTTCGGCCAGGTCGGCGAAGGCGATTTCCGGCTCGATCATCCAGAACTCCGCCAGGTGGCGGGTGGTGTGGCTGTTCTCGGCACGGAAGGTCGGGCCGAAGGTGTACACCTTGCTCAGCGCCAGGCAGTAGGCCTCGACGTTCAGCTGGCCGGACACGGTCAGGAAGGTTTCCTTGCCGAAGAAGTCGCGGCTGAAGTCGATCCCGCCCTGGGCGTCACGCGGCAGGTTCACCATGTCCAGGGTGGACACGCGGAACATCTGGCCGGCGCCTTCGGCGTCGGAGGTGGTGATGATCGGGGTGCTGATCCAGTTGAAGCCGTTCTCGTGGAAGAAGCGGTGCACGGCCTGGGCCAGGCAGTTGCGGATGCGGGTGACCGCGCCGAACAGGTTGGTGCGCGGGCGCAGGTGCGCCACTTCACGCAGGAACTCCGGCGTCATCGGCTTGGGCTGGATCGGGTAGGTGAGCGGGTCTTCGACCCAGCCGACCACCTCGACCGCGCTGGCCTGGATCTCGAACGACTGGCCCTTGCCCTGCGATTTCACCAGGGTGCCGGTGGCCACCAGCGAGCAGCCGGTGGTCAGGCGCTTGATCTCGTCGAAGTTGACCAGGGCATCACCGGCCACGACCTGGATCGGCGCGAAGCAGGAGCCGTCGGTCACGTTCACGAAGGCCAGATTTGCTGAACCGCGCACCGTGCGCACCCATCCGCGTACCGTGACTTCGCCGCCTTCCGGGATTTTCCCGGCAAGCGCATGTTCAACGCTGACCACCGTCATGACTTGAATCCTCTGCTGATCGACTCGATCTGTGAACACGGGAGTTTACCGGTTGCAGCGTTCTGCTTGCGAGGCATTTCTGCGCTCCTCCGGTCCCTATAATGTCCTGGTACCTCTGGAGTGATCCCCCATGGCCGTCAGCCTGACCCCAATTGCCTTCGAGCGCGTACAGCGCTTCGTCGCCCAGACCCCCGGCGCGCTGGGCCTGCGTTTTGGCGTGACCAGGACCGGCTGCTCCGGCTGGGGCCACATCACCGACCTGGCCCGCGACGAGCGCGCCGACGACACCGTGTTCGAGCAGGACGGGGTGAAGATCTATGTCGACGCCAAGAGCCTGGCCCTGGTGGACGGCACCGTGATCGACTTCGGCAAGCACGGCCTGAGCGAGACCTTCACGTTCAGCAATCCGAATGCCACCGCCGAGTGCGGCTGCGGCGAGAGCTTCACCACCGATGCCGACAAGGCCTGAGCCGGCCCGGCAGGTCCCGGACCCGCTCAGGTAGTTGCCGACCTTGGTCGGCACGGGTGCAGCGCGCCCGGTTCAGGCGCCCCAGTTGCCCAGTCCCCCCATCTGCGCCATAATGCCCGGCTTCCTGCCTCCCTGGCAGGATCCCTTGCCCCACCGCGGTATCAACGGCGGGGGGCTGTCCGGCCGCAAGGCCACATCCGAAAGGTAGAAAAACATGAGTCGTCATTACGAAATCGTGTTCATGGTCCACCCGGACCAGAGCGAGCAGGTCCCGGCCATGATCGAGCGCTACAAGTCGCTGGTCGAGAACGGCAACGGCACCATCCACCGTCTGGAAGACTGGGGCCGCCGCCAGCTGGCGTACCCGATCCAGAACCTGGTGAAGGCGCACTACGTGCTGCTGAACATCGAAGTCGACCAGGCCGTGCTGACCGAACTGACCGAGAGCTTCCGCTTCAACGACGCCGTGCTGCGCAACCTGGTCATCAAGCGTGACGAGGCTGACACCGAGCAGTCGCTGATCATGAAGAGCAAGGACGAGAAGGGCGACAAGCCCGAGCGTGGTGAGCGTCGTCGTCGTGATGACGAAGAAGGCGAAACCACCCCCGCCGCTGACAACGATGCCGGCGACGACGCCGCTTCGGCCGCCTAAGGAGCACTGACATGTCCAAGTTCTTCCGTCGCCGCAAGTTCTGCAAGTTCACGGCCGAAGGTGTCAAGGAGATCGATTACAAGGATCTCAACACCCTGCGCCAGTACCTGACCGAGAACGGCAAGATCGTGCCGAGCCGCGTCACCGGTACCAAGTCGAAGTACCAGCGTCAGCTGGCGACCGCCGTCAAGCGCGCTCGCTTCCTGGCCCTGATTCCGTACACCGACAACCACGACGTCTGATGCCGGCGGGGCAGCTTCGCGCTGCCCCCGCTGTGCCAGCTATTCGGACAGCCTTTGTTGCGGGGCCCGCGCCTCGCTAACGAATAACTTATCTGGAGCAATACCATGCAGCTGATCCTCCTGCAGAAAGTCACCAACCTCGGCAACCTGGGCGACCTGGTCGACGTGAAGCCGGGCTACGGCCGTAACTTCCTCGTGCCGCAGGGCAAGGCCGTTCCGGCCACCGAGAGCAACAAGGCCGAGTTCGAAGCCAAGCGCGCCGAATACGAAGCCAAGGCCCAGTCCATCCACGCTGAAGCCGAAGCCCGCAAGGCCAAGCTGGAAGGCGCGAGCGTGACCGTCGCCGCCAACGCTTCGACCGAAGGCAAGCTGTACGGCTCGGTTGGCGCCCGCGAAATCGCCGATGCCTTCACCGCTGCCGGCCTGGCGCTGAGCAAGAGCGAAGTCATCCTGGGCGAAGGCGCCTTCCGCAACATTGGCGAGTACGAAGTCCTGGTGCACCTGCACGCGGACGTCGAGACCACCGTCAAGGTCGTGGTTGAAGCCGAAAAGGCCTGATCCCACGCCGCAAGGCCTGGTATCACCAGAACGGGCGCCCGCAAGGGTGCCCGTTTTGTTTTGGGGCGGCCCGTCCGGCCGGGTCGGTGTCCGGGGCGGCCCCCGGCAACGCCGGAAGCACGAGCGGGCGTGAGCTGAGCCTTCTCCCACGGCCATCCCGCCCGTGGAACATTGGCCCCGCTATACTCATTCCACTGCGTCACCCTTGGCCTTGTTGAATTCTTTTGAAATCAAGGGCTTGAGGTGCTGGCTGACCTGACATCCACTATGGTGGCGGCCGTAAGGCCCTTGCCCGGAACCCAATCACGCCATGCGTCTTTCCACGATCAAGCTGTCCGGCTTCAAGTCCTTCGTCGATCCGACCACCCTGCACCTGCCGACCAACATGACCGGCGTGGTGGGCCCCAATGGCTGTGGCAAGTCGAACATCATCGACGCGGTGCGTTGGGTCATGGGCGAAAGTTCGGCCAGCCGCCTGCGTGGTGACTCGCTCACCGACGTGATCTTCTCCGGTTCCAATGCCCGCAAGCCGGTCTCGCAGGCCACCGTCGAGCTGATCTTCGACAACTCCGACCACACGATCTCCGGCGAGTACGCCTCGTTCAACGAGATCTCGGTCAAGCGCACCGTCAGCCGTGACGGCAGCAGCAACTATTACCTCAACGGCACCAAGTGCCGCCGTCGCGACATCACCGACCTGTTCCTCGGCACCGGCCTGGGCCCGCGCAGCTACTCGATCATCGAGCAGGGCATGATCAGCCAGATCATCGAGGCGCGCCCGGAAGACCTGCGCGTGTACCTGGAAGAGGCCGCCGGCATCTCCAAGTACAAGGAGCGCCGCAAGGAAACCGAGACCCGCATCCGCCACACCCGCGAGAACCTGGACCGCCTTGGCGACCTGCGCGAGGAAATCACCAAGCAGCTCGAGCACCTCAAGCGGCAGGCCAGGCAGGCCGAGCAGTACCAGGCGTTGCAGGAAGAACGCCGGGTCAAGGATGCGGAGTGGAAGGCGCTGGAATACCGTGGCCTGGATGGTCGCCTGTCCAAGCTGCGCGAAGGGCTGTCGCAGGAAGAAACCAAGCTGCAGCAGCTGATTGCCGACCAGCGCGACGCTGAGGCGCGGATCGAGACGTCCCGCGTGCGCCGCGAGGAGGCTGCCGACGCGCTCAATGCCGCGCAGGCCGAGGTCTACCAGGTGGGCAGCACGCTGGCCCGCCTCGAACAGCAGATCCAGCACCAGCGCGAACTGTCGCAGCGCCTGCACAAGGCGCGCGATGAAACCCGCCAGGCACTGGCCGAACTGGGCCAGCACATCAGCGGCGATGAGGCCAAGCTGATGGTGCTGCGCGAAGCGGTCGATGCGGCCACCCCGCAGCTGGAAGCGCTGCAGGAAGAAAACGAGATCAAGCAGGAAGGCCTGCGCGAGGCCGAAGCGCGGTTGGCCGATTGGCAGCAGCGTTGGGAGCAGCACACCTCGCAGAGCTCGGAAGCCTCGCGTGCCGGCGAGGTCGAGCGCACCCGCGTGGACTACCTAGACAAGCAGATCCTTGATGCTGATCGCCGCCGCGAAGCGCTGGCGGCCGAACGTGCCGGGCTGGACGTGGATGCACTGGAGGAAGTCTTCGAGCAGCTGCACCTGCAGCACGAGACCCAGAAGACCGCGCTGGATGAGCTGACCGAGCAGGTCGAGGAGCGCAAGCACGGTGTCGCCGCCGTGCAGGAACAGCAGCGCAACGGGCAGAACGAGCTGGCCGAGCTGCGCAAGCAGGTCAATGGCCTGCGCGGGCGCCTGTCTTCGCTGGAAACCCTGCAGCAGGCTGCGCTCGGCCAGGAGCAGGGCGCGGCGGTGGCGTGGCTGAAGTCGCGTGGGCTGGATTCGGCCGCGCGCGTGGGTGAGCGCCTGGATGTTGATGCGGGTTGGGAAAACGCAGTGGAAAGCGCGCTCGGTCAATTGATCGAAGGCGTGCTGGTCGACGACCCGGCCAGCCTGGTCGATGCGTTGGGCGAGCTGGGCGAAGGCCGCATCGCGCTGGTTGCCAATGACGGTGCGGACCTGAAGGTTGCGCCGACCTCGCTGGCTGCACGCGTGCGTGGCCCGGCGCCGATCCGGCGCCTGCTTGCACGCCTGCACGGCGCGCGTGACCTTGCCGAAGCCAATGCACTGCAGGCCAGCCTGCCCGAGGGCGATTCCATCATCACCCAGGGCGGTGAACGCCTGGGCGAGGGCTGGGTGCGCGTGTCGCGCTCCGGCGCCGCCAAGCAGGGCGCGCTGCTGCGCGAACGCGAAATCAACGAACTGCGCGAGCAGATCGAGCAGCTGCAATCGCGCGAAGCCGAACTGGAAGAACAGCTGGCCGGTTTCCGCGAGCACCTGTTGGCCGCCGAACAGCAGCGCGAGGATGCGCAGCGTGCGCTGTACCTGGCGCACCGCGCGGTGTCCGAACTGGCCGGCCAGCTGCAGGGCCAGCAGGGCAAGGTCGAGGCGGCACGCACGCGCATCGACCGCATCGAAGGCGAGCTCAGCCAGTTGCTGGAGACCCTGGACATCAATCGCGAGCAGGCGCGTGAAGCGCGTGCGCGGTTGGAGAATGCGGTCAACAGCATGGGTGACCTGGAGTCGAACCGGCAGGGCCTGGAGGGCGAACGCCGTCAGTTGACCGAGGCGCGTGATCTGGCCCGCGACGCCGCCCGTGCGGTGCGCGAGCGGTCGCACGCGTTGGCCCTGACCCTGGAATCACAGCGCGCCCAGGTGGCGTCGTTGAGCCAGGCGCTGGAACGCATGAGCACCCAGCGTGGCCAGCTTGATGCACGCCTGGGCGAACTGCATTCGCAGCTGGACGAAGGCGATACCCCGGTCGAATCGCTGCAGGCCGAGCACCAGAACGCGCTGGAAGAGCGTGTCCGTGCTGATCGCGTGCTGACCGAAGCACGCACGCTGCTGGATGGCATCGACGCCGAACTGCGCAACTACGAGCAGACCCGCCACCAGCGCGACGAGCAGGCGTTGTCCCAGCGCGAGCGTATCTCGCAGCGCAAGCTGGACCAGCAGGCGCTGGTACTCAGTGCTGAAACCCTGCAGGGCGCAGTGGAGAAGGCCGGTTTCGTGCTGCAGGATGTGATCAACGCGCTGCCCGAAGAGGCCCGCCTGGGCGACTGGGAGCAGGCGGTGCACCAGATCGATGGCCGCATGCGCCGGCTGGAGCCGGTCAACCTGGCCGCGATCCACGAGTATGGCGAAGCCTCACAGCGCTCGGAGTATCTGGATGCCCAGCACGTGGACCTGACCACCGCGCTGGAGACCCTGGAAGATGCGATCCGCAAGATCGACCGCGAAACCCGGGGCCGCTTCAAGGACACCTTCGACCGTGTCAACGCCGGTGTGCAGGCGCTGTATCCGCGCCTGTTCGGTGGCGGCCACGCCTACCTGGAGCTGACCGGCGAAGATCTTCTCGATACCGGCGTGACCATCATGGCGCGTCCCCCGGGCAAGCGCGTGTCGAGCATCTCGCTGCTGTCCGGCGGCGAGAAGGCGATGACCGCCGTGGCGCTGGTGTTTGCGATCTTCCAGCTCAACCCGGCACCGTTCTGCCTGCTGGACGAGGTGGACGCGCCGCTGGATGAAGCCAACGTCGGCCGCCTGGCCAACATGGTCAAGGAAATGAGCGAGAAGGTGCAGTTCCTGTTCGTCAGCCACAACAAGGCCACGATGGAAGCGGCGCACCAGTTGTCGGGCGTGACGATGCGCGAGCCGGGTGTCAGCCGCCTGGTCAGCGTGGACCTGGAAGAAGCCGCGCGATTGGCGGGCGCGGCCTGACGTGCCATCCTAGTTACCTGAATGAACTAGCCGGAGAACCTAACGAATGTCCGACACGGCACTGTTGCGCATCGGCATCCTGGCCGCCGGCCTGCTGTTGGTCGCTGCGATCTTCCTGTTTGGCCGCCCGAAAAAGAAGCCCCAGGGCCGTCGCCTCGATAGCGCCGAGCCGACCAACGGCGAGCGTCGCGAGCCGGTGCTGGGCGAGGATGGCGTGCCTGTGGCCGGCGACCGCGTCGAGCCTGGCATGGGCGAGACGGTCGAGCAGGCCGAACTGGGGCTGCCCGATGTCGATGGCGCGGCCAGCGATCTGGGCAAGCGCGCGACGCAGGATTTCGACAAGATCGTTTCGCTGTTCGTGGCCGCCCGCGCCGGTGAGCAGCTGCGCGGCGAAGACATCGTCGTGGCAGCGGAGAAGACCGGCCTGGTGTTTGGCCACATGAATGTCTTCCACCGGCTGGTGGAGGGGCATCCCGAGCGGGGCCCGATCTTCTCGATGGCCAGCATCATGAAGCCGGGCAGCTTCGACATGGGCAACATCCGCGCCATGGAAACCCCGGCCATCGCCTTCTTCCTGACCCTGCCGGCACCGCTGACCGCGCTGGACGCCTGGGAGAAGATGCTGCCGACCGTGCAGCGCATGGCCGAACTGCTCGATGGCGTGGTGCTGGACGACAGCCGCAACGCGCTCGGCCGCCAGCGCATCGCCCACATCCGTGATGAGCTGCGCGCCTATGACCGCCAGCACCAGGCGCCGCCGCTGACCAAGACCCCGCGCTGGTAAGCGCGGCAGGTCCTGGCGTGCCGACCCANGGTCGGCACCCACGGCAGTAGATCCACGCCATGCGTGGATGCGGCGAACCAAGGTTCGCCCCCCACCAGACCAGTAGATCCACGCCATGCGTGGATGCAGCGAACCAGGGTTCGGCACCCACCAGACCAGTAGATCCACGCCATGCGTGGATGGGGCGAACCAAGGTTCGCCCCCACCAACAGGGTCAGGCCGGTACGCCGGCCACCTTCGCGAACGCGCTGCGGAAGCGCGCCATCTCTTCCTCGGTGCCCACGGTCACGCGCACGCGCTGCGGCCAGATCGGCCAGCTGCGGCCGATCACCACGCCGTTGTCCGCCATCGCCTTGGCAAAGGCCGCGCCGTCGCGCTGCACATCCACCACGAAGCAGTTCGCTTCGGTCGGCAGGCAGTCAAAGCCACGCTTGCCCAGCCAGGCGATGGTGGCCTGCCGGACCTTGGCGTTCTGCAGACGTCGCTGCGGGATCAACTGCGGGTCGCGCAGGCTGGCCAGTGCCGCTGCAAGGGCGGGCACCGGCAGCGGGTTCTCGCCCAGGCTCGCCAGCTCGCGCAGGCGCTCCGGATGCGCTGCAGCTACGCCAAGACGCAGGCCGGCCATGCCGTACAGCTTGGAGAAGGTGCGCAGCACGATCAGGTCATCGCGCTGGGCCACCTGTGCAATCAGGCTGGGCTGTTCGCTGTACTGCAGATAGGCCTCGTCCAGCAGCACCCGGGTACCTGCGGGCTTGTTGGCCAGCAGCCAGGCCAGCTCGTTGGCCGGGCTGATCGAGCCGGTGGGGTTGTTGGGATTGCACACGTACAGCAGGCCGGTCGGTCGCGCGTGCGCGGCGGCCGCCATCGCGCGCAGGTCGTGCGCGCCATCGCCGCGCAGCGGCACCTTCTGCACATGGGCGCCGCGCGCAGCTGCCATCTCGCCCAGCGTCTCGAAGGTCGGGTCGGCCACCACCAGGCCCGCCTGCGGGCCGGTCCACAGTGTCGCCGCACGGTTCAGCGGTTCGCTGGAGCCCGGATACAGGCGTACGTGGTCGGCGGGAATGCCGGCCTGGGCGATGAATGCGTCGCGCACCTCACCGGCCAGGGCGAAGCGGTAACGGCCGCAGCTGGCGATGCTGTCGCGCGCCGCCTGCTGGGCGGCCGGCGAGGGGCCATAGGGGCATTCGTTGAAGTTCAGCAGCACCGCGCCCGCATCGGCGGGTGGCGGCGCAACGGTCGCCGGCTGTGCCTGGGCCGACCGGGGCAGGCCGCTGCTGGCGAGGGCGAGACCGGCACCGGCCAGCTGCAGGAAGTGGCGACGGGAGGCAGGCAAGGTCACAGGGGGCGGTTCCGGAAGGGCGACCGACGCACGCTAGCGCTGGTGGTCAGTGCGGGCAAGGGGGTATGCAGCGTCTCCAATCATGCGCGACCGTTGCTCGCCGCCAGTCCCGCATGGCCCAGTTCTACAAGGTGCTGCGCGCAGGCGCGGTAGAATTCCCGGCCATCCCAGAACCCGCGGATTCCGATGAGCCCCAGCCCCGCCGAACGTGCCGAAGACCTGCGCCGGCAGATCGCCCAGGCCAATCGCGCCTATCACGAGCTGGATGCGCCGGAGATCCCTGACGTCGACTACGACCGTCTGGTGCGTGAGCTGGAGGCGCTGGAGCGCGAGCATCCGGAGCTCGCCCGTGCCGACAGCCCGACCCAGCAGGTCGGGGCACGCCCGTCCGGCCGCTTCGCCGAAGTCACCCATGCGGTACCGATGCTGTCGCTGTCCAACGCCTTCAGCGATGAGGAAGTGGCCGACTTCGTGCGCCGCATCGATGAGCGCCTGCGCCGCGGCACCCTGCGTTTTTCCGCCGAACCGAAGATGGACGGCCTGGCGATCAGCCTGCGTTATGAGGACGGTCATTTCGTGCTGGGCGCCACCCGGGGCGATGGCAGCACCGGTGAGGACGTGACCGCCAACCTGCGCGAGATCGGCGACATTCCCAAGCGCCTGAAAGGCAGGGACTGGCCGGATGTGCTGGAAGTGCGCGGTGAGGTCTACATGGCCCGCGCCGACTTCGAGGCCTACAACGAGCGCGCGCGCCTGCACGGTGGCAAGGTGCTGGCCAATCCGCGCAATGCCGCGGCCGGTTCGCTGCGCCAGCTTGACCCGAAGATCAGCGCGCAGCGCAGGCTCAGTTTCTTCACCTACGGTACCGGTGAAGTGCAGGGCGGTGAGCTGCCCGATACGCACTCGGGCACGCTGGCGCAGCTGCGCGACTGGGGTTTCCCGGTCAGCGACCTGTGCAAGGTGGTGGAAGGCAGCGACGGCCTGCTGGCGTACTACCGTGACATCGGCGAGCGTCGCGACGGTCTGGCATTCGACATTGATGGCGTGGTCTACAAGCTCGATGACCGCGCCGGCCAGCAGGCCATGGGCTTCGTGTCGCGCGCACCACGCTGGGCCATCGCGCACAAGTTCCCTGCGCAGGAACAGAGCACTACGCTGGAGGCCATCGAAATCCAGATCGGCCGTACCGGTGCCGCCACTCCGGTGGCGCGCCTTGCGCCGGTCGCGGTGGCCGGTGTGATCGTCTCCAATGCCACCCTGCACAACGCCGACCAGATCGCGCGCCTGGATGTGCGCGTGGGCGACAGCGTGATCGTGCGCCGCGCCGGCGATGTGATTCCGGAAGTGGTCAGTGTCATTCTCGACCGTCGTCCCGCCGGCACCACGCCCTGGCAGATGCCGACCACCTGCCCGGTGTGCGGCTCGGAGATCGTGCGCGAGGAAGGGGCTGCTGCCTGGCGTTGTTCGGGCGAGCTGTCCTGCCCGGCGCAGCGCAAGGAGGCCATCGCCCACTTCGCCTCGCGACGGGCGATGGATATCGACGGTCTTGGCGACAAGTACATCGAAACCCTGGTGGACGCCGGCATCGTCAGGAGCGTGGCTGATCTGTACCGCCTCACCCGCGACCAGCTGCTGCACCTGAAGCTGGTGTTGGACGCAGAAGATCCTTCCGCGCTCGCGGCCGGCCTGAAACTGCACCTGCCGGCAGAAGGCAGTGGCGCGGTGCTCAACGCTGTGTTGAAACTGGATGGCAACGACGCGGGGTGGCGCGCGCAGGCATTGGCGCAGCCGGCAGCCTTCGAATGGAACACGAAGAAGATCGCGACCAAGTGGGCTGACAACCTGATCGCTGCGATCGACGCCAGCCGTGATGCGACGCTGGAGCGACTGCTGTTCGCACTGGGCATCGAGCACGTCGGCGAAAGCACCGCCAAGGCACTGGCACAGTGGTTTGGCGATCTGGCGTTGATCCGCCGCCTGCCGTGGCCGCTGTTCAAGCGCGTGCCCGACATCGGTGGCGAAGTGGCGCGCTCGCTGGGCCATTTCTTCGAACAGGAAGGCAACCAGCAGGCCATCGACGCGCTGCTGCAGGTGGGTCAGGTGCGCATCAGCGACGTGCACCCGCCAAGTGCGAAGCTGCGCGAGGGGCTGGACCTTGCCCAGCTGCTGGTCGAAGCGGAGATTCCCGGCATTACCCGCCTGCGCGCGGAGAAGCTGGTGGCCGCACTGCCCAGCGCGCAGGCGGTGCTGGACGCCGAGCACGGCCAGTTCGTCAACGCCGGCCTGCCCGAAGACACCGCGCGCGGCGTCGCTGACTGGCTGGACAGCGAGGGCCATGGCGCGATGTTGCTGGCCGCCGAAGTGGAAATGAAGCACATCCTGGTCACTGCGCCGGCCCTGGCCGAAGTGGTGGCCGGTCCGCTGGACGGACAGACGGTGGTGCTTACCGGCACGCTGGCCCAGCTCAATCGCGATACCGCCAAGGAGCGCCTGGAGGCGCTGGGCGCCAAGGTGTCCGGCAGCGTGTCGAAGAAGACCAGTTTCGTGGTGGCAGGCACCGAAGCGGGTTCAAAGCTGGACAAGGCGCAATCGCTGGGCGTTCCTGTGTGGGATGAAGAGCGCCTGCTGGCCTACCTGGCCGAACACGAGTGATGAACCGGCCGGGTGCGCAGGCACCCGGCACGCAACCGCAAAGGAACACTGATGCAGACCGCTCCGCTGGATTTCCGCCTGGCCACCCGTGCCGACGAGGAACTGCTGATCGCGCTGATGCGCGATTTCTACGCCGAAGACAAGATCGAATTCGACGATGCGCGCGTGCGCCGTGGTGTCGATGCGCTGCTGGCCGATCCGCGCAACGGGGAAGTGCTGCTGTGGCTGGACGAGGCCGCGGCCGTCGTTGGCTATGCGGTGATCGCGATGGGCTTCAGCTTGGAGCAGGGCGGCCATTTCATGCTGCTCGACGAGCTCTACCTCAGCCACCGCGCGCGTGGCCGTGGCCGTGGCAAGCGGGCGCTGGCCATCTGCGAACAACGCGCGCGCGGGCGCGGGGTCAGCCGGCTGCGGCTGGAGGTCAACCATCACAACGAACTGGCGCGCCGCCTGTACCTGGCCAGTGGCTACATCGACGACACGCGCGATCTGCTGACCCTGCCGCTGGACCATCCGCGGCCGGAGGGCATCCTGTGAGCGAGGCACTGCTGCGCAGCCTGCAACAGCGTGCCAGCCTCAATGCGCTGGTGCGCCGCTTCTTCGCCGAGCGTGGCCTGCTGGAAGTGGAAACGCCGATCCTTTCCGTGGCCGGCAACACCGAGCCGAACATCGACAGCTTCCACACCGATTTCAGCGGCCATGTCGATGCGGGCGGACGCCGACGCTGGCTGCGCACCTCGCCGGAGTTCCCGCTCAAGCGCCTGCTCGCTGCCGGCGTGGGCGACTGCTATGAGCTCGGCCGGGTATTCCGCAATGGCGAAGCCGGTGGCCGCCACAATCCCGAGTTCACCATGCTGGAGTGGTATCGGGTTGGCTGGGACCACCATCGATTGCTGCAGGAAACCGCAGAGCTGGTGGTGCAGGCACTGGCGCTGGTTGGCCGCAGCGCGACGCTGCGCGTGCTGAGCTATCGCGAACTGTTCCAGCAACTGGCCGGCGTAGACCCGTTCGACGCCGATGAGGCCGAGCTGCGCGCCGCGCTGGGCGAGGTGCGCATCGATCCGGTAGGCCTGACCCGCGATGATTGGCTGGATCTGTTGATGACCCACCGTATCCAACCGCACTTCGATGACACGGTCATGACCGTGGTCCACGACTGGCCCGCCAGCCAGGCGGCACTGGCGCGCATCCGCCCCGGTACACCGCCGCTGGCCGAGCGTTTCGAGCTGTACCTGGGCGCGGTGGAACTGGCCAATGGCTATAACGAACTGAACGATGCGGCTGAACAGCGCGCGCGTTTCCAGCATGACCTGCAGCGTCGCCATGCACGGGGGCAGGTACAGCCCGCGCTGGATGAAGCGTTGTTGCGTGCACTGCCTGCAATGCCCGCCTGTGCCGGTGTTGCCGTTGGCATTGATCGCCTGCTGATGGCGATGCACCGCACACCGCGCATCGCCGACGTGCTTGCATTCGATTTCGCCCACGCATGAGCCGATCTCCCCTGCACCTGGCAGGCTGAACGAAAAAACGCGTTTGCGCGCTTGATTCAGCAAGCACGATGATGCTCTTATCACAGCCGATACCGCACACTTGCGTCGTGGTTCATCCATTCATGGGGAAGGCTTTGGTCAAGTGGTTTGCGGTCGTAGCGGCACCGATGTACTCCGTGGCGATATGGGGTGGCCTGCTTCCGTCGACCGCATCGGCGCAGTCGCCTGGCTATGACAGCGAAGTGGTGACCTGCGAATCCCGCGACATGGGTTGGGTGCATTGCGACATCGATGTCAGCAACGGCGTCGACCTGATCCGCCAGTTGTCCAGCAACAGCTGCATCCGTGGCAGCGAGTGGGGCACCGACCGCAGTGGCGTGTGGGTGACCCTGGGCTGCCGCGCCGAGTTCCGCGCGCGCCCGGCAGAGAATGCCGCAGCGCCGCCGACCGAGGGGCGCAAGCGACTGGTGCGGCGGGTGGTGCGCTGCGAGTCCAATGGTCGCCCGCAGAGTTGCCCGGTACGCCTGGACGGTGCGCCGGTACGGTTGCTGCGGCAGCTGTCGGTGCTGCCGTGCCGGGAAGGGCAGGGCTGGGGCTACAAGCGCAATGAGGTGTGGACCACCCGGGGTTGCCAGGGTGACTTCGAGGTGGCCGACGAGCAGGGCCGTTTCGTCGACATGCCGCGCCGGCTGACCTGCGAATCCAAGTCCAAGAAGCGCCGTTTCTGCGGCGCCAGCATCTCCACCAGCGCCACCCTCTCCAACCAGCTTTCCAGCACCCCGTGCGAGGAAGGCCGCACCTGGGGCTGGAACCGCAACGGCATCTGGGTCGACGGCGGCTGCCGCGCAGAATTCTCGGTGAACTGACCCCGGACGGAGTCCACCCGTGCGTGGCGTAGCCCTACAATGGGGTCATGAATACCGCCACCGACCTCGACTACGCCCGCTACGACCACATCCGCCCGATCCTGTGGACCGGCGATGCCCTGCAACTGCTTGACCAGCGCAAACTGCCGTTCGTGGTCGAGCATGTGGCCTGCCATGACAGCGATGAGGTGGCCGCCGCCATCCACGCCCTGACCGTGCGCGGTGCGCCGGCCATCGGCATCGCCGCCGCCTGGGGTGTGGTGCTGGCCGCTCGTGATGTGCAGGCGGCCGATGGCGCGCATGCCCTGCAGCAGCTGGAACCGGCGTTGCAGCGGCTGAATGCCTCGCGTCCGACCGCGGTGAACCTGGCCTGGGCGCTGGCACGCATGCGACGTTGCCTGGGTGCCGCCGGTGCCGACTGGAAGGCGCTGCTGGAGGCTGAAGCGCAAGCGATCGCCGAAGAAGACCTGGCCGCCAACCGCCACATGGGCGCACTCGGTGCCGGCCTGATCGAGGCCGGCAGCGGCGTGTTGACCCATTGCAATACCGGCTCGCTGGCCACCGCCGGCTTCGGTACGGCGCTGGGCGTGATCCGCGCTGGCATGGCCCAGGACCGCATCGCCCGCGTGTTCGCGGGCGAAACCCGGCCGTGGTTGCAGGGCGCGCGCCTGACTGTGTGGGAGCTGCAGCAGGACGGCATCGACGCGACGCTGATCGCCGACTCGGCCGCCTCGCACCTGATGAAGACCGGTGCGGTGCAGTGGGTGATCGTGGGCGCCGACCGTATCTGCGCCAATGGCGATACCGCCAACAAGATCGGCACCTACCAGCTGGCCATCGCGGCCCGCCACCACGGGGTGAAGTTCATGGTCGTGGCGCCGTCCTCGACGGTGGACATGGATACCGTGGACGGCAGCCAGATCGAGATCGAGCAGCGCGACCCGGGCGAACTGTATGGCGTGGGCGGCACCCGCACCGTGGCCGAGGGCATCGCCGCCTGGAACCCGGTGTTCGATGTCACCCCGGGCGAGCTGATCGATGCCATCGTGACCGAGCGGGGGGTGATCCTGAACCCGACCGCAGAGAACATGCGCGCCGCCTTCGGCGGCTGACCTGGGCTGCTTGTGCGCCTAAGGTCGGATCCCTTTCCGCTGGAAAGGGCTCCGGCCCGGCGTCCGGTAGTGCCAGCCGCTGGCCGGCAACCCCTAAGTTCCTGATTTGTGCCGGTAAAATCACCGTAAAGGCAGGCGAAAAACAGCCTCGTGTGGTAGAATCGAGCGGTTGAATCGAGGTTCCGGCACGCCCACCCCCGGTGGATGCGCCGGACTGGACCGCTACCAGACAACGGAACCCGAATGGCAGAAACCGCCAAGGAAATCATCCAGGTCAACCTGGAAGACGAGATGCGCAAGAGCTACCTCGATTACGCCATGAGCGTGATCGTGGGGCGCGCGCTGCCAGATGCGCGCGATGGCCTCAAGCCGGTGCATCGTCGTGTGCTGTTTGCGATGAATGAACTCAACGCGCACAGCAACAAGCCCTACTTCAAGTCGGCACGTATCGTCGGTGACGTGATCGGTAAGTACCACCCGCATGGCGACCAGTCGGTGTACGACACGCTGGTGCGATTGGCACAGCCGTTCTCGCTGCGCTACATGCTGGTCGATGGCCAGGGTAACTTCGGTTCGGTCGACGGCGACTCCGCTGCGGCGATGCGATACACCGAGGCGCGCATGTCGCGGCTCGCGCATGAGCTGATGGCGGACATCGACAAGGAAACCGTTGATTTCCAGCCCAACTACGACGAGAAGGAACTGGAGCCGACGGTCATGCCGACCCGGTTCCCGAACCTGCTGGTCAATGGTTCGGCCGGTATCGCGGTGGGTATGGCGACCAACATTCCGCCGCACAACCTCACCGAATCGATCAATGCCTGCATCGCGCTGATCGACAATCCGGAAATCGATATCGACGGCCTGATGGAGTTCATCCCGGGCCCGGATTTCCCGACTGCGGGCATCATCAACGGCACCGCCGGCATCATCGCCGGTTACCGTACCGGCCGTGGCCGCGTGCGCATCCGTGCCAAGGCGGATGTCGAAGTGGCCGACAACGGCCGCGAATCGATCATCGTCACTGAAATTCCTTACCAGGTGAACAAGGCGCGTCTGATCGAGAAGATCGCCGAACTGGTCAAGGAAAAGAAGATCGAAGGCATCAGCGAGCTGCGCGATGAGTCCGACAAGGACGGCATGCGCATCTACATCGAAATCAAGCGCGGCGAGTCGGCCGAGGTTGTGCTCAACAACCTCTACCAGCAGACCCAGATGGAGTCGGTGTTCGGCATCAACATGGTGGCGCTGGTCGACGGCCGGCCGCAGTTGTTGAACCTCAAGCAGATGCTGGAGGCCTTCGTCCGCCACCGCCGCGAAGTGGTCACCCGCCGCACCGTGTTCGAGCTGCGCAAGGCGCGCGCCCGTGCCCACGTGCTGGAAGGCCTGACCGTTGCGCTGGCCAACATCGACGAGATGATCGAACTGATCAAGACCTCGCCGAACCCCACCGAGGCACGCGAGCGCATGCTTGCGCGCCTGTGGGAACCGGGCCTGGTCGGTTCGATGCTCGGCGCCGCCGGTGCCGAAGCCTCGCGTCCCGATGACCTGCCCAAGGGCGTGGGCCTGATCGAAGGCGGCTACCAGCTGACCGAGATCCAGGCGACGCAGATCCTGGAAATGCGCCTGCACCGCCTGACCGGGCTGGAGCAGGACCGCCTGACCGAGGAATACAAGCAGCTGCTGGAAGTGATCGCCGGGCTCATCCATATCCTGGAAGATCCCGATCGCCTGCTGCAGGTGATCCGCGAAGAGCTGATCAACGTGCGGGCCGAGTTCGGTGACGAGCGCCGTACCGAGATCCGCCACAGCGAAGAAGACCTGGACATCCTCGACCTGATCGCCCCGGAAGACGTGGTGGTCACCCTGTCGCATGCCGGTTACGTGAAGCGCCAGCCGGTCAGCGCCTATCGCGCCCAGCGCCGAGGCGGCCGTGGCCGCAGCGCGGCGTCGACCAAGGAAGAGGATTTCATCGAGCAGCTGTGGCTGGTCAACACGCACGACACGCTGCTGACCTTCACCAGTTCGGGCAAGGTGTTCTGGCTGCCGGTCTACCAGCTGCCTGAAGCCGGTTCCAATGCCCGCGGTCGTCCGATCATCAACTGGATCCCGCTGGAGCCGGGCGAACGCGTGCAGGCCGTGCTGCCGGTGCGCGAGTACGCCGATGGCCAGTTCGTGTTCTTCGCCACCAGGAACGGTACGGTCAAGAAGACCCCGCTGGGCGAGTTCGCCTTCCGTCTGGCCCGCGGCAAGATCGCGATCAACCTCGACGAGGGCGATGCCCTGGTCGGTGTCGGCTTGACCGATGGCGAGCGTGACATCCTGCTGTTCGCCTCCAACGGCAAGACTGTGCGCTTCGGTGAAGACAAGGTCCGCTCGATGGGTCGTACCGCTACCGGCGTGCGCGGCATCAGGATGCCGCCCGGCGAGGAAGTGGTCAGCCTGATCGTGGCCGAGAGTGCCGGCGGCATCGAGGACGAGAACGAGGACGACAACGGTGTCGAGGAGGCCGTCGCCAATGGCGATGCGCTGATCGAAGGTGCCGACGACGCCAACCTGCGTTACATCCTCACCGCCACCGAAAACGGCTACGGCAAGCGCACCCCGCTGCCGGACTACCCGCGCAAGGGGCGTGGCACGCAGGGCGTCATCGGCATCCAGACCACCGAGCGCAATGGCAAGCTGGTTGCCGCGGTGCTGATGGGTACCGACGATGAGGTCCTGCTGATCTCCGACGGCGGCACCCTGGTGCGTACCCGTGGCTCGGAAATCAGCCGCGTCGGCCGCAACACCCAGGGCGTGACCCTGATCCGCCTGTCCAAGGACGAGAAGCTGCAGGCGGTGGAGCGCATGGATGCCTCGATCGACGAGGACGAGGACGAGGTGGCCGCTGCCGCTCCGGCCGCGACCGACGGCGCACCGGCTGCTGCCAGCAGCGAGGACGCCGCGCAGGAGTGATCCTGCCGCGATGCTGAGGTACCCGACGACGCCGGCCTTGTGCCGGCGTCGTCGTGTCTGCAGTCGAAAATACGCACGCACTTCACGGTGACGGTGGCATAAGGGCGCATGCTGCCCCCGGAGATCGACGATGTCCGCCACGCCGCAGTCTGCTTCGGCGCCTCCGCCCCGCCATCCTTTCGTTACCGTGCTGGCCCTGTTGCTGATCGTGCTCGGCCTGGTCATCGGCGGCCTTGGAGCGTGGCTGCTCAGCCTCGGTGGCTCCTGGTACTACGCCATTGCCGGCCTCGGCCTGCTGGTCTGCGGCATCCTGTTGTGGGGCAATCGACGTAGCGGTGCACTGCTGTATGCACTGGTGTTCATCGGCAGCCTGCTGTGGACCTGGTGGGAGTCGGGCAGCGATTACTGGCGCTGGGTACCTCGGCTGGGCCTGGTGACCGCCCTCGGTATCGTCCTGGCATTGCTGGCGCCGACCCTGCAGGCGCCGGTGCCCAGGCGGCTGTCGCGCAGCGTGGCCGCTGTACTGATGCTGGTCTTCGTGGCAGCCTTCGGCCTCGCGTTCACCCCGCATGGCGTGGTCGACGGGCATCAGCCGTTCCCGGAGCCGGCGGTCAGCGCCGGGCTTGATCCCACCCGTGACACCACCGGCCTGCAGCCTGCCGACCAGCCGGCCGAGGGTGACTGGCCGGCATGGGGGCGCAGCAATGCCGCCACCCGTTATTCGCCGCTGCAGCAGATCACCCCGGAAAACGTGGGAACCCTGCAACTGGCGTGGCAGTTCCGCACCGGCGACCTGCCGAAGAAGCGCTGGGGTGCGGAAACCACGCCACTGAAGATCGGTGATCGGCTGTACCTGTGCACCGCACGCAATCAGTTGATTGCCCTCGATGCCGGCAGCGGCAAGGAGCTATGGCGTTTCGACCCGAAGGTGAAGGATGCGTCGATCCCGTACACGGCCGCCTGCCGTGGCGTGTCCTATTACGAGCTGCCCAGCGCGCCGACCCTCACCGATGCCGCACTGGCTGACGTGGCTGCCGATCTCGCGCTGCCCGCACCGCCGCCGACCCGCACCCACCAGAGCGCGGCGCCAGGGAGCCGCTCAGCCTGCAGCGCACGCATCATCGAAGGCACGCTGGACGGCCGCCTGATCGCGGTGGACGCCGACAGCGGTCGCCCCTGCGCGAATTTCGGCAACAACGGCCAGGTCGACATCACCCTGGGCATGGGCGAGGTGCCGCCGGGTTACGTATCGATCACCTCGCCGCCGGCGATCGTCCGCGGGGTCATCGTCACCGGCCACCAGGTACTGGACGGCCAGCGCCGCGACGCGCCCTCCGGCGTCATCCAGGCCTACGACGCGATCAGCGGCAAGCTGCGCTGGGCGTGGGACATGGACCAGCCCGAGCGCAGCGGCCTGCCACCGCGCGAGCAGACCTATACGCGTGGCACACCGAACATGTGGACCACCGCTACCGGCGATGAAGCGCTGGGCCTGGTATACCTGCCGATGGGCAATGCCGCGGGCGACTACTGGAGTGGCTCGCGCACGGAGAACCAGAACAGATACGCGACCTCGCTGGTCGCCATCGATGTAGCCACCGGCAAGCCGGTCTGGCATTTCCAGGCGGTGCGCAAGGACGTCTGGGATTACGACCTGGGTTCGCAGGCCAGCCTGATCGACTACCCGACGGCATCCGGCAAGGTGCCGGCAATCCTGCTGCCCACCAAGCAGGGCGACATGTACATCCTCGACCGTCGCAACGGCCAGCTGCTGACCCCGGCCGAAGAGCGCAAGGTGCCACAGGGCGGCGTGGAGCCCGAGCAGCGCGCCGCCACCCAGCTGTTCTCGCTGTACCACACGCTGCGGCGCGACGACGCGCTGACCGAGCGCGACATGTGGGGTATCAGCCCCATCGACCAGCTGGTCTGCCGAATCCAGTTCCGCAAGGCACATTACGAAGGGTTCTACACACCGCCCAGCAGCGATCACCACTCCATCGAGTACCCCGGCTACAACGGTGGCTCGGACTGGGGCAGCGTGGCCATCGATACGCGGCGTGGCGTGATCGTGGCCAACTACAACGACATGCCCAACTACAACCGGCTGGTGCCGCGCGCCGAAGCCGACCGCAAGGGCTGGCTGCCGCGCGAGCAGATGCGCGCCGACAAGGGCGGTGCCGAAGGGGCAGGGGATCCGCAGGTCGGCACGCCCTATGGCATCGACGTCAACGCCGGTTGGCGGCTGCCGTTCACTGGCTTGCTGTGCAAGCAGCCGCCTTATGGCGGTATCCGTGCGATCGACCTGCGCAGCGGCAAGCTGCTGTGGGACCGGCCGTTCGGCAGCGCACGTGGAAACGGCCCCTTCGGCATCCGCTCCGGCCTGCCCATTGAAATCGGCACGCCGAACAATGGCGGTTCGGTGGTGACCGCCAGCGGCCTGATCTTCATCGCCGCAGCGACCGACGACCTGTTGCGTGCCATCGACCTGAAGACCGGCAAGGAGCTGTGGCACAGCAAGCTGCCAGCAGGTGGACAGGCCAACCCGATGGTGTACGAGCAGGGCGGGCGGCAATACGTGGTCATCATGGCTGGCGGGCACCACTTCATGGAGACGCCGGCCGGGGATTACGTGATGGCGTATGCGTTGCCGGAATAGCCCAAGGGTGTGCGTGCGACTGCAGTGCATGGACTCTGTGCGATTGTCCTCCAGGATGACGCTACGTTCTGTCTGCGAAGGATCCGCGATGTCCGTGTACCGTCAACGCTCCTGTGTCCTGCTGTTGGCTTTCGCCTTGCTGCCGGCATTGTCATCCGGTGTTGGTGCGGCCGAAGCACCTGCCGGATCGAGCGGTCCACGCGCACAGATGCCGTGGATGAGTGGTTGGCTGCCTTCAATGCGGGCAGCCTCGATGGATTGCAGGCGTTCGCCGACAGGTACGCAAAGAAGGCGGGCAGCGGTCCGCAGGATTACCTGGAGTTCCGTGCGTCCAGTGGTGCAGGGATTGGCCAACGTCGATCCGGATGCAATGGGCAATGTGATCAACTACATCGCCCGCCGCGTGCCCCTGTGATGCACGGCGCCGGCAGCAACGACCGACAGCAGAGCGGCATGAGGGGCCTGATTGGCCTGCAATGGCCATCGCTGTGCATGGCTTTCCTTCTTGCCGGCACGGCACAGGCACAGCGTCCCGACGCCGCGCTTGCAGAATGGGAACTGCACGGCCGCTCCGAAGGCCTGGCCCGCCCCGACGCCGTCTGCCAGGATTTCCTGCAGGCGATGGGACGAAAACCAGCCGAGCTGGAATACGTAGGCTGCACGCAGGACGACGATTCCTACATCCAGCCGATGGAAGCGCGGTATCGCGTCAGCGGCGCCTCGGCGGCGAAGATCGAAGCCTATCTGCAGCAGACCTTTGGCATGCCGTCATTGACATATGTATGTTGTGGCTGGAGCAGCGGCGCGCCTTACTTCTGGCATGAGCAGCCGGGCAGCGTGAAGTACCAGATCGGCATGGGCGTGGAATCGCTGCATCATCCGCGCACGCAGTGGAGCGCGATTCCGCACTTCACCGTGACCGTTTCCGTGAACCGGAAAGGCCCCTGATGGCGTACGCTTGAAACCAACCACTGGCTCACCTGGACCGGCTGAATGTCGGTAACGGGCGCATGCCGTTCGGCGAGGAAGTGACCGCGCCGGGTTTGGTGAGCAAGCGCGGCAGGATGCACCACGTAAAGGTGGCGGCAGCTCGTTAGTTGGGAACCCGCACCATCTTCGCCATCAGGTGTTCGACCACGCCCGCCGGGTCCGCGGTGCGGCCAACATGTGTGCTGGACATCTGCACCACCGAGCTGCGCTTGGCGGTGAGGAAATGGAAGCGCGCGCGCGCAGGCAGCTGCGCGATCGGGCCGGCGCCGGCATCGCCCCGGCAGATCGCCACGATGGCATCCAGCCACGGCTGCAGCGCTTCAATATCCAGCGCCGGCGCGAAGGCGTGCAGGCGCGCGGCATCGATCTCGATTGCCGCTTCCAGGTGACGTGCACCCGGGCAGGACACGATCACCCCAACGTTGATGAACTCCTCGCGCTCCACCCGCGGTACCACGCGGATGACGGCATAGTCATAGGTGTGCAGCGTGGGCACGGATGGCCTCCTGCACGAACACCGCACGCACCTTCAGGCGATGCTTCAGGTAGTTGATGTAGCCCTGCCGGTAAGCCTGGGGGCTGTCGAAGGCCGGCTCATCGATCAGCCAGCTGTCCGGCACCAGGCCGACGATGCGCTCGATTTCCGCATCAGGCAGGCGCGCAGCCAGCTCGGCATCCACCTCGGCGATGCGGCTGGCGAATGACAGCAGCACGTGGTCACGGATCAGTACGAAGGGCTTCTCGCAGGCATCGCCGGCGTTGGCCCAGTCGTGATGGAAGTACATCGCCGCACCGTGGTCGATCAGGTACAGCTTGCGGTGCCAGACCATCAGGTTCGGATTGCGCGTGGTGCGATCGACGTTGCTGGTGAATGCATCGAACCAGACGATGCGCGAGGCCAGGTCGGCGTCCACCGGCATCGCCGCCGGATCGTAGTTGATCGCGCCGGGCAGGTAATCCAGGCCCAGGTTCAGGCCCTCGCTGGCGCGGATCAGGTCCTGGATCTCCGGGTCCGGCTCGGTGCGAGCGAACTCGCTGTCCAGTTCGACGAACAGGATCTCCGGAATCGGCAGGCCCACCGCGCGTGCCATCTCGCCTGCGATCAGCTCGGCGATCAGCGCCTTGGGTCCCTGGCCAGCGCCACGGAACTTGAGCACCGCCATACCGTCGTCGTCGGTCTCGACCACGGCAGGCAGTGAGCCACCTTCCCGCAAGGGGGTGATGTAGCGGAGGGCATGGACGGTACGCATAAGGGCATTCTAGCGTGGCCCATGCGCCGGTTGACGATGGCAGGATTACCTGGGCACTCCTGCGTCGGCCGTTGTGCGGCTCACCTTCGGTTGCCTGCGCGGGGACTGTCCCCGGCGGCGATCATTCGTCCCGCATGCCTTGGAGTTTTCTTCACTTCATCGTTCCGCGGACGGTGGCAGCATTCAACCGTGTAGACGATCAAGGGCGGGCATGGCCTTGGGTTGCAGGCCCGCCGCACTTCCGCGATCGACACCCGCCGGTTCGTTTCCTGCACACTTGCGCAGCGTTGAACGTGGCCTGCAAAGCCACTCCCCTCGGCAAGGAGGCCCGCGATGCACAGTCCTGTTCACGCGTATACCTACCGCATCAGCAACCAGCCTGTCGCGCAGGCAGCGTGCGCTGGTGTTGGCTGACATGCTGAAGACGTTGCTGCGGTTCATGCAGCCTCAGACAGAATTCTCCCGTGAGTTGAGCACCGATGGTTGGCTCTGCATCCCGCAGTACGCAGAGCCACTACATGCATGCGAGTCGCCCCACGGCGCTGCTTCGTTCGCAGCACTGGGCGCGCATCTCGTCCACGATGTCCACGCAGGCTTCCGAGGTGCACGATGAGCAACGAATCGAGAGGAGCCCTGCCGCCCCTGGATCTGGATGATGCCAAGGCCGCGCAGATGATTGGCAAGCTGGTGCTGGTGGGCGTTACCCGTTTTGGTGGCGATGGCCAGGTGCAGGGGCTGGAGCAGTTTGCCGGCACCGTGCTGAGGGTCAGTGCCGAAGAAGGGCTGGTGCTGGCCGATGGCGATGACGGCCATGAGCGCTACCTGCCGCCCATGCTGGACCAGTACCTGCCGGCCGCGCCAGGCGAGTACCAGTTGCGGTCCAGCGGGGTGACGGTGATCGATCCCGATTATCTGTCCACCTGGGAGTTGCACGCGCGGCAGTAGGCGAAGGGCATCCAGAGAGGGGGCGGGCCAGGCAGGGCCACGCTTTGCAGGATGGGGCGACTAGCCCTTCCGGCCCATTTCCCGGTGGGCAGGGGGTGTTAGATTCGGCCCATGCCCGCCGTGCGGGTAGCCAACTCACACCCCAGGGGAAAAAGATGCTCATCCGTCGTACCTCTCTGGCGGCGGCCGTTGCCGTTGCCACGCTCGGCCTGCTGGCCGCCGGCCCGGCCTTTGCCGACTACGCCAAGCCGCCGGAACACCTGCTCAAGGTGCTCAAGGCGCCGCCGCCGCCGGCACCGAACATCGACCCCAGCGGCCAGCGCCTGCTGCTGACCACCGCGCAGACCTATCCGTCCATCACCCGCGTCGCCCAGCCGTACCTGAAGCTGGCTGGCGTGCGCCTGGAGCCGAAGAACCGCAGCCGCCACGATACCCCCGGCGGCTATGGCATTCCGGCCTGTGTGGCCGACTTCACCCTGGTCGAGATCGTCAGCGGCAAGAGCACCAAGGTGAACCTCCCGCAGGGGTGCGCAGGTGGCGCACAGTGGTCGGCCGATGGCAGCCGTTTCGCCTTCCAGAATGCCGTCGATACCAGCGTGCAGCTGTGGGTGGGCGACGCCGCCACCGGCCAGGTGAAGCAGGTGCCGAACGTGCAGTTGAACCCCATCTTCGGCAGCACGGTGCAGTGGCTGGGCGGCAGCCAGAACCTGCTGGTGAAGCTGGTGCCGGCCAACCAGGGGCCGGCGCCGTCCAACGGCGGTACGCCCACCGGTCCGGACGCGCAGGAGTCGCTGGGCAGCAGTGGCGAGAGCAGCACCTATGAAGCGCGTGACACGCTGACCAGCGTGCACGATGAAAAGCTGTTCGCCTATTACGGTGCCTCGCAGCTGGCGGTGGTCGATGCGGCTGCCGGCAGCGTGCGCCCGGTTGGCCAGCCGGCGCTGTACAACGACGTCAACGCCGCGCCCGATGGCGTGCATGTGCTGACCGAAACCCTGAAGGCGCCGTTCTCGCATGCGGTGACCTACCAGCGCTTCGCCAATGATGTGGCGGTGCTGGACCTGGCCAATGGCCGCAATACGGTTCTGGCCAGCCTGCCGCTGGCCGATCGCGTGCCGGTACACGGTGTGCCGGAAGGCCCGCGGGGTTACGACTGGCGCTCCACCGATCCGGCCACCCTGGTCTATGCCGAAGCGCTGGACAAGGGCGACTGGAAGGTGAGCGTGCCGCATCGCGATCGTGTGCTGATGCTGAAGGCCCCGTTCACCGGCAAGCCGGTGGAAATCGCCCGCACTGCACAGCGCTTCGAGGGCTTTGCGTGGTCGGCCGACCCGGCCGTGTCGTTCCAGTTCGAGAACGACGAGAACCGCCACTGGATGCAGGCCCGCATCGTCGATGTGGACCAGCCGAAGAAGGAAGGTCGCCTGCTGTGGGACATGTCCAGCGACGAGCTGTATGGCAACCCGGGCAACCTGGTGTTCAAGCGCCTGCCCAGCGGTGCGCCGGTGGTGCGCCAGGAGGGCAACACCGTGTTCCTGCGCGGGCAGGGGGCGTCGCCGCAGGGCGACCGTCCGTTCCTGGATGCGCTCGATCTGGCTACGTTGAAGAGCGAACGTCTGTTCCGCAGTGATGCCGATGCGTACGAACAGTTCCTGGGGTTCAGCAATACACCGGGTCGCTTCCTGACCTGGCACCAGTCGGTGATGGACCCGCCGAACGCGTTCGTGCGTCTGCTCGGTGAGCGCATCAACGATGCCAAGGTCGGCGAGGCACAGTTCCAGTCCAAGCCTGCTGCGTTGACCAAGCTGGTCGACCCGACCCCGGAAGTGCGGCAGATCCAGAAGCGCCTGGTGACCTACAAGCGCGCCGATGGCGTGGACCTGTCGTTCACCCTGTACACGCCGCCGGGCTACAAGGAAGGCCAGCGCGTGCCGGCGATCCTGTACGCCTACCCGGCCGACTTCGCCAATGCCGCGCAGGCCGGCCAGGTCTCCGGTTCGCAGCAGACGTTCACCCGTCTGCAGCCGTACCGCCTGATGCTGCTGGCCGGCTACGCGATCATCGACAACGCCTCGTTCCCGATCGTGGGTGACCCGAAGAACGCCTACGACACCTATCTGGAGCAGCTGGAAGCCGACGCCAAGGCGGCGGTGGACAAGGCGGTGGAGCTGGGCGTGGTCGACCGCAACCGTATCGGCGTGACCGGCCACAGCCATGGCGGCCTGATGACCGCCAACCTGATCGCCCACACCAACCTGTTCAAGGCCGGCGTGGCGACCAGTGGCTCGTACAACAAGACCTTCACCCCGTTCGGCTTCCAGAACGAGCGTCGCTCGGTATGGCAGGCGCAGGATGTGTACCTGAAGGCCTCGCCGTTCTTCTACGCCGACAAGATCAAGCTGCCGCTGCTGCTGGTCCACGGCGAGGACGACGCCAACCCGGGCACCGAGCCGTTCCAGTCGCGCAAGCTGTACCAGGCGATCCGCGGCAATGGTGGTACCACCCGCCTGGTGATGCTGCCCAACGAGCCGCACTGGTACACCGCGCTGGAATCGAACGAGCAGCTGGTGTACGAAATGCTCAACTGGTTCGACACCTACGTGAAGAACGCGAAGTAATCCGGCAAGGCCGCCCTCCGGGGCGGCCTTTCTGGTTCAGGCCTCCTGTCCAGACACCCCCCTGTGGCTGTTGCGTAACCATCTGTGATGCAGGCATGGAACGACCACAAAGCTGCGGTACGCTGCACATCCGTTGTCCGCTACGGGATCGCTCCATGAAGGCCTTCATCCTCGCCGTATCGCTGTCGATTTCCGTTGTCCCGGGCATTGCATTCGCCCAGCCGCTGCCGGCCGAGCTGGCAGCATTGGGCATCACTGCCGGCATGCCCTACAGCAAGGCCAAGCGCCTGCTTGATGCCGCAGGATGGCAGGCCAGCCCGCCACGCGATGCGCCCGAAGTGTTGGACGGTTTCCCGGAAGTGGGCTGCCAGAAGGGCGGCAGCAACTGCAGCAGCACTTTTGCCAAGGATGGGCAGCAGGTCGCTCTGCAGGTGGGAACCACGCTGGCGGGCCAACCCTTCGTGCAGGGCGGCCGCTGAGCACGACGGGCACTCAGCCCAGCGGCAGGTTGTCCAGCGCACGCGACATCCGATCATGCAGTTCGCGCACGCGTTCGGCCTTGGCATGCACGCGGCGCTCATCGCCGAAACTGCGGACATAGGCGCATGCAGCGAAGCCGGCGCTTTCCCTTTCGTACTCGGCGATCCACGCCAGGCGGTCGGGGTTGCTGGCCTGCTCGGCCGACCAGGCCGCCACCGGCGGACGGATGTGCGCGATGATGCCAAGCCGCCACGGTTTGGGTGTCAGCCGCGCACGGAAGCAATGCTGCAGCGTGCACATGCGTGCATACAACGTGTCGGCGCCCAATGCCTTGAAGAAGGCATGCACCTGCGCATCCTGTGGTTCGAACGTGGCATGCATCGCCAGTATGCGCAGCCCGGCCGGGGTGCGGTAAGCGCGCAGGTGCCAGTCGGGGTGGTGCTCCACAAACGCCTGCACGCGCTTCAGTGCGATGCCCTCGACGCCGCCGGCCCGGGCCAGCCGTCGCTTGCGCCGCCCCGACAGGATCTGGTTGACCAGCACCATCGCGATGCCGCCTGCCGCCAGGCCGATGTTGACGTTGCCCAGCGCACCGCCGATCAGCGCACCGGCCGCCAGCAGCCCCAGCGCTCCGAGCAGCGGCAATGCGCAGCCCGACGGAGTGGACATGTGGTCGATATCCGCAAACAGTACATCGGGCGTGTTCAAGCACAGCGCGCCGTAGCTGTTGCGGGTAACGATGATGTCATCGCTGCGCTGCATGATCTGCTCGCGGATCGGGATACCTTCCACACCGTAGTTGGTTCGTCGCTCGCGACGCGGCACGGCCTGGCCGCTGAGGATGGCATCGAGCGCTTCGCGCGCACGTGCATCGGCGTGGGCCTGCGCGGCATCCTGGTCGTCGTCGGACCAGCCGAACCGGCGTACCACCACCGGGCGTCCCTTGTACCTGTCCTGCAGGCGGGCTTCGGCCCAGTACGCTGGAACGATCATCATCCTGTATTCCCCTCGCTTCCCTGGCAGCCGGTCGGCACGAGTCTGGCACAGCCGCAGAGCGCGTTGCACGATACGGCAGCGCATGCGCCGACGCGGTGGTAGATTGCGCGCTTCGCGTGCACTCCACCAAGGACGGAGCCATGTTCGTGTCATTGCGCTGCCTGCTTGCCCTGGCCCTCGGCGGGGTGATCGGCACTGCCCAGGCGGCCGCGCCGGGACCGGAAATCCTGACCGCTGATGCCACCCGTTTCTACGCGCTGTACGAGGCCGCTGGCGGCAAGCCCAGCGTGGCCCAGCTTGAGCAGTACCTGGCACAGGGCACGCCGAGCCTGGCCCAGTTCGCCAAGCTGCGCCGGGTGACCGCCCAGCGCATGGCCGAAGCAATGGCGCGCGAGCCTGCGGTGTATGCGAATGGGCGGGCCTGTCTGGCGGAGTTGCCGGCGGTGCGGCAGCGACTGGTGCAGGTGTTCGCCAATCTGCAGGCGATCTATCCGCAGGCGAAGTTTCCGCCGGTGGCGATCGTGGTGGGCCGCGGCAAGCCGGTGGGCATGACGTACCCCGATGGCGTGATGATCGGCCTGGAAGCGCTGTGCGCGGCCGATTTCATGAACGCCAACGCGCAGGACCGCTTCGTGCACGTGATCGCGCATGAGTACGTGCATATCCAGCAGACCGGCGTGAGCGAGTACGAAGCAGGCGACCCGCGGGCGACGGTGCTGCGCGAGTCGCTGGGCGAGGGGATCGCCGAGTTCATCGCCGAGCTGATTTCCGGCAACGTTGGCAATGGCCGGCATGCCGGCTGGACGCGGGGCAGGGAAGTGCACATTGAAAGCGCCTTCGCGCTGGACGTGGACAGCACCGATCTGACGCCCTGGCTGTACAACCACACGCCGGGTTCGCAGGAGCCCTACGATCTGGGTTACTGGGTGGGCTACCGCATCGCCAAGGCGTATTACCTGCAGGCCGGCAACAAGCACGATGCCGTGCGCGCGCTGATCCAGCAGGACAACCCGAAGGCGATCCTGCAGGCCAGCGGCTGGACGGCAGGCATGTGGATGCCGGCGAAGGTGACGGGTGTGGCGGCAAGGGCGGCTGCATCGGCCAAGTGAGCATTGGCAGGCCGCGCTAGACTGCCCAGGTCGACAACGGAGAATGCTCATGCGCAGGAGGACTTCACTGGCCTGGCTGCTGGCCGGATCGCTCATGGCGGGGCCGGCCACGCCAGCGTTGGTGCAGGCGGCCAGCAATCCATTGCTGACCAAGCCAGTGGAGCAGGTGCAGCCAGATGAAGTGCGCTTCATGCAGCAGCGTCTGTCCGATTGGCCGGAACTGCAGAAGTACCGCGCAGCCAATGCTGCTTTGCCCGCGCCACGGGCCGACCAGTCACGTGTGGTGTTCTTCGGCGATTCGATCACCGAGGGCTGGGGCAAGGAAGGCAGCAGCACGTTCTTCCCCGGCAAGGGTTACCTCAATCGCGGCATCAGCGGGCAGACCACCGCACAGATGCTGGTGCGCTTTTCGCAGGATGTGCTGGCGCTGCGCCCGGATGTGGTGGTGATCCTGGCCGGCACCAATGACATCGCCGGCAACACCGGCCCGTCCACGCAGGTGATGATCGAGGACAACCTGAAGGCCATGCTGGATCTGGCCAAAGCGCATGGCATTGCGGTGGTGCTGGCGTCGGTGTTGCCGGTCAGCGAGTACCCGTGGATGCCGGGCATGGCACCTGCACCCAAGGTGCGTGCATTGAATGCTGCGTTGAAGCGGCAGGCCGATGCGCGCGGGCTGGTCTATCTGGACTACTACACGCCGATGGCCAATCGTGCCGGCGGACTGGATGCGCAGTTGGCAACCGATGGCGTGCATCCGACGGCGAAGGGTTATGCGCTGATGGCACCGCTGGCCGAGGCGGCGATCAAGCGCGCGCAGGCGAACGCGCCCAAGCGCTGAGATTGGGGTAGTGCCGGCCGCTGGCCGGCAACCTCGATCTGCATGCC
>NZ_QQXJ01000001.1:1594648-1701782 GCF_004348785.1 Stenotrophomonas sp. TEPEL
ACCTCGATCTGCATGCCGAACGGATTGCCGGCCAGCGGCCGGCACTACCCTTAACGCCTGGTCAGCACACCGTGAGCGTCGGCGCCAACTATGGCGCGCCCGAAGCTGGCGCGTACAGCCAGATGCGGAAGACCTTCGAGTATGTGCTGCATGTGGGTGGCCGCACGCAGATCACCTTCGTCACCCCCATGATGGTGGAGGCGTCTGCCCCCTGATCTGCGCGGCTGGGGTCAATCATGGTCCTGCTTCAACGCCAGATCGGCAGCCAGCAGCGCCTCGGCTGCCGCACTCAGGGCCGGCGAGGGCGGAGCAACCACGCCGATCGATTCCATCATCTGTGGCATGCCGACGAACTGACGTGCGCGGCGGTCGTAGATGCCGGTGATCAGCAGTGCACGCGTGGCGGTTTTCTGCTCCGGGCCGATCAGTACGCGCTGCTCCATGATGCCGCGTGTGCCGACCCAGCCGACCAGCCGCGTTTCCAGGGTGAAGCGCTGGAATGGCTTCAGCTCGCGGCGGAACTGAATGGTGCCGGCGCCGACGATAGGCGCCCACTTCTCACGCAGCGCCACCTTGCCCAGCCCCATGCGCAGGATCAGGTCCAGCCGGCCCAGATCGAAGATGTTCCAGTAGCGGCCGTTGGTCATGTGCAGATTGCTGTCCAGGTCGTTGGGCAGCACCCGGAACTGCAGGCGGGAGACGCCGAACGGGGCCTCCAGCTTCGGCCGGAACAGGCTGCACAGCAGCAGGTGGAGCAGGCGGAACCAGAGATTCATGGTTATGACGACTGTTATAGAATGGGCGATACGCTAGTCTATGACGACTGTCTTAGCAAGGAGCCGGCCGTGAGCCCGCGATCGTCCGATGCCCCCCAGCGTGTGATCGATGCCGCAGCGCAGATGCTCGCGCGTGTGGGCCTCAACGCGACCAGCATCCGCGAGGTGACCAAACTGGCTGATGCGCCGCTGGGGTCCACGTATCACCACTTCCCGGGCGGCAAGCAGGAATTGTTGGCACGGGCCACCACGATGGCCGGCGACAAGGTGGAGGCGCTGCTGATCGAACTGCTGAAGGGCGGCGCGGTGCAGGGGTTGCAGCAGTTCCTGGCGATGTGGCGCGAGCGCCTGCTGCGTACCGGTTTTCGTGCCGGCTGCCCGGTGCTGGCGGCGGCCGTCGAGGAGCCGGTGGAGGCCCTGCCGAGCCAGCCACGTGTGGCGGCCGCCGAGGTGTTTGCCCGCTGGCAGGGGCGCCTGGCTGAGGCGTTCGTCGCCGATGGGCACGCGCCTGCCGGGGCAACCGGCCTGGCCAGCCTGGTGATTGCCAGTGTGGAAGGCGCAGTGGCGATGAGCCGTGCACTGCAGGACATCACGCCGTTCGACCAGGTGGCTGCGCAGTTGTTGAAGGCAGCCGCACCGCCTGCCTGAGCGGCGCGCGGACTACTTGAAGAACATGTAGATCCACCCGGCAAACATGGGCACCATCACAGCGATACTGGATGCCACCAGCCAGCGTACATGGCCCCTTGCCGTTTCAGTGCCCAGGCATGCAGAGGCAAGACCAGCAGGGCCTGCAGGAACAAGGCCGCCATGGCGCCAAGCCAAAGCGCAAACACGCCCAGGCAGCCGTCACTCATGCAATAGGTCGCGAACCACGACCCCCATCCTGCCAGGCCGATCATCGGCAGGAACATGACGATGGCAACAGGGCGGGTGAACTGGGATGTTTGCATGCAGGAGCCGATCCGTTCCGTGGCTGCCCAGAATATGGGATCCACACCGGACTGCGGTTGCCGTGGATCGGGCGGGAACCGGATGGGGCGTGGCCTGTAGACGCGCCGCCACGGCAGGGTAGAATCGGGCCAGCGCAGCCCGCGCGTGCTTGGCAAGGATGTCTGCATGCTGCACCACCTCTCGTTGGGTGTCCGCGATCTCGAGCGTGCAGGTCGCTTTTACGATGCCGTTCTTGCAGCACTCGGTTACCGCCGCGTTTTCGAAGACGACACTGCGATCGGCTATGGCCTGGTCGAGGATGAAGACCTGTTGTGCCTGAAGCTGCGCGACGATGCGGTTGCGCCGGGACCTGGCTTCCATCTGGCGTTGACGGCAACTACGCGCGACGCCGTTGATACCTTCCATCGTGCTGCCTTGGCCACCGGAGGCCAGGACAACGGGCCTGCCGGTCTGCGCCCGGACTACGGCGAGCGCTACTACGCTGCGTTCGTGATCGATCCAGATGGCCATCGCATCGAGGCGGTGACCAAGGCGGCGCCGGATGCGGTCAGCCTGCTGCAGGTATTCAATGCGTTGTAACAGGATCTGCCACGACGTTTAATATCAATCACACGCAAGGAGAAGCGCATGGATGTCGCTGCACGCAGGAACAGGAAGTTCGTTCGTTGGCTGATGGTGGCGATGTTCGCCCTGTTGATGCCCTTCGCGGTGCTGGCCCAGTCCGGGCCTACGGCCACCCCGCCCACAACAGATGCGGCCGCCGAAGAAGCCCAGTGCCGCGCCTGCACCTATGAACGCATCGGGCACAAGGTCGACATCGGCCTGGTGGCCTTGGTGTCGCTGCTGGTGGTCGGCCTGCTGGTGGCCATTTCCCGCGAATGGGGGACGACCTCGCAGCGCTGGACCTGCCGCACGATGGCCCTGCTGCTGGTGGGCATCGGGCTGGCCCTGCTGTGGTGGGCGGGCAGCATCATCTACCTGGGCTATAACCCGTGGCAGGAGGACGCCGCTCCGCTGGATGCCGCGTTGGCCTCTACACTGCTCAGCACGTCACCGAAGTGGCTGGCAGGGCTGTTGATGATGGGTTTCGCGCCAACCGTGTGGCGGCGCAGCGAGCGCCTGCCGTCCTGGCGCATTGCATGATCCATGGGGCGCCGGCGATGCCCGGCGCTCCCCTTGTGAATCAGTCGAAGCGCCAGCGCATGCCCGCATACACGCCGCGGCCTTCGCCGGGCGTCGAGCGCGCCACGTCCTTGCCGGCATCGTTGTAACCGGGGGTGACGGTGGCGGCGTAATGGCGGTCAGCGATGTTGCGCATCTCCGCCCACAGCTGCCAGCGGCCGCCCGGTGCGTCGTAACCGATGCGACTACCGAAGATGACGTGGCTGTCCGCCCAGTAGCTGTTGGCGTAGTCCACCGCGATGCGTGAGGCGTACTCGGTGTTCAGTGCGGCATACAGGCCCGAGGCGTGGTCGAAGCGCAGTTCGGCTTGGTAAGCGTGGCGCGGCAGGCCGGGCAGGCGGTTACTGCCGAAGCGCGTGTCATGGCGATAGCGGAAATCGCTGAAGGTGTACGCCTGGCGCAACGACAGACGGCCCGGTGCAGCCCGCCACAAGGTGCTTTCCAGACCGGCCTCGATGCCACGGTGCACGGTGGGGCTGGCGTTGTTCTCGGCGATGAACAGGTTCGGCACCGGCTGCAGTTCCACGCTCAGCAGTTCATGGTTCACGTGCGCGTAGTAGCCGGTCAGTTCCCAACGGCCCAGCGCCGCTTCGCCGCGTGCGCCGAGTTCCAGTGTGGTGGCGGTCTGGTTCTGCATCGGTACCGGCGCGCGCTGGCGGCCGGTGGACGGGCCATTGCCCGCGCTGAAGTACTGGTTCGAGCCCCAGATCATCGACCACGGGTGTGGCGCTTCCACCGAACGGCTGAGGTTGCCGAACCACTGCGTCTGCGGCGTCTGCTGCCAGGTGAAGCCCAGCCGCGGCGCGTAGTCCCAGTCGTGGTCGCGCAGGCCGCCGCCGCTGCTCGGCCAGGTAACCTGCACATCGCGGCGGGTGTTGATCAGTGCAAAACCGGTCTGTACGCGCAGGCGATCATTCACGGCCAGGTTGTTGCCGATGTGCAGCGTGCCGTCGGTGCCGTGGTGGCGGAAGTCGCGCGTGCGGGTACCGGCGGCATAACCGTTGTTGGCAAAGCGCAGCGACTCGTGCACATCGGCATCCAGGTCGTGGGTAATGCGCAGCCCGATGGTGGTCTCGCTGTCCAAACCGAACAGCATGTGGCGGCGGCGGTAGTCCAGCGTGGCATTGAGGTTGGCGTAGTCCAGCTGCTGGCGGTACAGGCTTTCGTTCAAGTCCATCGGGTACTTGTGATAGACCAGCCCGGCCTGCAGCGAGGAATCCTCGTCGATCTGCAGGGTGGTGAGATTGCCCACCCAAGTGCTGCCCGGCTGCGGACGGCGCGCATCGATGGCCAGGTTGGCCGCGTTCGCCGCGCGCGGATCATTGCGGATCTGCTCGCGGGTCAGGCGCCCGGGTGTCTCGTGGTTGGTTTCGCGGTAGCGCACGAAGAAGCGGGTCTGCAGATCGGGGGTAATCTGCCAGCCGATGTTGGCCATTGCGCCCTTGCCATCGCCGGCCGCATGGCGCTGGTAGCCATCGAATTCGGTATCGGTATAGGCCAGGAAGTAATCGACATCGCCGCTGACGCTGCCCCAGCTGATCCCGCGCTTCTGGTAGCCGCGGCTGCCGGCTTCGTAGTGCAGCTGCACGCCAGCCGAGTCGCGACCGCTGCGGCTGATGTAGCCGATGGCTCCGCCCAGTGCCAGCGCGCCGCGTTCGAAGCCGTTGGCACCGCGCAGCACTTCCACGCGCGACAGCCACAACGTTTCCAGCAGTTCGTAAGGTGTGCCGCCCGGGCCAGTCAGTGGAAGGCCGTCGATCGACACCGCGATGCCGGAAGCATGTGCACCTGGGCCGCGGTTGATGCCCGAGCCGCGGATCGACACCTTGGTGCCTTCGTTGCCCGGCGACTGCGCGCTGATGCCGGGCTGGTACGCCAACACGTCGGCGCTGCTGGACAGGCGGCTGTCCGCCTTGGCCACGTCGATCACGTTGCTGGCGCCCGGCACGCGCTTAAGCGCCTCGCGCGCCTGCGCGCTGGCATCGGCGGCAGTGACCTGCACCGCATCCAGCGTGGTGGCCTGTGGGGCGGCGTGGGCGGTGGCGGACAGGCCAAGCAGGATGGCCAGCGACAGCAGGGAGCGGGTGGGGCGGTGCGGCAGGAAGGGCATGTGGAGAGTCTGTAAACCACAAAACAGGCGCGAAAGTTAACAGGTCGGGTGCGGTACGTCACCCCCGGCAGGCCGGGAATCGGCTACACCCCATGAACAACTCGCCGGTAGTCCGGTTCTTGCGCTCAACCAGCGGCGCAGCGCACTTCCGGCAGCTTGCGGCAGTTGCGGCTTGCGTGGGCGTTGCCAGGGTTGGCTCCAGCCGTTCCAACGCTTCGGTGATCGGCCGAGTCTGCACTTCGCGGATCATCCGCAGCAGCTCGGCGCCGGGCACCAATGCGACGGGTTTGCCCGCCACGAAGGCCTGGGCATCACGGCTGAACTTGCCCCAGCTGACAACCACTGCCGCGTCCGCCTTGTGGTGTGCGAGCAGCCCGTACATCTCGCGCACGACCGCCACGCCTACCTGCTGCCGTCGCCATTGCTTGCATTGCACCAGCGTGCGCTTGCCGTTGCGTCGCAGGATCAGGTCGATGCCACCGTCAGCGCCGCCCAGTCCGGTTTCTTCGACTGCATAGCCTTGGCGCCGGAAGGCTTCGCCGACAAGAAGCTCGAAGTTGCGCCAGCCCGTCGTAGCCAGGCTTTCCAACCCGGTTCGGGTATCCAGCAGTCTGCGTCGCTTATAGGCGCCAGCCAAGGAAAGCAAGGTGGCAAGCATGCAGACCGCCAACCAGGCCCAGGCAAATACCGGTTGGGCGAGAACCTGAAGGAGGATGTCGCCAGTGGGGGCAGTGACAGGTTGGCGCCACGCCGGTAACAACCAGCGCAGAGTGGCGAAGCCGAGCCCGCCCGCCGCAGCGTTGATGTACCACGGCCATGTGGCCATGACATCCAGAAGACTGTTGCGCCTGCGTCCCATGCATTTTTCTCCGACGTGCTCGCCATTGTTCGGTCGAGCCTTCCGATTGGTTTTCCGGTGTGCCCCACAGCAAATTCCAGTAGAAGAGGCGCGACGCTACAAAGCGGATTTCACCAGTGCTTTTGATTTGACGTATAGCGTTTTGGCCATCTCTGCGTTACCGAGCGCAGCATGGCATTCGGCAAGGCTGTCCCAGGCGTTGGCCGAGGTGGGATACAGGGCCGTGTTGAGGGCGAAGACCTTCAGCGCGGGCCGGTCGCCCAGATTGTTGCGGATCGCGTAGCCGGTTGCGTTGATGGCCCGCTCCAGCTCATTGGAAGGAATGCCACTGCGTTCGCGCAGCCATGCACGCAGCGTGCTTTCACTGCTGCTGTCGCCGGTCAAGGCATAGCCGATCAAACGTTCGGACAGTGCTGCATGCGGAAACTCGCTTGGCGCAGCCACTGCCATCGTGCTGTCCACCAGCGTGCTCGACCAGACATTGTGGGCGCTGCCATTGGTCAGGTACACGAAGACCCAGTAGCCGCTGGCCAGCGTGCCCTTGTAGGCCAGCCGCGCGCGCACGCGGGTGCCACCATCGTGGCCGACCTGTGTGTAGCCATCGCTGCGGGTCGTATCCCAGCCGGTGGAGAAGAAGTTGCTGCCACCGCCGGTCAGTGTCTGCGGCTTCCACAGCGCTTCCAGCGTCCCTGTGCGCACCAGCTTGCCGGTTGCCAGTGCCTGCAGGAAACGGTTCATGTCGCCCACGGTGGTCTGCAGATCGGCGTGGCCCCAACCGTAGTTCGGCCATGGATCTTCATTGGCCGGCTGCAGCTGGCCGTCCTTGCCGATGTACGGCGTTGCCGCGCGCTGCGCGGGCACGCTGGCTGCTCCCCACGAGGTGCTGGTCATTTTCAGCGGCTGCAGGATGCGTTCGCGAGCGATGACCGGATAGGGCTTGCGGTACTGCGCCTCCAGCAAAGCAGTCAGCACCAGGTAGTTGGCCTGCGTGTACTGCACGCGGCTGCCGGTTCTGAACTGCATTGGCGCCGAACCGGCCACCTTCAACGCAGCAGCAGGATCGGGTGCCACACCCGGGTAGCCTTTGCTCACCCAGCGGTTGTCCACGCGGTCGTAGTATTCGCCGATGCCAGAGCTGTGGTTGAGGAAGTCACGCACGTGGATGGCCTGCCACGCGGGCGGCAGGTCCGGCACATAACGACTGGCGGGGGCATCCAGATCCACCTTGCCCTGGTCCACCAGCTGCATTACCAGCGTGCTGGTCAGCAACTTGGCCATCGACTGAGCAGCGAAGATGGTATCGACGGTGGTGGGCGCGTGGGTGGCCGGGTCGCGCTCACCGCTGGCGCCTTGGTAGAGCACCTGGCCGTTGTGTGCGACCAGCACCGCCTGGCCGGCGATGCCGTAGCGTTCGCGGTTGGCCTGGAGCTGGCTGTTGAGCTGGGAAGCAAGATCTGGCGGAACATCCCGCGCCGAAGCGAACGGGGTGGCGAACAGGGCGCAGAGCAATGCAGCAGCGAGCGTGCGGTACATCGCGGTGATCCGTCAGCGGCGATGGCGCATCTTGGTCACGGCGGGGGATAGGGTCAAGCCAGGAGGGTTGTGCCGACCAAGACCGGCATCCACCAGAGCGATGGCCATCAGGAAGAGCCGGCCAGCGGCCGGCACTACCCGGGTGCTGGGTCAGCCGAGGATTCCTGGCAGATCCAGACCCTTCTCCTTCGCGCACTCAATCGCGATCTCATACCCCGCATCGGCATGGCGCATCACGCCGGTGGCCGGGTCGTTCCACAGCACGCGTGCAATGCGCTTGGCCGCCGCTTCAGTGCCATCGCAGACGATCACCATGCCGGCGTGCTGCGAGAAGCCCATGCCCACGCCGCCGCCATGGTGCAGTGACACCCACGTCGCGCCACTGGCGGTGTTGAGCAGGGCATTCAGCAGCGGCCAGTCGGACACAGCATCGGAGCCGTCGGCCATCGCTTCGGTTTCGCGGTTCGGCGAGGCCACGCTGCCGCTGTCCAGATGGTCGCGACCGATCACCACCGGCGCCTTCAGTTCACCGTTGGCCACCATCTCGTTGAAGGCCAGGCCCAGTCGATCACGATCGCCCAGACCGACCCAGCAGATGCGCGCCGGCAGGCCCTGGAACTTGATCTTCTCGGCGGCCATGTCCAGCCAGCGGTGCAGGTGCGGGTTGTCCGGAATCAGCTCCTTCACCTTGGCATCGGTCTTGGCGATGTCTTCCGGGTCGCCGCTCAGCGCCGCCCAACGGAACGGGCCGATGCCACGGCAGAACAGCGGCCGGATGTAGGCCGGCACGAAACCCGGGAAATCGAACGCATCCTCGACGCCTTCTTCCAGCGCCATCTGCCGCAGGTTGTTGCCGTAATCCACGGTAGGCACGCCCAGCGAGTGGAAACCGAGCATGGCGCGGATGTGGTTGGCCATCGACGCACGCGCGGCCTTTTCCACTTCCTTCGGGGCGGTCACGCGCTTGGCATCCCATTCTTCCACCGTCCAGCCCTGCGGCAGGTAACCGTTCACCGGGTCGTGGGCGGAGGTCTGGTCGGTCAGCAGGTCCGGCTTCACGCCGCGGATCAGCAGTTCGTCCAGCACGTCGGCAACGTTACCGAGCAGGCCCACCGACAGCGGCTTTTTGGCGGTGCACGATGCTTCGATCAGGCGCAGGGCCTCATCCAGATCGTCGGTCCAGGTATCCAGGTAGCCGGTGCGCAGGCGCATCTCGATGCTGCTCTTGCGGCATTCCACCGCCAGGCAGGAGGCGCCGGCCATCACCGCGGCCAGCGGCTGCGCGCCACCCATGCCGCCCAGCCCGCCGGTGAACAGCCACTTGCCGGCCAGGCTGCCGTTGTAATGCTGGCGGCCCATTTCCACGAAGGTTTCGTAGGTGCCCTGGACGATGCCCTGCGCGCCGATGTAGATCCAGCTGCCGGCAGTCATCTGGCCATACATCGCCAGGCCTTTCTTATCCAGCTCGTTGAAGTGATCCCAGTTGGCCCAGCGCGGCACCAGGTTGGAGTTGGCGATCAGCACGCGCGGTGCATCGGCATGGGTGCGGAACACGCCCACCGGCTTGCCCGACTGCACCAGCAGCGTCTGGTCATCGTCCAGGCGCTTGAGGGTTTCGACGATGGCGTCGAAGCTCTCCCAATCGCGTGCGGCACGGCCGATGCCGCCGTACACCACCAGCTCCTGCGGCCGCTCGGCCACGTCCGGGTGCAGGTTGTTCATCAGCATGCGCAGCGGCGCTTCGGTGAGCCAGCTCTTGGCGGTGAGCGTGGTGCCGGTCGGTGCGGCAATGGTGCGGGACGGGTCGTTGCGGGTCATGCGGCGCTCCGGTTCGTAGCGAATTCAAGGCAGGCATTGAGCACCTGCGCCAGGGTGTGGCGCAGCGGTGCGGCGTGTTCGGGGTCGAGCGGGGTGGGCCAGCTGTGCTCGTCCACCTGGTCGGGTAGTGGTTCGTGCATGTAGCCGCGGCAGGCCAGTTCCATCTGCAGGCTGTGCACACCACCGGCAATGCTGCTGTAGTGGCGGGTGATCCAGCCGCCCTTGAAGCGGCCGTTGCGCACCTGGCTCATGCCGCTGAGCGCCAGCAGGTTCTCCACCACATCGCTCAGTGCGTTGTCGCAGGAGGTGTCCGGTGCACCGGACGGCCCGGCGGTGCCGAGATTGAACTGCGGCAACTCGCCCTCGAACAGGTGCGGGATGTGCGAACGGATCGAATGCGCGTCGTACACCACCACGGTGCCGTGGCGTGCACGCAGGCGTGCGATCTGCGTGGCCAGTGCGTTGTGGTACGGCGCGAAATACGTGTCGCGGCGCCGGGCAATCTCGGCGTCGTCCGGCTCGCGACCGGCGTGGTACAGCGGCTGGTTGTCGAAGGTGGTCAGCGGGCATAGGCCGGTGGTGTTTTGCCCCGGGTACAGCGACACGCCGCTGGGGTCGCGGTTGAGGTCGATCACCGAACGCGAGATTGCCGAGCGCACGGTGGTCGCGCCCATGCCGCGTGCGAAGTCGTACAGCTCATGCACCCACCAGTCGGCATCGCGGCGCGCCAGCCACGGCGAGTGGAAATCGCCGATCAGGTCATGCGGCAGCTCGCTGCCGGTGTGCGGGAAGCTGACGATCAGCGGCGCGTCGCCTTCGTGCACGGTCAGCCATTCGGGATGGCCGTTCATGCCTGCGGTTCCACCGTGGGCAACAGCTCGGCCAGACCCTTGGCCAATGCGCCGCTGCGGACCAGGTCGGTTGCGATCACCATGTCCGGGTGGAAATAGCGGTCGTCCTGCAACATCGGCACCTGTGCACGCAGCGTGGCGCGCACGTTTTCCAGTGCCTTGCTGGAGCGCAGCGGCGCATGGAAGTCGCAGCCCTGCGCAGCGGCCAGCAGCTCGATACCGATTACGTTGGCCGCGTTCTCGGCCATCTGCATCAGGCGGCGTGCACCATGCGCGGCCATCGACACGTGGTCTTCCTGGTTGGCTGAAGTGGGAATCGAATCGACGCTGGCGGGGTAGGCGCGCTGCTTGTTTTCCGAGACCAGCGCAGCGGCGGTCACCTGCGGAATCATGAAGCCGGAGTTCAAGCCCGGGCGCGGCGTCAGGAAGGCTGGCAGGCCGGACAGCGCAGGGTCGACCAGCATCGCCAGGCGGCGCTCGCTGATCGAACCGATTTCGCACACAGCCATCGCCAGCATGTCGGCGGCGAAGGCCACCGGCTCGGCGTGGAAGTTGCCGCCGGACAGCGCCTCACCGGTGTCGGTGAACACCAGCGGGTTGTCGGACACGCCGTTGGCTTCGATTTCCAGCGTGGTCGCAGCCTGGCGCAGGATGTCCAGCGCCGCGCCCATCACCTGCGGCTGGCAGCGCAGGCAGTACGGGTCCTGCACGCGCACGTCGTTGTCGCGGTGCGATTCGCGGATGCCCGAATCCTGCATCAGCGTGCGCAGGGTGGCCGCGGTGGCGATCTGCCCACGCTGGCCACGCAGCGCATGGATACGCGGATCGAACGGCGTATCCGAGCCCTTGGCCGCTTCCACAGACAGCGCGCCGGTGACCAGTGCGGCCTGGAACACGGTTTCGATCTCAAACAGGCCGGCCAGTGCGTACGCAGTGGAGAACTGGGTGCCGTTGAGCAGGGCCAGGCCTTCCTTCGCGCCCAGTTCCACCGGCTGCAGGCCGGCGCGTGCCAGTGCGTCCACGGCGGGCAGGCGTTCTTCGCCGACGAAGGCCTCGCCGACGCCGATCATCACGCTGGCCAGATGCGAGAGCGGTGCCAGGTCGCCCGAGGCACCGACCGAGCCCTGCGCCGGCACCACCGGCAGCACGCCCTTCACCAGCATTGCTTCCAGCAGCAGCAGCGTTTCCTCGCGCACGCCGGAAGCACCCTGGGCCAGGCTGACCAGCTTCAACGCCATCATCAGCCGCACCACATTCGCCGGCATCGGCTCGCCCACGCCCGCGGCATGCGAGAGCACGATGTTCCGCTGCAGGGTGGCCAGGTCCTCGCGTTCGATGCGCACGCTGGCCAGCTTGCCGAAACCGGTGTTGATGCCATACACCGGTGCGCCCTTGGCGACGATGGCAGCCACCGTTGCGGCACTGGCACGCACCGCCGGCAACGCGGCCGGGTCAAGCGACAGCGGCGCACCGCGATACGCCTGCCGCCACTGGGCGAGGGTGACATGACCGGGGCGAAGAACCAGGGTGTTGCTCATGTGTTGCTCCAGGAGGCAGGCAGGTCGGGCTGTCCGCGCACCACGCGCGCGTGCAGCGGGTTGAATCCAATGCGATAGACCAGGTCGGCGGGGGCGTCGATGTCCCAGATCGCCAGGTCGCAGTCCATGCCGACGGCCAGGCGGCCGATGCGCTCGCCATGGCCCAGCGCACGCGCCGCTTCACGGGTGAAGCCGGCGATGCACTCGTCCACGGTCAGGCGGAACAGGGTGGCGCCCATGTTCATTGCCAGCAGCGGGCTGGTCAGCGGCGAAGTGCCGGGGTTGCTGTCGGTGGCCAGTGCCAACGGCACACCGGCCGCGCGCAGCGCAGCGATCGGCGGCAGGGTGGTATCGCGGGTGAAGTAGAACGCGCCCGGCAGCAATACGGCGACGGTACCGGCGGCGGCCATCGCGGCAATGCCGGCGTCGTCCAGGTGTTCGATATGGTCGGCCGACAGCGCGCCGAAACCAGCCGCCAGTTCGGCGCCATGCTGGTTGCTCAGTTGTTCGGCATGGATCTTGATCGCCAGCCCATGCGCACGCGCAGCGTCGAATACCTGGCGGGCCTGCGCCGGCGAGAACGCGATGTTCTCGCAGAAGATGTCCACGGCCTCGGCCAGGCCTTCTGCAGCGATGGCCGGAATCATCACCTCGCACACCTCATCGGTGTATTCCTGCTCCTCGCGACCGGGCGGCACCGCGTGCGCACCGAGGAAGGTCGGCACCACGTTCACCCGGCATTCCTCGCCCAGCGCGCGGGCCACCTGCAACTGCTTGCGCTCGTCCTGCAGGGTCAGGCCGTAGCCGGACTTGATCTCGATGGTGGTCACGCCTTCGGCGCGCATCGCCAGCAGGCGCGGCCGGCTCTCGCGTGCCAACTGCTCTGGCGAGGCAGCACGGGTGGCGCGCACCGTAGAGACGATACCGCCACCGGCACGGGCGATCTCGGCATAGCTCACGCCCTGCAGGCGCTGCTCGAATTCGTTGGCGCGGTTGCCGGCGTAGACCAGGTGGGTGTGGCAATCGATCAGACCAGGCGAGATCCATCGGCCTTCGCCGTCGATGCGGGTGGTCGGCTGCAGTTGGGCATCGCTGCCGGCGGGGCCAACATGCACGATGCGGCCATCAGTGGCGGCCAGTATTCCATCGCGCAGGACACCCAGGCCCTCGCCATCGAGGGTCATCAGGTGGACGTTGGACCAGAGGGTATCGACGAGCATGGCATCCACAACGCAGCTGTGCTTATATGTCTATACAATATAGGCGTCCAATTCGGGTTGTCCAGCCATGTCCGATTCGCGTCCCGCGCACTCCTTCCATGCCGCCCATGCCCTGCTGGCCGACGGCTGGGCCGCCGACGTCCGCCTGCAGGTGCAGGACGGGCGCATCGCCGCGGTCACGCGTGGGCAGGCTGCGCAGCAGGGTGATACCCGCGTGGGCATCCTGGTGCCGGGCCTGCCGAACCTGCACAGCCACGCCTTCCAGCGCGGCATGGCCGGCCTGACCGAGATCGGTGGCGGCGACGGCGACAGTTTCTGGAGCTGGCGCGAACTGATGTACCGCTTCCTGGCCCATCTGCGCCCGGACGCAGTGCAGGCCATCGCCGCCCAGGCCTACATGGAAATGCTGGAAAGTGGCTTCACCCGTGTCGGCGAATTCCACTACCTGCACCACGATGCTGATGGCCGCCCCTACGCCGATCGCGCCGAGATGAGCGTGCAGATCGCTGCTGCGGCCGCGCGGACCGGCATCGGCCTGACCCTGCTGCCGGTGTTCTACGCCCACGCCGATTTCGGTGGCGCGCCGCCGAATCCGGCACAGCGCCGCCTCATCCATGACGTAGACGGGTTCGCGCCGCTGCTTGATGGCGCCCGCACCGCGCTGGCCACGCTGCCCGATGCGGTGCTCGGCATCGCCCCGCACAGCCTGCGTGCGGTGACGGGCGAAGAGCTGAACGCACTGCTGCCGCTGACCGATGGCCCGATACACATCCATATCGCCGAGCAGGTGCGCGAGGTCGAGGCCTGCCTGGCGTGGAGTGGCAGGCGACCGGTGCAGTGGCTGTACGAGCATGCCCCGGTCGATTCGCGCTGGTGCCTGGTGCACGCCACCCACATCACCGACGACGAGCGCGCGCAGATGGTCGCCAGCAACGCCGTGGCTGGGCTGTGCCCGATCACCGAGGCCAACCTGGGCGACGGCCTGTTCCCGATGCAGGTCTTCGCGCGTGAGGGCGGGCGCTTCGGCGTGGGCTCCGATTCCAACGTGCTGATCGATGCCGCAGAAGAGCTGCGCCTGCTGGAGTACGGCCAGCGCCTGACCCTGCGGGGTCGCAATGTGTTGGCCCCGGATGCCGGCCGCAGCACCGGGCGCTTCCTGTTCGAAGGGGCATTGCAGGGCGGTGCGCAGGCGCTGGGTGTGGCCGCCGGCCTGCAGGTAGGTGCCAGCGCAGACATGGTTGAACTGGACGCCGCGCACCCCGCGTTGCAGGCGCGACACGGTGACGCATGGCTTGACAGCTGGGTGTTCGCCGCACGTAATGGCGCGCTGCGATCGGTCTGGCGCCATGGCCGCCAGTGCGTGGCCGACGGCCGCCACCTGCAGCGCGAGGCCATCACCACCGCCTTCGCCGCTGCCCTGCGTGGCGTGCTGGGCTGATCGCCTCCCACCATCGAGACCCCAGCACGTGAAGGCCAGCAAGTCCGCCACGCTCAACCAGCGCATCCGCAGCGACCTGGAAAGCCGCATCCTCAGCGGACAGTGGGCGCCGGGCTTCCGTATCCCGTACGAGCACGAACTGATGGAGCAGTACGGTTGCTCGCGCATGACGGTGAACAAGGTGCTGACGGCGCTGGCCGAGAGCGGCATGATCGAGCGCCGCCGCCGGGCGGGCTCCTTCGTGGCGAGGCAGCCACCGCACCTGGAGCAGGTGGCGCTGGAGATCCCTGACATCGCGATGGAGGTCGGCTCGCGCGGACATCAGTACGGCTACCGGCTGCTGCAACGCGAACTGCGCCTGGCCGAGGCAGCCAATGCCGGCGAAGTGGAACTGGCCGGCAGCGAGCAGTTGCTGGCGATGCGCTGCCTGCATCTGGCCGATGGCCGCCCGCTGGCGCTGGAGCATCGCTTGATCAGCCCGGTCGGCGTCCCCGAGGTGCTGGAGGTGGATTTCAGCACCACCGCGCCGGGCAGCTGGCTGCTGCAGAATGTGTCGTGGACGCGCGCCCAGCACCGCATCAGCGCTTGGGGCGCCGACGCGCCCACCGCCAGGCTGCTGGAAGTGAAACCCGGTACCGCCTGCCTGGTGATCGAGCGCCTGACCTGGCGCGGCGAACAGCCGATCACCCGCGTGCATCAGATGTTCCTGGGTGACGCCTGGGACCTGGTCGCCCGCTTCGCACCCGGGGCGCGATAGCGGCGAACCCACGCTCGGCTTCTTCCCTGGGCGCTTTCAGCCAAGCGGGAATGAATCGCCGTGAGTAGATCCACGCCATGCGTGGATGTGGTGCCGAGCAGCCGAGCTCGGCACCATCACGCCTCAGTCCGTCAGTACGTCGCGCACTGCCGCCAGCGCACCGGCTCATCCACGCCGGGGCGGGCGTTGAGCTGCACGCGCACGTTGCGCAGGGCGGGGTAGCGCAGCACTTCCTGGCACACGCGCGGCCACACCGTTTCCAGTTCACCGGTGCGGTTGATGGCCAGCGTCTGCCGGGTCAGCCAGACACCGCTGGCGATGCCGGATTGCCCCGCCAGGGCGCGGGCCAGTTCGGCCTGGTAGCGGTCCAGCGTGGCAGCGTCCGGGTTGGGATTGCTGCGCGCATCGTCGGCATTCTGCGGCGCCGCTGCGACGACCACGGGAGCGGGCGCATTCGCGGCGCTGTCCGGCGCGGCGGGCGTCGGCACAGGAGGTGCAGCCGGCGGCGCGACAGGTGCAACGGCCGGTGCGGGGATCGGGTCCGCCTGTTCTTGGCGCAGGCCCTGCAGGCCAAGCCCGACCAGCAGGCCCAGCGTCACTGAAGCCAGTGCGGCGATGGCAATGCGGCGCAGCGCCTCATGGCGGGCGATCGCGCGCACGCGGGTCTCAACATCGACCGGCAGGTAGGGCTGCAGCAGTGGCCACAGGCGCGGACCATCGATGACTTCCACTGCCTGCTTTTCCGCTGCGCCCAGGCCATCGCGTTCAACCCGGCCTTCGGTGATCAGCATGCCGCCCTTGGCGCCTGCCAGTCGCGCGGCAGCACCCAGTTCGTTCACCGCAGCGGTGCCGATGCGATAGGCCAGGCCGTGCTTGCACGACACCCGCCAGGTATTCGGTCCATCGCTGAGCAGGAAATCGCTGCTCGGCTCGCGGCTTTCCTCGCTCGGATCCTGCAGTTCACGCAGGCCCCGCTGCTCGCGCAGCATGCGCTTGATCAGGGCGGAAAACTCGCGCCAGTGCATGCCCGCCAAGGCCTGCAGGCCCAGTTGCATTTCGGTACGTCGACGCTTGAACCACCACAGGTACACGGTGGCCAGGGTGCAGGTGAGCAGGGCCGACAGCAGGGCCAGAATCCAGGGAAGCATGCAGGGCGACGACGGAAGGGGCGAAAACGGAAGCCCACAGTGTAAAGGGCCGACCGGTTGATTGCGTCAGGGTGTTCCCGACAACAACCGTGATGCAGCCCGCAGATCTGCATGCGCCAGACACGAAGAAACCCGCCAATCCTGAAGCCGTGAGGGGAGGGAACAAACGGCAGCCGAAGCGATTGGCGGGTTCTACGCGATTGTCAACGAAAATTTATTGCGTTGCAACAAAGGTGGTTCAGGGCGTGCTGCCCGGCGACTGGTGGCTGCCCGGCGAGGGGGCATCCACGTCGGTGGAGGCACGGCGTTCGAGCTTGGCCAAGCGTGCGGTCAGGGCATCGATGCGGGCTTCCAGCGCGGTCACCTGATCGGCGGTCGGCACGTGCAGTCGCTTGAGTACGCCCTGCACCTGGTCATCGAAGGCCTTGTTGACCTTGTCCCAGGTTCCGGATGCCTTCTCGCGGGCTTCGTCCAGCGAGTGCTCGACGTTGTCGCGCCAGCCCGGTTCCTGCTCGCCGCTGCGTTCACGGCGGCGGGCTTCCCAGGCTTCGCCTTCCTTCACCAGGCCATCGAAGAAACGGCCTCCCTCTGCCTGCGCGCGCCCGAGGGCGCCCAGACCGGCCAGCCAGACCTGCTGTGCCGAATCGCTCAGCTTGCGCGAAAAGCGCTCTGCCTGGTCGCCGAAGCCGGCATCGTCGTCGCGGCGATCGTCATTCTCGTAACGGTTCATTGCATTCCCCGTGGGAGTTGGGCCTATCCCCGAGAGTAGCGCGGCGCGCCGTTGCTGGGCCGTGATGGCCGCAGCGCAGGTTCAGCCCAGCTTTTCCTTCAACACGCGCTGGATCTCGCTTTCGACCATGCCCTTCATTGCCGACAGCAGGAAGCCCAGTTTGGCCGTGACCCGCACCGCGCCCGGCTGCAGTTCGATCGCACCGTCCACGCCACTGCCGGAGAAATTCAGCACGTCGGCGGCCCACGACGACTTCAGGCCGAAGCGTTCGCCCAGCTTGGCGGCAACCTGCTCGATCGCTTCACGTGCCTGGGTGTCGGGCAGGGTGTGGGCGTGGCGGACATCGATGGTGGACATGCAGGCTCCTGGCGCAGGGCGGGGATCAATTGAGAGGGCGAGCATTGTGCGCATCGACGGCGCCCACGCCAAGCGCTCATCGCAGGTTCTTCTTCGTGGGCGGCCAACCTGCTAGTCTGCGCCGCGTGCAGAACCTGCTAGTTCACTTCAGTCAACAACAACAGCCCGACCAGCCGCTGCGGCCCGGGGTGCAGCGCATCGTGCGCCAGGCAAACGGCAGCGTGCGTCTCGGTGATGCCGGCAACGGCGCGCTGCTGCTTGCGCAGTTCTGCATGGACGACCGCGGCCTCTGGCTGCAGGTCGGCAACGGTATCCGTGGCATCCATGTGAATGGTCGCCCGGTGCGGCGCATGGCCCTGCTGAGGGCGGGCGACGCGGTCTACGTCGATGGCGTGGAAATGGTCCTGCAGGGCGAGGTCGACACCCTGCTGCAGGCACCGGCGCCGGCAGCCAGCGTCGAAGGCAGCGGTGACGAGCAGCGCCTGCTGCGCGGTGTGGGCGGCCTGCACCACGGCCGCAGCTACCCGCTGTCGCGCACGCGGGTGATCGGCCGTGGCAGCGATGTCGACATCGAGATCGATGAACCCGCCTTCGCCGAACAGCACGCGCGGGTGGAAGTCCACGGCGAGCGGGTACTGCTGCGCGACCTGGGCAGTGCCGATGGCACCCGGGTCAACGGCGTTGCCGTACGCCACTGCTGGCTGCAGGCCGGCGACCAGGTCGTGTTCGACGGCCAGCACCGGTTCGTGCTGGAAGTGCCGCATGACCCGCGCCGGCGGCCGCCACTGGCCGATGACGAAGGCAGCGACGAAGCCGAACAGGCACCGGTGGTACCGGTCGCTCCGCGTCGGGTGCGGCGCTGGCCGTGGCTGCTGGGCAGTGCGTTGCTGCTGGCAGCCGTGCTCAGCCTGCTGCTCTGGTTCGGCGCGCGCTGAATTAGTTCCGCCGGGCATGGCCCGGCGCTACCACCCGGACCAACCCGCCTGGTAGGTGCCAACCTTGGTTGGCACGATGCCCCGGCCGCAATGGATACGGATGCAACCAAATTTCCCTTGCGCCACAAGGCCGCAAGGCTGGTGCAGTGCGGCATACTAGGGGTCTTGCCCCACAGGTGTGCCATGACGCGCGCGTTCAACTTCAGTGCCGGCCCTGCAACGTTGCCGGAATCGGTCCTGCGCCAGGCGCAGGCGGAAATGCTGGACTGGCACGGTAGCGGTGCCTCCATCGTGGAAATGAGCCATCGCGGTCCGGAGTTCATGTCCGTGGCCGCCGAGGCCGAGGCCGACCTGCGTCGCCTGCTCGACATTCCCGAGGACTATGCGGTGCTGTTCCTGCCCGGTGGCGCCACCACCCAGCAGGCGTTGATCCCGCTCAACTTCGCCAGCCCCGGCCAGCGTGCCGACTACGTGGTCACCGGCCACTGGGGCAAGACCGCAGTCAAGCAGGCCAGCCCCTACGTGGACGTCAACATCGCCGCCAGCAGCGAGGCCGAAGGGTATCGCCAGCTGCCCGAGCGCGCCGGTTGGCAGCTCTCTCCCGATGCCGCGTACGTGCACATCACTGCCAACGAGACCATCCACGGCGTCGAGTTCCGTGATGTGCCCGAGACCGGCAACGTGCCGCTGGTGGCCGACTTCAGTTCATCCATCGCCAGCGAGCCGCTGGATGTGCGCCGCTACGGTGTCATCTATGCCGGTGCGCAGAAGAACCTGGGCCCGGTCGGCATCGCGGTGATGATCATCCGTCGCGACCTGCTGGAGCGTAGTGGCCAGCCACGCGCGGACATCTTCGATTACCGCTCGCACGTCGCCCGCGATTCCATGCTCAACACCCCGCCCACCTGGAACTGGTACCTGGCCGGACTGGTGTTCAAGTGGATGCTGGCCGAGGGTGGCGTGGTCGAGTTCGCCAAGCGCAACGCCGCCAAGGCCGCGCTGGTGTACGGCGCCATCGATGCCTCCGGCGGCTTCTATCGCAACGAGGTCGCCCATTCGGCGCGCTCGCGGATGAACATCCCGTTCTTCCTGCCCAACACCGACCTCGATGCCCGTTTCGTCGCCGATGCCAAGGCCGCCGGCCTGCTGGCGCTGAAGGGTCACAAGGTGGTCGGTGGCATCCGCGCCTCGCTTTACAACGCCATGCCGCTGGCCGGGGCCGAGGCGCTGGTCGCCTTCATGGCCGATTTCCAGCAGCGTCACGGCTGAGCAATGAACGGCGCGCATCGTCGGGTGCGCGCCCCGCAACAAGGAATTCCGATGGCAAGCAAACCCAGCAAGAAGGCGTCGAAGAAGGCCGAGCCGGCCAAGGACAGCGCCACTTCCAAGCCCAAGGGCAAGTCGAAGGCAACCGCGGTGCCGACCCTGGCGCCACTGGCATTGGCCGATGTGCGTTCGAAGATCGACCAGATCGACCGTGACATCCAGAGCCTGATCGCCGAACGCGCACAGTTCGCCCACCAAGTCGGCAAGGCCAAGGGCAAGCTCGCCGCCGCCGTCGACTACTACCGCCCCGAGCGCGAGGCGCAGGTGCTGCGCATGGTGGTGGATCGCAACGAAGGCCCGCTCAGCGATGAGCTGCTGGTGCACGTCTACCGCGAAATCATGTCGGCCTGCCTGGCCCAGCAGGAACCGTTGAAGATCGGCTACCTCGGTCCGGAAGGTACCTTCAGCCAGCAGGCCGTGCTCAAGCATTTCGGCCGCTCGGCGCTGGGCCTGCCGATGGCCAGCATCGAAGAAGTGTTCCAGGAAGTGGAAGCGGGCAACGCCGATTTCGGCGTGGTGCCGGTGGAAAACTCGGGGCAGGGCACCATCCAGATCACCCTGGACATGTTCCTTACCTCCAACCTGAAGATCTGCGGCGAAGTGGAACTGCGCGTGCAGCAGTACCTGATGTCGCGCAGTGGCCGCATAGAGGACATCGAACGCGTCTACGGCCATCCGCAGTCGTTCATGCAGACCTCGGCATGGATGCGCGCCAACCTGCCCAAGGCCGAGAAGATCCCGGTGGCCAGCAACGCCGAAGGTGCGCGCCGTGCGCGCAACGCCGACGATGCCGCGGCCATTGGCGGCGAGAGCGCCGGCCATGTGTACGGCCTGAAGAAGGTCGTCACCAAGCCGATCCAGAACGATGCCGACAACACCACCCGTTTCCTGGTGGTGGGGCGCAACATCTTCCCCACCTCCGGCCATGACCGCACCTCGGTGCTGGTGTTCATCCATGACAAGCCCGGCGCGCTGTTCGATGTGCTCAGCCCGTTCGCGCGCCATGGCATCAGCATGAACCGCATCGAGTCGCGCCCCTCGCATCACGGCAAGTGGGAATACGGCTTCTTCATCGACCTGGCCGGTCACATCGACGATGCGCCGATGCAGGCTGCACTGGCCGAACTGGAAGCGCACTCGGCGCAGATCAAGGTGCTTGGCTCCTATCCGGTAGCCGTGCCCTGATCCCTGATGTGGCGGCTGCGGCCGCCGCCCCTGATGCACCGCCGGCGAGCCGGCGTTTACGGAACCATTCAACGATGAGCAACGCGCAGCACTGGATCGCCCGCAAGGGCCAGCCCCTGCAGGGCAGCCTGACCATTCCCGGCGACAAGTCGGTCTCGCACCGCTCGGTGATGTTCGCCGCACTGGCCGATGGCACCTCGCATATCGAAGGCTTCCTGGAAGGCGAAGACACCCGCGCCACCGCGCGCATCTTCAGCCAGCTGGGCGTGCGCATCGAAACCCCCAGTGCGTCGCAGCGCGTCGTGCACGGCGTCGGCATCGATGGCCTGCAGGCACCCAGCGCACCGCTCGACTGTGGCAATGCCGGCACCGGCATGCGCCTGCTGGCCGGCCTGCTGGCCGGTCAGGCATTTGACAGCACGCTGGTCGGCGACGAATCGCTGTCCGGCCGTCCGATGCGCCGCGTCACCGGTCCGCTGTCGCAGATGGGCGCGAAGATCGACACCGAGGAAGACGGCACGCCGCCGCTGCACGTGCATGGCGGGCAGACGCTGCACGGCATCGACTTTGCCTCGCCGGTGGCCAGTGCGCAGATCAAGTCCGCCGTGCTGATCGCCGGCCTGTACGCGCACGGCGAAACCAGCGTCACTGAGCCGCACCCTACCCGTGACTACACCGAGCGCATGCTGTCCGCGTTCGGCGTGGACATCGCGTTCTCGCCGGGCAAGGCCCGCCTGCGTGGTGGCCAGCGCCTGCGCGCGACCGATATCGTGGTGCCGGCCGACTTCTCTTCGGCCGCGTTTTTCCTGGTGGCGGCCAGCATCATTCCCGGCTCCGAACTGCGCCTGAAGCAGGTCGGCCTCAATCCGCGCCGTACCGGCCTGCTGCACGCGCTGCGCCTGATGGGCGCGGACATCACCGAACAGAACCCGGCAGAGCAGGGTGGCGAACCGGTGGCCGATCTGCTGGTGCGCTATGCGCCGCTGAAGGGTGCGCGCATTCCCGAGGAGCTGGTGCCGGACATGATCGACGAGTTCCCGGCATTGTTCGTGGCCGCTGCTGCCGCCGAAGGCCAGACCGTGGTGACCGGCGCCGCCGAACTGCGGGTGAAGGAATCCGATCGCCTGGCCGCGATGGCGACCGGCCTGCGGGCGCTGGGCATGCAGGTGGACGAAACCGAAGATGGTGCCACCCTGCACGGCGGCGTATCGCTGGGCAGTGGCACCATTGAAAGCCACGGTGATCATCGCATTGCGATGGCCTTCGCCATTGCCGGCCAGATCAGTCATGGTGAAGTGCGCATCAACGACATCGCCAACGTCGCAACGTCCTTCCCGGACTTCGACGGACTGGCTCGCAGCGCTGGCTTCAACCTGACCTGACGTAGTCCCGGCGCTACCCTTCGGCGACTGCCCCGGTAGCGCCGGGCCATGCCCGGCGGAATCCCAACGCGCGCGAAAAAAAACGGAGGCCNNGGCCTCCGTTTTCATTTCAGGCGTCAGCCGGCGATCAACGCTGTTCGGTACGGAAATCCACCGGCACGCGTACCAGGCTGGCAACCGCACGGCCCTGGTGCATGGCCGGCTCGAACTTCCAACCCTGCACGGTGTTCAGCACGGCACGGTCCAGATCGCGGCTGCGCTCACCACTGCGCGACACGATAGCAGCGTCGGTCACGTTGCCACGCGTATCCACGTTCAAGCTGGCAACCACGCTGCCCTGCACGCCACTGCGCAGCGCAGCGGCCGGATAGCTTGGCTTGCTGTTGCTGGCCAGCGGACGCGCCTCACGGTTGCGTACGGCCGGGGCTGCCTTGCGCTCGCTCTGCGCGGGCGCGGCCTGCCGCGCAGCCGGGGCAGGCGTGGTGGCAACCGGGGTTTCCGTGGCCGGCAGCATGCGCTCGCTTACCGGCGCAGGCGCAACGTCGTCATGGCTGGAGAATCGCAGCCAGACCAGTGCCGCGGCGAACATCGCCACGATCAGGGCGAGCCACAGCCAAGGGGAGGTCGAGCGCGGCTCGAGCGCGCGGTCCTGCTGCAGTTGCGGCGAATGAAGGTTCTCGTGGGTGGTAGCAGTCATCGCAAACTCCTCACGTCAGTAACGACGCCCAGAGTGTTGCCCGAGGCGGCGTCGCAGCGTGTCAGCATTGCGTCAACGCAACCTGCAAGGTTCAGCTTTTCTGCGGGGAAGCGTTCAGTTACTGCGGCTTGAAGTCGAACGGCACTTCAATGCTGCCCGGCACCGGCTGGCCATTGCTGACTGCCGGGCTGAAGCGCCAGCGACGCACCGCGTCCGTTGCCGCACGGTCCAACTCGCGCGAACCGCTGCGCTGGATCACCGTCACGTTGTTCGGGTAGCCGGTGGCGTCCACCTCCACCCGCACCACCACGCTGCCCGCTTCACCGCGTCGCAGGGCGGCGGCCGGGTAGGCTGGCGGCGGCGACTGGCCGGCAATCGGCATCGGCTGCGCATTGGCGGTTGCCGGTGCCGCAGTGCCCGGCGCGGCCGGAGCAGGTTCAACCGTGGCCGGTGGCGGGGGCGGGGCGGTTTCCACCAGCTTCGGCGCATCTTCCTCGTCCGGCACCGGGGCCGGCTTGGCGTCAGGCATATCGCTGGAACCGGCCGCCGCGGCCAGTGGTTCGGGCAGCGGTTCCACCTGGGCGGTTTCCTGCGGCGTCTGCGCGGCCGGGTCGGCACGGAAGAATTCCTTGTCGCGTCCGGTCAGCCAGACCAGCACGAACAGCAGGATGCCCACGCCGAAGGCGATGCCGGCGATCTTCAGGGCGTTGCGCGGGATATGCACGGTGAACGACTTGGCAGGCGACGGACGGGGAGCAGACATGGACCAGACCAGTACGGAATGCCTCGATTCTGCCACGGCCGGAATGAACCGGGCGGCAGAATTCCGTATAACAGGCGATAATCCCGTTCCTGTTACCCACCACGACGCCTGCCATGCTTGATCCAGCCCTGCTCCGCCACCAGCCCGCCGACCTCGCCGAACGCCTGCGCACCAGCCGCGGCTTCGAGCTCGACGTGTCTGCCCTGGAGTCACTGGAGGCCGATCGCAAGCGCATCCAGGTGCGTACCCAGGAGCTGCAGAGCCTGCGCAACAGCCGTTCCAAGGCCATCGGCCAGGCCAAGGCCAAGGGCGAGGACGTTTCGGCCATCATGGCCGAGGTTGCCGCGTTCGCCGATGAGCTGAAGGCCTCGGAAGTGGCCCTGGACGAGCTGCGCGAGAAGATCGACACGATCTCCATGGGCATCCCGAACATTCCCGCCGATGACGTGCCGGCCGGCGCCGACGAGAGCGAGAACGTCGAGCAGTCGCGCTGGGGTACCCCGCGCCAGTTCGATTTCAAGGTGCTCGACCACGTCGAACTGGGCGCCCGCAACAAGTGGCTGGACGGCGAGACCGCCGCCAAGCTGTCCGGTTCGCGCTTCACCGTGCTGCGTGGCCCGATCGCCCGCCTGCATCGCGCCCTGGCCCAGTTCATGCTCGACCTGCACAGCGGCGAGCACGAGTACCAGGAAACCAACGTGCCGGTGATCGTCAACGCCGACAGCCTGTACGGCACCGGCCAGCTGCCCAAGTTCGAAGAGGACATGTTCATCACCCAGCTGGGTGAGCAGAAGCGTTACCTCATCTCGACCTCGGAAATCTCGCTGACCAACATCGCCCGCGACGAGATCCTCGACGCCGAGCGCCTGCCGCTGCGCATGACCGCCCATTCGCTGTGCTTCCGTTCCGAAGCCGGCAGCGGTGGCCGCGACGTGCGCGGCATGATCCGCCAGCATCAGTTCGAGAAGGTCGAGCTGGTGTCGATCTGCCGCCCGGAAGACAGCGACGCCGAGCACCAGCGCATGACCCGCTGCGCCGAAGTGGTGCTGGAGAAGCTGGGCCTGCCGTACCGCAAGGTGCTGCTGTGCACCGGCGACATGGGCTTCTCGGCCATCAAGACCTACGACCTGGAAGTCTGGCTGCCTTCGCAGGAGACTTACCGCGAGATTTCCTCGTGCTCGAACTGTGGTGACTTCCAGGCCCGCCGCATGCAGGCCCGCTGGCGCAACCCGGCCACCGGCAAGCCGGAGCTGGCGCACACCCTGAACGGCTCGGGCGTGGCCGTCGGCCGCGCGATGATCGCAGTGATGGAGAACTACCAGAACGCCGACGGCAGCATCACCGTGCCTGAAGCCCTGCGCCCGTACATGGGTGGCATCGAAACCATCGGTTGATCAACCGGTAGCGCCGGGCCATGCCTGGCGGCCTTCTGATGGGTGCCGGCCATGTCGGCACCGCATCCACGCATGGCGTGGATCTACTGCAAAGCCCTAAGCCCCCAGCGCCTGGATGCAGCATCGCGTCAGTAGATCCACGCCATGCGTGGATGACGCAATCCATCAACCTGCTACGCGCAGCTTCTCCAGCGGTACCCAACCGGCCTCGCCACCCTCCGGCACACACCACGCCCACCCATTGAGCGTGCGCACGCCGCGCAGGTGCTGCCCCGGGTCCACATCCAGCTCCCGCGCGCAGTAATCCTCCGTGGCAAACGCGCCACCCTGCGCATCGCGACCGATCACCGGCGCCGGCACGAACCCCGGCTGCTGCCCCTCGGCCTCGCACAGAAACCAGTCCTCCCAACCCTCGGGCCCCTCATAACGAACGCCCACCACCAGCGCCTGCCCACGGTGCAGGGTGATCGGGTGCGGAAATTCGCTGCGGTGCGCAGCCATCACGATGTAGTCCATCGCCCCATGGTGGCAAAAAAAAGCGGCCCCGCAAAAGCAGGACCGCCAGGGTGGGCAGGGATGGGGGAGGGAATCCCGGCCCGCGTTCAGCGCCCAGACGAGGGAGAGAGGCGCCGAACGCTGGAACGCGTCATGCCGCTGCCACTTCCGCCGGCTCATGCGACGGCAGCGCTGCCAGCGCACCGGCAATGGCGTCTTCGCGGTGCTGCGGCGAATAGGCGATGCCCTCGGCACGCACGAACTCGATGTCGTTGATGCCCCAGAAGGCAAACGTCTGGCGCAGGAAGGGCTCCTGGAAGTCCGCCGGCGAATCGGTGTAGATGCCACCACGGCTGCTGACCACGATCACCCGCTTGCCACCGGCCAGGCCCACCGGACCGTTCTCGGTGTACTTGAAGGTGCGCCCGGCCACCGCCACGCGGTCGATCCAGGCCTTCAGGGTGGAGGGCACGCTGAAGTTGTACATCGGCGCACCGATCACCACGATGTCTGCGGCCAGGAACTGCTCGAGCACCTGTTCAGCATCAGCGGCCTCGGCCGGGTCGGTCTTGGCCAGCGACCCGCTGCGCAGATGCGGTACCGGATTGGCGTCAAGATCGCGATAATCAACCTGCAGGCCGTCGATCTGCTGCTTGAACTGGGCCACCACGGCGGCGGTCAGGTGGCGGGAGACGGAGTTGTCGCCAAGCACGCTGGCGTCGATGTGCAGAAGCTTCATGGCAGTACCTATGTTCGGGAGAGGTGGCGGGCTTGCCGCCGACGGAGAGAACGATAGGTTGTTGCATCGACGGGATAAAGGTGGTTGAATGCCACGTATTGTTCTATCAATGGAACTCGGGTATGCATGACCTGAATGATCTGTACTACTTCGCGATGGTGGTCGACCACGGCGGTTTCGCCGCCGCCGAGCGCGCACTGGGCATCCCCAAGTCGCGCCTGAGCCGCCGTATCAGCCAGCTGGAAACCGACCTGGGCGTGCGCCTGCTGCAGCGCTCCACGCGCCGCTTCGCCGTCACCGACGTCGGTACCAGCGTGCACCGCCACGCCCAGACCATGCTGGCCGAGGCGCAGGCCGCGCGCGAGGTGGTGGACCGCCTCAGCGCCGAGCCGCGCGGCCTGGTGCGCGCCAGCGTGCCGGTGTCGCTGGCGCAGATGCAGCTGCCCAAGCTGCTGCCCAAGTTCCTCGAGCAGTACCCGAAGGTGCGCCTGCAGCTGAACATCAGCAACCGCCGCGTGGACATCATCAACGAAGGCTATGACGTGGCCCTGCGCGTGCGCTCGCGGCTGGATGACGATGGCAGCCTGGTGATGCGCAGCTTCGGCCAGGTGCAGGAACTGCTGGTGGCCAGCCCGAAGTACCTGGACCGCGCCGGTCGCCCGAAGGACCCGGAAGAGCTGGCCAACCACGTAACCCTCAGCATCAGCGAAGACGAGGCGCGCCAGCGCTGGGAACTGCACGGACCGGAAGGCGCGGTGCGCCGGGTGGACCTGCAGCCGCGCGTGGCCGGTTTCGACTTCCCGCTGCTGCAGAGCATGGTGAAGGACGGCTTCGGCATCACCATGCTGCCGGAAACCGTCTGCGCCGATGCCGTGCGCAACGGCGAGCTGGAAGTGGTGCTGCCGGACTGGTCGCTGCCCCAGGGCGTGTGCCATGCCGTGTTCGCCTCGCGTCGCGGCCTGCTGCCGGCGGTGCGGGTATTCATCGACTTCCTGGCCGAACACCTGCCGCCGCAGCTGGAGGCCTCGCGCCTGGATTGCGGTGGCGCCTGCGAGAAGGCCAAGGAGCGGATCAAGGCCAGTGCGCTGGGTGCGTTGGCGGTGGACGCGGGCTGAGAGCTGCCTCCGACGGAACAACGGTCTTGGGCAAATCGCCCGGCCGTGCGAGAATGCGTGCCCGGCCAGCAGGCTGGGCCGATACGGAGAGATGGCCGAGCGGTTTAAGGCACCGGTCTTGAAAACCGGCGAAGGGTTAAACCTTCCGTGGGTTCGAATCCCACTCTCTCCGCCAAAAGACCCTAACTCGTTGATTTTCAATTGAAATCATCGATACGGTCGGATTGGAAAGCAGGAAGCATGCAGAGGAAACACTCGCATGCGCATCCCTCATCATTTGAGCCGGTCATCCACCGGCCGCTGGTCGTTCGTCCAGCGCGTTCCTATTGATTTGCAAGCCGTGCTCGATTGCCGGCTGATCAAGCGCACCCTCAAGACCCACGATCTCGCCCAGGCGCACGTGCGTGCAGTCGTGCTTGGAGCGGGCTATGCTCGGCTCTTCGCACAGTTGAAGGATCAACGCGTGGACAAGCTCAGCAAGCAGGAAGCTGATCTGCTCATCGCTCGCCTGACGAGCGCCGAGAACCTCCGTGAACTGACGTTGGACCGCACGCGTCAACCGGATGGGACGGTGACGGAGCGGTGGCAAATCGACAGTCCCAAGGACCTCAAGCTGTATCGGCAGTTGATGGAGCTTGAAGCAACCGCGGGAGGGATCTCTCAATCCCTCGCAGTAACCGTGCCGTCCCTGTTTGGCTCTGCATACGCCGGCAGCCACAAAGGTCTGGCCTCCACGCCTGCCATTGAGACGATGACGCTGGGCAAGGCTCGGGATGCATTCTTGGCGACGCTCAAGGGTTCGACCCTGCCCAAGACCTACACGATCAAGAAGACGGCCATTGAGGCATTGGTGGCCTTCTTGGGGCCGAAGGCAAAGGTTCACGCCATCACCAGGTCCGATCTGGCGCGGTGGTATCAGGACATGCGTGAGAAAGGCGCTTCCACGCCAACGCTCACTAACAAGCAGAGCTACATCGGTGGCAAAGGTGGCTTCTTCGAGTGGGCCATGGCGTCTGGGCACTATCCCCGTGGCGACAATCCGGCCAGCGGCCATGTCAGCTATTCCCAGCGCGAGAAGCGGGCGCGGAAGAAGCTGGGGTTTAAGGCCTACGACAGAGCCCAGATCCAGGCCCTGTTTGCGCCCGAGGCGCTTGCCAAGCTGTCCGAGTCGGCCCGCTGGGCCTCCCTTCTTGGGCTCTATACGGGGGCGAGGGCGTCAGAGGTCGGCCAGTTGCTGGTCAGAGACGTGTTCGAGGAGGACGGCATTCCATGCCTCCGTATCTCCGACGAAGGCGAGCACCAGAAAGTGAAAACCGAGGTCAGCCTTCGCACGGTCCCCCTCCATCCCGAACTGCTCGAAATGGGCTTCCTGAGTTGGGTCGATGGCAAGCGCAAGGCCGGAGAAACGAGGTTGTTCGCCGCGGCCAAGGCAACTGCCGTGAACGGCCAAGGCAACTGGATCACCAAGGCTTTCAGTCGGCATCTGGCCGAGGTGGGGAAGGGTTGGGAGCCGGCAAAGCGTGGATTTCACTCACTCCGGAAAACATTCATCCAAGAGTTGCAGGGGGCCGGAGTGGTTTCAGAGCTAAGAGCTCAGATCGTGGGCCATGAAATTGACGACGAGCACCATTCGACCTACAGCCGCGCTTTCACTGTCCGGGAAAAGCTTCAGGGCATCAGCGTTCATTCGCCTGGATTAAGTGCAATCGCTAGCCTTGGGGGCCGGCAGTAAACTTGCCATATAAGTCTTGAGTTGCAGGCAAAATCACCATGCGGAGGCTGGTCTTGAGTGCTGTTTCTTTCTGGAGTGAGTTCTTAAGGCTGATGACGAGCGGGGGCGCTACTGGCAGTAGGTGCTCGCGCAAAGAAGTAATAGATCTTCAGTTCGAATTGAATAAGCTAAAGAAGCGCGTTGCAACGCTCGAGCGAGCCCCTAATATCGACTGGGGCTTGCCATTGGGCACCCATTTGGCTGGGATCGAGCAGACCACCAGCTTCGACCGCCAAGCCATTGTTGAATGAGGTCGCCTCACTGGCCGGGCCATCGAAGCGGGCACGGTGGCCAAGACGGCGACCGAGACCACAGGTGGGTTACGACGGGGGGCTCTACCTGGAGCAGCCGCGACCCGGCCAGACGGTGGACGTGGAAGGGGTCTGCAAGGCCCAGCTGCCTGCGGACCTTGGGGCTGCGCAAACGGTGGCCGAGGTGGCTTGCCGCTGATGGGGAGAGCCTTTGGAAACAAAGGCTTGCTATGTCGCAGGTGCTGCGGAAGTGGCCCTCTACCATGGGGCTGAACGATACTTGGGACCTGTCTTTTGAGAGTTGCCGGATGTCATTGCTTCAACGCCACGTGGACTGCTCCCATCCTCCCTTCCGCCGCGCCTGTCACGGCGGGGCTTCGTCGTGGATCTTGGCCGTATGAACGCGGTGGAAATCGAAGAGGCCATCTACGAGCTGGCCCAGGCTCCCTTTGATTCTGCAGAATTCCCCTTCCAGTTCTTGGCGGCGTTTGGCAACAACGAGGTCACCCTCAAGCGCCTGAGAAAAGTCGGGTCCGGCGGGACGAATCTTTCCGATGTTCCAGGGGCCATTCTTCAACGCAACCACATCCACTTGGCAGTGTGCGAACGAGGAAAGGTGCGTGAGACGTTCGAAGCGTTGAAGGCCAGCGCCAAGAACTCGACGTATCGGATCAAGCTCGTCCTTGCCACCGACGGTGAATCCCTTGAGGCGGAGTATCTGGCCACAGGGGAGCCTTTGGCATGCCCCTATGCCGAGCTGGCCGAGCACTTTGGCTATTTCCTGCCCTTCGCTGGCATCACCACCGTTCAGGAGATCAAGGAAAACCCGATCGATGTCCGGGCGACGGGCCGTCTGAACAAGCTTTACGTGGAGCTGCTGACCCACAACCCGGACTGGGACACCGACGAGCGGCGATCGGACATGAATCACTTCATGGCCCGACTGATCTTCTGCTTCTTCGCCGAGGACACGGACATTTTCCACGGCGATAGCTTGTTCACGCGCACCGTGGACCGGATGTCGGCTCCTGACGGATCGAACACAGACGCCGTGCTCGGAACGCTGTTCACGGCGATGAACTTGAAATCCGATGATCGTCCCAGCACGGGCCTTCATGGTTGGGCGCTGGCATTTCCCTATGTCAATGGCGGGTTGTTCTCAGGCAGCACAGAAGTTCCGCGGTTCACCCGGGCTGCACGCTCGTATCTGCTCCGGATCGGTGAACTGAACTGGCGCCAGATCAACCCAGACATCTTTGGGTCCATGATTCAGGCGGTGGCCGACAAGGAGGAGCGCGGATCGTTGGGCATGCACTACACCAGCGTGCCGAACATTCTGAAGGTGCTGAACCCGCTCTTCTTGGATGACCTGAGATCACATCTGGAATCCGCGGAGGACAACAAGGCCAAGCTGCTCAACCTGCGCAAGCGGATGGCGCACATCCGTGTGTTCGATCCGGCGTGCGGGTCCGGCAATTTCCTGGTTATCGCCTACAAGGAAATGCGCAAGATTGAGGCGGAGATCAACCGGCGGCGTGGCGAGGAGGACCGGAAGTCCGAGATCCCGATCAACAATTTCCGTGGCATTGAACTCAACGACTTCCCCGCCGAGATTGCCCGGCTGGCGCTCATCATTGCCGAGTTTCAGTGCGACGTGCTTTACCGCGGGCAGCAGCAGGCGTTGGCTACCGTCCTTCCGCTCGACAGCAAGAACTGGATCACCTGCGGCAACGCCTTGCGCATCGATTGGCTCTCCGTTTGCCCGCCGACAGGAACCGAGGTCAGCCTCCAGGGCGACGACCTGTTTACTGCTCCCGCCGATCAGTCCGAAATTGACTTCGAAAACGAGGGGGGAGAGACCTACATTTGCGGAAACCCTCCCTACAAAGGGGGGACTGAGCAGGACGATCAACAGAAGGCGGACATGGAGGCGCTGTTCGGGAATGTCACCGACAGCTTCAAGTCCTTGGATTACGTTTCGGGCTGGTTCTACAAGTTTGCCCGCTACGCCCGTGCCACCCAGGCTTCTTGTGCTTTCGTAAGCACGAGCTCCATCACTCAAGGCGAGCAGGTCGCCCGCCTCTGGCCACTGTTGCTTGCAGAGGGCTTGCGGATCCGTTTCGCCTATACCCCATTCAAGTGGCGAAACCTGGCTGCGAAGAATGCAGGTGTGACAGTCATCATCATCGGCTTGAGCGAAAGGGACACAAGCAACCCCTTGCTCTTCCAGTCGGACGACAACGACACTATCACCAAGCGCGAGGTGGCGAACATCAATGCTTACCTCATACCATTTCGAGACATCTACGTTCCCGCTCTTTCCAAACCGTTGTGCCCCATTGGTGAAATCATCAATGGCAGCAAGCCAGCGGACGGCGGCCATTTGTTGATGAAGGCAGATGGCGCGAGGGCTTTGGTCCAGGCAGAGCCAGAGACCGCGCGTTACGTGCGTCAATTCCTCGGTGCAAACGACACCATTCAAGGCAACTTGCGCTATTGCCTTTGGATCACGCCTGAAGAGGCGGAGCAAGCCATGGCCCTGGCTCCCATCAAGGCCCGCACCGATCAAGTGGTGGAGATGCGTAAGAAGAGCGGCAAGGCGCTCACCAAGGCAGGAGCCGCTACTCCCTATGCTTTCCAGCAGGTGCGCCAGACGGGCGAGGAGACGGTCATTTTGGTTCCGCGGCATTCTTCGGAAACCCGCCCTTATTTGCCTGTAAGCCTGTTCCCACGTGGGGCCATCGTCGCCGATGGGGCATTTGCCATGCTCGATGCGGAGCTGTGGTCCTTTGCCTTGCTCGCATCCAAGATGCATCTGGTGTGGGTCGCAGCGGTCTGTGGTCGCATCAAGACGGACTACCGGTATTCCAGCACGCTGGGTTGGAACACTTTCCCCGTGCCGGTATTGACGGAGCAGAACAGGTCCGACTTAGAGGCCTGCGCGAAAGACATCTTGCTGGCGCGGGAGGCGTGTTACCCCGCCACGCTTGCGGACCTCTACGAACCAGATGACATGCCGGACGACCTCCGGCAGGCCCACGAGCGCAACGACGAGGTGCTGGAGCGGATCTACATCGGTCGCCGGTTCCGTAACGACACGGAGCGCCTCGAAAAACTGTTCGATCTTTACACCAAGTTGACGGCCACGCCGGCCAAGCCCAAGAAGGGGGGAAGGGCGAAATGACCATGGAAACCAATCCGACCAATCGGCACACCGTGCCATCCGTATCCATCACGGCCGCTCGCACCGGGGAGTCGAACAAGGTCAACGCGCTGGGCATGCGGCCCATGCAGGAGCGAGCCTACGCCAAGCGGGGCGAGCAGTTTCTGCTCATCAAGTCGCCTCCGGCATCGGGTAAGTCGCGAGCCCTGATGTTCATTGCGTTGGACAAGCTGGAGAACCAAGGGCTCAAGCAGGCCCTCATCGTGGTGCCCGAACGCTCGATCGGGGGCAGCTTTGCCGACGAAGAGCTGAGCAAGCATGGGTTCTGGAGCGATTGGGTGGTTCGCCCTCAGTGGAACTTGTGCAACGCACCGGGTGAAGACAATGGGAAGGTCGCCAAGTCCAAGATCAAGGCCGTGGGCGAGTTTCTGTCCAGCGATGACCGGGTGCTGGTGTGCACGCATGCCACCTTCCGCTTCGCGGTGGACGAGTTTGGAATCGAGGCTTTCGACAACCGTTTGATCGCCATCGATGAGTTCCATCACGTCAGCAGCAACCCGGATAACAAGCTGGGCAGTCAGCTGGGTCAGCTCATCGCGCATGGACAGGTCCACGTGGTGGCGATGACCGGTTCCTACTTCCGTGGAGACACCGTGGCTGTGCTCTCGCCCTCGGACGAGGCACGCTTTGAAACGGTGACCTACACCTACTACGAGCAGCTCAACGGCTACACCTACCTCAAGTCCCTGGACATCGGCTATTTCTTCTACACCGGCCGCTACCTGGACGCGATCATGAAGGTGCTGGATCCTGGCCTGAAAACCATCGTCCACATCCCCAACGTCAATGCCCGGGAGAGCCTCAAGGACAAGCACCGCGAGGTCGAGGAAATCATGTCCCGCTTGGGCACCTGGAAGGGATTGGACCCGGCCACGGGGTTCCATCAGGTCGAGCTGGCCGACGGACGCGTGCTCAAGGTTGCCGACCTGGTGGACGACACCGACGCTGCACAGCGCACCAAGGTCCTGTCGGCGCTGAAGGATCCGGCGCACAAAGACGACCGAGACCACGTTGACATCATCATTGCCTTGGGCATGGCCAAGGAAGGGTTCGACTGGATCTGGTGCGAACACGCGCTGACCATCGGCTACCGCAGCAGTTTGACCGAAATCGTTCAGATCATCGGCCGCGCCACCCGCGATGCACCCGGCAAGGAGCGTTCCCGCTTCACCAACCTCATCGCCGAACCCGCTGCCGACGAGGCCGCGGTCGTGGACGCCGTCAACGACACCCTGAAGGCCATCGCGGCCAGCTTGCTCATGGAGCAGGTCCTGGCCCCGCGGTTCGAGTTCACGCCCAAGAACGCCGGCAAGATGGACGGCTTTGACTACGGCGAGGACGGCTACCAAGAGGGCGGTCACAACGTGGGCGTTAATCCGACCACGGGCCAAGTTCACGTGGAGATTGGGGGGCTGGCCATGCCGACCTCGCCCGAAGCGGCGCGCATCTGCCGGGAGGATTTGAACGAGGTGATCACCACCTTCATTCAAGACAAGACGGCGGTGGAGCGTGGGCTGTTCGACAAGGAAAACACCCTGCCCGAAGACCTGACCCAGGTTCAGCTCGGCAAGATCGTGCGTGATCGATACCCGGACCTGACCGCAGAAGATCAGGAGGCCATCCGTCAGCACGCCATCGCTGCGCTCAACGTGACCCAACAGGCCAAGCAGCGGCTGGCAGAAGACGATGCCCAAGGGGAGCAGGGCAACACCTCGCTCATCGACGGGGTTCGAAAGTTCGTCAACGTGCGGGATTTGAACATTGACCTCATCGACCGGATCAACCCGTTCGATGCCGCCTACGCGGTGTTGGCCAAGGCCATGGATGAGAAGATTCTCCGTCAGGTCCAGGCCAGCATTTCAGCCAAACGCGTGGCCATTCCTTACGACGAGGCCAAGGCGTTGGCCCTGCGAGCCCGCGCGTTCAAGGCAGAAAAGCAGCGAGCCCCCGACATCAACTCGCCAGACCCGTGGGAGCGCAAAATGGCCGAAGGCGTGGTGGCCTTGGCCAAGCACGTCCAGCAACGCAAGGCGGCCGAGGCCCGAGGTGGCGATCATGGCTGATTGGGACGAAGACGAGGCCTTGTTGGCCGAGTTGGGGCAGGACCTGGCCCCGATCAACGCCGCTGCGCGAACGCCCCAGGAAGAACGGCTGATCGCTGGTTTCGAAGAAATCCTCCGGTTCGTGGATGAGCATGGGCGTGCTCCGCAGCATGGAGAGGAGCGCGACATCTTTGAACGCCTGTTCGCCGTGCGCCTGGACCGTCTGCGGTCGCTTGCCGATGCACATCCGTTGCTCATGCCCTTGGATGCGCACGGATTGCTCCAAGAAGCACCTACCCTTGCTGTCACCGGACAAGGTGATTCGGTGGACGATGACGTCCTGCTGGCCGACTTGGGTGTGAGCGAAGGAGGAACCGAGGACGACATCACCCAGTTGCGTCACGTTCGGTCCTATGAAGAGCGCAAGGCCTTGGAAGACATCGCCAGCCGCACGCCTTGCGCAGACTTTGAACGCTTTGCGCCGCTCTTTGAACGCGTGGAGGGCGATCTCAAATCGGGGCTCCGAAAGACCTTGCGGTTTGGCCGCGACGCCAGCGTGGAGAAGGGCAACTTCTTCATTCTCGGCGGGCAGATGGCTTACGTCGCCGAGGTGGGCGAGCCGGTGCGCACGCCAAATGGGGAATCCAACGCCAGGCTGCGGGTGATCTATTCCAACGGCACCGAGAGCGATTTGCTCGAGCGCTCCTTGCAGCGGGCACTCTACAAGGACGACACCGGCCGACGCATCACCGACGACGATTACGGTCCCCTGTTTGGGGATGCTTTGGAAACGGACGACGTGGTGAACGGCACCATCTATGTGCTGCGGAGCCTTTCCCGCAATTCATACGTCCAGGAGAATCAGCAGCTGATCCACAAGATCGGCGTTACCGGGGGTAAGGTCGAGACCAGGATTGCTAACGCGGAGAGGGAGTCGACCTACATGTTGGCAAAGGTGGAGGTCATCGCCACCTACAAGCTCGCCAACGTTAATCCCATTCGCCTTGAGAACATCTTTCATCGCATCTTCCAGTCTGCGCGTCTTGAGCTAACCCTCCGAGATCGGATGGGAGTTCCTGTGAAGCCGCGGGAGTGGTTCTTGGTTCCTCTTCCGGTGATTGACGAGGCGGTCAAGCGCATCCAAGACGGGAGCATCACCGACTACGTCTACGACCCTGCCCAGGCCATGCTGGTTCGCCGGAGCTGATCGTGCTGACGAGCCCTCTCGATGATCAGGTGTTGGAGCGGTGCTTGGGCGCCGCTTACATGCTGCTCCAAGAGAGCGGGCACACCGACGCGGCTGATCTTCTTCGCACCTCCACCGCATCGATCCAGCACGATACCTCTGACAACTGGAACGGGGGCACGAATTACTGGAACGTCCTGCTGGAAGTGCCGGCGCCGGAGTTTGCGCGCTTGCGACCCAAGCTCAAGGACGTTTGCGAACAGATCACCGAGGCATTGACGGAAGCCATTCCCCCGAATGGCCACGACTTCTTCGCCGCCCGGTTGTTTCCCATCGTGGGCCAGAACGAAGACTGGCGCTCCTCCTCTCCAGTTGTCATTCCCCGTGCCGTTCGTCGGAACATCTTTGATGGGCTCCGACTGGAGCAGGTGAACGTGTTCGGCGCGTTGGACGACACCGAGTTCCTGAGCCGCATCTACGAGCTGCGGCGGTTGCCATCCACCGATTCGCGCTACAAGGACGCCGCGGGGGACATCCACCAGCACCGGGTCAATAATTTTGACTGGGACGATTACTGGATCTTCGACGACGACCGATTTCCGTTACTGGATGGTCCGGCCGATACCTTCCTACGGTTCCTGGCGGAAATGGTCCACCCGGTGGTGAGGCCTGACCGCCAGGAGGCCGCTACCATCGTTGAGCACCTCAACGACCAATTGCGGCAAGCGGGTTGGCATTTGGTCGAAGTCGAGCGGATCGCAGGAAGGGCCCGGTATGAACCCCGCCCGTTGACCTCCAACGATCACCGATCTTTTGAGAGGGGAAGGTCTGCCGCTGATTCCTTGGACGCGGGCGCCATCGCCAAGCAGATACAGCGCATGGAATACGCGGTCGAGAAAGATCCCGAGCTGGCCATCGGCAGCGCGAAGGAGCTGGTGGAATCGTGCTGCAAGACCATCCTGGGCAAGATGGGGGTGGAGATAGGCAAGAGCGATGACATGAACGACTTGGCCAAAAAGCTGGCCAAGAGCTTGGACCTGGTGCCTGAAGGGATCGATGACCAAGCCAAGGGGGCCGAGTGCATCAAGCGCATCCTGAGCAACCTGAACCAAATCGCCGGTAACTTGGCCAACCTTCGCCGCCTCTACGGCACCGGCCATGGCAAGGACGGCAAGCACCGTGGTCTTCAACCCCGTCACGCCCGCTTGGCTGTAGCATCTGCGGTGGCATTCGTTGATTTTGTCACCGAAACTTATCGTGATCGCCACGCCAAGGATGAGAAGCACTCCACAGAGTAACGATTGACCTGATGAATGAATGGACCCCTCTCCGAATCGGGCTTCGGTCGCACACCTTCGATCAAGTAGTCTCGCGCATACTGAGGTGAAAGCTCACGGATAGAGCCTTGCTGAATCGTCCAGCCGCTCGGCGAACTGCCCACGCTGGTAGCGCGGCAGCTTCACTTTGGGCCGATACAACTCCAGAGCGCTAATCTGCTTGCTGCGCATCACTTCCGGCTTCTTGTGGAGGTAGTGCTTGCGCAATACCTGGACCCTGTCCCGGTGAACAGTGCTATGGCCCGGTTCATGACCCTTATTGTTGGCTAGATCAGAAAATCGGTGGGTGACTTGCCAGCTTGGACGAGCGCTGCCATCCACTTGGGCTGTCTACCACGCCCAGTCCAAGTCTCATTCGGATTGGCCGGGTTGCGATACTTCGGAGCCACCTTGCCCAGTTTGCGGGCCGAAGGGCTGTTCCGGACGTTTGTCTTCTTGGACTTGCTGGGCGCAGCCGCATTAGGAACTCCGTAGAGTTCCTCGATTGTGTAGCCATGATCCTTGACGTATTTGTTGATCTTGGCACGCATGGCAGCAGCCTTCGGGCGTGTCAGAATCTTGGTCTGCTGCTTCTCTGCGCTGCTGATCAAAGAGCGCAGCTCCTTGACCGACAATCCCGTCAAATCGATAGGCATTAGAGAGTTCCTCAAAATGGACAGCCGTTAGCCTAGTGTGGAACGAGCTTGATTGCCACACGCGCGCTGCCCGGGTGGCCATTATGGATAGAACTTGCTGGGGTCGGACAGCTGCTCCGCAAACTGGCCCCGCTGATACTTTGGCAGTTCAACGCTAGGCTGGTAACGCTTGATGGTGCGAATCTTCTTCTTTTGGGCCAGCGCCGGTTTTTTGTGGAAGTAGGCCTCGTGCAAGACGGCGACACGCTTGTTGGGTGAGTGCCCGGTGATCAATGCGATGACCTCTTCCGGGATGTCCTGGTGATGAAGTTCTGTGGCGATGGTGTGGCGGAATGCATGGAACCCAACGCCTTTCCTGAAGCCAAGACGCTTCATGTAGGTGCTGAACTGGTTGAGTGCCGCTTGGCTGTAGCGAGCATTTGAGTCGCCCGTTTTGCGGTTGACGCCCGCCGAGAGGTGAGGGAAAAGCCGGGGATGGCCGCTCTCCCGAATGTCCTCCACGAAGTCCAGGAAGCCCGCGTCGATGAGCTGCTGTGCGATGGGCACGTCCCGGATGGCGGACCTGCCTTTCAAGCGTTGTCGGCTTCTGCCTCGGTTCTTATGCGCTAGGTCTGGATCAATCGTGACTCGAATGCGGAGCCACCACATGCCCGCCTCCTGAACGATGTCCGCAACCTTCAATTGCGCGACTTCGTTGATTCGTGCCCCCGTGTAGAGGCCGATCATGGGCATCCACCATCGATGGGGATGGCTCTTCGCCCACGGAACAAAGGTTTCCGGTGCGAAGATTTTCTGCAGGTCTGACTCGTCGAACAGGCGCTCCGCCTTGTCTGCATCTTCGGCCAAGTCTTCCTTGAACTTCTTGAAGGGAGCCATGGGGGACGCTGGGATCGCGTTGGCCTCGACCAGGCCTTTGAAAAAGGTGGAAAGGAAGCGGCGATGCTTCTCAAGCGTCTTGGGCGCCAGCGGAGGAACGGCCAGTTCTTTGCCCAGCGCGACTGCCTGGTCATACGTGTAGCCGCGATACTTCGGGTCTGAGAGAAGCAATGGCGGAGCCCACCGCAGCAACTCCCATAGGCGATAGATATGGGCATGGTCAATGCGGGAGACGGGGATGTCCCCACACGCCATTTTGAGCAAGGTGAGCGTGCGGAAGGTCGAGCCGGTCGTGTCCTTCGCCAAGCCTCGATCATCGCGGGACCTAACGTAATCCGCAATCTCCACTGAAAGAAGACGAGGGGCGGATGCGACAGGCAGCGGGACAGGGTATTGGGTGCAGCCATTGGCCCGGCGGCTGCGACGTTGGCGGTCGTCGGCCCGGTCCAGCATTTCTTGAGCGTGGATGGCAGCCTCTCGGCCGGTGATGTTCAATTCCTCGATGCGAAGATTGCCTACCTGGATGCCTCTGAGCTGGAGAGTGCCCATGGGGTGGAGCAGGTATTGGTGGAGGTGTTCTAAAGCGGGGGAGGGCATTGCTTGGCTTCCATCGGAACGATGGAAGTACCAATAGAACAGGTCCCAAAATGGTCAATACAAAATCGGGATCAATCTGAACGCCGTAAGTGTTGCGCAACGCCACGACCAACTCAAGGAAGTGTCATATTTGTACCGGGCTTGGTTTCGTTGTCATGATTAGCAAAAACAATGAGTTACGGATCGGTAGCTCCAAAATCTCCGCAGTCATTTTGGTACTTTTTAATTCATTTAAGCTAACCAGTTGCATTTCGCTAAATGAACCGTAGTTAAACGATGCCTTTTTATTGTTAGTTTGGTTGTGAGCTTTTCAAGTGCTCGGCCTGCCACAACATGGTGTTGAGGAGAGACGGCATGGCGTAGAACGAGCAGACGGGCTCGAAAGCAGCGAAGCCATCTAGTGAAGTTTTGCGTGAGGGTCGAACTGGAAGCAAGTCGAAGACGGCGGCGGGCTCCGCCCTCAACCAAGCCCTCGACAAAGGCAAGAAAGGCAAGAAGGGCAAGAAGTGAGTTCTAGGGAAGCAAGCGTCGCAGGGTGCTGGCTTCCTACCAACTATAGCCCCTACGCGAGGCCATTGAGCTAAGCTCTGGCAAGCCATGGCTATGGAGAGCAAGTGATCATCTTCCGGGTATACGACATCGTATGGGACGTGGATGGGGCGTCGGTGGCGCTTCCCTCGCAAGTCAAGATCGCTTACGCAGACAGAGACTCCTTGCTGGACGCTCTATCCGATGCCTACGGGGTGGCTGGTCAAGGCCTTTAAAGTGGCTCGGCCTACAGGTGGCGGGAGACCGGCTTACACTGCGCTTAATTACAAGGGCTCACCTGTGCGCAGGGCAGGACAACGACATGGATGAAACAGGGGGTTGTTATGGGCATTACGGCGTATCGCGGCGGCAAGCCGATTACGGACGAGCTTGAGCTGCAGGCGTATCTCGCATCTCTTTTACGACTGGAGAACGTTGGTCTGCTGCTGGGGGCGGGGGCGTCCTGCTCAGCAGGGGGCCAGACGATGAGGATGCTGTGGAGCAGATTCCTGGTAGGCAGTTCGGTTGAGGCAGACTGGCTTTTGTCCAAGGGGTTCATCACGGATGACGAAAAGAGATTGCCGTTGCCACCGCTTCCGCCCCCGGCGCCAGGTGTTCCGGTTGTTCCGACCAATCCATTCATCCCGCCCCCTGTTGCCAGCTTGCCCAACTTCGAAGTCCTTCTGGACAGGCTTGAGATCGCCATTCTGGAATGGGGGCGACAAGGCAGTTCGGAACTCGTTCAGGCACATAAGGTAAGGTCGGCCCTGTTTAGAGCCGTCGTCAATGCAGCGACGCTGAAGGAAGATTGGTGGAAGTCTCCTTTGGGTGCGGACTTGGCTGACGAGCTGTCGGCCCACCGCTCAATCCTCCAAAAGCTCACTGCAGCCCGACAGCCCGGCCAGCCAGCGCCCTGGGTCTTTACGACCAACTATGACTTGGCCATCGAATGGGCGGCGGAGTCGGTGGATCTTCAGGTCATCAATGGCTTCTTGGGCGTGCACAGCCGCCGTTTCTCACCCCAGAGCTTCGACCTCGGGTTCCGCAATGCCCAGGCTAAGGGAGAAGCTCGTTTCGGCGTCTACAACATCTACTTGGCCAAGCTCCATGGATCGCTGACCTGGAAAGAGGTTGACCACAGCTTGTATGAGGTGCCGGCATCTGAAGCTTGGCGCGATATCGATGAGTTCTTGACCGGGTTCGCAGACAAGCTGAGCTACTTGGTCCTTCCGCGCGCAGCCAAGTATCTTCAGACCGTCGGCTATGTAATGGGCGAACTGCTGCGACGATTCGCAGAGTTCATGGCCCGCCCGCAGACGGCGCTCATCGTCAATGGCTATGGTTTTGGCGATGAGCACATCAACCGGCTCATCCGCTCTGCGTTGCTCAATCCCACTCTTCAGGTAGTCGTGTATTTGCCTGAGTTCATGGGAGACCCCGCAGCGGCGGACCTTCCGCAAACCGTGCGAAGACTCCTTGCTCTTCAGACGCCGCGCCTGACCATCGTTGGTGGTGGAAGTAGGGCTTTCACCAGCGCGTTAGCAAATGATCTTCCAGACCCAACGGTCTACGATCAGGAACTGGCAGATCTGCGCAGGCGACTGATGCCTGAGAAGCCGGACGGAACCGAGGACGACGCGCCATGAGGAGTCGCCAGGCCATAGGCTATGTTGTCCAAATCGACGGCGTGGATATCACGCTGAACCTGATGGACGTCCATAGGGGGCAGTTGGCTGCTCACGTGCATGGCGTCTCGGTCGTCACTGAAGTCGGCAGCCTTCTAGGGATTGAATCTGGTGGGCGCCTGCTGGTGATGAAGGTTCAATCCCTGTCGTTCGCCGAGCCTAAAGAGGTTCACCGGTTCGGACTTTCAGGAACTTCGGTTTCCTCCGAGCCCCTGCGACATTTAACGGGGCTGGTGGTTGGTCGGCTGCGCCGTGAGGCCGGACGGTTAGTGTTCGTTTCGGATTCGCTTTCCTCGCCGGCGTTGGGGGCTGAGGCCTTTCCGCTCACCGATGACGAGCTCTCATCGATTCTTGGCGGTTCGGTTGCTACACCGGCAGACATCCACTTAGGTGATGACCTCCGAGGCGGTGGTCGTCTGACCGTGGACCTACAGAGCCTGGTCTCCAGGCATGTGGCGGTCCTTGGCAGCTCAGGGCAAGGCAAGAGCTGCTTCACTGCTGCGGTGCTCCAGCAGGTCGCGAAGATGCCTAAGGCGCGTGTCGTCATCTTTGATATCAACGGTGAATACGAAGACGCCTTCCCTGCGGATAACTATCCGCCGAACGCTATCAAGGTGACTCGTATCGGTGGGTCGGATTCGGAGAGCTACCGCATCCCTTACTACGCATTGGGGCGTCTTGGCCTGCAACGCCTATTGTTGCCAAGTGACAAGACGCAACGGCCCGCACTGACCTTTGCCTTGGATCACCTCAACCAAGTGAAATGGTTCCCCGGGGCCGGTGGCGTGGGCCTAGCGGTAGACACGCAAGCGTCGCTGTTCGACGACTGTAGAAGTGATCGCGTCTTTGAGGCCCAAGCCATCATCAACAGCCTGCGGGCGGGGACAGCGCCATTGGCCACGTCATGGCCTCCCATGCTGGCACTCGGTCCTTTGATTGCGGATAGCCACGCCATTGCCCCAGCAAGGGGCTCGCTCGAACGCAATGCCTGGAACTACGGCAACATTGCACCTCTCATTACACGAATTGCCCGTTTCACTGACGATGAAATGTTCAAAGACGTCGTTAACGTGGATGGCGGTTTGGGCAGCGGTGGGCCGCTCAGTTGGCGAGATGAGTCTAGAGCCGTCGTGGAACGGCTGTTTGGCGGGGACGAAGTGGAGTGGCGGGTGCACATCGTTGACCTCCGTCGGGTATCGCACGATCTCACTCCGTTTGTCTTGGGGGCCGTCTTGGAACTCTATGCATTCGAGCTCTTTAGTCGTGGCCAAGAGAACAAACGAGAGACCCTGTTGGTGCTGGAGGAGGCGCACCACTACCTACGCCAGTTGGGGGCCGGCGATGAAGCCGTGAACAATGCCTTGGCCTACGAGCGCTTAGCCAAAGAGGGGCGTAAGTTCGGACTGGCGCTCTGGTTGAGCACCCAACGGCCATCGGAAATCTCCCCCACTGTTCTTTCGCAATGCAACACCTGGGTGTCGTTCCGGCTGTCGTCGGAGAAGGACCTTTCGGCCATTCAGTCCGCCAGTGAGTGGGCTGACAAACGGGAAGTCCGGCGCATTGCTGGTCTAGCCCGTCAGAACGCCTTGGCCTTTGGTGGCAGCCTACAGATGGCCACCCTGATCAAGGCTCCGACTGCGGACCCGCTGCCTCGTTCGGAAGACGGGCGCTTCAACCAGTGGGCTTGTAGGGTTGACGAATGATGCAACCGCGCCCTTGGCGGCCTAAGTTGCCGAGTGGCTTGTAGATAGCGCCTTATGAGTGGATAAAGGATTGCTAAAGCGGGCCGATAGATATGCTATCTGCAACCTTAGTGTGGGCCTGTCCTGCCTGTCTCAAGTTTGCGTAGAAGGATTTCATGAGCTTTTGATTGCCCGAAACACCATGGAGAAGGAGAATGGAAATGATGAGCAAGGACGATTGGGATGTGTTGTGTGCGCAAGTAACTGAGGAGATGACTTCACACGTCAAGCGCTTTGCAGTTCCGCTGACTATGAGTGAGGAGCACGGGTCAGGCGTTGCGTGGGGATCGGGCACCTACATCTCGCTGGGGCGGGATACTTGGATCCTGACCGCTGAGCATGTCTTAAGCAATGTTCCAGAAGGGGGGCGTCTCGCCCATCTTCCTAAAGATGGGGGGGATTACAATGCAGCGTTCGGAAGGCCAGAAGTCGCCGGATGGCCTGTAGATGCGGCAGCCCTTCCGATCTACCCAGATCCGCAATTTTTGCCTGAAGCGGCTAGGGTCACGTCATCCATTGCTGAAAGCTACTCGCCGGTCGATGAGGAGCTCCTGTTCTTCTATGGTTTTCCTGGGTATACGGTAGAGCGGAACGATCCACGTCAGAAAGACAAGCAGATTGTATCTCGATTCAACCATCTGACGGTTTCGGGCAAACCGATGGTCTCGCAAGCTATCGGTCCAGAGGTGAGTCTGGCTGCATCCAACTTTGATCCCAACGCCCACGTTGCTGTTCACTATCCATTCGCTGCACAGCGTGCTAAGGACGGCGTCGTAGTGCCGTTACCGAATGCTGCTGGCATGAGTGGAAGCGCTCTTTGGGATACCAAGTTTGTTGACTGTATTAAAAAGGGAATTTCTTGGACTCCAGAATACGCTGAGATCTGTGGAGTCGTGTGGGCTGTGCTCGACAATCCGGAGGTCATCTTTGCCACCAAGATCGAATGCGTCCGTGCGGGGCTGCCAGAGGTCTTCTAGGCTTTGATGGCCCGGTTGCGTGTGGTTCTAGACCCTGATTTCAGTGCGCTGTTATCACGGTCGCGTGTCTCGCCGTTTCAATGGTTAGAGTGTTTCTTTCTTCCGAAGGAATATGGGTGATATAGATGGAAGAGGTTGCTAATGGAGTAGGTTTCAAGGATCGTCCGATTGTGCCTTTGGGCGTCACCATGGTGGTGTTGGACACTTCTGCGGTGCGACAACTAATTCATGAGCCGGGCGTTACCTGGGATGCATGTTTCAAAAGAATGTCGGAAGACGGATACTCGTTTAGCTTGGCTGAAGTTGCGGCATTCGAGCTCGTTTCTCAGGTTCAACGAGGATCCATTTCTATCGAGGATCATTCGACTCTGATGGTAAGGCTGACCTCGTTCCTCAACCCCGAAGCGCCCGTGCTTCCTTCATACTGCGATGTGATGGGAATGATCGGGGCTGGGGAGTTCAATGAGCTCGAAACACGCATCTTGATTGCGACAGCGTGGAGCATGTTGAATTCAGACTTCTCCTCTCAGGACTACGCCCCCGTCCTGACGGACGAGATGCGAGAGGAAGAGGTGGACGAATGGGCTGGCTTCCTTAAAGACGTGATGGAGCATGTATGGTGCTCGGGACTTGATGTTTCCCAGGCAACTCCGGAAGTAGCGGCAGAGGCTCTTGCTGTCGCCGCTGCGGATTCGCTGGACAGGACGGGCCCCGTAGTTCCGGGGATGAGTGTTCGGCAGCACCTTGAGGTCAGGTATCGCTTCAGGCAGGCGGCTCGCAGTAGGTTGGACAAGAGGCCCTACAACCCCGCTTCTGCCAAGAAAAAGAACGATGCTATGGACCTGAGTATGTATTCGTATTTAACCCTTCCGGCGTTCGTTGTCACGAGGGATAAAGGGTTTATGTCTAAGCTCGCTAGCATTGAGAGCTTTCAGCGCGACTGGTTTAAGTTGCCGGAGGAATTGGCTGACGGTTGGAGGCGAGGTGAGCGTCCCACGCCGCAATGGCCAGCCACAGAGTGGATTGAGAAAGAGAAGGAACGGACTTTGCTGGATTTTTTGGTCCCAAGGTAATCGTACACTGAGGAGCAAGAGCGCACTTAGGCGTTCCTGCGGAACGCGTGCGCCAAGGGCTTCGCCCCTGGGACCCCAAGCCTCTGCGAGGCTTGCCAAAAGCAAAAGCTGATCCATAAAGACTCCTGTTTTCAGGAGTTTTTATGGCTATCTTCCACACATCAATCAAAACCTTCAGCCGCGGCCGCGGCCAGTCGGCCGTCGCTGCGGCGGCCTACCGGGGCGGGCTGCTGCTCATGGACTTGCTCACCGGGCAGCAGCATGACTACCGCCGCCGTAGTGGCGTCGTTGAGAGCTTCTGCCTCGCCCCGCCTGACGCCCCCCCGTGGGCCTTGGACCCTCGGGAGCTCTGGGCAGTCGCAGAGGCTGCGGAGCGGCGGAAAGACTCGACTGTGGCGAGGGAGTTTGAAGTCTCCTTGCCCCATGAGCTATCCGAAGAGCAGCGGGCGCACTTGGCGTTTGTCATCGCCGACGCACTGGTCGGGCGTTATGGGTTCGCTGTCCAAGCCAGCATCCATTCGCCTGGGACGCCTGATGGGCTCAACCACCATGTCCATATCCTGGCAACCACACGCCGCATCGGTTCGGAGGGATTCGGTGAAAAGACCAGGGAGCTGGACGTGGGGCCCTCAGGTAAGGTGCAAGTGCAATGGATTCGGGAAATGGTCGCAGCGGCAACCAACGCGCACTTGGAGGCGGCTGGGCTTACCGACACGATCGACCACCGCAGCCTGGCCGAACAAGCTCGGTCGGCGATAGAGCGGGGGGATGATCTGGCAGCTGCGGCGCTTTCGCGCGAACCGACCCAGCACCTAGGCAAGCATGCTGCGGCCCTAGCTGGGAAGGGTGTGGCGACCGACAAGGCAAGCACGAACGACCAGATCGCCGAAGAAAATCGGGAGCACTATGACTTCCTCGTGCGCAAAGCCGGGCTGGAAGGAAAGCCTGCCCCAGTGCCTGGCCAAGAGGCCGCGAAGCAAAGTGGTCGAGTGCTCAATGCCGCAACTGCAGGGCTACCTGGGGGGCTGGAGATGCGAGGCGTATCCGGGGTCCGGCTGCACAACCTGCTCCTTTCGTCTCACGGGCATACGCCGGAACCGACGCCCGTCAGCCTTGCCGAAAAGATTCTCGATGCACTGCGCGACGTGGAAGAGATTTCCCGGGCTAGGGCAGACTTGGCCATGGAGAAGGTTCGCGATGCCTTGAGGTGGGCTCAGCGACAGCTTTCTTCTCAAGAAGAATCCCGCGAGCTTCGGCAGTGGATCACGGAGGCTGTGGTTCAGATCCGTGCCCTCAAGCACCTCATCATTGGACGGGCTCGCAGGCTGCTTAACGTGAAGAGTGCAACCAGGCTGCGTCACATGGCCGAGCAGGAGTGGGAACGGTTCAACGCCGATTGTCCGCCGGGGTCAACGAGATACTCGAGGTCGGAGTGGACACTGCGCCGAGGGCGGCGACTTTCGGTTCTCGAGAAACATACAGCCGAGTTGAAGGTGGCTCAGGAGAGGGCATCGGAGAGGGAGCTGAGCGCTATCGATGCCGAAATCCTTGCGAAGGCTGAGCTGCTTGCAGCGTTGCCCCATCCCTCACAGGTGGCGGCTCCTAAGCTCGCTGAGCCGAAGCAAGTGGCCTCGAGCGTCTTGGGTTCCGTCCCGTCGGTCCCCCGAGGGCCAACGTTCCACTGACCCTGCAAAGAACAGGCCCCGCGAATGCGGGGCTGTTGTTCAATGGGGGGCGATGCCCACCGATGGTTTTCGAGCTGGCAGTGGTTTCGCTGGCGGAAGGCCGCGAGACGCACGCCAAGCATCGGGTGAAGGGAAGCTTATCGGCACTTGGCTGCGGTCCACGCTCGCCGCTTGCGATACAGTGCTTCTCGTAGGAGAGTAGGCGAGGGGCTGACCTCCCGGGCCTCCCTGCGACTCGGCGAATCGACGCAACAGTAGTCTTGCGACATCCAGTGCATGTTGAACATCCAACTCACGCTCAGCAGCGTTGCGGGTGTTGTTTTCAGGCAGCAAGGCTTGAAGAACCTGGCTGGCGATACGAAGTTCGACGTTTGCTGGCATTTTTAAGTCATCTGGTGAATGGTCTTCACATCGAAGCACCCAGACGGAAATGCGCAAGCCTCTGATGATGCAGCGCGTCACACATTTGCCGTTTGGATGCCTTGCCTTAAGCGTCGAGAGTTGCTGCGTTTTAGTCGTGCCTGGCTGGGTTGCTTTCCGGCGCAAGCTTGACCAACCAATGGCCTCCCGGAGCGCCTGCGGGTTCAGGAGGTCGAAGTGCAACGCCACCCCGAGCCCATCTATGTGCGTGCCCGGAGGTGGATCGGCAGGCTTTCCTCCGGCTATGATTGGGGAAACATTGAAAGGAAACCTGCCCAGCAGGCTTTCTGCAACGGTTTGAAGGGGTTGGGTCGAAGGTGATCCGATCCCACTCTCTCCGCCAAGAATGCAAAAACGCCCCGAAAGGGGCGTTTGCATTTGTGCAGCAACGACACAATGTCGTCAGAACGCAGGCTCGATCACCGGAGAAGAATCAACCGTCGGATAGGAAAGCCGATACTTCCGCGTGGTGTCCACATCCACGAGGATCTCGATGGAGCGTCGCCTGGCGATCGCAGCCTTGGTCACGCCCAGCGCGCACAGGCCGGAGGCCTCAAGCACCGTTGCGGTCATCAGATGCCGACCTGGCTTCAAGGCAAACGTCACCGTTTCAGCAGTGTTGAGATGGGCGGCCATCTTTTCGTCAACCATGACGCCCACGGCGCACATTCCGTTGATCGCACCTATATCGCGTGTCACTACGACATTGCCGGTTGAAGGCCCCTGATCGGCCAGGGGGAATACCCGCTCAGCGGGCACTGGCCTTACGTCAGCGACCTCGGGCTGCCGAGTAGGCAAGGCGCAGCTCGTGGCCAGTAGTGGAACGGTGCACATCGCGGTACGCATCATGATCTTGGCGGTTCTGCGATACATGCTTCCCTCCCTGTAGAAAAGACCTGTCCCAGCGCGAAAGCTCGCTCTGTTGGCGCGACTTTACAGGAAGCTGAGGTACCCTCGTCCATGGCTCTACAGGAACGTCGGTTTTCGCCAGCAGGTCGCCTTAAGTAACTCTGAGTTTGACTATCAGACGGGTGTTTCGCTGATGAATTCTGCCGGGAGGGGTATCGATCCACACCGCCTTCGAATGACTGTATTCAGCCCATGCGCATCGCTGCTTGCGTCTGCTCCTGGGCGTGGTCGTGCTGCGCGACCTGCTGAGCCTGCGAAACTTGCTCGACCTTGGCGAGCGAATGCTCTACGGGCGTGTTGACCGCCTCGCTGACCGCCACCGATGCGCGCAGGTGTGCCGGGTTGTTGAGTTCGCCCTGCACGACGAACATGCGCGGGCCAGACTCGTTGCTGGGCGGGTTGCCCAGTACCACATGATCCACGCGCTCCAGGCGGTTGCTCTTGGCCGTTGCCAGCAAGCTGGCTGTTACCCGCTCACTGGTTTCATCGAAGCTGCGCCCGTGCTTGGCATCCACGGCGGATACGCCGTCGCGAATCTGCCGGTAGAGCGAATGGTCGGGGTGGCCTTCCTTCCTGGGATCCAAGCCTGCCTTGTCCAAGGTGGATTCGATGCTTTGCTGCAACGGGCTCTTGGGAGAGAAGCCCGGATTGCTGAGAGAGGGAGAGCCCTTGTCAGTTGCGTCCTGTGCCATTCGCTCACCGGGTTTGAGCGCAATGCGGGGCTGCTGCTCCGCTTCGGCCTCGCGGCGAGCGTATGCGCCTGCATCCTCGGTGCCACGCACGTAATTGATCCCGTCGCGCAGGAGGCCAGGTCCACCGCCTGCAAGCACCGTGACTCCCGCGCGCAGTTGATGGATGTCACTGCGATAGTCGGCAATCCGGCGCAGGTCTTCAGGATCTGTAACCCGGGCATTGGGGTCATCCAACACGGACTGCACTGGCCCCTTGTCGGTCATGCGGTCAAGGAAATGAACCAGTCGATGGGAGTCACCCAGCTGGACCGCCACGGCAGCGGAGATGGCGTGGCCGCTCCTCAATCCGGGTGCTATGAGGGACGCGACGCGTTGGCCCTGCTCGGCATTGCGAAGAACCTCGAGTTCCTTCGGGAGCGCGTACATCTCAACCTTGCCGTAGTGCGGGCCGCCAGCGCTGACCAGGTCGCCTGCCATCACATGGTTGGTGAAGGGCGCCGCATTGGCGGGTTGGCCTTCGGGCATGCGGTACGCCAACCCGGCAGCACCGTAAGGATTGAAGGCATCGCCAGGGAGGTTGTAATGGTGTGCAGTGATCTGTGCGAGCGCGCCACCCAGTGAATGGCCGGTGACGTACACTGGGCCATCTCCATTTTCTTCAGCCTGTCTGACCGCCTGTTTGGTCAATGCAAGGGCATCGCCGAGCTGTGCGTTGACTTTAGCGGTGACCATCGCAGCGTCGGTGCCGCCGTCAATCAATGCCTGCCGATCGAACTCAGTGCCTCGATGGGCGACGATGATCTCCTTGGACTCAATGTTGCGATACACGGTCCCTTGATATCCGGTGCTGGAATTCCGTGTGGCCAGGACCTCGTACTCGATTCCCGCAATGGTGACAAAGTCGCCGTCTGAAGAAGGGGTTTCGTAGGCTGCGTTTGAGAGTGTAGCGTTCGTTATTGAATTCATGGAACGTCTCCTTCAATCCTTTGGGAGATCTCTACAGGAAAATATTTCTGGCGTTCATCCTGTGTGAGCTTCTGAAACAGAGTGTGGGACTTGCTGTTCGCTCGCTCAGGTGTCTGCCCTGGGAACACGGGTTTTAGTGCCTTCTCTACGTATGTAATGGCGCGTCCTTCAACTTCGATCTTTGGGAAGAACGCGGGAACAGAGGCTTTGATTGATCGGCCGTCGACGATGAGGGCGAACGAGGCCTGTACGAAGCTTGGCGTCCATCTGCATGGTCCGCGCCCGTAATAGTCAGCAACCTCCATTGCATCTTTGAACACTGTGCTGCGGAACTCGGTTGCACTGACGCGTTGCACCGGAAACTCAACTGACTGCCGTTGCGGGGCGTACTGCACGCCCTCGTAGTTGTTGATCGGCGGGAGGCAGAGCGGGTCTATCTCGTAGGAGACGAGGACCGTGGGAATTGGCATCTCCACGGGAGCATCGTCCACCCGGATCACAATCGGCAGCGCATCCTTCGGGGCGGGATTCTCGCGATAGACCGGGTATGAGCGTTCCTTGTTGCAGCCCGGAACGGCCAGGGTGATCAACGCGATCAATGCCACGTGTGGAAGAGCTGGAAGAAATTTCAGCATGAGCGGTCCATGTCGCTGATTGAAGTACTACGGGGGTAGGCTTGTACAGGGCGACTACGGAGCGTGGTTCTCAAAGCGTGAAACCGCAGACAGGGCTTGCCTGATCGCTTGTGGGCCCGACACGGGGTTCCTTTGTGGGACACGGCGCCTTGCGCCAGACCTGGGGCAGACGCGACAGCCCTGGTCTCGCTGACTGTTCATTTCCATGGCCTTCATCCATCCGACCCGATGATTCGGGGCTTTGCGAGACGATGTTCACCGGCGCTCCATTGCTCTGCGTCATCTGACTATACGGCCCGCATCGGTTGGGCTCCAAGGTCTCGACCCTTCATGCCAAGGTATGAGCGCTGGATCACACATTCAGAATGCCTTACCCCATGGCTATTTTCCGATGGCGGCGCAGATGATTGAGGCGCGACAGCCTGCGGAGCCATTCGGACGTCTACGGCAATGCGTACCCGCAGAAGTTGGCCCATTCCGTCGTCATGCGGCGCCTCTTCACCAGCACTGAGCCTCGCTTGAGGGCGGCCTGGCCTTGTCGTAGATCTGGCGCGCTTGACGGTCTCGGACAGGACGTCCGGGGAGTCGGGGTAGAACCCACCTGTCGCAGCGACCTACGAGCAGTCGCTGACGGTTCAAGAGCGTTGGTTCAGGCGCGTTGAACCTTCCGCCCCTTGACGAGCCGCGCCGTGGCCAGCCCCAGCGCTACCAGTCCTGAGGCAATGGCCAGCCATAGCATCAACAGTGAATTATCAGTATCTCCGGCGGCCACCGCCACGGACGGATCGTGGAGGTAATAGCGGATATCAATCTCCTCGGCCTCGTCGGAAGCGCGCATCTGATTGCCGAGCCTGTTGGATACCGCAATCTTCTCCCCCCGCTCCTGGCCGTCTTCAGTTTCGAACTCGACATTCAGGACGAAATTGTTCTCTCGCCCCTTTCGCTCGTCCCAGGTGACTTCGGTGACCAAGCCCACGGCATCCCGCCCGTCGAGCCCGTCGGTAAGGGCATGGCGATGATGGTCTTTGTAGGCCACCACAGAGAGTGCGATAGCCACACCAGCGGCGACGAGAATGTTGCGCCAGGAAGTGAAATTCACGGTCAACTCCAAATCGATTGAAGCAGGCGACCTTACTGACATGAGCGGTAGCGGACTTGATGGCCGTGGAGTAAGCGCGTCACTTGGTGGCCTTTGAGCCCTTGCGGTGGAAGCGTTTTCTGTAAGTATCCACGACACCTTGGCGGGTCGACACACCAAGCGCAGACGGGGCAGATTGCGACGTTCTGCGCATTGAGGATAGGTGTGCCCGTATCTCGCAGCGTTTCGCGCGGTACGTGTCGCTTTTGACAACACGCTGCGTATGGCCCGTCCAGATCCTCAGCGGTTTCTGGTATGCAAAGTGCGCCATTCAATGCGCAAGTCGGCATCTCATGACGCAACATCCGCAAGTACGCACTGATACAAGCTTTCCTTGCTTTTCATCGCCGTCGCAACGAGTCAACCATGGCCTCGCCAAGGCACCTGCCTAGGCCGGGATTGGCGTCCCGAACTTACGTATCACTACGGATCGTGTTGCAGCCGCAACTGCAATCACGACAATGCACCGTCTGCCAGTCCATGGCGGGCGGTGCGTGGGGATCTCTCGATCCGCCGGCTTTAGTGGTACGTATCCGGCACGCCAACCCGCACCGTCCGCCACCTTGCATCTGCAGGTGGCCACACCGCGAGGTTGCTGCCATGTCTGACCTGCTTCCCGACTATCCTCGTCTGCACGCGCTGCTCGGCGATGCCGTGCGCGATCTTCCCAATGCTCTTGCCGAAAAGATGGAAGACGCACTCAGTGATGCCGCCGAGTCCGCGCCTCCGTCGGCGTTCTTCACGTTCCTGCAAGGCCACGGCAAAGGCCATCGTGCGGACGGCACACCGTGGTCCGAAAAACGCCTCACGCCCGGTCGCGCTTTCGACTTGGCCTTGGCTACCCGCAGTGCCTCGGGCATCACCGCGCTTGCTGCCATGTTGCACGCCGCACACGTAGCACGGGAGAACGACGATCCGGGCTCCTATCCGTCGGCAGCGCTGGTCGATGGTCTGTTTGATGCCTGCGAGGCGCTGTCACTACAGATAGAGCGCTGCCTTGACCCTTGATTCACAGGTGCGCCGCAACGGGAAGGGTGGGGACTTCCAACGTGGTCCCCATGCCTGCGGTTCAAGCGCCGTGCTAGTCGCTGTCGCTGTCGCTTTCTGCTTGCTCTGTGCCGTTCGACCGCTTCGCCCGCTCTTTCAATTCCGTCGCCAATCGTCGCTGTTCTGCGTGCGGCATCCGGGCGGCGGCGAGAATGACACTGGCCAGTACATCGCTATCAGCCAAGAGATAGGCGAGAGGAACGCCCAGTTCGGCAGCCATCTTGCCGGCAGTGGCAAAGTCCGGCTCCGACGTGCCCTGTTCGTAACGTGTCACCCGGCTGGACACCACATCCTCAGACAAGCCAATGCGCCGGCCCAGCTCCCGCTGGGAAATGCCCATCGCCAAGCGCGCTTCTTTGAGGCGCTTGGTGAACTGGTCTCGGAGAGGTGTGGGGGACATTGCCCGCCTAGGCGCAGCCTGTAACGGTCTACAGGATGGCAATCACCCCACAATTCGTATGCTACATTATTTGTAGCATAGTGGGTCGGAGTAGCGTATGAAGCCGTCTCCGCAGCCAGCGTCGCCTGGCAGCACAAAATCGACAATCTGCCTTGCCTGCGGATACCGCGGCCCGATGGCCATCCGCAATCGCCGCGGGCATTGGTCTAGCTCCGGGTGGGCATTCACGCTTCTCGCGCTGCTTGGCGGTGCAGTTGGTTTCTTATTGATGGGCGTCACCGGGATGCTGGCCATGTCGATACTGATCGGCATTGTGGGTGCACTCGCGGTCAGCCCGGCATCTGCGTACCACTCCTGCCCGCAGTGCCACGTCGATCTGCAGTGGCGGTGAAGGTGTCAACTGGCACGGCGATGGAGGTGCGTAGGAAAATTCTGATCGTGGGCGGGTAGTGATGACGTTCCTGTCCCGTTGATCGGCCTTTGCCTATAGTGGAGCCAAACCCCGCAATGGAATGGCCCGATGCCCCCGATGTCCTCCGGCCGGTGCCTGGCACTCGCAATCGCCGTCGCTGTGAGCGCCAGTGCCTGCGCACGACCGCCATCCACCGAACACGAAAGGAATCCCACCATGCCTGGCGCAACGCAGACCGGCCGCACCCTCAACGGCCACACCTACACCGACGCGCCCGTGGACGTGAAGCTGGGGCCGAATACTTTCCGTATCCCCGCCAACTATCTGGACAGCCAGATTGCGCCTTGGCCCGGTGAAGGCGTTTCGCTGGTCATTGAATGGCCGGACATGACGCCGACGTTGCCGGGGGCGCGGGCTAATCCAAGGACCAATGATTTCCGCAAGGAAATTTCCGTTCGGATCAATTACGTTGATCGCGTTCCCATCGAGGGCTTGATGGAGCGCTACGCGTCCAACGAGGCTCTTACCGAGGCGGATTCGGTGGAACGCGGAGATCCCAGGGATAGGCTCGATCTCCGAATCCCGCTGGCTGAGACGATGGGATTGACGCCGTACGCCATCGACGAGGCGGCAATGAAGGAGTTCGCAAAGCGCTACGAGGCGCGATATGGGAAGGCTCCCGTCCGGAATCCAGCTTACGAAAGGGACTGGTACGTCGCACGCCAGGCCGATGGCCGGATCAGCACGTTCATCAAGTGTGATGCCGAGGGCTTTCGTCAGGACGGCGTGCGGCTGGAGGGTGATCAGGTGATCAGCGTGCAAGGTGAGGTTGCCGCCGGCTGTGTTCACTACTTCGTGGATGGTGACAACAAGCTCTCCGTTACCCTGGACTACAAGAGAGCCTTCCTGAAGGACTGGAAGCGTATGGAAGACGCTATCAGAGATGTCATCACGCGCACCCGATCCAATTGATCCAAGGAAGGATTCAGGCATGAGTGGATTGACCGAACATGATCTCAGGATCCTTGGCAGTTATGCCAAGGATGGCAACCGCGAGCTCTATTGGAACTACCTGTCGCAGTTGCCGGGCGCCGACGGGTACGGAACGCTGGCATTGGGCGTCGTCAGGAATGACAGCCTGCCAGGAAGGGTTGCGAACAGCTATGCGCACAGCTTCGCCAGGACGCAGCAGGATGAAGGTTCCCGGTTCCCCAACGCCGAATTGACCGAGCGCCAGTGGGAATCGTTTGGGCAGACACTGCTTGATAGAGATCTGGAACTACGCCAGAAGTGGATGGCGGAACGCCGCCCGGACCTGGCGCTTAACCTGCCTGGGGCTGACGTGATGCTGGCCCACGACCGCGCCTTCGATCAGCATCATCTGGATCCCAATTGCTGGACACCCCGCGTGCTGCTTCAGGCCGCGCTGGAAAAGAGTGGCCCGCAGAAGCTCGAGCAGATCTGGACCAACATGCTCGACAACGATGGGGCCGGACTCCCGCGGGTGGGAAGTACCAGCCGCGATGCCATCACCCAGATGGGATTGAGCAAGGGGAGCCAGTACCTCGGCACGCTGACGTTCCATGAAGTTACCCAGGCCCTGGGTGGCCGCTCCTCGGTCGACCCCAACGTCATTGGCGGCCTCAATTCCTACGCGTTGTACTTTGAAAAGGACGGCAAGTGGGTCAGTGTCACCTCCGGCGGTGGGCACTGTTCGCTGCGCGAGATCACCGATCCGGCCCGCATCGCCGAACTCAACGACGCGCGCGAAGTCCGCCTTGAGCGCCAGCAGAAGGCCACCCACTTCCACCCGGAAGATCCCTACCGCTCCATCACCCGTAGTCCGCTCACTGCATCGGTCGATGGCACGCCAGGCCCCCAGCGTTCGCCAACGCGTCTGGCGGACATTGGCCCGGACCACGCCGAGTACCGTCTGCTGCAGCAGGTCAGCGGGCATGTCGTCGGCATCGACGCCAGAGCAGGACGCACGCCGGATGAAAGCAGTGAACGCCTGATCGCCAGCGTGATGGTCCTGGCCCGGCAGAACAACCTGGACCGTGCCGACCATGTGCTGCTCAGCGCGCAGACGGCGGACAGCCCAGCTGGCCGCAACGTGTTCGTGGTGCAGGGCGAGATGAACGACCCGGCACACCTGAGGGCTTCCATGCCCACCGATGTGGCCGTTCAGACGCCGGTAGAGCAGTCCTTGCAGCGTCTGGAACTGGCCAGTGCAGAACGGCAACAGGCCCAGTCCCAGCGTCAGCAGCAGGAACTGGACAACCAGGTGCGCGAGCATCCGACAATGCGCCTGGCCTAGTGCACAGCAAGGGGCAGTGGGGTATTCCCATTGTCCCCGCGCCCGTCACTTGCCCGGTGCGTCGGCCGTCTGCGCCGCCACCATGGCCTGCTGCATTTCCTTCAGCGACAGGTAGCCATCGCCGTCGGTATCCAGCCCCGTGAAGTACTTCGCAATTTCCGGCACCACGGTCGCTTCTTCCTTGCTGATCTTCCCGTCCTTGTTCCTGTCCATCGCAGCGAACGCGGCATCGATCGAGTCAGCCTGCTTGCTGAAGCGTGACTGCTGATACGTAGCAAACTCGCCCTTGTCGACGCGACCGTCCTTGTTGCTGTCCATCGCGGTGAAGGTGGAATCGATATAGGCCTGTTTCGGGTCGGCTGGCGCGGCCTGTGCAAGCAGCGGGGCGGCGCACAGCGCGATCAACAGGGCGGTCTTGTTCATATGCATTGTATGTAGTCCTTGAGCGAGGGAGTCAGCGGCATGGGTAGGTGTAGCCATCGCGGTCGCGATAGCTGTCGGCACGGCGGTCGTAGTTTCCGTAGCGGTTCATGCAGTAATCGGCGCGCTCACGTGTTTCCCGCTCGCGCTTCGCCGCTGCCGCGATCACGCCCGCCACCACAGCCGCGCCCACGACGCCCACCACCACGCCTGTGGTCTTGGCATCGTGCCGACGCTCACGCTCACGTTCGCGGCGCTGCCAGTCATCGCGCTCGCGGTCACGATAGTCCTGGTTCCACTGCGGACTGTAGCGGTCGCCACGCTGCGCATGGGCATCGCCGGAATACGGCAGCAGCACCAGCAGTTGTGCGGCCGCTACAAGCAGAAGCGCAGTCCTTCCTGTTTTCAGAAACATCGTCCAGCTCCTGTGCGGACATCGTCGGTAGCTGCAGTACACACCGCAGACATTGCGCGAACCTGCCGTCACCGCAGGCAACTGCGGTGATTACCGGACCAGTGCTTCCACCGGGTCCAGCTGCGCCGCGCGACGTGCCGGCAGGAAGCCGAAGCAGATGCCGATCAGGCTGGAACACGCGAACGCCGCGATGATTGAACTCACTGAAAACACCAGGCTGAAGCCCACGTCGGCCAGTGCCAGCACTGCGCCCAGCAGCAACGCCACACCAATGCCCAGTACGCCGCCAAGCAGGCACACCAGCACCGACTCGATCAGGAACTGCTGCAGGATGTCACTGCGACGCGCGCCCACGGCCATGCGCACGCCAATCTCGCGGGTGCGCTCGGTAACTGATACCAGCATGATGTTCATCACTCCTATACCGCCCACCACCAGCGCGATGGCGGCAATGGAGCTGATCATCATGGTGAGGATGCCGGTGGTCTGTTCAATCGACTGGCGGATCTGCGCGTTGTTGCTCATGTAGAAATCGGTGCTGCCATGACGGCGCGTCAGCAACCGTGCAATGGCCTGCTCGGCCGCTTCCATGCTGATCGCATCGGATACGCGCACGGTGATGCTGGACACATGGCTCTGGCCCAACACCCGGGCCATGGCGGTGGTGTAGGGCATCCACACCCGCAGCAGCGAGGCGTCGCCGGCGGCGCCGGCGTCCTTCTTCACCACACCCACCACGCGCACCGGCACGTTGCCCAGCAGCAGGGTCTGCCCGATGGGCTTCTCGGCTGCGGCGAAGAAGCGGGCGCGGGTGTTGGCGTCGATGATCGCAACCTGCTGATAGCCAATCACAGCTGGTGCGCCGAAGAAGGCGCCTTCCCCCAGCTTCAATCCATGCACACGGAAGTACTGTTCGCTGACGCCCTGCACCTGCACGCTGGCGGAGCGGTTGCCACGCATCGCGGTACCCGTGGTGGCTACGCCAGGGGTGGCACTGTCCACGAACGGTTGCCCGGCCAGGGCCACGCTGTCACCCGGGGTAAGGGTCTCCACCCGCGCCGCGTGCAGGTCGCCAAAGCCGGAGCCTGGATAGATTTCGATGGTGCTGGTACCCAGCGAAGAGATGTTGGACAGGATGGCCTGACGCGCGCCCGTACCCAGCGCGACCACTGACACCACCGAGGCGATGCCGATGATGATGCCGAGCATGGTCAGGAAGGTACGCATGCGGTGTGCGTTCATGGCGCGCAGGGCCATGCGGAAAGCCTCGGAGAAGCGATCGCGCACGGCTTGCCAGCCGATGCCATCGTTGCGTTGCGGCATCGCGGTCGGCGCCATGCCCGCTGCCGAGCCAGCACCCGTGGCACGATCATCGACAATCCGACCATCGCGGATCTCGATGATGCGCTGGGCGTGTTCGGCCACCGCCATGTCATGGGTCACCAGCACCACGGTGTGGCCTTCGGCATGCAGCTCGCCGAGGATCTTCATCACTTCCTTGCCCGACTGTGTATCCAGGGCGCCGGTCGGTTCGTCGGCGAAAATCACCGCACCTCCGTTCATCAGTGCGCGGGCAATCGACACGCGTTGCTGCTGGCCCCCCGACAGCTCGCCGGGCAGATGTTGCATGCGTTCCCCCAGGCCCAGCCGCGCCAGCAGTTCGGCGGCCCGCGCGTGGCGCGCGGGGGAGGGCATGCCGACATAGATCGCCGGCACTTCCACGTTGCCCAGCGCGGTCAGGTCGGCCAGCAGGTGGTAACGCTGGAAGATGAAGCCGAAGTGTTCGCGGCGCAGTTCGGCCAGTTCGTCGGGCGACATCTGCGCGGTCTGGCGTCCTGCAATCCGGTATTCGCCGGCAGAGGGGCGATCGAGGCAGCCGAGGATGTTCATCAGCGTCGACTTGCCCGAGCCGGACTGGCCGACAATGGCCACCAGTTCACCGGCATGGATGTCCAGGTCCACACCGTCCAGTACCACCAGCGTCTGCTCGCCGGCGGCGAATTCACGGCGCAGCCCACGTACGCTCAGCAGAGGCTCGCTCATGGGGGCGCTCATCGGGGCTGCGCGGGTGCGGCGGCGTCTTCGTCGCCGGCTTGAGCCAGAACGACCTGCTCGCCTTGCTTCAAGCCGCTGCGTACTTCCACCTGGATCTGGTCATCCAGCCCGATGGCGATGCGCCGCGCCACGGCGCGCCCGTCTGCACCGCGAACCTGCACGCTGTAGCTGCCATCGCCGGCCCGCGCACCCAGCGCGGCGGAGGGGATGGTCAGCACGTTGTAGGCACGGCCGAGCACAATCCGTACCTGCGCGGTCATGTAGCTGCGCAGGCGCCCATCACGGTTGTCCACGTCGAACTGGCCGTTGTAGTACATGGCGGTACGGCTGCCGGCGGACAACGCCGGTGACGTGAGGCTGGATGCATCTTCGTTGGTGATCGATTCGGGCGCTGGCGCAATGTCGCGCAGCGTGCTGCTGTAGCGGCGGCCCGCATCGCCAAGGATGGTGAAGAAGGCTTCCTGGCCGACCGTGATGTGCACAACGTCGGCCTCGGAGATTTCGGCATAGACGGTCATCACGTCCTGGTTGCCCAGCATGACGATGGTGGGTGCGCTCTGTACCGCGTTCACCGTCTGCCCCTGGCGGGCGACCACCGCCAGCACCGTGCCATCGGTAGGCGCGGTGACGCGGGTGTAGTCCAGATTGGTCTGCGCGATATCCACCTCGGTCTGCCGCTGCACGATCTCCCCATCCAGCGCTTTGATCTGTTCGCGGGTTGCCTCCACCTTGGCATTGGCCGCGTCGAAGTCGGCGCGGGCAACCAGCTGCGATGCGACCAGCCGTTGCTGACGCCGCAGGGTCAGTTCGAACTGGCGCAGATCGGTGGCCAGTGCATCGCGGTTGGCGCGTGCGGTGCGCTGCGCTGCCTGCGCACTCAGCAGTGCATTGCGCTGGGTACGGGAGTCGATGTCGGCAATCGGGTCACCTGCCTTCACCTTGTCGCCCAGCTTCACGTGCAGGGCTTCGATTCGTCCGGAAACCTGCGCGCCCACGCTTACCAGCCGTGATGGCTTCAGGGTGCCGGTGGCCTCCACCACCTGCTCGATGTTCCCACGCACCACGGGCGTGAGCCGCAGCGGTGGTGGCGGTGCCGGTCGGAGCCAGAACCAAGCGGCAATGGCAGTGCACAGTACGGCACCGGCGGTCAACAGCAGTCGGCGGTGTTTACGCGGTGCCGTGCTCATTCGCACAGCATCCAGAAGGGGCAGGTCATCGGTGGTCCTCGCGGCAGGGGAGATGCACGCGCCGGGTACCGGGCGTGGATGGCCGTCGAGTCTCAAGGTGATGGATTGCGTGAACCTTGCGGCGCTATCGTGGTTGTCAGGTCACTTCCATGGCGATGACCAGCGCCACGGCGACGAACTGCAAGGCACTGCCCAGCACCAGCAATGCGCTGCGAAGGCGGTTGGACGTCACGCGCATGCTGCAGAGCTGGCACAGCGTGCCGATCACCAGGCCTGCGACAGCGACCGTGCTGGTCGGCTGCGCGTGCACGCGATGTATCACCAGCAGGACCCACGCGCTGGCCAGCATCATCCACGCTGCATGCCTGTCCATGTTGCGCAGGGCGGCAGGGACGGTTCGCGCTGTAGTTGATCGCCATGCGGACAGCGCGTGCAGCGCGGCATGCGCGACGACGAAGAGCAGCACCGCGCTGGTCAGGGCTGCGTGTGCATGGCGGTGCGTTGAAACCACCAGTGCACCGCCTGGCAGCAACAGGAACAGCGCGGCAAAAAGGCGCATCAGAACGTTCGGTCGCTTCGCCGCAGGGATCGCGCGCAGCCACTGTGGCCAATGCGGCAGTCCGCGCGCGCGAGCGGCATGCGAGCGTCTATTCCACGCAGCCGCGGTCAAACCAGATGTAGCTGGTGTCGCGCGGGATCGGGCAGAAGAGGAGGGGGGAGGAACTCCTTCGGTCACGTGCAGGCTTCCTGTCAGGATGGAACGCGATGGCACCGCAGATGCCGTCGGCCCGATGCTGCGCAGCGAACATTGCCGCAACCTTGCGTGTTATCGCTGTCTGCAGCGCACGGACAGGCGGCAGTCACCGACGTGCGGACGTCCTCAGTGCTCTACCGATGGCGCAGAGGCAACGCCCGGGTGCTGTGGGAATTCGACGCGGATCAGCGCGCCGCCACCGGGGGCATCCAGAATCGTGACATGGCCACCGTGACGGTCGATCACCTGCCGCACCAGGTTCAGTCCCAGGCCGGCGCCGGTCTGCCGCGGGCGCAGTCGCTGGAACGGCTCGAACACACGTTCGCGCTGGTCCACCGGAATGCCGGGACCATCGTCTTCCACTTCCAGGCAGCTGCCCTGCACCCGCAGGATGATCTGGCGGCCACCGTGCTCGGCGGCATTCAACACCAGGTTGGAGATCACCCGTTCGACCGCGCCAGCCTCACCCAGCACCGGGAAGTGTGGTTCCACCGCCACCGCCACCGTCTTGTCCGACTGGATCAGAAGGGGCGCAAGATCGGCCGCCACCCGTTTGGCCACCCGGGCGAGGTTGAGGGTTTCCTTCGGGCCGTCCTCTTCCATGCGGTGCAGGTCCAGCAGCTGCTCGGCCAAGGTTGCCAGACGTGCAACTTCCACGGCCAGGCTGCGCGAAGTCGACTCATCAGCGGCATCGATCTTTACCCGCAGGATCGCGATCGGCGTGCGCAACTCATGCGCCGCTGCGGCGATGAAGCGGCGTTGCCGCTCGTGTCCTTCATCCAACCGGTCCAGTGCATCGTTGACGGCGGTCACCAGCGGCGCGATCTCCACCGGCACGGCGGTCTCGGTCAGGCGGATGCCACGACGGCTGGCCGAGATGTTGCGGGCTTCCTGCGCGATGCGCTCGACACCGGCCAGTGCCCGCCGCACGATGATCGGCGTCAGGATGATGGTGGCCAGCGCCAGCAGCAGGAAGATCGGCAGGGTGATGATGTGCGCGGCCAACGCCATCTGCATGGTCAGCGAATCGGTTTCGCCATGGGCCATGATGGTCAGCTTGCCGGCGGGTCCGCTGTGCTGGCGCACCACCACGGCCAGGCCATCGCTGCGATCACGCCCGCGCAGGTCGCCATAGGGGATGCCATCGAGGGCGCCGACCAACGATGAATACGCCGATGGCACATGGCCGAAGGTGACGTGGTGCCCATGCTCGTCCTCGGCGATGAACCAGGCACCGGGGACGATCTTCAGCAGTTCGGCCAGCTCCGCTGTGTGCTGCACGTACAGTTCGCCGTTGCGGTCGCGGTGCACGGCCTCGGCGGCCACCGGCGCGAAGGTCTGGATGGTGAAGTAGCCACCGCTGTCGGCACGGATGAGCACCATCAGCAGGGCGAAGAAGGCCACCAGCAAGGCCAGCAACTGGTAGATCAGCGTCTTGACGATCAGCGGTCGCTTCAACGACGGGCGACGCGCCATCACTTGCTTTCCCGCATCAGATAGCCAACTCCTCGAATGGCGTGGATCTCCACGCCCGCATCGGCGTCAGCGAGTTTCCGGCGTAGGCGCGAGACGTGCGAATCCAGGGTGTTGGAATGGATGCCGTCGTCGAAGCCATACACCGCCATCTCGATGGATTCGCGCAGCACGGTGCGGCCCAGGCGCCGTGCGAGGGCGGCCAGCACCCGGATCTCGCGTCGTGGCAGCTCCAGCCGCTGGCCGCCCACGCTGGCTTCGCCCGAGGCGGGATCGAACACCAATCGGCCGATGCTGATGGACTCCACCTGCAATCCGCTTGGGCGACGGCCCGCAGCACGGATCCGCGCGAACAGCTCCTCCAGCGCGAAGGGCTTGGCCAGGTAGTCATCGGCGCCTTCATCCAGCCCGGCAATCCGGTCCGGCAACTGGCCCAGCGCGCTCAGCACGATGATCGGCACCCCGGGGTTGCGCTCGCGCAGCAGGGAAATCAGCGCCAGGCCATCGCCATCGGGCAGGGTGCGGTCCAGCAGCACCAGATCGTGCAGTCCGCACAGGGCCGCTTCCCGCGCCAGCGCCAGGCTGTTGGCCAGGTCCACCACGTAGCGCTCGCGCTGCAGGGCGGACTTGAGGGTGGCGGCCAGTTCGGTTTCGTCTTCGATCAGCAGGATATGCATCAGCAGGGCTTGGGCAGGGAGAGGCCGCAGAGAGGCGGTTCGGCACGCGCCGGCACCGTATTACAGGAACATTGCGTGAACATGGCGTGCCTGCACAGCCGCCGATAGGTCATGCAGGGATGCGATGACGCCGCGGGGACGGCGCAAGGTTCACGCAATCCAGGCGCTCCAGCCTTGGCGCCCATTCGCAGTTCCCATCCCTGGAGTCACCATGAAGTTGTTCGTTCCGCTGCTGTTCCTCGCCACGCTGACCGGCTGCACCACCGCCAAGATGACCGTCACCCCCGACGGCCGCCGTGGCGTTTCCATCGACTGCAGCGGCTCCAGTTCCTGGAGCGGTTGCTACGAGAAGGCCGGGCAGATGTGCCCCGGTGGCTACGTGGTCTTCAGCAAGGATGGCGATGAGGGCAATGCCATCGCGGTGGGCAACAAGAACGGGGCTGACGCCGGGGGGGCATGGGGCCATGCCACTTCCCCGCCGCGTTGCTCTGCAGCGCTGACCTAGAAGCTGTAACCGGCCTGCACATACACCCGACGCGGCTCGCCCGGGAAATGGCCGTTGCGCTCGATGAATCCACTGGCGGCATACACCTTGTCGAACAGGTTCTTGACGTTGGCCTGGAACTGCCACTGTTTCCACGTGGTTTTCCAGCTCATGTCGAACACGGTGTACGGCTTCACGCGCTGGCCATCCAGGCTGATGCGCTCATCCACGTAGTCGGCACCAAAACCGATGGCTGAACTGATCGCCGGCAGGTCGTAGCGTGACCACAGGCCCAGCTTGTTGCGCGGTGCATTGGCGAAGCGATCGCCAGAGGCATTGGTGATGCCATTCGGGCCTGCGTCTTTCACCCGCGCGTCGTTGTAGGCATAGGTCAGGTTCAGCACCCAGCGCTCGGTCACGTCGGCCAGAAGATCCAGTTCCATGCCGGTGCTGCGCACCAGGCCCAGCGCCGCCAGCTGGTTCACTCCATTGATGACCTCGCCAGTGGCCTGCACGATGTTGCTTCGGTCGATGCGGTAGGCCGCCAGGTTCAGGCTCAGGCGCTCGGCAAGCAGCGATTTCATGCCCACTTCCCACTGCCTGCTGCGCTCGGCATCGAACGGGCCGCCTGCGGCGGAATTCTGGTTGGCCGCCGACTGCGGCACGAAGCCGCTGGCCACGTTGGCATACAGGTTCAGTCCGTCGCGAACGGTGAACGTACTGCCCAGCCGCCAGCTGATGTCGTTGCCATCCACGCTGCTGCCGGCAAGGCGGTCATCGTCCTTGAAACCGTCCCAGCGCAGGCCAGCCAGCACGTGCCAGCGCGGGGTCAGGGCCAGCTCGTCCTGCAGGTAACCGCCATAGCGCCTGCTGCGCGTGCTGGTGCTGCGCCAGGGCAGGCTGGACAGGTTGTAATCGTGCCAGGTGCTGGCGCCATACACCGGATTGAACAGGTCGATGCCACGCACCGGGCCGGCCCCGCGCGCGAGGTCGGCGCTGTTGGCGGTCTGCGCGGTGAAGTCCGCATCCAGCTGGTACACGTCCGCCCCGAACAGCACCTTGTGTTCCACCGGACCGGTGCTTACCCGCCACACCGCATTGGCGTTGGCGGTGAACGCCTCGTTGTCGCGGATCTGGTTGCGCAGCTGCCGGGTCATCCATTCGGCCACGCCATCGCGGTCGCGGTCGATCAGGCCCATCGGCTCGTGGTACATCTGGTGTTCGTTGTTGCTGAACCAGCGCGCGGCAATATCCACGTCCAGGTTGTCGCGCGGCGCGAAACGGTACTGTGCCAGCGCCACCTTGGCCCGCATGTCCAGGAAGTCGCTGGCCTCGTTGTGGTTCCAGCGGCGGTCGGTCAGGAAATTGCCCCTGTCATCGACCGGAACACCGCGCAGGCGATTGCCGCCCAGGTTCTGGGCAATGTCGGTGAACTGCAGCACCAGCTCGCCGGTGTCGCCCACGTCGAAGGCCAGCGAGGCATCGCCGATCACGCTTTCACTGTCGGTGTTCCAGCGCACGCCCTGCTCGTTGTCGCCATACAGGCCGGCGCGGTAGCGCACCGTGCCGGCGGCATTCAATGGGCCGGTACCTTCGATCGAGCCGGCGCGGAAATCCCTGTTTCCCATCTGCAGTTCAACGCGGCGTTCGGCAGTGACTTTCGGCTTGCGGGTCACATAGTTGATGACGCCACCAGCGTCGCCGCCCCCGTACAGCGCGCCGGCCGGTCCCTTCAGCACCTCCACCCGCTCGATGTTGAACAACTGCGGTACCGAGAATCCCGCATAAGGGTCGCCCCGCAGCCCGTCATACAGCACGTTCTCCTGGCGGAAACCGCGCAGGGTCACCCCGGCATAGCTGAAGTAGCTGATGCCGCTGATGCTGCGATAGAGATCGGTCACCTGGCGTGCAGCCTGGTCGTCGATCAGTTCGCGCGGCAGTACCTGGATGGACTGCGGCACCAGTTCCAGCGGCGTATCGGTGCGGGTGCCGACCGCCGCGTCATCCACCCGATACAACGTCTGTGCGCGGCCACGCACCTCTACCTTGTCCAGCTCCTGCACGCGGCTGGGCGGGGCGTCGGCGGCGTATCCGGGGGTGGCCAAAGCCAGTGTCGTCGCCAGGCACAGAATGCTGCGGCGGGGCAGGAAGTGGGGCATGGGCGTATCGGGCTTGTCTGCAAATGAGAAAGATTAGCATTTGCGGTGAGCCGATGCCCATCCCCCGATTGCGTCATGGACGCGCGGACGGATCCGAATACGGCGTGCCGGCCAAAGCCACCAGCACGCCGGTGGCGCCGCCGCGCACGATCAGCGGCAGCATTGCCTGCCGCAGATCGCCACCGCAGGGCAGGACGCGCAGTCCCTGTTCGTAGGCGGCCCCATCGAGGCCATCAGCATCGAGGCGCCCAGTCGCGCCTCGGCATCATCCGCGGACTGCCACACCTGGGATCAGGCGCAGCCCGCGCAGGGTGTGCGCCGCCGTCTTTCAGAGATCCTTCTTCTTGCCGCTCAGGTCCAGCGGCTGGTCACTGCCTTTGCGCTCGCTCGACCAGACCTCAACGCTCTTGCTGCATCGGCTTTCGCGGGCGGCAACCTCAGGCGGCAGGTCCTTCACATGCGGCGACTCCTGGCAAGCTGCGTGCATGGCCGAATCGTCATAGGTGGCACAGGCGCTGATCGAAGCGAGAGCAAGGACACAGACAGAGGAGCGGAGCAGGGGCTGCAGCAGGCGCATGGGAGGATCTCAAGAGGGCCGGTCTGGCCATCGAATTCAATCCGTGACTTGGCTCACGCGCAATCCGACTGGCAGCACTTGTTATTGAGTAACAATTGTGGAACTGCTCGGAAGCTGCCGACTGCCGGTCAGGCAATGCAGATCAGGAACACCGTCGAAAGCGCGAGCATCAGCACGAACACACGCCGGCTCAATGCCAGGCAGGTCAGGCAGGCCGCCAGCGCCCATGCTGCCAACACAGCACATCCCAGCAGCCACAGCGCCACCGTCATCATCGAGCCTGCCGCCGCTGCGGAGAGTGCAAAGGCCTTGAACAGCGCCACGCCCAACACGCTGCCCAGCGCGCCGGCCCGCAGGGCAATCGCATCATGGCAGGTGGGGGAAAGCTGGCGGTGCATGAGGGCTGTGTCGCGCTTGGGGGCTGGCGTGCGCAACTCTGCAACAACGCAGATCTACGCCGTGTGTTTGTCGTACCGCCAGCGCGCAGACGCCGTGATGAGTTCACCACGGCACGTGCATGCTGCCTGCCAGTGCTGCCCGGTCAGCGCGCCGGTTGGGAGGCCAGCATGTCGCGCCCACGCGGGGTCAGGTCGATATCCGCATCTTCCGCCTGCACGGCCAGGCCTTCCTTCACGGCCCACGTCGCCGCATCGCTTCCCACAGGGTGCGCATCGGCAATGGCGCGCAGGATGTTGAACTGTTCTTCAGTCAACGGCATGGTACGTCCTCATACGCCCAGCAGGGGCGGCAGTTGCCAGTCCGAAAGGCGCGCATTGCTGATGGCCTGATGGCAGCCACAGGCATCACAACGGAACAGCGTACCGCCCGGCAGGTGCAACAGGTTTGCATCCTGGGCGCAGGTGATTTCCGCACAATGACAGCATGACACGGTAAGCGAAATGATGCGCTCCACGTCGCCGGAAATATTGAACGCCGCCTCGAAGGCATGGATGGCGAAGTGGCCGGGGTCCGGCATGGTGTTCTCGGTTGCAGACAAGTGTCTCCATCCTCGTTTTCCTGCCGTGATGAGTCTGTCAGGCCGGCGCGGTGGCGAAGTCAACGAGGTCCGCTGCTACGCTTCAGGACTGCGCATGCGGCCGGCATGGCATGCAAGCTGGATTTCCACTCGCCGCTGGTAACGGAGTAGCCCGCAATGGACATCGAACTGGACGGCAACCGCATCCATAGCGAGCGGGCATTCCACGAGACGCTGGCGTTCGAACTGGGTGTCGAGCGCGGTTATGGGAACAATCTCGACGCCCTCTGGGATCTGCTGAGTGCCAGCGTCGAGCGCCCGCTGCAGCTGACCTGGAGCGGCCATCAGGTTTCCAGAGAGGCGCTGGGGGCTCGCTTCCAGCAGATCGTCGATGTGCTTGAGCGGGTGCAGCGCCAGGATGAGGCCATGGCACTGGGCGAACGCTTCAGCTATTACCTGCGGTAGGTTCGGTGTGCAGCCGCTGCCAGCGCGGTGCTATCTGTTGCCTCCAAGGCAACACCGTCGCCTGGGCGACGGCTGACGAACCGTGCGCAGTTCAGCGGCTGCCGGCGATGGCAACCCTGCGCTTCTCCAGCATCACCGACACGCACCACAGCACCAAGCCGCCTACCGCCGTCGCCGCACCGACGTAACCGGTGGTGGCCGGGCTGAAGCCGGCGCTGATCGCCATGCCGCCCAGCCACGGGCCGAGTGCATTGGCGGTGTTGAACGCCGCATGGTTGGAGGCGGCGGCCAGGGTCTGCGCTTCGCCCGCCACGTCCATCAGGCGCGTCTGCAGTACCGCAGCCAGGGCGCCCATCGTGCCCACGGTGATGATCATCGGTCCGATGGTCCACACCGATTCTGCAGCAAGCGGGTACAGCAGCAGCATCACGATCGACCACACCAGCACCACGGCGGCGGCCTTGAAGTGGAATTTGTCGACCAGCCAGCCGCCGGCGATGTTGCCGATGATCGCGCCGATGCCGAATACGCCCACCGCCAGCGGCATCCACGATTCGGCCACGCCGGTCACCTGCACCAGGGTCGGTGCCAGGTAGGTGAACACGCAGAACATGCCGGCAAAGCCCACCGCGCCGATCGAGAGCGCCAGCCAAACCTGGGTCGTGTTGAATGCGCGCAGCTCGCGCATCGGCGAGGTCCGCACCTCATCCGGATCGGGCAGCAGGAAGCGCGCGATCATCGCTACCGTAGCGATGGCCAGCACACTGACCAGGGCGAAGGCGGTGCGCCAGCTCAGCTGCTGGCCCAGCCAGGTGGTCAGCGGATTACCGATCAGGATCGCCACCGACAGCCCCAACAGCACGCGCGACATCGCCTGGCCGCGCTGGCCGGCCGGGCTGATCGCAGCTGCCACCAGCATCGCCACGCCGAAGTAGGCACCATGCGGCAGGCCAGCGACGAAGCGCGCCACCAGCATCGTGCCGTAGTTCGGGGCCAATGCGCTGGCCAGATTGCCGACCGCATAGAACCCCATCAGCGCCAGCAGCAGCTTGCGGCGCGGGAAGCTGGCGCCGACGAAGGCCAGGATCGGTGCGCCCACCACCACGCCGATGGCGTATGCGCTGATCAGGTGGCCGACCTGCGTCTCGCTGATCGACAGGCCGCGGCTGATCTCCAGCATCAGGCCCATGCTGGCGAATTCGCTGGTGCCGATGGCAAAGCCGCCCAGTGACAGGGCGAGGATGATCAGGGTGCGCTGGCGCGGCGTCAGCCGAGCGGCCAGGGAGGAGTTGGGGCTCATTCGGNGGCGCAAAGGCCATTGTACTGCTGCACCGCAGCAGGCATCAGCCGGGCTGGGGGTAAATCAGTGTTCGATCGGTGGTGCTGCCGGCGTGGCCGGCTTGCCCAGCGCCGCCAAGGCCCGTCGGTACTTGTCACGCAGGCGCTCGGCGGTGGCGGCATCCAGCGATGCCAGCCGCGCTTCATCGGCATTGTCGGCGATGTCGGCCAGCTTGACCTTCAGTGCCAGCGGATCCGCCGAAATTCGTGCGTAGTACGTGTCAGCATCCACCGCAGACGTCCGGCTGAGCAGCCGGACCGCGTCCTGCAACGGAGCGGGAAAGGCCTGCACCCACTCAGCGAAAGCCGGGCAGTCCTCGATCACATCATGCAGCCAGGCCACCACCTCGGCGTCATCATCGCCACGCACGGCAGCGGCCACCCGGCCGACGTGGCCGATGTAGGGCTGTCCTGCCTTGTCGACCTGGCCGGCATGGGCCTCCATCGCCAGTGTGCGCGCGCGTTCTACCCAGTCCATTGCGATCTCCCCGGTGCTAGCGTGTATTGTCGTACGGGCTGTCTGCATGCCGCCACCACGGCGGCGCAGGCATCATCGGACGCTGCAGGAATGGCATCTGGATACCATCAGGGAGATGAGACATGCAGGAATACACCCATCAGCTGGAACTACGCGGCCGCTTCCGTCTGGTAGCGGTGACCCACGAGCCGGTGTACGCTCCCGGCGATGTGGTCGGCCATGCGGTCATCGTCGACGGTGGGGAACGTCTGACCGACCTGATGTCGTTGGCCGATGCGCGCCGGTACCTTGAGGAACTGGTGCGGGAAGAGGGCGTGGAGCCCGGGCTGGAGAATGAAGTCAACCTGCGGAGAAAGGCGTCGCAGCGACGCCGCCGCTAAGCCGTCGCGCCCTCGGGCGCATCATGGAGGATTCGGGTGTTGTCCAGTAAGAAGTATCTGCTCATCGCCATCATCACGCTGGCGACCCTGCTGCTCGGGTTCGTGCTTTCCGGTTACCTGACGCTGCTGCTGCTTGGTCTGGATACCAAGCTGCTCACCTGGAATACCTATTACCAGTATTTCCACGCCCTCGGCCAGCCGCAGGTTGCCCCGTTCGTGGGCAAGATCAAGTGGGCCGGCTACCTCGGCTTCGGCCTGCCGCTGCTGGTGCTGGCCATCGTCGGCCTGGTCGTGCTGCTGAAGAAGGACAAGCGCTCGCTGCACGGCGACGCGCGCTTTGCCACCGGCGCCGATCTGGCCAAGCACGGCATGTTCAAGAAGAGCGGCCAGAGCATCGTGGTCGGCAGCCATGGCGGCAAGCTGGTGCGGCTGGACGGACAGCAATTCGTGATCCTGGCGGCCCCGACCCGTTCGGGCAAGGGCGTCGGCGTGGTCATCCCGAACCTGCTGGAGTACGGCGAATCGCTGGTGGTGCTGGACATCAAGCAGGAGAACTTCGACCTGACCAGCGGTTGGCGCGCCAGCCAGGGGCAGGAGATCTACCTGTTCAACCCCTTCGCCGAAGATCGCCGCACCCATCGCTGGAACCCGCTCAGCTATGTCTCCGACGACCCGGCGTTCCGTGTCTCGGACCTGATGAGCATCGGCGCGATGCTGTATCCCGATGGCTCGGAAGACCAGAAGTTCTGGATCAGCCAAGCGCGCAATGCCTTCATCGCCTTCACCCTGTACCTGTTCGAGAACTGGGATGACGAGCGCAGCAGCGGCTTCCCGGGCGGGCAGGGCACGCCGACCCTGGGTGCGGTCTACCGCCTTTCCTCCGGCGATGGCAGCGACCTGAAGAAGTTCCTCAAGGGACTGTCCGAGCGCCCATTCCTGAGCAGTAACGCGCGCTCGGCATTCGCCAACATGCTGTCCCAGGCCGACGAGACCTTCGCCTCGATCCTGGGTACCTTCAAGGAACCGCTGAACCCCTGGATCAATCCGGTCCTGGACAAGGCCACCAGCACCAACGACTTCCTGCTCACCGACGTGCGCAAGAAGAAGATGACCATCTATATCGGCATCCAGCCCAACAAGCTGGCCGAAAGCCGGTTGATCATCAACCTGTTCTTCAGCCAGCTGATCAACCTCAACACCAAGGAACTGCCCAAGTCCAATCCGGACCTGAAGTACCAGTGCCTGTTGTTGATGGACGAATTCACCTCGATCGGCAAGGTCGAGATCATCGCCTCGGCGGTGTCCTACATGGCCGGCTACAACGTGCGCCTGCTGCCGATCATCCAGAGCATGTCGCAGCTGGATGCCACCTACGGCCGCGAGGTCTCGCGCACGATCATCACCAATCACGCGCTGCAGATCCTGTACGCCCCGCGCGAACAGCAGGATGCCAACGACTATTCGGACATGCTGGGTTACACCACCATCCGCAAGAAGAACGTCACCCACGCACGTGAAAAGACCCATAGCTTCACCGAGGAGCGTCGTGCGCTGATGCTGCCGCAGGAGCTCAAGGCGATGGGGCCGGACAAGGAAGTCTTCCTGTACGAAGGCATCCCGCATCCGGTCAAGTGCGACAAGATTCGCTATTACAAGGACCGCTATTTCACGTCACGTCTACTGCCAAAGGTTGACGTGCCGATGCTGGATGTCTAAGTTGCAGACTTGAAAGTGTGACGGATGCACGCGTTCATGGAAGTGAATTAGTGAGCTGCGTCAAAAAAGCACCATACGTCAGTAGATTTCAGACTTGTCTGACATGGAATTGACGCGAGGTTGTGCGAATCTATGCATGGCTTGCGAATCTGTGTGATTCGTCATGCTTTCAGAGTGGCCAGGAGTTTCAGCCATGGGAACAGGGATGGTTCCGACGTTGGTGAGGGTGCGTGAAAGGGGCCTCGGATGAGGTTGCTTCACGCGACTTGGTTGGCAGCTTTCGAGCTGCAGGGGAACCGTGCCCATGTGCTGTTAAGCAGTGCATTCGTTACGTTTTCGGCGTGCATCGCGCAGTGCCGGACGACCAAGGGACCAACATCGGGACTGCTTTTTCGTACGTCAAAGTGAAGCCCGTATGAATCAGGCGTTTATTGCAAAAATGTCCATCGCCGCAGTGGCGGCGTTGATGGTGGCCGGTTGTGCCACCAAGCCCGCCCCCGACTTCGGAGGACGCTGGAAGCCGGTCAACCGTTTCGCGACGGCTCCGACCGAGATCCCGCTGTACTCCAGCTACGTCTATCAGGCGTCGCCGATGGATCGCACGCTGAAGGCCATGCTCGAGCGCTGGGCAAAGGATTCCGGCCGCACGCTGGACTATCGCCTCAGTTCGGATTTCACCCTGTATGGCGCAGTGTCGGAGATCGACACCACCAACGCACAGCAGGCCGTGATCGATCTCACGGCAGCCTATGCGGCGCAGGGCGTTTCCGTCTCCATCGTCGGCAACCAGATCGTCGTGCAGAGTGCTGGATCGACGCCGACCGCGTCGGCCCAGGATCCCGAATCCAGCAGCGGCAGCTGAGACCGCCTCGAAATCATCGAACGTGCCGCACCCCGCGCCGTGCGCAGGGGCGTCGCGCCCATTGATGTTTCAGCAGTACGGAAGAATCCATGTTCCGCAAGAAGGATGCAGGCAACAGCCCCAAGGTCGAGCAGTCGGTCGCCAAGGCGGTCAGCTACGAGATCACCGTGGCCGACATGGCCCGGCGCAGCGAGCGTCGCGCCTGGTGGGTCGCCACCGGCTCGTTGCTGATGTCGCTGGCGTTGGCCGGTGGCTACTACTACATGCTGCCGCTGAAGGAGAAGGTGCCGTTCCTGGTGATGGCCGATGCCTATACGGGTACGGCCACGGTCGCGCGCCTGCGCGGCACGTTCCAGGGTGAAACCATCACCACCAATGAAGCGGTCAATCGCAGCAACGTCGCCCAGTATGTGCTGGCACGCGAGTCGTATGACTCGGCGGTGATGGGTCTGCGGGACTGGGAGCTGGTGTTTGTGATGTCCAGCGATGCCGTCGGTGCGAGCATGAAGCAGCGCTATGCCGGCAATAACCCGCAGAACCCGTTCGTGATGTACGGCCGCGGCAAGGCCATCCGCGTGAAGATACTCAGCATTACGCCGCTGGCCGCGCAGGCCAATGGCAGCTTCCGCGGTGCATCGGTACGCATCCAGCGCAGTCTGCTCGACAAGCGCACCGGAATTACCACCTATCTGGACAACCAGTTGGTGACGATGCGGTTTGAATACAACCAGAACCTGGCGCTGTCCGAACAGGATCGTGTGCTTAACCCGCTGGCGTTTCAGGTCACCGAGTACCGCGTCGACAATGATTACGCCCGTGGCGTGCCGGTGCCCGACGACAGCGCGATGCAACAACAGGCGCAGGAGGCAGCGCAGCGGGCACAGGGTGTCTACGATCCGAATGGTCCTGCAGCCGCCCCAATGATTGATCCTGCCACTGCCCAGACTATGCAGGGACAGCCCGTGCAGGGACAGCCCGTGCAGGGACAGCCCATGCAGGGACAGCCCATGCAGGGACAGCCCATGCAGGGACAGCCCATGCAGGGGCAGCCCATGCAGGGACAGCCCATGCAGGGACAGCCCATGCAGGGACAGCCACAGGGCACGTCGCTGCAGCAGGCGCAACCGATGCGGGGTGGGTAATGAACCGCACACAGAATCAATCCACCGGAAATGCTGATGGAGCAAGCAACCGATGAGTAGTCGAAAAGTCAGGGGGGGCGCATCGGCGCTGCTGTCGTTGCTGTCGCTGGTGTTTTCCACCGCGGCAATGGCACAAGCGGTGGACCGATACGAGTATGAGAAGGATCGGATCTATCCGGTTCGTACCGGGCTGGGTCTGACCACCCAGATCGAGCTGAGTCCGAACGAAAAGATCCTCGACTACAGCACTGGTTTCAGCAACGGCTGGGAACTTACCCGTCGCGAGAACGTGTTTTATCTCAAGCCGAAGAATGTCGACGTGGACACCAACATGATGGTGCGCACCGAAACCCATTCGTACATCTTCGAACTGAAGGTGGTTGCGACCGACTGGCGTCAGCTGGAACAGGCGCGTCGTGCGGGCGTGCAGTACAAGATCGAGTTCGTGTACCCGAACGAGACTGTGTTCGGCGTGGCTCAGGAAGCGGTCGAAGAGGAAGCCAAGCCGTTGCTAAGCACCGAGTTGGCCAAGGATCGTCCGTACAACTTCAATTACTCCTATTCCACCAGCAAGGCGAAGAAGATGGGGTGGCTGATCCCCGTCAACGCTTACGACGATGGTCGCTTCACCTACTTGAAGCTGCCGAACTCGCCCGAGTACAAGACTGGCATTTTCCCGGCGGTGTTCGGTCGCGAGAAGGAGTACGGTGAAGACTTCGTGGTGAACACCACAGTCGAAGGGAACACTTTGATCGTCCACGGGACCTACCCGTACCTGGTCATCCGCCACGGCGACTACGTCGTTGGTCTGCGAAGGAACGTGAAGAAATGAGCCAGCAGAACACTCCGGACAACGACCCGAAACCGTCCCCGTACGGGCAAGGCCCGGCGGGCCAGGAGCCGAGTTCCAACCCGTACTACGGTAACGCCCAGGCCCAGGCTGCACCTGATCTGGATGCCAGCGCGCCGCAGCTTCGCTCGGCTGAAGAGCAGCGCCTCAACCGCAAGGCGCTACTGTTCCTTGGCGGCATTCTGTTGCTGCTGGTGGCGATGGGGTTCCTGCTGTTCCGCGGCAGCCAGGAAGAAGATGAGAGCGCGACCAAGCAGCGTGAAGTCGCGCGCGCCTCAACGCCCGAGCTGCCCAAAATCGATGCGGCGCAGTCGACCGTGCCACCGCCGGTCGAGCCACTGCCGCCGATCCCGATGCTGCCCGATCCGCCGCGTTCCTCGCCGGAGCTGGTGCCGATCTCATCGCGCCCGGAGCAGATGCAGCCGCGTGGCCCGACGCTGCTCGAGCGTCGTATCTCCGGTGCAGATGACGCAGCGGTTGGCGCAGGCAATCGCCCGGGCATGCCGGGGCAGCGTTCCGCTATTGACGAGCAGACTCGGCAGGCACTGCTGGCCAACATGATGCCCAACCAGCAGGGGCCGCAGAAGGAACGTCGCGGTCCGGATGTCGAAGATGTATCCAGCGCCAGCTTCATCCAGAGCCCGGACGCATTGCTGGTACGCGGTACCTACCTGCGGTGCGTTCTTGAAACGCGGATCATCACCGACCTTTCGGGATACACCTCCTGCCTGCTGACTGAGCCGGTCTATTCAATCAACGGTCGTAGCCTGCTGCTGCCGAAGGGATCCAAGATCTACGGAGCGTACGCTGGTGGCCCGAAGGGCAAGCGCGTGGAAGTCATATGGGATCGCGTAACGACCCCCAATGGCATCGATGTCGCCATGTCCAGCCCAGGCGTGGACCAGTTGGGTGGCGCCGGGCATCCGGGCCAGTACAGCGCCCACTGGGGCAGTCGCATCGCTTCGGCGCTGATGGTCAGCCTGATCGCCGACGCATTCAAGTACGCCGCCGCAGAGCACGGTCCGGAGAGCACCACCGTTTCAAGCAGTGGATTCGCCGTGCAGTCACCCTATGAGAGCGCCACTGCGCGCACCATGGAGCGTTTGGCCAACGATGCGCTGAACAGCAGTAACCGTCCGCCGACGGTCACCATCAACCAGGGCACGATCGTGAACGTCTATGTTGCAAAAGACGTTGACTTCACCAACGTGCTGAACCCGCGCCGGTAAACCACGAAACGACCATGGACGCCGAAGTGTCACCCCTCGCCCTCGTCTCCAGCGATTTCCTGCGCTATCAGTACGAAGTGCTGGGCATCGCCGAGTACATGACTTCGCCTGACGTGACGGAAATCTGCATCAACCGTCCGGGCGAGCTGTACCTGGAGACGCGGGCAGGGTGGCAGCACGTGGATGTGCCGGGCCTGACGTTCGAACGGGCCCGGCAGTTCTGCACCGCGGTGGTCAACGAGAGCAACACTGGTCAGCGCATTACCGATGCCGACCCGGTTGTGTCGCTGACCTTCCCGACCGGGCAGCGCGCACAGTTCGTGATCCCGCCTGCCTGCGATGCGGGCAAGGTGTCGATCACGATCCGTCTGCCGTCCAAGCACACCAAGTCACTTACCCAGTATCACGAAGATGGTTTCTTCAACCAGATTCTTGAGCAGGATGGAAGCCTCAGCGAGCAGGATCGCGAACTGCTGGAGCTGCGGCAGCAGCGTGAGTACGCCGAGTTCTTCAGGCGTGCGGTGATGTACCGCAAGAACATCGTCGTCTCTGGCGCCACCGGTAGCGGCAAGACCACCTTCATGAAGGCGCTGGTCAACCATATTCCGGACAGCGAGCGCTTGGTCACCATCGAAGATGCGCGCGAACTGTTTCTGACTCAGCCCAATGTCGTGCACCTGCTTTATTCCAAGGGCGGGCAGAGTGCCAGCAACGTGACGGCCAAGAGCTGCATGGAAGCCTGCCTGCGCATGAAGCCCGAACGCATCATCCTCGCCGAGCTGCGTGGCGATGAGGCGTTCTACTTCATCCGTAATTGCGCGTCTGGTCACCCCGGCTCGATCACCAGCTGCCACGCTGGCAGTCCGGAACAGACCTGGGACCAGCTGGCGCTGATGGTGAAGGCGTCGACCGAAGGTTCGGGTCTGGAATTCAATGTCATCAAGCGTCTGTTGATGATGACCATTGATATCGTCGTACATATCAAGGCGCACGCAGGCTCGCGCTATATCACCGGTATCGATTTCAATCCTGGGCGCGCCCAGGGGCAGGAGGGCTGAGCGATGCTGCCAGGGCTTGAAATGATGGCGTGCCCGGAGATGGCCGTTTCCATGGACGTGATGCAGCACGTCATCAACGTCGAGTCTTCGCGCAACCCCTACGCGATCGGGGTAGTGGGCGGAGCGCTGGTACGCCAGCCCAAGTCGCTTGATGAAGCACTGGCCACGGTGCGCATGCTGGAAGAAAAGGGGTACAACTTCTCCGTGGGTCTCGCGCAGGTCAATCGGTACAACCTGGGCAAGTATGGTCTGGATTCCTACGAAAAGGCGTTCCAGCAGTGCGCAAACCTGCAGGCAGGTTCGCGGATCTTGGCCGACTGCTACAAGCGCTCCGGACAGGATTGGGGCAAGTCATTCAGTTGCTACTACTCGGGGAATTTCGAAACCGGATTCCGCCACGGCTATGTGCAGAAAATCTACGACTCCATGCGTCGTGGACAGCAACTGGCAAGTAATGGCAGCGCGCCCATTGATGTCGTTGGCCGCAGTGAGCGCCGCGTGGTCAAGGTCGAGCACCACCCGCAGAATGCATCGCCGGTGGAAGCGCGAATCGTGGCGCAGAATGCCGTTGCCGTTCCTTTGCCTTCCAATGACCCGGCGCGGGCATATGCGGTCTATCCCTCAACCGGAGCGATGGCCCGTGGAAGTCTGCTCAGTATTGCCGACCAGGCTCTGTCACGGGTTGTGCTGGGGTCGGTGGACCGCATGATGCAGCCGCAGGGGCAGGCCGAGGAGGGCTACGCGCAGCAGAACTACCCACAACAATTGCCGCCGGCTGCCGTTGGGCCAGGTGGGCAGACGCTGCCGAACCAACTTCCGGGTGCGACGGCAGCTGGCAACGAAGGTCCCGTGATGCTCCGCCCTTGGGGGGAGCGCGATCAACCGGCGGCTTCGCCTGGCAACCTGTACAACTCACCGGTCGCGGCACCTGCTGCGCCGATTCAGCAAATTCCCGCAGGGGATGCGGCCTTCGTGTTCTGACGAAGTCGTGGTGTGACCGGTCCCCCGGCCGGTCTGTTCAGTTCTGTTAGTCCATCAACAAGGAAACCCAACCATGAAGCGATTCAATCTCGATGTCGACCAGGCCCAGCGCACGCTGAAGACCATGCTGATGGCTGTCGCCTTCGCCGGCGTGCTGTTCGCCCCGCAAGCTTTTGCCGGTACCGATTACGGCGGCACCGACGAGCGCGTCTGCGGGTTCTTCTCCAACGTGAATGGTTTGCTTAACATGGCATCGATCGCCGTGGTGACCATCGCTGTGGTCTTCGCCGGCTACCAGATCGCCTTCGCTCATAAGCGCATTGGCGATGTGGCCCCGATCCTGATCGGTGGCGTGCTGATCGGCGCTGCCGGTCAGATCGCTCGCATGCTGCTGGGCAAGGACGCGGGCAGCTGTGAGGGTGTCGGTGCTGCTGCCGGGATGGCCCTGGAAGTGGCCAAGCATGCCGGCCACTTCTACGGTGCATAAGAACGTCGTGTTTCGCGGCTGCACCCGCCCCGCGATGTTCTTGGGCGTGCCTTACCTGCCGTTCTTTCTGGTGGCAGGTGGGCTGCTGTTGCTCAGCATGTATACGAACTTCTGGTTCCTGCTGACCATCCCTGTCGCGATTTTCATCATGCGCCAGATGGCCAAGCGCGACGAGATGATCTTCAGGCTGCTGGGGCTGCGGCTGATGGTCAAGCTCAGGGTTCGCAACGTGCGTGAACACGAAGGCATGTGGGTGTTCAGCCCGAATCATTACCGCAACAAGCCGGCTCGCATGGATTGAGCGCCGGCACGGGACCGGCTGTCGCAGTGCGATCGCCGGTCTCGCCAATGGATTTTCTTAAGCATCACCCCTTTGGAAGCAGCCGTATGTTCAGTCCAGACACGTCCATCAGCGAATTCATTCCCCTGTCGTCGCATGTCGCCCCGAACGTGGTGAAGACCACGGGCGGCGACTACCTGTTGACCTGGCATCTGGAAGGCTTGCCGTTCGTCGGTCGCGAGGAATGGGAACTCGAACACCGGCACAACACCTTTAATCGCCTTCTGCAGACATTGCGCGCGCCGGATTTTGTCAACGTCGCCTTCTGGGTGCATGACATCCGCCGCCGCCGCACGCTGAAGAGCAGGAGTACGTTTAAGCAGCGCTTCAACCAGGACGTGTTCGACCAGTACATGGGCATGCTCTCCTCGCAGCGCATCATGCAGAACGAGCTTTACCTGACGATGATTTACCGCCCGGTCGTGACCGGTAAGCGATTTGTGGAAAAGTCGGCCAATATCGACAAGCTGCGTGCCGAGCAGGAACAGGCGATCGAGAAGCTGATGGAGCTGGCCGGCAACGTCGAGGCGGTGATTCGTGACTACGCGCCGTATCGTCTGGGCATGTATGAAGCCAAGAATGGCCTCGTGTTTTCGGAGACGCTGGAGCTGTTCGGCTACATCGTCAACCGCATCGACGAGCCCGTACCAGTGCTGTCGGCGCCGGTGAAGGATTTTCTGCCGGTGAGTCGCCATATGTTCTCGGCGAAAACCGGTGACTTCGTCATCAACACCCCTAATGGCGTCAACCATTTCGGTGCCATCCTGAACATCAAGGAGTACGCCGAAGGGACCTACCCGGGAATTCTCAATGGCCTGAAGTACCTGGACTTCGAGTACGTCATCACCCATTCTTTCAGCCCGATGGGGCGTCAGGACGCGTTGAAGGTGCTGGACCGGACCAAGGGCATGATGATTTCCTCCGGCGACAAGGCGGTCAGTCAGATCGTCGAGCTCGATCAGGCCATGGACCAGTTGTCCTCGGGCAATTTCGTGCTGGGTGAGTACCACTTCATGATGGCTGTCTTCGGCGACAGCCAAGCCAAGCTCTCGCAGAACATCGCCACCACCCGCGCCGAATTGTCCAACGCCGGTTTCGTTTCGACGAAGGAAGACCTCGCAGTTACTTCGTCGTTCTACTCGCAGCTGCCGGGCAACTGGCGCTATCGTACTCGCTTGGCCAATGTCAGTTCGCTGAATTTCCTGGGCTTGTCGCCCCTGCACAACTTCGCCACTGGCAAGCAGCACAACAATCCTTGGGGTGACTGCGTCACCACGCTGCAGACCACCAACGGCCAGCCGTACTACTTCAATTTCCACGCCACCCATCCGTCAGAGAACTCGCTGGGTGAGAAGGCGATCGCCAATACCATGGTCATTGGCAAGTCGGGCACCGGCAAGACTGCTTTGATCAACTTTCTGCTCAGTCAAGTGCAGAAGTATGATCCGTCGCCGACCATTTTCTTCTTCGACAAGGATCGCGGCGCGGAGATATTCGTGCGCGCCTGTGGTGGCAACTATCTGGCGCTGGAAAATGGTGCGCCCACCGGCTTCAATCCATTCCAGTGCGAGAATAGCGAGTCCAACGTGCAGTTCCTGGCCGACCTGATCAAGGTGCTGGCCGGCAAGCGCGAATACAGCGCCCGCGAAGAGGAGGACATCTTCCGGGCGGTGGAGAGCATGCTGGATACTCCGTTGCACCTGCGGAGCATGACCAACTTCCAGAAGAGCCTGCCGAACATGGGCGACGACGGTCTGTACGCCCGTATGCGCCGCTGGACATCGGGAAATTCGCTAGGCTGGGTATTCGATAATCCGATCGATACCGTGGATCTGAGCAAGGCCAACATCATTGGCTTTGATTACACCGACATCATCGACAATCCCGAAGTGCGTGTGCCGGTTATCAACTATCTGCTGCACCGTTTGGAATCGCTGATTGACGGCCGCCCACTTATTTATGTGATGGACGAGTTCTGGAAAATCCTGGACGGCGAAGGTGGCTTGAAAGAGTTTGCGAAGAACAAGCAGAAGACCATTCGTAAGCAGAACGGTCTTGGCATCTTCGCCACGCAGAGTCCGGAGGACGCGCTCAAGAGCGATATCTCCGCAGCGCTGATCGAACAGACTGCGACCTTGATCCTGCTGCCTAACCCGAACGCCAGCAAGAGCGACTACATGGATGGCCTGAAGCTCACCGAGGCGGAATTCAAAGTCGTTACCGCGCTGGACGAGCGCTCCCGTTGCTTCCTGGTCAAGCAGGGCCATGCATCCAGCGTGTGCCAGCTCAACCTCCGCGGTATGGACGACATCCTTTCAGTGATTTCCGCGTCCACCGACAATATCGACATCATGCACCGCGTTCTTCGTGACACGGCCCTTCGCGAGAAGGTGCTGGAGTCGGAACTGACCCCCGAGCAGTGGTTGAGCGAATTCTACAAGAAGCGCAAGGGTTCCGGGAAACCTGCACAAGGCAGCCAGGATGCTGCCGCATGATCGTCGTACAAGCCCGCCGGTAATGCGCCATTCGAATCCGATGGAGAAGAACATGGAAACTTACACCCCGAAAGAGCAGACCCGGCGGCGGCATTTCCGGATGCGACTGAGCGCGCTTGCCCTGTCGTGCGCTCTTACCCTCAACGCCCCCGCCCCTGCATACACCATGCCCGTGGTGGAAATCGGCATGAATCTCTACAACGCGATCATGACCGAGATTCACACGCTGACGGCACAGGCGCAGGCGGCGTACGAGTATGGCGAGAACGCTTTCCGTTTTACCAAAACCTTGGCCAACTGGGCGCAGAAGCTGGCGCGCTTCCAGCAGTTGATCGCATCGCCAATGATGCCGACTGGCTTGGATTTGCAGCCGGTTAAGGAAGATTGGAACGTGCTGGAGCGCTGCGGCGGCACCCCGCTGCTGAGCGTGAGCGGGATGATGTCAGCCTTGAACCTCACTTCTGAAGACGATATCGCCAGCCAGCAGATGAAGATCTGCGCCACCATTCAGGTGCTGCAGAATCGCAAATACAACGAGACGGTGGCGGTCATCCAGAAGACCCTGCCACAGATGAAGGCAGTACTCGACAAAGTTGCCACGATCCGCAATCTTTTCTCGGATGAAGAAGGTCCGATGAACGAAGTGATGGCCAACGCGGCGCTGACCCAGAACTACATGGATTCAGAGTTCATGGCGTGGGAAAGCCAGATCAAGATGTACGACCAGTACATCGGTGTCCTGCAGCAACGGCAGCAGTTGCTTGCCGAACGCGCACTGAAGGGGAGCAAGGAAAACAAGAGCCTGCTCAATCCGCTGGTCAAGACTGCGGCGCTGAAAGCGGCGCTGGATCTGTAATCTCACAGCGCCAAGGCGACGCTGTGGACATATCAATCAGGTGATGTCATGAGTCTAGGGATGGTAGATGGGTTGTTCAGTCAGGGGGCGCTGCAGTGGCTGCAGAACTTCCATGTCGACACCTCGTTGGGCGACTTCGTTTTCTTCAAGCTGATCCTCAACTACCTGCACGAGAAGATCTCCGATTTCGGTGTGGGCCTGCTGGGGCGGATGATGAAGTGGGTCGGCTCCATCGCCTTGACCCTGATGACGCTGTGGGTGTTGATCCAAGGTTTCCGCATCGTGACCGGGCGCAGCCGCGATTCTATGATGGTACTGGTCACGAACATGGCCCGAGCGGCACTTATCGTCTCCATCGCCACCAGCATGGCAATGTTTGGTCAGAAGCTGCACGATTTTCTGAACACCGATGTCAAGAATGAGATCGCCTATCTGATCACTGGTAAGCACGATGCGCCTGAGGACATGATCGACAAGAACCTGGGCTACATGCAGGTTGCTCTGGCTGCCGTGGATGCACTGGATGTGATGGGCGACGTGCCGCTGGATCAGTCCAAGACACGCGCGATGTGGTTCATTGGTCTCGGGACGGGGGGGCCGGCAGTGACCGCGGGTGCGATGCTGCTGCTTTATGAGATTGCATTGGCGCTTTTCATCGGGCTTGGGCCATTGTTCATTCTGTGTCTGCTATTTGATCAGACCAAGCAGTTGTTCCAGCGATGGTTGATGTACGGCATAGGCACCATGTTCTCGATGGGCGTGCTGGCCGCGATGACAACCATTGCGATGGAGATGGTGACGCGTGTCGCGATCGCCTTCTGGGGCAGCACGTTGCTCGGCAAGTTGGTGGGTGAAAATTTCTCCGACGGCATGTCGAGCGTAGCTATGCAGCAGGGAGGCATGGGTCTGATTCTCACAACGCTCATCCTGACCGCGCCTCCGATGGCTGCAATGTTCTTCCAAGGCACTTTGGGCAGCTTCATGGCATATTCGCAGATTGGCGGCGGTGCCGCCGGTGCGCCGAGTTCGGATGGTCGCCCGGCAGGTACCTATACGCCAGCGGCTCCGTCGAAGGGGGCCGAACATGCGGTTGATGGAAATGCCAATCGTGTTGGCACTCCGACAATTCCCATGCCACAGTCGGATGGCGGGCTAACCAGTGGCAAGTTCGGCTCCGCTAAGTAGCTGCCCAGATTCGAATGCTGATTTGAGGGGATGAAAATGGTTGGCTGTTCAGTGTTTATTAGGGCCCTCGCGCCGATCCTGATGCTTGCTGGGCTCGGGGTCTCAGTGAGCGCGTCAGCGGAAGGCGGATGCCCTGCTGGCTCTTATCCCATCGGCGGGCAGGGCGTGCAAGGCTGTGCGCCTATTCCATCGTCAGGTTCCACTTCTTCGGAAGGCCCGAGGCCAAACGGACGATGGATCAAGACTTGGGGCGCAATCGCATTGTCACCTGATGGGGCATCGGGTGCGTCAACTGGAAAGCACACTAAAGCTGCCGCCTCGCGCGAAGCGGAAGGCGTATGCAGCGCAAGCGGCGGAAAAGAGTGTCGAGTCGCATTCACATACAAGAATCAATGTGCCGCTGCATCTGTCCCCACCTCTGGTGCAGGTGGGACGAGCTTCGGACGGGCGGAGACAGAAGAGATTGCAAAGGATCTCGCCCTCAAACAATGCCAGCAAGGCGGTGGGATTGGTTGTAGGGTCGTATTTTCAAACTGTAGCGAGCCCGAGTTTCAATCTTTCTGAGCTTTGCGCCTAACTGAGTAATCACCAGTTTTTATGCCGTCAGCAATCTCTCATTGGACTCGTGGTGGACTGCGCAATGACTAACGTCAGCTACGCTGTTAGAGCTGACCACAAAAGCAATGGTTGACACCACTTGCCTAGCTGCCTTCTAGATTGTCAATGGCAGTAGGCTCCTCAATAGCCTGACTCTGCCGAATTGCAAATAGGCGGCACGGAACTGATCCTGATGTCGCCAACTTTGGCCCTGCCCTGCCGAGAACTGCTGTTTTTCTTGAGGGTATATTCGCATTTGCTTGCCGCCCGCCGCTGCGCCGCTCCGGCGGTCTCCCGAGGGGTGCGCATAAACCCTCAGCGCCTTGCAATGGGCTAGGATAGGTAGATTCAGTTGGCAGAGGCGTAAGCTCCCCCGGCAGCCAGACACCCGATAAGTAGAACTTTCTGGCATCTTTAACCAGCCAGGAAGTTGCATGCGCACATCAAAATTCACCGAGATTCAGATCATCACGATCCTCAAGCAGGGCGATGCCGGGCTTGCGGTGAAGGATCTATGTCGACAAGCCGGTATCAGCACGGCGACGTACTACCAGTGAAGAGCATGTACGGCGGGTTTGAGGCGTCCGAGCTTCGTCGGGTCAAGGACCTCGAAACTGAGAACGCCAAGCTCAAACGCATGTATGCGGAAATGGCGCTGGACAACGCAGCGCTGAAGGACCTGATCGCAAAAAACTGTAGGACCGGGTCAGAAGCGTGAGGCTGTGCGTTTCCTCACCGAAGTGCACGCGCGTCCCCTGAGGCGGTCCTGCAGTTACGTGGGTTTGTCTCGTGCGGCCTGGTATGCGCCGCCACTGGACTGGACTGTGCGCGATGCGGAGTTGATCTCGGCATTGGCCAGGCTGGTCGAGGAACGCCGAAGTCGAGGTTTCTGGAAGTGCAGCGACTAACGCCGCAGGAAGCGACCAGATTGGAATCCGAAGCGGATCTATCGGGTGTACAAGGCGATGAAGCTCAACCTGAGAAGGGCCGCCAAGCGCCGCCTGCCAAAGCGTGAGCGGGTGCAGCTATATGTTCCCAGGCATCCGGATACCGTCTGGTCCATGGACTTCATGAGTGATGCGCTGGCCTGCGGCAAACGATTCCGAACGTTCAACGTGGTTGATGACTTCAACCGCGAGGTGCTGCACATTGAGGTGGATGCCTCGCTCAACTCCGGTCGTCTGGTGCGTGTGTTCGAGCAGCTCAAACGTGAACACGGATTGCCGCAGGTTCTACGGTCGGACAACGGCCCTGAGTTTCTGGGCGAAGCATTCACCCAGTGGGCCAAGCTCAGCGGCGTGGCGCTTAGATACATCCAACCTGGCAAGCCCAACCAGAATGCCTTCATCGAACGCTTCAAACCGCACCTTCCGCGAGGAGGTCCTGGACCAGCACCTCTTCGCGCGCCTTGAGGACGTGCGCGAGGCGGCGCATTGGTGGATGATCGACTACAACGAGATTCGTCCACATGACTCGCTCAGCGGCATGAGCCCCGTCGAGTACCTTACCGCTCACGTCAGAAGCTCTACTTTAGAAGTGTCTGCTTGACGGGGGAGCTTACGTGCGGACCCGGATTTTGTGACTGGTGGCTCCATTTCAGGCTTGCGCTCTTCGACGCAATAGACCTCCTCGCGCTAAGCTCTCCTGGCGTCAGAAAAATGACGCTTCGGCGCTACCGATTGCAGGAGCTTTTCCGTCCATGAGGACCCTGTCTGCCCGTCCGACGGGTGACGCTTGCCACCATCGCTGCCACGGTGCTCCCGGAGCTATCATCCGCATCTGCAGGGTGACCGGCGCGGCCGGGCAACGCCACCGTGCCCGTTATCAACCCGGGCATCGGCAAGACGACATTGAAGGAGTGGGAGGGGATGGACGACAGGTTTGGCGCACACATGGACGATGCCCTGGCATTCGTTCCGTCCGGTGCGAACCTGCTGGAAGCCGTCAGGGGCGAGCTCAACGGCGATGGCATCGAGTACCAGCTGCTGGTCATCGACCAGCCGACGCCGGAAGGGCTGGTGCCTGGTCAGCACGGACCAAACCGGGTGCTGCTGTTGCTGCGCGGTGACGGGCGCGGGCGCTGGCAGCTGGCCGCGCGCAACGACAAGCTGGTGCCGTGTTCCACCCGCGGTGGCCTGGCTGGCGACCCTTTTGCGTATGCAATGGTTGAGGAAGACACCTTCAGCGTGATCACCAACGGCGGCAGCCGCGAGCGCTGGAGCAGCACGTACCGGTTCCGCTACGCATCGGCGGACAAGGCGTGCTGGGTGGATGGGGTGAGACGCAAGGTCGTGGATATCGAGACCGAAGCGACCAACATCCGGGATTTCTCGGTGGCGGAACTGGGCAGGGTGCGGTTCGAGGACTTCGACCCGTCCAGCGTCGCCGAGGTGTCGCTTCCATGAGCCAAGCTCCAACCGGCGGAAAGGAATCCGCGCTGATGAACATCCAGGAGTTGCACTGTGTCGACCGATAGAGAGTCGCAACTGCTGCGGCAGGCGACGAAAGGCGGCATCGACTCCCCCCTTGAACTGGCCAATTTCATGGCCCAGGCAGGGCACGAGTCGCGTGGCCTGAGCCGGCTCAACGAGAGTTTCAACTATACCCGGGGCATCTCGCAGATCCCGGTCGAAGCGGCGTGGCGCAATGGCACCGAGGCGCTGGAGTCTGCGCGCCAGGAAGCCCTGCGGGGGCGTCCGGATGACCTGGCCGAGCTGATGTATGGCGGCCGGATGGGCAACGACGCGCCCGGAGATGCGCTCAAGTACCACGGGCGCGGTTATCTGCCGCTGACCGGCAAGGAAAGCTACGAGCGCGCCGGCACTGCGCTGGATCTGGATCTGGTCAACCAGCCCGAGCTGGCATCGCAGCCGGAACATGCAGGTCGCATCGCGGTGTGGCAGTGGCAGAACCGTGTGCCGGAACACGCGCGCGAGGACGTGCGCGAGGCGACCTACGCCATCAACGGTGCCGTCAACGGGGTGGAGGACCGGCTCAAGCGTTTCGAGGCGTGGCAGCAGAAGCTGACCCCGGACGTGATGGACCGGCTTGCCCGCGGCGAAGTGGGCGAACCTGCACAGTTGCCCGAGCGCGCGCGCGATATGTCCGATCCGGCCCATGCCGGCAACCGGTTGTTCACCGACGCACGGGGTCATCTGCAGCAGATGGGGCCGCAGAGTGGCCTGCGCAGCCAGCAGGAACTGGACAATACGGCCGGAGCCTTGGCGTTGAGCGCACAGAAGGCAGGGATGAGCCGTATCGATCACGTGGTGGCCGGTACCGACGGCAGGGCGCTGTTTGCGGTGCAGGGCGTCATGGGGGACCCTGCGATGCAGCGCTCGATGGTGCAGCGTGAGGCCGCTGCCCAGCTGCCGCTCGAGCAGAGCAGCCAGCAGTTGGCGGCCGAAGCCTCTTCCCGCCAGGAACAGACCGCTTCGGTCACCCGCGAGCAGGAGCAGAACCGCCCGCGATCGCTGTAATCTGGGCACCGCCCGGCAGGTCGGAGACCGGCGGGCCCATCGCACGACACCGAGCACCCTCGGGTGCCTACATGGATCTCTTTGTAAGGACACAACATGCGAAACACGTTCCTGCGTTCCCAAGCGGCCCAGCGTGGCCGCGCTCCGGCACTGTGGCTGCTGCCGCTGGGACTGGCTGCCGCCATGGCCCACGCACAGCAGGCACCGGACGCCCCGGCGGCTCCCGCCGTCGAGGAGGCGGTGCCAGCACAGGTAGTGGCCGCGGCGGACCCGCAGACGCCCGCTGACACCGCAACGGATGCTGTTCCTGCACCGGAACCCGTCGCTGCGCCCGAGCCGGCGCCGTCCCCACCGCCAGCACCCGCACCGCAGCCGGCATCGACGACGGACGCTGCTCCAGAAGCCGTCGCCGCCGAACCCGCAGTTGCGCCAGCGCCATCGCCCGCGGCAGCACCAGCGGCCGACATTACCTCTGCCAATGCTGCGCCCGCTACGCCTGTCGCAGCCCCACCGGCTTCCACGCAGGTGCCGGCCCCCGTTGCCGCTGCTGCACAGGTGCCCGACACCGCACAGGCCCCGGCACCAGTCCCGCCGTTAGCCCCAGCCCCTGTCACACCACCGATTATCCCGCTCGCACCGGACCAGGCCGCCGAGCGCCAGCTCGGTGCGCGCTGCCCGGTCGATCTGGCCGGGCGCCTGGCACCGCAGGGCGATCTGATGATCGGCGCCTGCCAGGGCGCGTTGCCTCCGCACCTGGCGGCGCTGCTGGTGGCCTTGCCTGAGCAGGACATCCACCTGCCGCGCAGCTGGCGCGAGCGCGAAGTGCGCCAGAAGGCGTGGTTCAAGGCCGTGGCCGGCATGGGCCAGCGCCCGGACTTCATCGCCCGCCTGGGAGACATCTGGGTGCGTTCGTTTGAAGGCGCGGATGCGTCGACGACCACCTACCTGGTCTCGGCGCCGTTCGACTGTGCCGATGGCGCACTTCCAAACGAGAACACCGCAGAGCCCGTCCGACTCGCAGCCGGCAGTTGCGGGCAGGCCTACGTCCGCCAGCGCGTGTACCAGGTGGGCAGCGATGGCGTCCCGCAGGACATCACTGCAATGGCAATGCCGGCGGCACCGTCGATCGCCGAGGCCGATCGTGCCCGTCACCGCGCCCGCGAAGGCAAGGTCATCCTGGATCACAGCAAGTTGCAGTACAGACCGGCGATGCGCTGGTTCGTGCAGTACCCGGAGTCACCGCAGAAGACCGGTCCGCATAGCTTCAGCGACTGGAACCGTGAGCACCTGTCCTTCGTGGTCTGGAACGGCACGGGCTTCGAGCTGCGCGATACCGTGACGCGCGCGCAGTGGCCGTGCGATCCGGTGGCGCCGGGCGACAAGGCCTGTGGCGGTTTCCCGGACTCGGGTCCAGATGCGTACGTGCTGGCAGGGCCGGCGGTGAGCTCGGCGGTTTCCAGCCCCTGATCGACCGCGGAAATGACGGGAGCCGGCAGTGCCGGCTCCCGTCTTCATTCCAGCAAGCGTCTCAGGCGTGCAGGCTGCGTTGGATCGCCTGGGTCTGTTCCAGCTGCTGCTCGCGCGCCAGGGCCTGACCGGCAGATTGCTGCTCGATGCGCTGGCTGCTCTGCTCCAGCGGCGTGTTCATCGCAACGGCTGTGTCCACCGATACACGCAGATGGGCAGGGTCACCCCCCTGGCCCTGCACCGCGAAGCTGCGCGAGGCATCGGCGTTCATCACCACTTCGTCGATGCGCTTGCCGCCCGCGGCATGCATTTCGGCGGCCAGGCTGCCGGCCAGCTGCGTACTCATCACATCCGGCACGCGGCCGACGCGCACGTCCTGTGCATGTACGCCACGGATCGCGTCGTTGAATAACGGATTGCCCAGATGATTGGCATCGTCCATGCGCAGCATGCTGGTGTGATGGCCGTTCTTCTCCGCTTCGCGGCGTGCCGGCTCACCGGGCTGCAGCGGGCCACGGATGTGGTCGTACAGATCGATTGCTCCGCCAGGGATGCCGCGTGCAGTACGGGTGACGCCGCGGCGCAGTGATTCCACGTCGTCGCGGTACTCCTCGATCATCTTGGCGTTGTCTTTCGCCAGTTGCTGCGTTTCCGGATGCTTCAGTACCGAGCCGTCGTTGAGGAAGTTGCCCAGTTTGTGCGCGCCGAACGAGCTGCCTGCTGCAAGGATTGGACGATCCGGGATCAGGTCGCGCAGCGGGTGGTTGCTGAAGCCAGCCGCTGACAGCCTCTTGATCTCATCCGGGTTGGCGTAGATGCGTACCTGGCCGAAGTGGGGCGAAGCAGCACTGACCGGATCGGACGCCATGACGTGGTTGATCATGGTGTTGCCGCCTTCGGGGATGCGGTAGCTGAGGCTGACCGCACCATAGGCGTTGAAGGTCTCACCCTTGACGTTGAAGTGGTGCGAGGTGATCTGGGCAAGGGCGCCGCCGAGGGAGTGGCCGGTGACGGTGACCTGGGGAGCATGTGCACCATTCAAGCGGGACTGGAGTGCGGCAGATTCAAGCGTTCTCTGGGTCAATGCGATCGCGTCAGGTGCCTGTACATTGGTGCGCGCTACCACCATGCCGCCATCGGTCAGGATCGCATCGCGGGCAATATCCTCCGTGCCACGATGGGCAATGACGATCTCTTTGCTGTCTACGCGCTGATAGACGGTGCCCTGATAGCCGTTGAGCCGGTTGTCGACATGCTCGAGTATTTTGTACTCATGGCCGTTGAGCGTGACCTTTTCTTCCTGGCCGGGTGCACGTCGGCCGACGGCGCGGTCCTTGTAGGCGTCATCGGATAACGCAGCGTAGTCCTGGGAGGTGATGGTCACGGTGCCACCTCACTCGCAGAAAGGCTGATCGTGAACAGCTTGTCCTGCAGGTCGGCGGCATAGCCGCTGCGATCAGGCTCACCACTGGCCGGGAAATTGGGAACGCGATCTGCCCGCGGATAGACCAGATCCGGATAGTAGAGCGTATGCGCGCTGCCGTCGGTCAGCGGCTTGGCATCGACGAAGGTCAGGAAGCGAGTTTCATCTTCGGCGCCGGTTGCTTTCAGCATGGCACCGGCTCCGCTGAATTCCCATCTGCAGACGCCGCGGCCGTAGTAGTCCTCATCCAGCATACGGTCCACATACAACGTGCCGCGATACTCGCCATCGGCAACCTTGCGCAGCTGCACCGGTTCCTGGCTGGTGATGCGCGCTGCGGTGCCTGTGGCGGGCTCGATGTGACCGCACTGGTCTTCGTTGATGACGTCGTACTGCGCGACGCCCTCGACCACCGCGAAATCGCCGGGGGCATCCTTCAGGCGCAGCACCAGTTCATAGGCCTTGCGCGGGCTGGGGTTGAGCTTGGCGAGGCCACGCCCGCCCTGGGCGACATCGGCTTCGGCAGCGGCACGTTCCTGGTTCATGGCGGACTCCGGGTTGCAGGCGGTCAATAGAAGCAGAGCAAGGCACGGAAGCATCTTGGGGCGCAATGTCGGCCTCCCTGGGGCATAGAGGGATATATGGAGCAGGCCACTCTCCGCGCGAGATTCTGCGCAGTGATCATGGTTGAGAGTAACGCGTCACGCAGATCGACCCGGTAGCGCGTCGGGTTTTTCTCGCCGCTTGCGCCATATCCGGCAATCTCTTCGATGCGCGGGGGACATGCATCAGGAGCGATTCGACGTTCATGCGCTCCCTTTGGCGTGATACGGCGTGGTACATCCATGTCCATGCATCCTTCCCTGGTGACAGGTCCGGCGATTATGGAGTGCCCGGGAAAGCTGGCGCCAGCCGTCTCTGGACAAGGGGGGCGATTTATTGACGCATTCGGCGAAGGGTGATGCCAGTGAATCGACTGCGGCACAGGCGATTCGATAGCGCCAAGGCGTCTGAATGTCGCGATCGGCCCTCACTATCAATTTGTGACTTGAATCATGAATTCACACCTTCGTTACCCTGACAAAGTGCCTGCCATGAACCTTGCAATCCGCCCAGAATCCATCGACGACCATGTCGCCATTCACAAGCTCACCGAAATGGCGTTCCGCGATGCTGTCCACAGCAGCCATACCGAACACCACATCGTCGACGCATTGCGTGAGCGTGGCGAGCTGAGCATGTCGCTGGTGGCAGAGGATGCGGGCCAACTGGTGGGTCATGTCGCGCTGTCCCCGGTCAGCGTGCAGGACGGCAGCCAGGGCTGGTTCGGGCTCGGGCCGATTTCAGTGCTGCCGGAGCAGCAGGGGCGCGGCGTGGGCACGGCATTGGTGCGGGCCGCGATCGAGGCTCTGCGCGAGAAGGGCGCGCGCGGCTGCGTGCTGTTGGGCGAGCCGGCCTACTATGGGCGCTTCGGCTTCCGTGCCGTGCCGGATCTGCTACTACCCGGCGTGCCGGCGGCATATTTCCAGGCTCTGTGCCTGCAACCACCGATGGCACAGGGGGAGGTGCGTTACTCGCCGGCGTTCGACGTGGTTGCCTGACCGGGGAACGGCCGGCGTTCCAACGGCCGGTCAGCCTGGATGGCGCAGGTGGATGAGGGGATACGGACGACCCTGCGAATCCACCGGCGAGCGTCCGGTTTCGATGAAACCCATGCGCCGATAGAAGCCCACGGCCTGCGCATTCTGCGCGTTGACGTCGGTGGTCAGTTGCGGCTGCAGTGCCAGCGCATGCTGCAGCAGCTGGCGGCCGATACCGGTTCCGCGCACGTCGGGATCGATGAACAACGCTTCCATGTGCGAGCCGTCGATCAGCATGAAGCCCTGCGGCTGGTCCTGGTCGCCGACGGCCACGACCATCGGGGCCTGTGGCAGGAAGCCGGCAACTTCAGCGTCGATCGCCTGACGGTCTTCGGCACTGAGGAAATCATGGGTGGCGTCGACGGCCCGGCGCCAGAGATCGACGAGAGCGGCGCCATCGGTGGTGCGGGAAGGGCGCAGGGTGGTCATGGGATCGGCCGAGGTGCTTTGCAGTACCCGGATTGTACCGGTGCGACACCCGCAAACAGAAAGCCCCGCCGAAGCGGGGCCTTGGATGTCACTGTTCGCCGCGCCTTACTGCACGGTGCAGCCGGACAGTGCCGGGAAGCCGATGACTTCGCCATTGCCGGTGCAGGCCAGCGTGACCTTCTGGCCCTTCTTCAGGCTGGCAGCCATGTCCTTGGGCAGGTCGCTGGCCTGTACGAAGCCGAACGGCTTGGCGCTCAGCTGCACGACCGGCTTGTCCATGAAGTCCGAGCTGATCGAGTCGACCGTGCCGGAAACCAGCAGCGCCTTGCCCTTGTACTTGCCATCGGCAGCGATCTCGTTGTCCTGATAGTCGCTGAACATCGTGGTGGCGGTCACTTCCACAGCCGAGGCGGAGGCCGCAGCGGCATCGTTGGTGACGGCGGTGGCTGCCGGTTCTGCAGCCTTGGCGGCAGCATCTGCCTCCGCAGCGGCGGACGAGACGCTGGCTTCAGCAACGGCCGCATCGTACTGGCCCTTGCTCTGCGCGCTGATGCCGCTCACCGTGCCGGCAAAGATCGCCAGGCCGACGAAGTACACGATCGGCGAAACGATGATCGAGCCGAGCAGCTGGAACAGGCCCTTCATGGCGCCGCCCTTGGCCATCGCGACGATGGCGAGGATGAAGGCCACCAGGTTCAGCGGCCAGCCCAGGAACAGGCCCAGGCCGGGGAACGGGACGAGGAAGCACAGCCAAGCGATCGCCAGCGTGATCCATGCGGCTTTTCCGGCAGGGCTGGCCTGCACGGTGGTTTCTGCAACTGCGTTCAAAACTACCCCCTGTAGAGATCGAAAGGTGAAATCGCTGCCAGCAAGCAGCAGTGCACAGTCGTCAGATGACGAAACGCGGTCGTAGCGTGAAGGAGTCTTCACAGCAGATCAAGCGGCGATGCAGCGTTTGCCGGTGCGGCGCTTCGCATCCGCGCATCGGAAGCGCCAAAAGGCCTGCGTTACACTACGCGCGCGCTCATTCCTTGAATCCGAGAAACGCCATGACTGATACCTTGGGCGTGCCGGTGCACGACGTCGACGAGAGCTGGATGCGCCACGCATTGGCATTGGCCGAACGTGCGCAACGCGAGTTTGACGAGATCCCGGTCGGTGCGGTGCTGGTGGGTGCCGACGGTCAGCTGCTGGGCGAGGGCTGGAACCTCAACATTGCCTCGCACGATCCCAGCGCGCATGCCGAGATCGTGGCCATGCGCGAGGGCGGGCGGATGCTGGCCAACCACCGCCTGATCGGCAGCACCCTGTATGTCACCCTGGAGCCGTGCGCGATGTGTGCGATGGCGATCGTGCACGCACGCGTGGCGCGCCTGGTCTACGGTGCCAGCGACCCCAAGACCGGCGCCTGCGGCAGCGTGTTCGATCTGGTCGCTGATGCCCGCCACAATCACCGGGTGGAGGTCCATGCCGGCGTGCTGGCCAAGGAAGCGGGCAACCGGCTGACCAACTACTTCAGGGCCAAGCGTGGCAAGTCGCCGCTGCTGCTGGAGGACCACGCTGGCGAGGGCTGAGTGGCGAAAGGGTATGATGGCCGCCACTTTCCATTACCGGCCGGCCTCGTGCCTGCCCAGCAAAGAGGCGACACGATGGCAGAGAACGGCGCGGCCAACGAGCGGCTGATCTGGATCGACCTGGAAATGACCGGGTTGGATACTGACAACGATTCGATCATCGAGATCGCCACCGTGGTCACCGATGCCCAGCTCAACGTGCTGGCCGAGGGCCCGGAGTTCGCCATCCATCATCCGCTGGAAACGCTGGAAGCGATGGACGAGTGGAACCGCAACCAGCATCGTCGTTCGGGCCTGTGGCAGCGCGTCATCGACAGCACCACCACGCTTGGCCAGGCCGAAGCGCAGACCGTGGCCTTCCTGGCGCAGTGGATTCCGGCCGGCGTGTCACCGATGTCGGGCAACTCCATCTGCCAGGACCGCCGCTTCCTGCACCGGCAGATGCCGCGGCTGGAAAAGTACTTCCACTACCGCAACCTGGACGTGTCCACGGTGAAGGAACTGGCCAAGCGCTGGGCGCCAAGCGTGGCTGCGGGCGTGGGCAAGAACAGCAACCACACCGCACTGAGCGATGTGCACGATTCGATCAACGAGCTGCGCCACTATCGCCAGTTCATGGGCGCGCTGTCGGGGCTGCCGAGCCCGTGAGGGGGAGTGCCGGCCGCTGGCCGGCAATCGCCTGATCCCCGCCGGCGGCGCAGGGTTGTCGTCCAGCGGCCGGCACCACCCTGCGTTCAACTCCCTGGCGCTAAGATCGGCCGCATGAACGAGCCCATCCTGCTGCCCCGCGATATCGCCCACGACGCTGGTGACTGGTCTGACCTGCAGCGGGCGGTAGCACTGCTGGAAGCCCCCACGATCACCGCGCGCATGGCCAACCTGGTCGGAACGCCGCTGGAGTTCGCGGTGAAGGCGCTTCCCACCTCGGTGTCCAACCGCATCCACGGTGCGGTGCAGGCGGCGTTGTCCAAATCGGTGCAGGCCGCGCTGTGGAGCATGGACAACACCCCTGGCAAGGGCGCCTCGACACGTTGGCACAAGCTGGCGGCGGCGACGTCCGGCGCGGTGGGTGGGGCGTTCGGTTTCGCTGCGCTGTTCATCGAGCTGCCGGTGTCGACCACGATCATGATGCGCGCGGTAGCCGACGTCGCCCGCAGCGAAGGCTTCGATCTATCGCAGTTCAGCACCCGCCAGGCCTGCCTGGAGGTGTTCGCACTGGGTGGCAATTCGCCGCGCGACGATGCCAGCGAGACCGGCTACTACCTCGCCCGTGGTTTCACCACCGATGTCATGCGCCACCTCTCGGCCGAACTGGCCGGGCGCGTGGTGACCGGACGTGACCTGACCCTGGGCGTGGCGCCGAAGGAAGCCGGCAAGCTGCTGGCCAAGGTGGTGGAAAAGGTCGCCGCCCGTTTCGGCGTAGTAGTCACCGAGAAGTTTGCCGCGCAGGCGGTACCCATCGTTGGTGCGGCGGCCGGCGCGACGCTCAACACCATGTTCACCGACTACTACCAGGACATGGCCCGCGGCCATTTCATCGTGCGCCGGCTGGAGTTGAAGTACGGCGAAGAGGTCGTGCGCACCTGCTATGACCGCATCGCCCACGGCGGGGCGTTGATCGAGCCGACGTTGTAACGGTGGGGTCAGAGCCCTTTCCTTCGGGAAGGGATCCGACCACGACCGCCGCAGGGAAGGGCTCTGACCCTTGCCTGCCAGGCACAACTGTTTTGCGCGGACGCGCCTGTTGCGCGCGCAGCGCCATCCCCATCCTTGTCGGCAATCCCCCGCAAGAGAGTACCGCCATGTTGTTCACCCCCCACCGCCTGGGCGCGCTGACGCTGCCCAACCGTATCGTGATGCCGCCGATGACCCGCTCGCGCGCGGCTGCCGGCAATGTCGCCACCGCACAGATGGCCGAGTACTACGCCCAGCGCGCTGGTGCCGGGCTGATCGTCAGCGAAGGCACCCAGATCAGCCCGCAGGGCCAGGGCTATGCCTGGACCCCGGGCATCCACAGCGACGAACAGGTGCAGGGCTGGCGCAGGGTCACCGATGCCGTGCACGCGGCGGGTGGGCGCATCTACGCCCAGCTCTGGCATGTCGGCCGTGTCTCCCATGTGGCCCTGCAACCGGACGGCGCGGCGCCGGTCTCTTCCTCGGCACTGCTGGCCGAAGGGGTGAAGGTCTTCGTCGACCCGACCGGCGCCGGTCCGGAATCCGGCGTGAGCGAAATGATCCAGCACTCGATGCCGCGCGCGCTGGGCGAGGACGAGATTCCGGGCATCGTGGCCGACTATGCGCAGGCCACCCGCAATGCACTGGCTGCCGGATTCGATGGCGTCGAACTGCACGGCGCGAACGGCTACCTGATCAACCAGTTCATCGACTCGCAGGCCAACCAGCGTGCCGATGGCTATGGCGGCGCGCTGCGCAATCGCCTGCGCTTCCTGCGCGAGGTGGTGCAGGCGGTGGTCGATGTCGCTGGCGGCGAGCGTGTCGGCGTGCGTCTGGCGCCGCTGACCACGCTGCAGGGGGCGGTGGATGACACGCCGCAGGCGACCTATCTGGCTGCCGCGCACCTGCTGGGCGAGCTGGGTGTGAGTTACCTGCACATCGCCGAGGCCGACTGGGAGGATGCCCCGTTGATGCCCGTCGCGTTCAAGCAGGCGCTGCGGATGATCTATCCGGGCACGTTGATCTACGCCGGCAAGTACACCGCCGAGCGAGCCAGGCAGGCGCTGGAGGAGGGCTGGGCCGACCTGATCGGCTTCGGTCGGCCGTTCATCGCCAATCCCGATCTGCCCGAGCGCCTGCGCACCGGCGCAGCGTTGAATTCGCCCGATCGCGCGACGTACTTCGGTGGTGGCGCGGCGGGATTCACCGACTATCCGGTGCTGGAAGAGGCAGTCGAGGCCTGAAGCAGCGTCCGCCGGGCATGGCCCGGCGCTACCCGTGCCGACCGGTTGAGCAGGTAGCGCCGGGCCATGCCCGGCGAGCGCGCAGCGCGGGATGAGGCAATGCCGCCGGGCCATGCCAGGCGCCACCGCAGTGGTCAGGGCTTGTCGCGCACCAGTGCGTCGGCCTCGACCACGCCGCCATCCTTGCCATGCAGGTACAGGTGCATGTCCTGCTGCGGATACGGGATGTTGATGCCGGCCTTGTCGTAGCCCAGCTTGATCTGTTCGAGCAGGGTGACCTTGGTGCCGAAGTGATCGGCCGACTTCACGTAGCAGCGGATGCCCAGATTGATCGCGTGCGCACCCAGCTCGTACACCACCACGTCCGGTGCCGGCGTCTGCAGCACGCGCGGGTCGGCCTTCATCAGGGCCAGTGCGGTATCACGTGCCAACTGGATGTTGTCTTCGTAACCGATGCCCACCACCAGCTCGACGCGGCGGGTGGGCTCTGCGGTGAGATTGATGATCGGTGCGGCGGTGATCAGCGTGTTCGGAATGGTGGTGTGCTGGTTGTCCGCGCCGGTGATCACGGTCTGGAAAATGCGTACCTCGCGAACCGTGCCGGTCTGCCCGGCGATGGTCACCACGTCGCCTACGCGGAACGGACGCAGGGTCACCAGCATCACGCCGGAGGCGATGTTGGACAGCGAATCCTTCAGCGCCAGGCCAACGGCGAGGCCGGCGGTACCGAGCACGGCCAGCAGCGGAGTGATCTGCACGCCCAGCGTGCCGATGGCCAGGATCACCACGATCACCAGCGAAGCCGCGTAGACCACGTTGCGCAGGAAGCTGCCCAGCATCGGGTCCACGCCCATGCGCGAGGTGGCGCGCGGCATGGCATTGGACAGCCGTCGTGCCAGCCACATGCCGACCAGCAGCACCACGATGGCGGCCAGCAACGGCACGCCGTAGGTCTCCAGCAGGCGTTCCCAGTCGAGTGAGCGGAACCAGGAGGTCGTGGCGGGGGAGGGAGGGGCAGCGGCGATCATTCGGACTCCTTTGCAGCGGGAACAGGTGCGACGGGAACATGGCGTACGCGGACGCCAGAAACAGCAAGCCCCGCAGAGGCGGGGCTTGCGTGCAGCTTCAGTATGGGCAGGCGTCGATGAAAGCGACGTCAGCCATCACACGTCAACAGGTCAACCCTTGGCCTTCAACTTGGCCAGGCGCAACCAGGTATCGACCACGGTGTCCGGGTTCAGCGACACCGACTCGATGCCTTCCTGCATCAGCCATTCGGCCAGATCCGGATGATCGGACGGGCCCTGGCCGCAGATGCCGACGTACTTGCCCTTGGCACGTGCCGACTTGATCGCCATCGACAGCAGCTTCTTCACCGCCGGGTTCCGCTCATCGAACAGGTGCGCCACGATCGACGAATCGCGGTCCAGGCCGAGGGTCAGCTGGGTCAGGTCGTTGGAGCCGATCGAGAAGCCGTCGAAGATCTCCAGGAACTCATCGGCGAGCAGTGCGTTGGACGGCACTTCGCACATCATGATGATCTTCAGGCCGTTCTCGCCCTGCTTGAGGCCGTTCTGGGCCAGCACCTCGACGACCTTGCGCCCTTCTTCCAGGGTGCGCACGAACGGGATCATGACCCACAGGTTGTCCAGGCCCATCTCGTTGCGCACGCGCAGCACGGCCTTGCACTCCAGTGCGAAGGCGGCCGAGAAGCTCGGATCGACGTAACGGCTGGCGCCGCGGAAGCCGATCATCGGGTTCTCTTCGTGCGGCTCGTAGTTGCTGCCGCCGATCAGGTTGGCGTACTCGTTGGACTTGAAGTCCGACAGGCGCACGATCACCGGGTTCGGCGCGACCGAGGCGGTCAGGGTGGCGATGCCTTCGGCCAGACGGTCCACGTAGAAGCCGACCGGGTCGGAATAACCGGCGATCTTCTCGTCGATCTTCTTCTTCGTCGCCGCGTCCTGGCGGTCGTATTCCAGCAGCGCGTTGGGGTGGATGCCGATGTGGCTGGCGATGATCATTTCCAGGCGCGCCAGGCCGATGCCGGCGTTCGGCAGCTGGCCGAAGTCGAAGGCACGTTCCGGGTTGGCCACGTTCATCATGATCTTCAACGGTGCCGGCGGCATGTTGCCCAGATCGGTGGTGGTGCGTTCGAAGCCGAGCTTGCCTTCGTAGATGAAGCCGGTATCGCCTTCAGCGCAGCTGACGGTGACCAGCTGGCCATCCTCGATGACCTTGGTGGCGTTGCCCGAACCGACCACGGCCGGCACGCCCAGCTCGCGCGCGATGATCGCCGCATGGCAGGTACGGCCGCCGCGGTTGGTGACGATCGCCGAGGCGCGCTTCATCACCGGTTCCCAATCGGGATCGGTCATGTCGGCGATCAGCACGTCGCCCGGCTGCACGCGGTTCATGTCTTCCAGCGTCTTTACCACACGCGCCACGCCGGCACCGATCTTGGCGCCCACGGCGCGGCCTTCGGCCAGAACGTTGCCGCCCTTTTCGGTCAGCGCGAAACGCTCGATCTGGGTGGCATGGCTGCGCGACTTCACGGTCTCCGGGCGGGCCTGCACGATGAACAGCTTGCCGCTGACACCGTCCTTGGCCCACTCGATGTCCATCGGGCGGCCGTAGTGCTTTTCGATGGTCAGCGCCTGGCGCGACAGTTCGGCCACGTCTTCATCGTTGATCGAGAAGGTGCTGCGCAGTTCGGCCGGGGTGTCCTCGATCCTGACGCGCTCGCCAGGGACATCCGAATACACCATGCGGATCGCCTTGCTGCCGAGCGAGCGGCGCAGGATCGCCGGCTTGCCGGCCTGCAGGGTGGGCTTGTAGACGTAGAACTCGTCGGGGTTGACCGCGCCCTGCACGACCATTTCGCCCAGGCCGAACGAGGAGGTGACGAACACCACGTCGCGGAAGCCGGATTCGGTGTCCAGGGTGAACAGCACGCCGGACGCGCCCACGCCCGAACGCACCATCAGCTGCACGCCTGCGGACAGGAACACATCCTCGTGCTTGAAGCCATGGTGCACGCGGTAAGCGATGGCACGGTCGTTGTACAGCGAGGCGAACACTTCCTTGACCTTGTGCACGACATCGTCGGCACCGGTGACGTTGAGGAAGGTTTCCTGCTGGCCGGCGAAGGAGGCATCGGGCAGATCTTCGGCGGTGGCCGAGGAGCGCACGGCCACGGCCACGTCGCCGCCGCCGTTGTCGGCGCTCAGCTTGGCGTAGGCGCTGCGGATGTCCTGGTCCAGCTGCGGCTGCAGCGGTGCATCGATCACCCAGCCGCGGATTTCCTTGCCGGCTGCGGTCAGCGCGTTGACGTCCTCGACGTCCAGCGTGGCCAGCTTGTCGAAGATGCGCTTGGACAGGTCGTTGTGCGCGATGAAGTCCTTGAAGGCTTCAGACGTGGTCGCGTAGCCTCCCGGAACGGAGACGCCCAGACCGGCAAGGTTGCCGATCATCTCGCCCAGCGAGGAATTCTTGCCGCCTACGCGGGCCAGGTCGGCCAGACGCAGTTCGTGCAACCACAGGATGTTCTCGTTCAAGCGCGATGCTCCGTTTGGCCATCGCCCGAGGCGGGCTTTGATGGCCGCGTCCGTAGGAAGAAGCCGATATGATGCCGGGCAGACCACCGTCGGCACAAGCTTGTGTTGGCGGCCCTTTTAGGCTTCGTAGGGGGTAAATGCGCGCATGTCGACCATCCGTCCGGTGTTCTACGTTTCCGATGGAACCGGTATCACCGCTGAAACCATTGGGCATAGCCTGCTGACCCAGTTCTCCGGGTTCAGCTTCATTACCGACCGGATGTCATTTGTCGATGACCCCGAAAAAGCCCGCGAAGCCTGTGCCCGGATCCAGGCGGCGGGGGAGCGCTACCAGGTCCGGCCGATCGTGGTGAACTCCTGCGTGGACCAGAGCCTGAGCCTGATCCTGGCCGAAAGCGGGGCGCTGATGCTGGATGTGTTCGCCCCGTTCATCGAGCCGCTGGAGCGCGAACTGTCCAGCTCGCGCCTGAACCGGGTCGGCCAGGCCCACGGCATGGTCGACTTCGATACCTACCACCGGCGCATCAACGCGATGAACTTCGCGCTGACCCACGACGATGGCATCGCGGTGAACTACGACGATGCCGACGTGATCCTGGTGGCGGTGTCGCGGGCGGGCAAGACGCCTACCTGCATCTACCTGGCCCTGCATTACGGGGTGCGCGCGGCCAACTACCCGTTGACCGACGAGGATCTGGAGAGCGACCGCCTGCCGCCGCGCCTGCGCAACTACCGGCGCAAGCTGTTCGGCCTGACCATCGACCCGGACCGCCTGCAGCAGATCCGCCAGGAGCGCCGGCCCAATTCGCGCTACGCCAACCTGGACACCTGCAAGCGCGAGGTGGCTGCGGCGGAGGTCATGTTCCAGATGGAACGCATCCCGACCCTCAGCACCACCCATACCTCGATCGAGGAGATCTCCAGCAAGGTACTCGGTACGCTGGGGCTGCAGCGCGAGCTGTATTGACCGTGGCCTGCCTGCGTGGTGGGTATCGACCGTTGGTCGATACAGGGCCCCTTTGGCCGGGGGCGATCAGTCCCCACGTTGAAGGGCCAACGTGTAGGATCAGCCCATGGCCCGAGCATTGCCCCGTACCGAGCGCATTCCCCGCCTGAGCCGGCTGAGCTGGCTCATGGGGCTGTACGCAGAGAACTATCGTCATCTGGTGCGCCTGTTCGCGCCGGCCGAGCTGGTGGCGGGAAGCTACGTCTCTTCGGTGGGCGATGGCCTGGATGTTCGCCTGGACGTGATCGAGTGCCACCGCTACACGGTCGAGCTGCGCCTGACCTACGACCTGGCCGACCCCGTGACCGGTGAACCGGACCCATCGGCCTTCGTCCGCCTGTACCGGGACGCGCGCCAGGCCGAGACCACCCACTGCTACGTCGGCCGCCGCTGGCAGGACACGATGGGCCTGTACCCACCGCCGGCCGAGCTGATCAGCCATCGCATGCGGATGAACACCTTCCTTGGCAAATGGCTGGAATACCTGGCCGAACGCGGCCATGGCGTGGCCACTCTGCACCGTGATCCAGACGGCAACACCGTGGGTGCCGGCGACCGTCGCCTGTCGCTGGTGCGTTGATCGGCCATAATCCACGGCTGACCCGCCGCCGGATTCGCACATGCCGTATACCCCGATCGTCGCCACCCTGGGCTATGTGCTCTCGCCCGATCGCCGCCAGGTGCTGATGATCCACCGCAATACCCGGCCGGGCGACCACCACCTGGGCAAGTACAACGGCCTGGGCGGCAAGGTCGAGCCGACCGAGGACGTTGCCGCCGGCATGCGCCGGGAAATCGCCGAGGAAGCCGGTATCGACTGCACGGCCATGCGCCTGCGCGGCACCATCAGCTGGCCGGGTTTCGGCAAGCATGGTGAGGACTGGTTCGGTTTCGTGTTCGTCATCGACAGCTTCGAGGGTGCCCCGCACGGCGGCAATCACGAGGGCACCCTGGAGTGGGTGGACGTGGACAAGCTCGACCAGCTGCCGATGTGGGAGGGCGACCGCAACTTCCTGCCGCTGGTGTTCGATGCCGATCCGCGCCCGTTCCACGGAGTGATGCCTTACCGGGATGGGCGCATGCAGAGCTGGTCCTTCAGCCGGCTGTGAGGCATTCCGGAGGCCGCTGCGCTCGCCGGACATGGTCCGGCGCTACCATCCGGCGTACCGGAGGCCGCTGCGCTCGCCGGACATGGTCCGGCGCTACCCATCCGGCGCAGCCTCGGTAGCGCCGGGCCATGCCCGGCGGGGAGAGCTTCAGCGCCGATGTGCCAGCAGCAGGTGGAAGTGCTTTTCCCGCCGCTGGCCGTCATTACCGGTCGTGCATTCGCGATGCGAGCGCCATGCCGTGACGGTGAAGCCGGACACCAGCAGCGCCAGCTCCACTGCGTCCAGCTCATGCAGCTCAACGTCCCCGGCAAAGGGCAGGCTGCGCATGAATCCAGCCTCGCCGAAGGCCAGGCATAGCCGCCGCCGCGATGCAGCACCCGTGCCAGTTCATCCAGTACCGGGGCCAGGTTCGGCCGGCGCAACTGCGCGGCCAGGGTGCGTGCATCCAGCATCAGCATCGTCCGTCGGTAAGGAGTCGAACGTGGCGGCGGCGGGTCCGCCGCAGACCATAGCGCTGGCGGATCGGCTTGGGAAGTAGGGAAACCCCGGCTTGTGGTGATGAGGAAATGTCCAGCGTCGCAGTCGGTGAGAACCAGTTGTCCACAGGGGGTGTGGATTACGCGTGGGCAACTTTGTGGATAAGCGCTGACAGGCGCCACCCCCCTAGGCTGTCAAGATGGGTGGCGAAAAATTCACCGCTGGTGAGGATCGGTGAGTGACGGGTGAAGGACGGGGGCAGGCCACGCTGTTGCCGGTGGCGGCGCTCGCGGTACCCTGTGGGCCTTGATGCCCCGTGAGACTTCATGAAACGTCACTTCTCGATGCTGCGCGAGTTCCATCTGGCGGACTGGTTCACCCTGGCCAACGCTTTCTGCGGCACCGGCGCGGTGTTTGCCGCGATGCGTTTCCTGCAGGATGGCGAGCGCGGCTACCTGCTGTTCGGCATGGCGCTGATCCCGCTGGCTTTCATTTTCGACGCACTGGACGGCCGCATCGCGCGCTGGCGCAAATCCAGTTCGACCCTGGGCCGCGAGCTCGACTCGCTGTCGGATGTCATTTCCTTCGGGGTCGCACCCGCAGCGCTGGCCTATGCCTGTGGCATGCAGGGGGGCTGGGACTGGCTGGTGCTGAGCTACTTCGTCTGCTGCGGCGTCAGCCGCCTGGCCCGTTACAACGTAACCGCCGAGGCGATGAGCGGTGACGAAGGCAAGGTGAAGTACTTCGAGGGAACGCCGATTCCCACCAGCCTGGCGCTGGTGATCGTGCTGGCGATCGCCGCCGGCACCGATGCCATCGGCCACGACCTGTGGCTGGGCCAGTGGCAGATTGGCCCTTGGCAGCTGCATCCGTTGGTGCTGCTGTTCGCGTTGTCCGGGTCGCTGATGATCAGCAAGACCCTGCGCATTCCCAAGCCATGACCCAGCCCTGCGGAGGAGCGCGATGACCAGCTCGGCCAACGACGCCGGCAGCAGCGATTTCGAAAATCTGGCCCGCCAGTACTTCGGCGCCTGGGGTGATGCCTTGCGCCATGCAGCCGTGCCGGGAACCCCGGCGGGCGACGACCCGGGCAGCTGGAAGCGCCTGTTCGACTGGTGGGGCCAACTGCTGCCCGGGACCGGTGCTGCTGCGCCCGAAGAGGCAGTGCGGCGGTTCCGCGAGCAGTCTGGCAGCTGGTACGGCACCATGCAGGAAGTCGCTGCACGCTTTGCCGGCCGCGATGCCAGCAGTGCCGAGGTCGCCCAGGCCTGGCGTGAAGCGGTGAAGGGGCAGGGCGACGGCATGCTGCAGTGGATGCTGCAGGGGGCCCGCGGCAGCACCCATGTGGACGCTGCTCCGCCCGAGTTCACGGCGTGGTTCCAGCAGTTGCAGACGCTGGCTGGCCCTTGGCTGCAGAGCCCGGCGTTCGGGCCCGGCCGCGAGCACCAGGCGCGGTGGCAGGCCCTGCTGCGCGCGCAGGAGGAGTACCAGCAGCATTCGCAGGCCTATGTCGAGCAGATCAAGCAGGCGCTGGAAGAGGCGTTCGACCTGTTCGAGCAGCGACTGGCCGAACACGAGCAGCCCGGCAGCCAGCTGACCAGCGCCCGGGCGATGTTCGATCTGTGGATTGAAGTCGCCGAGGAGGCCTACGCCAAGGTCGCCATGTCCGAGCCGTTCCAGCAGGTGTATGCCTCGCTGGGCAACGCACAGATGCGCCTGCGCGCAGGCCTGCAGCGCGAGGTTGAACAGATGAGTGAACGCATCGGCCTGCCCACCCGCAGCGAGATGGATGCCGCCCACCGTCGCATTGCCGAGCTCGAGCGCAGCCTGCGCCGGGTGCAGGCACAGGTGGCGGCGCTTGCCGGTACCGATGCCGTCGATCCGGTGGCCCAGCCAGCGCCTGCCAGGGTCAAGCCCGTCGCGCGCAAGCCAGCAGCGAAGAAGGCTGCAGCGAAGAAGCCTGCTGCGAAGAAAGCTGCTGCGAAAAAAGCGCCAGCGAAGAAGGCCACCACCCGCGCGACCACGCGGAAGTCGTAAGCCATGAAAGGACCGCTGGGCTTCAATGCCGATGACCTGATGCAGGAGACCCTGGCCATGCAGCGCAAGCTGATGGAAGGGTTGAAGCTGTTGCCGCAGGTCGAGGATGTCGACTATGGCGCCACCGCCCGCGAGGAAGTCTGGCGCGATGGCAAGGTGGTGCTGTATCGCTTCGTCGGCGAAAACGCGCCGGTGCTTCGCACACCGCTGCTGATCGTGTACGCACTGGTCAACCGCCCGTACATGGTGGACCTGCAGGCCGATCGGTCGCTGGTGCAGAAGCTGCTGGCATTGGGCCAGGACGTCTATGTGCTGGACTGGGGTTATCCGGACCGTTCCGAACGCTACCAGACGCTTGAGGACTATCTGCTGCGCTACATCGATGGCGCGGTGGATGCGCTGCGCGCACGCAGTGGAGGCCCGGTCGACATGCTGGGCATCTGCCAGGGCGGCGTGTTCGCCCTGTGCTACGCCGCACTGCGGCGGCAGAAGCTCGGCAACCTGATCACCATGGTCACCCCGGTCGACTTCCAGACCACCGACAACATGCTGTCGCACTGGGCGCAGCAGGTGGATGTGGATCTGCTGGTGGATACGCTGGGCAACATCCCGGCCGATCTGATGAATGCCAGCTACCTGATGCTCAAGCCATTCCGCCTGAACGTGCAGAAGTACGTGGGCCTGCTCGACATCCTCGATGACAAGGCCGCGCTGGAGGATTTCCTGCGCATGGAAAAGTGGATCTTCGACTCGCCGGACCTCGCGGGTGAAGCCTTCCGCGAGTTCATCAAGCAGTTCTACCAGGGCAACGGCCTGGTCAACGGCACCGTGCGCATCGGCGAAGAGGCGGTGGATCTGTCGCAGGTGACCCTGCCGGTGCTGAACATCTACGCCGAACAGGATCACCTGGTGCCACCGGATGCATCACGCGCGATGCGTGGCCGGCTGGGCACGCAGGACTACACCGAATCCAGTTTCCGCGGTGGGCATATCGGCATCTACGTCTCCGGCCGCGCGCAGCGCGAAGTGCCGGCGACCATCGACAACTGGCTGAAGGAACGCACGCCATGAAACATTCCCCTCTGCTCGCGCTTGCCCTGGCCCTTGCGCCGGGCCTCGCCGGTGCTGCGCCGAGCGCCGATGCGCGCCGCGAGATCGCGCAGTTGATCGGAAGCCTGGATGGCTCCCAGTGCCAGTTCCAGCGAAACGGCAGCTGGTACGGTCCGGCCGATGCGCGTTCCCACCTTCAGCGCAAGTACGACTACCTGCTGAAAAAGGACTTGGTCGACACTGCCGAGCAGTTCATCGAACGTGCGGCGAGCCAGAGCAGCATGAGTGGCAAGGCGTACCGGATCCGCTGCCCCGGCCAGCCCGAACAGACCTCCGCGGCGTGGTTCGGCGCCCGCCTGCAGGCCTTGCGCCAACGCACGCCGTAGACATTGCAGGCGCTACAGTGGCAACAGCCAGTCAGCCGGGAGACCTCGCCATGAACGCTGTGCCGCGCACCCTGTCGCGCTCGCTGAACGACCGCATGATTGCCGGGGTGATGGGCGGCATCGCCCATCGTTTCGGCTGGAACCCCACCCTGGTACGGGTGCTGTACGTGGTGGTCTCGCTGGCGTCGGCCGCCTTTCCCGGCATCCTGGTCTACCTGCTGCTGTGGCTGCTGATCCCCAACGAGGCGGATTGAACACCGCGTCCCGTCCCTGGCCGATCTGGCTGCGCGCGCTGCAGCTGCTGGGCGCGCTGTGGACCGCGCCCAATACCCTGATCGGTCTGCTGGGCGGTCTGGCCGGGTTGCTGGGGGGGGCGAAGATGCGCTGGAGCCGACGCGATTGCGCGGTGGTGTTCGACCACTGGCCCTGGGGCCCGGGCGGAGCGATCACCCTGGGCAACGTGATCCTGCACACCGGCCACGACCTGGGCATGTGCTGCCGTACCTACGCGCATCAGGCGGGGTGGGGCGTGGAGCCCTTGATCCGGCTGGAAGACCATGAGCGTGCTCACGTGTACCAGTATCTGGTGCTGGGGCCGCTGTATCTGCCGGTGTATCTGCTGTGTGGTGGTGTCAGTGCGCGTAATCCGTTCGAGCGTGCGGCCGATCATTACGCGCGGTTCGGGCACGGCTGGTGGCCATAGATTCCAGCCAACGGCGCAGCCCCTCGTGGGTGGGTCGCGAAATGCGATTCATGTGATCGGGCCGGGCAGGTGGGTTGCGCAGGGGCCGCTGCAAGTACGTCCTTGTAAGCTCGGTCGCCGCATCCATGCGGCTCACGCCCCTGCGCAACCCACCTGCCCGACCCCCTGACAGTTTCTCGGCGCGTCCACCCACGGACAAAGAAAAAGAACAGCAGAAGCGGGGTCGCGCGCTGCGCTTGCTCGTGTAGAGCCGAGCATGGGCTCGGCTCTACAGGAAACGGCCGGCCAGGCCGCTTTTGCTTTTGATNTTCTTTTTCTTTTCCGTGGGTGGCAGACCGCAGAAATCTGTCAGAGGGCGGTNGGGCTGGGTTCGCGGGGGTGTCCGCGGCATGGATGC
>NZ_QQXJ01000001.1:1701882-1735467 GCF_004348785.1 Stenotrophomonas sp. TEPEL
CCGCGGCATGGATGCCGCGGACAAGCCTCCAGGGACGGATTCACCGCGTCCCCCGCGAACCCAACCCGGCCGACCCACCTGCGGCTTTTGCATTCCGCGACCAACCCACGCACCCACGAGGGGCTGCGCCGTTGGCTGAAACCCGCGTATTCGTTAGCCGGAAGTTAAAGATCCGTAAGCATTCTGCAGCGATCCCGCAGTCATCTGCATGCAACCGATCGTCATTAGTCTTCGTGACGTTCCAGTCAGCTTGGTCGCGGTAAGCTCTATTCCGATGAGCCAACAAGTACCGCTCATCGTGTGCAGTACGCAGTAGCAATTTGGAGGAAGACATCACATGGCAATCGTTCTTTATGTCGGTGGTAGCAAGGATGGCGAGAAGGGCGTGGTGCCCTACGGCTTCAGCAAATCCCGCGCCGATACCGCGCTGGGGCCGGAGTTCTACACGGAGCGGTTCATGGAACTGCAGGGTGTCGGCAAGGTCCGCCTGATGGCGCTGGAGAGCCTGCGTGACGACATCGTCATGCAGCGTGCCGCCCGCCACTACCGCTGACCTTCGCAGTACGCGGCAGGACGCGCTCCACCATCGCGCGTCCGCGCCGGCATCCCAGCCCCGGGGCCAGTCCGAGCCCCTTTTGCCAGGATGCCGGCGTCCGATCCGGACCCACCGCCTGAACCGCCGCGCTGTCAACGCCTTGTCCCTGCCGCCCGCGCATTGCAAGAATGGGCCTTTCCCGCAATGCGGCCCAGGCCGGAAACAATGCACGACGCCAAGCACGCCCAGCGCCAGCTCGCCCAGCAGATCGCCCAGACCATCGCCGATGAGATCGGTGCCCAGACCGCCCAGGTCAGCGCCGCTGTCGGCCTTCTCGATGAAGGCGCCAGCGTTCCGTTCATCGCCCGCTACCGCAAGGAAGTCACCGGCGGCCTGGACGACACCCAGCTGCGCAACCTGGAAACCCGCCTGACCTACCTGCGTGAACTGGAAGACCGCCGTGCGGCGGTGCTGGCCAGCATCGGTGAGCAGGGCAAGCTCAGTGATGAGCTGCGCAACGAGATCCTCGCCGCAGACACCAAGAGCCGGCTGGAAGATCTGTACCTGCCGTACAAGCCCAAGCGTCGCACCCGCGCGCAGATCGCCCGCGAAGCAGGACTGGAGCCGTTGGCCGACGGCCTGTTGGGCGACCCGACACAGGACCCGCAGGTCTTTGCCGCCACGTTCGTCGATGCCGACAAGGGCGTAGCCGACACCAAGGCCGCGCTGGAAGGTGCCCGCGCGATCCTGATGGAGCGCTGGGGCGAGGACGCCACGCTGGTTGGCGAACTGCGCAGCTGGTTGAGCGAGCAGGGCGTGATCCGTGCCCGCGTTGCCGAGGGCAAGGAAACCGAGGGCGCCAAGTACCGCGATTATTTCGAGCACGCCGAGTCGTTGGCGAAGATTCCCTCGCACCGGTTGTTGGCGTTGTTCCGTGCGCGCCGCGAGGAGATCCTGTTCCTGGAGCTGGACCCAGGCAAGGATGCCGAGGCCGGACATCAGTATGCCGAAGGGCGCGTGGCGCACAACGCCGGTATCCGCGATGCGGGGCGCCCCGCTGATCGCTGGCTGCTGGACGCCTGCCGCCTGACCTGGCGGGCCAAGCTGCACATGCACCTGCTGCTGGACCTGTTCAACCAGGCCCGTGAGAAAGCCGAGGCCGAAGCCATCGCGGTGTTCGGTGACAACCTCAAGGATCTGCTGCTGGCCGCACCGGCCGGCCCGAAAAGCGTGCTGGGCCTGGACCCGGGCATCCGCACCGGCTGCAAGATTGCCGTGGTCGACGCCACCGGCAAGCTGGTCGCCACCGACACCATCTACCCGCACGAACCCCGCCGGCAGTGGGAGCAGTCGCTGCAGACGATCAAGCAGCTGTGTGCCAAGCACAACGTGCAGCTGATCGCGATCGGCAACGGTACCGCCAGCCGCGAGACCGACAAGCTGGCAGGTGAAGCCATCAAGGCGCTGGGCGACAACGCGCCGCAGAAGATCGTGGTCAGTGAAGCCGGAGCTTCGGTGTATTCGGCATCGGAAACGGCGGCCAAGGAGTTCCCGGACCTGGACGTGTCGATCCGTGGTGCGGTATCGATCGCGCGTCGCCTGCAGGACCCGCTGGCCGAACTGGTGAAGATCGAGCCGAAGGCAATCGGCGTGGGGCAGTACCAGCACGACGTGGATCAGTACCGCCTGGCGCGTGCGCTGGATGCGCGCGTGGAGGACTGCGTGAATGCCGTCGGCGTGTACGTCAACACGGCGTCGGCTGCACTGCTGTCGCGCGTCTCGGGCCTGTCGTCGACAGTAGCCGGGAACATCGTGCGCCACCGCGATGACAACGGTCCGTTCAAGCGTCGCAAGGACCTGCTGAAGGTGCCGCGCCTTGGCGAGAAGACATTCGAGCAATGCGCAGGTTTCCTGCGTATCGCCGATGGTGATGAGCCGTTGGATGCATCGTCGGTGCATCCGGAAGCCTATCCCGTGGTCGAGCGCATCGTGGCCAGCACCGCGCGCCCGATCAAGGCGCTGATCGGCGACAGCAGTTTCCTGCGCGGCTTGAAGGCCGAGCAGTTCACCGACGAGACATTCGGTGTGCCGACCGTGCGCGACATCCTCAAGGAGCTGGAGAAGCCGGGCCGTGATCCGCGCCCGGAATTCAAAGCGGCCCGTTTCGCCGATGGCGTGGAGGACATCAAGGACCTGCGCGAGGGCATGGTGCTGGAAGGCGTGGTCAGCAACGTGGCCGCGTTCGGTGCGTTCGTCGATATCGGCGTGCACCAGGACGGCCTGGTCCACATCTCGGCGCTGTCTGATACCTACGTGAAGGATCCGCGTGATGTGGTCAAGGCCGGTGACATCGTCAAGGTGAAGGTGCTGGAGGTGGATGTGCCGCGCAAGCGCATCGCCCTGACCCGTCGTCTCGACGACACGCCCGGCCAGGCCACCAGCCGCCCGGGCAGCCGAGATGAACGCAGCCAGGGGCAGGCGCTGCGCCGCGACGCCGGCAACCCCGGGCAGGGACGTGGCCAGGGGCGCAACCCGGGCAATGGCGGGCGCCCGGCACCGGCCGCGCCGCCAGCCAACAATGCCCTGGCCGAGGCGTTCGCCCGGGCCAAGCGCAGCTGATTCCGCCGTCCCCCTCCCGGCGCGATCCGGGCGGGGGACTTGTCGATGTTCCCCGGCAATGCGCACACTTGCGCCGGAAGGGGCGCTTGGGCCCCTGCTGTCGCTGGGGAGGCCATGCCGTCAGCACCATCCGCCCTGTTCCGAGACCGCTGTGGCTCCTTGCCACGGCCTGCGGGCGGCTGCGTCGGCAGGGGAGGCGGCTGATGGCCGATCAGGGCAACAGCGGCAACGCACTGCTGGAGCGCCGGCTGCAGGAACTGGCCGAAGAGCGCCGTCGCCTGGCGATGATCATCGAGGGCACCGCGGCCGGCACCTGGGAATGGAACGTCCAGAGCGGGCAGATGCGGGTCAACGAACGGTGGGCCGAGATCGTCGGCTACCGGTTGGACGAACTTGAACCGATCTGCCAGAAGACCTTCATCGCGCTGGTCCATCCGGATGATCTGGCGCTGTCCGATGCGGCCCTGCAGGACCACTTCGATGGCCGCACCGACCACTATGTCTGCCTGTTGCGGATGCGCCACAAGAATGGCGAATGGATCTGGATCCACGATCGCGGACGGGTATTCGAATGGGACGGGCAGGGCAGGCCTCTGTGGATGGCCGGCGCCCATGCCGACGTCACCGAACTGCAGCAGGCGCGCCAGGACGCGGCCGAAATGCGGCAGCGCCTGCAGGCGGTGGTGGATGCTTCCGACGAAGTGGCGGTGATCGCGACCGACACCGATGGCATCATCACCATTTTCAATACCGGCGCGCAGCGTCTGCTCGGCTACACCGCCGCTGAAGTAGTGGGCGGGCGCCGCCTGGATGCCTTCCACGACCCGGTCGAACTGCAGGCGTGGCTGCGACCGCTGGCGACCGCCGACGGCCAGGTTCCGGGTGTGTTCGAGGCACTCAGTGCACGTGCCGACGGCCAGACGTATTCGCGGCAGTGGACACTGCTGCGCAAGGACGGCCAGCGCCGCCAGGTACGCCTGTCAATCAGCCGCATGGATGGCGCCCATGGCGAGCGCATCGGTTATGTCGGCATGGCCATCGACATCACCGAGATCCTGCAGGCGCGCGCCGAGGCTCGTCTTGCGGCGGAAAAGTTCGCTGGTGCGTTCACCTCGGCGGCACTGGGCATGGCGCTGGTGTCGCTGGAAGGGCGCTGGCTGGATGTCAACGAGGCGCTGTGCCGCATTCTCGGCTACACGCGGGAGGAACTGCTGCAGGTCGATTTCCAGCGGTTGACCCATCCGGCCGATCTGCAGACCGACCTGGCCCTGATGCAGGACCTGTTGGCGGGGCGACGCACGCACTATCACCTTGAAAAGCGCTACCTGGGCCGTGAGGGCAACACCATCTGGGCACGGCTGTCGGTATCGCTGGTACGCAATGAGCGCGGTGAACCGTTGCATTTCGTGTCGCAGATCCAGGATGTCAGCGCCCAGCGCAGCAGCGAGCAGCGCCTGTTCGAAAGCGAGCAGCGCAGCCGCATCACCCTGGATGCGGTTGCCGACCTGGTACTCAGCGTGACCCTGGATGGCCACATCGAATATGCCAACGCGGCCGCCGTGCGCATGCTTGCCGGCGATGGAGCGCTGTCGCTGGCCGGGCATCTGGTGCAGGACGTGCTGTCGTTGACCACCGAATACGCACCGCAATCGCAGCTCGACGTCAGCGTGCTGCTGGATCCGGAAAGCAACGCCGTGGATTTGCATGCCGATCTGCTGCTGCAGATGGGCACCGCCGTGGTGCCGGTTGACCTGACCCGGGCCTGGCTTCGCGACGACGAGGGCCAGGTGCGGGGCGCGGTGTGGGTCCTGCGCGATGACACCCAGCAGCGTGCACGCGAGCGCGAGGCACGGCACCTGGCGGAGATGGACCCGCTGACCGAACTGGGCAATCGCCGCGGCTTCGAAGTGCATCTGCAGCAGGCGATCACCCGGGTCGAGCGGACCGGGCAGGCGGCGTCACTGATGTACATCGATCTGGACCGGTTCAAGCCGGTCAACGATACCTTTGGTCATCTGGCCGGCGACGCCGTGCTGTGGGCCGTGGCCAGCGTATTGCGCCATGGTGTACGCGACTCGGATGTGGTGGCGCGCCTGGGCGGTGACGAATTCGCGGTGATCCTGTCCGGGTGCAGCCCGCGGCGAGCGGCGCGCATCGGCGGCGAGCTGCTGCATACCCTGGCCAACCTGTCCATTCCCTGGGACCAGCACCAGCTGCGGATCGGCGCCAGCATCGGCATCGCACCGCTTGCCGCCGGCATGAGCGTGGACCAGGCCGTCGCCGCCGCCGATGCCCAGTGCTACCGGGCCAAGGCGATGGGCCGCAACAATGTGCAGGTGCAGGGCGAAACCGGCGAACTGCCCGGGGGCGCGCCGGCGGACGGCGGCGACCTCAGCGACGGCTGATCTCAACCTGTGAGAGGGGCGCGGCGAATACTGCGCCAACGCCCCACCTTTGCAGGAAAACAACATGACGTCCTGGAACCTGAGTGCAGTCCGTGCCTATGCGCCGGCCATTGTCGGCTGGTCCCTGGCTCTTTCCGGCTGGCTCCGGCTGGAGCAGCTGCGCAACGACCAGCAGGCCCGGATGCTGGTCCCCGTGGTGCAGTGGGGCGTGGCGCTGATGCTGCTGGTCACCCTCGGCTGCATCGTCGCCACCAGCCTGGTGCTCTGGCGCGCCGCGTGTCGTGATGCGCGGCAACGCCCGTGACCTTCACCCAGCGCGGGGCAGGCTGCGGACGGTTACAGCGCAGCCGGATCCACCAGCAGGAACGTGCCCGCACTGCGCTGGTGCGCGCCGCAGGGCCTCAGCGCAGCACCTCTTCGGCATCCACCAGCTGCACGTCGTGCATCATGTTGAGGTAGGCCTCGTAGTAGCCTTTGTGCGAAGCGCCAACGATGGCCAGCAGGCGCGTTCCCGGGCGCTGGCCCAGCACTTCGCGGATGTTGGCGACCATGCGCAGATTGCGGATTTCCCAGTAGCCCACATAGTTGCGGCCAAAGCCCTGGGGTGAGGGTTCGACCAGCGCAGCCCCGAAGTCGGCCTGGTAGGCCTGCAGGCCGACGCCGGGGCGGTTGTAGGCGCGGTACAGGTCCAGCACGCCATCGACCTTGCCGATGTTGGCATACAGCGGCTCGTCGGCGTCCCGCCGTGCGTTTGCCTGCGGGTTGTCCCACGCCTTCATGAGCGCTTCGCCTGCCGCCTTTTCGTGTTCGGGTGGGGTGGGCGAATCGGCGGTGTGGTCGTCCACCGCCCACAGGCGTTCCAGCCCCAGCCGGGCGGCGAGAACGGCCGCCACCAGGGTGGTTTCATTGCGGCGGGTCAGGCTTTTGTCGAGAATCTCTACCAGCGCAGCATCCAGCCCGTCGCCGGCGACGCGCTCCTGCACAGGCAGGCGCAGCCATTGCACCTGCGCCGATCCGCGCTCGCCAGCGGCCAGGAACACCGCGGCCAGGTGTCGACGCTGCGCGGCTGTCGGGCTTGCCGGCCATGCCGACAGCAGGCGTCCCATTTCGGCGCTCGCGCTCGGCACGTCGAAGCCGGTGGCGACGCGGGCCGCGTCGGTGTCGAAGCAGTAGGTTTCGACGCTTTCGGCATAGCGGCTGGGATTGCGACGCATGAAGTCGCACTGCAGGCCGGACAGGTTTTCGGTGGCAATCGCCTCCGGGCGCCAACGTGCCAGGCGCTGCAACAACGGCTCCAGCACGGCCGGCTCGAAGGTCTTTGGCAGTTCCGACAGATGTGCTGTCCCAAGCACCAGTACTTCGTTGTGGCGACCGGCGGGTGGCCCCTTCAGCTGGTCGGGATGGAAGCTGGGGCGGAAGCCCGCGTCGCTGGCCAATGCGCCGGCACTGCACAGGCTGAGGAAGATGATGGCGTTCAAGCGTCGAAGCATGCTGCCTCCCAGGGAAAATCCATTCAGTGGGCGCATGCTGCCGGCAGCGCGCAGGCAAAGGACGTCCCGATGGTCATTGCAACCTTCTGCGTGCCTGCCGCATCCCCATTCCGTCGGCGCTGGTCCAGAATGGTGGCTGGAAGACTTCCGGAAGCGCGTCATGGATGAAATCGCCACCATCGCAGCCGCAGGTGCCGTGCTGGGAGCCCTGGCTGGCTGGATCGGGCCGGACGGATGGCGGTGGCAGCTGTTGCGGCTGGCACCGTTGCTGCTGGTGCCGTTCGCGCTGTACATCCTTGCCACCCGCAGCTGGATCCTGGGCGGCGGCGGGCCGCTGGCGGGGCCGTCCCTGCTGGTCGTCTGCGGCAGTCTGGGCTACCTGCCGGCGGTGCTGGCAACGATGCTGCTGCGCTGGGTTCTGCGGCGCGCTGCCGATCAGGGGCTGGCTCCCTAAAGTTGTTGGCCGTCACGCCGTTACTTTCTCTGGAGCCCGCTGCAGGCTCCCGCCGCCGGACCCGAGGCTGCCTCCGATGGGCGGCCCGTGCCGTGTGCCTCGCCGCTGTTTGATGACGATTGCAGCTGCCGTACTGTTTCTGCCAGTCGCTCGAGTGACGCCTTCCGGCGTCTGCAGTCCCAGGCAATCGAAGTTGCCGCCGGGCATCCCGCCCGGCGGGGCGCAACCGCTACCCGGACACCGAGGATCAGACGATGCTTATTTCAGGCTCCATGGAAGGTGCTCAGGCGCCGGCCGAAGTGCTCACCCGTTGGTCTCCCCTGCGCGCGCTGCAGGGGGTGTTGGGCAGGCAGCGCCGCGCCACGGAGGTGGCCGAGCAGCATCGGCGGCACGTCGAGCTTGAAGCCCAGGTTGCCGCATTGCACCGGGTGCAGGCGGTCATCGAGTTCGCCCTCGACGGCACCATCCTGCAGGCCAATGACAACTTCCTGCAGGCAGTGGGATATCGCCTGGATGAGATCCAGGGCAGGCATCACTCCCTGTTCGTCGATCCCGAGCTCGCGCGCAGTACCGGATACCGCGACTTCTGGGCGCGGCTGGGCCGCGGTGAGTTCGATGCAGGTCAGTACCGGCGCTTCGGCAAGGGGGGGCGCGAAATCTGGATCCAGGCCTCCTACAACCCGGTGCTTGACCAGCACGGTCGGCCGTACAAGGTGGTCAAGTTTGCCACCGATATCACCGCGCAGAAGCAGCAGGCGGCCGAGTCGGCGGGGCAGCTGGCGGCTATCGACAAATCGCAGGCGGTCATCGAGTTCAGCATGGATGGTCGCATCCTGGCGGCCAATGCGAACTTCCTGGCCGCCACCGGCTATACGCTGGAAGAAGTGCGTGGCCAGCATCATTCGCTGTTCGTCGAGCCCGACTACCGGGGCAGCGTCGAGTATCGGCGCTTCTGGGAAAAGCTCGGCTCCGGTGAGTACGACGCAGGCCAGTACCGGCGGCTGGGCAAAGGTGGTCGTGAAGTGTGGATCCAGGCGTCGTACAACCCGATTCTCGATGCCAGCGGGCGACCGTTCAAGGTCGTCAAGTACGCCACCGACATCACCGCACAGGTGCATGAGAGCCAGGCCATGCAGCGTGCCGTAGCGCAGACGCGCGAAGTGGTGGCGTCGGCAAAGGAGGGCGACCTGACCCGGAGCATCGGCATGGCCGACAAGACGGGCCCGATCGCTGAGCTATGCGGCGGCGTCAACGCGCTGGTCGAAGCGATGGCGGCCATCATCGGTCAGATCAAGTTCGCCGCAGACACCATTGCGGTCGGTGCGAGCGAGATCGCCGAAGGCAACAACGACCTTTCCCAGCGTACCGAACAGCAGGCTGCCTCTCTGGAAGAAACCGCCGTATCGATGAAGGGGCTGGCCGAGACCGTGCAGCGCACCGCGACCAATGCGCGCCAGGCCAGCCAACTGGCCGGCGGCGCCGCCGATGTGGCCGCACGTGGCGGCCAGGTGGTACATGAAGTGGTCTCGACGATGGAGGTGATCAATGCTTCCTCGCGTCGCATCGTCGACATCATTGGTGTGATCGATGGCATTGCCTTCCAGACCAACATCCTGGCATTGAACGCGGCCGTGGAAGCGGCGCGCGCCGGTGAGCATGGACGTGGTTTCGCCGTGGTCGCCACCGAGATCCGCGAGCTCTCGCAGCGCTCGGCGGGTGCGGCAAAGGAAATCAAGCAGCTGATCGATGCGTCGGTTGCCAACGTCGGTGCCGGAACGGCGCAGGTCGAGAGCGCCGGCCGGACCATGGACGAGATCGTGGCCGACGTGCGTCGCGTCAGCGACCTGATGACCGAGATCAGCGCGGCTGCGCAACAGCAGAGCGATGACATCCAACAGATGAACCACGCGGTGGATCTGATCGATCAGGGCACGCAGCAGAATGCAGCGCTGGTGGAAGAGGCTTCAGCGGCCGCGCGCAGCATGGAAGAGCAGTCTTCGCAGCTCCTACAGACGGTGGCAGGCTTCCGTGTGCACGCGGGGACAGGGCATGGCCATGGCGTGCATTCTCCAACGCTGCGGGTGGTGTAGGGCGCCGGCGCGCGCTGGCTCATGGGGCGGCGCGGGCCGCCCCGCCAACGCAGCGCTGGCTTGCTCTGGAACGGCAGTAAACTCCGGGGTCGCGCGTCTCTGCTCAGTCACCGTGTCCCTGTCGGCAGCGCGCGGTCGACGTTCTCGACGATCTACCCAGGTACCTTGATGGCTGGGAAGGGCCTACCCAGGCATCGGACTGATTGATGAGTCCGCTCTGGCGGCCAAGGTGTGATCGCACTCGACCAAGCGGGCGTTGCTGACGGCTTGGCGCCCTCCGCATTGGGCACAAGCGAGCAGCGTGCCGCCCGGTATGGATTGGAGGTCGGGGCCTGTCGAGTGAGTGACGTGCTGGCAGCTGTTACACCGGACGCTGATGGCGATGACGCATTGGATGTTCCCCTGCTGATCGCGCATCGGGTCGATGTTCAGAACGTAGAAAAGACCTGTGTCTGGCATGGCCGTGTACCGAAGAGTCAATGCATGCTGCACGGTGGAGCGGGTTGATCTTGTGACGAGAGTACGGATTCAGCACGAGTTTTGGAGCTGAAGCGCTATGGATTGTGCCTATACAGCTACGCCCATTTTGAAGCCTCTGCTGCCAAGCCGCTGACCGGAACGGACAGGCTGCGTGCGCTGGTCGAACCTTACGCAATCGCCGCTTGATCAACCAGGGCCGGCCAAAGCGCGTGGCGCCCGAGCGTCAAACCTTCTTCTGCAGAAAGTCTGCGAATCTGGCCAGGCTGATAGCCTGCCGATTGGGGCACTTGGGGCAACTGAGAATTGCGCCACCGGGGAGATCGATCAGGCCTTCGTTGGGCCGCCCGGTGAACCGGCACGAGCATTCCAGACAACGACACACCACTTGGGTTACCTGCAGCAGACGGCCGCTGTCGTCTTCCTGCCCGAAAACATCGCTGAGGAGGAACAATCCAGTGTCGGCCATGCTCGAATCCTTAACGCCCGTTTTCCATGGGGCCGAAGTCTACAGCTTCCTTGATGCCGGAGTTTTGCGTTATACGCCGGCTCGCGATCGCGGCCAAGCCAGGCTTCGCATTAAACCATTTGGCCCGGTGGCGCATCCAAGGCGGAGCATGGACTCATGCCTTGCCCAACGGAAGCTGCCAATGTCCAGGATCTGCCGTATCCGGTTTCTTGCCCTTCTCGCGGTGACTGCCCTTTGTGGGGCTCCTGCCGTCTCCGCGGAGACCATCGCGATCCCGTTCGAGCTGGGCAAGGACCATCGAATATATGCCGAAGGCACGATCAATCATTCGCGCCCCCTCCGTTTCCTGGTGGACACGGGGGCGGACGGTATGGCCGTGTCGGTCGCTACAAGCGAACTGGCTGGTATGAAAATCGACGATCAATCCGAAAACACCGGCGCGGACGGCACGACGTTGGTTGACTACAGTACGAACAACACGGTTGCTCTCGGCGGTGCCAGCAGAACGTTGGGCGCCGCAGTAATCGACTACCAGAATCGGCCCTTCGATGCAGTTCTCGGCTGGAAATTCTTCGAGGGGAGCGTTGTCGAGATCGACTACGACAAGAAGACCCTGTTCGTGCATGGCGCTTTGCCCAGCACGGCGGGATACACCAGGATGAACACGCGATGGATCGACAACATTCCTGCTGTCGAAGTGACGTTGCATGCGGAGAACGCATCACTCCAGGCGTGGCTCTCTCTGGATACCGGCAGCAACGGGACCATCGACCTGGGGTATTCCTACAGTTCCCGACACAACCTCCAGGATGTTCTTACGAAGAAGATCGGAACGTCACAGTTCAGTGGGAGCGCAGGCAGGAAGATCCGCGCGGTCGACGTTCGCGTTCCCTCGGCGGATATCCAGGGGATTCGTCTGGACCAGCCCAAGGTGTCTTTCACCATCGACGAAGACGGCTCCAGTGGCGATGGCACGATCGGAAGTGAAGTTCTTCGGAATTTCAACATCCTGCTGGACACCAGGACCGGCGATGTCTATCTGCGTCCCAACGGGACGGCGGCGCTGCAGCAACTGCGGCGGTGACAGGACGATCGAGAGGGGAAGCGGGAAGGCGAACTGGCTGGAGTCGGCTGATTCACGACTCCACTACGCCATTCCTTCTGGAAGCCTCGCGTTGCAAGGCTTGTGGTGCCGGTGAAAGGACTCGAACCTTCATGGGGTCACCCCCGGCTGATTTTGAGTCAGCTGCGTATACCATTCCGCCACACCGGCAGCAGCGGGCTAGTGTACCCGAGCCGGGCGGGCGTTCATAGAGGTGCGGGCGAACGGGGTCGAAATGGCTTCAAATTGTCGGTATCGGCCGACTGCTGGCTATACTGGCAACGCTTAACAGGCACGGAGCGATAGCCTATGTCAGCGTTGCAGGACCTGCGGGTGCTGGTAGTGGAGAACGACGAGATGAGTGCGGCGCTGCTGCAGATGCAGCTGGTGCATTCCGGTGCTCTGGTCGTTGGTCTTGCCGCGTCCGTTGCCGAGGCACTGCGCCTGCTGGAAGAGGCCAGCCCTGACGTGGCCCTGCTGGATTACCGGTTGGCCCACAACGAGACCAGTGAACCGGTCGCTGCGGCGCTGGCCGCGCGCGGGGTGCCGTTCGTGCTCGCCACCGGCATGACCGCCGGACAACTGCCGGTCGCGATGCGATCGGGTGTGCTGTTGATCAAGCCCTATCTGTCGGCGGAACTGTCCAAGGCATTGGTCCGCGCAGTGGGGCGCTCCAGCGCCAACGCCTGATCCGACCGCTCAGGCGGCTTCTTCGTAGACATAACGGATCTCCTCGCGGTCGTCGAGGATGGCGTACTGCGCCGCCAGGTTGTCCGGGTCCGGGTTGAGCCAGGCGTCCAGATGCTCGGCGCGGATCGGCAGTACACCCCGGTCATGGCCGGCAGCGGCAACGTCGATTGACGGTCCATCGGTGATGGTGGCGAACGACAGCAGGCGTCCTCCCGGGCCCTCCCACTCCGCCCACAGGCAGGCCAGCAACAGGTCGCGTGGTGGATCAGGGCGGAACTCCAGCACCACGTCCTGTTCCTTCTCGTCGTTGTGCAGGGTGCGGCCGGCAATGGCGTGGCGCGGGACGTGTTCGTAGAAGGCCTGTACCACCACCACGCCGTGGCGCAGTCCGAAGGCCCCTCGCCAATAGCCTTCCAGGCTGTCCCGCCGCGCATTGTAGGTGCCGGGGTAGAGGACATCGTTGCGCGCGGGCTTGTCCGGGAGCCGGCATTGATAGCGCATCGGCTTGATCACGCGCCGGCCATGCTCGCTGACCATCACCGGTGCATAGGTGCCGGGAAAAATACGGTTGTCGCGTGGCAGCAGCTGTTCCCGGTGCAGGTCCTCCAGTCGCGCCTGCGCCCGTTCGATGCGGTTGCCGGCAACGCGCAGGTCATTGCGTGCTTTCTGCGTGGGCCGGGTGGCCAGGGCCGCATTGGCGATGTCGCGACGCTCAAGCTGCCGTTCCAGCTCGGCCTGCAGCTGCTGCCGCTCCTGTGCATGCCATTGCTGGATCTTCGCCACGATGTCGCGGCCCAGTTCGGTGCGCGCACCGGCAAATCCGTCGTCCATCGCTTTCGGCGTCTTCGGCCGTTTCTTGCCGGGATCATGCGCATAGAGTTCGGCGAACTCCTCCAGGGAGAGGACGGCACCGAACTCGCGCACCAGCTTGGCGTAGTCGGCGCGGATCAGGGCGGAATAGCACATGGGACTCTGCCGGAAAATGGGTCGCAGCGGCTGCGACGCGGATGCGGCAGGATAGCTCGACCTTCCAGGAGACGTTGCATGAATGATCCAGAGACGATCCAGTTCCGCGAGGCGGTGCCGACGGTTGAGGACTACTGCCAGCTGCGTGCGCTGGCCGGGCTCAGCGCAAAGACCCATGAGGCGGCAACGCGGGCATTGCCCAATACCGTTTTCGGTGTCTGTGCCTACCAGGGTAGCGAGCTGGTAGCGATGGGCCGGATCATAGGCGATGGTGGTTGCCACCTGCAGGTCTGCGATATCGCCGTGCTGCCGCGCCTGCAGGGGCAGGGTCTGGGCAAGGCGGTGATGCAGCGTCTGAGCGACTGGATGCAGGACAACCTGCCGCCGTCGGCGTATGTGAGTCTGTTGGCCGATGGCGAGGCACATCGGCTGTATGCGCAGTTTGGCTTTGCGCCGACCGCGCCAGCCTCGATCGGCATGTATCGCCGGTTCTGAAACGCGGTCACCAGGGAATCGCAGGCAAAGAAAAACCCCGGCCAAAGCCGGGGTTTCAAAGATTGGCGTCCCCACGGGGATTCGAACCCCGGTCGCCACCGTGAAAGGGTGATGTCCTAGGCCTCTAGACGATGGGGACGCACGAAAAACTTCAAGTTGTAGAACTTTCGACGGCCTAATGCCGAAAGTGGTGGAGCCAAGCGGGATCGAACCGCTGACCTCCTGCATGCCATGCAGGCGCTCTCCCAGCTGAGCTATGGCCCCATGAAACCAGGATTCCTGCTGGGAGCAGGGTCCTCTTTGAAACTGGCGTCCCCACGGGGATTCGAACCCCGGTCGCCACCGTGAAAGGGTGATGTCCTAGGCCTCTAGACGATGGGGACGCACGAAAAACTTCAAGTTGTAGAACTCTCGACGGCCTAATGTCGAAAGTGGTGGAGCCAAGCGGGATCGAACCGCTGACCTCCTGCATGCCATGCAGGCGCTCTCCCAGCTGAGCTATGGCCCCGTGTTACCGAGCCGCCTATCATACCGGCCTGTTCACATTTGTGGAAGCCTTTTTTGGAGCTTTTTCATCGAATCGTTCATCGCCACTAGGGCAGGAGCGTTCCGACGCCACAACCTGAATGCCGGTGGGCGGTGAACAAAAAAGACCCGGTTATCGGCCGGGTCCTCGTTGTTCATGATGAGTGGCGTCCCCACGGGGATTCGAACCCCGGTCGCCACCGTGAAAGGGTGATGTCCTAGGCCTCTAGACGATGGGGACGCAGATCTCATCAATGTTCTTTGCGACCTTTCGACGGCCTAATGCCGAAAGTATGGTGGAGCCAAGCGGGATCGAACCGCTGACCTCCTGCATGCCATGCAGGCGCTCTCCCAGCTGAGCTATGGCCCCACGTCGCTGAGGAGCGAAATAATAGCTGTGCCCCCCGGGGTTGGCAAGCGCTTTGTTGCACTTTTCTACTCATGGCGCGCGATGGCGTGGATGCGGTTTTCGCGTGCCGGGCAGCACATGTGTCGACGCAGACGCCAGGCGCTCAGCGACCTTCCCCAGCCAGCGGCCAGGATCGGGCACTGGTCGAGCGCGCCATGTCCGGGGCAGGCATCGACCAGTTGCGAGAGGCCGCCATGCATGCGCTGCAGTTCGGCCATCCGCAGTTCGATGTCCTGCAGTCGTATCCGCGCGGTGTCACGCACGCTGCCCATGTCCTGCGGAGGATGATCGCTGAGGGAAAGCAGTTCACCGATCCCGTCAAGGCTGAAGCCCAGCGCCTTTGCCCGGCGGACGAAGCACAGGCGTCGCAGATCCTGCTCACCGAAGATGCGGTAGCCACCCGGTGAGTGTGCCGCCGTGGGCAGAAGCTGCCGTAGTAGCGGACGGTGTCGATGGGGACGCCGGTCTGGCGTGCCAACCGACCAATGTTCACGGCGGACTCCTCTGGACCTGCCGTGCATAGTCCTGCCTGGACTCTGGTCAAGAGTCAAGGCTCTGCCTGCGTCGCCCATTCAGCGCACTTTGCAACTTTCTTCATAGCCCCCGGGGCAAAGCAGTTCCTACCCTCAACCTGAACCGGCCGCTCGACGGCCTGAACCGGAAGAGGAGGTGGGGAGTGGAGGGAATCAGCAACGAAGGATTCGTCGAGGTTGCGGTGGTTGAATACCCCGGAGGCGACCCGTCGGCTGCATCGGTGCTTGCCGAAATGGCGCACGTCGCCAATCGTCTGGCGCAGCAGCAGCGACGGCCCTGCAAGCGGGTGCTGGTCACCCGCTGGATTGTGCCTGCGAGCAATACCGGCGTGCACCGCATTGCCGGTGCCGAAATGCTGGACGCGGCAATTCCCGCAGTGATCGCCTTGCCGGGCCAGGTCAGTTCCAGTGCGTCGCTGCGCGCCGAGGATGTCCTGCTTGACTGGCTGCGGGCCCACTACGACGGCGGCAGCCTGCTGGCCGCCGCAGGTGACGGGGTCAGTGTGCTGGCGCGGGCGGGTCTGTTGACGGGGCGCACGGTGTCAGGCCCTGACCTCAATCGGCATCCGGCGCTGCAGGTGCAGGTCGGCGGCTGGGCACCCAGTGAGCGTGCACTCGTTGATGATGGCGATCTGCTCACCGTGGGCGGGGCCCAGGCCTGGCGCTTCCTCGGTCTGCGCCTGCTGTACCGGCTGCACGGCCAGGGCGTGGCCAGCGCGGTGGCACAGCAGTTGGGGATAGTGGTGCCAGTGGCGATCCAGCAGGATCTCGAGCGATTCAGTGCCAACTTCGCCCATGGTGACCGTGACGTGCTGAAGGCGCAGCGTTGGCTGCATACCACGGCTGCACGTGGGGCGACGCTGGGGGCGATCTGTGAGATCTCCGGCCTGGAACCGCGGACCTTGCAACGCCGTTTCCTGAAGGCGACCGGGCTGCGGCCCATCGAGTACTGCCAGCGACTGCGCGTGGCCAAGGCGCAGACGCTGCTGCAGCAGGGCGCCAGCATCGACGAAGTCGCCTGGGGTGTGGGCTACGCTGATCAGAGCGCATTCCGCCGGCTTTTCCTGCGCATCGTCGGCATGACGCCCGCCAACTATCGTCGCCACGTCAGCAATAAACGCCGTGATCGTCCGCTGACGCCTGCCGTGGCCGGCAGTCTGCGGGGGCTGCGCGCCCCACCGGACACGCAGCTTGGGCGCAACGCCGCTTGATGAACGCTGTTGTGGGCGTCGTGCTTGCATGTCGGGCACGACGCTTTGACCATGCGGGTCTGTGCACGCGGGAGCGGGTGAGCTGATGTCGAGTGTTGGGCCGGTGCCGATGCCGGTGGTGTTGATCCTGGTCTTCCTGTTGCTGGCGATGGCCATTGCGCGGGTCTGGTCGCGTGCTGAGCCTGGCCAGGCTCGGCCACCTGCAGCCGGGATGGTGCTGGACATGCTGCTGGTTGGCCTGCTGTGTGGCCGGCTGTCCTTTGTTGCCGCGCATTTCAGCCTTTATCGTGAAGCTCCCTGGAGCGTGCTGCAGATTGCCGATGGTGGGTATCACCTGCCCGTTGTGATTGGCGCTGGATTTGCCTGGGCGCTGTGGCGACTGCGCAGGCATCGCGCGTTGAGGGCGCCGGTGCTGGCAGGTGCGCTGGCCGGGCTGCTGCTGTGGGGCGGAGCAAGCCAGGGGCTCGCGTACTGGCAGGCAAAGCAGATGCCCCTGCCGACACTGCAGGTGGTCGACCTGCAGGGCAGGGCGATTGACCTGCAGCAGTTTCACGGCAGGCCGCTCGTGCTGAACCTGTGGGCCAGCTGGTGCGGCCCGTGTCGCCGGGAGATGCCGGTACTGGCGACGGCCCAGCAGAAACATGCCGATATCCAGTTCGTCTTCCTCAACCAGGGCGAGACCCTTGCCGAGGTCCAGACCTTTCTAGCCGCTGAACACATCTCGCTGGGCAACGTCCTGCTGGATGAGTCATCGGCTGCCTCTACCTCGCTGGACGTCCGGGCTTTCCCCTCCACGCTTTTCTTCGACGCGCAGGGGCGGTTGCAGGAACTGCATCTGGGCGAACTGACCCAGGCCGGTCTTGAACACAAACTGCGCCGGCTGCGGTAGCCTGCGCTGGCATCCCACTACGGAGTTTCCATGTTGTCGATTTCCCCGCGCATCGCGCATACGCTGATGCTGCCGGCCATGCTGGCGCTGGCTGCCTGCAGTCAGGCACAGACCCCGCCGGGCAAGGGTGCCACTGCACCGGCAACGGCTTCGGCAACGGCAGCCGCCGGGAAGGGTGAGTTGCCAGCTGTCCTGAAGGGCATCGAGAAGCATGGCTTTGAGGTGGTCTCCGAATTCGACGCGCCGGGCGGCCTGCGCGGCTTTGCCGGCATGGTTGGCGGCCAGCAGCCGGCAGCAGCTTACGTGACCGCCGATGGCAAGCATGTGCTGGTGGGTAGCCTGTTCGACGCCGAGGGCAACGAAGTTGCAGCCGAGACGCTGGAGAAGCTGGTTGCCGCGCCGATGTCGGCCAAGATGTGGAGCAAGCTGGAGGCCAGTGCCTGGGTGCGCGATGGCAAGGCCGACGCGCCGCGCGTGGTGTACACCTTCAGCGATGCCAATTGCCCCTACTGCCACAAGTTCTGGGAGGCGGCACGGCCCTGGGTCGACGCAGGAAAGGTGCAGTTGCGCCACATCATGGTCGGCGTGATCCGTGAAGACAGTCCGGCCAAGGCGGCGGCGATCATGGCCGCACGCGATCCCAGTGCGGCACTGCTGGAGAACGAGCATCAGTTCGATCGTGGTGGCATCAAGCCGCTCCCCAGCATCAGCCGGGAGATCGCAGCGAAACTGGATGCCAACCAGGTGCTGATGGTGGAGATGGGCTTCCAGGGCACGCCCGGCATCCTGTTCCAGGATGCGCAGGGCCAGGTGCAGCGACGTGCCGGCCTACCGCAGGGCAACGATCTGCAGGCGGTACTCGGCCCACGCTGAGGCGCCCGGCTGCTGAACCGAGTGACAGGCCCACATGGCGACATGTGGGCCTGTTGCTTTCTGCGACAGTCCAGGCGATGTGGGCTGCGCACGTCACGAACAGATGTCACGTCTGAATCGTGACTGACATCAAGCATTTCGCCTTGATCCCAATCAAGGCCAAAAACGACAGTCGAACTAGCCTTGGCGCATGGAATACAGCGTCACTGCGCTATGGATGCCGCACACGTCATGCCCTCGAGTGGGCATGCGCGCATTGCCATTCACGACGTTCTCACCCAGCGCTTGTTACCCAGTCCGCTGCGGTCGCCACCCCTTCGGCAGCGCTGCCGCAGTGGAAGCGACTCCGGCGCTGTCCAGGCAGGTGGGGCAATGTCATCGCCCTGTTGCCTTCATTGCGCAGGCTGGAGACGGTCGTCGACGCAGTACCCGCATTTCCAGCAACGGCTCGTTGAGGTCGGGGCGGCGCACGCGTGCTGCTCGGCCGCGCGGCGGAAGTTCCAGTCCGGGGAGGATGCAATGCGCTTTACGGTACTGAGTATGGGGTGTCTGGCGGCGATGGCAGCCATGCCGTTGCACGCACAGGACGATGCGCAGGCATTGCGTCGGGAGATCGACGCGATGCGGCAGACGCTGCAGGTCATGCAGCAGCGTCTGGACCAGTTGGAACAACGTGGGGAGAACGCGGCCCCGTCGCCCGCTGCAGCGTTGCCGGCGACGCCTGCCGGGCCGGAGGCAACTGCGATGGCGCCGAACAACGACGTGCTGCACCCGATCCAGGTCCCCGGCGTGGCGCCAACCGTGCTGCCGCAGCGTGAATCGGTGGCCGATCCGTCGACGGCGGCCTCGCGCCCGGACAGCGCCGCCGGCCCGACCGATCCGGACCTGAAAGGGTTCTTCGCCATTCCCGGCACCGATACCGTGATCCGCATCGGTGGCTATGCCAAGCTCGATGCGATTGCGGATTCGCGCGGCGCCGGGGACGACGATCAGTTCATTCCCTCGTCGATGCCGGTGGGGGGCAACCATCGCGACGTCTCGAACTTCAACATCCACGCCAAGCAGACGCGTTTCAGCTTCGAGGCGCGGCGGCCGACCACCCATGGCAACCTGCGCTTCTATCTGGAGAATGACTTCTTCGGCAGCAGCGATGGCTATCAGTTCCGCCTGCGCCATGCCTATGGCCAGCTTGGCAACACCTATGCGGGCTACGGCTATTCCAGCTTCATGGACCCGGACAGCCTGCCCGACACGCTGGATTTTGCCGGACCCGGCGGCGCCGGTTACCTGCTGGTGGCCGGCATCCATCACAGCTTTGCACTGGGCAAGGGCAACACCCTGACGCTGGCCGCCGAAGACCCGGACACCGAGCTGGCCGGCGCCAGCGATGCGATGGCGGCGGTCAATCGACTGCCGGATGTGAGTGCTATCGCGCGCATGGAGCGTGACTGGGGCCACCTGCAACTGGGCGTCGTGGCGCGCAATCTGGCCTACGACGGCGATGCCCGCCGTGACCGCGTTTTTGCCGGTGGCGCGCAGCTCAGTGGCTCGGCCTCGGTGGGGGAACGCGATCTGTTGCTGTTCGGCGCGCTGGGTGGCCGCGGCCTGAGCCGCTATACCGCCGATCTCACCGGTTCCGGCCTTGACGCCGTGGTAGGTGCCGATGGGCGCATCGATGCGCTGGACCTGCACGGTGGCTTCGTCGGCTACACGCATTACTGGTCTGATCTGTGGCGCTCGAACCTGATCTACGGCCAGCTGACACTCGAGCGCAATGCGGCGCTGCCGAGTGATGCATTCCGGCAAAGCCGCTACGGCGTGTTCAACCTGATCTGGAGCCCGGCACCGTCGTGGACGATGGGCATGGAACTGCTGTACGGCCGCCTGCAGCAGCAGAGCGGAGCGCGCGGCGACACGGTCCGGGTGCAGGGCAGCCTGCAATACAACTTCATCAAGTAAGCGCCAGCGGCAGTACGCCAGCATCACCATTCCCCACGCCCGGGTTCCCGGGCCCATGCCAGGTACAGGAGATTGTCATGGCAGAAGCAAAGAAAATCGGGGTGGTCGGAGCCACCTTCCTCGTCGCCGGCAACATGATGGGCTCAGGGGTGTTCCTGCTGCCCTCCAGCCTGGCCAAGATCGGTACCGCCTCGATATGGGGGTGGCTGATCACCACGGCCGGTGCGCTGCTGCTGGCCTTCGTGTTCGCCAAGCTCGGCAAGCTGGCGCCCAAAGCAGGTGGCCCGTATGCGTATGCACGCGATTGGTTCGGTCCCTACATGGGCTTCCAGACCAACACCATCTACTGGTTCGCCAACTGGATCGGCAACGTGGCCATCCCGATCGCAGCGGTGGGCTACTTCAGCTACTTCTTCCCGATCCTGTCCGAGCCGCTGGTGCGCTGCATCGCGGTGCTGATCCTGGTGTGGGCGCTGAGCTTTGCCAACGTGATCGGCCCGGCGTTCGTCAGCCGCGTGCAGACGGTCACCACCAGCTTCGCGCTGGTGCCGATCCTGGGCATCGCCATCTTCGGCTGGTTCTTCTTCGATGCCGACATCTTCAAGGGCGCCTACAACGTCTCCGGCGAGTCGAACTTCGGTGCCATCTCCAGCGCTGCGGCACTGACCCTGTGGGCCTTCATCGGCGTCGAGTCGGCCTCGGTCACGGCCGGCGTGGTCGAAAATCCGGAGAAGAACGTGGCCCGCGCCACCTTGGCCGGTGTGTTCCTGGCCGCCATCGCCTACATCGCCAGCTCGTCGGTGATCATGGGCATGGTGCCCAACGGCGAGCTGCAGGTGTCTGACGCGCCGTTCGCACTGGCAGCGGCCAAGGCCGTCGGTGGCTGGGGCGGTGCGCTGGTCAGCTTGTGCGCCTTCATCGGCGCCGCAGGTTCGCTGGGCGGCTGGATCCTGCTGACCGCGCAGAGCGCCAAGGCGGCCTCCGACGATGGCCTGTTCCCGAGCATCTTCAGCAAGACCAACAAGGATGACGTGCCGGTCAAGGGCGTGCTGATCGTGGCCGTGCTGATGACCCTGGCGGTGCTGGTGACCTCCACCTCGAAGACCGCCTCGGCCCAGTTCGACGTGATCACGTCGGCGGCGGTCGTGCTTACGCTGCTGCCGTACATCTATTCGTGCGTGGCCTGCTACTTCGTGGTGGAGCGGTCGCACACGCTGGTGCACACCGGTGCGTTCTGGACCCTGACCAGCCTGACGGTCGTGTACTGCCTGTGGGCGATCTACGGCTCGTCGGGAACGATCGTGCAGTACGCCTTCCTGTTCGTGCTGTTCATCACCGTGTTCTATCCCTTCTTCAGCGAGGAGCGTCGCCAACAGCGGCAGCGTTCCCGCGAGGCGGCGGCAATTTCGTCCGGCGCCCAGCGTTCCTGAGTCAGACAAGGAGAATCAACGTGTATTTCAAGTCCCTGGATTATCCGGTCATCGTCATCGACGGTGACTACGACTCGCCGCGCATCGGCGGCATCCTCATCCGTGCGCTGGTGGAAGAGCTGCGCAGCAATGATCAGCGCGTGCTGTGCGGCCTGAACCTGGACGATGCCCGTGCCGGCGCCCGTACCTATGTGGCCGCTTCGGCGGTGCTGATCTCGATCGACGGCAGCGAGGAGGTCGATGGTGAGTTCCAGCGCCTGACCGCCTTCCTGCGCGAGCAGAGCGCCCGTCGCGCCAACCTGCCGGTGTTCCTGTACGGCGAGCGCCGCACCATCGAAAAGGTGCCGAGCAAGCTGCTCAAGTACATCCACGGCTTCATCTTCCTGTTCGAAGACACCAAGAGCTTCATTTCGCGGCAGGTGATGCGCGCGGCCGAAGACTACATGCAGAACCTGCTGCCGCCGTTCTTCAAGGCGCTGATCCACCACGCTGCCGAGTCGAACTATTCCTGGCATACGCCGGGCCATGCCGGTGGCGTGGCGTTCACCAAGTCACCGGTCGGGCGCGCCTTCCACCAGTTCTATGGTGAGAACACGCTGCGCAGCGATCTGTCGATTTCGGTGCCGGAGCTGGGCTCGCTGCTGGATCACACCGGCCCGATCAAGGAGGCCGAGGAAGAGGCCGCGCGCAACTTCGGCGCCGACCATACCTTCTTCGTCACCAACGGTACGTCGACGGCCAACAAGATCGTGTGGCACGGCACTGTGGCCCGCGGCGACGTGGTGTTCGTCGACCGCAACTGCCACAAGTCGCTGCTGCATTCGCTGATCATGACCGGCGCGGTGCCGGTGTACTTCACGCCCAGCCGCAATGCGCACGGCATCATCGGCCCGATCAGTCTGGACCAGTTCACCCCGGAAGCCCTGCAGCAGAGCATCGCGGCCAACCCGCTGGCCAGCCAGGCCTACCAGGCCGGTTCCAAGCCGCGTATCGCGGTGGTGACCAACTCGACCTACGACGGCCTGTGCTACAACGCCGAGAAAATCGCCGAGGAGATCGGCAGCGCGGTCGACTTCCTCCATTTCGATGAGGCCTGGTACGCCTATGCCGCGTTCCATCCGTTCTACGAGAACCACTACGGCATGGCCAAGGGCAAGCCGCGCGAGCAGGATGCGATCATCTTCACCACCCATTCCACGCACAAGCTGTTGGCCGCGTTCTCGCAGGCCTCGATGATCCACGTGCGCAATTCGGCCAGCCGCGACCTGGACGCCGAACGCTTCAACGAATCGTTCATGATGCATACCTCGACCAGCCCGCATTACGGTGTGATCGCGGCGTGTGATGTTGCCTCGAAGATGATGGAAGGGGATGCGGGGCGTTCGCTGGTGCAGGAAATGCATGACGAGGCCATCGCCTTCCGCCGGGCGATGCTGCATGTACGCGACGATCTGGGCCGCGATGACTGGTGGTTCAGCGTGTGGCAACCGACAAAGGTCGAGCGCAGTCTGGACAAGGGCGATACACCTGCGCCCCTGGTCGCCAAGCGCGAGGAGTGGTACCTGCAGCCCGACGCCCATTGGCACGGGTTCGAGAATCTGGTCGATGACTATGTGCTGATCGATCCGATCAAGGTGACCCTGTTGACGCCGGGGCTGTCGATGGACGGCAGCATGGGCAAGCTGGGCATCCCGGCTGCGGTGCTGAGCAAGTTCCTGTGGGGCCGCGGCATCACCGTGGAGAAGACCAACCTGTACTCGGTGCTGTTCCTGTTCTCGATGGGCATCACCAAGGGCAAGTGGAGCACGCTGGTTACCGAGCTGATGGCGTTCAAGGAACTGTACGACCGCAACGCGCCGCTGACCCAGGCGCTGCCGTCGCTGGCCGCCGACTATCCCCATGCCTATGCCGGCTGGGGCCTGCGTGACCTGTGCGACGCATTGCATGCGTTCAATCAGGAGTTCGCCGTGGCCAAGGTGATGCGTGAGATGTACGTGGACCTGCCGACGCCGGTGATGACCCCGGCCGATGCCTACAACCATCTGGTGAAGGGCGAGATCGAGCGGGTCGACATCGAGCAGATCAGCGGCCGCATCGCTGCGACGATGCTGGTGCCTTATCCGCCGGGCATCCCGACGATCATGCCGGGCGAGCGCTTCGGCGACCGCGACGAACCGATCATCCAGTCGCTGCGCATCGCCCGCGAGCAGAACGCGCGCTTCCCGGGCTTCGAGTCGGATGTCCATGGCCTTATCATCGAGCGCGATGGCGACGTGCCGTCCTACAAGGTGGAGGTGCTGAAGGCCTGAGCCGGTACGGTCGGCCCTTCGGCGGACGATGGATACCGCGCGCGAGCAACGCATCCTGAAGTTCTCGATCGGGGTCACCGTGGCGGTCAGCGCGGTCGGCTTCATCGGTGGCCTGCTGGTGGGATCGCAGGCCATCCTGTTCGACGGCATCTACAGCCTGGTCGACGTAGCCCTGACCCTGGTGTCGTTGTCGGTGCTGCGGCTGGTGGCGCGGGAGCACAGCCCGCGCTTCCAGTACGGCTATTGGCACCTGGAGCCGATGGTCGAGGCGCTGGGCGGGGTGATCCTGTCGCTGGCCTGCGTGTATGCACTGGCCAACGCGGTGATCGGCTTGACCACCGGCGGGCACGAAGTGAAGTTCGGGCCGGCGCTGTGGTGGGCGGCGCTGCTGAGTGCCAGCAACCTGGGCATGGCCGCGTTCGTGGCCCAGCGTGCCCGCAGGCTGCAGTCGGCATTGCTGTGGCTGGATGTGCGTGGCTGGTTGCTGGGGGGCTTGATGAGCCTGGCGGTGGTGCTGGCCTTCGTATTGGCGCTGGTGCTGCATGGTGGCCAGTGGCACCACTGGGTGCCCTATCTGGATTCGATCGTACTGGCGTTGATCAGCCTGGCGGTGTTGCCGGTGCCGGCGCGCAGTGCGTGGAAGGCCATGCGTGAAGTGCTGCAGGTGGCGCCCGATGACCTGGACGAGCGCGTGCAGCAGGTGATGCAGGCATTCGTGGCCGAGCATGGCTATGCCGGCTTCACCAGCCATGTGGCGAAGATGGGGCGGATGCGCTTCATCGAGATCCACATCCTGACGTCGCCGTCTACGCCGCTGGGCACGGTGGGTGAGGTGGATGCGATGCGCGATGAGATTGCAGTGCGGTTGGACGCGCGAAGCAGCACGTTCTGGCTGACGATCGATTTCACCGCGGATCCGGCGTGGACCTGATCCTGCCGATCGTTGCGTGCGTTGGACCGCTCTGTTGCATGCAATTGGTTTGACCTCAACAGCAGTTGAGGTTGCAGACTGCATCGCATTCCCCACGAGGCATGCATTATGAACCTGCTGACCACCCCGGACTTCAGCCATGGCCTGCTGGATCTGTTCGATCCGCCCGGCCTGTACGATCCCAGTCCCAACGGATATTCGCACGTGGCAGTGGTGCGACTGCCAGCGCGTGTGATCCATGTTGCCGGGCAGGGGGGCGAAGACGAGCAGGGAAACCTGTCGCCCAGCTTCGAACAACAGGTATCGCAGGCACTGCACAATCTGCAGACCGCGCTGCGGTCGGCAGATGCGGACCTGACCGATGTTGCACGCCTGCGGATCCTGGTGGTCGACCACGATGAGGATCGCCTGGGCATCATCGCCCGACAGGTGCGCAGGCGTTGGGCCAATCGCCCAGCACCGACCTGCACGCTGATTCCGGTGCCGCGGCTGGCGTTGGACGGAATGCTGTTCGAGATCGAGGCCGAGGCCTACAGCGCTTAGCGCGGGTAGTGCTCCCCTGGCACTCCCCGTTACTGTCGCGCCTCCGCCAGCGCACTGCGGCGATGTAAGCTGCATCCCCAGCAGGGTCAGAAATCGCGGTACTGGATCTGCGCAGCCAGCACGCGCAGGCCATCGGCGGTGCTGGAGAGGATGCGCTCCTCACCGATGCCCTTCTGCCGTTGCAGGGTGAAGCCTTCGGCGGCGGGCAGGCGTGCGGCGATGGCGTCGATGCGTTGCAGCGCGTTGGGTCCATCACAGTCGAAATGGCCCCAATGGATGCCGTTGTGCTGGATGGTCAGGCGGTAGTGCATGGGCAGGTCTCCGGCAGGTCGTGCAGCCACTGTTGGAACATCGCGGTCGCCGCGGCGGCGAGAGGCCCGCCGTAGCGGCGGGCCTGCGCGCGCAGGTCGATGGGATCAATGCCGGCCGCGGCCAGTTCCAGCGCGTGGCCGATCAGCCAGCGCTCGAACTGGCGCGCATCCAGTTCGGGATGGCATTGCAGGGCGAGTGCATGGTGGCCGATGGCAAAGGCCTGGTGGCGACAGGCCGGCGTACTGGCGAGGCGGCGTGCGCCCTGCGGCAGTTCGAAGGCTTCACCATGCCAGTGCAGCACCGGGATGCCCTGCAATGCCTGCAAAGGCGAGCGCTGGCCTTCATCGGTGAGCAGCAGCGGTGCGAAACCAATTTCCTTGCCGCCGGTGGGGGCAACGACAGCATGCAGTGCGCGCGCAATCAACTGGGCGCCCAGGCAGATGCCCAGCGTCGGCCGCTGTTGCTGCAGGCGACGCTGCAGCAACGCGATGCTGTCGGCGAGAGACGGGTAGGCCGCTCCATCGTTGACGCTGATCGGGCCACCCAGTACCACCAGCAGATCGGCATCTTCGGCAGGATCGAGTGCATCCACGCCGGCTTGCAGTGTATGTACCTGCCATCCCTGCGCGAGCAGCAGCGGATGCAGGGTGCCAAGATCTTCAAAGGCCACGTGCTGCAGGGCAACGGCGCGCTTCATGCCGGTGCTCCGGGGGTGGGCCAGTAGAAGCTGTCGGGCGTGGAGCGTGCACCGAAGATTGCCTGGCCAACGCGGACGACGGTGGCACCTTCCTCGATGGCGACTTCAAAATCACCGGACATGCCCATCGACAGCTGCGACAGGTCCAGGCCTGCCGGCGCCGTCTGCTGCAGCTGGTCGCGCAGCTCGCGCAGGCGCACGAAGCAGGCGCGTACGCGGTCCACCTCGGGGGTGAAGATGGCCAGGGTCATCAGGCCACGCACGCGCAGGCGGTCGAAGGCGGGCAGCTGCTGCACGAAGTCGGCCACCGCTGCCGGTTCCAGGCCGTATTTGCTGGGCTCGGCCGAGGTGTTGACCTGTACGAACACATCCAGCGTACGGTCCTCCAGCAGCAGCCGCTGCTGCAGCGCCTCGGCCACGCGCAGGCTGTCCAGCGCCTGGAACTCGCTGGCGAAGCGTGCGACGTACCGGGCCTTGTTGGTCTGCAGGTGGCCAATGACCGACCAGTGCACGCCAAGGTCAGCCATGGCCTCGGCCTTGCGCTGCGCCTCCTGCACCTTGTTTTCCCCCAGCTGGTGGCAACCGGCGGCTACGGCCATGCGGATGCGTGCTTCATCGACGGTCTTGCTGACCGGTAGCAGGCGCACGCTGGCCGGATCACGACCGGCGCGGGCACAGGCGCTGGCGATGCGCTGGTGCACGGTGGCGAGATTGGCGGCGATCTGTTCGGCGGACTGGGCGACGGGCCAGTCGGCGGCGGCGAGGGACATGGGGCACCTCCGGTGCGGAGTGGCCAGGGTGGGATACACTGGCACAGGACAAGAGATAGTTTGGCATAGGACAAAATGAAAATCACCGGGAACAGCGCCGAAGCGATCTTCGACAGCATCCGCGAGGGCATCGGAAGCGGCCATCTGGCGGCCGGCAGCGTGCTGCCGCCGGTGCGGGATCTGGCCGATCGACTGGGGGTCAACCGCAATACCGTTGCCGCTGCCTACAAGCGGCTGGACGCGGCGGGCCTGGCCAGTACGGCGGGACGTCGCGGCACTGTGGTGCGCGGCCTGCCGGCGACGATGGCACGCGAGGGCAGTGCACCGGGGCTGGCCCTGCACGATCTGGCCGGTGGCAATCCGGATCCGCGCTGCCTGCCCAGCCTGCGGGTGGCTGCGACGACCCCGCGCCTGTATGGCGTGGAGACGGTTGATCCACGCATGCAGCGCCTGGCACGGGCCTCGCTGGATGCCGATTGCCCGCCGGGCTATGCGCTGGAGCTGAGCCACGGCGCGGTCGATGGCATCGAGCGCCTGCTGTCGGCGTGGCTGCTGCCGGGGGACCGCATCGCGGTGGAGGATCCCTGTTTCCTGGGCAGCCTCAATGTCCTCGGTGCGGCCGGACACGTGCCGTTGCCGGTGGCGGTGGATGCGCACGGCATGCAGGTGGAGTCACTGCGGCAGGCGTTGGATGCGGGTGCACGCGCGGTGCTGCTGACCCCGCGCGCGCACAATCCCACTGGTGCCAGCCTGGATGCGAAGCGTGCGTGTGCGCTGCGCCAGTTGCTGGCCGGCTATCCGCAGGTGGCGGTGCTGATCGACGATCACTACGCGCTGCTCTCGCAGCAGAGCTATCACTCGGTGCTGCCGATGGACGGTCGGCGTTGGGCGCTGCTGCGTTCGTTGTCCAAGGCATTGGGCCCGGACCTGCGCGTGGCCTGGTTGGCCTGCGATGAGCAGACCGCGGTGCGCCTGCGCCTGCGCCTGGCGGCGGGCACCGGCTGGGTCAGCCATCTGCTGCAGGATGCAGCCAGTTCGGTATTGGAGTCGGCGCAGCAACGGGCGAAGGTGGCTGCCGCCGGTGAGCGCTACCAGCAGCGGCTGCTGGGTCTGCAGGCCCTGCTGCAGGCGCGCGGGCTACCGACACCGATGCCGATGGAAGGCTTGAATCTGTGGCTGCCACTGCCGGCTGACAGCACGCCGCAGGTGCTGGCGCTGGCGGCGCGTGGCTGGCATGTGCGTGGGGGTGAAGTTTTTGCGGTGTCTGCACCGGCGCATGGGTTGCGCATCACCTGTGCGGCACTCGGCCCGCCGCAGCAACGTCGGTTGGCCGATGACCTGGCGGCGGTGATGCGCTGACCGTGCGCGCTCAGGGCGCGGCGCTGGCGCCGGGGCGCACGTAGCAGGACCGGCCGCTGTCGTCGAGGAACACCAGCTCCGGCTTGCCCTGCCAGGAACTCAGCATGGCGGAATCCGGTCGGCCGTGACCAGTTCAGCGTGTGACGGTGTCAATGGAAGTCGCGGCTGTGGCTGCGCAGTCCCTGCAGCAGTTCGTCCAGGCGGTGCATGCGCTGCACGATCACATGCTGCACGCCATCGACGCGTTCCAGCCGGCCGTCGATCTGCATCAGCTGCGTGTCTACCAGGATGTGGTGCTGGCGGTCGGCCAGATGTCGCCAGACCACGGCGTTGACCATGCCGGTTTCATCTTCCAGGGTAAGGAAGGTGACACCACTGGCGGTCTGCGGGCGCTGGCGCATGCGTACCAGACCGGCGATGCGTACGCGCCGGCCATGACCATGGTTGGCCAGCTGCGCGGCATCCAGGCAGCCACGGGTTCGCAGCTGCGCACGCAGGAACGACATCGGATGGCGGCCGAGGGTGGTGCCGGTGCTGCGGTAATCGGCCTGCATGTCTTCCCAGGCGCTGGGCAGGGGCAGGGCCACGCGCGCTTCGGCGGTGGCGCGGGCCTGGTCGAACAACGGCAGGCGGTTCTCCACGCCGGAGATATCCCAGCGTGCGCGGTGGCGATGGCCGCTGAGGCCGCGCAGCGCGCCGGCATCGGCAAGCAGGCCCTGCTGGCGGCGATCCAGTGCGGTGCGCTGGCAGAGGTCGCCGACATCGTCGAAGGGGCGCCGTGCGCGTTCGCGCATGATGGCCTGCGCGGCCGGTTCGCTGCAGCCATCGACCAGGCGCAGGCCGAGCCGGATTGCCGCCGCGCCCTTGCTGAAATCCAGCGTGCAGTCCCAGTCGCTGTGGCGCACGTCCACCGGCAGTACCGTGATGCCATGCCGGCGCGCATCCTGCAGCAGCTGGTCGGGGCTGTAGAAGCCCAGTGGCTGGCTGTTGATCAGGCTGGCGGTGAATGCAGCCGGGTGGTGGCACTTCAGCCAGCAGCTGTTGTAGGTGAGCAGGGCAAAGCTGGCCGCATGGCTCTCCGGGAAACCGTAATCACCGAAGCCCTTGATCTGCTCGAACAGGTGCTCGCCATATTCGCGGCTGAAGCCGTTCTTCAACATGCCCGTCAGCAGCTTTTCGCGGTGGGGTTCCAGGCCGCCACGACGCTTCCAGGCGGCCATCGAACGGCGCAGGGCGTCGGCTTGCCCTGCGGTGTAGCCAGCTGCATCCACCGCCAGCTGCATCACCTGTTCCTGGAACAGCGGTACGCCCAGCGTGCGTGCGAACACGCGTTCCAGCTGTGGGGGGTAGAGCGGATTATCCGGATCATTCAACGCATCCGGGCCTTGTTCGCGCAGGATCCGCCGACGTTCCAGGTAGGGATGGACCATGTCGCCCTGGATCGGCCCGGGGCGCACGATCGCTACTTCGATCACCAGGTCATAGAACGTGCGCGGCTGCATGCGTGGCAGCATCGCCATCTGCGCGCGCGACTCGATCTGGAACACGCCGATGGTATCGGCGGCGCAGATCATGTCGAAGGTCTTTGTGTCCTTGGGCGGGATCGCATCCATGCGTCCTTCGTGCAGGCCGTGCTGCTGCAGCATCGCCAGGCATTTGCGGATGGCGGTGAGCATGCCCAGTGCCAGGCAGTCGACCTTCATCAGGCCGGTGGCATCCAGGTCGTCCTTGTCCCACTGGATGACGGTGCGGTCGGCCATCGCCGCGTTCTCCACCGGCACCAGCGTCGACAGCGGATGCTCGGAAATCACGAAGCCGCCCGGATGCTGCGACAGATGGCGCGGAAAATCGATCAGCTCGGCGGTCAATGCCAGCAACCGGCGCATCAACGGTGTTTCCGGATCGAAGCCGCGCTCACGCAGGGTTTCCGGCAACGGGATGTTGCCGCCCCAATGGTCCATCGCCGCGCCCAGCTCGTTGACCTGGTCCATCGGCAGGCCCAGCGCACGGGCGACATCGCGGATCGCGCTGCGGCCACGGTAGCTGATCGCTACCGCCGTCAACGCGGCACGCTCGCGGCCATAGCGGTTGAATACGTACTGCAGTACTTCCTCGCGGCGCTCGTGCTCGAAGTCGATGTCGATGTCCGGTGGTTCATCACGCTCGGCGGAGATGAAGCGCTCGAACAGCAGGTTGCTGCGCGCCGGGTCGATCTCGGTCACGCCCAGCACGAAACACACAGTCGAATTGGCGGCTGAGCCACGGCCCTGGCAAAGAATGTTCTGCTCGCGGGCGAAGCGCACGATGTCCTGTACGGTGAGGAAATACGAGGCGTAGTTCTTCTTTGCGATCAGGTCCAGCTCGTGTTCGATCTGCTTGCGCTGGGCGTCCTTGATGCCCTCTGGCCAGCGCCAGGGAATATTTTTCTCGACCAGGGCGCGCAGCCAACTGTCCGGGTCGTGGCCTTCGGGCACCAGTTCGCGCGGGTAGGTGTATTTCAGCTGGTCCAGGGAGAAGTGGCAGCGTTCGGCGATGCGCAGGGTTTCTGCCAGCAGATCGGGCGGATACAGCTGGGCCAGTGCAGTGCGCGGGCGCAGATGGCGCTCGCCGTTGGCAAACAGGCGCCAGCCAGCCTCGGCCACGCTGCAGCGGTGGCGGATCGCGGTCAGCGTGTCCTGCAAGGCCCGACGCCGGCGCACGTGCATGTGCACGTCGCCACTGGCGACCAGCGGCAACCGGTGGCGCTCGCCGAAGGCCTGCAGCTGCTGCAGCCGGCGCGTGTCGTCGTGTTCGCGGTGCAGCTCCACGGCCAGCCACAGGCGCTGCGGAAAACAACGGCGCAGCAGTTCCAGTTCGGTGGCCGCCGGTTGCCGGTCCAGCCACAGGCACAGCAGGCCCTCGGGCAGTCCCTGCAGATCCTCGCGCAGGCAGCGGTATCCGCCCTTGGCTGCCCGCCGGCGACAGGTGGTGATCAGCTGGCACAGCCCGGCATAAGCGGCCTGGTTGGTGCACAGCAGGGCCAGCTTGGGCCCGTCTTCAACCTGGAATTCGGCACCGACGATCAGCGCCACGCCGTGCGTCTTCGCGGCCTGCCATGCGCGCACGATGCCGGCCAACGAGCATTCGTCGGTGATGGCCAACGCGCGGTAACCCTGGCCGGCAGCGCGTGCGAACAGTTCCTCGGCGGTGGACGCGCCACGCTGGAAGCTGAAGGCCGACAGGCAGTGCAGTTCGGCGTATCCGGGCAGATCGGTGTGCATGGGGCTCAACCGAACCAGCCGTGCAGCATCCACGGTGCATGCGGATCATTGCGCGTGCGGAAGGCCCAGCCACGCTGGCCCTGCGCGGTTTCCACCACGTAATAGTCGCGGCGTGCATCGGCCTGGTCCCACCAGCCCGATTCGATCCGTTCCGGCCCGGCGACGATACGCAGGCGCGGATCGCGCAGCGGCTGTGGCGTCTCCAGCAGCCAGCCGGGGCGCAGCGGCCAGTAAGCCGGCGGTTTGGCCGGTGGCTGGGTGCCGCTGGCGCGTTCGGGGCGGTGGTCGGCCTGCACGGCCAGTGGCTGCACGGCGTCATCGCCGAGGCGGGCACGCAGGCGCTCGCGAAGCTGGGTCCATGGCATCGCCTGCGCCGGGCGGGTATCGAACAGGTCACGTGCGGCCGGCACGAACGGCGGCAGCTGCTCGGCCTGCAGGCGCAGCGCACGGCTGCCGGCGGGCAGGGCGAAGGCTTCCATGCGGTTGCGTGCGATCTCGAACAGCAGCGCCGCATCACGTTCGGGGGCCAGCAGGCCGATGGTCAGCACGCTGGCCGGCAGCAGGTCGTGCTCGAAATGCAGATCGAAACGCTGCACGCCACCATCGCGCGAACACAGGAATGCGGCCAGATCCAGCAGCAGGCGTCGCAGCGGGAACAGCAGGGCCTGGCTGGATTCGATCTCGTATTCGAATTCGATGCGCGCATCGAACCGGTCCGGCGGCTGGTAATAGCGCAGCGGCGCGTTGCCCAAACCGCGCACGGCATCCAGCTGCTGCAGTACCTCCGGGGCGAAGCGGCGGGCCAGGCTTTCGCGCGGCAGGTCGAAGGCCGCCCCCAGCGTGCGCAGGCCGGAGCGTGCCAGCACGGTCACCGCATCAACGGGCAGGCCACTACGCGCCAGTGGCAGCTGTGCCAGTGCGGCGGGCAGCTGCTGCGCATCGATGCCAAGGCCATCGTGCACATTGGCCAGCACGCGCGCGGCATGCGGGTTGGGGGCAGCGACCAGGCGATGGCGGAAGCCCAGGTCGTGCAGGCCGTTGCGCAGGCGTTGTTCGATCGTCAGCCAATCGCCGAACAGGGCACGGCTGGCACCGATCTCCAGCACCAGCGCATGCGGAAAATCGAGGCTGACCAGCGAGCTGGTGGCATACAGCCAGCTGGCCAGCAACTGCCGGGTGTGCTGTTCGGCGCTGGGATCGTAGTCATGCAGCTGCAGGTCCTGCACCAGCACCTGCGCGGCCGACAGCAGCATGCCCGGGCGCAGCCCCGCTGCCCGCGCGGCAGGGCTGACCGCGCGCAGCACACGACGCTGCGCCGGCCCCTGCAGCAGTACCAGTGGCCGCTGTGGATCGGGCTGCAGGCGCAGCACGCTGTCCAGCGCCAGCTGCGGCAACAACAGGCAGGCCCAGTGCATGGCGCGGCCTCAGTGGGCGATGGCCAGCGGCAACGGCTGCGCTGGTGGCAGCCCGCCGCGGCACTTCAGCACCCGTACCTGGCCATGGTCGAGCTGCAGGCGCAGGCTGGCCGGGGAGGGGTTGCGGGCGGCGCGGGCCTCGCGGAACACGAAACCCAGGCACTGGCCGCTGTCGGCGGCAACCTGCAGGCGGCGCAGGGCACGATCGTCGGCCTGCTGCGGCCAGCACAGCACGGCGGCGCAGGCGGCAGAGCGCAGGCACTGCTCGGCCGCCCACAGCGCCTGCTTCGGTGCGGCGTGGATGATCTGCAGCTGGGCCAGGTCGAGCCCGGCGGCGGCCCATGCCGGGGCGTGCGGGCGATGGGGTG
>NZ_QQXJ01000001.1:1735567-1746774 GCF_004348785.1 Stenotrophomonas sp. TEPEL
GGCCCATGCCGGGGCGTGCGGGCGATGGGGTGGGGCGACCAGCACGATCGGCCGTGGGTGCTGGCTCAGCTTTGCCAGCGCCGGCCAGACCAGGGCCAGTTCACCGACCCCGGGTGCGGCCTGCAGTACTTCGCACAACCCGCTGGCTGGCCAGCCACCGCCGGGCAGGCGCGCGTCCAGCGCCGGGTGGCCACTGGCCAGATGGTCGCTGGCCTGCCCCTGGCGTGCCGGCCCGCGCCAGACCTGGCGGCCGTCCAGCAGGCGGTCGAGGGCGACGACGGCGCCCATCAGCCGGTCCTCCGGGGGAGGCGCCGGGCTGGCGGGAAGCGGCAGAAGTGGGCGGAAACGGCAGGCATGGAGCGAGTATCGACAGGCCGATATCAGGGGCTGAGACCGGACATGCTACTCGGCCTGTGAGTAATATTACTAATGAAATCGGAGGGCGGGGGTTTCAGCTTGCTGAAGGAGGTAAAGCATCCATGCATGGCGTGGATCTACTGGGGAACGGGGACCTGGATGCGGGAAAGCCGGCCTTCGCGCAGTAGATCCACGCCAGACGTGGATCGCCCACCAAGGTGGGCATTCAACGTGAGCGGACGCGGGGTTGCGCTGTTTGTTCAAGCCCGCAGGCCGCATGCCGCGCCAGCATGCAGGACCCTCACTGTTCAGAGCCTGCCATGAAGCACTGGATGCTCCGCCTGTATGCCCCGTTGTTCCTGCTGGGTTTTGTTGCCGCTGCCATTACCTGGGTCGGCCACTCCCACGGTGACCCGTTGTGGCTGCTTGCCTTGCTGGCTGTCGCCATCGCGGTGTCGTTCGCTGCCGAGCGGCTGTGGCCTTACGATCCGGCGTTCAACCACGACCAGGGTGACCGCCTGCGCGACGTCCTGCATGCGCTGGTCAATGAAAGCCTGAACCTGCTGTCGATCGCCACGGTGCCGATGCTGGCGGCAATCGTGCCCTGGCACGTCTGGCCGACGCAGTGGCCATTCGCGCTGCAGGTGCTGGTGGCGATCATCGCGGCTGACCTTGGCATCACCCTGGTGCACTACGCCAGCCATCGCATCGGCTGGTTGTGGCGGCTGCATGCGGTGCATCACAGCGTGACCCGCATGTATGGCTTCAATGGTTTGATGAAACACCCACTGCACCAGGCCGCCGAAGCGGTGGGCGGCGTACTGCCGCTGCTGTTGTTGGGCATGCCGATGCCGGTGGCCGCGGTGCTGGCGTTCGCCATCGCGATCCAGCTGCTGCTGCAGCATTCCAATGTGGACATGCGCCCGGGTGTGTTGGGCCGGGTGATGGCATGGGCACCGCTGCACCGCTTCCACCACATCCGCTATGGCACCGCAGGTGATGTCAATTTCGGTTTGTTCTTCACCGTGTGGGACCACCTGCTGGGGACCGCGTTTGATGCACCGGGCTATCGGTTGCGGCAGCGTGATCTGGGCATTGGCAGCCAGCCGGACTATCCGCAGGCGTATTCCGCACAACTGCTGGCCCCCTTCCGCGCGCTGCCCCATGGCGAGGTGCCGGAGCTTCCGGAAGGCCTGAGCAGGCGCGGGTGATCGATGCGTCAGGCCGCGTGCAGGTGCAGGCCCTGCAGTTGCGCGGCACCGATGCCGAACATGCGGCGCAGGCTGCGCGAGAGGTGGGGAAGATCGGCGAAACCGGCGGCATGCGCGCTGTCGGTCAGGCTGTGCCCGCGCAGATGATGCGCCAGCGCACTGCGCAGCCGTTGCCACAGCACCCAGCCGCGCAGGGTCACTGCCAGCTCGGACTGGAAGCGCCGATGCAGCTGGCTGGTCGACAGATGCGCGGCCTCGGCGATATCGGCGGCTGGCACCGGGCCGGGCAGGTGCTGGGTGATGCGGGCCAGCGCCGCCTGCATGCGGCGGTCCACGGGCTGCGGGCGGCTCAGTCGCGGCAGCCACTCGTGCAGCTGCGCGGCATTGCCAGGCAACGACTGCAGATGCTGCTGGATCTGTTCGAGGTCGGCATGTGCCGGTTCGAGGAACACCGTGCAGCCGTCAGCGGGCGCCGACAGGATCGCGTGCGATTGGAAGGAGCGCAGCCATAGCCGTTGGCCCTGCTGCTGCACGCCATCGATCTCGACCTGCCAAGGGTCGCCTTCGCTCAGCAGCAGTTGATGGGCGTAGTGCGCATGCGCGGCGCTGTCACCGGCGTGGCCCTGCAGCACGGCCACGTGTGCATCCAGCAGCAGGGTGCCATTCCAGGGTAGAGCGGGGGAGGACATGGAGGAATTGTAGATCCACGCCATGCGTGGATGACGTATGCCGCAAGGGTTCATGGGAAAAACATCCACGCATGGCGTGGATCTACTGAGGTGTGGCGCGCCACCTCAGCGCCCCTGCGGGTCCGGCCGGTGGTGCACGTACTCGACCACGGTGCCATCAGGATGCACCGCATTGAACGCCGCACCGGTCGGTACCACCTGCAGCGGAAAGATGATCTCGGCGCCGGCGGCCACCAGCTTGTCGTGATAAGGCCGAACGTCGTCGACCAGCAACGTGCCCGTGGTCGACGTGAACGGCGCCAGCGCCTCGTCGCAGCCTTCGATCAGCAGGAACGCACCGACCATCGCCAGCCGCAGGCCCGCATCGGGGAACGGAAAGCCGGCATCGGCGACCACGCCCTGCAGCTGCTCGTAGAAGGCCACGCTGCGTTCCAGTTCGCCGGGGGCGACGAACACCCGGATCAGCACGCGCGGGCTGCGCTGGCTGGAGGTGTCACAGCGGTCGCGCCAGAGATGGTCGAAGTCGCGATGTACGGTCATGGGCTCGATTCGTCGCCGGGGAGAACCATTATCGGCAGCGCCGTGCAGCCCGTTGATGACCGCCGGTGATGGGCTGATAACCAGTCCGCACATCGCGCCTGTGACTTAGGTCCTGTTGACAGCGATGAACGCCCTCGCACACTCTTCACATGATGGGTCGCCCTGCGCGGCCCGGACAGGCAGGTTGTCACGCACGGGAGGAGGGTCCCGCGCGCAGACCGGCCCGTCCTCTGGCCTGCAAGGCGTTGCCCGGCAACGCATGCGCGGCATGACGCTGCACCCTTCGGCGGCACCTTTTTCCCTGGACCGATTGCCTTGGCAACGGAATTACGCCCGCCGATGAAAACGTTTACAAAGCCGCTCGCCCTGTCCCTGGCCCTGTCTGCCGCACTGGCCACCCCGGCCTGGGCCGACTCCGCCGCCTTCACCGTGCTGACGCTGGAACAGGCGCCGACCGCGGACGCGATGCCGGCCCTGGCTGCCCAGTTGAAGACCCTGCAGGTGGATGCTGTCAGCGTTCGCCAGGTACAGCGCGGCATCGGCCAGGTCGATCCGCTGCAGCTGCTGGCCGATGGCCTGGGCTACCAGTACCGCTTCATCGCCGCCGGCAAGGATGACGGCCAGACCCAGCACGGCCAGGCCGTATTGACCCGGCTGCCGATCGCCGCCGAATCCGGCCCCGACCAGCCGGGCCTGAACTACCTGCGCCTGGATGACGGCCGTCATGCAGTGGCGGTGTACACCGACGCTGGCGCCGGTGCTTCGCAGTTGCCGGCATTGGTGTCGCGTTCGCGACTGGGCGCGCCGGCGGTGCTGCTCGGCGCGGTGGCCGGTGAATCGGCCAAGGCGGCCGGCTTCGATCCGGCACGCGTGGCCCTGGAGGCCGATGCCAGCTATTTCAGCGATGGCTTCCAGGCCGCCAGCAGTGCGCCGTTCAAGGTTGAAGGCAGCGCGCTGCGTGCAACCCTGCTGACCCTGGCCTATGCGGCTGACAAGGGCGGCGAGCAGCCGTGGATGGATACCACGCTCACCGCCGATGCGCGCGCTGCGCTGCTGCTGAAGGCGATGACCGAGGACGAGAAGTTCCAGATGCTGCACAGCTACTTCGGGCTGGGCAAGGACGGTGGCAAGCTGCCGGAAGGTGCGGTGGGCTCGGCCGGTTTCGTACCGGGCGTGGCGCGCCTGGGCATTCCGTCGCAGCAGTCGGCTGACGCCGGCGTGGGCGTGACCAATCCCGGTGGCATCCGCCCGGGTGATTTCGCCACCGCCATGCCGTCGGGCCCGTCCACGGCGTCCACCTGGAACCGCGGTGTTGCCTTTGCCGGTGGCGCGACGATGGGCCGCGAAGCCTGGCAGCAGCGCTTCAACATCCTGCTGTCCGGCAGCGTCAACCTGCAGCGTGACCCGCGTAACGGCCGCAACTTCGAATACGCCGGTGAAGACCCACTGCTGGCCGGTTCGATGGTCGGCGCAGTGATCCAGGGCGTGCAGAGCCAGCACGTGATCTCCTCGATGAAGCACTTCGCGCTGAACGACATGGAGACCCGCCGCAACTTCCACGACGTGCGCATTGGCGAGCAGGCCATGCACGAGTCGGATCTGCTGGCGTTCGAGATCGCGCTGGAAGCCGGCCGTCCGGGCGTGGCGATGTGCTCGTACAACAAGATCAACGGCACCTACGGCTGCGAAAACGGCTACCTGATGAACCAGGTGCTGAAGCAGGAGTGGAAATTCCCCGGTTTCGTGATGTCCGACTGGGGCGGCGTGCACAGCGGATCGAAGGCGGCGCTGGCCGGCCTGGACCAGCAATCGGCCGGTGAAGTGTTCGATGCGGCGGTGTTCTTCGATGAGCCGCTGCGCCTGGCCGTGCACGGCGGCGTGGTACCGCAGGCGCGCCTGAACGACATGGTCGCGCGCATCCTGCGCACGATGTTCCTGCACGGCAATTTCGACAACCCGCCGCAGCACCAGAAGGTCGACGCCGAAGCCGGTTTCGCCGTGGCCCAGCGCACGGTGGAAGAAGGCAGCGTGCTGCTGCGCAATGAAGGCAGCCTGCTGCCGCTGGCCGACAGCGCCAAGCGCATCGTCATCATCGGTGGCCATGCCGACAAGGGCGTGATCGGTGGCGGTGGTTCGTCGATGGTGGGCGTCACGGCCAAGGGCACCAACGCGGTGCCGGGCGTGCTGCCGACCACCTGGCCGGGCCCGGTGATCTTCCATCCGTCCTCGCCGTTGGAATCGCTGCGTGCCGCGCGTCCGGACGCCACCATCACCTATGTGGACGGCACCAATGCCGCCGCTGCGGCCAAGGCTGCTGCACAGGCGGATGTGGCCATCGTGTTCGCCACCCAGTGGGCGGCCGAATCGGTGGACCTGCCGGACATGCAGCTGCCGGACAACCAGGATGCGTTGATTTCGGCGGTGGCCAAGGCCAACCCGAAGACCGTGCTGGTGCTGGAAACCAACGGCCCGGTGCGTACGCCGTGGCTGGCGCAGGTGCCGGCGGTGCTGCAGGCCTGGTACCCGGGTATCCGCGGCGGTGAAGGCATTGCCGCACTGCTGACCGGCCAGGCCAATCCGTCCGGCCGCCTGCCGGTGACCTGGGTGGTGGACGAATCGCAGCTGCCGCGCCCGCACATCGATGGCCTTGGCTTCAAGCCGGCCAAGCCGTTCGGCGATGTGTTCGATTTCGATATCGAAGGCGCCAACGTCGGCTACAAGTGGATGGCGGCCAAGGGCCTGACCCCGACCTTCGCCTTCGGCCACGGCCTGTCCTACACCTCGTTCGCCTATGAAAACCTGAAGGTGAGCGTGGAGGGTTCGCGCCTGGTTGCCAGCGTCGACATCCGCAACACCGGCAAGCGCGCCGGTGCAGACGTCGCCCAGCTGTACCTGAAGCTGCCGGCCGGCAGCGCCACGCCGATCCGCCTGATCGGCTACGACAAGGTCGAGCTGCAGCCGGGCGAACAGCGTCGCATCCGCATCGAAGCCGAGCCGAAGACCCTGGCCCATTACGATGCACAGGCACGCCAGTGGAAGATCGCCGGCGGCACCTACCAGGTGCAGTTGTCGCGCAACGCGGCCGAGCCGCTGCAGACGGTGGACGTGCAGCTGGTGGAGCAGGTGCTGCGCTGATCCGCTGCGGTACTGATGGTTGAAGACACGGCCCCGCAAGGGGCCGTGTCTGTTTACGGGATGCCGCTGCGCTCGCCGGGCATGGCCCGGCGCTACCGGGATGCCCGTAATCGGGTAGGTCCGGGCCATGCCCGGCGAGCGCAGCGGCATCCCGTAAACAGACACGGCCCCTTGCGGGGTAGCGCCGGGCCATGCCCGGCGGGCGAAGGATTCAGCTGGCGTCGTCACCAAACCACCCGCGCAGGAAATCGATCAGCTGCCGCACCTTCGGCGAGGGCTGGCTGCTGTGCGGGTACACCGCGTACACGCTCTGCTGCGGGAAACGATGCTGGCGCAGCACCGGCCGCAGGCGGTCGTGGGCGAGATCGTCCTCGATCAGCCAGCGTGGCAGCACGGTCACTCCTGCGCCGGCCACGGCGAACGCGCGCAGGCTGCTGGCCCCATCCACGCGTATCACCGCGTTGACCGGATTGGTGGCGAACAATGCATCGCTGCCATCCGGCGCGACCACTGGCACATCGGCCAGGCGCGGATAGCCGAGGCGGGGCAGGGTGCCCAGCAGCACCGGATCATCCACCGCCTCGGCGGACCCCAGGCGCGCCAGCAATGCCGGAGCGGCGACCGCGCACAGCGGGTGACGTTCCAGCTCGGTGGCATGCAGTTGCGAATCGGGCAGGCGGCCGAGGCGGATCGCCAGGTCGAAACGCTCGGGAATCAGGTCGGCCGGGGCTGGCGAGGTCGATAGATGCAGCGCCAGCGCTGGATGCTGCGCGCGGAAGGCTTCCAGTGCTGGAATCAGCCGCAGCTGCGCGTACTCCGGGGTGGTGGTCAGGCGCAGCATGCCCTGCAGTTGATGCTGGTCGCGGCGCGCGGCATCGATGGCGGCCTGCGCGGCATCCAGTGCCTGCACGCAGTGCTGCAGGAACTGTTCGCCGGCCTCGGTCAGCGCCAGGTGGCGGGTACTGCGCAGCAGCAGGGTTACCCCCAGCTCCTGCTCCAGCCGCTTCAGGTTGAAGCTGACCACGGCCCGGCTCAGGCCCAGGCGCTCGGCGGCGGCGGTCAGGCTGCCGGCCTCGACCACGGCACGGAAGATATCGAAGCGATCGAGGCTGACCATGGTGGCTGATTGTCAAAACAGGTTTGACAGTGTTGCAGCTGCCGTCGTGTTTTTCCAACAACGCTGGTCCGCGATGCTGTCGCCTTCGCTGCCGGAGCCTGCTGATGCCTTCCCCACGCCTGCGCCATGAGGCGATCTTCCTGCTGGTGTTCGCGCTGGACCTGGTCAACATGTTCATCGCCACCGTGGCCTACCCGGCGCTGGCGGCCGAGCTGCATGCGGACATCGGCACCCTGGCCTGGGTGGGCACGGCCTACATGCTGGGCCTGAGCGTGGTGATTCCGCTGGCCCCGTGGCTGGCCGCGCGCTGCGGCGAGCGTCGCCTGCTGCTGGCTGCCTTGTTGCTGTTCGCGGTGGCTGCGGGCCTGGCCGGCGCCGCGCCGTCCATCGGCTGGCTGCTGGGCTGGCGGCTGCTGCAGGGGTTGGCTGGCGGGCTGCTGATTCCGGTGGCGCAGGCGGCGGCGTACCGGCAGTGCACGCCTGGGCAACGCGGTGCGCTGACCCGGCGCATCCTGCTGGTGGCGTTGCTGGTGCCGGCACTTGCACCGGCTCTTGGCGGCCTGCTGGTGCAGTGGCTGTCCTGGCGCGGCGTGCTGTGGGCCAGCCTGCCGCTGGCGGTGCTGGCGATCGTTCTGGTGCTGGCGTGGATGCCGGCCGATGGCCTGCGCAGTGCGCCACGCCTGCAGGGCTATGCACTGGCCACCGCGATGTCTGCGCTGGGCGCGTTGCTGCTGGCGCTGACCTGGCTGGGCGAACCCGGCCATCGGGTTGCCGGTGGCGTATTGCTGTTGATCGCATTGCTGTTGGCGGCGGCCCACCTGCGGCACGCACGGCGACAGGCGCAGCCCTTGCTGCGATGGTCGTTGCTGTCCCATCGCGGCCTGCGCATGGCCATGCTGGTGTATCTCGCGGTGCCGGGTGTGTTCATCGGCAGCCAGCTGGTCAGTACCCTGCAGTTGCATCAAGCCGGTTACAGCGCGGCACGGATCGGCGCGCTGATGCTGCCGTGGGCGCTGGCCTCGGCCATTGCAATCACAGCCAGCAAGCGCCTGCTGGCCCGCTTCGGACCAGCCTCGGTGCTGCGCGCGGGTATGCTCCTGCAGGCCAGCGGCCTGTTGTTGATGGCGCTGCTGCCGCAACCGCACTTCGCCTTGGCCGGGCTGCTGTTCGCCCTCATGGGCGCTGGCGGCAGCCTGTGCAGCAGCACCGCGCAGACGCTGGCGTTCCATGGTGTGGACGCCGAGGCGCTGGGCGATGCCAGTGCACTGTGGAACCTCAACCGCCAGCTCAGCTTCTGCCTGGGTACCGCCGCCATTGCTCTGCTGCTTGCCTTGGCCATGCAGTGGTGGCCGGCGCATGCCACCGGCGCGGCGCTGGGCCTGGCGGCCGTACTCACCCTGTTGCCATTGGCGCTGCTGCGCCGGTCGCAGCTGCATTCCCTTTCCACTCCGGAGACTGCTTGATGGACATGACCGCCGAACACGAAATCCACCTGCTGCACGACAAGCTGCAGGCCTGGTTCCGCGCAGAGGTCGCGGCCGATGCACTGGCTGATCTGATGGAACATTTCTGCGCGGACTTCAGCATGGTCGGCATCTCCGGTCGCAGGTTGGACCGCGGCGCCGTGCAGGCGCTGTTCGTGGGCGGACACGGCGCCCGGCCGGGACTGCGGATCGCCATCGAGGCCGTGCAGGCGGTGGAAGCGCCGTCGCCGCTGGCGGTGCTGCGTTATCGCGAAGGGCATGCCGTGGGTGGGGAAGAAGCCGCGTGGCGGGAATCGCTGGCAGTGCTGCGGCAGGAAGGAGGGCACTGGCGCTGGCTGGCCCTGCATGAAGTACCGGCGGCGTGATGGGTCCGCCGGGCATGGCCCGGCGCTACCGTGGTTGACCGTTAACGGGTAGCACCGGGCCATGCCCGGTGAGCGCAGCGGCAGCAGACCGCACATGTGCCATCAGTCCTGCCTGTAAACGCCGCAGAATGCAAAGCAGGCACACGCTTTGCCGGGGGCTACGGGAGTAGGCTGGGGCCTTTCCTGCCGGGAGGTGATGTCCATGCGTGTGCGTGCCGTTGCTGTTGCCGTAGCCCTGAGCCTGTCCAGCGCCGTGCTGGCCGCCGACACGCCGCCGATGACCCCGGACATCAGCGGAAAACCCTTCGTCGCCCCCGATGTGGGCCGCGACTACGACAAGCGCGTGGTGATGGTGCCGATGCGTGATGGCACCAGGCTGTACACGGTGATCGTGGTGCCCAAGGGTGCCCGCAATGCACCGATCCTGCTGACCCGCACGCCGTACGATGCCGCCGGCCGCGCCAGCCGCAGCGATTCGCCGCGCATGCGCGATCTGCTGCCGCAGGGCGATGAAGTGTTCGTCGATGGCGGCTACATCCGCGTGTTCCAGGACATCCGTGGCAAGTACGGGTCCGAAGGCGATTACGTGATGACCCGGCCGCTGCGTGGGCCACTGAACGGTACCAAGGTCGATCATTCCACCGATGCGTGGGACACCATCGATTGGCTGGTCAAGCATGTGCCGGAAAGCAATGGCAAGGTCGGCATGCTCGGCTCGTCGTACGAAGGCTTCACCGTGGTGATGGCGCTGACCGATCCGCACCCTGCACTGAAGGTGGCCGCGCCGCAGAGCCCGATGGTTGATGGCTGGATGGGTGACGACTGGCTCAACTACGGCGCCTTCCGCCAGGTCAATTTCAACTACTTCGCGATGCAGACCGAGAAGCGTGGCAAGGGCACGCCGCTGCCGTCGCTGGGCTACGACGATTACAGCACTTTCCTGCGCATCGGCTCGGCCGGTGACTACGCCCGCTTTACCGGCGTGGACCAGCTGACCTGGTGGAAAAAGCTGGTACAGCACCCCGCATACGATGCGTTCTGGCAGGGCCAGGCGCTGGATGCGGTGATGGCGAAGACGCCGCTGAAGGTGCCGACCATGTGGCTGCAGGGCCTGTGGGACCAGGAAGACATGTGGGGTGCCAACCACGCCTACCAGGCGATGGAAGGGCGCGACACCGGCAACACCCACAACTACCTGGTGATGGGCCCGTGGCGGCACAGCCAGGTGAACTATGACGGCAGCCAGCTTGGGGCGCTGAAATTCGATGGCGATACCGCGCTGCAGTTCCGCCGCGACGTGCTCAAGCCGTTCTTCGACCAGTATCTGGTGGATGGCGCGCCGAAGGCCGATACGCCACCGGTGCTGGTGTACAACACCGGTGAAAACCACTGGGACCGCCTGCAGGGGTGGCCGCGCAGCTGCGAGAAAGCGTGCGCGGCAAACAGCAAGCCGCTGTACCTGCGTGCCGGTGGCAAGCTGGCGTTCCAGGCGCCGGCGGCGGGCGAGGGCGACTTCGAGGAATACGTGTCTGATCCGTCCAAGCCGGTGCCGTTCGTACCGCGTCCGATGCGCTTTGGCGACCGCGACATGTGGACGACCTGGCTGGTCAAGGATCAGCGCTTCGTCGATGGCCGCCCCGACGTGCTGACCTTCATCACCGAGCCGTTGACCGCACCGCTGCGCATCGGAGGTACGCCGGTGGTGAACCTGCAGGCGTCCACCAGTGGCACCGACAGCGACTGGGTGGTGAAGCTGATCGACGTGTATCCGGACCAGGAAGCATCGACACCGGAGATGGGCGGCTATGAGCTGCCAGTGTCGCTGGCGATTTTCCGCGGCCGCTACCGCGAGAGCTTCAGCGACCCCAAGGCATTGGCGGCCAACCAGGTGCTGCCGTACCGTTTCGACCTGCCCAATGCCAACCACACCTTCCAGAAGGGCCACCGGGTGATGGTGCAGGTACAGTCCAGCCTGTTCCCGCTGTATGACCGCAACCCACAGACCTACGTGCCGAACATCTACCTGGCCAAGCCGGATGACTACCAGAAGGCCACTCAGCGGGTATGGCACAGCGCCGCGCAGGCCAGCTACATCGAACTGCCGGTGTACTGAGACGGAGGGGATGACGCCGGGCACGGCCCGGCAACGCGATGGTGCGAAAGCGTGTCGACCAAGGTCGACACCTACCGGAACAGATCGCCTGCAGGTCCGACGTGGTAGTGCCGGCCGCTGGCCGGCAATGCGGTGGTGCGAAAGCGTGAACGGATCGCCTGCAGGAATGATGGGGTAGTGCCGGCCGCTGGCCGGC
>NZ_QQXJ01000001.1:1746784-1758970 GCF_004348785.1 Stenotrophomonas sp. TEPEL
GGGCGGGCAACCCGGTGGTGTGAAAGCGTGTCGACCAAGGTCGACACCTATCAGAGCAGATGCGCTTCAACCAACCTTCGAAGGGCCGGTGCGCCAGCGGCTGGGCACCAGCCCGAAGCGCTTGCGGAATGCGGCAGCGAAGTTGCTGGGATGCCGATAGCCGGTTTCCGCAGCCGCCTGTTCCACGCTCCAGCCGGATTCGCGAAGGCCCTGCTCGGCATGTCGCATGCGTTGTTCGTGCAGGTAGTCGAACACCGAGCAGCCATACGCCTGGACGAAATGCCGGCGCAGTGCGCTGGGGCTCATGCAGGCCAGTTGGGCAAGTTCCAGCAGGCTGTGCGCATGGCCAGGGTCGTCGTGCAGGAACGTCCGTACGCGTTCCAGCCGCGCCCGCTGGCCACTGCGCAGCGCACGCGCACCTTCGGCGTGCAGATCATCGGCCTGCAGGCCGGTGGACAGCAACTGCAGGGCAATGCCCTCGCGCCACAGCGCGTCGAGGCCGTCCTGCCAGGGGCTGTCGAACAGCTGCGCGAGAGGCGGCAGCATCGCGTGCGGAATCGCCCAGTGCCTGCATTCCATGTGTGAACCCAATGCCCGCTGCAATTGCGGTTGCCGCAGCAGGTCCGGGTCCAGATCGGCTGGCACCATCAGGCTGATGCCACGCAGGCGCATATTGCCGGGATGGACGCCGACCATGGCCACATGGTCGCGGTGGCTGGTGGTCACTGCGGTGCCTGCGCGCAGGCTGAAGCCACTGCGGTTGGGGACCTGCACGTCGACCTGGCCCTGCAGCATCACGCGGATGACCAGGCCGGGCCGTTCGTGCGCTGTGGCGGTGTAGGCGATGCGGTTGTGCACATCCGATGCGAGCAGGCTCATGCCGCCGCGCAGGGTCTGTTCGTGCAGGTCGCCGTGACCGGCCCACTGTTCTTCGCGCAGGTGGCTTGGATCGGCACGGTAGTCATAGCCGTGTCGCTGGCCAAAACGGCGGTAATCGGCAAACGTGAAATATCGGGACATCGCTCGGCGCTCAACCATGGATGATGGGTGCCGGCGACGATGTGCCCGCACGTTCCATCGTGCACCTGCAGCGCGGATCGGTCCTGCGCTTTCAGAGTTGGAAATAGATTCCTGTCATTTTCTCCAATGCCAGCCCGAATGCGATATCCAACGGGTCAATCGATTGGCATTTACGGCCAAGTTGAAGATCGCGCAGCAATGCGCGTGCGTACTGCAACTGCTCGGGACGGGTGATCGCTTCGTCTTCGTAGTGGTCAAAGAGCAGGCCGAACCGCGTATTGAGGGTAGTGAGGAAGCCGCTGTCGAACAGAAGATCGACCGTGTCATCGCTGAGCATCACTTCGTACAGGTCGCCAGGCAGGCAGGAATCGGTATCCAGCCGCCGTTCGGCATCGGCAGAAAGTGGAACGCAGGCTGTACGCATGGGAGCTCAGGTGGCGGGCATGCGCGCAAGTATCACGCATGCAGCGCTTTCGTCACGAAGAAGGGCGTAGTGTCGGTGAGGTCGGACGGTTATGTCCGCATCGATATCCCAACAGATGGAGACCAGAGATGATTGATTACCGACTCAACGGAAAAACCGCGATCGTCACCGGCGGTGTGTCCGGTATCGGCCTGGCGGTAGCGGAAACGCTCGCTGCATCGGGTGCGCGCATTTCGGTGTGGGACCTGAAGCAGGATGCGGTGGATGCCACGGTGGCCATGCTGCGCAGCCACGGTGCCGAGGCCATCGGTGTCGCGTTGGATGTCACCGACGAGGCGGCCGTGGAAGCGGCGGTGCAGCGCACGGTGAAGGAACTGGGCGGCGTGCATGTTGCAGTGAATAACGCCGGCATCGGCGGACCAGCGGCAAGCAGCGGCGACTATCCCATCGATGGCTGGAAGCGCGTGGTCGATGTGAACCTGACCAGCGTGTTCCTGTGCCAGCGGGCGCAGATCCAGGCGATGCGCACGGCGGGCAGCGGCGGCAGCATCATCAACATGGCCTCCATCCTGGGCCAGGTCGGGTATGCCGGTTCGACCGCCTACGCGGCGGCCAAGCACGGCGTGGTCGGCCTGACCCAGACGGCTGCATGGGAGCACGCTGCCGATGGCATCCGCATCAATGCGGTGGGCCCGGGCTTCATCAACACGCCGTTGCTGGAAAAGATGGACGCCAAAGTGCGTGCCACCCTGGAAGGCCGGCATGCACTCAAGCGCTTGGGAACGCCGCAGGAAGTGGCCGCGCTGGTCGCCTGGCTGGCCAGCGACGATGCCTCGTTCGCGACTGGTGCCTACTACGCCATCGACGGTGGTTATCTGGCGCAGTAGTGCCGGCCGCTGGCCGGCAACTCCCGTTGCAGGGAACAAGGCGGCATCGCCCGGTGAAGAGGGCGTGCCATCGCCTTCACCCCCGTCCCACGGCCGCCGGGCAACGCTCCGGGAAACTTCCGGAGCCTCCCCATGGAACTTACCCAGGACATGTCCATTCTGCTGCGCGTGGCCGCCGCCATGGTCTTTGGCGGCGTGCTGGGCGTTGAACGTGAGATGGGCAAGCACGCTGCCGGCCTGCGCACGCACATGCTGATTGCCGGTGCCGCTGCGCTGATCGTCGGCCTCGGTGATTCGGTGGCCGAACACTTCCAGCAGGAACGCTACCGCGATCTGTTGCAGGTCGACCCGGTGCGATTGATCGAAGCGGTGGTGGCCTGCGTGGGCTTCGTTGCCGCCGGCACCATCCTGCGCGGCAATCGCGAAGACCAGGTCAGCGGGCTCACCACGGCCAGTTCGCTGGTGATGGCCGCGGCCATCGGTATTGCCGTGGGCATCGGCAAGTACGTGATCGCGCTCGGTGTCAGCGTGCTGTGCGTGCTGGTGCTGGCGTTGATACGGCGGGTGGAGAAGAAGCTGTAATCTCTAAATGGTACTACCAATAATTCCGTATAGCCCTATGGTCTAATAGGCTGTCGGCAGGATTGGAGGTTCAATTCGCGCCTGTGGTCCGATTGCTGGTCAATGCGGTACGACCAATATATGACGGGCCCGACGCCCCCACCCGGTGGGGAACCTCCTGTTCCTGTCGAGAGCCCTATGCAGCCCTGGCAACACGTGTACGACCCCGCCGGCAACCTGTGGTTGTCGAGCCTGATCGCGCTGCTGCCGATCGCCTTCTTCTTCATCGCCCTGGCCGTGCTGCGCATGAAAGGCTGGATCGCCGGCACCATCACGGTGGCCATCGCGCTTGCCGTGGCGCTGCTGTTCTATCGCATGCCGGTGGCGCAGGCGCTGGGCGCGGCCGGCTTCGGCTTCGTCTATGGCCTGTGGCCGATCGCCTGGATCATCATCGGCGCGGTGTTCCTGTACAAGGTTTCGGTCAAGACCGGCCAGTTCGACATCATCCGTGCCTCGATCCTGTCGGTCACCGAGGACCAGCGATTGCAGATGCTGATGGTCGGCTTTGCCTTTGGCGCCTTCCTGGAAGGTGCAGCCGGGTTTGGTGCGCCGGTGGCAATCACCGCCGCGCTGCTGGTCGGGCTGGGCTTCAAGCCGCTGTATGCGGCCGGCCTGTGCCTGATCGTCAACACCGCGCCAGTAGCGTTCGGCGCAATGGGCATCCCGATCATCGTGGCAGGGCAGGTGACCGGCCTGGATGCCTTCGAGATCGGCCAGATGGCCGGCCGCCAGCTGCCGTTCCTGACTGTCATCGTGCTGTTCTGGATCATGGCGATCATGGACGGCTGGCGCGGCGTCAAGGAAACCTGGCCGGCGGTGCTGGTGGCCGGCGGTTCGTTCGCCATCGCCCAGTACCTGACCTCCAACTTCATCGGCCCGGAACTGCCGGACATCACCGCCTCGCTGGCGTCGCTGGTCTGCCTGACCCTGTTCCTGCGCCGCTGGAAGCCGGTACGGATCTTCCGCTTCGATACCGAAACCAGCGCTGAGGCGGCCGCACAGGCAATGGAGGCGCCGCGCCACAGCGTCGGCCAGATCGCCAAGGCGTGGTCGCCGTTCCTGATCCTCACTGCGATGGTCACCGTGTGGAGCATCAAGCCGTTCAAGTCGCTGTTCGCAGCCGGTGGCCCGCTTGAAGGCTGGGTGCTGAAGATTCCGGTGCCGGGCCTGGACCAGATGGTGCAGAAGATGCCGCCGATCGTCGATGCGCCGCTGAGCTATGAGGCGGTGTACAAGTTCGACTGGTTCTCGGCCACGGGTACCTCGATCATCCTTGCCGCGATCATTGCGATCATCGCCCTGCGCATGCCGGCGCGCTCGGCGCTGCAGACCTTCGCTGAAACCGTGCGCGAACTGCGCATGCCGATCTTTTCGATCGGCATGGTGCTGGCGTTCGCCTTCATCGCCAACTATTCGGGCCTGTCGGCAACGCTGGCGCTGGCACTGGCGCACACCGGCAAGGCGTTCCCGTTCTTCTCGCCGTTCCTGGGCTGGCTGGGCGTGTTCCTGACCGGTTCGGATACCTCGTCCAATGCACTGTTCTCGGCGCTGCAGGCGACCACCGCCCAGCAGATCGGCGTGTCCGACGTGCTGCTGGTAGCGGCAAACACCACCGGCGGCGTCACCGGCAAGATGATCTCGCCGCAGTCCATTGCCATTGCCTGCGCGGCGGTGGGCCTGGCCGGCAAGGAGTCGGACCTGTTCCGCTTCACCGTCAAGCACAGCCTGATCTTCACCACGATGGTCGGCCTGATCACCCTGGCCCAGGCCTACTGGTTGACCTGGATGATCCCCTGAGCCATGCAGTACAGGCCGACCAACAGCGGCGTGCTTCGGGCCACAATGGCGCCATGAGCACACAACGGGTTTCGGACAAGGTGGCCGCGCAGCTGCGTGCGCTGGTGCAGGAACAGCAGTTGCAGCCGGGCGACAGGCTGCCGGCCGAGCGCACGCTGGCCGTTCAGCTGGGGGTCTCGCGCACCGCGCTGCGCGAGGCCATCGCGCAGTTGTCCAGCCAGGGCCTGCTGACCGCACGCGTCGGTGGCGGCACCTACGTGGCCGAGCCGGCGGCGCGCGCGCGGCAGGCGCTGGATGAGCCGCTGGCGCCGTACCTGCCGTTGTTCCAGGGCGATCCGGAATACCGCTTCGATGTGCTGGAAATCCGCCACGCGCTGGAAGGCGCCACGGCCTGGCACGCCGCGCTGCGCGCCACCGACGAGGACCGCGCGCGCATCGCCCAGGCGTTCCAGACCATGATGGATGCGCATGGCAAGGACGACCCCGCTGGTGAGGCGCAGGCCGATGCGGCCTTCCACCTGTCCATCGCCGAGGCCTCGCACAACCTGGTATTGCTGCAGGTGATGCGCGGCCTGTTCGAACTGCTGCAGACCAATATCTCGCAGAGCCGCGAAAAGCTATACACCTCGGCCAGGACCTTCTCGCCGCTGTCCGACCAGCATCGCGAAATGATGGATGCGGTGCTGGCCGGCGACCCCGAACGCGCGCGCGCCGCCGCGCATGCCCACCTCGAGTTCGTGCACACCACGCTGCGCACCCTCGATGACAACGAAGCCCGGCGTGCGCGGGCTTCGCGTCTACCTTCCCCACACGGTTGACCCCATGATCATCTCCGCCTCCACCGATTACCGTGCCGCAGCCGAACGCCGGCTGCCGCCGTTCCTGTTCCACTACATCGATGGTGGCGCGTATGCCGAGCACACGCTGAAGCGCAACGTGTCCGATCTGTCCGACATCGCGCTGCGCCAGCGCGTCCTGCGCAACATGTCCGACCTGAGCCTGGAAACAGAGCTGTTCGGCGAGAAACTGGCGATGCCGGTGGCACTGGCACCGGTTGGCCTGACCGGCATGTATGCCCGTCGCGGCGAAGTGCAGGCCGCGCGTGCAGCCGACAGCCGCGGCATTCCGTTCACGCTTTCCACGGTGTCGGTGTGCCCGATCGAAGAAGTCGCCCCGGCGATCCAGCGCCCGATGTGGTTCCAGCTGTACGTGCTGCGCGATCGCGGTTTCATGCGCAATGCGCTGGAGCGCGCGCAGGCGGCCGGTGTAACCACCCTGGTATTCACTGTCGACATGCCGGTGCCGGGCGCGCGCTATCGCGACGCACACTCGGGCATGAGTGGTCCGAACGCTGCAATGCGCCGCATCGGCCAGGCCATCACCCATCCGCGCTGGGCGTGGGACGTGGGCCTGCGCGGACGCCCGCATGACCTCGGCAACATCTCCACCTACCGTGGCAACCCAACGGGCCTGGAGGACTACATCGGCTGGCTGGGCAGCAACTTCGATCCGTCCATTTCGTGGAAGGACCTGGAGTGGATCCGTGAGTTCTGGAAAGGCCCGATGGTGATCAAGGGCATCCTCGACCCGGACGATGCGCGTGATGCGGTCGCGTTCGGCGCCGATGGCATCGTGGTCTCCAACCATGGCGGCCGCCAGCTCGATGGCGTGCTGTCCACCGCACGGGCGTTGCCGGCCATCGCCGACGCCGTACAGGGTGACCTGAAGATCCTCGCCGATTCGGGCATCCGCACCGGCCTGGACGTGGTGCGGATGCTGGCGCTGGGCGCCGACACCGTGCTGCTGGGCCGCGCGTTCGTCTACGCTCTTGCCGCGCAGGGCGAGGCCGGCGTGGCCAACCTGCTGGACCTGATCGCCAAGGAAATGCGCGTGGCGATGACCCTGACCGGCGCGCATCGCATTGCCGACATCGGCCGTGATTCGCTGGTGCGCCTGCCATGAGTGATCGCGATACGGTGCTGGAACAGTTGCGTGCCGCGGTGGGGGACCGCCACGTACTGACCGACGACAAGGCCACCCGTCGCTTCCGTCGCGGCTATCGCTTCGGTGACGGCCCGGTATTGGCGGTGGTGCGCCCGGGCACGCTGCTGGAACTGTGGCGTGTGTTGCAGGCGGCGGTGCAGGGCGGGGCAGCCATCATCCTGCAGGCGGCCAATACCGGCCTGACCGGTGGCTCGACCCCGGACGGCGATGACTACGGCCGGCCGATCGTGCTGGTCAGCACCCTGCGCCTGACCGGCATCCAGCTGTTGAATGAAGGCCGCCAGGTGTTGTGCCTGCCCGGCGCAACGCTGGACCGGCTGGAGCAGACGCTGGCGCCGCTGGGCCGCGAGCCGCACTCGGTGATCGGCTCATCGTGCATCGGCGCCTCGGTGCTGGGCGGCATCTGCAACAACTCCGGTGGCGCGCTGGTGCGCCGTGGCCCGGCCTATACCGAACTGGCGCTGTATGCGCAGGTCGACGCGCGGGGTGAACTGCAACTGGTCAACCATCTGGGCATCGCGCTGGGCGATACGCCTGAGCAGATCCTGCAACGCCTGCAGAGCGGTGACTACAGCGCTGCCGATGTCAGCGACGGTGATGGCCGTGCCGCCTCCGATCCGCGCTACGCTGAGGAAGTGCGCAAGGTCGATGCCGATACCCCGGCACGCTTCAACGCCGACCCCAGCCGCCATTTCGAGGCGGCCGGATCTGCCGGCAAGCTGGCGGTGTTCGCCGTGCGCCTGGATACCTTCGAGAAGGAGGCCGCCGAGGTCTTCTATATCGGCAGCAACCGCACCGACAGCCTGACCGCGATCCGCCGCCAGCTGCTGACCGGCTTCGAGCGCCTGCCCATCGCCGGCGAGTACATTCACCGTGATGCGTATGACATCGGCGAGCGCTACGGCAAGGACAGTTTCCTGCTGATCGACAAGCTCGGTACCGCGCGCGTTCCGGCCGCATTCGCACTGAAGAGCCGGGTTGATGGCTGGTTCGAACGGCTGGGCCTGCGCGGCGTCACCGACCGGATGATGCAGGCGCTGACCGGCCTGCTGCCCTCGCACCTGCCCAAGCGCATGGGCGAGTTCCGCCAGCGTTACGAGCATCATCTGCTGCTGAAGGTGTCCGCACAGGATGCGGCTGCCACCGAGGCCTGGCTGCGCGGCTTCTTCAACGACCACGAAGGCGGCTACTTCCATTGCACCGCGGACGAAGGACGCAAGGCCTTCCTGCATCGTTTCGCGGTGGCCGGTGCGGCGGTGCGCTACCGCGAAGTGCATCGCCGGCAGGTGCAGGACATCGTCGCGCTGGACATCGCGCTGCGCCGCGATGACGCCGACTGGTTCGAGCAGCTGCCGGCCGATATCGATGGGCGCCTGCTGCACAAGCTGTACTACGGTCATTTCCTGTGCCATGTGTTCCACCAGGACTACATCGCGCGCAAGGGTGAAGATCCGATGGCCATCGAGCATGCGATGTGGGCGTTGCTGGACCAGCGCGGCGCGGAATACCCGGCCGAGCACAACGTCGGCCACCTGTATCCGGCCAAGCCGGCGCTGGCCGGCTTCTACCGCACGCTGGACCCGAGCAATACCTTCAACCCCGGCATCGGCCAGACGTCGAAGGCGAGAGGCTGGGGCAGCTGCGACTGCGACGGGCATTGAGCCGCAACGTGGCGCCTGCGCTACCATCGGCCCCTCGCAAGGACGTGCCGGTGCGCACAGGATGATCATGGTTTCCACGCGCATGGCTTACGCGCTGCTGTCTGTACTGCTGCTGGCATCGTCGTTGCCTGCAGCGGCGGACGTTGCGCCCGTTCAACGGGACGCGGCAGGCAACCGGCTGGAGACGCTGCTGCTGCAGGGCGGGCAGGGACCGGACGGCCCGGAGCGCTACTGCACTGCTGATGGCCAGTGGTGCGTGCAGGCGCTGCCTTCAGCGGGCGAAGACCAGCCGGCCTCGCTGGAAGTTGCCGAGCGCGCGGATGCTGAAGGCGAGCCGCAGATGCGCTACGTGCCCATCGACGTGGTTGACGATGGCGACCTGCGGGTCTGGCCCTTCATCGTGCGCCTGGCTCCCGGCGCCGGGGCAGGCCAGGCCGTGGCCGATCCACAACAGGCCGCATTGCAGAACGTGCTCGTCGGCGGTCTGGTGGAGGCCCGTGCGATGTATTCCGGCGGCGGTGCCAGCGCATCGACCCTGCACCTGGCGCGCATCCGTCATCTCGACGATGGCATCCAGGTGGACGCTGACGTGCTGTCCGTTGCGTGGTCGGCCAACAAGATGATCCGGGCCTGTTTCAGCGAGCGCGATTTTGATCAGCGCGCCGGCGCCTGCCATGACGAGTACAGCTTCGATGCGGAACTTGCGCTGGCAGCCGAAGCGCGGGACATGCCCGTACTGCGCTACCGGACCGGGGCCACCAACTATCCGGCCGGGGTATCACCGCAGCGGGACTCGCTGGCCAAAGGGCGGTTGACGAAGAAGGACCTGCGCACCGAACAGGATGCGCAATGCAGCTACACGCGCACCTTCCGCTTCACGTCAGGGGCGTACCAGCCGGACCAGCCGCTGCCGGAGTGCTCGGCCTACACCGAGCCCTGAACCATGGAGCCGGGCGCAAGCCCGGCTCTGCGCAACCGCCGTGACGCGCTTACTCGCAGCGGGTGGCGGTGATGATGTTGTCCTTGTCCACGAACACGCGCAGGCGGTCCTGGCGGATGTCCTTGGTGGTGATGGTGGCCGGGCCGATGGGGTTGACCATGCCGGCGCCGCTTTCGCTGGACAGGCGGCGGATGTTCGGCTCGTTGGCCGGCTGGCCGATGGCCCAGCCCAGCTGGCTGGCATCGCAGCGGCCACTGCCCTTGACCTCCGGGCCGGGAGTGCTGACACAGGCCGACAGCAACAAGGCCGAGGCGGGCAGCAACAGAGTCAGGCGGATGGTCATGCGGGCGCTCCTGCGCAGGGGATTGGCGGCACGATAGCACTGACCGCGCGAAACCCGGCAGCGTTCGGGTCATTGCCCGCGCGGCCGCCGCACTGCATAGTGGCCGGCGTTGCCGGCAACGTGCCGGCGGGCAGGCCGGGCCACTCCGGTGCAGGTGTTGGGTCCGGTATGAGGTCAGGCAGTTTCCGTGGCAGGCAGAACGCAGTGAAGGCGATGGCAGTACTGTCGTTGCTCTGCATGGCAGTGGCAGCCATGGCTGCCGAACCGGCGCCAGCGCCCGCGGCCGAAGCGCCGGTATTTGGTGGCTGGCGCAACCTGCAGACCGAAGCCGGTTACCAGCCGGCACAGCGCAACCTGGCGTTCGCGATGCTGCCACAGGCCGCAACCCGTGGTGATCGCTTCGCGATCCTCGACCGCGAAGGCAAGCGCACGGTGTGCTGCCTGCAGGTGGCCAGTGAGTCGCTGGGTGTTGCCGCGCTGCGCGAGCAGTACCACCTGCCGCAGGCCGGGGTGACCGATCTGAGCAACGGCCGCAGCCCCGCGCGCCCGTATCTGCCGCATGTCTACGCGATGCAGCGGGTGGATGAACTGGCCGATTATGGTTTCGCCGATGTTGCCGGCGCCTACAGCGACCTGGGCGGGCTGCTGCTGCCCGACGCTGCCGCCTTGGCTGCCGATGGCACTGAAGTGCGCGTGGGCGAGGGCCATTATCGCCTGCAGTTCCACCGCCAGCCGCTGGCCGATGATGACGGCGCATTGGACCGGTACACCCTGCAGGTGCTGCCTGCCGGCGCCCCGGTCGTGGTTGAAGTGCCGTTCGGCACCTACTGATTGCCACATCCCACTGGCTAGAATGGCGCGCGGCGCTGCCTGCGCGCCTGATCCTGCGAGTTGTTGCCGTGCGACTTCTGTTGCTGCCCCTCCTGTTGCTGGCCGGTTGTGCCAGCGTGCCCCCCGCGCCGCCGCCGGCCCATTCGGATGCGCTGTGGCGCCTGATCGAACGCGATTGCCAGGGCGCACAGTCGCCACGCGGCGATTGCCTGCAGGTGCGCCCAGCCGTTGATCACCGCGACGTGCTGGTCAAGGACGCGCACGGCCGCTATCAGTTCCTGCTGATGCCACTGGACAAGGTCAGTGGCATCGAGAGTCCCGCGTTGTATCGGCGCGGGGCACCCAATTACTTTGCTGCCGCCTGGCAGGCCCGCACTCGCACCGAGCAGGCACTTGGCCAGCGGTTGCCGCGCAGCGTCGCCAGCCTGGCATTGAACTCGCCGCATGGACGTTCGCAGCACCAGCTGCACATCCACGTCGATTGCCTGCGCGCCGACGTGCTGCGGGCGCTGGAAGACAATCGCGCGGCCCTCGGCACGCAGTGGGCACCGCTGCCGGTACGGCTGCGCGGCCATCAATACCAGGCGCGGTTGCTGCCGGGCGAGGCGTTGACTGCCAATCCCCTCAACCTGCTGGCCTATGGCCTGAGCGGTGTGGACAGGGTTGGCCAATGGAGCCTGCTGGTGGCGGGGCACGAGGACGTGCATGGCGCGCCGGGTTTCATCCTGCTGGCCACGCAGCTGGATCCCGGCAGCGACAACGATGCCAGCGCCGAGGAGCTGCAGGACCATGCCTGCAGCGTGTTGACCGGCGCGGATGCTTCGCTGGAGCGGGTGCGCTAGTTCTCTGCTGACTGCCGTTGCCGCCAGACAGGGGCTGTCAGGGCGTAGAGCTGGCGGTCCTGCCAGCCTTCGACATCCAGGTGGTGGTCGCGCAGCAGGCCTTCGCGCTCGAAGCCGATCGCCTGCAGGGTAGCGACCAGCGCGCTGCCTGCATCGGGCGGCAGCAGTACGAACAGGCGACGGATCCCCACCTGTTCGAACAGGAACGTGCACAGCGCCTGCAACGAAGCGGGCAGCTGCCGCCGCTGGGGACAGCCTGCGGCATGCAGCCAACGCAGTTCAACGCTGCGCGCATGCGCGCAATGCAGGCGCAGGTTCAACTGGTCCAGCAACTCACCCGCTGCGTCGAAGCTGCCCAGCAGCAGCTGATCGTTGTCGTGTTGCAGCTGCGAACGCTGCACACCGCAGAGGAAATGGGCTTCGGCATCGAAATGGTCAGGCGGGTTGCCGCTGCGTTCGACCTGACGATAGTGGTGACGCCAGGCGGAAAGGTCTGAACGCTGCAACGGGCGCAGCACCACAGGCCCGTGCTGGAGCAGCAGGAGATGGCGGCGCAGCACCGGTCGCAGCGGTGGCAGGGAAGTAGGGAAATACCGGTTCATGGCGTGCGACGATGCCGCATGCCGGCGAGGGGGAACAATGAAAGAAGTTGCAAATGCGGTGCGGTCGCGGCCTGCGGTCTGATTCGGTTCAGGCATAACGCCATCAAGCCTGGTCATTTCCGTTGCAACCATCCGTTCAGGACACTTTCGTTACGGGATCGTTATGCGCGCACCGTCGCCAGCGCCCCGGACCACCCGCCCAACTCCCCCAGGA
>NZ_QQXJ01000001.1:1759070-1769899 GCF_004348785.1 Stenotrophomonas sp. TEPEL
GCCCATGTCCGCCTCTTCCCTGGCGCTGCGCCCGCGTCCGCTGGTGCTTGCCTTGTCGTCCCTGATGCTGGCCTCGTTGCCGGCCTTCGCGCAGGAAAGCGCACCCACCTCATTGCAGGAAGTGAAGGTCACCGGCTCGCGCATCCCGCGTGCCAGTGTCGAGGGGCCGTCGCCGGTCACGGTGATCAGCCGCGAGCAGATCGATGCGCAGGGCTACCGCAATGCATTCGATGCGTTGAGCGCGCTCACCGAGAACACCGGCAACGTGCAGGGCGAGGACTTCGGCAATACCTTCACACCGGCGGCGAACACCATCAACCTGCGTGGCCTGGGCCCGAACCGCACGCTGGTGCTGGTCAACGGCCGCCGCCAGGCCGACTATCCGCTGGCCTACGAAGGCTCGGTGAACGTGGTCAACCTGGCCAACATCCCCAGTGCGCTGATCGAGCGCATCGAGGTGCTGGCCGCAGGGGCATCTGCGGTGTATGGCTCCGATGCCATCGCCGGTGTGGTCAACATCATCCTCAAGGACCGCTTCGACGGCGTGGACGTCAATGTGCGTGCCGGCGGCACCCAGCAGGGCGGTGGTGACAACCAGCGCGTGCAGGTGGTGGGCGGCAGCTCGGGCGAACGCTGGGAAGGCCTGTTCGGCTTCGAACTGGACGTGCGCAAGGCGATCCACGCGCGCCAGCGCGATTTCATGGACTCGCTGGACGATGACCCCACCGGCAAGGCGCCGCAGCCAACGGCCGTCGCCTATCGTCGCAATGCAGCCACCGGTCGCAACATCGATCCGGGCGCCGCCGGCTGCGATGCGGCTTCGGCCATCTACGGTGGCAGCGTGCTGCGCGCCAACAACCCGCGCCAGGGCTGGTATTGCGGCAGCAACGAAGCCGCTGCCAGCTACTGGACCGTGCAGACCGAGAAGCGCAACCTCAACGGTTACGGCCTGCTGACTTTCCACGTCAACGACACCACCGACCTGTTTGCGGATGTCGCGCTGGGCAGCGCACGGATCAACAACAATACCCGTGCGCCCACCTGGACCTCGTCACGCAACTACTTCTACAACCAGAACACGGGCAACCTGGAGAGCTGGTACCGCCGCTTCGCGCCGGAGGAAATCGGCGGCCTGCCGCGCAATGCCAACCGCTTCCTGGAAAGCTCGTGGTCGTTCAACGTCGGTGCGCGTGGCCAGATCGGCGACAGCGGCTGGGACTACGAGGCCGTCTACAGCCGCTCGCGCTACGAGAACCGCACGCGCCGCCCGGTGCTGCTGGCCGGCATCAACGAGTACCTGCTGGGCCCGCAGCTGGGCGTGCGCAACGGCGTGGAGGTCTATGCACCAGACGCCGCGCGCCTGTTCCAGCCGTTGACGCCCGATGAATACGGCCGCCTGTCCGACTACCAGGAGAGCCGCAATGCCGCGTGGCTGCAGACCTTCAGCGCGACGGTCAACGGCCGTCTGTTCGCGTTGCCCGGTGGCGATGCCGCATTGGCCGCGGTGGTCGAAGCGGGCAGCCAGGGCTACCGCAACCGCCCGGACCCGCGCTTGGGCACCGGCGAATTCTGGAACACCAGCGCCGGCATCGGTGCCGGTGGCGAACGTGACCGCTATGCGGCCGGTGTTGAACTGCAGCTGCCGTTGCTGCAGTCGCTGACCACCACCCTGGCAGGTCGCTACGACCAGTACCGCGCCGGCGGGGAGCATATCGGCAAGGCGACCTGGAGCTTCGGTGTCGAATTCCGTCCGATCGAAAGCCTGCTGATCCGCGGCACCGCGGCCACCAGCTTCCGTGCGCCGGACATGAACTATGTGTTCGCCACCGAGACCCGTGGCTACAACCCCGGCATGACCGACTACTGGCGCTGCCGCACCGCCGGCCAGTCGTATGACAACTGCGACTACAACGGCCTGTCGATCGACTACAGCAACCGCGCCAACCCGCAGCTGCAGCCCGAGTCGGCCAAATCGTATGGCTTCGGCGTGGTCTGGTCGCCACTGTCCGGGCTGGATTTCAGCGCCGACTACTACGACATCCGCATCGACAACGAAGTGACCAGCCTCGACACCAGCCGCATCCTGCGTGATGAGGCCGATTGCCGGCTGGGTCGCACCCTAGGCGGCGAAGCACGCGACATCAGCTCGCCGCTGTGCCAGGACGCGCTGTCGCGGGTGATCCGCAACCCCTCCACTGCCACCGTGCAGCCGGACCAGGTAACCCGCGTACTGATCAACCCGATCAATGCGGCATCGGAATCGGTGCGCGGCATCGACCTGAAGGGCAACTGGCGCTTCGATGCGGGCCGCTATGGCCGCTTCACCACGCGCCTGGCCTATACCCTGGTGCTGGAGCATGAGTACAAGCAGTTCGCCGATGACGAAGTGCGCGACATCCGCAATTCGCTGGATGACTACCAGTGGCGCAGCAAGGCCAATGGCAGCATCACCTGGAACCAGGGCGACTGGACCACGACGCTGTATGGCAACCGTTTCGGCTCGCTGCCCAAGACCGATGGCAGTGGCCGCATCGCACCGTACATGACCTACAACGCCAGCGTGTTCCGCCAGTTCGGCGAAAACCTGTCGGTGGGCGTGATCGTCAACAATCTGCGCGACAGCCGCCCGCCGGCGGACAAGAACGGTGGCGGTTGGCCGTTCTATCCGGTCGGCAACTACGACCCGTATGGCCGTCAATTCTGGGTGCAGCTGGATTACCGGTTCCGTTAAGCGATGCAAAACGAAAGGCCCGGCATTGCCGGGCCTTTCTTTATCTGCGGGTGGATCAGGGCAGTGCCTGTGTGAGGTACGACTCGATGACGTAGCTGAAAGGCTGCTGCTGGCGGTCGCGCAGCAGCGCGCGCACTTCCAGGATCACTCCATGGTCGCCATCGCCGCGCGGCGGCCAGAACGTCTGGTCGGTCACGGTCTGGCGCTGGAAGCCGAGCGGACCGACCACGCGGCCGAATGGCTCGTCGGTGGTGTCCAGGACCTGGTTCATGGCCGGGCTGAGATGGTCGGGCAGGTACCAGTTGTCGGCCTCGGACAGCACGCGGCTGCCGCAGGCCAGCTGCACGCGGCGGTAGCGCAGTGGCGTGGAGGCAGTGGCGCCCAGGGCCTGCAGCACGTCGGCCGGCGCGGTCTTGTCCTGGCCGTGCACACGCACGGCACGGACCCGGGCCTGCTCGGCCAGGCCGTGCTCGGCGCACCAGCTTTCCAGGGTGGCGGTGGCACTCTGGCCGGCCAGCACGCGCTGGTGCAGTACCTCCACCAGCGCGGCCGAGGCAATCCGCTGCTGGCCCGGCGGCGCCTGCAGGGGCGCGCTGGCGCTGGCATCGGTGGCGGACAGGCTGGCAATCGGGGCAGCGGCCAGCAGGGACGCGGCCTGCCAGCGGCGAAGACGATCGTGGCGGTCGGACGGGCCCATGCGGCATCACAGCGGAAACAGGTGCCCATGTTACCCGTTCAGGCGTGTATCCGGCGTCCCTGAGGCGGACGGTCGCGGGCGGGATTCATCGCGCCGGTGAATGCATGGCATGCAGATATTTCGTTGGCCGATGGACGCGGCGGCGGGCAGGATGGCGCCAGTGTCGGCTTTCCGGGAGAACCTGATGACCCTGCAGTTCGTCCATGGTGGCGTCGATCGCGACGGTGCCCCGCTGCATTTCCACATCCGTGATGGCCGGTTTGTCGGCATCAATGGCGACGATGCAGCAGCACGGGGAGCCGAAAGCGTCGATCTGACCGGCTTTACCGTGCTGCCTGGACTGGTTGACGGCCATATCCACCTGGACAAGAGTTTCGTCGGAGACCGCTGGCATCCGCATCAGCCGGTGAACAGCCTGCGCGAGCGTCTGGCGGTGGAAAAGGCCGCGATTGCCACCGCCGCACCCATGGCCGATCGTGCCGAGGCCCTGATCCGCCAGTGCAGCGGATTCGGTACGGTGGCGATGCGGTGCCACGTCGACATCGATGGCAGCACCGGCCTGCGTCACCTGGAGGCGGTGCGTGAAGCGGCGCTGCGTTGTGCCGACATCATGCGCATCCAGTGGGTGGCATTCCCACAGGCCGGCGTGATGTCGTGCCCGGGTACGGCGGCCATTCTGGAACAGGCGATTGCTGCCGGGGTGGAGGTGCTTGGCGGCATCGACCCGAGCACGCTGGACGGAGATGCCGAAGGCCAGCTTGCGTTGTTGTTCGGGCTGGCCGAGCGCTATGGCGTGCGTCTGGACATCCATCTGCACGAGCCGGGCGAGACCGGGCTGGCGCAGCTGCTGCGGATTGCCGCGCGCACACGCGCGGCAGGCCTGCAGGGCAGGGTGGCGGTCAGTCACGCCTATGCGCTGGGCGAGGTGCCGTTGGCGCGGGCGCTGCAGGTGGGTGAGGCCTTGGCTGCCGCAGGCGTAGCGATCATGAGCAATGCGCCGGGCGACCATCCGTTCCCGCCGCTGCGTGCTCTGCACGACGCTGGTGTGCGCGTGTTTGCCGGCAACGACAACATCCGCGACTGCTGGTGGCCCTATGGCAATGGCGACTTGTTGCAGCGGGCGATGCTGCTGGGCTATCGGTCGGGCTTCTACACCGATGCGGACCTGATGCTGGCGCTGGACATGGTCACCACCCATGCGGCGGAGGTGATCGGGTTGCCGCAGCATGGCATTGCAGAAGGTCGTCCGGCCACCTTCGTGGCGGTGCGTGCCGACCATGGCCCGGCGGCGGTGGCCGCAGTGCCTGCCGAGCGACGCGTGGTGGTTGACGGCCGTTGGCTGTAGCGGCCGGGCGGCGCCCGGTAGCACCTGGTAGTGCCGGCCGCTGGCCGGCAACTTCAACAGCCGAAGCAACAGCCGGAGCAACAGCGGCATATCGAGGCAGGGCGGTGCGGTGTCGGATTGCGGGGACGCCGCAAGTACGTCCCTGTAGGCTCAGCCGCGCCATCCATGGCGCGGATGCCCCGCAATCCGACACCGCCCCGCCTTCGACAGGTTCCCGGTGACCGGTAGATCCACGCCATGCGTGGATGAATCTCCATTGGAAATCGAATATCTCGAAAAGCATCCACGCGTGGCGTGGATCTACTGGTCGACCAAGGTCGACACCTACCAACAGCGTCACAGAGCGCGGTCCCACAGGAAACCAGCTGTTGCCGTTGCCGTTGCCGTTGAGGTTGCCGGCCAGCGGCCGGCACTACCGCTTCGGCGGGTGCAGGGCGCAGCTCTGCCGACTATTCCGGCTCGCGCTGTACCTGGCGCCATAGCTCGCTGGCCAGCGCACGCACGGCATCATCGGCATCGGCGCGATGCAGCAGGCCGATCTCGTAGTTGTCGACAAGGGGCAGGTCGCGCTCGCCATCGATGATGCGATGTTCGCGGGTGACCGCGCGGCGTGGCAGCAGGCTGATGCCGATGCCATCGGCCACCGCACCTTGGATGCCACTCAGCGACGAACTGGTGAAGGCGATGCGCCAGCGCAGGCCCAGCGCCTCCACGGCGTGGATCATCTCGTCGCGGTACAGCCCGCGTGGCGGGAAGGTCACCAGCGGCAGCGGGTCCTGCTGCAGGCAGCTGCTGCGCAGGCTGTCGATCCAGTGCATCGGCTCGCGCCGGCAGTGCACGGCCTGGCGGGTGTTGCGACGCTGCTTGATCAGCACCAGGTCCAGCTCGCCGTGGTCGAAGCCCTGCGCCAGGTCACGGCTGAGGCCGCTGCTGATTTCCAGCTTGACCTGCGGGTGGCGGCGACTGAAGGCGGCCAGCATGCGCGTGGTCTGCGGGTTCACGAAGTCCTCCGGCACGCCGATGCGCACCGCGGTCTCCACGGTGGCGCCGGCCAAGGCCTGGGCCAGTTCCTCGTTCAGATCCAGCATGCGCCGGGCATAGCCCAGCAGGGTGTGGCCGGCGTCGGTGGGGTGCACGTCGCGGTGGCCGCGTTCAAGCAGGCGGTGGCCGGCAAGCTCCTCCAGGCGGCGGATCTTCTGGCTGACCGTGGACTGGGTTGAATGCAGGCGGGTGGCCGCCGTGGTGAAGCTGCCACAGTCGGCGACCATCACCAGGGCCCGCAGCAGGTCCAGTTCGAACAGGGTCCTATTCGATTTGGCACTGTCTTGCATTTGAACATTTCACTTCTGGATACCCGTGCCGACTTCTACCATGCAGGGCAGGGGCCGGCAATGGCCGGCGCCATTGCGCATGAGGAGAGTCACGATGCACCACCCTCGCTCCCGGCAGCGCCGTTCGGCATTGGCCCGCATGGTGCTGTTGTGCCTGCTGGCCATGGTCATCCCGGCGTGTATGGCGACGTCCCGAAGCGACGCCGATGCGCAGCTGCGCGATGCCGCCAGCCGCGGTGATGCCCGCGCCGTGCGCAAGGCACTGGATGCGGGTGCCGATCTGGAGGCGCGGGACGGCCAGGGCCGCACGGCCCTGCTGCTGGCCACCCACGGCAACAACGTGGACGCGGCGCGCGAACTGATCGAGGCCGGTGCCGATGTCAACGCCAAGGACGCGTTGCAGGACAGCGCGTACCTGTATGCCGGCGCGCGCGGCCTGGATGAGATCCTGGCGCTGACGCTCGCCCACGGTGCAGACCTGCGCAGCACCAACCGCTATGGCGGTACCGCGTTGATTCCTGCCGCCGAACGCGGCCACGTCGCCACCGTGCGTACGCTGCTGCGCGCTGGCGTGGCCGTGGATCATGTCAACCGCCTGCGCTGGACTGCACTGCTGGAGGCGATCCTGCTGGGCGATGGCGGCCCGCGCCACGTGCAGACCGTACAGCTGCTGCTGGACGCTGGCGCCAACCCCGAGCTTGCCGATGGCGACGGCGTAACGCCGCTGGCGCACGCCCGGCAACGCGGCTACGCCAACATCGAAACAGTGCTGCGCCAGCATGGCGCGACGCGCTGACATCTGCCCCTTCCACCGCACGCTGCCGTGCCCACCAGGATGCCGTCCATGTTCCGTTCCCATCCGTTGTCCGTTGCCGTCCTTCTTGCCGTTGCACCGCTGTCGGCGTCTGCCGCCGAGCGCGCCGATCTGCTGATCCGCAACGCCACGGTGGTCGATGTCGAGCACGCACGCAGCGTGCCCGGGCAGAGCGTGGTCATCCGTGGCGAGGACATCGTCGCGGTCGGCCCCGACGCGCAGCTGCGCGGTCAGTGGAGCGCCAGCCGGCAGATCGACGCCAAGGGCAAGTACCTGATTCCAGGCCTGTGGGACATGCACGTGCATTTCGGCGGCGGCCCGGCGCTTGTGGAAGAGAACAAGGCACTGCTGCCGCTGTACATCGCTCATGGCATCACCACGATCCGCGATTGCTCCGGTGATCTTCCGCAGCAGGTACTGCAGTGGCGCGGCGACATCGCCAACGGCACGCTGTTCGGTCCGCGCCTGCTGACCTCCGGTGCGAAGATCGAAGGCATCAAGCCGGTCTGGAAGGGCACCATCGAAGTGGGCAGCAAGGCCGACGCGGACAAGGCGATCGAGCGCCTGCAGCACGACAAGGTCGACTTCGTGAAGATCACCGACAGCACGCTGACGCCGGAGCTGTTCCTGTACTCGGCCAGCGCGGCGCGCAAGGCGGGTCTCAAGGCCTCGGGCCACATTCCGATGGCGTTGACGGTGGAGCAGGCCGTGGATGCGGGCCTGGCCTCGATCGAGCATCTGGACTATGCCTTCAAGGCTGGCAGCAAGGACGAGGCGCAGATCGCGGCCGATTTCGGCGCCGGGCGCATCGATCGCGCCGAAGCCAACCGCCGGCTCGACGCCAGCTTCGATCGCGAAACCGCGCTGCATGCCTACCGTGATTTCGCCAAGCGTGGCGTATTCGTGACGCCGACCCTCAACGGTGGCCGCATCCTCGACTTCCTCGACCAGGACAACCACGCCAACGACCCGTATCTGGCCTATATCGGCCCGGGCCTGCGCGCGACCTACACCTGGCGCATCGAGCGCGCGGCCAAGGCCACCCCGGCGCAGATCGAGGCGCGCCATGCGCAGTACCACCAGGTGGCTGCGGTGCTGCCGCTGCTGCAGGAAGCGGGAGTGACGATCATTGCCGGTACCGATGCCGGCTTCCTCAATTCGTTCAACTACCCGGGCATCGGCCTGCACCAGGAACTGCAGCTGTTCGTGAAGGAAGGCCTGAGCGCACCGCAGGCGCTGTCGGCCGCGACCCGTTCGGGCCCGGCCTGGTTCGGCCAGATGCAGCGCTATGGCGGCGTTGCCACGGGCAAGGCGGCCGATCTGGTGCTGCTGACCGCCAACCCGTTGCAGGACATCGCCGCCACCGAAAAGATCGACAGCGTGATCCTGCGCGGTGATGTGTACGATCGCGCAGCGCTGGACAGGATGCTGGCCGACACCAAGGCAAAGGTCGCTGCATGGAATGCCGAGGCGAAGCAGGATCATGCTTCGCAGTGATGTGGCCGGTGGCGGCTAGCGCGGTGCCGGCCGCATGCCGTGCAGCTGCGGCAGCGTGGTTTTCATCGCGTCGATGAAGGCGCGCAGGCGCAGCGGTTGCTGTCGTGCAGCGGGGAACACCAGATGCACCGGCAGCGGTGGTGCCTGCCAGTCCGCTAAAAGCTGCACCAACCGGCCTTCGGCCAGATCCTCGGCCACCAGCCAGGCCGATACCACTGCGGCTCCCAATCCCGCACGTGCGGCCTGCTGCACCACGAACAGGTTGTCACTCAGCAGGCGCGGCGTGATCGACAGCGTGTGCGCATGGCCCTGCGCATCGTGCAGCAGCAGACGTTCGCGGTAGTAGGTGACCAGCGAGATCCACGGCAATGCCTGCGCCTGTTCGGGGGTGGTGATCGACTCCACATCGGCCAGCGACGGTGCGGCCACGACAATGCGAGGTACTTCGGCCAGCGGCAGGGCAACGACGCGCGGTTCATCGACCGCGCCGACCCGCACCGCGCAGTCGATGCCTTCGGCGATGAAGTCCGGGCGGCGGTCCTCGAGGATCCATTCCAGGCTCAGTTGTGGGTGCTGGGCCAGGAAGTCGAGCATGGTGGGCAGCAGCTGTGCCTGGCCGAACGCATGCGGCACCATCACCCGCAGGCGGCCGCTGAGCATCTGTGTCTGCCCGTGCAGCTCGGCCTGCAGCGCTTCCCATTCGTCCACCACCCGCTGCGCATGGCGTTGGCAGCGCTGGCCGTCCTCGGTCAGCAGCAGGCCGTGGGTCGAGCGCTGCAGCAGGCGCAGGCCCAGCTGCCGTTCCAGGGCTTGAAGCCGACGGCTGACGGTGGGCTGGGTGGTGCCCAGCTGCACGGCGGCAGCCGAAAGGCTGCCGCTGTCGACGATGCGCAGGAAGGTACGCAGCAGGTCCAGGCGGTCGCCGCCCGATGCAGGATCGTTCATGCGCATGGCGTATGTGAAGTATGTGGTTGAGCCTACTACAGACGCCTCGCGAATGTAGGCACGCTAGGCTTCAATTCCCTCCCTGGTGCCCTCCATGCCCACTCCCTCGATCTCAACCGTCGTCTCTGCGCCACGCACTGCGCCCGCCCCATCCCTGGTGCTGGCCATGGCCGCTGGCGCGGGCTTTTCGGTGGCCTCGCTCTATTACAGCCAGCCGATGCTGGGCCTGATCGCGCAGGATCTGGCTGCGGGCGAGCGTGCCGTGGGCCTGGTGCCGACCCTGACCCAGCTGGGTTATGCGCTGGGCATCCTGCTGCTGGCTCCGTTGGGCGACCGCTTCGACCGGCGCAACCTGATCCTGCTGAAGTCGGTGCTGCTGGCGTTGGCCCTGGGGGCGGCGGCCTTGGCCGGCCAGCTGCTGGGCCTTCTTGTTGCCAGCCTGCTGGTGGGGCTGATGGCCACGCTGGCACAGGACATCGTGCCGGCCGCCGCGGTGCTGGCACCGGATGCGCAGCGCGGGCAGGTGGTGGGCAGGGTGATGACCGGCCTGCTGCTGGGCATCCTGCTGTCGCGCGTGGTCAGCGGCGTGGTGGCCGAAGCCTGGGGCTGGCGCGTGCAGTTCGGCCTCGCTGCGCTTTCGGTGCTGGCGATGGGGGCGGTGATGGCGCGCGCACTGCCGCACTTCGCTGCGACCAGTACGCTGCGGTATCCGGCGCTGCTGGGTTCGTTGCTGGCGCTCTGGCGTGAGCAGCCGCAGCTGCGCCGCGCCGTGGCCAGCCAGTCGCTGCTGGCGGTGGGCTTCAGTGCGTTCTGGTCGACGCTGGCGCTGATGCTGCACGCACGGCTGGGCCTGGGCAGCGCCGCCGCGGGTGCGTTCGGCATTGCCGGTGCTGCGGGTGCATTGGCGGCACCGGTCGCCGGTCGTTTTGCAGATCGGTTGGGCAGCCCTGCGGTCGCGCGGTTGGCGATTGCCGTCGCCCTGGTTGGCTTTGCGCTGTTGCTGGTCGATTCGTGGCTGCCGGCGGTGGCGCTGCTGCCGTTGCTGGTGGTCAGCGCGCTGCTGTTCGACTTCGGTTTCCAGTCGGCGCTGGTCGCGCACCAGACGCTGGTCTACGGCTTGGTGCCGCCGGCGCGCAGTCGCCTCAATGCACTGCTGTTCACCGGCATGTTCATCGGCATGGCTGGCGGCGGTGCGTTGGGCAGCCTGGCGCTGGCGCAGTGGGGTTGGCACGGGGTGGCGTGGCTGGCGACGATCTGTGCCGGTGGCAGCCTGCTGATCCGTCTGCGTTGAGGGTGGTTCGGCAGGGCTGCGCCCTGCACCTGCCGAATCAACGTCAACGTCAACATCAAAGTCAAAAGCGGGCTATCCGTGGGTTGGCGGGGCGGTGTCGGATTGCGGGGACGCCGCAAGTACGTCCCTGTAGGCTTGGCAGCCGCATCCATGCGGCTGACACCCCGCAATCCGACAC
>NZ_QQXJ01000001.1:1769999-1851403 GCF_004348785.1 Stenotrophomonas sp. TEPEL
TTACATGGACGTACTTGCAGCGTCCCCCGCCATCTGTCCCCTCCCCGCCATCCCAAGGAATGCAGGCTTTTGCTGTTGCTGTTGCTTCGGCTGTTGCAGTTGCTTCGGCCTCTGCGGGTGCAGGGCGCAGCCCTGCCGAAACCCCTTCACTCCTGACCGGTGTCATCCAGGCTGATGATTCCGCGACGCAGTGCCTGGGTTACCGCGTGCGTCCGGTCGCCAACGCCCAGTTTTTCCATCAGGCTCTTCATGTGTGCCTTCACCGTCTGCTCGGAAATCTGCATGCGTTCGCCGATGCGCTTGTTCGACAGGCCGCCGGCCACGTGGCGCAGTACTTCGGTTTCGCGTGGCGACAGCCGGTCTTCCACCACGTGCGCGGCGATGCTGGCCGCTACTTCCGCCGGTATCGGTGCGCGGCGGCCACTGGCCACGGTGCGGATGGTGGCTACCAGTTCGTGGCGCAGCATGTCCTTCAGCAGGTAGGCGCTGGCACCGGCCTGCAGCGCGCGCACGGCGCGCACGTCGCCGCGGTAGGTTGTCAGCACGATGATGCGCGCGCGGGGATCGATCGCACGGATCCGCACGATCGCTTCCACGCCATCCATGCGCGGCATCTGCAGGTCCATCAGCACCACATCCGGGCGCAGCTGCTGGTAGCGGGCAAGGGCTTCCTCGCCGTCGGCTGCTTCACCGAGCAGGAGCAGGTCGGCATGGGCGCCGAGCAGTGCGGCCAGGCCATCGCGCAGCAGCGGATGGTCATCAACCACCAGCACGCCGATGGGAGGAAGGGATTCAGTCATGGGAGGTTCTGCTCCAGGGCCAACGCCAGCGCGATGGATGTCGCTGATACAAGCGACGGGCCGGCACGGACAGCGCGACTTCGGTACCCAGGCCGGGGCGAGTCCACAACTGCAGCTCCGCACCCAGCCGTTGTGCGCGCTCGCGCATGCCCTGCATGCCCCAGTGTCCGCCGCCGGCATTGTCATTGGCGATGCCGACGCCATCGTCGCGCACATGCAGCAGGAAGCAGCGGGCGCCGTAGGACAGTTCCACTTCGATGGCACTGGCCTGCGCATGCCGCAGCGCGTTGCGGATGGCCTCGCGCCCGATCAGGAACACTTCCTCGGCGGCTTCGGCCTGCAGCGGCGGCGGTGTGCCTTCCATGGTCAAACGCAGTGGATTGGTGCCTTGGCCTGCATATTCGGCATGCACGTCGGCCAGCGCAGAGGCGAGATCGCGGCCGGCAAATGGTGCGTCGCGCAGCGCGTTGACCCGTTCCCGGCCTTCGGCCAGATTGCGCTCGGCCAGCAGCATCGCCGATTCCAGCTGGGTGCGTACCGGCTCTGGTGTCTGTGCCGACTGGCTGATGGCGTGCAGGCGCAGGATGAGTCCTTGGCTGCCCTGCAGCAGGGTGTCGTGCAGATCGCGCGCAATGCGCTCGCGCTCGCCGTTGCGTTCCTGCAGGCGGGCGCGGAACAATGCCGCCAGCTGCCGGCTGCGGACCCGCACGGCCAGCGCCAGCGCAGCCATCACCACGCAGACGCACAACAGTTTGAACCAGGCGGTCTGCAGGAACGTCGGTGCGATGTGGAAGCTGCGACTGGCTGGCGTGCTGCTCCAGATGCCATCTTCGTTGGCTGCTTCCACCTCGAAGCGGTAATGGCCCGGTGCGAGGTTGGTGTAATAGGCGCGCGTGCTCGCGCCGGCCTCCTGCCAAGCGTCGTCCACGCCGGACAGTCGGTAGCGGTAGCGGTTGCGCTCCGGCCGCGCCAGCGACAGCGCGACATAGTCGATCTGCAGCTGCGTAGTGCCGGCCGGCAGGCGCAGGCCCTCCTGCAACGGGGCCTGGGTACTGCCATACAGCACGTCGCCGATGCGCACGCCAGGCGCCATGGTGTTGATGTGCGATTGCCGCGTGTCCAGCCACGCCAGGCCTTGATTGGTGGCAAGCCACAGCAGGCCATCAGCAGCCAGTACCGCAGTGGGGATGGGGCCGCTCTGCAGGGCGATGCCCGGCATGCCGTCAACCGCGTCGAACAGGCGGGGGGCTATCGCCTGGTCGTTGCGCAGCGCGCTGCGCAGGGTGGCAACCTGCAACCGCACCAGGCCGCGGCTGCCGTTGAGCCAGAGCAGCCCGTGCGCATCGGCGACCATGCCGGTGATGCCTTCCAGTACGCCGGCCATGTCGGTGCGCACCGGCAGGAAGCGGCCGTTGCCGAAACGCGCGGCCAGGCCGGCCTCGCCGGCGACCAGCAGCAGATCCTTGTGCTGCAGCAACGCGGTTACCGGGCCTACCGACAGTCCTTCTGCGGCGCCGAAGGTGTTGACCGTGCCGCCGTGCAGGAGGCGCAGGGTGCCATCGGCGTAGCCAAGGAGCAGCGCACCGTCATCGGTACGCGCCAACGACGAACAGGCCTGCTCGGGAAGCCGGGTTTCGCGACGCCAGCGGTTGTCCGTGTAGTGCAGCACCGCGCGCTCGCCGGCGCAGGCCCAGGCCTGGTCCTCATCGGCAAACAGCAGGGCGTGCAGTGGCTGCCCGGTGAACGGTGCCGGCAGCGGTATGAGGGTGGTGTGGCCGCTGACGGTACGCGCCAGATTGATCCAGTCGAACTGCCACACCGGAGTGGGTGCCTGCCGTGCCGCGGCCTGCAGCTGCGCAGCACTGCCGCCCAGCAGCGGACGCCGCAGGTCGAACAGCTTCAGGTCTTCGCCATAGCCATACACCCGGCCATCACTGGCGCGTACCAATGACCGGTACGGATCGGTAGGGCCCACGGACAAGGTCTGCACGCTGTGCGCACGGAAGCGGTTGAGGCCGAGGTTGGTGCCCACCCAGATGTTGCCTTCGCGATCGGCAAGGACCGGCACTGCCGACGTCGCGGTAAGGCCCTGCGCGGCATCGAAACGCTCCATGCGCACAGCCTGTTGGCCGTCGAAGCTGACCCGGGCCACGCCACCGTGCGGGCTGAGCGTGGCCCACAGAGCTCCGTCGGCCGTGAACTGCAGGCGCGAGGCGACCAGTCCGGGCAGCCGCCGTGCTTCACGTTCCTCGACGGGCAACAGGCCATGCGCGTTGGCCAGCGGCGACGTGCCGCGCACGCGGTCTGCCAGCCAGATTTCGCCGCGCGGGCTCTCGACCAGCGAGGCCATCTGCGAGACCGCGATGCCGGTGGCTTCGAAGCGGGCCGCGCCAGGAGGGCGACGCCATATCTGCAGGTCCGCCAGCACCCAGAATGTGCCGTGGCGGTCCTGCAGCACCCATTGTACGCGTCTCTGCGGCAGGCCGAAGGAAGCCGGCGGCTCCTGCCAGCGACGTCCATCGAACCAGCGCAGGCCGCCATTGACGGCAGCCCACAGGCGGCCGTTGCGGTCATGCGCGAAGCGGGGGACCACACCCACCGGCACGCCCTGCGGGCGGCCGAAGCTGCGCAGGCGTTCCTGCGTGAACTGGCTGATGCCTGCCTGGAAGTAGCCGATCCACAGGCCACCATCGCCGCCATCGAGGCCGAGGGTGACCATGTTGGTGGAGGGAAAACGGGTGCCTGCCGGTGCGGCCTGCCGCTCGAAACGCCGGCCGTCGAAGCGGTACAGGCCCGAACCCGTCGCCAGCCACAATATGCCCTGGCGATCCTGGACGATATCCCAGATATCCCCCGGGGCGCCCTGGCCAACGCGCCAGGCGGTGTGCTGATAGCCGGGCATGCCATCGCTCACTGCGGGTTGCTGCACGGCGAAGACGGGCAGGGCAGTCAGCAACAGCAGGCACGACAGCAGCGCCGGCAGGCGACGCAGGAAGGGGAAGGGGCGGCCACGCATGCGGTCATTCTGGCAGGTGCGGGGCAGGCCGGGGTGACCCGTTCGGGGTAGGCGTATCGCTTCGGTGTCCGCTATCACGCCGTGATGGATGACGGAGCCCGGCGATGCAGCGCTTGTATGTGATGTTCCCTGACCGCGGCCCCGGACTGGGACTGCTGTGGCTGCGCCTGTGCGTGGCAGGGGGTCTGTTGGCGGGCGGAAGCGCGGGCGGTGCGCCGGGACTGATGTGCCTGGCGGCGATCGGCCTGCTGCTGCCCGGGCTGCTGACCCCGCTGGCGGTGCTGCTGGCGGTGCCGGGGTTGTACGGGCAGGGCGCGGCGCTGCCCTGGCTGCTGCTGCCGTTGGCCCTGCTCATGCTGGGGCCGGGCGCGTATTCGCTGGATGCGCGGTTGTTCGGCCGCCGCCTGCTGCAGCGCCGGCCTCCCCCGAATGGGTGAGCGCCGGCCTCGACCGACGGGGGTAGGGCGATCGCAGCCGGCGGCACACCATGGGTGCTCCCGTCGCGGCGCTCGTTCATGGCTACCGTCCAGCCTCCTGCCCTGTCCGCAACCACGTTGGCACCGCACCAGTCCGCTGCCCTGCAGCGTGCGCTGCGCTACATCGACGAGCACCTTTCGCAGCCGCTGCGGGTGACCGAGCTGGCTGCCGTTGCCTGCGTAAGCCGGTTCCATCTGGTGCGGCTGTTCCGCACGGGTACCGGCGCCAGCCCGCTGCGCTACGTGCGCCGTCGGCGCATCGAACGCGCCACGCAGCTGCTGCCGACGGCCGCGCAGTCGATGACCTGCCTGGCCCTGCACCTTGGCTTCTTCGACCAGAGCCACTTTGTCCGCAGCTTCCGCGCCGAGACCGGCTGCAGTCCCGGCCAGTACCTGGCCGGTGGCGCGGCACGTTCCCAGCCCCCTGTTGTTTCTTCCACCGGAGTCCACCCATGAGCCTCGCCACCGCCACCCCCGCCAAAGCACTGCTCGCAGCGACCAACCACGCCCTGATACTGATCGACTACCAGTCGCAGATGGCATTTGCCACCCACACCATCGACATCTCCGCGCTGCGCAACAACGTGTCGTTGATCAGCAAGGGTGCCAAGGGCTTCAACGTGCCGGTGCTGCTGACCACGGTGGCCGAGAAGTCGTTCTCCGGCCCGATGTTCCCGGAGCTGCCGGCGATCTTCCCCGGCCAGGCGGTGTTCGATCGCACCTCGATGAACACCTGGGAAGACCAGCCGGTGATCGATGAGGTGAACCGCATCGGCAAGCGCCGGCTGGTGCTCGCTGGCCTGTGGACCAGTGTGTGCATCGTCGGCCCGGCGCTGTCGGCGCTGGAACAGGGGTTTGAGGTCTACGTGATCACCGATGCCTGCGGCGATGTGAGCGAAGAGGCGCACGAACGCGCGATCGCCCGCATGGTGCAGGCCGGTGCCGTGCCGATCACCAGCGTGCAGTACCTGCTGGAACTGCAGCGCGATTGGGCGCGCGCTGAAACCTACGACCTGACTACCGGCATCGCCCGTGACCATGCAGGTGGCTATGGCGTCGGCATCCAGTATGCGAAGACCATGTTCGGCGCGCAGGAAGGCGGGCACTGAGCGTGCGCGATGGCCATGGCCTCGACCTGGCTCTGCTGATCCTGCGGGTGGCGGCGGGAGGATTCCTGCTGCCGCATGCGCTGGGCAAGTTGTTCGGCTGGTTCAACGGGCCTGGCCTGGCAGGTTTTGCCGGCGAACTGCGTGGCTTCGGTCTGCCGTCGGCGGCGCCGCTGCCACTGCTGCTGGCGCTGGTGCAGGTGGTGGCCGGTAGCGCTGTGATGCTGGGCTGGCAGGCCCGGATCGCCGCGCTTGTCGCTGCCGCCTTCATCGCCTTCACCGCTCTACTGGCGCTGCGCAACGGGTGGTTCTGGATGCGCGGTGGTGCCGAATATCCGTTGTTGTGGACGCTGGCACTGCTGGCCATCGCCCTGGCCGGGCCGGGTGCATGGGCAGTGGATGGTCTGCTTCTTTCTGGAGACATCGCGTGAACAACGAACCTCTCGATCCTGGCCGCCGCACTGTGGTGCTGGCCACCAGTGCCGCGTTGGCGCTGGGCCTGGCTGGCGGTACCGCCGCGGCCATCCAATCCCCTTCCAAGGAGCGTCGCATGAGCACGCTGGTCATCCGCAACGCACGCATCACCACGCTTGATCCGCAACAGCCGCATGCGCAGGCACTGGCCGTGCAGAACGGCCGTATCGTTGCCGTGGGAAGCGACGAGGACGTCATGCGCGGTTGGGGCGGCGAAGCCACGATCGTCGATGCGCAGGGGCGGCGAATCGTGCCCGGCCTCAATGACAGCCACACCCACCTGATCCGCGGTGGCCTGAACTACAACCTGGAACTGCGCTGGGATGGCCTGCGTTCACTGGCCGATGCGATGGCCATGCTGAAGGCGCAGGTTGACCGCACGCCCGCGCCGCAGTGGGTGCGTGTGGTCGGTGGATTCACCGCGACCCAGTTCACCGAAAAGCGCCTGCCGAGCCTGCAGGAGCTGAACGACATCGCTCCGGATACGCCGGTGTTCCTGCTGCACCTGTACGACCGCGCGCTGCTCAATCGCGCCGCGTTGCGTGCCTGTGGCTATACCAAGGAAACGCCGGATCCGCCCGGCGGACAGATCGTGCGCGATTCGCTGGGCAACCCGACCGGCCTGCTGCTGGCCAAGCCGAATGCACTGATTCTGTATGCGACCCTGGCCAAGGGGCCGAAGCTGCCGGTCGAGTATCAGGCCAATTCAACCCGGCATTTCATGCGCGAGCTGAACCGCCTGGGCATCACCTCGGTGATCGACGCCGGTGGCGGTTTCCAGAACTACCCCGAGGACTACCAAGTCATCGAGCAGCTGCATCGCGATGATCAGCTGACCGTGCGCATCGCCTACAACCTGTTCACCCAGAACAAGGGCAGCGAGGTCAGTGATTTCCGTGGCTGGAGCGAGATGCTGCAACCGCGCCAGGGCGATGACCTGCTGCGCCACAATGGTGCCGGCGAGATGCTGGTGTTCTCTGCAGCCGACTTTGAACTGTTCAACGAGCCGCGCCCGGAACTGCCACCGGAACTTGAGCCGGAGCTGCACGATGTGGTGAAGCTGCTGGTGGAGAAGCGCTGGCCGTTCCGCATCCATGCGACCTACGACGAGAGCATCAGCCGCATCCTCGACGTCTACGAGCAGGTCAACCGTGAGGTGCCGTTCGATGGCCTGCACTGGTTCATCGACCATGCCGAGACCATCACCCCGCGCAACATCGAGCGTATCCGCGCACTCAACGGCGGCATCGCCGTGCAGCACCGCATGGCCTACCAGGGCGAGGCATTCGTGCAGCGCTATGGCGTGCAGGCGGCGCGGCACACGCCACCGGTGAAACGGATGCTGGCTGAGGGCGTGCCGGTGGGCGCCGGCACCGATGCCACCCGCGTGGCCAGCTACAACCCGTGGGTGGCGCTGTCGTGGCTGGTGACGGGACGCACCGTCGGCGGCCTGGCCCTGTACGGTGATGAGAACCTGCTGGAGCGCGAGCAGGCCCTGCGCCTGTGGACACAGGGCAGCGCCTGGTTCTCCGGCGACGAAGCGGTGAAGGGCACGCTGAAGGTGGGCCAGCTGGCCGACTTCATCCTGCTGTCGGCCGACTTCTTCCGCGTCGATGAGCAGCAGATCGCCGACATCACCAGCCTGCTGACCGTGGTGGGTGGCCGCATCGTGCATGGCGACGGCGACTACGCCGGGTTGGCGCCGCAGCTGCCTCCGGCGATGCCGGACTGGTCGCCGGTGAACCGCTTCGGTGGTTACCACGTCGGTGGCGGGGCGACCGGGTTGGCTGCGGCGCACCGTCATCACCATGGTGTGGCCTGCGGCACCCATGGTGCGCATGGCCACGCGGTCCGTCACCCGGCGCCAACCGATGACCTGACCGCGTTCTGGGGCGCGATGGGGTGTTCGTGCTTCGCGTTCTGACTTTGGCATCGCTGGCGTTGCCGTCGTTGGCGCTGGCCTGCGACGGTGGTGCCTGTACCACGGTGGGCGACGGCCAGTTGCAGTGGGATGCATCGCTGCGCCTGCGTGGCATGTACTACGCCCCGACCCGGTTTGGCGTCGGTGGTGGCGACGATGGCTACGGGCTTCTACGTGCGCTGGCTTCTGCCTCCTTCGCGCAGGGTGACTGGCAGGCGAAGCTGCAGCTGGGTACGCATGCCGAGCGCGGCAAGGCCGGTGGCCCAGGTCGTACCGATCGCGGCGCGCTGGACGTGCAGCAGGCGTACTGGCGCTGGTCCGGCGCTGGCATGCACGTGCAGCTGGGCCGGCAGGAAGCGGGCTATGGCAGCTCGCGCCTGTTGTCGGTGCGCGACGGGCCGAACATCCGCCTGGCCTTCGATGGTGCGCGGGTGGGGTGGCAGGGCAGGCTGGGCGCACTGGACCTGATGGCGCTGCGCCCGGTCGAGAACCGCCCGGGTGCTTTCGATGACCGCGGTGAGCGCGGTGCACACCTGCTCGGCGCGTATGCGACCACGGCCAAGGGCGCTGGCATCGGCCAGTGGGACCTTTACCTGCTCGACTATCGTCGCCAGGGCGCGCGCTTCGTCGCAGGCAGCGGCACCGAGCGGCGGCAGACCCTGGGCGCGCGCTGGTTCGGACAGTCGGGTGCGCTGGACTGGAATACCGAACTGGTGGCGCAGGGCGGTGAACTGCGGGCGGTGACCGGCGATCTGGACATCCGCGCGTGGACCCTCGCCACCGATACCGGTTGGCGCTGGAGCGCGCTGCCGCTGCAACCGCGCCTTGGCCTGAAGGCCGACATTGCCAGTGGCGACGCAGACCCGGGTGATGGTCGGCTGGGTACGTTCAATGCGTTGTTTCCCAAGTCCGCCTATTTCAGCGAAGCCAGCCTGTTGGCACCGGCCAACCTGATGGATCTGCAACCGACACTGGCACTGCGCCTGCATCGGGCGGTGACCACCGAGCTGGGTATGCAGCTGGCCTGGAAGCATCGGCGCGCCGATGCGGTCTACACCACGCCGGCACCGTTGGCAGCGTTGCCCGGCAGTGCCGGAGGCGCACGCCGCATCGGTACCCAGTACAAATCCGAAACCCGCTGGCAGGTCAATGACCACTGGCAATGGCAGCTGCAGCTGGCCTGGGTCGATGCCGGTCCTGCGCTGAAGCAGGCTGGCGGCCAGGACACGTTGTTCGCCTCAATCGTTGGAGCATGGCAATGGTGAACGCATCGGCGTCACAACACTCCCCGCAGGTCGATGGCGCATGGTCGCCGCTGAAGATCCGCATGTTCCGCTCGATCTGGCTGGCGATCCTGGCCAGCAATATCGGTACCTGGGTCAACGACGTGGCTGCGGCCTGGGTGATGGCCGAGCGCACCGGTTCGGCGCTGATGGTCGCGCTGGTGCAGTCGGCCACCACCGTGCCGATCGTGCTGTTGGCGCTGGCGGCCGGGACCCTGGCCGACATCGTCGACCGCCGTAAATACCTGCTGTTCACCCAGGGCTGGATGCTGCTGGTGGCGGCAGCGACCGCCGTGCTCACGGCATTGGACCTGCTGACCCCGCAGCTGCTGGTGCTGCTGACCTTCTGCATGGGCTGCGGTGCGGCAATGGCGATGCCGGCACAGGCCGCGATCGTCTCCGAGCTGGTTCCGCAGCCGATGCTGGCCTCGGCCGTGGCACTCAACTCCATCGGCATCAACATTGCCCGCTCCATCGGGCCGGCCATCGGCGGGGTGATCGTGGCCCAGCTGGGTGCGGTGTGGGCCTTCGGGTTCAACGCCATCACCTTTGCCGCCATGCTGTTCGTGGTGTGGGGCTGGAAGCGTGATCCGAAGGCGTCCAGCCTGCCGCCCGAAGGGTTCGGCGCTGGCCTGAAGGCGGGCCTGCGCTATGCCAGCCGTGCCGGTCGCCTGCAGGCGGTACTGATCAAATCGGCCGGTTTCTTCTTCTTTGCCGCGGCGATGAACGCGATGCTGCCGGTGGTGGTGCGCGGGCAGATGCAGGGCGGAGCGGGGCAGTACGGCGTGCTGCTGGGTTGCATCGGCATCGGGGCGGTGGGCGGTGCGCTGCTGCTGCCGAAGCTGCGGGCCAGGCTTGACCGCGACCTGCTGGTGCTGCTGGCCACCTTGTCGCTGGCAGCAAGCCTGGCCGGCCTGGCGCTGACCCGCAGCTGGTACGTGTTGCCGCTGGTGATGCTGGTCAATGGCTTTGCCTGGATCACCGTACTGTCTTCATTGCAGATCGCAGCGCAGACGGCGGTGCCGGCCTGGGTTAGAGCGCGTGCGCTTGCCCTGTACATCATGGTGTTCTCGGCCGGCATGGCGGCCGGTGGCCTGAGCTGGGGCGCACTGGCGCAGCGCACATCGCCCGAGCTGGCACTGCTGGTGGCTGCTGCAGGTGCGGTCATCGGCGGCCTGCTGGTGTGGCGTGTACGCATTGCAGGCGCCGAAGATCTGAACCTGAGCCCGGCCGGGCACTGGCCAGCTCCGGAGCTGTCGGTGCCGGTGTCCAATGATCGGGGGCCGGTGCTGGTGACCATCGAATATCGCGTCGATGCCGCCGACCGCGCCGCGTTCCAGGCGCAGATGCGCACGCTGGGGACGATCCGTCGACGCGATGGCGCCGTGGTCTGGGGCGTGGTCGAGGATGTGGCGACCCCGGGCATCCATCTGGAGTATTTCGTCGCAGCGTCGTGGTTGGAGCACCTGCGCCAGCATGAGCGCATCACCGCTGACGACAAGGCAATCCAGGAGGCGCTGCGCGCGCTGCATCGCGGCGAGCGCGCGCCGGTGGTGCGTCATTTCGTTGGCGGCCATGATCCATTGCCGGCAGCGGCGCCGCATCACCACAGCGACATCTGAGGGTCCGGTGATGGAGCCGGCCGTTGGCCGGCTGAACGCGGTTTCGAGCGCGGTCGATGCGGTTGCCGGCCAGCGGCCGGCACTACCACAGGAGCGGCGGCGCACGGGCGCCGCCGCAATACGTCATCTGCGTGCGAATGCCAGCAGGTCGGCGTTGAACTGATCGGCATGGGTCAAGGTGAGGCCGTGCGGTGCACCGGCGTACACCTTCAGTTCTGCGTTGCGGATGATCTGCGAGGACAGCTTGGCCGAAGCATCGAAGGGCACGATCTGGTCGTCATCGCCATGCACCACCAGAGCCGGTACGTCGATCTTCTTCAGGTCGTCGGTGTAGTCCACCTCCGAGAATTCGTGGATGCAGTCGTACTGGCCTTTCACACCGCCCAGCATGCCCTGCAGCCAGAACGAATCACGCATGCCTTCGGTGACGCTGTTGCCATCACGATTGGCGCCGAAGAACGGCGTGGCCAGATCCTTGAAGAACTGCGAACGATCGCCGCCGGTGCCCTTGCGGATGCCGTCGAACACTTCCAGCGGGGTACCGGCCGGATTGCCTTCGGTCTTCAGCATCAGCGGCGGCACCGCGCCGACCAGCACCACCTTGGCCACGCGCTTGCTGCCGTGGCGGCCGATGTAGTGCGCCACTTCGCCACCGCCGGTGGAATGGCCGACCAGGATCGCGTCCTTCACGTCCAGCGCATCCAGAACGGCAGCCAGGTCATCGGCGTAGGTGTCCATGTTGTTGCCGTCCCAAGTCTGGCTGGAGCGGCCATGGCTGCGCCGATCATGGGCGATCACGCGGTAGCCGTTCTGGCCCATGAACAGCATCTGCGGGTCCCAGGCATCGGACGACAGCGGCCAGCCATGGGCGAATACGACAGGCTGGCCGGTGCCCCAGTCCTTGTAGAAGATGCGGGCGCCGTCATTGACGGTCACGAAATTGCTCATTGCAGGTTCCTTGGCGAATGGGAGGGAAGACGCCTGCGGGTTGGCCGGCGCCTGCGGCAGTACAGCGCAAGATGGGCGATGTGCATTGCACGGCTGTGCCGGATTGGCGTGGAAGTCACGCTGACGCGACTCGCTCTGGCGGCAGGCCGGTGCTGATGGCAACCATGGCCATCGGACGCGCGAGGGCCAGTCATGAAGATGCCGGGATGGGGAGTGATGCCTGCACTGCTGTGGGCGGCTGTCGCGACGGCGCAGACCAACGTCTACAAGTGCACCGGAGGTGAGCATCCGGTCTACCAGCAGACGCCTTGCCAGGGGCGTGCGGAGTGGCGCTGGGAAGTGCCCGGCTCCGAGTCGAAGGCGCGTGGGCCGCTACCTTCGGCCGTGCCGCCTGCCCGCAGCGCAACCACGCGGACGCCACGGCGCGGCCGCGCGCAGGGCGCGCTGATATCGATAACGGTCGCCCCGCAAGCGTGCGAGCGGGCGCGCCAGCAGCAGGTGAAGGCGCTGGCCAAGCCGCGCAGGCTCGACTACCTGCAGCGCAGGCAGCTGGATGACGCGGTACGCGAGGCCTGTCGTTGAGCACAACGGAAAACGGCACCCGAAGGTGCCGTTCTGGTCTACAGGCCCGGAAGACCTCAGCGGCCGTCGCTGGCGGCGGCCGGTGCCGTCGCCGCATCCGGCTTGGGCAGGCTCAGCTCCGGGTTGCCCTGTTCGGCCTGCAGGATCTGGATCCGTCGCTGCAGCGCATCGAGCTGGCTGTTGGTGCTCTGCACGTCGGTGCTCAGGCTGACCGCCTGCTGCTGGGCCTGCTGCAGCGCTGCGCTGACCTGCGCCGACTGCGCCTGCTGCTGTTCCATTTCCTGCTGCAGGGTGCGCAGGCGTTCTTCGTTGTAGGCCACCAGGCGCTCGGTGTAGCGCTTGCCGGCTTCCAGCCGGGTGGTGTCGATGTAGACCTGCGCCAGCTGTTCGGACTGCTGGGCGAAGGTGCGGTAGACACGCTCGGCGTTGTCGACGGCATCGGTCTTGATCACCCGCCAGAAGTTCTTCTCCTGGAACAGGGCCACGTAGTAGGTCAGGGTATTGGCGTTGAACAGCAGGCTGGCGCCGTAGTTGCCGTTGTAGGTAGTACGCAGCTCGGTGAGCTGCTGCGCATCCATCAACTGCTTGAGTTCGTCGACGGTGTTGCGTACCACCGGTGCGGCCTTGGCCGGCTCCACCGTGGCAGTGCGATCGCCACGTGCGGCCAGCGCCGACGGCGCCACCACCATCATGGCCACGGCCAGCAGTGCTGCGCCGCGCCGATACCGGGCGAAGACGGTGCCCCCTGAAGTTTCTCGCATGTCTAGACCATCCACGGATGTAGTGTGGGTTGAGTTGAATGTGGTTCCCCGCCGCGAGTCTAGCATGGGCGCGGACGCCGCCAACCGGTGCCCGCGCGGGTCAGAAGACCAGCTGCGCCGAGCTGCACTGGATCGACTGCATGCTGACATCGGTGCGGCCCAGTTCCAGCCCGAGCAGGCTGGCCAGGGTGTTGGTCAGCAGGGTGCCGACGCTGTTGAGTACGGGCTTGAGTGCGGCCAGCACCGGGTTCAGCAGCGCACACAGCAGGCCGCTGCAGGTGACGTTGTTGCCGGGGGTGGTCACGCCGCCGCCGTTCTGCCCATCCAGGAATCCGGCCGGGGCGGTCTGGATGTAGGACGCCAGGTTGGTGCGCACGCAGCCGTTGTAGTCGATCAGGTTGCCCAGCAGGCTGTCGCAGCGGTTGATCAGCAGCCCGCCGACCAGCGAGCCCAGCAGGCCGTCGAGCAACCCGAGGCCCTGGCCGGTCACGGTGGTGCGATAGCCTGTCCACACCGAGCCATCTTCCCAGCAGGTGCCCAGGCCAAGCAGGCAGGGCTTGGGCACGCCTTTGGTGACCGTCCAGTTGCCCAGCGGTGCGAGATTGCGTGATGGGTCGCCATCGCGCAGCAATGGAATCACCTGGTCCACGTTGTAGCGCCCGCCGCTGGGGAAGGCCGCCTGCAGGTAACGGTCGGCCAATGCCTTGGCGGTGTCATTGGCGCTCATGCCCTGCTTGGGTGAACTGAGCATGCCCGACAGCACGCGCAGCAGTTCGTTGACCAGGTCTGACACGGCGGTGCCGACGGCCAACGGGTTGATCCGGGTCGAACCGGTCTGTCCTGCGGCCAGGGTCAGGCTCTGCGTGCTGGTCAGCGCCGGCAGGGTGACCTTGTCGTTGATCAGGGGCTGCCCCAGAAACTTCAACAGCTGCTCATTCTGCAGGGTCGCGTCACAGACGTTGCTCTTGGAGAAGCGATCGGCCGCGTTGACCTTGCCGACGCAGGCGCGCAGTACCGAGGAATCGACCTGGACGGTGGCCGTCGGCGGCGCCGCACCGCACTGGATGCTGGTCAGTGTCCCCATCGCATTGGCCACATCCACGTGCAGTGGCAGATGCAGGCGGGTGCCGAGCAGGGTCAGCAGCGGACCAATCGCGAACAGGCGGTCGCTGTCGACGTCCACCATCAGCCGCACCTGCGCGTTGTAGGCGCGTGCGCCGACGCCACCGATGGCGATCGACGGCGGCTCCACCACGCCGGCCTTGACGTCGATGCCCAGCAGGTTCAAGCCCTGCACCTGCACACCATTGCCATCGTTGGCGATGGAGATCGCGGCGGTGACAAGATCCAGCACGTTGACCTTCGATTCCAGTGCGCTGCCGATGGTGCCGTCCGGTGAGATCACCTGCGCGAACAGGCCGCCGCCGCCGTTCTGGCTGCCCAGCAGAATGTTCAGCTGGTTGATGTCCAGCCGCGTGCCGACCAGGTTGGACAGCGCCTGCAGCTGTACGCCGACGGCAGTCTCGCGGCCCACCACCGTGGCAGTGGCATTGACCAGCTGTGCCAGTGATATGCGGTTGACCGACAGCAGCCGGTTGAAGTCGGCCACGCTGAGGTCGGCGGTGACCGGGATGCCCAGTGCCGCCAGCAGCCCCGACGGGGTGACGGTGGCCTGTGCAAGGCCGTCGTAGGACAGAATTGTTGCGTTGGTGACGTCCAGGCCGACCAGCCGAAGGGTCGCCATCAAGGGGGAGTTGCCATTGGTGCGCAGCAGCTGCGAACCCACTGCAAACACGGCGGTGGGTTCCGAACGCTTGGCCACCGCCTGCACGCGCAACGTGGGCAGCGTGCTGTTCTGGCCGAAGAACGGCAGCACGCCGCGTTCGGCAATGACCCGCACCGCGTTGCGTGGATTGCCTGCATCCACGCTTGGGCTGAAGTGGTCAGCCGTTGCGCGGGTGGCATTCCAGTTGCCGCACTGGATCTGCACCTGCCCAGGGAAGGTGTTCTGTGCGAGCGCGTTCTGCCGGGCCGCGCTGTTGTCGGCGTTGTCGGGCCGGCACAGGTCCAGCCGTTGTGCGCCTGCCAGCGCAGCCAGATCGACCACCTTCTGCGCATCGCGCTTGGCCCAGAACAGGAAGCCGATCTCGATCAGGCCGAGCATGGCCAGCAGCGCGATCATCACCAGCATCATGGTGACCGACATACCGCCGCGCGGGCGACTGAAGCTGATGTGGCGTGCTCGGTTCATGGCGGGCCTCAGCGTCCGGATCGGGAAGATCCTGCGGACTTGGCGACGTCGGTTTCGAAAAATTGCGGAATGTCGTACTGGAAGCTCTTCAGGTAACGCGCGTAGCTGGATGTGGCCTGGTCGCCGAGGATCGGCAGGCGGGCACCGGCCACCTGGCCGGACGCTTGCAGGCGGAACAGGCTGCGGGTGGTGTCACCGATCTGCGAGGTGTTGGGCTGTAACTGCGTGCCGCCGAAATCAGGCCTGGTTTCAGGGGCTGCGGGGGCTGCGATGGGCGCTGCGGCTGGTGGCGGCGATACGTCCACGGTAGCCAACGGCTCGTTGTGCAGGGGAGCGGCTGCCGGCGCGGGCGCGGCACCACCCAGCATCTGCCCGGTCAACGGTTGCTGCGGCGTCTGCGCCTGCACAACCGCAGCGAAAGACAAGCCGGCAAGCACCGGCAGCAGGCAGCGGATCAGCGGCGTCGAGGTCATGGCGTGTTCCCGGTCGGATGGTCGGTGGAGCCGAAGCGTTCCAGCATCGAGGGCGGCAGTCGTGGTGGGTCGCGTTCGTCGCGGCCATCGCGGTGCGGTTCGGCGGCCAAGCGTGGGCTTGCGCTGGCGGGGGTGGCAGCTACCGAAGCAACTGGCCGTATCGCTGCCGCCGCTGCAGCAGTGGCAGCGGCCTGGCGTTGCTGCAGCCGCGCGCGGATCTGCTGCGCCTGCTGCTCGACGCTGCGGCGGGTCTCCTCGCTGAAGCTGGCCTGCTGGGCCAGCCGTTCGACGGTGGCAGTGTCGCCACGCAATAGCGCCCACAGGGCAAGATTGGCGGTGGCCTTGGCATTGCCTGGCGACAGTTCCAGCGCCTTGGCCAGTGGCTCGCGTGCCTGTTCGAAGCGGCCGGCACGAAGCCGTGCATAGCCCAGGTCGCCGAGGTAATCGGTGTTCAGCGGGCTCAGCTGGGTGGCACGTGCCAGCGCCTGTTCGCCGCCCTGGTCGTCGTCGCGCAGGGCAGCGATCAAGCCCATGCCGTGTGCAGCGGCGGCGGCCTGCGGGCCATTGCCGAGTTCGCGGTACAGCGCCAGCGCCGCATCGATCTGGCCGGTCTGGCGCAGTGCGTCGGCCTGCAGCAAGCGCAGTGCCGGGGTATCGCCGTAGCGCTGGCGGAACGCATCCACGTGCGCCAGCGATGCGTACCACGCGCCCTGCTGCTGCATCCGCTGGATCAGTTCCAGATAGGCGTTGCGGCTGTCCTGCGGGGCCGGCGCCGGCTCGGCCAGGCTCGGCGCACGCAGGTACTTCGGCGTGGTGGAGCTGCAGCCGGCAGCGGCGGCAACCAGGGCAAGCAACAGGCAAGCGGGGCGCAGGACAGGCATGAAGGTCATCCCATTTTCGACAAGGTAGTGGCCAGCGCGACCAGCGCCGGTCCGGCCAGCACCAGCATCAGTGCCGGCAGCAGGGTCAGCATCATCACTACGGTCATCTTCACCGAGAGCTTGCCGACCTTTTCCTTCAGCGCGTTGCGGCGCTGCTCGCGCAGGCGGACGCTGAACTGGCGCAGCGGTTCCTGCACCGCACCGCCGTGGGCGTGCACCTGCAGGATCAACTGCACAAGGCTGGACAGATCGTCATCGCCGTACACATCGCTCAGCCGCCGCAGCGACTGCGCGCGCGTGCGCCCATGGGTGTAGGACACATTCGCTTCCTGGATTTCTCCGCCCAGCACCGGCAGTGCGTCGCGCAGCTTGTCGCCCAGTGTCTGCAGGCTCTGATCCATGCTGTAGCCCACGCCCTGCAGCAGGCGCAGCAGGTCGATCAGCAGCGGCAGTTCAGTGTTCACCGCGCGTCGCCGCCGCTTGACCCACGCACTGAGCGCGAACTTCGGCAGCAGCAGGCCAGCAGCCAGCGCGCCGATCACCACCATGATCCTCGACAACCCCGTGGCGTCACTCAGCGTCAGCGCAATACCCAGTACCAGCACCGCCAGCAGCAACCGCAGGCCGAGGTAGATGGCGGTGCCGCGGCGGGTGTTCCAGCCGGCCAGGTCCAGCAGCAGGCGATCCTCACCGGCCAGCAGCGCCGCTTCCAGGCGTCCGCCGCTCAGTCCGCGGCCGAACTGCTCCAGCCAGCCGAGTGAGTCCTTGCGTGCGTCGGCCGCTGTGTCGTCGCTTTCGCGCGGACGCAGCGCTGTTTTCAACGTGGCCTCGCTGCGGTCCTCGCGATGGCTGCGCACCCAGCTGCCAAGCCCCAGCAGGGCCACGCCGGCGGCCAACACCAGCAGGGCAGCCACGAACCCGATGCTGGCGCTCATTGGATGCCTCCTGCGTGGACGGGGATGTTCATAGTGATTTGGCCAAGCGGTACAGCAGGAAGGCGCCGGTCAACTCCAGCGCCAGCGCGATCAGCAGGATCTTGTGGCCCAGTGGGTCGTGCAGCACCGGCTGGAAGAATTCGGGGCTGGAGATCGCCATCAGCACCGCGCTGGCCGGTGGCAGAAGGCCCAGTACCCATGCCGACATGCGGGTTTCAGAAGTGGTTGCGGCCAGTTCCTGCTGCGCCTGTTCCAGGTCACGCATGAAGTCGCCCATGCGCTGCAGGATCTGGTCGGCACGGCCACCGATGCGCACGCTCACGCCCATCACCACCGCCAGCACCTTCAGCACGTCCATGCGGTAGGGCTGCGCGGCCAGGTTGAGCGCACGGTCGAGGTCCATGCCGCCACGTGCATAGCGCACCGTGGTGTCGAGCAGGCCGCGCAGCGGCGCGTTGGTCTGCATCGACGCGACCTGGAAGGCGGCCTGCAGGCTGTTGCCGAGCGCGGTAAGGCGCACCAGGTTGTCGAGGAAGTCCGGCAGCTGGTGCAGCAGCTGCGCCTGCAGCTTGCCGGTGCGGCGCATCAGCCACAGCCAGCAGCCCAGCAGGTACAGCAGCAGGGTCAGCGGGAACATCCAGAAGGTGCCCAGGCGCAACACCGCGAACGCGGACAGGGCGATGCCCGGCAGCAGCATCAGCAGCGGCAGCTTCCAGCCCGGTGCCAGGCCGGCACGCTGCAGCAGCCCGTTCCAGGGCACGGCGCGGCGACCCGGCGCAGGCAGCGGCGCCTGCCGTGCTCCATCGGCCGGCGCGGCGGCAGCGCCGGTGCCGCGCGCCAGCTGCTGCTCGGCATGCTGCAGCGAGGCCTGGCGCTGTTCGCGGCTGCTGGCCGTCCCCCACAGCCACACCGCCAGCGCCAGCAGCACCGACACGATGCTCAGCACACCCAGCAGCAGGCCGGTACCCATGCTCAGAAGTCGCCGTACAGGGATTCGCGCAGCAACTGCCGGAACGGCTCCAGCTTGTGCGAATGTGGCTGGAAGCCGAGGCCGATCCAACGGTCGATTTCCTTGCCGCTGCCATCGATCTGCACTTCGTGGCGGAACATCTCCTGGGTGGTGATCAGGTTGTCGCTGACGCCGGTGATTTCAGTGATGGACACCAGCACCCGGCGGCCGCTGCCCAGGCGCGAGATCTGCACGATGAAGTCGATGGCACTGGCGATCTGCCGGCGCAGGCTGTCTTCGCTGCCCTGGAAACCGGCGAAGCCGGCCAGCATCTCTATGCGGTACAGGCAGTCGCGCGGTGAATTGGCGTGGATGGTGGCCATCGATCCGTCATGGCCGGTGTTCATCGCCTGCAGCATCTCCAGCACCTCGGCGCCACGCACCTCGCCGACCACGATGCGGTCCGGGCGCATGCGCAGGCTGTTGCGTACCAGGTCGCGGATGCTGACCGCGCCCTGGCCTTCGGCGCCACCGATGCGGCTCTCCAGGCGCACCACATGCGGGTGGTTGAGCGAGAGCTCGGCGGTGTCTTCCACGGTGATGACGCGTTCGTTGGCCGGCACATAGCTGGCCAGTGCATTGAGCAGCGAGGTCTTGCCCGAGCTGGTGCCACCTGACACCAGGATGTTGCAGCGGCCCAGCACCATCGCCTTCAGCAGTGCCTGCATCGGCGCATCGAAGGTGCCCTTGGCCAGCAGTTCGTCGGGGGTGAACGGATCCTTGCGGAACTTGCGGATGGACACCATCGGCCCGTCCACCGCCAGTGGCGAGATGATCGCGTTGAGGCGGCCACCATTGGGCAGGCGTGCATCGACCATCGGATTGGAATCATCCAGGCGGCGGCCGAGCGGGGCGATGATGCGGCGCAGGATGCGCAGCAGGTGGGTGTCATCGGTGAAGCGCTGAGGTGCGCGTTTGAGCTGCCCACCTTGGGAGACATGCACATCCTTGAAACCATTGATCAGGATGTCTTCGATGCTGGGGTCATGCAGCAGGTCATCGAGCGGGCCGAACCCGGTCAGCTCCTTGACCAGGCCTTCGGCCACCACCTGCATTTCTTCTTCGTTGATGGGGATGCGCCATTCCTGGATGAAACTGACCGTCTGCACTTCCACCCAGCGGGCGATGGTGTCCGGCGCCCAGGAATCGATGTCGATGCGCTCGTCTTCGATGCTGTTGAGCAGATGCTCGTGCGCGGCCGACAGCACCTTCTGGTACTGCTCGGTCTGTGCGAACGGCAGGCTGCCCGGTGCATGTTCCGGCACCGTGCTGCGGGCGACAACGTGCGGGAACGGGGTCACTTTGTCTTCCATTGCGATCCACCCAGGGCAAGGGCAAGTCTTTCCCGCAGGCCGTGCGCCTGGACCGGGCAGGCAGCCGGATCCAGGCGTTGCACCAGCGGGGCGAGGGCACGCAGGTACGGGTCGCGCGGCGCATCCTGCAGCAGCAGATGGCCATGGCTGGCGGAGGAGCGTACCCGCGACCGCTCGGGCAGGGTGGCCAGCAGCGGCAGCTCGAAGCGGCGCGCGATCTGTTCAGGGCTCATGCCACTGTTGTCGTCGTGGCGGTTGATCACCAGCTGCAGTCGCTTCTCACGGTCGCGCTGGCCGGAAAGGTGCTTCAGGGCGTGGTCCAGCGACACCAGGGTGGCGATCGATGCGTCGGCCACCAGCCAGATTTCATCGGCCTGGTCCAGCAGCAGCGGCGGCAGCTGCCGCAGCGGGCAGCCGCCGGCATCGCACAGTACGCTGGAAAACACGCCGCGCAGTCGTTGCAGCAGCGTACCAGGATCGGACGGCGGCAGTGCGTCGCTGCCGCTGGCACGGTCGAGCAGGACCAGCCCGCTGGTGTGCCGGGCCATCGCCGTGCGGGCCAGGGTGGCGTCGATGCGGCTGGCATTGCGCAGCGCGTCTTCGTAGTGGAAGCGGCTGTCCAGGTTGAGGTACAGGGCGAGGTCGCCGGCCGGCTGCGCCAGCTCCATCAGCAGCCCATCCTGCACGGCGGCATCGCCCTGGGCCAGGGTGCGGGTCTGCTGTGCGAGCACCGACAGGTGTGCGGCCAATGTGCTGGTGCCGACGCCGGCGCGCACGCCCAGCAGCACGATCAGGCGCGCCTTGTGCGGCTGCTGTGCGCTTGCGGCGGGGCGCGGTGACAAAGCCCGACGCAGGGCGGCTTCGATGCCGGTGTTGTCACTGTCCAGGTCCAGAACATCGCGCAGGCCGGCGCGCAGCGCCATCACCACGCCTTCCACCTGGCCGGCGCTGGTGGCGCCCACCGCCACCAGGGTCAATTCGGGTTGGGTCTGCTGCAGCTGCTGCGCCAGTACCGTCGATGCCGAGGCATGCTCCGGGCGGAAGTCCAGCAGCACCAGGTTCTGCGGGCCACGCTGCAGGTCCTGGGCCGAGGTCGGCTCGCTGCTGTCCTGCCAGTGCAGTGCCGTGGCCGGCGGCAGCTTGGCAGCCAGGCGCGGCAGCAGTTCACGGTCGATCCCGTACAGGACCAGGTTCATCGGTGGTCCTTGCGGGTGCAGCGGCAGGGCAGTGGCGTAGGGCATGGGCGTAGTACCGGAGACGTCATGCAGGTCAGCGCGAGAAACCGGGAACCGGATCGCGGCTGATCGGGCCAAGCAGCCACGCGCCCCATTCGGGCATGTTCGGCTTGGCTTCGCGATCGCCGGGCAGCGGCAGTTCGGTATTGCGGGCAATCGGCTGTACCAACCGCGGGGTGACGATGATCACCAGTTCCTTGTCCTGGCGCTTGTAGTCGAAGTTGCGGAAGAACGTACCGATGATCGGCAGGTCGCCGAGCAGCGGAATCTTGTTGACCGTCGAGGCCACGGTGGAACTGACCAGGCCGCCGATGACGAAACTCTCACCATCGCCAAGCTCGACGGTGGTGTCGGCGCGGCGGGTAGTGATCGAAGGGATCTGCACGCCGTTGAGCGCGATCGCATTGGTGTAGTCCAGGTCGCTGGCTTCCGGAGCAACCTTCAACGCAATGCGGTTCGGGGAGAGCACGGTGGGGGTGACGGTGAGGCCGATGCCGAAGGGCTTGTAGGTGACCGTGGTCGTGCCGAGCCCCTGCGGCTCCAGGATCGGCAGTTCGCCACCGGCCAGGAAGCTGGCGCTCTGCCCGGACAGCGCGACGAGAGTGGGCTCGGCCAGCACGCGCGCCATGCCGTTGGCCTGCAGCAGGTCGACATCGGCGTTCCACAGGCCCTTGGTCGAACCGAACACCAGCCTGAACGCCGAGGAGATCGGTGACTCGCTTTCGTTGCTGGACTCACCTTCCTTCATGCCAGGCAGGATGCCGGTGTTGCCTGGCAGCTGCCCGCCCGGCCGCGCGAATCCATAGGCGAAACCACCGTTGCGGTTCTGGAAGTTGATGCCGATCTGCTTCAGCGCGGTCTTGTTGAACTCGACCACCTTCACCTCGACCTGCACCACGCCGCCGCTGCTTATGGTGGAGGCGTCGGCCAGGCTGCCATCCTTGCCGAGCGCCATCACCGCGGTCTTCTGCTCCTGCATGTGCGCCAGCACGCTGTCGCTGCTTCCCTGCAGCAGCCCCTGCTGGTCCTGCTGGGTGAACACCAGTCCGCTGGAGCCGGCATCGGCAGCGCCCTGCACGGCACTCTGCACCCGCACCTGCACGCGCTGCGGTTCGCTCTGCTTGCGATGCCAGAGCAGCAGGGTGGTGGTGCCGGGGGCCTTGCCTACCAGCAGCGCCTGGCGTGCGCCGCGCAGCATCAAGATGTCAGCTACGCCGGGGTCGGCGATGGCAACCCGTTCCAGGTCGGCCGGCAGCGTCCATGGCCGCTGTTCGCGGGTCTGCAGCAACAGATCGTCGGCAGCCACGCTCGCACCCGGTGCCAGCAGCACCAGCAGCAGGGCCAGCCAGCGCTGGCGGACAGTGGGGCGTAGGCGGTGGCGACGTTCAGTCATGTGCGCTCTCGGCAAGGGTCAAAGGGAGCCACGGGGGGCAGCAGTGTCACCGCGGATGATTTCGATGCCCGCCGGTCGCGGCGTCGAGCGACGCTGCACCGGTGCACGTGCCGGCGTTTCGTGCGCGCTGCTGCCGCGGCCAGCCAGCGCATCGCCATCCAGGCCGGCGTAGGCGTTGTTCTCTGGCCGCTGCAGGGCCTGCTGCTGCTCGTTGTCCAGGCCGCGCACCGGGTCCAGCACGCCGCGCGCCTGTGGGAACAGCGCCACATCCGGCAGGCCGGTATCGGCGGGATTGCGCAGGGCGAGGAACAGCTTGCCCTGCTGTGCGCCGAGCAGCAGGCGGTTGGCGTCGGCCACCGGTACAGCCAGCACCGCGGTGCGCGCCGGCTGCGTGGCATCGCTACCGTTTGCGTTGCTGGGGGCGCTGCTGGAACCGCTGGTGATATCGGCTGCACGTGAGTCGTTGCCTGCCGTGGCCGGGGCCTGGCCCTGGCTGCTCGTCGGGGCTGCCGCGATGTCCTGCTGTCCGTAGCTGAGCACGCGCAGGCGTGACAGCAGCAACCGCGTCTGTGCGATGTCCTGCTGGCCGTTGTAGCTGGTAGCGGCGCTGCGCAGGTTGAGGAAGACGTCGACGAAATCACCGGGCAGGATGCGGTTGCCTGCCGCGACCAGCTCATCGACCGGCACCGCCAGTGCCCGTTCACCCGGCCGCAGCTGCAGCGAGAATCCCTGTGCCAGCAGGCTGGCAGCAATCGCGCTGCCTTCGCTGATGTCCTGCACCGGCACCTTGCCGACCACCGCCGCCAGGTCGTTCACCGCTCCCGGCACTTCCGCGGTGCGTTGCGTCAGCCGCACGCCATTGGCGCTGATCGGCTCGCCGGCGGGTAGCCGCGCGGTGGCTTCAACGACACTGAAGGTCTGCGCATCGGCCTTCACGATCGTGCTCGGGTTGTCCGCCGAGGCCGCAGGCTTGCGCCCGATCACGAAGGCGACCACGGCCAGCAGCACGGCGAGCGCGATCAGCGCGATGGCGGCGATGCGGGTCAACTTGAGCATGAAAATCGTCTCCTGTACCGATCGTCAGTTGCTGCCGAGGTCCAGCTGGGCGACCGCGACGCTGCGGATGGGGGCCCGCATCACCCAGCCATAGAGCGTGGCGGTGCCGGGCAGGAACGGATGGGACGCATAGTCGTAGCTCACCGTCACTGTCATGCATTGCACCGACGCCAGGCCGGCGCAGGGCGCCTGCGGCGAGACCACGATGGCGCCGGTGCCGCCGCCGCTGCAGTCCGGGTTCTGCCCGGAAAACTGCAACAGCCATTGCATGGAGCGGCGGGCCGCCAGGCAGGCGGCGGTGCGCCGCTCGCCGGCGTTGCCAAAGCGCAGCGAAGCACGCGCGCCCTCGGCCGAGGCCGTCGCCAGCGTCTGCTGCGCGGCCATGATCAGCACGCCGGAAAAGGTGAGCAGCAGCAGCGGCACCAGGCCGAGCAGCAGCATCAACGCGAATTCGATGCTGGCCACGCCGCGTTGGCGTTGGCGCGCGAACGCTTTCATGCGACGCCTCCATAGGTGGTTGCCAACACCCAGCCAATCGCCGCGAAGGCCAGGTAAGCTGCATAGGGAATGCCCTGTCGCCCCCCGCGCGCGGCGTGCAGTTCGCGCAGAGCAGGGTGGCCATTCAAGTGCGTGCTGGCGCGGTTTACCTGCATCTGCAGGCGCAGCGGCAGGTGACCGGCCAACTGCCGACCGGCCAGCACCAGCATGGCGTGGGCGCCTGCGGCCAGGCTGGCCAGCACCCACACAGGCAGCAATGCCTTCCAGCCCAGCAGCAGGCCGAGCACGGCGAAGAACTTCACATCGCCGGCGCCCATCCAGCGCACCGCATGGAACGGCAGCAATGCCAGCAGGCCAACCACTGCGCCCAGCAGATGTGGCGCCCAGGCCGTGCGCGTGGCAGTGAACTGGCCAGCGATGATCAGGGGCACGGCGATCGCGCACGCGGCCAGCAGCCAGGTGTTGGGCACGCGGCGGGCGTACAGATCGCTGATCGCAATCCGCAGGCACACTCCCATGGCCAGCAATCCCAGCAGTGTCATCGCACACCCTCGTTGTCCGTCACTGGACAGTTGCAGAACCGTTCGTCGGCCACCGCGGCCGCCATCGAAGCGACCGCAGGTGCTGCACCCTGCGCGCTGGCTAGGTGGTGGTGGCGTCGGTGGCAATGGCCTGCAGGCGGGTGAACAACGTGGTGAAGAACGCGGTGATCTGGGTTCTGCCCACCACGATCAGGATGCCGGCGATCACGGCGGCCAGCAGCCCGTATTCAAGCGCGGTCACGCCATCTTCTTCTTTCAGGAACTTGCGGATCGATGCGTTCATGACGGTTGTCTCCCTCTACCTGTCAGTTGCTGCAGGACACCTGCATGGCCGGTGGCCCGGCTCCGCCGGGACCGTCCGTAGGCCCCCGCCATCCTGGCGGAGGAGGCACGGCGGGCAATCCCGCTGTGCTCAAGCAGGGTGATCATTCCCGGGCAGGGCAGCGGCCGCGCAACCACGACCACCCAGCTCCAGGCCGGTGGTCGAAACGGTATCTCGTACGTGCATGGTCATGCTGTCCCCCTGGGTGTGGCCGCTGTCTGCGGGCCCGATCACCGTGTATTCGACTTTGCCTGAATGGCGGTTCCCTGCAACCGGAACCTATATGCAAATTCGGCAGATTCGCTGGATGCCTGAATATTGCGGCGCGGATCTGTGACGTAAATCCGTTCCTGCGCAAAACGATTCATGGTCGTGCAGATAATGTGATGCCCATCCGCGCGCATGCGAAAACCATGCCATCGGCGCGCACATTTTCTTCACGCAGTTGATAATTCCGCAGCGTCGAAACATCCTGTTTACGACTGCCGATTATCGGGCATACTCGCATTCAAGGTTTTGCATTTTCAGGGAGGGACGCGCGTGCATCGCAGTGTCCATCTCGGCAACGGACGATGCTCTTGGAAACGGCGTGCGCCCTGTCAGGCAGTGGGGGCGGGGTCGTGCGGCAGACCAAACCGGGGGACGACACTGTCATGGTCGATGGTGGGGTGGAAGACAACGACGACGGCGATCTCAGGTCGATCGACCTGGCCACGCTGAGCGGCGTGCTCCGCGTGTGCGATGTGGAACTGTTGCTGCTGGATGGCAATGGTCCGCGCGCGGCATTTGCTTCGCGCGTTCACGAGGAAGCCCTGTTCTGCAGCATCACCTGTGGCTTCCACTGCCGCGGCCGTTTCATGCTGCCGCCGGACTGGGCAATGCTCGGCTACCTGCACACCACCGATGATGCATTGAGCTGGTGCCATGGCGTGCCGCTGACGCCGGGCATGGCCTTGACCGTGATGCCCGAAGGCATCAGTGAATTCACTCTCAGCCCTGGTACCCAGATGACGCTGATGCTGGTGCCGGTCGCGCGCGTGCAGCGCAAGTTGACCGAGCTGAGCCTGCGCAGCACGCCACCGGCGGGGCAGGCGCTTTCACTGTTCAACCTTGGCGATGATGCGATGCCGCTGGTACGCCATTACCAGCAACTGCACGCGCAGCTGGGGCAGGGTGGTGGGCTGCAGCCGGAAGAAACCGAGCGCCTGCTGCACGAGCATGTCCAGGCGCTGCTCGGTGCCGGCCCAGCCGATCGGCCCAGTTGCAGCCGCGCCCGCCGCACGCATTACCTGATCGCGCAGCGGGCGGAGAACTTCATGCGCCTCAATCTTCGCCGCAATATCTACATGAATGAAATCTGCGACGCCGCCGGCGTCAGCGAGCGTGGCCTGCGCTATGCGTTCGAGGATCTGTTCGGCACCTCGCCCAATCGCTACCTGTCGATGCTGCGGCTGTGCGCGGCCTGCCGCAGCCTGTCGATGGCCGATTCCAACCGGCGCTCGGTCAAGGCCATCGCCCTCAGTTGCGGGTTGTGGGATCTTTCCCGCTTTGCCGACAACTACCGGAAAGTGTTCGGCGAACTGCCGCGTGACACGCTGATGCGCGCGCCGGCACAGCTCGGCCAGCCAGCCTGAGGGGTATCGGCCGGGCTGCCGCCCGGCACCCGCAGAGGCAAGGGCAACGGCAACTGCCGAAAGCAAAAGCAGGTTTCCTGTGGAATGGCGGGGTGGGTCCGGTTGCGGGGGACGCGGTAAACCCGTCCATGGGGGCTTGGCCCATGGATGGCGCGACCGAGCCTCCATGGACGGATTTACGGCGTCCCCCGCAACCGGACCCACCCCGCCTACCCACAGGAACTCCGCTGTTGCTGTTGCTTCGGCCGTTGCCGTTGCCTCTGCGGGTGCAGGGCGCAGCCCTGCCGAACAACCCTAACTCTCGCAGCCGGCGAACAGGTCGCGATCCCGCTCGTACAGCGAGGTCTTCACCTGCATCAGCCCCAGCACCGACGGGAACAGGTTGTCGTGGTCGGTGTAGCTGGCCGAGCGCTTGCGCACGCACTGCAGGTCCAGCCCACGGCTGCTGGCGAAACCCGGCGAGAACCACATCGTCATCGGCACCCGGGTCTGCTCGGCCGGTGCGATCGCGTACGGCACACCGTGCAGGTACAGGCCCTTCTCGCCCAGCGATTCACCGTGGTCGGACAGGTAGATCATCGCCGTGTCGTAGTCCTGCAGGCCCTGCAGCGTGCCGATGGTCTTGCTCAGGAAGTGATCGGTATACAGCACGGCGTTGTCGTAACTGTTGGTGATCTCTTCGCGCGAGCAGCGACCAATGTCCTGGGTATCACAGGTCGGGGTGAAGCGGCGGAAGGCGGCCGGGTAGCGCTCGAAATAGGCCGGGCCATGGTTGCCCAGCTGGTGCAGCACCACCACCCGATCACCCGGGCGCGCACGCACCTGCGTCGCCAGGTCCTGCAGCAGGATCTCGTCCATGCAACGGCCATCGGCACACAGCCCTGGCGTGGTCGCATCCGACAGCGACTGGAAGTCCAGGCCCTCGCATACGCCCTTGCAACCGGACTGGTTGTCGCGCCACAGCGGCGCGATGCCCGCGCGGCTCAGTACATGCAGCAGCGACTGGTGCGCACGGATCTTCTTCTCGTCGTACTCGTGGCGTCCCCACGGCGAGAACAGGCAGGGCAGCGAAACCTCGGTGCTGGTACCGCAGGAGTGCATGTCCGGGAAATTGACCACCGCCGCCTGGGCCAGCTCCGGCGTGGTATTGCGGCCACCATTCAGGCCCCAGTTCTGCGCACGCAACGTTTCGCCCATCACGATCACCAGCAGGCGAGGCTTGCTGGTCGCTGCGCGCGGGGTCGCCTTGGCATCGGTACCGATCGGCAGCTTCGGCGCGCGTTGCACCGGGTTGTCGCCGCGCAGCGCACGCGGCAGCCCCAGCAGCACATTGGCCGGCGTGGCCAGGTAGCGCACTTCGCGCTGGTTGCGCATCAGCGCCGACACATCCTGGAAGGACACCAGCGCGCCACCGAGTGCGGTGACCGCAGCGACCAGCAGGAAGCCGATGCGCCACAGCAGGCTGCGGCCCCAGCTGCGGCGGCGCAGGTCAACGCGCCACAGCACCACCATCGGCAACACAGCCAGCAGCAGGACCGGCCACAGCAGCGACACCGTCATCAGTTCGCGGCTTTCCTTGGGGTCGGTGGCCAGCACGTTGCGCAGCATGTCCGCATCCAGATAGATGTGGTAACGGCTCATGTAGTGCGCGGCAAACGCGGTGACCAGCAGCAGCACGCTGATCACCACCTTGGCATTCCAGCGCCACACCAGGATGCCCAGCAGCACACCGTGCGCGCCCAGCAGCAGCAACAGCAGCGAGAGTGCATAGCGCAGGCTGCCCGGATGGCTGGCCATGGCGCTGTGCCAGAACAGGCCATTGCCGGCCACAGCGAAGAACAGGCTGGTCAGCACGATCAGTGCTTCGGTGGACAGCTGCGGCCGCCATGCGCGGATGCTGGCCAGCGTGGGTAGTCGGAAGGAGCGTTGGACCGTTGCGTTCATGCAATCGCCTCCTGGCGGGTCGAGCGATCCAACTGGCGGCGGACCATCAGGTACAGGCCCAGCGACAGCAGCCAACATATCAAGGCGGTGGCAACGTCATGCGAAAGGAAGTGGGCGCCGCGCAGCTGCTGGCCGATGCCGAACACCAGGCCACTGCCGAGGCCGATCCACAGCCCGGCCCAACGCCAGGCCGGGCGCCACAGCAGCGCGAAGAAGTACAGGCACATCCATGCGTATCCCGCGCTTGCGTGGCCGGCGGGGAAGCAGGCGCGGGCGGCCATGCCGGTCGGGCGGCTGCTGAGAAGACCGACGAACGGGTCGTGTCCGCCATAGCGCAGCAGATCCCATGGGCAGGCCATCGGCACCAGCGACTTCAGCAGCGAGATCAGCCCGGTGCCGAGTGCCACGGCCACCACCACATACAGCAGCGCCCAGCGCAGCGTGCGATCGCGGCCGCGGCGCCAGTGGTGGAAGCACAGCAGCATCGCCACCAGTGCCGCAGCGGTGCTCAGCCACTTGCCGGCCTTGTGCACCACCGAACGCGTCAGCCACGCATCCTGCAGCGCCCAGCGCCCGCCTTCCAGCCGGAACAGGTGGTCGGCCAGCCACTGGTCGCCACCGAGGCCCATCAGCACGGTGAATACCGCAATGCCGATAGCAGAGGGCAGCCAAAGATGGGTAGCGGCAAAACGCGACGCCAGCAACGAGGGCGCAAAAGAGACTGCCGGGACAAGAGGGCGAGCGGGCATGCAGGGAAGGGGCCGTTACGGGGGTCCGCGGCCATGCTCGTCACTGGCATGTCGGAGAAGGGTCGTACACGCGTTTGCGCCGGGTTAATCCGTGCCCGGCGCGAATCATCATTCAGTCTTCTTCGTCGTTGGCGCCTGCACGCTCGGTATGGCAGGCCGGATTCCAGGCGGTGCCCGGAAGCAACTGCCAACGATTGCGATTGGCAACACCGATATCGATGACCTGGGCCGGATCGACACAGGGGCTCATGGCCTTGTCCAGTACCAGCAGCCAGCGCTTGTCCGGCGCCTCGGCCAACCAGGGACCGGCGTCGTGCCACTGCTCTGCCCACGGCCGCTTGAAGCCGAACTCGCGCACCGGCCGGTCGGCCTGCAGCAGGTTCTGTTCGCGCCAGGCCACCAGCGCCAGCTCCGCATCGGGACCGATCCGCGTGCCCACCCGGCGCATCACCGCCGATGCCGAGGCGTAGGGGTCCAGCGCCGGTATCAGCACCAGTCCGTACAGCATCCACAGCAGGCCGTGGGTGAGCAGTACCAGCGTGGCCGCGCGTCGTATCCGCAGCCACACCGCCAGCGTCGCCACGGCGATGGCGAAGGTCAGCAGGCCATCGCCGAACACGGGCAGCAGGGTGTCGGGCATCGCCCGCCGGGCCAGCTGCGCCTGCGCCCAGGGGCTGTCGGTCAGCATCATCACGCCAAGCGCGCCGGTGGCCAGCATCAGCAGCAGGCTGTAGCCGAGCAGGTACCGGCGCACGCACAGGCGACGCAGCAGGCCGGGCAACAGCGGCGCCACCGCCAGTGCCATCGCCGGCAGCATCGGCAACACGTACACCTCGCGCTTGCCGGGGCTGACAGTGAAGAACAGCAGGACCAGCGATGCCCAGCCCAGCAGCAGCCACTGGCGCTGGTCGCCGCGACGCAGCCGGCGCCACCACGGCTTGGCCATCAGCGGCAGCAGCAGCGCACCCGGCAGCCACAGCGTGGCGATCACCTGCAGGTAGTACCAGGCCGGCTGGCGATGGTGCCAGGCGTTGGCATAGCGGGTGCCGGTCTGCTTGAACAACAGCTCGTGGGCGTACGACTGCAGCGATGCACTGGGTTCATGCAGCAGCGCCCAGCCCAGCGGTGCCAGCCACACCGCCGTACCCAGAAGGAAGGCCGGAATCAGCCACAGCAGGCTGGCGGGGTGGGGGCCGTCCAGCGGCTGGCCACGACGGCGCTGGTACAACCGCCAGCCCAGCCAGGGCAGCACCATCAGCAAGGGCAGGAAGCCCACCCCCTTGGTCACCGTGCCGACGCCAGCAGCGAAGCCCGCCAGCCACAGGGCCGGCAGGTTGCGGCGCTCGCAGAGGTGGCGCAGCAGCCCCCACAGGGCCAGGGTGGTCATGCCCACCAGCACCATGTCGATCTGCGCGCGCTTGGCCATCAGCCCGAACTGCAGGGTGCAGAACAGTGCGCCAAGTGCATACAGCGAATGCCGTGGCGACCATAGCCGGCGTGCCAGGTCGGACACCAGCCACAGGCTGAGCAGCGCAGCCAGCAGCGACGGCAGCAGGAACGACCACTGCCAGCTGCCGACCACCTGGTGGACGGCGGCCTGCAGCCACATGAACACCGGCGGCTTCTCGGCGTACAGCTCGCTGCCCCGGTGCGGCAGCAGCCACTCGCCGCTATCCACCATGGCACGCGCGGCCAGCACGAAGCGTGGTTCGTCCGGTGGCTGTGGCTGGCGCATGCCGAGCCCGGCCGCCAGCGCCATCACGATCAGCAGCCACAGCAGGGGAAGGTGCCAGCGACGGGGCAGGGCTACGGGCACGGCAGGCTCCAGGAGCAAAACGGCCATTCTGATGAGAGGGGCGTGGGAAAGCCGTCGGAGGCGCCGCCACGGCGACCGCATTCCGACATCCGCGGCGCTACCATGGTGGCACTTCCCGTGGATGTTTCGTGCATGCGCCTGTTGGTGATCGAGGACAACCGCCAGCTGGTGGCCAACCTGTTCGACTATTTCGAGTCGCGCGGGCATGTGCTGGACGTTGCCCCGGATGGCATCACCGGCCTGCACCTGGCCGGCAGCCACCCGTATGACGCGGTGATCCTGGACTGGATGCTGCCGCGCATGGAAGGCCCGGAGGTGCTGCGCCGGCTGCGCTCCGAGCATGCCTCGGAAGTGCCGGTGATCATGCTGACCGCACGCGACGAACTGCCGGACAAGATTGCCGGTTTCCGGGCTGGCGCAGATGATTACCTGACCAAGCCATTCGCACTGCCGGAACTGGAAGTGCGCCTGGAGGCGCTGCTGCTGCGTGCGCAGGGTCGCAATCCGCGCAAGCGCCTGCAGGTGGGCGACCTGGTGCTGGACCTGGCCAGCCTGGAGGCACAGCGCGCCGGCCAGGTACTGCACCTGTACCCGGCCTGCCGCAAGCTGCTGGAAGTGCTGATGCGCGCCAGCCCGGGCGCAGTCACCCGGCAGCAGCTGGAATTCGCCCTGTGGGGTGACGAACCACCGGACGGCGACCTGCTGCGCTCGCATGTGTACGAGCTGCGCCGCAGCGTGGACGGCCCCTTTGCCGACAAGCTGATCCACACCCTGCCACGGGTGGGCTACCGGCTGGCGTCCACCGCAGGCGCGGACGCACGGAACGATGACGATGGCGCGTAAGCCCGGGCCGCTGTACCGGCGGGTGGTGTGGTGGCTGCTGGGCTACCTGGCGCTGATTTCGCTGGCGGTGTTCAGTGTGGGCAACTACGTGCACGAACACGCCGAGCACGCGGCGTGGCGCGCGCTGCTCAATTCCGAACTGGACAGCATCGTCGAGCACACCGAGCACGAGCCGCACTATCGCTGGCAGGACTCGGACACGCTGAGCCTGTTCCGCTTCAATGACGCCAACATGCCCGCCAGCCTGCGCACCCTGCATCCGGGGTTGCATGACGGGGTGATGATCGGCGAGCGCGAGACGGCGGTGATGGTGCGCGATACCGCCTCGATGGGACGGGTTGCGCTGGCCCTGGACATTTCCGATTTCCACGACCTGGAACAGTTCGCCACGCGCTGGGTGATGCTGGCCGGCATCATCATGATCTTCGTCACCGTGTTGATGGCCTCCTTCGGCATGGAGCGCATGGTGCGCCCGTTGAGCCTGCTGGCCCAGCACATCGGTGCACTGCGACCCGGCGTGCAGGGCCAGCGCATTGACGTCGATCCGCGCGGCAGTTCCGAGCTGCACACCATCGCCGATGCGCTGAATGATTACCTTGATCGCAACGAGCAGTTCGTCGAGCGCGAGCGGGTGTTCATCAGCACCGCAAGCCATGAACTGCGCACGCCGATCGCCGTGATGACCGGTGCCGCCGAACTGGCGCTGGAGCAGCCTGGCCTGCCTGAGCGTGCACGACAGCAGATGCAGCGCGTGCTGCGTACCGCGCAGGGCGTTGAGCAGCTGATCGAGCTGTTGCTGGTGCTGGCGCGTGATCCCGCTCGCCTGGCTGCCCGGGCCGAGCGCATCGCGCTGGACCAGCTGCTGCCGGAGATCGTCGACGACCATCGCCACCTGCTGGGCGACAAGGACCTGAGCATCGGCATCCAGGCCGCGCCGGTCGACATCGTCGCGCCGCTGGCGGTGGTGCAGGCAGCGATCGGCAACCTGCTGCGCAATGCCATCGAGAACAGCGGCCGCGGTCATATCGAGCTGCGCCTGACCTCGGCAGCGGTATTGACCCTGCAGGACCCCGGCCATGGCATGAGCCCGGAGGAGATCGCGGCGATCCACGCGCGGATGGCCCGCGGTGGGCGCGGCGACCGCGGCGGCATCGGCCTGGAGCTGATCGCGCGGCTGTGCGAGCACCTGGGCTGGACCCTGCAGCTGCAGCCCTGCCAGCCGCGCGGTACCCTGGCCTCGCTCGACTTTGGTACATCGCGGCCAGGCTGACCTGTCCCTCGACCAAGGTCGACGCCTGCCAGGCAATGGCCGCGTGCGTTCCGGTAGGTGCCAACCTTGGTTGGCACACTGGCCGCGTCACCGCCCCGTTGGCCGCGCCACGTGCTGGTCGATCAGGATCACGTTGCCATCCGGATCGGTCAGCTGCAGATGGGCCGGACCTTCGCCATCGGGATCGGCACGCGCCGTGAGCGCGATGCCCTTGGCATCCAGCTCGGCCTGCACCTCGCGTACGTCCTGGAAGGACGCCAGTTCCTGCTTGTGCTGGTCCCAACCGGGGTTGAAGGTCAGCAGGTTGCCCTCGAACATGCCTTGGAACAGGCCGACCACGATGCTGTTGTTGCGCAGTACCAGCCAGTTCTGCGCCGCATCACCACCGGTCACCGAGAACCCCAGCGCTTCGTAGAACGTGCGCGAGGTGGCCAGGTCCTTCACCGCCAGGCTGACCGAGAAAGCACCGAGTTGCATGGGGCGGGGCTCCGGAAGGGGATGCCGCGATTCTCGGCGGGCCCACGCCACGCCGCAAGCAGCGCAGCATGACCCTGCGTGAAGACTATGTTAATTTCGACCGGCGCCGCTTATGCGGCGCTTTTCTTTTCCGCTCTTTCGATCGACAGAGGATCCCATGCCGACCGAACCCGCTACTGCCCTGATCAGCAACGACATCGTTGGCCTTGGTCTGATCGCCGCCACCCTTGCCCTGATCTTCTGGGCCGCCAGTGGCCCGACGCCCCTGCTGAAGAAGATCTTCGCCTGGGTACCTGCACTGCTGCTGTGCTATTTCATCCCCGCCATCTACAACACCGCCGGTGTCATCGATGGCCACAACACCTCGCTGTACAACCCGGTCGCCCGCGATGTGCTGTTGCCGGCGGCACTGGTCCTGCTGACCCTGTCGATCGACCTGAAGGGCATCGCCAAGCTGGGGCCGAAGCTGCTGCTGGTGTTCTGCGCCGGCACCGTCGGCATCATGCTCGGCGCCATCGTGTCCTTCCAGGTGATGAAGCTGATCCATCCGGAAACCGTGGCTGGCGACACCTGGGCCGGGATGGCAGCGCTGGCCGGCAGCTGGATCGGCGGTGGCGCCAACATGGTCGCCATGCGCGAAGTGTTCGGTACCGATGCCACCACCTTCGGCCAGTTCGCGGTGGTCGACGTAGCCTGCGCCAGCCTGTGGATGGCGATCCTGTTGTTCATGGCCAACCGCGCCCAGCAGATCGATGCCCGCAACGGTGCCGACACCCGCGCCATCGATGAGATGAAGGCGCGCATCAGCGCCTACGAGGCACAGAACGCGCGCATCCCCAGCATGACCGATCTGATGGTGATCGTCGGCGTGGCACTGGGTGGCGTCGGCCTGGCCCATGCCATCGCCGCACCGCTGTCGGGCTGGTTCAAGGCCAATGTCAGCTGGGCCAGCCAGTTCAGCCTCGACAGCCAGTTTGTGTGGGTGATCCTGCTGTCCACCGCGATGGGCCTGACGCTCAGCTTCACCCGCGCACGCCGGCTGGAAGCGGCAGGCGCCTCGCGCCTGGGCACCGTGTTCCTGTACTTCCTGATCGCCTGCATCGGCATGCAGATGAACCTGTTGTCGCTGCTGGATCGTCCGTGGCTGTTCCTGCTCGGGGCCATCTGGATGGCCACCCACGTGCTTGTGCTGTGGATCGTGGCCAAGCTGGTGCGTGCGCCGCTGTTCTTCTTCGCGATCGGTTCGCAGGGAAACATCGGCGCCGCCGCCTCGGCACCGGTGGTGGCGGCAGCATTCCATCCGACGCTGGCGCCGGTGGGCGTGCTGCTCGGTACGGTCGGTTATGCCACCGGTACCGGCCTGGCGTATGTGACCGGGCTGATCCTGAAGTGGATGGCCAACGGCTGAGTCCTCTCGCGGTCAGCGACGGAAATCAGAAACGGGTAGAGCCGAGCCCACGCTCGGCTGCTTTTCGCCGGACACTGCCGGAACTGTGCGGCACATACCGGAACGTATGGCGCGTGCGTCGTAGCGTGGGAAGCTCCTGCCGGGGTTGCCGGCGACGTTCAATGGAGCCGTCGATGACGAAGCAATGGAGGTTTCGGGTTTCCGCACTGGTGCTGTTGCTGGCCAGCACGGGGGCCTTCGCACAGGGACCGGTGAGGGCCGGCGGCGCCGATGTGCAGGTGCTGACCGATGCCGGTGCGCGCGAGGTGGCGGCACTGATCGCCCAGCCAGGGTTCGCCGATGCAGTGCGCAGCTCGCTGCATGCGGCGCCGGAGCAGGGCGTGTCGGTGCAATCGTTGATGGGTCGTTTCGATCCGCAGGCGCAGACGCTGGCCAGTGCATCGCTGGCAGCTGGCGATCGCCAGCTGCGCCAGCGCAAGGGGCTCCCGGCACAGGGGCAGGGATTGCTGCAGCTGCGTGCGTACGTGCCCGAGGGGCACTCGCTGGCGGCCATCAATGCGCATCCGCTGTGGGTGGCCAGTCTGCCGCGTGGCAATGATCGCGACTGGACCACGATCACCGCCTACGATGCGCAGGGCCGCGCGCATGTACTGGATGCGAAACGGGCCCCGGACTTTCCGGTGCTGATCGTCGACGTCGACACGCGGCGTGCCGTGCAGGAGGGCATGGCCTTGGTCAATGCGGGGCTGAAGGCCCGCGGCCTGCAATCGCCCGAACGCATCCAGCTGTCGGCTGACGGCACGCAGGCGTCGCTGGATATCACCCGCCTGGACCGCATCCGCCTGGCGGACGACCAGGAGCCCTGGGCGCTGGGGGCAGCCGAGGTGTTCGCTGTTGTTTCCGGTCTGCAGGTGGGCGCCACCGCACCGGAGATGGTCACCGTCGACATGCCGTACCTGGACTACGACGGTACCGACTACACCCCGCAGCAACCGCTGATCATCTGGGGCAACTATCGCTTCAACGCCGCCAACGTGCAGCTGTTCGAAGATGACGGCGATACCAACTACCAGGAGCTGCTGGTGGCGCTGAGCAACGGCGTCAAAGCCGCACTGGGCGCCTTCGCCCCTGAGTATGCCGTCATCGCCGACATCGCAGGCGCGATCCTCAAGGCCATGCCCACGTCGTGGTTTGCCAACGACATCGACTATATCGACAGCTACTACCTGTTGCAGCGCGGCCAGGCCTACCAGGACCGGATGGGAGCGGCCAACAACGCCAAGGTCACCCTGACCCCGATCACCCTCACGGAATAGTCCCGCCGGGCGGCGCCCGCAACCGCCGGCATCCACGAACAGAAAGGGGCCTGATCCGTTCTCCAAGGAGAACGGATCAGGCCCCGGATGATTCGCACCGTCACCGGAAATATGTCACAGGTGGGGCGGCGTGGGCTTGCAGGACCGTTGGCGCCATGGATGGCGCCATCGAGCCCCCATGGACGGGTTTACGGCGTGTCCTGCAAGCCCACACCGCCCCGCCAACCCGCAGAAAACCCAGAGCCGGCTGTTGCTTTGGCTTTGGCTTTGGCTTTGGTTTTCGCCTCTGCGGGTGCCGGGCGGCAGCCCGGCCAGCCCTCCCTGCCGGATTTGCATATGTGGCTGCCGAATCCGGCCGTGGATTTGCCGGAATGCGCGATTGCCCTGCCGGAATGAAGTGCTCAGCCCTCGCTGAAAGGCGCGAAATGTCAGTCACCTGCCTAACGGCAAGTCCACTGACATTCAAGTTGTCCGCCTACGGGGGAAATGCTCATGAACCGCATCTACCGGCGTGTATGGAACCGCCAGCTCAATGCTCTGGTTGTGGCCTCGGAACTGGCCACCGGCGATAGCGGCGGTACCGCACCGCGCGACCGTCGTGCCAGCCTTCTGGTGCCCAGCACCCTGGCCATGGCACTGCTGTGCGTGCTGGCCAGCGGACCTGCGGCGGCGACAGAGGCCAATCAATCGCTGCGCGACCTGCAGGCGCTGGCGGCCAAGTACACCCAGCCGATGCCGGTGAAGGTGGATGCCGAAGTGGCGCTGGCCGCGGCTGCACGACAGGCCCAGGCGAACCCGGCGATCAGTGCCAACGCACGCGTCGGCCTGCAGCTGAGCACAACGTCATTGCCGGTCGTGCGCGACGTGCTGCCGGCCACCGTGCAGGTCAAGCTGGCGGCCGGCGCCGCGCCGCGCCAGGTGCCTGCACCGGTGCTGGGCGCCGACGTGCGCGCCAACATCGGTGTTGGCACTGCAGCCGCTACCCGTGTCGATGCCGCGCTTGCGGCGAACGTCGCACCGGCCGCACAGGCGCCGTTGGGTCTGGCCGCCAACGCGGCAGCAAAGGCCGATGTCGGCATCGCCGGCAAGCCGGTTGCCAGCATTGACGCCGGCACCCAGGTTGCCGCGGCAGCGGGTGCAACGCCGTCCGGCTTGAAGGCGGCCGTGGATGGCAAGGTCGATTCGCAGCTGGTCGTGGCCGGCAATCACATCGAAGGCCAAGGCCAGATCGGTGCCACCGCAGCGGTCACGCTGCCGGCCAAGGAAGAGCTGCCGGGTGACACCGATGACCGCGCGATCACCGCAGCGTTCGATACCGGCGTGGCAGGCAAGGTACGGGTGCAGGGCAGGGACGGCGAGGAAATCGTCGCCGATCGCAATCTCAAGCTGGCCGGCACCGCAACCGTCGCTGCGCAGAACAGCGCGCTTGGCCTGGGCGGCCTGCTCAACGGCGTCGGCACTGCGCTCAACGGCGTTGGCAGCGCGGTCGGCAGCCTGCTCAATGGTGACCTCAACGGCACCGTCGGCAACCTGACCGGCGCCGTCGGTGGCCTGGTCGGCAATACCCTGGGCAGCCTCGGCCTGACCTCGCCGTCGGCCATTCCGCCGACCAGCCCGAAGGCGCCCGCCGCTGCCGACCCGAACGCGGGCCTGGTGATCGGTACCGGTGGCTTGGTGGGCGGTGTCACCGAACTGCTCGGCCCGACCACCGCCAGCCTGTTCGGCGGCACCGGGTACCTGTCCAACGGCAACCTCAAGCTCAGCACCGCCAACGTCATGCAGACCTATTCCACGGTCAACGTGCTCGGCCTGCCGGTGGTCAATGCAACGCCGGTCGGCACCACGCTCAACGGACTGGGTGGCGCGGTCACCGGTGGCAGCTCGCACCTGACCCTGATCGGTGGCGTCACCTCCGACAGCTACATCTACAACATCAACAACGGCAACCCCGGTGGCCTGCTCGGCCTGCTGCTGCCGACGGACTCGCCGGCCTGGGCGGCCAAGTGCCTGGACATCGCGCTGGCGGACATCTCCTGCTGGGCGGTCAACGCAGCTCAGGACTACCAGGTGCTGATGGGCGATGGCGCCTATGCCAACGGCTCCAAGGAAGTAGTGATCGGCGCCAACGCCCGCCATGAGCTGCCGAAGGTCGATGCCAACGTTGCCTTCCCGGGCGCGGGCGCCAATGATCCGAGCGATCCGACCGGTGTTCCCACCGCCGACTATGCAGCACGCATGGGGCACTCGGTGGTGGTCGGCGACAGTGCCAGCGGCACTGCCAACGGGCAGACCCTGCTCGGCGCAGAGAGCACCTCCAACCAGGCCAACTCGGTGGCGCTGGGCTATCGCTCGGCCGCACTGCGCGGCGCACAGGCCAGCTACAGCGCTTACGGCCTGACCACCCCACAGGTGTCGGCGGGCGAAGTATCGGTGGGCACCGCAGGCGGTGGCGAGCGGCAGATCACCAACCTGGCGGCCGGCAGCGCCAACACCGATGCCGTCAACGTGGCCCAGCTGAAGGGTGCGATCAGCCAGATCGATGCGGTCGGCGCGGCGGCGGTCACCTATGACCTGGATGGTGCAGGCGACCCCGACTACCGCCGTGTCACCCTCGGCAATGGCACCGGCACCACCACCATCGGCAACCTGGCCGCCGGCGCGGTCAACGCCACCAGCAGCGAGGCGGTCAATGGTGCGCAGCTGTTCGCCAGCAACGACACGATGGCAACGTTCTTCGGCGGACGCGCAGCGTTCGATCCGCTCACCAGCACTTTCACTGCACCGCTGTTCGAGATCAGCACCATCTCCACCGGTGGCGCGGTGGCCGCGGGGCTGTATGACAACGTCACCGACGCCTTCGATGCGGTGGATGGTTCGCTGGTCAACCTCAACACCCAGATCAACGACATCCGCAACACCGGCACCCGGTACCTGCGGGTGAATTCGACCGGTGCCGATGCCGTGGCCAGCGGCGCCGAAGCGATCGCCGTCGGTGCCGGTGCCAGCGCAACCGCCGCCAACAGCATCGCGGTCGGTGCCGGCAGCCTGGCCGACCGGGCCAACAGCGTGTCGATCGGTGCCGTGGGCGCCGAACGCCAGGTCACCAACGTCGCCGCCGGCACCGCCAGCACCGATGCGGTCAACCTGGGTCAGTTGCAGGCCTCCGAAGAGGGCGCGCTGCGCTACGACCTCAACGGCGACGGCAGCGTCAACTACGCAAGTGCGACGCTCGGCCAGTCCGGCACCGCCACCACGCTGCGCAACCTCGGCCCGGGCCAGATCAGCGCGGCCAGCAGCGAAGCGATCAACGGTGCGCAGTTGTTCGCGGCCAACCAGACGGTGGCCACCCACCTCGGCGGCGGCGCTGCAGTGGATGCCAATGGCGTGGTCACCGCGCCGACCTACACGCTCAACAACGTCGCCGCCAATGGCACGGTCAGCCAGGGCAGCTACAACGACGTCGGCACGGCCTTCGATGCGGTCAGCAATTCGCTGGCCAATGTGGCCGAGCAGACCGATGACCTGGACGCACGCGCCGTGAAGTACGACGTGGACGGGAGTGGCAACGTGGTCGATACCGTGACCCTCAGCGGCACCGGCGGTGCACCGGTGAAAGTCACCAACGTGGCCGCCGGCAGCATCCTGGCGGGCAGCAGCGATGCCATCACCGGCGACCAGCTGTTCAGCACGCACCAGACGGTGGCCAGCTACTTCGGTGGCAGCACCGTGTACAACGGCAGCACCGGGCTGTGGACCGCGCCGACCTTCAACATCTCCACCATCGCCACCGATGGCACCATCACCGGCAACGACTACAGCAACGTCACCGCTGCGTTCTCTGCAGTGGACGGATCGCTGCGGGTGCTCAACCAGCGCATCAGCAGCGGCGGCGGCAGCCCGTACCTGGCGGTCAACTCCACGGCTACCGCAGCCACGGCCACCGGTGCCGAAGCACTGGCCGTCGGCCCGCAGGCCAGCGCAGCCGGTGCGGGCAGCGTAGCGGTCGGCAACGGTGCCAATGCCAGCGCGGGCAACAGTGTTGCGCTGGGTGCCGGTTCGGTGGCCAGCGTCGGTGCGCAGACCGGCTATACCGGTGCCTATGGCCAAGCCGGCGCCAGCAACTCGTCCGGCGAGGTGGCGGTGGGCAGCAGTGGCAGCGAACGCAAGATCACCCACGTGGCCGATGGCTCCGACGACCACGATGCGACCAACGTCGGCCAGCTGAAGAACGGCGTGAACTACGCCATCGACCAGTCCAAGGCCTACACCGACCAGAAGATCCAGAACATCACCAACGTTGCCGGCAGCTTCCGCGCCAACAACAGCAACAACCTGGCCGATCCGGCCGCCACCGGCGCCAACTCCGCCGCGGGCGGTGCCGGCTCCACTGCGGCCGGGGCCAACTCGACCGCATTGGGCAACGGCTCGCAGGCGCAGGCAGACAACTCGGTGGCGCTGGGTGCGGGCTCGGTCGCCAACCGCGCCAATACGGTGTCGGTGGGTGCAGCCGGTGCCGAACGCCAGGTGGTCAACGTGGCCGATGGTTCGCAGGCGACCGATGCGGTCAACGTGCGCCAGCTGCAGGCTTCGCAGCAGGGCACGATCCGCTATGACACCACCACCAACGGCACCACCAACTACAACAGCGTGACCCTGGGCAGCACCAGCAGCGGCCCGACCACGGTGCGCAACGTCGCTGCCGGCACCGCCGGTACCGACGCGGTCAACGTCGACCAGCTGAAGTCGGGCATGGCGCAGACCCTGGACTGGTCCAAGGCCTACACCGATGAGCGCATGGGCGGCTTCGAACGCGACCTGCGCAAGACCGACAACCGCGCCTCGGCCGGTATCGCCTCGGCGATGGCAACCGCATCGCTGCCGCAGCCCAGCGAGGCTGGCCGCAACATGGCCTCGATCGCCGCCGGCAGCTACAACGGCGAATCCGGCGTGGCCCTGGGCATCTCCGGTGTCTCCGAGGGCGGTCGCTGGATCTACAAGTTCAGTGGTTCCACCAACAGCCGCGGCGAGGCCGGTGTGGCCGTCGGTGCCGGCATCCAGTGGTGATCGCCTGCGCCGGGTCGCATTCGCGGCCCGGCGCAGCGGGCAACGTCTACAGGGGGAATGACATGAAACCGCATCGCATCGCTCGCAGTGGCCGCGTCGCCGCCACGCTGGGCCTGATCCTGGCCGCAGGGCTGCTGGTTGCCTGCCGCAGCCACGCACCGGCCGCCGACGGCCCCGCCGACGGCACCGCCGTCACCTTCCCGGAGGCCAGCAAGGCATCGCTGAAGGAAGGCATCTATCCGGACATCGCCGACCTGCGCCGGTTCGCACCGGGCATGAGCAAGCGCCAGCTGTACACGCTGCTCGGCACCCCGCACTTCAACGAAGGCATGTGGGGCGTGCGCGAGTGGAACTACCTGTTCAACTTCCGCACCGCACAGGGCGCGGAGTACTTCACCTGCCAGTTCCAGGTGCGCTTCGACAACAAGGGCATCGCCCAGGGCGGCTACTGGAAGCCTGAATCGTGCGCAGCGGTCCTCGACCCGCCGCGTCCGCCGCCACCGCCGGCGCCGGCGCCCTTGCCGGAGCAGCCGCTGCGGCTGGCTGCCGATGCACTGTTCGGCTTCGACAGTGCCGTGCTCAGTGCCAGCGGCCAGCAGGCCGTGCAGGGTGTACTGGCGCAGGTGCGTGAGGCCAGCCAGGTGCAGTCGATCCAGGTGGTCGGCTACACCGACCGCATCGGCAGCGCCGCCTACAACCAGACGCTGTCGCAGCGACGTGCCGAGGCGGTGCGCATGGCGCTGGTACAGGGCGGCGTATCCGCAGCGAGCATCAGCGCTGAAGGGCGGGGCGCGGCCGAACCGCTGGTGCAATGCGACCAGCGCAACCGGCGCGAACTGATCGCCTGCCTGGCGCCCAATCGCCGGGTGCAGATCGCGGGCGTGGCCCGATCACACTGAATCCCCGCGCCGGGGCGTGCCCCGGCATCCCGAGTCCCCCCTGTTCTGCCGGCAGGACGTGGAAACGTCTCCCCCGTTTTCCACGCCTGCCGGTGGGCAGGTCTGTTCCCTGGTGCACCTGATGAATGCCCAATTCCTGCCCCTGTCCATGAAGACGGAAGCCACTCTCAGCGTGTACGGCCAGCTCGGCAACCATGCGGTCGTGCGCATTCCCGGGCGCCGGCTGCCGGGCCTCATCCTGCAGGCCGACACCGTTGCCGGCTTCCTCACCCAGCTGCAGGAAGCACAGGCGTGCCTGCGCAGCGGCCGCGCGCAGCGTGCCGACGCCGAGCTGGACATGCTGGTCGACATGCTCGAGCAGTGGTATGCGCTCATCGAATCGCGCCTGGCCGATGCCGGCGAGGCCTTGTAGAGAAACAGGGGACGGAGGGGATCAAGTCGTTTCCCGCACAACCGGGGCATGAACGACTTGATCCCCTCCGTCCCATTTTCTATTGCTATGCGCGGGCGCGGATCATCCAGCAGGCGGTTTCCACCCGCACACGGTCACCGTCGATGAACGGTGCGAACGCGGTCAGCGCCTGCTGCAGCAGCGCTTCGGCGCGTGCGGCCGGCAACGCACGCAGGGCCAGACCCACAGGTCCGAGCTGGCCGACGTAGCTGGCCAGCGCATCACGGCTGAGGAAGCAGGTCAGGTCCAGCGGCGCGATGTCCACGTCCTGCCATCCGGCACGCTGCAGCAGCCGGCGCACCCGTTCGCCATCGGCGAAAGCGAACTGCCCCGGTGCACCGGGTACCCGCGCCGGCAGCACCAGCTGGTCTGCAAGGGCGCGCTCGGCGGTGGTCATGAACGGATTCTCCTGCGCGCTGCGCCAGGCGATGCAGCGCAGGCCCGCGCCCGTTCGGGCGGCACGGTGCAGGTTGGCGAAGGCGGCCTGCGCGTCCTCGAAGAACATCACCCCGAAGCGCGACTGGATCCAATCGTAGTGCGCCGTTGCGAAGGGATGGCGCTGGGCATCGGCAACGATGAAGTCGATCCTGCGCCCGATCGCGGCGGCGCGCTGGCGGGCCAGGCCAAGCATCGGTGCGGAGATGTCCACGCCCGTGCAATGGGCGTCAGGGCGTGCTGCGGCGGCGCTCAGCGTACTGGCGCCGGTGCCGCAGCCCACGTCCAGCAGTTCCGTGACGGTAACCGGCAGCTCGTCGCGCAGGGCATCGGCCATCGGTTGGAACAGGCCGTCCAGCAGGGTCTGCTGCGCGACCCAGTTCTCGCCGGCGGCGCCGTTCCAGAGCGTGTTCTGATCGAGCGGGAGTGAATCGTCCATGGGCTTGCCTTGCGCGGGGAGTGCGACCATGGTGGCGCTTGAAGCCCACTTGAGGTCAAGCACGATGCAGGAACTGGATATCGGTGAGGTGGTCCGCCGCAGTGGCGTACCGGCCTCGACGCTGCGCTACTACGAGCAGCTCGGCCTGTTGCAGGTGCTGGGGCGTCGCGGCCTGCGCCGGCAGTACCACGAGCAGGTGCTGGAACGGCTGGCACTGATCGGCCTGGGGCAATCGGCAGGCCTGTCGCTGCAGCAGATCGGCGCAGCGATGCCGCAGGGGGCAGGGCTTGCACTGGATCGCACGGCATTGCTGGCCCGCGCCGATGCGCTGCAGCTGCAGATCCGCAGATTGCAGCGGGCGCAGGATCGGCTGCGGCGGGCTGCCGCCTGTCCACACGCCGAGGATGCTCGGCGCTGCGTGTCGTTCCGCAGGTTGCTGCGAGCGCAGCAGCGCGTAGCGCGCGGATGAACTGCCGACACCCGTTCAATCGCGGGTGCTGACTTCCCAGGTGGCATGCAGCACGCCCGGCACCTGTTCCATCCGCGCCAGCACCACGTCCAGTTCGTCGGCGCTGACCGCGGTGCTGACCAGCACTGCGATCACATCAGTGGGCGCATCGGCGTGCTCCACCAGTTGCACGTCGCCAACGGGGTACTGCGCGGCTTCCAGCGCATCGACCAGGCGCTCGCGCACGCGCGGCACCGCGTCGGCATCCACGCTCAGGCGCACTTCGTAGGTCGCTTCGCTGGCGGCTTCGTTGATCGGGATGCGGTTGATCGCGTTCACCAGTGGCCGCAGCAGGGTATTGCCGGCGATGATCAGTACGGTCAGCAGCACGCCTTCGGCCAGCATGTCCGCGCCGGTGCAGCTGCCCACGGCAGCCGAGCACCACAGTGTCGCGGCGGTGTTCAGGCCGCGCACGTTCATGCCTTCCTTCATGATCACGCCGGCGCCGAGGAAGCCGACGCCCGAGACGACGTAGGAGATGACCCGCACGGCCTCGGCGCTGCCGGCGATGCGCATGCCCAGGTCAACGAAGGCGGCAGCGCCGACAGCCACCAGCACGTTGGTGCGCAGGCCAGCGGTGCGTTGCCGGTACTGGCGTTCGGCGCCGATCAGGGTGCCGAGCACGAACGCCGCCAGCAGGCTGACCACGGTGTCGGCGAAGGGGCCGGGCTGGAAGGTTTCAATGAAGCGCATGGCCGCAGTCTACCTCCCGCAGGTGACAGTAGAACCACGCCACGCGTGGAGGGGCAGGGGGCATCATCCACGCATGGCGTGGATCTACTCGTCGACGCGCTCGCCCATCATTTCGCGCTGGCGCTTGTCCAGTTCCTCCGCATAGCGCTTGCGCACGAATGCTTCAGACACCACGCCCAGCACCTGGCCATCGTCGGCCACCACAGCCAGCTCGTCGGCCTGGGTCTGGTCGAACCGCTGCATCACGGTCACCACGTCGGCGCTGGCGGCAAGCGCCACGTCGCGGTTCTCGGCGAACGTACCTACGACGTCCTCGGGCTTCACGCCGTCGCCGAACAGGCGCGGAATCTGCACGATGCCAGCGTAGTGGCCTTCACTGTCGATCAGGATCACCCGGCTGCCCGAGCCCAGCGGGAAGCGCTGGCGGAAGGCGGCGGCATCGAGGTCGGCCGGGGCGGTGGCCACCCCCTCGCGCATCATCCGCCCGGCATTGAGGTTGTGCACCCAGCCGATGTCACGCGCGCTCCTGATGGTTTCCCCGCGCAGGTGCATGCGCCAGGTCGAGAAGGAGTAGCCGAACCACTGCCGCACCAGGGTGCTGGACACCAGCACGGCGCTCATCACCACGCTGGTCAGCAGGAAGTCGTGGGTGCCTTCCAGCACCAGCATGGCCATGGTCATCGGCGCGCCAACCACTGCCGCAGCCAGTGCAGCCATGCCTGCCAGCGCGGCCGACGTGGCGTCGACCACCGGGACGCCGGTGGCCGTCGCCAGCAGCCCGGCAAACAGCGTGCCGACCAGGGTGCCCATGAACAGCGAGGCGAAGAACAGGCCGCCGCGGAAACCGAAACCCAGCGAAATGCCCGAGGCCAGGCATTTCAGCGTCAGCAGCCCGCCGATCCAGATCAGCGGCAGCTGGGTGGTCAGGTCCAGGTGCAGCGCTCCGTGGCCGGACGACAGTACCTGCGGGCTGGCCAGCGCCAGCGGAATCAGCAGCAGGCCGCCCACCACCGGGCGTCCCCACAACGGCAGCGGGCTGCGCTTGACCGTGCCCTCGATGGAGGCGATCAGGCGCATCACCACGATGCCTACCATCGCACAGCAGCAGCCGAGCAGGCCGTAGATCGCATAGTCGGCTGCGCGCACGTCGATGGTCGATGCCGCCGGCAGCAGATAGGCCTCCACGCCGGCCTGGTCGGCAACGAAGGCACCGGCCAGCGCGGCCACTGCAACCGGCGCCAGTGCCGCCGGCGTATAGGCACCGATGACGATCTCGAAGGCGTAGAACGCCCCGGCCAGCGGTGCACCGAAGGCCGCGGCGATCGCACCGGCCGCGCCAGCACCGACCAGGATGCGCACGTCGTTGCGGCGCAGGCGCATTACCCGCCCCAGCTGCGAACCGCTGCCGGCGCCCATCTGCGTGTACGACGCCTCCAGTCCGACCGAAGCGCCGCAGCCATTGGAGACCAGGGTCTGGGTCAACACGATCAGGTTGTCGCGCATCGACATGCGGCCGCCATGCAGTGCATTGGCTTCCACGGCATCCAGCAGGGGGCGTTTCAGGCGCGTGGCAGCCAGGCTGACCAGGCCCACCACCAGGCCACCCAACGGCAGCACCAGCAGGGCAGTCCAGGTCAAAGCGGGCAGCGAGCTCAGGCGCATGCCCTCGTCCAGCCCATACAACGCCGTCTGCAGGGTGCGTGCCAGCCCAGCCTGCAACAGGGTCAGGCCGCCGGCGATCAGCCCGACCACCAGCGCCAGGGCGATGAACCACAGGTCGCTGCCGCGCAGGCGCAGGCGCAGGCCCTGGAAGGCCAGATGCAGGCGCGATGGCGAAGCGGTGGAGGACATGGTGGCGGCATGATACGCGGCCACCGTGAGCGCTACCGTCACCGCATCAGGCGGTTGCCATGCTCAGAAGCGGTAGCGGCCCTGCACGTAGAACGTGCGCGGCGCGGCCACCATGCGCCCGGCGTTGCCATCCACGTTGCGGGTGTACCAGCGCTTGTCGGCCAGGTTGTTCACGCCCACCGCGACCTCGCTGTCGGCCAGCCAGGGCAGCTGCCAGGCGGCCTGCGCGTTCCACAGGCGTACGCCAGGTACACGGCCTACGCGCGCGTCGGCGGCTTCTTCCCAGGTGTTGGCGGCATCGGAGAACTGGCCGCTCTGGTGGGTGCTGGACACGTTGAAGGTCCAGCCGGCCAGCGCATAACGGGCACCTACGCTGTCGGTATCGCGCGCGTAGAACGGCACATCCAGGCCGCGGTTGTCGCCGGACTGCTGGATGGCCTTGGTCCAGGTGTAGTTCGCGTACAGTTCCAGCCCGGCCAGCGCGCTGCTTTCGGCAAAGCGGTACTCGATCGCGCTTTCCACGCCCTTGTGGTCGGTGGCGCCGATGTTCTGGAAGGTGGGCGGGGTGATGCCCGGCACCTGCAGGATCTGGTTGTCGAAGCGCATCTTGAACACGGTCACTTCCGCACGCAGCGCGCCTTCCTGCCAACGCGCGCCCAGTTCGGTGGTCCTGGCGATTTCCGGGTTCAGCGGATTGGTCGCGCTCTGCGAGTTGAGCTGGATGTTCTGCACCGGCCCGAACGAGGTGGTGTAGTTGCCGAACACGGTCAGCTGCGGGGTCAGCAGGTAGGCGACGTTGAGCGAGGGCAGGGCCTTGTCGTTGCGGCTGCTGAAGGTCGCGCCGCCGCCGGCCTGGCGGCGGTCCATGTCGATCCACTCCATGCGCACGCCGGGCGTGATCCGCCACTGACCGATGGCGATGCGGTCATCAACGTAGAACGAGTGCGCATCGGTGGCGTTGTCGAAGCGGGTGGTCGCGCCGGTCGCACCGGTACGGCGGGTAACGGTGTAGCTGCGGTCGTTGCCGCGCTCGCGCAGGAAGCGGTAGCCGGCGGTGATGTCGTGCACGCTGCTGCCCCAGTGCAGGCGCTGGGTGTAGCGTGGCTCGATGCCGAGCACACGGTAGTCGCGCGGCTGCACCGTGATCTGTGTGTTGGCCGCGTTGATCAGCGAACTGGCCCGGTTGCTTTCGTTGTAATACGCCAGCACCTCGAACTCGCTGTTCTCCGACAGCGTGTTGGTGTAGCCCAGGTCGATGCCGGTGCGATGGCCCTTCCAGAAGTCGGACGGGCGGGTGTTCTGGAACGGATCGGCCTGGTACTGGGCGCGGGTCAGGCCACCCGGGGTCCGCGAACGCACGTCGTAGTACGACAGCTTGGCGCGCAGTTCCTGCTGTGCGTCGATGGCATAGGCGAACTTCAGCGCCAGATCATCGAAGCGGTCATCGCTGCCCTGGCGCCAGCCGCGGCCGTCCTGCCCCGAATACAGCAGGGCCATGCCCAGGCCGTTGTCGGCGGTGCCGCCGAGGAACGCGTTGTACTGGGTGCTGTCGCCGCCGCCGTGGTCGTAAGCGCTGTAGCGCACGCCGGCCTCGCCGTGCAGGCCGGCCGCAGTCGGAATCGCGCGGGTGCTGAAGTTGATGATGCCGCCGACATTCTGCGGCCCGTAGCGCACCGCACCGCCGCCGCGTACCACGTCGATCGATTCGATGTTGGCCAGGCTGGCCGGGGCGAAGGAGAGCTGTGGCTGGCCGTACGGCGCAACCGCCAGTGGCACGCCGTCCAGCAGGACGGTCGAGCGCGGCGAGTAACGGCCGGTCAGGCCGCGCACGCCGATGTTGAGCGAGACCGAGCTGCCAGCGGTGCCGGAGTTGTCGGTGACCTGCACGCCGGGAATGCGGCGCATGGCATCGCCCAGGCTGGCGGCGCCGCTGGCCTCGATGCGCTGGCGATCGACCACGGTACGCGCGCCAGCGAAGCTCTTGACGCTGTCGTGCAGGCCGGTGCCCAACCAACTGCCCGACACCTGGATGCTGTCGAGCGTGGTGGCGCTGTCCTGCGCGAGCGCGCTGGTGACCGGAAACACGCACAGGGCGAGGGCGGCAGCCAGGGGCAGGTGGGCCGGTTGCGGGGCAGGAATGGGCATCGGTGCAGAGTGTGGAAGGCTGTAAATGAGAATTATTGCTGATTCCATTCGCCATTGGAATCGGTCCGCCGTTCAGCGCTTTGGCCCGGTGGTAGAGTGGCCGATTGCCTCCTGACCCGCTGAGAACTGCCATGTCCACTGCTGCTTTCTACCCCGTCGGTACCCCTGGCCAGCCGTGGGGCGTTGCGGAAAGGGAGCAGTGGCGTGCGCGCCAGCAGCGCCTGCGCCGTTACGACGAGGAGGTGCTGCCGCGCATCGATGCACTGGCCGGGCACTTCGACAAGGTGGCCTACGGCCAGCTCGACTATGCAGGCGAGACCTACACCCTGTTCGCCCTGCGCAGCCGCGACTGGAACCCGGCGTTGCCGGCCGCGCTGGTGACCGGCGGCGTGCATGGCTACGAGACCAGCGGCGTAATGGGCGCGCTGGAGTTCCTCGAAAAACATGCCGCCCACTACGCCGGCAAGGCCAACCTTCTGGTCGCGCCGTGCGTGAATCCGTGGGGCTTCGAGCGCATCAACCGTTGGAACTTCGATGCGATCGACCCGAACCGCAATTTCCGCGCTGACGGCCCGGCCCGCGAATCGACGGCGCTGATCGAACTGATCGCACCGTTGAAGGGCCAGTTCGTGCTGCACATCGACCTGCACGAAACCACCGACAGCGACGAGAGCGAGTTCCGTCCCGCACTCGCCGCGCGCGATGGCAAGCCGTTCGAACCAGGCCTGATTCCCGATGGCTTCTACCTGGTGGACGACAGCGAAAACCCGCAGCCGGTGTTCCAGCAGGCGGTCATCGCCGCAGTGGAGAAGGTGACCCATATCGCACCGGCTGACGACAAGGGCGAGATCATCGGTTCGCCAGTGGTCGCGCATGGTGTGATCGAGTACGCGCTGGTGCCGCTGGGCCTGTGCGCCGGCATCACCGGGGCGAAGTACACCACCACCACCGAGGTCTACCCGGACAGCCCCCGCGCGACGCCGCAGCAGTGCAACGACGCGCAGGTGGCGGCGGTGTGCTCGGCGCTCGATTACGCGCTCGCCCATCGTTGATCGGTAGTGCCGGCCGCTGGCCGGCAACCACGGGGCAAGGGGATGCCGGCCAGCGGCCGGCACTAGCTCACCCCAACGCCTCGGCCCACCACAACGCTGCCGGCCCCGGTGGCGTATCGCGGCGCCACACCAGGTCGCTGTGGATGCGCCTCGGCCAGCCCGGCACGCGCAGTTCCAGCAGGCGGCCCCGGTCGTAGCGCTGCACCAGCGCACGCGGCAGTTCGGCCCAGCCGATGCCGTCCTCGGCCATCTCCATCACCATCAGGTAATCCGACGCGGTCCATGCCGGCCCGCTGATCGGCGGTGCGTGGTCGACCTGCGCACTCAGCCGCACCTGCCGATGCCGGGCCAGTTGCGCCGCCGCACGCGCGCCGGCCTGCGCCAGCGGATGGTCGCTGGCCACGTACACCGCCAGTTCGCTGTGGTGGGCCAGGGGCTGGGCCACCAGCGCATCGGGGTACTGCGCCTGGCGCGGCAGCAGGCCCAGCCCGGCGCGGCCAGCATCCACCAGTTCCAGCACGTCGCGCCCCTCGGCATCCAGCCATTCCAGCTCGATCTCGGGAAATGCGTCGGCAAACCGCTGCAGCACACGTTGCGCCGGATCGAGCTGGTAGACATCGGAGAACACCACGGTCAGTCGTGGCTCCAGGGGTGCGGCCAGGCGCACGCTCAGTTGCTGCAGGCGCGCGTCGGCGGCAAGGATTTCCTGCGCGTGGCCCAGCACCTGCCGGCCGGCGTCGGTCAGCTGCGGATAGCGGCCGCTGCGGTCGAACAGAACCATGCCCAGGTCCGCTTCCAGATGGGCAATGGCAGTGCTGACCGTGGACTGGGTCTTGCGCAGCCGGCGGGCGGCCGCCGAGAACGAGCCCAGCGCCGCGGCCTCGACGAAGGCCTGCAGGGATTCGGGAGAATAGGGCATTGATCCATCGCTCCTGTCGATGGAATCCATTTTGATACCACCGTAAAAGACGATGATACTGACCGCCGTCGCCCCTGTCTGCGGGGGCGTTCCGGATCATCCACGCACGGCGTGGATCTACTGATGACGGGGCGCGGTCCCCGTCGCGCAAGGAGCTTCACATGTCCCGACCTGTTCCCGCCCGTGGCGCCTTCGTCGCCTGGGCCTGCCTGACCGTGGCGATCGTCGCCGAAGTGGTCGGCACGTCCTTCATGGCCCATGCCGCCCGCGATGGCGGCTGGACCGGCTATGTGGTGATGGCCGCCGCGCTGGCGCTTTCCTATTACTTCCTGGCGCTGTCGGTGCGCCGCATCGCCGTCGGCGTGGCCTATGCGGTGTGGGAAGGCCTCGGCCTGACCCTGCTGACCGTGGTCGGCATCAGCGTGTTCGGTGAGAGCCTGTCGCTGCAGCAGCTGGCCGGCCTGGTGCTGGCGGTGGTCGGCATCGTCTGTGTCACCCTCGGGGAGGCGCACTGATGAACTTGATGGCCCTGTTTTTCGTGATCTGCTCGGCGCTGATCGATGTGGCCGCCAACATGATGGTGGCCAAGTCCGATGGCTTCCGTCGCTGGCGTTGGGGTGCCGGCGCCGTGGTGCTGGTGTGGATCGCCTTCGCCTTGCTGGGCCAGGCCGTGCGCTACATGGACCTGGCGACCGCCTATGCGATGTGGGGCGCGATCGGCGTGATCGGTACGGCCACCTGCGGTCGCCTGCTGTTTGGCAACCGCCTGCGCCCGATCGGTTGGATCGGCATCGGCCTGGTCACGGCGGCCGTGCTGCTGCTCAGTACGGCGTGATCCCGGCTTGATTGCGGCGATCAGTGAGGTGGCCGACACTTGGGCTTTCCCGCAACGGAGTGCCCGCATGTTCAGTCACGTCACTGTCGGAACCAACGACATGGCGGCTTCCCGCCGCTTCTACGATGCCTTGTTCACTGCCATCGGCGGTCGCGCAGGCGTGTTCGATGACGAGGGCAAGCTGGTCTACATCAAGGATGGACGGATGTTCATGGTCATCCCGCCCATCGATGGCCAGGCGGCATGCCATGCCAACGGCGGCACCATCGGCTTTGCGCTGGCAGACCCTCAGGCGGTGCATGCCTGGCAGGAAGCGGGGGTCGCCCACGGCGGTACCGCGGTGGAAGACCCGGCCGGCGTGCGGCACAAGGCCGGGCGCCAGTTGTACCTGGCCTACCTGCGTGATCCCGACGGCAACAAGCTGTGCGCCGTGCATGTGATGGGGTGAATCGTCGGTGCCGGACGCGGCGTGTCGTAATCGGACCAAAGTGACAACGCCGCCCGGCACGCCCGCCGGTCCGCAGGCGCGCGCGTAGCACGGAAATCCAGCCGATCGTGCCTGCGCGATGCCACGACTTCATCCTGTGTCCACTGCGATTCAGCCAGAATCGGTCGGCTTACTCTTTGATCGATCCGGAGATGGCTGCCCATGGAAGCACTGGAGCCTCAACATCAGCCGGTGCGAACCCTGCGGCCCGTCTTCGCCTTCGCGGCGATCGTTGTCGTTGCCTTCGCACTGTTCGTCAGCCTGTATCCGATCGGCGCCGGTCGCCTGCTGGTCAAGGCGCAGGACTGGGCCGCGCTCAACGTCGGCTGGTACTACCTGCTGGCGATGACCCTGTACCTGGTGTTCGTGGTCGGCGTGGCGCTGTCCAAGTACGGCGGCATCAAGCTCGGTGCCGACCATGACGAACCGGAGTTCAGCTACCTCTCCTGGGCCGGCATGCTGTTCGCAGCAGGCATCAGCATCACCCTGTTCTTCTTCTGCGTTTCCGAGCCGCTGACCCACTACCTGCAGCCGCCGCAGGGTGATCCGGCCGCGGGCGAGGCCGGTGCGCGCCAGGCCATGCAGCTGCTGTTCCTGCACTGGGGCCTGCATGGCTGGGGTGTGTTCGCGCTGGCGGCGATGGCGATGGCGTATTTCGCCTACCGGCACAACCTGCCTTTGGCATTGCGCTCGGCGCTGTATCCGCTGATCGGCAAGCGCATCAACGGCCCCATCGGCTATACCGTCGACGCCCTGGGCATCGTCGCCACCGTGTTCGGCATCGGCGCGGACATGGGCTTTGGCGTGCTGCATCTCAACGCTGGGCTGTCGCACCTGTTCAACGTGCCGCACTCGAACATGGTGCAGATCCTGCTGGTGGTGGCGATGATGGGCGCAGCGGTCGCGGTGGCCGTGTCCGGCGTGGAGAAGGGCGTGCGCTGGATGGCCAACATCAACATGCTGCTGGCGATTGCGCTGGTGCTGTTCATGCTGTGCGCCGGTCCCACCCAGTACCTGCTCAGCACGCTGATGCAGAACCTGGGCGACTACCTGGGCAGCGTGGTGGGCAAGAGTTTCGACGTATACGCCTATGGCGGCCGGCCGGAATGGCTGGGCGGCTGGACGGTGTTCTACTGGGCCTGGTGGATCGGCTGGGCGCCGTTCGTCGGCCTGTTCATCGCGCGCATCTCTCGCGGCCGCACCATCCGCGAGTTCGTGTTCGGCGTATTGCTGATCCCGCTCGGCTTCACCCTGGCGTGGCTGTCGATCTTCGGCAACAGCGCGCTGGACCAGGTGCTGCACCATGGCCAGCAGCAGTTGGCGCAGCTGGCGGTGGATGACCCACCGACGGTGCTGTATGCGTTGCTGGATGGCTACCCGTGGAGCAAGGCGGTGATCGGGGTGACCGTGCTGGTCAGCTTCATCTTCTTCGTGACGTCGGCCGATTCCGGGGCGGTGGTGCTGTCTACGCTGTCCTCGCATGGCGGTGCGCCGGAGGACGATGGCCCGCGCTGGCTACGCGTGTTCTGGGGCACGGTGATCGCGGTGCTGACCGCCGGCCTGCTGCTGGCCGGCAGCATCGATGCCCTGAAATCAGCGGTGGTGCTGGCCTCGTTGCCGTTCTCGGCGGTGCTGCTGTTGATGATGTGGGGCCTGACCCGCGCCTTCAGTGACGAGTCGCACCGCAAGCGCGCGCAGCAGTTCAGGCCATCGCCGCTGATCGGCGATGACCGCCACCACCAGGGCTGGCGCCAGCGCCTGACCCAGGCCATGCACTTTCCGGTACGCGACCAGGTGTACCGCTTCATGGATGACACGGTGAAGCCGGCGATGGAGGCGGTGGCCGAGCAGCTGCGCGAGCAGGGCTGGGACGTGCAGACGCGGTTCGAAGCGGGCGACATGGAGTTGTCGGTCAACCACGGCGAGCAGCAGGACTTCCAGTACCGGGTGATCCTCAGTGGCTACCTGACCCCGTCCTTCGCCGCGCAGCAGCTGCGCAACCAGCGCTACTACCGCGCCGAAGTGCATCTGTACGAGGGCAGCCAGGACTACGACCTGGTCGGCTACAGCCGCAAGCAGATCATCAACGACATCATCAGCCAGTACGAACGGCACCTGCAGTTCCTGCACCTGAGCCGTTGACGCAACCACGCCGGGCAGGGCCCTTGCCTTTCAGGGGTCAGATCCCTTTCCAACGGAAAGGGATCTGACCCCGATCGCCCAACGGAAAGGGATCTGACCCCGATCGCCCGGCCATCAAGGCCGCAGCAGCACCTTGCCGTTGCGGCCCGAACCGGCACCGGCTTTTGCCGCCTGGGCGACGTCGTCCAAAGCGAAGATCTGCTCCACCGGCAGGGTGAGTTCACCCCCGGCCGCACGCTTCAGCAGTTCACCCACCAACCGCCGCTTGTCTTCCACCGCCATTGCCTGGCTGACCTTGCTGCCCCAGAAGCCCTTCACCGTGGCTTCCTTGTAGATCAGGCCGCCGGCGGGAATGCGCATCGGTTCGCCGCTCATCACACCGAAAGAGACCAGGGTGCCGTGGTGGCCGAGCAGGTCGACCAGGTCGCCGCTGGCATCGCCACCGATGGAATCGACTGCAGCAGCGGCCTGCGCTTGCCCGGTGGCTTCGCGCACGCGGTCCTTCCAGCCGTCCACCGAGGTATCGAACACGTGATCGATGCCCAGTGCCTGCAGTTGCGCCACGGCCTCGGCATTGCGCACCAGGTTGGCCACGTGCACGCCGCGCGCCTTTGCCAGCATCGCCAGCGATTTGCCGACGGCACCGTTGGCGGTGTTCTGCACGATCCACTGGCCCTGTTCGACGTGCAGGAATTCCAGCAGCATCAACGCGCTCAGCGGCATGGCGATCAGCTGCGCGGCCATTTCATCGGCGATCGCGTCCGGCATCGGGATCACCATCCGCGCCGGTGCGATGAACGCTTCGGCCCAGGTGCCGTGCACCGAGGCGGCGGCAACCCGCTGGCCGATCTGCAGGCCGTCGACGCCTTCGCCGAGCGCATCGACCACGCCCAGTGCTTCGCTGCCGCCGATCGCCGGCAGCGTCGGCTTGTAGCCATACAGGCCACGCACGGTCAGCAGATCGTGGTTGTGGATCGAGGCCAGCACGGTGCGGATGCGTACTTCGCCGGGACCGGGTTCGGGCAGGGGGGCATCGGCAACGGCGAGGACCTGGGCTGGATCGCCGAAGGAGGAGTACAGGGCAGCGCGCATGGGCGGTGTTCCAATGAAAGTTGAAGTTGTACCGAACTGGGGATGCGCCCGGCGTCGACAAGGCCGCGCACGTGCAACACGGCATCCTGCGACCGATGGTCGCGACGGTGCGCAATTACCGCATCTTGTGTTGACGGCTCGGAATATCCCCACTATGTTGTGGCTGTCACTCCCGGTCAGCCGCCGCCGGACATGCAGCAAACGTCCCGCGGCCCGCCCCTGAAGGCTTGCCGTGTCGACGCGGCCGCCACCGTGCGGACGCAGGTCGCCCCCACGGCCCGGATACCGGCCGCAGGCGCAGGCAGATGCCGACGACCTGTGTTCCCGCCCCTTGGCACTTCACCCGTTCGCCCCGTGCGCCGGTATCGCGTGCAGGGCCGCCATGGCATCGGGCGCCGACGCGCGCACGAGCCTGGAGTTCCACCACCATGACCGACAGTACCTTCCGCGTGGCCGACCTGGCCGGCGCCGGCAACGCCATGCGCGCCAGCGGCGAGCGCGTGCCGACCTGGATCACCAAGGAAGCCGGCAATCGTCGCCTGCCGTTCGATGCGGCGCGCCTGCTGCGCAGCATCGATACCATCCACGCCGAGCTGCCGCAGCTGGATGTGGCCGACTATCGCCGCGTGGTGCTGGCGATGGTCGAACGCAAGCCCAGCATCAGTGCCGATGATCTGGTGGATCTGCTGATCCGCGAAGCGGAATCGCGCGTCGACCTTGTCGCGCCGCAGTGGGAACAGTTCGCTGCACGCCTGTACCTGCGCCGGCTTTACAAGCGCGCCTGCCGCAACCGCTTCTACGATGTCAGCCTGAAGTACGGTTCCTACGTGGGCCTGCAGGAAAGCCTGGCCGACCGCGGCATCTACAGCAATGACATCCTGCGCTGCTATTCGAAGGAAGAGCTGCAGCAGGCCGGCGAGATGATCGACCCCGAACGCGATCGTCTGTTCGCCTACAACGGGCTGTACCTGCTGGCCACGCGCTACCTGGCTACCGATCGCAGCCGCGAGGTGTATGAGCTGCCGCAGGAACGCTGGCTGACCATTGCCCTGTACCTGATGCAGAACGAGGGCGGGGCTGGTGAGGGCGGCCGCGTGCGCCGCATGCAGTTGGTGGGCGAGGCGTACTGGGCGTTGTCCAACCTGTACATGACCGTGGCCACGCCGACCCTGGCCAATGCCGGCAAGGTCGGCGGCCAGCTGTCGAGCTGCTTCATCGACACGGTGGACGACAGCCTGCAGGGCATCTATGACTCCAACACCGATATCGCCCGCGTGTCCAAGCACGGTGGTGGTGTGGGTGCGTACCTGGGGTACGTGCGCAGCAGTGGCGCGCCGATCCGCGGCGTGCCCAACTCGTCCGGCGGCGTGGTGCCGTGGATCAAGCAGCTCAACAACACGGCGGTGTCGGTCGACCAGCTCGGCCAGCGCAAGGGTGCAGTGGCGGTGTACCTGGACATCTGGCACCGCGACATCGAGGCGTTCATGGACCTGCGCCTGAACAACGGCGACCAGCGCCTGCGTGCGCATGATGTGTTCACCGCCATCTGCGTGCCGGACCTGTTCATGGAGGCCGTCGAGCGCCGTGCCGACTGGTACCTGTTCGATCCGCACGAGGTGAAGCAGGCCAAGGGCTGGTACCTGCAGGATTTCTACGACGAGAAGCGAGGGCAGGGCAGCTTCCGCGACCGCTACGCCGAGCTGGTGGCCGACGAGCGCATCAGCCGTCGCACGGTGAAGGCGATCGACCTGTTCAAGCGGATCATGCTCAGCCAGCTGGAAACCGGCAACCCGTTCCTGTTCTACCGCGACGAAGTGAACCGGAAGAACCCGAACAAGCATGCGGGCATGGTCTATTCCAGCAACCTGTGCACCGAGATCCTGCAGAACATGAGCCCGACGCGGATGATCCAGGAGATCGTCAGCGGCGACCAGATCGTCACTACCCGCCGCGCGGGCGACTTCGTGGTCTGCAACCTGTCGTCGATCAACCTCGGCCGTGCCATCACCGCCCCCGAGGATCTGCTGGCCAAGGATGTGCTGGAACGGTTGATTCCGATCCAGGTGCGCATGCTCGACAACGTGATCGATCTCAATGCGCTGCCGGTGCCGCAGGCCACCATCACCAACCGCAAGTACCGCGCCATCGGCCTGGGCACGTTCGGCTGGCACCACCTGCTGGCACAGCAGGCGATCCATTGGGAATCGCCCGAGGCCGAGGAACTGTCCGATCGCCTGTTCGAGCGCATCAACTTCCTGACCATCCAGGCCAGCGCGCAGCTGGCCAAGGAGAAGGGCAGCTATCCGATGTTCGCTGGCAGCGACTGGCACAACGGCAACTATTTCCGTGACCGCGATTACAGCGGTGCGGCCTGGGACAGTCTTGCGCGCGAGGTGGCCACCAACGGCCTGCGCAATGGCTGGCTGCTGGCGGTGGCGCCGAACATGAGCACCGCGCAGATCGCCGGCTCCACCGCGTCGATCGATCCGATCTACAGTGCGTTCTACTACGAGGAAAAGAAGGACTTCCGGCGACCGGTGGCCGCGCCTGGCCTGTCGCTGGACACCTGGCCGTACTACGAGAAGGGTGCCTACAAGGTCGACCAGTTCGCCAGCGTGCGGCAGAACGCACGCCGCCAGCGCCATGTGGACCAGTCGATCAGCTTCAATCTGTACGTGCCCAGCACGATCCGCGCCAGCACCCTGCTGGAGCTGCACCTGAGTGCCTGGCGGGAAGGGTTGAAGACCACCTACTACGTGCGCTCCAACGACATCGACATCAGCGAGTGCGAGTGGTGCTCGAGCTGATTCGCTGCGCCCGAGCCGCGGTAGCGCCGGGCCATGCCCGGCGAGCGCACCGCGCGGCCACCGCACCTTAACTTCCGCCGGGCGTGGCCCGGCGCTACCTCTGCAGGAAAGACCATGGCAACACCCTTGGACCGCATCAAGATCCTCGAACCGCGCCACCCCAACCGCAGCACCGGCATCATCAACGGCCGCACCAGCGGCATCCTGAACTGGAACGACATTCCGTACCCGTCGTTCTATCGCGCCTACAAGGAGCTGTCGACCAACTTCTGGATCCCCGACGAGGTGGACATGAAGGTGGATGCACGCCAGTACGGCGAGCTCAACGCGCGCGAGAAGAACGCCTACGATTCCATCATCGGCCTGCTGGCCACGCTGGATTCGCCGCAGACGCGCTTCATCTACAACGTCGCCGAGTACATCACCGATCCGGCCGCGCACGCCAATGCGGCGATCATCGGCCAGCAGGAGGTGATCCACAACGAGAGCTACAGCTACGTGCTTGCCTCGATCACCGACCTGCCCAACCAGAACCGCATCTTCGAGATCGCCCGCACCCATCCCACCATCATCAAGCGCAACGCGCCGATCATGGGGGCCTATGACGATTTCATGCGCGAGAAGACCGCCGAAACCCTGCTGAAGTCGTTGATCCAGTCCTCGATCCTGGAAGGCATCAACTTCTATTCCGGCTTCGCGTACTTCTACAACATGGTGCGGCAGAACCGCATGAACGGCACCGGCAAGATCATCAGCTTCATCAACCGTGATGAGCTGGCCCACACCAAGTTCATCAGCGAGCTGATCCGCGCCATCATCGGCGAGAACCCGGAACTGCAGACCAACGAGCTGACCGCCTACGTGCACCAGTCGTTCGAACACGCCATTGAACTGGAAACCCAGTGGTCGGCGGAGGTGCTCGATGGCATCGATGGCATCGACGTGGACGAGATGGTGCGCTACGTGAAGTACCGCGCCAACAAGATGGCCGGCATGCTCGGCATCGAGCGCCTGTACAGCGACACCACCGACAACGTGATGCCGTGGATCAAGGCCTACGCCGACAACTTCACCGAGACCAAGACCGACTTCTTCGAGATGCGCAATGCAAGCTACAAGAAGACCAACGTCGACAACGGCTTCGACGACCTCTGAGCGCGGCCCGGCGCTGCGCATCCTGATCGTGGTGGCGTCGCTCAGCGGCAACACCCGTGAGCTCGGCCGCCACATCGCCGCGCGTTGCCGGGCCGCAGGCCACGCCGTGCACTGGCAGGAGGCCGACGACCTGCGCCAGGCCCCGCCGTTGCCGGTGGACGAGGCCGACCTGGTGCTGCTGGGCTGCTGGACCGACAACGCCGGGCGCACACCGTCGGAGATGAAGGCCTGGGTGGCAGGCATCGCCGAGCGCGGCCAGCGGCCGCGGCAGGTGGCGGTGTTCGGCACCGGTGAAACGCAGTGGGGGCAGGAGTACTACTGCGGTGCGGTGCACCGGCTGATCCGCTATTTCGACAGTGGCTACCCGCCGCTGGAGATCGAACAGATGCCACATGGCCGGAGGCATGCCGCGGCCATCGATACCTGGACCGATGCGGTCCTGGACCACTACTGGAGTACCACCGATGCAGATCATCGACGCCACCACGCCTGAGCAGTTCCAGCAGTTGCTGGCCGACCATCCACGCGTGCTGGTGGACTTCCACAAGGACCAGTGCCCGGGCTGCCGGATGCTGGATATGTCGCTGCAGCGGGTGGCCAGCGGCACTGCAGGGCAGGGCACGACCCTGCTGCGGGTGCAGCTGGAGGTGGTGGGCGAGGCGTTCTTCCGCGAGCTGGGCCTGCGGCAGACCCCTACGTTGTCGCTGTTCCTGGACGGTGACGAGCGCATGCGCATGCCGGGTTTCCAGTCGCCGCAGCAGATTGAGGCCGCGATCGCGTTGCATCTATGACGCAGAGATGGCGGGGTCGGATCCCTTGCCGGAGGCAAGGGCTCTGACCCCCATACCGTGACAAGGGCATCCATGCATGGCGTGGAACTACCTGGGTCAGAGCCCTTGCCTCCGGCAAGGGATCCGACCCCGGCATTGGCGTCACCCGCCGGCGAACGTATCCACCAGCAGCTTCACGTTCAGCACCACGATCACCAGCGCGATCACCCAGGCAATGCCGCCCAGCCAGCGCGGTGCCACCAGCGCGCCCATCGTCACCTTGTCGGTCACGATGCGTACCAGCGGGATGATCGCGAAGGGCAGCTGCATGGACAGCACCACCTGGCTCAGCACCAGCAGCTTCACCGCGCCCTGGTCGCCGAACAGCATGATGACCACCACCACCGGAATGATCGCCAGCGCGCGGGTGATCAGCCGCCGCAGCCACGGTGGCAGGCGCAGGCGCAGGAACCCTTCCATCACGATCTGCCCGGCCAGTGTCGCGGTCACGGTGGAGTTCAGGCCGGAGGCGAGCAGTGCCACTGCGAACAATGTCGAGGCCAGGCCGACGCCCAGCATCGGTGCCAGCAACTGGTGCGCCTGCTCGATGTCTTCCACGTCGAAGCGGCCGTTGGCATGGAACACCGCCGCCGCCAGGATCAGGATGCTGGCATTGATGAACAGCGCCAGGGTCAAGGCAAAGGTGCTGTCGGTCACCGCCCAGCGCAGCGCGCTGCGACGGCCTTCATCGGTGCGTGGATAGGCACGGGTCTGCACGATGGAAGAATGCAGGTACAGGTTGTGCGGCATCACCGTTGCACCGATGATGCCGATGGCGATGTACAGCGCATGCGGATCGGTGACCACCTGCGCGCGCGGAATGAAACCGCCCAGCACCTGCATCACCGGCGGCGCGGCCAGCGCGATCTGCACCATGAAGCAGCCGAAGATCACCAGCAGCAGTGCGATCACGAAGGCTTCCAGCGCGCGGAAACCGCGGTTCATCAACAGCAGCACCAGCAGCGTGTCCAGCGCGGTGATCACCGCGCCCCACAGCAGCGGCAGATCGAACAACAGTTTCAGCGCGATCGCCGTGCCGATCACTTCGGCCAGGTCGCAGGCGATGATCGCCGCTTCGCACAACGCCCACAGCGCCAGGTTCACCGGCTTGGGGTAGCGCGCACGGCAGGCCTGCGCCAGGTCCATGCCGGTGGCGATGCCCAGCCGTGCCGACAGCGCCTGCAGGATCACCGCCATCAGGTTGGAGATCAGGATGACCGACAGCAGCAGATAGCCGAAGCGTGAGCCACCTGCGAGATCGGTCGCCCAGTTGCCCGGATCCATGTAACCGACCGACACCATGTAGCCGGGGCCCAGGAAGGCCAGCAGCCGGAACCACCAATGGCCCTTTTCGGGTACGGCGATCGACGCGTTGAGCGCGCCCAGGCTGGCCGCGGTGGAGGCCGGAGAGTCGGTGGGCGCGACACTGTTCATGACTGCCAATATAGCCACTGCTATATCGCATAGCAATGTGAAACAATCGTCTTTACTGCGTCACTGGTCCAGAATTCAGGTTCGCACCCGGATGACAACTGCAGGACAGGCACACGCGTGGGCAAGACGGACGATTCGACATTGCTGAAAAGCACCCCCTTGATCGAGGCCGAGCGCCAGGTCGAGAGCTTCCGGCAGGTGCGCGAAGCACACCGGATGGAGCTGGTGGAGGATTATGTCGAGCTGATCTCCGACCTGCTGGCCGACGGCGGCGAGGCCCGCCAGGTCGACATCGCCACCCGCCTCGGTGTGGCCCAGCCGACCGTGGCGAAGATGCTGCGCCGGCTGGCCCGCGATGGCTGGGTGGTGCAGCGCCCGTACCGCGGCGTGTTCCTGACCCCGGAGGGCGAGGCGCTGGCCCATGCCAGCCGCCAGCGCCACCAGACCGTGGAGCGCTTCCTGCTGGCGCTGGGCGTGGACCCGGATACCGCGCGACGTGATGCCGAGGGCATCGAGCACCACGTCAGCGAACAGACACTGGCGCTGTTCGACGCATTCGTGCGCAAGGCCGAGGGCGGTTCCGCCGAACGGTAGCGCCGGGCCATGCCCGGAGGGCGCGTTGCCGCCTCCCGCATTTCGCCGGGCATGGCCCGGCGCTACCGGGGTTCAACGCCTGGCGCTGGGCGTGGACCCGGATACCGCGCGACGTGATGCCGAGGGCATCGAGCACCACGTCAGCGAACAGACGCTGGCACTGCTCGACGCATTCGTGCGCAAGGCCGAGGGCGGTTCCGCCGAACGGTAGCGCCGGGCCNTGCCCGGCGGGCGCGTTGCCGCCTCACGCATTTCGCCGGGCATGGCCCGGCGCTACCGGGGTTGAATGGCGTCATCGGGGCAGGGCGCCTGCTGTTGCGCACATGCCCGCGTCCACCATTCCCGCAGTGCGCTGCGCCGGAAGGGGTCAGCCGCGGCGGAAGGCGGCGGGAGTGCGCGCGCCGACGATGATCATGCGGATCATCGTGGAGATCTGTTCGACCAGTTCCGGATCGTTCTCAGGGGGCTGGTCCATGGCCGAAGCGCCCATCGCAAACACCAGCCGGGTGATCGCCATCGACACCAGTTCCGGCTTGTACAGTACCGCGCCATCCAGTGCGGCCAGGCGCACCAGGTCATGCTGCAGTTCTTCTTCGAAGTAGTGCAGTTCGCGTTCGACCGCGTGCTTGAAATCGTCCGAGCCGACCGCGCCTTCGCGCAACAGGACGTGCAGCAGCTTGTCGTCGGCACGCAGCTGTTCCATGAAGGTTTCCACCGACACGCGTACCACGCTGGTGGCGCTGGACGTAGCGCGCTGGCGGGCTTCGCCGATGATGGTGCGGAGCGAGCGTCCAGCCACGTCGATCAAGGCGACGGCCAGTTCGTCCATGTCGCGGAACTGGCGGTAGAAGCTGTTGGGTGCGATGCCCGCCTCGCGCGCGACTTCGCGCAGGCTGAGGGTGGAGAGGCTGCGATGCGGGCCGATCAGTTTCAACGCGGCGGCCAGCAGATCCTCGCGGCTCACCGTACGGCGGGCCGGGCTGCTGGCATCTTCAGGCGGAGACAGAACGGTGGCGGCGGCCATGGTACTTCCGGAGGGGCAAGGCTGAATCATACCCAATCCGGTGCAATATACACATGTATACACAGCTGTGTGTGCGGCCGTATAGTGCATCCATGAGCGCTGTCGTCCGTCCTTCCCTGTTTTCCCCGTATCGCTGGCTGTCGCCGTCGCTGTTCGACTTCTGGGCGGGCCAGCTGAATCCGTTGTGGACCCTGCGTGAGCCGATGGCCCGCCTGGTACGGCGCGAGCCGGCCGGCGAGGGCGCCGCCACCCTGGTCCTGCGCTGCAACCGGCACTGGGCCGGGATGCGCGCCGGCCAGCACGTCACCCTGGGCGTCGAGCTTGAGGGGCGTGTATTGCGCCGCAGCTACAGCCCGACCCGCCTGGGCCGTCGTGAGCTGGCCATTACCGTCAAGGCGGTGGAAGGCGGCAAGGTCAGCCAGCATCTGGTCGCGCATGCCAAGCCGGGCGACCTGTTCCGGCTGGATGCGGCCTTCGGTGATTTCCACATGCCCGCCGCAGCGCCGGTACTTCTGCTGGCCGCCGGCAGCGGCATCACGCCCATGCGCAGCCTGCTGCGCGACGCCTGCCAGCGCCCGCTGGCGGCGCCGGTCGACCTGTTCTACTGGGAGCGCAACGCCGCGGCGTTCCAGTTCCGTGATGAGCTGCAGGCGCTGGCCGCAGCGAACCCGAACCTGCGCGTGCATCTGCTGACCACCCGCGAAGGCGAGGTGACGGCCGCGCGCATCGACAGCCACACGTTGGCCGTTGCCGGTGACGATACCCCGCTGGCGCAACGCCATGTGCTGGCCTGTGGCCCCGATGGCTTCGTTGCCGCTGCGCGCACGCGGCTGGCGCAGCAGGTGGCCGGTTTCCAGGCTGAAGCCTTTACGCCGCCTGCGGCACTCAGTGATGCCGACAGCCTGGGTGAGGTTGCATTGACCCTGGCCCGCAGCGGCCGGCGGCTGATCGTGCCGCGTGGCCGCTCGCTGCTGGAGAGCCTGGAGGCGCAGGGCATCGCGCCCAAGCACGGCTGCCGCATGGGCATCTGCAACAGCTGTACCTGTGAACGCGTCAGTGGCACCACCCGCCACCTGCGCACCGGCGATACCCAGTCCGAAACGGCCGTGCCGGTGCGGATCTGCGTGAGCGCGCCGACCACCGACCTGACCCTGGATCTCTGAGGACTCCGCTGCCATGACCCGCGCTACCGACCGTGCCCTGAGCCCTGCCGAGATGCAGACGTTTGGTGAGGAACTCGATGCGATCCGCGACCGTGTGATCGGCAGCCTCGGCGCCTCCGACACCCGTTACATCCGCCGCGTCGCAGCGGCTGTGCGCTGGTCCGGCGTGCTCGGCCGCAGCCTGCTGTTCCTGGGCGCGTTCTCTCCGTTGTTCTGGGCGCCGCTGCTGTGGCCGGCCTGCATCGCCGGCACGCTGCTGCTGGCGCTGGCCAAGATCCTGGAGAACATGGAACTGGGCCACAACGTGATGCATGGCCAATACGACTGGACCGGCGATCCCAAGCTCAACGGCAACACCTACGAATGGGACATCGTCGCCACCGCCGACAACTGGCGCAAGACCCATAATTTCCGCCACCACACCTACACCAACGTGCGTGGCATGGACGATGACATCGGCTATGGCCTGCTGCGCATCTTCCCGGAACAGCGCTGGAAGCCGTTCTACCTGCTGCAGCCGATCATCGCACCGATCTTCGCGCTGCTGTTCCAGTGGGGCGTGGCGGCGCAGGACCTGCGCCTGGGGCGCTGGTTCAAGGGCCGCATCAGCAGCCGTGCGATGTGGCTGCAGACCCGTCCGGTGGCCCGCAAGATGATCCGCCAGGTGCTGAAGGACTACGTGTTCTTCCCGCTGCTGGCCGGTCCGTTCTTCCTGCCGGTGATGCTGGGCAACATGGTGGCCAACGGCCTGCGCAACATCTGGACCTACGTGATCATCTTCTGCGGCCACTTCACCGCCGAATCGGAAACCTTCCCGAAGGAATGCCTGCGCAATGAATCGCGTGGCCACTGGTACCTGCGCCAGCTGCGCGGTTCGTCCAACATCAGCGGCGGTTTCGTGATCAACGTGCTGTCGGGCAACCTCAGCCACCAGATCGAGCACCACTTCTACCCGGACCTGCCGGCCAACCGCTATGCGGCCATCGCCAAGGAAGTGAAGGACATCTGCCGGCGCTACGGCCAGCACTACAACAACGGCTCGCTGCCGCGGCAGTTCACCCAGGTGGTCTGGCGGATCCTGCGCCACGCGTTCCCCAGCAAGCCGCGCCGCATGCCGATGCCGGACATCATGCCGGCACCGGCGTCGGCCAACGCCGGCTGAGTCTTCAGCCGGCCTTCGCCAACAGCGCAGGCGGATCGCGATCGAGCCTGCGCAGGAACACCTGCATTTCCTTGCGGGCCTGCTGGTCGCCCTTGCTGCCGGCCACGCTGAGCCCGCGCTGCCACGCTTCGCGCGCCGCCTGCGGCTGGCCACCGGCCAGCCAGGCCTTGCCCAGCAGCTTCCACGCCGCCGAATAGTCCGGGTCCAGCACCACGCAGCGGCCCAGATGGGTGGCTGCGCGCACCGGGTCGCCGGCATCCAGCCAGCTCTTGCCCAGGCCGAAGCGCAGCAGTGCGCTGTCCTTGCCGGCGGCAAGCATCCTCTCCAGCGTTTCGATGTCCATCAGCGCACCTCCAGCAGGGTTTCCACCGGTCCCGCCTGGAAGCGGCCGCGATGGAACAGCAGTGGTGCACCGCCTGCTTCCTGCACATCGACAATGCGCCCGGCCAGCAACAGGTGATCGCCGACCGGCCACTGCGCGTGGCGGGTGCAGGTGAGGTGGACCACGGCACCGGCGATGCGCGGTGGCGCGTCTTCGCCGTCGTCCAGCAAGGGCACATCGGTGAATCGATGGCGCACCTGCGGATCGGCGAACCGGCGCGCCAGCGCTTCCTGGCCAGCGCCGAGCACGCTGATCGCAAAGCGGGTGGCGCGCTGGAACGTGGACAGGCTCTGCGCATGCAGGGCGAGGTTCCACAGCACCAGTGGCGGCTGCAGCGAGATCGGCACGAACGAGTTGATGGTCAGCCCCTGCGGTTTTCCCTGTGCGTCGCGGGCGCAGACGATCGCCACGCCGGTAGGGAAATGGCCGAGCAACCGCCGCAGCGCACGCGGTGGCAGGCTGACCGATGGCACCGGTGCCGGAGCGGGGAACACCCCCGCCCACGGCCCGGCGTATGCACCGGAGTCCGTGTTCATGCGGCCTTGGCCTGGCGGTAGCGCCGGCCGACCTCGGCCCAGTTGATGAGGTTGAAGAACGCGCCGATGTAGTCCGGGCGACGGTTCTGGTAATGCAGGTAGTAGGCGTGTTCCCAGACATCCAGGGCAAGGATCGGGGTGTTGCCGGAGGCGCCAGCCGCCACGCCCATCAGCGGGCTGTCCTGGTTGGCGGTGCTTTCGACCTGCAGGCGGCCATCGCGATCGACGGTCAGCCACGCCCAGCCACTGCCGAACCGGGTCTGCGCGGCCTTGCTGAAGGTTTCCTTGAAGGCGTCGTAGCCACCGAGGTCACGATCGATGGCCGCGGCAAGCTCGTCATCGGCGGTGCCGCCATTGGCGCTGAGCACGGTCCAGAACAGGCTGTGGTTGGCGTGGCCGCCGCCGTTGTTGCGCACTGCACCGCGGATCGATTCGGGCAGGGCGTCGAGGTCGGCGATCAGCGTTTCCACCGGCTGTGCCGGCAGGCCCGCCTGTTCCAGCGCGGCATTGAGGTTGTTGACGTAGGCCTGGTGATGCTTGCTGTGATGGATTTCCATCGTGCGCGCATCGAAGTGCGGCTCGAGGGCGTCGTAGGCATAGGGGAGGGCGGGAAGCGGGTACGGCATCGAGACAGTCTCCGTGGGGAAGGCCAGGGGTATGGCCGTGGGGAGACTGTTATCGCACCTCAACATTGGTTGAGGTCAAGCGGGGTGGTTGAAAAGAGGGCGCTGTCGGCGCGTTGACTGTCCCGGGATCGCGTGGGCGGATGGGCCCATGCAGGACACGCCGTAAACCCATCCATGAAGTGACCCCTTAAAGTTGGACAGTTGGGGGGTCAGGCAGCCAGCGCGACCTGTTCCCGGTACTTTACCGGGCTCAGGCCCTTTAGTTTCAGTCGGATACGGTCGGCTGCCGGCCAGCGGCCGGCACTACCTGTATCCGTCGAATCCTGCGCCTGGCGTCAGCTCAGCCATTCCTTGCAGCCGCTATCAACCTGCTCACCACAGGCGGCCTGCATCCGCTGCTGCAGCCGCGCCAGCGTGTCCGCACCCTTGTGCTTGGCGCTCCATGCCTGCAGCTGCCCGGCCAGTCGTTCGAAGCGCTGGCGCGTGCGCTGGTGGTAGCCGGACGGCTGCTTGTCCAGCTCGGCGATCAAGGCCTCGGTGGCCTGCTCGATACGCGGTGCATCATCGGGTGCCAGCCGCAGCAGGCCTTCCACGTACAGCACGCCCCACTGCACGCGCGTCGCAGGGCCCTGCGCGCCTTCATAGGCACGCTTCAGCCATTCCAGGGCGCCGGCGGTATCGCCGCGCTGCTCGGCCAGTTCGGCCAGTTCCGGCATATAGTAGTAAGGCTGCTCGCTGCGCTTCAGCTCTGCCAGCAGCAAGGCCTCGGCGCCTGCATCATCATCGACCTGACGCAGCGCGTAGACGGCGCTGCTGATGGTGGCCTGGCGCGCGTGTGCATCGGTGGCTGCGGCATCGGCGGCGGCCACGCGCTGCTTTACGCGCTGCACCAGTGCTGCCGGCAGCGCGCCTTCAGGCTGCTGCTGGCGGGCCAACGCCAACTCGGTCAACGCGCGTGACAAGGCATCGTCTGCGCGATCACCACGCGCGGCATCGGCACGTTCCAGCGCGACCAGCAACTGCTGGCCGAGGGCATTGCTGCTGGCCGGACCAGCGCTGGCCTGCTTCACCAGCCCCGCGCCGGCATAACCGAGCAGCTCGCGGTTGCGACGTACCTCCGCCGGTTGTGCCAGCACCGCCTGCAACAGTTCGCGTACCTGGGTGGGCGCTGCCGTCGGCTTCCCGGCGGTAGCCAAGGCGAGCAGCGCGAAGCGACGCTGCAGCGCAGGCTCGGGTGCGGCCTTGGCCAGCTGCTGCAGCACGTCCTGGGCGCTGCGCTTGCCAGCCAGGCGGTTGGCATCCACCTCCCAGCCGTAATCGCCCAGCACCTGCCAGTCTTCGGCGCCAAGCGTGGCCGGCGTCGCCAGCGCGGTCGCAAGTGTTTCGGCGACAGCGCTGCGGCGGCTGGCGGCGACGGTCAGGGCCCGGTTCAGTTCGGCCGCGTCGTTGCCGCCGGCCACGCGGGTGATTTCGTTGCGCTGCGGGTCGAGCACGATCAGGGTCGGATAGCCGCGCACGCCGAAGCGTTCGCCCCATGCCTGCGCGCCTTCTTCGTCGCCGTCCAGGTAGACCGGCACGAATTTGCCGGTCAGTGCGATGAAGGCCGGATCCTTGAACAGCCCCGCCTTGAGCTGGTTGCACGGCGGGCACCACACCGCGCCCCAGTACAGCAGCACCGGCTTGCCACTCTCGGCGGCTTCGTTGAACGCATCATCCACGTCGCCCTGGCGCCAGGCGATGGCGGAGGCCGGGGCGGTCGATGCCGCCTTGGCCGTCGGTACCGGCGCGGACGCGGGGGAGCAGGCGCTCAGGGCCGAGGCCAACAGCAGCAGGGAAAGCGCGACGCGCATCGGCAGCATCTCAAAGGACAGGGTGGTGGGCCATTGTAGGAACGGTCGGGGTGCTGGCTGATGCAGTTTGCTTATGTCGCACGCGCAGCACGGCATGTGGGCTGGGTATCAGTGCGGACCAGGGGGCGCAGCCACCGCAGCGGGCACCGCCAACACCAACGGCTGGTAGATCAGGCCGTGGTACTCGCCGACGTCGCCATCCAGCACGAACCCATAGTGTTCGTAGGCCGGCACCGCGTTGAGCGAGGCGCGCACGGTCATCTGCGGGCCGCGTACCTGCGGCAGCACCGCCTGCAGCAGGGCACGACCGATGCCTTGCCCCTGCAGCTCCGGCGCGACGAACAGCATCGCCAGGTGCTGGCCCGCCTTCAGTTCCGCCACGCCGGCCACACGGCCCTCCTGTTCGGCCACCAGGATGTGGTTGTCACCCTGCAGGCGCTCGGCGAACGCGCTGGCTGCGGCCACGTTGCCGAAGGTGGCGATGCCCTCGGCGGTAAGCATGGGCGCAACGGCTGCAGTGAAGGCGGCCATGCACACCGCGCTGATCGCGGGCAGGTCATCGACGTGGGCGGGACGGATCCTGGGCATGCGCTGTACTTCCTGTTGTGGGACGGTATCAATGCCCACGCTAAGCTGGCGGCATGACTGATTTCAATCCTGCCCATGCACGTCTGTTTCCAGAGCAGGGCTTGAGCCTTGGCCTGATGACGCCGGTGGCCGCACATGGCCTGGCCGATCCGCAGGAGGCGCGCCGCGTCGCGCGGCTGGCCGACGATCTGGGCTTTGCTGCGCTGTGGACCCGCGATGTGCCGCTGATGGTGCCGCAGGGGCCGGATGCGACCGCCAGTGCGCTGGATGATCCGTTCCTGTGGTTGGGCATGCTGGCCGCGGCGACCGAGCGCATCGTGATCGGCACTGCGGCCATCGTGCTGCCGTTGCGGCAACCGCTGCAGGTAGCGAAATCGGCGCTGACGCTGGACCGGATCAGCGGTGGACGCTTCGTGCTGGGGCTTGGCTCGGGTGATCGACCAGAAGAGTTCGCGGCCTTCGGCGAGGACCTACAGGGCAGGGCGGGCACCTTCCGCGAGCGCTGGTCGCTGCTGCGTGCGGCGCTGTCCCCCGAACCCTCCGAGCGCGCGCCGGTGTTGCAGGCAACCGGTGGATACGACGTACTTCCTACGCCGGCAAGGCGCATTCCGATGCTGGTGGTCGGTACTGCGCGGCAGAGCCTGCAGTGGATCGCACGCGAGGCCGAAGGCTGGGCGACCTATCATCGCGAAGAGACCGCGCAGGAAGGGCGCATCGGTCTGTGGCAGCAGGCGCTGGCCCAGAGCGGCGGCGCGCCCAAGCCATTCGTGCAGTCGATGCTGCTGGACCTGCAGGCCGATCCAACTGCGCCGGCGGAGCCGCTGCCGCTGGGCCTGAAGGTGGGCCGCGATGGCCTGCGCGCGTACCTGCAACGCGTACACGCGCAGGGTGTGGCGCATGTGATGTTCAACCTGATGGACAACGGCCGGCCGGTGGACGACGTACTGGCCGAGATCAGCGAGCACGTCCTGCCCGATACGCGTCGGTAGGTGTCCACCTTGGTGGACACGCCGCAGGTATCCGGCATGTTCGCATCTGCGTATCATTCGCATTTGATATCCAGCGCTGGAGCCCTGCGTGACCCACCGTAACCCGCTGCACCCGACCGGGCGCCTTTTCGCCGTCGTCGCCTTCATCGAGGCCATCACCTGGGCCGGTCTGCTGGCCGGCATGTGGCTCAAGTACGGCCCGCAGGCCAACGTCGCGCTGGTGAAGCTGTTCGGGCCGCTGCATGGCGTGGCGTTCCTGGTCTACGTGGCGGTGACGCTGTTTGCGGCGCTGCGCCTGCGCTGGCCATGGTGGGCAACGGGGCTGGCCTTGCTGGCTGCGATTCCGCCGCTGGTGACCCTGCCGCTGGAGTGGTGGTTCAAGCGTCGCGGCCTGCTGTCGGTACGCGCAGGGCAGTGATGGACCCGCAGGTGCGCGCCCGTTAAGCGAATGGGTATCAAATGCAAATGCGAGCCGTTATCATTTAAGGATGGCGTCGCCGCCTGACAGGGCGACGTCGCGCGGGGTGCGGATGCGCCCGGCGTTCCCTCCCTGGTTACGGTTGGTGTTGCATGCATGCACGTCCCGTGGTTCCCGGCCTGCCGGCGCTGGTGTTGGCTGCCCTGATCGGCACCATGGCGATGATGTCCTTCGTCGCCGTCATCGGCCCGGTGGTCCGCCTGCTGGGCCTGTCCGAATGGCATGCCGGTCTATCGGTCACGGCCGCGGGCGTGTTGTGGATGCTGGCCGCTCGCCCGTGGGGCCAGCTCAGCGACCGCATCGGCCGCAAGCGCGTGCTGATGCTGGCGATGAGTGCCTACACCGTGGTCTACATCGCGCTGGCGGTGTTCATCGATGTCGCGCTGCAGACAATACCGCCGGTGCTGGTCTCGGTGCTGGTGCTGGTCGGTGCACGTGGCCTGATCGGCCTGTTCTACGCGGCTGTGCCGCCGACCGCTGCCGCGCTGATCGCCGACAAGGCACCCACCGGCCAACGTGCGAAATTCCTCGCCCGCCTTGGCAGCGCCAACGCGCTGGGGATGGTGCTGGGTCCGGCTGCTGCCGGATGGCTTGCCTACAAGAACCTGCCGCTGGCGCTGTACGTGGCTGCGCTGTTGCCGCTGCTCGCGCTGGGCCTGCTGGCCTGGCGCCTGCCGGCCACACCGCCGGTGGCAGCCGCACACAGCCGCAACCGCGTACCGCTGTCGCGCCTCGACCCGCGGCTGCGCCTGCCGCAGATGGCCGCGTTCGTGGCGATGGTGTCGGTGACCATCGCCCAGGTCACGGTTGGCTTCTTCGCCATCGATCGCTTCGGCCTGGATGCAGCCGAAGGTGCACGCATGGCCGGCATCGCACTGACTGCAGTCGGCGTGGGCCTGATCCTCGCGCAGGGGCTGGTGATGAAACTGGACGTGCATCCCCGGCGCTGGATCATCCTCGGCGCACTGATCGCAGGCATCGGCTTTGCGTCGGTGGCGGCGGTGCAGCAGACCTGGCAGTTGCCGGCGGCCTACGCGCTTGCAGCGTTCGGCATGGGCTTCGTGTTCCCCTCGTTCCAGGCGTTGGCCGCCGACGCGGTGCAGCCGCACGAACAGGGGGCGGCGGCCGGCACCGTCGCGGCGGCGCAGGGGCTGGGCATGGTGGCCGGGCCGATGCTCGGCACCCTGTTGTATCGCGGCGGCGCCAGCCTGCCTTATCTGCTGGTCGGCGTGCTGCTGCTGGTGCTGTGCGTGCTGGCCGCAGCGTATCGGATGAAGGAGACCCCATGAACGATTCCCTGATGCAGGGCGCGTGGCCGGAGGCTGCGTCGATGCTGCCCGAGCCCACCGCCGAAGCGTCGCTGTTCCTGCTGCGGCAGGCCGATCGGCAGATGCACGCGCGCGGCTGCCGCGCACCCTTGCCGACCGGTGTGCTGGCCACGCTGGCCGAGCGCGTGGCGACGTTCTTCGCGCAGCAGCGCGGTGGGCCGGGACTGCTGGTCGGCGCGGTGCCGTTCGAGCCGCGCGCCGATGATGCGTTGTACCAGCCCGAGCGCCTGCTGCCGGCGTTGCCTGTGCAGTCGCAGGCGGCGCCGGCGCTGTCCGGAGCGCTGACTGCCGAGCCCTCCGCGCAGGCGTATGCAGCGGCCGTGGCCGACGCGGTCAGCGCGATGCGCGCGCCGGACCCGGAGCTGCACAAGGTGGTACTGGCGCGCAGCCTGTTGGCGCACACGCAGCAGGCGCTGTCACCGGAAATGCTGCTGGCCCGCCTCGGCACCGATCCTTCGGTGGCGACCTACGCCGTGCCGCTGCCGGTGCACGTTGGCCAGGCGCCGGCATGGCTGGTGGGGGCGACACCGGAACTGCTGCTGCGCAAACGCGGTGCGCAGGTGCTGTCGCATCCGCTGGCCGGTTCGGCCAGGCGCAGTGCCGATCCGGTTGCGGACAAGCGCGCCGCGCAGGCGTTGCTGGCATCGGCGAAGGACCATGACGAACACCGGCATGTGGTCGACGCCATTGTCGATGGCCTCTCGCCCTGGTGCAGTCACATTGAAGCGCAGCCACGCCCGGTGCTGCACGCCACCGCCAGCATGTGGCATCTGGGTACGCGCATCCACGCCACGCTGAAGGACGCTGCTACCTCGGCGGCGACCCTGCTGGCCGAGCTGCATCCCACCCCGGCCGTCTGCGGTACCCCGCGGCTGCAGGCACTGCAGCGCATCCGTGCGCTGGAACCGGTGCCGCGCGGCTTCTATGCCGGTGCGGTGGGCTGGCTCGATGCGCAGGGGGACGGCGACTGGTATGTGGCGATCCGCTGCGCGCGCCTGCAGGGCACCCAGCTGCGCCTGTATGCCGGCGCCGGCATCGTCGCCGACTCGCAGCCCGAGGCCGAAGTGGCCGAAACCGCCGCCAAGTTTGCTGCCCTGCTGAACGCATTGGGCGTGCAGGACCCGCTGTCGCTGATCGAGGTATCCGCATGACGCCGTCCACCGTTGATTCGCGCCTGCCGCTGCAGCAGCAATGGCCCGAAGCGCTGGTCGCGCGCTATCGGGCCGCAGGTCATTGGCGTGGCGAAACCTTCCCGGGTTTCCTGCGCGAACGCGCCGAGCGCCATGCCGATGACATCGCGGTGGTGGCCGGCGATGTGCGCCTGAGCTATGCGCAGCTCTGGCATGAGGCCGGGCGCATCGGCGCCGGGCTGCTGGCGCTGGGCCTGCAACCCGGCGAGCGCGTGCTGGTGCAGCTGGGCAATACGGCCGGTTTCATCGCAACGGCCTGTGGCCTGTTCCGCGCCGGGCTGGTGCCGGTGTACGCGCTGCCGGCACATCGCATCACCGAGCTGGCCCACTTTGCGCGCAAGGCCGAGGCCAGTGCCTACATCAGTACCGATGTCCATGAAGGCTTCGATCATCGTGTCCTGGCGCGCGCGCTGCAGGCGGAAGTGCCGGCGGTACGCCACGTGCTGATCGACGGCGATGCGGCCGAGTTCGTCGCGCTGGAATCGCTGCAGGGCGATCGCAGCCAGCTGCCGGCCGATCCTGATCCGCAGTCGGTGGCGTTCCTGCAGATCTCCGGCGGCAGCACCGGGCTGTCAAAGCTCATTCCGCGCACGCACGACGATTACATCTACTCGTTCCGCGCCAGCAACGAAATCTGTGGCATCGACCGCGACAGCGTGTACCTGGTTGCGCTGCCGGCAGCACACAACTTCCCGATGAGCTCGCCGGGTTTCTTCGGTGCGCTGTACGCCGGCGCCCGCGTGGTGCTCAGCCCGGGCCCCGGCCCGGATGTGGCGTTTCCGTTGATCGCGCGCGAGAAGGTGACCTGCTGTGGTCTGGTGCCGCCCCTGGCGCTGCTGTGGGCGCAGGCGGCGGCGACCAGCAGGCAAGATCTGTCCAGCCTGCAGGTGCTGCAGGTCGGGGGAGCGAAGCTGGTGCCGGAAGCCGCGCGGCGGGTCATCGATGGCCTCGGTTGCACGTTGCAGCAGGTGTTCGGCATGGCCGAAGGCCTGGTCAACTACACCCGGTTGGATGACCCGCAGGAGCTGATTGTCGCTTGCCAGGGCCGGCCGATCAGCGAGGATGATGAAGTGCGCGTGGTCGACGACCACGACCAGCCCGTTGCCGAAGGCGAGGTTGGTCATCTGCTCACCCGCGGCCCGTACACCATCCGCAGTTACCACAATGACGCGGCGGCCAACGCGCGCTCGTTCACCGACGACGGCTTCTACCGCACCGGCGACCGCGTGCAGCAGCTGCCCGGCGGCTATCTGGTGGTGCAGGGCCGTGCCGGCGACCACATCAACCGGGCGGGCGAGAAGATCTCCGCCGAGGAGATCGAAGACCATCTGCTGGCCCATCCCGGCGTATTCGACGCCGCCGTGGTCTCCATTCCTGACGACTACCTGGGCGAGCGCAGCTGTGCCTTCGTGATCCGGCAGGGCGAGGCCATCAAGGCGCCGGCGCTGAAGGCGTGGATGCGCGGGCGTGGCCTGGCCGCGTTCAAGGTGCCCGATCAGATTGTTTTCGTGGACAGTTTCGACACTACGGCGGTTGGCAAGATCAGCCGCCGCGAACTGCGCGCGCAGCTGCGCGCGCGTCATCTGCAACAGACAGGAGGAACGCGCTGATGGCGCTGCCCCGCATTACCCCGTATTCCCTGCCGACCGCTGCGGAACTGCCGCAGGCGCGAGGCGCCTGGCGCCCCCGGCGTGATCGTGTTGCCTTGCTGGTACACGACATGCAGCGCTATTTCCTCGCCGCATTCGACGCCGGCAACGCGCCGCTGCAGCCGGCGGTGGACAACATCGCGCGCCTGCTGGGACATTGCCGTACGCACGGAATTCCGGTGTTCTACACCGCCCAGCACGGCGACCAGGACCGCCGCGACCGCGGCCTGCAGGCAGACCTGTGGGGCCCGGGCATGGGCCGGCGTGCCGACCACGAGCCGATCATCGACGTACTCGCGCCGCAGCCGGGCGAGCATGTGCTGGTCAAGCACCGCTACAGCGCGTTCCAGCGCAGCAATCTGGAAACGCTGATGCGCGTGCGCGGCCGCGACCAGCTGCTGATCACCGGCGTCTACGCGCATATCGGATGCACCGCGACGGCGGTGGAGGCATTCCAGCGTGACATCGAGACGTTCATCGCTGCCGATGCCGTAGCCGATTTCTCGCGTGCCGAGCATGACCAGGCGCTGCACTGGATCGCCCGCACCTGTGGCGTACCGATGACCACCGACCAGCTGCTGGAGGCAATGTGATGAACGCGACGACCGAAACCTTGACCCTGGAGCGCATGCGCGCCGACGTCGCCCGCGTGCTGGATTGCCACGCGGCTGACATCGGCGATGATGACAACCTGATCGATCTGGATCTGGATTCGATGCGCATGCTGGGGCTGGTGCTGGCCTGGGGCAACACCGGGCTGCCACTGGAGTTCGCGCAGCTGGCTGAGCACACTACGCTGCGCCAGTGGTGGGCGGTGGTGCAGCAGCTGCAGGCCGCGCAGACGGCATGAACGGATCGCCGCTGCCACTGACCGAGGCGCAGGCAGGGCTGTGGTTTGCCCAGCGGCTGGCACCGCAGAATCCCGCATTCAATACCGCGCACGCGGTGTGGATCGAGGGTTCGCTGGATGTGCCGGCGTTCACCGCTGCCGCCAACCAGGCCGCCGTCGAGGCCGAGGCGCTGGCGTTGCGTTTCGCCGAAGCCGAGGACGGCCAGCCCGTGCAATGGCACGAGCCCGCGGGGGTGCCATTGCTGCAGCTTCGCGATGTCGCCGCGGCCGACGATCCCCAGCAGACGGCGCGTGCGGCGATGCTGGCTGATCGCTCCAGCGCGGTCGACCCGACCCGCGACCGGCTGAGCCAGCAGGTGCTGTTCGACCTGGGTGACCAGCGCTGGGCCTGGTACCTGCGCGTGCATCACCTGGCCACCGATGGCTATGGCATGGCGCTGTTCACTGACCGCGTCTGCGCCCTGTATGCGGGCCGCACCGGTAGTGCGCTGCCAGGGTTGGCGGGCGTGCTGGCCGATGATGCCAGCTACCGCAGTGATGCGCGCCGCGACGTCGACCGGCAGTGGTGGTTGCAGGCATTGCAGGGCGCCCCGGCCTCCACCGGCCTGGCCGGCACCGCCGCGGCCAGTGACGATGCACTGCGCTGGGTGCAGCCGGTGGACCCCGCCTTGCGCGAGCGCCTGCTGCAGGTCTCGGCATCGTGGCTGCAGCCGTGGCCGGATGTGCTTGCCGCGTTGGCCGCCGAGTATGTGCGTCGCATGAGCGCGTCCGAGGAAGTCGTGCTCGGCGTGCCGTACATGGCGCGGCTGGGCAACGCGGCGGCGCGGGTACCGGCGATGGTGATGAACGTGCTGCCGCTGCGGGTAGCGGGCGGCGAGGGCGGCGTCGAGGAATTCTGCCGGCGCATCGGGCGCCAGCTCAGCCAGAGCCGCAAGCATGGGCGCTACCGTGGCGAACAGCTGCGTCGTGACCTTGGCCTGGTCGGTGCACAGCACCGTCTGCATGGGCCGTTGATCAACGTACAGCCGTTCTACAAGCCGCTGGCGCTGCCAGGTGTGCAGGCCTCACTGGAAGTGCTGAGCACCGGCCCGGTTGACGACCTGACACTGGGCTTCCGTGGCGATGGACAGACCCTGCTGGATCTGGAGATTGAAGCAAACCCGGCCCTGTATGGGCTGGATGACATGAAGGCGCATGCCCGGCGGCTGCTGCATTTCGTGTCGGCCGCGCTGCTGGCCGAAGACATCGCGACGGTGCCACTGGCCACGCCGGAAGAATCGAAGCAGGTTGTGCATGGTTTCAATGCCACCACGCATGCGTTGCCTGACACCACCCTGGTCGAACTGCTGCAGCAGGGCATGGACCGCGATCCGTCGGCGGCGGCGTTGGTGTTCGGCGATGTGACGCTGGACCATGCTGCGCTGGAGGCGCGCAGCTTCGCCCTGGCCGCGCAGCTGCGCTCGCTGGGCGTGGGCCCGGGCACGGTCGTTGCCGTAGCGCTGCCGCGTTCGCTGGAACTGGTGATTGCGTTGCTGGCGGTACTGCGCGCAGGCGGCGCGTACCTGCCACTGGACCTTGCCCATCCCGCGGAGCGCCTGGCGCGCATCCTGGCGTCGGCGCAGCCGGTCTGTGTGCTGGCAGAGGTCAGCGTGCAATCCCGTCTTTCAGATGTGCCGGTGCTGCCGCCGGAGCAGTGGACCGACGTGAGCTTTGCCGCACCGTGGCCGGGCCCTAGGGGCGACGATGCGGCCTATGTGATCTATACCTCCGGTTCGACCGGTGAGCCCAAGGGCGTGGTGATCGAACACCGCGCCATCGTCAATCGCCTGCTGTGGATGCGCGAGCACTATGGCATTGGCGCCGACGACCGGATTCTGCAGAAGACCCCGGCAACGTTCGACGTATCGGTCTGGGAATTCTTCCTGCCACTGCTGTGCGGCGCGACGCTGGTGTTGGCGGGGCCGGACGCACACCGCGACCCGACCGAGCTGGCGCGATTGATCCGCGTCCATGGTGTCACCACCGCACATTTCGTACCGTCGATGCTGGATGCGTTCCTGGCGGCACCGGCCTCACAGGACCTGCGGCTGCGGCGCGTGTTCACCAGTGGCGAGGCGCTGGATGCCGCGCTGCGCGACCGCTTCCATGCGCGGGTGCATGCCGAACTACACAATCTGTATGGGCCGACCGAAGCGGCGGTGGATGTGAGCTGGTGGCCAGCCTCGGCCGATGACCGCTCGCGCCCGGTGCCGATCGGTTTCCCGGTCTGGAACACCCGCCTGTATGTGCTGGACGCACGGATGCAGCCCGTGCCGGTGGGCGTGGCCGGTGACCTGTACCTCGGCGGTGTGCAGCTGGCGCGCGGCTATCTCGGCCGCGACGACCTGACGGCCGAGCGCTTCCTGGCGGATCCGTTCCTGCCGGGTGAGCGCATCTACCGCACCGGCGACGTGGCACGCTGGCGGGGCGACGGTGCTGTCGAGTACCTGGGACGCAGCGACCATCAGGTAAAACTGCGCGGCCTGCGCATCGAACTTGGCGAGATTGAAGCAGCGTTGCGCGAGCTGCCTGGAATGGACCGGGTGGAAGTGCTGTTGCGCGATGATCTTCCCGGCGAGGCGCGGCTGGTCGCCTATGTGCCGACGGCGCTGCTCGATGCAGCGGCGCTGCGCAGCCATCTGCTGGCGCGGGTGCCGGACTACATGGTGCCGTCTGGGTTCGTGGGCGTGGATCAGTGGCCGGTGACCGCCAATGGCAAGCTGGACCGGTCTGCGCTGCCGAAACCGCCGCAGCAGGACGTTGTGGGGCAGGCGCCGCGCACGCCGCTGGAGCAGGAACTGGCCGCGCTGTTCGCACAGGCGCTGGGGCGTGAACTGCCGGTGGCGGTTGATGTGGATTTCTTCAGCATCGGAGGCGACTCCCTGTCGGCCGTGCACCTGCTGCTGGCCATCGAGCAGCGCTGGCGTTGCGAGCTGGGGCTGGGCGCGCTGTTCGCGCAACCGACCGTAGCCGCGCTGGCGGCACGCATCGCCGAGCCGCCCGCACGCGCCGATCACGCGCTGGGGCCGGTGATTGCGCTGTCGGCATCCGACGAGGCAACCGCAGCCCCCCTGTTCGTGCTGCACCCGGCAGGCGGCATTGCCTGGAACTATCGCGCACTGGCCCGGGCGCTGCAGCCAACGCGCGCGGTGTACGGGCTTCAGTCACCCGCGCTCGACCCCACGCAACCGCTGCCAGGCAGCATCGAGGCCATGGCCAATGACTATGTGCAGCGGGTGATCACGCTGCAGCCACAGGGGCCGATCCATCTGCTCGGCTGGTCGGTGGGGGGCATCCTCGCCCAGGCGATGGCCGTGCGCCTGCATGACATCGGCCGCGAGGTCGGCGAACTGGTGCTGCTCGATGCCTATCCCAGCGAATGCTGGCGTGCCGAACCGGAGCCCGACCCGATCGCGGCGCTGCGGGCGCTGTTGGCCATCGCCGGGCATGACCCGGACGCGCATCCGGAACTGGACGATCGCGAGCGCATCCTCGCCTTCCTGCGGCGCGGCGGCAGCGCGCTGGGCAGCCTGCCCGAGGTGGTGCTCGACGGCGTGGTACGGGCGGTGACCGGGACCAATCGACTGATCCGCGAACACCAGCACCGACCCTTCGTCGGAACGCTGGCGCATGTGCGGGCCGGACGCGATCATCAGGCACGGCCGCAGTTGCAGTCCGCGCTGTGGAAGGCACATGCGCTGCAGGTGGATGCCATCGAGCTGCCGTTCCTGCACGCCGAACTGACCGGGCGCGATGCGGTGGCGCAGCTGGCACCGTGGTTGTCGGCGCGGCTGCAGCAGTGGGACAGGCAACAGGAGAGTGCAACATGCAGCTGACGGGTTTCGAAGGAAATGTGGCGCTGGTGACCGGCGCAGCGGGCGGTATCGGTGCGGCGCTGGTCGGGCAACTGCTGGGCGCAGGGTGCCGGGTCGTGGCAACCGATCGCGAGCGACCTGCGCTGGTGACCGACGATGGGCGCGTGCAGGCTTTCGCACTGGATGTCACCGACGGCGCAGCCGTGGACGCGCTGGTACACCAGGTGGAAGCCACGGTGGGACCGATCATGTTGGCGGCCAGCGTGGCGGGCGTGCTGCATGTCGGCGAGGTCGTGGACACCGGTGACGAGGATTGGCGCAGGGTGTTCGCGGTCAATGCCGATGGTGTGTTCCATGTCGGCCGCGCATTGGCACGGGTGATGTCGCCGCGCCGGCAAGGTGCCATCGTGACCGTCAGTTCCAACGCGGCGGGCGTGCCACGGCATGGCATGGCCGCCTATGCCGCCTCGAAGGCGGCGGCGACGATGTTCACCCGCTGCCTGGGCCTGGAGCTGGCGCCGCTGGGCATCCGCTGCAACATCGTTGCGCCGGGCTCCACGCTGACCCCGATGCAGACCGGCATGTGGGAAGACGAGCAGGGCGCGGCACGGGTGATCGCCGGCAATCCGGCCACCTACAAGGCGGGCATCCCCTTGCGCAAGCTGGCCACGCCGGAGGACATCGCACAGGCAGTGATGTTCCTGCTGTCCGAGCAGGCCGGGCACGTCGCGATGAGTGACCTGTATGTGGACGGTGGCGCCACGCTGCGCGGGTGACGGCGCCGGGCACACCGCCGGGCGGGGTTCATGCGTTGCCGGCCAGCGGCCGGCACTACCATGGGGCAGGCGCGCGGGATTTTCCTGTCGGGTAGTGCCGGCCGCTGGCCGGCAACCTCAGCCAATCGGCAGGAAGATCCTCATGGAATCCAGCGCTGTTCCCCGACAGCCAGCGATCTCTGCCTGATCCACGATGGGCCATGAGCAGCGATCTCCTGCGCCACGGGCGGCGCTCCATCATCGGTCAGGTATATGTGCTGACCACGACAACATGCCAGCGCCGCCGACGCTTTGAATGCGGCGCTACCGCAGGCTGCGTCTCCAGCCAGTTTGAGGAACTGGAGCGACAAGGCCTGGTCCAGTCACTGGCATGGGTGGTGATGCCGGATCATGTGCATTGGATGTTGCAACTGCGTGCGTCGGAGCTGTCGGGCATCGCCCGTCGGTTCAAGTCATCCAGCGCGTTGGCCTTGAATCGGCTGGTCGGTCGTCGCGGCGTGGTCTGGCAGTCCGGGTACTTCGATCATGCGGTCAGGGTAGAGGAATCGTTGCATCGCCAGGCCCTGTATATCCTGGGAAATCCCATTCGGGCGGGCCTGGCCAGGGAGATTGGCCAGTATCCCTATGCGTGGTCGATCTGGTAGTGCCGGCCGCTGGCCGGCAACTTCATGAACCTCCGGACGCACCGCTTGGTTGCCGGCCAGCGGCCGGCACTACCCGACAGGAAAGTCCCGCGCGCCTGCCCCATGGTAGTGCCGGCCGCTGGCCGGCAA
>NZ_QQXJ01000001.1:1851503-1890203 GCF_004348785.1 Stenotrophomonas sp. TEPEL
CGGCCACTACGGCAGGGTGAGCCGATACACCAGCACCCGGTTGTCGTTGTCGTACGCACTGTCGCAGTGCTCGCCCTGCATGCGGCAGTTGCGGGCGGTGAAGTCGTTGTCGTTGCCGATCAGCAGCAGTACGTCGTTCGGGTGCTCTGGATCAAGCGCCGGCAACACGTCCATTGCTTCCCACTTCTCCGACAGCAATCCCGGGTGAGGGCCACGCCCTGTGTCCAGGTCCAGCCCGGCCCGGGCCAGCTGCGGCCGGTCGAGCAGGTTCAGCACCTCATTGACCTTGGCGGGCACGATGCCGGTCTTCAACATGGCGTCAGCGGGATCGGCCAGCACCGATGCCGTGCCGGTCTCATAGGCCGTATCCACCAGATTGAAGGCCTGCGCCACGTTCACCAGCAGCACCGACTTATAGACGATCGGGTCGTCGCCCTCCTTGCCCAGTCCATTGCCATCGCGCGCCAGCATCAGGAAACGCTCGTTGTCCAGCGCACGCAGCTCGCTCTGTGCAGCGGTGCGGTCGAGCTTGCCTTTGCCGTCATGGGCGTAGGCGGGCAGGATCATCACATGGTGGCCCACCGGTTGCGTCGGCGTCGGGTTGGCAGACACGTCGTAGACCAGCACGCGGGTGTTGATGCGGCCGGCGGCATTGCCCGCCGCGCTGTCCTGCATCAGCGCGCTCTGCAGGGCAACAAACAGCCGTGTGCCGTCGGGCGACAGGCCCATGCCTTCCACGCCCTGGTTGTTGCGGCGCCCGCTCTGCGGCGGGGCCAACGATCCAAAGGCAGGCTTGCCATCACGTTGTGGCTGGATCGCCTGCGGCGGCACGATCACGCCCTGCAGCTGGCCCTGTGCGTTGAAGTAATAGACGTTGGCGGTGTACTCGTCGCCGATGTAGAAGTGGCCGTCGGCAGTGAACTGCAGCGATTCGGCATCAAGCGCGACCTTGCCGGCCCCCGCGCCCACGGCGGGTGAGGGCAGCACAACGCCACGCTGGATGATGGTGTGATCACCGGGGTCGGCACCGGTGAATGGCTGGCCGTTGTAGTCCTTCAGCACCAGCCCCTTTTCCGGCTTCATCGTCAGCGTGCCGAAGCTCTCTGGCTTGCTCGCCGGCCAGTCGATGCGCAGCTGCATGCGCTCCAGGCGACCAGCGTAGTCATAGAACAGGCCGGCCTCCGGATCGTTGCGCCCGCGGTCGGGCAGGGTCCACAGCACCCCTTCATAGCCACGCGCGGTACGCCGCCACGTGCCCGGCTGCACCGCCAATGACGAGAACGAACCCAGCGTATCGCCGAGGAAGTCTACGGTGCCGGCCGGCAAACGACCGGCGGCGACCAATCCCTTGTCCACGTAGGTAAAGCCGGCCACCTGCACGATGCGGGGTGGTGCGCCGGTGGCTTCATGCGGTGCGTTGTAGCCGCTGACAGCAAGCGCAGCCAACAGCAGGGCAGTAACGGACATCAATGGACTCCTCGGCCGGCGATCAGAAGCGGACGTCGATGGTACCGAACACCTGGCGGGGTGCCGACGCATGGAACACATGCAGCTTTCCCGGTGGGTCGCTGGGTGCCAACACGCTCGAGTCCAGCTTGCTGGCGAAGCCAACCTGACCCAGATCGTAGCCACCGGCCAGGTCGAACACGGTGTAGCCCCAAAACCCCTGTGGTCGGTACAGGCCTGGAAGCGTTCGCCGGTGTACTTGCCGTGCAGGCTGGCCCAGCCGTTGTCGCGCCAGGTGATTTCGGTGGCCAGCAGCTGCTCGAGCAGATGAAAGGGCAGACATGCGATGCGGTCTCGGGCGCCTTGGGCGCCGCGCGATCAACGTGAATAGGGTGCACTGGACAGATGACTGTCTGGTGACATGGTCATCTGCGGACATCACGCGCGGGTAGTGCCGGCCGCTGGCCGGCAACTGCGGGATGCTGCGGAGGGTTCATGAGGCTGCCGGCCAGCGGCCGGCACTACCGGTATCGGTCAACCCGCGTTGCTGCGTGTGCACTTTAGCGTCGCATCCTGCAATGCCCGCAGCTTCATCTGCGGACATACGGGCGGGTAGTGCCGGCCGCTGGCCGGCAACTGCGGGATGCCGCGGAGGGCTCATGAGGCTGCCGGCCAGCGGCCGGCACTACCGTTATCCGTCAACCTGCGTTGCGCGGCTTGCGTGTGCGTTTGGGTTTGGCTGCATCACCGCTGCTGGCGGCACCATCCTGCAACGCCTGCAGCCACGACAGCGTATCGACATAGTCGATGAAGTGGCGCAGATATCCGGGGCTGGTTGCCTGCATCGTGTCCAGCATGCGCTGCACCAGCACCGCCGAGTTCAGCGGGCCGCCGTCGGCTGGGGCTTCGGTGCGCAGCGAGCGTCGCACCTGCAGTTCGCTGCGCAGCTCGGACCACTCGCGCCGCACATCCTCCAGCATCGGTATCTGCGGGTAGTGCGGCAGCGCGCGCGAGCCGGCATCCAGATCGCGCACCAGGGCGCGCAACCCGTCCAATGGCGAGGACTCAGCTGCCATTGCCGTTCTTCTCGCCCGGCGCAGCAACCTTCGGCTTGGGAATCGGCGCGATCTCAACGCGGCGGTTGCGCGCGCGGCCATCTTCGTTGGCATTGGAGCTGACCGGCTGCTCGCTGCCGAACGCCGCGGCGAACACCGCATCGGCCGGTACGCCGTCGGCGATCAGGGTACGGGTCACCGTCAGCGAGCGCTGCGCGGACAGCTCCCAGTTGTCGGCGAAGCGGCGGTTGCCTTCCCGCACCGGTGCGTCATCGGTGAAACCGCTGACCATCAGGATCTCTTCGCGCGTGCCGAGATAGGCCGCCAGCGGCGCGGCCAGGCTGCGCAGCAGTTCCTGGCCTTCCGGCTGCAGCTGGTCCGAGTTCAGCGCGAACAGCACGCTGCCGCTGATGCCGATGCGGCCATTCACCAGCGTCACCCGGCCGGCGGCGAGCGGGCCGGCCAGCGCCTGCTCCAGCGTCTGCAGTCGCTTGGCTTCGGCCTGGCGCTGCTTGACTTCCTGGTCCAGGCGCTGCGACAGCTCCAGCTGCACGGCGACCACGCCGACCAGGACCAGCACGAACGCGCCCAGCAGCACCGACATCAGATCGCCGAATGCCGCCCAGATCGGGGCGTGTGAGCCGCCGTCGACCTCCAGCTCGTCGCTCATGCGCTGCCGGCCTTGCCGCGGCGCGCGGCCAGCTGCTGCAGTTCTTCCATCACCTGCTTCTGTGACAGCAGGCTGAGGTCGACCACCTCGCGCGCCTGCGCCACGTAGTACGCCAACTGCTCATCGCTGCGCGCCAGCGAGGCATCCAGCGCACCGCCGATCTGCTCCAGGCGCCCGGAGAGCTCTGCCGAAGCGGTGCCGAACTGCTCGACGGCAGCCCCGAACGTGCCGGCCAGCTGGCCCACTTCACCGGCACTGCCATTGAGCAACGTGGCGATGCCATCGAGCTTGCCAGTCTCGGCCGCGATATGGTCGCTGAAACGGTTGCCGACGCGTTCCAGCAGTTCGGCTGAGCCTCCGACCAGTGCATCCACAGCGGTGCGCTGCTCGTGCGAGGCGTGGTTGATCGCCTCCAGCAGGGTCTGCACGGTCGCCAGCAGGTGGCCGCGTTCTTCCAGCATCCTGTTGTCGCGCACCAGGCTTTCGGACAGGGTGCTGCGCAGTTCGTTGATGACCTCGGCGGCGGCCTTCGGTGCCGCGGCCGCAGTCTGCAGCAGGGTGGACACTTCGGCCAGCGTGGCGCTGGCCTGGGCACGGCCGTTCTCGCCGATCTGCTGCGCGGTCTGAGCCAACGTGTCGCAGACCTGCTGCTGCTGTTCGGCAAGGCGCTGGCCATTGGCCTGCAGGCGCTCGGCCAGATCGGCCGAAACGCTCTGCAACGCATCGCTCCAGCACTGCAGGCGCTGTTCGTCGCTTGCCAGCAGCTGGGCCTGCAACGCTGCGTGTGCCTGCTGCAACTCGGTGCTTACCGCATCCCAACGCAGCTGGCGCTGCTGTTCGCGTGCATCCAGGCCGGCCTGCAGTTCGGCATGCGCCGTGGCGGTGGCGGCCTGTGCGGCCTGCCAATCCTGCAGTCGCTGCTGCTCGTGTTCCTGCAGCAGCGACTGGCCGGCGGCGTGGCGCTCATCCAGTGCCTGCAGCAGCGCCTGCGCACGGTCATCCAGGTGGCTGCTGGCATGCTGCAGCGCCTGCTGCTGGCGCTCGACCAGCTCACTGTTCAATGCGTGCTGCTGTTCGGCAGCAGCGCGCCAGGCCTCGGCGTTGCTGCTGGCATCGGCCTGCAGGCGCTCGCCGATGCGTGCCACCAGGGCTTCACCCTGCGTGCTCTGGGCTTCGCTGAAGGACTGCAGATGCTGGCGCAGTTCGGCAACCAGCGCCTGCTGCGCGCCGGTCTGTTCGGCCACTACCTTGGCCCAGCTCGCTTCGGTCGCCACGCGGCTGCGCTCGAAGCCCTCGGCCAGACCGTTCAACTGCTGCTGCACGGCCTGTTCGACACGCGAATGCAGCGCCTGGCCGTGGCTGGCCAGACCGGCCAGGGTGGTTTCGGCCATCGGTTGCAGCGCGCCGCCAATGGCCGCGGCACTGGCTTCGGCACCTTCGCGCAACGACTGCTGCAGCGAGGTGGCCAGGCGTTCCTGCAACGCCTGGCTCTGCGTCAGGAACTCGGCCTGACCGGCCAGCAGGCGCTCGTTGGCGGCCGCGCTGTGCTGTTCGAAGGTGCTGGTCATCGCCTGCAGGCGATCGATCAGCGTAGGCAGCGCCGCAGACTGCGACTGCAGCAGGCGCAGCGACTCGGCACGCTGCCAGGCTTGCGAATACGGATGCAGGTCAGTGGCGATGGCGCGGTCCAGCTGCTGCACCACCTGCAGGCGGTCGCGGCGCAGCAGTGCCGACAGCAGGCCCAGCATGGCCGAGCTGGCCACGCCGGCGATGGACGTGCCGAAGGCCACCGCCAGGCCCTGCACCGGCGAGGCCAGTGAGCCGCGGATGGCCGCCATGTCGGTGGCACTCTGCAGCGCCAGGCCGGTGCCGCGCAGGGTGTCCATCATGCCCAGCAGCGTGCCGAGCATGCCCAGCAGCACCAGCAGGCCTACCAGATAGGGCGTCAGCACCGGCGAGGGCAGGGCGGTGCGTTCGCCTTCCACGCGCAGGCGCACGGCATTGCGCAGGCCCAGCGGCACACGCTCCAGCCACGGTGCCAGGCTTCCCTTGGCCAGCGAAAGGTCAGCCAGTGCGGCGCGCAGGCCATTGCTGGCCTGCCGGTAGCGGTACAGCTCCACGCCACCGGCGATGTAGCAGGCTGCGATGATCGCTGCCACGGCTGCACCCAGCGGGTGCACCGAGACATAGCCGACGCCGATCCAGCACACGGCCAGCAGGCCAGCAAGGAAGACAAGGACGTGGAAAACAGTTCTGGACATGGTGTTCCGGTCAGTGTGAGCGCAGGGCGGCAAGCAGCCCCTGGATCGGGTGGAAGCGCAGTTGCAGCTCGGCGAGCAGCAGCGTGCGCATGTCGTGGCGGAAGGACGCGCGCCAGCCGGGCTGGCCGTGCACGCGTTCGAATCGGGCACCCAGCACCGCCGGGGCGGTGGCAAGCAGGCTGTGCTCGCGCGGGCTCAAGGTCTGCTCCATCACCGCATCGACCTCGGCCAGCCGCGCCAGCTCCGGTGACGCCTGCACCAGCTGGTCGCGCAGGCGGCCGCGCAGGCGGCCGGTAGCGGTCTGGACGGCCTGCTGCAGCACGCGGTAGCGCTGCCGCAACGAAGCGAAGTTCGGTGCGGCGGCGGCCTCGGCCAGGTCCAGCAGGCGCTCGGCCTCGGCATCCTCGCTCAGCGAGGCCAACAGGCTCGCTTCGGCCTGGGCGCAATCGGCCAGCAGGTCATCCAGCGCTTCGGCGGCCTCGGCAGGTTCAGCCAGGCGGCGATCCAGCGCCCCGGCAAGGGCCACGGCACGGCTCCAGTCCACCCACTGGCCGAGGCGATCGGTCAGGGCGGGACTGGAGGCCGGCATCGCGCCGTCGCTGAGACGGGCGAGCAGACGGAGGAAGTCCGGTCCATCCACGACCGGCTGCGCTGCGTTCGCCATCAAGGGGGTGGGGGCCAAAAACCGTTGATTTTACAACCAGATGAGGCCGGCCGTATGAAGGCGGGGGCGAGGGGCGGCACCGATCGGGCCACAAGGCTTAAAATGGTCGGCTGTACCACCGCACCCCGACTTCTGGAGCTTGAGATGACCGTTGCGCAGTTCTACCCGATCGGCACCCCCGGACAGCCCTGGGGCGACGCCGAACGCGCGCAGTGGCGGGCCCGCCAACAGCGGCAGCGCAGCTACCACGAAGATGTGGTGACCGCGCTGGAGCGGCTGGACGAGCGCTTCGACGTCGTGCAGTACGGCCAGCTGGACTACGCCCCGGACCACTACCCGCTGTTCGCGGCGGTGAACCACGACTGGAACCCGGCCCTGCCGACCGCGCTGGTCACTGGCGGCGTGCATGGCTACGAAACCAGCGGCGTGCATGGCGCCCTGCAGTTCCTGGAACAGCACGCCGAGCGCTACCTGGGCCGCTACAACCTGATCGTGGCCCCGTGCGTCAGCCCGTGGGGCTACGAGCGCATCCAGCGCTGGAACCCCAATGCCATCGATCCCAACCGCAGCTTCCGTGACGGCGGCCTGATCGAGGAAGCCGCCTCGCTGATGCGCTGGGTGGCCGAACGCAAGGCCAACATCCGGGTGCACCTGGACCTGCACGAGACCACCGACAGCGATCTGCACGAGTTCGACCCGGCCCGCTGCGCCCGGGACGGCAAGCCGTTCGAGCGCGACACCATTCCCGATGGCTTCTATGTGATCGGCAACAGCGAAGACCCGCAGCACGAATTCCAGAAGGCGCTGATCGCCGCCGTGGCGCCGATCACCCACATTGCCCCGGCCGACGCCGAAGGCAATCTGGTGGGCATGCCGCTGCAGTCGCTGGGCGTGGTATGGGGCGAGTCGCGCTCGATTGGTGCATGCGCCGGCTTCACCGATGCGTTGTATGCCACCACCACCGAGGTGTACCCGGACAGCCCACGCACCAACCCGCAGGAATGCAACGACGCCCAGGTGGCGGCGGTGTGCGCGGGGTTGGATTTCGCCCTGGCCAACTGATCGGGTGTCGCATTGCGGCGCCGGGGCCTCGCTCGGCCGCTGCGGTGCGCAGCCGGGCCAGTCAGTTCCTTCGGCCCGCTGACGACGATTGTTGGGCGCGTCGACCAAGCCGGGCGCTGACGGCAGCCGGCAACAATGCAGAGATGCGGTCTTCGCCCTCGCTTCACGGCCCGCGAGCGATGCAACCGCGATGATGTCCTCTCCAGCGAATCTGCGTGGGACACCATCGGGAATGCTCCAGAATCTGCTTCACCTTGCACCTCTGATCACCGCCGCCATGACCTGCGTAACGGCGCTGATCTGGGTGGTCTATCTGAGCGTGTTCCTGCGCAGCTACCGCCGCCAGCAACGGCCATCCATCCTGATCACCTCCGGTGCGGGCAAGCATCTGGATGCGCATTGTTTTGTGACCAATCTTGGGCTGGAGCCGGTGTATCTGCTGGATGTGGTCATCGATCTGATCGAGCCGGGCGGCAAGGTCGTCCGCGCAGTCATTCCCGAGCGCACCGAACATTGGAACAACGCTGTCCCCGGAGAGGAGGAGGACATCCGGCGCGCCACCAACGTGGGGCCCCTCAGCAGCGGCGGAGAACGCGACCTGGGCCGCTTCCGCACGCTCATCGACCGTGCCGGCACTGAGAACCCGGACATCAAGGCGGATATCGCCTTCACCAGCCTGGAGGTGACCGTGGTCATCGTGACCGCCAGCCAGGCCGAGCTCTGTGGCGCCTCGCGCTGCTACCACATCGACCACACCGTGGAAGGCGCGCCCTGTCTCATGGCCAAGACCATCAAGGCCAAGCAACTGCAGGGCTGGTTTGCACGCAGGACCCTGACGCGTTTGTTGAGTGCCCAGCTCAGGGCCAGCGGCGAAAGCTGAAGCGCCGCCCTCCGCCTGGAGGCCCGATCGCGGCAACTCTCCGCCCTTCAGTGCATCACGATCCCGTGAACATCCTCGCGACGTGGCACGCACCTTGTTGAACCGTTCACTGCCCCAGCGCCAGGCGATGCATCCGGCCATCGGCTTGCGGCGTATGCCCTCATGCACGCAACGCTTCTTCCCTGCTGCTACGGATGCCCTGCATTCCCGCATGGCTGCAAGGTGGTGCAGTGACGGCAGCGAACGCTGCGCATTCCCCAGCCCGGTTGGGCTATCAACGAGGACACGAACATGCGTACCCAGATCCAGCGCCTGACCCTTGCCGCCACCGTCGCAGTTGCCTGCGCAACTGCCCCGGCCGTCTTTGCCGCCGACAACCCGATGGTCGGTGGCGTGCCGATGTACGCGAACAAGACCATTGTCGAAAACGCCTCCACCGCCCAGAACCTGAGCACCCTGGTGACCGCTGTGAAGGCGGCCGGGCTCGTTGACACGCTCAGCGGCAAGGGTCCGTTCACCGTATTTGCTCCCGACAACCAGGCTTTCGCCAAGCTGCCTGCAGGCACCGTGGAAACGCTGCTGAAGCCTGAAAACAAGGCCAAGCTGACCCAGATCCTGACCTATCACGTGGTACCAGGCACCTACACCTCCACCCAGCTGACCGCAGCAGCGCGCAGCCACGGTGGCAGCAGCACGCTGAAAACGGTGCAGGGTGAAGCGCTGACGGTGAAGCTGCAGGATGGCAAGGTCTGGGTGGTCGACGCCAAGGGTGGCAAGTCTGCGGTGACCACCGCCGACGTGAGGCAGTCCAACGGCCTGGTGCATGTGGTCGATTCGGTGCTGATGCCGAAGTAAGCCCAGGGCCGCAGCCTCGATGGCGGTGCAGGAGCGGCTGGTTTCACAGGCCAGCCGCTCACCACGCCGGCGCGGCATCAGTGTTGTGCCCGCCAGAATCGACCCGCGCCGGGGCTGCGCGGCAATTCGGCCGCGATACGTATCAGCAGCGGTTCGAGGGATGCGCTGACACGGTCGCTGCGCAACGGCTGCTTGAATGAACCTGCTTGGTGGATGTTTCGTGGCACAGAAACGCGCATTCGTTGCACTTCTGCACGCTTGGATACCGGTGATGGCGGACTACCATTTCAGATAGTGCATCAGCGACGGCGATGGCGAAATGTCCTTCGGCGCAGCCGGCCTCGATGCAGGTGGCACGGCGGGTTGGGTCAGGTTGCAGGTCTTCTTGTGCCGATACATCGCCAGGATCGGCCGTATCGCAGCGATGCGATAGAACGGCAGGCATTCCTGTGGGTAAGCCGGTCCCATGTCATCGAACCAGACCGCAATGCGGCCGTCGCGGGTGCGTGCATTGGGCACATAGGTGTGGCCAGCCACGGTGTCTATCGTGACCTCCAGCCTGGCGACCTTCATGGTGGATGTCAGCATTCCCATCTCCGAACCGGCGCGCACTTCGGAGGTCGCCTGCACGCTAAAGGTATGCTGCCCCGGTGGGAGGTGGTAGCTGGGCGTGCGCAATCCGTTCACCGACGTACCATCGATGGTGAAGACATTCAGTGCCAACTCGCGTTCGGGGTAGATTCCCTGCCCGGAGATGACCACCTGTTGTTCGGCCGGAAGCCGCGCGCTCCCCAACATTGCCGGATTCTTCAACGTGCAGCCGGTCGCGCCGAAGACCATGATGGCTGCGGCCAGGCACAGAAGAACGGTACGGCCTTGCTTGGCGTACATCATTCATGTGATCCCTGGTTGTGCCCAGCGCTCCCCGCCAGGTCCGCGCCACTCTACCGCAGGCAATGGAAATGCGGCAGTGTTCTATGGCGCGACCCGCGTGGTCGATACCGGGGCGGTACCAGGTCCCGCCCAGCCCCCACCCAGCGCCAGGAACAGATCCACCTGACGGTCCCCCAGCTGCGCGCGCGATGCTGCCAGGGCAGACTCTGCATCGGCCAGCGCGGCCTCGGCAGACAGCACGTCGATGAAGTCGATCCTGCCGAACCGGTACAACTGCCCGGCCTGATCGCTGGCACGTGCCGCGTCGTCGCGGGCGAGGGCAAGGCTGTGCTCGCGATCGATCTCCTGCGCGTAGGCCGACAGCGCGGTTTCGGTCTGCCGCAGCGCGTCCAGCACCACGCCATCGAACGATGCCAGCGTGGCATCGGCGTTGGCGCCGGCCGCATCGATCCGCGCCCGGGTTGCGCGGCGGTTCGGCCAGCGCCACGACAGCAGCGGTCCGAAGGACGCGCCGAGGCTGTCGCTGCTCAGCAGCTGCTTGAATGACCCTGCCGTGCCGGTGGACGCGCCGATGCTCACCTGTGGGTACAGGGCTGCCGTTTCCACGCCGATCATCGCGGTGGCGGCCGCCAGGCTGCGCTCGGCCGCGCGGACATCCGGGCGGCGCTGGATCAGCTGGCCACCATCGCCGACCGGGACCGGTTGCTGCAGGCGCGGCGGCTGTTGGCAGTTGGCGACGTCCTGCGGATAGTCGGCCGGTACGCGTCCCATCAGCGCCGCCAGCTCGAACAGAGCCGCCTGCCGTTCGGCAACCAGATGCGGCACCGCCGCCGCACTGCGGTTGGCCGCCGCGCGTGCCCGGCTGACGTCGAACTCGGTTCCGCGTCCGCCGGCCGCCAAGCGGGTGGTGGCGTCCAACGTAGCGCGCTGCGTAGCGAGCACCCGCTGCGTCGCCGCCAGGGTGAGGTTGGTCGAACAGATGCCGACATAAGCGCGGGTGACAGCGGCGGCGACCACCACCCGCACCTGGTCACGTGCTGCAGCGACAGCCTCTGCATCGGCGCTGGCTGCTTCGATACCGCGGCGGATGCCACCTGCCAGATCCAGTGGGTAGGCCAGGTGGATGCCGAGCGCATACACCTGCGGTGGTGAGGTGGGTGAGGTATATCCCCCGGCATGGGCCAGCGTGGCCGATGCATCTGCGTCGGTGCTTGCCGAGCCCTCGGCCCGGTACTGCAGCACCATCGCCGTGGCGCGGCGCAGGTTGGCATCGGCCGCGCGCAGATCGGTATTGGCCCGCAGCGCTTCGCTGACGTAGGCATCGAGCCGTGGATCGTCATACAGCTGCCACCAGTGGTCCGGCAGCTCGGTCTGTGCGTAGGCCGCCTGGTGTCTCGATACGAATGCGCGGCGGGCTGCCGGCGCGGCGGCAACCGCGTTGGCCGGCAGCGTGTAGTCCGGGCCGGACACGCAGCCGGCCAGCGACAGCGCACAGGCGAGTACACCCACGCGTGATACGGTGCCGATCACTTGCAGGCTCCCTGCGTGCGCGGAGTGATGGTCACGCTGGCGGTTCTGCCGACGATCAGGCGTGTATCCGGTGCCACGTCGTCCAAGTGGATGCGCACCGGGATCCGCTGCGCCAGCCGCACCCAGGTATACGTTGACGCAACCGATGGCAGCAGGTTGTGGGTGCTCGCGCGTTGGTCGTCGGCAATGCCGGCGGCGATGCTCTCCACATGCCCATGCACGTCGCGGCCATCGCCCATCAGGCGGGCGACAGCGGCGTCGCCTTCATTGATGCAGTTGAGCTTGGTTTCTTCGAAATAGCCTTCGACCCTGAGGCTGGCGCTGTCGATCAGTGCCAGCGCCTGGGCACCCGGTTGCAGGAAGTCGCCCGGGTGCAGGTCCAGGTTGGTGACGATGCCATCGGCGCTGGCGCGCACTTCGGTGCGCTGCACGTTCAGCAGCGCCACCCGCCGCTCCGCTCGGGCCTGTGCAAGGCCGGCCACTTCGGTATCGACCTTGGCGGCATTGCGTTCCCGCGTTTCCGAAGCCACCAGGTTGCCCAGCGCGATGTCCCGCTTCGATTCACGGCGGGCAAGGGCAAGCGTTGCCTGCGCGCTGTTCACCGCGGCATCGGCCTTGTCCAGCGCGGCGGCGTAGCGCGGCTGGTCCAGCACCAGCAGCAGCTGCCCGGCTTTCACCCGCTGGTTATCCTGCACCAGCACTTGTGTGACCAGCCCGCCCATGTCCGACGCCACGCGGATCACATCGGCGCGCACGCGGCCGTCGCGCGTCCACGGCTGCGCTTCGTAGCGGTTCCACAGGGACAGCGCCGCGATGACGGCAACGGCGGACAGGCAGAGCGTTGCGCTCCAGCGGCCAATGACACTCAACAGGTGCTTCATTTCAGTTTCTCAAGCTGGGGCGCGAGCTGGATCAGCAGCTCCGCCAGGATCACGAACAGCGAAAGGCCCACCAGCGGGCGATAGGCGAACAGCCGGTACAGGCCGAGGCTTGCCAGCAGCCGCGAGGCCATCATCGACAGCGCCAGCGCGATGAGTGCCACCGCCAGCAGGCCGGGAACGAAGACGCCGTCAATGGAGATATCGGAGAACATCGACTCAGTCCCCATGTACGATCAACGGAGCGATCAGGTCGCGGCGCAGGCCGCAGAGCAGCGGAAGAACACGTTCGGATGCGCCGTTGTTGCCAGCGATGATCACGTCGCGTGTGCGCTCGAGTGATTCCAGCAGCGGCGTATCCACTGTGCGGCATGTGGAGGTACGGATACGGAAGTGGGCGGACGCGCTGTGCAGCAACTGGGCCAGGCAGTCGTGGCTGCGGCGATCATTTAACGCCCCGCCAATTACGCGCAGTTCGGCCACGGCACTGGCCGCGCGCATGTCCGCAAACAGCGTCCGCAACGTGGGGGCTGCATCCGGATGGCCGCGCAGGCGAGGGGCAAGCAGCGCAAGCCGATCCACCATGCGGCTTGTCCAGTCGCTGGCATTTCGCACCTGCCCGGCGGCGCGGCGTGCGATGTCCCGCTGGATCATATCCTGCAGGCGCGCGCGGCTGCGATTGCTGTCCAGCGTCTGCAACAGCGACATGCTGCACAGCGCCGCCGCCGTGCCCACGAACAGCGCCAAGCTGCTGTTGAGCGCGCCCGCGATGTGGGTGGCATTGGTGGCGCCCAACCCGGCGATGAGGGGGAAGGTGAGCACTACCCCCAATGCGCCCATGATGAACGGCGGGCGGGCGAGGAACGAGCCACACACCAGCAGTGCCGGCGCCAGTGCCATGGCCAGGCCGACGAAATCGGACAGGCCCGGAAAGATCACCAGCGCGTAGAACAGCCCGATGACCACGCCGATGGTCGACCCGATCAGATAGCGCATGACATGCCCGGCAGGTGCCTCTGTGGTCCCGAACAACACGCAGGCGGTGCCGATGATGGAGACGGCGGTTGCACCGTCGGACCACGCAGTAGCGATCCACAGCGCGCAGGCCAGTAGGATGCCGACGAAGGCGCCCAAGGCGCTGCGCAGGGCGATCCGGTGGTCACGATGCAGCACATGACCGTTCGCCTTCCTGGCAAGGTGCACGGGTACATGCCGGCGCCAGTCCGGGCGGGCGGCGTGCAGCTGCTCTTCCAGCAGCCGGCAGTCGTGATGCGTAGCATCGAGTCCGGCCTGACGTGCGCAGAGATCTGCACGCAGCAGGTCCGGCCATGCTGTGCGCGCCGTGCCGGCGGGCTGCGCGCGCAGCTGGGCCAGTGATTCGTCCACGGCGCTGGACAGCATCAGCACATCGAGCATCCGGTCATGCAGTGCGCGCAGGATCTGCACCTGGGCGACGCCGTGCACACTGTCGAACGGCAGGTGGATGGACAGCGTGTGCAGGTCGAGGAGGTCCGCGGCTACCTTGGAGCGATCCGCAGCCAGTACCGTTTCGTTTGCGCCAGCGCGCATGTCCCGCGTCCAGCGCTCCGCATCGGCGAGGATCGATGCCACGCGCGCGTGCACTCGCGGTGAGACCGGGCGTGGCAACAGCAGGCCATGGACCAGTGTCGCCGCAAGAATGCCGATGGAGATTTCCTGCACGCGGGTGATGGCGATGGTGAAGACGTCATCGGGCACCATCACCGCCGGGAAACCAATCAGGCTGGTGGTGTACCCGGCCAGCAGGAAGGCGTACGCACGCGGTGTGCGGTCGAGCATGGCCAAATACAGGCACAGGCCCATCCAAGCGGCCAGTACCACGCTCAACACCAGCGGCGCGTTGGCGAACCGCGGCACCAGCAGCACCGTAGCAACCGCACCGCCGACCGTTCCCAGCAGGCGGAACAGGCCGCGGCTGAGCGTTGCCCCTGAGAGCGGCTGCGATACCAGATACACGGTGCCGATCACCCAGAACGGGCGGGTCAGGCCGATGCGCAGCGAGACATACAGCCCGAGGATCGCGGCGAGCAGGCATTTGAGCGAGAACAGCAACGCTTCGCCGTCGCCCTTCAATGCGGGCGACATCAACAGCGCGATGCGGGTAGGGACGGGGATGTGCATGCCGCCATCGTATTCAGCGAGCCCCGCCGCCGAATTTCGCTATAATGTCAGTCTATCGCTGAATCCGGTCATCGAGAATGACTCGCATTTCACTGCCTGGATTTGATCTGGACCCGGACGCGACGGATCGGCCGGCAGTGGCCAGCCGCCTGCAGGTGGCCGACCACGATGCCGAGATTCCGGTGCATGACCACCGCAAGGGACAGCTGATCCTGGCACTTCATGGCGCGGTGACCTGCGAGGTGGCCAATGCGCTGTGGATCGTGCCGCCACAGTGCGGCGTGTGGATTCCGGGCAGCATGCCGCACAGCAACCGGGCCACCGCCAACGCCCGCCTGTGCTATCTGTTCGTCGAGCCGGGCGTTGTCGACCTGCCACTGCACTGCGTGACGCTGTCGATCTCGCCGATGGTGCGCGAGATGATCCTGCACCTGGCCGATGCGCCGCAGGACTACCCGCGCGGCGGGCACACCGATCGCCTGGCGCGAGTGCTGCTGGACGAACTGGTGCAGATGCCGGCCGAGCGGTTGTACCTGCCGGTGAGCGACCACCCCAAGATCCGTGCGCTGGCTGCGGCGCTGTCAGCCAATCCGGCCGATCGCAGCACCATCAGCGAGTGGGCCAAACGCCTGGCGTTGGGTGAGCGCACGTTGACGCGGCTGATTGATCGGGAAACCGGACTGTCGTTCGGGCGCTGGCGGCAGCAGCTGCATCTGCTGGTTGCGATTCGCGAGCTTGCCGGCGGCGCGGCGGTGCAGCGGGTGTCTGAAACCCTGGGCTATGAATCGGTGACGGCGTTCATCACGATGTTCAAGAAAGCGCTGGGGCAATCGCCCACGCGGTATTTTGCGGCGCGGTTGCGGGATCAGGATTCAGCTGCGCGTGGTGGTTGATGGTGACTGGCATGAGCGCGGTGAAACAGTGTGGTCGTGGTGATGGCTTTGCCGACAGGGATTAGTGTTGTCGGCTCCCGCGCCAACTTCAGCGAGGCCAGCCTAGAGCCTCGCCTCAGCTGCCTGCCGCATGGCTTCAAGTTTCTTGAAACTAGGCTCGGTCCGGGACTCCGTCGAATGACTGCCGTCTGGGTAAAAGAACACTGTGCTTTCGCCTTTTCGCTTCACCTTGGGACCAATGGATCGGACGAGGAATTGGGGATGGAAGATGGGTTCAAAGTGGACTGCACGTGCGTTCGGTGCTCGGAGCCTGATGAATATGTCTGCGTCCGTCGTCAGGCTGATGCTCTTTCTATCTCCGCCAAGAAAACGTTCGTGCAACCAAGGGTAATAGTTCTGCTTCACTGAGGCGACGCCTTCAGCGCTGATGCTGGCTTTGAAGTTGGGGCCGCCGTGTGCGGAGTCGGATTCATCAAACATTACGATGAGGCCGCCTCCCGCGCCCAATTTCACGTCACTGCCAAACTTGGATGGATCTCTGTAACTGACCCCAAAAATCGCGTTGCTGAGTCTCCAGCGGCACGCTCCACTTCCATTGACTGCCAGTGTGGCCTCGTAAAGGTCTGTTCCGGGCCGACGTACAGGTTGAAGATGAAGTCCCGCATAATTGTCTCGCGTGCGCTTCTCCCAATCCAGCATGGAACGGTACGTCGTGGTGCATTTCGTCGAGCGGTAGATCACCTGCATGTCTCTCGCTACAAGCTCCTCTGGCACCTTGATCGTCACCTGGATCGTGCCAGCCTCTGACTTGGGTGAAAGAGTGCTGTTGCGAGCGAGTTGACAGCCGCTGAGAAACAGGAGTGCAAGAACTGTTGTTGCGATGGAAGATCTCATCTGCTGGAGTCTTGGCATGCTGACTCCTTATGAATGCTGAGGACGCCATTGGCATCCTCCTTGAAGCAGAATGTCGCTTCGTATATTGCAGTAGGCATGTACCAGAGAATTGGAATGTCTCGCCTCATTTGGAAATAGTAGGGCGTGTTCAATATGAAATGGAAATTCTCCGCATCGTCTTCGTCTGGGTCGTGCTGGTACCCGTCAGGCATTGAACCATATGAAATGCACTTGCCAGGCCTGAGTTTCATCGGCTTGGCATCGTCCTTAAGACTGATGGCCCACCTTCCTGTATGGAGTGTATGGGGCTCCATCAGCAGGAGGCTTGAAACCGGAAACGACCGCCATGCTTTTTGCGGAATGCAGATGGCAGGGATGCCGTCTACCAGCCTGACATCTGCCTCTTCTCTCGCCAGCTGATACGCGTGCACTGCGTAGGGCGCGGAACAGCAACCGGCTGCGACGAGCAACGCCAAAGTGCTCTTGATGAGTTTCATTGACTTTCTGATGTCTCCATCTGCCCAAGGCTGAGGGGTTGAGCGATTTCGCTACCCTTATCTGCCCTGTCAGCATTGTCGTGCCCGCAAAAGGCAAAGAAGATGCGTGGCGGCGTGGAGCGGTCACAGGACCGGGGATAGTGGGAAGGGCGTCATGATTGCGCGGGCGAGAGGAAGGGTGAATCCGGGGCAACTACGACATCGGCAGAAGCGACTACTCGCTCACCTGCAACCGCCCCACAGCCTGCGCACTCAACGCCAGGCACGCCAGCATCAGCCCCTCCATCACCCGGTCGCCCACGTAGTCCTCGGGCTCGCCGTTCTGCCGGGTCCGCTCCGCTGCCAGCAGCACCTCCTGAACCACCCGCAAGCCAGCCAATGCGCAATCGGCGTCGGCCAGCGCCATGCAGCGCCCCGGCAACTGGTGCCGCTCCGGCCAGGGCTGCCCGTCGGCCGCAGCGCCTTTGCCGATGCGCTTCAGGTTGGCAATCAGGGTGTTCATATCCACAGTGGGCACAGCCTCTGCCAGGTCATCGGCGTTGGCCGGCTCGCAGTGGGCGCGCAGAGGGGGCAGGTCAGATCCGTTCATGGCGAGGCTCCGTGCAAGGCAATCGGTAGCCGCCACATAGAGGTGGCGGACGGTACGTGGTTCGAATCCCGGAGCTCTACGCATACACCGGCGGGCATCAAGCCCCCACGCACCGCCCGCCATAGCCGGCAGACGGATTGCCAGCCGGCGCCACGCAAGGTGACGCCGGCTGGCAAGCGTAAACAACGCATAGAGCATCACGGGGATTCGAAACCCGGCCACCCGTTTTCGGTGGCACGCCATCTGAGCCCGCGTCGCTGTGCAATGCCAATCAGAAGAGTTGTAAACAACTCGCGATTGGAGACGCTTCCGGCATTGAACCACGCTGTTAAGTACTGGCAGCGCTGGCTGCCGCGTTGGTCCACCGCGACCAGGCAATCTGCGACAGGTGTCGTGGTTGTAGGGGGTGCGCGGGATGTGTGAGCGGGTTGATGGCGACAAGCCATGGGTAGCGCTGGACCATGCCCGGCGAGCAACGTGGTGTGGCGCTCGGATGCACTCCGCCGGGCATGGCCCGGCGCTACCGTTTCCGTCGCGCCTTGACGTTCCCAGCCACCAAGCGCAGGCTTGCCCAGCACGTTTCCTAAACACAAAGGAGACTTATGACAGCTACCGCGTCCCTGCATCCCACGCCCGACACCCAAGGCCGTTCACGCCTCTGGAACGTGTTTTGGCTGCAAGGGGTCATCCCCAGCAACATGCTCTGGGCCGTTGCCCTCTGGGCCCTGGCCAACCAGCGCACCACACTGGTGCTGGCGATGTTCGCCGTGCTGCTGCTCTATACCGGTTGGATCATCCCCGCGGTCTGGCGCGCGGCGCCCACCGCGCGCACCCCGAACCTGGGCGTTGCCGCGCGCGGGCTGACCGTAGCCTGGGGCCTGAATACGGTGCTGGTGATCTTCTTCCTGACCCTGCAGCTGGTGACTCAATAGAACTGGATCGGCTCTCCGCTGCGGTCGAAGGCGGCGAAGCGGCCGATCTGGCCGTCGTTGATGGCGTTGACCATCAGCCGCAGCGGGCGGGTGGCCTCGTCGGTGCTGGGGGCGAAGCCTGCGCGCCCATCCATTGCCGCCACGAACACCATGTCCCACTCCACGCCGGTAGAGGTGGACTCGCTGGCCAGTGCCTGGAAGCTGGGCACCTCGGCCGGCAGCTTGTCCACGCACAGCACAGGCGACAGGGTGCCGCCCTCGCGCCGGTCATGCCGGTCGCGCTGGTCGTCGGTGGGCGATTCGGGCAGGTCGGCGCGGGCGAATACGAACAGCAGGCGTTGCGGTTCGGCCTGTTCGCTGGCGGCCTGCAGCAATTGCTGGAAATCATTCATCATCATGATGGCTGTCACACGCACGCTGCACGGAAAGCCGCATGCTGCCATAACGTCCGGGCGGCGTGGCCGGCGGCGATTGATTTAAGTCATCCCGCTGCCAATGCCCGCCGCGTAGGCTGGCGTCAGTCTCAGCAGGCGAGGGTATCCGGGCCGTTCCGGGCACAGGCAAGAGGGTGGAACAACAACGTGGACCAGCCATGAGCCAACTGACCGACGGATTCGGACGCAGCTTTCCTTACCTGCGCCTGTCGTTGACCGAGGCCTGCAACTTCCGTTGCAGCTACTGCCTGCCCGATGGCTACCAGGCCGACGGCCGCCCGCGCTTCCTGGCGGTGGACGAGATCGCGCGCCTGGTGCGCGCCTTTGCCACGCTGGGGATGAGCAAGATCCGCCTTACCGGTGGCGAGCCCAGCCTGCGCAAGGACCTGGACGAGATCATCGCTACGGTGGCGGCCGTGCCGGGCATCCGCAAGGTGGCCATCACCACCAATGGCACGCTGCTGCCGCGGCGCCTGCCGGGCTGGCACCGCGCTGGCCTGACCGCGCTGAACGTGAGCATGGACAGCCTGCAGCGCGAGCGCTTCAGGACCATCACCAGCCATGACCGCCTGCCGGACATCCAGCAGGGGCTGGAGATGGCGCAGGCACTGGGCCTGCCGGCCATCAAGCTCAACGCGGTGCTGCTACGCGGCCTGAACGACGACGAGCTGCCGCAGTGGATGGACTTCCTGCGCGACCGTCCTTTCAGCGTGCGCTTCATCGAACTGATGCGCACCGGCGACAACGAAGCCTATTTCCAGCGGCATCACCTGCGTGCCGACGTGGTGATCGAGCAGTTGCTGGCCGCTGGCTGGCATGAGCGCCCGCGCGCGGCCGATGCCGGCCCGGCACGCGAGTTCAGCCACCCGCAGCATCGCGGCACGGTGGGCATCATCGCCCCGTACTCGCGTGACTTCTGCAAGGGCTGCAACCGCCTGCGGGTGACCGCCAAGGGCGATCTGCGGCTGTGCCTGTTCGGCGAATTCGGCGTGCCGCTGCGCCCGCTGTTGCAGAGCGACGACGACCAGGACGCGCTGCTGGCACGCATCACCACACAGCTTGGCCTGAAAGCGGCCGGGCACGGATTGCACCAGGGCCAGACCGGGTTGACCCCGCATCTGGCGTCGATCGGAGGATGAGGAACACGATGAGTGGTGAATTGAACGCGGCCTTCCACATGGCCGATGTGCGCGACAAGCGCGTTACCCGCCGCCGCGCGGTGGCGGTGGGCGAGCTGCATGCCGGACCGGTGGCCTACCCGCTGATTGTCGAGCGCCGCCTGCCCAAGGGCGATGCGCTGGTGATGGCCGAGATTGCCGGCCTGCAAGGCGCGAAAATGGCCTCGATGTTGATGCCGTTGTGCCACCCGCTGCCGCTGGAACTGGTGCAGGTGTACTGCGCGCCGGTGCCGGAACGGCAGTCGATCCGCGTGTGGTGCGAGTGCGCCAGCGAGGCCCGCACCGGTGTGGAGATGGAAGCACTGGCCGGGGTGAACGCCGCACTGCTGACCCTGTACGACCTGAGCAAGCCGGTGGAGCCGGCGCTGCGCATCGAGGGCATCCGCCTGCTGTTCAAGGAAGGCGGCAAGCGTGGTCTTTGGCTGCATCCGGATGGCATGGACGAGGGTGAGCGCGCACGCTTCAGGCCACGCCCGCCCAGGGGTTTGAGCGGTGCGGCCTGTGCGGTGATCACCCTGAGCGATCGCGCCAGCGAGGGTAGCTATGCCGACGAGTCCGGCCCGAAGCTGGTGAGCGGGCTGCAGGCGCTCGGTGGCGAGGTGGTGGCTGCCGAGGTACTGCCGGATGGCATCGAGCCGCTGGCAGGCCGGCTGCGTGCGCTGGCGGGCGAGGGCGTGCGCCTGTGCCTGTGTACCGGCGGCACCGGGCTGGGCCCGCGTGACCTGACCCCGGAGGCGCTGCGTTCGTTGAACGCGCGACCGGTGCACGGCCTGGCGCAGATGGTGCGTGCGTTGAGTGCGCAGCACACGCCGATGGCCTGGCTGAGCCGGGCCGAGGTGGTGCAGCTGGATGACATGCTGGTGTTTGCGCTGCCGGGCAGCCCGCGTGCGGCCGCGCAGTGCCTGGACATTCTGGCGCCGGTGCTGGGCCACGCGCTGGCGATGGTCGATGGCGGTGGCCACGCATGATTGCCTACAGCGAAGCGCTGCAGCACCTGATGCAGGCGGCCACGCCGCTGCCGGCCGAGCGGCTGGCATTGCATGAGGCTGCGGGTCGCATCCTGGCCACGGACATCATCAACGGGCAGTCGTTGCCGCCGTTCGACAACTCGGCGATGGACGGCTTCGCGCTGCGCGCCAATGGCACGCCGCTCGAAAGCGATACCGAATTTGTGGTGCAGGGCTGGCAGGCGGCGGGCGACGCCGGTACCGAGGGCGGCGACGGCGCCTGGGAAATCATGACTGGCGCGCGCATGCCGGTTGGGCTGGATACGGTGGTGCCGATCGAGAACGTGGAGATCCTTGCCAGCGAGCAGGGTCGCCCGACCCGCATTGCGTTGAAGAGCGGGGTGAAACCCGGCCAGAACGTGCGCCTGCGCGGACAGGACGTGGAAGAAGGCGAGCGCGTGCTGCAGGCAGGGCAGGCGCTGGACATCAATGCACGCACTCTGCTGCACGCCATCGGCGTGGCCGAGGTGGCGGTGGTGGCACGGCCGAAGGTCGCGGTCATCGCCACTGGCAAGGAGCTGGTGACCGAAGCGGCGCAGGCGCTGGACTCCGGACAGATCCGTGACAGCAACCGGCCCTACCTGATCGGCCGCCTGCAGGCCGCCGGTGCCGAGGTGGTGTGGCAGGGCACGGTGGGCGATGACGTGGCTGCCTTCGATGCGGTGCTTGACGGCACGCTGGCTGCGGGCGCGAAGGTGCTGATCAGCACCGGCGCGGTGTCGGCCGGCCGCTACGACTTCATTCCCGATGCGCTGCGCGCCCGCGGCGCCCGCATCGTGTTCCACAAGGTGGCGATCCGCCCGGGCAAGCCACTGCTGTTTGCAGTGCTGCCCGATGGAGCGCTGTATTTCGGCCTGCCGGGCAATCCGGTGTCGGCGGCGGTGGGGCAGCGTTTCTTCGTTGAACCGGTGCTGCGTCGCCTGCTGGGCCTGGCCGCAGAGCCGCTGCTGCAGCTGCCGTTGCAGGCCGATGTGCGCAAGCCGCCGGGCCTGCGCTTCCACGCGCGTGCGCGGGTGGACGTGGACGCGCAGGGGCGCTTGAGCGCGCGCGTGCTGTCTGGGCAGGAATCGTTCCGTTTGAAATCCATGCTGCAGGCCAACGCCTGGGTGGTGCTGGAGGGCGAGGGTGACCTCGTCGCGGCCGGCACACCGGTGCGCGTGCAGGGCTGGGGCCATCAGGACCCGCTGCAGCTGGCAACCCAGGAGTGATGATGAAACAGGTGAATCTGCAGTTGTTCGGTGCGTTTTCCGATCTGGATGACAGCCGCGAGATTGCGCTGGAGGTGGCCGGTGGCACCGTGGCCGATCTGCGCCAGGCGCTGCGTGAGCTGTTGCCGGTGCGCTTTCCCGGTTTCCGCGCCGGGTTGCTGGACTATTCGGCCTTTGCCGACCAGCAGCGCGTGCTGCGCGACCACGAGGCGCTGCCTGCCGATGGCAAGGTGGCGATTCTGCCGCCGGTGAGCGGGGGCTGAGCCATGAGCAGCAACGTGATGGCAACGGTGGTGGACCGTGCGCAGCACGCCATCAACCCGGCCGAAGGCATCGCGGCGGTGTCCGACCCGGCATTCGGCGGCATCGATGTTTTCATCGGCAAGGTGCGCGACTTCAATGTGGGGCGGCCGGTGACCGGCATCACCTATGACCTGTTCGAACCACTGGTGCTGAACGAGATCCAGCGCTTTGCGGCGGAGATCGAGGCGACGTTCGGGCCGAAGCTGAAACTGTATGTGGCGCATGCCAAGGGTCGCTTGGACATTGGCGATGTGGCGGTGGTGGTGGCTGCGGGCAGCCCGCACCGTGATGAGGCGTTCCGTGCCTGCCGGCAGCTGATCGAGGCGGTGAAGCACCAGTGCCCGATCTGGAAGCAGGAGCATTACGAGGACGGCGACAGCGAGTGGAGCGAAGGCTGCACGCTGTGCCACGCCGATGGTGAACCGGCGCATGATCATCAGTGACGCCAGTAGATCCACGCCATGCGTGGATGGAGCCTTCCCCTCGCGCCCGGCAGGAGCAGCTACGCATGGCGTGGCTCTACTGAGGCGTACCTGCACGGTTGCTCCATGCGTGGATGGCGCCTTCCCCTCGCGCCCGACAGGAGCGGCCCCGCATGGCGTGGTCGGGTTTCCCGCGTGACAACGCCCATTGCCGGCATCCTTCTGGCCGGCGGCCTGTCCAGCCGGATGGGCCGCGACAAGGCATTGCTGCCCTGGCAGGGGCGCACCCTGCTGGAGCACATGCGCGGCACCTTGCGGCTGGCCGGGGCAGACCGGGTCTGGGTGAGCGGGCGCTACCCTGCCTTCGGCGGCATACCCGACCAGATCACGCGTTGCGGGCCGCTGGGAGGCCTGTTCAGCGTGGCGATGCAGATGCCCGATGGCCCGGCCTGGGTAGTGCCGGTGGATACGCCCCGCTTGACCCCGGATCTGCTGCAGCAATTGCGTGACGGGCATCGCAGCGCTTGCACGATCTTTGACGGGCATCCGCTTCCGATGCTGTTTAATGTGGACAATGAAAGTCGCACGATCCTCGAAAACATGATCCACGATCCCCTCGGCCCGCGTTCCCTGCAGGCCCTGCAACACCGGCTGGACGCGCAGACCCTGCGCCTGGCCCACGCCGATGAAAGCGCCCTGGTCAACTGCAATACCCCCACCCAATGGGAGGACGTTGCCTCATGAAGGTGCAGTTGCAAGAACAGACAATGCGTCTGCGCCTGGACGAGGCCGAACTGGCCCGGCTGCTGGCCGGTGAAACGGTGGAGAACCTGACCCGGTTCGGCGGCAGTGGTGGTTGGGGTACCGCCGTTTCGCTGCACGGCGGCGAGAACGCTGTGCTGCTCGACAGTGGTACCGATTGCCGCCTGGTATTGCCCCGATCTTCCGTGGAGGACCTGGCTGGGCGCCTGCCATGCCGCGATGGCCTGGCCTTTGCGCTGTATCTGGACGACGGCACCACGCTGCAACTGCAGTTCGATGTGGATGTGCGCGACAGCGTGCGCCAGCGTGGCGTGACCCGTCGCGGTTCCGCGTCACCGGTTTGACATTTGTCAGGGGCAGGGTGAAAACCCGCCCCTGATTGATCCAGATCAACCCCGTCGTTGCTGCTGCACGGCCTAATGGCTGCATGACGACGGGTTACAACTTGAAAGCAGTACCCACGTCATTCCACAGCCTTGGAGCCATGTATGACCGTCGGTAGCGATCCTGTTGTCCGCAGCACTGCCAGTCCCGGTCGCGTCATCAGCGACTGGACGCCGGAAGATCCCGGCTATTGGGAGCGCACCGGCAAGCGGGTCGCCACCCGCAACCTGGTCATCTCCATTCCCTCGCTGCTGCTGGCGTTCTCGGTCTGGGTACTGTTCTCGGCGGTGACCATCAGCCTGCCGAAGATCGGCTTCGGCTTCAGCACCGATCAGTTGTTCTGGCTGGTGGCACTGCCCAGCCTGTCCGGCGCGACGCTGCGCATCTTCTATTCGTTCGTGATTCCGATCTTTGGCGGACGCCGCTGGACGGCGCTGTCCACTGCGTCGCTGCTGGCACCGACGATCTGGCTGGGCTTTGCGGTGCAGAACCCGGCCACGCCGTACTGGGTGTTCGTGGTGATCGCGATCCTGTGCGGCTTTGGCGGGGCGAACTTCTCCTCGTCGATGTCCAACATCTCCTTCTTCTATCCCAAGCAGAAGCAGGGCCTGGCGCTGGGCCTGAATGCCGGCCTGGGCAATGTCGGGGTGTCGGTGGCCCAGGCGGTGATTCCGCTGGTGATCACGGTGGGCGTATTCGGTGCGCTCGGTGGTGCGCCGCAGCCGGTGGTGGAGGGCGGTGCACCGCTGTACCTGCAGAATGCCGGCTTCATCTGGGTGCCGGCCATTGCGATCTGCGCGGTGGCGGCCTGGTTCGGCATGAATGACCTGACCAGCGCGCGTTCCTCGTTCGCCGAGCAGGCGGTGATCTTCCGCCGCAAGCACAACTGGCTGATGTGCTGGTTGTACATCGGCACCTTCGGTTCCTACATCGGCTTCTCTGCTGGCTTCCCGATGCTGGTGAAGAGCCAGTTCCCCGCCGTGAACCCTCTGGCCTACGCCTTCATCGGCCCGTTGCTGGGTGCGCTGATGCGCTCGGTGGGCGGCAGCATGGCCGACCGCTGGGGTGGTGCGCGGCTGACGTTCTGGGTGTTCGCGCTGATGATCGCAGCGGTGTTCGGCGTGCTGCATTTCCTGCCCAGCGATGGCCAGGGCGGCAACTTCCATGGCTTCCTCTTCAGCTTCATGGCGCTGTTCGTGCTCAGTGGCATCGGCAACGGCACCACCTTCCGCATGATCCCGGTGATCTTCCGCACGCTGCATGAGCGCCTGTCGGCGGGGGCCAACGCTGAAGGCAAGGCCGCATCGGCGCACCAGGCCGGCATCGAGTCGGCTGCGGTGGTGGGCTTCTCTGGTGCGATCGGTGCCTACGGCGGCTTCTTCATTCCCAAGAGCTATGGCTCTTCGATCACGTTGACCGGCAGCCCCGATATGGCGCTGTACGGGTTCGTCGTTTTCTATGTCACCTGCCTGGCCGTGACCTGGTGGTGGTACTACCGGCGCGGCGCTGAGACGCCCTGCTGACATGAAAACGCACCGCAGCCAGATGACACACACAGCCACGATGCAGATGTCCGCAAAGGGAGACCCCCGATGAGTTATTTTCTTGATCGCTTGCAGTTCTTCAAGCGTGACCCCCAGCCCTTTGCCGATGGCCATGGGTTTGCCAAGAGCGAAGGCCGTGACTGGGAGAACAGCTACCGGCAGCGCTGGCAATACGACAAGATCGTGCGCTCCACCCACGGGGTGAACTGCACCGGTTCGTGCAGCTGGAAGATCTACGTCAAGAACGGACTGGTCACCTGGGAAACCCAGCAGACCGACTACCCGCGCACGCGCCCGGACCTGCCCAACCACGAGCCGCGTGGCTGCCCGCGTGGCGCCAGCTATTCCTGGTACCTGTACAGCGCCAACCGCCTGAAGTATCCGCTGATCCGCGGCACGCTGCTGCGCCTGTGGCGCGAAGCACGCAGGACCCAGGGGCCGGTGGATGCCTGGGCCAGCATCGTGGAGGACAAGGAAAAGGCGCGCTCGTACAAGACCCGGCGCGGCATGGGCGGTTTCGTGCGGCTGAACTGGGAAGAAGCCAACGAGATCATCGCGGCTTCCAATCTGTACACCGTGAAGCAGTATGGGCCGGACCGCGTGGTCGGTTTCTCGCCGATTCCGGCGATGTCGATGGTGTCCTACGCCGCCGGCGCGCGTTATCTGTCGCTGCTGGGCGGCGCCTGCCTGTCCTTCTACGACTGGTACTGCGATCTGCCGCCGGCCTCGCCGCAGATCTGGGGCGAGCAGACCGACGTTCCCGAATCGGCCGACTGGTACAACAGCCGCTACATCATCGCCTGGGGCTCGAACGTACCGCAGACGCGCACGCCGGATGCGCACTTCTTCACCGAGGCCCGCTACAACGGTACCAAGACGGTCTCGATCTGCCCGGACTATTCCGAGCTGGCCAAGCTGACCGATCATTGGCTGCACCCCAAGCAGGGCACCGACGCCGCGTTGGCGTTCGCCTTCGGCCACGTGATCCTGCGCGAGTTCCATGTGGATTCGCCGTCGCAGTACTTCCAGGACTACTGCCGCCAGTACTCGGACATGCCGATGCTGGTGCGCCTGGAGCGCCGCGCCGATGGCCGCCTGGTGGCCGGCCGTTTCCTGCGTGCCAGTGAGCTGGGAGGGTTGGGCGAAGCCAACAACCCGGACTGGAAGACCCTCGCTTACGACGAGACCAGTGGCCAGATCGTGGTGCCGAACGGTTCGATCGGTTTCCGCTGGGGCGAGAAGGGGCGCTGGAACATCGAGGAGAAGGCCAGCAACGGTGCGGAGACGCGCCTGCGCCTGAGCCTGTCCGAGGCCAACGATGGCATCGAGGCGGTCAGCTTCCCGTATTTCGGTGGCATCGAGAGTGACGGCTGGACCGCCGCCCCGGCCGAGGAAGTACTGGATCGCAACATTCCGGTACGTCGCCTGGCGCTGGATGATGGCAGCCAGACGCTGGTGGCGACGGTGTATGACCTGCTGCTTGCGCAGTACGGCGTGGACCGCGGTTTCGGCGGCGCCAACGTCGCCAGGAGCTTCGATGAGAACGTGCCGGGCACGCCCGCCTGGCAGGAACGCATCACCGGCGTGTCGCGCGGGGAAGTGATCGAGATCGCCCGCGAGTTCGCGCGTACCGCCGACAAGACCCATGGCCGCTCGATGATCATCGTCGGTGCCGGCATGAACCACTGGTTCCACAACGACATGAACTACCGCGGCCTGATCAACATGCTGATCATGTGCGGCTGCGTGGGCCAGACCGGCGGCGGCTGGGCGCACTACGTGGGCCAGGAAAAGCTGCGCCCGCAGACCGGCTGGCAGCCGCTGGCGTTCGGCCTGGACTGGAGCAGGCCGCCGCGCCATATGAACGGTACGTCGTTCTTCTACTTCAACACCGGGCAGTGGCGTTACGAGAAGCTGCAGGTGGACGAACTGCTGTCACCGCTGGCTGACGCCAGCAAGTACAGCGGCAGCCTGGCCGACCTGAACCTGCGCGCGGTGCGCATGGGCTGGCTGCCAAGTGCGCCGCAGCTGGACCGCAACCCACTGCAGCTGGTGCGCGAAGCCGACGCGGCGGGCGTGGCACCTGCCGACTACGCACTGGGCAAGTTCAAGGACGGTTCGCTGGACTTCGCCTTCGCCGACCCGGATGCCAGCCAGAACCACCCGCGGATGATGTTCATCTGGCGCTCGAACCTGCTGGGCTCTTCGGGCAAGGGCCACGAGTACATGCTGCGGCACCTGCTGGGGACCCGCCACGGCCTGCAGGGCAAGGACCTGGGCGAGATGGGCGCAGTGAAGCCGGAGGAGGTGAAGTGGCGCGACGAGGCGCCGGAAGGCAAGCTGGATCTGCTGGTGACGCTGGACTTCCGCATGTGCACCACCGCGCTGTACTCGGACATCGTGCTGCCCACCGCCACCTGGTACGAGAAGGACGATCTCAATACCTCGGACATGCACCCGTTCATCCATCCGCTGTCGAAGGCGGTGGACCCCGCCTGGGAATCGCGCAGTGACTGGGACATCTTCAAGGAGGTGGCGCGCACCGTGAGCGAGATGGCGCCCGGCGTGCTGGGCGTGGAGAAGGACCTGGTGCTGGTGCCGACCCTGCACGATACCCCCAATGAGCTGGGCATGCCGTTCGGCGTGGCCGACTGGAAGAAGGGCGAGTGCGAGGCCATCCCCGGCCAGACCATGCCGTCGATGACGGTGGTGGAGCGCGATTACCCGAACCTGTATCGCAAGTTCACCTCGCTGGGCCCGCTGCTGGACAAGCACGGCAATGGCGGCAAGGGCATGAACTGGGATACGAAGCATGAGGTGGAATTCCTCGGCAAGCTGAACCATACCGTGCGCGAGGAGGGGGTCAGCCAGGGCCGGCCGGCCATCTCGACGGCGATCGACGCGGCCGAAGTGATCCTGCACCTGGCCCCGGAAACCAACGGCCATGTGGCAGTGAAGGCGTGGGAGTCGCTGGGCGGCTTCACCGGCCGCGAGCACACCCATCTGGCGGTGGGCAAGGAGCACGAGGCGATCCGCTTCCGTGACATCCAGGCGCAGCCGCGCAAGATCATCTCTTCGCCGATCTGGTCCGGGCTGGAAGACGACAACGTCAGCTACAACGCGGGCTACACCAATGTGCACGAGCTGATTCCGTGGCGCACGGTGACCGGCCGCCAGCAGTTCTACCAGGACCACGAGTGGATGATCGACTTCGGCGAGGCCTTCATGAGCTACCGGCCGCCGGTCAACACCCGCACCATCGAGCCGCTGCTCAACCAGCGTTCGAACGGCAACAAGGAGATCGTGCTGAACTGGATCACCCCGCACCAGAAGTGGGGCATCCACAGCACCTACAGCGACAACCTGATCATGCAGACGCTGTCGCGCGGTGGCCCGATCGTGTGGCTCAGCGAGGACGACGCGCGCAGTGCCGGCATCGTCGACAACGACTGGATCGAGCTGTTCAACGTCAACGGTGCGATCGCCGCGCGAGCGGTGGTCAGCCAGCGGGTGATGCCGGGCATGGCGATGATGTACCACGCCCAGGAACGCATCATCAACGTGCCGGGTTCGGAGATTTCCGGCACCCGCGGCGGCATCCACAACTCGGTGACCCGCATCGTGCTCAAGCCGACCCACATGATCGGTGGCTACGCGCAGCTTGCCTACGGTTTCAACTACTACGGCACCTGCGGCACCAACCGCGACGAGTTCGTGATCGTGCGCAAGATGGACAAGGTGGATTGGCTGGACGATGAACAGCCCGCTGGTGCCTCGGCATCGGCCAGCAAGGAGGTAGTGTGATGAAGGTCCGTGCACAGATCGCGATGGTATTGAACCTGGACAAGTGCATCGGCTGCCACACCTGCTCGATCACCTGCAAGAATGTGTGGACCTCGCGCGAGGGCGTCGAGTACGCCTGGTTCAACAACGTGGAAACCAAGCCGGGCATCGGCTACCCGAAGGAATGGGAAAACCAGGAGAAGTGGAATGGTGGCTGGGTGCGCACCGGCAGCGGCAAGCTGGTGCCGCGCGCCGGTGGTCGCTGGCGGATGCTGGCCAAGATCTTCGCCAACCCGGACCTGCCGCAGATCGACGACTACTACGAGCCGTTCGATTTCGACTACCAGAACCTGCACACCGCCAAGGACAGCCAGCACCAGCCGACCGCGAGGCCGCGCTCGCTGATCAGTGGCGAGCGCATGCAGAAGATCGAATGGGGCCCGAACTGGGAGGAGATCCTGGGCTCGGAATTCAGCAAGCGCTCGCGCGACTACAACTTCAATGAAGTACAGAAGGAGATCTACGGCGCCTTCGAAAAGACCTTCATGATGTACCTGCCGCGCCTGTGCGAGCACTGCCTGAACCCGGCGTGCGTGTCGGCGTGCCCGTCGGGCGCGATCTACAAGCGCGAGGAAGATGGCATCGTGCTGATCGACCAGGACAAGTGCCGCGGCTGGCGCATGTGCGTGTCGGCGTGCCCATACAAGAAGATCTATTACAACTGGAAGAGCGGCAAGTCGGAGAAGTGCATCTTCTGCTACCCGCGCATCGAGATGGGCGAGCCGACGGTATGTTCGGAAACCTGTGTCGGCCGCATCCGCTACCTGGGCGTGATGCTGTACGACGCCGACCGCATTGCCGAGGCCGCGTCGGTAGCTGCCGAAAAGGATCTGTACCAGGCCCACCTGGATATTTTCCTGGACCCGCATGATCCGGCGGTGATTGCTGCTGCGCGCGCCGAAGGCATTCCGGACAGCTGGCTGGAATCGGCCAAGCAGTCGCCGGTGTACAAGCTGGCGATCGACTGGAAGCTGGCGCTGCCGCTGCACCCGGAGTACCGCACGCTGCCGATGGTCTGGTACGTACCGCCGCTGTCGCCGATCCAGTCGGCGGCCGAGCGGGGCCGCATCGGCATGAGTGGCGAGCTGCCGGACGTGGCCTCGCTGCGCATTCCGGTGCGCTACCTGGCCAACATGCTGACAGCCGGTGACGAGGCGCCGGTGGTGCGTGCGCTGGAACGCCTGATGGCGATGCGCGCCTGGCGCCGGGCCAAGAACGTGGACGGCGTGGAAGACACGGCGGTGCTGGACCAGACCGGGCTGACCGTGGCCCAGGTTGAAGAGATGTACCGCTACCTGGCCATTGCCAACTACGAGGACCGTTTCGTGATTCCGACCGCACACCGCGAGTACGCCAACGATGCCTTCGGCGAGCGCGGCGGCTGCGGTTTCACATTCGGCAACGGCTGCAACGGCGACAGCCCGGCCGACCTGTTCGGGCAGCGCAAGAGCACCAGCTTCGTGGTGAACAACGGCCCGAACCACCGCCGCAAGGAGGTGGTGTGATGAGCGTACTGAAGCTGGTGGGGGTGCTGCTGGACTACCCCCGCGACGAACTGTGGCAGCACGGCGAGGAACTGCTGGCGGCCTGTGACGAGGTGGCACTGACACCGGCGCGGCGCGGGCAGCTGCGCGGCTTCGTGCAGCAGTTGCTGGACAGCGATCCGTTGGATGCGCAGGCCGCCTGGCTGGCGACTTTCGACCGCGGCCGCTCGATGAGCCTGCTGCTGTTTGAACACATCCACGGCGAATCGCGTGACCGCGGCCAGGCCATGGTGGACCTGGTGGAGACCTACCGCCGCAACGGTTTCGAACTGGATGCCCGCGAGCTTCCGGACTACCTGCCGCTGCTGCTGGAGTTCCTGGCCCACCAGCCGGAGACCGAAGCGCGGGAGTGGCTGCACCACATCGGCCACATCGCCGGGATGCTGGCCGCGCGCGCCGCCGAGCGTGAGCTGCCGCACGTGCCGCTGCTGGAGATCCTGGTGGAGGCTGGTGACGGCAAGGTCAACCTGGAGGCGCTGCGGCAACGCGCCAGTGAGGAACCCCGCGACGATACGGCCGAGGCGATGGACCGGTTGTGGGAAGAGGAAGCGGTGCGTTTCGGTGCCGAAGCGCCCGCTGAAGACTGCAAGCCACCGACGCGCTCGCCGGCCCGTCCCGTGCATCGTGAGGTCCAGCCATGAACTACTACCTGCATCAATTCGCTTTCCAGTACTACCCGTACATCGCCGTGGCGGTGCTGCTGATCGGCAGCTGGGCACGCTATGACAAGGCCATGTACACCTGGCGCACAGGTTCCAGCCAGATGCTGTCGGACAAGGGCATGCGGATCGGCAGCAACTGCTTCCACATCGGTATCCTGGCCATTCTCGGTGGCCATCTGGTCGGCCTGCTGACCCCGCACGCGGTGTATGAGCACTTCATCACCTCCTCGCAGAAGCAGATGCTGGCGATGGTGGTGGGCGGCGTGTTCGGCGCACTGTGTTTCATCGGCATCAGCATCCTGCTGGTGCGCCGGCTGACCAACGCCCGCGTGCGCGCCACCGGCAGCTTCGGCGACACCCTGGTGCTGGTGCTGCTGTTCGCCCAGCTCTGTCTTGGCCTGTACAGCATCCGCGTATCGTCCGGGCATCTTGACGGTGGGGTGATGGTGCAGCTGGCCGAATGGGCGCAGCACATCGTGACCTTCCGTGCCGGTGCTGCTGACTACATCGAGGGCGTCAGCTGGGTCTATAAGATGCATATCTTCCTGGGCCTGACTCTGTTCCTGATCGCGCCCTTCACCCGGCTGGTGCATGTGTGGAGCATTCCGGTCAGCTATCTGTGGCGGCCGTACCAGGTGGTGCGCCGTCGCCAGGCGGCGCTGCGCTACGGACCGCGGGAGTAAGCCATGGGCAACCTGCCGAAGTTCCTGCCGATCACCGTGATCGATTCCGCCCAGACGGTCCCGGCCGAGGCCCACCAGCACCAGCATGACGGGGCAGGGGAGGGGCCGCGCTCGCTCGGGCAACCTGCACCATGCCGGTTGTTCGTGGAGGACACGGCGATAAGCGAGGCCGACATCGCCCGCGAGATGCAGCACCATCGGGCACTGCGCCCGGAACAGTCGCGTGCCGAGGCGGCGCGCGCACTGGTGGTGCGTGAACTGCTGCGGTTGGAAGCGCAGCGCCTGGGCCTGCTGGCGCCGGCAGGCGGCCGGGTCAGCGATGAGGAAGTGCTGATCCAGCAACTGCTGGAAGACGCGATCGAAGACCGCGTGCCGACCGACGAGGACTGCCAACGCTACTTCGAGCAGAACCCGGAGCGATTCCGCTCACCGGATCGGGTACGGCTGCGCCACATCCTGCTGGCCGCGCCGGCCGATGATGTGGCCGGGCGGCTGGCCGCACGCACCGAGGGCGAGCGTCTGGCCAATGAACTGAAAGCAGCGCCGCACCTGTTCGCCGACTTCGCCCTGCGCCATTCGCGCTGCCCGTCCAGCAGTGACGGCGGTGACCTGGGCTGGCTGCAGCGTGGGCAGACCACGCCGGAGTTCGATCGCCAGGTGTTCCGCCTGCGCGAGGGCCTGGCTGGCTTCCCGGTGGAATCACGCTGGGGCTACCACGTGGTCAGCATCGATGGGCGCGAAGAGGGGCAACCACTGCCGTTTGCAGCAGTGCTGCCACAGATCCGGGACTACCTGGAGCTGCAGGTGCGCCAACGCGAGGTGCAGGTGTACCTGCTGCAGCTGCAGGAGCGCTACCCGGTGCGCGGACTGGATGAGATCGAAGCTGAAGCCGAGGTCGGCTGACCCACTCTTGAGGAAGGAGATTGCATGAACCAGGCCCTTGCCCCCGCCAGTGCCGGGCAGCAGCAGCGTGCGCTGTGGCTGAGCACATTCGCCTTCACCGTGTGCTTTGCGGTGTGGATGATCTTTTCCATCATCGGTATCCAGATCAGCGAGCATCTGGGATTGACCGACACCCAGTTCGGCTTGCTGATCGCCACCCCGGTGCTGACCGGCTCGGTCAGCCGCGTGTTCCTCGGCATATGGTCCGACCAGTTCGGCGGCCGCAAGGTGATGGTGCTGGTGATGCTGTGCGGCGCAGTGGCTACCTGGATGCTGACCTATGCCCACACCTACCCCCAGTTCCTGTTCGCCGCGCTGTGCGTGGGTATTGCCGGTGGCAACTTTTCGGTGGGCGTGGCCTATGTGTCCAGGTTCTTCCCGGCCAGCAAGCAGGGCACCGCCCTGGGCATATTCGGCGCCGGCAACATCGGCTCGGCGGTGACCAAGCTGCTGGCGCCTTTGGTAATGGTGGCCGCGGGCTGGACCATGGTGGCCAAGGTCTGGGCGGTCGCGCTGGCGGTCACCGCCGTGCTGTTCTTCCTGTTCAGCAAGGAAGACCCGTCGCTGGAACAGCGCCGCCGTGACGGGGTGAAGCCGGTGCCGTTCTCCGAGCAGATGGCTCCGCTGAGGAACCTGCAGGTGTGGCGGTTCTCGTTGTACTACTTCTTTGTGTTTGGTGGTTTTGTGGCACTGGCGTTGTGGCTGCCGCATTACCTGGTGGGGGCGTACGGCATGGACGTCGGCACCGCCGGCATGCTGGCAGCCTGCTATTCGATTCCGGCCAGCCTGTTCCGCGTGGTGGGCGGTTGGATGTCCGACAGGATGGGGGCGCGGCGGGTGATGTACTGGACGTTCAGTGTGTCGGCCATCTGTACCTTCCTGCTGGCCTACCCCGATACCGAGTACGTGGTGAAGGGCATCCATGGCCCGATCCACTTCCACCTGGCCATCGGCGTGGTGATGTTCACCGTGCTGGTGTTCGTACTGGGCTTCTTCATGTCGCTGGGCAAGGCTGCGGTCTACAAGCACATCCCGGTGTATTACCCCAGGCACGTGGGTGCGGTGGGTGGTGTGGTGGGCATGATTGGCGGCCTGGGTGGCTTCATCCTGCCGATCGTGTTCGGTGCGTTGAACGATGTGCTGGGCATCTGGAGCAGCTGCTTCATGTTGCTGTTCGTGGTGGTGTCCGCTGCGCTGGCGTGGATGCACTTCGCGATCCGCCGGATGGAGCGTCGACACTTCCCGCAGATCGATCGGGAGACCGATCTGCCGGAGGCCATCGATGCGGCTGCCGCGGAACGGGCACGCGGCACGTGAACGGCAGTGCCGGCCGCTGGCCGGCACCTCAGCGCAATACGTCACGCTTGATTTCAATCAGGGCTACGCGAAGAGGAACGCGCGAGGATGACAGCCATGAGCTTCCACGTTGATGCGAGCGAGGACACAGCGCTGCAGGCCGCATTGCTGCGGCAGCCGCGCCATGTGCTGTTTCCACCGGCCGGCCATTTCAGTGCCGGCTTCGGTGAAAGCGGCTGGCGTACTGCCGTGCAGGCCAGCAACGAGCACCTGATTCCACGTGGCCTGACGCTGGGCTTCCAGACCGGACGCATGGGGCGCGATGTGCCGGCCGAACGCTATCTCGACACATTGCTGGCCGCGTTGCGCCTGCAGGCAGATGCCTTGGCCGAGGACCGCGAGGTGGTGGCGATGGTGCTGCAGCTGGGTCTGGCCCAGGCACTGCCGCCGGTTCTGCTGGGGCAGCTGCTGGATGCGGTGCCGCAGTACCTGCGCACCGTGGCCCGCCCGCAGGTGGAGGCACGGCTGGATGCCGGCAGCGGCTTGTCGCCTGCACAACTGCGTGCAGTGGGTTGCACGCGGCTGAACGTGATCGACCGCGCCGATGCGCCTGGCCCGGCAGTGCTGGCGCAGGCGCGCGACGCCGGCTTCACTGCCCGCTACTACCAGCTGCGTGTGCCCGCTGCGGAGGACGCCGGATTCATCGGGCGCCTGCAGACCGTGCTGGCAGATGCGCCCGAACGCGTGCTGTTGCCGGCGCCGTGTAGGCTGCCAGAGCATCCGTCATCGGAACGCTGGCTGCAGGCATGGCGATTGCTGCGCGAGGCAGGCTATGTGGGTATCGGCGGCGACCATTACCAACGCGGGGACCTGCCGGACCCGAACGGCCCGGGTGACGGCCAGCGTCATTGCGATCTGGCAGGCGTGCCCCGCCGCGATCGCAGCGATTTCATCGGCATCGGCCTGGCGGCGTGCAGCCAGATTGGCGAGGTGTTCTGCCGGACGGAGGATGACCTGGAGCGTTGGCAGGCTCGCCTGCGGGCAGGGCATGTGGGCGTGGCCGCTGGCCTGATCCTGTCGGAGGAGGAGCGGCTGGCTGCGGAGGTCGCGCAGAGCATCGCCTGCGATCATGCGCTGGATGCTGCTGCCTTCGAATGGCGTAATGATGTTCCGTTCGATGAATGCTTTGCCGAGACCCTGCCTGCACTCGCACCGCTGCTCGCGCGGGGCTGGGCGCGCTGGGACGGCCGCGTGCTTCGCCTGGCCGAGGAAGGGCGGTTGCTGTGGCGTATGATGGCCGCATGTTTCCGGCCGGCGGCCGCCATCGCTTGAGTGCTGTCCCGATGTCTTCAACTCCGCCCTCACAGGCCCGACCCGGCCGGACCACGCCGAATCCTGCCGCCGCCGATGATGGCGACGCGCTGCATTTCTGCAGCACCTGTGCCTTCTCCGATGCCTGCATGTCGCAGGGCTATGACAAGACGGCGCTGGGCGAGCTGCATGTGCTGGTCGACCACGTCGGGCCGTTCCATGCGGGTGATTACATCTTCCGTGCGGGTGAGGCCTTCGATTCCATCGCCGCTGTGCGCGCAGGCATGGTCAAGACCTTCGTCGACGACAGCCAGGGCAACGAGCAGGTGCTGGGCTTTGCTCTGCCGGGCGAGGTGATCGGGCTCAATGCGATTCACGGTTCGCGTTTCCCCTGCAATGCGGTGGCACTGGATACGGTGCACCTGTGCCGCATTTCGTTCCCCAAGCTGAGCCTGCTGGCCACCCGCATGCCGGGGCTGCAGGCCAAGCTGTTCAGCCTGCTCAGCGCGGAGATCGGCAAGGTCGCCACGCTGGCGGCCAACCACCGCACCGAGGAGCGGATGGCAGCGTTCCTGCTGGATATGTCGGCGCGTTACGCACGGCGTGGTTTTTCCGCGACCCGCTTCAACCTGACCATGGCCCGCACCGAGATCGCCAATTACCTGCGGATGGCGCCGGAGACGGCCAGTCGCGTGCTGCGTCGGTTGAGCGATGATGGCGTGATTGCGGTGAAGCAGCGCGAAATCCTGCTGCTGCAACCCGACCGGCTGGCGGCACTTGCCGTGGCCGATGAAAACGAGCCCGATTGAACCTGGCCAGGGAGCCGACGATGAAGCGATGGGCAATGGTGTTTCTGGGTCTGCTGGCCACGTTGCCTGCGTGGGCTGGCAACCTCACCGTGTCGGCGGCATCCAGCCTTACCGAGGGCTTCCGCGAGCTGGGCGCAGCCTATGAGAAGGCGAACCCGGGCAGCAGGGTCGACTTCAACTTTGCTGCCTCCGGGGTGTTGCTGCAGCAGATCGCGCGCGGCGCGCCGGTGGATGTGTTCGCCTCCGCCGATGAAAAAACGATGGACCAAGCCGCGCAGCAGAAGCTGCTGGCAGCGGGTACGCGCGAGGTCTTCGCAGTGAACGCGTTGTGGGTCGTCGTGCCGCCGCAGGCGAAAGCGCCGCCGCGCGCACTGGCCGATCTGGCGAGTGCCGCTGTGCAGCGCATCGCACTGGGCAACCCGGAAAGCGTGCCGGTGGGCCGCTACGCGCAGGGGGCGTTGCAGGCCGCCAAGCTGTGGCCGGCCGTGCAGGGCAAGGTGATCAGTACGCAGAACGTGCGGCAGTCGCTGGATTACGTGGCGCGGGGCGAGGTGGATGCGGGGTTTGTCTACGCCACCGACGCGCAGGCAATGCCTGATCGCGTGCGGCGCGCGTTCGAGGTTCCGGTTGCCGGACGCATCGCCTATCCGCTGGCGGTGGTGCAGGCCAGCACGCAACCGGTGGAAGCCAGGCGCTTCGCGGCGTTCGTGCGCTCGGCGCAGGGCCAGGCGATCCTGCACAAGCACGGGTTCGGCAAGCCCTGACGGATGGACCTGGACTGGAGCGCACTGGGGTTGTCGTTGAAGGTGGCCGGCTGGGCCACGGCGATCAATCTTGTTGCCGGCGTGGCACTTGGCGCGCTGCTGGCGCGACGGCGCTTTCCCGGTCGGGAACTGCTGGATTCGATACTGACCCTGCCGATGGTGCTGCCGCCGACGGTGCTGGGCTATTACCTGCTGGTGCTGATCGGGCGCAATGGCCCGATCGGCGCCTGGTTGCAGTCGTGGTTCGGCATCAACCTGGTGTTTACCTGGCAGGCGGCGGTGATCGCTGCTGCGGTGGCGTCGTTTCCGCTGGTGTTCAAGCCAGCACGCGCTGCATTCGAGGAAGTGGACGGTCAGTTGGAGCAGGCCGCGCGCACGCTGGGCGTGTCCGAAGCGGCGGTGTTCTTCCGCATCACCCTGCCGCTGGCATGGCGCGGGATTCTGGCGGGCCTGCTGCTGGCGTTCGCACGGGCGATGGGTGAGTTCGGCGCCACGCTGATGGTGGCCGGCAGCATTCCGGGCCGCACGCAGACCTTGTCGATCGCCATCTATGAAGCGGTGCAGGCGGGGCAGGATGGCAAGGCCAATGCGCTGGTGATCCTGACGTCGGTGGTGTGCATCGTGATCCTGCTGCTGGCCGCGCGGCTGGTGGGCGGGCGCCGTCGGGAGCTGCGCGATGTGGCTTGACCTGCAGGTGCAGCGGCGATTGCAGGCGTCCGGCCAGACGTTCGAGCTGGACGTTGCACTGCAGTGCACGCAGCGGCAGGTGGTGCTGTTCGGGCCTTCCGGCGCTGGCAAGAGCCTGACGCTGAAAGCGGTGGCCGGCCTGCTACGACCGGAGCAAGGGCATGTGCGCCTGCACGGGCAGGCACTGTTCGATGCGGGAGCGGGGGTCGATCTGCCACCGCAGCGTCGTCGCCTGGGATATGTGTTCCAGGACTACGCGCTGTTTCCGCACCTGAGCGTGCGTCAGAACGTGGCGTTCGGGCTGCAGCGGGGCTGGTTGAATCCACCACGTGGCACCCGTATCGAGGCAGTGGAGCAGTGGCTGCAGGCATTCCGGATCGAGCACGTGGCGGATCTGCTGCCGTCACAGGTATCCGGCGGACAGCGCCAGCGCACGGCGTTGGCGCGTGCACTGGTGACCCGGCCGCAGGCGCTGCTGCTGGACGAACCGTTCGCAGCGCTCGACCACGATCTGCGCCAGCACCTGCGCCAGGAGCTGGAAACCGTACTGGATGAAACCGGTATTCCGCTGCTGCTGATCAGCCACGATCCGCAGGATGTGNCGGTGTTCGGCCAGCAGGTAGCGCGGGTGGTNGAAGGGCGNATCGTCGGCGGATGACGCGCGGCGGTCATGCCGGGCCATGCCCGGCGNAACCCGGCNCGCNGTGNATCCACGCAGGTAGTGCCGGCCGCTGGCCGGCAGCTTCATAGCGCCAAG
>NZ_QQXJ01000001.1:1890303-2112924 GCF_004348785.1 Stenotrophomonas sp. TEPEL
CTGGCCGGCAGCTTCATAGCGCCAAGAGCAGCCGGCCAGCGGCCGGCTCTCCGAGGGACGGTTCAATACAGCTCGCAGTGGGTGCGGCCCTCATCGCGCAGGGTATCCCAATGGCCTTCGCCGCCGATCGCGTCGATGGCTTCGCGCACCGCACCTTCCAGGTGGCTCTTGTTGCCACACAGGTAGATGTGGCCGCCACGGGCCAGCACATCCTGCATCTGCGTGGCCTGCTGCTGCAGCACATGCTGCACATAGACCTTCTGCGCAGCATCGCGCGAGAACGCCGTGTGCAGGCTGGCCAGTACGCCACGCGCCTGCCAGTCCTGCAGCTGCTCGCGGTACAGGAAGTCATGCTCGCGGTGCTTCTCGCCGAACACCAGATGGACCTCCCGCGCATCGCCGCTTGCCTGCAGTTCCTGCATCAGGCCCATCAGCGGCGCGATGCCGGTACCGGTGCCGACCAGCAGCAGGGGCGCGTCGCTGCCTTCGGGCAGGTGGAAGCCCGGATTGGAGCGGCAGTACACGCGCGCCGTGTCGCCGCCGTGCAGCAGGCTGCCGGTGGCGGTGCCGAAGCGTTCGCGGCCACGCAGGGTGTAGCGCACTTCGCGCACGCACAGGCTCAGCTGGTCATCGCGCGGATGCGAGGCAATCGAGTAGGCGCGCGGCAGGCAGGGTGAGAGCAGCTCGCGCAATCGCGCCAGCGGAACCGACTGCGGGGTGGCGTGGTCCTGCAGCACGTCCAGCAGGTCCAGGCCATGCAGGTAGGCGTCCAGTTCGCGTTTCTGGCTGATCTTCAGCAGGCTTTTCAGTACGTCGCTACCCCCCAGCCTGGCCAGTTCGCGCAGTACGCCCTTGCTGAGCAGGCGCAGTTCGCGGTCGCGCAGCGCGTCAACGGCGCTGGAATCGCCATACCAGCTGGCCAGGGCCTGCAGCAACGCAGGATCGTTTTCCGGAACCAGATGCAGGGTATCGCCGGCCCGGTAGGCCATGCCGCTGCCCGCGATGTCCAGCTGCAGGTGCCAGGCGGCGGGGGTGCTGTGATTCAGTCGGCGTCGTTCGACAATGCCGGCGGCGAACGCGTTGTCTTCGCCGTAGGCCGTCACCTGCAGGCGCAGATCCTGGCCGGCGGTCGCATCACCGTCCAGTACCTGGCCCAGCACAGGCCGCCACTGCTGGAAGAACTGTTCGTAGCCGAGGTCGGCGTCGACACGGTGCAGTAGTGGCTGCGCCTGACGATCACTCAACGCTGCATCCAGCGCCTTGGTGAAACCGCAGAAGCTGGGGTAGCCGGTATCCCCCAGGCCGAACACCGCGTAGCGCAGTCCTGGCAGGGCGGGCGCCTGTCGCAGCGACTCGAAGAAGCGCTCGCCATTGGCCGGTGGCTCGCCGTCGCCGAACGAGCTGGAGATGGCCAGCAGCACATCGCCGTGGCCCAGGCCGGCCACATCGATGTCATTGAACGGCAGGACCTGCGGTCCATGCGGCTGCAGGCCCGGGTCCGCGCCCAGGCGCTGGGCCAGGGCGCGGGCGTTGCCCGACTCGGAGGCGAAACCGACCAGCAGCCGGCTGATGGGCCTGCGTGTGGGGATTGCGTTCACGCAGCCTCGTAGAAGTCGTCGAACTTTTCCTTGCTGAACTCGACCAGGTCGTAGTTCTGCATCAGGTCGTTCACCACGCGGCGGATGCTGATGTAGGAGGTGATGTTGCCATCGGCGTCGAACAGCGGCTGCACGGTGGTGTCGACCACGTAGAGCACGCCGCCCTTGCCAAGGTTGGGGACGATGCCGGTCCAGGTCTTGCCGGCCTTGATGGTGTCCCACATGTCCTTGTAGACGGCCTTGGGTACGTCCGGATGGCGGACGATGCTGTGCGGCTGGCCGATCAGTTCCTCGCGCGCGAACCCGGTGAGCGTGCAGAACAGGTCGTTGGCATAGGTGATGTTGCCCTGCAGGTCGGTGGTGGAGATCACCATCACGTTCTGCATGGCATTGAGCAGCTGGGCGTTGTCGGGGGTGTAGCTCATCGCAGGTCCTTTGGATGCCGGTGACGCCGGCGTATTGGGTTCCTGCATAGAGATACGCGACCGTGGCGTGGGGCGGATTGATATAGGTCAAGCGTGTACCGGGAGGGGCCTGCGACCGGCTGTCGCAGCAGGGCCTGCATGTGCTGATCGGCCGGGCTGGTGCACCCCGAGGGGCGGCTGGAAGTCGACCTCGCGTACTTTGCTCATGACGTGTTGTCACAAAGAAATCGCCGTGGCTTCACGGTTGATTGATCGCATGCAGGGCTATTGTCCTCCTGAGCCTCTCGCTGACGTCCCCCACGTCCCGCGTCGACTTCCTTCCCAGCATCAGCGCCCACGCGGGCGCCGCTGGCGTCTGCCTGCCTGAATTAACGAGAGATTCCCCATGGCCCGCGCAGCCCAGTCCGCTTCAATCGTTGCGGCACCGCCCACCACTGCAGCACCGTCCACCACATTGGTGCCGATCGGCACCCGCCGCGGCCACTCGCAGCCGCTGCAACTTCCCGGACTGGTGCAGCGTGTGCTGTTCGTGGCCACCGAGATGGCGGACTTCGTCAAAGCTGGCGGGCTGGGCGATGTCGCTGCGGCGCTGCCTCGTGCGGTGCGCGGCGCGTGCGATTCGCGGGTGTTGCTGCCAGGCTACCAGGAGGTGCTGCAGCGCCTGCCCCAGCTGCAGGAGGTGGGGCGTATCGCACCGCGGGCCGGCTTGCCCGCCTGCCGTATCGGAATGGCTGTACAGGCTGACGGGCTGCCGATCTACGTGCTGCTTTCTCCAGCGCTATACGAGCGCGAGGGTTCGCCCTACGTGGATGGGCAGGGTCAGGAGTGGAAGGACAACGCGGTGCGCTTCGCTACGCTGTCACACGCGGCTGCGGAAATCGCGGCCGGGCGTGCCGGTCTGGACTGGTCACCGCAGCTGCTGCACCTGAATGATTGGCCCGTAGCGCTGGCGGCGGCTTACGTGCGCTGGGACCGCACTGCTGTACCGACCCTGCTGACGATCCACAATCTGGCGTACCAGGGCCTGTTCCCGTACGCGCTTGCGCCTGTGCTGGGCATACCGGCCGAGCACCTCGATGAGCTGCACTTCCACGGGCAGATGTCGTTCCTGCAGGGCGGCATCACCAATGCCTCGAGGCTGAATACGGTCAGCCTGCGCTACGCACAGCAGATCACTGCCCCCGACGATGGGTGCGGCCTGCATGACCTGTTGGCCCGTCGTGCAGCCGGCGGTCACCTGAGCGGCATCGTCAACGGCATCGATGCCAGTTGGGACCCGCGACGGGACATCCACCTCAAGGCCCACTTCAGCGTTGGCGAATGGACGGGGCGCGCCACCAATACCCATGCGGTGCGCAAGGCGTTCGGTCTGGCGCCCTCGGCCGGCCCGCTGTTTGCAGTGGTCTCGCGCTTGGTGCACCAGAAGGGCCTGGACATCACCTGCGATGTGGCGCCACAGATCGTGGCCGCCGGTGGGCAGCTTGTCATCATCGGCGGTGGCGAGCCGCAGGTCGAAGCACAGGTGCAGGAGCTGGCGCGGCGCTATCCCGGGCGGGTGGGCGCATTCATCGGCTTTGAGGAGGCACTTGCACGCCAGATGTTTGCCGGTGCCGACTTCCTGCTGATGCCTTCACGATTCGAACCCTGCGGGTTGAGCCAGATGTACGCGCAGCGTTTCGGCTGCCTGCCGATCGCACATGCGACCGGCGGGCTGGTGGATACCGTCGAGGACGGTGTGACCGGCTTCCTGTTCCACGGTGCGAATGCAGATGGCCTGCGTCGTTGCGTGGAACGGGCCATGCGCACGTTCCGCCTGCCGGGCCTGCTGCAGGCGATGCGCCGCGCGGCCATGCTGCGGCCGGGCGGCTGGGACGCAGCGGGTCGTGCGTATCTGGCGTTGTACCAGCAGACCTGCCAGGTGGCCGCATGAATCACGAGAGCCTGCATCTGTCCGCCCTCCAGGATGAAACCCTGGCCGATACCGGACTGGATGACCGCATCGTGCCGGCGCTGGTTGACCTCGTTCATGCGCGCCCGGCCGATGCATTCGCCTGGTTGGGCCCGCATCGCCAGGCCAATGGTGAACGCAGGCTGCGCGTGCTGGCCCCGCATGCACAGAGGGTGGAGGTGATTGGAGACGGCGGGCGACGCTGGGAGCTGCAACCGGGCCCCTTGCCCGGCCTGTTCGAGGGCGCAGCTGGCGAAGCACCGGTGCCGCTGCTGGCCCTGCATTCCGAGCAGGGGGTGGAGCAGATGCATGATGCCTATGCCTTTGGCCCGTTGCTGGAGGAAGCGGTTCTGCAGCGTTTCCATGCCGGTGATGCAGACGCGGCGCGCCAGCTCGGGGCGATACCGATGCAGGTGCAGGGCGTAGCCGGTGTGCGCTTTGCGGTGTGGGCGCCCAATGCCCGGCGCGTCGCCGTAGTGGGCGATTTCAATGGTTGGGATGGCCGTCGCCACCCGATGCGACTGCGCCATGACGCTGGCGTCTGGGAGCTGTTCCTGCCTGGGGTGCAGGCCGGTGCCCGCTACAAGTTCCGCATTGTCGGGGCCGATGGCCGGGTAATGCCCGACAAGTGCGACCCTATGGCGCGCTGGGCCGAGCTGCCCCCGGCCACCGCATCGCGGGTGCCGGAGGCGGACCCGATGCGGTGGCACGATGAGGAGTGGTTGGCGGCCCGGCGCCGGGCCGGAACCTCCACACCACTGTCCATCTACGAGGTGCACGCGGCCTCATGGCAGCGTCGCGACGACGGTGCGCCGCTGGACTGGGACGCACTGGCCGATCGGCTGATTCCGTATGTGGCCAGGCTCGGCTTCACCCATATCGAGCTGTTGCCGGTCAGCGAACATCCGTTCGGCGGTTCCTGGGGCTATCAGCCGCTGGGGATCTACGCGCCGACAGCGCGGCATGGGACGCCGCCCGCGTTCGCCCGCTTCGTGGACCGCTGCCATCAGGCCGGTGTAGGGGTGATCGTGGACTGGGTCAGCGCACACTTCCCGAATGATGCCCATGGCCTGGCGGGCTTTGACGGTACCTCGCTGTACGAACACGCCGATCCCCGCGAAGGGGTTCACGCCGACTGGGACACGTTGATCTACAACTACGGCCGCAACGAGGTGGCCGCCTACCTGATCGGTAGTGCCCTGGAGTGGGTGGAGCGGTTCCATATCGATGGACTGCGCGTAGACGCGGTGGCGTCGATGCTGTACCGGGATTACAGCCGCGCCGAGGGTGAGTGGATTCCCAACGAACAGGGCGGGCGCGAGAACCTGCAGGCAGTGGCTTTCCTGCGGCGCATGAACCAGACGCTGCGTGAGCGTTTGCCGGACGTGCTGGTGATCGCCGAAGAATCCACTGCCTGGCCGGGTGTGACCGCGCCGGTGGAGGAGGGCGGGCTCGGCTTCACCCATAAATGGAACATGGGCTGGATGCATGACACCCTGCAATACCTGGGGCGTGATCCGGTCCATCGCCAGCACCACCACAGCGAGATCAGCTTCGGTCTGGTCTATGCATTCTCCGAACGGTACGTGCTGCCCCTGTCGCATGACGAGGTGGTGCACGGCAAAGGGTCGCTGTTGGCGAAAATGGCGGGCAGCCCAGCACAGCGGGTGGCCCATCTACGCGCGTATTACGGCTTCATGTGGGCACACCCGGGTGGCAAGCTGCTGTTCATGGGCGGCGAGTTCGGCCAGGAACATGAGTGGTCGCACGATGCAGCCTTGGATTGGCAGCAGGCCGCGAGCAATGACGGGCAGGGCCTGTCGCGCCTGCTGGGCGATCTCAACGCAGTGCTTCGTTCCGAGCCTGCCCTGCATCGCGACGAACATGATGAGCGCAGCTTCGACTGGAGCGTCGCCGATGACAGCCGCAACAGCGTCTATGCCTTCATTCGCAGGGACCCTGCCGGCAGCGGGCGAACCCTGCTGGTGGTGAGCAACTTCACTCCGGTGCTGCGTGAAGACTACCGGGTGGGGGTGCCGCACGCCGGGCGCTGGGTCGAGCGTCTCAATACCGACAGCGTTCACTACGGCGGCGGTAATGCCGGCAACCTGGGGGCGGTGCATGCCGAGCCGAATGCAATGCACGGGCACGCGCAGTCCCTTCGGCTGACGGTGCCTCCGCTGTCCACACTGTATCTGCAGGTCGACGCATGACCACAGGGGGCCCGCGCCTGGGCGCATGGCCGGCGGCCGGAGAAGGGGTTGAATTCCGTGTGTGGGCGCCGGACGCAGCCACGGTGGCGCTGTGCCTGCAAGGCGTGCTGCTGCCCATGCAGCGTGACGCAGACGGTTGCCATTGGGTGCGGACACAGGCTTCGCATGGTGACCGTTACAGATTCCGCTTGGCCTCCGGCCAGGACGTGCCCGATCCGGCCTCCCGTTGGCAGCCTGACGGTGTGGACGGCGACAGTGCGGTAGTGCTCGGCATGGCTGCAGGGCATGCCGGATGGCCAGGGCATGCCTGGCAGGACCTGGTGATCTGCGAAGTGCACATCGAGGCCAGTGGCGGATTGGCGGCGCTGACGGCGCAGCTGCCGATGCTTGCTGCGACCGGAATCACCGCCATCGAGCTGATGCCGGTCGCGCAGTTTCCCGGCCAACGCAACTGGGGCTACGACGGTGTCTTTGCATATGCACCGGCCAACGCCTATGGCGGGCCGTCAGCACTGAAGGCCTTCGTCGACGCGGCACATGATGCGGGGCTTTCCGTGCTGCTGGATGTGGTCTACAACCACTTCGGGCCGCAGGGCAACCATCTGCGCGACTACGCGCGCGGATTCTTCCGTGACGATCACAGCACCCCCTGGGGCGAGGCCATCGATTTCCGCCAGCCTTGGGTACGGCGGTTCTTCATCGACAATGCACTGATGTGGTTGCGTGACTACGGCTTCGACGGGCTGCGCCTGGATGCGGTGCACGCCATCGACGATGACCGGTTCCTGCAACAGCTGGCCGACGAGGTGCACGCAGCGGTGCCGCAGGCGCACCTCATACTGGAGAACGAGCGCAACCAGGCCCGGTGGCTGCGCGGTGCCTACCAGGGACAGTGGAACGATGACTTCCACAATGCGCTGCATGTGATGCTGACCGGCGAGCAGGAAGGCTACTACGCCGCCTATGCCGGGCGCGCCGAAACGTTGCTCGCGCGCTGCCTGGCCGAAGGATTCGCCTGGCAGGGCGAGCCGGATCTGCATGGTCAACCCCGCGGCGAGCCGAGCGGCGACCTGTCGCCTGCGCGCTTCGTGGTGTTTGCGCAGAACCACGACCAGGTAGGGAACCGTGCCTTCGGCGAGCGCCTGTCGATGCTGGTGGATCCGGTGTCACTGCGTGCGGCGCTGGCGCTGACGCTGCTGACGCCGATGGTCCCGCTGCTGTTCATGGGCGAACCTTGGCAGGCGCGGTCTCCATTTCTGTTCTTCACCGACTATGCGCCCCCTCTGGACGAGGCAGTGCGCGAAGGACGTCGCCGCGAATTCTCAGGCTTCGCCGCTTTTGCCGACCCGGCGTCACGGGCCCGCATCCCCGACCCGAACGATCCGGCCACGCTGCAGGCCTCGTACGTGCCTCCGCCCCGCGATGATCCCTGGTCGCAGCGATGGCTGCGCTCCACGCGCGAAATTCTGGCGCTGCGCAGCCGCTATCTGCAGCCGGGCCTGCTGCAGGCACGGTCCTTGGGCGCACGCGTGCTCGGCAAGGGAGCGGTGCAGGCCGGCTGGCAACTGCCTGCGGGCCAATGGTGGATTGCGATCAACGTGGGCCCGGCGGCCGTGCCCCACGCCTTGCCGGCCGGCGACGACCTGCTGGGAACAGACACCGGCGAGATGCTGCCGGAAGGTGGCGGCGTGCGTGTGTGCTGGGTGGCGGCATGATTACCGATGCATCAGTGCGGGAGGCGGCACGGCGCGCGGGTCTGCTCGTCCGCTGGACCGACGTGGCCGGTGTCGAGCGTGAGGTTGGGCCGGACGTGCTTCGCGCGGTAGTGGAGGGGCTGCAGTGCGATGGTGCGCCGGTGCATCCGCCCTTGCTCACCGCCTGCTGCGGCCAAGCGCTGGCAATGCCGGAGGCAACGGGCGCGGCGTGCTGGGTGGACGAACAGGGGCGCGAGCAGGCCGCACGAGCCGACGCGCACGGGCAGTGGCGAGTGCCGGATCGGCCGGGCTATTGGCAGTGGCGGCAGGGCGGCCGGCAGCAGGCCGTTGCAGTAGCGCCCCAGCAGGCTTGGTGGCCACGGGACGTGCTGCGTGGTTGGGGCCTGTCGGCGCAGATCTACAGCCTGCGCGCCGGCGGAGATGCGGGTATCGGAGACAGTGCCGGATGCGCGGGATGGGCCGACCTGCTGCGCCGGCACGGTGGCGACGCGCTTGGGTTGAGCCCAATGCACGCAGGCATGCCACCGGGACCGGGGCACAGCCCCTATTCGCCCAGCCACCGGGGCTGGCTCGACCCGCTGCAGGCGTCCCTGCCGCAAGTAATCCCGCAGGCGGCCAACGCCGTACTGCGCCAGGACGACAAGTTGACGACGGCGATTGCTGCGGCCACTGCGCAACGCCGTATCGACTGGCCGCACTCGGCCGCATTGAAGTGGCGCTGGCTGCGGCAGGTACGTCAATGGCTGCGCACGGAGACGCCGTCACAGCACGAGCGGGTCCAAGCCTGGTGCGCTGCACAGGGCGAGCCGCTGCAGCGCTATTGCCAGCATGCTGCCGATGCGTCCACAGGAAGCGCCGAGGACCATGCGTTTGCGCAGTGGCTGGCGCAGCAGGCATGGGCCCAGGTACAGGACAGGCTGTCCAACGATGGCGCAAAGATAGGGTTGATCGCGGATCTGGCCGTGGGTTGTGCGCCGCAGGGAGTGGAAGCCCGCACCGGCGGCGCGCATCTGCTGCAGGGGCTTGAGCTGGGTGCGCCCCCGGACGCGTTCAATCCGCTGGGCCAGGCCTGGGGCATCACTACCTGGTCACCGTTGGCACTGCAGCGCGAGGGCTTCGATCCGTACATTCGTGTGCTTCGCGCGGTGATGGCCGGCCGGGGCGGACTGCGCATCGACCACATTCTTGGCCTGCAGCGCCTGTGGGTACTACCCCGCGACGCGAGCGCCGGACAGGGCGTCTACCTGCGCTATCCGTTCGACGATCTGATCAACCTGCTGGTGCTTGAATCGTGGCGGCACCGCTGCGTGCTGATCGGAGAAGACCTCGGCGTGGTGCCGCCAGGCATCCGCCAGCGGCTGGCGGCTCGCGGCGTCCTGGGGATCGAGGTTCTACCGTTCGCACGCGATGGCGAGCACTTCCAGCCGGCGCCCAGGTGGCGCCGCGATGCGGTGGCCATGCCCTCCACTCATGACCTGCCGCCGCTTGCCGGCTGGCTGCGTGGACGCGACCTTCGCTGGCGCGCCCGTATGGGTGAGCTGACCGAGCTGCCAGCGGCATTGCGCGCGCGTGCCCGCGACGTCCAGGCGCTGTCTGCAGTCGCCGGTGGCGAGGAAACGACACTGGAAGCGCGCGCGCTGTCACTGGTCGCGCAAACACCTTCACGGCTGGCGCTGCTCCCGCTGGAAGATGCGCTGGGGAGCCGTGCGCAGGTGAACCTGCCGGGCACGGTCAACGGCCATCCGAACTGGCGCCGCCGGTTGCCGCTGGTGTGGGACCGCGGTACCACCGACGCGCGTGTTGCCCGATTCAGCGCCACCCGGCGCAAGGCGATGCGATGAGCCGATTACGTGCCACCGCGCGCCTGCAGTTGCATGCGGGCTTCAACCTCCAGGCCGCTGCGGCGCAAGTGCCTTACTACGCCGCCCTGGGTATCAGCCACCTTTACCTGTCGCCGATCGCTGCTGCGGTGCCCGGATCCACGCACGGCTACGACGGCACCGATCCGGCCAGCATCAACCCGGAACTGGGCGGCGAAGCGGCCTTCCGGCAACTGGCGACAGAAGCGCGCTCGCACGGCATGGGCCTGATCCTGGACATCGTGCCCAATCACCTGGCGGCATCCCCGCACAGCCATTGGTGGCGCGATGTGCTGATGCATGGGCGTCGAAGCCCCCACGCCGGGTGGTTCGACATTGACTGGGAGGCGCCGGGCTGCGAAGGCCGGCTCTGGCTGCCTGTGCTGGACCGGCCACTGCACGACGCCGTGCGCGACGGCGTCGTGCGTGTGGTGGTGGACGATGCGCGACCCGGGCTGCGCCATCATGGACTTGTACTGCCGTTGTCGCCACGCAGCCATCCGGCGGCTGCGGCGCACTGGCCGGACTGGGCCGAACGCTGCAACCGGAGCGTCGAACGGTTGCAGGCACTGCTGCAGCGGCAGCACTTCCGGCTGGCGTGGTGGCGCAGCGCAGGCGACCAGGTGAATTATCGGCGCTTCTTCGACATCAACGAGCTGGCCGCATTGCGGGTGGAGCGCGATGACGTGTTCGAGGCGGTCCATGCGCTGCCGCTGCGACTGGTGCGCGAGGGATGGGTGGATGGACTGCGTATCGACCACATCGATGGCCTGTCGTCGCCGGGGACATATCTATCGCGCCTGCGCAAGTCGATCGATGCTGCGTGCGTGTCCGGCGGCCGGGAGCCGGATTCGGTCAGCCTGCATGTGGAGAAGATACTGGCCGAGGGCGAACACCTGCCCGATGGGTGGGCCTGCGACGGCACGACCGGCTATGACTTCATGGACCAGGTTGGCGCGTGGCTGCATGATCCGGCAGCTGCACCGGCGCTCTCCCGCGCGTGGCAAGCGGCCAGCGGCGACGCACGTGACTTTGACGCAGTACAGCGGGATGCCCGCAGCACCGTGCTGCGCCAGTCCCTCAACACCGATTTCCAGCGGCTGCTGCGGACCGCGCAGAGGGTATTGCAGCAACGGCTGGCCGAGGCCGACCTCGGTATGGCTGCATTGGCGCGCGCGCTGGCCGCACTGCTGCAGCGGTACCGCACCTATCGGCCCTATTCGCTGCGTGGCGCGGATGAACGGAGGGCACTGGCGGAGGCCGTTGCCGCAGCGCGCAGCGCGCTGGACGGTACCGGACGTGCCGCGCTGGACCTGCTGCTGCAGGCACTTCCCGGCCATGCGCAGGCCGAAAGCGAGCTGCGCGCGCGGTTCGGGCAGCTGGCGGCGCCGTTGAACGCCAAGTCGGTGGAGGATACCGCCTTCTATCGTTACTTCAGGCTGCTGTCACGCAACGAAGTCGGCAGTGACCCGCAGCGGCTGGGCATGACGGGGCGAGAGCTGCTGCAGCATGCAGCCCGGCGCCTGCAGCATCATCCTGACGCGTTGCTTGCGCTGGCCACTCACGATCACAAGCGTGGCGCCGACAGCCGGGCGCGGCTGGCGGTGCTCAGTACCTGCACGCTGGAGTGGCGGGGCGCGGTAGAGCGCTGGAGCCGGATGGCGACCCAAGCCGGCATGCCGCTGCCGTTGCCGGGCGCCGAGGCGTACGCGCTGTGGCAGGCGCTCGTGGCCGCGTGGCCGATGCAGGGCGTGCCCGGTGCTGATTTTGCATCGAGGATGGCGGAATGGATGACCAAAGCGTTGCGCGAGGGCAAACGGCTCAGCAACTGGTCTGATCCAGACCTGGCGATGGAGGGCGCGGCCGCCCATTGGCTGCACGCACTGCTGGACGGCACGCCATTGCAGCCGTTGCGGGAGGCGCTGGGGACCTTCGTAGCGCGCATCGCGCCGGCAGGCGCCTGCAATGGACTGGCCCAGGTCTGCCTGCAGCTTTGCCTGCCCGGCGTGCCCGATCTCTACCAGGGCGGCGACGGTTGGGACCTGAGCATGGTGGACCCGGACAACCGGCGTCCGGTGGACTACCCGACGCGGCAGCGATGGCTTGCTGACACGCGTTCCTGGTCCGTACTGCTGGAAGACTGGCGCGACGGTGACGTCAAGGCGTTTCTGGTGCATAAGCTGCTGGACCTCCGGCGAAGGTATCCGGACCTGTTCCGGCATGGCCAGTTGCAACCGCTGTCCGCGCCTGCCCGCTCACCTTGGCTGGCCTTCATGCGCAGGCATCAGCGGCAGGCGCTGCTGGTGGTGGTGCGGCGGGGATCGCCCGCCACTTCCCCGGGCCCCAGCCTGCGCGTTGCGCCACACCTTGCCTCCAGTCTGGCGCTGCGGGGCCTGCCGGCCGGGCCCATGCGCAACCTCCTGGATGGGCGCATCGAACATTTCAACGGAACCGCTGACGCGGCGCTGCTTCTGGCTGGCGCCCCCTTGGCGGTATGGATCAATGAGGAGACGGAAAGGGATGGACAGCAGGGAACAACGGCAGCGGATTGAGGCATTGGCCCACCAGATCTGGGAGGCGGAAGGGCGCCCGGACGACCAGCAGCAGCGGCACTGGCACATGGCCGAGCGGCTGGTGGAAGCCGAGATTGCTGCGGCGCGCGGCGAGGAGGGAACCGATGGCCAGCCGTAAGTGGACGCAGACCTCGCGCGTGCGCGAAGGACGGCCTTTCCCGCTGGGAGCGACCTGGGATGGATTGGGCGTGAACTTCGCACTGTACTCGCGGCACGCCACCCGGGTGGAGTTGTGCCTGTTCGACACGCGTAACCGCGAGGTGGAGCGCATCGCGCTGCCGGAGTACACCAACGAGATCTGGCACGGCTACCTGCCGGATGTGCGGCCCGGGCAGCGTTATGGCTATCGGGTGCATGGTCCGTATGCGCCGGAGGAAGGCCATCGCTTCAATCCCAACAAACTGCTGCTGGACCCGTATGCCAAGCAGATCGTCGGCGAGCTGAAGTGGGCGCCGCACCTGTTCGGCTACACCCTGGGCCACCGCGATGGCGATCTCAGCTTCGACCGCCGCGACAGCGCCAGCTACATGCCGCGCTGCGCCGTGATCGATCCCGCCTTCAGCTGGGGTGTCGAACGTGCACCGGCAACGCCCTGGGACCGTACCGTGATCTACGAAGCGCACGTGCGTGGGCTGACCATGCAGCACCCCGACGTGCCGCAGGCCGAGCGTGGCACCTTCTCTGCGTTGCGGCACGATGCGGTGGTCGATCACCTCAGCCATCTGGGCGTGACCGCCATCGAGCTGCTTCCCGTGCATGCCTACGTGGACGATCAGCAGTTGCTTGAGCGCGGACTGCGCAACTACTGGGGGTACAACACCATCGGCTTCTTCGCGCCGCAGCCGCGCTACCTGTCGCTGGGTATAGTGGCCGAGTTCAAGCAGATGGTCGCGCGGCTGCACAATGCCGGCATCGAAGTCATCCTGGACGTGGTCTACAACCACACCGCAGAAGGCAACGAGCTGGGTCCCACGCTGTCGTTCAAGGGCATCGACAATGCCAGTTACTACCGGCTGGCCGATGATCGTCGCTATTACATCAACGACACCGGTACCGGCAATACGTTCGACCTGACCAACGCCGGCGCGCTGCGCATGGTGATGGACTCTCTGCGCTACTGGGTGACCGAGATGCGGGTGGACGGGTTCCGCTTCGATCTGGCAACCATCCTCGGCCGTGAACGGCATGGCTTCGACGCCTCCGGCAGCTTTCTCGATGCGGTGCGCCAGGATCCGATCCTGAGCCAGGTGAAGCTGATTGCCGAGCCTTGGGATATCGGTCCGGGAGGCTACCAGCTTGGCCAGTTCCCGCCGGGATGGGCGGAGTGGAACGACCGCTTCCGCGATACGGTGCGCGCGCTGTGGCGCGGCGACGGGGGGCAGCTGCCGGAATTTGCCACCCGTTTCACCGGGTCGGCCGACCTGTTCGAACACCACGGCAGGCGGCCGTCGGCCAGCATCAACCTGGTGACGGCACACGATGGATTCACCCTGCACGATCTGGTCAGCTACAACGATCGCCACAACGAGTCCAACGGCGAAGACAACCGGGACGGCCATTCGCACAACCTTTCCAGCAATCACGGCGTCGAGGGTGACACCGACGACCCGGCGATCCTTTCGCTGCGCGGGCGCCAGATGCGCAACCTGCTGGCCACGCTGCTGCTGGCACAGGGCACACCGATGCTGCTGGCCGGCGACGAGTTCGGTCATTCGCAGCAGGGCAACAACAATGCCTACTGCCAGGACAACCCGTTGAGCTGGATTGACTGGGAGCGTGCCGCACAGCCGGCGGCGCAGGCGCAGGTTGCATTCGTGCGGCGCGCACTATCGTTGCGCCGGCGCTATGGCTTGCTGCGCCGGAACCGGTTCCTGCGCGGCGAATACAATGAAGCGCTGGGCCTGCGCGATATTGACTGGCGGCATCCTGATGGCCGCTCCATGGAGGAGGCGGACTGGCACGATGTGGCGCTGCGTGCGCTGCTGATCGTGCTGGACGGTCGTAGCCCTGACAGCGGCCTGCCTGAGCCCGGACGGCATGTCAGCCTCGCTCTGCTGTTGAATGCCGGAGACGAGCCGCAGCAGTTCCGCGTATCGGATGACGCGCTGTCATTCCGGCGCGTACTGCTGCAGACCGACGAAACGCCGTTGGAACCGGACGAATCGGGAGTCTGGACCTTGCCCGCCCGCAGCCTGTGCTTGCTCGCGGCGAGCAGCAGCGCCTGATTGCAGGGCCCGTCAATGCAGCGTGGGGGCTGATGGAACGCCAGGGTTGCCTGGCGTTTCGAGGGTCATCGGTCAACCTGCGCCTGCCCGGGGTGCTGTGACGCGGCCCGACGCCTGCAACCATCCACGCTCGCCGCCGAGCATGGGCTCGGCTCTGCAGTCGATCCACGCCATGCGTGGATGCGCTTATGCTGCTGCCCCGCGCTCGCTGGTGATCCGTGCGCCTTCGCGCATCACCAGCGTCACCGGGGTCTTTTCCACCACCTCCAGCAACCGCTGCCACTGCGCATCGCTCAGCTCGGCGGTGGCATGCAGCACGCGGTGCACATGGAAGCGTCCATCCGCATCACGTTCGGAACGCAGCTCGGCGTGGAACTCGCCCAGCTCCCAGCCCTTGCGCTGCGCGTACATGCGCAGGGTGATGGCGGTACACGCGGCCAGCGAGGCCAGGTACAGGTCGAACGGGGCGAAGCCCTTGCCCTGGCCACCGAGCGAAGCGGGTTCATCGGCCGCGACATCGAAATGGCCGTTGCTGATGTGGTGCAGGTAGTTGTCGGCGGTCGAAACAATGCGTGCGTAGGCCATGGAAATCCCCGGTGGTAGGGCCGAGCCATGCTCGGTTGCAGTAAGAGGCGGCGCCAGCCGGAGGCGGAGCCGCCAAGGAATCACTCTGTGCGATCGTACGAGAACTGGATGCCGGCCGTACCATCGGTTTCGATGAAGAGATTGATGGTGCCGATCCTGCCGCAGTGGCAGCCCAGACACGGCATCGTGCATGCCGTGTTCCCGCCGCGGCGCGGTCTGCTGCCGGCGGTGCGCGCGTTGATCGACCATCTGGCCGAGCGTTTCGAGGCGCTGGACGAGCCGTAGATCCAGGCCGGTGGAGGGCAGGCAGCCCAAGAGGGTCCATTAATCCCCAATTTGGCCAAATTGGGTATAGTGGCCGCATATCCTTCCGCTGGAGCCGTGCCATGACTCTCCCGCTCGACCTGCCCGGCCTCGACAAGGCCCCGGCATCCTCGGTCAAGACCCGTGGCTGGCCCAGCCTGATGCGCACCGTGCGCGAGAAGCAGGCGCTGGTCATCACCAACCACAATCACCCCGAGGCGGTGATCGTGGACATCAAGACCTACCAGGAGCTGTTGGCCAAGGCCAGCGGCAGCGACACTGAAGAGCGCAGCGACGTGCTGTCGCGCCTGCGCAGCGAGTTCGACCAGGCGCTGGCCGGGCTGCAGCAGGGTGAGGGGCTGGGCAAGGTAATGGGCAAGCCGATCCGCCGCGGCCACAAGGTCGCGCTCGGCCGTCCGCTCTGAATCATGGGGCGGATCCTGGCGTTGGCCGGCGTCAATGGCGCCGGCAAGAGTTCGCTGCTCGGCACCTGGCTGGAGGCCGACGGCCTGGGCTGGTACAACCCGGACAGCTTCACCCGGCGCCTGGTGGAGGCGGGCTGGCCGTTGGCCGACGCCAACGCTGAAGCGTGGCAGGAGGGTGCACGACGGCTGCGCCAGGCGATCGCCGACGGCAGTGACTTCGCCTTTGAAACCACCCTGGGTGGCAACACCATTCCGCGCCTGTTGCGCGAGGCCTGCAGCCAGCATGACGTGGCGATCTGGTTCTGCGGGTTGGCCACCGTCGAACTGCATGTTGCTCGCGTGGCGGCCCGCGTTGCTGGCGGTGGCCACGACATCCCGCAGGACAAGATCCGCGCACGCTTCGATTCCGCACGCGAGAACCTGTTGGCATTGATGCCGCACTTGGCCGAACTGCATGTGTATGACAACAGCGCGCCGGCCGATCGCTATGGGCGTGTTGCCCCCTTGCCGGTGCTGGCGCTGGATCGCCATGGCCTGCAGTATCCGGTGTCGGTGGTGGAGCTGCTGCACACCCCGGACTGGGCAAAGCCCATCGTCATGCGCGCGATGGAACTGCATGCCGACAGTACGCCGCTTGCCGGCCCGCCTGTGCGATGATCCGAGCCCGCAGATTCATTGATCGAGGAACACGGATGTACGAGCGGAAGCACTGGCAGGCCACTGGCCTGCGCGCGCTGGTGGCGGCCATGGCATTGACGGTGGCGGCACCGCTGCTGGCCCAGGATGCAACGCCGGCCGATGCCAAGGTCGAGGCGCCGAACGAGCCGATGAGCTACGACAAGGCACGCCGCACCGCCGAGGCATCGCTGCGCCTGCACCCGGGCACCGACAGCCAGTACGACTACCGCCCGCTGTGGGCCGGCAATGCCGACCTCGATGGCGACGGCCGCCCGGAGATCATCTATCTCTATACCGCGACCCAGACCGGCAGCGCGATGCAGCTCAACGAGCTGGTGGTGATGACCCCGCTGGCCGAAGGTGATGTGCGGGGCCAGGCTACGTCACCCGGCAAATCCGCCTATGACGACGAAACCTACGCGTTGATCCGCGCCTCGGGCTACGCCGATGACGCCAGCGTGCATATCCCCGGCGAAATGGAAACGATCACCATGGACGGTGACCGCATCCGCGTGACCTTCAACAGCACCCGCAGTTCAAAGCTGTGCGTGCGTGGCAAGGTGGCCTGCCCGCCGGAAGGTCAGCATGTCTGGGTGTACCGCTGGAGCCCGGGCAAGCTGACCCGCGCCGACTAGTCCGCATCAACGGCAGCGCCAGGCCATGCCATGCCAGGTGTATGCACGCAACGAATCACCAAGGAGAACACCATGCACGGACCTGCATTTTTTCATCCCGTCCTGCTGCCTTCCGCATTGGCGCTTTGCGCGATGGTGGGCGGTGGCCCGGCATCTGCGGCATCTGCGGCATCGCAGACATCGCCGCCGAGCCTGGTACAGGCGTTCCACGCAGCCGAAGCTTCGCTGCGGCGTATCCCAGGCGATGACATCGAGAGTGATTTCCGTCCCGTGTGGACCGCCGTTGCCGATCTGGACGGTGATGGCCGCGCAGAGGTCATCCATCTCTACACATCGACCTATACCGGTGGCTCGTTCGCGCAGAGCAATGTCGTGGCGGTGATGACCGCGTTGAGCAGGAACGACCCGCGTGGCCAGGAGAACCCGAAGAGTCTGTCGCCGGTGGAGGCAGAGGATTTCGCCGCCATCCGCGCTTCAGGCTACGGCGATGACGCGGGTGAGCAGATTCCTGGTGCGGTGCACTCCATCAGGATCGAAGGTGACCGCATCATCGTCGCGTTCAAGGTCGCTGCCGGTGCACGCACGTGCGATGTCGTGGATTACAAGCATGTCTGCCCGCCGGATGGCGACTATGTCTGGACCCTGCGCTGGACCCCGGGCAAGCTGGCCCGCGTCGACTAGCGCTGGGCACCCGGCAGCGCCAGGCAATGCCTGGCGCCACCCCGGCCAGTCAGGCCGGGGTCACCTGTTCCGGTTCGGCCACGTCCGGCAACGACGGCAGGGCGCGGTCCACCGTGACCGGTGCATCGCTCTTCAACAGCGCGGCCGCCTCCTTGTCGCAGCCCACGGCCGGCGGCGAACCACGCAGCGGCAGGCCGGCGGTTTCCTTCACGAAAATCATCGTGATCAGGCCGATTACTGCTGCGGCCATCAGGTAGTAGGCCGGTACCAGCGGATCGCCGGTGCGCTCCACCAGCCAGGCGGTCACCAGCGGCGTAGTGCCACCAAACAGCGACACCGATACGTTGAACGCAATGGACAGCGCGCTGTAGCGCACCGGCGTATAGAACAGTGCCGGCAGCGTGGATGGCATCGAACTGGTGAAGCACACCAGCGCCAGGCCCAGCAGCATCAGGCCGAGAAAGATCAGCCAGTCGTTGCCGCTGCCCACCAGCAGCAGGCTCGGCACAGCCAGCACCAGCAGCGCGATGCAGGCGCCGATGATCATCGGCCGCCGGCCCAGCTTGTCGCTGAAAAGGCCACCCACGATGTTCAACGGCATCATGACCAGCATCACGATGATGATCAGCAGCAGGCCCTTGCTCTCCGCATATCCCATGGTCACGCTCAGATAGCTGGGCATGTAGGTCAGCAGCATGTAGTCGGTTACGTTGAACACCAGCACCAGCCCCATGCAGACGATCAGCTGGCGGCCGTGCACGCGGAACAGGTCGACCAGGCCGGGGCGCTCATGGTCGCGCTTCTCGGCCTCTTCGGCGAACGCGCGGAACGCTGGCGTTTCCTCCAGCCGCATGCGCATGTACAGGCCCAGCAGGCCGAGTGGGCCGGCCACCAGGAACGGAATGCGCCAGCCCCAGTCCAGCATCTGCCCGCTGCTCAACAGCATGTGCAGCGCAGTCACCGTACCGGCACCGGCGATGTAGCCGCCCAGCGTGCCGAACTCCAGCCAGCTGCCCATCAGGCCGCGGTTGCGGTCGGTGGAGTACTCGGCAATGAACGTTGCCGCGCCGCCGTACTCGCCGCCGGTGGAAAAGCCCTGCACCACGCGCGCGAGCAGCAACAGCACCGGCGCCCAGATGCCGATGCGTTCATAGGAGGGAATCAGGCCGATGGCGAACGTACCCAGTGCCATCATGATCATGGTGAAGGCCAGTACCTTCTGGCGCCCGTAGCGGTCGCCCAGGGGCCCGAAGACCATGCCGCCCAGCGGGCGGACCAGGAAGGCCACCGTGAACGTGGCGAACGCGGCGATCACCTGCGCGGTGGGATTGCTGGAGGGGAAGAACACCTGGCCGATGGTGACGGCAAGATAGCCATAGACACCGAAGTCGAACCATTCCATCGCATTGCCCAGTGCAGCGGCGCCGACGGCGCGCTTGAGCATGGGTTTGTCGACAACGGTGATCTCGTCGACCTTCAGATGGCGGCGGCGTTTGAACCAGCCGAAATGGGCATGGGCATCGGAGTTGTCCTGCATGGGGACTCCCTTGGAAGAATGGAAATGGCGTTGGAATGGGCGGTACGAATGTCCCGGAATTCGGAAACGGCGATGCTGGCGCAGCAGGCGCAGGGGCATCGGATGGAAGGCCCGGAAGGGGGCGAAAGGTGTGTGCGATGAAACGCCGCGCACGCAACACGCATTGCCCGCTGCCAGAACGCAGAGCGACATGCAGGACGAACGGATGGGTCCGATTACGTGTCAGCGCACGCGCGGGTCGGGCAGGCGCAGGAACAGGCGGGGCAGGGCCCGCAGGCGTCATCCGCCGGGATCCAGCGCGAGGCGATGGAAAGGCGAGGGAGAGGCAATGATGGAAAGCGAAGCGCCGGTCGGCAGTGCTTCCCGCAGGCCAGCAACAGGTGCTGGCATGCAGTGGGTCGTGTCGATCATGCGTTCATGATAACGATTACAGTGTGAGCGTGCCGAGAATCGCGCCAGTACGAACGCAGCGTTCCATGATGCCTGTTCATGCACATGACCCACGCACATCGAATGAACATGTTGTGCTCGCCTCGCTCACGCCACGGCTTTTACGGTGGTCACGAACCAACGCAAGGAGTAACGCATGACCCGTCGCATTCCCGAAGGCACCCTGGTTATCGTCGCCGATGGTGGCTCGGCCCGCGTGTTCACCAACGTCGGCAACGAGCACAAGCTCACCCTGAAACAGGAAGGCGAGCTGCGCCTGCAGGACATCAGCGAACAGGGTGTGTCCGGTCAGGGGCCATCCGGTGCGGTGCCCAAGGACATGTCGATCTCGCAGCTCAACGAGGCGACCTTCGCCAAGCAGGTGGCCGAGCAGCTCAATGAAGACGCGCTGAACAACCGTTATGCGCATCTGGTGCTGATTGCCGATCCCACCACGCTGGGCCGCATCCGTCCGTTGCTGCACAAGGAGACGCAGTCTCGCTTGCTGGCCGACATCGCCAAGGATCTTACCAACGCGCCGCTGGAGGACATCCAGCGCACGCTGCAGGCGTAACCGGCATGCCCTTCATGCGTGACCATGTGGCAGCCGAGCCGGCCCGCGCGGAGGTGGATGCGCAGGCCGGTTGGCTGTTGCTGGAATTCGGTGCACCGTGGTGTGGCCACTGCCAGGCTGCGCAACCGGCACTGCAGGCTTTCGTCGAGGCACATGATCTGCCGCACTGGAAGGTCGAAGACGGCAAGGGCAAGCCACTGGGCCGCTCGTTCCAGGTGAAGCTGTGGCCGACCGTGATCCTGTTGCGTGATGGCACGGAAGTGGCGCGCGTGGTGCGGCCGGTGGATGCGGCAGATCTCTCCACACTGCAGAGCGCGCTGCCTGATTGAGTGGCCTCTTCAGTGGCCTTCATGGAGCCGAGCCACGCTCGGCTTATTTCCCCGGCGATGTCCGCTTCAATGCAGCGTCACCCGCACATGCTGCTCGCGCAGTTCATGCAGCAATCGCCGGCCATGCTGGCTCAACGCCATCATCGCAACAGTGATCTTCTGCAGGCTGTAGCCCGGGCGCAGATGCGCCTGCGGGTCGGCCGGTTCGTTCTCGCCGATCATCATCGCCATGCCTCGGCGGTGTTCAGGGCGTGTTCGATGCGGAAGAACAGGGATTCCATTTCCGGGGTCAGGATGGGCGGTTCATGCGACATGCGATGGCTCCTTGAGGGGACGTGGCCACCGCAAGGGTGGCGGGCGGTGCGGGGTTGGAACTTCGGCTGAGCTACGAGAAAAGCCGGAGGGCCATGCGGCCGCCGCGCACCGCCCGCCGCAGTCACGGCAAGCAGCTCTCGTAGCTCATTCCGGGGTTCCACACCCGGCAGCGGTGTTCGCGCTGCGCGGATATCCTGCACACGCATTGGCGGTCTGTTCCACCAAGCATTGCATCTGAAAGTCTCCAATTACGGGCTGATTTTTTCTCGGTAGTGCCCATTCCGACAACCGCTTGCGCGTTCGCATCGAAATGGGCCTGCCAGCCTTGGCAGCATCCCTTCAATTCCAGTGTCGATCCATCCAATCGGTTGCAGACGCATGCGTTGAAGGCGGCATCCGCACTGCAGCATGCGACACCGTCACCCCGGTGCTAGGATCTGACCACCACCTAAATCGATCCAAATGCCGATGCCCACGCTGGACCGTCGTCTCCTGATCGCTGTCGCCGCCGCGGCGATGTTCGCCTCCGGCCTGGCTACGGCCGCCCCGGCCAAGACCGCCGCCGACAAGGCCTATGCCTCGGTCGATCCCTTCATTGGCACCGGCGGTGAGGGGCATACCTACCCCGGCGCAACGGTGCCGTTCGGCATGGTCCAGCTCAGCCCGGACACGCGCATCCAGCCGCGCGAGAAGGCCTACGGCTGGGCGGCGGGCTACCGTTACGACGACAGCAGCATCGTCGGTTTCTCGCACACGCACTTTTCCGGCACCGGTCATTCCGACCTGGGCGATATCCTGCTGATGCCGTTCACCGGCAACCCTGGCCTGGAGCGCGGCGACCCCGAAAAGCCACGCAGCGGTTACGCCTCGCGCTTCCGCCACGACGACGAGAAGGCCGAGCCGGGCTACTACGCGGTCACCCTGGACGACTACAAAGTGCGCGCCGAGCTGACCACCAGCGCACGCGTGGGCGTGCATCGCTATGCGTTCCCGAAGGGCACCGAGGCCAAGGTGCTGCTGGACATGCGCACCAGCATGTACGACTACCCGGGCAAGATCCTGTGGTCGCGGGTGCGCGTGCGCGGCGATGGCACTATCACCGGTTTCCGCGAGACCCGCGGTTGGGCCGCCGGTCGCCAGCTGTACTTCGCGATGCGCTTCTCGCGGCCGCTGGCCAGTCACGCGCTGCACAACACCGAACAGGACATCGTCTACAAGGGCTTTGCGCCCCCGGGCGAGAAGGACCCGGCGCAGCGCGCGCAGATCGAGGGGCGGCAGCTGGTGGGCACCTTCGACTTCGGCAAGCTGGATGCACCGCTGGTGGTGAAGGTGGCCATTTCGCCGGTCAGCGAGGCGGGCGCCATCGCCAATCTCGATGCCGAAGTGGCCGACTTCGATTTCGACCGTGTGCGCGCGCAGGCGCGGCAGGAATGGACGCAGGCGCTGTCGGTGCTGGATATCGATGCACCCGAACACGCGCGTCGCAGCGCGTACACCGCGCTGTACCACACGCTGCTGGGGCCGACGCTGTTCATGGATACCGACGGCCAGTACCGCGGCTCCGACAATGCCGTGCACCAGGCCAAGGGCTATACGAATTATTCGACGTTCTCGCTGTGGGATACCTACCGTGCGCTGCATCCGCTGCTGACCCTGGTGCAGCCGGAGAAGCGCAACAGCGATTTCGTCAATTCGATGCTGGCCCATCATGAGCACAGCCCTTACGGCATGCTGCCGGTGTGGTCGTTCCACGGTCTGGAAGACTGGTGCATGATCGGCTACCACGCGGTGCCGGTGATCGCCGATGCCTACGTGAAGGGCATCCGTGGCTTCGATGCCGACAAGGCGCTGAAGGCGATGGTGCAGACCGCCAACTACGGCCCGTACGATGGCATCGCGCAGTACCGTGAGCTGGGCTACGTGCCGATCGACGAAGAAGGTGAAGCGGCCAGCAAGACGCTGGAATACGCATTCGATGACTGGACCATCGCGCGCATGGCGCAGGCGATGGGCAAGACCGATGTGGCCGCAACCTTCGACAAACGCGCGGGCAACTGGCGCAACGCCTTCGACAAGGACACCGGCTTCATGCGGGCGCGCAAGCGCGATGGCAGCTTCCGTACGCCGTTCGACCCCAGCGCCAGTGGCTACGGCACCGACTACACCGAAGGCAACGCGTGGCAGTACTCATGGTACGTGCCGCAGGATGTGGCCGGCCTTGCCGCAGCGCATGGTGGCAGTGACAAGCTGCTGGCGCGCCTGGATGAAGTGTTCAACGCGAAGGTCGATCCGGCCGTCTTCGAGCACATGGAAGACATCACCGGCCTGATCGGCTGGTATGCGCATGGCAACGAGCCCAGCCACCATGTGGCCTACCTGTACGCGCATGCCGGCCAGCCGTGGCGCACCCAGGCACGCCTGAAGCAGATCATGGACACACAGTATGCCGATCGGCCCGATGGCCTGGCCGGCAACGATGACGTGGGCCAGATGTCGGCGTGGTACGTGTTCACCGCGCTGGGTTTCTACCCGGTAGCGCCGGGCTCGGGCGAGTACATCCTCGGCCGCCCGTTCCTGCCGAAGACCGCAATGCGGCTGCCCAACGGCAAGACCTTCACCATCGTGGCCGAAGGACTGGACGACAAGCACACCTATGTCGGCAGCGTGACCCTCAACGGCACGCCGTTGCAGCGCACGTTCCTGCGCCATGATGAGATCCTGGCCGGTGGCGAGCTGCACTTCACCATGCAGGCCGAACCGAACAAGGACTGGCCGGGGCAGGGCGCGCAGGCACCGTATTCGATGACCCGGTAACACCCACGGTAGCGCCGGGCCATGCCCGGCGGTTGAGGGGCGGCGCCAACCAAGGTTGGCGTCTACCGGAACCGCGCACACCGCATTGCAGCGCCCTTGGTAGATGCCAACCTTGGTTGGCACGCTGCTACACCATCCCACCATTGGCACGCAGCACCTGGCCATTGATCCAGCCGCCATCGGCACCGGCCAGGAACGCCACCGCGCCGGCGATGTCTTCCGGCGTACCCAGCCGCTCCAACGGATTCATCTTCGCCAGCCGATCGATCAGTTCCGGCGACTTCCCGTCCAGGAACAGATCGGTGGCGGTCGGCCCGGGCGCCACTGCGTTCACGGTGATGCCGCGCCCACGCAGTTCCTTGCTGAGAATCGCGCCCATGGTCTCCACCGCGGCCTTGCTGGCGGCATACACGCTGTAGTTTTCCAGCTTGATGCCAACCACGCTGGTGGACAGGGTGACGATGCGGCCACCGTCGCGCACGCGCCGCGCGGCCTCGCGCAGCACGTTGAATGCACCCTTGAGGTTGATGCCGATCACGCGGTCGAACAGGGCATCATCGCTGTCGGCCAGGGCGGCCAGCTGCAGCACGCCTGCACTGTTGACCACCACATCGAGGCCACCGAAGCTTGCCTCGATGGCGTCGAACAGCGCGTGCACCGCCTGCGGGTCGGCGACATCGGCCTGCAGGGCGATGGCATGCCCTCCGCTGGCGGTCAATTCGGCAGCCAGTGCTTCGGCCTCAGCACGGCGGCCGGCGTAGTTGATCACCACGGCATGGCCGTCGGCGGCCAGACGGCGCGAGATGGCAGCGCCGATGCCACGGGAGCCCCCGGTGACCAGGGCGACAGAGCGGGAAGCAGAGGAAGTCATGGCGGATTCCAGAAGGGCGCGCCGGCACGGCGCACGGCCATCTTCGTCTCTCCGCCGTCGCGGATAATCATGGATAATCCGGAAATATCATCCGGCTGCCCGAACAATGGACAGATTCACCGCCCTGCGTGCGTTCGTGCGGATCGTCGAGCGCCGCAGCTTCAGCCGTGCCGCCGAAGACCTGGGGCTGCCGCGGGCTACGGTGACCGACGCGATCAAAGCACTGGAGCAGCGTCTGGGCGTGCGCCTGCTGCACCGGACCACGCGCGTGGTGGTGCCGACGCTGGAAGGCGAGGCCTTCTACGGCCGCTGTCTGCGCCTGATCGCGGACATGGACGATGCCGAAGCTGCATTCCGTGACGTGCCGCCACGCGGGCCGCTGCGCATCGAGGTGCACGGTACGCTGGGGCGCCACCTGTTGTTTCCGCATCTGCCGGATTTCCTGCAGCGATACCCGGACATCGAATTGGAGGTCAGCGAGGGCGACCGCTATGTCGACCTGCTGCGCGAGGGGGTGGATGGGGCCATCCGCGTGGGCGCCCTGGCCGACAGCGATCTGGCCGCACGGCGCCTGGCGTTGCTGCGCGAGGTCACGGTGGCGTCGCCCGCTTACGTACAGGCACACGGGCGGCCGGAGAACATCGCATCGCTGGCGGCGGGACACCAGATGGTCGGCTACCGTTCCAGCGCCACCGGCCAGCTCATTCCGCTGGAGTTTCAGCAGGGTGGGCAGGTTCGCCAAGTGCCACTGCCGGCACGCGTGCGGGTGTCCGGTGCCGACGCCTTCCTCGGTGCCGCGTTGGCCGGGTTGGGCATCATCCAGGCACCGCGTTACCGGATGGACCCTTACATCGCGTGCGGGCAGTTGCTGGAGCTGTTGCCCGGGATGCCACCCACACCGAGCCCGGTCAGCCTGGTCTATCTGCGCAACCGCACGCCATCGCCGCGGCTGCGGGTGTTCATCGACTGGGTGGCGGCTGTGTTCGAGCAGAGCGGCTAGTCCCCAGCGCCCGCCGGTTGCGCAGATGTGCGGTGGCCAGCATCCCCCCGCAGGCGGTGGCAGCGCCGTGCCAGAGCAGCGATTGCTTCAATGGCAGGTACAGCGAAGCGGACAGCAGCAGGATCGCGCCCGCCAGGGCCACGCACAGCGGCAGGGCGCGTCGATGGCGGCGCTGAACGCTGAGGGCACCATCAAGCAGGCGGATGCCCGTGCAGGCCATCCCCCTGCAGCCGCTCCGGGTGGGTATACACGTTGAATCCCCCTTCGCGGGCGAAGCCTACCAGGCACAGGCCGGCACTGCGGGCCAGGTCGATTGCCAGCGCAGTGGGGGCCGAGACGGCGGCCAGTACGCTGGCACCGGCGCGCGCCGCCTTGCTGACCATTTCGTAGCTGGCACGGCTGGACACCACCAGCAGGCCGCCAGCGATGCTGTGTTCGTTGTGGTGCAGTGCACCGATCAGCTTGTCCAGCGCATTGTGGCGGCCGACGTCTTCGCGCACCCAGCCGATGCGGCCGCTGGCATCGGCCCAGGCCGCTGCATGGGTCGAACCACTGGCAGCATTCATCGGCTGGCGCAGGGCCAGCCCAGCCAATGCCCGCTGCAGTGCGGCCGTCTGATAGGAGCGGCGGTCTTTTACCGGAGGCAGCAAACGCAGCACGTCCTCCAGCTGGCGTGCACCGCACAACCCGCAGCCGCCGCGACCCGGCAGCAGGCGTCCGTTGTCCGGATCCAGTGCAGCGCCGGGTGCGTCGGCAGAAACGCTCATATTCAGTTCGATGCCCTCCAGTTGTGGCTGCAGCTGGATGGACAGCAACTGATCAGGACGCTCGATCAACCCTTCGCTGAGCGAGAAGCCCAGCGCGAAATCCTCCAGGTCGCACGGCGTGGCCATCATCACCGCAAAGGCCGCGCCGTTGTAACGCATCGCCACCGGCACTTCTTCAGCGATCGTATCCACCCGTTGCTCCTGCCCCGTACTGCGCCAGCGCTGCAGCGTGCGCAGGGCCGTGCCGGCGGGCGGGGGCGAAGGCAACGTCGATCCGGGCATGCGGCACATCCTGGGCAAAGCAGAAGGGCAGGCTACGCCCGGAGGATAGCGCAGCCATCCAGTGAAGACGCGGCGGTAACCGTTGCCATGGCAGGCTGCTGTACCCGAGCCGGGCTATGGCGCCGAGGTGGCCGGCGTGCTTGACTGGCCACGGCAGCCGGGCGTGGTCCCGGCACTGCAGGCAGGCACTCCACCAACGCAGGTTCCCGACCATGTCCGAACAGAAGCCGCCGCGTTACAAGCCCTACAACCAACCGGCAGGCGGCTGGGGGGCCGCCGGTGCGACCGCCAAGGTGCTGCTGCAGCAGAGCGTGATCGGCAAAGGATCCAAGGCGCTGCTGGCGATGAACCAGCCGGGCGGATTCAAGTGCCCCAGCTGCGCGTTCCCCGATGCCGACCACCGCAAAAAGCTGGAATTCTGCGAGGACGGTGCCAAGGCCCTGGCCTGGGAAGCGACCCAGCACCGGGTGACCCGTGAGCTGTTCGCTCAGTACACCGTCACCGAGCTGATGGCGCAGACCGACTACTGGTTGGAGCAGCAGGGCCGGCTGACCGAGCCGATGCGCTACGACGCCGCCACCGATCACTACGTGCCGTGCGAATGGGACGAGGCGTTCGCGCTGATCGGCCGTCATCTGCAGGCGCTGGACAACCCCGACCAGGCCGAGTTCTACACCTCCGGCCGCACGCCCAACGAGGCGGCGTTCCTGTATTCGATCTTCGTGCGCGAGTTCGGCACCAACAATTTCCCGGACTGCTCGAACATGTGCCACGAGCCGACCAGCCGTGGCCTGCCACCGGCGATAGGCGTGGGCAAGGGCACCATCGTGCTGGACGACTTCGAACACGCCGAGGCGATCTTCGTGATGGGCCAGAACACCGGCACCAACTCGCCGCGGATGATGAGCAACCTGGTGGAAGCGCGCAAGCGCGGCGTGCCGATCGTGGCGGTCAACCCGATGCCGGAGCGTGCCCTGATCCGCTTCACCGAACCGCAGGACGTGGTGCAGATGGCCACGTTTGGTTCCACCGAGATCACCAGCGAGTTCGTGCACGTCCGCATCGGCGGCGACCTGGCGCTGATCAAGGGCATGATGAAGGTGATGTTCGAGCGCGAGGCACAGGGTGAGTCAGTACTGGATCATGCCTTCCTGGCTGAACACACCGTTGGCCTGGAGGCGCTGCGCGAGGACGTGCTGGCGCAGGACTGGGATGAGATCGTGCGGGTGTCGGGCATCGCGCAGGAACAGATCCGGCGCTGCGCGGAGATCTACATCCGTTCGCAGGCGACGGTCATCTGCTATGGCATGGGCCTGACCCAGCACCAGCAGGGGTCGCGGCTGCTGCAGCAGGTGGCCAACCTGTTGTTGCTGCGCGGTAATTTCGGCAAGCCGGGCGCGGGTATCGGTCCGATCCGTGGCCATTCCAACGTGCAGGGCGACCGCACCGTCGGCATCGACGAGAAGCCCACGGCGCGCTACCTGGATCGCGTGCAGCAGGTGTTTGGTTTCGATCCGCCGCGCGAGCACGGCCACCATGTGGTCGAGTCGATCGCGGCGATGCTCGATGGCAGTGCCAAGGTGTTCATCGGCATGGGCGGCAACTTCATCCATGCCGTGCCCGATACCGAGCGCGCCTACCAGGCCATGCGCAGACTGGAACTGACCGTGGGCATCGCCACCAAGCTCAACCGGGGGCATCTTGTGCACGGTCGCGACGCGCTGATCCTGCCGGTGGTGGCGCGCTCGGAGTGGATCCGCACGCCGAAGGGCGAGCAGTTCGTCACCATCGAAGATGCGATGTCCAACGTGACGGCGTCGCGCGGCGTGCTGGAGCCGGCCAGCGACCACGTGCTGCCGGAGGTGGAGATCGTCTGCCGGATGGCGATGGCAACGTTGCCGGACAGCAAGGTGGACTGGGCCGCGTACATGCACGACTACGGCCCGATCCGTGACCTGATCGCCGCCGTCTATCCGGACATCTATGCCGGCTTCAACGAGCGCATCCAGGCACTGCATGGCTTCCATCTGGATATTCCACCGCGCCGACGCGTGTGGCCGACCCCGAACGGCAAGGCGAACATCCTCGTCATGCCGGGCCTGGAAGTGAACACGGTAGTCGATGACCCGGAGATGCTGCGGCTGGCCACGGTGCGTTCGCACGATCAGTACAACACCACCATCTACAGCTACAACGACCGCTACCGGGGCGTGTACAACGACCGCATGGTGGTGTTCATGAACATCGAAGACCGTCTGGCGCGCGGGCTCGGCAAGGAAGCCCTGGTGAGCCTGGAAACGATCAGCGACGATGGCGTGACGCGGCGCATCGAAGGCCTGACCGTGCTTGACTATCCGATGCCGCGCGGTGCTTTGGCGGGCTACTACCCGGAGTTGAACCCGCTACTGCCGCTGGACTACCACGATCGGATCAGCGGCACGCCCGCGGCGAAATCCATTCCGGTACGGATGCGCGCGCAGGTCGAGGTGCCCGCGTAGGCGCCGATCCTACAATTGCTCGTTGTCGCTCAGCACGATGCTGCCATCCAGCAGCACCGGCACCATCCGGGTCCAGCCCTTGGCGTTGTAGGGTGGCCATCCGAGGAACTGCATCCGGTCAAGCAGCGCCTCGGCGTACCGGCCGGCAAGGCGTCCTGCCATACCGCCGAGATCGGTGGCTATGTGGTGGAAGGCCATATTCCGGCCAACGGCGGGTCAACGCCGCGCCTGGTCAACGCTGCTTTTCGCGTTGCTTCTTCAACTGCGCGTCGAAATTGCGTTCGGCCGTGTCGGCGTAGTCCTGGCAGGTCATTGCCTTGGCTCCTGCCGATGTGCCCGCTGCGTAGTTCCAGCCGCTGGCGCCGGGATGCGGAGTCAGCAGGACGTCGCAGGGCAGGGCGCGCACCGTGGTGAAGCTGCGGCGATAGTCCTCGATCAGGTGCGGGTAGCGCGGGTTGGCCTGCAGCTGATAGCCCGGCGCACTCAGGCTGTCGGCATAGACCATGCGCACTGGTTTGCCGCCCCGGGTGTCGGTCCAGGTCCAGGCGGTGCTGCCCGGGGTATGGCCGGGCACGAAGTGCGCGGTGAAGTCGACGCCACCGAGCGAGACCACCTCGCCGTCCATGATGATCCTGTCCGCCGTTGCCGGCGGATAGGTGATGTCGTCGCCGAAGTGCAGGTCGTTGCTGCCGCCACGTGCCAGCAGCACCGCAGATTCGGCATTTGCGACGATCTGCGCACCGGTACTGCGCTTTAGCGCAGCAACCGGGCCGGCGTGATCGGCGTGGGCATGGCTGAGCAGGATCAGGCGCAGATCCTGCGGCGCAACGCCGCGCGCTTTCATGTTGCGCAGCAAGTGGTCGGCCATCTGCGGCATGCCGCCGTCGAGCAGTACCGCGCCCTGCGGCGTCTGCACCAGCAGCGCGGTCAGGTCTTCGGTGCCGATCTGCCAGGTGTGGTCGGCAATCTGCAGCGGCGCCATCGGCTGCAGCCAGGAGGCATCCACGGTGTAGGCACGCAGCTGTGGAAGCGTCGGCTCGGCGGCAGAAGCCGCAGCGGGAAGCAGGGCAGCGAGCGTGATGGCGAGGGTCTGCAAGCGCATGGGAGGACACCGATGAAGGAGGCCCAGAAACTAGCATGGGCCTTCTTCGTCGCGTCACGCATAGAATTCATGGCACCCATAAGGCGCCATGTCTCAGTAGCGGTACTGCTATCCCAGCGTAGGCGCCCGCCGGCTCCCGGCGGCGGTCAATGGCATTGTTCGCCGCCCCGGGAAGGTGATTCCATGATCACCCTCTGCAGCGCATACTCCGCCGCAGATAGGATGCACTGCACAATCGGGGAGAGTGACCATGCACGTGCTTCTGGTGATCGTCGCTGGGTTCCTGCTGCTGGCCGTCTTCGCGCTGTTCGGCAGGCTCTGGAGCACAGGTGGTTCGCAGCTGCCAACGGCGCTGTTGGCCTTCATCGGCACCTGGCTGCTGGTATCGGTGGCCAACATGTGGGTGGGGGTCGGCCTTCATCGGCACCTGGCTGCTGGTATCGGTGGCCAACATGTGGGTGGGGGTCCCGGGCGGGTTATACGGTGCGTGAGGAGTTGCCGATCCTGCTGCTGGTGTTTGCCGTGCCGGCGCTGGTGGCCGGTGTCATCTTCTGGCGGCTGGGCCGCTGAACCGAGGATCCGTGATGCCGGCAACGCCCCGTCTTCCTGCCCTGCGTCGTCGCGACGGCCATCATGCACGGGTGACCTACGAAGAACTGTTCTTCGACCTGGTCTATGTGTTCGCCGTCACCCAGCTCAGCCACCACCTGCTGCACCACCTGGGCCTGCTGGACGTGCTGCAGACGCTGGTGCTGTGGTTTGCGGTCTGGCTTGGCTGGCAGTACGCGTGCTGGGTCAGCAACTGGTTCGACCCGGAGGCGCCGCGTATCCGTGGCCTGTTGTTCGTCACGATGCTGCTGGCGCTGCTGATGTCTTCGTCCATCCCGGAAGCCTTTGCCGGTCGCGCCTGGATATTCGCCGGTGCCTACGCCACGATGCAGGTGGGGCGGACGCTGTTCGTGCTGCTGGAAGTGGGGCGCGCGCACCCGCTGGCCGCCAACTTCAGGCGCATGCTGGCCTGGGTCAGCGTTTCGGCCTGCTTCTGGCTGGCCGGTGCAGCGGTCGAGGGCAATGCGCGGCTGGTACTGTGGGCGGTGGCGGTCGCCTGCGAGTACATCTCGCCGATGTTCGGCTTCGCGTTTCCGGGCCTCGGCCGTTCGCGTACCCGCGAGTGGACCATCGAAGGTGGGCACCTGGCCGAGCGCTGCCAGTTGTTCGTGATCGTCGCGTTGGGTGAGACGTTGCTGGCAACCGGCGGCGTGCTGAGCGAGGTGGAGCACTGGAGTGGCGAGGTGGTGTCGGCGGTGCTGGCGACCTTCGCCGGCACGATCGCGATGTGGTGGCTGTACTTCGGCATCTCCAGCCGCGACGCCACCGACACCATCACCCGTTCCGACGACCCGGGCCGCATCGGCGCCTACTTCCACTACGTGCACGCGCTGCTGATCGCCGGCATCATCGCCACCGCCGTCGGCAACGACCTGGTGATGGACGAACCGGAGGCGAGGGTGACCCTGCCGTATGCCGCGATGCTGGCAGCGGGGCCGTTGATCTACCTGCTGGGCAGCGCACTGTACAAGCGGGCGGTCTACGGCCGCGTGCCGCGCTCGCACCTGGTGGGGGCAGGGGCTCTGGTCGTGCTCGGCTTCGTGCTGCCATGGATGCACCTGCTGGCCGCTGGGTGGCTGACCAGCATCGTGCTGCTGGCGGTGGGGCTGGCCGATACACGGTTGAAACGCAAGCACCTGGAGTGATCAGCCACAGAACTCAGCCCGGTCCTATGGGGAGGATCCCAGGGCGCCGATAGCCTCGTGATCCCATCACAGGCCGTTACCCAGGAGGCCGCCGGCGTCGTTCTGAGCCGGTGTCGCTGCCTGCCCCCCACATGCACTGGTTCCCCTTCCTCCCACTTACGTTGCGTGGACGCAAGCCCCCTGGCGACGAGGACTGCGACGTCAGCGCGCTGCGGCTCTATCAGCACCGCGTGCTGCTGTGGGGTGGCTGCCTGCTCAGTCTTGCCATTCTTGCCGGGATGGTCGCGCTGGTCCTGCTGCAGGCCAGCGGCTTCCAGACCCGTCGACTGGAAGCCCTGCAGCGCACCCATGCCGCAGTGGAGGCGCATCTGGTCGCGGCCGACGCTGCCCACCAGCGCATGCTGAACATGGCCGAGTACGCCTGGCGGCATCGTCCGGACAGCGATGCCGCGACTCGGTTGGCAGAACGGCAGCGCTACCTTGCCGGCGGCCAGCGGATGATCGTCAACGCTGGGCCGGAGAGCGCGCCACAGATGGTACTGGGTGTAGGCACCGACCATTGGCCTTTGGCGCGCCTGGATCGCTATCTCACGTTGGCCCATTCGTTGTCGGTGATACGCCGGCTGAGCGCCTCGGACACGGAAGCGGAAACGGCCGCCAGTGGCTTCTTCTTCGACCCCAGCCATCAGTTTCTTGTGCTGGGCGACGGGCTGACCGAACAACGCCTGCTGGCTGCGACCAACGCGGGGCATCGCGCGCAGTTGTTCCGGCATCTGCAGCAGCTGTCGGAGCCGGCGGTGCGGAGCGGGCACGCCCCGCACGCGCTGCAGACGCTTGAAAGCCCGATGCAGATCGCCCTTGTACGCCATCCAGTGACTGGGGCAGCCGCCATTGCGGTGCGGCTCCTGGCCCATGACAGAAAGGGCGCGATCGGGACGTTCGTGACCTTGGAGCCAACCCACCGCTTGGCGCGGGTGATGGCCGTAGCGGACAGAGGTGCCTCGTTCGTGGTAACCGCCGATGGTGGCGTGGTTGCCGGAACGGCCGATGCCGAGGACTTGCCTCTGGCATCCGTCGCGCGCGCACTGCGCAGTAGCCAGCAGCGCGGCGATTCGGTGATGGCGGTGCGACAGGGCCCGCGCTTCTACCAAGCGCTGCCCATTGCCGGTACCGATTGGTTGCTCATCAATACGTACTGCCTGATGGACATCGCCCGCGATGGCTGGCGCCTCTACCTGGCGGCTGCGCTGTCAGGTGGCGGGTTGATGCTCGGCCTGTGGGTGCTGCTTGCGTGGCTGCACTGGCGCATATTCGGCCCGGCGCTGGCACGTGCGGCGCGCGTCTACCAGGGTGAGCAGCTCAGCCGCTCGCTTATCCAGTTGTCGCCCGTCGGGCTGTGCCTGATCGACCGCCGGGAGGCCAGCGCCGTCCTGCAGAACGAGTTGATGCGCCACTATGCAGCGGCGGCAGAGCGCAGCGGCATACCGCTGTATCTGCAGCTGGTACAGATGGCCACCGAGTGCGAATCCGCCGCCGCAGCGTCCCTCGAACCAGTGGAGTTCGAACTGCCGATCCCAGCAAACAACAAGACATCTGCCCGGCAGTTGCTGGTCGGCGCCGTGGGCGCTACCTACCAGGGTCGCGATGTATTACTGTGCGCGTTGCGTGACCTGAGCGCGCGGGTGGAACTGGAGCAGCAGCAGGCCCAGGCGCGCGAAGCTGCCGAAGCGGCAAGCCGCGCCAAGGGGACATTCCTGGCGACGATGAGCCACGAGATCCGCACGCCCCTGCATGGCATCCTCGGGCACCTCGAACTGCTTGGGCGATCCTCGCTTGACGAGGACCAGCGGGCCCGCCTTCGCCGCATCAACCAGTCGGCCGACTCGCTGCTGCAGATCATCAACGACGTGCTCGACTTCTCCCGTGCCGAATCGGGGCAGCTTGAACTGCAGGCAGAAGTGTTCGAGCCGATCGTGCTGCTGGAGCGTGTCGCCGTGCTGTTCTCGCCGCTGGCCGAGGCCAAGGGGCTGGTGCTCGATCTGTCGGTGGATGGGGCCGTTCCGGGGCAGGTAAAGGGTCCGCAGGCCCGCGTCGAGCAGGTACTGCGCAATCTGGTCAGCAACGCGGTCAAGTTCACGCTGTCCGGTCGTATCGACCTGCGGGTACGGGTGAATGGCGAGGGAGAGGCGCTTTCGCTGCAGGTGGAGGTGGCCGATTCGGGCATCGGCTTGAGTCCGACACAGCTGGAGCGGCTGTTCCAGCCCTACGTCCAGGCCGATGCCAGCATCATCACCCGTTTCGGAGGCTCCGGGCTTGGCCTGTCCCTGTGCCGGGAGCTGTGCCAGCGGATGGGGGGTGAGATCCACGCGCGCAGCACGCCGGCGGTCGGCAGTGTGTTCGCGTTTTCCGTGCCGGTGGAACGCATTGCCGGGGTTTCGCCGCTGCCCTTGACCGGGCGCAGCGTGATCCTCGCATCGGCCGCACCGGGGTGGCGCGACGAGTTGAGCCGACGCCTGCGGGCCTGGGGTGCGCAGGTACAGGTGATCGCCGATGTTGCCCAGCTTGCCTACGACGACTGCGACATGGATGCCGCGCTGGTGGTATTCGAACGTGGGCCCACGCCCGGACTGCAGCGCTGGTGTGAAGGACGGTGCCTGGTGCGGGTGAGCGCCGATGGACCACTGCGTGCCCAGCGACGGGGAGGCACCTGGCGCGTATCCTGCTACTCCGGGGAGTCCCTGCTGCAGGCGCTGCTGGCGCCAGTCCACGCCACGCCGCGAATGCTGGCGGGCGGGCAGGGCTTGGACTAGATTCATGCACGGGCGCCAGCGCACGACATCACCAGGGGAACATGCCATGCAACCGGTCGCACCTGCCGCACCCGCCAACCAGATCCAGGCCCTGCGCAGGCTGCAGCGACGGCTGCTGTTCGGTGGAGGTGGACTGATCAGCATCTTGATCGTGCTGACCGCCGTGGCGAGTCTGGTCGGTGGCATCGGTGCGTTCCACTCGCGCGAGCGGCAGACCTTCCAGGAAGCGCAGTCCGCGCTGGACTACTTCCTGTTCCAGCGTGACCGCGCCTATGCCAGCAGCATCAACGCCAACGACGCGCTGTGGACCGATCAACAGGATGAACTGCGGCGATTGGGTGCTCCGCTGCTGGGAGCTTTCCAGAGCGGAGGGCAGCAGTTGCTGGTACGCGCCGAAGGTCGTGCTTCGGTGCCGTGGCTGGTGCTGGGCAATCCGTCGCAGCCGTTGCCGCGGGCCGAACTCGAGGCCTACCTTGGCATGCTGCACGAATATTCGGCGTATACCGCCGCAACCGTCACCGCCCTGCAGAGCCAGAGGCCGGTCACGATGTTCGCGTATGAGCCCAAGGGGCGGCTGCTGGCGGTGGCCGGCGTGGTCGACGAAGCACAGCTGCTGCAGACGCTGCAGGTGCCGACCCGCGCACAGGCGTTCGAACGACTGATGCGGACCGAGTCGGCCGTGCGCGGGCAGGTGCCGACGCCCGGACCGGTGGTGAGCGCGGCGCAGGGGCGCCGCCTGGTGTCCTTCCTTGGTGACAATCCGCTCAACGGGCAGACCTCGTTGATCGGTGTGATGACCATGGCCCGTTCAGATGCGCCGTACTTCCGTCGCGTTGTATTCGAATCGATCGACAATATCAAGAGCCGGCTGGAAGCGGCCGATCCTGGCAGCTACGTGGTGAGCACCGGTGAAGGGCGCGTGGTGCTGGCCGGCGGGCCACTTGCGCAGTTGCCTGGCTCACTGGCTTCCGTGCTGGTGAACGTGCGTGCCGATGCTGGACAGCGTCAGTACCATGACGGCCGTTTCCTGGTCAGTGGTTCGCTGCGAGGCGTCGACTGGCGGCTGACCCATCTTTACAGCTGGTCAGATCTCTGGCGCGAGCAGCACGTGGCCATTCTGCTGCGGATATTTACCGCTGTGCTGATCCTGGCGGCGCTGTGGATGCTGTTGTGGCGCATGGATCGCCGCGTCTTCGCGCCAGCATTGGCGGATGCCTCGCGGGTGTACGAGAGCGAAGCGCTGAGCCAGGCGATCATAGGCACCGCGCCGGTGGGCCTGGCCCTGCTGCGCCGGGGCGACGGCGCGCCATTGCTGCAGAATCAGGTGGCACGGGCGTTGGCTGGCGGTGACGCTGACGACGACGGAGACGTTCCCGAGCTCTACGCCCAGCTCATCGCCAACGCGCGTGGCCTTCCCGCCCGCGGGGGAGAGTTCGACTGGGCGCTGGACGCAGGTACCGAGCATGCCCGCCAGCTGCAGATTGCCTTGGCCGCCGCGCAGTACCACGATCAGGCGGTCTGGGTATGTGCGCTGCGCGATGCAACCGCGCAGGTGGAACTCCAGCATACGCTGCAGCAGGCACGCCAGGATTCAGAGCGTGCGCGCGAGGCGGCTGAGGCCGCCAGTCGTGCCAAGACCGCATTCGTGGCGACGATGAGCCATGAAATCCGCACGCCGCTCAATGGCGTGCTGGGCCACCTTGAGCTGCTGGCACGCTCACCGCTGCAGCCTGACCAGCACGAGCGGCTGCAGCGGATCCGGATGTCGGCTGATTCGCTGATGGCCATCATCAGCGACGTACTGGATTTTTCGAAGATCGAAGCCGGGCAGCTGGACATCGATCCACTGCCATTCGCGCTGAGGCCGCTGATCGAGCAGGCGGCATTGCTGTATGCCCCGGAAGCCCAGCGCAAGGATGTGAAGCTCTACTACGCCATCGATCCGGCGTTGGAAGAAACCTTCATCGGTGATGTTCATCGCATCCGCCAGATCCTCAACAACCTGCTGAGCAACGCGGTGAAGTTCACGGCCTCTGGCCGCATTACCGTGCGCGCCGACGTTGGCGGCGGGACTGCGCAACAGCGGCTTCTGCGCCTGCAGGTCGTTGATTCGGGCATTGGAATGTCCGAAGACCACGTGGCCACCCTGTTCCGGCCCTTCCAGCAGGGCGATGCCAGCGTGTCGCGGCGCTACGGGGGCAGTGGACTTGGCCTTGCGCTGTGCCAGCAGCTGGCGCAGCTGCTGGGTGGCCGGATCCAGGTACAGAGCACGCTGGGCGTTGGCAGCGTGTTCACCCTCGAGGTGCCAGTGAGGCCAGGTGAGGCCGCGCCAACGCTGGACAAGCCGTTGTCCGGTCACCGGATCACGTTGCTTTCTTCGGCGCAGGAGTGGCGGCAGGAGATCGGTCAGCTGCTGCAGCGCTGGGGGGCAGAAGCAACGGTGATCGAACGGCCCGCGGCCGGTCCGGTCTGCGAAGCCGGGTCCACACTGGTGATCTTCGGCGAGCGCCGTGCGTGGACTGAAAACGAGGAGCAGGAAATGCTCCAGGGGCACGCGTGCGTGGTGCGTGCCTATCCGAGGGGGCCGCTGTCCCCCGAGCAGCGTGAGGATGCGGTGCATGTCTCCTGTTATGTCAGTCCGGCGCTGCTGCAGGCCCTGCGCGGAGACCGCCTGCCTGTGCCGCAGATGCAGGATGTTCCGCCGAAGGCCCATCTCCGCCAGACCCGCGGGCGGGTCCTGCTCGTCGAGGACAATCCGGTCAATCGCGAGCTGATCCAACAGCAGCTGGAAGAACTGGATTGCCTGGTGGACGCGGTGGAGAACGGCCAGGTCGCCTTGGCGGGTTGGCAGTCAGGGAACTGGGACATCGTGATGACCGACATCAACATGCCGATCATCGATGGCTACCAGTTGGCACGCGCATTGCGCGGCCTTGGTGAGACGCTGCCGATTCTTGCAGTGACTGCCACTGCCCTGGCCAGCGAGCGGGAACGCTGCCGTGCCGCCGGCATTGATGACCTGTTGCTGAAGCCGCTGGATCTGGCCCGGCTGCTGGCGATGCTTGATCGCTACCTGCAGCCGCTGCCGTCCCTGCCAAAGGCGCCGTCGCCAGCGGGACAGGACAAACCGCTCAAGCTGCGCGCGCTGTTCGTGGAAAGCAGTACGCGCGACCTGGAGCGGATGCGGTCTGCAGGCGAGAACCACGAGGATGCGGTCCTGCTGGAACAGCTGCATGCACTGAAGGGTGTGTTGTTGATGATGGGGGAAAAGCAGCTGGGTGCGCGCTTCGGCGACGCTGAGCGACTGCTGCGTGAGAAACAAGTCCTGCCTGAGGCCGAGAGGAACGCGTTGCTGGCCGACCTCGGTCTGTTGATCGAGGCCTATCGTGCGGGCCTGGAGAAGAACGGATGAGGCGGGTGTGGCTAGCCCGCGTCCGGTCTGACGGTACGCAGCCCCAGCTCGCTTGCGAACTTGAACAGATCCCCGTCCCTTTCGATGCCGAGCTTGGCCATGCCGGTCGTCTTCTGCGTACTGATGGTCTGCTTGCGGCGATCCAGCCGCGTTGCAATCTCATTGATGCTCAACCCAGAGACGAACAGCACCAGAACCTCATGCTCACGAGGGGACAGTGCGGCGACGGCGCGGGCGGGTCCGCGAGCAGCAAACAATTGGGCGATGGACGGCGACAGGTAGCGGCGGTTGGCCCAGGCAGCAGCGATTGCCGCCGGAACGTGGCTGGTGTCATCGGCCTTGCTCAGGATGTGGTTGATCCCGCTGGCGTGCAACGACTGGATCATGGCCGGTTGATCAAGTCCGGTCATGACGATCAAGCGCAGGTCGGGAAAATGTGTGCGCAGATGGGAAAGCAATTGCAACCCATCGCCGTAGGCGCCGCCAGGCATCGCATAGTCGGTCACCACTACATCGCATGCAGAGTGTTCCAGCAGCGCGATCAGCGCAGAAGAGTCGCCCACCGCGCCGATGCAGGACAGGGTCGGGATTTCGTCGATGGCAGCTTCGATGCCCATGCGGATGACCGGATGGTCGTCGGCAACGGCAACGCGGATGATCGGATGGGACATGGGATGACCCTGATGGTGTTAGGAACGGCAGATATTGCCGCAGATCATGCAGGCCACTATAAGCCAGCCGGCCGCTATCCGGCCGCTTTTGTGCTGCACCATTACCGGAGGAAGCGAGCATGCCTTTGAACATCGTCGTGGCCGACGACCACCCGGTCCTGCTGGCCGGCATGGAGCATCTGCTGCAGGCCGTCCCCGACATGGTCGTCGCCGGGCTGGTGCGTGATTCCACCGAGCTGGTCGATCTGCTCAGCCGCACGCCGGTGGACGTGGCCGTTTGCGATTTCTCCATGCCCAATGGTCGCTACGGGGATGGCGTGACGTTGCTGAGGTTCCTGCAGCGCCGCTTTCCGGCCTTGCGCCTGGTGGTGCTGACCGGGATGGAAAGCCCGCTCGTTCTGCGCTCGATCCAGCAGGCGGGGGTGTCCTGCATCGTCAGCAAGAGCGACCCCCTGGAGCAGCTGGTGCCCGCAGTGCTGGCCGCCAGTCTCGGCCAATCGTTCATCTCGGCAGAAATCGCGCGCCTGATCGTCGAGGGCGGCGAGCATGGCGAAGCGCGGGATGTCGAGGCTCTGTCGAAGCGGGAGTCGGAAGTGCTGCGCATGTTTGCTGAAGGCCTGAGCGTGATGCAGATTGCCGATCGCGTGGGGCGTAGCCGGAAAACGATCAGCACACAGAAAATAGCAGCGATGCGCAAGCTGGGATTGCAGCGTGACGCGGACATTTTCGAGTATGCGCTGGCGCATGGTCTTGTGCAGGCGTCACAGAATGCGCGTGCGGGGGTGGCTGGAGAGGGATCTTCGGAGTGATTGCGGACCGGTCCGATGGACCGGCCCGCCTGTGCACCTAGGCTCGGTGATGACTCCCTTGCCCCGGTGATGACGTGCCCGTTCGAGACGACCCCCGTTTGACTGCCCTGCTGCTGCACTTCACCCGGCTGCCCGCGGCCGCGCAGGCACATTTTCTCGAACTGCTGAATCACTACCTGTTCGCTTCACCGCGACGCCGCAGCCAGCTGCGTCGACACTGGCACCTGCATGCCCCCGCCGACGACGAACGGGATGGTGTGTAAGGCGGTACCGCGCAGGCCGCGAGCGGCCACGCCGGAAAACTCGGCCCGGTCCGATGGAGACCAGCGCCCCCGATTCCTAGCATTCCTCCCGCAGGCCAGGGAACTGGCCTGCCGGGTAGGACGCTTCTCCCCAGGTGTCCCCCCGTTCCCGGCCCCGCCGTCCTCCCCGACGGCGGGGCCTCTCAGCCGCCTCGGGCGGACCACACCTGCGAAGAAGAATTCAACATCATGAAGCTCATCCCGATTGCTTCCGCTGCAACCCTGTTGCTGGCCGCTGCGGCCGCCAATGCCCAGTCCTATGGTTCGGGTGTCATCGAGTTCACCGGCGAGGTCACCGATCTGACCTGCACCATTTCAGGCGGCGCCGGCGCCATTGGCACCACCAACATCACGGTGCCGATGGACCCGGTCCAGGCCAATCAGCTTGCTGTGGCCGGCGACACCGCCGGCCTGCACCCGTTCCAGCTGGTCATCGGCGGCCCGGGCCAGGGTACCTGCCAGAACGGCAAGATCGCCGAGCTCTACTTCGATCCAACCGCCGGGCAGGTGGATGCGGGCAACGGCAACCTGCGCAACCAGGAGGCCAATGCGCCGGCCGTAAATACCCAGATCCAGGTGCTGTACAAGAACGCCGTGGTCGACCTGCGTGATCCGGCGTTCAAGACCGATCCGGTGACCATCGCCAACAACACCGCGGTAATCGACATGGCCAGCCAGTACGTCGCCGTCAACGGTGCCGCTGCCCCCGGCTTCGTGCAGTCGTACGTCAACTACAAGGTTGTCTACAACTGATGCCACTCAGGGACGCCGGCCTGTGCCGGCGTCCCTGTGAACCACCCTCCTGGAGGTGACCCATGCTTTCCGTCAACCACATGCTCTGTGTCGGCGTCCTCGCGCTCGGCGCACTGTTCGCCCTGCCCGCCGACGCGTCGGTGGTGATCGGTGGCACCCGCGTGGTCTACCCCGCGCAGGACAAGGAAGTCACCCTCAAATTCATGAACGAAGGCGAGCGCGCGGCACTGGTCCAGGTATGGCTGGATGATGGCGACGACCAGTCGACGCCGGACACCGCCAAAGCGCCGTTCGCGGTCGCGCCCCCAGTGTTCCGCCTGGACCCGAAGAAGCAGCAGACCGCCCGTATCCTGTTCACCGGCGCCTCGCTTCCCGACGATCGCGAAACGCTGTACTGGCTGAACATGCTGGAGATTCCGCCGAAGTCCGGTGGCAGCACTGCCAACATCCTGCAGTTCGCCTTCCGGACCCGCATCAAGGTGTTCTACCGCCCGTCGAATCTGGCTGGCGAGCCGGTACTGGCGCACCAGAAGGTGCGCTGGTCGCTGAAGTCCGCGCCGGGCCGGCTGCTGCTGCGCGCAGACAATCCCACGCCCTATCACGTCAACTTCGCCAGTGTCGGATTGTGGGCCAATGGCAAGGAGGAGGGCACGCAGGGCGGCGGCATGGTCGCACCCTTCTCGCAGGCCGAGTTCGCGCTGGAGGGAGTCAGCGTGCGCCCACCAGGTGAGTTGAAGGCTGCAATCACCGTCATCAACGACTTCGGTGCGTTGGTGCCGACCCAGGTTTCCCTGGTGCCCTGACCCAGGCGCGCAGGCACTGCGCGACTTCCCCCGTCCCTGCGGAGAGACTTCGATGATCGCCCCCACCAGGGCGCCGGGCAACGGCGCCTGTCGCCTGCTGCGTGCCCGGTTGCCGATGGTGGTGGCGGCAATCCTGCTTGCGCGGGTCGCCTCTGCAGCCGGTTCCGGCATCGACGACGAGGTCGTGTTCGACGCGGCCTTCTTGCCTGCCGGTGCATCGTCACGACTGGACCTGGAGCGCTTCGCGCAGGCGGACTATGTTGCGCCTGGCACCTATCGGGGCGACATCCGCCTCAACGGACAGTGGCAGGCACGCACCGACATCCTCTACCGCGAAGTGGATGGCGTCTCACGCCTGTGCCTGGATCCTGCCAGCCTGCAGGCCTACGGCGTTGCGCCCGATCGCCTGCGCTCCGACCCGACGCGGCTGCCGGAACTGTCCTGGCCGCAAGAGGAGTTCTGCGGGCTGCTCGGCGACATCGTGCCTGGTGCGTCGGCGACGTTCGATGCCGGCAGCCAGACCCTGGACCTGCAGGTGCCCCAGCTGTACCTTCGCAGCGAGGCGCGGGGCCATGTCGATCCCAGCCAGTGGGATGCCGGCGTGCGTGCGTTCGCGCTGAGCTACAACGCAAATGCATACCACTATGACAATGGCGGCGCATCCCGCTATTCGGGTTTCGTCGGCCTCAACGCTACCGGCCGTCTGGCCGGATGGCAGCTGGTGCACCAGGGCGCGATGACGCTCGGTGGCAGCCAATCACAGCGCTATCGTTCCACCGCAGCCTATCTGCAGCATGACATCGTGCCGTGGAAAGCGCAGCTGGTGCTGGGGGATACCTCAACGCCCGGTGACCTGTTCGAGAGCGTCCGCCTGCAAGGCCTGCGCGTGGGCAGCGACGATCGCATGCTGCCGCAGTCGCAGCGCGGGTTCGCACCGGTCATCCGCGGCGTCGCCGAGACCAACGCACGGGTGATCGTGCGCCAGCGCGGTGCCGTGCTGCATGAGGCCAGCGTCGCACCGGGCCCGTTCGAACTGGATGACCTCTATCCCACCGGCTATGCCGGCGATCTCGAGGTGGAAGTGCGGGAGGCCGATGGCCGCGCCCGACGTTTCACGGTGCCGTATTCGGCGGTGCCGCAGCTGTTGAGGCCTGGCCAGTCGCGCTGGAGCGTTTCCGCCGGACGGGTCGACGAGAGCACGTTGCGTGCTGCGCCGGACATGCTGCAGTTGCAGTACCAGCGCGGTCTGTCCAATACGCTCAGCACCTACGCCGGCGTGGTGGCAGGCCAGGATTATCATGCAGGGCTGGCGGGGGCAGCGATCAATACCTCCTTCGGCGCGCTGGCGGCTGACGTATCGCTGGCCCGAACAGCCGTGCAGGGGCTGCCGACGATGAGCGGCAGCAGCTTCCGCCTGGCCTACAACCGCAACGTGGTGCGGACCGGCACGTCCTTCGCCGTTGCTGCCTATCGTTACGCCACCCGCGACTACGTGGGCCTGCGCGATTGGGCGTCGCTGCGTGATGCGCGTGCACGTGATCTGGATATCGACACCGTTGCACGCCAGCGCAATCGCATGGACCTGAGCATGAACCAGCAGCTTGGCAAGCGCGGCGGACAGTTGTTCGTGATCGGCACACGCCGCGATTTCTGGAACGCGCCGGGCCGCCAGCTCGACCTGAGCATCGGCTACAGCAACCAGTGGAAGGCCTTGAGCTACAGCCTGAACTTCCAACGTACCCGCGACTCCATCGACTTCGGTCGAAATCAGTTGCAGGACAGCATCCCCGGCGCAACCATGCCGGAGCTGCGCGCGCAACAGGCGCGCGTGGACAATCGGCTGATGCTCATGGTCTCGCTGCCGCTGGGTCGCTCGCCACGTGCGCCACTGGGCAACCTGATGCACAACCGCAGCCGCAATGGTGAGCCGGCGACACAGTTGTCGACCAACGGCCTGTATGCGCGGGACGACCGATTCAGCTACGGCGCCACCTTGTCACGCATCGCCGGCAGCAACAGTGTCGACCTCAACGGCGGCTATCGCGGCTCGCGCGGGCAGTGGTCGGCAAGTGTCAGCAGGGGCAACCGCTACAGCCAGCTGGGCATGGGTGCGACCGGTGGCATGGTGCTGCACGGTGATGGACTGACCTTTGCGCCGCCGCTGGGCGACACCATCGCCCTGGTGCATGCGGCCGGCGCCGCAGGTGCACGCATCGAGAACGGTGGTGGTGCACGGCTGGACAAGCGCGGCTACGCGGTGGTTCCGTTCCTGACGCCCTATCAGCTCAATACCATTTCGATCGACCCCAAGGGCACCGGCTTCGACGTGGAACTGCAGGAAACCGCGCGCAGCGTCGCTCCGCGTGCGGGCTCCCTGGTGCGACTTGGCTTCAGCACGCGTGCCAGCCATGGACTGATGGTCGACGCACGCACCAATGACGATCGACCGCTACCCTTCGGCGCCGAGGCCACTGATGCCGAAGGCACCCCCATCGGCGTGGTGGGGCAGGGAAGCCGCCTGCTGCTGTCGGGCCTGCAGGCGTCCGGGCCGGTGCAGGTGCAGTGGGGCCCTGGCAGCGATGAGCATTGCGTGATGCAGGTGGACGTACCCTCCGCGCGTTCCAGCGGGGAGTACACCGTGCTGGAAGCGCGCTGCGAAATGAGCGCCGCTGCGGCCGATTCCCTCCCTGCCGCGCGCCCTCGCGTGGCCACCTTGGAGCAGGCTCCATGAACCTGATCACTTTCGTGACCCGCTTTTCCCTGCTCGGTCTGCTGCTGGCCTGCGCGCCGGTGTGGGCGCAGAACTGTCGGATGTCCGTTGGTTACGCTCCGCTCGTCAATCTCGCCAACCTCAATGGTTCGATCACCGTGGGCCCCGACGTGCCCGTGGGAACCGAGATATTCCGGGCGACCTACTATGCCGGTCCGACCAACCAGATAACGTGCACGGCAGGGCGGATCGACCGCATCCACCAGTACACCTCGCTTCCGCATCGCGCATCGAGCTATGTCCATCCCAGTTATGGCACGGTCTATGAGACCAATGTGCCGGGCGTAGGAGTGGCGGTCTGGTACAACGGCAGTGGATTTCCCCGGCTCACCGAAGGGGAGACGAACGTGCAACCGCCCACGGTATTCCTGCTCTGGCCGGTCCAGTCCTACGACGTGAGCCTGATCAAGATCGGCCCGATCAGTGCGGGTACGGTGACCGGTGCCAGTTTGCCGCAGTTCGAATACCGGATGACGGGAGCGAACCGCAATGTGCTGATCTGGAGTGGGCGCGTGCAGGGCAGCCTGAACATCGTCTCGCGCACCTGCAGCACCAGTGACGTGCCTGTCGACCTGGGCACGCACCAGATGAGTGACATTCCTGCCGTGGGATCCGCTACGGGTTGGGTGAATGTACCCGTGGTGCTCCGCAACTGCCCCGCGTTCTTCGGGCGCTACCGCGGACACCTGACCACGGGCACGGTGCAGAGTGCCAACGGGCGGGTGGACAACCGTATCCGCTACCGCGTCGATCCGGTCACTGCCGTTGCCGATCGCACGCGCTCGGTGATGGCGCTGCAGGATGATGGGGTGAACATGACGGCGACCGGAATCGGCATCCAGATCGGCACGCAGACGCAGGATTCGGTCGGCTTCAATACGATGCGCGATTCGGGCCTGACGCTGACCGAGACCAATAACGCGCTATACACGATCATGCTGCGCGCACGCTATTACCGCCTTGCGGCGGCGGCCTCCTCCGGCCAGGCCAATGGCGCGGCGACCATCACGCTGGAGTACAACTGACATGCGCGCCATGCTGCGGTTGGCCATGCTGGCCCTGCTGATGCCGCCGCCATCGCACGCGGCCGACCTGACCCTCCGGTTCACCGGTCGTTTCCAGCCCGGCACCTGCCAGTTCAGCGTCGCCGACGTCGATGTGGGCACCTTCGAAGCGCCGTACTTCGCGACCAATGCGCAGTCACCGGCGGTCAGCTTCGTGCTTTCGCGCAGCAGCTGCGCCAGCGACCTTCGGGTGCTGCACGTGCGCATGGCGGGAACGGCTGACGGTGGTGATCCACGCTACTTCGCCGTTCCCTCCAGTGGCGGCGTGCGTGGACTTGCGGTGTGGCTCTACACCCCGTCGCAGCAGACATTGGCCCCCAACCAGGCAGGCTTCGACTGGGTGACCAGTGGAACGCCGGCTGCAGGGTACTTGCTGTATGCCCGCCTGGTACGTACCGGTGCCGTGTCGGCCGGCACGCTGCGAACGCCCGTGACCGTGCAGGTCACCTACAACTGAGGTCAACGATGGATCGCATCGCACTCTTGCTGGTGCTGGCCGCGGCGTCAGCCGCCGCACATGCCCAGGACACCCAGCCTTTCACGGTCTCGGGCGAAATCCTGCCCGGCGCCTGTCGGATCTCCTTCCCCGATGTGGATCTGGGCTCGCATGCCGCCACGCTGTTCACCGGAAGCTATGCCACGGCCTACGTCGATTTCAGCGGTACCGTCAGCGACTGTGATCCACTGGTGCGGCGTGTGGCGATGTCGTTCGATGGCAGTGCTGATCCGGACAACGGCCAGCTGTTCCAGGGCGTGCAGGGCGTTGGACTTGAGCTCGTGCGGGTGGTGTCGTCCCTGAATGTGCCGATCCCACCGGGTGGTCGAACGCAGTACACGACGACCGAGGGCACCTACCCGTATCGCGCACGCCTGCTGCAATCGGCGGCGGTGGTCGCGGCTGGACGTATCCAACGACCCATCACGGTCTCCCTGACCTACAACTGAGAACCCTCATGCGCCGATCGATTCAATACGTGTGCCTTGCTGGTCTGTTCGCGCTCTCCGGCGCTGTGTGCGCGCAGACCGCGACCACCACCAACTTCAACGTCACCGGCACCATCCTGCCCGGCGTGTGCCGTATTGCCGTGGCTGATGTCGACCTTGGAACCTATCAGGCCACGCAGTTCACCGGTGCGTTCAATACGCCGTTCCAGGCAGTCAACGTGGTGGTCAGCCAGTGCGATCCGTTGGTGACCCGGGTCGGCCTGCGCTTCACCGGCAGTGCCGATGGCAACGATGCCACGCTCTTCCAGGGTGTTGCCGGCATCGGCATCGAATTGCAGCGCACCAGCACCGGCACCCGGCTGCCCCCCGGCGGCCTGACCCAGATGAGCACTGCCGCCGGCACCCACGTGTTCCGCGCGCGGTTCATGCAGAGCGCGGCGACGGTAGCAGCGGGAACGGTCAGCCGGCCGATCACGGTATCGATGACCTACAACTGAGACCCGGTACGCGTGACGCGCAGTCAATGTTCGGTTTTCCGGCATGGCATCCAGGCCCGGTCCAACCCGGGTCCAACGAGCACACGCATGGACGTTCCGAGCAGGCTGTTGAAGGCCAGTGACCATCGTCGCCAGCGTATCCACTGTACTGAGATTGCGCACCGTGCCGTGGGCCACGCAGGCAGTCATGGCGCAGCGGCCTGCAGCCTGTCGTACATGCGCACCAGATCGACCAGCGTGCGTGCTTCCATCTTGCGCATGACCTGCGCGCGACGCACCTTCACGGTGATCTCGCTGACCCCCAGGTCGGCGGCGATCTGTTTGTTCAGGCGACCGCGCACCACGCCGGCTACCACCTCGCGCTCGCCGGCGTTCAAGGTGCCCCAGCGCAGCTGCAACGCGCCCAGCGCATCACCCTCGCGGCGCCGCTGGCGATCGATCCCGATGCCCCTGTGGATCGCGTCCAGCAGTTCCTGGTCGCGGAACGGCTTGGTCAGGAATTCGATGGCGCCGTCCTTGATCGCATTGACGCCCATGGCGATGTCGCCGTGGCCGGTGATGAACACTACCGGCAAGTGCAGATCGTGGCTGGCCATGCTGCGATGGAAATCCAGTCCGCTCTGCCCAGGCATGCGCACGTCCAGCACCAGGCACGACGGAGCGTCGTCCCGCGGGTGGGCAAGGAATTCCCCGGTGGAGGCGAAGGCCCGCACCTGCAGGCCCATCGAGGCCAGCAGGTCCTCCAGTGCGGCGCGCACCGAGGCGTCGTCGTCGATCACATAGACGATCGGTGCCGGTTCTACAGGTGTTGAGGTGGGTTTACGCATGCGCAGCCTCCGTGGCCGTGGGCAGCTCGAAGATGAAGCAGGCGCCGCCACCGGGCGGTCGTTCGGCGCGGATATGGCCGCCGTTGCCCTCGATCATCGAGCGGCTCAGGCTGAGGCCCAGGCCGAGGCCGTTCGCCTTGGTTGTCCAGAATGCATCGAATACGCGGTCAGTCTGCTCCGAGGGCAGGCCGACACCACGATCGCGCACGCTCAGGCTGACGTGGCCACGGCCATCGCACGCTGTCAGCAGCGACAGCCTGCGCTCGCTTATGGGCGTGTCCGACATCGCATCGACGGCGTTGAGGATGAGGTTGCCGATCACCTGCTGCACCTGCACGCGATCGGCGTGGGCGGGTGGCAGGTCGCTGCCCAGCACCAGCGCCACCATCACACCATGCTGCTCCAGTTCGCTGCGCGAGAGTGCCAGCATTTCCTCCACGGCCAGGTTGAGGTCGAAGGCCTGGCGCTCCGGCGCGGCGCCTTGGGTCAGGCCGCGGATGCGGGCAATCACGTCACTGGCGCGATGGGCGTCAGCGACGATGCGGGCGATGGTCTGGCGCGCCTTGTCCAGGTTCGGCGGTTCCTGGGCCAACCAGCGCTGGCTGGCTTCGGCGCTGCTGGCGATGGCCGCCAGCGGCTGGTTCACTTCATGTGCGATGGAGGTGGTCAGCTCGCCGACGGTGGAGGCGCGGGCCACCCGCAGCAGTCGCGCCTGTGCATCCTGCACCGCGGCCTTGGCCGCTTCCATCTTCAATGCCAGGTAGGTGGTGATGCCGATCACCAGCATGCCGATCGCTGAATTGACCAGGCCGATACGGTAGGTGCCGAAGCGGGTCAGGAAGAAGCTGAGGCCGGTCAACCCGATGCAGACTGCCGCAAGCGCGATGAGGCCGCGGGCGGGCAGCCGCCGCGACGCTGCGAGGATCACCGCCGCGTAGAAGCAGGCGGCGGCAACGGCGTAGTCGGTAACCGTATCGACCAGGAAGATGGCCGCCATCACGATGATCAGGGCCAGCACGACCAGGGGGCGGCGGGGCGACAGCGATGGCATCGGGATGGCTCCCTGGCGTGGGTGGAAAGGATAGCAAAGCCGCCTTCGGTGGATCCCGGGCAAGGTCGGCAGGCGCTGTCCGCGGTCATGGCGCCTGACGGGCTGTGCCGACCAAGCCGGTGCACGGTAGCGCCGGGCCATGCCCGGCGGAATGCATCCATCAGCGGCCGGCACTACTCCTCCAGGCTGGCGTTCCAGAATCCCTGCAGCACGCCCGGCGTGGCGGCCAGCGTTGCCAGCACCGCATCCAGTTCAGCGCCATCGACCGTGGTGGCGAACAGCACCGCTTCGATCTCGACATCGCGCTCGCCGAACGGCCGCTGGTCGACTGCGCGCACCGGGTACTGCGCCTGCTCCAGCAACAGCAGCAGCCGGTCCAGCACCTCGGCCTGCTGCTCGCGCTGACAGACCACGTTGATGGCATACGTGGCTTCGCTGAAGGCTTCCGGCAACGGTTGCCGCTGTATGCGGTTCACCACCGGCCGCAGCAGGGTATTGGCGGCCAGCACGAAGACCGCAGCCAGCACGGCTTCCGGCAGCAGCTTGATGCCGGCACAGGCGCCGACCGCCGCCGAGCCCCACAGCGTGGCGGCGGTGTTCAGGCCCGACACCTGGGCGCCATCCTTCATGATCGCACCGGCACCGAGGAAGCCGACGCCGGAGATCACGTAGGCCACCACATGCAGTGGTGACGGCGGCCCGCCGTACAGGTCGTGGAAGCGCACGGCCAGGTCGACGAACACCGCTGCACCCACCGCGACCAGCGTATTGGTGCGCAGGCCGGCAGTGCGCTGGCGGAACTGCCGCTCCAGGCCGATCAGCGCACCCAGCACGAAGGCGACAGACAGGCTGATCAGTGAGCTGAGGGTGGCGCCCGCGTTGAACGCGGGCAGGTGGGGGTTGAAGTCCATGATGCGTCTCCCTGCGCCGGCGCGCTTACTGCCAGCCGTAGCGGCGGATGTAGAGCTTCTTCAGCGCGGTGGTCAGCACCGCATAGCCGAACAGGATCGCCACCAGGAACGGCCAGTAACCAGCCGGCAGTGCCTGCAGCTTGAAGTAGCCGGCCAACGGGCTCATGGGCAGGATCACGCCGATGGCCATGATCGCCCCGGTCATCAGCAGCAGCGGCGGCGCGGCGATGCTCTGCAGGAACGGCACCTTCGGCGTGCGGATCATGTGCACGATCAGCGTCTGGGTCAGCAGCCCGACCACGAACCAGCCGGACTGGAACAGGCTCTGGTCGGCGGGCGTGCGCGCATCGAACACGTACCACATCAGGGCGAAGCAGCTGAGGTCGAAGATCGAGCTGATCGGACCGAAGAACACCATGAAGCGGCCGATGTCCGCCGGGTTCCACTTCAGCGGCCTGCGCACCAGCTCCTCATCCACGTTGTCGAAGGGAATGGCGATCTGCGAGATGTCATACAGCAGGTTCTGCACCAGCAGCTGCAACGGCAGCATCGGCAGGAAGGGCAGGAACGCCGAGGCCACCAGCACCGAGAACACGTTGCCGAAATTGGAACTGGCGGTCATGCGGATGTACTTGAGCATGTTGCTGAAGGTGCGCCGCCCCTGGATGACACCTTCCTCCAGCACCATCAGGTTCTTTTCCAGCAGGATGATGTCGGCGGCCTCCTTGGCGATGTCCACCGCACTGTCCACGCTGATGCCGATATCGGCGGCGCGCAGTGCGGGAGCATCGTTGATGCCATCGCCGAGAAAGCCGACCACCTTGCCCTGCGCGCGCAGCTCGCGCACCAGCCGTTCCTTGTGCAGGGGCGTGAGGCGGGCGAACACGCGATGCTGCTGCAGCGCACGCGCCACGGCAGCGTCGTCCATGCGCTCGATCTGCGGGCCGGTCACGATCGTGTCGGCGTCCAGGCCGACCTGGGCGCAGACCCGGGCGGTGACCAGTTCGTTGTCGCCGGTGAACACCTTCACTTCCACGCCATGCGCGGCCAGCGCCTGCAGTGCTTGAGCAGCGGATTCCTTCGGCGGATCGAGGAAGGCCACATAGCCCACCAGGGTCAGATCCCGCTCGTCGGCCTGCGAGTAGACCGTCTGGCTGGCGGCGGTCTCCTTCATCGCCACCGCCACCACGCGCAGGCCCTGTTCGTTCAGTTCCTCGGTGGTCTGCCGCACCCGGGCCAGGCGCTGCTCATCCAGCGGCATGTCCCGGCCGTTCTCGCGCACGGTGCTGCACACCGCCAGCATTTCCTCCACCGCGCCCTTGCAGATCAATTCGTGATGGTCCTCGCGCTCGGAGACCACCACCGACATGCGACGGCGCTCGAAGTCGAACGGGATCTCATCGACCTTTCGGTAATCCTGCGACAGGCGCAGCGAGCTCTGCAGCTCCACATGCTCCAGCACCGCACGATCCAGCAGGTTGATCAGGCCGGTCTGGAAGTGGCTGTTGAGGTAGGCGAAGGTCAGCACATCCTCCGAATCCTGCCCGAACACATCGGTGTGCCGCTCCAGCGCGATCTTGTCCTGGGTGAGGGTGCCGGTCTTGTCGGTGCACAGCACTTCCATCGCGCCGAAGTTCTGGATCGCGTCCAGGCGCTTGACGATCACCTTGCGCCGCGACAGCAGGACCGCGCCCTTGGCCAGGGTGGAGGTGACGATCATCGGCAGCATTTCCGGGGTCAGGCCGACCGCCACCGACAACGCGAACAGGAACGCTTCGGTCCAGTCGCCCTTGGTCCAGCCATTGACCAGCAGCACGAACGGCACCATCACCAGGGCAAAGCGGATCAGCAGCCAGCTGACACTGTTGACCCCGGCCTGGAACGCCGTCGGCGCGCGATCGCTGGCACTGCTGCGCTGGGCGAGGGTGCCGAAGTAGCTGGCGTTGCCGGTGGCCAGCACCAGCGCTGTTGCCGTGCCGGACACCACATTGGTACCCATGAACAACAGGTTGGCCTGTTCCATCAGGCCGGCGTCGGCGGTGCCCGGCTGCACGAACTTCTCCACCGGCAGCGATTCGCCGGTCATCGCCGCCTGTGCGACAAACAGATCCTTGGCGGCGAGCACGCGGCAGTCGGCCGGGATCATGTCGCCGGCCGAGAGCACGATATGGTCACCCGGTACCAGGTCGCGGATCGGCAGGTCCAGCAGCCGTGCCGGCCGCCGGCTGTGCAGCTGTGCGCCGAAATACTGATCGGCCACCTCCGCCGCCTCGGTGCCAGCAGCGCGGCGCAGCACGCGGGCGGAGTTGCCTACCAGCGCCTTCAGCCGTTCGGCAGCGCGGTTGGAACGCCCCTCCTGCACGAAGCGGATCAGGGTGGACAGCACCACCATCGCACCGATCACCACCGTCGCCTTGGCGTCTTCGGTCAGCCAGGACACGGCCGCCAGCACCGTCAGCAGCAGGTTGAACGGGTTGCGATAGCACTGCCACAGATGGCGCCACCACGGCAGTGGCTTCTCGTGATCGACCTCGTTGGGGCCGAAGCGCAGCAGGCGCTCTTCGGCCTCGTGCGGACTGAGACCATCGACATGTGACTGCAGGGTGGCCAGCGCATCGGCTTCGCTGCCCTGTGCAAGCGCGAGCAGTCCAGCAGTGAGCGCGGTGGGCGCGGCCTGCGTGCTGCCACGGCCGTACCCGGCTTCGGGCATCGCGCGACGACCGAACAGGTTGCCCGCGCGACGGCTGCGCAGGAAGGCGTTGAACCAGGCGTTGAGCAGGCTCATGGGAAGGTCCTCTTGGAGCGGCGCCGGGCGCAGCCGGCGCGTGGAGCGGAAGGGGTGGTATCAGGCGTGGCGCATGGCCAGCACCGACGGCGACCACGGCTGCATGCGCAAGCGTTGGCTGCCGCCGATGCACAGCGGCTTCATCGCATCGCGCAGCGGGTAGGGCAGGTGGCGCAGCACGTTGATGCGCTCGCTGATCGGCAGCAGCGACAGTGCGTCGGCCACCACCCGTGGCGAGCCGAGGGCCAGCGAACGGGCGAACAGGACAGGGCCGTGCTGCAGCAGCAGGCTGCGCAGGCCGGAAGCATCGCGCTCACCGATCAGGCGGCGGACGGTGATGTAGAGAATCTTGTAGGACATGGGATTCCTCCGGGCAGGCGCTGCCCGGGGCTCCCATCGCTTACACGGACAGGAACCGGCCGTCAGTCGCCAGCAGTGAACAAGTAGGCAGGCAGGGGCGCGCGTTGCGCCCGGCAGGGTCGGGATCCATCTGCGTCTCCGCGTGGGGCGGCCAGTCGCTGGCCAGTGGCGCTATTGTCCGCGCTGGTATTCAGCAGGCCTAGAGGCCCGTGGGTTAGCCCGGCTATACCTTGGTATAGAAAAAGGGGCCGTTGGCCCCTTCTGTTCAGCTGCGGTCCGCGAAAGCGTCGGTGGCCCGCACCAGGGCATCGGTGGTGGCCGCTTCGTTGGCACTGTGGCCGGCGATGACCATCTCCAGTCGGGCTTCCGGCCACGCCTGTGCCAGGTCCCAGGCACTGCGCGGCGGACAGATGATGTCGTAGCGCCCCTGCACGATGACCCCCGGCAGATGGCGGATGCGATCGATGTCGCGCAGCAGCTGGCCGTGCTCGAGGAAAGTGTTGTGGCGGAAGTAGTGGGCCTCGATGCGTGCCTTGGCCAACGTATCGAGCGGATCGGCAGCGGGCTCCGCGTCGACGTCGTGCAGCAGCGTAGCGGCATTGTCTTCCCAGCCCAGCCACGCCTGTGCTGCGGCGATGCGGATGGCTTCGTCGGCGTGATCCAGGCGTTTCCAGTACGCGTCGAGCATGTTGCCGCGCTCGCTCTCCGGAATGTGCGCCTGGTAGCGATCCCAGCGTTCCGGGAAGATCCAGCGCGCACCGCCGTCGAGCTCGGCGAACCAGCGGTTCTCTTCCTCGCGCCCCAGGAACACGCCGCGCACGATCAGCCCGGTGGCGCGGTCGGGATGCGCCTGTGCATAGGCCAGCGACAGCGTTGAGCCCCAGGAACCGCCGTAGACCAGCCAGCGCTCGATGCCCAGGTGTTGGCGCACCTTCTCGATGTCGGACACCAGATGCTGCGTGGTGTTGTCGCGCAGCTCGCCGAAGGGCGTGGAGCGGCCGCTGCCGCGCTGGTCGATCAGCACGATGCGGTAGCGCCTGGGGTCGAAGAAGCGGCGGTGGGTGGGCGAGATGCCCGCGCCCGGGCCGCCATGCAGGTACACCACCGGAATGCCATCGGGCGTGCCGCACTCCTCGACATGCAGGGTGTGCAGTGCATCCACGGGCAGCGTGTGTTCGCGGTACGGGGTAATCGGCGGGTACAGCGTGCGCATGGCGGTGCCTCACAAGCAGGGAGTACAAGGATAGCGGGGCACATCGACCAGCGTCATCCGCCTTAGGTTCAAGTATTCTTTGCGTTCAAGGGGTGATGCCGTCGATTTCTGGCGATATCGACCCTGCAGGACGCAGAGGATGGATGGCATGAGCGCGCAGGACGTCGCTGCACGATACCCCCCGGCGCGCAGCGCCCTCGGCAGCGGCGCCCGCGAGCTGCTGAAGTGGCTCGCGCTGCTGTCGATGACCGGCGATCATGTCGCCAAAGTGGTTTTCGGCGGCTATGTACCGGTGGTCAGCGAGCTGGGGCGCATCGCCTTCCCGCTGTTCGCACTGGTGATGGCCTGCAACCTCGCGCAACCGGATGCGGACCTGCGCAAGTCGATCCGCCGGCTCGGGATGTGGGGGCTGGTCGCGCAACCCTTCCATGTGCTGGCCTTCGGCTACTGGCTGCCGTTGAACATCCTGTTGACGTTCTGCCTGGCCGCTGTGGCCGTGCATGCGCTGGCCAACAACCGGCAGCTGTTGCTGCTGGTGGCGGGAGGCCTGCTGCCGTTCTTCGTCGACTATCAATGGGCCGGGGTTGCATTGGTGATGCTGGGCTGGATTGCGTTCCGCCACCGGGCCTACTGGCTGCTGGCGTTCGGATTCGGCGGGCTGTGCTGGGTCAATGGCAATGGATGGGCATTGCTGGCCATCCCGCTGGCGTTGGCGGCCGCGCGCGTGCAGTGGCGGCTGCCACGATGGCGCTGGGCGTTCTACGTCTACTACGTGGTGCATCTGGCGGTGCTGGCCGCCTATGCGCACTGGCTGCGCTGACGCAGGGCGCTCATCGCGGCGGCGAAGTGCTCCCGTCGACGTCGCTGGTGTACTGCAGAACCTTGTCTTCGCGCTGCAGCGCAACGACATCCACCGGCTGTCCTCGCAACACCGCGCGCAGGCAGCGGATCGCCTCGGCGGAGTAGCCCAGCTCTGCAGGTGGCAACGACAAGGCAACGCGGCCATCGCTGTGCTGATGCACCACGTATCGTGACAACGGCAGCGCAGCCAGCGCATGGGTCAGGTCGATGTTGTTGATCCACTGCTGGTCGGCGGTCAGATAGCGTACCGGGCGTCGCCCCTGCAGGCCGACGATCATCGGCGTATCGCCGGCCATGGCCAGCGCGCCGCGGTCGCCGGTGCGGTAGCGCAGCAGCGGCAGGCAGAAGTTGAATCCGCCGCTGAGCGTGATCTCACCGGTCTCCCCGGGCGGCAACGGCGCCCCGTCGGGCCCGAGAATCTCCACATACATGCGCGGCTGCAGCAGTATGTGGCCGCCGGCAGCATCGTCATGCACGGCCAGCGGGCCCGCTTCGTTCATCGAATACAGATCGAGCACCGCGCAGCCAAAGCGCGCGGCCAGGGCCTGGCGCAGGCCCGCAGACAGCGCCATCGAAACCGAAAGCAGCGCCCGCGGCCGGTGTCGTACGGGCAATTCCAGCAGCGCTGCGAAGGAAATCGGATCGCCGGCAATCACTTCCGGCTGCATCTGGTCGATGTAGCGTGCGCGGTCCTCAGGATGGCGCCAGTCATCGGGATGCAGGTTGATCTTGGCCAGGCCGGATTCGTCCATCGTCGGTGTCACCGAAACATAGGTGAAGCACCGCTGCTGCATGCCCAGCAACATCACCCCCATCTGGCCGCGGCCATGCGCCAGGGTGATGCCGAAGCGCTGCAGGGCGCGCTTGTGATGGGCCAGATAGCGTGCCGCCACCACCGGATGCGATGGCAGTACCAGTGGATGGCCGGTGGTGCCGGTGGTGCGGAAATTGATCATCCGCTCCAGCGGTACCGGGTCTGGTACGAATCGGGCGATGTCCGCTGCGAGGTCGCCACGGTGGACCGGTGCAATGTCGGTGAAGGTGGTTGGCATCGCCTGCGCGCGGTAGTGCGGTACCTGCGCAAACACCTCGGCCACATGCGCCTGCAGCCACGGTGGTGGTTGGTCTGGCGTCCATTCGAAGCGCGCGCAGGCGATCTCCCTTTCGTAGCCACGCAATGCCGTCACCTCATCGGCAAGCAGGCGGTTGCCGCTGGCATTGCGGAAGATCGGCGCCGCGGGGTGCTCGCGCATCTGCTGCAGCATCGCCAGGCCCGCCGCGCTCAGCGTGGGATAGCGATCGGCATCGGTCGGCTCGCGGCTCACTCGCGGGTCCACTTGTCCGCAGACTCTTCGGCCGCCTTGCGCGCCAAGGCCTCGCGGATGGCACGCGCGCGCGCTTCAGCGGCGCGGCTGGCATCGAGCAGGCGCTGCCGTTCCACGCCGCTGACCCGGGCCAGGCGATCGGTCGCCTGGGCCGCTGTTTCACCCTGCGGCAGCAGGCCCAGCCGGGCCACCACGGTGCGTACCAGTTCTTCGCGGCGTTCCGGATCGAACACGAACCGGTCTGCGCTGGTACTGGCCGCCAGTGCCGGCACTGCTTCGGCGAACAGAGGCATCCACGCCTCGGGAGCAATATCCAGTTCATTCCAGTACGCATCTGCCATCAGCCATGCGGTCACCGCTGACAGCGAGAGCTGGTTTGCATCCACGCCGGCCAGATCACCCGACAGCGTTGCCCGCAGTGCAGGGGGCAGGTGCAGCGAGCGTGCGGCAAACACATCGCCCACCACCGCCGCGACGTGCAGCCGACCGCNGCCGGCGCGGCGCGGTGGCTCGAGGAAATCGGGCGGCATGTCCAGCAGGCGCCGCAGCAGAACATCAAGGGAGGGGCCGGAGAGCATGGTCAGGTTCCAGACTTGGCAGATACCTGGGCGGAAGGGCGATGGCCCGCGGACGCAGTGCGGTGCACCATCATCACTGCACCCGCATGCCGACAGGACCGTAGTGCTGCTGGCTGAAGGCGCGCGCGAACTGCAGCAGGTCGGCCATGTCGCGCACCACATGGATGTTCCATCCCGCGTCGCGTGCGCGCAGCAGATCGCCGGTCCATCCTGCGTTGCCGGCATCGGCGATGCGGGACGGCAGCGGGCTGAACAGGTTCAGCGCCATGGTGCCGCCGCCACCGGCCACACGCAGCGCTTTGGCGGCCACGTCCCAGCCGCCGTTGCCGCGCTCATCCTTGTCGAACATGGTGGTGATGCCGTCGTCGGAGATATGCAGGATATGCACCGCCCGTGCATGCGGTGGACGCTCGGCGTAGGTGTCACGCAACCGGTGGATGGGAAACGCGGTGGCGCCACCGAAGTAGCCGGTAAGCACCTTGAGGATGTCGTCTTCCGAACGCACGAAGCCGTCGGTGTGCAGGTGCTGCCCGGTGCCGCTCCACAGCGTGGCCTGTACGCGTGCACCCACGCGCAGCGCCGACAGCGCGATGATGGCGCCGGCCAGGGTCAGGAACGAGGTCCATGCCTGCGGGTTGGGCATCGAACCGGAACTGTCCACGTACAGATCCAGGTCCACCGGTTCGGCAGCGGGTTCACGGCCGGGTGCCAGCCCGTGCACACGCTGTACCGTGGTCAGCCCGGGAATCACATGGGGCGACTGCAGCACCGACTGCAGCCAGTCCACTGCGTCCAGTGCATCGCCGGCTTCCCAGGGCTGCAGCCCCTCCGGCAGCGGCTCCAGGGCCTGCGGCTGCGGCCGCGACGGATAGCGGATCAGATGTGGCAGCGCGCGCTCGCGGTAGTAGCGCATGGCGATCTGATGGTCATCCAGGTCCAGGCCGGCCGCGCGCAGGATCTGCCCGTACTCGAACGGCTCGCGCATCTGTCCTGGCGAATGCGCGGGGCCCCCAGCGAGCGCATCCGCAGGCAGATCGCTCTTCTGCTGTGCGTCGCCGCCGCGCTCATCGCCGGTGATGCGTGGGTCGGATGCAGGGTGCGGCGCCGGCGCCAGCTCGTCGTCCTCCAGTTGCCCAAGGCCGACCGGTTGGCTTCCCTGGCCGGCGTGCCGGGTATCCATCAGCGCATCCACCCGCGCATCCTGCTGTGATTCCAGCAGCCAGGGCAGCAGCAGCGTGGCGAAGCGGCCAGCGCCGGTCATCCAGTCGCTGGCGTAGACGCGCACGACGCGTGCGCCGAGCCAGGCATCGCCCTGCAATGCGCTGTCGTCGGTCGAGCCGCCCAGCGTGCCGCGTGGCTGCTGCCACAGTTCCTCGTAGATGCCCATGTACAGCTGCCAGACCGGCGAGCTGGCCTGCGCCGGTTGTCCGGCCAGGCGTCGATAGACCGCATCCATGCGCAGCCCGCTCTGGCGCTGCAGGCGATCGTTGATGAGCAGGTCGGTGTAGAGGTTGGCGACCATGGGTGCATGCGCTTCCAGCGTCGGCAGCGCACGGCGGATGCGCGCCAGCAGCCGCGCATGGTCGCTGGCGGTGGCAGGCGCCAGCACATGGTGGCCGATCTCGTGGGCGAGGATCTCCAGCGCGTAGGGTTGCAGCTGCAGGCGCTGTACTTCTTCCAGGTCGATGACGATGCGCTGGTCGGCGAGGCGGATGGCCGCGAAGCTGCCGGTCAGGCCCTCGGCGGCCGCCTGCATGCGCGAATGGCACAGCTTCGGGTCCTGCAACCGGGTGAAACGGCTCCATGTGGCCAGTGCCTGTGGCCAGGCTTCGCGCCAGGGCTGCAGCGGATCAGCGACCGTGGCACTCATTGCGGTGGCAACACATGCACATGGTGCGACCACGGCGAGAACAGGGCGATGCCCGACGCGCCGGAGACGGCACACAGGTCGTCCTTGGACAACGCCGGCGCCATCCACTGCACGCCCAACCGGGCGGTCACATCCGGCGCTGGTCCACTGCTGCTGCCCGCTGCGTACTCGGCGGCGCTGGCAGGCAGCAGGACAGCACCGAAGGCATCGGCGAGCAGCAGGAAGTACCCGCCTGCACTTTCGACCACGAAGCCCTCGGTCGCTGCACGAACCTGTGGCGGTGCCGGGAACGCGCCGTCCAAGCCGCTGAAGCCGCCGACACGATGCCCGCGCAGGTCAACGCTACCCTGCCGCGGATTCCACCAGCGGTCCTGCTCAAGCTGGACCCGGACGGAGGCCAGATCACCCGCATCGATGCCCAGCACGGCGGCCACCGTATTCGCGGGCAGGGCATCGATACGGGCAAGGGCAGGGCGGCGCAGCTGCACCATCCCCGCCTGCCAGGCACAGAGGGCTCCGATGTCGCGCAGTTCCGGCAAGGATGTACACCGGCCTGCATGCGCGGCCATCGCATCGATCCATTGCGCGACGCGAATGCCCGGACTGGCGCCCAGCCGCACCATCGCATTGCTGATGATGCCGAGGGTCTCGCGCGGAGCGTGGGCCAGCAACGGGGCGAGGGCCGGGGCCAGCGAGCGCCAGGCCTGCTCGACCCACGGAAGACGCGCCTTCGGGCCGGCATGGCCCTGCGCCACCAGCTCCAGGCCGATCTCGAAGGCGGCCTCGCAGGCGCTCTGCGTTGCCGCCGGGTGGTGGCGCTGGATGGCCTGGCAGAGCGGGTCGATGGTCTGGGTGACGAACGCGCTGAAGGCGGCCATGTCCAGGCCGGGCCAGCGGTGGCGGGCATCGGCCACGGCCTGGTTCAGCACGGAACGGCGCCCGGCCAGCAACTCGGCGAGAACGGCGGAAACCACGATCAGCGTGCCCGCAGCCAATGCAGGTAGTTGGTGTAGCGCTGGTGCAGGTACTTCAGCTTCAGCAGGTCGTCGTACAGATGGCCGTACAGCTTGCGTCCCTTCACCCGTTCCTCCACCAGACGCTCGATGCGGATCAGGCGCTTGCGCGTTTCCGTCTCGGTCACCCCATCCAGGCCCCGCTGGAACTGTGCCGACAGCTCGCCCACCGGATCGTCGCGATCCAGATCCAGCCGGTCATATTCGGCATTGGAGGCATCGAGCAGCCAGCGCAGCCAGCTGAGCCGATCGCTGCGATAGGGCGCATTCTCCGGCAGGGCGAAGAAGGGAGCATCAAGGTCCGGCTGCAGCTTGTCGTTCAGCACGAAAGGCAGTACCTGGCGTACATCCTCCAGGGCAACGGCAGGGCTGCCGCGGAAGTACGCCATGGCCTTGGCGAACATCAGCAGGGTCATCAGGTTGCGCACTGACAGGCCGTTGCGGGTCTGGCAACCCAGGTCCTTCATGCGATCGCGGCCGCTGTCGGCAGCGGTTGCCTGCGCCCACTCGATGCCGGCCAGGCGCACGGTGTCCTTGGTCAGGTACTCGAACTGGGCACCGGCGGTTTCCATCAGCTCGAACTGGCTGCTGAAGAATTCGATGCGGCGGCGCACGTCCTGCGGTACGTCGACCGCGCGGATCTCCTGCAGCAGCTGGTCGCCCTCGGCCTCGCTGAAGATGATGTCACGCGGCACGACCTCTTCCGGGCGGATGTCCTGCTCGATGCGCAGCAGCATCTCTTCCAGGAACCGCGGGTTGAATGCCAGTGCCTGCACCACCACGTCGATGCGGTCGCGCAGGGCTTCGATCACCTGGTAGGTACCGCCGCCGCGATCATCGTTGGCGGTCAGGTACCACGCCGATTCCGGGCATTCGTAGACGTGGTTGAGGATCTCGGCGTAGTTGTCGCCCATCACCGTCAGCAGCGCGCTCTGGGTGCGCGTGGGAATGCGGTTGTATTCGTCGATGATCTTCACCCGCATGCCCAGCCACGACCGCCAGGCAATGCGGATGTCCGCCATGTCCTGCGCGGCCACCAGGTCGGCGGGCAGGGGGTTGCCGAGCAGATCGGCGATGGTCATCTGCGGGTGCCCGTGCTGCATCGCCCGGCGCACCTCGCGGACCGGATAGCCGGCCAGGACGCCCATCAGGATTGCGCTGGCGGTCTTGCCGCGCCCCGGCCCACCCACGAACAAGCACTTGCGGCGGGTGGCGAAGGTCAGCAGCGGCAGCAGCACGTAACTGGAATAGCTCTGCGCCGACGGCAGGGTCAGCGGCCGCCGTGTGTCACCCACAGCGAACGAGGCGGAGGGGCCGTCGTGGTACTCGATGTCGTAGTGCGGGCTGATGATCGCATTGTTGACGATCCAGAAGTAGGCCTGGCGCAGTTTCTCGTCCAGCCGCAGCGGCGCTGCGGCTGCATCGTCCTGCAGGCGCACCGGCCCTTCGTACAGCTCGGCCACATCGAATGTGCGCGGTGCAGTGTCGGCGCGCGGGTTGGTCGGCGCCTGCGACAGGCGCTGGAACAGGTTGAACGGTGGCACGCGATTCCCTTGGCTGTGGCCTGCTGGAGAGATTGTAAGCGGCGGGCCGGCGGATCCGGTGCACCTTGCGCGGATGACGTCCTGCAGCGGGGCGGCCGGCAGTCCTACAATCGGCCCATGCCGACCTCGCCGACCCTCAATGATCTGCGCCGCTACGCGGTAGCCCGCACGCTGTTCACGCCTACCACGTTGCTGACAGCGATCCGTCGGCTGGGCTTCGTGCAGGCCGACCCCATCCGTGCGCCCGCGCGCGCCCAGGACCTGACCCTGCGGCACCGGGTGAAGGGCTACCGGGCCGGGGACCTGGAGCGCCGCTACAGCCGACTGCCGATCGAGGAGGACTTCCTGGTCAACTACGGCTTCCTGCCGCGCGAACACCTGTCCCTGATGCATCCCCGGGTGTCCCGCAGGCCGTGGGACGCGAGCACGCGGCGCAAGGCGGCCGAGGTGCTGGCGTTCGTGCAGGAGCGGGGTGCGGTGCATCCGCGCGAAGTCGACCAGGCGTTCGCGCATGGCCGGGTGACCAACTACTGGGGTGGCACCAGCAATGCCAGTACCCACCTGCTGGATGGCATGCACTATCGCGGCATGCTGCGCATCCATCGTCGTGACAGCGGTACCCGCATCTATGCTGTTGCGGCACATGCACCGGCCGATGGCGGCAAGGCTGCACGCCTGCAGCGCGCCACGGCACTGATCGATCTGGTGGTACGCAAGTATGCGCCGTTGCCTTCGGCGAGCCTCACCTATCTGGCGAGGCTGCTGGGCTATGGCGCACCGCATCTGGCGGAGGAGATCCAGCAGGCATTGCGTTTGGCGCGCGGGCAGCTGGCGGGCTGCAGCATCGATGGAACCACCTGGTACTGGCCGGCCGGCGAGAACCCCCGTTCGCGGCGCTACCAGGCCGATGAACAGGTGCGGCTGCTTGCACCATTCGATCCGGTGGCCTGGGATCGGCGACGGTTCGAACTGCTCTGGGGCTGGGTCTATCGGTTCGAGGCCTACACCCCGGCGGCCAAGCGTCGCTTCGGCTACTACGCGCTGCCGCTGTTGTGGCGCGATCAGGTGATCGGCTGGGCCAATGTCGGGGCGAAGGATGGGCAGCTGCAGCCAAGCTTCGGTTATGTCGATGGCAGCGCACCACGTGACGTGGCATTCAGCAATGCGCTGGAGGACGAGCTGGAGCGGATGGCGAACTTCCTGCCAGGGACGGGCTCGGTAACGCCGTGAACCTGCGTGGGGCGTCCTCCACACCGCCTGCATGTTGCCTCGCCAATACTGCAGGTCCGCCGCTCGGGTACTTCCGCAATGGCTCGCCGCAAGACACTGCGCATTGCCACGTTCAACGTCAATGGTATCGGCACGCGCTTGCCGCATCTGCTGTCCTGGTTGCAGCGTGAAGCACCGGACGTGGTGGCATTGCAGGAGCTGAAGGCGGTCGATGCCGCCTTCCCGGTCGACGCGCTGGAGCGGGCAGGGTATGGCGCACTGTGGCTGGGCGAGGCGCGCTGGAACGGGGTGGCGATACTGGCCCGCGATGCCATGCCCATCGAAAGCCGGCGCCGCCTGCCCGGCGAGCCGGCCGATACGCAGAGCCGATACCTGGAAGCGGCCGTGCATGGCGTTGTGGTTGCGGCGCTGTACCTGCCCAACGGCAATCCGCAGCCGGGGCCGAAGTTCGACTACAAGCTGCGATGGATGCAGCGGCTGATCCGGCATGCGCGCACCCTGGTCGATCTTCCGCACCCGGCACTGCTGCTGGGGGACTTCAATGTCATCCCAGACGACGAGGATGTGTACGACCCGGCGTCGTGGCGGCGCGATGCCCTCATCCAGCCAGAGGTCCGCGATGCCTTCCAGCGGCTGCTGGCGCAGGGGTGGACCGACGCCCTGCGCGCGGTGCATGGCGACCAGCGCATCTACACCTTCTGGGACTATTTCCGCCAGCACGCCGAACGTGATCGCGGCCTGCGCATCGATCATCTGCTGCTGAACCCGGTATTGGCCAAGGGGCTTCAGGACGCGGGAGTCGATCGCTGGGTGCGGCTGCAGGAAAAGGCCAGCGATCACGCGCCTGCGTGGGTCACCGTTACCCGCTAGTCCGCGCTGCCCTGCGGACGCATCTGGCGACGTACCCGGGCCCGTGTGCGATATAGCCGGCTGTCAGCCTTGTGGATGGTTTCGGCCACCGGTTCGCCGGGGACATTGACGGCGGCGCCCATCGAGAACGCGGTGGGCGCGCGCGCGGCGTTGCCTGCATACCAGGCTTCCAGCTCAGCCAGCCGCCCGGCCGGCGGTTCGATCAGCGCCACCAGGAACTCGTCGCCGCCCAACCGCACTGCCGCCTCATCGGCCTGCAGCGGCGCGCGCAGGAAGTCGGCAAACTCGACCAGCACCGTATCGCCGCGGCGGTGGCCCAGGGTGTCGTTGACCTGCTTGAAGTGATCCAGGTCGAACACCAGGCAGGCCCACGATCGTGAGGCGACGTCGTCGAGCCGATGCAGGTACCGGCGGTTGTGGCATTGGGTCAGCGGATCCTTCAGCGACAGTTCGCGCAGGCGCTCTTCCTGCAGGCGCAACGCGGTCACGTCCTGGGCGTGGCCGAGCACGAACGGGGGATCGGTCTCGGTGTCCAGTACATTGTTGTAGGCCCAGTAGCGGCGGGTGCCATCGGCGGCGAGCAGCTCGATCACGCCTGCGTCGGTATGGTTGGCTTCGATGCGCCGCAGGTAGGCCTTGAACGCCTCGCGCTTTTCCAGCGGCATCAGGTCGCACAGGCTGCGGCCCACCATCTCGCTTTCCGGGTAGCCCAGCGACTGCACGGCGGCCGGATTCACCGATGTCACGGTGCCGTCCAGCGTGTGCGTGCAGATCAGGCCCAGGCTGTAGTGGAAGAGACGGCGATAACGCACTTCGCTGGCTTCCAGCGCGTCCACCACCGCGCGTTCTTCGGTGATGTCCTGGATGGCACCGACCAGCCGTGGCAGGCCCTCCACCTGCTGACGGGTGCCCACCACGCGGGTCCAGATGCTGCGGCCATCGGCGGTGGACATCGGCAGCTGCACTTCCCAGGGCGTCCCGTCTTCGGTGCAGCGCTGCACCGCTGCCTGGATGATGCTGCGGCTGTCCGGACGATAGAACGACAAGGCCGATTCGAATGTTGGCTGGTAGCTGGAACGCACGCCGTGGATCTGCTTGGTCTCGCGCGTCCAGCGCACTTCGCGGGTGGCCAGCTCCAGCTCCCAGCCGCCGACCTTGGCGGCGGTGTTGGTGCGTTCCAGGAAGTCCTCGCTGCGCTTGAGATCGCGATGCAGCGCCTGTGCCTGGTCGATCTGCCGCAGCAGCGCGCTGCGCTGCTCCAGCACCTGGGTCGTGACCCGGCCAAGATGGACCATCAGTTCACGCTGCGACGGCGACAGCACGCCGGGCAAGGTGTCGAGCAGGCACAGCGTGCCGACGCGTGCGCCATGGGCAGTGGTCAGAGGGATACCGGCGTAGTGGCGCACCCTGGGCCCGGCGGTGACCAGCGGGTTGTAGGCGAAGCGCGCATCCTGCCGCGCATCCGGAATCTCCAGCAGCGCGTCCTGTTCGATGGCGTACGTACAGAACGAGATGGACCGCGGCGTTTCGCTGACATCGCCCAGGCCGATGCTGGATTTGAACCATTGCCGGTGTTCGGCAACGATGGAGACCAGGCCGATGGGCATGCCGGTGGCGGCGCGCGCGGCGGCGACGATGGCATCGAACACCGGCTCGGGCGGTGTATCGAGCACCCCCAGTCGTTCGATTTCGCGAAGTCGGGTGGCTTCATCCATGGCTGTCCACGCTAGTATCCGGTTTGTTAGTACCCTGCGTACGGCAGTGATGCCGTCGTGATGCGCCTGCTCATGGCTGTTGCAGGGACGCCTGCAGGGCGCTGGCCAACGCGGCGTCACCGGAGACGAGGTCTTCCCAGCGCAGTTCCAGGCCCTTCCGCCGCCCCTTCTCGACCAGCTTCAGTCCGCTCGGGTCCAGGGTCAGCGTATAGGCCTGGCCGGCGATGGTCAGTTCACGGCGCAGCGGTTTGTCGAGAGGGGTCATCGGGAGCTCCTTCGCGTTGAGGCGCGGGCAGGGCGCACTGAAACGTGACGATGATCACGCACATGCCAGCGCCAGGGAAAATCCACTGCCCGGGTGATGCCGATGCGTGGGCCTACCACCGGATCATCGGGAGGCCGCGTGCCGTCATCCACGAGGGTGAGGCCGTGGCTGGCGGTGACCAGATCGGCGCCATCAAAGCTGCGGTCCAGGCCGAACGCCTGCGACAGTTTGCCGGGGCCGCTGGCGAGATCGTGATCGCGGCGGGCAGCTGGCCGCAGCGGGTACATCCGTTCCTGCCCGGCAACCGGCTCTGCCGCACGCAGCAGTACCGCCACACCCTCGCCGACCTCGCCGCAGACCACATTGCTGCCCCAGTGCATGCCGTAGGTGAAGTACACATACAGGTGCCCGCCCTCGCCAAACATGCTGGCGTTGCGTGCGGTCCTGCCGCGATACGAATGCGCAGCCGGATCCTCACTGCCGGCGTAGGCTTCGACTTCGACGATGCGCGCTGCACGGCCGTCGCTGCGCACCAGCAGCTTGTTGAGCAGGTCCGGTGCAACCACCGTCGACGGGCGCCGGTAGAAGGCACGGGGTATCGGTATCCAGGTATCCGGCAGCCAATCCTTCATATTGCGGCAGTGCTCGCTTCCCAAGCCTGCTTCAGTGTGGCGTGCAGCGGGTGAAGCCGCCGCCATCGATTCACTCCGGGTCAGCCAGCGCCGCGCGCCGCCTGGCGAAGACTTCCGGCGTCTGCGGTTTCACGAACAGCGCCACCAGTTCCGGGAACTCCTGCTTCACCGCACCCTCGATGCGGGTGATGCAGGCTTCGATCTGCGGGGTGGTGCGGTCGTCCTCGAATTCGGCGCTGAGCATGGCCACCACCTGTTCCGGGCCCATCTGCATGGTGGTCACGCCATTGGCACGCCGCAGGTCCGGATCGGTCACGGCCACCGCCATGATGCGTTGGGCAACGGCCGGGTGCGCAGGCTCGCCCACCAGCAGGCCCTTGGTTTCCCGCGCCAGCAGGAACGCGGTCAGCGCCAGCACGCCGGCAATGCACAACGAGGCGACCCCATCCAGTACCGGCATCTCCAGCAACTGCGCGGCCAGCAGCCCGGCCAGGGCAAAGCCGAGGCCGAGCAGGGCGGCACTGTCCTCCAGCAACACGGTGAAGGTGGACGGGTCCTTGCTGCGGCGGAACGCTTCGAAATAGCCCAGCGTGCCCTTGCTGCGCCGGAACTCGCGCAGTGCAATCCACCAGGAGGCGCCTTCGAACACGATGGAGATGCCCAGCACGCTGTAGCTGATGGCGTGGTTGGTGGCCGGTTCCGGCTGGCGGATATGCTGGATGCCCTCATAGGCCGACACCCCGGCGCCGGCGGCAAAGACCAGCAGGGCGACGATGAAGCTCCAGAAGTACAGCTCGCGGCCGTAGCCGAACGGGTGCAGGGTGTCGGGAGCCTTCTCGGCACGGCGCAGACCGTACAGCAGCAACACCTCGTTGAGGGTATCGACCAGCGAATGCACGCCTTCGCTGAGCATCGCCGAACTGCCGGACAAGCCGGCGGCGATGAATTTGGCAACGGCGATGGCGAGGTTGCCGGCCAGTGCAGCGTAGATGACAAGGCGGGAGCCTGAGGGTGCGGCCATGTGCGGGAGGGCTGGCAGGTAGCGGGCGCTCCATCCTGCGCGGCGGAGCGTCCGCGCAGCGTGTATGCCGAGCGCGCGCGCAGCGCGGTCTGGTCAGTTCAACTGTCGCCGGCGCCCTCAGGCGGAGGCAGGATCCAGCCAGCCGAGCGCGCGCGCGCGGCGCAGGTCCTCGGGCGTATCGATATCGCAGTCCAGCCCGGGGCCAGCGCAGCGCGCAATGCCTTCGGCCTGCCGCAGCCGCCGGCCAAATCCCCCGTCTGCGGGTTGCAGTCCTGTTCCGGCAAACCAGCTGCCCGGCACCACCGCCGGCACGCCGATGGTGTCGCCCAGTACCGTGGCCGCGCAGCCGGACGGTGCAGCGGCTGCTCCGCCCAGCAGCGCGTGCAGGTGCTCCACGCGCAGCATCGGTTGATCGCAGATCACCACCAGCACCCTGGCGGCGCTGTGCACATGGGTAGCGGCCAGCGACAGGCTGCCGCCGATGCCGAGCCCAGGGTTGGGATTGCGCAGCCGCTGTGCCGGCAGGCCGTGCAGTTCTTCCTCGAAGCGGGGGTGCTGGGGCAGTACCACTACCAGCGTGTCTGGCAAGGTTTCCAGCGCCAGCCGCACGCTGCGTCGCAACAGCGTCTCTCCGCCCACGCGCAACAGTTGCTTGGGCTGCCCCAGGCGCTGGCTGCAACCGGCTGCGAGCACCACGGCCGCATGTCCGCTCATGGCGCGGCCAGGGGCGTTCCGTGCCGCCATGCCTGCAGCTGTGCGGCGATGCTCAAGGCAATCGCTTCGGGACCACGACCGCCAAGCGGCAGGCCGATCGGTGAGCGCAGGCGCGGTTCCAGCGCGCGGCGCGTGTGGCTATCCAGCACGCTGAAAAGGTCGTCCTTGCGACGGCGTGGTCCCAACAGCCCGATGAAGGGCACGCGCGAGCCTGCCAGCCGTTCGAGCGCATCACGGTCGAGCTCGAAATTGTGATGCATCACGAGTGCGGCATCGGCCACGCCCGTGGTAGCGGAAGAACAGCACGAACCAGCGGCAAGGGGCAGGTGCTCGCGCCAGCGGGGTCGCGGTTCTTCAACATGCGCGCACCAGCCCAGATGGTCCAGCAGGGGCAGCAGAAGCGTCGCCTCCGGGCCTGCTCCGTGCACGTGCACGACAGGCGACCGGTGCCACTGCAGCCGCCAGCGGTGGCTGCCGTCCAGCGGCTGCGGGGCGGCCGGGGGCAGCGTGCGGGTGAAGGTGAAGCCGGCGCAGCGGGCGTCCAACCGTCCGTCGGCCTGCAGTGCCAGGTGCAGCGTGTGCGGCCCGTGCAGCCACGCATCGAGAAGCTGTTCGATGCCGCCGAGCTGCGGCAACGGAAGCAGTGCCAGCCACTGGCGACCCCGGCATCCGGTGGCATTGCCGGAGAACAGCGCAGCGTCGTCGCGGTTGTCGATCTCCCTCCATGCGATGCGCCCGGCATCCACCGCGTTGGCGGCCTGTCGCGCCAGCTCCGGTTCCAGGCAACCGCCGCTCAGCCAGCCCACCTGTCGACCCGGTTCGAACAGTGCACAGGTGCCTGCGCGGCTGTAGCTGGACCCTTCCGTCTGCAGCACCACTGCCAACGCAGCCGCGCGGCCGGCGCGCGCCGCGTCGGCGGCGGCCTGCAGCACTGGGCGCGGGTTGCCACCGTCCAGATCCAACGGGGCAGGGTGGAGCGCACTGGTCATGCGATGTCCGGCAGGCCGGCGAGCAGCTTGTCCAGGGTCAGTGGATAGTCGCGCACGCGGATTCCGGTCGCGTTGTACACCGCGTTGGCCACTGCCGCGCTTACGCCGCACAGGCCCAGCTCGCCAACGCCCTTGGCCTTCATCGGCGACGACACCGCATCGCTTTCATCAAGGAACACCACCTCCTGGTGCGGCACGTCGGCATGTACGGGTACTTCGTAGCCGGCCAGGTCGTGATTGACGAAGAACCCCAGCCGCCGATCCACCACCAGTTCCTCCGACAGCGCTGCGCCGATGCCCATCGTCATCGCGCCGATCACCTGGCTGCGCGCGGTCTTCGGGTTGAGGATGCGGCCGGCTGCGCACACGGCCAGCATGCGGCGGATCCGGCTTTCGCCCGAGGCCACATCCACGCCCACCTCGACGAAATGCGCGGCGAAGGTGGACTGCTGGTACTTCTCCTGCAGCGTGTCGAACTCGATGCTGTCTTCGGCCACCAGCTCGCCGGCCTGAGCGGCATCGGCAAGCGCGCGGCTGCGGCCCCCTGCGGTCACCTTGCCGGCTTCGAACTGCGCTGCCGCCGGGTCCATTCCCAGCGCCTGCGCGACCTTCGTACGCAGTGCCATGCATGCGGCGTAGACGCCCGCGGTGGAGCTGTTGGCGCCCCACTGGCCACCGGAACCGGCAGCCACGGGATAACGGGAATCGCCCAGCTTGACCGTGACCTGCTGCAACGGAACGCCGAGCATTTCCGCGGCGGTCTGACCGATGATGGTGTAGCTGCCGGTGCCGATGTCGGTCATGTCGGTTTCCACGGTGACCTGGCCATCGGTGGCCAGGCGCACGCGTGCGCCGGATTTCATCACCAGATTGTTGCGGAAGCCTGCCGCCACGCCCATGCCGACCAGCCACCGTCCATCGCGCACGGCGCCCGGGGTGGCGCTGCGCCGCTGCCAGCCGAACCGTTCGGCGCCCGTGCGCAGGCACTGCACCAGCTGCCGCTGTGAAAAGGGGCGCTCGGGATTGGACGGGTCGACCTGGGTGTCGTTGCGGATACGGAATTCGATCGGGTCCAGGCCGAGCTTGATGGCCATTTCGTCCATGGCGATTTCCAGCGCCATCAATCCCGGCGTTTCGCCCGGCGCGCGCATGGCATTGCCTTCGGGCAGGTCGAGGGTGGCCAGGCGCAGTGCGGCCAAGCGGTTGGGCCCCGCATACAGCAAGCGGGTCTGCTGCACCGCTTCCTCCGGCGAGCCCCCTGGCAGGTTGCCCGACCACGATTCGTGACCGATGGCGGTCAGGCTTCCTTGCGGCGTTGCGCCCAGCCGGATGCGCTGCAGCGTGGCCGGGCGGTGCGTGGTGTTGTTGGCGATCAGCGGCCGCTGCAGGGCCACTTTCACCGGCCGCTTGGCAGCGCGTGCGGCGAGCGCGGCCAGCAGCGCATCGGAGCGCAGGAACAGCTTTCCGCCAAAGCCGCCGCCGATGTAGGGCGACACCAGCCGCACCTTGTCCTTGGCGATGCCCAAGGTGCGGGCCAGATCGGTGCGGCCCCAGTCGATCATCTGGTTGGAGGTCCACACCGTCAGCTGGTCGCCTTCCCAGGCGGCCATCGTCGCGTGCGGCTCCATCATTGCGTGCGACTGGTCCGGGGTGTGGTAGGTCGCGTCGAGCGTAACCGCCGCCTGGCTGAAGGCCTTCTCGAAATCGCCGACGCGCGCATCGGGCTCCGGTGTCTGCAGGGAAGCGCCTGCCTGCTTGGCGTCGGCCAGATCGAAGTGGCCGCGCTGCGGGGCATAGCGGATGCGGATCTGTCCGGCTGCAGCGCGGGCCTGTTCGAACGTTTCGGCCACCACCACCGCCAGTGCCTGGTGATAGTGGTGCACCTTCGGACCACCCAGCAGCGGCGCGGCGTTGCGCTTGACCGGATGCAGCGGCCCGGCGGTGTCGGCGGTGACGATGGCCAGAACGCCGGGCGAGCGCCGCGCCGCCTCCAGCTCCATGCGGGTCACGGTGCCGGTTGCAATCCCCGCGCCGACCACCACGCCATAGGCGGGGGCGGACGGGGTGGCGTCATGCCATTCGTGTGCGTAGGTGGCCTTGCCGGTGACCTTCAACGGGCCGTCGATGCGATCGTGCGGCTTGCCGACGACGGTCTGCGCATCGATCGGATTGCGGCCTGCGGGGGTGTCGAATTTCATGCCTCGGCCCTCACGTCCTGCAGGATGGACGCCAATGTGCGTTCGGCCAGCGCCAGTTTGAAGGCGTTCTGTGCGGTGGGGGCAGCACCCTGCAGCAGCACCGACATCACGGCGGCGGCGCCCTTTGGCAGGGCCGCATCGGCCGTAGCGCTGTGCCACGGCTTGTGGGCGACACCGCCAAGGGCGATCCGGCCGCTGCCGTCGGGCCGCAGGATCGCCGCTACCGACACCAGGGCGAACGCATACGATGCGCGGTCGCGCACCTTCCGGTATACGTGCACGCCACCCGGTGGCGGCGGCAGGACCACGGCGGCGATCAGCTCGCCCTTGTCCAGCACGGTGTCGATATGCGGCGTACGGCCAGGAGCGCGATACAGGGCGTCCAGCGCGATGTTCCGGCGCGATCCGTCGGCGCGGACGGTCTCCACCGATGCATCCAGCGCCATCATCGCCACCGCCATGTCGCTGGGATGGGTGGCGATGCAGTGCTCGCTGGCGCCGATCACGGCCAATTGCCGGCTGAAACCATCGCGCGCGCCGCAGCCACTGCCGGGCAACCGCTTGTTGCAGGGCTGTGCGGTGTCGTAGAAATAGGGGCAGCGGGTGCGTTGCAGCAAGTTGCCGGCGGTGGTGGCCTTGTTGCGCAGTTGACCCGATGCGCCGGACACCAGTGCGCGGGTCAGCACCGCATAGTCGCGCCGGATGCGCCGGTCGGCCGCCAGATCGGTATTGCGTACCAGCGCGCCGACGCGCAGGCCTCCCTGGCTGGTGGGCTCGATGGTGTCCAGGTCCAGCCCGTTGACGTCGATCAGGTGGGCGGGCGTCTCGATCTCCAGTTTCATCAGGTCCAGCAGGTTGGTGCCGCCGGCAATGAACCGAGCGCCCTGGGTACGCGCCGCTGCCGCTGCCGCCTCGGCGGGAGAGCGGGCGCGCTCGTAGCTGAACGCTCTCATGCGCTGGCCTCCCCGACGTCCTGGATGGCCTCGATGATGTTGGAATAGGCGCCGCACCGGCAGATGTTGCCGCTCATGCGCTCGCGCAGTTCTTCGGCGGTGAAGGCGCTGGGCGCGTCCAACGCGGCGCTGACGTGGCTCGGTATGCCCGCCTTGATTTCCTGCAGCACGGCGACGGCCGAGCAGATCTGCCCCGGGGTGCAGTAGCCGCACTGGAAACCGTCATGCTTGACGAAGGCCGCCTGCATCGCGTGCAGCCGGTCTGGCGTGCCGAGGCCTTCGATGGTGGTGATCTTCGCGCCCTGGTGCATCACCGCCAGGGTCAGGCAGGCATTGATGCGTCGGCCGTCCACCAGCACGGTGCAGGCACCGCACTGGCCGTGGTCGCAGCCCTTCTTGCTGCCGGTCAGGTGCAGGTGCTCACGCAGGGCGTCGAGCAGGGTGACGCGGGTGTCCAGCCGCAGCGATCGCGCTGTTCCGTTGACCTCGAAGTCCACCTGCATCAGTTCCGGTGCCCGTGCACCGGTCCGGTCCGGCTCCGCCGCAGCGACCACGGCAGGCAAGGCCATGGTGGTGGCCGACCCCGCGCTCAACTTCAGCAGTTCGCGGCGCGAAAGGGGAAGGTGTGACGGTGGGCTCATCGTGGCTCCTCGCTGGCTGCGGCAGGCTGGCTGGCGGTTTCAATGCCGGGACAGCATGGCGGTGCCGCGGTAGGCATGCGGTGAAGCATGACCCGGTCGCGCATTCATCCGCTGCCGGCGGCGGCGCAACCTGCGTGGCGGCCTTCAGCCATCGCCGGCCAGCGCGATCCTTACCCGCGAGGCCAGTTCGCCGATGGTGAACGGCTTGCCGATCAGGTGAACCTGCGCATCCAGCACGTTGTTGTCGACCAGTGCGTTGCGGCTGTTGCCGGTGGCGAACAGCACCTTCAGCTGCGGATGGCGCGCGCGCGCCTGCTCGGCCAGCTGCCGCCCATTGACCTCGGGCATCACCACGTCGGTAAACAGCAGCGCGACCTCTGGATGGGCCTGCAGCTGCGCCAAGGCGCTGGCGGCGCCATCTGCGGCCAGTACCCGATAGCCGAGTTCAGTGAGGGCATCGACCGAGAACGCGCGAACGGCCGCATCATCGTCCACGACCAGAATGTGCTCGCGCCCACCGTGCAGGGTCGGCGCATCGTCATCCGACGCGGCAGCGGGCATCTCGACGTCGGCCAGCAGCCGCGGCAGGTAGACCTGTACCCGCGTGCCTTTGCCGGGCGCGGAATCGAGTTTCACATGCCCGGCCGATTGCTGGACGAAGCCATACACCTGCGACAGCCCGAGCCCGGTGCCCTGGCCGACCTGCTTGGTAGTGAAGAACGGATCGAACGCGCGCGCCATCACCTCCGGCGTCATCCCGTTGCCGTCGTCGGTCACCGCGATCACAACGTAATCGCCTGCAGGCACGCCGACGTGCGCCGATGCGGTGTCGAGGTCGACGCGCTGGTTGCGGGTCTCGATCTTCAATCGGCCGCCGGAGGGCATCGCATCGCGCGCGTTGACCGCCAGGTTCAGGATCACGTTCTCCAGCTGGTTGGCGTCGGCATGGGTCCACCACAGGCCCGCGCCGAGTGCGGTTTCAAGGATGATGCTGCTGCCAAGGGAATGCACCAGCAGGTCGGTCATGCCGGCCACCAGGCGGTTGGCATCCATCGCCACGGGCTGCAGCGGTTGCTGGCGCGAGAACGCAAGCAGGCGCTGGGTCAGCTGGGCGGCGCGCTGCGCGCCATCAAGGGCCATTTCAATGTACCGGCTGGCGCGCGCGTCGCTGTCGCCCAGGCGCAGCGCCAGCAGGTCGAGCGGCCCGATCACCGTCGCCAGCATGTTGTTGAAGTCGTGGGCGATACCACCGGTCAGCTGGCCGACCGCCTCCATCTTGCGGCTCTGCCGAAGCGCCTCTTCCACCCGCAGGCGCTCGGCGACTTCGGCCCGCACACGTGCCTCCAGCTGCCCGTTCAGCTCCTGCAGGCGCGCGTCGGCGGCCTTCCGCGCGGTGATGTCGATGGCCACGCCCAGCACACGCACGCATCTGCCGAACTCGAAGATGCCGCGGCCCTTGGCGGCGACCCAGCGGACGATGCCATCCTCCTTGCCGACGGTGCGGTATTCCACGTCATAGGTCTCGCGCCGCTCGGGATCGCAGGCGGCGGCGAACGCGGCCAGGGTTGCCGCGCGGTCGTCCGGGTGCAGCCCGGCACGGAAGTCGTCCATGGTCACCGATGCACCGGCGGAGATGCCGAACATGGCCTTGGTGCGCGCCGGCCAGATCAGCACGTCCTGCACCATGTCCACGTCCCAGAACCCTTGCTCGCCTGCTTCGGTGGCCAGCCGCAGGCGCTCTTCGCTGTCGGCCAGCGCCGCTTCGGCCGCCTTCCGCCCGGAGAGATCCAGCATGGCCCCGATCATCCGCAGCGGGGTGCCAACAGCGTCGCGCAGGACCGTTCCGCGATCCAGCACCGACGCATAACTGCCATCCGCGCGCTGGAAACGGTACTCGTCCGTCCAGCCGCTGCCGTTCCCCTCGATCACGGCGTGGATGCCGTGATCGATGCGCGCGCGGTCATCGGGGTGGATGCGCTGCAGCCACCATTGCGCGGTCGTGTTCTTTTCCGTGTGGCCGAACAGGCTGGCCAGCGCTTCGTTCCAGATCACCTGGCCATCGGCGATGCGCCAATCCCAGATGGCATCGTTGGTGGCCTGTGCGGCCAGCCGGTAGCGTTCTTCGATATCACGACGCTCGGCTTCGGCGGCCTTGCGGTCGGTGATGTCCAGCGACGTACCGACCAGGCCGATCACGGCGCCATCGGCGTCGCGCAGCGGCGATTTGGTCGACAGCCACCAGGCCCGGCGACCATCGGGGAAGCTCACTTCCTCCTCCAGCTGCTCGCTGTTGCCGCTGGACATGATGCGCTCGTCGGTCGCCATCACCGACGCCGCCTGCGCGGGGTCGCCCAACAGCTCGGCATCGGTGCGCCCGATGTATTCTCCCGGCGGCAGGCCGATCAGCTCGGTGGTGCCGTGGTTGCCGATCAGCAGCCGGCCTTGCCGGTCCTTGGCATACATCACGCCCGGTGCCGCCTCCACGAACGAGCGCAGCAGCGCCTGCGCCTGGTCGCGCTCGGCCTCGACGCGCAGGCGCTCATCGATGTCGATCAGCACGCCCGGGAAACCCAGCGCACGGCCCTGTGCATCCAGATCGACCCTGCCGATGCTTTCCAGCCAGTGATAGCCGCCATCGGTGGTGCGCGCTCGGTACTGGTGGGCAAAGCGCCCGCCCGTCTGCACGGTCTGATCGATCGCCGCCGACAGCGCGGGCAGGTCATCGGGATGCACGGCGCCCAGTACGTCCTGCAGGTGCAGTTTCCGCTGCGCCATTGCCGGGTCCAGGCCGAAGGCGCGGGCCAGGGCTTCATCGACCGTGAGCTGGTCGGCCTGGACGTCCCAGAACCAGGTGCCGACGATGGCCCCGGCGGCCAGTGCCATGTTGACGCTGTCGGTGGCCCGGCTGTCGCGGGTGGCAAATGAAGGCAGGGAGGTCACGTTGATCTCGAGCGGAAAGAGGAGTGCTGCACCAGCGTGGCGGGATCAGCACGGACGAAGGGGCGCAAGTGTAGGCAGCGTCGCGTCACGGCTGCGTGGTGCCGGCGCCCGACGGGGAGCGGCTGCACTGCGGCTCCCATCCCGGCAGGGAACACCGATGTCCGCAGCAGAAGCCGGCGAGGCCTTTCGCCAGAGAGCGCTGCATGAGTGTGCCGCGGCGGTGCGCCGCTGGCGATGACGCGTGTGCAGGCTGCGCATGCAGCTGGATATCGCCTGCGGCCTGCAGCTGCGCGTGTCGCACAGCAGGTCGCTGCACGCCCCGGGGCATCGTTACAAGGCGTTGCATCGGCTCAGCGACGAGCTTGGCCGGCAGCAGAACCTGCGGCTGCTGCGCAACCTGGTGCGGGCGATGCCCGCCAGTGACGGCAAGCGCTCAGTGATGCAGCAGATCAACGGAGAGGTGGCGCCGGGCTGATTCCAGGGGCATCGGGACGTACGGCCACCTGGCGTTCCGGTTTGCTTCGAAGGCCGGGATGGTCCCAGCCCCCGAAGCGCTGGCGGAGCGTTCAATCGTCTCCGCTGCTCACCCGCGCCACCCGCTTTCGATACTCGTACACGTTGTCGCCGCGGATCCGCTTTTCCTGCGTGCCCGAGATCGAATCGATCCGGCGATCGGAGCCGGTCACCGGCTTGGCATCGATCTCGGTCTCGTGCTCGAACGAATGCGATTTGTCGGTATTGCGGTAGAAGCGGTACAGTGCCCAGTACAGCGCAGTTGCGCCGGCCGGGCCTGCGGCCAACAACCAAAGACCACTGTCATCACTCATGTGCTGGCCACCAGGAAGGCAATTGCAAGGGCTTCGATGATCGTACCTGCGGTCAGCGCCGCCAGCAGCATCTTCCACTGCTGCACCGGCACGCTGCCCATGGTTTCACCGGTCCGGCCGTTCACCGCGATGTAGTGCAGCATGCCGCCGTTCCTGCCGGGCTGGTGGTACGAATACAGCCACACCGGCAGGTACATGGCCACCCAGCGGGTGCCGTGCACTTCCAGTTGCTCCTGTTCCCAGCGCACGCCACGGTCGTAACGGCGCACCGTGCCTTCCACCTGCGCGCGGGCGATCGACAGCAGCTGGTCTTCCAGGCGCGGCCGCAGCTTTTCGACGTCCAGGTTGCGCTTTTCCGAAGTGAACCCGGCCAGGTACGAGGCGTTCCACTTCACCGCGTTCTTGGTGTCGAACGGAAGAATCGTGTTGATGATGTTGTTGGTGTTGGCGCGCGTGTCCAGGTTGCCGCGCTCGGCAGAGGATTCCAACGGCAGGTCGTCCACGGTGAAATCGACCTGGCGTTCCACCTGGTAGACATCTGCGTCGTAGTAGGTCTGCTTGTTCTTCTCGGTGCCACGGGTGTACTCGCGGGTCTTGATCTCACCCTTGCCAGCCACCGCTGCGCTGACATTGCCGTCGACGATCATGTAGGGCAGGTACACGCCCACCACGTTTTCCGGGGTGAACTGTTCCTTGAACGCCTTGAGCGCGAACATCCTGCGCTTGTCGACGAACTGGCGGATGCGCGCGACCGCATCCTCCTTCTTGATATGGAACGGCAGTACGGCGTCGGGCACCGCGCCGTTGGCGATCTGTTCGTTCACGCCGAACACATGCCGGCACCAGTGGCAGCGTGCGGTCATCGTGCTTTCGGTGTTGACCGTGACTTCGGCGCCGCAACCGGTGCACTTGAAGGTCATCAGTGCCGAGGTGTCGGCATCGATATCGCGTGCGCCCGATGCGATGACGGTGCCACGCAGCTGGTCGATGGCTTCGCCCAGCCCGAATTCCTCCTCCACCCGCGCGCCATGCCATTGGTGACGGCAGTACAGGCAGACCAGGATGTCGGTGCCCAGCTTGGGCCGTATGTCGGTGGCGCCGCACTTGGGGCAGCGGTTGAGGCCGTCTTTCAGTTCGGCCGCAGCGGTGTCGATGGCGACCGGGTCGGGTGCCTCGACCTCGTTGCGGATGGCCTCAGGCAGCTTGGAGGTATCCAGCGGGAAGCTGCCGGGCAGGGGAGGGACATCCTGCGGCGAACCGGGGCCGTCCAGCACCGCCGCCGGCAGGGGCGGGGGTGCTGAAGCGGAACCGGGCAGCGGCGGAGGCGTGTTTCTGGGATCGGACATGGTGGTTGCGCGTCCTGCGTCTTCTTACAGTCCCAGCGCCTTGGCCTTCAGCGCGTCGTAGTCGGTCTGGGTGATCAGGCCCAGGTCGAGCATTTCCTTGGCCTTCTTCAGCTTGGCCACCGGATCGTCGGCGGCAGCGGCGGCCGGGGTTGCCGGCTGCTGCAGGTTCCCCGCGCCGAACATGCCCGACGCCATGCCCACGCCGACAAGCCCGGCGGCACCGCCGTTCTCACCGGCGGACTGGATGCCTTGGGCGACGCTGGCCTGCAGGTTGGAATTGCCACGCGAGCCGGACAGCGCATCGGCGCGCTGCACGGTCTTCAGCAACTCGCGGGTGTTGGCGTCGTACTCGATCGAGACGATGGCGGTCTTGACGATGGCCAGGCCACGATCAGACTTCCACTGGTAGCCCTGTTCGACGGCGGCCGACAGGCTCTGCGCAAAGCCCAGCGAATCCTGCTGCAGCCTGGTGATGCGGTTGCCCTTGCCCGGATCGTTGGTGTACAGGCTGAACGCCGGCGCCAGCGAACCCACCACTTCATTGAACAGCTGGCTGGCAGCGGCGTTGTCCAGGTCGGTGAAGTCGAAGACCTGGCCCGGTCGCAGGTAGCTGGCCGGCACGAAGTTCTTCACGAACAGGATCGGGTCGACGATCTTCAACGTGTACGAACCACGGGTGACCGCGCCGACCTGGGTGTTGAGGAAACCGTCGTCCCAGTAGATCTCCGACTGGGTGCCGAAGCGGTTGTCCGGCAGTTCCTTCAGCGAAACAAAGAAGGCGGCCTGCTGCGAGCCCGGCTGGCCGCCGAACTTGAAGCGCTCCCAGCTCTGCTTGATGAGGGTGCTGACCAGGCCGTCGCCGGCGAAGATCGATTGCGAGTTCAGATCGTCCGAGCGCCATTCGTAGCCACCCGGCTCGGCCGCGAAGGCAGTGATCGCGCCATCCTGGAACAGCAACAGGCCGTAGCCCTCGGGCACGACGATCTTCGAACCGTTGCTGATGATGTTGGAGGAGCCGCTGGTGTTCGAACCGCGCCCGGCGTTTGTGCCCTGGGGCACCGCCGCGAACAGGGCTGCCGTGGACGGCAGGCCGGTCGGCACGGTGTAGAAGTCCTTCCACTGGTCGGCCAGCACACCGCCGACTGCACCCTTCACCGCTTGTACCAGACCCATGACCCACTCCCTGTAGTTGCCGGACAGGCACCACGCCTGTCGTGCTCGGCTGACTATAGAGGAGCGGGCTGCCCGGCCGCCAGCAGCAACGCCAGCACCCGTTCATCGACCGGCGGTCAACGCACCGACTGCGGCACCCGGCGCAACTTGCCGGTGTCGTATCCCATTGCCTTGATGCGGGCCACCGCCTGCTGGTAATCCGCCTCGCTCACCTGCGGAGTACGCGCCATGTACCAGACGTAGTCCCGCTTGCTGCGGGCCACGATGGTCTGGTTGTAGCCCTCATCCAGCCAGGCAATCAGGTATTCGGCCTGGATGGGCCAGATGAACTGCATGCCCCAGACCGCACCGTTGCCGTGTTTTTCCACACGGCCTACCGGGTGCATCGACTTCTGTGGTGACTGGAAGCTGCCCTTGCGATAGGTGAAAGTGGTCTGGATGCGGCCATCGGCCTGCAGCGCGTAGCTTTCCACGGCGTCGAAGGCCTCGCGCTCGGGCCGGGACGGAATATGGGCGATGACATACCAGTCGCCCATGAAGCGCGGCACGTCCACCTTCGGAGGCAGCGGAATGGGGCGGGTGTCGTGGCTGCTGCAGCCTGCGCCGAACAGGGCAACGGCCAGCAGCGGGAACAGCGATGCGATACGCATGAGGGCGGTCTCCTTCAACGCAGGCGGAACAGGTAGTGGGCGACCAGCCATTGCTGGCCGTCGTCGTAGCCGAACAACTCGGCGCAGGCCATCCAGAACATGCGCCAGCGCTGCCACCAGATGCGGGCGGCCGCCTCGTCGCCGTAGGTCTTCGCCAGCACCGGCAGCAGCTGCTCACGGGCGGCATCCTGGTTGGCCAGCCAATGGTTGGCCGTGCGCTGGTAGTGCGTGCCGTCCAGCAGCCAGCGCTGGTCCAGCACCAGGTCGCGCTGGAAGTGCAGCAGCGTGTCCGCTGCCGGCATCAGGCCGCCGGTGAAGAAGTGCCGGCCCATCCAGTTGTCGTCGCCCTCGGTCTCGAACGGATACATCAGCGTGCGATGGGCGAAAATGTGCACGAACAGCGCACCGTCCGGCTTCAGCCAACGGGCAATGCGGCCCAGCAGACGGTCGTAGTTGCGGACATGCTCGAACATCTCCACCGACACGCAGCGATCAAAGGCAGCGGCGGGCAGGTCCAGCTGGTTGACGTCCCGGGTGAGTACCTCGACGTTGCCGAACCCGCGCGCCTCGCACTGGGCCAGGATATGGCTGCGCTGGCTGTGCGAGTTGGACACGGCAGTGATGCGCGCGTTCGGGTAGCGCTCGGCCATCCACAGTGTCAGCGAGCCCCAGCCGCAGCCCAGCTCAAGAATGTCCTGGCCGTCGGCCAATCCGGCGCGCTGCCCGTACAGCTCCAGCATCGCGTCTTCAGCCTGGTCCAGCGTCTCGCGGCCGGTGCGGTAGTAGCAGCTGCTGTACTTCAGGCGACGCCCCAGGCAGCCCTGGAAGAAGGCGGCAGGCACTTCGTAATGCTGGCGGTTGGCCGCATCCACGTGCAGCGCCAGTGGGCTGCCAGCGAGCTCGGCGATACGGCGGCTGAAGCGCTGGGCCTGCTCCTCGACGCTGCCGCTCGACTCCTCGGCCAGGCGTTGCGCACACAGGCGGCGTATGCCCGCGCGCAGCGCTGCATCGGGCAGCCAGCCACGCTCGGCCCAGCCGGTAAGGCCGGCTTCCGTATCGGCAACCGGAGCAAGGGACGGGGTGCTGTTCATCGGGATCACTCCTTGGGGCTGCGCGGAAACCAGGGGAAGAACATCGGGGTGCTGCGCTGGTAGTCGCGATAGTCATCGCCTCGACTGCGCAGCGCCTGCTTCTCGGTGAAGGGAACGCCACTGAGGTAGCGCAGGAACACGTACATCAGCACCGGCCCGGACCAGGCCAGCCACCACAAGGGCGAGCCGGCTGCCAGCAGTACATAGGTGAACCAGTGCAGCCACTCGAAGAAGTAATTGGGATGGCGCGTGTATCGCCACAGCCCTTGGCGGCAGGTCCGGCCCCTGTTCGCCGGGTCGGCGCGGAAGCGTGCCAGCTGACGGTCGGCCAGTGCTTCGCCGCCCACGCTGAGCAGCCACACGACGACCGCCGCTGCGATCCAGCCAGGCATGTCGCTGTGGGGATTGCCGGCCACGGCCGTGAACGGCAGCGCAAACAGCACCACCAACAGCGCCTGCGCAATGAAGAAGCCGAAGATCCTGCCCTGGTGGCCGCGCCAGTGTTCGCGCAGATAGCGGTAGCGACCGTCTTCTTCCTCGCTGCGTACGCGGCGCCACAGATGCAGGGCGAGACGACTTCCCCACAGGCCACCGAGCACGGCCAGTGCGATGCGTGGCTGCAGCGCGCCATCGCCCAGCCATGCAAGCAGCAGCGCGCCTGCCGCCACGCCCTTTGCCCACAGCACATCGACGATGCCGATGTTGCGGTGCCTGCGCTGCCAGCCCCAACCCCAGGCCATGATCAGCACGGCATACAGCAGTACCCACCACAGAATGTTCATCAGGCGGCTCCGATCAATGGGGTGTCACGGTTGCTGGGCGTCCCGCGACGGGCGACGGCGCACAGCAGCGACAGCGCCACGCACCAGCCCAGCGCCAGTGTTGCCACGCCCAGCCAGGCCGGGGCGGTGAAATGTACGGCCTGGAAACCCCGCGCCGCGGACAGGTACGCCAGCGGCGCCAGCAGGCCCAGGGCCACCGGCAGCATCCAGTGCCGCTGCAGGAACGCCATCGACGCCGTCAGCGTCATCGCAAAGGCCGCCCACAGCGCGAAAATCCACGGTGGCGGCACCCATCCAAGCGGTGCGGCGGCGTACTGCACAGCACCGCTGGCCGCAGCGCTGCCATCCACCAGCCAAGCACACCCCAGCGCGAGCAGCAGCAGGCGCAGCTCCAGGCGTGGCCGCGGCGAGGCAAGCAACTGGCTGCCGACATAGAGCGTGGCCGACAGCAGGGCCGGCCATTGCCAGCCGCGGCCGGCACCGGCAACGGCGCACAGCCATACCAGCTGGTTGCCGATCACGTTGACCCAGGTGCGGCGCATGTCAGCCGGCCCGTTGGCCATGGACGTCCGTCTCGGGACGGTAACCCGGCCGTGCCAGCAGCAGATGGGACACGCCGATCGAGCGCTCCAGGAAGCCGCCCTCGCAGTAGGCCAGATAGAACTCCCACAGCCTGCAGAAGCGGTCATCGAAACCCTGCGCACGTACCGCCGGCAACTGCGCCAGGAAGCGCTGCCGCCAAGCGCGCAGGGTGAGGGCATAGGAGTGGCCGAAATCCTGCTGGGCGATCAGCTGCAGGTCGCAGGCCCGGGTCTTTGCCGCCAGGATGGCGTTGATCGAGGGAATGAAACTGCCGGGAAACACGAAACGCTTGATGTAGTCCACGCTGCGACGCGCTTGCTCGTAGCGCTGGTCCTCGATGGTGATGGCCTGCAGCAGGGCCACGCCATCGGGCTTCAGCAGACGCTGCAGGGTGGCCATGTAGGTGTCCAGATACTCGGCACCGATGGCCTCGATCATCTCGATCGACACCAGCTTGTCGAACTGGCCCTGCAGATCACGGTAGTCCTGCATCAGCAGGGTCACGCGCTCCTGCAGGCCCGCCTCGGCCACGCGCTGGGCGGCAAGCGCGTGCTGTTCGGCGGAGATGGTGGTGGTGGTCACATGGCAGCCGTAGTGCTGGGCGGCATGCAGGGCGAACCCGCCCCAGCCGGTACCGATCTCGACCACGCGATCACCGGGCTGCAGCTGCAGCTGCTGGCAGATGCGGTCCAGCTTGCGGCGCGAGGCGGTTTCCAGCGGGTCGCCGGCATCGCTGAACACTGCCGAGGAGTACATCAGGTCCGGCGACAGGAACAGCGCGAAGAAATCATTGCCCAGATCGTAGTGGGCGGCGATGTTGCGGCGACTGCCTTCGCGGCTGTTGCGCCGCAGGCGGTTCCAGCCGCGCAGCAGCCAGCCACCGATGCGCGCCGGCCCGCGTTCCATGCCGTCGAGCAGGTCGCGGTTGCGTACCAGCAGCCGCACCAGGGCCACCAGGTCATCGCAGTGCCAATCGCCGTGGATGTAGCTCTCACCCGCGCCGACGCTGCCCTGCGCGGCCACCCTGCGGTAGAACGCCATATCGCTGATGGTCACCGTGGCCTGCAGCGCGCCGGCACGATCACCGAGGATGACCTCGCCCAAGGGGTCGCGTACCCGCAGCCCGCCTTCGCGCAGCGGCGCCAGTACCGCCAGCAGCCTCCGGCGCAGGAATGCATCCACCGCGCCGGGGCGGGGCAGGGCAACGGAAGGATTCAGCTCGTTCATCGCGGTTTCTCGGCAAGAGCGGGGTGGTCATGCACGGGATTGCGCTTCAGCCACAGGCGCAGTGCCTGCCAGTGGATGGCGGCGACCACCTGCACGGTCATCAACGGGTAGAACGCCAGGACCCGGGCCAGGCCGCGGCCATCAAGCGGGCGTCGCTGCATGGCCTGGGTGGCATCGAACTGCCGGACACCGTCGCGCCAGACCTGCATATGTACGCGCAGGTCATCGCCGGGCGCGGTGAAGCGCCAGTCGTAGCGGCAATCCATCGGCATGAAAGGGGAAACGTGGAAGGCTTTGTCGAACTGCCAGCGCAGGGCGCGCCCCTGCGGCTGTGCACATTCAACAGGCAGTACGTAGGCGTACCGTTCCTTCCACGGCGTGTTGGTGATGTCGGCGACGATGCAGTCCAGGGTGCTGCCGTCGGCGCGATAGCAGTAATAGAAGCTGACCGGATTGAACACGTGGCCAGCGAAGCGCAGATGCGCCAACAGACGCACCGGGCCGTCCGGACGCCGCCCCAGCACGGTCGCGGCATGGTCGCGCACGGCGTCTGCAAGTGATGTCCTGGGATCGCCGAGGTAGTCGCTGCGGCGGAACTCCGCCAGGTTGCGGCGCCCGACCGACCACAGCCAGCGCCCGGCAAATACCTGGTCCAACTCGTCCAGATCCAGCAGCAGCTGCGCGATGGGGTAGCGGAAGGCATGCGGATGCGGATGGTGCCGGCGGTGCACCACCTGCCCGAAGTACAGGGCGCTGGCGCTCATGCGGCCACCTCCACCTGCAGGGGAGGCGGCGCGCCGGCATTGCGCAGATGCAGCGCATCCACTACGCGGCGGGCACTGCGGATTCCATCTTCGTGGAAGCCCCAGCCCCAATAGGCACCAGCAAACCAGGTGTGCCGCTGGCCCTGCAGTTCGGCCCAGCGCCGCTGCGCGTCCACCGCAGCCGGATCATGCACCGGATGCGCGTAATGCAGACGGCGCAGCACCTTGGCCGGGTCGATGGCCTCGCTGCGGTTGAGGGTCACCACCAGCGGCGTATCACCGGGCAGCCCCTGCAACAGGTTCATGCAGTAGCTGACCGTGCAGGGTGCGGTAGGGTCGCGCGGTACATGCGCGTTCCAGGCCGCCCACGCCTTGCGGTTGGCGGGCAGCAGGGAGGCGTCGGTATGCAGTACGGCCTCGTTGGGTTGGTAGCGGATCGCGCCGAGCACCGCATGCTCGATCGGATCGGCGTCGGCCAGCAAGGCAAGAGCCTGGTCGCTATGGCAGGCCAGGATCACTTCATCGAAGCCTTCAATGCCGGTTGCGGTGTGTACGCGTGCCCCCCAGGGCATGCGCTCGACCGCAAGCACCGGGCATTCCAGCCGCTCGTGCACCCGCCAGCGCGCACGCAGGGCGTCCACGTAGCGCGCCGAGCCGCCCTTGACCACGCGCCAGGGCGCGCGCCCGGTCATCTGCAGCATCTGGTGATTGGCCATGAACTGCACCAGGTAACGGGCCGGGAAGTCCAGCACCTGCGCGGTCGGTGAGGACCACAGCGCCGAGGCCATCGGCAGCAGGTGTTCCTGCACGAACGCTTCGCCATAGCGCTGGCTGTGCAGGTACTGGCCCAGCGTAGGGCCCTGCTCCTGGCCCAGCAGCAGTGGCGCGTCGCGATAGAAGCGCCGCAGGTCGGCCAGCATTCCCCAGAAACGCGGCGATAGCAGGTTGCGGCGCTGGCAGAACAGGCCGTCGAGCGATGTGGCGTTGTACTCCACGCCGCTGCGCTCGCTGTGCATCGAGAAACTCATCGTGGTCGGCTGCGAGTCCACGCCGAGTTCATCAAACAGTGCCGACAGCAGCGGGTAATGCTGCGGATTGAAGACGATGAACCCGGTGTCGACCGCCATCCTGCGGCCGTCCACCGTCACCTCGTGGGTGTGGGTATGGCCGCCCAGGTAGTCGTTGGCCTCGAACAGGGTGACGTCATGCACGCCGTCCAGCCACCACGCGCTGGCCAGACCCGCGATGCCGGAACCGATGACCGCGATACGCATGTCAGTGCCTCGCCTTGGCCAGTACCCAGGCCGGGATGGGCTTGAGCCCCTTCACCAGGCCCAGCGCAGCCATCGCGCGCAGCCCATACCAGCTGATGTCGATCTCCCACCAGCGGAAGCCCTGACGCGCGGTGCCGGGGAAGAAGTGATGATTGTTGTGCCAGCCTTCGCCGAAGGTCAGCAGCGCCAGCCAGAGGTTGTTGCGGCTGTCATCGCGGGTCTCGAAGCGGCGCCGGCCGAAGCGGTGCGCCAGCGAATTGATGGTGACCGTGGCGTGGAACAGCACTACGGTGGAGACGAAGAAGCCCCAGACCAGCAGCTGCGGGCCGGAGGTATGCAGGCCCGGCGCCACACGCTCGAGTACCGCACCCAGGCCATACAGTGCAGCGGCCAGCAACACCGGAACCACGGTGTCGAACCGGTCCAGCCAGCGCAGCTCGGGGTAGCGGGCCAGATCGGGAATGCGCTGCAGATCAGTGGCGAAGGCGCTACGGGTGAGGAACCAACCCATATGGCTGCGCCAGAACCCGCCTTGGCGCGGGGAATGCGGGTCCTGCGGTTGATCGGCGTGGCGGTGGTGGTGGCGGTGGTGCGCCGCCCACCAGAGCGGGCCACGCTGCACGCTGGCGGCGCCGATGACCGCGAACACGAACTGCACGGCGCGCGAGGCCTCGAACGTCCGGTGCGAGAAGTAACGATGATAGAACGCGGTGATGGCGAACATCCTGATCGCGTACAGGAACACGGCGACGGCAACCGCTGTCCAGGACACGCCTACCCAGATCACTGCGAGGCAGGCCACGTGCAGCAGCGCGAAGGGCAGGGCGCGCAGCCAGTCGATGCGGTCGCCCTGGCTGCCGTCGATCGGCGCTTCGCTTCCGGCATCGGTATCGAACCAGCGCTGGAAGGTGCGCAACAGGCGCGAACGTCTGCGGAGTGGGGGCGCTGCGGATGCCATGGACGGAAGCCCGAGGGAGTCGATTGCCTACCTCTACGCGTTGCAGTGCCGGTTGGATGCAGTGGATTGCACCCGGCAGCATGTTCACCTGGTCGTAACGCCGCAGCTCGCTACCAGCGGTCGCTGCAGCTCAGTGCGCCAGCGCTGCTCCGGCTGCTCGCTTGCGGGCGCGGCGAAGCGCACGGTCACCTGCGGATAATCGCCACGTGCATCGCGCAGGTTGCTGGTGCCACGGAACTCCAGCAGGCGGCGATCGGCATCGGCGTAGACCAGCGACAGACGTGGGGCCACCGCGCCGAACCAGGTATCAAGACGGACGTTCACCGCATGGGCAGAAAGCCCCTGCCAGCGCACTGGGCCCTGGTACTGCACCTGTACGGGGTAAAAGCGTTGCCGGCCGGGCACCAGGAAAGGCAGGCTGACCGGGGTTCCGCCCTGCAGCGTCCGCCAGTGGGCCCGCACGGCGGCATCGAAGCCGGCGTCGATCACGGCATCGGGGGGCAGCGGCAGCTGCTTGGTTCGGGAGGGTGAGGACGCGTCTTCCTTCCAGTCGACCCGGACCACGCCGGGATCGACCCTCACATCCGCCGCTTGGCCGCTGCGGGCGTCCTGCAGCACATAGCCCCGCGCCTGCGGCCGGGTGGCGGCGGGCATCTGCTTGCGGGCGAAAGGTTGACCCGCAGGGCAAAGGTATTCCACCCAGCGTTCGCTGCCATCGCTGGCGCCGCGCTGCCAATGCACCTCGCGGTAGGCAATGACTCCATCGGCCAGGGTGGCCACGCCCTCCGAACGCAGCAGTGGCGCGGCGGAAGCGGCGCAGGGCATGCAGAGCAGCAACCAGGCAAGACGCATCGGGGCGATCCATGGGAGGATTGCGGGCCTGTACGCGCGACGGCGCCGGCTGGATGCAGGTGCGCCTCCTTCCCGGGTGCATCCAACAGGCGCCACCGTGCGTAGAGGGAAGGACTCCTCTTCACCCAACGGCAGCCCCCGCCGATGTACCGTCCTCCCGCCAGTCCTTCCCATCCCTTCGACACCGCGCGGATCGTGTCCAGTTCACAGCAGCCCAGCAACGAGCCAACGAACTGGAACGGCGAGATGGAGGGCGTCGCCCGGCTGCGCGATCGTGACTGCTTCATGCGCATCTACGACCATTTCATGCCGCGCCTGTGCATTTATCTGCGTGGCCTTGGCGCGCCCGCAGCGGTGGCCGAAGAGCTGGCCCAGGAATGCCTGCTGCGCCTGTGGCTGCGCGCGGCCGAGTTCGATCCTGCCCAAGGTGCGCTGAGCACCTGGTTGTATCGCATCGGCCGCAACCTGCATATCGACCGCGTGCGTCGCGAACGCAGCTGGATGCAGGTGCAGGAAGCCGTGGAAGACGCCGCTGCCGCTGACGTCGGCGAGCGCAGCAGCGCCGAGCAGTTTGCCGACCATGCCCGCCTGCGCCAGCGCATCAATGAACTGCCGGCCACGCAGGCGCGTCTGGTTCGCATGTCCTACTTCGAGGCCAAGAGCCACAGCGAGATTTCGCAGGCGCTGGGCATGCCGCTGGGCACGGTCAAATCACACCTGCGACGAGCGTTCCTGCAGTTGCAGTCGAAGGTCGGGGGTGCAGCATGAACCCGCACCACCACCTGCATGAGTCGACGCTGATGAGCTACGCCGCCGGTGCGCTGCCGGCACCATTGAGCATCGTCGCCGGCACCCATCTGGAGCAGTGCCCGCACTGCCGCCAGCGGCTGCGCGAAGCGGAGGCCATTGGTGCTGCACTGCTGGAGCAGACCCAGCCCGTGGCGGACGAGGCGCGGCGGGCGGGCCTGCGCGACGCGATGCTTGCGCAGCTGGTCGAGGTCCAGGCCGACGCGGTGCCAGGCCCGCTGCGGTCGATGCCGCGCGAACGCCCCGAGGCGGATCCGGATCATCTGCCGACGTCGCTGCATCCGTACTTCGGCGATTCGCTGGGCCGGCTGCACTGGCGCTGGATGGCGCCGGGAGTGCATTGCATCCGCGCCGAGCAGATGCCGTCGCTGATCATGCTGAAGATCGCGCCGGGCAAATGCCTGCCGATGCACAGCCATGGACGCAGTGAACTGACACAGATCCTGCGGGGTTCCTACAATGATGCGCTGGGTCTGTTCGCGCCCGGCGATGTTGCCGACCTGGACGAGGAGGTCGAGCACCAGCCGGTAACGGCACCGGGCGTACCGTGCATCTGCGTTTCCGCGCTGGATGCGCCGCTGGTATTCAGCGGTTGGCTGGCCCGCCGGATCCAGCGCTTCGTGAAACTCTAGGCTTCCTCAAGGTCAACGCATGTACGAAACACGCCCGCTGCGGATTCTGCTGACCGGCGCGACCGGACTGGTCGGGCAGGGCGTTGCCCGTGCCTGCCTCGCTTCGCCGCAGGTGGCGCGCACCGTTGCCCTGGTCCGCAGCAAGGCCCCCCTTGACGCGCGTATCGAGCAGATCGTGCTGGCCGATTTCCAGCATGCCCGTGGTGTGGGCCCGCAGCTGGCCGGATTCGATGCGTGTTTCTATTGTGCCGGAGCACCGCCGGTCGGCACCGCCGAAGACGAATACAGGAAGGTGACACTCGATGCCACCCTCGCCGTGGCTGCCGCATGGGCCGAGGCGAATCCGGACGGCCGGTTCCTGTATGTCTCCGGCGCCCATGCCAATCCCCACAGCCGGATCATGCCCCTGCGCATCAAGGGCGAGACCGAGGCCGCATTGGCGCAGCTCGCGGTGCGCACCGTCATGCTGCGTCCCGCCGGGGTGCGTCCGGTGGCCGGGACCGGCACCCGTCATGCTGCGTCCCGCCGGGGTGCGTCCGGTGGCCGGGACCGGCACCCGTCATGCGGCGTTGAAGCCGCTGTATCGCGTTGGCGGCCCCCTGATGGCGGCGGCGGGCCGCGTCCTGCCCTCACTGGTGACCAGCAACGAAGCCATCGGCCGCGCGATGATCGTGCTGGCGACGATGCCGGACCCGCCGCCGCTGCTGGAATGTGCGCAGATCAACAAACTGGGTGGCGCTGCTGCAGCCTGATGGCTGCGGTGCACATCTGCTGCACATCGCGCCTACTACAGTCGTTGCTCATCCTTCTGTGACGCATCGACGTGAACCTGCAGCCATCGTCTTCCCTGCTTCGCCCATCGCGCCCAGCGCCTGACAATGGCCGTTTCGATCTGCTGGCTGTCAACGCACTGCAGGATCCCGGCAGCGGCCGCATCGTCCATCTGTACTCGCTGGTGGCGCGCTGCCTGTGCTGCGAGGTCGTGTTCAAGGCGCAGGAGGGCGACGGACTTGTCAGCACGTCCGCCGCGCGTGTACTGCGCTGCCCGACCGGCTGCGGTGAGCAGGCCTTCAGGGGCAGTGCGCTGCGCCAGTGGCGGCCCGCAGCGCAAGGCCCTCAGGCATTGCCCGGTTAAAGCACGGCCGGATTGGCCTGCCACACCGCGTAGTTGAGCGCGCTGGCGAACGTCACCCATGCCAGGTAAGGCAGCAGCAGCCACGCCGCTACCGGGCGCACGCGATTGAAGGCGACGATCGTGGCCACGATCAGCGCCAGCAACAGTGCGATGTCAGCGAACGCCAACGCCCCCTGTTTCCAGCCGAAGAACAGCCAGCTCCACAGCACGTTGAGGGCCAGCTGCAGCAGATACAGCACCAGCGCAGGCGTGGCCGCGCGCCATCCGCCCTGGCGCCAGACCAGCCACGCCGCCAGCGCCATCAGTGCGTACAGCACCGTCCACACCGGGCCGAACACGCTGCCAGGCGGTGCCCATGCCGGCACCGCCAGGCTTGCGTAGAAATCCGCTGCCGAGATAGAGGCACGCGCGCCCAGTGCGGCCGCCAGAAAAGTAACGGTGGCCCAGCCCAGAAGGCCAACTGCTTGCCTGCGGACATTCACGGTGTCTTTCCTCCTGCACTGCCACCGGTTGTGGCAACGCGTTCTACGCAGGCCTGTCGCGACTGGATGCAACCTGCGGCTCAGTCGGCCGTTCCGCCGACGCCAGCCTGAGCCGGGGCCGGCAGCAGAGCGGGTCGACCGTCAAACCATTCCCGCGCACCGGCCAGGTGCCATTGGCGGCGCTGCCCATCCAGCTCGATGCCGGCACCCAGCAGGCCCCAGCGAAGGTAGAGGTCGCCACGCTTGCGCTGGTCCAGCAGATCCAGCCGCGCACGCAGCGAAAGGCGCTCGTTCTCCGCCTGCAGTCCGTCCAGTACCAGATGTCCGGCGCGCCAGCGCAGGCGGGTATGTGCATCCAGCTGGCCGGAGTCGAGCAGCGACAATGCCCAGCGCGGGTAATCGCTGCGCTCGGCAAACAGCGCCAGCAGCGGGCCCGCGTCGCGCATGGCAAGATCCGCGCGTGCGTCCACCTGGAACGGTGACTGCGCATCGATGTCACCGCGGGCGATGGTGACCCGGCCCCACCACGGCTGTGAACGCTGCTGCTCACCCACCTGCACGTCGCGCAGCTCGATCACGCTACCGCCCAGATCGAAGCGGCGCTGGCTGAAATCGCCACGCCGCAGCCTGCCATCAACGCGGGCGTCGCCCTGCAGGCCAAGCCCGGCCACCTGCAGGCGTGCGCGTTGGCTGCGCAGGCGGACGCTGCCATTGCCAACCCGGCCCTGGGTATCGAGTTCAACGTCGCCGCTCACCTGGCCCGCGCCTCCCAGCAGCCGCACCTGGCCGTTGCCCAGATAGCGGTTGTAGGCGGTGAGGTCAGGAATACTTGCGTCATCGAAGCGCAGCTGCGCGCTCACACCCTTGCGCAGTTCGCGCAGGCGACCGTCACCGCTGAGTGTCAGTGCCAGGTCGCGCCCATCGAACAACGTGGCACCCTTGGCGCCGCCTGCACGCGCATTGAACGTGGGAAGCTTCACTGCCAGTACCGCGCGCGCAGGCGTTCCGGCCTGCAGTTGGCCATGGGCGCTGGCCGTTCCCTGCATGTGCACGCCGGCTACTTCGGCCACCGCCCGCGCCGCGGGAATATCGACGCTGCTGCCAGTGGCCAGTTCGCCGTTCTGCAGGCGCAGGTCGGCGCGCAGCAGGCCGCCGCCCTGCAGCTGGAACCAGGGTTTCTGCACGAACAGTGCGGGAATCCAGTTGAGCGAGGTGAAGGTCCATTCGCCCTTGACCGTTCCGGAGGTGCGGCCCAGCATCTCGCTGGGTTCAGCGAATGGAATGTGCCGCCCGGTGATGGTCAGGTCCGCGTCCAGCGCAGCGCCTGTGCCCTCGCGCTGCGGCAACCGCGCCTGCAGCCGGATATCGCGGGCGGCGTCCAGTTGCACGGCCAGCGTTCCGCGATCGGGGGCGCCAGCTCCCATCTGCAGGGGAACCCGCCAGACCGCATGGCTGCCGGGCTGAAGCGCGCCCTGGTCCAGGGTGATCGCGGCCTGCAGCTGCCCCGGCACTGCGGCGCTGGCAATGGAAGGTCGTTGCGTGTCCGTATCCAGGCGCAGGCCCTGGCTGCGCGCCTGCACCTCCAGCACGGCATGCAGCAGCCCCAGCTTTGCCAGCCCGGGTGCCTGATCGCGGTAATGCCGTGGGTAGGAGAACTGCGTCTTCAGCTGCATGTCGCCGAGCAGCTGGGTGCCGTCAAGGCTGACGTCGGCATCAGCGAACGCCACCTCCGAGTCCAGCAGTTCCGAGGGACCGCCCCGCAGCTGCTTCACGAAACCGACCGTGCCGCTGCCCTGGCCAACGATCAACAGCTTGCCCACGCGGACGCTGCGGATGGTTTCGCTATGAATGGCATCGAACCGCAACGTCCAGCCGCGATCGCCGCGTGGTGGTGAGGGAATGGCCTCCTCCACGCGCGCGATCTCGGCGGCCACCCCGGTTGCGTGCAGCGACGGCACGCGCACCTCGCGCTGGAACAGCGGCAGCAATGCCAAGCGTGCACTGGCGCGGTCCGCGCGCAGCACATACACCGTGTGATTGACGTGGCCGCGCATCTGCACATTCCAGGCGATGACATGCCCCGGCAGCAGCGTGATCGCCGGGCCAGTGGTCATCACGAACTTGTGCGGTTTGCGATTGGTGACCTGATCGAACAGCGGCGTATTGAGGAAAACATTGCCTGCCAACAGGTACAGCAGATACAGGCCCAGCAGATACGGCAGCAGCTTGCGGCCGTGACGGCGCCATCGCTGCGGGCGGGCGAGGGAGTGGGGCATGGACCCTCGGCGTGGAATGGGATGGCCATCACTATCGTGGATGCGGCTGCGGCGCGATGTGAACGTGTTGCGCACGCCGCGTCCTATAATCAGCGCGTCACTGTTCAAGGAGGTCACGGCATGAATGCCCAGACCAGCAAGGCAGGCGCAACCCAGGATGCGCCGCGCGATGCCGCATCGGCGTCGTTCGATCCGACCTACACTTCGGCCAACAGCGAGGTGCGGGCCGCCGCCGGTGGTTACTCGGTCACGTTGAACGAGGGCGACGGCGCGTTGAAAGTGGGTACCGAGCACAAGCGCGCAGCGTCCAGTCTCGCAGCGCAGTTCCAGGGGACGTCGCTGAACATGGCCGGCAGCCCGACGCCCGATGGCGGCAGGGATTACCTGCTCACGATGGAGTCGGTGGTCGGGGCACGCGCGAAAGGTGCCGGCTTCCAGGACACCAGCAGCACCGGCGTACGCGGGCGCTACAGGGTCAGCCTGCCCAGCGAGGCGGTGGACGTCGATCCCAGCCGCATCAACCCGTTCGATCCGCAGACCATTCCCAAGGGCGGCAGCGTCACCCTGGATGGCCAGCAGTTCACCGGCACCGCACTGGAAGGCAGCTTCCGCAACATCGCCCTGCAGAGCCAGACGACCGAGGCGAGCGGTGCCAGCTACCGCGTGGATCGCCTGGATGATGGCCGGGTGCGCGTCACCACCGGGCCGAACGAGGCGGTGGAAGCCTTCAACGGCATGGGATTCACTGCAGGCAGGTTCAGCGCGATTGCCGGTCGCCAGGACGCGCTCGGCCACGCTGCCGTCCGCACTGCTACGTTCGACCTGGATCAAGCCGAAGGCCGCCAGGCCTATGAACAGTTCATCGACAACGGCACCCTGAGCGGCCAGAGCCCGGGCGTGCAGGATCTGGCGACGGTCGAGCGGCTGGGCATGAGTTCGCAGACGCGGCTGAAGGTCGGCCATGGCGACACGTTCGGCCTGGACCTGGCGGGGGCACGCAACAGCGGCGACGTGGTGCAGGTCAGTCGTGAGGACGGCAGCCGCACCGAACTGCGCAGCGTGCAGTACAACGGCAACCTGCCGGCAACCCGGGTCAGCGCCTACGGCGCCGACGGCCAGGAAGACAGGGCGCAGCGCCGCTATGAATTCACCTTCGACCTGCGCGGCCATGCGCAGGGTGAGCAGATTGCCGGAATGGCCAACGCGGCTCTGTCCGGCGACCCCAGGGGTGATCGCGGGCCGGTGAAGGCCGGTGAGCTCACGACCCTGAGCTTCAGCGAGGCCCAGATGCGCACGCTGATGGAGCGTACCCAGTCGATGGTCGGGGACAACCCGATGCTGGGGCCATCGTGGCAGGTGCTTGCAGAGGACGGCAACGGCAGGCCGCAGCAGGATGTGGACGCCTTCGCCCTGGGGCTGGCGCGCAACCAGGGGCAATCCACCTATGGCATGGCCGAACGCCTGTTCCATATTGCCGCGGCGGGTGGCAAGGATCTGCAGAAGATCGACGCTACCGTGCAGGGCGAGCACCTGAAGACGCTTGCACCGCCCTCACCGCTGCTGCCCCGGCAGGACCCACGGCACACCGCCAGCCCGGACCACGGCATGTGGCTGCAGAGCCAAGGCGCGGTGAGCAGCCTCGACCAGGCGATGGGGCGCCAGCCTGATGCGATGAGTGAACGGCTGGGCATGGCCCTGCTGGTCGCGGCCAAGGGCAAGGGCATGCAGCGGATCGACGAGGCCGTGCTCAGTGACGACGGCAGGTACGCGTTCGCGGTGCAGGGCCAGCCGCACGCCGCAGATCGTCAGATCGCCCGCACCGATACTGCGCAGGCAGTGGCTACGCCGGTCGAGGACCAGGTGCGCCAGCTGCAGGATGCCCCCGCGCGCACCGGCGCTGCACAGCAGGATGCCCGGCAACAGGAGCAGGCCGTGCAGGAGCTGGCGGTACAGGAGCAGACCGCGCTGGCCATGGCGCGCTGACCCGCGCACGGGCCTGCTGCCTGCCGGGCGCTGTCATCGCGCGAAGGAGCCTGGCGACAGGCACTGGCGCTCGGCCGGATCGACCACCATGCCCAGGTCTGGTTCGCCGATGCCCCGTCCGGCCAGCCACCGGCGCTCCGGCGAAATGCATCCTGCGCATCGTGCTCATCCTTGACGTTGGGGGCCGGCAGCGGCGCAGGTCCGGAAGCGAGGCCGCCTTCTGCGCTACGCTGGGCGCCATGACCCAGAGCCCGGAACTGCTGCGCCGCCTGCTGCGTGCAAAAGACCACATGGACCGGGCCAGCCATGAAGACTGGCCGGTGGCGCGGCTGGCCGGGATCAGTGCGGTTTCCGCGGCCCATTTCGCGCGCTCCTTCAAGGACGCCTTCGGGGTGCCGCCGCACCGCTATCTGCTCAGCCGCCGCATCGAGCGCGCTGTCGCCCTGCTGCACGATACCGACCTGCCGATCACCGAGATCGCACTGCAGACCGGGTGGACCAGCCTGGGCACCTTTGGCCGCATCTTTCGTGACATCACCGGCGACAGCCCCGGTGCCCTCCGCGACCGCGAGCGGACCGATGCCCCGGCGCAGGGTCCGGTGCCGGAGTGCCATGCGCGTGCCGCACGGCGCCCGGACCTGAAGATCGCAGTTTTGGAGAAGCGCCGCCGCACCGGCCTTGTTAGCGTAGATCCCACCTGAGGGAGGATCCTATGACTGGCATGGTGAATGTGGTCGGCCTGTATGTGCACGACCAGGATGCGGCACTCGATTTCTACGTCAACACACTCGGCTTCCAGGTGCATACCGATGTCGGCAACGGCGACTATCGTTGGCTCACGGTGCATTCGGGCGGCGAGGGCGGTTTCCAGCTCGGCTTGTTCAAACCGGGGCCGCCGGTACACGATGCGGCCACTGCGCTGACCCTGCAGCAGATGGTGGCCAAGGGTGCGATGCCGCCGCTGGTGCTGGCGGTGGACGATTGCCGCGCCAGCTACGAGCGGCTGCTGGCACGTGGGGTGGAATTCACCCAGGAGCCGGTGGAGCGCTATGGTGCAGTGGATGCCGGATTCCGTGATCCGTCCGGCAATGGCTGGAAGATGATCGAGCGCCCTGCGAAGACTGTCGCGAGGACGCCGCAGTGAGGGCCGGCAGCTGGGCGCGTCCCGTGCACCGCTGGACGTCTATCGTCTTCACCCTGACAGTGATCGCCAACTTCGTGGCGCGCTGGATGGGGCAGGGCGAACCACCGGCCTGGCTGACCTACTCGCCGCTGCCGCCGTTGTTCCTGCAGCTGTTCACCGGGTTGTATCTGTTTGCGTTGCATTACCGCCGCAGGCCGGATGCCGCGCGCGCCGGCGTCGCCCCTTGACGCGGGGCGTGGAGGCGGAACAGGCAGGATCCTCACTCAGCGCAGGCCCGGCGGAGAAGGCTCTGCCGGGCCATCCGGCGCTCAGCTCAGATCGCATCCGCTCGGCAGCGGCCAGCTGGCATTGGGCAGCATGTTCTTCAGCGACGCCGGCGCGTTGATCGCCACGTAGCTGGCACCCAGCAGCTCTTCCAGATCCGCGATGGTGACCAGATAACTGTCCAGGCCGCCCAGACCCGTTTCATTGGGAATGATCCAGCTGATGGCCTTGGCGGTGCCGGTGTTTGGATCCTTGGTGATGATCGTCTTCCAGAAGAATTCCGGGGTCGGAACGCCATGGCTGGCCAGGAAATGGTCATTGGACGCATCGCCATAGACAACGCCGCCATAGACGTCGACCGGGGCGATGTCCCGGTAGCACTCGGCCACGTTCTCGGCCTTCACCCAGATGCCCTGGTTGAAGCTGGACACCTGCGGCACGATGTTGGTCATGTAGTTGGCGCGGCGGATGTAAGTGGCGTCGTAGTCCATGTGATTGGACGTCACCAGATGTCCCCGGTCATAGCCGGACCGCACGCTGGCATAGGAGGCTGTGCTGGTCTGGCCGAGGCAGCCTGCCGGCAGGTCCGGGTCCTTGTAGAAGCTGGACGGGCGGGCAGCCGAGCCGGTGTCGGCCACCAACGTGTATTCGTACCGGGTTGCGCTGTGGATGCTGCAGTCATAGGTCAATACGAACCCACCCTTGTTGAGGGTCACGACCTGGGCATGTGCGGCCCCGGCAAAAGTACTGAAAACAAGGGCAAGGAAGAACGTGGCAAGGCGCATTGCGGATCTCCACGGATATGGGCAAGGCGCAGCCGTCCACCACGGCAGGCCAGGCCATTCCGTGTGAAGGACGATGCGGTGACAGGTATTGGGGGTGCGACCCGGCCGTAGCCGGTATTGCCTGGCATCTCGACCGCGCACTGGCGTCAGGAAAGCTGGCGCGGTGTCGTTAGCGTCATTTTTTGGCGTCAACAGGTCAACGACCAAAGTGCGAAGGTGTGACTGCGCGCAAGCACTGGACTCCTGTCAGATCAGGGTGCCCATGCATGAAAGGAAGACCTGTTAGTGGCGTGGCCGTTGCCCGGTTGATAGCTGTCCGCAGGGCGCGCGCCGACGATTGACGTGACGCGCATCACGGCCGGGCAACGCGATGCCCGTAGCGGCCGCGTCGCGCTGGCGCTATGCTCGCCGGAAAAAGGGCATACGCAGATGAAATGGACTTCCATCGCGGCCGCAACGCTCTGCGCGCTGCTCACGAACAGCCGCTTGCGCGATATCCCTTCCAACGCCAGTTGGCCGTTCCTGCGCCGGGCGCACCGTCCACCGACGCGCTTGAAGAAGAGCTGAGAACCTGCGGCGAGAACTGCAACGCCTACCTCGCGGCGCCTCTGCAGATGCGGTAGAACCTGCATGTCGCCCGGCATTTCAATGGAACCGGACAGATGAAGCGAACGATTGCAATGGTAGCGCTGTTGATGCTGTCGACAGCGGCGAGCGCGGGCGTGGAAAACATCAAGGAATCGAAGAAACTCAAGCCGGACGAAGGCATCCTGGTCACTTCGGTCACCTGCGCAGATCGGATCAACTTCGTGCAGCTCTACCTGTCCGGAAACGCGTCGACCGGCTTCTGGGGTCCGTACAGGTTCGATTCCGTAGCCACCTGCGCAAAGGGCCTGAAGACCCGCCCCGTCAAGGCTGGCCGCTACTACATAGGCTGGGTTGGCATCGGGCAGCAGGGCGTCGCCATTGCCGAGCCCCAGGCGGTCAGCTTCAAGATCGAGGCAGGCAAGCTCAATTACATCGGTGACATCTACGTCGGCGACGTTTCACCCTTCCACCTGGACAACGAAACACTGTTGCGGACAACCGGCAATCTGGTCAGCGTCGTCGATCAGGAGGCACGGGCGCGAGCTGCCTTGGCAGCCGATCACGCCTGGTTGCTCTCACGCTATGAGTTTGTCAGTGCTCCCGCGGCGCCGCCGCCGAGAGTGGAGGAAGGTAACCAGCATCCGGCCAGGCCTTGAAATCAACCGCTCACGCGGGGAAGCAGGCAGGGATCGACCTGCACGCAACGGCCATCCATTCTTGACGGCGCCTTGGCGCCGGACGTGGATACTTCCGCCGTCATTGGCCGAGGAGGACTGAAAATGGGTAGCACCGAGACCACCCGGGCGCCGCGCATTCTGCGCGTGGAAGTGATGCCGCTGGACTGCGGGGAAACCGCAGTGGTGGTGGAACTGGCATCGCCCCCCGGCAGGGCCTGGGAGAAGGCACTGAAGCGCGTGATTGCTGAAACCGAGGGGCTTGAATCGGCGCAGTCGCGCTGTGATGGCCGCTTCGTCTACGTCATCGGTATCGAGCCCGGTGTCCGTGGCACGCTCCATCGGGTGAACCAGGTCCTGGCCGCCACCCACGAACGCGTTGCACCGCGCAACCGGCATTCCATGCCGATGCCACAGCAGCCGGCAGGCGCCACGGCCAACGCCAGCCTCTGAGCAGCGATCGCCGATACACGGCCACCGCGCGGCGGCACAGGCTTCACGCCGCAGCCTACGGATGTTCACCGTGTTGCTACAGGCCTGTCGCCACCGTAGCGCCATGGCACGTGAACTCCGTCATCCGCGACCGGGCCACCCGGTTGCCGTGGGCTGCGCAGGGTGGTCGCTGCCCACGGACATCGCCCACGCGTTCGCTGCGGGAGACAGTGCGCTGCAGCGCTATGCATCGCGCTTTCCGATCGTGGAGATCAATTCTTCGTTCTATCGGCCACATCAGCCCGCTACGTACGCGCGCTGGGCGGCCAGCGTGCCGCACGGTTTCCGTTTCTCGGTGAAGATGCCGCAGGCCATTTCCCATGACGTGCGCCTGCGCGGTGCTGCGCCGTTGCTCGACACGTTCCTGCACGCGGTGGCGCATCTGGGTGATCGGCTGGGCGCCCTGTTGCTGCAGCTGCCGCCGAGCCTGGCCTACGACGGCCGCACGGCCTCGGCCTTCTTCCGGGCGCTACGCCGGCGCAGCGCCGTCCCGGTCGCCTGCGAACCACGCCACCCGAGCTGGTTCGACGACAAGGCCGACGCGCTGCTGGATGGCCACGGCATTGCCCGGGTCGCGGCTGATCCTGCGCGGGTTGCAGGGGCTGATCAGCCGGGCGGAGCCAGGCACTGGAGCTACTGGCGTTGGCACGGGCAGCCGCGCGTGTACTACAGCGCTTACCAGCAACCGCAGCTCTGCAGTCTGGCGGCCGCCGCACTACAGGCCGCCCAGGCGGGGGAAGCGTGGATCATCCTTGACAACACCGCGCACGGCAACGCCGTGCCCAATGCACTGCAACTGCAGTCGATGCTGGAGCACGCCAATGCCTGAAGGTCCTTCCATCGTGCTGCTGCGCGAGGCCGCCGCCAGGTTCAAGGGAAAGACCGTCCGTGGCGTCAGTGGCAACAGCACGCTCGACCTGGCCTGCCTGGAGGGGCGCCGGGTGCGGGCCGTGCGCAGCTGGGGCAAGCATTTCCTGCTGGAGTTCAGCCACGTCAGTCTGCGCATCCACCTGATGATGTTCGGCAGCTGGCGCATCGACGAACGCAAGGAGACGCCAGCGCGGGTATCGCTGCGCTTTGACAACGGCGAACTGAACTTCTACACCTGCTCGGTGAAGCTGATCGATCAGCCGTTGGACGAGGTCTACGACTGGCGCGCCGACGTGATGAGCGACCTGTGGGACCCCAGGCTTGCCCGCCGTCGCCTGAAGTCGATGCCCGACGTCCTGGTCTGCGACGCTCTGCTGGACCAGACGCTGTTCTCCGGCGTGGGCAACATCATCAAGAACGAGGTGCTGTTCCGCATCCGAGTCCATCCGGCCAATCGCATTGGCGATCTTCCACCGCGCAAACTTGGCGAACTGGTCAAGCAGGCCCGCGAGTACAGTTTTGACTTCCTGCGCTGGAAGCGCGGGTTCGAGCTGAAAAAGCACTGGCAGGTGCACACCCGGCGGACATGTCCCCGTTGTGGTGGTCCCGTCAGCAAGGTCTACATGGGCACCACGCACCGGCGCACCTTCTTCTGCCCGGTATGCCAGGTGGACTATCGTGCCCCGACGGCCCGGCCAGCGGCGAAGAAGCGCATCCTGCCGAAAGGCTCGGCTCGGCGGGGTGGTACCAGGCCCGTGCGTTGACATGCCGGCGGACCGTTGGGCCGAGCGCGACGTGGGGTGCTTCGCTTTCATTCCTCATCCGTTGCACGTCTGCGGCGCCAGGCCAGCAACTGTCCGATCAGCGCGGTTGCCAGCAACAGCAGGTTGGTGACCACGAACACGGTGGCACCCAGCAGGGCGCTGTAGATCGTGAACAGGGTCGACGCCGTCATCTGTCCGATGAAAAGCCACTTCGACACGGTTTCCGGGTGAGGCGAGTGCCATTGCTTGACCATCTGTCGGACCAGCGTGGCCATCAATACGGCGGTGGCGGTCCAACCAAGAAGATCAGCAGGCATAGGTCACCCTCGTGCAGAAGCGCGCCGCCCCCTGGGGAACGGCGCGCAGGCTGATCTCCGGTGTACGTGCCCTCACGCAGCCTGGGCGGCCTTGGCGTTGCCGCCGCTCTTGGCCAGCAGGGTCAGCTTCTCGTCCGTGGCCTTTTCCTCCTCCAGCGTTTCCAGCAACAGCGGCAGGGCGTCCTTGTATCCAAGCTGCTTGGCCAGCGCGGCAATGGTGCCGTAGGACGCAATCTCGTAATGCTCGACCTTCTGCGCGCCACCGATCAGCGCAGCATCGCGCACTGGGCCTTTTTCAATGCTGTCGATGACTTCCTTGCCTTCTTCCACCAGGCCTTCCATCGCCGCGCACTTGATCCGCTTCAGGCGGATGCCCAGCACCTCCACCACCTGGTCGATGCGCTCGATCTGGCCCTGGGTCTCCTCCAGGTGGGTTTCGAATGCAGCGGCAAGCTCGGGGTTTTCTGCGGCCCGGGCAAGGCGCGGCAGGGCCTTGGTCAGCTGCTTCTCGGCACTGTAGATGTCGGACAGTTCGTGGATGAAAAGATCTTCGGCAGTCTTGATGGCCATGATGCGCTCCGGTGGGAATGGAGGGATGAGGCTATCGTGGCCGGTGTTGGGACGCGGAATAGACGCGGTGAACGGCGGATGCGCATTGGATGGGCAGACGTTTGCATGACCCTCACGCCGCCTGTGTCGCGCGAACCGTTGTTACCGTTGGTCGGCCGCCCCTGCGGATCTGCCGGTTGCCGCAAGATGCTCGCCGTCCACCAGGCGCGCATTGCTGACGGCCTGGTGCGATCCGCATTTTCCGCACGTCAACAGCATGCCGCCCGGGATCCGCTTCAGCTCCGCGTCGGCGCGGGACACGTGGTGGCACTGGTTGCAGCGGAAGACGATGGAGGTGACCTGATCGATGCGGCCTCGTGCGTCAGTCGCGTAGTCCAGTGAAAACACGTAGAAGAGTCCGGTGTCAGGCATGAAGTTCATCTCGCAGGAGGAAACCTGTTCATGCCACGAAGAGGCGGTCGGTGGCGTGAATCCTGTTTGGCGCGTTTTCACATCCCGCTGAATCTTCCTGTTTCAGTCTGATTTCACGGAGGTGCGTCAGCGGACCTTGTGGTACGGTTGCGCGCCCACTGAGGGGAGGTCGGACGTGCCCATCAGAGCGGTTGTGTATACCAGCGAAGCGGCGGCAGGTATCGCTGCCAGCAGCCCGGGCCAAGCAGGGCGCAGGCTGTGCGAAATCGTGGATGACGCAGCACGTTTCAACCGGGATGCCGGCGTCACCGGCGTACTGCTGTTCGATGGCGCGCGCTTTGTGCAATACATGGAAGGCCCGGACGATGGGCTGCAGGTGGCCTATTCCCGGGTGCTGGGTGCCAGCAGCCACAGCGGCCTGATTGAACTGCAGCGGGGCAGGGTGGGGCAGAGACGCCTGCCTTTCTGGCCCATGCGTTGGCTGCCGGTGGAACCGTCGGAGCTGAAGCGGGTGGCCAGCGCGGACTGGACCGGTTTCGTCCAGCGCGAGGGCACCGGTGCGTCCACCAGTGCCACGGGCATGGAGCTGCTGCACGCCCTGGCCGAACCCCATGCCGCCTCACCCAGTAAGGAGTCGCCATGACACAAGCAGCTTTCCACAGCGGACACCACCGCCGGCTGGACGTTCTTGCCGGAGCGTGGGAGACCACCCTCATCGCGCTGCAACCCGACGGCAGCACGGGCGGGGTGTCGTTCGCATCGGACGTTTACACGTGGATGCCCAATGGCCACTTCCTGGTGCATGAGGTCGACGCGATGATGGACGGGCAGCGTGTGCGCTCCACGGAAATCATCGGCGTCGATGTTGAATCCGGTGGTTTCTTCAGCCGCAGCTACGACGCTGATGGTGGCACCAGCGATTTCACGTCATGTCTTGATGGCGACAGGTACACCATCCAGGGCCAGTCCCAGCGGTTCGACGGCGTGATCAGCAGCGACCGGCAGTTGCTGACCGGGGAATGGGAGCATCGGGTCGGCGATGACTGGATACCGTTCGTCCGCATCGTGCTTGAAAGGGCCGAGTAGATTCGCTTGTTCGGCGGGCGCCCCCGGATCGGGGGCTTTGCTGTTGGCCGCGCCTAGCGCTTGGGCGGCGGCGGCGCGGCTTCTTTCCCGCGTTCGGCCTCCGGCCCCGAGGCCTGGTCTTCGGAAGCGGCGGTGCCGCTGCCACCGCCGGGCACGTTGCGCGCCGGCGCGCTGGCCGCTGGTGGGGTTTGCCGAACCGCATCGGCATGTTGTGCCTTATCGGTCGGTTCGCCTTGCTTGCATGCCGACAATGCCATCGTCGCCACGGCACACAGCAGCAGTACCCGCATGGCCGCTCTCCACAGTAGGAAACCCTTGTTTTCTAGCGTTGAGGGCGTTGTGCGGGCGTGACGGCGGCGGCAGCGCACCGGCTGGAATCTGCCTAAGCTGGTGCCGCGAAGGAGGGTGCTCCGCCGTGCTGCGGCTCTTCCTGCTCACTCCGCGACGACGTTCAGGTGCGTTAAAGTTGCCCGCGTAGGTGCCCCCCGCGTCGCGGTCAGGGGCAGCCGAAGAAGTGACGCATCAGGAGTCCACATCATGAGTGTTCCCGAGGGATTGGAAGGGAGTGGGCAAGGCCTGACGCGCAGAACCTTCCTGCTGGCCGTTGGCTCTGCTTCGCTGCTGGCTGCCTGCAACGGCAAGGCGCCAGCAACCGATGCCGGTGCCACGCCAGCGAAACGGACGGACGGGCGCTTTCTGCAGCTGTCCCAGGCACTGACCGGCAAGTCCGACCTTGATCCGGCAACTGCCGCGCGCATCGAAGCCGCCTTCGCCAAGCTGTATCCCGACATGCACGCCCAGTTCCCCGCACTCGCGGCGAAGGCGCAACAGGTGCAGGGCCCTGAAGCGCTGCTGGCGGCCGCTGGCGATGTACGGCCGACAGCGCTGGCCATCATCACTGCCTGGTACACCGGCAGCGTAGGCAAGGGGCCGCAGGCCATCACCGTTTCCTATCGCGATGCGCTGATGCAGCGCCCGGTGGACGATGGCCTGTTCCCGCCCACCTACGCACAAGGCGGTCCCGCATGGTGGACGGCCGAACCGCCGGCGGCGGTACGCGCGCACGGCTGAGCCTGCGCTTCCAGCTCTTTTCCCGTAATTGTTATGGATTCCCCTCATGAAAGCTCCGGTTTTCCGTGATGGCGACGCCGATGCCGATGTTGTGATCGTCGGTTCGGGCGTCGTCGGCGCATTGATCGCCCACCAGTTGGTTCGTGCCGGAAAATCGGTTCTTGTGCTGGAGGCGGGCCCCCGCCTGCATCGTTCCGACGTGGTCGAGAACTGGCGCAACGTCAGCTTCGAACGGCGCGTCGGCAGTGATTTCCAAGGGCCGTATCCACAGTCGCCGCTTGCCACCGCGCCGCTGTATTTCCCGGCCAACGACTACGTCGGTTTGACCGGCCCCGACGCCAGCAGCTTCCATCAGGGTTTCATCAAGGCCGTCGGTGGCACCACCTGGCACTGGGCCGCCTCCTGCTGGCGCCACCTGCCGGTGGACTTCAGGATGCAGAGCACCTACGGGGTGGGGCGCGACTGGCCGATCAGCTACGACGACATCGAGCCTTATTACTGCCGCGCCGAGGAGGCGATGGGCGTCTCCGGGCCTAATGATCCGGCCAAGCAGAGCCCCTCCGAGCGATCCAGGCCCTACCTTGCCGACATGATTCCCTGGGGCAACGGTGACAAGGTGTTCGCCGAGGTGGTCAATCCGCACGGCTACAACCTGGTGCCCATTCCGCAGGGCCGCATGATCCAGCCCTGGAACGATCGGCCCGCCTGCTGCGGCAACAACAACTGCCAGCCGATCTGCCCGATCGGCGCGATGTACAACGGCATCCATACCATCGAAGCGGCCGAAAAACTGGGTGCGCAGGTGCTGGCCGAAGCCGTGGCCTACAAGATCGATACCGACGCGCAGAACCGGGTCACGGCCGTCCACTGGTATGACAACAACAAGGTCAGCCACAAGGCCACCGGCCGCAGTTTCGTGATCGCGTGCAACGCACTGGAGACGCCGCGTCTGCTGCTGCTTGCCGCCAACGAGCAGAACCCGAACGGCATCGCCAACAGTTCCGACCAGGTCGGGCGCAACATGCTCGACCATTCCGGTTTCCACTGCTCGTTCATTGCCGACAGGCCGATCTGGCTGGGCCGTGGACCGGCGCAATCCAGCTGCATGGTTGGCCCGCGCGACGGCGCCTTCCGCTCGCAGTACTCGGCCACCAAGATCATCCTCAACAACATCAGCCGGGTGGCGATCGCCACCGACCAGGCGCTGAAGAAAGACCTGGTCGGCGATGCGCTGGATGCGGAGATCCGCCGCCGTGCGGTCTTCGGCGTGGATCTTTCGATCAGCCTGGAACCCTTGCCGGATCCCAGCAATCGCCTGACGCTGTCGAAAACGCGGGTCGATGGCCACGGCCTGGCCTGCCCGGATATCCATTACTCACTGGGCGACTACGCCCGCAAAGGTTACGACGAATCCTGCAAGCAGCTGCGGCATATCGGCTCGCTGTTCAACGCCGAGGAATTCGTCATCACCACGGCGCTCAACGCCAACAACCACATCATGGGCTCGACCATCATGGGCGCGGATCCGCGCGATTCGGTGGTCGACGGCGATTGCCGTGCACACGATCATCCCAACCTGTGGCTACCGGGCGGCGGCCCGATGGTGTCGGCCAGCGTGGTCAACAGCACCCTGACCATGGCCGCACTGGCATTGCGCGCAGCGGACGCCATCGAGCGTGCCGCATGAGGATCTTCTGCGCGGTTCTGCTGATGGTGCTGGCTGCAGCCAGCCAATCCGCGCGTGCGGACGAGGTTGCCGAACGCGGGCGCTACCTGTCTGTCGCTGCGGACTGCGTGGCATGCCACACCAGCCCCAGGCAGGGCAAACCCTATGCAGGCGGCTACGCGATTGCCTCGCCGCTGGGCGAGATATGGGCCAGCAACATCACGCCATCCAGAAGCCATGGCATCGGCCTCTACAGCGAAGATGATTTTGCCAGGGCGGTACGCGAAGGCGTGCGCAAGGACGGCGCCCATCTGTATCCGGCGATGCCCTATACCTCCTATGCCAAGCTGACCGACGAGGACATACACGCGCTGTATGCCTACTTCATGAAGGAGGTGGCGCCGGTCGATGAGGAAGCTCACGCGACCGAGCTGCCGTTCCCCTTCAGCATCCGCCAGTCCATGGCGGTGTGGAACCTGCTGTTCCTGGACAAGGAAACGTTCAAGCCCGATGCGGGCAGGAGCGCGCAGTGGAATCGCGGCGCCTATCTGGTGGAGGGTCTGGCGCACTGCTCCAGCTGCCACAGTCCGCGCGGGCTGATGATGCAGGAGGTGGGCGGCAAGGCCTTCGCCGGCGGATCGCTGGGTGACTGGTACGCGCCCAACATCACCTCCCATCCCATCAGCGGTATCGGTGGCTGGAGCGATGCCGAGCTGGCCCAGTACCTGAAGACCGGCCGCGTCGCCGGCAAGGCGCAGGCCGGCGGCGGCATGGCCGAAGCGGTGAGCAACAGCCTGTCCAAGCTGCAGGACGAGGACATCGCCGCCATCGTCGCCTACCTGCGCACGGTGCCGGCCGTGGCCGATCCTGATGCCACGCGGGCCGCCTTCGCTTGGGGCGACGCCGCCACGGCGCCGGGTGAGCAGCCGGTACGCGGAACGAGTGCTGCACTGGCCTCGGGCGGGGTGCTGTATTCGGGCCTGTGCGCAAGCTGCCACGGATCCCGCGGCGAGGGCAGCAGGGACGGGTACTACCCCTCCCTGGTGCACAACACCACCGTCGGCATGACCCGCCCGCAGAACCTGATCGCCACCATCATCGGCGGCGTTGACCGCGACGTGCACGGCGAACACGCGTTGATGCCGCACTTCTCGAAAGGCTCGTTCGTACAGGACCTGAGTGACGCCGATATCGCAGCGGTGGCGACCTACGTGCGCACGCAGTTCGGGCCGGGCGACCAGGTCACCGAGGCGCAGGTTGCGCTGACCCGTGCCGGCGGCGAGAAGCCACTTCTGGCGAAAATTGCACGCTTGTGGCTGCCGATGCTCATCCTTGCCGTGCTGGCGTTGGTAGGCATCGTGCTGCTGGTGCGACGCGCCTGGAAGACCCGAAAGGCGCGGAGGGCGGTCGCATGAATTCCGTATCCTTGACCGGCATCGGGCTGTTGCTTCTCGCGATCAACGGTACGGTGTCAGCCGCCGGATCAGATTCCAGCACCAAGGGAAAACCGGTAGACAGCGTCGCGCAGACGCCGCTGAGCGCGGATTGGGCAGCGCGCCTCTGGCTGCAGGACCACGGCGTTACCCCCAACGCGCGCATCGTGATCGGCAGCGGCGTCAACAGCGATGGCTACAAGGGCAGTGGCTGGTCCACCGCCGAGCACATCGACCTGGGCGCGACGATCGACACCGGCAAGGCATTCGGCTTCGACGGCACGCTGCGCGTGGTGTTCTCCGATCGCTTCGGCAACGCCATCAACGAACGATCCACCGGCTCCTACATCCAGAACCAGGCCTTCTATGGCCAGGGCCAGAACCTGCGCTTCAACGAGCTCTCCTACGAGCGTTTGCTGCTGGACAAGCGGTTGAGCCTGAAGGGTGGCTTCTACTCGATGGGCAACGACTTCGGTGGCTTGCCTTACACCTGCAACTTCAACAACAACGGCCAGTGCGGGCATCCGCTGGGCCCGATCTACAGTTCTGGCTGGCTGGACAATCCGACAGGCCAATGGGGCCTGCGGGTAAAGTGGAATGATCCTTCAGGCTGGTACGCACAGACCGGCATCTACGACGTCAACCCGACGCGCAAGCAGGCCAACAGTGGCTTCCGTGTTTCGACGAAGGGAAAGACCGGCCTGTTCCTGCCGGTCGAGCTGGGCTACAGCCATGGCAAGTCCGGCGAGGACTATGGCGGTACCTACAAGGTCGGCTACTACCTGGATACCTCCAACGCCGATGACATCGGTGACCCGGCGGCACCTCGCGCTTCGCATCGCAGCGGTTCGTACGTGCAGGCCGCGCAGCGGGTGTGGAAGCCCGAGGGTGACACGGTGCGCGGCATTTCGGTGTTCGGCGTGGCTACCCGTGCCGACGCAAAAACAGGGCTGATGCGCTACTCGTGGGAAGCGGGCGCGAGCTGGCGTGGCGTGATCGCATCGCGCGAGGATGATGTGCTCAGCCTGGCCTGGAACCGGCTGGACATCTCCGACCGGCTCGCCCGCCATCAGCAGCTGACCGGAAAGGATGTGCAGAGCAACGAGCAGTTCGTCGAGCTGAATTACGGCGTGCAGGTTGCTCCGTGGCTGGTGCTGCGGCCGGCGGTGCAGTACGTGGCACGGCCCGGCGCCTATGCCAGCCGACCCGACAGCTGGGTGTTCACCCTGCAGGCGCAGGCAACGCTGTAGGCGCATCAGGGCCCGCAGCATGGGGTGCCGGAACGTGCGCCCCATGCTGCAACGCAAGGTGTAAGCCACCATTCGCACTGGTACGGTCCTGCCCGTTGCACCACCAACGACGGGGAGAGACGACGATGCGCAAGGTAGTGCTGCTGTTGATCCTGCTGACCGGAGTGGCGCCCACCGCCTGGGCTGCCACGGTCAAGACCACCCACCGCACCCTTCCCGGCTGGGACGGCACGCCCCTCGGGGCCTTTGTCATCGAACCCCAGGACGCAGGTGGCGGCAAGTACCCGCTGCTGGTGATGCCCAGCAGCTGGGCCGTTCCCAGCGTGGAGTACGTAGGGGTGGCACAGTCGCTGGCCAAGCGCGGCTACGTGGTCATCAGTTACAGCTCGCGCGGCTTCTGGGAGTCCGGCGGGGCCATCGATATTGCCGGGCCGGCCACGGTCGAGGATGTCAGCGCATTGATCGACTGGGCGCTGGACAACACCCAGGCCGACCCGGCGCGGATCGGCGTCTCGGGCATCTCCTACGGCGCCGGCACCAGCCTGCTGGCGGCGGCACGCGATCCCCGCATCAAGGCGGTGGCCGCCCTCAGCGGATGGGCCGACCTGCAGGCGTCGCTGTACGCCAACGACACCCCCAGCGCACAGGGAATCGCGCTGCTGGTGGCCGCCGGCCTGGTTACCGGCCGACCCGGGGCAGAGCTGGCCACGATCAACCGCAACGTGGTGGTCGGCAACTACCAGGGCGCAGTGGAATCGCTGCTGCCCGTGGCCGCCATCCGCAGCCCAGCTGCGAGCATCAGCGAGATCAACGCCAACCAGCCGGCCGTGTTCCTGGCCAACGCCTTCAATGACAGCCTGTTCCCGCCGGGTCAGCTGGTGGATTTCTTCAACCAGCTGAAAGGCCCCAAGCAGCTGCAACTGCGCCACGGCGACCATGCCCTCAACGAGGCCTTGGGCGCACTGGGCATTCCCAACGAGGTCTACGACTCGGCGGGTGACTGGTTCGACCATTACCTCAAGGGCGTGGCCAATGGCATCGACCGCGAACCGGCGGTGCAGCTGAAGTCACAGAACGGCAGCTGGAGCAGCTACCCGAACTGGCAGGCGACCAGCAGTGGTGCGGTCAGCTACGCGTTGACCGCACCCGGCGGCCTGCTTCTGCCCACCGGGGGGCTGGTTGAAAACGGGCGCAGCAATGGCTGGAACTACCGCATCGGCAGCGGCCTGGGGACCGCCGCCAATTCCGGCGTGGCGATGGTGTCCGGCTCGCTGCAGATGATCAATCTTCCGCCGGGTGCGTACGTGCCTTTCATCGGGCGCAACGCCGCCGGCGTCTGGCAGGGGCCGGTGTACTGGAACGCGCGCCGCCTGGACGGCGCGCCGGAAGTACGGGTGACCGTTACTCCCAGCCGCGCCAACACCACGCTGTATGCCTATCTGTACGCGGAAGATGTGCTGGGCAATGGTCAGCTGATCAGCCACAAGCCCTACACCCTGCGAGGCGTTGCGCCCGGCCAGGCGACCACCCTCGATCTGCGCCTGGAAGCGAGCAGTTGGAACATTCCGGCGGGCAGCCGGCTGACGCTGGTGGTCGATACGGTGGACCTGCGCTATGCAGGCATCAGCCAGTTGGGCGGGGCGGTGACCTTCAGTTCGCCCGCGTCCGCACCATCGGTGCTGAAGGTGCCGTTGCATTGAATCGATCCCGTGCCCGCCGTGGCGGGCACGGGCACTCCCTGTGCGCACCGGGGGCGCCACCACGTGCTGGAGTCAACGCTTGCCGGCCGTCCTGTATCGGGCGCACCTGTCCGCTCAGCGCGCTCCTCAGGCCTGCACGTGCTGTGTCTGCACCATCTGCACCACCACCTTGCCCTTGGCGCGGCCGCCGTCCATGTAGTCCAATGCTCTGCCGGTTTCCTCGAAGGGAAAGACCGTGTCCACCACCGGGCGCAGGGCGCCTGATTCGACCAGTGCCGTGACCTGTTCCAGCTGTTGCCCATCAGCACGCATGAACACGAAGCTGTATCGGATGTTCCTGCGCGCGGCCTTGCGGCGGATGCGAAGGCTCAACAGCCGCAGCACCTGCCGCAGCGGCCAGGCCAATCCTCTTGCCGCACCGAATGCCGGCGTGGGTGGCCCGGAAATGGAAATCAGGTGACCGCCGGGCTTGAGGATGCCGAGGGATCGATCGAGTTCGTCGCTGCCGAGGCTGTGGAGGACCACGTCGTAGTCACGCAGCACGGCAGCAAAGTCCTGCTGTCGGTAATCGATGACGACGTCCGCACCCAGTGCCTTCACCCAGGCAACGTTGGCCGTGCTGGTGGTGGTGGCGACGAAGGCGCCCAGGTGCTTGGCAAGCTGGATCGCAATCGTGCCGACGCCACCGGAGCCGGCCTGGATGAAGACCCGCTGTCCCTTCTTCAGTGCTGCGGTTTCGACCAGCACCTGCCAGGCGGTCAGTGCCACCAGTGGCAGGGCGGCCGCCTCGACCATGCCAAGGTTCTTCGGTATTGGTGCTACCGAAGAGGCCTTGACCGCGATGTACTCGGCAAATCCGCCGATGCGATCATCGTCCGGGCGGGCATACACCTGGTCGCCCGGCTTGAACCGGCCTGCGCGATCGCCGACCCGCACCACCGTCCCGGCCACATCGTTGCCCAGGATCAACGGAAAGCGATAGGGCAGGATCTGCTTGAACTCGCCGTGCCTGATCTTGCTGTCCAGTGCATTCACGCCTGCGGCATGGACCCGGATCAGGACATCCTCGTCGCCCACATGCGGCTCGGGCACGTCGGCGATGCGGCCGACGTCCTTGCTGCTGTAGCGGTCAATGATGAAGGCTTTCATGGCGGACGGTTCCTGCAGTGATGGGGCCGGGTGGATGCAACGGAGGCCGGCCTCAGGCGCCGCTGCGGTAGCGCTCTGCGGCGTGTGCCTGGCGGATGTCGCCGAGCAGGGCCTGGCGTGTGCCATCCAGCGTGTCCCAGCGTTGGGCCACGTGCAGCGGCGGAATGGTCACCGTTTCGCGACGATCGAAGCCGACCAGCGCTGCATCGACCAGTTCGCCCACGTCCATCACTTCAGCAAGCGTGGTGATGTCGATACCGGCGCGTTCCCAGATCTCGGTGCGCGTGGCAGCGGGCAGCACGGCCTGCACATGGACGCCCTTCGGAGCCAGTTCCTGGCTCAGGCCCTGCGACAGGAACAGCACATACGCCTTGCTCGCGCCGTACACGGACATGCCGAACTCCGGTGCAAGGCCAACCACCGATCCGATGTTGACGATCGCGCCGTTGCCGGCACTGACCAGGCGCGGCGCAATGGCGGCGGCCAGGCGCGTGAGCGCGGTGGTGTTCAGGGTGACCAGGCGGTCGATGGCGTCGGCCGACTGTGCGAGGAAGTCGCCCGACTGGGCGATACCGGCATTGTTGATGAGGATGCCGATGCGCGCATCGTCGCGCAGCCGTGCCTCGACCGTGGCCAGCGCGTCGGCCTGGGTGAGATCGGCCGGCAGTAGGTCCACCGCCACGCCGGTCTCTTGGCGCAGTCGCGCGGCGAGTGCTTCCAGTCGGGCGCTGTCACGGGCGACCAGGACGAGGTCATGCCCGCGCCGCGCGAAGCGGTCGGCATAGGTGGCACCGATGCCGCTGGAAGCGCCGGTGATGAGGACGGAAGGGAGGACGGACATGATGGATTCTCTGGACGGGGGACGTGTCGGATGCGGGCGGCCGTGTTACTGCGCGCGCGCTTCAGCCAGGGTGGGGTAGTCGGTGTAGCCTTCGGCGCCACCGCCATACAGCGTGGCCGGGTTCACTGCCGCCAGCGCTGCGCCGCGCTTGAGGCGCTCGACCAGGTCGGGGTTGCTGATGAACGGGCGACCGAAGGCGACCAGATCGGCCTTGCCTTCAGCTATACGGGCGCTGGCCAGCTGCAGGTCGTAGCCGTTGTTGGCCAGGTAGGTGCCGTTGAAGCGACGGCGCAGCCCATCGAAGTCGAACGGTGCCACATCGCGCGGGCCACCCGTGGCGCCCTCGACCACATGCAGGTAGACAATGCCCAGTGCGCTGAGTTGATCGACGATGTAGTCGTACTGGGGCTGCGGATCACTGACGGTGGAAATGGCATTGGCCGGCGACACCGGCGAAATGCGCACGCCGGTGCGGTCAGCGCCGATTTCGCCCGCCACCGCAGCCGTCACTTCAAGCAGGAGGCGGGCGCGGTTCTCGACCGAGCCGCCATACGCGTCGGTGCGCTGGTTGGCTCCGTCCTTGATGAACTGTTCGAGCAGGTAGCCGTTGGCGCCGTGGATCTCCACGCCGTCAAATCCCGCTGCGATGGCGTTGGCAGCCGCCTGGCGGAAATCGTCGACGATGGCGGGCAGCTCTTCGATGTCCAGGGCGCGCGGCTCGGACACATCGACGAAACCATTGTTGACGAAGGTCTTGGTCTGCGCGCGGAGGGCCGAGGAGGAAACCGGCGCGGCGTTGCCGGGCTGCAGGTCGACGTGCGAGATGCGGCCGACGTGCCACAGCTGCACGAAGATGTGCCCGCCGCGTGCGTGCACTGCATCGGTGACGGTGCGCCAGCCGTCGATCTGGTCCTGCGTGTACAGCCCCGGGGTGTCCTGGTAGCCCTGCGCCTGCGCCGAGACCTGGGTGGCTTCGCTGATGATCAGGCCGGCTGATGCGCGCTGGGCGTAGTAGGTGCTGGCCAGCGGACTGGGCACCAGGCCTTCGCCGGCGCGGTTGCGCGTCAGTGGTGCCATCACGATGCGGTTGGCCAGCGTCAGCGCGCCGAGGGGATAGGGCTGGAAAAGCGTGGCGTCGGACATGGGGTGGGGCTCGTCTAGGGGTCTGGAGCAATGATGATGACCATCATCATTGATGTCAATGGTTTGATGATGAATATAATCTATGTGTGTTAAAGTGCCCTCCACACGCGACAGGACTCCCAAGGGCGAAGGCTCATGAAGGTCACCAAGGCACAGGCTCAGGCCAACCGGGCACACATCGTCGAAACCGCCTCCACGCTGTTCCGCGAACGGGGCTACGACGGCGTTGGCGTGGCCGACCTGATGGCCGCCGCTGGCTTCACCCATGGCGGCTTCTACAAGCATTTCGGCTCGAAGGCCGACCTGATGGCCGAAGCAGCCGCCTGCGGCCTGACCAGCTCGGCCGCAGCGGTGGCTGATCTGGATGTGCAGGCATTCGTGAGCGAGTACCTGTCCCGCGCGCACCGCGACGGGCCCGGCCAGGGTTGCACGCTGGCGGCGCTGTGCACCGATGCGGCGCGGCAGACGGACGCGGTCAAGGCTGCCTTTGCGGCCGGCATCGAGGCTCGGCTGGCAACACGTGCCACGCAGGAGGGGCAGGCGCAGCGCGATCCGGACGATGCTGCGCGTGCGCGCAGGATTGCGCTGATGGCTCAAGCGGTCGGCGCGCTGGTGCTGTCGAGGTCCTGCCCGGACGAATCGCCGCTGGCGGATGAAATCCTGAGCGCTTGTCGAGCGGATCTGCTGGCCCGGCTGGTGGACGAGCCTGGTAACTGAACTGCGGCTTTTTCAGTCAGGGGATTCGCGTTTCATCCTGCGGCCGACATCGTACGGCCAGGGTGCGTTCGGATGCTCGCAGGTCCTCTCGAAGGACCCCTCTAATGGTGCACTGTCGGGAGCGTCCTTGCGGTCGGAACAGGCATTCTGTGGCCTTTCCCTCGCTGCACACCGGCATCGCGGCTGGCGCCGGCAGCGTTTGGTCAGATCCCGGGTTTGTGCCAGTGGGCCATCGACAGCATGTGGTCGCGGCTTCGTTGCTGCATAACCCCAGCACGGCGACCGTCAAGAAAGTTGTGCGGCTGCCGCTAATGCGCAGGAGGAGGGCGTATCGCTCTCTCGATGTCGCATTCCTGTTCCAGATATAAGGACGTAGTTCTGTGAGAATCACTGTGGTTTTGGCGCTGGCGCTGTCTGTCAGCGGATGCGGCATGCTTCCAAAGAAGGAAACACCCGAGCAGACGGCGGCTGCGTCCCGCCTCTATCCGGGTAAATCAATCGATCAAGTGCGCACCGCGGCTACTGAAGTGTTGAATCTACTGGCGCCGGGCAAGATGAAGTACGACGCTGGCGCGCCCGGTATTGCAGCCAAGCGTGAATATGGCTATGTGGAGCGGCGCATGGGCTACCAGGGAACCATGACGACGTTCTACAACGTGCGTATGACGGCGGTGAGCTGGTATACAGTTGCCTTCTCGGAAGAAGCGGGTGGCACGCGTGCCCGGTTTGCGGTGCAGACCCGTGCCGATGACCAGAGCTCGTACTGGGCAAACCCGGCGATACCGGAGATTCACAACAGCTTCCGCCAGGATCTCCTGATGGACGGGCGTTACGGCGTGGCCGATCTGAAGCTGTTCCACGACCGCGTCGAGTACGTGCTGGGGTTGCGCCCGCAGTGGACATCGTGCGACGAGGTGAAGGCGCCGGGCATGGCCCTCGAATTCTGTGATCGCGCCGGTACCAGCGACGTGGGTCCAGCGCAGCCGTGACCGAATCGGGCCCGGCCTCTGTTTGATATTTGCAGGGGCGGGCCCGGACCTGGAGGCGTCCTGTTGCGAAGGCTGAGCGGTAGCAGCACACTCCTCGCCAGCCACTCCCTTCAGAAACGTTCATGTCCCTTCGCATCACCTGCCTGTGCGGCACAAATACCATGGAGCTGCATGGCCGTCCCGCTGCGCAGGCGAACTGCCACTGCGCCACCTGCAGGGACTTCTACGGCGTTGCGATGCTCTCGGCCACCGCATGGGCGGCCGAATCGGTGAGCGTTTCGGGGACGAAGAATGCGCGTTTCCAACACCCGTCCAAGCAGCTTTCCAAGACCTTCTGCCTGAACTGTGGCGAGGTGTTGTTTGGCACCAATCGCCTGGGCATGCGCGTGGTTCCCAATGCTGTGGTTGCCCGAGCCGCTGATGGCGTACTGGATGCAGCGTTTGCGCCAACGATGCACCTGTTCTACCGGGAGCGTGTCATCGACGTTGCAGATGCGCTGCCGAAGTACCTCGATGGGTGGGATGGTCCACTTCATGTGAGCCAGAAACATCCGCAGCCATGTCCTCGCCCCTGACGATACGAGGCCGCAATGTCCATGGATGAATCGTGGGGCATGATCAAAAGGACTGCGCAGATGAGCTCGCCAATCACTCACGACCTGGTACTGGATACGCTCCGGAAAAGCCTTGAAGGCCTGCCCGCGACCGATGGTGTGGGCCTGCCATTACTTGCAGTCTGCGCAGCATTTGATGACTTCAACGCGCTTTCCATTGGAAGGAAGCTCGATGAGGAAGCGCTTACCAGCCTGTTTCTGGGGCACTTGGGGTCGAGCATCCGCCATGCAAGCTGCATCTGGCCAGAAGGCGACGTTGGCGGCAATCGCATGGGCCTGCGCTGGCTCCATTACAGCCGCCCGGCAGAAAACACCTTTGGCAGTGACTTCGCGCTGCTGATCGCCGCACCTGGGCAGGACGAGCGCTACCGGTTGGCGGTCTTCCAGGCCAAACGCTGCGATGGGTCTGCCGTTGACCTGAAGCGGGCACCCGCATGGGATCTGGGTGAGAGTCCCGATGGCAATGGGGCTCCTGCGTCGGTCAGCAAAGCCAGTAGGGATCAGCTGGAGAAGGAACGCAAGGCAAAGCGTGTGGAGGAAGCCGACGCCGAGCTTGAACGCTATCTTGGGTGGTTACAGAAAACAGATGCCGTACTTGCGGCTGACCAGCTTTCGGAGATCGAACAGCGACAGCCCGGCAAATGCTGGCAACTTACCAAACTGGTCATCCTTGCCCTCAGGCTGAGGCACCAGTTCAACAGGCCGGCGGCGGCGAGCGTGAATTATGTGCTGTGGCCAGAGCAGACCGGCAAGCCTGTGACCTATGCGCCCGTGGCCCATGCCAGATTGGAGCGTCTGGTTGACAGCAAGAGACCCACGACAGCGCCGGTGGCGCAGCGGGATACGGCGTCCGGGGAAATGCTTGGGCGTAGCAGGCAACGTCTGGAACCACCCCAAAGCGAGCTTCGCACGCTTTTGATGGCGTGGCTGACGGAAGACGGGGGCAGCGGCGACTCCTTGAGCGTGGACGAAGCTGCCGACGCCTGCCAGTTGATCACTGACTGTGTCGGCTCGGTCGCCATCGTCGACCTTCGCAGTTCAGGGCCCGCACTCACCCTGGATAGCAGGATCGGGCTGGTAGAACCTGCTGCAGCACTGTCCACCTACGAACACGCGTTCGAAGGCACCGGGCACACGCCCTGATGCAGATGGGCGAAAGGTGCACGGGCCCTGCGATGCTGCAACCCGCATCGTGCGGGTTGCAGCAGAACCGTCTTCGCCCTGCAGGTGCTGGTCTCAGCGGGCGTCGGTGGCACCACCCGAATCATGCAGGCTGCGCAGCTTCTTCTTGTTGATCTTGCCTACGCTTGTGCGTTCCAGCGAATCGACGAAGCTGACGCGGTCGGGGATCGCGTAGCGGGAGATATCACCGGAGCGGCTGCGTGCTGCGACCAGTTCGATGATCTCCGCCTCGGTCACATCGCTGCCGTGCTGCCGGACCACCAACGGCAGCGGTCGCTCGCCCCATTTCGTATCGCTGATGCCGATCACCGCGACCTCGTTGACCGCCGGATGCAGGGCGATGATGTCCTCCAGGGCGAGCGAGGAGATCCACTCGCCACCGGTCTTGATCACATCCTTGATGCGATCGGTCACGCGCAGGTAGCCGCTGCCATCGATGTTGCCGATGTCCCCGGTGTGCAGGTAACCGCCGGCCCATAACGCCGTCGAAGCGTCCGGATTGTGCAGATAGCCGGGGGTGAGCCAGGGCGTGCGCACCACCACTTCCCCGGTGGCGATGCCATCGTGGGCAACATCATTCATGCGTTCGTCGACGATGCGCAGGTCAACCAGCGGCACCGGAATGCCGGCCTTGGTGCGCAGGGACAGCTCCTCGTCCGGGCCGTCCACGGCGTCGGCATCGATCTGCGCGAGGGTGAGCAGCGGGCAGCTTTCGGACATGCCGTAGCCGCCGAAGATGTCGATGCCACGGGCCAGTGCCTGCTGCGCCAGCGCCCGCGGTAGTGCCGCACCGCCGATGATCACCTTCCAGTTGCGCAGGTCGGTATCGGCAGCAGTGGGATGGCCCAGCAGCATATGCAGGATGGTCGGCACGCAGTGCGAGAACGTTACCTTCTCGCGGGCGATCAGCGCCAGCAACGCGCCCGGCAGGTAGCGGCCGGGGTAGACCTGCTTGATGCCCAGCAGCGTGGCCACGTACGGCATGCCCCAGGCATGGACGTGGAACATCGGCGTGATCGGCATGTAGACATCGTCGCGGTGCAGGCGCCCCTGGCTGGACGTGCTGCCGAGGGCTGCCATCGCCGCAAGCGAGTGCAGTACCAGTTGCCGATGGCTGAAGTACACGCCTTTGGGCAGGCCTGTGGTGCCGGTCGTATAGAACGTGGTGGCGCGGGTGTTCTCGTCGAAGTCGGGGAAGCGGGTGATGGGCGTGGCCTCGCGCAGCCCGGCTTCATACTCGGTCACGAAACCCGCTGGCAGCGGGCCCTCATCATCATCCAGCAGGATGCGTGTGCGCATGTCCGGCAGCTGTTCTTCGATGGCGTCCAGCACCGGCAGGAACTCGCGGTTGGCCAGGATCACCCGCGCACCGCTGTGATTGAGCGTATAGGCAATCTGCTCGGGCGCCAGGCGGATGTTCACCATCATCAGCACCGCTCCGATCATCGGCACGGCGAAATAGCTCTCCAGGTAGCGGTTGCTGTCCCAGTCCATCACCGCCACGGTATCGCCGCGCTTTACCCCGAGCGAGGTCAGCAGCCCGGCCAACTGGCCGATGCGCGCCTGCAGGGTGCGGTAGTCGAAGCGGACCTTGTCGCCGTAGACGATTTCCTGCCGTGGACGCACTGCCAGAGGTGTCAGCAGCAGCTGCTTGATCAGCAGGGGGTAGGCCTGAGGCTCGGCGGCGGGCGCGTCTGCGGCGGTGGCGAATGACATGTGATCTTCCTGATGGGGCGGCGCGTCAGCGGCCGGGGGGCGCGGGAATGGACAGCTGCTCGCGCAGCAGCGGCGCCTCCGCGCGTGGGCTCGGCTGGATGAGTGCATCCTGCGGCAGCGCTCGCGCTGGATCTTCAAGGTGTTCCCACACCTGGTCCATCGCCGCGAACAGGTAGGGCAGCAGCGGGACGTAGCGCTTCCGGTAGTCCGGGAAGGCCAGCAGCGAGTCGAAGTGCTGTGCCTTGTTCACCCGCCAATAGGCGATCTGCGCCCCGGCCTTGCGGGCAAGTGGCACGTAGCGATCACTGGTCATGCTGATCGGTACCAGCCCGTCGTCCAGGCCATGGATGACCACGATCGGCAGGCCGCGACGCGGCGCCTTGGCAGTCGCTGCGGTGATGCCGGCGCGTACCCGTCGGGCGTCGGCGCTGTCGCCCTCGCCGAGTGCACGCAGGCAGTTCAGGCCACGCAGCGGATCAGCTGCTGCCCCGGTGGCATTGCCGTCCACCAGAACCACGCCGCTGCCCGGCGGGATGCCACTGCCCTCGCTCCACCAGGTTGCACGAACCTCGGCCGTGGCCGCGTGGGGTCTGCCGTCGGTGCCGGCGGCCGAGAAGCTGTACGCGCAGGGATGTTCGCCCGTGGCGTAGCGTCCATAGGCTGACGAGTAAGTCGCTGCGATGGCGCGCCACAGATCGAAGCCGGTGGAGAATGCGCCGGCGCGAAGTGCATCGGCGCTCAAACCCGCGTCGAGCAGCTGCTGCCGTGCCGACCGTGCCTGTGTTGCAGTGTCATCGCCTTGCACCAACCCAGCGGATTTCAGCGTGGCACATCGCTGGGTCCACCCTGGCACGGCCTGCGCCCGCATCGGCGGTTGTGGTAGATCGTCCTCGGTCAGCAGGGCACAGGGCATCAGCAACGCGGCCTGGGTGACGAAGTCATACAGCGCTGGTGCGCCGGCCACCGAGACATTGGGTTCGCCGGCCACCATCGCATCGAACCAGTCGCCTTCGATCTCCGCCGCGCGCAGCACGGCGCCACCGCCATTGGATACGCCCACGCCGAGCGTGCGCGTGTTCGCCGCCGTGAATGGAGCAGATTCGGGGTAGGCACGGTCCAGCGCCTGCAGGCCGAACTGCAGCGCCTGCAGCAGATGGCGTCCCCAGTCTGCTTCCGGGTTGTCACCCGAATGGGCATGTTTGAAGGCGATTCCCTGCGCGGCTGTCGCACCCGCAGGAAGGAAGGCCAACGCGCCTTGGCTGGCTGGCGTGCCGTCTGCCTGGACGCCGGCCTTGGCGTCCAGGTCGTAGTAATCACTGCCGGCGCCCTTGTCGGTATAGGCGACCGCGCAGCCATGTGCCAGGCCCCAGCTGCCGGCAACCGCGATCGCGCCATGGATGCCACGCGAACCGGAAGATGCCGCGACGACCAGGCAGCGCCGCGCGGCGTCGAAGCTGTCGGGCACCTGCACCAGTACCCGATGGGGATGGCGGGCGCCGGGAACGCGCGCATGGGCGGAGAACTCGCGGCCGGGTACCGCCTGCAGGCTGCCGTAGACATCGCCAAAGCCGCCGCCGGGTGTCAGGTCGGCGATGCCGCGCCAGCTGCTCCAGATCGCACGACGCCGGACTTCCTCCGCTGTGGGCTGGGCCGGGTTGGCAAACGCCGGCGCGGTGGCCGAGCGCAGGGCGTCGATGCCCAGGCCTGCGGTCAGCAATTCGTCGCTGCCGCGATGCACGGTTTCCCGCCACTGCTCGAACACCGGAACAGCGGTAGTGGGGCGGGGCGGGGCGGCGTGAGTGCTGGAGATGCTGCCCAGAAGCAATGGCAGCGCGGCGCACAGCAGCATGACGGGGCGGTGGATGTTCATTGCTCCACCCTAACCATCCGGGCCGCGCACGCCAGCGTACCTTGGTACCCGTGCCCAGGCGCGGGCGATTTGCTAACCTCGGCTGGACATGCCGACCCTGCTCATCGCCGATGACCACCCCTTGTTCCGCGCGGCGCTGCATCGCGCCGCCGAAGAGGCGGTGGCTGACCTGCAGATCAGCGAGGCCGATTCGCTGCACGGCGTGCTCGAAGCGATCGAGAGCACGCAGATCGATCTGATGCTGCTGGACCTGCACATGCCGGGCAACCACGGCCTGGCCGGACTGGCGACCATACGTGCGCTGCAACCGGGCTTGGCGATCATCATCGTTTCGGCCAATGAAGAGCCGCACGTGATCCGCCGCGCCATCGACCTGGGGGCAGCCGGGTACCTGCCCAAGAGCTCGGGCTTGACCGACCTGCAGTCCGCACTGCAGACCGTGCTGGAAGGTGAGCGCTGGATACCGGCGCTGCTGCGCGAGCCGGTGGCGCGGGTGGCGCCCTTCAGCAAGGACGCCGATCTTGCCGCGCGCTTGTCCAGCCTGTCCGCGCATCAGTACAAAGTGCTGAGCCTGGTGGCCGAAGGGCTGCTCAACAAGCAGATCGCCGACCGGCTGGGCGTGCAGTTGCGCACGGTCAAGGCACACATGACCCGCATCATGGGACGACTGGGCGTACGCAATCGCGCGCAGGCCATCCGTGTGCTGCACGAGATGGGGTTGACCGACCCATCCCGGCAGATCGAAGACGCGCAGGACGCCTGATCCTTCGTCAGGTCCTTTCCGTGCTGGCCGTTGCCAGCAGATGGTTGATCGCCCAGCGCAGCGCCAACGGCTTGAAGGGCTTGTTCAGCAGTGACAGGCCCACACTGCGCACCGCATCGCGCGTGTCGCTGCCGGTATCGGCGCTGAGGATCACCGTCGGCCGCGCGCCATGCACGGCGACAAGGCGCTTCCACAGTGCGACGCCGGTATCGCCCTCATCAAGGTGGTAGTCGAACAACCACAGTGCCGCTTCATGTGCGGATGCACCCAGCCCAGCGACATCGCGCGCCGCGATGACATCGCAGCCCCAGGCAAGCAGCATCAGCCGCATTGCCTCCAGCGCCTCCGCATCGTTGTCGACCACCAGCACGCGGATGCCCTTGATGCTGCTGTTGCCAGCGGCGGGCTCAGTGCGTGGGGCCTCAGGCGGCGCTGCACGCGCCACGGTGATGGAGAATGCCGAGCCGCGATTCAGTTCGCTTTGCAGTTCCAACGGTGCATGCAGCAGGTCGGCAATGCGGTGCGCGATGGTCAGGCCAAGACCGAGGCCCTGGCCATTGCTGCGGTCGCCACGGTGGAATTCCTCGAACACCACGGCTTGTTGCTCCGGCGCGATGCCGGGGCCGCTGTCATGCACGCCGATCGACAGTGCCTGGCCGTGCCGGCGAACGCCCAGCAGAACGCCGCCACGGCGGGTGTAGCGGATAGCGTTGGCCAGGAAGTTCTGCAGTACGCGGCGCAGCAGCAACGGGTCGCTGTGCACCCACACGCGGGTGCGCACATGGCGGAACTGCAGGCCGCGCGCCGCGGCCAGCACCGCGAACTCCTGCGCAAGCGGCTCCAGCACGGTCGACAATGCGAACGGGCGCGGATCGGCCACCAGGCCACCGGCTTCCAGTCGCGAAATATCCAGCAGGCCCGACAGCAGATCGTTGGTGGAATCCAGCGCGCCGCGAATCTGGCGCAGGAAGCTGTCCAGGAATTCCGATTCGATGTGCTGCGACATGGCGTCGGTCAACAGCTGCGCCGCATGCAGGGGCTGGATCAGGTCATGGCCGACCGCGGTCAGGAAGCGGGTCTTGGCCACGTTGGCCCGCTCGGCTTCAAGCACCGCCTGCTCCAGCCGGGCCGTGCGGTCCTGTACGCGACGCTCCAGGGTTTCATTGCTGCGCTTGAGCGCGTTCTCTGCCCGCCGGAACGCGGTGACATCGGTGAAGGTGGCCACGTAGCCGCCACCGGGCATCGGGTTGCCGCGGATCTCGACGATGGTGTTGTCCGGGAAAATCCGCTCGGAGAGATGCGGCGTGCCGCGCCGCATGTGCACCACCCGCCGCTGCAACGCCTTGTCGCGCGAGTCACCAGGGGTGTCGCCGATCTTCAGCTGTCCCAGTGCCCACGCCGTCAGGTTCGACACCGGTTGCCCCACCTGCAGCAGCTCCGGCGGGAACTTGAACAGCGCGGCGTAGCGGCTGTTCCAGGCCACCAGTTGCAACTGCGCATCGACCACGCTGATGCCCTGGCTCATGTTCTCCAGGGCAGCCTCCAGCAGGCGCTGGTTGAAGCGCAGTACCTGGGTGGCTTCACCGACCGCGCGGGTAACGGCGTCCAGCGGCGCTGCGCCACCATCGCGTGCCGCCTCCACCAGCAGCCGCGCCATGCCTGCACCGACCACGGCGGTCAGTTCGCGCTCGATGGCGGTCACCCGGTCGTCGTCCAGCAGCTGCCCGGCATGCCCGTCCATCAGCTGCCGTGCCCGTTCCTGGCCGAGGAAGCGACCAGCTGTCTTGCGCAACGATGCAGCGGCCACCGCGTCGCGCTGGCGTGGCATCGGTGGACGCACTGCACGCGACACCAGCACCACCGTCACCAGGTTGACGGCCAAGCTGGCGCCCATGCTGATGGCGATGTGGCCCGGCTGCATGCGCAGCGAAAACATCGTCAGCCAGTGCAGTCCGTCGGGACCGGCCGACGCCAGCGGGGCAGGGAGCACCATGGGCAGCAGCACCAGCCACAACCAGACCAGCGAGCCCAGTACGATGCCGGCGATGATGGCCGGGGAGGGCGTGCGCGGACGGTACACCGCCAGCAGCACCGCCGGTGCCAGCTGCGAGAGCGCGGTGAACGACATCAGGCCGAAATCGCTGAGCGCCTCGGTGCCACTCATCGCACGGCTGTACAGCCACGACATCAGGAACACGGCGAGGATGCCGGCGCGCCGGAAGGCCAGCACCCGCGGTCGTAGATCCGCGCCGGTGTTGAAGCCATTGACCCCGCTCAGCAGGCGCGAGCCCACGCCGTGGTTGCCGAGCATGATCGACAGGGTCAGCCCGGACAGGATCATCATGCCGGTGGCGGCACTCAGACTGCCCAGGTATGCCAGCAGTGCCAGCAGGTGATGGCCGCGCTCCTGCGGCAGGGCCAGCACGTACAGATCCGGCGTCATCGAGGGCGGCAGCTGCGCGGCACCGGCCAGTGCCATCGGCACCGACGGCAGACCGATCAACAGCAGGTAGACCGGAAACAGCCAGCGCGCCGTCTTCAGGTCCGATGACTGGCGCAGCTCGACCACGCCTACATGGAACTGATGGGGCAGGGTGAACGCGGCCATGGCACCGAGCGCCACCATGGTCAGGTAATCCGGCACCACTGCCGGCGGCGGCAGGTGCGCCATCTTCTCAAGCAGCGGCGTGCCGGCCTTGTGCACCGATAGCGCGGCATACAGGCCAATGGCCAGCAGTGCCGTCAGCTTCAACAGCGATTCCAGGCCCAGCGCGACCACGATGCCGCGGTTGTGCTCGGTCGCCGACGCCTTGCGTGCACCGAACAGGGTGGTGAACGCCGCCATCGTCAGCGCGAACCAGAACGACACGTCCAGCTGCCAGCCAACGGGTGCGAACTGGTCACCGAGCAGGGCGGCAAGGCCCTGGCTGACCGCTTTCAGCTGCAGCGCGATGTAGGGAATGATGCCGAACAGCGCGACCAGGGTGATGGTGATGCCCAGCCCTTGGTCGGCGCGCAGGCGCGCGACCACCAGGTCGGCGATGGTGGCACTGTTGTGCTGCTTGGCCAATCGGCCCAGCCGCACCAGGAACGGCAGGCCGAAGGCAAAAATGAGGGCCATGCCGATCAGTGTCGGCGGAATCGGGAAGCCCCATTGCACGCCCTGCGAGGCAGCCCCGTAGTAGGTCCACGCCGTGCAGTGCACGCCCAGTGACAGCGCGTAGATGGCTGGCCATACCTTCGACAGCCGATGCCCCTGGCGTTCCCCCCACAGGGCGACGCCGAACAGCAGCACGGTCCACGCGATGCAGGCGAACAGGACGATGGAGGGCGTCAACATCGCTCCAGTGTAGAGAGAACCGCAGCCGGCGGGCAGCCGGCCCGCCCCGCGCGGGACGACGGTGCGGCGCTAGTCGGCGAGCACGATCAGCGACAACTGTTCGGCGACCACGGCTGTCTCGCCGCCGGGAACCACTTCCACGGTCTTGTGCTGGGTCAGCAGCCACTGCCCGGGCCGGCGCGCCTCCAAGGACATCAGCTGCGAGCGCACCCGTACCTCGGAACCGCTCGGCACGGGCGCCAGGAAGCGGACCTTGTTCAAGCCGTAGTTCAGTACGTGGGCGATGCCGGGAAAACCGGCCAGGGCCGCCACGTCGTCCTCTACGGTAAGCGAGAGCAGAAGGAACCCATGGGCGATGGTCTGCCCGCCCGGCAGGCCGGTCTGTGCGCGGGCCGGATCGGTGTGGATCCAATTGTGGTCACCGGTGGCTTCGGCGAAGGCATTGATGCGCGACTGCGCGATGCGCGTGCTGCCGCTAAGCCGCTCGCTTGCCGCCCATTGGTGCAGGGCCTGCAGGGCAGCAGGCAGCGCATCCCTCGACACGCCGGAACTCATCGCACGCGACCCAGCAATGCCAGGATCGCGTCACGCGCCTCGGGCTCGGACAGCATCGGCGCATGGCCTACCTCCGGTACTTCAACGAGGCGGGCGTTGGGCGATGTGGCGGCCATCTGCTGCGCGACATCGGCAGGCAGGATGTCCGACAACGCTCCGCGGACCACCAGCACCGGCACCCGCGAGGTCAGGCCACGCACAGCGCGCCACAGCACCGGGCGCAGCAGCCACAACACCCACGGCCGCGTGGTATGGATCACCGCCGGGTCGTAGTCCAGCTCCAGCAGGCCATCGCTGCGCTGGCGGAACGTGCGTACGGCCATCGCCCGCCAGTCGTCGGTGGTGAAGCGCGGAAACGCGGCCTTGCCGATGGATTCCACATAGGTCGTGGCCTGTGCCAGGTCCATCGGTGGCACGGACTTGCCGGCGTACTTGCCGATCCGCGCCAGCGCTTCGCGCGGCACCCTGGGGCCGGCATCGTTCAGAACTGCCGCGGCGATCAGCCCGGGCGCACGCGAGGCCAGGGTGATGGTGACCAGCACCCCCAGCGAGGTGCCGACGAATACCGCCTTGTCGATGTTCTGCGACCGCAGCAGCGCCACCATGTCGTCGGCATAGGTGCGCGGGTTGTAGCTGGACGGGTCCGATGCACGTTCCGAACCTGCGCGTCCACGCAGGTCAACTGCGATCACCCGCCAGCCGACGGCGGTCAGCGATGCGGCCAGCGCATCGAAGTCGGCGCCATTGCGGGTCAGGCCGGGAATGCAGACCACGGTGCCGCGCGCCGGCTGCGCGCCTGCAGGAGCATGGTCACGCGCATGCAGGCGCAGGCCATCGTCACTTTTCCAGTACAGATCATCGTAAGACGGTGTCATGCAGAAGCTTCCTAGAAATCGTAACGGACGCTGAGGCTATATTGGCGCGGCGGCCCATAGAAACCAATCAGCGTGCCGACCGCCGGAATGTTGTAACCGGTGGTACGGTATTCCTTGTCGGCCAGGTTGGTGCCCTGCAGCGAGAAGGTCCAGGCGTCGTCGAGCTTCCAGATCACGCCGGCATTGACCAGCCCGTAGCCGTCCTGGCGGATCACCGGGCTCAGATCGGTGGTCGGCCATACTTCGCTCTGATAGCTGTAGCTCACCCGTGCGGACAGGTTGTTGCCATTGGCCAGGTCGGTGCGGTACTCCACGTTCAACGCGCCCGAGAAGTCCGGTGCGTTGGTGAACTTCATCTGCTTGGCCACGTTGACGCCACGGTCCATGTACTCGTCATACTTGGCATCCAGCCAGGCCAGGTTGCCGGAGATCAGCCAGTGCTGGCTGGGCAGGTACTGGTACTCGATTTCCAGGCCGTTGATGGTGCCGGCGCCGGCATTGGTGAAATCGCCGAAGAAGGCATCGTCGACGCCGTCGCCATTGGTATCGATGCCGGTGAACACCGACAGCTGGATGTCCTTGTACTTGTTGTGGAACGCCGACAGGTTCAGGAACAGGCGCTGATCGAGGAAGGCCATCTTGCTGCCGATCTCGAAGCTGTCGACCGTCTCGTCATCGAACGGCTCGGCCGAGCGTGGCACCGCAACGGCATTGGCGCGGATGTTGTAGCCGCCCGACTTGAAGCCACGCGTGGCCAGGCCGTAGACCATGATGTCCGGGCTGATCTGGTAATCCAGCGACACCTTGGGCGAGACGTTCTTGAAATTGGTCTTCTTGTCGAAATCGGCGGCGACCGCGATCGGACGGGTGAACGTCGCATCAGAGTAGAAGCGGTTGAGCACGATCGCGCGCTTGTCCTCGTCGGTGTAGCGGGCGCCGACGTCCAGCTTCAGCTTGCTGGTCAGGTCGAACGTCCAGTCGGCGTACAGCGCGATGCTGTCGGTCAGCACCTTGCCGCGGGTGTCGCCGAACTGCAGGTTGAAGAAGTTGTTGCGGATCTGTCCGCCGGCCTCGCCACTGAACTGGTACAGGCCCACCACCCCCCGCACGCGGCCGCCGGCATCATAGTTCAGCTGCACCTCGTTACTCACCTGGTCGTCATGGTAAGTGCCACCTACATCGGCCAGCTTGACCGGCGTGCTGTCGAAGTCGATGTTCGCGTCGCTGTCCGACCCGCGCTTGGCCACCACGTACTTCAATGCAACGTCTTCGCTGGGCCGCCAGTTCACCGTGGCCGAGGCGCCCTTGGTCTCCACACTGTTGAGGTTGCGCATGCCCGAGCGTATGTCGTAGCGGTCATCCATCGGCGGGTAGGCGCGCACGAACGGGTTGGGCGCCAGCATCTTCGAGCCACGCATGCCGGACTGGTCGTCGATCCAGTCCAAAGCGAACTGCACGTCGAAGTCGTCGCCCGCATACGCACCCAGGTTGAAGCGTGCAGCATTGATCTGCTTGTCACTGACCGGCTGGTCGGTGAAGGTGTTCTCGCCGAAGCCGTCACGATTCATGCTGGCCACCGCCACGCGCGCGCGCAGGCCGCTGTCGGCCCCGCCGATCGGGCCGCCGATCGCCGCCTTGGCGTCCAACTGGCTGTAGTTGCCGACGGTGATCTGGGCGAAGCCTTCGGTCTGGGTGGGCAGGCCGCGCGAGATGTACTTGATGGCACCGCCAATGGTGTTCTTGCCGTACAGCGTGCCCTGCGGACCGCGCAGCACCTCGATGCGCGAGACATCGAACACGTCCAGCAACGCGCCCTGCGGACGGGCGATGTAGACGTCGTCCAGGTAGATGCCCACGCCCGGGTCAGCGCCCCAGGTAGGGTCGGACTGGCCGATGCCGCGGATGTAGGCGGTGACCGTGCTGCTGGCGCCGCGCGCCGCGTAGATGGTCAGGTTGGGGACCTGTCCATCAAGGTCGCTGATGTCCTGGACGTTCATCTTGTCCAGGGCTTCGGACGTAAAGGCGGTGACGGCAACCGGAACCTCCTGCAGGGTTTCCTCGCGCTTGCGTGCGGTCACCGTGATGCTGTCCAGGTTGGTGGCCGAAGCGGTGCGGGCGGCTGCCGGCGCGCCCTGCGGTGCGTCCTGCGCCAGAACCGGCCCGGTGGCCAGCAGTGTGCCGATCATCAGGCTCAAGCAATTCCGTTTCATTCGGTCCTCCCCCAAGGCATGTACGCGGCGAATGGCCCATTGCCACCCATGGACGCTAGGCTAGCGGCGCGGTTGCGCACCGGCGAGTGGACCTAGGTCCAGTCGGCAGCGGTCGCCAGATCCGGATACTGGGCGCGTCCCCACCCGGAAGCGCCGTATGTCGTTACTGATCGTACTTGCAGCGCTGGCCTTCCTCATCCTGGTGGCCTATCGCGGCTACAGCGTGATCCTGTTCGCGCCCATCGCCGCGCTTGGCGCAGTGCTGCTCACCGATCCCTCGCTGGTGGCACCGATGTTCACCGGCTTGTTCATGGACAAGATGGTTGGCTTCCTCAAGCTCTATTTTCCGGTGTTCCTGCTGGGCGCGGTGTTCGGCAAGCTGATCGAACTGGCCGGCTTCTCCCGCTCGATCGTGGGCGCGGCGATCCGCTTGTTCGGACCGCAGCGGGCGATGCTGTCGATCGTGCTGGTGTCGGGCCTGCTCACCTATGGCGGCGTGTCATTGTTCGTGGTGGTGTTCGCGGTCTATCCGTTCGCGGCCGAGATGTTCCGCCAGAGCAACATCCCCAAGCGCCTGATTCCGGCCACGCTGGGGGTGGGCGGCTTCAGCTTCACCATGGACGCATTGCCGGGTACGCCACAGATCCAGAACATCATCCCGACCACGTTCTTCGGCACCGATACCTGGGCGGCTCCGGTGCTGGGTACGCTGGGCAGTGTGTTCGTGCTTGCGGTAGGCATGGCCTACCTGGAGTGGCGCCGTCGCGCGGCGGTGCGCAGTGGCGAGGGCTACGGAGACCCGGCCACGCTGGTGAACGAGCCGGCACCGTTCGCAGGCACGCATCTGGCCCACGCGGGCATCGCCGTGCTGCCGCTGCTGCTGGTGTTTGTGTCCAACAAGCTGTTCACCCTGGGCATACCGCACTGGTACGGTGCGGAGCACAGCTTCGTGCCGTCGATCATGGGCAGCGCCGCGCCGGTGGTGCAGGGCGTGGCGAAGATCACCGCAATCTGGGCCGTGCTGGGGGCGCTGCTGGTTGGCATCCTGTCGGTGCTGGCGCTGGCCTGGCGCTCGGTGGTCACCCAGTTTGCCGAGGGCACCCGGGCGGCGATCGGTGGTGCCGTGCTGGCCGCCATGAACACCGCATCGGAATATGGCTTCGGCGCGGTCATCGCCGCGTTGCCGGGCTTCATGGTGGTGGCCAATGCGCTGGGGGCGATCAAGGACCCCCTGCTGCATGAAGCGGTCACCGTAACCGGTCTGGCCGGTGTCACCGGCTCTGCATCGGGCGGCATGAGCATCGCCCTGGCGGCGATGTCGGAGACCTTCATCGCCAACGCGCAGGCTGCCGGCATCCCCATGGAGGTGCTGCATCGCGTTGCCGCGATGGCGTCGGGCGGCATGGACAGCCTGCCGCACAACGGTGCGGTCATCACCCTGCTGATGGTCACCGGGCTGACCCATCGCCAGGCCTACAAGGACATTTTCGCAGTGACCATCATCAAGACCCTCGCGGTGTTCGTGGTGATCGGCATCCACTACGCCACCGGCTGGGTTTGACAGCGGCGTCGCAGCACCCTCTGGAAGGTCGGTCCACGAGGATTTCCGGTACCACTTCATCCACGACTCACGCATGAGGATCTGGTCATGAAATCTGGAATCGATTCAATCAAGGCGCTGATGCTGCTGCTGTGCACCTGGCTGGCGACCACGGGCGCCGCCTCTGCGGCAGACCCACCCGGGCATTGGGACGTTGGCCTGTACGGCAATCTGTTCGGCGCCCGCGAGTACCAGGTGTGGGTGCCGGCCGGCTACGACGAAACGCGGCCACTGCCCCTGTTGCTGGTGCTGCACGGCTGCGTGACCGGGCCGAACCTGATGGGCGAGGCCTCCGGCTTCAACGAGGTCGCCGACACCGAAGGCTTCATCGTGGTCTACCCGCGACAGAACGTAACCTCCAACCCCGCACGCTGCTGGAACTGGCAGCTGCCGATCAACCAGGCGCGCGACAGTGGCGAAGCCTCCATCCTGGCCGGCATCGTGGACAAGGTGAAAGCGGGCTACAGCATCGATCCGCACCGGGTGTACGTCACCGGCATTTCCGCCGGCGGGGCGATGACTTCGATCATGCTGGCCTGTTATTCGGATGTGTTCGCGGCGGGCGCGATCCACTCCGGCGGCATGTACAAGGGCGCGACCACGATTTCCGGAAGCGCCTATGCGCTGTTGGCCGGCAGCATCTACTCACCGGACAGCAACGGGCGGCTGGCGTGGCAGTGCTCGGGCTCGCCGTCGCCGCGGCCGATCCCGGTGCTGGTCTTCCATGGCACCGCCGACGCCACGGTGAACCCGATCAACGGACAGCAGGCCGTGCGCCAGTTCCTGCAGACCAATGACCTGGCCGACGATGGCCTGGACAACGACTCGGTGAAGTACGTGCCGACCAGCACCTTCCACGGCCAGGTGCCGGGTGGGCGCGCCTACACGGTTGACTCCTACACCTATGGCGGCAGGACGCTGGTGCAGCACTACGTGGTGCAGGGAATGGGGCATGCCTGGAGCGGCAGCCAGTCCGGTTTGCCGTTCACCGATCCCGAGGGGCCGGATGCCACGTTGATTACCTGGCTGTTCCTGAAGGATCAGCAGCGCTGAGTGTGGGGGCACAGGAGCAGGGGAGGCGGCGCCAGTGTGGGAGCGGTGGGCTCCCGCACTGGCGCGCGGCCTTTGCCTCGTAGCATCGAGCCGACGGGACGGCTAGGCCGCGTGCTAGCCTTGTCAGCGGGAAAAACGCCTGACAGGGGGGCATTGTGATCCACGCGAATCTCACTTTTGCGGTCGTGATCGCATTGGCGTTACCTGTCGAGGCGTCAGCGCACAGCGGCGGTCTCGACAAGAACGGCTGCCATACCAATCGAACAACGGGCGACTACCATTGCCATCGAGGCGGCCCGGTTGCACCTCGCAACTTCGACGCACCCCGCAACAATTTCACCCCAGGGCGTGCGCGCGGATCAGGCGCATTCGCAAACTGCGCCGAAGCCCGCGCAGCCGGTGCGGCACCTGTGCGCCGTGGAGAGCCTGGATATGGGCCCCACCTTGATCGTGACAATGATGGGGTTGGGTGTGAGCCCTATCGTGGGCGCCGGTGAGGCGGGGGTACGGTTGCACGTCAGTGGTGCACGCTCGCTGGCAGCCGAGTTGAAGATGAATTGCAAGAAGGTGGGGGCACCCCCCACCTGCATTGACTGGAGATCACGCACTGGGCAGGGCGCCCGCAGGCGCGCCGTCCCGCTTAGCCGCGGGCCTGAAGCTCGTCGCGGATGATCTGTGCGCCTGCGCTGAGCGCGCGCAGCTTGCCTCGTGCCACGTCACGCGTCAGCGGCGCCATGCCGCAGTTGGTGCTGGGGTAGAGCTTGTCAGCATCCACGAACTGCAGGGCCTTGCGCAGCGTGTTGGCCACTTCTTCCGGCGTCTCGACCGTGCTGGACGCCACATCGATGGCACCGACCATCACCTTCTTGCCGCGCACCAGCTCGATCAGGTCAATCGGCACGTGCGAGTTGTGGCACTCCAGCGAGATGATGTCGATGCTGGACGTCTGCAGCTTCGGGAACGATTCTTCATACTGGCGCCATTCCGAGCCCAGCGTCTGCTTCCAGTCGGTGTTGGCCTTGATGCCGTAGCCATAGCAGATATGCACCGCGGTTTCGCACTTGAGCCCTTCGACCGCGCGCTCCAGTGCAGCGACGCCCCAATCGTTCACTTCGTCGAAGAACACATTGAAGGCAGGCTCATCGAACTGGATGATGTCGACGCCGGCTGCCTCCAGCTCCCTGGCTTCCTGGTTGAGGATCCCGGCGAACTCCCATGCGAGCTTTTCGCGGCTCTTGTAGTGCGCATCGTAGAGCGTGTCGATCATGGTCATCGGGCCCGGCAGCGCCCACTTGATCGGCTGCGTGGTGTGCCTGCGCAGGAACCTCGCGTCCTCCACGAACACCGACTTCGGACGACTCACCGCACCCACTACGGTGGGCACGCTGGCGTCGTAGCGGTCGCGGATGCGGACGGTTTCGCGCTTCTCGAAATCGACACCACTGAGGTTCTCGATGAACGTGGTGACGAAATGCTGCCGTGTCTGCTCACCATCACTGACGATGTCGATGCCTGCATGCTGCTGCTCCTGCAGGGACAGGCGCAGGGCATCCTGCTTGCCCTCCAGCAGCTCTTCATCCTGCAGTTTCCAAGGCGACCAGAGCTTCTCGGGCTCGGCCAGCCAGGAGGGCTTGGGCAGGCTGCCTGCGGTGGAGGTGGGGAGCAGTTTCTTCGTCGACATTGCGTCTTGTGTCCTGAGGGGCGAATGGAAAAGCGGTGGATCAGCGGGCGGCCCACTGCTCAAGCACGGCGCGGTACGGCTTGATGAAGTGCTCTTCGGTGAACCGGCCTTGCTTGACGGCCAGCTGGCTGCGCTCTTCGCGGTCGTAGACGATGCGGGTGGACGAATAGTCCTGGTGCTTCAGGCTGGGCTGGTAGACCTTGCCCGCTACGGAATTGGCGTTGTAGATCTCGGGGCGGTAGATCTTCTGGAAGGCCTCCATCGTGCTGATGGTGCCGATCAGTTCCAGGTTCGAGTAGTCGCCCAGCAGGTCACCCTGGAAGTAGAACGCCAGTGGCGCGACGCTGCCTGGCGGCATGAAGTAACGCACCTGCAGCCCCATCTTGTCGAAGTACTGGTCGGTGGGGGAGAACTCGCCTTGCCGATACTCGACGCCCAGGATGGGATGGTGGTTCTCGGTGCGATGGTAGGTCTTGCTGCTGGACACGCTGATGCAGATCACCGGCGGCTTGCTGAAGTGCGCACGGTAGGCGTCGGACGCCAGGAAGTGCTTGAACAGCTTGCCATGCAGATCGCCGAAGTCTTCCGGAATGCCGAAGGTGGCCTTGCCTTCGTTGCTGGCGGGCAGCACGACGCTGAAATCGTAGTCGCGGACGTAGGAGGAGAAATTGTTGCCGACGATGCCTTCGGTACGCACGCCGGTACGCGTGTCGACGATGGTCGGCCGCAGCACCTCGATCAACGGGAACGTACCGCTGCCGTCGCTGCCATCGATGTGCATCTCCACCGAGATGATGTCCAGCTCGACCGCGTAGCGATCCGCGCTGGGGTTGTCCCAGTGCGCCAGATCGTTGAAGCGGTTGTTGATCATGCTGATCGTGTTGCGCAGGTTTTCCCGGCGGCGCTCGCCGCGGGCCAGGTTGGCGAAATTGGTGGTGATACGCGTACCGTCAGCGGGCTGGTAGTCCTCGTTGAAGGGAATACGGGTGATGCTGAAGGTGAAGTTCTCGGTCGTCATGGGCGGCGTTCCGGGTTGCGGGGGTGACATCCGAATGCAGGTCGCTGGCATTCGGCATTCAGAGGACTGCAGCGGCCTCGGTAACGGCAGGTGCTGCACGATGGGAGAGGGCAAGCAGCGGCATCGCTCGCTGCACCGCCAGCCGCGCCCGCTGCATCAGGGCCTCGTTCTGCACGCAGCCGTCGGCGAAATCCTTGTCGGTTGCGTAGACACCCAAGGGCAGGGTCCGCGCCTGGAAGAAGCTGAAAAGCGGTCGCAGCTGGTGGTCGATCACCAGTGCGTGGCGTTCGCTGCCGCCGGTGGCGGCCAGCAGGATCGGGGTATCGACCAGCGCGTCCTGGTCGATGAAATCGAAGAAGTGCTTGAACAGGCCGGTGTACGAACCGCGGTAGACCGGTGTAACCACCACCAGCACATCGGCACGCTCGACAGCGGCCAACTGCCGCTCCACGGTTTCAGGCAACTGCGAGCGCCGCAGCGCACCGGCCAGTTGCGGCGCCAGTTCACCCAGTTCAATCAGGTGCTGATCGCAGGGGACGCCTTCGCCGATCAGGTCCAGCAGGTGCTCGGCCAGGGTCGCGGCCCTTGAGGGGCGCTGCAGCCCGCCGGAAACGGCGACGATACGGAGGGGGCGGGTCATCTCTTCGCTTCAGCAGGGGAGGGGCGGCTCCGGGGTGACCTGCAGGAGCGCAGTCCTGCGTGCCGGCTGGGTAGCCGCGCTGGCAGGGATCCGAAGGCATGAGCCGATGCTAGCCAGCCCTTCCCATGACGTAAAATGGTATTACTTCACCAATCCATGAGTGAGATTCATCGTCATGTTGGAGCGGATCCATCTCAGCATCGTGCAGCAGGTCGAGCAGCAGGGGTCGCTCACGGCCGCCGCCGGCGTGCTGAACCTGACCCAGTCAGCCCTGAGCCACAGCATGAAGAAGCTGGAGCAGCAGTTGGGCACCAACGTCTGGTTGCGCGAAGGCCGCAGCCTGCGCCTGACGCAGGCGGGCCAGTACCTGCTGGCGGTGGCCAACCGGGTGCTGCCGCAGCTGGACCTGGCCGAGGAACGGCTGGGCCAGTTCGCGCAGGGCGAGCGTGGCGCGCTGCGCATCGGCATGGAATGCCACCCCTGCTACCAGTGGCTGCTGAAGATCGTCTCGCCCTATCTGGCCAGCTGGCCCGACGTCGATGTGGACGTCAAGCAGAAGTTCCAGTTCGGCGGCATCGGCGCCCTGTTCGGCTATGAGATCGACCTGCTGGTCACGCCCGACCCGCTGCTGAAGCCGGGCCTGAAGTTCGTCCCCGTCTTCGATTACGAGCAGGTGCTGGTGGTGGCCAAGGGCCACGCGCTGGCGTCGGTCGAGTACGTCAAGCCCCGCCAGCTCAGCCAGGAAATACTCATCAGCTATCCGGTGCCGTTCGAGCGCCTGGATATCTACAACCAGTTCCTGCTGCCTGCCGGGGTCACGCCCCGGCGCCACAAGGCCATCGAAACCACCGACATCATGATGCAGATGGTGGCCAGCGGTCGCGGCGTGGCCGCCATGCCGCGCTGGCTGGTGGAGGAGTACGCCGCCCGGATGGACGTGGTGCCGGTGCGTCTGGGTGCGCGGGGGATTCCCAAGCAGATCTACCTGGGCGCGCGTGAGGCCGATACCGGTATCGATTACCTGCAGGCATTTGTCGAACTGGCACGGAACAGCTCCACAAGCGCCGGCAACCTGCGTGGTGCCGGCTGATGTCAGCAGGCGTTGGCCGCATGGAGCCACTGGCGCAGACCTTCGTCAACGCCTTTTCATTGGAAGTCAGTGCCAAGGCCATGCCTGCGTTGCGCGCCGAAGCCTCCCGCATTGCACGGGGGACGACGATCTCCATTCCCTACCTGCCGAGCGAGGACGATGCTGCGCGACTGGCGGCGGCACGCACGGTTCGCGATCTGGGGTTCGAGCCGATGCCGCACCTTTCCGCACGCCGCATCGGCTCGCGGGCGGCGCTTGAGCACTTCATCGAGCGTGCCGTCATCGACGCCGGCATTGAGCGCTGTTTCGTGATCGCAGGCGATCTTGCCACGCCTGCCGGGCCATTCGCCGACAGCACATCGATCATCGAGAGCGGCATTCTCGAGCGCGCCGGCATCAAGGTCGTGGGGGTGGGCGGGCATCCGCAAGGCCATCCGGTGATGACCAGCGCCGAGAGGTGGCGCGTGCTTGAAAACAAGTGCCAGCGTATCGAAGCGCGAGGCATGGCAGCGCTGGTCATCACCCAGTTCGCATTCGACGCCGATATCGTTCTGGCCTGGTTGAATGAACTGCGCGCCCGTGGCATCACCCATCCGGTGCTGGTGGGCGTCCCCGGGCCGGCCAGCATCGCGCGGCTTGTGCGCTATGCAGCCATGTGCGGCGTCGCTGCAAGCACCTCGATGCTGTCCCGCTACGGCATCTCCATCGGCCGCCTGCTGGGAAGAGCCGGGCCGGACGTGTTCGTGGACCGCCTGGCAGAGGGCTTGACCGAAGCCCATGGGCAGGTCAGCCCGCATCTGTTTCCCTTCGGAGGTATCGCACCAACCATGGAGTGGGTGGAGCACTACCGGATGCGTGCAGGCGATGCGTGCGTGGCGCGCTCACCCCTTTCCGATCAACTGCCGTAGCGCGCATGGGCGTGCGCCGCTCCGCGGAGGTCGACCGCGACCGGGTTCGGCATCCATCAGGAATCGCGCCCCTGCCATCGGGTATCCTTAAGAGTCCTTTTCCACCTCCCTTCAAGCGCCTACGCATGGAAGCGACGTCAATGAATGTTCGAACCAGGCGATGGCTCCGCTGCCTCGTAGTGTCGGCCGCGCTGTTGGCCGCAGGCTGCGCCAGCGAGAAGGCCGCAACGAAGGATCTCGGGGCGGAGATCGACGAAGTTGCCGCGACGCTGATCCAGCAGCCGCTGCTTCATTCGACCTCGATCGGCGTCGTGTACCGGGGCGAGGAATACATCTGCCATCGCGGCGACATGGAAACCGGCAAGCCTGGCCCTCCAACCGATGCGACCCTCTACGAGATCGGTTCGTTGAGCAAGACCCTGGCCGGCACCCTGATGGCCAATGCCGTTCTGGAACACAAGGTCAGTCTGGACGACGACGTCCGGCAGTACCTGCAGGGGGACTATCCGAACCTGCAGTACAAGGGCGAGCCCATCCGCATCCGCCATCTGCTGTCGCACACCAGCGGCCTGCCGAACATGCTGCCGGAACGCGCGAACACGGTGTTGGAGGACTTCACCGATCATCGTACGCCCAGCGAACTCAACACCCTCTATGCGCACTACGGCAAGGCTGATTTCTTCAAGGATCTGCACGCCGTCGAGATTGACCAGGCACCCGGCAAGGACTACGCCTACTCCAGTGCCGGAACGGAACTGACAGCGCATATCCTGGAAACCGTCTACAACAGCGACTACGAGTCGCTGTTACGCGGATTCCTTGGCGATTCCGCGGCGATGACGGGTCTCAGCATCAGACTCAGCGACAGCGAAGCGTCCCGGCTTGCGGTCGGCTATCACAGCGACAACCCGATACCGACCACGCCGATGCCACAGCTGCCGTGGGGCGCCTCCGGGAACGTGAAGGCAACTGTCCCGGAAATGGTGAAGTACCTCAGGTTCCAGCTGGCCAACGGGCCGGTGGTAAAGGAGTCGCATCGCCCTCTGCTCACGTTCGATTCGGAGTTCAGCATCGGCTACTTCTGGAACATCGTTTCCGGTGACCGGCTGAAGGGCGTCTACCATGCGCATCATAGTGGCGTACCGCGGTCGCAGTGCTACATCTACATCGTGCCCAAGTACGATCTTGGCATCTTCATCATCACCAACCAGAGCGGCGACCAGACGGCGCGCGCCATGGAGGCTGCGATCGATACGCTGGTCGAAAAAATCGCCGCGCGGGAAGCTCTCGCTGGTAATGATGTTTCCCGATAGAGAGGGTGTTTCCCAGCTGTCCGGTGTGGTGCCGCACAGTGTTGGCAGCCCAGGCAGGAGCATTGCGCATTGATCACCCGCACGTTGAACAGGATTCTACTGCTCGCAGGCTTGGGGCTTGTCATTGCGCCGAACGCCCCGGCAGCAGAATCGATCCGCAACACCGTTCCCAGGCGGGATGAAATCGATCAGGCGCTGGCGCTCGCGTCCTGCAAGGCGGATCGCACCGCATTCCGGGCGTTGGCCCATCAATTGCGTGACATCGCAACCCGCGGGAAGCCATCGGGTGGCTGGCAGCCGATCGCCGGCAAGGGTGGGGGTTACAGCAACGCACTGGGCGACATGCCCGGCGTTGTCGCGGAAATGAAGCTTCCAGCACCGGCTCTGGTCTTCGGTCATCCGTCCACGCGGCTGATACTGTCGCGCAGTTCCGTGGTGGCTGTCTTCGATGCAGCCTTTGCTGCAGACCTCACCGAATCGCTTTCCCTCGATGGGCCGGGGACGCAGGGCGAACCCGGAGGAATGCGGGTGGTCCAGTCAGTACCGGAAGCCCAGGGCGATGGCATTGAAGTGATGGCACTGGTGGCCCAGCGCATCGAGGCCGACCCGATGCCGATCGCCGTGGCCGGGTGTCTGTACTTCACCCGGTGAAGTGTGCGAGGTTCTCATGGACGGCGGCCTTCCGTTCGTCGGCCACTGCGGGAATTGGTTCCATCAGCAGTGTCGATGCGTCCGGCCAAGCTGGACGCATCGACCACAAGGATGAATGATCTCGATGAATCGCTGGCTCTTTCTACTGCTTGCCGCGCTCCCGTTCGCTGCCGGGGCCATCGTCATCCGTGATGATGTCGACGATGGCAGGTACCGCATCGAACGATCCGACTTCCCGGCGCTGGCGGACATGCCGGGAGAGGGGCACGGCGTTCTCATCGCCCCGCGTTGGGTGCTGACCGCAGCGCATGCAGCGCCGATGGAAGGGATGGGTGCAACGATCGCGATCAATGGCAACGCGTATGGCGTTGAACGCGTATTCCTGCATCCCGGCTACCGGAGGATGCCCGAGGCCCTGGGCAAGGAGGCGATGGCAACAGGAAGTCCTTCCCGGATCCATGCCTTCCTGGCGGCCTCGGATGACATCGCGCTGATCAAGCTTGCCGCGCCGGTGACCGATGCCACGCCCGTGGCGCTGCATCGGGGTTCAGCAGAGGTCACGCAGGTCGCCGTCCTGATAGGGAAGGGCGCCACCGGCAACGGTGCGGTTGGCCAGTTGCCGGATGCGCCGCACCGTACATCCCTGCGGCGGGCCCACAACACGATTACCGGCGGCAATCAGCGGTATCTCTGGTACCGGTTCGATCCGCCGCCGCAGGGCCTGCCGCTTGAGGGCGTACTGGGAAGTGGAGACAGCGGTGGTCCGCTTGTGGTCAACGACCACGGCACCTGGCAATTGGTGGGACTGGGGTCCTGGATCACGGCCGTACCCGAGCATGCCCTTGAAGCGGGCTTCCATGGCCAGATGGTCCACAACGTTCGCGTGTCACGCTACGTCGACTGGATCGAGGCCGTCACGGGGGATGATCGATAACGTTTGACACCAGGGGGCGGCGCGCCGATAAGCGCTGTCCGGTGTTCCCCTGCGGCGGCACAGTGCGCTTTGAAGGTGCATTGCGCTGCAGAGGGTCGCAGCAACGCTGAAGCTCATTGCTGGACATGCATTCTGCGAGGCCGGCAATTCATACCTCCCGATGGGATGAATCGTCTTCTGCCGGAGCTGAAAATCAAACAGCCGCCGGGTGGTTGGTGGACCGATACCCAAACGGTCACCATTTGCCGGCGTGACGGCGCGGCGCTACGCTTCCACGATGTCTACTTCGACCTCCGCAGCACTCGACGGCGGGCGCGGCCCCGCCGAGCACGACGTGCGCACCCAGATCATCGTGGCCGCCACCGCGCATTTCAGCCATTACGGCTACGACAAGACCACGGTGTCCGACCTTGCCAAAGCCATCGGTTTTTCCAAGGCTTACATCTACAAGTTTTTTGCCTCCAAGCAGGCCATTGGTGAGGTGATCTGCGCCAATTGCCTCGGTCAGATCGAAAGCGAGGTTCGTCAGGCCCTGCAGGGGGTGCAAGCGCCTGACGATAGGCTGCGTGTGTTGTTCACCGTCATTGTGGAGGCCGGTCTTCGCCTGTTTCTGCAGGATCGGCGCCTGTATGAAATCGCCGTCGCCGCCGCGACGGATCAATGGCCATCAGCGAAGGCGTATCAAGACCGGATCGGGCAGCTTGTTGAAGACATCATCAAGGAGGGACGTGCCTGCGGAGCCTTCGAGAGCCGGACATCACTTGAAGAGACCGGCCGCGCGGTCTATCAGGTCCTGCTTCCTTATCTGAACCCGGTGACGCTGCCGCACCTGGCGCCCTTGCACGAAGAAGCGCCCAACGCCTTGCAGGAGCTGGTCCTCAGGAGCTTGCAGCCACATCATTAGTGACTATTGACGAAATGAGTCACTAGGAACAAAATGCGTCCGGACACCCCACTCCGGAAGGCCGCATGCGTCGCCGTTTTGTAGTCACAGCCATTTCCTGTGTTGTTCCGTTGCTCCTTGTGGCCTGCAGCAAGCCGGGTGAAAGCGACCCTCGAACCGCGCCGCCCATTGTCCGGGTCGCCCAGGTGCAGCCGGGCGCGGGAAACGCGCGGACCTTCACCGGCGTAGTAGCCGCACGGGTGCAGAGCGATCTGGCCTTCCGGGTGGGGGGCAAGATCACCGAGCGCCTGGTCGAGACGGGGCAGACGGTCAAGCGCGGCGACGTGCTGTACCGGATTGATCCCATCGATCTGAACCTGGCCGCGGCGTCCCAGCAGCAGGCCGTCATCGCAGCCCGTGCGCAGAATGTGCAAGCCACCGCGGACGAGGCGCGCTATCGCGACCTGGCGGCCAAGGGCGTTGTATCCCGGTCGGCCTACGATCAGATCAAGGCTGCCGCAGACGCGGCGTCCGCGCAGCTCAAGGCCGCCGAGGCCCAAGCCCGTGTCGCGCGCAATGCCAGTCAGTACACGGCGCTTGTTGCCGATGCCGATGGGGTGGTCATGAACATCCTGGCCGAGCCCGGCCAGGTCGTTGCAGCGGGGCAGATCGTCGCCCGGCTTGCCCGTGCAGGCAGTCGCGAGGCCGTCGTCCAGTTGCCCGAGACACTTCGGCCGCAGATCGGCTCGGCGGCGTCCGCTTCCCTGTTCGGGGCCAGTGGCAGGATTCCGGCACGGTTGCGCGTGCTCTCTGAATCGGCAGACCCCGCAACCCGCACCTTTGAAGCCCGCTACACCCTGGAGGACGGCAGCACGACATTGCCGTTGGGGTCCACCGTGGCGGTAGCGGTTGAAGGCACCGCAGCTGCAGGCAGGGCCGGGGGCATTGAGGTCCCGTTGGGCGCGGTGTTCGATCCCGGCAACGGGACCGGCGTCTGGGTCATCGGAGGCGAGCCACTCAAAGCCCACTGGACGCCGGTAGTGGTCAAGCGATTGGGTGACGACCAGGCCCTGGTTGAGGGCGCGTTGAATGCATCCGACCGCGTGGCCGCGCTGGGCGCGCACCTGCTCCGCGAAGGGCAGGTGGTTCGTCTGGCCGATACCGCCACGACCACCGCTGGCAAGGGAGCCCACCCGTGAGTGGGTTCAACCTGTCGGCGCTTGCGGTGCGCGAGCGTGCGATTACCGTCTTTCTGATCTTCCTGGTCTCGGTAGCCGGCATCGTGTCGTTCTTCCAGTTGGGCCGCGCAGAGGACCCGGCGTTCACCGTCAAGGTCATGACGGTGATCACGGCGTGGCCGGGTGCCACACCCACGGAGATGCAGGACCAGGTGGCCGAGAAGCTGGAAAAACGCCTGCAGGAGCTGCGCTGGTATGACCGCAGCGAAACCTATACGCGTCCCGGCCTGTCTTTCACCACGCTGACCCTGCAGGACGGTACGCCTCCTTCGGAGGTGCAGGAAGAGTTCTACCAGGCGCGCAAGAAGATGGCCGACGAAGCCGCAAACCTGCCCGCAGGTGTCATCGGCCCGATGGTCAATGACGAATACGCCGATGTCACCTTCGCGCTGTTCGCGTTGAAAGCCAAGGGCGAGCCGTTTCGCGCGCTTGCACGTGACGCCGAAACCCTTCGCCAGCGCCTGCTGCATGTCCCGGGGGTAAAGAAGGTCAACATCATCGGCGAGCAGTCCGAGCGGATCTACGTGGAGCTTTCCCACCAACGTCTGGCCAACCTGGGCATCACGCCGCAGGCAGTGTTCGCCGCGCTGAACGGGCAGAACGCGTTGACGCCCGCCGGCTCCGTGGAGGCCAAGGGCCCGCAGATTTTCATCCGCCTCGACGGCGCGCTGGATCAGCTGCAGAAGATCCGGGATACCCCCATCGTTGCGCAGGGCAGGACGCTGAAGCTGCAGGACATCGCCACCGTCAAGCGCGGCTATGAAGATCCGTCGACCTTCATGATCCGCAACGGGGGCGAGCCCGCCATGCTGCTCGGGATCGTCATGCGCGACGGCTGGAACGGCCTGGATCTGGGCGCCTCGCTCGACGCTGAGGTCAAGAAGATCAACGACGGCCTGCCGGTGGGGATGGCCTTGGAGAAAGTCACCGATCAGGCGGTGAACATCAGCGCCTCGGTCGACGAGTTCATGATGAAGTTCTTCGTCGCACTGCTGGTGGTGATGGTGGTGTGCTTCGTCAGCATGGGCTGGCGCGTCGGCATCGTGGTGGCAGCTGCCGTACCGTTGACGCTGGCCGCGGTGTTCATGGTGATGGCTGCCACCGGAAAGAACTTTGATCGCATCACGCTCGGTTCGCTGATCCTGGCGCTGGGGTTGCTGGTCGATGACGCGATCATTGCCATCGAAATGATGGTGGTGAAGATGGAAGAGGGCTACAGCCGGATCAAGGCATCGGCCTATGCCTGGAGCCATACGGCGGCGCCGATGCTGGCCGGCACCCTGGTCACGGCCGTGGGCTTCATGCCCAATGGCTTTGCCCGCTCAACTGCCGGCGAATACACCAGCAACATGTTCTGGATCGTCGGCATTGCGCTGATCGTGTCGTGGGTGGTCGCGGTTTTCTTCACGCCCTATCTTGGCGTGAAGCTTCTGCCTGAACTGAAGGCCGTGGAGCGCGGCCACAGCAGTCTCTACGATACGCCGCGCTACAACCGCTTCCGGTCGATCCTGGCGCGCGTGATTGCGCGCAAGTGGCTGGCCGCAGGTTCGGTGATCGGCCTGTTCGTGCTTTCGGTGGCAGGCATGGGGTTGGTGAAGAAGCAGTTCTTCCCCATCTCTGATCGCCCGGAGGTACTGGTCGAGGTACAGATGCCCTACGGCACCGCCATCGAACAGACCAGCCTGGCGGCCAGCAAGGTGGAGAAGTGGCTGTCCGCGCAGGAGGAGTCGAAGATCGTCACGGCCTACATCGGCCAGGGCGCGCCGCGCTTCTACCTCGCCATTTCGCCGGAGCTGCCCGATCCCGCGTTTGCCAAGATCGTTGTCCGCACCGACAGCCAGCAACAGCGCGATGCGCTGAAGGCAAGGCTCCGCCAGGCAGTGGCGGAGGGACTGGCGCCTGAAGCGCGCGTGCGCGTCACGCAGCTGGTGTTCGGGCCTTACTCGCCTTATCCGGTGGCCTATCGGGTCAGTGGCCCGGATCCGGATGTCATCCGCGGCATTGCGGCCAAGGTGGAGCAGATCATGCACGCCAGCCCGATGATGCGCACCGTGAACACCGACTGGGGCGTTCGCACGCCAACGTTGCACTTCACGTTGGATCAGGACCGCTTGCAGGCGATGGGCATAACCTCTGCGTCTGTCTCGCAGCAGTTGCAGTTCTTCCTCAGCGGGGTGCCGGTCACTGCCGTTCGTGAGGACATCCGCACCGTCGAAGTGGTTGCCCGATCTGGCGGGGATACGCGCCTGGACCCGGCGCGCATTGCCGATTTCACTTTGGTCGGCGCCGGTGGCCAGCGCGTGCCGTTGTCCCAGATCGGCGCTGTCGAAGTGCGCATGGAAGAGCCGGTACTGCGGCGGCGCGATCGCGTGCCGACCATCACCGTGCGCGGTGATATCGACGATGCCCTGCAGCCACCGGACGTATCGGCGGCCATCAGCAGGCAGCTTCAGCCACTCATCGCCTCGCTTCCCGAGGGATATGCCATTGCCCAGGCCGGCGCCATTGAAGAGTCCGGCAAGGCGATGAGCGCCATGCTGCCGCTGTTCCCGATCATGCTGGCGATCACCTTGCTGATCATCATCCTGCAGGTGCGCTCGATCTCGGCAATGATCATGGTCTTCATGACCAGCCCCCTCGGCCTGATCGGCGTGGTCCCGACTCTGCTGCTGTTCCAGCAGCCGTTTGGCATCAACGCCCTGGTGGGACTGATTGCATTGTCAGGCATCCTGATGCGCAACACGCTCATCCTCATCGGTCAGATCCGCGAAAACGAGGAAGCCGGGATGGAAGCCTTCCACGCGATCATCGAGGCGACGGTTCACCGGGCGCGCCCGGTGATCCTGACCTCCCTGGCAGCGGTGCTGGCCTTCATTCCGCTGACCCATTCGGTGTTCTGGGGAACGCTTGCCTACACGTTGATCGGCGGCACCATCGCCGGCACCGTGATGACGCTGGTCTTCCTCCCGGCGATGTATGCCATCTGGTTCAAGGTCCGAGCGGACAGGGCCCGCGTTGCCTGAAAGTGGCCTGGATCTCTTTTGCATGGGAAGTGAGTCATGAGCATTGCCGACAAAGATCGCATCGTAGTGACCGGAATGGGGGTGGTAAGCCCGCTGGGGTGCGGCGTGGAAACAGTGTGGTCGCGCCTGCTGGCGGGACGTTCCGGAATTGGCCCGTTGGGCGAGCCGCTCTCTGCCGGAACGGGCTGCAACGTAGGCGGCCGCGTGCCCGACCGGGTGCAGGATCCTGAGGCGGGCTTCGACTCCAGCGGGATCATCGCGCCGAAAGATCTGAAAAAAATGGACCGGTTTGTCGAGTTTGCGCTGGTAGCCGCCCACGAAGCGCTTGCGCAGGCCGGATGGCGTGAGGCTGATGATCGTGGGCTGTTGCGAACGGCGACCGTGATTGCGACGGGGATCGGTGGGTTTGGATCCATCGTCAATGCGGTGCACACCACCGAAAGCCGTGGGCCTGGCCGCTTGTCGCCGTTCACTGCGCCTACCTTCCTGGCCAATATGGCGGCAGGGCAGGCGTCGATCCGGTACGGGTTCAAGGGGCCGCAGGGCGCACCGGTCACGGCATGCGCGGCGGGCGTCCAGGCCATTGGTGATGCGGCGCGCCTCATCCGGTCCGGCGAGGCGGACATTGCGCTGTGTGGCGGTGCGGAAGCGGCGATGCATCGGGTCAGCCTGGGCGGCTTTGCGGCGGCCAAGGCGCTGAGCACGTCGTTCAACGACACACCACAGGCGGCGTCGCGCCCGTTTGATGAGCAGCGGGACGGCTTCGTCATGTCCGAAGGGGCAGGGCTGCTGGTGATCGAGCGGCTGGACCATGCGCTCGCGCGTGGCGCCACCCCGCTGGCCGAGCTGGTCGGCTACGGCACCACCTCCGATGCGTATCATCTGACTGCGGGCCCCGACGACGGCAGTGGTGCGCGCAGGGCGATGGAGATCGCGCTGGCGCAGGCGGGCATTGCCGCCGGGCAGGTCGACCACATCAACGCGCACGCAACCTCGACCCAGGTGGGGGATCGGGCAGAGCTTGCGGCCATGCGTGCCCTGTTCGGTGCCCGCCCAGATCTTCTGATCTCTGCCACCAAGTCCAGCACCGGGCACCTGCTGGGGGCAGCTGGTGGCATCGAAGCCATCTTTACCGTGCTTGCTTTGCGAGACCAGGTCGCGCCAGCGACGCTCAACTTCGGCCGCGCGGATCCGTTGGCCGAAGGGCTGTCGATCGTCGCCGGCGTGCCGCGCAAGGCAGGCATCAAGTTCGCGCTGACCAATGGATTTGGTTTTGGCGGCGTGAATGCCAGTGCACTGTTCAGGCGCATGTGAGCATGGCTGCCTCCAGCGGCTTTCCAAGCAAAACCGCCCTGCGCTGGGAACGTGCACGAGCGTTGAGCCGGCGCTGGATGCTGGATGCAGCCGGCACTGTGTTTGCCGAAGAAGGGTTCGAGAACGCGACGATGAAGCGCATTGCCGAGGTCTGTGGCGTCACCAAGGTCACGATCTATGCGCACTATCGTGACAAGGCGCGGCTCTACAAGGCGGTCATGGACGGCCATCTGGCATCGATACCGGATGCCCGGCTCGACGCGGACGGAGCAATGGAACTTGGCCATGCGCTGATGCGCATCAGTGATGGCATCGAACGGCTGGCAGCGGACCCGGCATGCCAGGCCTTCTGCCGGACGCTGTCGCGTTCTGATCATGCACGTGATGTCTACATGGAACACTGGAACACCAGGCTGGAACCGTATCTGGACCTTGCGACACGAGCGATGGCGAGCGCCCCGGTCCGCTCGAGCCACCCGGCTGACAGTGAGAAGTTCCTCAGGCTCATCCTCGCAGAACATGGCTTGCCTCATGCGGCGAGGCCCGTGACCGGGAGTGAAGCAACCGTGGCGCTGTTCATGCGCGCCTATGGGATGACGCTCCCGGAGGCCTGGAGAACTCCCCGGAAATGGTGAGTCGATGGTTCAAGGCCACCCGCCCTTCGCCAGGGGCCGGCCAGGCATTCAGCACAAACTCGAATCCAGTCCAGCAAGCATGACTTCATGCACTGCAGATTGACTACAGATGTAGTCATTGTCTCTGTGTCCATTGAAGGAGCCCGCCATGAGAGCACGCCTGCTTGCCTGCCTATTCTTCCTGGCATTACATCCGTTTGTGGCCGCAGCCAACACACCTGATGCGTTGGCAGCGATCGAGCGGAATGCCCGCAACGCGCATTCCGATGCGGTCTACATTGAATGCGGGCGCAGGGTGCTGCTGCAGATCGCGCCGGCAGCCGGTGAAGACCGCATCCATCTGATGTCGGCGACCAAGTCCGTCGTCGCCCTGGCCATCGGGCTGCTGCTCGATGACGGCAAGCTCGCCTCCATCGACGAACCGGTCAGCACGGTGTACCCGGAATGGCGCCAGGGCAGGAAGCGGGACATCACGATCCGGATGTTGATGGACCACACCTCCGGCCTGCAGAACGTGGCCAACGCGGGGGTGGAACTGGAGGGCGCGCCGGATCTGGTGAAGCTGGCGCTGGCGGCCGAGGTGTCCAGCGATCCAGGCACCACCTTCGCCTACAACAACAAGGCGACCAATCTTCTGCCGGACATCGTGCAGCGGCTTGCCGGCAAGCGACTGGATGTCTATCTGGACGAACGGTTGTTCAAGCCGCTTGGCATCACCGGCCATGCATGGATGAAGGATCAGGCCGGGACGCCCATGGGCATGGCCGGGCTGTCGCTGTCGGCGGTTGATCTTGCAGCGATCGGACGATTGATGCTGGACGGCGGTGTCACCCCGGGTGGCAAGCGGTTGCTGAGCGAACGCTCGGTGGCGTTGATGACCGCCGAAAGCGCGCGTTCCCCCGACGTCGGCCTGTTGTGGTGGCGCATCCCCGCATGGGAGCACTACCGATTGAAGGCCGGTGCAGCCACGCTTCTGAGCGCTCGCAGCATGGATCCCGTGATGCTGGACGCGCTGCTGGCCGCCGACGGCCAGGTATTTGACAGCAAGTCAGCGCTGACCAGCTTCCTGGCCGAACGGCTGGGACCGAGCTGGCCACAGCGCTACGCTGCGGAAATCACCGGGCGTGGACTGAAGCTCGGCGACATCTTCGACATCGACCGAGGGCCGGTAGCGGCCTACGCCGCCAACGGCTATCTCGGCCAGCACCTGGTCATTGTTCCCGACAAGGGCGTGGTGGCGGTAAGGCAGATTCAACGGCGGGATAGCCACAGCGCCCCGCTCGACGATTACGCCGGGTTTCCCATGGATGTACTGCGGCTGGCAGAGACGCTGTGACCGGCCAGCACGCTAGGGAATGCGGCAGCCCGCGAACACATCCAGTCCCGGCTGGTAGACGCCGCTGCTGATGGCGAACAGTCCCAGCAGGGAGTGGAAGAGATTGTCGTGGCTGTAGGATCCGGTGCCCGCAGCATGGCGCAGGCAGGCCAGATCAAGGCGGGCATGGCGTGCAAAGCCAGGGGAGAACCACATCACCATCGGCACCTGGGTCTGCTCGCGTGGCGCAATGAAGTAGGGCGTTCCGTGCAGATACAGGCCGCGCTCGCCAAGCGACTCGCCGTGATCGGAGACATAGATCAGTGCAACGTCACGCTGCTCCGAATAGGTCTGCAGCAGGTCGATGGCCTTGCCCAGCAGCCGGTCGGTATAGACCAGCGTATTGTCGTAGGTGTTGGTCAGCGCTTCGTTGCTGCACGTCTGTATCTGGTTGCTGTCGCAGGTGGGGCTGAACGCCCTGGCGTCGGCGGGATAGCGTTCAAAGTAGGTGGGGCCATGGCTGCCCAGCTGGTGCAGCACGATCAGACCATCACCCTGCATGGCCGCGATGCGCGGGTCCAGCTGGTGCAGCAGGATCTCGTCATGGCAGGTGCCGTCCTTGTTCACGCACACCCCCGGCACCTTCAGCGGCGGCATGTCGTCGGTGGGGATGCGGTTGCACACACCCTTGCAGCCACCATTGTTGTTGTCGCGCCAGAGCACGCTGGCGCCGGTGCGCTGAAGGATGTCCAGTACGTTCTCTTCCGATGCCGCAGCGACGCCATCGTACTGCGATCGCGGCATCTGCGAGAACATGCACGGCAGTGATACCGCCGTCGATGTGCCGCAGGATGCAACGTCCCGGAAACTGATGACGCCGTCCAGGCGTGACAGCCGCGGGTTGGTCGGTCGCGGATAGCCGTTGAGCTGGAAGTTCTTTGCACGTGCCGTCTCGCCGGCCACCAGGATGACCAGGCGCGGGCGCTGGCCGGGCGTGCGCGCGGCGTCTTCGCCGATCGTGCGCAGCGGCTGTGCCTTGGCGCTGTAGCTGCTCCGGAGGTAGCCATAGGTGTGACGAAGGACGTTCAGCGGCAGTACCTGCTCGCGGATGTAGCGGTTGTTGCGGAGCAGCGACGAATACTCCTTGTAGAAGGCCAGGCTTACCGCTGCCAGCACCATCAGCGTCGCCAGCACGTTCCCCAGCCACGCCAGCGCCGCCCGCAAAGGCCGCCCGCTGTTGCCACTGCGCATGACCAGCAGAACGCAGGTGGGCAGCGCGCCCAGCAACAGCACCGTCACCAGCAACGGCAGCGACAGGTAGGAGGTCATTTCAGCCTGGTTTGTCTCCAGCGCGTTCTGCACCATGTCGCGGTCGATCAGTACGTTGTAGTGCAGCATGAAGTAGGTGCACGCAGCGCTGACGACCAGCAACAGCGCCAGCACCGGCTTGCGCACATGGGGAAGCATGCCAATGGGCGTGAGCAGCAGATTGAACAGGCACAGCAGCAGCACCGGAAGGCTGCAGAAGAACAACGCGCTGCGCAGATCATGGATGTCGATGACAGACCAGAGCGTCTTCCAGAGAGCGATGTTTCCCAGCGTGGTGAAGAACGATGCCGTGCACCAGACAAGCATGATCGGATGTTGCGGGACAGACCTGAAGCATGAACGCACGTGCAGAATCCGCTGAGCCAGAAGTGCGCGCAGTATCTGGACGCGTTCATCAGGAAGTTGTCAGCTTCCTTGCTCATCCCATCAGGACCGCGGCCCACACCGTAGCCACCATCAGCAGGGCCGTGCTCTGTGCGGCACTGCCCATGTCCTTGGCGTTCTTGGAAAGCGGATGCCATTCCAGAGAGATGCGATCGACCACCGCTTCGATGGCCGAGTTGAGCAGCTCCACCAGCAGGCTGATGAAGCAGGCCATCAGCATCAGCGCGCGCTCGCTTCGGCTGACGTCCAGCAGGAGCGCGACGGTTGCCAGCGCGCCATGCAGCAACAACAGCTGCCGGAACGCGACCTCACCCTTGAATGTCGCGACGAAACCGTCGCGGGAATGGATCACGGTATGCAGGATGCGGCGCAACCCGGTCTTGCCGTGCGCGTACTTGCCGTTGCCCTTGGGTTGCCCTGGCTGCATTTCGTACCTGCCTTCATGAAGAGATCCGGCAAGGGTGGAAGGGGCAACGTCAGGAAGCTGTCAGGTATCGGCTGCGGCTGGGCGCATCTGCAGGGTGAAGCAGCAGCCCCGCGCCGAGGTCTCGACCGTCATCTGCCAGCCAAGATGCTCGACCACTCGCTGCACGATGGACAGGCCCAGGCCTTCGCCACTCTGCCGGGCGCTGGGCACGAAGCGCTGGAACTGCTGCGCGTCGATGCTGGACGGCAGCCCCGGGCCGGTATCGGCAACCCGCAGCGTGGTGCCACGCAGTTCCACCCGTACCTCGCCTTCCTCCGTGTACTGGCACGCATTGCGCAGCAGGTTCCAGATCACGCTCTGTGCCAGCACGTCATTGGTCAGCAGCTGCTCGTCCTGCGCCGCATCAAGGGTCAGCCGCACTGGTTTTGCTGCCAGCCACGGCACGCATCGCGCCATGCATTCCTCGATCACCGGTCGCAGCAGGAGGTTGCTGCGTGGCACTGTCCTGGGGTCGCGGGAAAGCAGCAGCAGGCAGGTCAGCTGGCGCTGCATTTCCTGCGTGGTCCGCACGATGCGCTCGGCGCTGGCCAGCAACCGGCTGTCGGCCGGCAACTGGTGCAGCAGCGTCTCGGCGGCGCCACCGATGATCGCCAGTGGTGTGCGCAGTTCATGGCTGGCGTCGCCGGCGAAGCACTGTTCACGCTGCAGGAACTGCTCAAGTTCGTCGCTGTGCTGGGCAAAGGCGCGCGCCAGAACGCCGATTTCGTCGCGCGCGTCCTGGAAGGGGAAGGGCTTGTGCTTGTTCTGCACGGCATCAGCCAAGCGCGTAATGGGCGCGATGACGTGGGCCGAGGTCCGGCGACCAATCCAGAACGCACACAGCACGCAGGTCAGGATGACCAGCGCAGCAAAGGCGTTTATCAGATGCTCGAGGTAGGCATAGTGATCACCGTGCTGCAGCAGGTAGTAGCGCTGTCCGTTGCTTTCGAAGACCCGAAGGTGCCACTCGTTTGGTGCGGCTTCACCGTGGTAACCCGGCCCGTACCGGCGCAGCACCTGCGGAACCGTATGCGGATCAAACAGCTGGCTGCCTTCCGGCAGGTCCGGTTGCGCACCTTGCGCCAGGGCTGCCTGCAACCTGCGGACCTCCCGGTCCTGGCTCTTGAAAACGACGGAGGCCCTCACGTCGTCATAGTCCACCTGTTCGACCAGAACGATGAAGCCCATGGCACCGGCCATCAGCAGCACGAACGCGACGGTGATGCGCGTTCTCAGGGTCAAGCGTCGATGGAGGGACTGCAGCGAGCGGGCATTCATGGGGGCCGACTATTCCGCGTGTGCTGGCGCCGGCGTGCCCAGGCGCCAGCCGACACTGTGCACGGTCGCGATGAGTGCGGGATCGAACGGCCTGTCCACCTGAAGGCGCAGCTCATGGATATGCGTGCGTAGTGCGCCGCTCTCAGGCGGCTGGTCGCCCCATATCAGGTACTCCATCTCCTGCTTGCGCACCACTGCCGGAGCGGCCCGCATCAGGCACATCAGCAGCTTGTGCGTGGTCGGTGTCAGGTTGAGGGGCTGGCCCTGGCGCCATGCCTGTGGCGAGCGGGTGTCGACCCGCAGGTCCGCCCAGGCCAGCACGCTCTGCACCTGCCGGCCCTGGGCACGGCGGACCAGCGCCCTGATGCGCGCGTCCAGCTCCTTCAGGGAAAAGGGCTTGACCAGGTAATCATCCGCACCCAGCGCGAGCCCCTGCACGCGGTCTTCCACCGGATCACGGGCGGTCAGCATCAGGATCGGCACCGGGTTCTGGAACTTCTCGCGGAGTGTCTGGCACAGCGCCATGCCATCAAGGCGGGGCAGCATCAGGTCAAGCAGGATGGCATCGTAATCATGCTGCGTTGCCCTGCGCAGGCCGCTGGCACCATCCCGTGCATCGTCAAGTACGTAGCCCAGTGGCTCGAAGAATGCGTAGAGGTTGGCAACCAGCTCGGGGTTGTCTTCAATGATGAGCAGTCGTGTCATGGGCTACGTGCATCCGTGCATGAGCAGCGGACTTTGGACGATCACCTGGGGTTTGCCAAGTGCGGGAGGTGCTGCAGGCCATCGCCAAGCGCAGGCAGAGAGGCCTACATGAGCCGTTGTACGGCCAGCGCAGCAACAACGCACCACAGCACCACCCACACTGCCGAGATCCGCGCAACCGCCAGCAGCGCAAAGCCCACTGCGGCGATCGCAAGATCAATCGGCGCCCGCACACCTTGCGTCCACACCGGATCATGGAACGCGGCGGCCAGCAGGCCGACCACCGCCGCACCGGCCCCGGCCACTGCTCTGGCCGCCCACGGTCGGCACACCAACTGGTTCCATATCGGCAATACCGACAGCAGCAACAGGAATCCCGGCAGGAAGAGGGCCAGCAGCGCGATCCCTGCACCGAGCACTGCTGGCAGGCCCGATGAGACCTCCGCACCCAGGAACGCCGCAAGCGAGAACATCGGGCCGGGCATTGCCTGCGCGGCACCGTAGCCGGCAAGGAACGTGTCCGCTCCTACCCAACCGCTGTCGACCACCGCATGCTGCAGCAGCGGCAGTACCACGTGGCCTCCGCCAAAGACCAAGGCCCCTGCCTGATAGAACGCGCTTGCAATGCGTGGTGCCGTCGGCACGGTAGAGGAGGGCAGCAGCAGGGACGCCGCCAGCCCGAGCACAAAAAGCCCCAGGCTGAGGGCGGCGCCACGTGCGCCATAACGGACCGGAAACACCGCAGCAACCGGCGCCCTTGCGTGCGTGCACAGCCACATGCCCAGCAGGCCGCCCAGCGCCACCGCCATCAACGATGCCCATGCATTGCCTGCCAGGACCGCTACGGCCAGGGCGAGGCAGGCAATCAACGCGTGCCGCAGATCGGGCAGCAGTTGCCGCGCCATGCCCAGCAGGCCGTGGGCGACCACCGCCACGGCCACCAGTTTCAGACCGTGGATGACGGCCGGGTACATTCCGTGATGCAACCGGGAAACTGCTGCGGCAAAACCAAGCATCAGCAGCGCAGAGGGCAGGGTAAATGCAGTGAATGCCGCCAGCGCGCCCGGCCAGCCACCCCGGAACAGGCCGATCGCCAGGCCCATCTGGCTGCTGGCCGGCCCCGGCAGGAACTGGCAGACCATCAGCAGTTGGGCGAAGCGGGCATCATCGAGCCAGCGACGACGCTGCACGAATTCACGGTGGAAATAGCCGATATGGGCGATAGGCCCACCAAAAGATGTCAGCCCCAGTTTGAGGAAGACAAAAAACACCTCCATAGCGTTGCCGCGGCCTTTCATCGCGTCAGCGGCATCAGCTTCGGGCGGGGGCGGCGATACGGTCACGGGCCGAGGATACACAGTCCCGATGTCGCTGATTGCAGATGCTTTTCAGGGCGGCAGCACGGGGTGGGGCCACGCTGAACCGTTACCGGCCGGGCGCGTGGATTCGTTCACAGGCGCTGTTCTATATTCCGGGCCACGACGCCGCATACCGCGGCTGGACCGGGAGTATCCCCATGAAAACCGGACGTTTGCTTGGCATTGCCCTGGGCGCGTCAGTTACCCTGGTGGCCGCCCCTGCCTGGGCCGATCCGCCGCACCATGCACGTGGCAACGGACCGCCGCCCCATGCAGGCGGCCCCCACAACCGCGACGCACCCCCGCCGGGCTGGCAGAAAAAGGCATGGCGCCGCGGCGACCGCTTGCCTTGGGCCGAGGTTGACCGGCGCTACTGGGTGGACGACTACGCGCATTACCATCTGCGCGACCCCGGCCGCGGTCAGCGTTGGGTGCGGCAGTCGGATACGGAATACCTGCTGGTGGAGATCGCCACCGGCGTGATCATCGACGCCTTGCGTCGCTAGGGATTCCGGCACTGGCCCCCGGGCGGCACGCCGCCGCCGCGGGGGTCATGGCGGCAAGACCGCCGGCGACATCGCGCTCTCACCCCGGCAACTCGCACTTCATCCTGCCGTCCACGTAATACGGCTTGGGTACGTTCGGGTTGTCGCTGGTCTTCTCGAAGACCACTTCGAACGACGCTGCGTCGGGCGAGCCCTTGCGATCGGTACACGCGTCGTGGAGTTTCTTCTTGACCGCGGCAATGCCGGCCTCGCGGTTGGCACCGTCGGCGCTGTTGGTCAGGTTTACGGTTTCAGCCAGGGCCAATGGGCTGAAGGCAGACAGGCAGCCGGCGATCATCAGGGTATGCAGCTTGGTCAAGGGTGCACCTCGCGGAAGTCCAATGAGGCCGTCAGCATAATGCGGGAGCGTTAACAGCACGTGCCCGCTAGCGGCAGTTGGCTTGGCTGACGTTGTTTGGTACAAGCCAAGCTGTCGAAGATCAGCGAATGGGCGCGAGCCATGTCCGAACCCTATTCGGCCCTGCTCAGGCTGCAGCTGCCGCGCGAGCGTCTTGCACGCTGGTTGGCGGCCCCGGTGCCTGCAGCATCGAGGTGGAATGACTGGCGATCCATCGCCGGCCGGTGGCGCCTGCCCGGCGGCGTCGATCTGGCTGCGTCCAGTGATGTGGAGCTCGGTGAATTCCTCTCCGATTGCACTGCAATGCTGGCCCGGCACGCGGACAATCGCGCAGCGTTGGCCGCCCTCCTGGAATCGGCGCAGGCGGAGAACATCAAGGTTGCGGCCTACGATCATGCTGGCGCGTACTTCGTGGCAGGGTCGCTGACGTATTCCGAGAACCTCTATGATCTGGTCGTGTTTCTGGCGATGGCGCGGGGCGCCGCCGATTTCCTTGAGCCTGGCGAGCACGGCGTGGCACTGGTGCACGACTACCTATGGGCCGAGGACGGTGAGCGGGAGACGGTTGCTGCGGTCCACCTCGCCGGCAAGGGCGATTCGGGCTTCATGACGCCGGCGCAGGCCGGCGAGACCGCTGCGACCTTCGATGCAATGGTGGAGCTCATGCTGGACGGAGCGGACGACCCGCAGTTCACTCCACGCAATCAGTTCGACCGTATCCAGGAGCGCGGCCATGCGGCCCAGGAGAACTAGATGACAAGCACAGGCACCCGCAGGGATCCAGTCAGCAGGAGAGCACGCTGCTTGCCCGGCGCCCTTGTGCTCTGCTTCTGCATGCTCACCGGATCTGCGCTGGCGCAGACAGCGCAGGTCACGCGCACCTGGTTCGTGAGCGGAGCAGAGTTGGCCAGGCTCCTGCAGGGCAGGGGTGAAGACGGATTCTGCAGCGGCGATCCGTGCCGGAACCTGTCGAGCGCCCGCGCGGGCGCCTACATCCAGGGCGTTGCGGATACAGGCCGAGGGCAGTGGTGTGGCCAGGGACATATTCTTCCCCATGAACTGGTCGATCGTGTGTCTTCGCACATCCGGCAGCTACCCGCCGAACGACTGCATCAGGATGCCGCATCTCTGGTCATTGAAGCGCTGGAGACTGCGCTTCCCTGCCAGCAGGCGGCGTCCACCGGCGACCGCGCCCACGCCGCGCAGAGTGGGCGATGAGCCCCTGCCGCCGCTGCAGGTCGCCTGGCCGGAACAAAGCGAGAGCTGCCGCATGCGAGTGATGGAGACAGCGTTGTCTGCCGACGTGCTGGCCCTGCTGGAGGCCAGCGGCCTGCCTACGAAGGATCTGCGTGCAGGCAGGCCGATCACCTTTCTGGCAGCGTCGTTGAACGGAGAGCTGCTCGGTTGCGTGGGCTATGAGTCGAGCCGCGACGTCGTGCTCCTGCGCTCATTGGCGACCCAGCCGATGTCGCAGGGCAGTGGCCTGGGGTTGCAACTGGTGATGGAACTGCAGCAGCACGCCAAGGCGGCGGGTGGCAGGACCGTGTTCCTTCTCACGACCACGGCAGCGCCGTTCTTCGAGCGGCTTGGCTACGAGTGGATCGCGCGCGATGGCGCACCGGCATTCATCGCTGCGTCGACGCAGTTCAGTGGACTGTGCCCGGGCTCGGCCCAGCTGATGACGCGCCGGCTGTAGGTCGACCGGGACCGGGCAGGTGATTCAGCCCCTTGTCCATCGATGTCCGGGGCCTGCCGCGCTGCGATCCGGGATGCCCGGCGTCCTCAGCACAGCTGTGGTGTCGATACCGAGGCGCGCGTGATCAACTGGTGCGCGAGCACATGGTTGACGGTGGCGCGCCTTGAAGACGCGAGCCGGCGCATTTCCCGCAGCAGGATGTCGATCGCGTTGTCCGCCATCTCCGCGACCGGCTGATGGATGGTGGTCAGTTCCGGCCACACCATGGTCGCGGCGGAGGTGTCGTCGAAGCCCACCACCGAAAGATCCCCCGGCACCTGCAGGCCGCGGCGGTGGGCCACTGAAACAACCGCCGATGCCATGTCATCGTTGCTGGCGAAGATCGCACTGGGGGGCGGGGCCTGGGCCAGCAGCCGCTCGGCTGCCTCCAGGCCGGAACGGTAGGTGAAACAGCCGGGTTGCACGAGCGCGTCGTCGTAGCCGATGCCGGCGTCGGCCAGTGCATCCCGGTAGCCCTGCCAGCGGTGCGCGCTGGCGGTCTGGTTCGGATCGCCCTTGATATAGCCGATGCGGGTATGCCCGTGGGCGATCAGGTGCGTCACCATGTCATGGCTGGCCTGGCGGTCGTCGATGCGCACGCAGGAGATCCTGTCGCTGAAGCGGCTGGACGCGATGGAGACGACGGGAATTCCCGCATTGACGAATACCTCGACGATGTCCTTCGATTCACACAGCGGCGGCGGAAGGATCACGCCTGCCACGGTGGTGGCGAGTTGCCGTGCCGCCTCGCGACGCGCGGCGCTGCCCAGCTCATCCCAGGCAGCGATCACCAGCTGCGCCGCCGACCGGGTGGAACCACGCAGCGCGCCGACCAGCAGTTCGCGCAGGTAGCTGGAGCTGGGGTTGGTGTAGATCAGGGCGATGCAGGTGTGCTGCGCCGCAGCCAGGGCGGAGGCAGCAGGGTTGGGGCGGTAGTCCAGCGCCAGCACGCTGCGCAGGACACGTTCGCGGTTGCCTTCGCGTACCCCGGCATGGCCGTTGATGACGCGTGACACCGTCATGGCGGAAACACCTGCATGGGCAGCGACGTCATCGATGGTGATGGCGCTTGCTTTTCGACGGACCGCTTTGTGGCCGTTTTTCAAGGCTGGTTTCCTTTGCTGCGCTGCATGATGACAAGCGCGATTGCGGATGAGTAGTCTGCGCCCTGACGCGATGGTAGCGCTACCACTGAGCCGGTGTAAGGCCAGCGGACGCCCCCCTTTACCGCGCGGCTGTTCCGGCAAGTCTGAAAGCGAGTTTGAGTCGCAGTGGGTGCACAGCGCACTGCGATGTTCGGTGTGGAAGACGGGCGTCGCCCGTGCGTGCCCCCAGGAGGGGCGGTACATCCATTCGATCGTATGTCAGAGGGGAGAGTCATGAGCGCTGCTACTTTCCGTCGTACCCCAGGCCGGAGGGCTCGTCGATGAGCCGGACGCTGGCGAAGTTCACTTCCAGGGCCATGTTCACCTTTGTCGGTGGCGTCCTGGTCATCAATCCCGCATTCGCACAAGAGGCGTCAACACCGGCACCCGTCGCCGGGCAGCAGAACCCGCCCAGCCCGACACAGCTGGACACCGTGCAGGTCACCGGCATCCGCAACAGCCTCAGCCAGGCCATGGACATCAAGCGTGATTCGGCCGGCGTGGTGGATGCGATCAGTGCGGAGGACATCGGCAAGTTCCCCGATACCAACCTGGCCGAATCCCTGCAGCGCATCACCGGCATCTCGATCGAGCGCCGTGATGGTGAGGGCGCACAGGTAACGGCACGTGGTTTCGGCCCCCAGTTCAACATGGTGACGCTCAACGGGCGGCAGATGCCCGGCGCCGATGCGTTCGGTGCTTCGGGGCAGGTCGCCATCGGTGGTGTCGACGGCGGCACCCGTGCCTTCAACTTCGCCCAGCTGGCCGCTGAAGCCATCAATGGCATCGAGGTCTACAAGACCAGCCAGGCCAATGTCCCCAGCGGTGGCATCGGTGCCACCATCAACATCCTGACCTCGCGGCCGTTCGACCACGAGGGCATCGTCGCCAGCGCCGGGGCGAAGGCCGTCTCCGACCGCAGCCAGCCGTTCGGCGACGACCTGACGCCGGAACTGTCCGGCATCTTCAGTTACACCAATCCCGACAAGACCTTCGGCGTGGGCGTGAGCGCCAGCTACCAGAAACGCAAGGGCGGTTCGGTGCAGGCCACCGACAACTACTGGAACGTGCAGCCGTGGACCGGCACGATGCCGGGCAACCCGAGGGTGGTCAATGCACCGGCTATCGGTGCGCTGTATGCGCGGCCGAACGACCTGCGCTATGCCTTCTCCGAATTCGAGCGTGAGCGCATCAACGGCCAGGCCGTGCTGCAGTTCGCGCCGACCGATGCGGTAACCTTGACCCTGGATTACACCTATTCGACCAACGAGATCACTGAAAATCGTGGCGAGCAGGGCATGTGGTTGCAGAACAGCAACTACACCGATGTCGAATTCGATACCAGCGGCGCGATTGCCACGCCGATCTACATCCGTGAAATCGCCGGCACCAAGGACTTCGGCCTTGAGCAGCAGCGCAGCATGCAGAAGTACAAGCTGGGTTCGTTGGGCCTGAACGCGGTCTGGAATGTGACCGACCGCTTCAAGCTCAGCTTCGATGCGCACAACTCGAAGAACGAAAGCCGCCCGAACGATCCACTCACCGGTGGCGGCTCCATCTTCAGCAGCATCGCTGGCACCAACAACTGCACCACCGGACCGCATTGCGGTGGGTCATGGGTGCAGGAAATGGTCTTCAACAACGGCCTGCCGGTGGGCACCCAGGTCTGGTACCCGAGCACAGCCGATGCCATCGCCAACACCAACGGCGTGGTCAATCCGGGTTTCGCGCCGGGTGAAATCGGTTCGCAGGTGCTGCGCATCAACTCGCAGACCCAGATCAGCGAGATCAAGCAGGGGCGTGTCGACGGTGAGTGGAGCTTCGACAAGGGGCGCTTCCAGTTTGGCGTGGACTCGAGCAAGCAGACCACCCACCGCATCCAGGCAGCGGAGAACTACAACACCCTGGGCGATTGGGGCGTGGCCAACGTTGACGGGGATGTTGCCAATGGGCTGATGGACCTGCTGCAGCCGGTCAACATCGTCGGGCTGTTCAACGACTTCAGTGCCAACAGCTTCACGGCCTGGCGCGGCGATGCCGGTCGCCTCGCGCAGTGGGCGGCGGACAACTATGGTGCCAATCTCGGCGTGAGCCCGCAGCGCGCCGCCGACAACCTGGTGGAAGAGAAGACGAAGTCGGCCTACTTCCAGGTGGAACTGGACGGTGAACTGGGCGGCATGCGTACCAACACCCGCCTGGGTGTGCGCTATGAAACCACCGACGTTGTCTCCACATCGAACATCGCCATCCCGGAAGCCATCGAGTGGCAGTCCAACAATGACTTCCGCGTGGTGTTGTCCGACGAACAGCAGCCGTTCACCGAGAAGAACAGCTACAGCTACATCCTGCCCAATCTGGATTTCAGCATCGATCTTCGTGAGGACCTGAAGGGGCGTGTCTCGTTCGGCAAGAGCATCGCGCGTGCGCCGATCGGCAACCTGTATGCCGGCCCGACCGCCCAGCAACCGTTCGGCTCGGTCCTCATCGACCCGTCCTCGCGGGCCAGCGGCACCGCACAGAACCCGCAGCTGAAACCGCTGGAATCGGACAACCTGGATCTGGCGCTGGAGTGGTACTTCGCCGATGCGAGCTACGTCTCGCTGACCTACTGGAACAAATCGGTCGACAATTTCGTCGGCAATACCATCGTGCAGGAAAACCTGTACGGCCTGCGCGATCCTACCGCCGGTCCGGATGCGCAGGCGGCGCTGGCGTTCCTTACCAGCGGTGCCTGCGTCACACAGGTCGGCGCTGCCAATGCAGCGGCGTGCTCGGCCAACGACACCTCGCTGTTCACCGCCCTGGCCCTGCTGCGCAACAATCCCGCCGGGTTGGGCGCCTACAACGGTACCGACGCCCAGGTGCTGGCCACTGAAGCAGCCTACGACCTGTACGGTACGGCCGGCGATCCGCTGTACCAGTTCAACGTCAATCGTCCCATCAACCAGAACAAGGCCAAGCTCCACGGCTGGGAACTGGGTGGGCAGTACTTCTTCGGCGATACCGGCTTCGGCATCCTGGCCAACTACACCCTGGTCAATGGCGATGTAGGCTTCAACAACGCCGGCGACCCGGGCATCGACCAGTTCTCGCTCACGGGACTGAGCGACACGGCCAATGCGATGCTGATGTACGAGAAATACGGTTGGTCGGTACGACTGGCGTGGAACTGGCGTGACCAGTACCTGATCCTGGCCAACCAGGGAGCCAGCCGCAATCCGTACTACGTGGAGGCGTACGAACAGTGGGATCTCAGCGTGAACTACACCCTGGATGACCACTGGTCGTTCGGCCTGGAGGCGATCAATCTGACCGGTGAGGACGTGCGCTGGCGTTCGCGTACTTCGCAGATGATCGTGAAGCTGGCCGACCAGAGCCCGCGTTACATGCTGGGCGTGCGTTACAGGTTCTGAACCGTGGGTTGCCGCTGCCACGGCAGCGGCACCCGTTCAAGGCTGCTGACGGATTGGACAACACCATGTCGCGTTACGAAATGCTCAACAACATTGCCCATCGGGACCTGCGTGTGGCCACCGGCTTCGGCGCCGAGTTCGGCGACGCGGTGGGCATGGTGCCGGCCTATCCAAGCGAGTTCGCCGAACTGCAGCGGGAATATCCCATCTTCCTGCGCAAGGACCCCGCCACGGGCGGCTGGCAGGCGGTGGCCCTGCTGGGGTTCGAACAGCACGAGAACCTGTTCCTGCAGGACGGTCGCTGGAACGCCTCCTATCTGCCCGGCGCCGCGGCCAAAGGGCCATTCCTGATCGGTTTCCAGGAAGCCCACATCGAGGGTGCGCTTACCCGGGAAGCGGTGCTGCACGTGGATCTGGATCATCCGCGCGTGACCGCAATGCACGGCGAGCCGGTGTTCCTGCCACAGGGTGGCAACTCGCCCTATCTGGACCATATCGCCGGGGTGCTGCGCGGCATCCACGACGGCCACGCCTTTGCCGCGGACATGTTCGCCACGCTCGATGCAAAGGGCTTGATCCAACCGATCGCGCTGGACGTGCGGATCGACGCTGAGCATCGGGTCGGCGTCAACGGCCTGCATGCGGTCGACCGTGACCGCCTCGCGCTGCTGGACGGTTCCGCGCTGGCCGAACTCAACCGCGCCGGCTACCTGGAGGGTGCCTATCTGATGCTGGCATCGCTGCACAACATGCGCCGGCTGATCGCCGAGAAGCAGCGACGCCTGCGCGCAGCGGATACCGCCGTCGCGGCCGGCAGGAACTGACCGGTGCAGGACGGCGTCGCCATGCGCACACTGGAAGGCCTGGATCCCACGGCGCTGCCGCTGCAGGCGCTGGTGGCCGCCGGCGAGCCAGTGGTGCTGCGCGGCATCGCGCGCGACTGGGCATTGGTGCAGGCCGGGTCGCGTTCCGTCCAGGAGGCCATGGCCTACCTGCGCGGTTTCGAAGCAGGCGTGCCGGTTCCCTATTCCTTCGGCGACCCCGAGATCGAAGGGCGTCCGTTCTACAACGCGGACTTCACCCGCTTGAACTTCGAGGTCCGGCGTGGCCTGCTGTCCGAGGTGCTGGACGAAATCGCCGACCACCTCGATTCGCCGAGCCCGCCCACCTATTACGTCGCTTCGCTGCTGATCGCACGTGCGTTGCCCGGCTTCGCCCAGCACAACGACGCCGGGCTGGCCGGGCAGGGCATCGATGCTTCGGCCAGCATCTGGGTCGGCAACCGGGTGACGGCTTCCTGCCATTACGACATTCCGGACAACCTGGCGTGCTGCGCGGTGGGCCGGCGCCGCTTCACCCTGTTTCCGCCGGAGCAGATCGACAACCTCTACCCGGGGCCGATGGAGCCCACCCCGGGTGGGCAGGTGGTCAGCGTGGTGGATTTCGACCAGCCGGATTTCGACCGCCATCCGCGCTTCCGTGATGCCCTGGCAAGCGCGCAGACCGCCACGCTTGAGCCCGGTGATGCCATCTTCATCCCGGGCCTGTGGTGGCACCACGTGCGCAGCCTGGAACCGTTCAACGTGCTGGTGAACTACTGGTGGCGCAGTGCGCCTGCCTATCTCGGCTCACCCCTGCCGGCGCTGCAGCATGCGATGTGGGCCCTGCGCGATCTACCGGCGCGCGAAAAGCAGGCGTGGGCAAAGATCTTCCAGTACTACGTGTTTGGTCCCGGCGAGCAGGCAGGGCAACACCTGCCCGAAGCGGCCCGGGGTGAGCTGGCACCGTTCGACGAGACGCAGGCGCGGCGCATGCGCGCCCAGCTGCTGGGTCGACTCAACCGCTGATGGGAGCATCGCATTGAACGCTGCGGACACTACACAAGGGCCGATCCGGAGAGTGGTGATCGCCGGTGGCGGCACCGCCGGCTGGCTGGCCGGCTGCGCACTGGCGCACCAGTTCCGCCAACAGCTGGACATCACCCTGGTGGAGTCCGAGCAGATCGGTACGGTGGGTGTGGGCGAATCCACCGTGCCGCCCATCCGCACGTTCCACCGTTTCCTGCAGATCGATGAGCAGGAGTTCCTGCGTGCCGTCGCCGGCACGTTCAAGCTGTCAATCTCGTTCGAGAACTGGCGTCGCCCTGGTGAACGCTTCATCCATCCTTTCGGCACGATCGGGCAGGGCACCTGGGCCACGCCGTTCCATCACTTCTGGCTGGACAGCCTGCGCCGCGGCATGCCCTCCGAGCTGGGCGACTTCTGCCTGGAAAGCGCCGCTTCGCTGGCCGACAGGTTCTCGCTGCAGACCCAACCGCAGGTCAACTACGCCTACCATTTCGACGCCGGGCTCTATGCCAGGTTCCTGCGCGGCAAGGCCGAAGCAAACGGCCTGCGGCGGGTGGAAGGCAAGATCCGCGAAGTCCGGCAGCATCCCCATGACGGCTCGGTGGCGTCGCTGGTGCTGGAGGACGGGCAGGTCATCGAAGGCGATCTGTTCATCGACTGCACCGGTTTCCGTGGCCTGTTGACCGAGCAGACCCTGCATACCGGCTATGAAGACTGGAACGAATGGTTGCCCAGTGATCGCGCCGTTGCCGTGCAGACCGACTCAGCCGCGCCGCCGGTGCCCTATACCCGTGCCATCGCGCACGAGGCCGGGTGGCGCTGGCACATCGCGCTGCAGCACCGGGTCGGCTGCGGGCTGGTGTTCTCCAGCCGCCATATGTCCGATGACGAGGCGCAGGCCAAGCTGCTGCGTGATGTCGACGGACAGCCCCTGCGCGATCCGTGGCTGGTGCCGTTCCGCAGCGGGCGCCGGTTGCAGGCCTGGAACGGGAACGTGGTGGCGCTGGGGCTGGCCAGTGGCTTCATCGAGCCGCTGGAATCGACCAGCATCCACCTGACGATCAGCGCGGTGGTGCGCCTGATCCAGCTGTTCCCGTCCGACGGCATCACCCCTTCGCTGGTGGCGCTGTACAACGACGTGAGCCGCCAGGAGCTGGAGCACGTGCGCGATTTCATCATCCTGCATTACCACGCCAACCAGCGCGACGAGCCGATGTGGAAGGCCTGCCGCGAGATGGCGCTGCCTGAATCGTTGCAGGTCCGCCTGCGCGCGTGGCGCGAGCGTGCCCATGCCTGGCAGGACCCCGGCGAGCTGTTCCGGGTCGACTCCTGGACCAGCGTGCTGATGGGCCAGGGCATCCAGCCCGGAGCGCCGCACCCACTTGCGCGGGCCATCGGCGATGCGGACCTGCGCACCCTGTTGCATCGCATCCGGCAGCCAGTGCAGGAAACGGTGGCGAAGATGCCGACGCAGGCAGAGTTCATCGAGCGCTACTGCAAGGCGGCGCCGGACGCATGGCAAAGGGGCAGGGCCGTGGCGTAGCCGCAGTGCGCGCTGTTGCATCGAATTGGTAGCGCTACCTTCAAACCACTACGGGGTGCAGTGAATGGAATTGGTTGCGGGAATCGACGCTGGTACGCAAAGCCTGAAGGTGGTCGTCTACGACCCTGAAGGGCGCAGTCTCGTGGCCAGCGCCAGCGCGCCATTGCAGCTGACCAGCGCTGCAGACGGCAGCCGGGAACAGCGGCCGGCCGATTGGGTGACGGCACTGCACGCCTGCTTTGCTGCGATCGATCCGGCGGTGCGCTCCCGGATTGCCGCGCTGGCAGTTTCAGGACAACAGCATGGGTTCGTGCCGGTCGATGCGGCCGGGGAGGTGCTGGCTCCGGCCAAGCTGTGGTGCGACACCAGCACCTCGGCCGAATGCGTGCAGATCATGGACGCCGCAGGCGGCACGGCGCGCACCATCGCGTTGGCCGGCAACCCGGTGCTTGCCGGTTACACCGCCTCCAAGCTGCCGTGGACGAAAACGCACCGGCCCGACGCCTACGCGCGGCTTGCCACCATCCTGCTGCCGCACGATTACCTCAATTTCGTGTTGACCGGCGAGCGCTTCTGCGAATACGGCGATGCGTCGGGCACCGGCTGGCTGGATGTGCGCACCCGGACCTGGTCGGCCGAACTGCTGCACGCGACCGATCCGCAGCGCGATCTCGGCGACTGCCTGCCACGCATCGCCGCGCCGGAAGAGATGTTCGCCATCACCCCCGCTGCGGCGGCAGCGTTGGGCCTTCCCGCATCGGTGAAAGTGGCCGTCGGCGGTGGCGACAACATGATGGCGGCCGTCGGTACCGGCTGCGTCGTACCCGGTCGCCTGGTGATGAGCCTGGGTACGTCGGGCACCCTGTTTGCCTTCTCGGACACGCCCGTGGTCGACCCGGGCGGGGCATGGGCCGCGTTCTGCTCATCGACCGGCGGCTGGCTGCCGCTGATCTGCACGATGAACTGCACCGTGGTGACCGGACAGGTCGCCGACGCCTTCGGCTTCAGCAGCCGCGACGGCGACCGGCACCTGCAGGCCACGCCGCCCGGTGCCGACGGCCTGGTGATGCTGCCGTTCCTCAACGGCGAACGCACGCCGGACCTGCCGCAGGGCAAGGGGGTGCTGGCGGGCCTGGACACGGCCAACATGACGCCGGCGCACATCTACCGCGCGGCCATGGAAGGGGCCACCTACGCCCTGAAGTATGGCTACGACGCATTCGTCGGTGCGGGCATGCAGTTCGAACGCATCGTGCTGACCGGCGGCGGCAGCAACAGCGCGCAGTGGCGGCAACTGGTGGCCGATGTGTTCGGCCTGCCGGTGGACGTGCCGGCCCAGTCCGAAGGCGCGGCATTCGGTGCGGCATTGCAGGCCCTGTGGGCATTGGGCCACGGCCGCGGCGATGCGGCCTCCATCGCCGACGTCGCCGACCGCCACGTTGCGCTTGACCCGCTGCGTTCGGCACGCCCGGACCCGGCGCGCGGCGAAGCCTACGCCACGGCCTACGCCCGTTTCCTTCGACATCTCGATGCGATCACGCCGCTGTACCGCGGCTGATCTCCTTTCCGCGATACCTCGCACAACGACAGGAAGACGCACCATGAGCACGCAACCTTTCATCGGCGCCAAGGAATACTTCCCGGGCATCGGCCGCATTCCCTTCGAGGGCCGGGGCTCGGACAACCCCCTCGCGTTCAAGGTCTACGACGCGGACAAGGTCATCGGCGGCAGGACCATGCAGGAACACCTGCGCTTTGCGGTCTGCTATTGGCACACCTTCTGCAATGCCGGGCACGATCCGTTCGGTCCGGGTACCCGTCATTTCCCGTGGGAGGCCGGCTCGCCGATGGCGACCGCCGAGGCGAAGGTGGACGCGGCGTTCGAGTTCTTCACCAAGCTGGGCGTGCCGTACTGGTGTTTCCACGATATCGACCTGGCGCCGGACGCCGAGGATGTCGGGCAGTACGAAAAGAACCTCAGGCACATGGTGGGCCTGGCCAAGGCGCGCCAAGATGCAACCGGCATGAAGCTGCTGTGGGGCACGGCCAACCTGTTCTCGCACCCGCGCTACATGAACGGTGCGTCCACCAACCCGGATTTCGCAGTGGTGGCGCGTGCCGCCGTGCAGGTAAAGGCGGCGCTGGAGGCCACCGTTGAACTGGGCGGCGAGCATTACGTGTTCTGGGGCGGCCGCGAAGGTTATGCCGCGCTGGCCAACACCCAGATGAAGCGCGAAGTCGACCACCTCGCGCGGTTCCTGACCATGGCGCGCGACCATGGCCGCAGCATCGGCCTGAAGGGCAACTTCCTGATCGAGCCCAAGCCGATGGAGCCGATGAAGCACCAGTACGACTTCGACAGCGCCACCGTGGTGGGATTCCTGAAGGAACATGGCCTGGACAAGGATTTCAAGCTCAACATCGAAGCCAACCACGCGACGCTGTCCGGCCACACCTTCGAACACGATCTGCAGGTCGCCTCGGACCACGGCCTGCTCGGCAGCATCGACGCCAATCGCGGCAACGCCCAGAACGGCTGGGATACCGACCAGTTCCCCACCGACCTGTACGACACCGTGGGCGCGATGCTGGTGGTGCTGCGCCAGGGCGGGCTTGAAGGCGGCTTGAACTTCGACGCCAAGGTGCGCCGTGAATCGACCGACCTGGAAGATCTGTTCATTGCCCACGTCGGCGGCATGGACGCCTTCGCCCGCGGGCTGGAAGTGGCCCATGCGCTGCTGAACGACTCGCCGCTGGAGCAGTGGCGCAAGGAGCGTTACGCCAGCTTCGACAGTGGTGCCGGCAAGGACTTCGCGGGCGGCGCGCTCAGTCTGGCAGAGCTGGCTGCGCTGGGCGCCAAGGGCGGCGAGCCCAGGCAGATCAGCGGCAAGCAGGAGCGCTACGAGAACCTGATCAACCAGTACCTGCTGCGTTGAGCACAGCGGCTCGCATCGATGACACCGAACCGGGGAGGGGCACGGCAATGCAGCAGGCAATGAGCGGTGGAGAGAACACCCGGCTGATCGTTTTGATCAGCGTGGTGGCGACGATTGGCGGATTCCTGTTCGGGTTCGACAGCGGCGTGATCAACGGCACCCAGGACGGCCTGCACCAGGCGTTCAGATCCGGCGAGTGGATGCAGGGGTTCGAGATCGCCTCGATGTTGCTGGGCTGCGCCGTGGGTGCCTTCAGCGCCGGCCGGCTGGCCGACCGTCTCGGCCGCCGCAACGTGCTGATCGTCTCGGCAGTGTTGTTCCTGCTGTCGGCGATCGGCGCCGGCGCCGCATCCTCCTCGGCGATGTTCATCGTCGCACGGGTGCTGGGGGGCTTTGCGGTGGGGGCCGCCAGTGTCATCTCCCCGGCCTACATCGCCGAGGTCGCGCCGGCGCGCTACCGTGGCCGGCTCGCCACGGTCCAGCAGATCGCCATCATCAGCGGACTGACCGTCGCGTTCCTGTCCAACTATCTGCTGGCGGCCAGCGCCGGTGCGTCCACCGAGGCGCTGTGGGGCGGGCACGCAGCGTGGCGCTGGATGTTCTGGATGCAGGCCGTGCCCTCGCTGCTGTTCCTGGCGCTGCTGCTGACCATTCCGGAAAGCCCGCGCTACCTGATGGTGAAGCGCCGCAAGGACCAGGCGCTACAGGTGCTTGCACGGCTGTACGGCGGTGTCGAGGCGCAGGCGAAGCTTGCCGAAATCGACGCTTCGCTGTCGAGCGACCACCATCGGCCGCGGCTGTCGGACCTGCGCAACAAGGCCACCGGCAGGATCCGCCCGATTGTATGGGTCGGCATCGGCCTGGCCACCTTCCAGCAGCTGGTCGGCATCAACGTGGTGTTCTACTACGGTGCCGTGCTCTGGCAGGCCGTCGGCTTCTCCGAGAACGACGCGCTGCTGATCAACGTGCTGTCCGGTGCGCTCAGCATCGGCGCCTGCATCGTCACCGTGCTGCTGATCGATCGCATCGGGCGCAAGCCATTGCTGTGGGTGGGCTCGGCCGGCATGGCGGTGTCACTGGCACTGCTGGTGGCCGCATTCGCCAGCGGCTCGCTGGTCGATACGCACCTGCAGCTGCCTGCGGGCATGGGCACGCTGGCGCTGGTGGCGGCCAATGCCTATGTCGTGTTCTTCAACATCTCGTGGGGCCCGGTGATGTGGGTGATGCTGGGCGAGATGTTCCCCAATCAGATCCGCGGTTCGGGCCTGGCGGTGGCCGGTGCGGCGCAGTGGACCGCCAATTTCGCCGTCACCGTGACCTTCCCGATTCTGCTGGCCGCCACCGGGCTGGCAGCCACGTACAGCATCTACCTGGTGGCGGCGGTCATTTCGGTGTTCTTCGTGCTCAGGTACGTGCACGAAACCAAGGGCAAGGAACTGGAGCAGATGGAAGGATGAACGCGATGACCCATCGACACGTTGGCCGCGCCCACGCTGGCGTGCTGCTGACCACGCTGCTGCTGGCACTGGCGGCCTGCGGCAAGGATGAAAAGGTTGCCGCAACTGCAGCCGCGACGCCGGACCCGTGGCCGCAGGTCGCCTGGCCACTGGCCGAGGACCCCGCGCTGGAAAAGCGCATCACCGACCTGATGGCCACCATGACGGTGGAGGAAAAGGTCGGCCAGCTGGTGCAGGGCGATATCGCCAGCATCACCCCCGACGACGTGCGCCGCTATCGGTTGGGCTCGGTTCTGGCCGGCGGCAATTCCGATCCCGGTGGCCGTTACGATGCCGCGCCGGCCGAATGGCTGGCGCTGGCCGATGCGTTCTACGCCGCGTCGATGGACACCTCCACCGGTGGCAAAGCGATTCCGGTGCTGTTCGGCATTGATGCCGTGCACGGGCAGAGCAACATCATCGGCGCGACGCTGTTCCCGCACAACATCGGCCTGGGCGCGGCCCGCAACCCGGATCTGCTGCGCCGGATCGGCGAGGTGACCGCGCTGGAGACCCGTGCCACCGGTATGGAGTGGGCATTCGCACCGACCGTGGCGGTACCGCAGGACGACCGCTGGGGGCGCACCTACGAGGGCTATTCCGAATCGCCCGAGGTGGTGGCCAGCTATGCCGGTGCAATGGTCGAAGGCCTGCAGGGCAAAGTGGGTACGCCCGCGTTTCTCGATGGTCGTCATGTGATCGCCTCGGTGAAGCACTTCCTCGGCGACGGTGGCACCACCGATGGCAAGGACCAGGGTGATACCCGGATCAGCGAAGCGGACCTGGTGCGCATCCACGCGGCCGGGTATCCGCCGGCGATCGCTGCAGGCGCACAGACCGTCATGGCCTCCTTCAACAGCGTCAACGGCGAAAAAATGCATGGCCACCGGCAGTACCTGACCGATGCGTTGAAGGGCCGCATGCACTTCGGTGGGTTCGTGGTGGGCGACTGGAACGGCCACGGGCAGGTCAAGGGCTGCACGACCACCGATTGCCCGGCCACCATCAATGCGGGCCTGGACATGGCCATGGCCTCGGACAGCTGGAAGGGCTTCTACGAGACCACGCTGGCCGCCGTGAAGAACGGCACCATCAGCCAGCAACGGCTGGACGAGGCGGTACGCCGGATCCTGCGCGTCAAGATGCGGCTGGGGCTGTTCGAGGCCGGCAAGCCGTCCACTCGTGCGGTCGGCGGCCAGTTCGCCCTCATCGGCGCACCGGAACATCGTGCGCTTGCGCGGCAGGCGGTGCGCGAATCGCTGGTACTGCTGAAGAACCAGGGCGGCGTACTGCCGTTGTCCCCGAGGCAGCGCATCCTGGTCGCCGGTGACGGTGCCAACGACGTGGGCAAGCAGGCCGGCGGCTGGACGCTGAACTGGCAGGGCACCGGCACGACCCGCAACGACTTCCCCAATGCGGACACGATCTACGAGGGCATCGCCCAGCAGGCGTCGGCCGCCGGTGGCGAGGCAGTGCTGGCGGTCGATGGGAAATATGTGACGAAGCCGGATGTGGCCGTGGTGGTATTCGGCGAGAGCCCGTATGCCGAGTTCCAGGGCGATCTGCCGACGCTGGCCTACAAGCCGGGCGACGATGCCGACCTTGACCTGATGAAACGGCTGAAGGCCGACGGCATTCCGGTGGTGGCCGTGTTCCTGAGCGGACGCCCGCTGTGGGTCAACCGCGAGATCAACGCCGCCGATGCGTTCGTGGCGGCGTGGCTGCCCGGTTCGGAAGGTGCCGGCGTTGCCGACGTGCTGCTGCGCAGTCCTGATGGCAGCGTGCAGCACGATTTCAAGGGCAGGCTGAGCTTCAGCTGGCCGCGCACGGCGACGCAGTACGCCAACAATGTGGGGCAGAAGGATTACGACCCGCAGTTCGCCTTCGGCTTCGGCCTGTCCTACGCCGACAACGGCGATCTGGCGGCGCTGCCGGAAGTCTCCGGGGTAACCGGCAATGAAGGTGCCGCCGGCGTGTTCTTCGCGCGCGGCGAAGCCGGTTCAGGCGTGGCCCTGCGCCTGCAGAACGGCACGGGGCAGGGCGTCACGGTCACCAAGGTGCCGGAGGCGCTGGAGGGCGATCTGCTCAAGGTCACCGGCGTGGACCACCTGGCACAGGAAGACGGCCGCCGCCTGGCCTGGTCGGGCAAGGCTGAGGCAGTTGCCGCGCTGCAGTCGCACACGGCATTGGATCTGCAGCGCGAAAGCAACGGCGACCTGATGCTGCTGACCACGCTGCGGGTGGAGTCTGCACCCCGCGGCGAGGCCTGGCTGGCGGTGGGCTGCGGCACGGGCTGCTCGGCCCGCATTGCGCTCACGCCGACGCTGGCAAAACTGCCGGTGGGCCAATGGACGCGCGTGGGCGTGCCGCTGAAGTGCCTTGCAGCCGCAGGTGCGGACGTCGGCAAGCTGGATCGCCCGTGGTCGATCGCAACGGCGGGGGCGATGACACTGTCGGTGTCACGCGTCGCGCTGGGCGCCCTGAACGAGGCGGAGACCAGCATCGGGTGCGCAGGCGCGTGACCGTGACGCTGCGTCCTGCGCTACCGGGAACCGGGTGGGCGCGTGACCGAATCGCGCACCACCAGCCGGTACGGCACCACGTGGTCGGTCAACACGCGCACGCCCTCGCTGCGGCGGCGGATGGTGCGCAGCAGGATCTCGATGGCGGCATCGGCCATCGAGGCGATGGGCTGATGGATGGTGGTGAGCTCGGGCCAGACCGTCGTGGCGGCGGAACTGTCATCGAAGCCCACCACCGACAGGTCGCGGGGCACCTCCAGGCCACGCCGGTGCGCGACGGAGATCGCCGCCGCGCCCATATCGTCGTTGCTGGCCATGATCGCGGTGGGCGGCCTGGGCTGGCACAGCAGTTTCTCGGCAGCGGCCAGCCCGGAGCGGTAGGTGTAGTCGCCCTGTTCGACCAGGGCGGGGTCGACCTCCAGCCCGGCGTCGTGCAGCGCGCTGACAAAGCCGTCATAGCGCCGCGCGCTGGCGCTGAGGTCGGTGCGCCCGCAGATGAAGCCGATGCGGCGGTGACCCTGCTGGATCAGGTGTTGCGCCAATTCCCTGCCGGCGTGGAAGTCATCGATGCGCACGCAGGAAATGTCATTGCCGAGGTGACCGGGCGCGATCGCCACCACCGGGATGCCGGCCTTGACCAGCTCGGTCACCACGGGCTGCGATTCGCACAGCGGCGGCGGCAGGATGACGCCGTCCACCCGCCCGGCCAGGGCACGCGCGGCCTTGCGCTGGGCGGCGGGGCCCGGCTCGTCCCAGTAGTCGATGACCAGCTGGATGGCAGCATTGGACGCTACCCGCAGCAGGCCGACCAGCAGTTCGCGCAGGTAGGCACCGCTGGGGTCGGTGTAGATCAGTGCAATACGCGTGTGCTGCGCGGCGGCCAGCGAACTGGCGGCGAGGTTGGGCGTATAGCCCAGTTCACGCACTGCGCGCATCACGCGCTCGCGGGTGACGTCGCGCACCTTGCCTTGGTTGATCGCCCGCGACACCGTCATCGGCGACACTCCGGCCAGGGCCGCCACCTCGTCGATCGTCACGCCACTGGTCTTGCGGCGGACCGATTTCTTCGGCTTGTCCAATACGCGCTCCCGTTCTTCTCTGTGACGCTGCCGAAGCCCGCGCACGTCCGGAGCTTACAAGGTTTGCCGGCCAACCAGCGGTCCGGTCCGGATGGCGAGCGGTGTCATTGGATGTTCGCTGCCGTGCTGGCGCTGCTGGCGCTGCTGGCGCTGCTGGCCTGCATGGGCGACGCGCGCGCAGAGGATGGCCATGCCCTGTGGATGCGCTACGTTCCGCTCGAACCGGCCCTCGCTGCCGACTACCGCATCCGCCTGGGGCAGGTGGTGGCCCCTGATCACACCGCCACGCAGCGCGCCACGCGCGATGAACTGCAGCGTGGACTGGCCGGGCTGCTCGGCAGCGCTCCGCAGTTGGCAGGTACGGCAGCCACCGGCCCCATGCTGGTGCTGGGTACGCCGCAGTCGTCGGCGTTGATCGCGCCGTTGCGTGCGCAGATGCAGCCGCTGGGCGAGGAAGGCTACCTGCTCAAGCGCACACGGGTGGGCGGACGCGATGTGCTGCTGGTCGCCGCACCGCGGGATATCGGCGTGCTGTACGGGGTGTTCCATCTGCTGCGGCTGCTGCAGACGGGCGCTGCACTGGACGCCCTGAATGTGCGTCAATCGCCACGGCTCCGGCTGCGCGTGCTCAACCACTGGGACAACCTGGATGGCCATGTCGAACGTGGCTACGCAGGCCGCTCGCTGTGGGACTGGCAGACGTTGCCGGAGTGGCGCGACCCGCGCTACACCGACTATGCACGCGCCAACGCGTCCGTAGGCATCAATGGCACCGTGCTCAACAACGTCAATGCAGACGCACAGAGCCTTGCGCCGGACTATCTCGACAAAGCGGCAACACTGGCCGATCTGTTCCGGCCGTACGGCATCCGTGTCTACCTGAGTGCACGCTTCAGCGCACCCATCGAGCTGGGCGGACTCGACACCGCCGATCCGCTCGACCCGGCCGTGCAACGCTGGTGGCGGGACAAAGCCGAGCAGATCTACGCGCGCATTCCCGATTTCGGTGGCTTCCTGGTGAAGGCCAATTCGGAAGGGCAGCCCGGCCCGCAGGACTACGGCCGCTCGCACGCCGACGGCGCCAACCTGCTGGCCGATGCGCTGGCCCCGCACGGCGGCGTGGTGATGTGGCGCGCCTTTGTCTATGCGCACGACGTTCCTGCCGACCGGGCCACGCAGGCCTACAGCGAGTTCGCCGGCCTGGATGGTGCGTTCCGCACGAACGTGGTGCTGCAGGTGAAGAACGGGCCCATCGACTTCCAGCCGCGGGAGCCGTTCCATCCGCTGTTCGGGGCCATGCCGCGCACGCCGCTGGTGATGGAAGTGCAGATCACCAAGGAGTACCTGGGCTTTGCCACGCATCTGGTTTACCTCGGGCCGTTGTACGAGGAAGTGCTGCGGGCCGACACCCGCACACGCGGCAAGGGGGCCACCGTGGCGCAGTCCCTGGCCGGCATGGCCGGGGTCGCCAACATCGGCAACGACCGCACCTGGAGTGGATCGCACTTCGACCAGGCCAACTGGTACGCCTTCGGGCGCCTTGCGTGGGATCCGCGGCAATCGGCCCAGGACATCGCGGCGGACTGGGCGGCGCTGACGTTCTCGGCCGATCCCGGCGTGGTGCAGCCCATCGTCGGGATGATGATGGCCTCGCGCGAGGCTGCGGTGAACTACATGACGCCACTGGGCCTGCACCATCTGATGGCGCGGGGGCACCACTATGGTCCCGGTCCATGGGTCGATGGCGGCCCGCGCGCGGACTGGACGTCGGTGTACTACCACCGTGCGGATCACAACGGCATCGGCTTCGACCGCACCGCACGCGGCAGCAACGCCGTGGCCCAGTATTCCCCCGGCGTGGCCGAGCAGTATGGCGACCTGGCGCGGGTTCCGGAGCCGCTGCTGCTGTGGTTCCACCACGTGCCGTGGGATCACCGCATGGCCTCTGGGCGGGCGCTGTGGGACGAACTGGTCGGGCGCTATTCGCTGGGCGTACGGCAGGTGCAGGCCATGCAGGCCACCTGGGCGGGGCTGCAGGGCAAGGTGGATGCGCAACGGCATGCGCAGGTCTCGGACTTCCTGCGTATCCAGCTGCGCGAAGCACAGTGGTGGCGCGATGCCAGCGTGGCGTACTTCCAGTCGGTGAGCGGCAGACCGTTGCCCGCAGGCGAAGCCGCGCCGCCGCATCCGCTGGCCTGGTACCAGGCCCTGCAGTTTCCCTCCGCGCCAGGAGATGGCCGATGAAGCCGACGTCGTGGGTGGGATGGCTGCTGGTGGTTGCCATGGGCGGCTGCGCCACGCGTGCAGCGGCACAGGAACCAACGATGGCGCTGCTGCATCCGCTGTTCCAGGATCACGCCGTGCTGCAGCGTGACCGGCCGATTCCGGTGTGGGGCCAGGCCACACCGGGCGCCTCGGTTTCCGTGGCGTTTGCAGGGCGCACTGTCAGCACGCACGCGGCTGGCGATGGCCGCTGGCACGCAACGCTGCCGCCTGCCGCAGCCGGCGGACCTTACGAAATGTCGGTCCGCTCCGGGCATGCCAGCCAGATCGTGCGCGACGTGCAGATCGGCGATGTCTGGTTGTGTTCCGGGCAGTCGAACATGGAGCTTCCGGTGTGGCGCGCGCTTGATGCAGGCAGCGAGATCGCCTCCGCCACGGAACCGGGAATCCGCCTGTTCACCGTGCCGAAGGCGGCGGCGGTTTCACCGCAGAGTGATTTTTCCGCGTCTGTGGCATGGCGCCCCGCGTCACCGGACACCGTGCGTGACTTTTCCGCCGCGTGTTTCTACTTTGCGCGTGAACTGCGCAGGACCGTCGACGTTCCGATGGGGCTGATCCAGGCAGCGTGGGGCGGCTCGCGTATCGAGGCCTGGACCAGCAGCGATGCCCTGCGCATGCAGGGTGGCCTGGGCCCAGCGCTTGACGTGTTCGCGCTGTACGCGCGTGATCCGGCTGCGGCAAACGAACGTTGGGGCCAGCAGTGGCAACACTGGTGGACAACACGCGCCGATGCCGTCGCCGCCGATGCACCCTGGCAGCCAGGCAACGACAGCCGTGGATGGCAACGCGCACCCGCCACGCTCGGGGCGTGGGAGCGCTGGGGTGTGCCAGCGCTGGCCGGCTACAACGGCATGGTCTGGTACCGCACCCAGGTGACGCTGAGCGCCGACCAGGCAGCCAAGCGCGCACAGCTTGAGCTCGGCCCCATCGACGAGACGGACATGACCTGGGTGAACGGCGTGGCCGTGGGCAGCCAGTACGGTGCGGGCGAGCGGCGAACCTATGCGCTGCCAGCCGGATTGCTGAAAGCCGGCGCCAACACCGTGGTGATCAACGTTCTGGACACCTACGGTGAGGGTGGCCTTGCAGGGCCCGCGAGCGCGCAGGCCATCGGCCTGGATGACGGTACGCGCATCGAGCTGGATGCCCGCTGGCAGTACCGGGTGGCGCCAGGCGCACAGGCGCCGCCGCTGGCACCGTGGCACGCCGCCACGGGGCTGTCGACGCTGTACAACGGCATGATCGCGCCGCTGGGGGCCTATGGCCTGCGCGGCATGCTGTGGTACCAGGGTGAATCCAACACCGGCGACGCAACGGCATACCTCGCACGCCTGCGCAGCCTGCGTGACGACTGGCGGGGGCGGTTCGGCGCGCACACGCCGCTGCTGCTGGTGCAGCTGGCCGGCTATGGCCAGCCACCCGTGGCGCCGGTTGAAAGTGGCTGGGCGCAGGTGCGCGAGGCGCAGCGGCTCGCTGCGGCGGAAGACCCGCGCACCGGACTGGCCGTGGCAATCGACATCGGCGATGCCTACGACATCCACCCGCCGAACAAGCAGGAACTGGGCCGGCGGCTGGCGCGGGCGGCGCGCCATGTGGTCTATGGCGAGCGCAGCCTGGCGCCTGCCGGCCCAACTGCACGCGATGCATCGGTCACGCGCGCCGGCGTGCGTATCCGCTTCAACGGCGTCACCGGCGCCCTGGTCACGACCGGCGCGAACGGCCCCATCGGCTTCGAGCTGTGCGACGCCGATGCGCACCACTGCCACTACGCCGACGCGGTGTTGGACGGGCACGACGTCGTGCTGCGCAGCCCGCTGGCTGACACGGACGGGCGCGTGCGCTACTGCTGGGCCGATGGCCCGGTGTGCACCCTGCGCGACAGCAGTGGGGCGCCCGCCGGCCCGTTCGAGCTTTCCATCACCCCTGCGGAGGCTCCCTGATGCGTCTGCTGCTGGCTCCAGTACTCGTGTTGATGTCGTTGCTGCCGCAGGCGTGGGCAGTGCCGCCCGCGCCGCCGGTCTACTTCGACTGGTTCGAGTACAGCGGTCGCGACGCGGCCTTCGATGCGCCGTTGCCGGCCGGGCAATATCGCAACCCGATTCTTGCCGGGTTCCATGCCGACCCCAGCATCGTCGCCGCAAACGGGCGCTTCTATCTGGTCAATTCCAGCTTCACCTACTTCCCGGGCATCCCGGTGTTCGAAAGCGTGGACCTGGTGCACTGGAAGCAGATCGGCAATGTGATCGACCGACCGTCGCAGCTGGACTTCGACGGACTGGGCGTGTCGCGCGGCATCTTCGCACCGGCCATCAGTTACCACGACGGCATGTTCTACGTGGTCACCACGGCTGTCGACAGCGGCGGCAACTTCATCGCTACCGCCCGTGATCCTGCCGGCCCCTGGTCGGACCCGCACTGGCTGCCTGGCATCGACGGAATCGATCCGTCATTGTTCTTCGACAGCGACGGCACCGTGTATCTGCTCAACAACGATGTACCGCCCGGCCCGCCACGTTACGAGGGCCACCGTGCCATCTGGATGCAGCAGATGGATCTGGCGACCTTCACCCCGGTGGGGCCCCGCAAGGTGTTGATCGACGGCGGGGTGGAGCCGGCCAGCAACCCGATCTGGATCGAGGGGCCGCACATCTACCAGCGCGATGGCTGGTACTACCTCTCCGATGCGGAAGGCGGCACCGGGCCGCAACATTCGCAGGTGGTGCTGCGCAGCCGTGATGTGTGGGGGCCCTACGTGCCGTATGCGGGCAATCCGATTCTCACCCAGCGCGACCTGCCCGCCGACAGGCCGTTGCCGATCACCAATGCCGGGCATGCGGATCTGGTGGAGGGGCCGGACGGCTCATGGTGGGCGGTGTTCCTTGCCAGCCGCAACTACGACACGCGCCACTACAACACCGGACGCGAGACCTATCTGCTGCCGGTGCAATGGCGTGACGGCTGGCCGGTGATCCTGCCGGCCAACCAGGCCATTCCGTATGCGGCCAGAGCGCCCTCCTGGATGCAGGGCGAAGCGTCGCAGGCGCCGTCCACCGGCAATTTCACCGAACGTGACGAATTCGATGCGCCGGCACTCGGCAGCGGCTGGCTTCGCGTGCGCATCCCCAAGCAGCCGTGGGCGGACCTGCGCGAGCGACCGGGGGCCTTGGCCGTGCGTCCGCTGGCGGAGAACCTGGACACGCTGCGCAACCCCGCGTTCCTCGGCCGGCGCCAGCAGCACCTGCGCTTCGAATCCAGCACGGCCATGAGCCGGCCGGCGGCGGGCGTGGCCGCAGGCCTGGCTGCTTTCCAGAGCGAGACCCACTGGTATTTCCTTGGCGTGCGCAGCCTTGGCAGTGACCGCGTGGCGGTCTTCCTGGAAGCGCGCGACGGCGGCGGTGTCACCCGCACCCTGGCAACGCGCCAGGCAACGGCAGCGACGTCGCTGCGTCTGAAGATCGCCGGTGACGAAGGCCGCTATGCGTTCGCCTTCGACAGCGGCGACGGGCGTGGCTGGCAGACACTGGCCGATGACGTGGACGGAACGGTGTTGAGTACGGATCGTGCAGGCGGCTTCGTCGGCGCCCTGCTGGGACCATTCGCGCGCGACGAGCGTGCATTGAGGAGCAAATGATGACGCGCACTCCCATCTTCCGCACGCTGGCCCTGTGCGCTGCCATCGCGCTGGCGGGCACGGGTTACGCAGCCGAGCCCGCGCCCTGGCTCGACACCTCGGCCAGCTTCGAAAACCGCGCCGCTGCCCTGGTCGCACGGATGACCCTGGAGGAGAAGGCAGCGCAGATGCAGAACGCCGCGCCCGCGATCGAGCGCCTGGGCGTTCCCGCCTACGACTGGTGGAACGAAGGCCTGCATGGCGTGGCGCGGGCAGGGCAGGCCACCGTGTTTCCGCAGGCCATCGGCCTGGCGGCCACCTTCGATGTGCCGCTGATGGGGCAGGTGGCCAGCACCATCAGCGACGAAGCCCGTGCCAAGCACCACCAGTTCCTCCGTGAGGGCTCGCATGGCCGCTACCAGGGGCTGACCTACTGGTCGCCGAACATCAACATCTTCCGCGACCCGCGATGGGGCCGTGGCCAGGAAACCTACGGCGAGGACCCGTACCTCACCGCCCGCATGGGCGTGGCCTTCGTGCACGGCCTGCAGGGCGATGACCCGGTGTACCGCAAGCTGGACGCCACCGCCAAGCACCTGGCCGTGCATAGTGGCCCCGAGGCCGACCGCCACCACTTCGATGCGCGCCCGAGCAAGCGCGACCTGTACGACACCTACCTGCCCGCGTTCGAGGCGCTGGTGAAAGAGGGGCAGGTGGACGCGGTGATGGGCGCCTACAACCGGGTGTACGGCGAGTCCGCCAGCGCCAGCCGGTTCCTGCTGCGCGACGTGCTGCGCCGCGACTGGGGCTTCAAGGGCTACGTGGTGTCCGACTGCTGGGCCATCGTCGACATCTGGAAACATCACCGGATCGTTCCAAGCCGCGAGGCGGCTGCCGCGTTGGCGGTCCGCAACGGCACCGAACTGGAGTGCGGCCAGGAATACGCCACGCTGCCGGCGGCAGTACGGCAGGGCCTGATCAGCGAGGCGGAGATCGACGATGCGGTGACCCGCCTGTTTGCCGCGCGGATGCGGCTGGGCATGTTCGACCCACCCGAGCGCGTGCGCTGGGCGCAGATTCCCGCGTCGGTCAACCAGGCTCCGGCGCATGATGCGCTGGCCCTGAAGGCCGCCCAGGAATCGCTGGTACTGCTGAAGAACGATGGCGTGCTGCCGCTGTCGCGCAACCTCAAGCGCATCGCCGTGATCGGTCCCACGGCCGATGACACCATGGCACTGCTCGGCAACTACTTCGGCACCCCGGCCGCGCCGGTCACCCTCCTGCAGGGCATCCGCGATGCCGCCAAGGGAATCGAGGTGAGCTATGCACGCGGCGTGGACCTGGTTGAAGGGCGCGACGATCCCAGCGCTACACCCTTGATCGAAGCGACCTACCTGCGCCCGTCGGCTGACTCGCCGGAGCGCGGGCTGCGCGGCGAGTACTTCCGTACCGCCGATCTTTCCGGTACTCCGGCCCTGGTCCGCACCGATGCCCAGATTGGATTCCGCTGGGATCGGGGTTCCCCGACCGACAACCTGCTGGCCCGTGGTGAAGCCGCACCGGGGCAGGGCATCCCGAGCGATGGTTTCAGCATCCGCTGGACCGGCCAGTTGCTGCCGCCCGTCTCGGGGCGCTACCGGATCGAGGCGGCCGCCGACGATGGTTTCCGCCTCTACGTGGACGGCAAGCGGGTGCTTGACCACTGGGCCAACAGTGATCGCCTGCACGGCGATGGCGTGGACCTGGACCTGCAGGCCGGCCGCGCCTATGACCTGGGGCTTGAGTACTTCGACGCCGAGCGCGATGCCGGCGTCCGCCTGGGGTGGCGCATGCCCGGTGCCAAGCCGCCGTTCGAAGCGGCACTGGAGGCCGCGCGCAACGCCGATGTGGTGGTGTTCGTGGGCGGCCTCACCGGCGATGTCGAAGGCGAAGAGATGAAGGTCAACTACCCGGGCTTCGCCGGCGGTGACCGTACCGACCTGCGCCTGCCGGCGCCCCAGCGCTCGCTGCTGGAAGCGCTGCATGGCACCGGCAAACCGGTGGTGATGGTCCTCACCGGCGGCTCTGCCATGGCGGTGGACTGGGCGCAGCAGCATCTGTCCGCCATCCTGATGAGCTGGTATCCCGGGCAGCGCGGTGGCACTGCCGTCGGCCAGGCGCTGTTTGGCGACGTCAATCCAGGCGGGCGCCTGCCGGTGACCTTCTACAGGGCGGACGAGGCGATGCCGGCCTTTGACGACTACACGATGGAAGGGCGCACCTACCGCTACTTCCGCGGTACCCCGCTGTATCCGTTCGGGCATGGGCTGTCGTACACCCGCTTCGACTACGGCAGGCTGCAGCTCGATTCAACGCGCATCGCCAACGACGGCACACTCAAGGTGCAGGTCGAGATCGCCAACACGGGCAAGCGCGCCGGCGACGAAGTGGTGCAGCTGTATGTGCGACGGCTGCAGGCCGGGCCCGGCGACGCGCGCCAGACATTGCGCGGCTTCCAGCGTGTGCACCTGGCCGCTGGCGAGCGGCGCACCGTGGTGTTCGACCTGGAGGCGCAGCACGCCCTGCGCCACTATGACGACGCGCGCGGGGGCTATGCCGTGCCGGCGGGCGCGTACGAGGCATGGGTGGGCGGCTCCAGCGCCGACATCCGCGCGAAGGCCGGGTTCACCGTGGAGACCAACCGTGACTGATGCGCGCCGCATGGAAAGCACCGGGCACACGCTGTCCATCCGGGAGAAGCTCGGCTACAGCCTGGGCGACCTGGCCGCCAACCTGATCTTCCAGACGCTGATCACCTACCTCGCGTTCTTCTACACCGATGTGTACCGGCTGCCGCCCGCCACGGCCGCCACGATCATCTTCGTGATCGGCGTGCTCGGTGCCTTCGTGTTCACCCCGTTGATCGGCATCGCCGCCGATCGCACGGTCAGCCGCTGGGGCAAGTTCCGGCCGTGGATCCTGTGGACGGCCATTCCCTTCGGGGTGCTGTCACTGCTGGCCTTCAGCACGCCCGACCTGGCGCCGCGCGCCAAGGTCGTCTACGCCCTGGCCACCTACGGCCTGTTGATGCTCGTGTATGCGGCCAACAATCTGCCGTACTCGGCACTCAGTGGCGTGCTCACCGGCAGCATGGCCCAGCGCAACAGCCTGTCGGCCTACCGCTTCGTGGCGGTGATGATCGCGCAGTTCATCATCCAGGTCCTGCTGCTGCCGCTGGTGCTGATCCTCGGCGACGGCGACCGGGTGCTGGGCTTCGAGCGGGTCATGACGGTATTTGCGGTGCTGGGAACGGTGTTCTTCCTGATCACCTTCGCCACCACGCGCGAGCGCATCGTACCGGCGAAGGAACAGACTGCCGGGGTGCTGCAGGACCTGTCCGACCTGCTGCGCAACCGCCCGTGGAAGGTGATGCTGGCGCTGACCATCCTGGTCTTCATCAACCTGTCGCTGAAGGGCGGCACCTACGTCTACTACTTCCAGTACTACATGAGCGAGGCCGCCCTGGCGGGCTTCCTGGACAGCTCCGGCTTCAACCGCTTCATCGGCGCCGTCAACGCGGCACTCAACGGTCTGGGCCTGGCCGGCTTCGCCTGGCCGAAGGATCCGGCAACATCGGCCTTCAGCCTGTTCAACGCCTGCGGCATCGTCTGCATGATCCTGGGCATCGGCGTGTCGCGCCGCCTGGCCGACCGTTTCGGCAAGCGTGATGTCTTCGGCGGTGCCTTGCTGGTGTCCACCGTATTCCTGCTGGCGTTCTATTTCTTCCCGCCCACGGCGGTTGCCGTGGCCTTCGCTGCCTTCATGCTGCACGGATTCTGCTACGGCATCACCATCCCGCTGCTGTGGGCGATGATCGCCGACGTCGCCGACTACTCCGAATGGAAAAACCATCGCCGTGCCACCGCCATCGTCTTCTCGGCGATGCTGTGTGGCCTGAAGATCGGGCTCAGCATCGGTGGCGCGCTGGTCGCTGGCATCCTCGCCCATCACGGCTACCAGGCAGGCGCACCGCAGCAGCCCGAAGCCGTGGTGGACGGCATCCGCCTGACGGTGAGCGTCTACTGCTCCTTGCCGTTCCTGGCTGCGGTAGCGCTGCTTTTCCTCTACGAGATCAACAAGCGCATGGAGACCCGCATCGAGCAGGACCTGCAGTCGCGGCGCCAGGGCAGCGATCTGCAGCAACTGGCAGCACACGCCATCTCCCAGCCGCTGGTAAGCCACATCTACACGGCCGACCCTTCGGCCCATGTGTTCGAGGGGCGGCTGTACATCTATCCATCGCACGACATCGACAGCGGCGCCCCCTTCGACGATGAGGGCGGCCACTTCGGCATGCAGGACTACCACGTACTGCGGATGGACACGCCGGAGGGCGAGGCCACCGATTGCGGCATGGCGCTGCATGTGCGCGACGTGCCCTGGGCCAGCCAGCAGATGTGGGCACCGGATGCCGCCTCCCGCGATGGCCGCTATTACCTGTACTTCCCGGCCAAGGACGCGCACGGCAGGTTCCGCATCGGCGTTGCGGCGGCGGATCGGCCGGAGGGCCCGTTCACTCCCGAACCTGAACCCATCGAGGGCGCGTACTCGATCGACCCGGCCGTGTTCGAGGACAACGACGGTACGCACTACCTCTGTTTCGGTGGCATCTGGGGTGGCCAGCTGCAGAAGTACCGCGACAACCGCTACGACCCGGCGCATGAAGAACCTGCCGGCGAGGCGCCGGCACTGGGCCCGCGTATCGGGCGACTGGACGCCGGCATGACCCGGCTTGCCGAACCCACCCGGGAGATCGTCATCCTGGACGAGCACGGGCAGCCGCTGCGCGCCGACGACCATGCACGTCGCTTCTTCGAAGGGCCGTGGCTGCACAAGTATCAGGGCCGGTATTACCTGTCGTACTCCACGGGTGATACGCACCTGCTGTGCTATGCCACCAGCGACAGCCCGTACGGGCCGTTCACCTATCGCGGCGTGATCCTCACCCCCGTGGTGGGCTGGACCACCCATCACTCCATCTGTGCGTTCCAGGGGCGGTGGTACCTGTTCTATCACGACGCGTTGTTGTCTGGCGGGGTCACCCACCTGCGTTCGGTCAAGTGCACACCGCTGCACATGGAAGCAGACGGCAGCATCCGGACGATCCATCCCTATGGCACCTGAGCCGACATCGCCCAAGGATGATGCGCAGGCGGCACTGCCTGCCGGCCCACTGCACTGGTTGCGGGCAGGCAGGCTGGAGGTCGCGCTTGCACCGGAAGCCGGTGGCCGCATCGCCCAACTACGCTGCGACGGTGTGGACTGGCTCGTCGGCGAACATGACGCCCGGCAGGCAAGCATTGCGTGGGGGTGCTATCCCATGCTGCCCTGGGCCGGGCGCATCCGCCACGGGCGCTTCGCCTTCGACGGCAGGCCCTATCAGCTGCCGGTGAACTTCGGAATGCACGCCATCCATGGCGTCGGCTTCTCACGGCCCTGGCGCATCGACCGCCTTGAACCGGACGGCGCCTTGCTGTCGCTGGACCTCCCTGAGGAGGCCTATTGGCCCTTCGGGGGCAGGGCATCGCAGCACCTCCTCGTGCAGCCCGACCGCCTGAAGCTGCGCCTCGCGGTGCAGGCCGGTGCCATGGCAATGCCAGCCGTGCTTGGCTGGCACCCCTGGTTCCGCAAGCCGGAGCGACTGCTGTTCGCACCCAGCGCGATGTACCCGCGCGACGGGGAGGGTATCGCCACCTTGCCCTGCGTGCAGCCAACGCAGGGGCCGTGGGATGACTGCTTCATCAACCAGGCCGAAGTGACGCTGGTTGCCGCCGGCCAGCGGCTGCGGCTGAGCGCCGACACCGATCACTGGGTGGTCTACGATGGGGCAGCGCACGCCACCTGCGTCGAGCCGCAGACCGGCCCACCTGATGGATTCACCCTGGCGCCGACCCGGTTGCAGCCGGGACAGCAGCTGGAACTGAACTTCGAGCTGCGTTGGGAGATCGGCAGCGATGACGATCTGGCTGGCGCCGGCGCCGGCTGATCACATCTCCGCAGTAGAAGCCAGGAACTCCCCCCGGCTGTTCCGCTGCATCGAATGCCTGCCGGCCCTTCTGTTCTTCGCATCCGCCGGGCATGGCCCGGCGCTACCCATCTTCGCGTCTGCCGGGCATGGCCCGGCGCTACCATCTTCGCGTCTGCCGGGCATGGCCCGGCGCTACCCATGCGTCGCGTCCGGTAGTGCCGGCCGCTGACCGGCAACCCGCGATCCGGCGCGCGCCTACAGCACACTCTGCGGCCGCACCTTCAGCTAGGAGGCTCGCCATGTCGCGTGGCACGCACCGTTGGCTTCAATTGGCGTCAACCCGCCGTGCCTAGCCGGTCGGATCGGGATCGGGCCGTTCGTAGTCGTCGGGCGTAGCTTTGGGGTCATCACCATCATCGGGCATGTCGTGCTCCTTCCATGTCGCTTTGTCATTCCTGAGCCTGTCCGGGGTATGGCTCTTCGACGCATCGTCCACGTCGGCGCCAGGGTTGAAAGGCAGGTCATCCTGCAGCTTCTTCTCGTTCACTGGAGTGCTCCTGGGGCGTGTTGATGGGGCGTGTCGACCAGCCTCTGCCAGGGAGCGTTAACGCTGCAAGACAACCGGATGAAGGGCCGCCGCACGCCCCAGCAACCCTTGTGCGCAGCCCCGGCATGCGGCTGCGATGGCAGCGCTCCCTGCCTCATTGACCTGTCGTTGACGCACAGATGTCAGACTCGCGCACAAAGGGATGTCCGGGTGCATTGCAGGGGAGTGGTCATCAGGAGAGCTGGCAATGCCGTTCTTCACTGATTCAACGGAAGTCGCCGTCGAGGGCGTCGGCGCGGCGCGGCGCATCGGCTGGATGCGCTTTGTGGGAAACGGCTTGGGCGCGCTTCCGATTGCCTCGATCATTCTGGAGCGTCAGACCGGGGCTGCCCCTTGGCTGTTGTTGTTGCTCAACGCTCTCGCATGGCCGGCGCTGGCAATGCTGCTGACACGTCGCGCCCGCGAGCCGGCGGCAGCGCAGTTCCGCTGCATGATCGTCGACTCTCTCTTTGGAGGCGCATGGATCGCCTTCATGGCCCTCAGCACGGTGCCCTGTGCCTTGTTTGCCGCGCTGCTGGTGGCCGACAAGATCGCCGCCGGCGGCATCCGCCTGGCAACGAGGGCAACCCTGGCCCTCGTGGTCGGGTTCGCCGCCACCTGGCTTGCCCTGGGCCTGCCTTATCAACCCATCACCTCGCAGCGCACGATCGTTCTCAGCCTGCCTTTCCTGTTCGTCTATGGCATTGGGTTGAGCGTGCTGAGCTGGCGACTGGCGCGCCGGGTGAAGTCACAGAACCGCCAGCTGCAGCGCCTGAGCCGGATGGACCCGCTGGTGGAACTGGCCAACCGCGGCTTCCTGATCCAGCGCGCCCAGCAGATGCTGCAGACGGGGCAGCACCACGGCGGCGGCGCCTGCCTGCTGATGCTCGATGTTGATGATTTCAAGCGGATCAATGACTCGCATGGCCATCGTGCCGGCGATGAGGTGCTTCGCCGCATCGCGGTCGTGCTGCGTCAGCTGGCCCAGCCGGGTGACATGGCGGCGCGTCTGGGGGGCGACGAGTTCGCCATCCTGCTGGGCCAGCGGACACCGGCGCAGGCCATGCGTGTGGCCGAGCAGATCAGGCGCCGCCTGCAGGAACCGGGCGCTCCTGAAACAGCCGACATCCGGTTCAGCGTCAGTATCGGTATCGCCGCCGCGGCTGGCACGGCAAGCGCAGAGGACTGGCTGGCGAAGGCGGACAAGGCGCTCTATCACGCCAAACGGCACGGCAAGAACACCGCCAGCTACGCCGAGTGACCTGGTCCGAGACGGGGAGCTGCCCAGGTGTTCAGGAAGCAGGCTGCCGACCCCGTGCGGACGCACTGACCGCGAGAGGGGCGCCCGCGGTTGCAGCCAGGCCTTGATCAAAGCAGCAGCAAGGCCCCGATCAGCGCGGGCGGCATTACCAGCGCGCCGACACGCAGGAAGTCGAGCGCGCTGACATGCTCGCCCTCGCGGCGCAGCGCCACCAGCCACAGCATGGTGGCCAGCGAGCCGGTCACCGACAGGTTCGGGCCCAGGTCCACGCCAATCAGCAACGCCGCGCGCGTCTGCGCCGGCAGCTCGGCCATCTGCCCCAGCGAGCCCGCCGCCAGGCCCACGGGCAGATTGTTGGCCACGTTGCTGAGCAGTGCGGCTGCGCCTCCGGCCAGCCAGCCCGCCTGGTGCGGCGAGGTCTGCGCCAGCGCCTGCAGGTTGCTGGCCGCTGTCTGGATGACGCCGGTCTGCGAAACCGCTTCAACCAGCACGAACAGGCCAGCGACCAGCGGCAGCACGCCCCAGGAGACGTGGCGCAACAGCGGCAGCGGGCCGCGGCGCTGGCGGATCGCCACCACCGCCACGCTCAGCGCGCCCGCACAGAACGTTGTCAGGCCCAATGGGCCGTTCATTGCGGAGGTCACCAGCAGCACGCTGCCGGTGAACAACACGCCCAGCGCACTCAGCCGGCCACCCTCGGTAAGCGGGCGATGCTCGGGCGACGCTGCCAACGGCTGCGCGATCTCGCGGCGATGCACCCAGCGCAGCACCAGATACGTGGCACCGATCGCGGCCAGCGACGGCAGCGCGAACTGCGCCAGCCACTGCAGCAGCGGCGGCATGTGGTTGCCGTACACCACCAGGTTGGCCGGGTTGGAAATAGGCAGCACGAAGCTCGCCGCATTGGCGATGAATGCACAGACGAACAGATAGGGCAGGGGGTTGGCGCGGGCCGCCTTGCACGCCGCATAGACTGCGGGCGTCAGCACCACCGCCGTGGCATCGTTGGACAGGAACACCGTCACCAGCGTGCCGACCAGGAACACCAGATCGAACAGGCGCCGCCCCGAGCCGCCTGCATGCCGCACCGCATACAAGGCCAACCAATCGAACAGACCCTCGCGCCGCGCCAGCTCGGCCAGCACCATCATGCCGACCAGGAACAGATAGACATCCCGCCCTTCGGCAACCGCGTGCCAGGTCGTGCCGAACGACACCGCGCCAAGCAGCGGAAGCAGCGCGGCCGCGCCGAGCGCCCACACGTACTCCGGAATGCGGAACGGCCGGAACAGCAGGCCAACGGTGGCAACGGCCACGGCCGCCCAGATGAGGAGGGGAGAACTGGAAGCGAGCATGGAGTCGATGGGGTCTCAGCTGCACCGGCGCTTGGCCGCGCTGCCCGTCTCCGGGACGCGCATGGCCAACAGGAATGCGCCCGCTGCAACCACGGCAAGTGCAAGGAAGGCGGCATCATACCCTGCCAGCCGCACCACCAGTCCCGCCAGGCCCGGGCTGAAGGCGGCACCGATGCCGAACACGGTGGCCGCCGCGGCCAGGGTGACGTTGAAGCGCCCGCTGCCCGCGGTCAGGTCAGCCTTCGTAGCCAGGCACCGAGGCCTGGCCGTGCAGTGAGGGTGCGCTGGATGTGCCCTGCTCAGCGCCCTGTTGACACGTGTTCGTGGATGGCCGTCACCAGCTGCCCGAACCGATAGGGCTTCGGCAGGAACCTTACGGTATCGGGAATCGGTGGCAGTTGGGCGCGTTGCAGGCCAGAGGCGATCATGACCCGCGCATTGGGTTGTGCCACTGCCGCTTCTCGGGCCACATCAAGACCGGAGGCGCCCTCGGGCATGCTGTAGTCCGTCACCACGATGGCAAACTGCGCGTCGCCGCGCAGGAACGCGATCGCCTCGACCCCGTTTTCGGCGGCGGTAACGGCAAAGCCCTGCGCGGCCAGGGCGTCCGCAACAATGTTGCGGAGATCGTCTTCGTCTTCCACGAAAAGAACATGTATCGACATTTCAGTGCTCTTCCAAAGGGAAGCAGAGGCGGACCCGGGTTCCCTTTCCGACTTCGCTCTCAAGCTCGGTGAATCCGCCGGACTGGCTGGTAAAGCCAAACACCTGGCTCAGCCCCAATCCGCTGCCCTTGCCGACGGACTTGGTAGTAAAGAAAGGCTCGAAGACGCGCGCCTGCACGTCCACAGGGATCCCCTCTCCGTTATCGGCCACGGTAATGCAGACGTGTCCTGACAACCCTCTCTCCGAGTGGGCAGGATCGCGTGCCTGGCGCGCAGACGCCGTGATGGCGATATCGCCGCCACGTGGCAGTGCATCACGACTGTTGGACACCAGATTGAGAATTGCCGCCTCCAACTGTGCCTTGTCGACCGAAAGGCGTGGCAGGCCGGGGGGCAGTTCGATGCTGAGCGTGATGCCGTCGCCCGCCGATCGCCGCAGCATGGCCTCGCAGTCCCCCAGCATTGTCGCCAGATCCACCGACTCTGGTACGAGTGGCTGTCCGCGTCCAAAGGTGAGCAGCTGGCGGGTCAGCAGCGCGCCACGGTCCCCGGCCCGCTGCGCTGTTGCGAGCAGCGAAGAGACCGGTTGCTCTTTCACCTGGGCGCCGATCATGTCCAGGCAGTTTGAAATGATGGTGAGCAGGTTGTTGAAGTCGTGCGCCAGACCCAGGGTGAACTTGCCGATGGCTTCCATCTTCTGCGCCTGCAGAAGATCACGTTGCGCATGCAGCAACTGCTCCTGGGCGTGGTAGAGCTCGGTGATATCGCGCGTGATCTTGGCAAATCCCACCAGCTGGCCGTTGTCCCAGACCGGATCGATGACGATGCTGGCCCGGAAAACCGAACCATCCTGACGCAGGCGCCATCCCTCGCCGATGTACCGGCCTTCCTCGGCCGCCACCTTCAGGTTGCGCTGCGGAAGCCCGGCTGCCGCCTCCTCAGGCAGGTAGAACCGGGAGAAGTGGGTGTTGACCACGTCGGCGGCGCTGTAGCCTTTGATGCGCTGCCCGCCGGGATTCCAGGTACGGATGACGCCGGCAGGGTCCAGCATGTAGATGGCGTAGTCGGTGATCGAGTTGACCAACAGGCTCAGTTGCCGGGACTGGTCTGTCAGGACCCCGTCGGAATGTCGGGTGCTGCTCATGGATCATCCTGCCGTTACAGCTTGCAAAAAGCGAACGACCGCAAGTGTAGGGAAGAGATGCCAAGCGGTTGTCATGACGCCTTCACATCGCGTGTGCGCTACCGGCCGATGCCTCGCCGGTGGCACTCACGGCTGGCGTGGGAGCGTGATGGAGAACGTGGTAATCCCATCCAGACAATGGGCCTCAACACTTCCGCCGTGGGCCCGGCTGATTTCGCGCACGAGAAACAGGCCCAGCCCCAGGCTGGTGTGTTCGCCCTGCGAAGCGTTGTGCGGGCCGCGGCGCAGGGGATCGAACATTGTCCTCAGCACATCCTCCGACAACTGCTCCCCGGCGTTGGCGACAGTGATCAGCACGTGGCGGGGGTGTCCGGCCACAGCAACCACGACGTCGGTATCCGGATGCCCGTATTTTGCTGCGTTGGTGGTGAGATTGTGCAGCGCCTCCCGCAGCGAGGATGCATCGAAACACCCCGAGGTATCACCGGTGGCGCTGTAGCGGATCGATACGGTAGGCAATGATGCCCGTAGCAGATCGATTTCCTCACCCAGCGCCGATGCCAGATCGCAGGGCTCGGCAGATATTTTCATGCCACCGCCCAGTTTGCTGCGACTGTAGATGAGCAGATCGTCCAGCAGCTTGGTCATGCGCATGCTGCCGTTGAGAATCATCTCTATCTGCCGAGCGTGCAGTGGGTCCTGCAGTTCTTCGGACAACATGTCAGCCGAGAACATTACCGCCGCCAGCGGGCCGCGCAGGTCGTGCCCAAGCGCGGCCAGAAAGATCTGTCGCCAGGACTCCACTTCCGCGGAAAACTGCGCCAGTGATTCTGCAACCGCCTGGTCGATCGCCTCATTGAATCGCAGGATGTCCTCGATGGACGCGGTAACCAGCGCTTGGCTGTCGGCCCAACGTTTCAATACCGAAACCCGCAGCGCCCGGTACTCAGCCACCATCTGATTCAGGCCGAAGCCTGCGACAGCACGCGTCCTGCCATGGTAGCTGGCAGCGGATTCCGGCCCTGCCTGCACCGGCGCATGCCCTTGCGCTTGCATGGCCCGCTCGTCGTCGGTGCGTACGGACCTCAGCTCGCCGACGATTGCCTGCAGTATCTGTGGCAGGTGGTCCCGCAGCTCCTTCAGGCTGAAATCCGCTGCCGATGGCGCCTGCGATTCTGCGAACCTGACGGCATCCTCAATGATGGCCCGCGAATTCTGCTCGATGAAGTCGGCCAGGCGCATAGCTGTTGATCGGTGAGGGGACTGATGCTGGATCCTACCGCACATCACGACCGCCCACGTGAGCACGCCCGGACCGCTTCGGCCACGCAGTCATGCGGGTGGCGGGCAAGGATGGACCCGCTATGTGCGGCCCCTGGAAAGGGCGGTCCCGCCTCCCCCGTAGCAGGCAATCAAAGCAAGCGCGCCGGCCGCCGAACCACCACCTCGCGACGGCCGCGTGTAGATGAGGCCGAAGCTCCTCACAGCGGACATACGCCCGCAAGACGATGCCATGGCTGCATGGTGGCGCACTGTCCATGCACACCGCAGGAATGTTCCGGCGGCTCAATGAGGAATGCCGAGATGACCCAGAACAACCAGAACGACCGCAACCAGCAGGAAAACCGCGAGGGCCAGCAGAACCAGCAGCAGAACCAGCAGGAAAATCGCGAGGATCAGCAGAACCAGCAGGACAACCGCCAGAACCAGCGCAACGAGCGCTGATCCCGACGGTGCAGCGTCGGCGCCCCGGCAAGGTCCGGGGCGCCTCAAGGAATCACGTCATTACCTGAAGCCGGGAGATCCCATGTCGGCCATCGGACCGTCCGACCTCTATGAACATGTCAAGGTCGTCGCCCTGGATGCGGTCCCCACCTCCAACCTGGTTGCCTTTACGACCTCCCGCCCACAGCAGGATGGCGACCACTATCAGTCGGCGCTGTGGGTGCTGCATACCGACCGCGGCCATTGCGATGCGCGCCAGCTGACCCACCAGGGCAGCGCTGCATCACCCCGCGTCTCACCTGCGGGCGATCGGATTGCATTCCTGTCCTCGCGGCAAGGCAACAACTTGCCTGTGCCTTACCTCATTTCGCCGGAAGGAGGAGAGGCCTGGCCAGTCCCGGGCCTGGGTGATCTGGAGATCGAACAGCTTCTGCAGTGGTCCAGCGACAGCGACAGGCTGCTGGCATTGATCAAGCTGCCCTATGCAGAGGACGGGCGCGACGACGTGCAGCACCCAGCCCGTCCGCATGTGATTCACCACGTGCCGTTCAAGCTCGATGGCAGTGGCTACACGGCAGGGTTCCGTCGGCACCTGTTCGAGATCCATGCCGACGGCAGCAGGCCACCACGCCCGCTCACCTGCGGAGATTTCGATGTCACCTCAGGCGTGTGGTCGCCGGATGGCCGGCGGCTGGCCTACGTTGCCCATGGTAGCGGCACGCAACGCCATCGCTCCAATCTGTGGGTGATTGACGACCACGCCCCGGCGCGGCCGGTCACCACCAACATGGCGACGGTCATCGGGCCGGTATGGTCGGGTAACGGTGAATCGTTGGCATTCGCGGGCAACACCCTCGAAGGCGACTCCGCCAGCTACCTGCATGTCTGGAATGGTACGCACGTATCCGGGCCGCTCGGCCCGCATGCGCTGGAAACCGGGCAGATCCTCTGGGAGCCAGGCGACCAACGGCTGCTGACGATCGCCAACGACCGTGGCCTTTTTCCTCTGCTTGGCATCAATGCTGACGGCACCGAACCGGTGCTGCGCGATCTGGGCGCTTCGCAGGTCAGCCTGCTTGCCGCCGGCGGCAGCGGGCCCGTGTGCGTCTTCACCACCTGGTGCATCCTTGATGAGGTGCATCTGCTGGCATGGGCCCCGGACCGGGCCTCCTGCTGCGCCACTTCGCTGAACCGCGCCCTCAGCGAGCGCTTGCGCATGCACTGCGAGAAGGAGCGCTTCACCGTGCCCGACGGAGACGGTGGCCAGGAGGCCATCGATGTCTGGATTTTCAGTCCCTGGCAACAGAAGGGCGGCCAGCTGCCGCTGCTGGTGGACATGCATGGTGGCCCGCACAGCGTGGCATTGATGGATTTTGCCAGCCATGTCTACCTCTATGCGCTGGTCGCGCAGGGGTGGCGAGTGATCGCGGCCAATACGGTGGGGTCGTCCGGCTACGGCGATGCCTTTGCGCGCCGGTTGTGCGGACGCTGGGGAGCGTTGGATTTTCCACAGATACAGTCGATCGTCGCCCAGTTGCAGCAGACCGGGCGCGCCAGCACGTTCGTCGCCGCGTCGGGCAAGTCCTATGGCGGATTTCTCAGCGCCTGGGCGATCGCCAACGGTCCAGAGTTCGGTGCAGCGGTCATCAGCGCGCCCGTGGCAAACGTAGCTTCGCACGCTGGCACCTCCGACACCGGCTATTATGTCGCACCTTATGCGATGGGCGGGGAGATCGATGATGTCCGCGATCGCTATGACGCACTGTCGCCGGTGGAATATTTCGGCAAGGTCACGCGGCCCGTGCTCCTGCTCAACGGTGATCAGGACCAGCGTTGCCCGGTCGGGCAGGCGGAGGAACTCTACACGCGCCTGCTCCGGCTTGGCTGCCCCAATGCATCGATGGTGATCTACCCGGGCGGCAGCCATGGGCTGGCGGCATCCGGCAGGCCCTCCCACCGCGCGGACTATCACGGCCGCATCGTCGACTTCCTGGTGCAGAGCGAGGCCGACGCACAGGAGGAAGGATGAGGCGGCTGATCATGTCGACGCGCACCAGGCCAGGCTGCGCACACCCCGCATCCCCCTCAAGGTGCACCCTCTGTTGGTGCCATGGCGGGCCCATCTGTCCACTGTTGGAGTACACCACATGCCACTGAGTGCGATTGTCTACGCCAGTCAGGCGGTGGCGGGCCTGGACAGTGAACGGCTGGCGCTTGTGGTGGAAATGGCCGCCGCCGCGAATGCGGAACTGGCCGTCACCGGCGTCCTTCTGCATGACGGCCAGCGGTTCCTGCAGTACATTGAAGGCCCGGATCCTGCGCTGAGACAGGTCTACCGGCGCATCTGCGCGGCAACCTCACATCATGAAATGATGGAGCTCTGCCGCGGACGCATTGATGCGCGGCGCTTTCCGGGCTGGGCCATGCGTCTTGTGCCCAGTTCACCGCCTGCGCTGCGTGAACTGGTGTTGTCGGACTGGAGCGCCCTGGTGCGCACCCGCCAAGGCGTCGCCGGTGCTGGCACCGCCATTGACCGCTTGATCGGATTGATCAACAGCGACGGCGCGAACGCTCCGCTGGAGCATGCCGGGTGAAACCGGGTACAGCGCTCCAGCCGGGTCAAGGCTTGCTGTCCCTGCCGCTCCCCGTCATCTGCGAGAGGAGCTGTTGCGCCTCTGTCAGGTGCTCGGCCACATGCATGCGCGTGGTCTTCAGAAAGCTGGCCACATCGGCGTCCTGGGCCGAGGGAACCAGCCGCGCGTCCAGCACTGCCAACGCGCCCTGGTGGTCATTGACCATGGCCCGCAGATAGGCACCGCCGAACGCAGCGCCCTTGGCCTGCTTCAGCATGGACAGCGTTCTCTTTCCGTCCTCCTTCTTTTCCAATGCCGCAGGCGCGGTAGTGTCCACCTTCCACCCTGCCATCTGCCGGTTGCTTGCGGTGTGGGCGTCCACCATCTTCTGCGCGTAGCGCTTTACACGGGCGTCCTGCGCCTGGCTCAGCGCTGCACGACCGGCATCGATCTCTCCGCTATTGATGGCCGCCAGCGTGCCAAGTGCAGCAGGCTGATCCATTGCGCAGGCAGCTGCCGCGCAACGGGCGGCACCCGGTCCCCCATCGGTGATGATTGTGCGAGCGCCGAAGGCGCGGCGAACGCCATGGCAATCGCGCTGGCGTACAGCCATGTGGTACGTGGTTTCATTGAGGCGGTCTCCGCTGCTGGGCCTGCAGCGTGGTGCAGCCAGGCTGATGACGGTGAGACGCCGGCGCCAGCGCACGCATCGCTGCGCAGACGCGATGCTCACAGCGTGAACACAGTAACCTGGTGCAGCAGGCCTCAATCGCCGGTCTGCGAGTGCGGTGCCTGCAGCGGCTTCGACTGCGGCGAGTCCTTCTGCCGCAGGAAGATGGTCAATACCACCAGGGCCAGCACGGCCAGAAACTCGCTCTGCCAGTTCTGCATCGATTCAAACCAGAACGTGCTGCTGAACAGGTGCTCCAGGAACCCGGGCGGTGGCAGGCCCTGCAGTTGCTGCTCCAGTTGTTCCGAGCGCCAGCTGCCCACCGCGTGCAGGATGAAGCTGAGGAGGAACAACAGGCCGAAGGCAATGGCCAGCGAATGGCTGTACAAGGACTTCCACAGCCCGCCGCGCCGCACTGGCCAGGGTGTCGGACCTGCTTCGATCCGCTCCTGCTCCTGCGCCGGATCCAGCGGGCGGGACTCGGCCGAGCCGCGCTGGCGCAGCGTTACGGTCAACAGCACATACATACCCATCTGCAGGAACTCGCTTTCCCAGTTCTCGAAGGTTGCGCTCATGAAGTGGCCGCTGTGCAGGTAGTGCCACAGGTCCAGCGGCAGCCTGCCGTGCTGCATCAGTTCCTGGTTGTGCACCTGCAGGCCCGCAGCTATCTGCCCCCCCAGAAACAGCAGCATCAGTCCAAGCAGGACCAGGGACAGGCCGTTGCGCTTCCACATGACGCACCTCTTGGGCATTCGCTGCCGTCAGCGTGCTGAACGCGCTTGCAAACACGCGTGAACACCGTGCATGGCCGCGGTGAGGCAGTGCGAGCGCCCGCCTGCAGCACGCACCGCGTGCAGCAGAATCGACGCGACGCACACTGCGGGCTCACCCGTTGTGCAGCCGGCGCCGTGCCACCCTGCAGGTCCACACCGGCGGGAGAACGACGATGCAGGCACTTACCTACCATGGCCGCAAGGACGTTCGTGTCGAGACCGTGCCCGACCCGGTCCTGGCCGCCGATGACGACCTCATCCTTCGCGTTACGGCAACTGCCATCTGCGGCTCGGACCTGCATCTCTATCGCGGCAAGATTCCCGATCTGCATACCGGCGACGTGCTGGGCCACGAATTCATGGGGATCGTGGAGGATGTGGGTTCGGCGGTCACCCAGGTGCAGCCTGGCGACCGGGTGGTCATTCCGTTCGTGATCGCCTGCGGCGCGTGTTTCCACTGCCAGTTGGCGGAATATGCGGCGTGCGAGACCACCAATCCCGGCAAGGGTGCGGCATTGAATGCGAAAGGCCTGATGCCCCCTGCAGCCTTGTTCGGCTACAGCCACCTGTACGGTGGCATCGCCGGAGGGCAGGCCGAGTTCGTGCGCGTACCCAAGGCCAACGTAGGCCCGCTTCGCATCCCCGAAGGCGTGGCGGACGAACAGGTGCTGTTCCTGTCCGACATCCTGCCCACCGGCTACCAGGCGGCGCTCAATGCCGGGGTGAAGCAGGGCTCGTCAGTGGCGATCTTCGGTGCAGGGCCGGTGGGCCTGATGAGCGCGGCCTGCTGCCGGCTGCTCGGGGCCGAAACCATTTTCATGGTCGACCATCTGCCGTACCGTCTCGATTTCGCGCAGCGTACCTACGGCGTCACTCCCATTGATTTCAGCAAGGTGGATGACCCCGCCGATTACATCGTCAGCCAGACCGGCGGCCGCGGCGTGGACGCCTGCATTGAAGCGGTCGGCTTCGAAGCCGAGGGCAGCGCGCTGGAGAGTGCGCTGACCGCCGTCAAACTGGAAGGCAGCAGCGGCGTGGCGATCCGCCAATGCATTGCCGCCGCCCGGCGCGGCGGGGTAGTGAGCATCCCGGGCGTGTATGCCGGCTTCATCCACGGGTTTCTGTTGGGTGACGCGTTCGACAAAGGGCTGACGTTCAAGATGGGGCAGACCCATGTGCAGGGCCTCATGCCGGAACTGCTGGTGGCGATCCTGGAGGGGCGACTGGATCCGGGCAACATCATTTCCCATCGCATGACGCTGGCCGAGGCGGCGCAGGGCTACGCCATGTTCGATGCAAAGGATGACCAGTGCCGGAAGATCGTGCTGACCCCATGAGTGGCGCGGTCATGGCGGTTCTTTTCGCGCTGTGGTTGCTGGCCGGAACGCTGGACTTCCACTTCCACCGTCGCGCCGACATCGCCCATACCTCGGGCCTTCGCGAAAGCGTCCTGCATGGGCTGCAGCTGGCGTTGATCGGTGCCGGCGTCCTGGCCTGGCTGGCGCTTGCCGACACCTGGGGGCTGGCGGTGGTGTTGGGCGTGCTGGCGGCGGCACACGCGGTGGTGGGCTATCTGGATACGGCCAGTGCAGACGGGCGCCGACGGATCAGTCCGGCCGAGCAGCACGTGCACAGCGTCCTCGACATGGCACCGTGGATGTTTCTTGCCTGGATCGTCTGGCGATCGCAGGCGCAATGGACACTTACCTGGCAGCCGGCGCCGCCGTCCCTGTGGTCAGCTGCGCTGGTATCGGCCACGTTGATCGTCGGTGCCCCCTGGCTGTACGAACTGATGCTCTGTGTGCGCGCGACACGGAATCGCACCCTGTGAGCAACGCCGGTCCCGCGCTCACCCCCGACCGGCGCTATCTGGTGGTGCGCGGGCGGCTCTGGCGGGCATCCAATCCCAACCTGAGCGCCGGAGCGCGTGCGCAGCTGGTGGCTGCCTTGATGGAAGCGCGCCGCGCCGTGCGAGCGGCAATGAAGGCCGGCAACGCAAGGGCGTTACGTGACGCGCGAAACGCTGTGGATGCTGCCAAGCAGGGGCTGGGCGAACGCGGCCCGGTCTGGTGGACCGACGGCAGCACGGACTACAACCGGCACCTGGTAAAGAACACCCCCTATGCGGACTGGTTCAAGACTGTCCGAGCCAACCCGCTGGACGGTGGGGACCCGCAGCGTGTGAGACAGCTTCATCACCTCCACCTACAGCCGGAGGTGAGAGAGTAGGGTGCAGCTGATCCGCTGCGATACCAAGGAATTTCCGTGCCCCTTCGAGCCATCGCCTACGCAAGTGAGGCGATATCGGGGCTGTCCATCGACCATCTGGATGACCTGATCCGCGACGCCGCCCGTTTCAACCTCGACATGGGTATCACCGGCGTCCTCCTTTATGACGGCTCGCGCTTCCTGCAGTACATCGAAGGCCCGCCTGACGCCATCGGCGTAGCTTACGGCCGCATCCTCGCCGCCCGCAGCCACCACGAATTCGTTGAACTCGGCCGTGGCCATGTGTCCAGGCGCTTTTTCCCCTACTGGTCGATGCAGATGTTGCCGGCCGAGCCGCACGAGATCCGACGTGTAGCGCAGGGCGACTGGAGCTGGCTGTCGCGCGCCGGCGGTCTGCGTCGCCTGGAAGAAGTCGTCCTGCCGCACGTGAACAGATAGTTCACCGCCACCGCACATCCGGCGTGCAAGTGCAGTTTCCAATCGCCGGTTGTGCTGTTGCCGATGCTTGCCCGAGACTGGCTGACGCCGGGCGTTAGCGTCGCATCATCGCCGTGTGCCCACCGCTCGCATTCAGTGCTCACACAGACAGACGCGGCAGTGATCGCCGCATCGCCAGGATGTCTTCCCAGGGCACGTCGCCCGACGGGAGGAAGCAGATGTCCGACAAGCACAGCGCACGAACCGAACGCCTGCTGAAGTGGCTGCAGGATGCCTACGCCATGGAGCAGGAGGCAGAGACCATGATGAAAGCGATGGCCTCGCGGATCGAAAACTATCCGCAGTTGGCCGCACGCATCGCCCAGCACGTGCAGGAGACCCGGCAGCAGGCCGATTCGCTTCGCGAGTGCATCCATTCGCTGGGCGGTAGCGTGCCTACTGCCAAAGGGCTGTTTGCCAGTTTGACGGCGGCCATGCATGCCGCCGGAAACAGCTTGATGGAAGACGAGGTGATCAAGGGCATCGGTCTGTCCTTCGGCTTCGAGCACACGGAAATCGCCACCTACCGGGCGCTGGTGGTAGCTGCCGAACGTGCCGGTGCCACCGACATCGCCGCAGTCTGTTCGCAGATCCTGCAGGAAGAGATGGCCATGGCGCGCTGGCTGGAGGATCACCAGGACGGACTGGTCGGCGCGTTCCTCAATCGCGAAGAAACCCCCGGCGCTGAATCCAAGCGCTGATCCCCGCTCGCCCGCAACGCAACCGCCAGCACAGGAAACCTCCCATGTTCTTCCACCACAAAAAGCTGATGTACACCGTTCGTGTCCGCCAATCCGACCCGCAGCTGGCGACGCTCATGCTTGAGCAGTTCGGTGGCCCGCAGGGCGAGCTTGCCGCAGCCATGCGGTACTTCACCCAAGGCCTTGGCGAATGCGATCCGGGTCGCAAGGATCTGCTGATGGACATCGCCACCGAGGAAATCAGTCATCTGGAAATCATCGGCACCATCATCGCCATGCTCAACCGCGGTCCGAAAGCCGTCCACTCCGAAGGCATGCTCGAAGCCGAGGATATGCGCCAACTTGGCCAGAACAGTACCAGCCACACCGAACAGATCCTGTACGGCGGCGGCCCGGCGCTGGTCAACTCCAGTGGCGTACCGTGGACGGCCGCTTACATCGACACCATCGGCGACCCGACGGCGGATCTGCGCTCCAACATCGCGGCCGAGGCCCGTGCCAAGCTCGTCTATGAGCGCTTGATCAACGTGACCGACGATCCGGGAATCAAGGACGCACTGCGGTTCCTGATGACGCGGGAGATCGCGCACATGAAGTCGTTCGAGAAAGCGCTGCACAGCATCAAACCGAGCTTCCCCCCAGGAAAGCTGCCGGGCGATCCGGCATTCACCGACCTGTACATGGACATGTCGCAGGGCGGGGAGGACCTGCAGGGCAGCTGGAACAGCGGCGATCTGTGGGAGCGGGTGAGCGACCGCGACGCGCAGGCGGCATTGGATGGCGGTGACGGGGACAGCCGTGTCGGCCTTACGCCCCGCGAGCAGGCGGCCGAAGAGGCGATGACGCTTCGCACGCTGTCCGATCCGGCAGCGCAGCCGACTACCGGCGCCGAGCTGGGGGCCGGTCCCGGCGCCGGCGCCCTGGATCTGCCACCGCGTGAGCCCTGATACCGCGTGCGGTCCGTGCGGTCCGTGCGGCGCAGGTACCGAGTCTGCGCCGCAATAGAGAAGCCCGCTGCGTGTGCCATCCACCCGCTGCGTGCTTAATGCGCGGGGTGGCCACGTACGCCTGCGCACGGCCTGCACAGTGGGCCGACCAGGGTTTCACGGCGCAGGCGGTATCAGCTGGGGTAGTGCCCGCATCAACTGCAAGGACCGTGATCCATGACCGAACCTTCCCTGCGCGGCAGCCTCTGGCTGCATGACACCGACCTGCGCCGGTACCGTCCCCTGACCGCCTCGACCCGCGCTGACGTGCTGGTGGTGGGGGCCGGCATGACCGGACTGCTGACCGCAGCACGGCTGGCCGACAACGGCCTGGATGTGGTCGTGGTCGATGCCGGGCCGGTGGGGGGACGCAACACCGCGTTGTCTACCGGCAATCTTTACGCGCCAGTGTCAAGGATGGCCGACCTCGTCGCCCGCTGGGGAGGCGACACAGCCACGCGCGTTGTGCAGTGGCGACAGCAGGCAGTGCGATCCATCGAATCGCTGGTGCATCGCTACGACCTGCGCTGCGGCTTCCAGCGCGTGACGATGCAATACGGTGTGCAGGAGCGCAGCCGCGATGCCACTGCCGCGTTCGAGCGCGAGCTGCAGGCCTACCAGCGGGTTGGCCTGTCGTGCGACCACCGTCAGTCCGGCCTGCCGTTTGCGCTGGGCCACGCGTTCCAGATTCCAGACCAGGCGCAGCTGGACCCCGCCGCCTTCTGCCAGGAGCTGGCCCAGCATCTGGTCGGTCGCGTCCGCGTCCACGACTGGACCCAGATTGTCGATATCGATGCTGCCGCCGGTATCGCACGCACACCGGACTGCAGCATCCGTGCGCGCCACTTCGTGCTGGCAACGCACTCTCCGGCGGGCTTCAACCTGGTACAGGCCGAGATGGAGGTGTACCGCGAATATGCGGTGGCCGTCCCGGTGCGCGATATGCCGGCGCCCGGCATCCATTGGATCGCAGACCGGCAGCGGTCCCTGCGCGGCGTACGTGGCACCGATGGCCGCCACTGGCTGGTGCTGGTAGGCGAAACGCACCGCACCGGCGAGACGCCGGCCACCGATCCGGCGCAGCGCCTGATCGTCGATGCGCAGCGTAACTTCCGTGTCGAGGGCGAACCGATGTGCTGGTCGGCCCAGCAGTTCCGGTCGGCCGACCAGCTGCCCTACATCGGGGGCAGCGCTCACGACAACGTATGGGTCGCCACCGGTTACGGCCCCGACGGACTGACCTGGGCGGGCGTTGCTGCGCGCATGATCGCAGAGGGCATCCAGGGCAGCAGCAACGAGATGGACGATGTACTCAGCCCGATGCGCTTCACGCCTGTGCGGTCAGCGGCCGGGTGGCTGCGCACCAACGCCACCGTCGCCCGCCATATGGTGGGCGACCGCTTGGCCGCTGTCTCTGCAGGAACCGCGCAGACACTGGCGCCGGGCTGCGGCGCCCTGCTGGCGGTGGACGGCAAGCGCACCGCCGTCTATCGCGACGATGCGGGCACCCTGCATGCAATGTCGCCCCTGTGCCCGCACCTGAAATGTGTAGTGCAGTGGAATGGGCATGAACGTACGTGGGATTGCCCGTGTCATGGCAGTCGCTTCAGCGCCACCGGACAGCTGCTGGAGGGGCCCGCCAGGCAGGGGCTCACACCGCAGACGCTGTAGCCAGGCACAACGGGCGCTGCCTGCGTTCGCTGGTCGGGCCCGGCAAAGCGCCGTCCCTGATGCAAGTGGGCGGGCCCTGAGCCCGCCCACACCCTCATTCCCACAACACACGGGGCTCAGCGCTGCTGGCCGCCGCGGTTGCTGCCGCCACGCTGCTGCTGTTGCTGGCCACCCTGGTTGCCGCCTTGGCTGCCGCTCTGGTCGTTACCTTGGTTGCCGCCCTGGCTGCCGCTGCGTGACTGGCCACCTTCACGACCGATGTCTGCCATGTGCTGGCGGTCTTCGCTCACCGACTCGCCTCCCTTGCGACCGGCCTGGCGGGCTTCTTCCGAAGTGAACTCATGGGCGTTGCCTGACTCGTGCGCGGCGCGGCCGCCCTTGGCGGCGATTTCCCGCTGCTTGTCCTCGTCCATCGAAGCGAAACCGCGGTTGCTGCTGCCCTGGTTCTGGTTGGCCATGGGATGTCTCCAGTGGTTGCGCCGCCGGATTGGCGACAGCAACATCCTGGCAACCGGCCCCGTAGACCCGGGTTGCGCATCCGCCAAGGGAATGTCGCTGCTGATGAGTTTTTCCGTCATCGCGCCTGCACACGACCCTGTCTCCCGCTGCAGGCGCACAGCCACCCAACGCGCCGCCCCGCGCGTCCTTATTCCTTGCGATCGGCCTCCGCGGCGTGCGCATCCGCGCGCGCCCACTTGCCGAGCTGGGCGATCACCTGGCGGTTGCCCAGCACCTTGGCCGCGCCAGAGCGCTGCAGCGTCTGCAGTGCTGGCTGGCGGCGGTCGGGCAGGGCGGCGGTTGCCTCCCGGGCAACGATGGTCTCGTATTCGCGCGAGTTGGCATCCATCGCCGTGGCCAACACACAGGAATCCAATGCCATGCCGGCCAGTACCAGCCGCTTCACGTCGAGCTTGGCAAGCAGTACTGGCAGCGGCGTCGCGAGGAAGGCCGAGTGCTTGGGTTTGAGGATGAAGTAGTCGCTGGGCCGGGGCGCCAGCAGGTCTGCTATGCCCGCAGCAGGCCCGCCGTGCTGACGGCAGGCCTCGACCAGGGCAGGGAAATCCCGCTTCCAGTCGCCAAAATTGTCATTGGCGTGGATCACGGGAAGTCCGCGTGCATCGAACGCGCGCCGCAGTGCCACCGCACGGACGGCTGCCTGCGCAGCCAGTGGACCGAGTTGGCGCCCGCCTGGAAAGTCGAACAGACTGAAGATGTCGATGAGCAGCAGCGCGGTTCGTGATTGCATCGGGGAACTCCATTGCGCATTACGCGTCCACGGGCGAATCGGCAGCGCAGGGCATGCAGCGCTCCTTCTTGGTCTTGATGTCCGCCGCCGTGCGGGCAAGGCCCTCGTAGCGCTTGCGGATCTCTTCAAGATGGGCCGGCTCCATCGCCTCCAGGTTCAGCAGCTCCTGGTTGGCATCCTTGCTGACGCGGATCAGTTCATCCAGCTTGATGTGCAGTGCGGCGGTATCGGCGTTCTGGGTGTGTTGAATCAGAAAGACCATCAGGAAGGTGACAATGGTGGTACCTGTATTCACCACCAGCTGCCAGGTGTCATTGAAGTGGAAGGCCGGTCCGCTGGCGGCCCAGGCAATGATGACCCCGAGTGCGGCAACGAACGCCCCGAGGCTGCCTGAAAGGCGCGCGGTGCCCGCCGCCACCCGGGCAAACGCCCCGCGCATCACCGGTCGCCTCCGCCGACCTCCGCGTCGTCATGCCGGTCCGGCAGTTTGATCCGTTCGGCAAGGCGCGCGGACTGCTGGTCTGGCGTGGGGGCGGCCACGAACGGGGAGATCGGATCGCTGGCCGGGAAGGTCTCCTGCAGCGCCTGGTCATGATTGCGCGTATTGCGTGCGTCTGCCTGCGCCTTGCTGATCGGTTCCGGGTCGGGCACCTGCGCATCGGCGTGCGGGAGGTCTTTCTGATCACGTTGCATGGTTCGTCTCCTGGTTACGGTACACACCGCAGTTGGCGCGGTATCTCCACCATAGAAGCGTTGCCGTGAGCGCATCCATCAAACGGGCGTCAGTGCCGTGTCAAAGCTTATCGCACGTTAACGGCTGGCTCGCAGGGGTCTACATCGCCAGCAACGTCAGCGTCCGTACCGCTGCGCCCATGTGGCTTCACCACCGGAAGGGTGCAGGCATCCGGTGCGCATCACGCAGTAGGTCCGCGCATCCGGGTCAGCGCTGAAAGCGATGTAAGACAGCGCTTCGGCAAGCATGCGGATGAACTGTTGTTCGGAATAGACCTCTACCCATTCCGGCAGCTTCTCCTCCAGCTGCGCGACCATCAGATCAATTTCGCTTCGGCTGCTCATCGCCCGGTCCTCCCATGCACAGCCTAGGACGGTTGCGTCGTGCGGCTGTGTGCGGATGGGAACAACAGAACACGCAGCGTCCACATGGTGCTCACGACACGCCCGGTCGTCCCTCGTGCCATCCCTGTCCGCGTGCTCGGGGTGAGGACACCGTGCGGCGAAAGGAAAATCCCTGCACGCAGGCTGGACGCCACGGGTGTCAGACAGGCCGCATACCAGTGCTGCTGGTTCTTCAGTCCCGGGACAACAATGAATACTTCCAGCACCAATCCTGTTGTGGCCGACGTCGCCGTTATCGGCGGCAGCTTCGCCGGAATGTCGGCGGCATTACAGCTGGCACGCGCCTGCCGCACGGTGGTGATCATTGACCTAGGGCGGCCTCGCAACGCAGCTGCCGATCGCGCGCACGGCTGCCTGGGATGGGATGGCTGCGCGCCCGGCGTTCTTCTGCAGACAGCGCGACGACAGCTGGCCGCGTATCACGGCGTGAGATGGATCGCCGACGAAGCCGTATCTGTTGCGGGTTCGGCCAGCACCCTGTTCGAGGTGGCCATCGCGTCTGGCGCGGCGGTGCTGGCCAAGCGGCTGATACTGGCGCACGGGGTGATCGATCATCTGCCTGAACTGCCGGGTCTGCAGCAACGCTGGGGCAGTACCGTGCTGCATTGCCCGTATTGCCACGGCTACGAGGTCCTCAACCAACGCCTCGGGCTGTTGCTCGCAACGGGCCAGGATGCGGCAGGGCACGCCCGATTCCTGTCGGAGTGGGGGCAGATCACGGTTTTCCACCGCGGAGATCACGGCGACGGTGCGTTGGATCTGCTGGAAAAGGAACTGGCGCACAGCGGGACAGCCCTGGAGCGGTCACCGTTGCTGGCCGTTTCTGATGACGCCACTGCGGATCTGGCGGACGGACGCCGGGTCGCGCTGGGCGCCTTGTTCGTGCATCCAGAAACCAGGCTCTCCTCTCCCATCGCCTGCCATTTGGGTTGCAAGCTTGAAGCCGCCGGCTGCATTTCCACAGATTCTGCGAAACAGACGACCGTGGAAGGGGTCTTCGCCTGCGGAGACGCGGCCCGTTTTGCCGGCAACATCGCGCTGGCCATCGGGGAGGGGGCCCTTGCGGGCGTCGCTGCACACCGCTCGTTGTTGGGTCTGCTTGATTAAGGGTGTTCAGGCGTTCGCTGCGCCTTCACGGAAGCGTCGCCTTGTCCCCATGCCTGCATCGATACGTTGAAGGCCCATCCAAGAACGGAGAACCCCATGGCTGAGCTCAAGGAAAACCTGCTGGACTGGCTGCGCGACGCACACGCGATGGAGCAGCAGGCAGAAACCATGCTCAAGGGACAAGCCTCGCGAATCGAGCACTATCCGGTTCTGAAGGCGCGCATTGAAGAGCACATCCAGGAGACCATCGACCAGCGTGAAAAGCTCGAGGGCTGCATCACGCGCCTTGGCGGATCGCCTTCCACCCTCAAGGATGTCATGGGCAAGATGGCTGCCTTCGGGCAGGCGGTAGGCGGAATGACGGCGTCGGACGAGATCGTCAAGGGCGCGATGGCGGGCTATGTCTTTGAACATTTCGAGATCGCCTCCTACACCGCCCTGATCGCCGCAGCGAAGACCGTCGGCGACACCGAAACAGCCCGCGTATGCGAAGAGATCCTCGTGCAGGAAGAGGCCATGGCCGACTGGCTGGCCGCCCACCTGCCGGAGGTGACCGAAGAGTTCATGGTCCGGGACGCCACCCCGGGCGTAGAAGCGAAGAAGTGATCGGCTCAATTACACGAGGAGATTGCCGTGAGTGATGACAAGAAGAACACGGGCAGCCCGGACCGAGATCGCATCAACGTCCACGAAGACTACGAACTGCAGTACTGGACGAAGGCGCTGGACGTATCGGCCGACGAACTCCGGGCGGCGGTGGAGGCCGTAGGCCCGACGGCCGCGGCCGTGCGCGAGCATCTGCGCAAGTAGCCAAGTAACCTGGAGGCCGCCATGTCCCTGGTCGAGTACCGCCGCAAGCGCCGTTTTGACCAGACCAAGGAGCCGGAACCTGGCAAAGCGCTGCCCAAGGGGCAGCGCGCCATTTTTGTGGTGCAGCTGCATCATGCCAGCCGCCGGCATTATGACTTCCGCCTGCAGGTGGGCGATGCACTCAAGAGCTGGGCCGTTCCAAAGGGGCCCAGCTACGACCCCAAGGTCAAGCGGATGGCGGTGGAGGTGGAAGACCATCCGGTCGACTACGCGTCCTTTGAAGGCGAGATCCCCAAGGGCCAGTACGGGGGCGGCCACGTGGCCCAGTTCGATCACGGCGTCTGGGCGACCCAGGGCGATCCGGAGGCCCAGCTCGCCAAAGGCCACCTGCGTTTCGAGCTGTTCGGCAGCAAGCTCAAGGGCGGCTGGCACCTGGTCCGGTCAGGCAGGCCCGCCCGTCAGCCGCAATGGCTCCTGTTCAAGGACGATGATGCCTTCGCCAGCGATCTGGAAGCAGATGATCTGCTGGCGGACGTACCTGCGCCCCCCGCAGACGACCTCAAGAGGGCCGGTGCCGGAAAGACGGACAAGAAGAAGCTGAAAGCCATTCCCGCAAAGCGGTCGAGACGGAAGAACTGGGCCGGGAAGGCCATGGCGTTGTCGAAAGCCAAGGCGTCGGCTGCACCCTCCGGCCCCTTCGAGCCCCAGCTGGCAAAGCTGGGATCGGTGCCTCCCGAGGGCGACCAGTGGGTACACGAGATCAAATGGGACGGCTACCGGATTCTGGCAACGGTGGCAGAGGGTCAGGTCCAGCTGTGGTCGCGCAATGCCCTCGAATGGACCGACAAGATTCCCGAGATACGTGACGCCATCGCCGCATTGGGCCTGACCTCGGCCGCTTTGGATGGCGAACTCATTGCGGGGTCTGGCACCAAGGAGGACTTCAATCTGCTGCAGGCCACCCTGTCAGGGGAACGCCAGGGAGCGCTGGCTTACGCCCTGTTCGATCTGCTCCACATCGATGGGGTGGACCTGGCCGCCGCACCCCTGTTGGAACGCAAAGCGCTGCTGCAGGAACTGCTGCAGGGGCAGGGCGCTCCCTTGGCCTTCAGTTCCCATGTTGAAGGTGATGGCAACGAAGCGTACCGCCTGGCCGGGGAGCAGCACTTCGAAGGCATCATCTCCAAACGCGCCGACCGCGGGTATCACAGCGGTCGCAGCGACGATTGGCGCAAGACCAAGCAGCTGGCCAGCGACGAATTTGCGGTCGTTGGATACACCGCACCCAAAGGCAGCCGCAACGGCTTTGGCTCGCTGCTGCTGGCCACGCCGGACCCCGCGCACGGCTGGCGCTATGTTGGGCCCGGGCCATGCCCGGCGAGCGCAGCGGCCATCGGACCGGTAGCGCCGTCCGTGCCCGGCGAGCGCAGCGGCCATCGGACCGGTAGCGCCGTCCGTGCCCGGCGAGCGCAGCGGCCATCGGACCGGAGCCTTACCCCAGATCGCCCAGTCGTGCCTGCAACGCTGCGATCGCGGCCAGGCCTGCGGTTTCCGTGCGCAGGATGCGTGGGCCCAACTGCAGGCCCTGGAAGCCTGCGGCGGCGAGCTGCTCACGGTCACGCGGCGACCAGCCACCTTCCGGGCCGATCGCGATCACCACGCCGCTGGCCGGTGCCGTCTGCAGTGTCGACAACCGGTGCGCTCCCAGCGGGTCCAGGGTCAACCGCAACGTATCGGCGGGCAGCGCCGCGCTGGCCTGTGCCAGCGACTGCGGCGCTCCCACCTGCGGAATGCGCGCACGACCGGACTGCCCGCAGGCCGACTGCACGACGTTGTTCCAGTGCGCCACGCGTTTTTCCGCGCGTGCTGCATCCAGCTTCACTTCGGTGCGCTCGGCATTCACCGGCACGATGGCGCTCACCCCCAGTTCGGTGGCCTTCTGCAGGATCAGATCCATCTTCTCGCCGCGTGCAATGCCCTGCAGCAGGGTGATGGTCAGCGGCGATTCGTTGGCGATCGGCTGCACCGCGTCGATGCGCACCTGTACCTCGCGTTTGCCGGCCATGGTCAGCGTCGCGGTGTAGTCATGGCCATCGCCGTTGAACAGCACGCAGGTGTCACCCTCGCGCAGGCGCATCACCCGTACCAGGTGGTTGGCCGTCTCTTCCGGCAGAGTCACGGTCTGGCCGCTGTGCAGCGCCAGGTCGATGGGGCAGCGGGTCACGCGCATGCAATCGCCTCGTCGATGGCCGCCAGCGTGGTATGCGCCAGCAGCTCCAGTTGTTCGTCGTCCACGCAGTACGGTGGCATCCAGTACAGCACGTTGCCCAGCGGGCGCAGCACCACGCCGCGCTTCAGCGCCGCCTTGTAGGCGTGCAGCCCCAGCCGCAGCGCCGGATCGAAGGGCGTGCGCTTGTCGCCGTTGCGGGTCAGTTCGAAGGCCACCACCATCCCGGCCTGGCGCACATCGGCCACGTGTGGATAGTCGGCGAATGGCGCGGCCAGGGTGCCCATCACCGAGGCGATCCCACGATTGCGCGCGATCACATCGTCCTCGCCGAAGATGTCCAGCGTGGCCAGCGCCGCCGCACAGGCCAGCGGGTTGCCGGTGTAGCTGTGCGAATGCAGGAAGGCACGCTCGCGCGAATCATCCAGGAAGGCGTCGTACAGCGCCTGCGTGGCCAGCACCGCAGCCAAGGGCAGGAAACCACCGGTCAGGCCCTTGGACAGGCACAGCAGGTCCGGCATCACCCCGGCCTGCTCGCAGGCGAACATCGTGCCGGTGCGGCCGAAGCCGGTGGCGATTTCGTCGGCGATCAGGAACGCACCATGGGCGTCACACAGTTCACGCACGCGCTGCAGATAGGCCGGATCGTGCATGCGCATGCCACCGGCACACTGCAGCCGTGGCTCCAGGATCACCGCGCAGATCTCGCCGGGATGCTGGTCGAACAGCGTGGCCAGGCCATCGGCGGCCTGGCGTGCGCGGTCGGCCGCGCTCTGCCCGGGCTCGGCCAGGTAGGCGTCGGGCGAGGGCGCGAACAGGCCCTCGGCCAGCAGCGGCGCATAGACCCGGCGGTACAGCGGAATGTCGGCCAGCGCGAGGGCGCCCAGCGTCTCGCCGTGGTAGCCGTTTTCCAGCGAGACGAAGCGCGTGCGCCGGCTCTCACCGCGGTTCTGGAAATACTGGAAGGCCATCTTCAGTGCCACTTCGACGCCGGCCGAACCGTTGTCGGCGTAGAACACCTTGGCCAGTGGCGCGCGGCCGGGCTGGCGCGGCGCGAGGGCCAGCAGGCGCTCAGCCAGGGTGATCGCGGGCTCGTGGCCGAACCCGGCCAGCATTACCTGCTCCAGCTGTCCAGCCTGGGCAGCGATGGCAGCGCCGATGCGCGGCTCGGCATGGCCGAACAGGTTGGTCCACCAGCTGCTGACCGCATCCAGGTAGCGGTTGCCGTCGTGATCGATCAGCCAGGCGCCTTCGCCGCGGGCGATCGGCACCAGCGGCAACGTGTCCGGATGCTCGCGCATCTGCGTGCACGGGTGCCATAGGACCTTGAGGTCGCGTTGCCGCCAGTGCTGGACCAGCGGAGAGGGGGTTGGGTCTGCTAGCATTTCGGGCTCATGAACATGTTGCTGCCTGCACATTCTATCGGCCTCGGCGCACGCGCCGTCTGCCCCGGAGATTCCGCGTGAACGATGACCGCGCAAGGCGTGCTCTGCCGATCATCCATCGGATCACCGACGAGGAGAACGGACCCTTCCAGCGCCAGCATCTGGACCTGGAGTTCTCCAACGGCGAACGCCGCCGCTTCGAACGCCTGGTCAGCCGTGGCCATGGCGCGGTGGTGGTGGTGCCGATGCTGGATGAAGAAACCGTGCTGCTGGTACGTGAATACGCGGCCGGCATGCACCGCTACGAGCTTGGCCTGGTCAAGGGCCGGATCGATGCCGGCGAAACGCCGGAGCAGGCCGCCGACCGTGAGCTGAAGGAAGAGGCCGGCTATGGCGCTCGACGGGTCGACGTGCTGCGCGCGATGACCCTGGCGCCGACCTACATGAGCCATCAGTCCTGGCTGGTGGTCGCGCGCGATCTGTACCCGGAGAAGCTGGCCGGCGACGAGCCGGAGGAACTGGAAGTGGTGCCGTGGAAGCTGGCCGATCTGGACCAGTTGATGCTGCGCGAGGATTTTTCCGAAGGGCGTTCGCTGGCGGCGCTGTTCATCGCCCGCCAGTGGCTGCAGGGAGCACGATGATCAAGCTGACCACGGAACTGCGCGAAACCGCGATCGCCATCGCCCAGGAAGCCGGGCAGGCGATCATGCAGATCTACAACAACGGTTTCGATGTGACACTCAAGGACGACGACAGCCCGGTCACCGCTGCCGACCTTGCCGCCGACCGGGTGATCCAGCAGGGGCTGCGCCAGCTGACATCGGACCTGCCGATCCTGTCGGAGGAGTCGCCGCTGGTGCCCTGGGAGCAGCGTCAGCACTGGGGCGCGTACTGGCTGGTCGACCCGCTTGATGGCACCCGCGATTTCGTCAAGCGCAATGGCGAGTTCAGCGTCAACATCGCGCTGATCTACCAGGGCGCCCCGGCCTTCGGCGTGGTCCAGTCGCCGGTCACCGGCATTGTCTGGCACGCGATGCGCGGCGAGCTGGCGTATCGCCGGCAGGGTGTGCATGACACCGTGCTGCGTACCCGTACACCCGCGACTGCGCCCCTTCGCGTCGCCGCCAGCCGCTCGCATCGTTCAGCGGAGACGAATGCCTTGCTGGCCCGCATGGGCGACATCGAGACCGTGGTGCAGGGCTCTTCGCTGAAATTCTGCCGGATCGCCGAAGGCGGACTGGATGTCTATCCGCGGCTGGGCCCGACCTCCGAATGGGATACCGCTGCTGGCCAGTGCGTGCTGCACGCGGCCGGTGGCGCGGTGCTCTCGGTCGGGACCGGCAAGCCGTTCCGCTACAACCGCCGGCCGACGCTGTTGAACGGCGATTTCATGGCGCTGGGCGATACCAGCCTGCCGTGGCGGGACTGGTTGTCCGATTGATCCAGGAGAAACGCATGAGCACGCACGATACCCCTGCCACCGGCAACGCCAGCGCGGAGCTGGAGCGCCTGCTGGCCATCATGGCGCGCCTGCGTGACCCGCAGGGTGGCTGTCCCTGGGACCTGGAGCAGAACTTCGCCACCATCGCGCCCTATACGATCGAAGAAGCCTACGAAGTGGCCGATGCGATCGATCGGGGCGACCTCGATGACCTCTGCGATGAACTGGGTGACCTGCTGCTGCAGGTCGTGTTCCATGCGCGCATGGCTGAAGAACAGGGGGCGTTTGCCTTCGCCGAGGTCGCGCGCGCGATCAGCGACAAGATGCAGCGGCGGCACCCGCATGTGTTTGCCGATGTCAGCGTCGACGATGCCGATGGCGTGATGCGCAACTGGGATGCGATCAAGCGTGCCGAGCGCGCGGCAAAGGGCGATCAGGACACCTCGGCGCTGGCCGGGATCTCCCGTGGCCTGCCGGAATGGCAGCGGGCGGTGAAGCTGCAGTCGCGCGCGGCCAAGGTGGGGTTCGACTGGCCCGGTCCGCTGCCGGTACTGGACAAGGCGGCCGAGGAACTGCAGGAACTGCGCGAAGAGTTCGAACGCGGTGACATCGTGGGCAACAAGGCGCGCCTGCAGGAGGAACTGGGTGACCTGCTGTTCGTGTGCGCCAACCTGGCACGCCATGCGGACATCGATCTGGGCGCGGCGCTGCGTGGGGCCAACCACAAGTTCGAACGTCGCTTCCGTTCGATGGAGGCGCAGGCCGAGGCACAAGGCGATTCGCTGGCCGCACTCGATCTGGATGCGCAGGAAGCGCTCTGGCAGCACGCCAAGGCCACCGAAAAAGCGTGAAAACGCTCGGCCTGTTCCTGCTGACCGCGCTGGCCGAGATCATCGGTTGCTACCTGCCGTGGCTGTGGCTGCGCAAGGGTGGCAGTATCTGGCTGCTGCTGCCGGCGGCGGCCAGCCTGGCGTTGTTCGCCTGGCTGCTGACCCTGCACCCGACCGCCAGCGGACGCGTGTATGCAGCGTACGGTGGCGTGTACATCGGCACGGCGCTGTTCTGGCTGTGGCTGGTCGACGGCATCCGTCCCAGCCGTTGGGACATGCTGGGGGCTGCGCTTTGCCTGGCCGGCATGGCAGTGATCATGTTCGGGCCGCGGCAACCGGGGTAAGCCGGCTCTGCGCTCTTTCAACGCGCGTTGCAGCCCAGCGCCGCCAGGTTGATCGCGTCGGCCATGCGCCGGTAGCCCTCGTCGTTCGGGTGCAGATGATCGCGGGTGATGTCCGCCGGCAATGATTCCGGCTGTTTCGGATCGCGCAGGGCCGCATCGAAATCCACCACGCCATCGAAGCCGGTGTCCTGGCCACGCGCCCACTGGTTGATCGCGGTGCGGGTGGCGGCCGATACCGGTTCGTAGCGCTCCGAATCACCGAAGGGCGTCAGTGTTCCCAGATGAGCGCGGATGCCATGCGCATGCAGCCGGGCGGCCACTTGGCGGTAGCCCAGCAGCATGTCCGCCGCGCTGCGGCCCGGCAGCGGCTGTGCGCCGCCACCGTGGCGGATGTCATTGATGCCTTCGAACAGGATCACCTGGTCGGCGTCGGCCACTGCGATCACGTCGCGATCCAGCCGTGACAGCGCGCTGTGGCTGCGGCCATGGTCCAGCAGCTTGTTGCCGCTGATGCCCTGGTTGAGCACCACGAAGCGGTCAGGGCACGCCTGCTGCAGGCGCTGGCCCAAGCGCTCGGGCCATTGGTTGAACGAGCCACGCGAAGCCGTCGCGCCCTCGGTGATGGAATCACCCAGGGCCACGATCACCTGCGGCCGGTCCGCGCGCTGCACCAGTACCGCCGAGAACACGTTCTGCTGGTAGCCCACGCGCACGCTGTCGGCCACCGCGTCCTGCTTTCCGTCGGCCACCCGCACCACCGTACGGCGCACCGCAGGGCGGGTGGGCTGCGGGAAGTACGCGGTCACGCTGATCTCCTGCAGGGCGGCAACCCGCAAGGGCAGTGCATCACTGAGCAGCGCTGCGCCCACCGGCACGTCGATGGACGTGCGTCCATCTACGGTGACCGGCAGCGCTGCCGCCTTGCCATCCTTCAGGCGCACCCGTACGTCTTCCACATGCAGCGGCGTGGTGCCCAGTTCGTTGCTGATGCGCAGCCGCAGCGCATCGCCCTTGCTGCCCAGGCGCATGTCCTGGCGCACGGTCTGCGCTGCGAACTGCACGGGCGCGTCAGCGCTGCCATCCTTGCGGTCAGGTGCGGGCGAAGCGGTCCAGGCGGTGACCCAGACCGGTGCGGCCAGCGCCACGGGGGCGGCCACGGCGGTGCCGATGGCCAGGGAAAGCAGGGTGATCCAGCGCTGCATGGGCTTCGGTCCGGTCAGGAGAAGTAGGTGCCGCCGTTGACGTCCAGATTGGCGCCGGTGATGAAGGCTGCCGCTGCTGACGCCAGGTAGACCGCGGCATCGGCGGCTTCGTCCGGCAGGCCCTGGCGACGCAGCGGCGTCGCGCCGGCCACCGCCGTACGCACTTCCGGTTTGGTGAATTCGTCATGGAAGCGGGTGGCGATCATGCCGCAGCACAGTGCGTTGACGCGGATGCCCTTCGGCCCCAGCTCCTTGGCCATGGCCCGGGTGAAGGTCATCACAGCCGCCTTGGCAGTGGCATAGATCGCCGCACCAGGGCCTCCGCCATCACGACCGGCCTGCGAGGCGAAGTTCACGATCGCCGCGCCTTCGCCCATGTGCGGTACCACGGCGTGGGTGGTCAGGTAGGTGGAGGTCAGGTTGAGGTCGATGACCTTGTGGAAGAACGCCGGGTCGATGTCGGCCAGCGGACGGCGCTCGACCATGCCGCCGGCCACGTTCACCAGCACGTCGATGCGCTGGCCGAATGCAGCCTGCGTTGCTGCGACCAGTCCGGCCACGGCGGCGGGATCGGTGACGTCGGCGCGGTGGGCGATGGCCTGGCCACCGGCCGCCTTGATCAGCGCCAGCGTCTCCTGCGCGCTGGCTTCGTCGTTGGCGTAGTTGAGGCAGACGCGTGCACCGGCCGCAGCCAGCTTGATCGAGACGGCACGGCCGATATCACGGCCACCACCGGTGACGATGGCCACCTTGTCCTGGAACGACATGCGGGAAACTCCTTGGTTTGCGGGGGAATGCGAGGGAATGGGGGGCTCAGCCGTCGGTGCGGTCGAGCTTGTGGATCGGTCCGGTCCACCACCACAGTGCGGCCAGCGACAGCGGCACCAGTGCGGCAACGAGGATGAAGATCGGTGCATAGGAGTGGCGGGTCAGCACCGGCACCAGCCAGGTGGTGATGAGCGTTCCTGCCACTGCGGCCAGGCCGCCGAGGCCGGCCAGCGTGCCCACCGAGCGGCCGTCGAACAGATCACCGGGCAGGGTCTGGATGTTGCCGATGGCGATCTGGAAACCGAACAGCACTGCTGCAATCGCCAGCACCGCAAACAGCGGCTGGTTGGCCAGTACCGCGCCCAGCAGGGCCGGTGCCATGATCACGCAGCCCAGCGAAATCGACAGCTTGCGCGCACGGTCCACGCTCTGGCCGGCATTGATCAGGCGCCCCGACAGCCAGCCGCCGCTCAGGCTGCCGAGCATGGCGCCGACGAAGGGCACCCAGGCGAACAGGCCGATCTGCTTGATGTCGAAGCCGAAGGTCTCGGCCAGATAGATCGGCAGCCACGATACGAACAGCCACCAGATCGGATCCAGCAGGAAACGGCAGGCGAGCATGCCCCAGCTCTGCCGGTGGGCCAGCAGCGAACGTACGCTGACCTTCGGTGCATCCACGCGTTGCTGGCCAGCCTGGTCTTCCATGATCAGGCGCCGCTCGGCGTCACTCACCCACGGATGCTTGTCCGGGCCGGCGCGATAGACGAACAGCCATGGCAGCAGCCACAGGAAACCAAGTGCACCGACCAGCACGAAGGTGCCGCGCCAGCCAAGCCACAGGTACAGGCCGGCGATGGCCGGCGCCGAAACGATGGCACCGATGGACGCACCCGCGTTGAAGATGCCCTGTGCGAGGGCGCGCTCACGCGCAGGGAACCACTCGGCGTTGGCTTTTACCGCGCCGGGCCAGGCACCGGCTTCGCTGATGCCCAGCATCGCCCGCACCACGCTGAAGGACAGCATGGAGTGAGTGACCGAATGCAGCGCGATCGAGATCGACCACACACTGATCGACAAGGCGAATCCCAGCCGCGTCCCGATCATGTCGAACAGGCGCCCGAACAGGAACTGGCCGGCGGCATAGAACAGCATGAACACGGTCACCAGCAGTGCGTAATCGTCCTTGGTCGCGCCGACTTCCCTGGCGATCTCCGGCCACATCACCGCCAGCGCATTGCGGTCGATGTAGTTGATCACCGTGGCCACCGCGATCAGGCCGACGATCAGCCAGCGCACGGCCGAGCGCACCGGCACCTTGCGCAGCGTGGCCACGGCCGAGGGGCCGTTCATCGTGCATCCCCCTTGCTGCGGTCCATGCGCGCATGGCTGCCGCTCCAGCGGTAGGCATGGCCATCCACCGTCACGCTGTGTTCGCCTTTCGCGTCGCTGTCGTCGGCCACGCCGAGTGCGATGCGGGCGCCGCTGGCCAGGCGCAGCTCGAGCACCTCGGCATCATTGCCACGGGTGCGGATGATCTGCTTGATGCGGCTGTCGGCACCGTGCACGTACTCGGCGGTGCCGTTGTACTCGCCATGGGGCTCCAGCACGCTGAAGAAGGTCACATCCTTCTGTCCTTCCACGCGCTGCAGCAGCGCCGGTTCGCGGCGCAGGTTGAACTCAGGATCATTGGCACCGCTCTCCACCAGCAACGCCTGCGCCGGCGCGCTGCTGCCGAAGCGGTAAGTGTAGAAGCGCCCGTCGAGCAGCCACGCCAGCGTGCGCGGCTCACTGCCGGCCTTGCTGCGCGCGTCCAGCCACAGGTGCTGGTAGCCGTTGTCGCTGCCGAGCACCGGGCGCTGGGTGGGGAAATGCTCGGCCTCGAAACCGGTGGTGACGATATGGCCGTTGAAGTGCAGCGGCAGGTCGTAGCGAGCCGCCTTGTCGCCGTGCACCTGCAGCAGGTCCAGCACCACCGGCAGGCCCAGTTCAGGGTGGCGCAGCAGTGCCTGGGTGCGGGTGAACACCACGCCCGGATAGGCATCGCGCATCGTCGCCGAAGCGATCTGGGTATCTGCGTCGGCCTGGAAGAAGCGCACCTGCGGGGCGAGTTCCTCACCGCGCTTCCAGTCGCCCTTGAAGTGGCTCTGCTCGTTCACCACCAGCGTGTTGTGGGCCACGGTCTGCTTGGCCCAGCTGCGGTTCTCGGCCAGATAGATGCCACCGCGCTTGGCTTCCACGTTGAGGAAGCGCGCCGCGCCGTAGTCGGTCACCACGGCGTTGCCATTGTCGTAGAACAGCCAGTTGAGCTTGTCGAAGTGGCCGTGGCCCATGCCCTGCATGGTGTCCTTCTGCACCAGCGCCTGGCCGCGTTCGCCGCCCATGCGCAGGATCGCCAGACCGCCGCGTTCACCGTCCGGGCCGTCGCGCAGCAGCATCGGCCGGTAGTCGAACGGTTTGGCTTTGTTGGCTGCCAACGCGTGCGCCACCTGCAGCCCTTCCGGCGACAGCAGCAGGCGTTTCTGCTGCTGGGCGACCGACAGCAGACGGTCATCGCCGGCCTGCGCATAGGCGATGCCGATGCCAGCCACCAGCTCTTCGGTATCGATGCCCTTGTCCAGGATCGCATCGTTGATCGGGAAGAACAGGCCGTCGTAGCTGGTCTGCACCAGCACGTCCACCGCCTTCAGCAGCACGCCGTCGCGGCGCGCGAAGATCTTCCGCTGCGGCTCGTTGCGTTCGATCGCGTTGGCAAACAGCAGGAACGGCGCCAGCGCATAGCGCTGGTAGTAGGGGCCTTCCTCGTAATACCCATCGGGCGAGAACAGCAGGTCGATCTGCCGCAGGAAACCGAACTGGTCATCCTTGCGGCTGCCGCGCAGCGATTTCTCCACCAGTTCGCGATCACGCAGCACGTAGCCGGTCATGCCGGTGGCGGCCACCGCCCAGGTCGCGTGGTTGTGGATCTGGTCGTAGTTCTTCGGCTCGCTGGCCAGGAACTCGGCCATCGGCCGGAACACCTGCGATTCGATGGTCTGCCGATCCTGCGGCGACAGCGCATCGCGGATCGCGTCGTAGCCCTGGATGGCGTTGACCAGCCAGACCGAATCGTTGAGCACCTGCCAGAACACCCGGCCGGGAATCTGCCCGCGTCCTTCCGGATGCGGGCCAAGGGTCGGGTAGAGCTTGGCGTACTGCAGCAGCATGTCTCGCGAATAGGCGACATAGGCCTTGTCGCCGGTCAGCCGGTACAGGGTGCCGGCGGCCAGCAGGGCCTGGTAGTTGCGCTTGTGCTGCTCATGGGTGCGACCGCCGCCCTTGTCCTTCGGCACCGGCACGTCGATGCCGGCCTTCATCATCTTCTGCAGCGATTTCTGCGTACGCGCCTGTTCCTTGGCGAACCACGGATAGCGGCTGCCTTCGCTGGCCATCTGCTGCCACTGCGCGGCGGTCACCAGTACCGGCGCGGTATCGCCTTGTCGCGCGGCTGCGGCAGGTGCTGCATGCAGCGGTGCCGTCGGCAACAGGGCGAAGGGCGCGGCCAGGGCGAGGGCGAGCGCCAGACGGAGGGAACAAAGGGACAGCGGCTGCAACCTCATCGATCAACTCCGGTGCTGGTGCGTGACAGGGCAACCTCGCCCACCTTGGGATACCAGTCCACCCCCGTCTGTTCGCGCGGGGTCATTGCCAGCGCCGGATCGGCGCCGATGGCGGGCAGGGGCGTTGCCGGCACCCACAGGCCGGTGGCGGCCTGCTGCAGGGTAATGCTGGCGCTGCTCACCCCGCCCGGGAACACGCTGCTGGCCTGCGGCGACTGCACGTTGTTGCTGAAGGCGATGCCGGCCAGCGAACTGGCCGCATTCGGTGGATTTTTGCTGGTGCGGTTGACGATCAGGTTGCCGCTGAAGTGGCTGTTGCTGGCAGCGACCACGATGCCCTTGGTTTCGTCATGGCCCACACCGAAGCTGATCTTCGCCACGTCGACGAAGGTATTGCGGCTGATGGTCGCGTTGACCACCGGCGCGTAGCCGGATAACGGCGGATTGGCCTGTGCATCCATCACCGCCAGTGCCGAACGGTTGCTGGAGCCGGCCAGCCGTTCGAAGTAGTTGTTGCTGACGGTCTGGTCGGCATTGATGATGCGCACGCCGCCGGTGCCGGCCTTGTCGTCGCCGAGGAAGAGGTTGTCGACCACCCGGTTGCCGTTGCCATGGCGAAGGGTCAGCGCGCCGGCCGACCGATAGAACACGTTGCCGCGGAAGGTATTGCCGCCGGACTTGTTGGAGACGATCTCGGTCTCGCCATCGCAGCCCTCGAACCAGTTGTTCTCGACCGTGCTGTTGGAATCGCTCAGCGAGGTGTCGCTGGTGCCGACACGGATCGTCTCTCCGCCATTGACGCCCAGCGCTGGTCGCGGGCCGAACCAGTTGTGGTCGATGCGGTGCCGGTTGTCCAGGCCCTGGGTGGCATCGCGCACCACCACCACCGTCGGGCCAGCGTTGGTCTTGCCGCGCAGCTGGCTGTGGTCGAGGCGGTTGTTGCTGCCGTACAGCGACACCCAGTAGTCCTGGTCGATGCCATCGGGGTTGCTGTAGTCATCGATGACCAGGCCGGTGACGCGGCTGTGGCTGGCCACTGCCTTGCTCGACTCGCGGAACGCCACCACCGCGTCGCCCGGGGTGTAGCCGTTGCGGAACACCAGGTTGGAGACCTGCAGGTAGCTGCCGGCCAGGCGCAGGTCCGACCCCCCGCTGAGGATCACCTTGCCCGGCGTCTGCGCGCGCAGCACGATCGGTGCGGCGGCGGTGCCCTGGCCCTTCAGCAGCAGGCGCGCATCGGTCCAAGTGCCATCGGCCAGCACGATTTCATCGCCGGGTTGCAGTGCGGCAGCGGCGGTGGCGAACTCGGCGGCATCATGAACCAGCCAGCTTGCAGCATTCGCCGGTAAATTGGTCAGGCATGTTGCCAGTCCAATTGTCAGGCAATGTCCGAGGGTGGTTTTCGAAAGGCGGTGCGAAGTCGGTTGAATGCGCATGAAGTCCTTCCAGAGAGGGCGATGCCGCGGTTTCGGAGTGGGTGTGCATACCACTTGGTAGGTGTGTTGTAAGCCACGTCGCGCGCAAAGTCATGCTGCATCAGCACATGAGATGCCGGGCAACCGGTCTGAATCAAAGGTATTACGAAAAATCCAGTCCAGTTGGTTGACATTTCGGTGTCGGCGTGTCGAAGCTGCGTCCCACGCCTACCGTCCGGGCGATCCTTTGGGAGGAGGAACACCATGCGGCAACCTGCCGGAGTTGTACGTCGTACACCGTTGTCACCCACACCGCTGATCGTGGCACTGCTCGCTGCGCTGGCGGCTTCACCGGCCGTGCAGGCGCAGTCTGCCGGTAGCGGCTCCGGGCAGGACGCCACCACCCTGGACCAGGTCCAGGTCACCGGCATCCGCGAGTCGATGCAGAGCTCGATCAACAAGAAACGCGACGACACGGTGATCGCCGATGTGTTGTCGGCCGATGACATCGGCGACCTGCCCGCGCCATCGCTGGCCGATGCGATCGAAACGCTGACCGGTGCCGCCTCGACCCGCGACAAGACCGGTGCATCGGAAATCTCGATCCGCGGTCTCGGCGCCTTCCTCAGCAGCACCAATTTCAACGGCCGCGAAATCACCAACGGCAGCGGCGACCGCTCGGTGAACTTCAACATGTTCCCGGCCGAGCTGATCAATACGGTGGCGATCTACAAGACCCAGCGTGCCGACATCATCGAAGGCGGTGTTGCCGGCACCATCGGGCTGGAGACGGTCAAGCCGCTGGAGTACGGCAAGCGCTCGGCGCAGATCGATCTGCGCGGCAGCTGGGCCGAGTATGACAAGAAGTACCGCAACGACGATGGCATCGGCTATCGCGGTACCGCCAGCTACATCGACCAGTTCGAATTCGGCAACGGCCAGAAGCTCGGCATCTCGCTGGGCATCCAGCGGCTGGAAGGCACCGATCCGGAGGAGAGCATCACCAGCGGCTCCACCTGGTATGCCTGCGATGGCAGGCAGAACGTGGCCAATGCCAACTGCAATGAAGTCAGCGCCCAGGCCATCGCCAACGGCGCGCCGTACTACCTGGTGCCAAGCAGCCGCATCTATCGCCTGAAGCAGGAACGCAATGATCGCCAGAGCGAATTCGCGGCGATCCAATGGCGGCCCAACGACGTGGTCGAGGTCAACCTCGATTTCGAACATACCGAGCGCAACTGGGACGAGGACCGCAGCGACCTGAGCCTGTCCAATGCACGACGCGGCATCACCCAGCGCGAGGTGGACCAGGACGGCATCGTCCGCCACCTGCATGGCAGCACGTCCATCGATTCGACCTCCAACCGCTACTGGCGCGGCGAGGAATACACCGGTGGTGGCCTCAATCTGATCCTGCGCCCCAGCCCGGCCTGGGAGCTGTCCACCGATCTTTCCTATTCGCATACCAACCGCCTGGACAGCGAGCGCATGACCCGGCTGCGCGCCAACCAGCGCGACGTCAACAATGCCCTCGTGCCGGGCATCAGCAGCGGCGCCACCGGCTATGTCGACTACGACTGGGACTGGCATGGCGAGGTGCCGAGCGTCGCGCTGGCGCCGAACTTCGACCCGAACAACTGGGATGCCTACACCGGCGCGGCGCGGGTGACCTCCAGCGCGACCGAGAACGACCACAAGATCAAGGCCGGCCGCTTCGATGCCAGCTTCATGCCCGAGTCGGGTTTCTTCACCCGCATCAAGGGCGGCGTGCGCGCCAGCCAGGCCGACTACCGCCTGCGCGACAACACCCTGGTGACCGACTACGACCAGCGCGTAGCGGCCGACAAGGCGAAGATCATCGCCGCCAACCGTGCCTGCCGTGCACCGTTCCCGCAGGACGACTTCATGGATGCGGCCAGCGGCAATACGATCTCCTCGTGGGCGTACTTCGATCCGAGCTGCCTCTACGCGTCCTTCCGCGGCACCAGCGACAGTGGCCTGGACCCGGACTTCCAGGACCCGAACAACGTCGATGTGACCGAGAAAACCCGCGCACTGTACCTGATGGGGGAATTCAGCAGCACGCTGTTCGGCCTGCCGGTCACCGGCAATGTCGGCCTGCGCTGGGTCAAGACCGACGTGCGTTCGGAAGGCGTGCGCACCGACCTGGCGGTCATCGACAACGGCGACGGCACGATCCGCCTGCAACCCACCGGTGATTTCACCACCCAGGTGTTCAAGGCGGGCAACGACAAGCTGCTGCCCAGCCTGAATGCCGCGTTCGAGCTGAAGCCGGACCTGTTGCTGCGGGTGGGCGCGTACCGGGCGATGTCACGCCCGGACATCGCCGCACTCGGTGCCGGGCGAACCATCAATGTCAGCAGCGATGCCACCTATACCGGCCTGGCCGACGCGCTGGACGACATCAGTGCCAGTGGCAATCCGGCTGCGCAGCCGCTGATGTCCTGGAACGGCGATGTCTCGCTTGAGTGGTATGCCAACCCGGACACGCTGCTGGCCGGTGCGGTGTACTGGAAGCAGTTCAACGGCGGCACCGCCACCGCGCTTGTGCCGGAGACCTACACCCTCAACGGACAGACGGTGACCGTACCGGTGCGCCAGCAGGTGACCACCGATGAAGACAGCACCCTGACCGGTATCGAGCTCAGTGCCACCCACCGGTTCTCGTACCTGCCCAAGCCGCTCGATGGCCTTGGCTTCAAGGTCAGCTACAACTATGCCGACGCCGACTACCAGACGCAGGATTCGCGGTTGGGCGAGCAGTTGGCCGCCGATGGATCGATCATTCCGGCCATCGTTCCGCCGGCCGGCCTGAGCGGATTCTCGCGGCACGTGCTGTCCGGTTCCCTTTACTGGGATGTGGGCCGCTTCAACATCCAGGCCATCGGCAAGTTCCGTTCGCACTATTACCAGGACTTCACCGGCAACACGGCGCAGCAGAACCGCTACTACGATGACAACACCAGCGTCGACCTGCGCCTGCGTTACCGGGTGAACAAGCAGCTGTCACTGTCGCTGGAACTGATGAACCTGACCGACGAGCCACGCGTGGCGTACCAGCCGCTTTACGGGAATTTCCGCGAGGTGGTGAGCTACGGGCGGCGCGCGTATTTCGGTGTACGATACAAGTTCTGAACAGGGCGGCGCGGCCAATGGTCGCGCCGTCGCTCCAACCGGACCCGCACCGTGCCCGGTGGCCGGGGACGGGCCCGGAGGGAACCGCCAAGGGTCAGCCGCATGTCCGCCAACCGTCTCTACCAGACCATCGCCGCCAAGCTCCGCAAGCTGATCGAGGATGGCGAATATCCGTCGGGTTCGCGCCTGCCGGGCGAACGTGAACTCGCCGAACGCTTCGGCGTCAGCCGGGTCACCATCCGTGAGGCGGAAATCGCCCTGGAAGCGCAGGGCTGGATCGCGATCCGCATCGGTTCGGGCGTCTATGTGAAGCCGCGCCCGGCCCAGGCTGCCGGCGGGCTGCCCGATATCAGCGCCTTCGACCTGACCGCGGCGCGTGCCGTGTTCGAAGCGGAAGCTGCAGCGCTGGCGGCAAGCAATATCGATGAGGCCGGCATCGCCGAGCTGCAGGTGCTGGCTGAAGCGCTGTGCCGGCGTGACCTTACCGATGAAGAGGCCGGCGACTACGACCGCCGCTTCCACCTGGCTATTGCCCGCCTGTCGGGCAACCCGGTGGTCGAGTATCTCGTGCAGCAGATCTGGCGCATGCGCAGCGAGCTGCCGCGGGTCACCGAGGTCTATGCACGGGTGTGCCATGACGATGGTGCCAGCCGCGCCGACGAGCACATGGCGATCTTCGAGGGGCTGCGCGCCCGCGATCCCGTCGCTGCACGCAATGCTATGCGGCATCACTTCCAGCGCCTGTTCGAGGCCATGCTGGAGGCGACCGAAAGCCAGGCGCTGGCCGAGATCCGCCGGCAGACCCAGCAGGACCGCGAGCGCTTCCTGGCCACGACCCGGATCTGAGCGGGTTGATCCTGCAGCGCCGGGCCATGCTCGGCCGCTTTCGGCTGCAACGTGCGGTACCCGCATCGCCTGCAGCCACGCGCTATGCTGGGCTCCGGACGTCTCCCATAAGGAAAGCGCGATGTTCCCGACCATGTTCTTCAGTGCGGTACTGGCCTTGGTGGCCGTGGTCATCCTGTTCAAGGCTGTGCGGATGGTGCCACAGGGCTATGAATGGACCGTCGAGCGGTTCGGCCGTTACACCCACACCATGTCGCCCGGCCTGCATTTCCTGATCCCGATCGTCTACGGGGTGGGGCGCAAGGTGAACATGATGGAACAGGTGCTGGACGTGCCCGGCCAGGAAGTGATCACCAAGGACAACGCCGCCGTGCGCGTCGATGGCGTGGTGTTCTTCCAGGTACTGGACGCGGCCAAGGCCGCCTACGAGGTATCGGTGCTGGAAGTGGCGATGATCGCCCTGGTGCAGACCAACATCCGTACCGTGATCGGTTCGATGGACCTGGATGAATCGCTCAGCCAGCGCGAGGTGATCAACGCCAAGCTGCTGAGCGTGGTCGATCATGCGACCAACCCGTGGGGCGTGAAGGTCAACCGCATCGAGATCCGCGACATCCAGCCGCCGCGCGACCTGCTCGATGCGATGGCACGGCAGATGAAGGCCGAGCGCGAGAAGCGCGCGCAGATCCTCGAGGCGGAAGGTTCGCGGCAGTCCGAGATCCTGCGTGCCGAAGGCGAGAAGCAGGCCACGGTGCTGGAAGCGGAGGGGCGGCGCGAGGCCGCATTCCGCGACGCCGAAGCACGCGAGCGCCTGGCCGAAGCCGAAGCCAAGGCGACCCAGGTGGTGTCGGCGGCGATCGCCGACGGCGACGTCCAGGCCATCAACTACTTCATCGCCCAGAAGTATGTGGAAGCGTTCAAGGAACTGGCCACGTCGCCGAACCAGAAGCTGGTGCTGATGCCGATGGAGGCCAGCGGAGTGATCGGTTCGATCGCCGGCGTGGCCGAGCTGGCCAAGCAGGCCCTGTCCAACCAGGAAACCCGGCCGCCGGCAAAGCGGCCGCCACCGATCGGAGGCTGACATGCGCTGGGAAGTCGTTGCCTGGGGTGCGTTGGCCTTGCTGCTGTTCGCCGCCGAAGCGCTGGCGCCCGGCGCGTTCATGCTGTGGATCGGCATCGGTGCGGCGGCGGTGTTCGCGCTGGTAGCGGTGTTCGCCGATATCCCGGTGCTGTGGCAGGTGGTCGCTTTCGTGGTGCTGAGCGTGCTGTCGATCCAGTGCTACCGGCACTGGGGCAAGCCGCGTGCGCGGCAGAGCGACGCACCGCTGCTGAACCGCCGCGCTGAACAACTGGTCGGGCGGGTGGTGCCCTTGCAGCAGGCCATCGTTGCCGGGCTGGGCAGGGTCAGCATCGACGACGCGTCGTGGCAGGTGAGTGGGCCGGAGCTGCCGGCCGGCACGCTAGTGCGGGTGGTGGCGGTGCAGGGCAGTGCGCTGGTGGTCGAGGCGGTCGCCTAGGGTTCCAGCGANCGGCGTTTGCTTCTGCTCTTCTTTTTCTTTTCCGTGGGTGGACGCCACCGGAAACTGTCAGAGG
>NZ_QQXJ01000001.1:2113024-2120976 GCF_004348785.1 Stenotrophomonas sp. TEPEL
ATGTTGGGCGGGTGGGCGCCGGGTTTTCAGACCAGTTGATCACAGAGATCAGCCGGATGCTGCAGGGCGGTGGCAGCAGAAAGCCCACCGCCCATGTGCCCACCGAAGACACGGATCTGCGGGCCGCGACATGGTTTGCACCGCGTTTCGTCGTCGAGGTGTTCTACCGGGGCATCGGCGGCCAGCACCTGCTGCGTCAAGCCTCGCTCAAGGCGGTGAGGAGGGACAAGGACGTGTCCGACCTGGGTGATTCGGATCGGCCCGCGCAAGGCAAGGCCAATGGTCGGCCGCAGGCCGGAGCGGCACCGGCTTCCCGCAGGGCAAAGGCCGCCTCACACGCGCATCGGGCGCCGCCGGGATTGTCGTCCCCCAGCAAGGTGCTGTTCCCGGGTGACGGTTACACCAAGCAGGACGTCTGGGATTACTACTCCGCCGTCATGGATCATGTGTTGCCAGAGGTGATCGACAGGCCGCTGTCGATCATTCGTTGCCCGGCCGGCACCGGCAAACCCTGCTTCTTCCAGAAGCACCACACCGCCGGGCTGGAGTTGGTCGACTCGGTCAGGTTGAAGGAAGACAGTGGAATCAACGCCCACTACCTGGTCGTACGCGACGCGGCCAGCCTGCTGGAACTGGTGCAGTTCAACGCCCTGGAGTTCCACCCGTGGGGCAGCCGCGCCGGGAATCCCGACAGAGCCGACCGGGTGGTGTTTGACCTGGATCCTGGTCCGGACGTCCCGTTCGCGGAGGTCAAAAAGGCGGCCAACGATATCCGCAAACTGCTGGCCCAGCTGGAGCTGGAATCGTTCCTGCGGGTCTCCGGCGGCAAGGGCCTGCATGTAGTGGTGCCTCTGAACCCGGGATGCGACTGGGATCTGACCAAGCGCTTCGCAAAGGGCTTTGCCGATGCGCTGGCGCAGTCCGAACCCCATCGCTTTCTGGCAACGGCCACCAAGCGTCTGCGCAACAAGCGGATCTTCGTCGACTACCTGCGCAATGGCCGCGGTGCTACGGCGGTGGCGTCCTATTCGCTTCGGGGGCGGCCGGGGGCTCCGGTGGCGCTGCCCATCGCATGGAGCGAGCTGGGCAAGCTCACGCGGGCAGACGCATTCACCATCAAGGACGTGCCGGCCAAGCTCAAGCGACGCCGCAAGGACCCGTGGACCGGTATCGAAACCACACAGCAGAACCTGGCCCGATGGTCGCAGGATGATGAGGTGTGACGCGTCACGATAATGGCGGCGCCCGAGTGCCTGCCAGCAGGGCGGGGGCCTGCCCATAAGCAGGGGGTCTTCCGGCTTGTGACGCACACGGTTGCGGGCGAACACGCCATCCAACGTCCCGACAGCAGGCGCGACGCGCGCGGAACCCAGGCAGATACGGGGCAGGAGCGCCGCCCCGTCCTTGTGGCGGCTGGCACTATAGTGCGCGCGGGGCGTGGAGCCACGGAAGCAACTACACAGTGCGTGAGGAAGAACAATGCTGTCGAGTCTTGGCGCAGCCCCCAAAATGGTGGACTGGCAGGGGCGCGGATATTTTGCCTACCCGGGTGGGCTGGCGACGCCTGCCGGAACGGAAGGTGGGCAACTGCCGCAGGCAGGTGACCATATTGGGTGGTTGGACGCGCTGAGCCGGGCAAAGCACGGTGATTTCAGCCTGCTGCCACGCCTGGTCGGGCTCGGTGGTGCGGACCCCCATCCGGTAATGCGACGACTCTGCGCGGAGCTGCTGGGCGACGCCGGGCCGGCCTCGGTTGTCGACACCATCGCCGCGCGACTCGCAACCGAAGATGTGGGCTTTGAACGCACATTGGCCTGGGGTGCAGTACTCACGCGGCGTGGAAAGCTGGCCGACATGCCCATTGTTCTGGCTGCATTCGAACGGGTCGCGACCTTCAGCGACGCCGAGATGCTGCCGGTGCATCTGTCCGGCTGCCTGGAAACGGGATACGAACTTTGCGACCACCAGGCCTACGACTCATTGCAGCACTACCGCCAGGCGGTACTGGACAGATGCGCCGCACTGGCAGAGGGGTTCGGTACCGACCAGATCTGCGTCTGCGGCGGTGAGTTGCTGGGCGTGGTTGGCCTGGCTCGGCGGATGCTGCAGCGCCTGCGGGAACCCTGCTTCCCGTTCGAGCTTCGACGGCGCTTCGAGTGTGCGACCGGCATCGACTGCTCCTCCTTCTATCGTGAGGGGGTTTTCAGGCCGGCGCAGGCAGTGGCCATTCTGCAAGGGTTTATTGAAAGCCCCCACGCCAGCAGGTTCGAAAGCGGCGTCCGCTATTTTTGGGGACATCGCATTCCGGATCAGGTCGCCGATGACGGCTGAGGAATCGCTAGCGCCAGATCTTCCACCACGGTCGGGCGTTGGCGTTGGACGTGGCGAGGACGCCGACCTTCCCTCGTTTTCGCTTCTCCTCCAGGGTATGGGCCAGGTAGCGGCTGTACATCTCCTGATGCTCGGAGAAGCGGCGTTTGCCTTCCTCGAACACGTGCTGTGCCTCTTCCAGCCTTCCCAGCCTCAGCAGGCACTCGCCACGGGAGAAAAATGCGGAGTTGCCATCCGGGTTGATGCGGAGCGATTCGTCGAATCCACGCAGCGCCGTGGCGTAGTCGCCCAACTCCATATGCAGGAAGGCGCGGTTGTCGACGGCTTCAAAGAACATCGGGAACAGGTCGATCGCTTGGGTATAGGTGTCGATCGCTTCGAGCTTCTTGCCTTCCTCGTCCAAGGCTGAAGCAGCCTGGTAGTACGCGTTGGCCTGGGAAACCAACACGCCTGCATCCTGCTGAGTCACCTCCAGGTAACGCCCGAAGTCTGTCATCTTCAGGTACGCGATGAAGCCGGCCATATCGGCCTCTTCGATGGGGGCCGTGCACAGCACCTCCCAGCCCTCGGCGAACCCGGCTGCGCTGATGGGACCATGGATGCCGGGATCATCCGGAGAACGGAATGACGCCGCTGTGGGCGGGGTGGCGATGGGCTGGTACAGCAGGCACTGCAGCGTATCGCTGCCATCAGGCCACGTATCCACCTCAAGAACCTTCACCGCCTGCCAGGCGCCGTCGCCCTGGCGCGAAACCAGTACCTCACCCACCGCAAAGGTGCGCTTCACTGCCATGTTCGCCATTTCCAGAACCGGTTCCGATGGAGGAGCCTAGCGTGCGTCCTGCACATACGGCGGGTCAACACTGAAGGCGGTGCCAGCATGATGGGCGGGGCACAGTGGGGGTGCGCCAGCCTTTGGGGGAAGACACCCTTGCAGACGCCTTCGCGCAACGCTCCTTTCAGGTGTTATGCGGGCAGACAATCCGCTGCCACCGCTTGCCATCGAACACGAGGATGTCGTCGATGCCGAAGGAGTAGAGCAGGCCGTCGCACACGTCGAGTTTGTGGCCGCCGGGGGCAGGGACGATGCCTGTGTCGACATCCACGAAGTCCTGCCCGTCATACCGGATGAGCCCGCGCAGATGCGCGATGTACAGGTGCCCGTCGTACAGTGCCATGTCCCAGAAATGCACGCTCCTGCCGGTATTGAGTGTGCGCCAGCCGTTGCGGTTACCGACCAGCAGCTGGCCGTCATTGCCGCATGCGTACACCTCATCGCCACGCCCGCACAGCACGCGCGACAGGGGGCGACTGGTTGGCGACGCCAGGATGCTCCAGTGCGTGCCGTCGTAGTGCAGGAGGGCGCCGTTCTGGCCCACTGCGTAGATGTCGCTCGACGACAGGCCATCCAGGCTTTCGAGTGCAGGGGAACCGATACATGCCCAGGGTGGACTGACGTCCGTCCACACCCCATCCACGTGCCGGTACACCTGGGAAGACTGGCCGCAGATATAAAGCTCGTCCTCGATGGCACGTATGCACAGCAGCTCGCCACGTCGGCCGGTGTCGATGCGACTGTTCTGGAACTTCCCGCGGATGTTGGCCAGCGTGAAGTCCGCCGCACCTGACGCCACACGGCGCAGATTGCCGTGTCGCCCAAGCATCCACAGGCTGTTGTCGCTCGGCCTGAAACAGACAGCACCGATCACGTCGATATCAACATCGTTGTAGACCCAGTCCCCGTCGAAGCAGAACGCGACTCTGGACATGCGCTCCTGCGGCAGGGCGTTGTACTGCGCAGGAACGACGAGGGTGCCCGCGCTTACGGCCACGCCACAGGTGAAAAACAGGGAGTCCTCATTCTCCATGCGCACACCTGCTGTGCAGCGTGCATGCAGCGCCGGAACCGGCGGCAGGGCGGAACTGCGCCGCCTGTGTCACGCCCCATCCCTGCATATTGCCGCAAGGGGCCATGGTGGTACGCCTGTGCTCAGCCTGCCGGTTCATCGCCTCTTCCTTGAATAGCCACGCCAACTGTCGCCGGTACCTGCGAGGGCAGCCTGCGGCCGCGCCAGCTGGAAAGCTGGGCCTCATCACGGCGCGTCGGCGGGCAATTGTACGGGATCACCCTGCGCAGGGCAGGGTGCACGCTGCATCGCTGACACCTGTCACTTGTCCGGCCAACGCGCACCGCCAATAGTGAGCGCCACCGCCGCCTGCCTGGCCGGCACTCACCGAAAGGACATCCCGTGAACCTGCTGCAGCAACTTCTCTCGCAGACCCCGATCTGGGTCTGGGTGCTTCTGGTGTTCCTGGTCTCGCGCGGCATCGCGGCCATGCGGCCGGGGCAGACCTCGCTGACGAAGCTGGCCATCGTGCCGGCGCTGTTCAGCGTCTGGGGCATCTGGTCCATCAGCCACCGCTATGGCGGCTCGCCGGTCGCGTGGGGCGAATGGCTGGCCGGCATCTGCGTGGGCGCGGCATTGGGCTGGCTGCTGCTGCGCCGGGCAACGCTGACCATGGACGCCTCCACGGGCACGCTGTGGCGCAGTGCCGACTACAGCCTGCTGCCGCTGCTGCTGGTCACGTTCGTCATCAAGTACGGTTTTGAAACGGCGCTGGCCGTGGCGCCCGGCCTGAGCAGCAACGCAGGTTTCAGCGCCGCCTACCTCCTGCTGTCTGGCGGCTTCACCGGCATCTTCATCGGCAAGTACTGCCGGTATCTGGCGGCGTCGCGCCGGGCAGCGCCCGGTGGGATGCAGCCTGCGGGCTGAGCTCAGCCCAGGATGAGGGCGCGGTGCACGCGCTTCGGCCGCGCCCTCACCACATTCACCTCGCAGCAGCGAAAATGCGTCCTTGGGCGCGCTCCAGGGCGCACCGCTCACTGCCTGCAGGAACGCAACGATGTCCAACAACCCTTTCGGTGAATCCTCATGCGCTGCCGCAGCCAGCGGTTGCGTGGAGGTGCGCGGCGCGCGCGAGCACAACCTCAAGAATGTCGATGTCTCCATTCCGCGCAATGCACTGGTGGTGTTCTCCGGGGTGTCGGGGTCGGGCAAGTCGTCGTTGGCCTTCGGTACCGTCTTCGCCGAAGCGCAGCGGCGCTACTTCGAGTCCGTAGCGCCGTACGCGCGGCGCCTGATCGACCAGGCGGGCGTGCCCGATGTGGATGCCATCGACGGCCTGCCGCCAGCGGTTGCCCTGCAGCAGCAGCGCGGCGCCAGCAATGCACGTTCCTCGGTGGGCAGCGTGACCACGCTGTCCAGCCTTGTACGCATGATGTATTCGCGCGCCGGGGCCTACCCGGCCAATCAGCCCATGCTGTACGCCGAGGACTTCTCGCCCAATACGCCGCAGGGCGCCTGCAGCACCTGCCACGGCCTGGGGCATGTGTACGAGGTGACCGAAGCGCTGATGGTTCCGGATCCGTCGCTGAGCATCCGTGAACGCGCCATCGCATCGTGGCCGCCGGCATGGCATGGCCAGAACCTGCGCGACATCCTGGTCACGCTGGGCTACGACATCGATGTGCCGTGGAAGAAGCTGCCCAAGAAGGACCGCGACTGGATCCTGTTCACCGAGGAAACGCCAACCGTGCCGGTCTATGCCGGCTTCACGCCCGCAGAGACCCGCGCCGCGCTGAAGCGCAAGCTGGAACCCAGCTACATGGGTACCTATACCGGTGCGCGTCGTTACGTGCTGCACACCTTTGCCAACACCCAGAGCGCGCTGATGCGCAAGCGCGTTTCGCGCTACATGGAAGGCCGGTTGTGCCCCGCCTGTCACGGAAAGCGCCTGAAGCCGGAAGCGCTTTCGGTCACCTTTGCCGGCGTGGATATCGGCGAGTTCATGCGGCTGCCACTGGACCAGTTGGCGGACCTGCTGGAGCCCATCGCGCAGGGCGATTTCAGCGCGCACAGCCACGGCGCGCGTACCAGCGGTAGCGCCACCAAACGCGATCGCACGCAGCGGGCTGCAGGCGGTCGCCCTGTCCACGCTGGAGCCCCCGACGTGCGGCTGACCTCGGCCCTGTCGGAAGAGAAGCGCCTGGCCGCGCAGCGGCTGGCAGGCGGCGTCATGGCGCGCGTACACCAGCTGCGAGGCCTGGGCCTGGGGTACCTCTCGCTGGATCGCGCCACGCCAACCCTGTCGGCCGGCGAACTGCAGCGCCTGCGGCTGGCCACGCAGCTCAGCTCGTTGCTGTTTGGCGTGCTGTACGTGCTTGATGAACCCTCGGCCGGCCTGCACCCCGCCGACAGCCAGGCGCTGTACGACGCGCTGGACCGGTTGCGCGACGGCGGAAACTCGGTGTTCGTTGTCGAGCACGACCTGGAGCTGATGCGCCGCGCGCAGTGGCTGGTGGATGTCGGCCCGGAGGCGGGTGAGCACGGCGGGCGCGTTCTCTACAGTGGCGAGCCCGACGGCCTGCGCAAGGTCCAGGAGTCGCGCACCGCCCGCTATCTGTTCGACCAGGTGCCTGCGGCGGCCAGCCGGCAGCGCAGCGCCAGCAGCTGGCTGGAACTGAAGGGCATCCACCGCCATAACCTGCAGGGTGTGGATGCGCAGGTGCCGCTGGGGCTGCTGACCGCAGTGACCGGCATCTCGGGGTCAGGCAAATCCAGCCTGATGGCGCAGGCACTGCCCGAGCTGGTGCTGCTGCACCTGGGGCATGAGCCCGAAGACAACAGCGCCGAGAGTGCGCCCACCGACCCGCCGACCGTGATCGAAGCGACCCGGGGCCGGCTGGCCGGAGATGTGGACGCCATCCAGCGGGTAGTGCAGGTGGACCAGAAACCCATCGGACGTACGCCACGCTCCAACCTGGCCACCTATACCGGGCTGTTCGACCACGTGCGCAAGTTGTTCGCCGCCACGCCCGCCGCGCGCCGCCGGCGCTTCGATGCCGGCCGTTTCTCGTTCAACGTGGCCAAGGGCCGATGCGAGACCTGCGAAGGCGAGGGGTTCGTCAGCGTCGAACTGCTGTTCATGCCCAGCGTCTATGCGCCGTGCCCCACCTGCCATGGCGCGCGCTACAACGAGGCCACGCTGAAGGTGCTGTGGAATGAGCGCAACATCGCCGAGGTCCTGCAGATGACGGTGGACCAGGCACACGCGTTCTTCAACGAGGAAGAGGCCATTGCCCGCCCGCTGCAGCTGCTGCAGGAGATCGGCCTGGGCTATCTGCGGCTGGGCCAGCCGGCCACGGAGCTTTCAGGCGGCGAAGCACAGCGCATCAAGCTGGCCACCGAGCTGCAGCGCAGCCAGCGCGGGCGCACGCTTTACGTACTGGACGAACCCACCACCGGCCTGCATGCATCGGACGCGGACAGGCTGCTTGTGCAGCTGCAGCGACTGGTGGACGCGGGCAATACGGTGGTGGTGATCGAACATGACATGCGCGCGGTCGTGCAGGCGGACTGGGTGATTGACGTCGGACCTGGCGCAGGCGCTGCGGGCGGCACCATCGTGGCGAAGGGAACGCCGCAGCAGGTGGCGCGCGCCAAGGGCAGCAGGACGGCGCCCTTCCTTGCGCGCGAGCTGGGGCAGGGTGGCAGAGCAGATGCATCGGCCGGTGGTGCCGATGCGCTATCTGGAACAGGTCCTGGCTGGCGTGCAGAGCC